>JADKIL010000006.1 GCA_016721315.1 Candidatus Villigracilis vicinus
CAGGCAAATCACTCACTGCCCGCCTCATCGCCCAGTTCAATCAAGATACTGCGGTTCAGCCATCGCCGCTTCCGGGTTCTCCCAAGGCTTCTTCTGCCAGGGCTTCGGGTTCAGGTAAATCTTCGGCGGCGGTTGGTGAAAGTCGTCTTTCAGCCAGGCAATACTCAAGTTGTCGCCGCGAACCGCTATCAGTCCGAGTGAAGCGGCGGGAACGTCCTCTTCGCCGGTATCCTTGCGTTTCTTCAAGTTCCACCAAGCAGGTCATCGCGAAACGCCTTCTCAATCCCTGAAGCACTCGCGCGTGAATTCAGTCGGCTTGCCAAAGTTCGGCATGATGGCGCGCTTCTCGTCACCACTTACCGCTTCCTTCGTGTTGCCCCGCTCGCTTTCGCCGCGGTAAAACAGTACGTTGGTCTTCACGCCCTGCGCGTAAGAATTCCCGCTCGGTGGCGCAAAATGGTGTGCAGGTTGCACTCCATCAAGTCGGCGCGGATCTGTCTTCCCGTGTTGGCTTCAAACAAGACGTTATCAGGCGGAACCACCGCGGCGCGTCCGCCCGCTTTCAGCACGAGATGGCCAATAACAACAAAGCGGAAACTGCTTGTTGCCGGTGGGAAGGTGAGATCATACGCGTGGGCAGCCGCCGCCCTTCTTCGAATCCCAAACGGCGGATTGGTGAGGATGGGCGTATTGGCTTTGGGCAGGGCGGCTCCCCTCCAGGCGGGCGTATCCACCGTAGCGGATACCTGCCGCGGCGGTGGCTCGAGCCCGTGCGGCATCAGGTTCACCAACGCCAGACGGTGCGTATACTGCAGAAATTCCATCCGTAAAGTCTTGTGACGATATTTCCGCTGCTGCGACTCCGTCCACAGATCAGAAGTCGCTATTTTTCAGGAGATGCCGATTGGCGGCGATCAAGAATCCACCAGGCTGCCTGCTGCCGGGTCTTGAACAGTATCCTACGGCGACCGTTCCATCATCGCCGCCATGCTGTCAAGTCCAGCTGGACGCGGCGTGAAATACTGCCCCCGCGCCAGATTTCTTCTCGTTGGCGTTCTTCTCAAGCAAGCCTTCCGCACGCAGATCGCCCATGCCTTCCTTGCGGGCGTTGTACCAATCAGCTTGTCGATCTCCGTCACGCAAAATCAGCCTGGTCGGCTTCTTGATGAACGGACTGGCATTCGCGAAAATCTCACGCGTCAACAAGGACCGTGATCGCCGAAATGGATCAACAGTAGTTTATAAAATCCGCTTCGCTCAGGCGCGCTCTTCCGTCTCCAGATCATCCAGCGATAGCCTGAAGGAACTCTTTTCGGTATCGGTCTATTTGCCATTTTTCGGGAACACCAAATAGGTCAATTCAGTGACATACTGTGATGGGACACGCCATCGTCTTTCAACGTTTGCACAAATTCAAAGTTTAGCAACGATGTCTTCAGGTTACGTTCTGGGTTAGGAGGGTCAAAGTGAGTTTCCTTTTTTGACCACAAAGGGTCACAGAAGGAAAAACCTTTGTGTACCTTTATGTTTAACTAATCTTTTGGAATTTTGTCTTCCAGAGCGACTTATTGTATAATAAAAGTGCCAGTGGATGAAATCAATGGTCAAAGCGTTTTTGATCGCTCATCCTGTCTCGCGAAAAGTAGCCCTTGTGGCTGCCTGCCCTCATCTATAAGTGATGAAAGGGATAGCGAGGCGGGTTATTTTAATGATATTCAATCAACCTCACAATTTTTCCACCAATCAAATCGCAAACTGCGCTCTGGTTACATATCGCGCACCAAAATGGAACCCGCCACCAAATCAGCAATTTGAATCAGCGCTTCTTGCTTCGAGCGCCGGGTCGGGAGTGGCAATGACGGTAACGACCACATAACGCGACGCGCCTTTTCGAATTTGAAACTGAAATCGCCCGATTCATCACCTGCAAAGGTAAACGTAATCATCAATCATTCCTTCTTCCAGATCAAATCGTTCATTTTGTTTCGAGCGTATCAGTAACTGCCCGTCAAACATTCTATCCAGCCGCGCAAAACCGCCGCCATCGCGAGCAAAGATCGGAGTCAGGGTCATCAGGTGCGTCACGATCCACGATCACATTCGCTTTTGGTTGCGCTGCAATGCGTTTTAAACCAATCCTTTTGTGGGGTCGTCCATGTTCGTGCGCCAGCATTTCTGGTGTGCCCACTCCTGCTCATCATACGGCACAAACTGGGTCACCTGTGGCAATGTGAATAAACCCAACAATGTGCGCCGCGATCTCTTGATTAGTCATCTCGCGCCAGGCGATCGTCACATTCGTTCGCTAAAACCCGCCCTGTCCAACTCCATCGCCAATTCACGCAACTGCTTGCGAGTCAACTCACGCGGGCGGGTCAGCACCGTCAAAAGCGCGAGATTTCATCACGATGGGTCTTGATAAACTCACCAAATGCCTTCAAATAATCTTCGGGCTTTGCGGCGCTGCCATAGCCGCGCTCCGCCAAAACTGATCTGGTTGTTCGGCCGTCAAATTGGTTGCTGGCTAGGAGTTGATCCGGTCAAAGGATTTCTCCCAGTAAGTTTCGCAAACCAAGCCGCCACCTGATCGAGCGGCATTTGCCTCAACTCCCGACCAAGCGCTTCTGGGCTCAAGCCTGCAACGGTTTCAAAATCCTTGCATTTTCCTCACTCAATGGCGCTTCTTTCTCTGGAACTTGGCAAGGGTGCTGTCTGAGAAGTTGCTGCGCTTTTTCATCGCTCACACTGGTCAGTTCCGCCATCAACTGGCTGAAAGACAAGTTGGGTCTACCACTACAGGCTTCATGGTAGTCACATCTTCCAACGCATCCCATACAATCGCACCGCATCGAACACCCAGAAGGTTTCCTTTTCCACTTCGGGGCACAGGCGGGTGGCGCGCCCCAACATTTGCTCGAATAAAAATACGGCTGTTCACGCGGCGGAGAAAAACCAGGTTGCAGATTTCCGGCATCCACGCCTGTAGTTAGTAAATCCACCGTCACAGCAATGGTCGGGTTATGTTCGTTCTTGTAACGTCAGATCAAGCTCAATGGCTTATACCGTGCCTGTGATCTTCACCGCTGCATCATCGTCACGCTGCCATATTGGTCTTGAAAGGCTTTCTTCAACAAGTCTACGACCAGGTCCGCATGTTTGTCGTTCACACAAAAAGATCAATGTCTTTTGCTTTGAATATGGTCGATCTCCTGCGCCAGATACTTGCACTACCGTATTGAACGGCTTGGTGATGACCTTGCGATTGAACTCATCCACCTCCAAATGAACACCATCAGACATGGTGTAGTTCGATCATCTGAGTGCGTGGGTCAAAGACCACACTTCTTCATGCCTTCCATGTAATGCCATCTTCCAGTAACTTTGTCTTGATCTGAATCGGTGGCTCGTGGTCGATCCAAATATCCGTCAATGACGGCTTCACGATACGTGTAAGTATAGATCGGCGCACCGAAGATCTGTGTGGTTTTGCAGGGCAGGTGTCGCCGTTAGCCCACTTTGACCGCATCAAAATACTCGATCACCGCCGATACTTCGAGACGTAATCTTCATAACTGCGGAGGTCGTTCCCGTGTCTGGAGTTCACGGTCAAGTAAATATCCGCGATGGCATTCGTCCACCACAATGCAGTCATACTGATCCACCGTGGGAGTCGTCGCATTCTCAGAGGGATACAACACCCGCTTAAGCATTCCCTGCACTGTGGCAATATGACGGCTGTATCGCCATCAGGCGTGGTTTCGTTAAGTTCTTTGATACCAAAGATATCCGCAAACTTTTGAATGCTGTCCATATGCGGGTATCTTTGAAAGATTGCGCCTATTCGCCCAAAGCTTCGCGGTCAACCAGAACAGAATTCGCTTGAAACGCTGTGTCTTTAATAGCGATGCATTAATGCAATACAGGTCTTGGTCTTGCCTGTACCCGTTGCCATTGCCAGCGGCATTTCGCGGCGCCCTTCGGCAATGCCATTTTCCGCGGCGCGGATGGCTTTTCTTTGATAATCGCGCAGAGTGAAACCATAATCGAACGGCTCCGCCTGCAATTGCTGGTGTGCGGCAGCTTCATCACGTTTGAGAAGCTCCTTCAAACCTTCAGGCGTGTACCATCCATCTAATGCATGCCCCAAATTGGTTGAACGCCTCAAATCCACAAACCAGATTCCGCTTTGGGTTTCCAGTTGCTTCAAGTATGGTCTACCATTGGTGGAGAACGCAAACGGAACATGGTACTCGCCCCATGCGCCACCTGGTGATTGCATTTCATTTGTCAAGGTAAAGCCGCGGCTAGAAGCGCTTGATTGAACTAACTTTGAGGAAACATCCACATTTATACGCTTATGTCCACCGCCGCCACAGGCATCAAACCAATGAACAACCACAAGTCTGCGGTCCGCTGGCATAGGGGTACTCCGCAATCGCCAAATGCCTGCCGCGTTCGGGGGCGGGTCCCCTTGTTGTAGCGCAGGCGAACCGTGTCTGCTTCCCATCCTGCCGCGCGCAATTGTGCATCAATGATCTGGCGTGTCTGCGCTTCATCCAGAAACATCAACTGGCTGGCGTTGACCGCCGCCTGACGATATTTCAAAGTGGCAGATTTCTTCTTTGTCGCTTCCTGTTTGCCGCCTTCTGAAGCAAGGCTTCTACTTTGGCGTTTGCTGCTTCCACCTGTGTAGCGAGAGCTGTTTGCGTTTTCTTGCAGTGCATCTGTTTCATTAATTACAGAAGGTGGAACAAACTCATCCCGCCCTTGAAGTCTGGCTTTGCAAACGTGCGTTGAAACCAAACACCCAACTGCCATCCCATTTCCAGGATATTATTCAGCGCTTTGTTGCCTGATCTCCCCTGATTAGCGTTGATTGCGGTATTTCCAAAAATACCGCAACTGGTCAAACAACTGAAAAATAAACGGGCAGAACTTTCTCATCTCTCAAGCGACGCAACAATTCATATTGGCTTTCTTCTCGTTCTGTTGTATATAACCCCATCTGTGTAGCAGCATGCTTTGCAAGCAACTCCCCAAACTGCCACACATCTTGATCAGGCTGGTATTTGGGTCGTCAGCATAATATTTCTCGGCAAGCGAACCTAGGCGAGCAAGTTGCTCGTTGGACTTATTAAGAAAATCAAAGTTAGAACGATTTGCGAAATTCATATATTCACAGAAATAATTTTGCTAAACAAAACCGCCCGCGCAAACTGACCTGCGCAGGCGGTGGGTAATTGAGTCACGAACCGTCCCCATCCGTTGCGCTTTCGTGCGCAGCGTCCCTCTCTATTTGAGGCTACTGTCCGTTGATGATATTCGACCGTAAGGGTTTTGTCAATTTACAATCGTCATCCCTTTGTGAGTCAGGGTTTGCGGCGTTATTTGCCAAAAAACACAACTGCTTCAGGGAGATAAGAAGCACCCTTTTAAATGAAAAGCTGACGCACAAGGTATTTGTACGTCAGCGTACGAAACGAGGAATTCAATCCATATTTACATACAAGTTCCAACCAATTCGAGCGACCCACTTACCAAGTCATCAGTTCCCCATCCGTCGGTATGCTTACCTGGTTGGCTACTTGGGCTTTGGCTAAATGGTCTGTCAGCGCCTGCCTTGTCAAACGACAGTGATTGATGGCTTCTAAATGAACAGCAACAATTTTTGCTTGCGGCGCTGCCTGACATACTTTGACTACATCATCGGCAGTCATCGTAATGGGGGCTCCCACATTGAGTTGTGCAGCCCCGGTGTTGAGGACGATCACATCGGGGTGATATTGCTCCAAAACCGCTTGTACCATTGGTCCCCAGATCGTGTCGCCAGCAATGTAGAGCAGCGGTTCCTGGTTCGCCTTGATAATGAAGCCAGACACGTGTCCCATTGCGCTCCCAAGAATGCCTTTACCATGTCTGCCTTCTGTTCGAAAGAATTGTAGATTTTCCAAAGTGACAGGCGAGGATGTAACAGGAATCACCTGGGTAAAACCATAGCCTGCAAATTGTGCTTGATCAGCAGGTTGACAAATGAGAGGGAGCTGTTTCGGCAAGCGGTCAATTGCAACGGGGTCGAAGTGATCAAAGTGAGAATGGGTCACCACAAGGATATCTGGTTGAAGCAATGTTTCTACGGCACAAGGCAAAGGCACCATGGGGTTTCGTGCAGCAGTTTTTCCAAAGGTTTGGGAAGGATAAACCCTTGGCTCTGCCAAAAGAGGATCGATCAATAATTGTTGACCGGCAAATTCAACTTGAAGAGTTGCGTGGCGGATTAAGCGCAATTTCATTTACAGTCTCCAGGTGAAAACAATATCTCATTCCAATGCGATTATTGAGCGGGCTAACCGGTTTGCGGCTAGCCCTCAACGTTAGGCGCACGCTTTGTTGGGTGCGTATTTGGGTGTAAGACTCAATTATTTTGGAAGGAAATAAATCTCTAAAACAATCGAACCAATATTATCAGAATGATAAGAGTCTCCCGTGACTACAGTGATGACATCGTCTTTATTTAATTTAGCAGTCGCAAGTTGACCTTGTACGCGATTAATAGCAATTTCTTTTGTTGAAGAACAAACAGCTGTGCCAATAGCAAATAGCGCATTGTCAAAATCTAAATTTTCGCTATCTTTCCATTGAGGAACAGGACCAAGATAACTTACAATTTGTGTTGACCAACACCCGTTATAAGCAGTAAATGCCGAATCAGTATACTTAAGGAATACATACCTGATTCCGGTGCTTTGTAATTAATCCCAGACGCGCTATAAGCAGGGACTGTAATTGTTCCAATAAGTTGCGGAATAGAACTTGATGTGGTTGAAGTTGGTTGAGTTATCGGTTGAACAACAGTTTGAGTTACTAAAGCCAGCCCGGTTTCGCAGCTAACAAGGGTGCTATCTAAAAGGTCGATAGAGAAGTTGGCTCTAAATCGAAATGGAATATCAATTGACTCGCCGTTAGAACTTACTCTGGCTGTACCAGATTCACAGACTTCACTTAATTGACTGTATGTATTACATGAGTTTTGGGCGCGGCTCGTACTGTGATTGAGCGTGAAATACTTTCAATTACTCCATACTGATATCCAAGCTCGTTTGAAATTGCTGCCCCTAAATCAACGCCCGTTCCAAATAATTCGAGTTTGCCGTCAATATCCACAGTTAGACCAAGTCCCACTTCAATTGAATGATTGATTCCCATCGTACGTTCAACTACATTATCAACGTCCCCTGTTCCGTTGCAGTTTGGCTGTTCTATATTCTCAGTGCGTATCGTTTCATAAACAGGCTCGGAAAGATCAATTATTTCTACCCGATAGTTTTGAGGCTTAGAAGGTAAGCCGTTATCTTCTGGTGAGGCTGCTATTGGCGAGCAGCCCATAATTATTGTGGCGATAAAAAAGCTTTTGATTGTGATGTTATATATTTTTTTCATTATTTCTCACCTCCTGCTGTCGGAACATTCCTTTTGGGATTATGTATCACTATCTTTATGTTTCGGCAAAGCGCCGAATGGTTTGAGTTACCTGCATTGTATCTCGGCAAGCTCGACAACTGGGGCGTGGACGGCGAAGCCGTCCACGCCAGAAAAATAATAAGGCTTGTGAAACTGCTTGGGGATGCGCACGCCCTCCAGGCAGCCCACAACGTCAGACGCACGCTTTGTTGGGCTATTTTACTTTTCAAGAGATGTTACTTGGATATCATCAATTTGCATATGGGTATGTTGACCTGCTTGCATGGTTATCGATCCAGTATTAAAAAGAGTGTCATCTGTGTTTATAACCACATAGTCATTTATGGATATTTTTATTTCAGAGCCCTTAGCTTCAATATTTATCCAATACCAAATATTCTTTTCAAGATCGTATTCGCGTAGAATCATTTCTTTCCAAGAGCCGCCGTTGATTGTGTAATTAATAGTTGTATACGCTAAACCTACTGAAGTTACATATGCGCCATTATTTGTTCCCCTAAAGTAAACTATTGCCTCTCGATTATCACCTTCAAGAAATCTTACCCTAAACTTTGCCTCATAGTCTTTCCAGTCTTTTGAACCAAAATCTATTTTGGGGTAACCAGAGCTTTTTGAGTTATCAATATCGTAAACTTTATTCCCAGTTTCATCTGCGATGATTTGCCACTCCCTGAAATATAAGATATTTTCTGGGCTTTTTCATCCTCAAAATCTTCATCAAACAAAACGGACGAGTCCTGTAGGGGTGTTTCGGGTATTTGATTATTAGAAATAGGGATTTTAGTTGTTAATATTGAAGTTGATATAGGCGTTTCGATATTACTTGGTATAACAGTGGATAAAGACGGGTTAGATTTGAATATCTTTGCTCCGCCATATCCTACAACGCCGCTTACAACGGCGAAAAACAAAACGACAAACCAATTTATTTTCGTTCTTGGGTATAAGACTACATCGGGTGGCAGTAAGATGCTTTTTTGTTGCTTGTTCCTGCCAGATTGAATGAATGCAACGATAATAGGGCTTATTGCACCTATAAGTGTTGCTAAAGCGGTGATTAGTGTGATAAAGGTTAGTGTATCCATTGAATTAGCATCGTATTCTTATGTATTTGCCGATTGCGCCAGAGATCCCCAGCGTCAGGTAGTATTTTTATGGGTGCGTTTTTTTTACGGGCATTCATTTTGGGAATATCATTGCTAAACCAAATTCTTGCGAATGCGCCTTCTGGAACATTTTCACCTTGATAATATCTTTGAGCATTTGAGTCAACAAAATTAATTGGACGTTGAACTACAAAGTTCGAAGGTACTACCGCTAAATCTGCTCCACTTGGTTGGTTCCCGCCAACACACTTCCATTTTCCTTGCCCTAATAAGTTGTCAATAATTTGCGAATTTACGATAGGTCTTTCGGAAGTACATGACGAATTGGGTAATTCACTAACAAGCCATCCTGTACCAAGTTTGCCGCCTGGTACTTGTTCTCCGACTTGATAAAAAACACCATCTGTATCTATGCGGCTAAAAGGAAATGCAACTATGTAATTGAGAGGCACTCGTTCTATGCTGATCGCAAGAGGACTACCATCCATGCATCTCCAATAATCTCTTCCAATAATGCTATCTATATCAGATTGAGTAAATTGATACAGAGAAGGCACGGGCGTATTTGATTCAGTTGGTTGGGGCTGTGCAACTTCTTGGACAAAAAATGTTCCACCGAACAAACCTATTACAAATCCGATAACAGCAAATAAGGATGCAACAAGTCCAACTGCGCCAATTGTCGTTGCTGTACTTTGATTTAAATTCGAATCTTTATTTTTCCTTTCAGCCGTAATTACTGTGGCAAATGCGCCAATAAGCGCAGCTAATATGGTTGTAACTGCTGTGATTAATGCAATTGCCAGTCCTTCAGACATTTTTATACCTTTTGCAATATGATTTGAAAATGAGCCAACACCTAATGGTTTGTACTACTTGCGCGAGAGAAAGGAAGATGAAGCAGCCTTCTATCTAAAAACTGCTTCAGAATATCGCTAAAATATATAGCCATTAAGGGGTTGAACTGGCACAACGAAAACCAATATTATTTGCGGATTTTGATGGAAGGAATTGAATGCTTCGCAAAACCCTTATGCCACTTGTTTTTATTTGCTTTCAACTCATAAGTCAGGTTACCAAAGATATTTTCTGTAGAAAATGGACAAAATCTGTATAGGTGTAAAATTAAATAGGTATGCAGCAAAAATTATAAGAATATTTTGTGGTCTGCACAACGTTCTCGAATAATAAGAATGTCACCTAATTAATTGAAGAATATCCGTTCTGTATTCACGCGAATTTCACTGTTCAATACCAGAACTGCTCTCAATGCTCGTCCTATGCTGGGCAATCGGCAACAAGAAAAACTAAATATGACAGCACAAGACCAGGTCCACGCCCAAACCCATGCTAGAATTTCAATTGAAAATGGACACCAATACCGCCCCACAGATCGAAGTCAATCAGCCCCACAGCATCTCTGTCCGGAGTCTGGTGGAGTTTGTCATGCAATCGGGAGATCTGTCCATGGGCGGATTTCAAAGGCGTGATCGCGCCCAACTTGGAACTCAAGGGCATAAACGCGTACAACGCTCCCGCCCCGAGGAGTACCATACTGAAGTAGAGGTCACCTGTCAGGTCGAAGATACCGAGCCGCCTTTAGTAGTGCGGGGGCGAATCGACGGCTTGTATGCAAGCCATGAACCGGTCATCATCGAAGAGATTAAAACAACTACGCTGAGTCTGGATCTTGTGCATGAAGATCACAATCCGCTCCATTGGGCACAAGCGCAATGCTATGCTTATATGTACGCCCGGCAACAGCAGTTAAGTGAGATCCGTATCCATCTGACCTACTATCAATTGGATAGCCATGAAGAAAAAATCTTCGAGCGTCAATTTTCCTGGGAAGAATTGGAAAAGTTTTTCACCAATTTAATTACTCCTTATCTGAACTGGTTCAGGAAGGTTCAAGCGTGGCAAATCCGGCGCGACCGATCGATCGAACAGCTTGAATTTCCTTATGCAGAATACCGCCCGGGTCAACGGGATATGGCAGTCGCAGTTTACAAGACCATTCGAGAGAAGGATCGCGCTTATATCCAGTCACCCACGGGCGTTGGGAAAACAATCGCAACTCTTTTCCCGTCCGTCAAGGCTCTTGGTCTTGGCTTGGCAGAAAAGATCTTCTACCTGACAGCCAAAACTTCAGGGCGCTTGGTGGCAGAAAAAGCACTGGATGATATGCGCCGGTCCAATCTTTATCTTCGAAGCGTGACACTGACCGCCAAAGAAAAGATCTGTTTCTGCCCACCGGTCAACTGCGACCCGGACGTATGTATCTTTGCCCGCGGGTATTTTGATAAAGTAAAGCTGGCACTGGAAGAACTTGACCAACATCAAGCCTTTACCCGCCCGGTCATTGAAGAGCTCGCCCGAAAGTATGAGATCTGCCCCTTTGAGTTCTCGCTGGACCTGGCATTGTGGGTGGATTGCATTATTTGTGATTACAACTACGTTTTCGATCCACGTGTGTATCTTCATCGTTTTTTTGACGTAAACATTGATCCGTATATCTTCCTGGTTGATGAGGCTCATAATCTTCCAGATCGAGCCAGAACCATGTATTCGGCAGAATTGGACAAAGAGGCAGTGCTACAGCTTCAACGCACATTGAAACCACATGTGCCCTCCCTGGCAAAACAGCTGGGCGAGATCAATAAGATCTTGCTGGAGAAACGCAAAGCGTGTGAAAAGGAAAGCAAGGAAGCGCTGATCGAGCACGAGCTCCCCGAGGATCTACTCAAGGCGCTTCGAGAGTTTAGCCGCAAGGCAGAAGACTGGCTGGTCATGAATCAAACCGCCGAGTTCAGGCAAGAGCTTTTGGAATTTTATTTCCTATGCAGCAATTACCTCCGCACCGCCGAATATTTTGATACGTTCTATGTCTCTTATTTTGAACGGCGCGGGAAGTCTGACCTGAGAGCCAAATTATTCTGCCTGGACCCAGCTCCCATGCTGGCTTTACCGCTGGAGCGCAGTCAATCCACCATCTTTTTCTCGGCAACGCTGCTACCCATGGATTATTTCATGAAGCTCCTGACGGGCATTGCTGACCACCCCAAGCGTATTTTTCAATCTCCCTTTCCGCAGGAAAATGTCTGTTTATTGATCCATAACAAGATATCCACCAAATATGCGCAGCGAGCTAACTCCTACGATGCCATTGCTGAGACAATTGAAACCGTCCTCGGCACTCACACAGGAAATTATCTGGTGTATTTTCCATCCTATGTTTACCTAAATGAGGTGGTGGAGCGGCTAAAAGTAAAATTGCCTGAAAGACAGCTTCTCATTCAGGAACGAGGCATGACGGAAGAATCGCGCGACGCTTTCCTCTCGCGGTTTTCATCCGCTAATGAGGAAGTTCTGGTCGGGTTCGCTGTGATGGGTGGGGTCTTTGGTGAAGGGATCGATCTGGTTGGAGAACGATTGATCGGGGTGATAGTAGTTGGCGTGGGTGTACCCCAATTAGGCTTGGAAAGAGATCTGATCAAAGAGTATTTTGATCGTGACCTTGGCAGTGGCTATGCGTATGCCTACCAATATCCGGGCTTCAATCGGGTGTTGCAGGCAACCGGTCGCGTTATTCGCACGGACACAGACCAGGGAATTATCGTATTGATCGATGAACGCTTTACTCATGCGAATTATCGCCACTTATTCCCCTTTCACTGGCGCGGCAATCAGGTCGTGAAAAATATTCACGAATTGAAGGATAAACTAACAAATTTCTGGGAGCAGATGTCGCCCGGCAGTAATGCCGACAGCTAAGGAGGGCTTCTCCATTTTTAGTATGGACCGTATCAAGCACTTACGCCCACTAGATCGAGCACGGGGAGAATTTTTTATTTCTGCCGCCAATATTTCTAAAATATGCTGACTTATGGACTTTTTCCCGCACTAGTATGTCCAAAATCAAGACAATAACCTACTCAATCGCGATAATAATCGCGCGCCTCCTGGGTCAACAAATAAAGAGCAGGGATGCCAACCAATAAACTTAAGAATGGCGCAGGGTTTCCAAAACCCAATGAGATGATTTTTATTATGAGCCACCCGGCTACAATTGCCGCGCCGGAATACAAACCAGCCAAGCGCCCCCACTCCCTCGCAGACCAGGTTCCAAACGCTGACGCTATAAATCCCACTCCCCCAAAAATCCATAAAATGCCAGGAAATATGTAACGACGAAGGTCTTGGATCCAAAATTCAGGTGCATCGCCGACATCAATGCCTTGTAGAAAATAGCTCCATCCATCCAAAGCGATGAAGACGCCCATAATTCCCGCCCAAAGGGCGAAAAGAGTGATCGGTAAAGGTCTTTTATTTTCCATGAGATTCTCCGTATTCAAGGTTATGAAAAGTCATTATCGCTGGACATGAAATAGAGCGCAATGACCCCAATAACCTACCCGACACTCATGATAAAATCGCGCCTATGACTCACGCAGAACTCATCGCATCTCAACTCCATGTAAAGCCTTCCCAAGTGGAAGCCACGATCAAGTTATTAGACGAAGGCAATACCGTTCCCTTTATTGCCCGCTACCGTAAAGAAACAACTAATTCACTGGACGATGAACAGATCCGCATCATTGCAGATGAGTTGACCCGTCTGCGCGGACTGGACGAACGCCGTACATCCATCCTGGCTTCGATCGAAGAGCAAGGCAAACTCACCGATGAACTTCGTGCAGCGATCAACGAAGCTCAAACCTTGACCGCGCTGGAAGACCTCTACGCACCTTATAAAAAGAAGCGCCGCACCCGCGCCATGGCTGCCCGCGAAAAAGGACTTGAGCCTTTGGCAGATTTGATCCTAAAACAAGGCAGCGGAACTCCTGAAAAATTGGCAGCAAAGTTCCTAAATGAACAAGTATCCAGCATTGAAGAAGCCCTGCAAGGCGCACGCGATATTGTCGCCGAAACCATCAACGAAAATGCAAATGTCCGCACCGTTTTGCGCGAAAAGGCGCTCAAATTCTCTACCGTGTATTCCAAAAAAATCGAAGATTCTGTAGACGAAAAACGGATCTATGAGAGTTATTATGAATTCACTTCACGGGTAGACCGCCTCCTCCCACACCAGATCCTTGCGATCACCCGCGGCGAAAAAGAAGGTATCCTGCGCGTACGAGTAGACATCCCCGAACGGGACTGGCTGGATGCGATCCAATCAGAATATGAGCAGGATATTATCAGCCCATTTTCAGATCAACTTGCACTTGCCATTCAAGACTCCGCCGAGCGACTGCTCCTGCCTGCCATTGAACGCGACGTGCGCCGCGAAAAAGGCGACAGCGCCGATAATCACGCCATTCAGGTCTTCGCGTCCAACTTGAGGGCATTGCTTAGCCAGCCGCCGCTTGCCAATCACGTAGTACTGGGCATAGACCCTGGTATTCGCACCGGCTGTAAAGTGGCAGTGGTAGATGCTACCGGCAAACTGCTCGACACCGGCACAATTTACCCACATGAACCAAAGAATGACTGGCAGGGCGCCATCAACACCCTGCAAGATATGATCAACCGCCATAAAGTTACCCTCATCACCATTGGTAACGGAACCGCTTCACGTGAGACCGAGAAATTAGTCTCAGAGCTGACACGCTCAAAGTCGCAGACCAAGTATCTGATCGTGAATGAGGCGGGAGCGTCCGTCTACTCAGCGTCAGCGCTTGCCCGTACAGAATTCCCCAACCTCGATGTATCCATTCGCGGAGCAGTATCGATTGCCCGCCGCGCCCAAGACCCACTGGCAGAATTGGTAAAGATCGACCCCAAATCCATTGGTGTGGGCATGTATCAGCACGACGTAGATCAAAGCGCATTAACGCATGCTCTCGATGGCGTAGTGGAAAGTGTCGTCAATCATGTTGGTGTGGACGTCAACACAGCCAGCCCCGCCTTGCTCACACATGTTGTAGGCATTGGTCCAAAACTCGCCGAAAACATCGTCTCACATCGTGACGCCAACGGACCCTTCACGTCCCGAGCCGCGCTTCGCAAAGTAAGCGGGCTTGGACCCAAAGCATTTGAACAAGCAGCCGGTTTCATGAGGATTCGAGACGGAGTCAACCCGCTGGACGAAACAGCGATACACCCCGAATCTTACACACTGGCAGAATCCATTCTCGCTCGCGCCGGGCTGAAAGTTGATTCGCCCCTTCAGGAAAAAATCCACGCTGTAGAAGTTCTCCTCCAAAAAACCAATGTCGAAGCCCTCGCAAAAGAATTGAAGTGCGGCGTCCCCACGTTACAAGACATACTCGAACAGCTGGTGCGCCCCGGGAGAGACCCGCGTACCGACACCCCCACTCCGATCCTCCGCTCAGACGTGCTCAAAGCTGAAGATCTTTTGGTTGGCATGCAAGTCAAAGGGACAGTTCGCAATGTGGTGGACTTTGGCGCATTTATAGATATCGGTGTCAAGCAAGATGGGCTCCTGCATCGCACACAGATTCCTCACGGCACGGTGCTGAAGGTAGGCGACATCCTGGATCTGGAAATCCAAAAAGTAGACCTCGAACGCGGTCGTATCGGGCTAGGTTGGGCGCCGTAGCCGAGGTGTACATTTTCGGAGCAGCCTTCGTTTGGCTTCAACAAGGAGTTATAGTAAAATAAACCCCGCCGGGGCGATGGCGGAATCGGCAGACGCAACAGACTTAAAATCTGTCGTTGGTAACAACGTGAGGGTTCGACCCCCTCTCGCCCCACTCCACCGTCATTGCAACACTGGTACAGTCCGTTGCAATGACGTTCGCATCTATAAAGGCAAACCATGTTCTTTACACGACAACAGTTGGAAGAGAACGAAGATCGCAGCCTTGCGCCCTATGGAATGCGCAGCAGGGACACAAAAGGACGCGCCTATCTGGACGCGGAACCCGAGTATCGCACCTCGTTTCAACGCGACCGTGACCGCATCCTGCACACAACCGCATTTCGCCGCCTCGAATACAAAACCCAGGTTTTTATCAACTTTGAAGGTGATCACTTCCGCACCCGCCTTACACACACCCTTGAAGTTGCCCAGATCGGGCGGACGCTCGCCCGCGCCCTCGGCGGAAATGAAGACCTCGTGGAAGCGATTTGTCTGGCACACGACCTGGGACACTCCCCATTTGGTCATTCTGGCGAAGTAGCATTAGCCCGCCTCATGAAAGACTTTGGCGGTTTCGACCATAACAAACAATCCCTGCGCATCGTAACAGAACTCGAACAGCGCTACCCGGAATTCCCCGGGTTGAATCTCAGCTGGGAAGTGCGCGAAGGAATGGTGAAGCACGAATCGGAATACGATATTTCTGACGCGCGTGATTTCAGCCCCGATCTACGCGGCAATCTCGAAACACAGATCGCCAATGTAGCCGACGAACTTGCCTACACCACACACGATCTGGATGACGGACTCCGCTCAGGAATGATCAACCCGCAAATCCTGGAAGGGGCAGCGCTCTGGGAGATCCTGCGAGAGACCTATAATTGGCGCGGAATGATCCTAAGCGATATGGAACGGCACCGCATGATCCGTCACCTGGTCGGATTACTGGTAACGGATATGGTCAAAGGAACAGATACGCGCCTGAAGGAAAGCAAGGTCAACTCCTTTACAGATATTCAAAAACTAAAACATAATGTTGTCGGGTACACAGAAGAAATGCAAAGGCGCAACCGCGAACTAAAAGACCTGCTTTATAAGAAACTATACAGACATTATCGTGTCGTCCGTATGCAGGTTAAAGCCGAGCGCATCATTTCCGATCTATTCACCGCTTATCATGCCGAACCGGCAACACTGCCCGACCATGTCCAATTCTTCATCGAAAAGCGCGGACTGGAACGCACCATTTGCGACCATATTGCCGGGATGACCGATCGATACGCCATCGAAGAACATCAAAAAATGTTCAACCCCACCGAGAAACCGTAATTAACTTTTGTTTCAACAGGGGGCATAAGAAAGTCTTTCAAAGCCCCCATCAACTCATTAAATTTCTGTCAACTCAGGAAAGGAGAAAACATGACTCAACCCAACTATCTTACTCCCGAGGGCGAAGCCAAATTAATAGCTGAGCTCGAAGAACTAAAAGGACCGCGCCGCGATGAACTGGCTCAACGGCTGCGCTCTGCCATTCAAATGGGCGACCTCTCTGAAAATGCCGATTACCACAAGGCGAAGGAAGACCAGGGCTTCCTCGAAGGTCGCATCCAGGAGATCGAAGCCATTCTGCGAAACTCCGTTCTCATCGAAAAACAGACTTCAGATGTGATCTCTATCGGCTCTCATGTCACCATCCAAGAGGAAGATTTCGACCCGGAGACCTACCACATCGTCGGTCCCACCGAAGCCGACCCGCGCAAAGGCAGGATCTCCCACGAATCCCCCATTGGCATAGCGCTGATGAATAAAAAAGTGGGTCAAGTTGCCGAAGCACAAACCCCCGGCGGCAAGATCAAGTTCAAGATCATCAAAGTGGAATAGGCAACAAAAAAGCCCGCTCAGTTGAGCGGGCTTTTGATTTCTTTTATCCCTGGCGGGGCCAGATCGCCAATTCCAGTGTTACACGTTCAAAGTAGCTATTATCGGGCAAAGGTCCCTTACCATATTCAATGTCAACGATGGTTGCAAGCAATTGGAGCGTGGCGGTTTCAAGCAACACCTGCGCCTGGGGTTCCACCACAACCAACTCACCTTTAGGCTCGAGTCGTGAACGAATGCCCGGGTCGGCAAAGGCATGACGTGACATCAACACCTTCGTTGCCGTCTTGATATCATTCTTATCGAACAACCAGACTTCCAGCGCCGTAACCTTCTTCGGCTCACCCACGCCGATGATCTCAGAAACACCCACGCCGTACTCACCTAAAAACTCACCGGCACCGGTATCAATGCTGAATGATTCGTCATACAGATCATCGCCCAACACGTACGTCGTCATGGTCTGCGTAATGGGCGGAGCCAGCCCCATATCCTCAAAATTCGTTTTGGCGGCAGAACGGCTGATCTCAGACGCCTGCATAACAGCCGTCACCTCTCCAGAGCCGCGCTTACCAAACAAACGGAAGAGGTACAAACCGCCAGCAGCCGCGACGCCCAACACAAGAATAACGCCAATGCCGATCAAAGCAGTTCGCAATAATGAAGAGTTTGTAGCAGGCTCAGTCACCGGCTGACCACCACCAGACGAAAGGATATCTGTGATCAACTGACCATACGCCTGAATGACCGCCGGGTCTTGATCGCCTGGGTTATTCTGAATATTCGTATATGCGTTTTGAGCCGCTACACCAAGTCCCTGCCAACGCTGCACGGCAAGATTTGGATTCTGGTTGATTCGGAAGGAATCGATCGCCATGCGCAGGTAATCTTCCTGTAAATCTGCGCGCAAATAAAACGGCGTGGCGTCTTTGAATTCCACAGGCGCAATCACCCAACCAATCAACAAGCCCAACACCAAGCCCCCAATAAAAAGGGCGATCGGCAGAATGGGTAGTTTTTTCAAAAATGCAACGACAAATTGCATATCAAACTCCTTCTTTAAGATGCGTTGGCTTGATTATACAACGTAAATACAGCCCTCTGCATGGCAGAATGATTGCCCGATGAAACGAATCGATTCAGACTGGATCGCTGCTTGGTCTAACAACCCGGAATATTAGGTGCCTTCTGGCACGATCTCTTCCAGAAGGAAGCTCTCGGAACAGTTCGTACATTGAGCTTCGCGTTTATTTGCTATCACCAATAATCCATTACATTTCGGACAGGGTTTGGCGAGCGGCTTTTTCCAGGTCGTGAAATCACAGTTCGGATAATTGGCGCAACCGTAAAAAGTGCGACCTTTGCGTGTTCGGCGCTCCACCATGTCACCGCCGTCTTTAGGACAGGACACACCGATCTTTTGCAGCCACGGCTCGGTATAACGACAGGTTGGGAAGTTGGCACATGAGATAAATTTACCGAAACGACCATACCGGATAACAAGTTCACCGCCATCATCCGGGCACTTCCGCCCAATGGGCTCCGGCTCCGATTTTGCAACCGGCATCTCTGCCTGGGCTTTCTTAACATCTTCAGCAAATGGCGTATAAAACTCACGAATGGCTTCCGTCCACACCATTTCACCTTCTGCGATCTTATCCAAGTCTTCTTCCATGTGGGCAGTGAAACTCAGATCTACTACTTCAGGAAAATATTGAGCCATCAGGTCATTTACCTGAATACCCATATCCGTGGGAACCAAACGCTTCTCTTCACGTAAGGCATATCCGCGCGCCTGAATGGTGGAAATGGTCGGTGCATAGGTAGAAGGACGCCCAATGCCATTTTCTTCCAATGCCTGCACCAGAGAGGCCTCAGAGAAACGTGGGGGCGGTTGGGTGAAATGCTGTTCAGGGATCAAACGCACCAATTCCTGCTTTTGACCTTCCGCCACACCAGCAGGGATTTTTACATCCTCTTCCTCTTCGACCTTCACATCTTCATTTTTGGCTTCCTCGTACACCACCATGAAGCCTGGGAATTTGATCGCCGAGCCAGAAGCACGCAGTAAATATTCGTGTTCACTCGTTTTACCAGTCACTTCAACTTGAAGCGTATCGTATACCGCCGCTTCCATTTGAGAGGCGAGAAAACGCTGCCAGATCAATCGGTACAGCTTGTACATGGCAGGTTCAAGGAATTCCTTCAGCTTTTCCGGGTCACGAGCCACCGATGTTGGACGTATGGCTTCATGCGCCTCCTGGGCATTGGCAGACTTGGTTTTGTACGTAGGCGGCTCAGCGGGAAGATAATCTGCGCCGTACTTGCCCGTTACAAATTCACGCGCTTCGGTTTGAGCCAGCGTTGAAACATTCGTAGAGTCGGTACGCATGTAGGTGATGAGACCGGTCGTGCCGCCTTCACCAACATCCTGACCTTCGTAAAGTCCCTGTGCCAGCGCCATGGTGCGGCGCGCCGTATATCCCAATTTACGCGATGCTTCCTGTTGCAGTGTGGATGTGGTGAAGGGCGCAGAGGGTTTCCGTCTCCGTTCTCCGCGTTTGACCTTTGAAATGGCAAAAGCAGCAGTTTCGAGGTCGTAAAGAAACGGCTTGACCAATTCCTCGCTGGAAAGTACCGGCTCTTTGTCATCCACCCGGACGAGCTTGGCAATGAAGTTCGATTTCAATTTTTCCGGTTTGAACTCGGCATGGATCGTCCAATACTCAACCGGTTTAAAACTGTCAATTTCGCGCTCTCGGTCTACGATCAGGCGCAGGGCGACAGATTGCACACGCCCCGCAGAGAGACGACCACGAACCTTTTCCCACAAAATGGGGCTGATGCTATAGCCAACCAGACGGTCCAACACACGGCGCGCCTGCTGGGCGTTGACGAGGTTCATATCAATATTGCGCGGGTGCGAGAAAGCGTCTGAAACTGCCGGGGCGGTAATTTCATGGAACACCACACGCTTGGTGCGTTCCGGTTCGATGCCAGCCGCTTCCATCAAATGCCATGAAATGGATTCACCTTCACGGTCGGGATCGGTAGCAAGGAAGATCTCTTCAGCTTTTTTTGCCAGCTGTTTGATCTCTTTAACCACATCCTTCTTTTCATTGGGGACGCGGTATTTGGGTTCGAAATTATTATCAACATCCACCGAAAGCTGTGATTTCAGCAAGTCACGTACGTGCCCCACCGAGGCGCGGACGGTGTATCCCTTGCCAAGAAAACGCCCAACCGTTTTTGCCTTGGCAGGCGATTCCACGATCACTAGCTTTCCTTCACGCACTTCCACCTTCTCAGGTTTAGGCGGCGGAATTAAACCAGCATGAGCCTCAGTCTTGCCCATGCGAAAAAGTTTTGTGCCGCAAACAGGGCAGATACCGGTTGTCACCGCAGACGCCTTGGCATTAAAACCCGCCACAGGGTCTTGTATCTCCCGTTTGGTCTTGCACTTCATACAATAAGCTTCCATCGGTTTGTAGTCCTCCAACATGCTCCTCATTTGAACACAAACAAATGAGAGGTAACGATCTGGCACAAAAAATATCCCGCAAGGATAAACCTCACGGGATGGACATTCTACAACAATTTTCCGTTTTTTTGCAAACGCGAATTTTTTGGGGGATTTAAGCTGCCGCCTTTTTCGTGCAAACCGCCAGGATTATAGGTACTTTTCCTGTCTGTGTTTTTTCAAATGTTCGACTACATCCTTGACCTTCTGAGCCTGGTCTGTCTTGCAGATCAAGATCGCATCGCCTGTGTCCACGATGACCATATCATCCACACCGATCGTGACAACCAGCCGGTCTGAACCGCCGCCATAGATCAATGTGTTATTCGTTTCAAGCGCCAAATGCTGCGCGGCGCTCGTGGCAATATTTCCGTTCATATCCGGCAAAAGCACCTCGAACAAAGAAGACCACGAACCGACATCACTCCAGCCCAATCCGCCGGCAGGCAGAACAGCAACCTTATCAGCCTTCTCCATAATGCCATAATCGACGGTTTCATTTTTCAGTCCGGGCCAGATATTCTTCAGCGCTTCAATCCGCTTCGAAGATTCCCAAGCTGCACCGATCTCTTGCAAGGCTTTTCCGAGTGCCGGCATTTGCCGGTCAATTTCGCCTAGAATGGCGTCGGCGCGCCAGATGAACATGCCACTATTCCATGAGTGCCCGCCCATGCGAAGTAATTGCTGGGCAGTCTCCTCGTTCGGCTTTTCTCTAAAACTTTGCACTGTATAAACCGGGTATTTATATTCACCGTTCAATGCCGTTCCTTGTTGAATATAGCCATATGCCGTGGAAGGCATTGTAGGTGTGATGCCCAATGTGACCAGATACTTATCAGCAGCGACATCAAAGGCAGCCTTCAATAAGTAGTGAAATAGATCCACATTCCGAATGAAATGATCCGAAGGCAGGATCGCCATGGATGCCTGCGGGTCACGCTTCTGCAACACCATCGCCGCCAACCCAACCACCGAAGCCGTTCCACGTGGAGCAGGTTCGATCAGGTAATTTTCCTCAGGCAATTCAGGTGCCTGCAATTTCATCTCAAGAGCCTGCTCTTCAACCGTAACGACTAAAATCCGATCCGGCGGAAAGAGTTCCCTTAACCTGGCTACCGTGCTCTGAAACAAGGTCTCCTGCCCGATCAAAGGGAGGAGTTGTTTGGGTTTATCCTTGCGGGAAAGGGGCCACAACCGGGTCCCGCCGCCGCCTGCCATGATCACTGCATACGCATGTGAAAAATCCGATGCCATTCCAGCCTCCTAAACTGTGTAATCAGGTCGTTCTTCACGAACAGCTACATAATTCATACCACCAACCTGCCGAACCATACCTTTCAATTCCATCATAACTAAAGCCGCTGAAACCTGCTCGATCGGCAAGGTCGTCTGATTACGGATATCATCCACATGCAACGGCTCACTCCCGAGCACATTCAAGACCAGCGCTTCGGTTTCATCAGACGGCAGGATCTTGCGGGCGGTTTTTTGCTTATCCATCCGCGTCAGGTCCAAAGCTTGCATAAGGTCAGCCGGAGTCAATAAGGGCTGGGCGCCTTTCTGGATCAAGCGATTTGTGCCTTTACTCTGCGGCGCCAGGATACTGCCCGGTACGGCAAAAATTTCCCGTCCTTGTTCAGCCGCAAACTCAGCTGTAATGAGTGCGCCACTTGTCTCTGCTGCTTCGATGACCACCACCGCCAGCGATAACCCGGAGATAATGCGGTTGCGCGGCGGAAAGTTCGAAGCGTCTGGCGGCGTCCCGACGGCATAATCGCTCATCACCGCCCCACGCTGAATCATTTGTTCCGCAAGCCCACGATGCTCTGGCGGGTAGATCTTATCTACACCTGACCCGAGAATCGCGATCGTGCGCCCGCCAGCTTTGAGTGCGGTCTGATGCGCGATGGCATCCACTCCGCGGGCGAGTCCGCTTACGACGGTGATTCCATTTGCAGCAAGGAAAGCAGCGATCTCCTCAGTCACCTGCCTGCCGTAAGGCGTAACCTTACGTGTACCAACGATGGCAACCGCGAACAGGTCATCCATCAAATACTCACCGCGAATATATAATACCGGCGGCGGTTGATCGATCTCTTTTAATCGAGCTGGATAGTCTTCATCTGCCCAGGTAAGGATGTGAATTCCCTGCGCTTCGATCTTCGACCAAACCTGATTCAGGTCTATTTGCTTTTTCGCCCCGAGAACTTTTTCCGCCAGTTTCGCCCCCAAACCAGCCTCCATGAGCTCAGCCGCGTTTGCATTCCAAGCAGACTCAAGGTCGCCAAAATAGGCGATCAGCCCCTGCATACGGACTGCGCCAATACCCTTGATTAAATTAAAACCGATCCAATATTTTTTATCATCCATTGAATATTGTGCGATTCTATCACTCCCCGCTATGTTTATTTATTATGGTTTTATATCGTCAAGCAATCCGTCGATGATATGAACTTTCATGACGCGGTCGGTCATGTTCACATCCAAGACCACATCCGGGATCGCAGGCAGGAGGACTTCTTTACCATTTTCTTTCTGGATCACATACACATCGTTCGCGCCGGTTTCAAGGACTTCATTTAGAACACCCAATGCACTGCCATCGTCGACCATTACGGTTAAGCCGATCAGCTCATGTTTGTAATATTTACCCTCCGGGAGCGCAGGGACCTCGTTCGATCTCACATAGACCCACTGGTTGCGAAAACGACCTGAGGACTCAGGAGTATCAAATCCGCGCATTTTGACCAACATACCATCTGCATGCGGGCGAACCGCACCAATGGTAAAAGCCTCATGTTTTTCGCCCACATACACTTTACGTCCCGGCTTGATGCGGTCCGGGAAGTCTGTGTGCAGATCCATGATCACCTCACCCTGCACCCCGTGTGGGCGGCGAAGAAACCCGATCGCTAAATAAATAGGCTCGCTTTGGGGCGAGCCTGAGTTCGTTTCAGTCGTCATTAGGAGGGTTCCGTAACATCCAATGTAGCCTGCTTGCCTTGTCTCTCTGCAGAAACGCGGAGCAAAGCGCGAATGGCATTTGCCACTTTACCACCTTTGCCAATCACACGTCCCATATCATCTTTGGCAACGCTCAATCCGATTCGCGGGCGGTTCCCATTGGTTTGGGTCACCACCACATCTTCAGGGTGATCCACAAGAGATTTTGCAATATATTCGATCAGGTCTTTCATGAGAGATTTCCTCTTTTACGCATTACGGATTACGCAATTGATGCGTAATCCGTAATGGTGGGTTCTTGCGATAACTGGCTTAATTGCGGGTCTTGGCGGGAGCGGCGCGCTTAACTTCAGCCGCAGCGGCTTCCTGCACAAGGGTTTCCACTGCTTCGCCCTTCTTGAAGCGCTCGAAGCGCTCGAGGGTTCCAGCAGATTTAAGAACCTGCGCAGCGGATTCGGTCGGCTGGGCGCCGTTCTTCATCCAGTGGTAGATGCGGTCTTCATTTAATTTGATCGTAGCGGGATTGGTGCGCGGGTTGTACACGCCCAAAATCTCCAAAAAGCGACCATCGCGGGGGGCTTCCTTATCCGCAGCGACGATGCGGTACGTGGGTTGGCCCTTGAGACCAATACGACGTAAACGAATTCGAACCATGTTAACTTGCTCCTTTAGTTTTTGATTACGTTCCAGACAGGCACTAGAGGGGTGTGCGGGCTGAAATCGCGGGCTGTATTTTACCAGATAAAAGGAGATTTTCCCTACCCAAACATCCGTCCCAACCCCCTACCACCGGTCTTTTGGATCATTTTCATCATCTTTTGGGTTTCGCGGAATTGCTTGATAAGGCGGTTTACATCCTGCACATCCATTCCGGCTCCGGCAGCGATGCGGCGCCGGCGGGAGGCGTTCAGAATATCTGGGTTGCGGCGTTCTTTCAACGTCATGGAATTGATAATGGCTTCTGATTGTTTAAAAGACTTTTCGACCAGGGTCGGATCTACATTACGAGCTGCCTGCCCCATTTGCCCAGGCAGCATCTCCATGATCTGCGAAAGCGGACCCATCTTCTTCATTTGATTCATCTGCTCCAGCCAATCCTCAAGCGAGAATTCACCCTTCATCATTTTTTGGGCTTGCTTCTCAGAGATTTGAGAATCAAAGGCGGCTTCCGCCTTTTCGATCAGACCGATCATATCGCCCATGCCGAGGATGCGGGAGGACAAACGCGATGGGTCGTAGGTTTCTAGCGCATCCAGTTTTTCGCCTGTACCGATGAATTTGATCGGCACACCTGTAACAGAGCGGATCGAGATCGCAGCGCCGCCGCGTGAGTCGCCATCCATTTTGGTGAGGACGAGTCCTGTGAGGTTGATCGTGTCTCTGAAGCCCTGGGCAATGTTCAAGGCTTCCTGACCGATCATGGAATCGATCACGAGCAAAGTATCCACCGGGCTGACATTGGCAGAGATGGCTTTCAATTCATCCATCAACTGCGCATCCATCTGTGAGCGCCCGGCTGTATCGACCAACACCAGGCTATAACCGCCTTTGTCGGCTTTGTCTAACGCGCGTCTGGCTAGTTCCGGCGGTGCAATGGAAGTATCCGCTTCCACATCCACACCGACACGTTCCCCAAGCTGCTGCAGCTGTTTGACCGCCGCCGGACGGTATGGGTCGCCCGCGACCATTAAGATGCGCTCGCCTTTGGATTTGAGCAAACGCGCCAATTTGCCGGTGACAGTGGTCTTTCCTGCACCTTGCAAACCAACCATCATAATGACGCGCGGCTTTGGGCCGGTGAGGTTCAAAGGAGCGGGTTCGCCCAGTGTTGCGATCAACTCTTCGTTGACGATCTTAATGACCTGCTGCCCCGGATTCAACGCTTTGGAAACTTCGGCGCCAACGGCGCGTTCGCGGACCTTGGCAATGAAGGTTTTGACCACGCTGAAATGCACATCGGCTTCGAGCAGGGCGAGGCGCACTTCCTTCATAGCAGCATCTACATCGGCTTCGGAGAGTTTGCCGCGTTTGCGCAGGTTATCGAATATCTGGTTGAGTCGTCCGGTGAGAGTTTCAAACATAATGATAAGTAGCCTCCGTTCTTAACGGGTGGCAGGATTCCTTTTCAGTGTAGGAAAGGCATTTTAGCGTGTAGCAGGTTGAGGGTCAAGCAATGAAGCGGGAGGTTTAACATCCTATTTACAATATCCTGCTTTACAAGGATGCCGAAACTTCTTATACTGGCTTGTGTTCTTGTTTACATCCCAACTGGCTCTGGAGGAGACATGGCAACGGAAGCGATCGTTAATGACCGCAAGGAAGTTTTTGGCTGGGCAATGTACGACTGGGCGAACTCCGCCTTTAGCACGACCGTGGGGACAGTATTTTTGGGTCCATATGTGGCAAGTCTGGCACGCTCCGCAGCCGAGGCTGCGGGTTCATCAACGGTTTCGTTTTTAGGAATTCCCGTAGCGCCTGATTCCTTCCTGCCGTATTGCATTTCATTCTCTGTCGGCATGCAGGTTTTGTTCCTGCCGATTCTAGGGGCAATCGCGGATTACTCGCATTTGCGCAAACGCATGATGCAGATCTTCGCTACCATCGGCGCCATTGCAACGATCTTGATGTTCCTGCTGACTGGCGGGTTATGGTGGCTGGGCGGTGTTTTATTCATTGTTGCCAACCTTGCCTTTGGGGCAGCCATGGTGTTTTACAACGCCTACCTGCCGGATATTGCCAGCGAGGAAGAACGAGACCGCGTCTCGTCGTACGGCTGGGCAATGGGGTACATGGGCGGCGGTATTCTTCTGGCATTGAATCTAGCGTTCTTTATTTTCAGTGAAGATATTGGCGTACCCAGTTCACTGGCAGTACGTATCAACCTTGCTTCTGCCGGCATTTGGTGGTTGGGGTTCGCATTCATCACCTGGTCGAGGCTGCGCCCGCGGCACGCGGCTCGCTCTCTGCCCGCCGGTGACACCTATGCAAGCATCGGTTTCAAGCAGTTGAAAAAGACCTTCAGCGAAGTAAAACACTTTCCTGAAACAATGAAATTTCTGCTGGCGTATTTCCTTTATAACGATGGCATCCAGACCGTGATCGCTGTTGCTGCCACCTTCGCTGCTGCACCGCTCATCCAGGGCGGGCTTGAGCAAGATCAAACCACGTTGACAGCCGTAATTCTGATGATCCAGTTTGTGGCGTTCTTTGGCGCTTTGTTCTGGGGCAAACTGGCGGGCTGGATCGGCGCCAAGCAATCGGTTGTAGTCAGCCTTATCATCTGGTCGGGTGTGGTCATCTACGCATACGGCGGCTTGAAAGGCGACAATGTGACAGCTCAGTTCTTTGTTCTGGGTGTTTTCATTGCGTTGGTGATGGGTGGTTCACAGGCGATCAGCCGCAGTCTGTTCGCACAGATGATCCCGAATGGCAAGGAAGCAGAGTTCTTTGCATTTTACGAGATCAGCGAGCGCGGCACTTCCTGGATCGGACCATTGGTATTCGGTCTGGCGAATCAGATCTTTGGCAACCTGCGTATTGCCATTCTGGCGTTGATCTTCTTCTTCATCATGGGCTTGATCATTTTGCCTTTTGTGAATGTGAACAAAGCCATCTCAGATGCCAAACAATACGGTAAAAACACTGCGTAACAAGTAATTCATTTATTCAATAAACACACCCCGGGTAAAATTCGGGGTGTGTCTTTTTAATGATAATGAGCGTCTGTATGTTTTTTCTTCAATAAGAACAGTGGCGGCAATTTAAACTTCGGGGCACGGTCTGTGGACCAGGGCACATTGGGCGGCGCCATGACAAGACTGCATAAAATAAGCAACGTGCGATCATAGTTGACACGCCAACCGGCGAAGTCTGTCCAGGCTTTTTCGCGGTCAGGCTTGATCGGCAACCCTGCTGCTTCCAGTTTAAGGATCAATTCATCATATTCCCCGCGGGAGATGCTGATCGGTGTTTCGGGAAAGGACGGATTGTGCGGGTGGGGAATATCGAAGTAATCTGTGATGCGGTGAAAAGAGATGAACCCGGCACGGATGCACAATGCTGCAGACATTTCCTGTGGAATATCAATGGATGAGAGCGTGATAGCGGCAGAGTCTAAAACTGCACCCGCAGAAGTGACCCAGGAGTTTTCGGCGCGGGGAGAACGGAAGAAAACCAACGCAGGCAGGGTGGTGTGACTCTCTTCGACATCTGCGAACCAGACCTCCCATATCTTCCAAAGTTCTGCAAGTTTATCCAACCCATGAATACGATGGAAACGCGTGAGCATATCGTATGGATTAGGCGGGTCACCTGCACGGACTTCCAGCATGTTGACGGCTTGCTCGCGGCGCGAAAAGGCTGAATACATGGTGGGCAAATATGCGATCAACAAACCAACCATGATCAGCCCCAACATCGCTTCAGAAAATACCAGCAGCGTGACGAGATATCCCTCCGAAGCAGTGAATCCAAGGGTAAACAAGGAGGAGCCGCTCAGACGAAGATCAAAAAAGTACTCCCCCGCCCGCAATGACCAATACATAAAAGAATATCCAAGCGCGATCAACACATACCATACCGGCACCAACGACATTAGCGCGATCGGTGCATAATATGCCATGAGAGCATCGCGTTGTTCGTAGCTCTTGCCAAGGCTCATGATGAATTCAAAGAGTCGGCGCATCAAACCAAAGACCAAACGGTTCAATTGACTACGCGCACTACGCGGAAGGACAAAGGTTGAAACGGCTGAAAACAATGTAGCGATCACAATGCCTGCGCCAAGCAAAAACACTACAATATGAAAAAATGTATCCATGAGCCAGATTATATAGGAAGTTATTTGCAGACCGAACAAGATCGCGGATTAAATAAAAACTGCCTGCGAAACTATGTTATCGCAGGCAGCAGGTTTAATTAAGATATTCAGCAAACAAACTTCTAAAATTATCTTCGGAGATAAAGCCGACCAGTTTTTTCAAGACGACACCATTTGCATCCACCAGGTAGAACTCAGGCTGGTACACGAAACCAAGTTCGCGCTGGAAATTCACAGTGTTCGGATCGTCGGCATCAAGGTAACTAAATTTGACCCTGCCAAAATACTCTGCTTCGAGCCCATGAACCATGGGCGCCATTGCGCGGCAGGTACTTCAGGTAAAGCGGAAAAATTCAACCAGTTGCAATCCGCCAGAAGCAAGGCTGACCGTGGCTGGGTCGGTGGCTTCGAGGTTCGGTCCGCGCGAGGTGGCAACGGGCAGCACGACGGAAGCCGTCGCTTCAGCCGCAGGGACGGCTGTTTCAGCAGCCGAAGTTGGGACGACACTGGCAGTGGGCTCAACGGGCGGGGCACTTTCGGTGGGAGCCGCGGAGGCGCAGGCAACTGCCAGAAGTGCCAGCACCAAGCCCGAGCTCCAGATAGGGAAGCGGGGTCTCATCAGTAAATCTCCTTTTTCATGGTTAATGATACCCGGCAGAACTCCGATCATACAATATTCACACGAATTTCTCATGAGGTACGTCACCTGCAAAAGCCGTCGCTTTACTTTGACGGAGGTTCATTCACCTGCTATACTTTATTTGCAAGAAACTACACAAGGAGAACTCCTATGGCAAATTTCAAGCTTACGTACGCGACCATGTTCAACCCACCTGAGGAACTGCACACCGGTTTCGATAAAGCGGTGGCGGCATTGAAAGCCAACATGGGGCAGGAATATGGCATGTTCATCAATGGCAAGGAAGTCTTTGCCGATGAAAAGTTCGAAGACCACTCTCCCATCAATACTGACTGGGTGCTTGCCAACATGCAAAAAGGTAATGCCAGCCACGCCCAAATGGCGATGGAAGCGGCGCGCAAAGCCTTCCCGATGTGGAGCCACACCCCCTGGCAGCAGCGTGTGAAATTGTTGCGCAAGGCGGCTTCGTTGATCGAGGACCGAATTTTCGAACTTGGCGCGGCGATGGCGATGGAAGTCGGCAAGAACCGCATGGAGTCTATGGGTGATGTGCAGGAAACTGCCGACTTGATCTATTACTCCTGCTATCAAATGGAAAAGAACAACGGCTATGTCGTTGAAATGGGACGCGACCCGCTGGTTGGATATGAAGCCCGCAATGTATCTGTGCTACGCCCTTATGGTGTATGGCTTGTGGTATCACCGTTCAATTTCCCGCACGCGCTCACCGGTGGACCTTCGGGCGCGGCGTTAGTCGCTGGCAACACACTTGTCATCAAACCCGCCACGGATACCGCCTGGATCGTACGTCTACTGGTGGATTGCTTCCGTGATGCGGGCATTCCTGATGGCGTGGTCAATTTTGTAACCGGACCCGGCTCCACCCTTGGTCAAGCTTTGGTCGACAGCCCCGAGGTGGATGGTGTCACCTTTACCGGTTCCTTCGATGTTGGTATGAAGATGTACCAGGATTATGCCAAGCGGGAGTATGCCCGTCCAATGATCCTCGAACTCGGCGGGAAGAATCCTGCCATCGTCTCCAAGAATGCAGACCTCGAAACCGCTGCCGTGGGTATTATTCGCTCCGCATTTGGTTTGCAAGGACAGAAATGCTCGGCGGCTTCCCGCGTCTTAATTGAAGAACCTGTGTACAACGAAATGGTCGCCCGCCTGAAAGATATGGCGAGCAAACTCGTTCTCGGCGACCCGACCGACCGAGCCACCTATAACGGACCGGTTATCAATAAGAATTCGTACCAGGACTTCAAAGATTTCAATGAAGAGATCAGCCAAGCTGGAGCCACCTTCCTCACCGGCGGCAAGGTCCGCACGGACGGCGATTATGGTAAGGGTTTCTTCTGCGAAAGCACCTTTGTCACCGATCTGCCTTTTGAACACCGCTTGTGGAAGCATGAAATGTTCCTGCCCATTACCACCATCGGCAAGGTGAAGAACCTCGATGAAGCCATGGCGATCGCGAACGATGTCAATTACGGTCTGACCGCCGGTTTCTACGGCAACCCTGCAGAAACTGAATGGTTCTTCGACAAGATCGAAGCAGGCGTCACATACGCCAACCGCCCACAGGGCGCGTCCACTGGCGCATGGCCTGGCTTCCAACCCTTCGGCGGCTGGAAAGGCTCCGGTTCCTCTGGCAAGAACGCTGGCGGACATTACTACTTGCCGCTTTACATGCATGAGCAGATCCACACTTCAGTGAAAGTTGCCAAAGCGGCGCCTGCGAAAAAGGCTGCTACCAAAAAGGTCGCGGCCAAGAAAGTGACCGCGAAGAAGACCGTCAAGAAGGCTGTTGCAAAGAAGGCAGTGAAGAAAGCAACGAAGAAGAAGTAACTAGAAGCACCCAATAAAAGAAGCCTCCCAAACTGATGACCGGGAGGCTTCTTTTATTGACTCCGTTTTATCCCATCATTAACTCACTTTATCCGAAATGGCATTTTTTCTTATGTGAATCCCAAGGCAAAAATGCATCAACAAATAGAGGGGATGATAATCGTCTATATAATTTATGACAAAAATGATACATTGCCAAAATTCAATATGGATATAATGACTCCAAGTTCATTAAAATATATTGTTGAATTTTTTGGAGAAAATAAATGTACACACCCAAACCCCTGCAATGGGACGACGCCCTCAGCACTGGCGACGAAACGTTGGATTCTCAACACAAGTATCTAGTGGAAACGCTCAACAGTCTTGGGGATTCGATCAACGAGGGGCATGGCATTGAAATAATTGCGAGGATCCTTGGCAGGCTGCGCTTCTACGCCGGGTGGCATTTTGGTCGCGAAGAGGAATGTTTTGATACCTATCACTGTCCTGCGGCTGAAAAGAACAAAAAAGCCCATGCCGTTTTCGTAGAGAAGTTCGACAGGTATTACAACCGGTTCCGCGAATCCGGCGGGTCGAACGAATTGGCGCTCAAGATCCATGAAGAGATCTCAGATTGGATCGTCAATCACATCATGATCATCGACGGCGAACTGTACCCTTGTATTCATCTCCGCCCCAAGCCAACTGCAAAATAATAAACAAAAAAAAAATCCCGCAGAATTTCTGCGGGATTTTTTGTCTCAGCCTTATTCTTCTTCACCCGAGAGCAGTTTGATCCGTTCCCATGGCTTCAGGCTTTCATCCTCAGCCAGCAGACTCTTCAACTCGTATAGTTCATCACGCAACGCTGCCGCCCGTTCGAACTCAAGATTTTTCGCAGCTTCCTTCATCTGCTTTTCCATTTCATGGACGATCTGCCGCAGTTCATTGCGCGGCATGTCGCCCTTATTCTTAACCTTGTATTCGCCCCTCATTTCGCCCACCGCCTTGGCAGACATTTCCTCAGTGAGATCATGGATCGCCTTGGAAATACTGAAAGGAATAATGCCCTTCTCTTCGTTGTACTTCATTTGCTTGGCACGGCGGCGGGTAGTCTCGTCGATGGCGCGCTTCATCGAGTCGGTCATACGATCCGCATACATAATGACACGTCCGTTCACATTACGCGCTGCGCGTCCGATGGTCTGGATCAGTGCTGTATCCGAACGCAGGAAACCTTCCTTATCCGCATCGAGGATCGCAACCAGCGACACTTCCGGCAGATCCAGCCCTTCGCGCAACAGGTTGATCCCCACTAACACATCGAAGTTCCCCAGGCGCAGGTCGCGCAGGATGGCAACCCGCTCAAGTGTCTCCACTTCGGAGTGTAAATAATTAACCTTGATGCCCAGCTCTTTCATGTACTTGGTTAAATCTTCCGCCATGCGCTTCGTCAGGGTTGTGACGAGGATACGCTCGCCTCTCTCCACCCGTTGCTTGATCTCTCCGACCAGGTCATCCACCTGCCCCTTGACCGGACGCACGATGACTTCAGGGTCTATCAACCCCGTCGGACGAATGATCTGCTCGACCACCTGCTCGGCTTGTTTCATTTCATAATCCGCCGGCGTTGCAGATGTATATATGGTCGCCCCCATCACTTGCTCAAACTCATCAAACTTAAGCGGACGGTTATCCATTGCAGAGGGCAGGCGAAACCCATACTCAACCAGTGTTTCTTTGCGCGCCCGATCACCGTTGTACATGCCACGGATCTGCGGCACGGTCATATGGCTCTCGTCAATGATTAGTAGGTAATCACTCGGCAAAAAGTCGATCATCGTCCACGGATGTGACCCGGCAGGGCGCCCATCCAGATGGCGGGAATAGTTCTCAATACCCGAGCAATACCCCACTTCCTTCAACATTTCCAGGTCATAACGGGTACGCTGCTCAATACGCTGCGCCTCAAGGAACTTGCCCTGACTTTTATACAAGGCAAGCCGCTCTTCCAGTTCTGTCTCAATATTTTTGATCGAGTCCTTCAAACGGTCGGCATCTGTTAGGAACTGTTTGGCAGGGTAGATCGAAATTTCATTTGGTTCATCAAAGATCTCACCCGATACCGGGCTGAACTGCATGATGCGCTCGACTTCATCGCCAAAGAATGTGATCTTGTATCCTTTTTTATCTTCATACGCCGGGACGATCTCCAGCGTATCCCCGCGCACGCGAAAAGTGCCGGGCTTCAATTCCATATCATTGCGCTGATACTGACTCTCGATCAATTGACGCAACAGTGCATTCCGGCGGTAGATCTCACCAGTCTTGAACGTCACGGTCCCCTTGCCAAATTCCTCCGGCGACCCCAAACCGTAAATACAGGAAACCGAAGCAACGATGATCACATCGCGACGGGAGATCAGGGCAGTCGTTGCAGCGAGGCGCATGCGCTCGATCTCTTCATTGATCTGGGTCTCCTTCTCAATAAAAAGGTCATGCCGGGGTACATAGGCTTCCGGCTGGTAATAATCATAATAAGAAACGAAATACGAAACAGCGTTCTCTGGAAAGAACTCCTTGAACTCAGCATATAGCTGGGCGGCAAGTGTCTTGTTGTGCGCCATAATGAGAGCAGGTTTCTGCAACTGCTGAATGACCGATGCGATCGTGAAGGTTTTACCGGTGCCGGTCGCGCCGAGCAGAACCTGATGCTTAAGACCACGGTTCACGCCATCCACAAGTCCGCGGATGGCTTCGGGCTGATCGCCCATAGGGATAAAAGGGGCTTGAAGTTTGAAATCCATTTGATTGTCTTTTCTGTGATTAGGGGAACGCGTGTTCTATTTTACACCAACACGGGCTCGGTGTGGAGAAAACGTCGCAATATCAAACTGCTTTCCACACACTTAAAAGATTTCCGTTCCACCAAGGGCGGAAATTGTCGAGGGTATAATCGCATTAACCATGAAGAACCTTCGCTCAACACTCGCTGCCATTAAATTCAATGAAAACCTCACCCCACTCGCCTTTTTATTGGTGTCCATTGCCGGGTTCGGTTTGCTCGCGAATCGACTTGGCTACTATCAAGACGACTGGCCATACATTTTCTACGCCTTCAACAAAGGCATCTCCAGCCTAACCATTGAAATGTATTATGACAGCCGCCCCAATGCCGCCTGGATGTATATTGGCTTATTCAAGCTTTTAGGCTTCAACCCAATGGCATGGCATATCACGGCGCTGGTCACTCGCTGGCTGACCGCCAGCATGTTATGGTACTTCTTAAAACGGGTTTGGAGCGGGCATTCGCGCGAAGTTACACTGGCGATCTTTATTTTTCTTATCCATCCATTCTTTTTGATCCAATCGTACGCCGTCAATTCCATGCTGTATTGGGGCGGATTTTTATTCTTCGCCCTGAGCTTGTATCTAATGGCACGCGCCATCCCAGATACAAAATACAGAATCGTCTTGACCGTTCTGGCTGTCTTCCTCGAAGGTTTGCACCTCTTCACCAGCGAATACTTTGTCGGCATGGTGCTCATCCGCCCGCTGATACTTTATTGGCTGCTAAGCGGGCAGGTTTCCGACATCCGTACACGCATCACAAAGACTGTCACAAACTGGCTTCCTTATCTGGCAGCGCTTGCCGCCTACATTATCTGGCGCATATTCCTCTACGTCCCGCCGCCCATCGGTGACCGAAACTCGCCCAAGATATTATTCGCATTGCTCGAATCGCCTTTCAACACCCTTGGGTATCTTATCCGAACCGCTGTGCAAGACTCGATGATCGTCACTTTCACCAGTTGGTACCGCACCTTCGCCCCGGAACTTTTTTCCTTTGCCACGATCTTCAACTCCTTTGTTCTGCTCGTGGCGGGATTAACCTTCATCGTAGTATTCTTCTATTTGATAAAAACCTACAATGCCGAACCTGTCGAAAACAAGCGCTGGTTCGCCTCGCCTCTCGTTCTGGGCTTGCTCATCGTTCTCTTTGGCATGGCGCCACTCTGGATCATCGGTCAGGATATCGTCACACACAAAAATGAATTTGCTGGGTCGCGGTTTGGCATTGGGGCAACCCTCGGCGCGTCGTTGATCCTGGCGGTCATTATCGAAAACATACTTGACGATACAAAAAAGAAGATCGCTGTAGTTTCCCTATGCGTTGCACTGGCGGTCAGCATGCACCTGACGCTCGAAAGAGACTTTGCCTATTCCTGGGAAAAACAGGAACGCCTCGCGCGCGAACTGCTCTGGCGAGCCCCAGAGATCGAACCCGGCACCGCCATCGTGACCGACGAAGAGATCCTCGGTTACATGGGTAGTTACTCGGTATCATATTCGCTCATCACCACCTATCAACCCGGTGACATTTCCACGCCGCCCTACTGGTATTTTCCGTTCTATTACACCAACCCAAATGTAGGTGACTTTCTCTCAGGCATTCCGCTGGAAGGCAGTAAGTTGACGATGGATTTCAAAGGCAACAGCCAGAAAATGATCCTGTTATCGTTCAACCCGGAAATGCAGCGGTGCTTATGGGTACTGCAGCCGCAAGACGAGAACCTTCGCCTCGTTAACACAGACATGCGCCAACTCGCAGCCGGGTCTGATATTGAGCTGATTCGACCAGCCAACAGCGAAGAGCCTACGCCGCCCGAAGCCTTATACGGCAAAACAAATACCCAAACCTGGTGCTATTATTTTGAAAAAGCCGATCTCGCCCGGCAATACGGTCAATGGGATGAGGTTGTCCGCCTATGGAACCAAGCTCAAGCCACCGGTGAACGCCCCGATAACGGCTTCGAGTACATCCCATTCATTGAAGGGCTGGGGCAAACTGGTGATTGGGCGCAAGTGAAGGAATTAACCAAGTTCTCCAAACGCATCACCTCCGGGTTGGAGCCCAGTCTATGCAGCGCCTTAGACCGCCTTGACGCAACAGCACCTGCATCTCAGGAAAAGGATGATACGCTCAAAGGACTGAAAGAAGATCTGGATTGCGGCTCTTTCCAATAAAAGTTTATGCAAACTCAAGCACTTACACCTGAACAACAGAATTGGCTCAAGACAAATACGATCATGCCAACTCTTTTTGTGGTTATTATCCTGGGAGTATTCTGCGGGATATTTACCTGTCTTTTCACAGGCTTAAAAGGAACGCTATTCTTCACGATCTTTACCGCAGCCGCAAGCCTGCTCATTTTTGCAGTTCTAGTTGCCGTGGGAATGCATGTTTATAACAATCTCATGGATTTGCATGACGGTGTTGCGCAGGTCCACACTGGCAAGCTAAACATAAAAAAGCAAACACATCGCTCCCCCAGAACCTTCTATGCAGAGTTTGATCACATTGGGTCTGTGACCATTATGGGAGATGTATACGAAAAGCTTGAAGAAGGAAAAACTTATCGCGTGACCTATAGTCCACGCACAAGGCGTGGATGGGAAGTGGATTTGCGGTCTTAAAACGATTTCGCCCCGGGAGTTTTTGCTCCCGGGGCGAATATTTTTCAGAAAACTGAATCAGCCGTCGGCTGGTTATGGAACCGGAGAAGCAGGGAATGACCCAGGCGGAGCGTAGAAGTCGCCAGGGTCGATTCCCGTCACAAGTTGACCATTCACATTCACCGGGATCAACGAATGGTCAGAACAAGACGCAGACAAACCGCAAGGAACCGCCTGCGAATATCCACCGGGGTAGGTTGAATCATTTGCCGGGTAAGCCACTACGTAATAAGAGCCGGGCGGAAGATTGTCGATTTGATAAGTCCCTGCATTTTCATTGGTGATCACAAAAAAGTATTCAGGTGTTTTGACATTAAAGGCAACCACGGTCGTCGAAGGGATGAAACTTGAAGGGTAGCTCAACTTGCCAGTGATGCTGCCCAAGACAGGCATGGGCGCTGAATAGATGCCTTTACCGCTGGGTTGACCAGCCTCGTAACTTTGCATGGGCGGGTATAACTCCGCACCGCCATACCAATTACCGGGGTCAACATTTGGAGTGATCGCCCCAGCCTGAACTTGTACATCTACCCAACTATCGTCATTACAGCCTTGCGCCAAACCACACACGTAAAATTGATCATAACGTCCTGCGAGCTTGCCATCGGGTATAACGTAAGCAACTACATGATACGTCCCGGGCGGCAAGCCATCCATTTGATACGTAGATTGGTCTTGAGCCGTTTGGACCCAGTAATAATCAACATTATTCAGATTGAATGCCACCACCAATAAAGGCGGGATCGCCGAGGATGGATACGACAATTTACCAGAGATCGAGCCGGTCTGATCGGAAGCCGCGGGAGTGGCTTGTGCCCCCGGCGTGGACTGTAACGCCTGCAAGGTCAGAGCTTGCAATGTAGATTGCACGATCAGGTCAACATTCTGGGTCGGAGCAGACAGACCCGGCACACAGGCAAACATAAAAACTAACACGAGCAACAAGCCAAATAAAGGTCTCTTTCGCATCTCAATTCTCCTATTTAATTGATTAACCCACACAACCGAATCAAGAGACATCCCCCAAGCGGGCTAATACATCGAGGAGTTTTGCCGTCCAGACTTCTTCTTTCGTGACCGTTACCCAATATTGACCTTTACCGCCTCTGACACCATTCGGCAGGTCAGGCAGGCGCTTCGGCTCCGCACCTTCAGCAGGTGCCGGGTACTTGAGCAGGATCTGCCCCGCCTCCCAGCCGACGGCAGTAAGCCCAACCTCTTCAGCGCGCAACTTCACGCGGATCTGATAAAAAAGATTCTGTACCATCTCAGGCAGTTGACCGAAACGGTCGCGGAATTCAGAGCCAAGCGCATCAAGCTCGGTCTCATCGCGCAGGTCTGCAATGCGGCGATATAAGCGCAGGCGCAGGTCCTGGTCAGGAATGTAATTGGCTGGAATGCCCACCGCCAGCGGCAGATCCACATTGACCGGGATGGACAGCGGTAAGTTGAAGGTGGAAAAAGCGTTATCGAATTTATCCGTTTCCACCTTCAACACATCAGATGCGATCCGGCGCATACGGCGAACCGCATCCGCAAGCATGCGTGTGTAAAGATGAAAGCCGACCGATTGAATAAAGCCATGCTGGCGCGTCCCCAGCAATTCACCCGCGCCGCGGATCTCCAGATCGCGCATGGCGATGGAATACCCGGCACCAAGCTGGGTATTTTCTGCGATCACTTCCAAACGCTGCTGACCTTCCTGAGTCGGCGACATTTTGTTATGACGGAAGAAGTAGGCATACGCCCGCATGGCACCGCGCCCAACCCGCCCGCGAAGCTGGTAAAGCTGTGCCAAGCCAAACGTATCCGCGCGGTCCACGATCAGGGTGTTGGCGTTGGGAATATCCAACCCCGATTCGATGATGGTGGTGGAAAGCAGAATATCGATTTCGGCATTGGTAAAACGACGCATAACCGCCGAAAGCTGGGATTCATGCATCTGTCCGTGACCGATATCGATGCGTGCTTCAGGCACAAGCTTTTCCAGGTGCGCCTTCATGGCATCAATTGTTTGCACACGATTATGGACAAAAAAGATCTGCCCGCCGCGTTCCAACTCGCGCAGAATTGCCTGGCGAACCAGGCGCGGGGAATACGGTCCCACATGGGTGATGATGGGCAGGCGTTCTTCGGGCGGCGTATTGAGGTTGGATATATCGCGGACACCGGTCAGCGCCATATAGAGCGTGCGCGGAATAGGCGTAGCCGTAAGCGTAAGCACATCCACTTCGGTGCGGAGTTTTTTGAGATGCTCCTTATGTGTCACACCGAAGCGCTGTTCTTCGTCAATGACCACCAAACCCAGGTCTTTGAAAACAACGTCAGACGAGATCAGGCGATGTGTCCCGATGATGATATCCACCTCACCAATGGAAAGCTGATGCAGGATTTCCGTCTGTTCACGCGGCGTGCGGAAGCGGGAAAGCATTTCCACTTTCACGGGGAATGCCGCCAACCGTTGAGAAAATGTTTCAAAATGCTGCTGTGCCAAAACGGTGGTCGGTACAAGCACTGCCACTTGTTTCCCGCCCATCACCGCTTTGAATGCAGCCCGTAATGCGACTTCGGTCTTGCCGTATCCAACGTCGCCGCATAAGAGGCGATCCATCGGACGGGCACGTTCCATATCCCGTTTAATGTCAGTAATGGCACGTTTCTGATCTTCGGTCTCAACGTATGGAAAACTGTCTTCCAATTCTTTCTGCCATTGTGTATCCCCTGAAAAAGAATACCCTGCCACCACCTGACGGCGGGCGTACAGGTCAAGCAGGTCTTCAGCGACTTTTTGGACTGCCTCTTTAACCTTTGCCTTGGTCTCTGCCCATACCTGCCCGCCAAGATTGTCCAGCGACGGCTTGCCGCCATCTGCGCCGACATACCGCGTGAGCCGATCCGCTTGATGGACGGGAACGTAGAGAATGTCACCGCGCTCATATTCAACCGTGAGATATTCACGTTCATGCCCATCCAACTGGCGTTGGATAAGTCCCGCAAAACGACCAATGCCATGATCGACATGGACAACATAATCCCCGGTCTGCAAGTCTGCGTATAACGCCTCAGGTGTATCCGCAGTCTGGCGCTGACGTGTACGTGGCTGTGGACGTTCCCAACCAAAGACCTCCGAATCAGTGATCAGTCGAACAGTGTCCAATGATTCGGTCTTGAGTGTAAATCCCTCGGAAAGCGAAGCTTCAATAAACTCAAGGTTTGTATGTTCAGAGTCAGGGTAATGCTCGAACCACAATTCACGCAAGCGCTGCGCCTGACGGGAGATGATAAAGACCTGTCCGCCATTATCAACAATGGGGGCAAGGTAATCAATGAACGGTTTGAGTCGTCCGCCAAAGCGTTCATCATGACCAAAGTGTGAAGCCAGTGGAACTCCCTCTTCAGCCTCAGTGGAATGCCCCAATTCCAAATTAACGAACTCACTTAAGTTATCGTTCAATTCAGACCAGGGCACATAGGGCACAGGAAAATTCTCTGCCAGCGTACCTTCTTTAATACTCTCCTGCCTAAACTTAACCGCCTGTTCCTCTACTTCATTTGCCATCACATCGATCAAACTCAAGTCATCCACCAGCACCAGGGTTTTTTGTGGAAGATAATCCATCAACGAAGCAGGTTGCCCATGCAGCAATGGAATATGAAATTCGGAGAGCGTTGTTTCTGATTCGGTCGTGTCTGCCAGAAATTCACGTGAAGGCGTGAGCAGGATCGATTCAAGTTTCTCGAGCGTCCGCTGCGTAGCGGGATCAAAACTACGAATGGTCTCGATCTCATCGCCAAAGAAATCAAGTCGCACTGGATTAAGTTCCGTGGGCGCCCACACATCTAAAATACCGCCGCGCCCGGAGAACTGCCCCGGTTCCAGAACCGTGTTAACGCGCTGGTAGCCGATCCGCGCCCACTCGCGCATCAGACCATCGGGTTGACTGCTCTGGTTTACTGTGAGTTTTTTACACGCTTTGAGAAAGTCCCGCCGTGGCAGGGTGCGAGTCATCAACGAGCGAACCGACGCAACGATGATCGGCGGCACCTCGGGTTTCTTTGCAAACGGCAGGTGATATGCAGATAGCGCCGTTAATACTTGCAGACGATCACGCCGAGTGGTTACCCCCCAGGCAGCCTCTTCATAAAAAAGTGGATTTGGTTCTGCAAACAAATAACGCGGTGACTTGACCCAAAAGCCCAATTCATCATACATTGCCAGCGCATGGTCAGCGCGGTCTGTGATAAACAGAATGGGCTGATTTACATCTGCGTGAAGCGCGGCAAGGATCGGCAAACGGGCAGAACGCGGCAAACCCAGCCCAGAGACCGGTTTACGCGCGTTAAGTTCGCTTAACAAGCGCTGATATGGAGAGAGAGTACGAAGAAGTTGAAGAAGAGGTTGCATTATAAAAAGAGTTCCACATTACGCAAGGCGATTGTGGAAAGCAAAGGTCAAGAACCCGTCCCGCCGTTGTATTTGTTCATTGCCGCATTCAAACCTTTCATCACGAATTCGATCGCGGCATCCGATGCGCGCGCAAGAAACTCCGGCATGAACTTAAGCTCGTCCTTCGAGAAATCCTGCAAGACATAATCCTTTGGGTCCATCCGCCCGGGCGGGCGCCCAATGCCAAGGCGCAAACGTGGAAAGTCTTTGGTACCCAGCATTTCAATAGTATTTGCCATACCGCGCTGCCCGCCGGGTCCACCGGTGGGGCGGATACGAATGGTTCCGTAGGGAATATCCAGATCATCATGAGCAATGAGCAGGTTCTCAAGCGGGATCTTGTAAAAATGCAACAATCCCTGCACAGACTGACCGGAGAGGTTCATATACGTCTGCGGTTTGGCAAGGATGAGTTTTCGTTCCTCATATACTCCCGAAGTGACAATGGCTTTGGATTGCACCTTCATACCACGGGCACCGATCTTTTCAGCAAGATGGTCGATCAACATAAAGCCAATGTTGTGGCGCGTATCTTTGTATTCGCGTCCCGGGTTGCCGAGACCGATAAGGAGATAGGGATCAGTCATGTTTCAAATTCCAGGTTTTAGATATTTTTTCGAAGCCGCAGAATGAAAGAAAAAACAGCAAAGAGCACCAGTACCACCAAAGCGCTTTTCCAGAAGATCGCGGTAATGGATGCTGTGGTTAATGAAGCAGGGTTCGGCGGCAAAGGTGTGGAGCTGGGGTATACAATCGCAGGCGTCGAGGTTGGTCCATTCGGCGCTTCAGGGGTGCCATTAAGAGGTTGGAAATTGAACACCGCCTCAGTCTGCGTGACCGTGGCTGTTGGGATCGGCACATTATTGCGGATCTTTAAACTTTTTACCACCACGTCCTGGGTTGTGCCATCCTGCAAAAGGATGCGCAGACGCAGTGCGTAATCGCCATCCGTTACAGCAGTTGTATCCCATATTGCAATGACGGGGTTTGTGAGCGGCTGTGTATAGGTTTGGATGGGAAACCAGCTCGCGGCAGGATCCGAGGCGTTCGCGTCAAAAGTGAATGCCAGTTCGGCAGAAGCAAAATTGGGGACATCCATTTGCCCTAGAATCTCGATCTGCCCACGCAAAGTATCACCAGTCTGCGGAGAGGTGATCGCAGCCGTGGCGCCTTGAAAAAGGAGAAAAAGGATCAAAGAAAACTTGAGCATGGCAATCGGTAAGTTTAACATGAAGAAAGAGCAAGGTCAAATTCCGCCTATTTTGCTTTCCTCATAGATTGAAAACGAATTGAAATGTGAGGGCAATTCTCGAATAATGCTTTTTCTGGTAAACTCTAGCCGTTCAATACAGCAAGTACATGTTAATTAGGAGATACTAGTTATGGCACCATCCCGCGCTGAACAACTCGTGGAACGACTTCGCAATATGCAAGCCGCCGCCCCCGATATCGAAGCCTCTGCCATTGTGTCGGTGGATGGGCTTATTATGGCATCTGCCCTGCAACAGGGCGTGGAAGAAGATCGTGTGTCCGCGATGTCTGCGGCGATGCTGAGCCTTGGCGAACGCATTTCCGGTGAACTGGGTCGTGGTGGTTTGGAACAGGTCTATATCAAAGGCGACAAAGGCTCGATCGTGCTCACCGCCATCGGCGACGAAGCCGTACTCACCGCAATGGCACGGCAGGAAGCAAAACTTGGCATGGTCTTCCTCGAAATGAGGCGCGCCGCCGAAGACTTGGTAAAACTTGTCGGATGAAACGGAAACACCACTTTCCATCAAAATGAAGCAACCCCGAATGGGGAGGGCATAACGCCCTCCCCATTCTCTTTGTATAAACCCCATCCCCTCCCCGAATAAAGGGGGCATGCAGAAGGAGAAACGAATGGCAACAAAATATTTATTTTTTACCGGCGGTGTAGTTTCGTCGGTTGGCAAGGGTGTGACAGCGGCTGCGACGGGTTTGCTGTTGAAGGAACGCGGATTCAATGTAGCGGTTCAAAAACTGGATCCCTACATCAACGTAGACCCCGGCACGATGTCGCCGTACCAGCATGGCGAAGTGTACGTTCTCGATGACGGCGCAGAAACGGACCTCGACCTGGGTCACTACGAAAGATTCATTGACATCCGCCTGAGCCGCGTCAGCAACTTTACGACCGGGCAGGTATATGCTGAGACCATCGCCAAAGAGCGCCGCGGCGACTTTCTCGGCGGAACCATTCAGGTCATTCCGCACATCACCAACGAGATCAAGCGGCGCATCGGGCTGGCAGCCAAGGAAACCGGCGCAGAGATCATGATCCTTGAAGTGGGTGGAACGGTTGGCGATATCGAATCGCAGCCGTTCCTTGAAGCACTCCGCCAACTCCGCAACGAGGTTGGGCGCGAGAACTGCCTTTTCGTACATGTCACCTGGCTGCCGGTCATTGGTGCAACCGGCGAGATCAAGACCAAACCAACCCAGCACTCAGTAGCAGCGCTGCGCTCCATCGGTATTTCGCCCAACATAATCATCGCACGTGCCGATCAGGACATTGACCAGGGTCTGTGCGACAAGATCGCCCTGTTCTGTGATGTTGAAAAAGATGCTGTCATCCCGATGAAAACCGCCAGTGTGCTCTACGAAGTTCCGCTCTTGCTGGATGGGCTGGGTGTAGGTGAATTGATCATGAACAAGCTCAGCTTGAAAGCTACTCGCAAGCCCGATATGCATCCCTGGGAAAAACTGGTAACTGAAGTTAAAAAGGACAAGCCCACGGTCAACGTGGCACTGGTTGGAAAATACGTCGAATTGCAAGATGCTTATATGTCTGTTCGTGAGGCGTTGAAACATGCTGCACTCGCCAATGGTGTGGAAGTATCCATTAGCTGGGTTCACTCTGCTGATCTTGAAAAAGATAAAGGCTGGGACGTCGTCAAGGAGGCAGACGCCGTACTTGTGCCAGGTGGTTTTGGCTCACGCGGTGTGGAGGGCAAGATCCTGGCGGCGCGTTATGCCCGTGAACATAAAGTTCCATATCTCGGGCTGTGCCTGGGTATGCAAGTTATGTGCCTGGAATTTGCACGTGATGTGCTTGACCTTGAAGATGCCAACTCCTCGGAATTCGACCGCAGCACACCCCACCCCGTCATCGACTTGATGATCGATCAACGCTCCATCACGGATATGGGCGGGACAATGCGCCTCGGACTCTACCCGTGCCAGCTTCAGCCTGGGACGAAGGCAGCCAACGCCTATAATGTCCCCAATGTGGATGAACGCCACCGCCACCGCTGGGAGTTCAATAATTCCTATCGCCAACAGTTCGAAGAAAACGGCATGATATTCTCGGGTCTCTCGCCTGATGGGCGTTTGGTTGAGATCGTTGAGTTGAAAGATCATCCCTATATGGTAGCCAGCCAATTTCATCCTGAGTTCCTATCCCGCCCGATGAAACCGCATCCCTTATTTGTAGGGTTGCTGAAGGCGGCAAAAGAAAAGGCGAAAAAATAAATTACCACAACAAAAGACCTCCAAATTTTTGGAGGTCTTTTTGTTGTAATTGTGATCCTTACTCTACAACAACAATAGACACGCTTAGGGTTGCACCAAAAGCGGCACCGCCCGCATCCGCAAGCCGCCAGGATGCGTTGAATGTGCCATCATGATTGGGAACTTCCAAGACAACAGAAAGTTCCGCCCAATTCCCCGGGGGGACATTCTTCCCAAGCTTCCCCCAGGAAGAAAAGAAGTGCTCATCACTGACAGTTGCCAGAGCGTAATTGTATGCCCAGTCACACGAGCCGGTATTTTGAACCTTCCAAGTTTTCGTGATGACTTCGCCTGCTTTAACGGTTGTTCCGCTTGGGTAGTTTACGTCGCGAACCACGGCAAGGTTATTGCAGCCCACACCAGAAGCGCCTGTGTTCGGCGTGGCCGTGGGGGGCGTACCTGTTACAGATGGGATGAGAGCGATGTTCGGTGTAGAACTGTAATAGATCACCACTGGTGTCCACGTAGCTAACGGCAACGGTGTATTCATAAGGGTGGGCGTTGGCAGGAATGTATTGGTCGGTAAGGGCGTGTCTGAGACAGCGGGTGTCGGCGAAACCATGGCAGTTTGCGTTTCAAAGAAACTGGAAACCATCGTGCCAACAGAGTAGGTCATCATGATCTCTTCCTCGGTGATGGTCTGTTCAGGTGCCCCGCCACAGGCAGACAAGAGAATGGTCATTAAAATGGGTAGAAATTTTATTTTGGGGTTCATTTATCCTCATTCCGTCAATTAGAGTAAATTAGTATCAAATTTTGGCAAAAAGGGCTTATCCGTTATTTATTTTAAATTATAAGCTATCACGCTCAAATACCTATTTGTAGAGAAATTGAAAGCTCGAAAATCTCAACAAAATGTAGAATATAAAAAAAACTATCAGGAGGAATTATGATAAAAAAGAAAAACAGTAGTATTTTTCTGGTTGTGTTTGCTGGAGTATTTTTATTTTCCATGGCATGCCAGTCAGTACAGGTCCCATTTCTAAGCACCCCAACTCCATCCAGCACAATCACGCCAACTGCAACGAGTACACCAACGATCACGCCCAGCCCCACCGTGCCGCCAATCCCCAATATTTCAAACGCAGCGCTCGCATTGATGGATCTCCCTAAGGGGTTTGAGGTCATTCCAAATCCGCCTGCGGCTACAGAGACAGAGAAATTCTACGGCTATGTTGATACAAAGAGTTTCCAGATCATCATGGGCACTTCAATAGCAGTAATGACTGACGATGATCGAATCGGATTTGACTTGATGCTTAATAATCCAGACATGCTAATAGAGCTTTTTGCAGCAGAAGATATGAAATTTTCAAATGCCCGTCCGATCGAAGGTATGGATATATACGGCGATAAGTCTTCAGGATTCATGGCTGACACAAATATTGACGGCTTACAAATGGTCGCTGAATTCTTCGTTATGAGAGAAAAGAATGTAGGCGGCATTTTTATCAATCTGCATAGAGTCAACAAACCTGGTGCCGTTACAACAGAAGAAGTGGTGGCGATCCTGGTTCAAAAAATTGCCTCTGTTCTAAAATAATGTCGATGGAAAATACAAAGGACGCCAGGCACAAAACCTGGCGTCCTTTGTATTTTGGTCAAGGGTAGATCGAATATCCGCCTGTCAAGTACTTACGCAAGCATCTATAAAAACTTAATACCCAGTGTCTCTGCGCGCACTTTCAAAGATGCGATCAAATTGGAATACATCCTATCTTTTTGATCCGTGCTGCCAAAATAATCAACGTATTGATATTTTTGAAGCATTTCGGGTACATCGCAGTCATTTAATCGGATGGGGATGATAAAGATTGTTCCTTCGGGCTTTTCGGCAGCCGTATCCAGCGCAAGCCTGATCTCGTTTTGAAAAAATCCTTCTGATGCGACTGCTATCTTTGAGAGCAGGATGATGACAGCGTGCGAGTTCCGCACTCCGATGGTGACACTTTCCTGCCAGACTTGCCCCGGCAAAATGTCTTCTTCGTCAAACCATGGGTCGATCCACCCTTCGGCTTTTAATCTTTCAGCGAAGTCGCGCGCGGCATTTTTATTACTTTTGGAATAAGAAAGAAACGGGACAAGTTTTTCAACCGATGGTTCACCACCGCGATTGCTATTTATCCCAGCTTTTGATTCTTGCGGCATGATGTTGGCTCCGTTTTACAAAGATGATGCGATTATATCGCAGCGTTATTCGAACCCTTTTGGTATATCGGCGTAAACTCCGCGCTTATCTTGAGGAAGTTCTTTGGCAAGGGCAAACATCACCCGATCCATAAGGGCGAGCGGGGTTTCGCCGGGTTTGGGAAGAATGGGCGGCAAAAGCTTGACGATTACATGGGTACGTTGCGGGAATCGCTTTAAAAAGCCGTCAGTGCCGATAATCGCCATGGGAACGATGGGACAGTTTGCGTTGAGGGCGAGGCGGGCGGAGCCGGTTTTAGCGACGCTAAGTCCCTTTCCTTTTGAGCGTGTCCCTTCCGGGAACATACCGAGGGTTTGTCCATGATCCAGAATGCGAGCGGCGTGGCGCAGCGCCCACTCGTCCTTTTCGCCACGGTACACAGGAAAAGCCCCAAGATCACGAATGGCGGCTTCAAAGATCGGAATTTTGAATAGGCTGGCTTTGCCCATGAAAAAGATCGGGCGGGGTATGCTTAATTGCATGGGAATCACATCAAAATTGGTAACATGATTTGCCGCCAGAACAACCGCTCCGTCTGAAGGCAGGTTGTCGGTGCCTTGCACATCCAGTTTCATAATGAGTTTGAAAAAAGTACCCACCACGAACACAACGATTCGTCTGAAGGGTGTTGTATGAAATGAGAAGTGCAGTTTATCGCGTGTGTCTAGGAATGGAGTTTCGGACAAGATGACATCTCCCAATGTTTGGGATTATACTTGGGTCGAGATTAAAAATCAGGGGCGACCAGTCTTGGGTTATGAACACCGTCAAGCAAAATTCGTCGCCTTATCTTAGGAGCCTTAAATGGATACAACAATTGAAAGCATCTCCGCGTTGGAAGTTCTTGACTCGCGCGGAAACCCCACTGTGGAAGTGGAAGTTCTGTTAATGGATGGGTCATGGGGGCGCGCTGCCGTACCCTCCGGCGCCTCCACTGGTGAGCACGAAGCGCTGGAAATGCGCGATGGTGATAAGAAGCGCTACCTCGGCAAAGGCGTGGCAAATGCTGTGGCAAATGTCAACGGCGTTATCGCCGAATCGCTTTTCGGATGGGACGCTTCCGACCAGAAGGGCATCGACTCTGAAATGCTGGCAATGGATGGCACGCCGAACAAATCACACCTTGGTGCGAATGCCATTCTAGGGGTCAGCCTGGCTGTGGCAAAAGCAGCAGCGAATTCGTTCGGTATGCCGCTTTACCGCTATTTAGGCGGCGTGTATGCGCATGTTCTGCCTGTGCCTATGATGAACATCATGAATGGCGGCGCGCACACCAGCTGGCAAAGCACCGACATGCAGGAGTTCATGGTCATGCCGTTCGGCGCGCCGAGCTTCTCTGAAGGGCTGCGCTGGGGCGCGGAGATCTACCATGCGCTCAAGTCTGTTTTGAAGGAAAAGGGATACGGCGCTCTTGTTGGTGACGAAGGTGGTTACGCCCCCGCGCTCAAAGCCAATAATGAGGCTTTGGAATTGATCCTTGCAGCGATCTCCAAGGCTGGCTTCAAAGCCGGTCGCGGCGAACAAGTTGCCATCGCGCTTGACCCGGCTGCATCTGAACTGTACGACGAGAAAACCAAAAATACAACCTTCGCAAAGAAGGCAAAGAACTCACCGGCGAACAGATGGTTGAGTTCTGGGCAAAGTGGGTCAAGGATTATCCGATCGTTTCGATTGAGGATGGTCTCGCACAGGACGATTGGGATTCTTGGAAACTTCTGGTCAAGACCATTGGCAACCAGTGCCAGATCGTTGGCGACGACTTGCTTGTGACCAATCCGGAGCGCGTCCGCAAGGCGATCAAGGAAGATGCAGCCAACGCGTTACTCGTCAAAGTGAATCAGATCGGTTCACTGACAGAAACAATCGAAGCTGTCGATCTTTGTCACCGGGCTGGCTGGAGAGCGGTCACTTCACATCGCTCCGGCGAGACGGAAGACGCCACCATTGCCGACCTCGCAGTCGCCTTGAATACCGGACAGATCAAGACTGGCGCCCCCGCCCGCTCAGACCGTGTTGCCAAGTACAACCAACTCCTGCGCATCGAAGCAGAGCTGGGCGATACCGCCAAGTACGCCGGTTGGGAAGCCTTAAGAGTGAAATAACGCCAAAATTACAGAAAACACTCCAAGGAATGGTACAGGCTCGAGATCCGTTTGAGGCGGATTTTGAGCCTGTATGTTTTTAAGTTGACAAAATACCTCAATTCATTATAATTAGTTTGTTGCTCCAACATACTAACAATTAAAACACATGAATCCAAAGAACACGGCTGATCAGGCGTTTGTTCGCGAGACAAATCTCTCGCTCGTACTCAGATTGATCCATAATCAATCTCCCTTATCGCGCGCGCAGTTGGCGGCAATTACCGGACTGAATAAATCCACCGTTTCGAGCATCATAGACGAACTTATCGAACGCGGTCTAGTGCATGAGACAGGAAGCAACACCGGCGGCACTGGGCGCCCTGCCACTCTGCTGGAAATCAATCCACAGGCAGGCAGCATTATTGGCGTAGAGCTTGGTGTGGACTTTGTTTCTGTAGCCGTCACCGATATTATGGGGAACATTCTCTGGCGCAGACGTGAAGACGCCAACCCGTCCGATGATCAGGAAAAAATGATCAACCAAACGTTGCAGATCGTAAAAGATGCAATGGCAGCAGGGAAGCGCAAGAACTATAAATTTTTAGGGTTGGGAATTTCCACACCAGGCACAGTAGATGTTAATAAAGGGGTTTTGATCTTTGCCCCCAACTTGCACTGGCACAACGTTCCTTTTGTAAGAATATTTTCAGAATACACAAAGCTCAAGGTCTTCGTTGAAAATGACGCCAATGCAGCCGCGATCGCTGAGCACTTGTTTGGCACAGCGCGCCACTCGCAGGACTTCCTCTTCGTCTTTGCAGGGGTCGGTATTGGCGGTGGACTATTCTTGAACGGAAAGCTATATCGTGGCAAGAACGGGTACGCAGGCGAGATTGGACACTCCCCCATCATGGCTGAGCCTTCTCAAAACGTATGTCATTGTGGGAACCGTGGCTGCTGGGAGACCTACGCCAATCAATATTCGATCATACAACGCGTGCAGGCACGTTTGGAAGTAAAGCGTAGCAGCATTATTCCAAAGCTAATGTTAGATCAAAGTGCGCCGCTCAGTATTCCATTAATTAAACAGGCAGCAGATGCTGGTGACAGAGAAGCGATCGATTCCTTTAGCGAAGCCGGGCATGCCATGGGGCAGGGGCTTGCTGGATTGATCAACATTTTCAATCCAGAAAAGATCATTTTGGGAGGACCGCTCAGCGTTGCTGGAGAATACCTGTTGCCATCCATTAGAGAAACTGTAGATCTGCATGCTTTTCCTGAAATAAATAAACAAGTGGAGATCGTACTGTCCCCATTCGGACCCGACGCAAGCCTGATCGGCGCGATCGCCATTATTGTGGACGATATACTTTCTCACCCAATAGTCGTTGAAAGGAGGTGATTTCAGATCACGGATACCAATAACCTAAAAACATATCACTCTTATCAATCGTATTTCAAATCAAAATTCTCATAAGGAGAGAAGAATGAATAAAAAGCTTTTTGCTCTTTTGAGCATCCTCGTTCTGGCTTCCATGCTGCTCGCAGCATGCGGTGGCGCAGCCGAAGGACCCGCTGATGGTGAAAAACTCGCCGTCGGTATCGTACTCCCGACCAAAGATGAACCGCGCTGGGTGCAGGACGAAGCCCGCTTCAAGGAAGCCCTCACCGCTGCTGGTTATGATGTTGAGATCCTCTTCAGCCAGGGTGATTCCGCCAAGGAAAAAGCCAACGTTGAATCTCTCATCGCCAATGGCGTGAAGGTCATCATCCTCACTCCGCAGGATGGCGCTGCCGCCGCTGCCGCCGCTGAAGTTGCGCGCGAAGCTGGTGTAAAGGTCATTTCGTATGACCGCCTCATCCGCGACACCGATGCCGTTGACTTCTATGTCACCTTCGACAGCATTTCCGTCGGCGCTGCCCAGGCTCAGTACCTGGTCGACAATGCCTCCGGAACCGGCAATCCCCTTTATCTGTATGCCGGTGCTGCTTCCGACAACAACGCTTTCCTCTTCTTCGAAGGTGCTTGGAATGTCCTCCAGCCCAAGATCGCTGACGGCACTTTCGTCATTGCGAACTCCTCCGAAGCTGTTGCCCTCCAGGACAAGGCGACCTTGACCCGCGACGAACAGTCCGCGATCATCAACCAGGTCACCACCAACTGGGACTTCAACACCGCCAAGACCCTGGCTGAGTCCAACCTCACTGCCAATGGCGCTGATGCCAAGGGTAATGTTTTCATCCTCGCCCCGAACGACGGCACCGCCCGCGCGATCGCCGATGCGTTCTCCGCTGACGCTGATGTTGCAAGCTATGCTGTCACCGGTCAGGATGCTGAAAAGGCTTCCGTCCAGTACATCATCGATGGCAAGCAGTCCATGACCGTTTTCAAGGATGTTCGCACCCTTGTTGACGATGCCATCAAGGCAGCTACCACCTTCCTCGAAGGCGGCACTCCTGAGGCAACCAACAGCTACAACAACGGCAAGATCGATGTCCCTGCCAACCCGACCGTGGTTATCACCGTCGACAAGAACAATGTTCAATCCGCTTTGATCGACTCTGGTTACTATGCTGCGGAAGACTTCACTTTTGAGAAGCTCTCTGTCGGTATCGTACTCCCGACCAAAGATGAACCGCGCTGGGTGCAGGACGAAGCCCGCTTCAAGGAAGCCCTCACCGCTGCTGGTTATGATGTTGAGATCCTCTTCAGCCAGGGTGATTCCGCCAAGGAAAAAGCCAACGTTGAAGCCCTCATCGCCAATGGCGTGAAGGTCATCATCCTCACTCCGCAGGATGGTGCCGCTGCCGCTTCGACCGCTGAAGCCGCTCGTGCAGCTGGTGTAAAGGTCATTTCTTATGACCGCCTCATCCGCGACACCGATGCCGTTGACTTCTACGTCACCTTCGACAGCATTTCCGTCGGCGCTGCCCAGGCTCAATACCTGGTCGACAATGCCACTGGAACCGGTCTGCCCCTCTATCTGTATGCCGGTGCTGCTTCCGACAACAACGCCTTCCTCTTCTTCGAAGGTGCTTGGAGCGTCCTCCAGCCCAAGATCGCTGACGGCACCTTCGTCATCGCGAACTCCTCTGAAGCTGTTGCCCTCCAGGACAAGGCGACCTTGACCCGCGACGAACAGTCTGCGATCATCAACCAGGTCACCACCAACTGGGACTTCAACACCGCCAAGACCCTGGCTGAGTCCAACCTCACTGCCAATGGCGCTGACGGCAAGGGTGATGTCTTCATCCTCGCCCCGAACGACGGCACCGCCCGCGCGATCGCCGATGCGTTCTCCGCTGACGCCGCTGTGACCAGCTACCTCGTCACCGGTCAGGATGCTGAAAAGGCTTCCGTCCAGTACATCATCGATGGCAAGCAGTCCATGACCGTTTTCAAGGACGTTCGCACCCTCGTTGACGATGCCATCTCCGCAGCTGTCACCTTCCTCGAAGGCGGCACTCCTGAGGCAACCAACAGCTACAACAACGGCGCCTTTGATGTTCCTGCCAACCCGACCGTGGTTATCACCGTCGACAAGAACAACGTCAAGGAAGCCCTCATCGACTCTGGCTACTATGCCGCGAGCGACTTCACGGGTCTCCCGTAATCTGCAAGGCAATATTTGTTCGTAGCAAGAATTACGTGTAAGTAGTATTACAGGAATAGCGGTGAGGTTTTGATTTTCATCGCTATTCCTGTATAATCTGGCAGTATTACAGCAAACCAGCAGGAGTTACAAATAATGAATGCTCCAATTTTGGAAATGAGAAACATCTCCAAGGAATTCCCTGGGGTCAAAGCGCTGGACAACGTCAGTTTTACGGTATCAAAAGGAGAGATCCATTGTCTCGTCGGCGAAAACGGCGCGGGAAAATCTACTCTTATGAAGGTTTTAAGCGGGGTCTATTCACACGGAAATTACGCCGGTGATATTCTGCTCAACGGCGAAGTTCAACAGTTTCGAAATATTAGCGATAGCGAAAAAGCAGGCATCGCCATCATCTACCAAGAACTGGCGCTTGTCCCTGAAATGACCGTGTACGATAACATTTTTCTGGGTCACGAGATCAAAAACGCTCTTACTGTGGAATGGAACGAGACGATCAAACAAGCTGGAGTCATGCTCCAAAAAGTAAAGTTGGATATCAACCCTGCAACGAAGATCAAAGAGCTTGGTATCGGTAAACAGCAGTTGGTTGAGATCGCAAAAGCGCTAAGCAAAAATGTAAAACTCCTTATTTTGGACGAGCCAACCTCCTCCCTTAACGAGAAAGACAGCGAAAACCTACTTCAGTTGTTACGCGACTTGAAAGAACAAGGCGTAACCTGCATCATGATCAGCCACAAGTTAAAGGAAGTAATTTCCATTGCAGATACTGTCACTGTATTGCGAGATGGGAAGACCATCTGCACATTGAGTGCAAAAGCTGGTGAAGTCTCCGAACATGTGCTTATCAAAAACATGGTGGGACGCGAGATCAACAATATCTACCCTCCCAAAAAGCACACACCTAAACAGGAAGTAGTCCTGGAGGTAAAGAATTGGAGTGCCAGAAACCCCGCGCTTGGCAAAGATGTATTAAAGGAAGTCAATTTCAAAGTGAACCGTGGCGAGATCATCGGGCTGGCAGGGTTGATCGGGTCTGGGCGCACCGAACTTGCCCTCAGCGTATTTGGGAATCCAGATAAATATCAGATCAGCGGTGAGCTGTACCTTGAGGGTACAAAACGCAATTTTCGCAGCCCAAAAGAGGCGATCGATTCGGGGATTTCCTATGTATCCGAAGACCGCAAAGGGAACGGACTTATTCTTATTCAGGATGTCAAACAGAACATATCCCTTGCAAACTTAAAGGAACTTGTCACGCAAGGTGTAGTCGTAGATAACAATGCCGAGATCAAGGTTGCCAATAGATATAAATCTGAGCTCAACATCAAGACCCCCACTGTGGAACAAAAAGTATCTAATCTAAGCGGAGGCAACCAGCAAAAGGTTTGCCTCGGAAAATGGCTATTCGTCAAACCAAATGTTCTCATCCTTGACGAGCCAACGCGCGGCATTGATGTTGGCGCAAAATACGAGATCTACACCATCATGAGGGACCTCGTCCAGCAGGGCATGAGTATCATCATGATCTCTTCCGAATTACCCGAAGTGCTGGGTATGAGCGACAGGATCTACATCGTTGCATCTGGAAAGATTGCCGGTGAACTGTCTGCACAGGAAGCCACGCAGGAAAAAATCATGCATCTGGCGACGAACTAGGAGAATATAAGAATATGAATTTCTTCAGTACTGCACGAAAACTTCTGCAGCAAAATATCCGTGAATACGGCATGTATATTGCGCTTTTCGTGATCATGATCTACTTCACCATCATGACCGAAGGTACCTTTATTTCATCACGCAACATCGTGAACCTTGTCAATCAGACCGGGTACATCGCTGTACTTGCGGTCGGAATGACCCTCGTCATTATCATTCGTCATATCGACCTTTCCGTAGGCTTCCTAGCCGGTTTCCTGGGTGCCATTGCCGCGATCGCCATGGCAGACCCCAAAGTAGTTGCTGCTGGAATGAGCCTGCCTATATACGTGGTAATCCCCATGACACTTGGGCTTGGCATCATCGCCGGGTTGCTCACAGCTTTCCTTGTAGCGCAAATGAAAATCCCCTCCTTCGTCGCTTCGCTGACAGGGTGGTTGATCTATCGCGGCGCAATTTTGGTTGTCACTGAAAGCACCGGCACGATCATCATCGCCGATGACGCCTTCAATGCCATCGGGAACGGATTTATCCCGGATATTCCAGATATCGGCATTCTTCCCGGGGTTCATAAACTCACATTAATCCTTGGTCTCTTTGCGATCGTCATAATGATCTTTGGTGAATTCAATGAACGCAGAAAGAAACAAGCCTACGACTTCGAAACCCTGCCCATCGAAATGTTCATCATAAAGATTGTTTTTATTTCAGTGATCATTGGAGCCATCACCTGGATCCTGGCTGGCTATCAAGGTCTTTCGTGGACAGCCGTCGTTGTGTTGATCGTCGCCCTTCTCTACCATTTCATCATGTCTCAGACCGTGCTCGGCAGGCACATTTACGCCGTTGGCGGCAACCCTGACGCAGCCGAATTAAGCGGTATCAGTGTAAAGCGACTGATCTACATCGTCTTTGGCTCCATGGGCATGCTCTCGGCTCTATCAGGAATTTTATTCGCCTCCCGCCTTCAATCTGCCACCACCACTGCAGGGAATCTCTTCGAACTGGACGCCATTGCCGCCGCGTATGTTGGCGGTGTTTCAGCCGCAGGCGGCGTCGGAAAAGTCATCGGCTCCATCATCGGAGCCCTGGTCATGACATCCCTTACCAGCGGCATGAACCTGATGGGTATCGGTATTTCGTATCAATACATGGTTCGTGGTGCAGTGCTTGCTGCTGCCGTTATTTTCGACGTCGCCACTCGCAACACGGGTAAATAATCGACCTGCAAGACTAATATTTATTATGAATAGGAAAAACGAAACAGGGTCTGATATCAGACCCTGTTTCGTTTGAACAACATGAAAAAACACCCTCACGTAACAAACCCATTCCTCCTAACCGCCATATGCTTCTTTGCCTTCTTCATTTTTGGCGTCACCGATAATCTCAAAGGCTCCACCCTGCCCGCCCTGATGGCGGAAATGAATATCAACTACGGCACGGGCGGCAATATCTTTTTCGGTGAATACATTGGCTTTCTCATTGCCACTCTCATAGCAGGCATCCTCGCCGACCGCTTTGGACTCAAACTGGTTATCGTACTAGCTGGAATATCGCTGGCGATCGGCGTTAGCGGCTACAGTTCGGCACAAACCGCCTTTTTACTTTCCAGTTCATTATTCATCGTAGGTTTGGGCTTGGGCGCATTCGAACTGGGACCCAACGCCGTTATCGTCAGCCTGTACCATGAGCAAAAAGGGCTATACCTTAACCTTATGTCTGTCATGCACGGACTCGGCTCCATGCTCGCCCCATTGTTCGCGGGGCTATTGATCAACATGGGCACCAGCTGGCGCACGGTATATCGCTGGGACCTGCTGCTGATCTTGATATTCATTCTCGCCAGTGTATTCGTGCGCTTTCCAAAATCAGAAGAAAAAAACGCCCTCAATTTCAGCGGCATTACCAAGATCGCATTCAAACACCAATTACCTTATTTTTATGCAGCGATGCTCTTTTATGTGGCATCCGAGATCGGTCTGGCATCCTGGTTGGTGGTGTATCTACAAGACGAGCGCAATTTAAGTACGGTAACGAGCAACAATTATCTGGCGCTATTTTTTGGGTTACTTATGACAGGAAGGCTGCTTGGAAGTTTCATCGTCAAACGCCTTGGGTATCTTCGTGCAACTCTGATCGTATCCATTCTGGCTGTGTTAAGCATGGCGCTTGGCATCTTTACCAATAGCGTATTCCTGCCGCTCACCGGCTTGTTCTTTTCGATCATCTTCCCCACGCTAACCGCGGCCGCATCAGACGCAACACATGAAAACGTTAACACCATTCTTGGCGTGTTATTTACCTTCTCCGGTTTGGGTGGTGTAGTCGGTCCATGGCTGGTTGCATGGAGCAGTCAATATTTTGGCTTGCAGGTTGGCTTCATTGCCATCCTGCTGCTAACCGTCCTGACATCTCTATTTATTTTCATACTCAACCAAAGGAGTACGTATGAATCAAATTCTTAACTGGGGATTGCTCTCCACTGCGAAGATCAACCGAGCTTTGATCAAACCCCTGCGCGCATCCAAACGGACCCGGTTACTGGGTGTCGCTTCGCGAAGCCGTTCCGCCGCCGATGCCTACGCCAGTGAATGGGACATTCCGCGCGCATACGAAAGTTACGAAGCCATGCTCGCCGACCCTGAGATCGATGTGGTTTACAACCCATTACCCAATCACCTGCATGCAGAGTGGACGGTCAAAGCGCTGCGAGCCGGCAAACATGTCCTATGCGAGAAACCGCTTGCTCTCACCCTCGCCGAAGTGGACGCAATGATCTCCGCCTCAAACGAAACGGGCAAGATCGTGGCGGAAGCCTTTATGTATATACACCATGCCCAAACCTTAAAGGTAAAAGAGTTAGTGGATGGTGGAATAATAGGTAGACTGCAACTCATCAAAAGTGCTTTTACATTCACTCTTACACGCGAAGGGAATTACCGCTTTATCAAGGAATATGGTGGCGGCAGCTTATGGGATGTAGGGTGTTACCCCATCTCGTTTGCGCGAATGCTTGTCGGGGCAGAACCGGCTGAAGTGTTTGGCTGGCAGGTTCCGGGTCCGGGTGGAAGCGATGATTCTTTCTACGGGCAGCTTCACTTTGCCAATAATGTCTATGCGCAGTTTGATTGCGGGTTCAGTTCCCCTTTCCGCTCGTACATGGAAATTATTGGCACGGAAGGTATCATCAATATCCCCGCCCCTTTCAAGCCGGGATTAAAAAACGAGATTTACATCACAAAAGAGGGCGAACAGAAAACCTTAAAAATAAAGGGGCAGGAACTCTATCTTGGCGAAGTTGAAGATCTTTGCGACGCTATTCAGGTTGGTAAAACTCCGCGGGTTTCACTTACTGATAGCCGCGGCACCATTGCGACGATTTTGAAGTTATACGAGTCTGCGCAATATGGAAAACCCCTCACAATTCGATAGACTTTGTTTAACCCCGCAACTAAATCGAGGGCAAAAATCATAGGGCAAAAGCCTCCACCTGATTATAATAAAGCCACTATATTCTTTCAGATTGGAGGCAATACCATGTCAAGTGTAACGTACAACAATGTAATCAAAAGCTTCGGTGACGTCAGCGTCATCAAGCAACTCAACTTCAAAGTTGAGGATAAGGAATTTCTCGTTCTCGTAGGACCATCCGGGTGCGGTAAAACAACCGCTCTGCGTATGTTGGCAGGATTGGAAGAGATCACCGCAGGTGACATCATGATCGGCGATCGTGTAGTGAACGATGTTGCTCCGAAGGATCGCGACATTGCCATGGTATTCCAATCATATGCGTTGTATCCGCACATGTCGGTGTACGACAACATGGCGTTTGGATTGAAACTTCGCAAGACGCCAAAAGATGAAATCAAGAAACGCGTGAACGAAGCGGCGGAAATTCTCGACATCACCCACCTCCTTGACCGCAAACCCCGCCAGCTTTCTGGTGGTCAGCGCCAGCGTGTGGCGGTTGGGCGTGCCATCGTCCGTGAACCGAAGGTCTTCCTCTTCGACGAACCGCTTTCCAACCTTGATGCAAAATTACGCGTGCAGATGCGTGCCGAAATCAGCAAGTTGCACCAGCGCCTGCAAACCACATTTATTTACGTAACCCATGACCAGACCGAAGCCATGACCATGGCTTCTCGTATTGCGGTCATGAACAAGGGCATTCTCCAGCAATTGGACACCCCGCAGGCGTTGTACGACCGCCCTTCCAATCTGTTCGTTGCCGGGTTCATCGGTTCCCCCTCCATGAACTTCTTCCCCGCAAAGATTTCCGTCAACGGCGGCAAGGTGACCGTTGATATGGAAAACTTCAAAGTCCAGGTGCCGGACGCGCTTGCCGCACCGTACAAGAACATGGATGGCAAGAAGGTTGTTTTCGGCATCCGCCCGGAAAATATCCACGATCCTGAATTTGCCCCCGTGAATATTCATGGCGAAAAAGTTTCAGCCAAGGTAGACGTGACTGAACTGATGGGCAATGAAACATTCCTTTATCTCGTCAGCGGCAAGAACACCTTTATTGCTCGTGTGGATCCGCGCTCGCAAAAACGTGTTGGCGATGAAGTGCAGGTGATTTTTGATATGGACAAACTCCACATCTTCGATGTGGAAACTGAAGAGGCAGTTCGATAATTACATCAAAGGAGGTGGTTGCCACGCTGTAAATGCTCAGTTGCGTACGTCCTAATGGAAAATTTCTAAACGATTTCTAAAATATTTCAAGGAGAATTAGAGAATGAAAAAGCACTTGCTCGTGTTACTGAGCTTACTGGTGGTCGCCTCCATGGCTCTCGCTGCCTGTGGCGCCCCCGCTGAAGAAGTCCCCGCCACCGAAGCTGCTGCAACTGAAGCCGCCACCGAAGTTGCAACTGAAGCCCCCGCCGAACCCGTTACCATTACTTTCTGGGAACAGGAAGGCGAAGAAGTGGATGTCTTCATCGATCAGTTGATCGCCGACTTCCAGGCTGCGAACCCGAACATCACCGTTGAGCGCACTCACTATGAGAACGAAGCTCTTCGTGACCAGTTCCAGACCGCTTCTTTGGCTGAAGCCGCCCCGGATGTTGTTCGCGTACCTAGCGATTTCGCCGGTCCTTTCAGCACCCTTCAGATCGTTGCCCCGGTCGATCAGCTCTTCGATCAGGCATTCCTCGATCAGTCTTTTGAAGGCGCTCTCGAAAACAGCAAAGTTGCCGGTACTTATTGGGGTATCCCCGATGGCTATGGCAATCACCTGATGTTGATTTACAACAAGTCCTTGATCGCTGAGCCCCCCGCCACCTTCGAAGACCTCATTGCCACCGCCAAAGAACTCACCACCGGTGATGTTCAGGGCTTCGCCTACAACCTCAATGAACCCTATTGGGGCGCTGGCTTCTACGGTTCATTTGGTGGCTGGCCTCTTGATGCCGAAGATAAACCTCAGTTCAACAACCAGGCATTCATTGACTACCTGACCTTCGTTGCCGCGCTCAAGACCGACGGCGTTGTCCCTCAGGAATGTGATTATGCCTGCGCAGACGCCATGATGAAGGAAGGCAAAGCCGCCATGATCATCAATGGTGACTGGTCCCTCGGCGAATACCAGACCGCTCTCGGTGAAAACTTCGGCGTTGCCCCCGTGCCCAGCATCAATGGCAATGCTTATACCGAAATGACCGGTAACAAGGCGTTCATGTTCTCAACCGCCGTGCTTGACGATGCTGCCAAGAAGGATGCTGTTGTCAAGTTCGTGACCTTCATGACCTCGGCAGAAGTGCAGAAGCGCTGGTTGGATGAATTCAAGCGCCTGCCCTCCAACAAGGAAGTTGCCAACGATCCCGCGATCTCCAGCGACCCGATCCTGGTTGCCTCCATGGCTGCTCTTTCGAACGGACGCGGACAACCTGCCGCTCCCCAGATGCGCTGCGCATGGGATGCCTGGCGCCCGAACCTCGAAGGTGTAATGGCTGGAACACTTACTCCTGAAGATGCCGCCGCCGCTGCTCAAGAAGCTGCTGACGCCTGCGTTGCCACCCTTGGCACCAACTAATTAGATCCAAGCTTGAACCAAAGATGGGGAGCGGTACCGCTCCCCATCTTTGTATAAAACCCTACTTTCTAATTGCTAAGATATCGGGTATGTATTTTTTCACCTGCGAATGAGGGACCCAGAGGCTAACATGGAAAACGAAAATTTCTTAAAACGAAACCTCCCAACTATCCTATGGATAGCAGCTTTTGCATCAATATATTATGTTTTTTCTTCGTTGATCTCGCCATTTTCCGATGGGATTACCCTAAACACTACCATTATCCTAGACCGGCTGAAGGAAATAGGGAGTTTTCTGTTCGGCATTTTGGGCGGTCTTGCAATCATCGAAATTTATTTTTACCAGATCTTTTTCAGCGAACCTGTAAATCGAACGACAGCAATTATCACACGTACGATTCAAGCAGCTATGGGTTTTCTAACCCTGATTGTCATTCTTTATTTTTTCAACCTCACCGACCTTATCAAACTTGGAGATGGGTCTGTAAGCAAGTTTATTAGCGGACCCTTTGAGTGGTTAAGCAACCTGCAAAAATCGCTGATCGAAGCAAAAGTTGCGACTAAAGATTCGGCAGGCATGATCGCCGGGATTATTGCCGGGCTCGGATTTCTAGTTCTGTTCGGTGTGATCCAGCTCACCAGCAAGCCGCGAAACAGCCGTGTTGGACTCGCTTATCTGCTTATTCTCCCGGCATTGATTGGCGTCCTCTTTTTGATCGTGTACCCGTTTCTTTTTGAGATCAAACTTGCGTTTTCAAATGCATCACTTGGTACGCAGGCAACAAAAAATGCAGAATATGGTCTTATATATGGCTGGGAAAACTTAAAAACGCTCTTTACCGGACCTGTGGCAAAAGACGCGAAGTTTTTCGAGGTTTTTTGGCGCACAATTTTGTGGACCGGGATCAATGTGACCTTTCATGTTCTAGGCGGAATGGGGCTGGCCATATTACTCAATCGCCCACTCAAGTTCAAAGGCATCTACCGCACTTTACTGGTCATCCCCTGGGCTATGCCTGCCACGATCGCCGCAATGGCTCTGCGAAATGAATTTGACAATCAATACGGATTGTTCAACATTCTATTAGGAAATCTCAACACATGGCTGACGGCAGTTAGTCTCAATACTGAAAATATTATAGGTATCGGAAATACCTTTGCATGGCTGGCAGCGACCATTGGACCTGTCAGTTGGAAACAGGATCCATTTTGGGCATTTGTTTCCATCCTTATCGCGAATATCTGGCTTGGCATCCCTTTCATGTCCGTCATCATTCTTGGCGGCTTGCAAAGTATTTCGCAGGAATATTATGAAGCCGCCGAAATTGACGGAGCCTCACGTTGGCAGCAATTTAGGAACATTACCCTGCCGCTTTTGCGCCCAGTGCTCACCCCAGCCATTATCCTTGGTGTAGTCTGGACCTTCAATAAGTTCGATATCATTTACCTGATTACCCAGGGAGGACCTCAGGAAAAAACGGATATTCTTGTATCCTCCATGTATAAGGCGGCGTTCCAGTTTTACAGATACGGTTTTACTGCCATGTTCGCACTTGTCATTTTCGCCATCTTGTTCGCTTTCACCCTTTTCTATCTCAGGGTCAGCGATGGGCTTAAGTCCGCATCAGAATAAGGATCAATTATCATGTCCTCAAACCCCATTACTCGCTTCTATCGTTGGTTTTTCTTCCGCTCCCGCGGCGACAGCCCATTTAAAACTTTGATGATCCATGCCGCATTGATCGCTTCTTGCGTCATCGCTGTCTACCCTGCTTTGCGCGTTATCACCATATCCCTGCGCCCTGACGATTCACTGCTCACAACTGACTTACGAATCATTCCCGAAAATGCCACCCTGGATAATTACAAGGAAGTCCTTTTCGGAGCGCCGGAGAAAAACCGACAATCTGATTTCTTTCTGTGGATATGGAATTCTTTTTCAGTGGTTGCTGTCACTTCGATCATCAGCGTTATCCTTGCCGCGATCAGTGCCTACGCCTTTTCCCGCTTCAGGTTTCCCGGTCGCTCGGCTGGGTTGATATTCTTATTAACCACACAAATGATCCCGGCAGGCATGTTGCTGCTCCCTTTATTTATCATGATCGCCAAGTTGAAAATGATCAACACTTCACTGGGGCTCATAATTGCCTATGCAGTAACATCGGTCCCTCTCACGATCTGGACCCTCAAAGGGTACTATGACACGATCCCAGTCGACCTGGAAGAGGCTGCGCTGATTGACGGCGCAAGTCGCTTTACTGTTTTCACAAACATTATCCTACCGCTTTCCACCCCCGCCCTCGCGATCGCATTTCTCTTCTCCTTCATGGGCGGTTGGAGTGAGTATCTTGTTGCCCGTGTTGTTTTACAGAAGAACGAAATCTACACCTGGCCGCTTGGTATTTTTACTTTTGCACAGCAATTCACTGTCTCGTGGGGGCAGTTTGCAGCAGCATCTGTTCTGATCGCAATACCGGTCATGGCACTGTTCCTGTACTCCTCAAAGTGGTTGATCTCTGGATTAACGCTTGGAAGCGTGAAGGGATAAAAAAATCCGTACCCAACACTGGGCGGTCTTTTGACCGCCCTTTTTATACCCCGAGTCTTTGAATGTATCAAAAATTAATCAAATTATTTCTAACCATATCGATAATAATTGGATGCGTTCCCGCCTCTTCCTCAGCGGAAACGCATCCGGCGCCAACGATCACCACATCCTCCCAGGCTGGTACTGCCAACTGGTTGGGCAACACAGTTTTTTATGAAATCTTTGTGCGTTCCTTCTACGACTCGGACGGGAATGGAGTCGGAGACTTCAACGGAATCACAGCGAAACTCGACTATCTCAACGATGGCGACCCGCAAACAAAGACCGATTTGGGCATTACCGGCATCTGGCTTATGCCCATCTTCCCCTCTCCTTCCTATCACGGGTATGATGTCACAGATTATTATGGCGTCAATCCACAATACGGAACAATGGACGACTTCAAGCGTCTTGTGGAAGAGGCACACAAACGGGATATCCATGTAGTCATCGACATGGTGCTTAACCACACCTCCGACCAACACCCATGGTTCAAAGAAGCAAAAAAAGATATTAATTCGCCCTACAGGGATTGGTACATTTGGAGTGAAACGAACCCGGGTTACAAAGGTCCCTGGAGCCAGGATGTCTGGCACCCATCGCTCACAGGGTATTACTACGGTATTTTTGAAGCCTTCATGCCCGATCTGAATTACACCAACCCGGAAGTCACCGCAGAAATACAAAAAATATATTCTTTCTGGCTCAATGATGTTGGCGTAGACGGATTTCGGCTGGATGCAGCAAAACATTTGATCGAAGAAAATGCAATCCAACAAAACACCAATGCAACACATGAGTGGTATCAAAATATGTATCCTGCTTACAAAGAGATGAAGCCAGACTCTATGACCGTTGGCGAGCTATTTGGAGACAACATATCGGTAGCGTCTCGTTATGTGATCAAAAAGGAATTCGACCTCGTCTTCAATTTTCAACTTTCCAGCACGATCCTTCAGGCGGCGCAAACAGGGCGAGGCAAGAATGTCACTCGGGTACTCGAAACCAGTAATGCATTTTTACCCGAATATCAATACGCGCCTTTCCTAACCAATCATGATCAAAACCGGGTGATGAGTCAATTGCAAAACGACACCCATAAAGCAAAGATCGCCGCTGCCATGATGTTGACCGCACCCGGTACGCCGTTTATTTATTACGGTGAAGAGATCGGCATGACAGGCGCAAAACCCGATGAAAATATCCGCCGTCCTCTGCAGTGGAGCAGCGATACAAATGCCGGTTTTACAACCGGACAGCCGTGGAGAACACCAGACTCTAACTTCAAAGAGGTCAATGTTGCCGGTCAAATAAACGACCCGGACTCTCTTCTTTCACTGTATCGCGATTTGGTACAACTTCGGGGAGCCCACTCTTCTTTGAGAACCGGTGATTATATTGTTCTAGATTGTAACAATCCGGCAGTTTATGCGGTGTTGCGTCACGATGACAGCGAAACCACCCTGGTGCTCATCAATCTGGACGATACTCCAATATCTGACTATATCCTTTCAGGTAAAGGGATTGAAATGGCAGATCTCGCTTACAGCGCATCTGCATTATACGGGGATGCGCAGGTACAAGGTCCGGTTGTGAAGCGTGGCGGGTTTGAGGATTATCACCCCGTCGATGTTTTGTCTCCATACTCCATTCATATTATAAAGCTCGAGCCTTAATTAAAAATCCTAGACAACAAAGGTTTCTCATGAAAAACAGCCATCAGTTAATTCCTTCCGTCAAATTGATCCACCCTGAGTGGAGCAAGAACGCAACGATCTACCAGATCAATACACGGCAATTCACGCAAGAGGGTACGTTTCAGGCTGCTGAAAAGCATTTACCGCGTTTGAAAGAACTGGGTGTTGATATCCTTTGGCTCATGCCTATTCATGAGATTGGAAAAAAGAATCGCAAAGGTTCATTGGGCAGCCCGTATGCGGTGAAAGATTACTATAGTGTAAATTCAGAATATGGCACGTTGGAAGACTTAAAACAATTTATTCGAGCGGCACATCAGCTGGATATACGTGTGATCCTGGATTGGGTAGCCAATCATACTGCCTGGGACAACCTGCTTGTGGAAGAGCATCCTGAGTGGTATCACCGTGATTGGAAGGGTGAATTTCACCCTTCTCCCTGGCGCGATTGGGATGACATTATTGACCTGGATTATCAGCAGCCAGCCTTGCGCGAATATATGATCGAAGCGCTGAAATATTGGGTGCGCGATGTGGATGTTGACGGGTATCGTTGCGATGTGGCAGGATTTTTACCGACCGATTTTTGGAATCAGGCACGCCGCGAATTGGACGCCATCAAGCCGGTTTTTATGCTGGCTGAATGGGAATCGCGCGACCTGCACGTGGAAGCTTTCGACATGACGTACGGCTGGAGTTGGTACGACACCATGCACGCCATCGCCATGGGAAGAGCCAATCTAGATCCGCTTTTCACATACTATTCCCATAACGAGAAAGAATACCCTGCCGACGTAATGCGTATGTTGTTCGTAACCAACCATGATAAAAATTCATGGGAGGGAACCATGCATGAGGCGTTTGGCGATGCCCTCGAAGCGGTTATCGCCTTATCATTCACCAGTGAAGGGATGCCCATGATGTATAACGGACAGGAAGCAGGGGAACCCCGGCGGCTCGCCTTCTTTGAAAAAGACCCGATCACCTGGACAGAGCATCCCATTGGTTCATTGTATAAAAGACTCCTAGCAATGCGTAAAAAGAACACCTCACTTTGGAACGCAAAATGGGGTGCGCGGATGACCCAGGTGGTGAATTCTGCGCCGACCCAAGTCTTAAGCTTCGTACGCCAAAACAACTCAGATAAGGTGTTTGCTGTCTTTAATTTTTCAGCGAAAGCACAGAGCGTTACATTTAAGGACACGTTATTTCACGGCAACTATGTTGATTTTATAAGCGACAAGAATGTCCTAATGAACGAGACGATTCATCTGGATCTTGCGCCCTGGGAATATCACATCTTTATCAAATAATCTTTCAGTACTGTGGCAGGGCAGTTTTCACTGAAACACAATAAATTACGAGTACATTTTGCCGATATAATTGCAATTCGCTTTACGCAGCGCCAAACAGGCGCAAGCTTTGAAACTCGACCCGCTCACCCTCGATCGGCATCTTGGCTAAAAATATAAAGGCGACAATTTTTCAAGATTGGCACGCAAAGTGCATTATCTAATCAAAATCAGAGGAACATACATGACCACACCCGAATGGGTAAAAGACGCTGTCTTTTACCAAATCTTTCCCGATCGTTTTGCTAAGAGCAACGAACTTCCCGATCTTGGCTTCGAAGCCTGGGATAGCGCCCCAACGTACCATGGTTTCAAAGGCGGAGACTTATATGGTGTAATTGAGAAACTAGATTATCTTCAAGATCTTGGAATCAACGCGATCTATTTCAACCCGATCTTTGCATCGGCATCCAATCACAGATATCACACTTATGACTATTATCAAGTGGATCCGCTGTTGGGTGGAAATGAAGCGTTCAAAAAACTATTAAATGCCGCTCACAAGCGCGGCATTCGGGTGGTACTGGACGGCGTATTCAACCATGCATCACGCGGCTTCTGGCAATTCAATCACGTCCTGGAAACCGGTGCAGATTCGCCATACAAAGACTGGTTTCACTTTGATGAAGAGCGCCTGAAAGGGCACAAACATTGGGGGACCTTCCCATCTCACCATGAACAGAAATTACTACAACATGAAGACAGCCTGACCGCCATTGGCTATCGCGCCTGGTGGAACCTGCCTGCCCTGCCAAAATTCAACACCAATACGCGTGCTGTGCGCGAGTTTCTGTTCGATGTGGCTGAATACTGGATCAAGTTCGGCATCGATGGCTGGCGGCTGGACGTCCCCGGCGAGATCGATGACGACGATTTCTGGCGCGAATTCCGCCGCCGGGTGCGAGCCATCAACCCAGATGCGTATATAGTCGGTGAGATCTGGCACGAGGCACAACGCTGGCTGCAAGGCGACCAGTTCGATGCAGTAATGAATTATCTCTTCACCGCCGCCTCATTGAACTTTTTCGCCGGGTCGCACTTAAACATGGATGTCATCCGCCATGCGGGCGGGATCAAGGATCGTGTCCATCCAATGCATGCAAAACAGTTTGCCGATGAAGTAGAACGTATACTTAATTTATATCCAGAAGACATCACCTATTCCCAACTTAACCTTCTGGACAGCCACGATATGCCACGCTTCCTTTCTTGCGCCAGCGGCGATAAAGACTCTCTCAAAATGGCATGGCTATTTCTGATGACCATGCCCGGCGCTCCCTGCATTTACTACGGCGACGAAGTCGGTGTAGACGGCGGGCATGACCCGGATTGCCGCAAGGCGTTTCCCTGGGATGAATCAAAATGGGATAATAACCTGCGCGAAAATGCCAAGGCATGTATTGCTCTACGTAACAGCCAAAAGGCATTGCGTCGCGGCGCATACAAATGTCTGTATGCAGATGATGACACCATGGCGTACGCTCGCACACTCAATGATGAAACGATTGTCGTGGCATTCAACGCGTCCAATACGTCAAAATCTTTTGAATACCACTTTGAAAAGAACCCTCGAACACTGTATGGAAACCCGGAAATTTCTGGAAACCAGATAACACTTCCACCACGCAGCGGGGTTGCCCTAAAGTAAGAAAAAGCAATAGCAGATGCAATTCAAAATTAAAATGTCAAAAAATCAACAGGTTGTTTAAGCTCATCGGTATCAAAATAAAAATTCAATCAATATGAAAACAACCCAATCTAGGTTATGGGCGGGGAACACACCGGTGTTCCCCCCCAGCCCCGCTCCTCAACAACCCCGGCCCCCCGGCCCCCCAACCCCCCCACCCCCCCCCCACCCCCCCCCCCCCCCACCCACCCACACAACCCAACCCAAACCCCAAAAAAAAAAAAAAAACAAAAGGAGGGGGGCGACAGCGGGGGGGGGGGAGAAAAAGAGGAGAAAGGAAAAGGAGAAAACAAACCAGGGGGAAAAGGGGGGAAAAGGGGAGAGGGAGAAAGGACCGCAGGGGGGGAGCGCGCCGCCCACCCCGGAGGAAGGGGGAAAACAAGAAGAAAAGCCAGGTGAAAACGCCTGGCTTTTGATTTTTAACACCAGTACATTTGGGCGTCAAAAATCTATCAATTTTGGCACGTTTTATGCAATAATAAGGCGAAATAAGTCCTGAATTCCTCACAATTACTTTATAGATTGGAAAAAGAAACCTCAACCCTATGGACAGGCACACCGAAACTCGACTCGCTAAAGCCGCATACAGATGGCTTACCGTTTCGCCAATTCTCACTATTAGCACACTACTCCTTATTACTTCTCTTGATTTTGGCAGTGCCATTTGTGAGAATAGCCCGCTCATCTGCGACTCTAATGCCCGCACTTATATCGGGATTGCGATCGGTATAATCGTTTCCGCCTGTTGGCATCTCATCCTTCTTCAGTATGTAAATAATCAAGAAAGCGAATTCGTCCGCAGACATGGTGGCAGGGCACTAACTCATGCCGGCATTCGCACAGGCATCGCCTTAATTGGACTCGGGTTGGATTGGTCAACGTCTGCAGATGGATCTTTTTCTTGCGTTACCGTCATTGCTTTAATGATCGCCTGGGTCATAAATTTTTCCCAATCCAAAAAATGGATCGAAGCAGACTTTGCCCAGGACGACCCAAGTGAGTCCGAACAGCTTGAAAACCAGGAATACACAGACGACGTGTCCACCGAAGCCGTCGCGATGGAGAATTCAAATATGAACGAGATCGATCCGCACAAACCCGAAGACATCCTCAATGATCTATTGGAAAAACTACGCAGCATTGATGATGTAAACATCTTCCATGCCATCGCCTCTTTAAAAGAATTAAACTACAGCAGCGAGGCGATTCGCAACCAGCTGGAAACGCTTGCCGCTCGAAGCGACAACGAAGATATTCGCAACGATGCACTGGCTTTACTCAACTTACCGTCAAATCGCGCTGTGCAAAAGCACTTTAGCTCAAGTAAACTGGAGCGTGGTTTTCGATTCACCTTGCTGCAAGAGATTGACGAATGGGAAAAGAAGCATCTCATATCGAAACCCAACGCAGACCTTATTCGCCGCCGCTATGATTTCGACTTCAACCCTGCCCCGACCGAAAAGCCTCAGACTCAGCCAAAATCTGTAACCGCCCAACAAAGCACACCAACACCGCAAGCCCCTGCCTCTCCCCCTGCCCCGGCAGAGCCGCGCCTATCCCTGCTGCAAACACTGACCAGTGAAGCCAGCATTAAGATCTACCTTTATCTTGGTGCGTTCTTTGTCATTGCGGCAGCCGCCATTCTGGGTGCCGTTGTACCTGAGCTGCGGCTTCCCATCCTGATCATTGGAACCGTCATTTTTGGCGGGCTTGCCATTGCCATCAAAAAACGACTTCCTCAACCAAGTTTTGCTCTTTTCATTGTTTTCTCCTTCCTTCTACCCATCACTGCAAACAGCCTTGAAGAAACCCTGCGGCAAGCCTTCAATCTCACAACTGATTTTACAGATGCATACTGGGGCGTCATTTTTGTTTTGATGGCGGTTGTTTGGGTCGGCAGCACCTGGTTGTACGAGTCACGTCTCTTTTCCCTTACTGCACTCGGTTCATTGATCCTTGCCTGTTTCCGCGTCGGTGACTTATTCGAAGCAGAAGCTGCCTACTACACTCTGTTGACAGGTCTAACCACCCTCACTGGTTTGGCAGGAACCTGGCTTCTCAAAAAATGGAAAGACGATAAGTTCGCACTCCCCCTTTTTCTTGCATCACAACTTCTTCAAGGTATAACTCTGGCAGTTGCGCTTGGAGTTTTTGGAGTAAACACGTTCGAGCCCTCTAGTAACAATCTGTTAAATCTTGTGACCCTTGCCACATGGATGGTTGGAACGGTTTTCTACCTTTTTTCTGAATTTTTATATCCATTCTTTGCCTTCCCCTGGCTGACAGCCGCAACGTTCATTCCGATGCCCTGGTTGGCAGCGACCGCCTTCGATCTTGAAAGCCTTGGATCTTCCTTGCTGTTATTTAGTTGGGGCAATATCCTGGCAGTAACCAGCGAACCGGTCAACAAGCTGGAAAAGATAAAAAAATATGGGTTACCCATCCTAATGGCAGCCATGCCAAGCCTTGCACTGGGAATTTTCACCGGCCTCGTCTATGCAACCTGGATGGGGTTGATTGCAGCCCTCGGAGTTGCCATTCTCTTTGCGGTTCTTCACGTCCTGCAAAATCGCTGGTGGCTATGGACATTGGCTCTGATCAATTTTGTTATTGCATATTTCGCCTTCTTCCAATTGGAATTGATTCAGAAGCTTGATATCTTCTTTGGCTACCAACTGGTTGGGATCACCCTCCTGCTCCTCATCCCAGACCTGCTCCTGAAAAAAGACTGGTCTCTCGCCCTTCAATGGCGGTTACCCCTGCGGACTATTGGTGCCGCATTCCTGTTCATAGCAAGCACAGTTCTATTTACTCAAGAAAACAGCGGACATATCGCCATAAACTACTTTGTGCTTGCAGTTTTCGTTGCAACATATGCGCTCGCCTATCGAAATTCATACCTGGCGTATCTACCTGCAACCTACCTGGCATTAACCATCGTGTACACTCTTAATGCTTTTGATATCGATGCCTGGCTTCCAGCTTTAACGTTGTTGGCTTTTATTTACTACTTCATTGGCATCGCGCTTCGCAACCATTACAAATGGGGCGATGTGCTTCGAACCAGCGGAATGGCTCTCGGTATACTCATGTCGTTTGTCGTATTGAGTATGACAAAAGAAACCGGCGGCTGGTACGTTTTGGGCTTGGGCTTGCTGTTCATATCGGAAACCTATTTGCGAGGCAACGGCTGGTTCGAAATAGGAGCACCTGCTCATTTCACCATTGGTATTTATCTCATCCTGCATGACTTCAAAGTTGAGCAAGTCTCTTATCATTTACTGGCTTACTCTCTTATTTGGCTAATATCAGATTTACTTACTCACCTTACGTTTAAGAATCCCAGACCCATGCGGGTCATCGTTCGCTTTGTTGGCGGAATTCTTTCGCTGATCAACTTCGCCTTTCTCTTCGCTGAAACAGATATTTGGGTCCCCGTTATTGGATTTGGAATTTACACGCTTCTTTTCCTAACGATCAGTCTGCTCTATCGTCAACCAAACCTGCTTTACACTTTCACTGCTTCTTTGCCGCTTTTCGTTGCATTCCTCTTCCGTGCAGTTAACATCACCCAATGGATCCACCCTGTCATTATTGTGGCAGTCATGTATTACACCCTTGGAACGATTTTTCGGGCAAAAAACCGCGCTACAGGCTGGGATCTATCTCTGCTATACAGCGGTCTTGGTGTAGGTGTCATAGTTTCGATAAGCGCACCCATTCTCGGCGGGTTGGATGCGTCCATTCCCGTGGCGATTGCCGCCACACTCTGGGCAGCCGAGGCATATATGCGCCGAAATGCCTGGTTGGCATTCCCTGCTAATGGTTTGTATCTGCTCGCGTACTTTATCATCCTTTTTGAGTTGAACGTGGATGAGCCGCAATTCTTCTCCATCGGCACTGCTCTCCTTGGGTTGATGCAACATTATTTATTAACACGTGCCAAAAGCACAACCGGCGCCTTCCTGACGGGTATATTCTCGCAACTCGTCCTGTTGGGTACAACCTATATTCAAATGATCGGCAGGAACGACTTAAGCTACTTCTTCCTGCTCTTTATCCAGTCCCTTGTGGTTTTGGTTTATGGCATTGTCATCCGCTCGCGCAGTCTTACCTTCTTCCCGATCGGATTCGTAGCTCTGGGGGTAGTGACAGTGGTTTATAGCGCGCTGAAAGATATCGGCACCATTTTTGTCATTGGCTGCACAGGCATTCTTCTTCTCATGCTTGGTATAACTGCTGTTTTACTGCGAGAACGCATTTCCAAACTTGGCGAAAAACTAAGTGACTGGCAATCCTAGAAACGAGATCTAAAACAATTCAAAGCGAGTTAAACGTATGTCTGAATCAAATTATCGCACCATGGAACGAATGCTCGCCCATGGTGCGATAATTACTTTACTCCAAACAAAAGAAAATTACTAAACTCCCCAGACTGCCTTTGCCAAATCCGGCAGGATCTCACCGGATTTTCCGTGAAAAGCGAAATCAAACCTTGGACGTAAGCGGAGTTGGCTCGGCGTTGATCTCAACGACCACGGAGCCATTGTTTCTAGCTGCATAAGCCAGAGAGGCAGCCGGTTGCACCACACCAGAGGTACCGATCGAAAAGTAAACATGACAGGATCGTGAGGCTTTTACAGCCGCTTCCAGTTCAGCCCGCGGCAGGGCTTCTCCAAACCAGATCACATCCGGTCGTAACATCCCCCCACAAACCACACATAAAGGAACTGATTCCGTATCATCGCCCCAGGTTTCGGTGAAGGTTCCACACTCGGCACAGCGAACGCGCTGAATATTCCCATGAAGCTCAAGTACATTTCGACTCCCCGCAAAACGATGCAATCCATCCACGTTTTGAGTGATGAGTGTAAATGCCGGAATTCGGTTTTCCATCTCGACCAGCGCATAATGCCCGGGGTTGGGGCGCACACCTTTGATAGCTTCACGCCGCCAGGCATACCAATCCCAAACAAGTTTGGGGTCACGAGCGAATGCTTCTGGAGAAGCAAGGTCTTCCGGTTTATATTGAGCCCAAAGCGCATCCTGCGCATCACGGAAGGTACGAAGTCCGCTTTCCTGTGAAACGCCTGCGCCCGTCAAAACGACCACACGAGTTGCAGAAGTTAGGAAGCGAATAAAGTCAACGGGAAATTCCATCAAGGTTTTACTGTAGCTGAAGTTGGTGTTGGTGATGGGACACATTGCAGCATTTTGAGACGCTCTTTAAAGATATCGGTACGCCCAAGTTCTGCTCCAGATTTGGTGGTGGAAACAATTTGATACTCGATCCAGGAAGTATCGAAGTACTTGTCTTCAAGCATTTGAATTGACGACAAGTCATGGATAAATGTACCGGCACCAAGCGGGATCATGTCTATTTTTGTCCATTTGGCAGCACGTGCCGCTTTGAGGCTCTTAAACCGCACGAATAACAACACATATTCAGCCTTGGTGGGGTTATCCACCTGCGCCATGATGCGGACAACTGACGGTTCACAATTCCCTGTTTTGTAGATCTCGGTTAATGATAAAGTAACCGATGAAAAACCTTCCATCTTTACAGGAGGCGGCAGTGTATTTAAAGTGACTACTGGCGGAGGGGCAGTAAAAGTAGCCAAAGGGGTGTCTGTGCCTTGCGGGGTGGCGGTCTTATAACCGATCAAAGTTGGAGTAAGGGTAAAGGTTAGGGTTGGCAAAACCGGCGTCTCCGTAGGAAGAGGCGTGGCTGTATCAGTTTGGGTTGGCGCGGGGGTGGGTGTCTCCGCTGGGGCAAAGGAGCTCAACGAACAAGCCAATGAGAAAAGAGCGAAGAAGAGCAGGGAGGTTATTTTTTTCATGGTTTTTTTGTTTTAGGGGTCGGGGTAGTTTTTGGTTTTGGGGTGGTTACAGGGCAGCCCTTAAGTGGTGTCAGGCAGGGACAAGGGTACATTTCAAATGCTTTTTCAAAGATTTTGGATCGACCGATCTCTTCCCCTTCAATGTTGGTTGCAACAAGTTGAAAATATACCCACGAACGTAAATAATGATCGTGCCCATCAAGCTCACTTCCGATGATCTTGTGGGTAAACTCACCTTGACCACGATCCAGCATAACATTGCCATTCGTCCAGGGGGTGTAATCTTCATCTTTGATATCTTTTACACGCGTAAAGATCAGAACACTAAAGACTTCTTCAGGGTCTTCCACTCTGGCTGTAATGCTTACGAAGTTTGGGGTGCAGCCGCCCCAGTAGATCTTCTTTGGCGAATACGTTATAGATAAAAACCCCGCACCAGGGCTTGAAGAAGTAGGCGTACGAAATGGCGTAATGGTCTTGCCATCCACATAGATCACGAACGGTGTAAACGTAGGCTGGTTCAGATCCTGGGTCGAAATACGCACGATCGTAGCGGAGGGACGCGGAGTTGGCGTAAACGTGTTCGTCGGCGTATCGATCGGGGTGAGAGTGACGGTCCGTGTGGGAGTCGGCTCTGGCGTTTCTGCAGCAGGAAGACAAGCCGAAAGAATAAGGCACAAAACCACGAACGTGAACCATGCGCGTATTGAAGGCATCATCCCGCTATAATACTATGAAATCCATTCCTGTGATTTTCGATTATGAAATTAATAGAAGCTTATTCCTGAACGCATTAATAAAAAGGCTTATTTATGCGGAAGCACCAGAGTAATTCCGCAGCCCAATTACCCAGACCGTTCTTGCCAAAGCGAACAACAGCATGGTCAAAGCAAGCGCTCCCAGCCAGGTTTGAAGGGTCAGCCGCCCAGTGAGCGCTTCGGCAGGAACAGTAACTGCGAAAGCCACGGGGACGAGAAAGGTCAAGCCATAGCGCAACCAGTTGGGGTAAATATCCACGGGCCAGCGCCCGGCAGCATACAATCCGGTGAAAAGGTCGGCAATCTCATTGATGCGCACGAACCAAAAAGCGGTGGAGGTGATGATAAGCCAGAAACAATACAGCATCACAGCACCCATGATCAATGCGGTAACAAATCCTAGCAGTGTCCAGATATTTACTGGCAGGCTTAATTGCACCAGCGCAACAATTATCACGATCATACCTGTAACCACATCCACCAATTGCCATAAGCGAAATTCGCGCACACTGACGAACAATTGCGCGTCGGCGGGCTTGGTCAAGGCGAAATCAAGCGTCCCTTCCTGAATGTCTTCCATCAACCGCTCCATATTCGGTTGGATCGCCGCCCGGATCACTCCCCCCATCATGACAAAAATTCCCATTACCGCAAGCAACTCCGGCTTACTCCACCCGCCCAATTCAGAAGTCTGTGTAAAGATGAGTCCAAGTCCAATGAGTCCGGTTGCAAGAGCAATAAAAGTCTGCAAGACCTGAATAAACAGATTGGCGCGATATTGAAATTCATTCATGATCTCAATTCGCAGGTAATTGAATGCGATCCGCAAGCCGCGCATATCAACCTCCTACCGCGGAAAAGCGGTGAATCCCAGCTTTCCACATGATATTAACGGCACCCAATCCCAGCACAACCCATAGCAATTGCATTCCCAGCCCGCCAAATAACTCATTGACAGACATGGAGCCGACCAGGGTTTCGATCGGGAAACCAAATGTCCAACGGAAGGGAAAATACCAGGCTAGTTTCTGTACCCATTCTGGCATGAGCGAGAGCGGCACCAACCGCCCGGAAAGGATCAACTCGGCGGCAAAATATAGCTCATACAAAGCGCTAACTCGTGTGGTCCAAAACGTAATCATACCCAACAGTGACAAGGTCATGGTGCGAATTAAATAAGCCAGCCAGATCGCCACAAAGAAAACCACACACTCCAGCAAAGTGGGATGCAGGTCGGGTTTGAAGATGAACGAAAGGATAACGGCAAGCGGCAGCCACAGTAAAATTTCGATCACTTTTGCACCAGCAAAATAAGCAACATCCTCGTGTAACGGATGGATCGGTCGCAGCAGATTTATGACCAGCCTGCCATTGCGGATCCGGCGCTCCCAACCGTAAGGTGTGTAAACCAGATTCATGTTGCGAACCAATGTCCAGACGATGTAATACGCGGCAAAAGCGCCGGGAGTATAACCGCCGACACTACCGCCTTGCTGCCGCGCCACCGTGGACCATACCACCATGTAAATAACAGGCTCGGCGATCATGCCAATGATGAAAAAATAATTGGCGATTGGGTATTGAAGCTGTATCAACACCGCATTCCTTATCTTTGCAATATAAAATTCAAAGTATCTCTTCATTACCCCTCTTCTGATTTTGTTGCAAAGACAGATTCTATGACATCTTCAATAGGCGCAGCTTCAACCGTCAAGTCATCTACAGACAGGTCATTTAGCAAGCGGGTTGTGACGGCAGATGTTTTTTCTCTGGGCACCCGCATCACCACCCGCGCGCCATCGGTAGAAATAACCTCACCATACTCGCTCAAGTCAATCGTGTGATCTTCAAGAGTAAACCCTACCGTTTTAAAAGCGGAAAATTTTTCAACAAGCGCAGAAAGTTCACCGTCGAACAATAATTGACCGTGATGGATGACAATAACACGCTTACACAAAGCCTCTACATCTGCCATATAATGACTGGTCAACAGAACTGTCGCACCATAACGCTGGTTATATTCAGCAATGAAAGAGCGGATGCGTTTTTGCATGACCACATCCAAACCAAGAGTGGGTTCATCCAGAAAGAGGACTTTGGGTTTATGCAGCAGTGCCCCCACGATCTCCATTTTCATCCTTTCACCCAATGAGAGGTTCCGGATGGGCTTTTGCATGAGGTCCTTCAGGTCGAGCAATTCAACGAACTCATCCTTGGTGCGCTGGAACTCTGACATGGGAAGGCTGTACACAGCGCGATGAAGATCGAACGAATCAACTGCAGGCAGGTCCCAGGCAAGTTGATTGCGATTTCCCATCACCAATGTGATCTGACGCAAAAAATCATGGTCGCGCCGAGAAGGCTCATACCCAAGCACTGAAGCCTTGCCTGCGGTCGGGTAAAGAAGCCCGCTAAGCATTTTGAGTGTAGTGGTTTTACCAGCTCCGTTCGGACCGAGAAAACCGACCACTTCGCCGGGTTGGATATCAAAGGAAATTCCATCCACGGCTTTGACGGTCTTAAAAGTTCGGTTGAACAATCCTTTCACTGCGGCTTTTAAGCCCGCATCACGCTCGGGGACCTGATAATGTTTGGAAAGACCGGCAATCGAAACAACTGAAGGCATATAGTTTCTCCGTGTCAAAATAATTGAAAATTCTTTTTACCTACCAGTAAAATCACAACCCACCCATAAGAATATTGAAAAAAAGTGTATCATACTAAAAAACGAGCTGCAAGTTGATATCTCTGCGAACGCAGAATTTCTACAAGGAGTCCATGAATAAATTGGAAATTGAGGCTGAATTGGATGAAACACATCGCCGCTTTATTGCGCTGGTTGAATCCATTCCTGAGGTAAATTACCCACTCCCAACAGATAACCCGGTATGGACAGTGGGCGATATCCTTTTTCACATTACACTGGGTCCACGGGCAATTGCCCTAGAAGTGTGGATGATCGTCCACGCGGGCAGATTATTTGGGGTTATTATGCGGCATTTCCCCTCCCGTCTGTTTAACTCGGTCAACGCCTGGTTCGGGCGCGGGCGGAATCAACGAGTCAGCCGTCAGGGTTTGCTCAAGGCATATGGGAAGGCGCATACAGCCATAAAGTCCGGGTTGAGGCGGACGCGGGAGGAGGATCTGGGTAAATCGGTGGTGTATCCGTCCGATTTTGTGTCAGATCTGGCTGGCGAGGTCACTCCAGAGCGTCTTTTTCGGTATGTAAAAGGGCATTTTGAGGCTCATGAGGGGCAATTACGGCGGGATTTTCTGGTATAATTTTCGCCCGTGACTGGTCCTGCCCTGTGGTTTATCGCTACGGACATGGAGACCTGCATAGTCTATTAGAAAGGAGACGCATACGTCATGCCCCTCGCAAAGGAAGTTAAAACGAAGGCGATCGACGATTTTCATCGTCATGAGAAGGACACCGGTTCACCCGAGGTTCAGATCGCCATCCTTACCAACCGCATCACCCAGCTGACCGAGCACCTACGCAACAACAAGCAGGATCAATCCTGCCGCCGTGGTTTGCTCAAGATGGTCGGACAGCGCCGTCGCTTGCTCACCTACCTGCGCCAAAGCAATTATCAGGCGTACCTTAGTGTGACCGAACGATTGAACTTGCGCCGCAAGTAATAGTAAAACCAGACCTGACAGGTTTTCGAAACCTGTCAGGTCTTATGTTATAAAACCCGCCGTCAGGAATTGAATAGCGCGAACAACTCGCTTGTTCCCACTCTTCAGTCCCTGACCCGCAGGCGGAATTTTTTAGGGGCGGATCGTCATCTGCCCAATTAGGAGACAACTAAATATGAACCCCGAAGGTAAACGTTATTCAGCCGTCGTTGGAAACAAGACGGTCACCATCGAAACGGGTCGCCTCGCCGGACAAGCTGGCGGCGCGTTAACCATTGCGATCGAAGATTCGATCGTGTTCGCATCCGCCACCATGGGCGGCGTGCGCGACGGCATTGACTTTTTCCCATTAAGCGTGGAATTTGAAGAGAGATTGTATGCGGGAGGAAAGATCCCCGGCTCTTTCTTCCGCCGTGAAGGGCGCGCCTCTACGGAGTCGATCCTCACTGCAAGATTGACCGACCGACCTCTGCGCCCGTTGTTCCAGGATGGCATGCGCAACGAAGTGCAGGTCATTATGTACTCGTTCTCAGCCGATGGCATTAACCCGCTTGACATCCTCGCCATCAACGCGGCTTCTGCTGCGATCATGATCTCAGACATCCCCTGGGGCGGACCCGTGGGCGCCGTCCGCATTGGACGTGTGAACGGCGAATTCGTCGTCAACCCGACCTTTGCCGAGATCGAAGCCTCTGACCTCGATCTGAGAATCGCCGGTACCAAAGATGCCATCCTCATGGTGGAATGCGGCGCGAACGAGATCCCCGAAGATGTGATGGTTCAGGCATTGGAGCTTGGACACAAGTCCATTCAGCCGATCATTGACTTGCAACTGCAAATGGCTGCCGAGATCGGCAAGCCCAAGCGCGAAGTAAAACTGCACCTGCCCAGCGACGAAGTCAAAAACAAAGTTTTCGCCCGCGTCAGCGGACCGATGAACGAATTGCTCGACAAGCCGCTCTCCAAGGTTGAGTTCTACACCGGCATGTCCACCATCAAGGAAGCCGCCGAAGCCGAATTATGCACCGTTCCCGAAGGTGGCAATGCTGCCGACTATATGAAGGTCAACGAATTCCGCGAAGGCTTTGAAATGGCGGAGCAAGCTGTTGTCCGCGAGCGCATTTTGAGCATGGGCAAACGCCCCGATGGACGCAAGCCGACCGACATCCGCCCGATCTGGTGTGACGTGAACGTCTCACCCCGCGCGCATGGAACGGGTCTGTTCACCCGCGGCGAGACGCAGATCCTCTCCTTTGCCACCCTCGGCACTCTCGGCGAAGCACAGGAACTAGACAACCTCTCCCCGGTCAAGACCAAACGCTACATGCACCATTACAACTTCCCGCCCTTCTCCACCGGCGAGGCAAAGCCCCTTCGTGGTCAGAGCAGGCGCGAGGTCGGGCACGGAGCGCTGGCAGAACGCGCACTGGAACCTGTGCTGCCCATCGAAGAATCCTTCCCGTACACCATCCGCGTCGTGTCTGAGGCGTTGTCTTCCAACGGCTCAACCTCGATGGGTTCGGTCTGCGGTTCGACCCTGGCGCTCATGGATGCAGGCGTGCCGATCAAGGCTCCCGTCTCTGGCGTGGCGATGGGTCTCATTACCGACGACTCTGGTCGTTACCAAATTTTGACCGACATTCAGGGCACCGAAGATCACCTCGGCGACATGGACTTCAAGGTCGCTGGAACGTCTGCGGGCATCACGGCTTTGCAGATGGACATCAAGATCAGCGGTCTGAGCACTCAGATGATGAAAGAAGCACTCGAACAGGCTCGTGTTGCCCGCATGTCCATCATGGATAAGATGCTGGCTGTCCTCGCTGAACCGCGCAAGGAACTCAAGCCGCATGCTCCACGCATCATCACCGTCAAGATTCCGATTGATAAGATCGGCGCATTGATCGGCCCCGGCGGCAAGAACATCCGCGCCCTGCAGGAAGAGACCGGCGTTAAGATCGACATCGAAGAAGACGGTACTGTTTACATCGCTTCGACCAACAGCGCTGGCGCAAAGATCGCACAGGAACGCATTGAAGGACTGGGCGAATCGGCTGTGGCTGGCAACATCTACACCGGCAAAGTCGTGCGCGTGGAAGCCTTCGGCGCCTTCGTGAACATTATGCCCGGCGTGGACGGACTCGTTCACATCTCTCAACTTGACAGCGAACGCGTCGAAAAGGTTGAAGATGTCTGTGTAGTCGGCGACGAGCTGACCGTAATGGTCACCGATGTGGATGCAGGCGGCAAGGTGCGCCTCTCCCGTCAGGCTGTGCTCGAAGGCTGGACACTTGAAGAAGCCCGCGAAAAGGATAAGGGCGGTGGAAGTCGTGGCGGCGGTGGACGCGGTGGTCCACGCGGCGGCGGTGACCGAGGCGGTCGTGGCGGCGGAGATCGTCGCGGCGGCGGTGGCGGTGGACGAGATCGCCGCTAACCAACGTTGAACCCCAGACTTCCGAGGTCTAACCGGCTTCGGAAGTCTTTTTGTCGATTATGTACTCTGTTGGAGTATCACCAAACAGAGCGGTTGAAGAATATGCAAAACGAAACAACACCTGAACCTACCTCCCCCATTTCCGCGCGGCGGACTTTTGCGGTCATCTCGCATCCCGATGCCGGGAAAACCACATTGACCGAAAAATTACTTCTCTATGGAAACGCCATCGAATTGGCAGGCAACGTCCGTGCGAGAAAGAATCAACGCGCCACCACATCCGATTGGATGGAGATGGAACGTGAACGCGGAATTTCCATCACCTCGACCGTATTGCAATTCCCCTATCGCGGTCACATCATCAATCTGCTCGACACGCCCGGACATCAAGACTTCTCTGAAGACACGTATCGCACCCTCTCTGCTGTAGACTGTGCCGTGATGGTCATTGACGGTGCAAAAGGCATTGAGCCGCAAACCCTGAAACTTTTTGAAGTCTGTCGCAAACGCGGCATCCCCATCTTCACCTTCATCAACAAGATGGACCGCCCCGCCCGCGATCCGCTCGACCTGCTGGATGAGATCCGCAAAGTGTTGGGCATGGAGCCGGTGCCCATGAACTGGCCCATCGGCGATGGTCCGCAATTCGTGGGCGTATACGACCGTGCGGAAGATGGCGTCTATCTCTATGAACGCACCGAGCGCAATGAGAAGATCGCGCCTGAAGTTTTCGTTCGAGTGGACGACCTTGAAAAACAAGGTTTACTTTCAAGCGAAAAAGTAAAGCATCTCAAAGAAAGCATTGAATTGCTAGACCTGGCAGGCGGTGCTTTCGACCATGCCGCTGTGCTCAAAGAAAAACAGACACCCGTCTTCTTCGGCAGCGCGCTGACCAACTTTGGCGTACGCATGTTCCTCGACTCGTTCATTCAATTTGCCCCGCCGCCCCAGCCATACCTCAGCGATACAGGCTTGGTTTCGCCGGAAGATGCAGATTTCACCGGCTTCATTTTCAAAATCCAAGCCAACATGAATCCCAAGCATCGTGACAGTGTCGCCTTCCTGCGCATCTGTTCCGGAAAATTCGAGCGCGGCATGGACTTGCTCCATACTCCGAGCGGCAAGACACTCAAGTTAATGCGCCCGTACAAAGCCTTTGCCAACGAACGCGAGATCATCGACGAAGCCTATCCCGGCGACGTGCTCGGACTTCCCAATAACGGCATCTTTGCCATTGGAGATACGCTCTGCTCTGGAAAAGCGCTTCATTTCGCGCCGATCCCTAGATTCCAACCCGAGCATTTTGCCCTGCTGAGAAATCTGGATGTAAGCAAGCAGAAGCAGTTCGCCAAAGGGTTGCAACAACTTGAGAGCGAAGGCGCAGTACAGATCCTTTACAACGTCAATGCCTTCAAGCGTGAGCCTATTCTCGCCGTGGTTGGTCAACTTCAATTCGACGTGGTGCAAGCCCGCCTTCAGTCCGAGTACAATGTTGCTACCGAGTTGGAGCGGATGACCCACGTCCTCCTGCGTTGGATCAAGGGTGAAGACAAAGACATCGAAGCATTGGCAAACCGCAGCGATGCCATTCTCGCCCGCGACTCGCGCAATGCCTGGGCAATGCTCTTTCAAACGCCTTTCCTGCTTAAGTATTATTCAGAGAAAAATCCCAGCCTGAAATTCGTAGAACTAACAGACCTCCAGTAAAAAAATAGGTGTTACATAACAAAAAGCGGACGGGAATGTAAATTCCGTCCGCTTTTACTGTAAGATGTAAGTGAAATACAGGAGTAACCATGCCTTGGAAGATTTCCTACCTTGAAAACCAGAAGATAATTCGTACGGAATACACAGACCCTTTTATGCCCGAAGATTTCCTTAAGGTCATTGCAGAGAATATTTCAATTGCCAAAGAAAAACAGACAAATCTCTTCCTGGCAGATTGTACCGACTTGACTCGAAGTGGAAATGTTATTGATATTTATCAGCTTGGGAACATGCTTCAGGCAATGAATGCCGAAATCCACATCAAGGAAGCCATCATGGTCATGAAACAAAAAGGGAATGTGGTTAGCGACCTGCAATTTTTCGAAACAGTTGCCAACAATCGTTTGATCAATGTACACCTCTTTTTTGATCTTGAGACCGCACTCGCCTGGCTGGTCGGGTAATCCTCGTTATCTAACAACATATTAACTTCAAAAACGGACGGAAACTCTCCATCCGTTTTTTGTTACAATTGTCAGACAAATCCCTCGCCACATGGAGACTTTATGAACTATCAACACGTACAAGCCCCCACAGCCGGAGTCATGATCCGCCCGCATAGGTTTACATCCAACATCGAAACAGCGACAGATAATGCTTTTCAGTCCATTCACTCAGACCTGGCAGCCGAAGTGATCGCAGCAAAGGCGCGGGACGAATTCGATCATGCGGTTGAAAAACTGGGACACGAAGGTGTAAAGATCCACGTCTTCGAAGACTACGGTGAACATGAAACTCCTGACTCTGTATTTCCGAACAATTGGTTCTCCACCCATCAGGGCGGAAGGGTTGCCATCTTCCCTATGCATGCCCCCAGCCGCAGGCGCGAACGAAGACACGATGTGATCGAAATGCTCAAGTCTGACTATCGTGTTCAAGAAGTGGTGGATTATTCAGGCTTGGAATACGATAATCTTTTTCTAGAAGGCACGGGAGCCATGGTCTTCGACCATCTGGAGCGCGTTGCCTACGTAGGGCGCTCCAACCGCGCCGACCCTATCATTTTGGAACGCTTCTGCACAACATTCGGTTATGAACCGATGGCATTTGACACAACCGATCACAATGGCAGACCGATCTACCATACGAATGTCATCATGAGTATCGCAACAGAGTATGCCCTCATCTGTTTGGATGTGATCGCCGACCCCGCCCGCCGCAAAGAGATCGAGGAGCGCCTCACTGCCAGCGGAAGGACAGTCATCAATCTAAACCGTGAACAGGTAATCGAATACGCTGGGAATGCCTTCGAAATGACAGGCACCAAACACCGTGTACTTGCCATTTCAGAACGCGCAGTAAAAGCGCTGACAAAAGAACAGACCAAGATCATAGAAAAAAGCGCCAAACTACTTCCACTGCACATCCCAACAATTGAGCTTGCAGGAGGCTCTGTCCGCTGCATGATCGCAGGCATCCACTTAACAGCAAGATAATCCTCGCAAAAGTCATATCACCAGGTACTTCATTGAAATTAAAGATCAAAACCCTCTACAGCCAATATCCCCAGCAATACTGGCTGATGATTCTTGGAATTATCGTCAGCACCGCTGGGGGCGGCATGGTATGGCCTTTTCTGCTCATCTATGCAGGAGGAAAGCTACATCTGCCGCTGAGCGCCGTGGCTTCGCTGATCTCCATCAATGCGGGCGTGGGGTTATTTGCTTCCTTCCTGGCAGGCACCCTGGCAGACCGTATCGGTCGAAAGGCGGTTATGGTCGTAAGCCTTGCCATGATCGGCATCGCTTATTTTTTTCTGGTAGGTGCCGAAACCTACCTTCAATTTGCATTGATGATGGCGCTGGTGGGTCTCTCCAACCCACTTTATCAAGTAGGTGCCGATGCCATGCTGGCAGATATGATCCCCGCCGAAAACCGCACCGATGCCTACGCCATTAGCCGCATTGCACTCAATGCCGCATTTGGCATTGGACCTGCGATCGGTGGGTTCCTTGCCTCAACCTCGTATAGCCTGGCATTTTATGGAGCGTCGGCAGGGTTCATTATCTACGCGATCATCTGGCTACTTTTTGCACACGAAACACTGGGAAAAACCCTCAGTGAAGAAAACACATCCGCTTTAGCTGGGCAGGCAGAGGCAGAGAAAGAAGCGCAGCAGTCCAACGGTTATTTGCATGTCTTCAAAGATAAGGCATACATGGCATTTGTCGCCTTGATCGCACTGGGTCTCATTGCCCCTTCCATGTTGTGGATCTTGATGCCAGTCTATACAAAGGTCAATTTCAACGTCCCCGAAGTACTGTATGGCTGGATCCCGACCACGAATGCCGCCATGTGTGTTTTCCTGCAATACGCCGTCACGAACCAAACACGTAAATTTAAAACCCTGCCGGTTACCGCAATGGGAATGCTGATGTACGCTCTTGGCACCGGCAGCGTGGCACTAATGACCGGCTTTTCAGGCTTTTGGCTCAGCATGGTCATGCTCACTTTTGGCGAGCTGATCGTAATTCCAACTGCAAGTAAATACGTGGCAGATATCGCCCCAGCCAACCTGCGTGGTCGTTACATGTCGCTATATTGGTTTGGGTGGGGCATTTCACGCACACTTGCCCCTCTCCTTGGCGGCTACCTGAATGACAATATATCCCCGCAAGCAATTTGGATAGGAGGACTGCTCCTTGGGCTGACCAGCACCGTTGGGCTTGTCTTACTCAACAAACTGACCAACGCCCGCGCCGCGCTTCACACCCAACCCGAGACGTTTACCAACCATTGAGGTTTTCACCCAACTGAATCAGCAGGAACGTCAAAATTCATTTTACTTTTCATACGCTGCCAGCATTACTTCCAGGTTATTTTTCACCACACTCCATTCTGTATCCAAAATGGAATAGAACACGGAGTGCCGAATGCGTCCATCCGGGAGGATCATATGATTACGCAGCACCCCCTCTTTCACCGCGCCAATGCGCTCTATCGCTGCTTGTGAACGGACATTAAGAGAATCTGTTTTGATTTGCACCCGAATGCACTTCAAGGTTTCAAAGGCATGCATCAGCAAAAGGTATTTACATTCTGTATTCACTGCAGTGCGCTGAAAATCCAATCCGTACCAGGTGCCGCCCACTTCAAGTCCGCGGTCTTTGGGCATGATATTCAAATAACGAGTTGAGCCCGCCACCCGCCCGGTGGCAAGGTGGATGACCGCAAAAGGCAGGTCGGTTCCATTTTTTTCACGTGAAAGCAGGTCAGTCACAAAATGGTGAAAATCTGCTTCTGTCTTCATATCACCGTAGAGCATATATTTCCAGAAATCATGTCCTTTGCCGATCTCTGCCAGCCCGGCAACATGCTGGTCGCCCAGCGGCTCCAGCCGCACATGTTTTCCTTGCAAGGTCACACGCTGGATCCACGCACTCATCCTTTTAGCCACTCCGCTTCGTTTTTATCTTGAGACGGCAAATAAGGCATTACAGGTCCATCCACACCAAGGAATTCCGCCAGCGCCGCACGCATTGCGGTTCGGTCATCCCAAAGGAATTCCGTCTTCCCAAAACACATCGATTGTTCATGCCCTTTTCCGCAGGACAGCACAATATCGCCTTCCTCAGCCAGACGTAATGCAAATTTAATGGCTTCTCCGCGGTCAGGTACGCGCCAAAAATTCTCTCCTTCTCGTCCCCCCTTAGCCCGCATACCCTCCGCCATTTCTTCAAGGATTCCGTCCAATGATTCGACGCGCGGATCCTCAGCGGTCAGCACGGTTAGATCCGCCAGTTCAGCAGAGGTTTCCGCCATCATACGGCGTTTTTCCTTGTCTCGTAAACCAGCAGAGCCAAAAACGGCTATGACACGCTTATTCGTCATTGTCCTGCCAGCCTCCAGGGCAACTTTTAAAGCATTCGGCGTATGCGCAAAATCCACGATCGCGGTGAAATTTTGCCCCATATCAATGCGCTCCATACGACCGGGAATACCTGCTAATGCCGCAATCCCCTGCGCCGCCACTTGCGGATCAATACCCAATCCACGCACCGCAACAGTCAGCGCGGCGAGGCAATTCGAAACATTATAAGCACCAACCAAATCACTCTTTATGGCTACGCGAAAATCTTTTGCGACGGCAGTAAATCGGATACCTTCCGGGCTGTAGTCCACGTTCATGCCACGAACATCTGCCCCCTCTTCCAAGCCATAGCTGACTTTGTTAGTCTTTATAAAGCCAGTTAAAAAGTTGTATGACTTCTTATCGTCAAAATTGATCACACCCAAACGCGGGTTTCCCGTAGGCTTTACTTGTGTCCACTCAAGACTGCTAAACAATCTTGCTTTGGCTGCGCGATAATTCTCGTATCCGCCGTGTTCATCCATATGTTCATGCGTGATGTTCGTCACTGCAGCAATATCAAATTCGCAAGCATCCACGCGGTGTTGCGACCACCCATGCGATGTGGTCTCCAACACCACGTGGGTCAAGCCTGCCTCCACCATCCTCGCGAGATAGCGCTGAACGTCATGGGCGTCTGGTGTAGTAACGTGAAACCCGGTATCGAGAACTTCATTGCCGATCACAGCATTCACGGTGGAGATCATGCCTGCTTTGAGTCCAGCCGCAATGAGGATTTTGTACAACAAGTTGCTTGTCGTTGTTTTGCCATCGGTGCCAGTTACGCCGATGACAGTCAGCTTACGGGCAGGAAAGCCATGAAATGCCGCAGCAAGCCAGGTCAAAGAATGACGCGCATCTTCAAGCTGAACATATGGGGCGACAATCCCGCTTATGTCCTTGTCTCCTATAACCGCCACCGCGCCATTATCGATCGCTTTGGAGATATAGTTATGCCCATCTGCGTCCCGTCCGCGCATGGCTACGAAAAGGTCGCCGGGTTTAACTGTGCGGCTATCTATGGTAATTCCGGAAATTTCAACATCGGGAATGCTTGGCGGGTACGAAAAGGGAAAATCAATGAACAAGTTTTTTAGAAGCATTTATATCCGTTTATCTCCATTCAGGCTGGATTAAACAAAAAAGGCTTTGGTAATTTTACCAAAGCCTTTTCCACGTTCGTTCAAGCCTTACTTGAGCGCAGAGCGCAATCCTTCGAGTTTTCCGGCAACGGAGGCGTCAAGCACCTTTTCGTCCACCTTGATGACCAATCCACCGAGGATGGAGGGGTCAACTTTGAAGGAATAATCCTTCGCAGAAACGCTCTTCTTGACAGCAGCCTGCTCATCGCTTGTAAGCGGGAGTGCGCTGGTGACGACGGCGGCATCGCCCTTAAGGTCTTCGCCAACCACAACCACCTTGCCAGACTTCACGCCGGAGAAGAATTCATCGAGCAATGCGCGCTGTTTCTTCTCATCAAGTGCGTCGCCAACAAGTTTATTGGCAGCAGCAATGGCGAGGGCGGCAACCTGTCCGCGCAGGTCGCCGAGAATGCGACCACGTTCGAGTTCAGCTTCCGCCATGGCGGCTTCACGAGCCTTGGTTGATTCCGCTTCGGCAGAGGCACGCACATCCTTGGAGGCAACTTCAGCGCGTTCGGTGGCTTCGCGAACGACCTTGCTGGCTTCCGCCTGAGCATCCGCGATGATCTTGGCAGCGTCTTTTTCTGCATTGGCGCGGGCTTCAGCTGCAACACGGGCGTCTTCCAAACCCTGACCAATCTTCTTCTTGCGGGTCTCCATCATATCCAGCATGGGCTTGTAAACCCAGGCGTTCAATGTGAGAAACACAATGGTAAACGCGATGAGCTGAATAATGAGTAGACCGAGATTAATACCTAAAGCTTCCATGTTTCAATGCTCCTTGGGTTACACGACTTTGAAGAGCATCAGGAACGCGATGACCAGACAGTAAATAGCGATGGATTCGGAGAACGCCACGCCGAGGATCATGTTGGTCAACAAGTTACCGTAGGTGTCGGGGTTGCGAGCCATGCCGCCGAGGGCGCCCTGCACGCTCAAACCGATACCCACACCAGCGCCTGCAGCACCGATCATCGCCAGACCTGCGCCGACGAAGCGCATCGCATCTAAAAGAAATTGTCCATCCATGTTTCAAGTCTCCTTGGTTTAACCTAGTGATTTATGAATTAGTTTACAAAAATTAGTGTTCTGCGTGCTCTTCGTCACCATGACCCTGCGTCGCCATTGCCATGAACACCATGGTCAACATGCCGAACACGAAAGCCTGGATCAAGCCCACGAACAATTCGAACATCATGATCATCGCCGAAAGGATGCTGACGTTGCCGAGCAGCGAAGCGACCACCGCCACCAAAACCACGCCTGCGAACATGTTACCAAAAAGACGGAAGGTGAAGGAGAGGATCTTCGCAAATTCAGAAATGATTTCCAGCAAACCAACCAGAAAGTCCATCGCACCGAAGAACGGAACCTTGAACATGCGCTTGGTATTGAAGAACTTGCTGAAATAACCCATGCCCTGCGAGCGGACACCAATGACCTGGATCATCACAAAGGAGATCACAGCCAAGGTAAGGGTGAAGTTAAGGTCAACAGAAATACCGCGGAAGAACGGAGCAAGAATGTACTCACCCTCGCCGGGAAGAATTCTCGCCCAACTACCGCTCATTTCGGCAATGGCATGACCTTCACCATGAGCGTGGTGAATAACACCGACCGACTCAAAGCCAGGGACCAGCTTAAGCAGATTCGCGAATAAGACATAGATCATAATAGTCGCAAACCAGGGGAAGATCGCCTTTGCCCACTTCGCGCCCGCCGAGCTTTCGGTCAGGTCATAGAGCATTTCAAGAATGGCTTCCATCGCATTGCCAATGCCGCTCGGAACCAAATCCGATTTCTGGCTTTTGACAAGAGAGCGATTGGTAGCGAACGCGATCACCACAAGCAGGACAATCGTCACAGCCAGAGTGGGAAGCGTGTTGACAAGATACAACGGTCCCGCAAAACCGAGAAAATTCTCAGTCAGCGGTTCCTCGATCAATTTTTCGGCAGCAACTGTGATTTCAGGTCGAACCGGAGCATACATGCCCGCGAGGATCCAACCTACGATCATCAAAACCAGAACAATCCAGCGCCGCCAGGGGGTACGTTTTTGGGTTTCCAAGCCCCGCCTCCTAAGCAGAAATTTTTTTCTTTTCGGCTTCATATTGCTCTGAAAGCCGCGCCAATGTCTTGCGCGAAGCAAACAGCATCAAAAACACCGAAAGAGGAATGCCAGCGAACAACAGAACCAACGTGATCACCGGCTTCGTTCCAAAATAATTATCAAGCCAGACACCACCCATCACCGAAGCGAGTACAACCGCAAGGGTAATGCAGCCTACCTGCCCAACCACAACGATCAGCAGGGTTTGCACCATATTTTTACGCTTCTGTTCCAGGTCCGTTTGTGTCATAGCGCACGAATTATAACTGACAGGTCTAAGAGCGTCAAACGCAAATAAGAAACCCCTCTTGACGGGATTTCCCGCGGTCTTCTTTTCTGCGCTGCGGGCATTTCACCGCCTGCAAGCCCACCCCACCTCGCAGAAACGCCTATTTCCTGTCCTAACCTTACACTACTTCCAAAATTCCTTCGCCATACTGACAAAAGCAACAGCCACCTTGGGTGGCTGTTGCTTTTATTTCTAGAACAAACTCAAAGCACTTACATCTGACCAATTAAAGAATGGAGCGAAGACAGTGCCCAACAAGATCACACCCAAAACCAGAACGACCAAAGCGATCGTATAAGGCTGGGATAATGGAATTGGATGCTGATCCTCGTCCTGATCGGGCATACGATACAAGTAGACGAATTTCAACACGTTCAAATAGTAATATACGCCGATGATCGAGTTGATGATGCCCACGATGACCAACCAGGTGTAATTCGCCTGAACACCCGCAGCAAAGACAAATACTTTTGCAACGAAACCACCGAAGGGCGGCATACCCGTCAGCGATAGAAATGCTGCCAACATCATCAAACCAAGCAAAGGATTTCTGCGGCTAAGACCTGCATAGTCCGTGATCTCTTCCAGACCGGTTACATGACTGAACGCCATCACAATCCCGAAGGCTAGCAGGTTTGTAGCGATATACGCCGCAAGATAGAAGATGACACTTGCCGCGCCAAACTGACTGAACGCGACTGCGCCGATCATGGCATACCCTGCATGTGAAATAGAAGAATACGCCAGCAAGCGTTTAATATTTGTTTGAGGCAAAGCCAGCAGATTGCCCACTGTCATGGAAACCGCCGCCAACACTGCGAAGACCATCGTCCATACACCGGAAAATTCAGGGAAAGCAACAAAAAACAAGCGCAGAATGACCGCAAAGCCAGCCGCTTTGGATGCCGTGGAAAGATATCCTGCCACTGGGGTCGGCGCACCTTGATACACATCTGGAGCCCAGAAGTGAAATGGAACGATCGAGACCTTGAAGCCCAAACCTACCACCACCAAAGTCACTACACCGAACGCCAGCATCGGAGAAATATTACCGGAGGTCAATGCAGCAGCAATGGCATATAGGTCAGTTGTTCCAGAAAAGCCGAAAAGCAGGCTGAAACCGTACAGCATAATAGTAGAAGCCATCGCGCCGAACAGGAAGTACTTGAAGCCTGCTTCGGTGGAGCGCTCATCGCCCAGTAAAAAGCCAGAGAGAACATAAAGCGGAATAGACGCCGTCTCGATCGAGAGATACAGCATGACCAAGTCCGCAGAGGCTGCCATCAAATTCATGCCGATGAGTGAAGCAAGCAGCATCAGATAAGCTTCACCGCGTTTACCAGCCTGCTCGTGATCCATCATAAGCAATGCAGTGGCAGCCGCCGCGAACATGAAAAGCATCTTGAGGAAGAAACCCATCAAGTCAAAGCGGATCATACCGCCCAAAACCGCCACAGGTTCGCCTGGGCGACCGAAAAGCAGGCTGACGATCATGGCGACGAACAATCCGCCCGCCGTTAGCCAACCGGCATTTCGCTTTTGCTCGTCTTTCCAGAACGGCTCAACAATGAGGAGCAAAAGCCCAAGGACAAGGATCAAGATTTCGGGAAGAATAGAGGCGAAGATGGTTGAGGTAAACATTATGCACCTCCCAACAAGGTCATGATGTGTTTGACGCCTGTCTCAACCATGGGCACCATTACGGATGGGAAGATGCCGATGACAATCATCAAAAACGAAAGTGTAACAATGGCGATCTTGTCCAGCACGGTCACATCACCAATATGCCCTTCCAATTTCTCAGGGAGTGGAGCGAAAAAGACCTTGCGGATATTGATCATAATGTAAGCAGCGGTGATGATAATGGAGATGGAGCAGATGACTGCCACCAGCCATTGTTCTTCCCATACCCCCATGAAGATGGGGAATTCTGCGACAAAACCAGAGAAGCCTGGCATACCCATGGAAACCAGACCGCCAATGATGAAGCCAATCGCAGCGAATGGCATGATCTTTGCGATCCCGCCTAGTTCCGGGATCATACGGGTGTGTGCCCGATCATAGATCATACCGGTAACGGCGAAGAAGAGAGCTGTCATGATGCCATGCGAAACCATTTGTACGCCTGCGCCCAAAAGTCCGGTCTCATTGAGCGTAGAGACGCCCAATACCACCAACCCCATGTGCGAAACGGAAGAGAAACCGATCATGTATTTAAGGTCGGTTTGAACAAAGGCGATGAAGGCACCATAGACGACTGCAACACCTGCAAAAAGCATGATGAGCCATGACCAATGTTTTGCACCTTCTGGCAGCAACATGACTCCCACACGCAAAGCAGCAAAAGCGCCCAGCTTCATCAACACGCCTGCATGGAACATGGAAACAGCGGTCGGCGCAGCAACGTGACCATCTGGCGACCAGTTGTGGAAGGGCCAGATGCCGCCAAGCACCGCAAACCCAAGGAAAACTGGTAAAAACCATAAATTTTGGAAGGCTGCGGAGAAGCCAGCATTTTCCATTTCAAGCATGTCAAAGGAAAGTACACCTGTATTCTGATACTGGGTCCAGTACATGGCAAGTGTTCCAACGAGAGCAACCACGGAACCAATGAACAGGTACAAGGTCAGCTTCATCGCCGCATACTCACGTGTCTTAACCCAACCCCAAATGGCGATGAGTAAGTACATCGGGAACACAGCGATCTCATAGAAGAAGAAAAGCATGAACAGGTCAAGCGAAACGAATACGCCGAATACGCCGCCTGCCAACAAGAAAAGGAAGGCGAAGAATTCACGCGGGCGATCTTGAATGCCTGCCATGACATGCGGATCGTCATTGCCCCAGGAGATCAAAACACCTGTAAACATGACGATGCCAGTCAAAAGGACCAGGGGAGCGCTCATGCCATCCACACCGAAGTGCAGAGCGATGTTGAGCGGCGGGATGTTGATCCACTGATATTTCTCGATAAATTGATACCCCTGCATATCGTTTAGCAGGTATTGCAGGTAGACCCAGCCGGAAAGCAGCAAGTCCATCACCGCCGCCGCCAAAGCTACTGCGCGGACTTCATTCTTCCGATTCGCGGGCATCATCAAAATAAGCATACCGGCAACAAACGGAAGGAAGGTTATTACGCTCAGAATTGGAAAATTCATAGTCACCTCGTATTGCGTAATGCGTAACTCGTGATTTACGCATTACGTATTACGCATTAGAAGAGGGCTGTCACTGCCTTGTTGATAATATTCAAAATCCACATCGGCCAGAGACCCGTGAAGAGCATCAGCGCCATCAACGGCACCATCACAAGGATCTCGCGCAAGTTGATCTCGGTCAGTTTATGTTCACCGTGAGCCCAGTGCTCGTTCATGGGTCCATGCAGGACCTTTTTGATGCCCTTGAGGATATAAGCACCAGTAAAGAGCAAGCCGAGCATGGAGATGGCGGTGTAGATGGTCAACGGCTGGTAGGAGCCTCGCACGATCATGAATTCGGAAACAAAACCGTTCAAGCCCGGCAAACCAAGCGACGCCATCGAGGTAAAGATCAAAATGCCGCCGTAGATCGGCACAAGCGGGAACAAACCGCCGAATTCGTCCAAATTACGGGTATGTGTGCGCTCGTAGATCACGCCAACAAGGAAGAACATTCCCGCCGCAGAGAGACCATGATTGAACATCTGCAAGACAGCACCGCTCATGGCGATCTGCGCATCGGCGGTACCGGCGGCAAGTCCGGCTGCGGCAATACCAAGCACAACAAAGCCCATATGGTTCACTGACGAATAAGCAACCAAACGCTTGAAATCCGTCTGACCAAAGGAGCCGAACGCACCAAAGACAATGGCTCCCACAGCCAGAACTGCCAGCGCGCCCGCGAATATCTTGGCTTCAAGAGGATACAACGGAAGCACCAGGCGAATAAACCCGTATGCACCAAGTTTGAGCAACACACCCGCAAGGATCATCGAACCAGCAGTTGGAGCTTCCGTATGTGCATCCGGCAGCCATGTGTGGAAGGGCCACAAAGGAACTTTTACCGCAAATGCGATTGCAAACGCCCAGAAGGCGATCGTCTTGACTGTGCCAACGGTCATGCCCATAAGGATGGTATCCGCTGACAGTGAATTCCACTGTTGATAGAGGGCAAGCAGGTCGTACGTCCCGAAAAGAACGCCGAGCATCTGCACTGCGAGCAACAAGCCAAGCGAGCCGCCCATGGTATAGATCATGAACTTAAGCGAGGCATAGTCGCGGTTGGCACTCCCCCATTGATTGATGAGGAAGTACATTGGCACCAAACCGATCTCCCAAAAGACAAAGAAGATCAACAGGTCTAAAGCCAGAAAAACACCCAGCATGCCTGTTTCGAGGAACAGGAAGAGCATCATGTAAGGCTTGACGCGGTCTGTCACGCTGAAAGAAGCGAGAATGGCAAGCGGCGTCAGGAAGGTGGTGAGGAAAACCATCGCCAATGAAATACCGTCAACGCCAACATGGAAGGAAGCATTGATGGCGGCATACCAGGTATATTTTTCCTGAAATTGAAAACCCGCGGCGTTCGCATCGAAGCGATTCCACAGGACGAGCGTCAGGATGAAGGGGATCAGGCTGGCGCTGAAAGCGAACCAACGTTGAAGCCGCGCATCGCTCGGTAAAAAGAGCATGATCACTGCCGATATCGCAGGCAGGAAGAGGATCAGGCTAAGGAGATGTGTGCTGAAAAAGTCCATCGCTTGGCTCCTATGCCATCAACAGGAAGTACAGCAGCCCGCCGACCACGAACAGAACGATCAACGAGAGAATAAGATACTGCTGGATGCGTCCCGTTTGAATGGGGCGAAGATTTCTGCCGAACCACCAGGTCACTTCGGCGGAACCATCGCCAAAGAAATGATTGATGACGGGCAGGTCAAAGTAATTGCGGATCGCGCTTCCGACTCCGCCGGTGGCGGGTCCGAATAGGTGAAGGATGCCATCGATGAAGCCTTTATCCATCCACTTGGAGACGAAGACTTCCGAGAACCAGACAGCGGGTTTGATGAACAAAACATTGTAAAGTTCATCCACATACCACTTGTTCTTGAGAACAGGGATCTGTAGCTTGTCTTCAGCGGGAGACTTCACATTACGATACGCGAAATATCCAGCCGTTAGACCGCCAAGGGCGACCAAGAGCGATGTGCCCAACGGAACGATATTGAAGGCTAATTCTTCAGAATGTTCGTGCAGCATCGACCCAATAAAATGATGGAACCAGTTTTCAACCAATCCACCGGTGATCCACTTGGGCATGCCCACCCAGCCAAAGCCAACCGCGAACACAGAAAGAACGATCAACGGGGTTGTCATCGTCCACGGAGTTTCATGCGCGTGTTTGGCTTCTTCCGTGCGAGCTTCACCAAAGAAGGTCAAGGTGATCTGGCGCATGGTGTAAAAAGCGGTCAGGAAGGCGGCAATGGCGAGGGTGAAGAAAACAATTGTATGTCCATGTGCCCACGCATCCGCAAGGATTTCATCCTTCGACCAGAAGCCAGCAGTTACCAGCGGGAAACCGGAAAGGGCGAAACCGCCGATGAGGAAGGTCCAGAAAGTTTTGGGCATTTTGTCTTTCAAACCGCCCATGTTGAACATATCTTGCGGGTCTACTTTGTGGTTACCCGTGTGTAGAACACCGTGCTCCATACCGTGGATGACGGAACCGGAACCAAGAAAGAGTAACGCCTTAAAGAAGGCGTGGGTTACCAGATGGAAAGTCGCCGCGACATAAGCATGAATGCCGAGCGCTGCGATCATAAAACCAAGCTGGGAAATGGTTGAATATGCCAAAACACGTTTGATATCGTTCTGGGCAACTGCAATGGTGGCAGCGAAAATCGCTGTAAATGCACCAATGAACGCCACAACCGTCATGGTCTTTTCATCGAGGCTGATGATCGGGAACATGCGGATGACCGCATATACACCTGCGGAGACCATCGTCGCCGCATGGATCATGGCGCTGACGGGGGTCGGACCTTCCATCGCGTCTGGCAGCCAGACATGCAACGGGAACTGGGCAGATTTCCCTACCGTGCCAATGAAGAGCAACAGACCGATCAAACCAGCGGCCGAAAGACCAAAGATGCCCGTAGGAACAGAAGCGAGGGCGTGTAAAACTTCTTCGCTGAAAATGTCACGGAAGGAAAGTGAACCGGTCACGCTGTAAAGGAAAGCGATACCTAAGAGCATGAACACATCGCCGATGCGGGTGGTCATGAAGGCTTTGATCGCCGCATTACGCGCAGATTCTTTGCCGTACCAGAAACCGATCAGCAGGTAGGAGCACAACCCCATGATCTCCCAGCCGACAAACATGGTCAGCACGTTATCGGAAACCACAAGGGTGAGCATGCCAAAAGCGAACAAGCCGATGAAAGCGAAGAAGCGTGAGTACATCGGCTCCACTGAAGGGACAGTGTGTCCGTGAACAGTCGCGCCATGAGGCGGCAACCCGGCATGGTCATGGTCGCCTGCCGGCTGACCGAAGTTGTGGTATCCGATACTGTAGACGAAGATCATCAACACACACCAGGCGACGAAGAACAAAACCGTGGCAGAGAGCGGGTCGATAAGTACACCGATCTTCAAAAACGTATCACCCGTCGGCAGCCAATTAATCGAGGAGGTGAACGGGTGTTCAGCCAAATGTTCCACGCCCAACGAGCGGACAAAAACGATCATCGCGCCCAGCCAGGAAAGGAAAGCCGCGCCTACAGCCACAGAATGGCTCAGCGCTTTGCTCCGATTCGTGAACAAGACGATCAGAAAGAACGCCAGTGCAGGCGGGAGGGGAAGTAACCAGATAATTAATTCAGTAGACATAACTCCCTACCACTTCAACATATCGAGTTCATCTGCGATCACCGTATTGCGGCGGCGATACACAGAAATGACCAATGCCAGACCTACAGATACTTCGGCAGCGGCTACAGCAAACACGATGACAGAAAAAACCTGCCCAGACATCGAGGTTAGTACATCGCTGTAACGCCAGAAGGATACGAGGTTGATATTCACAGCGTTGAGCATCAACTCAATGCCGAGAAGGATCGCGATGGCGTTACGACGCACCAGCACACCAAACAAGCCAATGCCGAACAATGCCGCCGCAAGAAGTAGATACCAGGAAAGAGGAACCATATTTGTGTGCCTCCTTATTTTTTATTGAACGCGACATACACCGCGCCCACCAATGCCGCCAATAAAAGCACAGACGCCACTTCGAACGGCAACACATACGCCTCAGGCGAAACCAACGCCTCGCCCAACAAACCGACCGCATCGAACCCCGCCGGAAGCTCTGCCGCTGTCTTCGTGAAGCCGCTCCAACCTGAAAGCAGGAACACCAACCCGGTAAACGCAAGCACAGCCACCAACGCGCCAGCCCACCAACTCTTGTTCATCTGCTGTCCAGAATCACGCATATCCTTGCGGGTGAGCATTACGGCAAAGATGAAGAGGATGGCAATGGCACCGATGTAAACCACTACCTGCACTACAGCGATAAAACTCGCATTCAAAAGTGCATAAACCACTGCCACGCCGAACAATGTGGAAACCAGCCACAAAGCAGCGTGAACGAGATTGCGGGTCGTCACCACCATCAGCGCAGAGCCAAGGGTATAAAGTGCAACCACGAGAAAAATTATTTGAGCACCAGTCATGTCACATTCTCCCGATTAGTGCGAAACTTCCGCAACCTTTTTGGGACCCTCCAGCCGTTCACGTTCATTTCGGGTTGCCGAACGCGCGATCTCCAGCGCGATCCAACCGGTCACTACATTTGCCAGGAACATGCCCAGGACGTAGAGCCAGGTCGGAGCGGAGGCGAGAAGCGCATTCATCAATGCGGTCACCAGCAAAAGGGCAAAGGACAACGGCGTGAGAAATTTCCAGTTAAATGAAAGCATCTGATCGATACGGATGCGCATCATGGTGTATTTGACCCACATGATGACCCAATACCCAAGCATCGCTTTGAAGATCATGACCAGGATCGCCAGGAATGGGCTGACCTGCTCGAGACCGAAGAAGCGGTAGCCGCCAAAGAACAGGATCGACCAAAAACCGCCAAAGGTAAAAGCGTGCAGGAGTTCGCCCGCATAGAACATACCGAACTTCATGCCGGAATATTCAATATTGAAGCCGGACACCAACTCAGACTCGCCTTCAGCAAGATCGAAGGGAGCGCGCCCCAGTTCGGCAATGGCGGCGATGAGGAAGATCAACGCGCCAAGCGGCGAAATCCAGACAAACCAGACATCCTGCGCCCCGATGATCGCGTTCATATTCATCGACCCGGAAAAAATGGTGGGGATGAGCAGCATGGTCAGCATGGGAACTTCGAAGGAAACCATCACCGCTACCTGACGGAAACCGCCGATCATCGCGAACTTGTTGTTCGATGACCAGCCCGCCATGATGATGGAAAGAGTTCCGATGGCGCCCGCAGCAATAAGGAACAGCGCGCCGACGTTCAAATCCACGCCCAACATCACAGGCGCAAGCGGAACCACCGCCCACAGGATCAACACAGACATCATCGAAAGGATCGGGGCGAGGTTGTAGACTACCTTATCCGCCCCGCCAGGCGTTGTATCCTCTTTGATAATGAGTTTGATAATGTCAGCGAAAGGTTGGATCAATCCGTACGGACCCAAACGGTTGGGGCCCAAACGGTCCTGGAAGCGCGCTACGACTTTGCGCTCGATCCAAACCAAAAAGATATCCAGCACCATCAACACTGTGATGAGCAGGAGCACACCGAGAAAGGCGACAAGTACATGGGAGAGTACAGCGTTCATACCCCAACCCATGAAGACACCCTCCAACCAGTCTGCAGCGACTTTTAAGGGGTCATTCCAAAAACTCATAAATCACTCCTATTACACAAAGAGAAGGCTGAAAGGATATCTCCCGTCAGCCTTCTCAATGAATTTATTTCAGATTTACGCCCATTCCAACATTCCCTTGCGCCATGTATAAACCAGCCCAACGACTAGAATGGCAACAAAGACAATGCCCTCGATCACGGCATACAAGCCAAGCTGACCAAGTTTTACAGCCCACGGGAAAAGGAATACCGCTTCAACATCGAATACCAGAAAGACCAGGGCAAAGATATAGTACTGCGCCTTGAATTGAATCCACGCTTCACCTACAGGCTCAATACCGCATTCATAGGTTGACTCTTTAATGGGATTCGGCTTCTTGGGACCAAAAATAAAGCCAGCGGCGATCGCGCCAATTGGGATGATCAAACCCACAATGATAAATAAGGCGACATACAACCACTCATTCATTTATTTAGCTCCATTGGGAAATGTGTTACAACTCGCGCATTGTACCATAAAGAACAATTTAGCCCCCCGTTAATGGTTGTCAATTTTTTGGGTGATATTTGTCACGTTTTCTTTTTTGCCTTACTTGCTTTCCGTTTGCTCTTCGACAATCGTTCAAATAGGGATTTGACAATATCCTTGAAGAATGGGAAACCCACGATCACGCCCAATACAGAGCCGACTACACCGGAAGACTTTACAAAATTGGTTGAAAACCCGAAAAAGTCAACAACTTTTATATCAAAGATCTGAGCGGCAATCTCTTTTCGTTCTTTTTCACCAGTGGAGCGATTCTCAAAATTTAGGAATAACCAGATCGTGCCTCCATAGGTGCCAACATCCTGAGCGCGGACACTCCAGGTGAAGGTAACCCGTTCTCCCGGCTTGAGGGGTCTGAATGTAGCCCCCGAGGGTTCAACTTCCAACCCAGCTACCTCATAAAAAGCTTCTGCTGTGACATTGTGAGTCTCGTACAAGTTGGGAATCTGAATGACTTCCCCTTCAATGACATTCCCGTCAACCAGAGCAGTTGGCGTGATGTTTCCCAGATCGTCCACTTCAAGCGCGAGACGAATCACATCACTACCGGAACCTACCTTGATCTGAGTAGGATACTCCAAAGTCAGGCGACGGGTTTCAAGCAGAGCCGGAGCAGTTTCATCTCCTCCACCAGTCACAGGAATAATAAACTCAGAAGTTGGGGTGGCAGGCGGATTAGCAGTGGGAGAATCTGGAGATTCTTCTGTGGAAGCTGCCGGTTCAGCTGTCATTGCTGGGGCACTTCCGCATGCAGAAAGGATAACGAAGGCAATAGCAACAAGACCAATGAGTATAAGATTACGGAGAGTAAAAAGAGGCGTTCTCATACAACAGAAGTCAGTGAAAATTGAAATGAAGAAGGAGTCGGTAGCCGCATTTCAGTCGGCGATATGGTCTGAATACGGGTTTCGCGCGGATTTGGCAAAAAACCCCAAAATAGAAGAAAAAGAGAAATAACCAAAATAAGCAGAGCGAATACCAGACGGATATTTTTCATCGCTGCACCTCTTCTACTTCAATATACCACTTGACACGCGTCCCAACGCGATCACGCAGTTGCCATGCCATCGGTTTGGGCATCTCGGCAAATGTACGTCGAATATCGTTGATGCGCCCTATAACTAGCGCCTTCTCTTCGTCATTAAGCGGAATTTCGTTCTTCTGCAACATCGCTTCGATCTTATCGAGATTGAGTGACGTGGTCTTGTACAAACCCCAATCTGCACTGCCTAACTGTGCCAATATCTTGAGGTTGATAGTTTCGTTATCGCCTTCGCCAGTTTTGTTATTCAACAGAATGGACGTGAGGTCGAAAGCATCTTTTCGATTAAGTTCGATGATCTGTACCTTGGAAAGGAACAGCTCAGCCAAGGGAATGGTAATCGGATCAGCATTAAGACGTTCTTCGAGCGGGATTCTGTGGCACATCTCAAAGTGACCAACGAAAATATCTACTTTCATCTCAGATGGGTTGTGATAATAGATCTGGCGTTGGTCGCCATTCAGGACATTGAATTGTTTATGCGGAACATAGCCGACTTCGGGCATGAAGGCTTCGAATTCGCGGCGTTGTTTGAGCGGGACGCAAAAATCCAGGTCGGCGAATTCGCGTTTGAAGAGCGGATGCTTGGTCTTGTTATGTGTTTCCACTGCCAACCCGCCAATGGCACGGAGTTGGATCTTTTTTGCGTTCGCGGCTTCCACGAGGCGGTACATTTCCTGCACGAGGTCGAGTTGTGATTCCATCAAAGAGGTTTCCTGCTTCCCATTTTACTCTTGTTGCTTATTGCGTTACATCCTTCATCCAGATGGAAAACTCAGCCGAGTCCATTTTCTCTACTGCCCTGCCCCAGCGTTCGAGCGCCCAGCCCCAGAAGTCAAATTCGATAGTGGAGATACTGGCTTGAATAGCCGCCCATAAGCCCCACCCCACGTCAGACATGATCATATTGAGTTTCATACGCGCGATCAGTTGCGGAGTGGCTTCACCAAAATAGGCAGCGCAGACTTCTTTGATCTGCTCATCATTGAATTGCATTTCCTGACAAGTATTGCCCAGCTCAAAAGTTGGGTCGTTGTTGCCGCTGTATTCATAATCGATCAGCCAGAGTTGTTTGCCATCGTCGATGTAGTTTTCGGCGAGCAAGTCGTTATTGCATGGGACGGTTGCGAGCGGCTTGACCGACATAGCTTTTTCGATCTCGTTCACGGTGGGCATCCGCTCGGGGTAGCCTGCGGGGATTTTGAAGCCGCGCTCACTGCACAGGCGTAGGTAATACTCTGTGAGGCGGAACATGTTGAAGTCGGTGAGGAAGCGTTCGCCAGCGTGGAGTCGTTTTATGGCGTGCGCCATGCGGGAGGGCATCTCAGGCTCGTTAAGGGAATCTTTCGACATGGTTTTGCCATCCAAGAATTCCAGGATCATCACGTTGTGCTGCGGGAAATAATTCAGCACCTTGGGCGCGACACCTGCATTGGCGGCCGCCTGGGTGTTGTGATATTCGTTGTTGCGGTCGATGGCGAGCAGATCGGTACTTTCACCAGGCACGCGGACGAAATAGGGTTTGCCATCAACAGTGACTTTGTAATTGGTGTTGGTGAGCCCGCCTGAAAGCTGGTGAATGGAAATATCTTTCCCTTTCCAATCCTCCACTTTGGCGGCAATTTCTTCGATAATGGACATACGCAGCTCCTGAAAATTAAAGAGACCTGACAGGCTCTAGAGCCTGTCAGGTCTTTTATTTAATTCAACTACTCGACTGGAATTTCAGACTGAACCTTATCCATGTCGATGCCTTCGCTCTTGCGACGGGCTTTGAAGTAATAGTACACACCAGCCGCGCCTACATAGAAGACGAACATCAAGATCATGGAAGTTTGATTCTTTAATCCATTCGGGTTGATGCTGTACCCAATGCCATAGAGCGCGTTCGGGTCGAGGATCCACTGATACAGCAAGTAGAGTGCGAAGCCGCTGAAAATTGCGCCTGCAACGGTAATCAATGGAATACCCGCCACTTTTATCTTGGCAATGGGCGAAGCCTCGAACAAGTCTTTCTTGGTGTACGGCAGGATCATTGCCGCAATCGAGGTGCCGAGGTACATCACCGCAATCACGAGCGTACCGAACAATGTCAGTGAGCGGAAGCCCGCTTCATTGAACGCAAATAAATACGAAACGATCACCGCCGGAATTGCCATGAGCAAGATCGCATTGACTGGTGTGCCGTTGTTATTCAACTCAGCGGCTTTTTCAGGGAGCAGGCGGTCGAAGGCTGCGGCGAAGATCACACGCGTAGAGGACAAGAACACTGTACCCACCCAACCAAACCACCAGAAGCTCATCAACACAATGATGATCAATTGAACAAACGTGTTATTGGTGAGGAAGGCAGCGAAAAGTGCCGGGTAGGGCCAGAACGGCAACGGTGACTCAGCACCATACCAGACGGAATTCCACCAGGCGGCATTGGCTTGCATGTAAAAGTCCCAGCCAATGGTCTTGTTCACTGCAAGGAAGAACACAATACCTAACACGGTTGTGACGCCCAAGCCCCACGCCATGCCTGCAAAGTTGCGTTTGTAATCGGTTGCGCCGCGCACTTCCCCATAAAGAGTCGCGCCCCAGTTGGGGAACAAGTTGAAGAACACGAGGTAAGGCAGAAGCAAAAGGATCGAATTAAGCGAGCCGCCCCACATGGGAGTGATCGCACCCGCATCGGTACCGGCTTGAACCGTGGCATCATACACACCCGGTTGCGCGCCGAACACGCTCACAGCATATTTTTCCAACCCGGCTTTGAAAGCCTCTGGCGAGCCCGTGAGGAGCAAGACTAACACAATCAAGAAGCCAAGCATACCTGCATAGAAGGAGAACTTCTGAATGCGAGCATAGGTCTTCATGCCGAGGATGACCGTCAGTGTGGCGAGACCAACGGTGATGAGCGTGGTCACGAACAGACCGATCTCCGTCTGCCCAAACCACAAGGCGGTGCTGGTGGCGCCCAGCAAACCCAAGATGGGCGTGATCACAATATGACGCAGCATATCGCCATACAACGGAACCCACAGCCACAAGGTGAACCACCAGCCCGTCATGGCAAGGATGAAGCCCACCGCTCCACCAAAGATGCGTGTCATCCACACATAATCACCGCCAGCACGGGGCATCACCGAAATGAGTGAGGCATACACGATGATCTCAAAGACGAGGAAGAAGGCGCTCACCAACAACGCGTTGATCATGCCGCCTTCAAAGAAATACATCTGGCTGAAAATATAAAGACCCAGGGTTACCAGATTGATGGAAAAGAACGCGTAGACGAACGCGTCGAAGACTGACCATGAACGTACCATGCCAGTCGCCTTACGGACAAACAAGTCACTCATAACAACTCTCCTCTGTATGATGTTGTCTTTACACGCAAACGCGTGAATTAACCGGTTGTCAGAACGTAATTCTCGACCTTATTCTTTCCGAGCTTGATAATGGCTCCAAGCAGTGTCCCCTGCTCATACATGGAACCGGGATTGATCACAAGCGTTTTTCCAATGCGCGTCGACCCGCGTCCTTCGTGAATGTGCCCATGCAAGCTCAGCAGCGGCTGGGTCTTTTCGATCGCTTTACGCAACGCTGTCGAGCCGACGGGAATCATCGAATTACCCGCCAAGACTGGGCGCAAGTCTTTATCCAACTCTGGCGCTTCATCCAAGCCGGACTTATGCGGCGGCACATGGATGTTGAAAATGGAAGTCGCGGGATTCTTCAACTGAGAGATCATCGCTTCATACCTAACTGCGAGCTGATCCTCACCCTCTTCACGGTGCGTCGCCCAGGGTGTGATGTTGCTCCAGCCGGACGCGATCATTTCATGTCCACTTGCCAGCATGGTGACGTTGCCCTCTGCCAACTCCACTACGCGGCTTTCACGGATGATGTCATCGACCTCATCCATATCATCGTTGCCAGGGCAGCAATAGATCTTCATGCCGGTTCCGGCGAGTTTTTTCTCGGCGAGTTCCATCCACTGCTGGACGACTTTCAAGACTTCCTGCAAAAAGATCTTGCTCACGAGAGCCGGGTCTTTTTCGAGGTCTTGAATTTCATCAGGGTTGGTGAGATAGGGATAATAGCCACGACTGCGGACCTTCTTTTTCATGTCCGTCATTTCGTCTTCGTTGGTAATTTCAAAAACCTGTTCGAGTAAGGTGACGCGATAATTCAAGCCGCCCTGGTGAATGAACGGGACCACTGCCTTGCCCGTCATATCGCCGCCGAGGATCAGTTGATCCGCGCCGTAAAATTTCCCCGCATTTAGAAACTTGCTCCAGCAAATATCAGAACCGTGAATATCCGTAGCAAAAAAGATGGTGGTCACATGCAAATCCTATGAAATGGAATGAGCTTGCAAATGCCGTGCGGTCGTGATTGGGCTCGATTATACCCGTCGTTATGCTTGTGTGAAGACAATGTTAACAGCCCCACCGGACTGAAAAAGTTACGGTTTGTATTTTTTGTCACAACAACTTGACTAAACGAATTGCAAAACAAAATTCATGACATTTGTTACAGAACAAAAAAAGAGATTAGTTATAAAATTACCATGTCATTGGAGACCGAATGGCTACCAGGGGAACACACGCCAGGCTCGCTACCCAAAATTTGACGCAAACTCAAATTTCTAGGAGACCAAATGACCCCCATCTATCCACCCGAACCGTTTCGTATTAAAGTAACCGAAGCCATTCATCTCATCCCGCCTGAAGCGCGGGAAGCGGCACTTCAGGAAGCAGGCTATAACCTCTTCCTGATGAAAGCCGAAGACATGTTCGTTGACCTGCTGACCGACTCAGGCACCGGTGCGATGAGTTCTGAGCAATGGGCAGCCATCATGCGCGGCGACGAGTCCTACGCAGGTGCGCGTTCGTTTCAGCGTCTCAAAACCGCCGTGGAAGATGTCTTCGGTTTCAAGCATTTCGCCCCCACCCATCAGGGACGCGCTGCCGAGAACATCCTCGCCGCATGCCTAGTGAAACCGGGTCAATGGGTGCCGAGCAACATGCACTTCGACACCACCGATGCCAACATCCGCGCCCGGCAGGGTCGCCCCGCCAACCTCGTCATCGACGAAGCACACGACCCCGAAAACCGTCATCCCTTCAAAGGGAACATGGATATCAATAAGCTCAAAGCCTTCATCGCAAAGTATGGGCGTGAGCAAATTCCACTGGGTATGATCACCGTCACGAACAATGCCGGAGGCGGTCAGCCCGTTTCGATGGAAAACCTCAAAGCAGTGGCTCAGGTCTACCGCGAGAACGGCATCCCATTCTTCATCGACTCGGCGCGGTATGCTGAGAATGCTTATTTCATCAAACAGCGTGAACCCGGTTATGAAAATAGATCAGTCAAAGAGATCGCGCATGAAATGTATGCACTTGCAGACGGCATGACCATGTCTGCCAAGAAAGACGCCATCGTTAACATCGGCGGGTTGATCTGCATGAACGACGACACACTCTTCCAAAACGTGAAGAACGAGTTGATTTTGCGCGAGGGTTTCCCAACTTATGGCGGGCTTGCCGGACGCGATCTGGATGCCATGGCGGTTGGACTCTATGAAGGCTTGGACGAAGACTATTTGCGCTATCGTCTTGGGCAAACAGCATACCTCGCCTCACGCCTGAACGAAGCCGGGATTCCCACCCTTCAGCCGACCGGTGGTCACGGCGTATACGTCAATGCCGGAGCGATCTTTCCGCATATCCCCAATTACGAATTCCCCGCGCAAGCCCTTGCTGTCGAGCTTTATCGCGAGGGCGGCATTCGCGGCGTGGAGATCGGCTCGGTAATGTTCGCCTGCCTCGACCCGGAAGATAACAAATGGCATTACCCTGCGCTCGAACTTCTTCGCCTCGCCATTCCGCGCCGGACGTATACACAAAGTCATCTTGACTATGTGGCAGATTGTCTTGTTGCCATCAAGTCGCGTGCCAACAAAGTAAAAGGGTACAGGTTCACCTACGCCCCAGAATTGCTGCGTCACTTCACGGCGCGGTTTGAGCCATTGTAAATTTAATCAAAAACTCGCCATGATGAATTTGCATTCATCATGGCGAGTTTTTATTTTCAGAAAGTGTCGAACGCCGAAACCAACACTGCTGCCTTCGCTGCACTGTGCAGCAGGTCCGCGCACGAGGAGGGAGTCTGACGAAACGATCGCTTTGCATTTTGGATGATGGGCACTCCCAATTTTCACATATTGAAATGGACCAGCCTGCACAAGTTATAATAAGAAATCTGTGTCGATAAGAAACGATTTTATAAGAGAGTTTTTTATGGGTGACCACTTCGACAATCAACAAAACCCGAACAACCTGCCTCCGCATCACTATCTGATCTATGCAGTAACCGGAGCCATCATTAACCCATTGGCGAGTTTGATCGGTTTCATCTTTCTCGGTCTGCTCAATCTTTTGCTGACAGGCATCGGCATTTCGCCCAGCACATCCTTTTCTTCGGTCGCCCTGGGGTTTGCGTGGATCCTCCCCATTTGCATCATCCCGCAGATTTTGTTCGGCGCGCTGACCAGTCTCGCCATCGGGTTCATTTACGGAAAGATGGAAACTGCCAGGTCGAAAACACCGAAACAGAAACTCTATTTCAACCTGTTTGCCGCGGCCGTGATCGGAATAGCGGGTCCGCTCCTTATTTTCAGTTTATTTTTCTCAATCGGACTAGCCGACAATTTTGCCAACCTTCTTCAGAAATAAAAAGCGCTCAACTATGTAGCAGATGCCGCGCTGTGATCAAATCCCACTATATCAAGGGGCTATAATTCGGCGCAACATTATGAAACTGCGCTCATCCTTCCCTCTGCTTATTCTCTTTGTCTTTGCCTGTTCTCTGCCCACGGCGGCACAACCCACAGCAACGTTCGCGCCCAAACCTACAGAGCAAGCCACAGAAACGCCCACGCAAGCTCCAACCGCAGAAACACCAAGGATTCCAGACCACACCAGTTACCTTCTCGACACCGTGATCGATTACGACCTTCATCGTGTCAGTGTGACCGAGCGCATTCAATACCCAAATCACACCGGGCAGGAACTGCCCGCTCTTACCCTCGCCATCGCTGCCAACCTTTGGGTGGATTGTTTTCATCTAAATGAAGTTACAGTCGATGAAATTCCCGTGACGGGCTATGCATTAAACCAGCACCGACTCGACCTCCCGCTTCCGACTCCACTCGCGCCTGATTCGGTTTCGACAGTGACTCTACGCTACAGCCTCTCTCTTCCCTACATGGATCAGGTCCATAGCCAACGAGCTAGAATCTTCGGCTACAGCGACATTCAAATGAACCTGGTCAATTGGTATCCTTTCATCGTACCTTTCAAAGATGGCGAATGGGTCATCCGCGAGCCGTGGTCGCATGGTGAATATCTGGTGTATCCCATCGCGGACTTTGATGTTAATTTGAAATTCACGACTCCCGAAAACCAACCCATCGTTGCCGCCAGCGGATCTGCCGAACAGAAAGGCGCCTCTACCTCGTACACCTTGACGAATGGGCGTGCTTTTGCCATCTCTGCCAGCCGCGAATTCCAGGTCTCGCAAACTCAAGTGGACAATGTCACAGTCTACAGTTACTATCTGCCGATCTATAAAAATGCAGGCGAAGCCGCCATGAGTGCAAGTGCGCAGGCATTGCAGGTATTTTCCCAACGCTTTGGCAAATATCCACACAACACCCTCTCGATCGTCATTGCTGATTTCAAAGACAGTATGGAATTTTCCGGGTTATATTTCCATAGCCGCAGCTTTTATGACCTGTACGATGGTACGGTTCAAAATTACCTAACCATGGTCGCGGTTCACGAAACGGGGCATCAATGGTGGTTTGAGCAAGTAGCGAATGACCAAGCTGAAGAGGCATGGTTAGACGAAGCACTGACAACTTATTCAGAGTTGCTTTATTACGAGTCCGTTTATCCTGACCTGATTCCCTGGTGGTGGTCTTATCGTATCGACTTTTTCGATCCACAAGGCAAGATTGACATTCCCATTTACGAAGGTCAAAACGCAGACACCTACAAAGCCATTGTCTACTTCAACGGTGCACATTTCCTAAAAGACCTGCGAGAACGCATCGGAGACGAAGCCTTCTTCGCCTTCCTGCAGGATTACTATTCTCAAGAAAAGAATGGGATTGCCACAAGCGATGATTTCTTTCGTATACTGAATGAACACACCAATGTAAATTACTCGGATATTGTCCACGCATATTTTAGCAAGCGCTAAAAACATATTTCTTGACTACAAAGAATTCAAACCCAACCAAAGAGAGGTTCCCATATGAGCGAAGAACTTTTGTATTACACCGATTATCTCGAACTAGATAAAATCCTTGGCAGCCAGCATCCCAAAAGCAACGAGCAGACTGACGAAATGCTCTTCATCATCATCCACCAAGCCTATGAGCTTTGGTTCAAGATGGTCATCCACGAACTCGATCAAGTCCGCCGTATCTTTGACACGGATAACGTATTAGACAACGCCGGAGAAATGAGTATTGCCGTCCAGAAGTTAAAACGGGTGGTGAAGATATTCGAAGTGGTCAATCGCCAGGTGGATATCCTCGAATCTATGACACCGATGGATTTTCTCGAATTCCGCGACCTGCTTGTACCGTCTTCCGGGTTCCAGAGTTTGCAATTCCGCATCATCGAAGCCAAACTGGGGCTGAAGATGGATCAACGCTACAAGTCAAACTATTACAAGAACACCCGTCCGGGTGGATTCAATCAACGGGACTACGACGCGATCAGCAGCGTAGAGTCCGAGGCGACGCTCAAAGGGCTGGTCATCAAATGGGCAGAGCGAACTCCCTTCTTCGATGAAGCCTTGTGGCGCGACTTCCAATCCCAGTATCCGCTGGAGGAAGGAGAGCAAAAGTTTTGGAGCGATTACAAACAGATCTATAAAAACAGTCTGTCCGGCTCAGTGGAACTGCGTCAGTTCGATGAACTGGAACGCATTTTTTACAAGGAAGGCTTGGGCGAGTTTTCAGTAGGCGCGATGCGCGCGGTTCTGTTCATCATGATGTACCGTAATCTGCCCATCTTCCAACAGCCATTCGATCTGCTCTCCACCCTGATCGATATTGACGAGATGCTCTCGCAATTCCGCTACAAGCATATGCTGATGGCACGCCGCATGATCGGCATGCGTTCTGGCACAGGCGGTACGAGCGGAGCCGGTTATCTCGAAGGCGCGTTGAGGCAGCATTACATCTTCAAAGAGTTAACTGAGGTTTCGACCTTCCTAGTGGAACGCAGTCACCTGCCCAGTTTGCCCAAGACCGTCAAAGAAAAGACGAGTTTCAATGTTTAACCGAACATCACCAGGGCAATAAAACCATGAAACCATTTCGTAAACATCTTGTCCTTGCAATAGATGGCGGCGGGGTACGCGGCGGTATCGCAACCCGTGCCCTGCGCCGGGTTGAAGAAAAATTGAACATCCGCCTGCCGGATATTGTAAATTTGACGGTCGGCACATCGGCTGGTGCGATCATTGCCGCAGCACTGGCCGTGGACCTCTCTGCTACAGAACTCGATGGTTTATTTCCAAATTTTTGCGAAGAGGTTTTCAAAAAAAGATGGAAGAATGCCATGCCGTTCAAGTTCTTTGTAAACCATCAATACAGCAACCAGGCATTCATGCAGCAATTGAAAAATATCCTTGCCGATATGACCTTCGAAGAATTCAAGCAAAAGCATCCAACCCGAAAAATGGTCACAACCACGTTCGATGTGATCCATAACAAAACGCGATTCTTGAAAACCGATAAGCCGCAATACGCCAACTGGCCTTTTTACAAAGCCGTGCTTGCCTCTGCCGCTGCGCCTACTTATTTCCCCGTGGTGGACGGTCAGTATATCGATGGCGGCGTGGGCTCATACAATAATCCGTGTTACCTTGCGGCTTACGAAACTCAATACGTCCTCAACTGGGACCCAGGTGAAGTGACCTTGATCAGTCTGGGGGCGGGACGCACACTTCCCTCTGTGCGACCGGGAGAAGCGGATAAGTTCAGCGCGCTGGGATGGATCCCGCATATTTTGGACGGCTTTTCTTATTCAGCCGATGATCAGCAAGTTCGGCTGGTAGATACCTTCTTCCCCGACCTCGATTTCAGACGGTACCAGGTGGACCTGGAAGAAAACATTGCGCTGGACGATGCAAGCGCCATTGGAAATATTCACCGCTACGGCGAGCAAATGGCAGACATGATCTTGAATGACGAAGTAGATCGTGCCATGCTCCACCGGGAAGGGCGCAAGTTCGCCGCGTCGCAGTTCTCGGCTGCCAATCCGATCTGATAAAAATGCCTCGTCTCATCTCTCTTGGCAGCCTGGCTGCCTTATTCTTCAGCAGCACCTTCGTCATTAACCGCGCCTTGAGCCTGCAAGGCGGGCATTGGGCATGGACAGCCTCACTGCGTTTTGGTTTTATGCTGGTCATGCTCATCCTGATCCTGCTTGCCACCCAAGGTGAAAAAGCGCTCGCGGATGTGAAGGATGTATTCCTCAAGCATTGGCTTTTCTGGGTCGTTGCCGGTAGTATTGGCTTTGGGGTCTTTTATTCGCTCATCACTTTTAGTTCACAATATGCCGCAGGATGGGTCGTTGCCACCACCTGGCAAACCACCATCCTGGCTACGCCGATCGTCCTTTTATTCTTCGGGCACAGTGTTCCACGCAAGGGGTTGATCTTCACGGGCATTATCTTTACGGGTATTGTTTTAGTGAACGTGGAACACGCCTCAATGACCAGCCTGCACGAAGTGCTGTTGAGTGCATTGCCCGTCCTTGGTGCAGCATTTGCTTACCCGATTGGCAATCAACTGGTCTGGGAATCGCGCAAAGGAAAACATCCACGCCTGCCGCATATTCAACACCCGATATTGGAAAATGCTTTTGCGCGCGTCTTATTGTTGACTCTCGGCTCCCTTCCCTTTTGGGCTGGGTTGCTGCTTTTCACCTCACCGTCCCCGCCAGGCAGCGGACAACTCGTCAGCACAGCGTTGGTCGCTTTATTATCAGGCGTAATCGCCACCACGCTATTTTTGAATGCCCGCCATTTGGCGCACAAACCATACGAAGTCTCCGCTGTTGATTCGACCCAATCCCTTGAAGTGGTTTTTTCGCTCCTGGGTGAGATCATCTTCCTTAATGGTGTTTTCCCTGGCTGGGTGGGTCTTGTAGGAATCGCACTTACTGTAATCGGTTTGGTTGCATATATAAGTTTTCAACAAGAAACCTTATAAAAGAGACCTCCTCAAGTTCTTACCGCGCACAAACATCAATTTATGGTCAGGTTATGGACTATTTTTGCGTCCAGTTCTAATAACATTTCTGTAATATCTCCACCGAAATGCGAAAGGTATAATCCGCCTCGATCTAAAAAATAGCCAAGCAGTTCTCAGGAACGCCATGCAATATTCCTATTCTCCTTACATCCTTCCTTTGATCTTCGTCGCGGGGATCGCCTTTTCCATCACTATTTACGCATGGAGGCGGCGCTTTGTTAACGGCGCGACGGCACTTGCCTTAATGGCATTGAGCATGGCGCTCTGGTCGCTCTTCTATGCACTTGAGATCGCCGGCGCAGACCTGAAGACCAAATTCTTTTGGGGAATTGCCCAATACGCGGGAATCCCATTCGCGCCGTATTTCTGGCTTGTATTCGCGATAAATTATGGGAATTACACCAACAATTGGCTGCAGCGCTTCGTCACGTGGGGCGTGATCTTGCCATTCACCACCTTTCTCCTTGCCGTCACCACCCAATGGCACGGATTGATCTGGAGTGAATACTCGGTCACTCAGCAGGGTGCATATTCTGCGATCAGTGCAGTGCATGGTGTCTGGTTCTGGGTACATTCTGCATTTTCTTATCTCTTGCTTTTGGCAGGGAGCATTGTGCTTACCCGCACGTTATTCCGAAACCAGAGCATGTATCGCGGACAGGTCATAGCCATGATCGTCGCCTTGCTCGCACCCTGGGCAAGCAATATTCTCTTTTTAACTGGCAATAGCCCTGTCCCCTATCTGGACCCGACTCCATTTGCATTTACTGTCAGCATGGTGGCGATCACATGGGCGATCTTTGGATTCAGGCTGGTTAATATCGCTCCGATCGCTCGCGACCTCATTCTGGATTCGATGCGCGATGGCATGATCGTTCTGGATGTGCGCAAAAATATTGTGGATATCAACCAATCAGCAGCACGCATCATCGGCGTACCAGTAGAGTCCGCGTTGGGCAGGAATATGGATGATGTTCTGGTCCGCTGGGGACATATCGTCAGGCGCATTCATGAAGATCCAGAAGAGTGGACAGACTCGCTTGTCACCGGCAGCGGTGCATCCTACCAACAGTATGAATTGCGTTTTGCGCCGTTTGAAGATGCGCAAAATCAAGCATTGGGGCATGTGCTCATTTTGCGTCTGATCGTTGATGATCCTATCTTGCAGCTGCGTTCCAGGAGCTCAAATTCCCAGCCAGCGCCCAGCCCGCAGATACAGGAGCAGCCATCCCTTAAAGAGGAGACGGGCGATTCATCCATTCTGAACTTTCTAAAAAGAATCATCATCGTATCCACAAAGACTGATCTGGTCATTCCGCCAAATGTAAAGCCAAGCTGGCATCAAGCATTGGAACGCGCCTTCACCATTATTCTTCGCATCATTGCGCTGGTGGGGACTGCCTTGCTGGTTATATTGGGAACAGGATTATCGCAGTATCAACTGGTGTTCATTTCTTATACTGGCATTATCCTGTTTCTTTGGCTGCTTGGGGGCGTGAGGAATATCTCGTTCGGTATTAGAACTACTCTTTTCCTTTATCTCATTTATGGTCTTGGCGTGGTTGAGATCGTCAATTTTGGTTATTCAGTAGAGGGTTTTGTTTTCTTCATGTCACTGGTGGTCAGTGCGACCATATTGCGCGGACGCACTGGTGGGATATGGATGTGGTCGATCAGCCTTGGGACCATGGGCTTTTTGGGATGGCTCATTGGGTTGAGGACCCTTATTCCGTTTTCGGTCAATGAAGCCCAGGTGATCCCGCACAGTGTATCAGCCGCATTAAGCAGTCTGTTTGTGTTCGGAGCTGGCACCGGAGCAATGAGTGCGGCGATCACAGTATTGTTGGAAAACCTAAACCGTGCCTGGAATCAGGAAATGCAGGCATCAAACCTATTGCAACAAGAACGCGACCTGCTCGAACAGCGCGTGGAAGAGCGTACCCGCGAGCTTTTGGATGCACGTGACGAAGCGTTAAAAGCCAGCAAAAACCTGCGCCGGTATTATCGCGCCATTGAGCAGAGCGGCTCTAGCATTGTTATTACTGATATCAAGGGCAATATCGAGTATGCCAACCCTCAATTTGAAAGATCCACTGGATATGCAGTTGAAAAAGTACTTGGCAAAAATCCGCGCTTCTTAAAATCAGGTAGACAGACTACAGAGTATTACAAGAAATTATGGGATACGATCTCCTCTGGCGAGACCTGGCACGGCGAATTCCTTAACCGTCACAAGAACGGCACACTCTTCTGGGAATTCGCCACAATTGCCCCGGTCATCGACTCAAGCGGCAAGATCATGAATTACGTTGCCATTAAAGAGAATATTTCAGAGCGGAAGCGCGTAGAAGACGAATTGCGTAAACTTTCGCGGGCGGTGGAGCAAAGCGGTAACACGGTCATCATCCACAACAAACAGGGTGAGATCGAATATGTAAACCCAAAATTCACAGAAATCACGGGCTATGCCTTTGAGGAAGCGCTTGGTAAAAAACCTGGTGACCTGATGCAAGGCAGTGAAAGCACACAACCACACGAGACTCAGGATTGGTGGATGACAGTCCAAACAGGAAGAACCTGGCACGGCGAATTCCACAACAAACGCAAAGATGGCAGCGAATTCTGGGAGTACGCAACCATTACGCCAGTGTACGATCAGGATGGCATCATCTCAAATTTCGTAGAAATCAAACAAGACGTGACCGAAGAAAAGCTCCTGCAGGAATCTTTGCGGCGCTCACATGAACAACAACAGGTCATCGATTCATTACTGCGCATCAGCCTTGAAGGTCGCCCGACCAACGATCTTTTGGAAGACATCATAGACCAATTACTGTCTATCAGCTGGATGAAACTAACTCCCAAGGGAGGCATTTTCTTGATGGACGAGAAGTCTCGCAAACTGCACCTGCACACCCATCGTAACCTTGCCCCGGAGTTACAGGTCAAATGTGCCCAGATCGTACCAGGGCAATGCCTATGCGGACTTGCCGCCCTGAAAAAAGAGATCCAATTCTCCGATTGTCTCGATGATCGTCATAATATCCGCTATGAAGGAATCGAAGAACACGGTCATTACAACATTCCCATTCTGCAAGGCGATCACATCTTGGGCGTAATCGTCCTGTATCTGCCGCATGGATATAAAAAAATTAAAGAGGACGAACCCTTCCTACGCGCCGTTGCCGATGCCGTCTCCGGTATTCTCAGCCGAAAACGCGCCGAGGAATCACTCTTGGAAAGTGAAGCTCGCTTCCGTCAACTTGTTGAGAACGCCAGCGATATGATCTATCGCACCGACTTGAAGGGTAAATTCACCTACGCCAACCCTTCCGCCCTGAATATGATGGGGTACGCCAGTGAAGAAGATGTACTTGGAAAAAGCTACCTCGAGTTGACCACTCCTGAATTTCGCCATAAGATGAAGCGCATCTACGACAGGCAAGCCCTAAGCCGCACGATGAATACTTATTATGAATTTCCCGCCATCACTGTAAATGGACATATCGTTTGGGTCGGTCAAAATGTGCAGCTTATTATGGAAGGTGAAGAGATCATCGGGTTTCAGGCGGTAGGGCGCGATATCACCGCGTTGAAGCAGGCAAAGGACGCGCTTGCCCTCTCGCGTGATCAGGCGTTGGATGCAAGCCGATTCAAAAGCCAATTACTTTCCAGGGTAAGTCACGAACTGCGTACACCATTGGGCGGTGTGTTGGGATACGCCGAGCTGCTTCAATACAAAATGTTCGGCGAATTAAACGACAAACAAGTGGAAGCATTAGGCAATGTGGTCGAGAGCACCCGTTACCTCACCAATATCGTCAATGACCTTTTAGATGAAGCCCAGATCGAGTCACAATCGGTCACCTTGCATTATGATAATTTCAAAACTGCCGACCTGCTCGAACGTGTTACTGACACCATGCAGGTTCTTGCCAATAAAAAGGGACTTGAGTTCGAAGCGTTCATTGCCTCTGACCTTCCTGAAAAATTGCGTGGAGATTTCAAACGCCTTCAGCAAATTTTATTTAATCTAACCGGTAATGCCATAAAATTCACTACCACTGGGAAAGTGCATATATTGCTCTCAGCTTCATCCCCAACCAAATGGTGCATGGAGGTAAGCGATACAGGCGCGGGGATTCCAGTAGAAGAACAGCAGAATATCTTCGAGCCTTTCCGCCAGGTCAGCAACGCATTGACGCGGGAAAACCGCGGATCTGGTCTGGGACTGGCGATCAGCAAACAACTGATAGAATTAATGGGCGGCAAGATCGCCCTCAAAAGTGAAGTTGGTGTCGGAAGTACATTCACAGTAACCTTACCAATCATTCAGTCAGAAGAACCCGCATGACGAATCCACCTTATGCGGTCATCATCGAAGACGATGCCATGCTGAGTTTGATCTTCCAAACCACCTTGCAAAATGCAGGGTTCGACACCGCCCTTGATATTTACGGGAACCAATATCAAGGGCTGATCGAAGCCGAACAACCCGCACTGATGATCCTAGATTTGCACCTGCCGTACGCTTCCGGCGTTGATATTCTCGCAGACGTGCGGGTACGCTGCCCCAAAACAGTGATCGCAATCGTTTCGGCAGATATCTTCAAACTAAAAGATCTGGAAGGCAAAGCCGACTACGTGCTCGTAAAACCCATCAGCGTGGCGCGCTTGTTAAAAATAGCAGAAACCGTCAAAGAGGCCTTATGACCAACCCCATCGCTCTCGTCATCGAAGATGACCCCAGCTAAACCGCATCTTCTCTCTCACCTTGAACGAAGATTTCACGACCGAAACATTTACAAACGGGCAAGATGCCCTTCAGCGCTTATCTGAAATCACTCCACACCTGATCATCCTCGACCTCAACCTGCCCGGGGTGCAGGGCAATGAGATCCTGTCGCATATTCGTTCAGATGCTCGCCTCAAGAAGGTTACGGTCATTCTTGCCACTGCAGACCACCGTCAGGCAGATAGCCTGCAAGATCAAGCGGATTTCATCCTACTCAAACCCGTCAGCCCGATACAACTTAAACAGATCGCATCACGAGTCAAATGACCCGTTGGATTGAACCCTCTCCAATAGAGATTCCCGCATCTTTCCAAGCCTTGGGCTTGCCTCCTCTCGTCGCAGTGACTCTCCTCCGACGCGGGATCAACCGCCCCGAAGATGCTGAGGCGTTTCTTTATCCAGAAAAAAATCCTCCTGCTCAATTCCCGGAGATTGAAAAGACGGTTGCGCGGCTTTCTTTGGCTATCCGCAATCAGGAAAAGATATGCGTCTGGGGTGACTTTGATGTTGATGGTCAAACCTCCACTGCCCTGCTGGTACAAACCCTGCAAGCACTTAATGCACATGTGATCTTCTACATTCCCATCCGCGGCAAGGAAAGTCACGGCATTCACATCGATTCGCTCAAACCGATCATTGATGGCGGCACTCAGCTGCTGCTCACTTGTGATACAGGCATCACCGCGCACACAGCCATAGACTATGCCAACTCGCGCGGCGTGGAGGTCATCATCACTGACCATCACGACCCTGGTGAAACACTTCCAAACGCAAATTTCATTATCAATCCAAAATTATTGCCTGAAGGTCATCCGCTGAAAAATTTGGCGGGCGTAGGTGTGGCGTATAAATTGGCTGCGGCGCTTTTGGAAACGAACAAAGAAGCCCAGCTTCACCATTCTTCCCTACTTGATCTCGTCGCTCTTGGTCTCATTGCCGATGTTGCCTTGCTTCAAAGTGAAACCCGTTCGCTTGCAAGGCAGGGCATTCAAGAACTGCGCGAAACAAAACGACCCGGTTTGAAAATCATGGCAGAACTTGCCAGCGCATCTTTAGAGACCCTCACTGAAGAAACGATCGGATTCACATTTGCGCCACGTTTGAACGCACTCGGTCGCCTTGGCGACGCCAACCCCGCCGTTGATCTGTTGATCACAAAAGAGTCGTCGCGCGCACGTGTACTTGCCGCCCAGATCGAAGGCTTGAATGCGCAGCGACGCATGCTGACAAAGCAAGTCTACGACGCTGCAGAAGCGCAGCTTCACGAAACCCCCGACCTGTTAACAGACCCAGTCATCATCCTTTCGCATCCCAATTGGCCGGGGGGTGTGGTCGGTATTGTGGCGAATAAACTGATCGAACGATATCATAAGCCTGCCATTCTCTTCAGCGAGTCAGATGACGGAATCCTGCGCGGTTCAGCTCGCTCCATAGATGGGTTACATATCACTGAAGCCATCGCTACTCAAAAAGAACTTCTGATCAGCTTCGGTGGTCACCCCATGGCTGCAGGCATGTCGCTGCACAAGGATGATCTACCTGCATTCCGCAAAGGGTTGGGTAAAGCCGTTGAAAAGCAACTGGGTTCCATCGTCTTTGAAGAACCTACGCTTCAGATCGATGCCTGGGTAGCCTTACCCGACCTCAATATCTCTCTCGCTGAGAGTTTGGAAATGCTAGCTCCCTTTGGAGCAGGCAACCCTCAATTAACTTTTGCTGCACGCAATGTGACCTTGAAATCAGCAACTACACTTGGCAAAGCCAAGGAACATCTGCGCCTGAACGTGGAAGATGCAAATGGGAATACCGCCAGTCTGCTGTGGTGGGGTGGCGCGGGCGAAGATTTGCCTGAAACAGGCAGTACATTCGATGTGGCATTTTCCATGCGTTCCAGCACTTTCCGCGGGCAGAAACAAGTCTCCTTGCAATTCAAGGAATTTCGCATCACGAATGAAGCGCCCGTTGAGCTAAAAAGATCGAAGATCGAAATTCGCGATATGCGCCTGCAAAACGCATTGCTGAACGTACAACCTTCCACCCTCGTCTGGGCTGAAGGACCCGACCGTGCCGTGGGCGTCAACCGCCTCAACCTTACCCAGTCAGACGAACTGACCATTTACACCACGCCGCCCTCTCCCGCCGAATTAAGAAACGCGCTGGAAATCGTTAACCCCAAAACCGTATATGTTTTTGGGGTCTCCCCTGTCGAACAAAAACCAGATGAATTCCTGTCTTATCTGGCTGGGTTATGCAAGTACATCCTCAATCAACGTAATGGACAAGGCACTATTGACGAGCTTGCTGCCGCCTGTGCTGCGCGAAAAATCGTCATTCAGATCGGGTTGGAATGGCTCGCAGCGAGTGGGCAACTCACCATCAACATGGAGGAAGATCTCGTTACCCTGACCAAAGGTCAGCAGGAGAAAAATCCATACCTGCAAGCGGAGTTGTACACCGCCCTGCAGGGACTCCTGAACGAGACTTCAGCTTTTAGAAAATATTTCTCAACAACCAATGACCTGCGATCGATCATCAAATAAATCTTACTCCCCCGGTATTTTCAAACGATTCATCCATTTATTAAAAAGCACCCATCACCTGTTATTCCCATTTCAACAACACAAGCGATAGAATGTACCTGAAATGGAGGAATCGTGACAGATAAAATTCCCGCCGCTTTTCTCGACCTGGCAACATGCCCTCCGGCTGCAGCATTGACGACCCTAATGCCCAACGGTCAACCTCAAACCACACCCGTCTGGTGTGATTTTGATGGCACTCACATACGGATCAATACCATGAAGGGTTTTCGCAAAGAAAAAAACATGCGCGCCAACCCCAAAGTGACCCTGCTCTGCTACGACCCGCGCCAACCTTTGCGTTCACTTGAGATCCGCGGTGAAGTGGTTGAAATGACCGAGGCAGGTGCTATGGAACACCTCGATCATCTAACTTTTCTATATACGGGTAAAGCGCCCTATTTTGGTGCTTGTGTCCCGGCTGAGTTGAAAGAAAAAGAATATCCTGTTCTGTGCAAGATCCGGGTGATACGCGTCGTCACGTTGGATGCGCGCAAAAAAGAGGCGGCTTCATGAAAAATTCCATTCCCGCCTCTCACATGGACCTGCTCACCCGCCCCATCCATGGAGTGTTAACGACCCTGATGACAAACGGTCAACCGCAATCCAGCCTTGTATGGTGCGATTTCGATGGCGAATGTGTCTGTGTCAACACCACACTCGAACGTCAAAAGGGACGGAATTTAAGCCGCAACCCAAACGCCAGCCTGCTTATTATCGATCCCGAAAACACAGCCCGGTTCATTCAGATCCGTGGGCAGGTCGAGATCGTTCAAGTTGGCGCTCTCGAGCACCTCGACGAAATTACCAGAAAATACACAGAACATCCCCATTATTATGGCTATATCTTCCCGTTGGAAAAACGCGAACACGAAACACGCATCATCTGCCGTCTTCATGCCGACAGGGTTACGCTTGATGCAATACACAGTTAAGTCCAAAGGTTAGTATGAATCCAGATACTCTCTCCTGGCTGCTCAAAGGTGATCCTTCCATTCGCTGGCAAGTACAACGAGACCTGCTGCACCTCCCCTCAAGAAAATACAATAGCGAGCGCAATAAGATCGCAAAAGAAGGCTGGGGAAAACGCCTGATCGACCTCCAAGACCCCGATGGGCGCTGGGGCGGCGGGCTATACGGACCTAAATGGATATCCACCACGTACACCATGCTAACCCTGCGCCTGTTAGGATTACCTCCGAAGCATCCACAGGCAAAACGCGGGGGTCAATTATTACTAAACGAAGGGTTTTACTCAGATGGGGGCATTAACTTGTTCTCGTATTCATGGACATATAGTGAGACTTGTGTAACCAGCATGATCCTTGCCTTGCTGGCATACTTCAGATATCCAGATGAGCGCATTCACAAAGTGGCTGGGTTTGTTATCAACCAACAAATGGCGGACGGTGGGTGGAATTGCGAATCGCCGAAAGGCGCTACTCATTCCTCGTTTCACACCACGATCTCTGCGCTTGAAGGGTTGTACGAATATGAATGTGCATTCCCTGAGATGAAAAAACAGGTCAGCCTGATCCGCGCCCGGGCACATGAATTCCTCCTGGCACATCGGATATATAAATCTCACCGAACAGGCAGGGTCTTTGATGCGAAAATGACGAGCATGCCATTCCCTCCCCGTTGGCGCTTTGATTTCCTGCGCGGATTGGACTATCTTCAAGCCTGCAACGCACCAAAAGACGAACGTATGTCTGAAGCGATCGATCTCTTACAACGCAAACAAAAGAAGGATGGACGTTGGGTTATGAACTCAGGCATGTCTGGCAGGAAATTTTTCGACCTCGAAACACCGGGACAGCCAAGCAGATGGAATACTTTGAGAGCGCTGCGAGTTTTGGAATGGTGGGATAAGTCATAAGTTTCTAGGTTTCATAATCAATAAAATCATCCACGCCGAACAGATCTTCATACCGTGCAAGTAACGTTACAGCCTTTTGCAAAAAACTTTCATCCATCGCACTGAGCATCTTTTCTTTAACCTCAAGCATTTCTTTTTGGGCGAGCAAACGTTCTCGAAAACTGATCATGGACGATTTAGGCAGGAGCAACTCGATCTCGCGGATCAATACCAATGTTTCCCTCACAATGATCAACCCATCCTGTAAAGATATGTCCTCTTCTAAAAGTTGGCGCAAGACTTTGCACTGGTATTTTTGGCAGCTGCGAGGATAATCTGGCGATGTATACACAGAACAGACGCCGTTCCACATTGCACAGGGCTGAGTGAAACCGCGCTGACGCGGATCATTGCGGATAACGTCCAATCCGAGCTTTTCAACCTTCTCAAGTTCCGAAGCATTCAGCCGTACCCATGAAAAAAGGTGACCCGAACAGCACAACCCGCACGCCTTACAAAGAATATTCGCATCTGCATGGTTCATAGAATGAAATAATATCGCAGCGAGTAAAAGCCTGCAAGCAATAAAATGCCATAAAAAATACAAAAAAACATCTTATATGAACGGGCGCGAGAATTCTTTTCCAAACTGAAATGTTTTCTTTTTAATTCAAAGTTTTATGCAATGTATAATTACCATCGTTGCGACCCAGATTCAAAAATGAATTTATTTATAAATCTTCAAGAATATCCCCACTTTTATTAAAGTCACAATTCTTTACGCAACATCTTAATAAGTATGGACTTTCAAGATAATTGAAATGGCAACACCGTAATGGAATTCAAAATTTGCGCAAGCCTTCAAAAATCGGTTGTCACGACGAAGAAATCCATGATATCTCCGTTATTTTATAACGATACAGAGAGGGGTCTGAAATGCAGTCAGACTTGAAGAAGCGTTTTCTTTCCCACCTTTCATTAAAAACCATCCTGACCATTCCTTATAGCTTATTAATATTTTTCGCAATCGGAATGGTTAGTTACACCGTATACACAAAAGAAAGAACCGCGCTAAATAACGTTACGAGTCAACTTAGGGATGAAACCGCCGCGCATATTCAAGACCATCTGGTCACACTCCTAAACACGCCCCATCAAATTAACCAACTGAACGCATCCGCACTTCAAATAGGCAGGCTGAACAAAGAAAACACCGAAGAGCTTCAGCGATATTTTTTAGATCAGGTCAAAACTTATCCAGCCATCACCAGTATTTATTTTGGGAATTCAAGCGGAGGGTTGGTAGGCGCCGGACGTGAAGTTACAAGTGGTATCTTCTACGTAACAGAGACCGAGAACTTTCAACACGGGAATTTTCTTAAGTTGCATCTGGATGAAAACGGGGAAAAGCTTACCACCCCATTATCCATTGTGCCAAATTTCGATGCACGCCTGCGCCCATGGTACATCAACGCTTCACAGCATGGAGATGCAGTATGGAGCGAAATATACATCCTTTTCACCGGTCAGGACATGGCACTTGCCGCAAGCCGCCCAGTTTACGATGAAATGAACAACACCCTGCTTGGTGTTGTTTCTGTGGATATTTCTCTCTTACAATTAAGCGATTATCTCAAAAATCTCAGCTTCAGCTCTGTGGGGCAAATATTTATCATTGAACATTCAGGGGCGTTAGTCGCTACATCGAACAATGAAATAATTTTCAAAGACACGAACAACGACGGCACCAAAGAACGGATCTATGCCCAAGACAGTCAATCCGCTTTAATTCGTCAGTCCAATAAACTATTACTTGAGAAGTATCAGGCGTATGAAAATATTCCGGATGAAGAACAACCCATTGAATTTGACCTGGATGGGAAGAAACACTTCCTGCAATACTTTTCCATTAACGACAAGCGTGGAATTGATTGGATTGTTGTTATTGCCGCACCAGAATCTGCCTTTTTTAAAAACATCGATGTCGGCAACCGCACAGCTCTTCTGCTTGTACTTACCGCTCTGGTAGCATCCATTGTCGCCAGTTTTTTTATTGCCTCAAAGATTACGACCCGAATTCAACAATTAGAGCAATCCACAAACATATTGGCGGCGGGTAACTGGGACCATCAAATAAATATGGATACGCGCGTCGTGGAGTTACAAGGCTTAATAAATTCGTTCACGATCATGAAAGATAAACTTCATCACGTCATGACCGAACTTATGTCAGAAGTTGAAGAGCACAAAATAACAGAAACAAAGCTGAAAGAACAGCGCGATTTTTCATCCCAAATCATAAACTTGATGGGACAAGGTCTTACCGTTCTGGATGAACAAGGACGGTTTGAATTTGTGAACCCGGGCTACGCCAAGTTATTGGGGTATGAAATTGAGGATCTGATCGGAAAAAAACCCAAAGAAGTTGCAGACCCCGAGGAAGTCGAAAAAATTAACATTCAACGAAAATTACGAACAGCCGGAAAAACAACAACGTACGAAGCTCGTTTGGTGCGGGCAGACGGAAGTATCGCCACAGTGTTGATCACTGGAGTGCCTCGCGGCACTGAAGGCAATTACAAGGGAGCCATCACGGTCGTCACTGACCTTAGTGAGCGAAAACGCATGGAAGAAGAAGTGCGGCAGGCAAAAGACGCACTCCAACATGCACTGACTCGTGAAGCGCACCTGGCTCGTACTGACGAATTAACCGGAATCAATAATCGTAGACACCTATTCGAATTGGCAAAATCAAAGGTTAAGGTAGCGGCGCGATATCAATTATCGCTGTCTGTCATTATGTTCGATATTGATCACTTCAAGAAGATCAACGATCATTGGGGACACAGCCTTGGAGATAAGATCCTGATGGAAATCGCACTTGTGGTGCAGTCTGAAATTCGAAGTTCAGATCTATTCGGGCGATATGGCGGCGAGGAATTCATCATTTTCCTGCCAATGACGCCCGCAACACAGGCGTACACCCTTGCAGAACGCATTCGAAAAAGGGTAGCCAACCTCAAAGTCCATTCGGATGACGGGGACGATGTGTCGGTAACGATCAGCATCGGCGTTATCCAAATGCGTACCGGTCCCACCCCCGAATCGCTTGAAGAACTGCTCCAACGTGTAGACAAAGCCATGTACGATGCCAAAGAGTCCGGACGGAACTGCATCGTGATCGATGATCTATAACCAACCTGTATTTCTGCTTTACAACAGAGAAACAAAAAAGGAATTCTGATAGTCGCTCTTTCAAGCATTTATCAGAATTCCTTTCGATTAACTTGCCAAGGGCACGATCCTTCTTTGCGTCCTTTTACATTGGCAGACCCAACTCCATTAGCTTCTCTTTTGTTGGATAGCCCTTCTCATCCCAGCCGCGCTCTTTATAAAATTCCGGCAGCATCTTATCGAGTTCCACAACTTTGCCTTTGGCAGGACCATCCGGCAAAGGTTCGTGTAACATACGATACGGGAGTGTATCCCATTCGGGTCCCGAACCAGCCTTGATCAGGAACATACGCTCAAGCGTATAAACCCGGTCGGCAGCTTTCATCACCTCTTCAGGGGTATATCCTGCGCCGGTGGTCAAATTCATCATGGAGGCAAGAGTCTCCGGCCAGATCATGCGATCTTTATTGAATACATAGCGGATCGCCACGAATACACACAAACCAGATGAATCGATCAACGCAAAAGAATCTTCAAAGTGTTTGACGAGGGCGGGCTTGCCTTCCGTGGAAAGCGGGTTCTCCTTAACCGGCACACCAAAAACCTCCTCGTACGCAACATCGCCTTCCATATGTGAAGCGCCTTTGTTGGATGTGGCATATAACAGCCCCATACCCTGTGAACCACGCGGATCGTATCCAGGGAATTCCTGTTTTCGTGTGGTTACAGCGATCTCAGGGTGCCCATATTTCTCGGCAAGTCTGTAACTCCCCATGGCAAGCTCCCTGCCAAAGCCTTCGTTGTACGCCATCAATTTGATCATGGCGATCATGGCGTCGTGGTCGCCAAATTTCAATGGCATACCGATCACATCTTCGGGGATATATCCCTTTTCGTACATTTCCATCGCAGCGGCAATGGTCATGCCAGTGGTGATCGTATCCATGCCATATTCATTGCACAAATAATTCGCCTTCACCAGAGCTGCGAGATTACTTACACCGCAGCCTGTACCCAGCGACGAGATCGTTTCGTACTCAGGTCCCTCTCCCTTGCCTTTATATGGACCATCAGGCACTTCTGTTAAACGCCCGCACGAAAGTGGACAACGGTAACAGGGTGTATGCCGCACCAGGTATTGATCTTTAAGGGCGTCGCCATCCACATTGTGAACATGCTCGAATGTTCCTTGCAGAAAATTGCGCGTTGGCAAAATACCCAGCGTATTGGTCACTTGTGGCACATAGGATGTGCCGTAAATGCGCATGTTCGAACCCTTCTTTACGTCCGCGCCCACATTCTTGGAGGTTCCTACGCTGATCGAACGCATTCCTTCAGGGTCATGCAATGGCGGGTTTTTATTACCCATCGCAACCACTGCCTTGAGGTTCTTGCTCCCCATCACAGCACCCACACCTGAACGAGCCGCAGCGCGATGTTTGTCATTCATGATGGCTGCCATCAAAGCAAGGTTTTCACCAGCGGGTCCAATACAGGCGACACGCGCTTCATCAGATGTCTCTGCTTTGAGGATATCCGTCGTCTCATGCGTATCCTTCCCCCACACATGCGCCGCAGACCGGACCTCAACCTGGTCTTCATTCACCAACACATATACCGGCTCTGAGGCTTTTCCCTCAAAAATGAACATATCAAACCCGGTGCGTTTCATCCATGTTGGAAATTCACCGCCCGAATTGGAATGCGCCAATGCACCCGTCAACGGAGATTTGGTAACGACCATATAACGGTTGCCCGTTGGCGCAGGAGTGGCCGTCAGCGGACCCGTAGCAAAGATCAACATATTCTCTGGAGAGAGCGGTTCCGCCATGGGGTCCATTTCTTTATACATATAATGGATCGCCCAACCGCGCCCGCCAAGATAATCCCGGGCGATCTTCGGGTCTACATCTTCTTTTGTGGCTTTTCGGGTCGTAAGGTTTACACGTAAAATTTTGAGGTGCCAGCCGTACATGTTTGCTCCTTGGGGTGGAAGTTTTTAGTTATGCTTTCATACGTTCTGATCTATCCGCCAGCAATGGCAGAAAACGCAGTAACCGTATCGCCTTCTTTTAATGGTGTATCCATCTCCACAGTGAGACCATTCAACACGATAACGCTTTCATCATTGAGGGGGATATCAAAGCGGGATATGACATCGTAAACCGTTACCCCCTCAGGGACGTCCAACTCCACAACGCCGTTCACTGAACCGGGAGGCAGAACATCACGATAATTAGCGATCATTTTTACGCGTATCATCATTTGTGAATTTTAGCATGAAAGGGGATAAAATCAGCGCCATGAAACGTCAACTTCCATATCATGGCTGGTGTTTTGTCTGTGGGAATGAAAACCCGAATTCGATCGGTATCACAATGTTCGTGGATGACGACGGTGTCCTAACCTCTGAATTCATGTTGAACAAGTCACACCAGGGTCCGCCTGGGCATGCACATGGAGGGGCATCGGCGGCGGTGCTGGATGAAGTGATGGGGTTGGTAGTTTGGGCAGCGGGTTATAAAGTAGTAGCAGCAAACATCAACATCAATTATCGGAAACTGCTTCCGCTCGAACAGCCGCTTCTTGCGGTTGCGCGAATCACCCAAAAGAGCACAAGGAAAATCGTCAGCATAGGAGAGATCCGTCTGGCTGATGCAACCGTCGCCGTGGAAGGAAGCGGGGTCTATGTCATCGCCCCGCAATTATTTGTAAAATCACCCATGGAAGGAATTCATTCATGAAAACAATCGGTCTGATCGGCGGGATGAGCTGGGAGTCATCCATAGAGTATTATCGCATCATCAATGAAACGGCGAAGGAAAAACTGGGCGGGCTGCATTCAGCAAAGAGTCTAATGGTGACTGTAGACTTCGCCGAGATCGAAAAACTGCAACACGAAGACCGGTGGGACGAAGCTGGTCAAATTCTGGTGAAATGTGCGCAAGACCTCGAACGCGGCGGCGCAGATTTCATTGTGCTCTGCACCAATACGATGCATAAACTCGCCGACCAGATCACTGCAAATGTGAACATTCCTTTTTGCATATCGCAGATGCCACGGCAGAGAAGATCGTTACAGCAGGTATGCATCGGATCGGATTACTCGGCACACGTTTCACCATGGAACATGATTTCTATAAAGGACGTCTGATCAACAATTACGGACTGGAAGTCGTTATTCCAAACGAATCTGATCGAGCCATCGTCCACCGTGTGATCTACGAAGAATTGGTGCTTGGCAAGATCATGGAAGCATCACGGGAAGAATACAAACGCATTATGAATGACCTGCTCTCTCAAGGCGCACAGGGAATTATTCTCGGCTGCACAGAGATCGAACTACTCATCAAGGAAGGTGATTGCAATGCGCCACTCTTCCCCACCACAACGATCCACGCAGTCGCCGCTGTGGAAAAATCGCTGGCAGATGCCCCAAAGGTATGATATATGCATTAAATAACCAAACGTCCTATTTACTCTGCATGTGAAGCGAATATACTCCTGCAAGAAATTTTCAGGAGAATCCATGTTCAATTTATTTAAGAAAAAAGAATCGAAACCAGAAAACCCATTTCCAAATCTCAGAACGCATTTCATGGGCAATGTTCCACTAAACGAATGGCCCAAAGGGGAAATGAGCGAACATCCGTGGTCTTTATTTGCAGCAGCACGCAAGCATGTATTGGCAAAAAATAATTCTGAAGCCGAGAAAATTTATCGTCAGATCATTGAAGCACCCGGTCTTGAACCGCGTCACTATATGCAAGCCTGGATGTTCATGCGCTATTTTTTGAAGATCCAGCCGCCCGCTGAAATCTCAAAACAAGTGTATGGTGTGATGGTAGAAGTTTTTACACCAACGGGCATTATGTTGGTGGTCGCGTATGCCGACCACAAAGCACGAAGTTTGCACTCTTCAGGCGGCGGAGTCATTTGGGAGAAACCAAACGACTCTCTAAATGAAAAAGTAGAAGCGGTGATCAAGGCAGGGGAAAATGCGGTTAAATCCATTCCCTTGGTGGTAGTGGATGTCGTTCCAAAGCCTCCGGCACAAGTTGATCATATTTTGATCTGTATCGCCACTCCTGCAGGTATCTATCACGGATTAGGAACCGGTCAATTCTTATCGAACGACCCATATGCCGGTCCGATCGTAACATCATCAGGGCAACTCCTGCAGGGGTTGGAAAGTTTGAAAAAATAATTTACGCCTCAATAAAGCCCACCCTTTTAGAGTGGGCTTTATTATTTGGCAGGGAAAGAACGCGGAAACACCGGCTTCGGATAAAATATAAGAATGCGATCCGCTTATCTATTCCTTTGTGCGATCTTGATCAGTGCCTGCGTCCCTATCCCCACCCCCGAGCCGACGCCCACCGCCGCACCACCATATCGCATTACGCCAAATGAAAATCCTTTCGAACCCAAAATTGAGGACACTGGCAGGCAAACCGCATCGGTCACGCTAACATCTGTCGGTTTTTCAGAGAGTTACGGGTTCACCCCGCCGCGCGCTGTACTCGCCTTGGTAGGGTATATGCCCAGTGTTTGCAATGAATTAAGAGTTAATATCAACCCGCCTGATGAGCAATATCGCATCTTTGTAGAGGTGTACAGTCTCATCAACCCGGATGTTGAATGCGACAATGTCTTCCAACAATTTGAAACCAGCATTTTGCTCGGAACCTACTCTCCCGGCCGATACTATGTCTGGATCAACGATGCATTGGCGGGCGATTTCGTCTCGTATTAATTCATATAACCTACCCAAAATGGAACTTATCTGGGCAGATCATCGTCATTTTCCAAAAGGAGACCTGATGAAACGCTTCACTATTATGATATTCCTACTTATTGCTTCAGCATGCGCCCCGGCGCCAGATGAAGCTGTCAGCAGCGACGAGCCAGCTTCACCTCAAACCGGCGAATACGCTCCCAGCCCTGCAGATGGCTCGTTAACTCGCGGCACAGTGTTTGTGGACACTTCAGAATTACTCACACTGGAAAGTTACCCTCTGCAATTTAACCTGAACATCACAGGGAATTTACCAACACCGTGCCATAAACTGCGCATTGCCGTAAATACACCCGATTCAGACAACAACCTTCATATAGATGTGTACTCAGTTGTGGATCCAGGCGAAATTTGCATTCAGGTGCTTGAGCCGTTTTCGGTCAATCAACCTTTGGGAAGTTTTCCGCAGGGACACTATCGCCTGTGGGTTAACGGAGAGATGGTCGCCGAATTTCAATCATAAAAAAAGAGCCGGAAAATTTCCGGCTCTTTTTAATCCACCCGGCTGATTTCGCCAAACCGGGCATTGACCAATGACGCCAGATCTTTTACACCCAATTGAATGTTCAATCCACGCTGCCCGCCTGAGATATAGATCTCTTCAAATTTTTGCGCAGCAGAATCGATCACAACTTGAAAACCTTTATTGATAAGCGCCAACGGTGAAATGCCGCCTGCCTGTAGACCGGTCAATTGTTCGGCTTCGCGTTCGGTTGGTAAATGCATCTTCTTCTCACCTAAAAAGCTCGCCAGCAACTTCAAATCCACCACATGCCGACCTGGGATAACAGCCAGCACCGGTTTGCCTTTTTCACGCTTGGTAACAATGGTCTTAAAAACCTGCTCTTCCGGCACGTTCAAGAACTGTGCCGCCTCCACAGCTCCTAATTTTTCAGCAGGCAGCTCAAATGCTTTATACTTTGTCTTACGGGCATCCAAAAATCTTGTGACATTATTTGTGACTGACATTTTATTAATTTCCTGTAGAATATTATAAACTTATCAAGGATACTTGCTCTCTGTTGACACCGCAAATATTCAAAGGAGGCTGATATGTCCAACCAGGACCAGGAACGTCTCAAACGTCTACGCGAAAAGCAGATCGCCGATCGTGACCCGCTGGTAAAACAACGCAAACTCCAACAGAATTACTCCGTCAAATCCAGACGCATGCGCAAGCCGTTCAAGTTAACAAGCGCATGGAAAGACATTCCCCACGTCATACGCACACCTCTATATGGGCTTATCCTCGGCATGGCAGCGATCATCGTCCTGCCAGAACTTTGGGATTCCTTCTTTGCCATTTGGGTGGCTCTTATCATCGCTGTCTTCTTAATTATATTTGGCATTATCCTTGGCAATTCGCTGGACTTGCGTGACGATATCAAGGATTCACTGAGGTGACACCCAGCGCCTCAAGATCAGACCTGCAACCTGCACCACCCCATTCACCCATCTCACCCTGAAAACTGGAGACAACCTAAGATGATCAGTACGGAAACCCTTTCCCAATTCAGCTTGTTCAATGGATTACCTGAGTCGCTCTTAAGAGAAATAGCAGCCATAAGCACCGAGGCGGAAGCTAAACAGGGCGAGTTTGTCTTTCATGAAGGCGAAAAAGCGGACAAATTGCATTTTCTCTTGAAAGGAAGCATCGCTTTGCGCGTGAAACTAACCTCCCGACCTGAGAGCGTAACCGTCTCCTTTATCTCAACGCCATTTCGTAGTTTTGGCTGGTCTGGCATCGTGCCGCCTTTCCATTACACCTCCAGCGCCGAGTGCGACGAAGACTCCACATTGTTGAGCATCCCTGCCGACTCTTTTATGAAGCTGCTTGAGAACAACCCGGAACATGGATTTGTAGTAATGCGCCGTGTAGCTGAAATAGTCGCCGACCGGTTGAGGAACAGCCATCAAGCTTTGCTAAAAACCCTTTAAATACACCCGCAAATATAGCCCGCCTCAAAAATAACGCCGAGGCGGGTTTTCTTTTTCCAAAACCAAGAGAAGCCGCCAGAAAACAGGAACAAGCCCGGCGTCAGGATGAAGCGGGCGTAGTAAAATCAGGGGATGAAATCGGCAGTCATTGAAATCCCAATGGATAAATTAATGGAACAGCTCCCGGAGAACTACACACACACCGACCGGGAACTGGTCATGCGCGCGTATACATACGCAGAAGAGGCGCATCGCGAGCAAAAGCGCCATTCAGGCGAGCCGTACATCAACCACTGCATCGCCGTGGCAAGAATTCTCACGGAGTTAAAAGTGCCAGCAGAAGTAGTGGCTGCCGGGTTATTACACGATACCGTCGAAGATACGCCAGTGACGCTGGCGGATATCCGCCGAGAGTTTGGGGACACGGTGCGTCTGCTGGTTGACGGGGTGACAAAATTAACTCACCTGCCGCGAGTTTCACGCGGCGATCAGCATGCTGAAAATAATGAAGACGAAAAAGAGGATGTGGTCATAGAACCTGCCCTGCTCGGGCGCAAGGAAGATATGATCTCAGAGACTCTGCGTAAAACCTTCCTTGCCATGGGCGAAGATGTAAGTGTGGTGCTGATTAAACTGGCAGACCGCTTGCATAACATGCGCACGCTGGGGCACATGCCAGAGCACAAGCGCAAACGTATTGCGCAGGAAACACTCGATATTTTCGCGCCACTGGCAAACCGCCTCGGCATCTGGCAATTGAAATGGGAATTGGAAGACCTCAGTTTCCGTTACGTTCAGCCGGATAAATACAAAGAGATCGCCGAGTCACTGGCAGAGCGCCGCCCCGACCGAGAGCGACAGTTGGAAGAAATCAAAGAAAATTTGGTGCGTCTGTTGGAAAAGAACAACATCAAAGCCGAGCTGAGCGGGCGCCCCAAGCATATTTATTCGATTTTCAAAAAGATGCAAAAGAAAGACAAGTCTTTCGGCATGTTATATGATGTGCGTGCCGTACGCTTGATCGTGCCGGATGTCCCCTCGTGTTACGCTGCATTAGGCGTCATCCACACCACATGGCGGCCGGTACCCGGTGAGTTCGATGACTACATCGCAGCACCAAAAGACAACCATTATCAATCCCTGCACACTGCGGTAATGTACGACGACAAACGTCCGTTGGAGATCCAGATCCGTACACAGGAAATGCACATGAACGCCGAGTATGGCATCGCTGCGCATTGGCGATACAAGGAAGGCGGCAGGCACGACAAGCAATTTGAAGAACGCATCAAAGACCTGCGTAAAATGATGGAATGGCGCGGGGACGTGAATGACGCCACCGAATTCGTCGAATCGATGCAAAGTGATGTGTTCCGTGACCGGGTATACATCTTTACCCCACGCGGCGACGCCATAGACCTGCCAGCAGGGTCCACCCCCATCGACTTCGCCTACACTGTCCACACAGACATTGGTCATCGCTGCCGCGGCGCGCGTGTGAACGGCAAACTCGTGCCGCTTGACCATGAATTGAAGACCGGCGATCAGGTAGAGATTCTCACCGCCAAGCGCGGCGGACCAAGCCGGGATTGGCTCAACAACAACCTGGGCTTGGTTAAGACCCAACGCGCCAAATCGAAGATCCGTGTATGGTTTAAAAAGCTGGAAGATGAACAAAATCTCACCACTGGTCGCGATACCTTAGAACGCGAGTTGCAACGCCTTGGCATTACCGAGGTGAATTTTGAGAAGTTGGCACGTGAACTCAGCTACAAAACCCCTGATGACATGTTCATTGACCTGGGCACAGGCGAACTTTCGATCAGCAAACTCATCAAACAGTTCTCCAACACCGAAGAAATAAAGGATATCCTCGAAGCCAACGCACCGGCGTTTCCTCATAAACCAACTGATGCAGTCGAAGTTTTAGGATTAAAGGGAATGCTGGCAACCATGGCAAAATGCTGTAACCCGATGCCCGGCGACCAGATCGTGGGCTACATCACCCGTGGACGCGGCGCAACGATCCATCGCCTTGACTGCCCAAATATTTTGCAAACCCAAGACCGCGAACGCCTTCTCAAAGTAGGCTGGGGGCATGCAGAGCAAACATTCCCCGTGCCGGTGAAGATCAAGGCATACGACCGCCAGGGACTCATGAGCGATATTTCAAACCTGCTTTCTGACGAGAACATCAATATCAACAATGTCTCGGTCAACGTAAACCGCAGCATCGCGGATTTAAAGCTCATCATTGAAGTGAAAGATCTGACACAACTAAGCCGCATCCTCACCCGCATCGAAAATCTACCAAATGTGATGGAAGCCGTTAGAACCAAGCCGGGATAAATTCCGCCTCCATTACGAAAAGTACAACTCACAATATCAGAATTCAGATGGGGGTATAATCGCGGCGCTTCGATATGCTTACTGTTAATGAAGCGCGCGAGCGCATCCTTTCTCAATTTACAGCCTCCACAACGGAGAGTATTCCGCTTATTGATGCGGCTAGTCGTGTGCTGGCTGTGGATATTTCTGCAAATGACGATTACCCACCCTTCGATAATTCCGCTGTAGATGGGTTTGCACTGCGGACCGAAGATACATCCGCTTCATCCTCAACATTGAGCGTGGTTGCCGACATCCCAGCCGGTTCTGCACCGACAGTTACTCTGAGAGCCGGGCAGGCAGCCCGCATCATGACCGGCGCGCAAATCCCTCAAGGTGCAGATTGCGTCATCCCCGTTGAAGACACCAATTTCAAAAATCGCAGCGCTGGGACGGTTCCCCCAAGCATGATCACATTTTCGCAACAAATGCAGGCGGGAAAAAACATTCGTACACGCGGCATGGATATTCGGGCTGGCGAGATTGTCATAAAACAAGGGCGAATCCTCAAACCGCAAGACCTGGGTTTGCTGGCAACGCTTGGCTATACGGATGTGAGCGTTTACAAAAAAGCACGGGTGGCATTGCTTTCTTCTGGCGATGAACTGCTGGAATTAGGGGCACCGCTTGAGCCGGGCAAGATCCGTGATTCGAATTCTTATGCACTGGCAGCAGCGATCTTGAGTGCAGATGCTGAAGTGATCCGTTTGGGCGTTGCAAAGGATACCCGCGCATCTGTGACCGATCTGCTCGACAAAGCGGCACAGGAACATGCAGACCTGATCCTTTCTTCTGCCGGGGTCAGTGTTGGCGCATTCGACTTCATCAAGGAAGTGATCGAAGCCAATGGCAGTATGGATTTCTGGAAAGTGAACATGCGCCCGGGAAAACCGCTGGCATTCGGGTCGTATCGCGGCATTCCGTTCATTGGGCTGCCAGGCAACCCTGTTTCAGCCTTCGTAGGTTTTGAAGTTTTCGTTCGTCCCACACTTGAGCGGCTGAGCGGGAAACTGGATGGAGGCAGGCAAACGGTTCGTGTGCGATGCGTGGAAGAGATCACATCAGATGGACGAGAGAGTTACTTGCGGGCGACCTTGCACACGCAGGAGGGAATCCGTCTTGCAACACTAACTGGACACCAAGGCTCGGGCAATCTTCTCTCACTGGTGCAGGCGGATGCTTTACTAATCATCCCCGCTGGTGTAAAATGCGTGCCTGCTGGCTCGGAAGTTGACGCCATACTTTTGTGAGGAACCATGAATAAATGGCTTTACCGCGCTTCAATAGCGCTTGTGATCATCGGTCTTGCTGTTTCGGTCTATATGACGATCTATAAGATCAGCGGCAACGATGGTATGTGCCTCGGCTCTGGCGATTGCTCCACCGTGAACGCCAGCCGCTTTTCAGAAGTGAACGGGATCCCAGTGGCGGTTTTTGGCATCGTCGGGTATGTTGCGATCCTGCTCGTTCATCTGTTCGAGAACCGTAATGAGTTCTTTCGAACAAATGGCACATTGTTGATCTTTGGCATGTCGCTGACGGGCTTTCTGTTCACGCTCTGGTTAATTTACGTGGAGCTTGTACTATTGCAGGCCATTTGCCCGTTCTGTGTTACATCACAAGTCGCGATGACGATCATTTTTATCATTGCAGTCACGCGACTATTCCGAAACCAAGATTAGGAGGATTCGAAATGCCCCGTATCAAGTGTCACTATGTTGATTGTGTTTTCCTGGATGAAGGGTTGTGCGGCGCTGCTGCCGTAGAGTTCGACCCCGACACAGGCTGCGTAACCTATTCCCCTGCTGATGGCGCCGCCGCTGCAGATGAATGGGAAGACGAAGAAGAGCTAGATGAATGGGAGGATGAAGAAGCGGACGGCGAAGAAGATGATGAGTGGCTGGAAGAAGAGGATGAGTTTTAACCACGCCCCACTTCCACACTTACAGTTGATACCAAATAAAAGCCTTCTCTGCGCGAGTAGGCTTTTTTTGTTCGCAGAATTGGAATAAAATTTATTATTCAATATTTAGCCCGATCACAAAAGAGGATCTTAATGACCACACTTACCAGAACCAATTCAGATGACCAGAATTTTGTAGAACTTGTCCATCACCTTGATGCGGACCTTGCCGAAAAGAATGGCGATCAGAACCCGTTTTACGCTCAATTCAACAAGATCGCAAAGATCAAACATGTTGTGATCGCTCATGCGAACGGACAAGCTATTGCCTGCGGCGCAATAAAGGAGTACGAGCAAGGCATCATGGAAGTGAAACGCATGTATACCGCCCCAGAGAGCAGGGGCAAGGGAATTGCCGGGCAAATTTTGGCAGAATTGGAGTCCTGGGCAGCCGAGTTGGGATATCAAAAATGCATTCTAGAAACCGGGTTAAAGCAGGTGGCTGCGATCCACTTGTACGAAAAGAGTGGATACAGCCGAATTCCAAACTATGGGCAATATGCAGGCATTGAAAACAGCGTTTGCTTTGAAAAGCGGCTCTAGATCATTCCCTGATTTGGGTTGCTATTTTTTACACACAGATATTTCACGTTTTTTGTAGAACGATCTGTAATAAACCGACGCAGATCATCCCCATAAATCCTGAGCGGCTTCATTCAAACCAAGCTCCAGCAACTTCTCTTTTGTCGGCTTTCCAGTGCTCAGGTCCCAACCTCGGGCTTCATAATAAGCAACAAGCATGGCTTTTATATCCGGCACAAACCCCTCTGCGCCGCCTTCTTTATGAGGTTCAAGCAAGGCTTTGGGTAATTTATCATTACTTGCATTCAAACCCATGCGATTATTAATGGCACGCTTCAAGTTCCAGGCACGCTCACCAGATTTCATCAGATCCGCCACGGTCCAGTTCAAGCCTAACTGAGCATTGAGCAGGTCCACCTGGGTCTGCGGCGGCACATTGGCGAAAATACAGATCAAGACCGAGTTGAAATGTGTGCGCCAATTTTGATGCCTTGCCACATTGGCGGCCTTCTCTGCCTGGGCGTGACGCTCCATGTAATGGATACCGATCTCTTCATACGTATGTCCCCAATCCACAAAGAAATAATCAGATTGGTTATGGCACGCCCCACGCGGACTGGTGGCATACGAAAGCGCCATACCCGAAACACCACGTGGATCGTGATACGCAACCTCAAGCCCATTGACCTGCACAGCTTCATCTTCCGCACCGAACGCCGCTCCAAATTGACGCGAGCCGCGCGACATGACGTCACCGATCCCTTCACGACGGGCAATTAAGTGGATCAACTTCTCAGCGGCGGCAGAATCTCCCCAGTGCAGATCCAACCCGCCCGTATCTTGAGCCGTGATCTTTCCCAGTTCAAAAAGGTGATAAGCCAAGCCAATCGTATTGGAGGTGCTGATCGTATCCAATCCGTATTTATCGCAAGTTTCACCCAGGCGAACGACTGCGTTGAGATCGTCGATCAATAGGCTGGGACCGAAACCAACAACGGTTTCATACTCTGGACCTTTGCGCTTCTTTCCGTCGCCGAGATTCACAACACGCCCACAGGCAATGACACATCCCTGACAGGCGCTTTTTCCGACCAGAATCGACTCGGTGATCTTTGCGCCGGAAATATTATCAACGCCAGGGAACATTCCTTGATGGTAATACTTTGCAGGCATAGCTCCAAGATATTCGGCGTAATTTGCCGCACCCGCCGAACCAAGCTCGCTCATCACTTTCGACTCGTTATCCTGCTTCAAACTCCGGTTTGCTTCAGAACGCACAGCAGAATATTCTTCGGTTACTTCGATTTTTTGAGTCCCATGAACCGCAATGGCTTTTAGATTTTTAGACCCCATCACTGCGCCCATGCCGGTTCGCCCTGCCATGCGTCCGTGGTCGCAGCAAATCGACGCATACAACACGCCGCGCTCTCCTGCTTCGCCAATGACTGCAACCCGTGCCGCTTTGACACCTACTTCTGCACGGACGAGTTCCTGCGTCTCATAAACATCTCTGCCCAGCAAACCCGCCGCACTGCGGACCTCAAGCCTGCCATCCTGAATCCAAAGATATACAGCACCAGAAGCTTTTCCTGTGATCCACAAGCCGTCGTACCCGGCTTTGCGAAGCTCGGGTCCCCAAAAACCTCCGATATTTGATTCAGCCCATAAGCCAGTTGCTGGTCCCTTGCCGCAGATGACAAATCGTCCCGTTGTGGGACCATTCGTTCCAGAGAGTGGTCCATTGATAAACAGCAGCGGCGACTCGGGAGAAAGCGGGTCCAGGTCTTTCGTGAGAAATGGGTACAGAATGCGCGCAGCAAGCGAGGCGCCGCCGAGGAAATCCCTTTGCCAATCGGCAGGGATCGCAAACTCCTCGGTAGTATTTGTGGTCAGGTTAATTTTCAGAATGGGCAGCATTATGATTTATCAAACACCTGTTAAACAATTTCCTTGGTCACTTCTTGCGCACAGCGAACAAAATCAAGGACCACAGGAACGTTCCGCATCATATACCCCATACTGCCATTGACCTTTAATTTCATGGTCATCATGGCGGTCATTGGGTTTAATTTACCAGTTAGCACTGCGGTGATGTTATCGTAACTGGCTGTTAGATTAAAGGCAACATTCGAGTATTTTGCCGGGTCAGGGTTGTACTCCACTTTGCGACAGGTGCCATGCCATAGATCAAGATAGAAGGTTAATTTCTCTTTCAAATTACCTTCGGGTTCAATATGAAAGAACAGGTCGCCCTCCCAATTCTTTGCGATCTCTGCATAGTGTGTATCTGAGTTCAGTTTTGCTTCAAGATCATTCAACCATTCCTGGCTGGGAAACATGGAATTCATTCGATTCGCCTCCAAAAGATTAAGTATGCAATTTTACCATCATGAAATTAACAACCAAAATCCTTGCAGAATCGAAAAAAATAGTCTATGCTTAGTGGGCGGGTTGAGAAACAATCCGTGGCAACGAAAAGTTGTCCATCCCTTTTTTCTCTCGGAGGAGAAATGAAGAAACTTTTGACCCTTGCCAGCATCCTTGTTCTGGCATCTCTCGTACTCACTGCCTGCGGCGGTGGAGGCGGTTCTACCGCATCAGACCTACTCGGAGCCATTCAAGAACGTGGATATATCCTTGTTTCCACCGACCCGAACTACGCGCCGCAATCCTTCCTTAACACCGAAGGTTCACGCCCGTCGGATACCAAATGCCCCGGTGACGCACTGACCACCACTGAAATGCAGGGTTTTGATGTAGATGTTGCCATTGCCATCGGCGACTCCCTCGGTGTTGAGACTTGTTTCGCCACCCCTTCCTGGGATGCGATCACTGCCGGTAACTGGGCTGACAAATGGGACGTGAGCGTTGGCTCCATGACCATCAATACTGCCCGCCAGCAGGTGCTCGACTTCAGCGTGCCCTACTACTACACCCCTGCGGTTGTGGCAGTTTCCGCTGATTCTGGCATCAGCTCTCTTGACGGACTTTCCGGTCAGGCAGTTTGCGCCGGCGCCGCCACTACCTACGAAGCCTGGCTCAACAATGATGCCGAAGGTTTGGGCTTGCCCGAATCCTCCATCTATTCTCCAGTTCCTGCTGATGTGACCGTTGTGCCGCTGGAAACTGATCAGGAATGTGCCCAGTCGATCGCCTCAGGACGCACCGATTTCGTCGCTTATGTAACCTCTGAAACTGTGGTCAACGCTAATATTGCCGAAGGTATGCCGGTTACCAAGCTGGACGGCGCCGTCTTCTCTGAAGACCTCGCTGCTGCTTTCGACAAATCCTCCACGCTGGACGCCACCTCTCTGCGCGCCAAAGTGGACGAGCTCTTCACCGCCATGCACAGCGACGGTAGACTCGCCGACCTCTCCACCAAGTGGTTCGAGGTTGACCTGACCGCTGCACCTAACAAGTAATACTCAAGAACAAAAAAGGGAAGCGGCACTATTGCCGCTTCCCTTTTTATTAAAACAACTCCACCCTTCGGAGGTATACACGATGGCATCCACGACCAATCAGGGAGAAGCGCCGACTTCTCAAGCAGAACTTCTCTATCAAGCGCAGCTGCGCAAGGAACGCCTGTTTCGTACGCATGTTGGCGCTTCATGGGCGGTACTTTTTTCATTTTGATCTTTTTATTCAGCGGGCAAAATATTCAGTTGGGTTCTTTCAAATTTGAAACCATCCAACTTGATACAGAATTCATTCTCAAAAACCTTACGTTCATTGCCGAAGGGCTGGGGCAAACCCTGTTGATCTCAGTCCTTTCCATTGCCTTTGCCATTTCGCTCGCACTATTAGCGGCGTTGGGCAGGCTTTCCACGTTTCCGCCGATCTATGCCATCAGCACTTTTTATGTTTCCTTGATCCGCGGAACCCCTCTTTACCTTCAGATTTTCTTCTTCTTCCTGGCTTTACCGCAACTTGGCATCATCCTATCCGGGACATTTGCCGGGGTAATGGCGTTGGGATTGAACTATGGCGCCTACATGTCTGAAACGTTCCGTGCCGGGTTGAGCTCCGTCGGCAAGGGTCAGCGTGAAGCCGCTATGGCATTGGGAATGACCCCCGGTCAGACCATGAGGCGGGTCATCCTGCCGCAGGCATTGCGATTTGCCATTCCGCCCATGGGCAATGACTTCATATCCATGACCAAAGACTCAGCGCTTGTATCTGCCACGGGCTTCGTACACGAGTTGATGTGGCGTGCCACCAAGGTTGGGCGCGCACAGTTTAACAACCTTGAAGCCCTCATCATGGCAGCCATGTTCTACTGGGTACTCACCCTTATCCTCACCTACTTCCAGGGAAAACTGGAAGCCCGCCTTTCCAAGGGAGATCGCTAACATGTCTTTGCCGATTGTCAAAGTATCCAATCTTGATAAATATTTCGGGCGCTTGCACGTTCTAAAGGACATCAGTCTGGAAGTCCCTGAACGCCAGGTACTATGTCTCATCGGACGCAGCGGCTCCGGTAAAAGTACGCTATTGCGCTGCCTTAATTTTCTTGAAGAACCTTCTCACGGCGTCATCGAAGTGGATGGTGTGCAGGTCAACGCCGAGGTAAAAGGCAAGGAAAGACGCCAACTCGTCCACGATGTACGCCTCAAGACGGGTATGGTCTTCCAGGAATTCAACCTCTTCCCGCACATGACCGTCCTTGAGAATGTGATCGAGGGTCCGGTCACCGTCAAGAACATGGACAGAAAACGTGCCATCGAACTTGCGGAGCAAAACCTGGATAGTGTAGGTATGCTCTTCAAAAAAGATGAGTATCCTTTGCGTCTCTCGGGCGGGCAAAAACAACGCGTTGCCATCGCCCGCGCCCTGACCATGGAGCCGCGCGTCATGCTTTTTGATGAGCCTACTTCAGCCCTCGACCCGGAACTCATCGGCGAAGTGTTGAATGTCATGAAAAAAGTCGCCAACGAAGGCATGACCATGATCGTCGTTACCCATGAAATGGGTTTTGCTCGTGACGTGGCAGACCGCGTGATCGTGATGTCTGAAGGTCAACTGATCGAAGACGCCACACCAGAAGATCTGTTCAACAACCCCAAGGATTCACGCACCAAGGCGTTGATCGACCGCTATCGCTCTGAAGATCAATAAACCGAACAATGTCAATCTCTGAGCTCAAGATCACAACCGAACACATCCAACGACAAGATAAAGAGATCATCACAATATTCCACCTGCGCGGCTGGCTCGACAGCCAAAGTGAAAGCACGCTGATCGCCGCCGCGCAGGAAGAATTTTCACAAGGGATACGATACCTGGTCGTCAACCTTGAAGAAATTCAAATGCTGACTAGTGCTGGAATTCGCGCTGTTCAAAAGCTACATAAACTATTTGAATCGTCAAATCCCGACCCGGCTACGGTGCGCCTCAAGTTATGCAGCGCGCCTCAACAAGTGCATCACGCACTGGCATTGACTGGCATCCTGCAAACCATTCCCATGTATGAAAGCCTGCAAGCCGTCCTGATATCCTACAACAAGTGACCCCAAAAATGACCATCGCCATTACCCGCAATGTAAGTTCACGTTTCAACGAGTGTGAGATCACCCACATCGAACGCACGCCCATCGACCTCAATATTGCCCGTGAACAGCACACTGCCTATGTTCACACCCTTGCAGATCTCGGCTGTCAGGTGATCGAACTCCCTGAAGAACCCAACCTGCCTGATTCGGTATTCGTAGAAGACACCGCTTTTATTCTGCCTGAAGTAGCAGTAATTACCCGCCCCGGTGCAGATTCGCGCAAGCCAGAAATAGACACGATCATCCCTGCTCTTACCCCACACCGCCAATTGGTACACGTCACCGCCCCTGCCAGTGTTGATGGCGGCGACGTACTGGTGATCGGAAAAAAGATCTTCATTGGGCTTTCCACCCGCAGCAATATGCAAGCGGTCGACCAATTAAATTCACTGCTTGGAAAGTTCGGTTACACGGTTCAAGGCGTGGAAATGACCGATTGTCTGCATTTGAAAACCGCCGTCACGCGAGTGGATGACAATACTCTGCTCATTAACAAGAATTGGGTGGACCCTGCTTACTTTCCCGGCTTCAATTTGATCGAAGTAGACGCCTCAGAACCCTTCGCCGCGAACTGTTTACCCGTCCACGAGAAGATCATCTACCCGATCACCTTCCCAAACACCCGCAAACGTCTCGAAGAAAAGGGATACACCATTGCACCCGTTGATCTTAGCGAATTGGCAAAAGCCGAAGGCGCCGTCACTTGTTGCAGCCTGATCGTGGCGTGAATCAGGTTCGAGGTCCAGCTTGAAGCGGGTATAATCTCCAGCCATGAACAATCAAAAACCTATCTCAGATTCCGGCAAATACTGGCAGGATCACCTCATTAGTTGGGAAGCCAGCGCGTACTTCAAAGAAGGGCAGGAAAATGCAAACTGGTGGGACAGGCTCTCCACCACCTTCCGCGGCGACGCGATGTACGTCCGTATGAACACCGCATTGGAATTGGTCCAGCCGCACATTAGCGGAAAGACCGTTTTGGATGTGGGCTGTGCATCCGGGCGTTTTGCGTTTCAGATGGTGCAGGCAGGAGCGCAAAAAGTATTCGGAACCGATATCTCGAACGAAGCCTTGGAACTTGCCCAAAAACGCGGCGCCGAATTGGGTATGCAGGATAAATTGAATTTTTCTGCACTCGATGTGGTCCAGCCCAATACCCCGCTTCCACAAGTGGACCTGGTCACTGCACTGGGCGTCATTGAATACTTCGACGCTGCCGCCATGACTGCCTTTCTTGGCAACCTGCGCACCACCTATTTCCTGTTGGATTTTCCCGACTACGGAAGAAAAAAGGAATTCCCCACCTGGATTCTGCGGCAGGTTTACATCCGCGTAAACCGCCTGCCGGGTGTATTTCTTTACTCGCTTGAAGAGTTCGCCAAACTTGCCGAACCTTTTGGTTTCAAGAACCTGCGTGTGATCAAACAAAATAATTTTTACTACGTTACTAATTTGCCCGAATGAAAAAATTAGCCTGTGTAACATTGGATATGGAACCGGACTACGGCGATCCGGAGAAAAAAATTCGCCTGCTTGAAGACCCGAAATATTTCGAGCGCTACGTATCTACGATCAATAAGTACGGCGCCAAGGTAACCATGTTCACGGTTACCAGCCTGTTCGACACGCACGGAAGCCTGTTTCAAAAACTTGCAGAGCGCATCCCGCTTGAGTTTTCCGTCCACTCACACACACATGATCCACACAACGCCTGTTCATTAGAAGAAGTTCAAAATTCGCAGGCTGCATACGAAAAATTCACAGGCGCCAAACCATTGGGGTACCGTGCTCCCATCGGGCAGATCGATAAGGACGGGCTGGGGCACCTCCTCGACCACGGGTTTACATACGACGCGAGCGTGTACACATCCTTTCGTCCGGGTAAATTTGGTTATAACAACCTGCATATACCCAATACGCCCTTTCAAATCACGCGTAATGACGGCAAGTCGCTGGTGGAATTCCCGTTCACATCCATCGAAACCATCCGCATTGTGTTTGCATTGAGTTATGCCAAACTTTTTGGCTGGGGCATCTACTCTCTATTGCTGAAAATGTTTGGCTTGCCATCAATAGCATTATTGCTTTCCCACCCATATGATTTTTATTTTGGGAGCATTCCCAGTAACACCATTGAGGGCTTTGAAGCGTTTGCAATGGCGCGCAATACCGGGCGCGAGTTCGATATATTTGAAAAAACATTAGCCACATTATGTTCTCAAGGTTACGAGTTCGTGCATTTGAGCGAGGTTTACGAACAGATCAAATCCAATAAACTGGAACTCTTTGAAGTTGAAAATTGGAAATAAGTTGATCTCCTTGTCCGTCATCCGGCTGGAGTCTGCATGAATGTATTAAAAGCTTTAAGAACAGCCATATACCCAACTGCGGATCTACGCGCAGAAGACGCCCGACTGGAACACACCACACGTGCTGTATTTATCGTTATTGGGTTAAGTCTGTTTGTTACACTGCTGGCAGTCTTGGTTCTGGACCTAAACGCCGCCCAACCTGAAATATGGCCAATATTCTTGGTTCTCGCAATATTGGTTGTACACAGCCTGATGTGGTTCTTCCTCATTCAAAAAGGGTACTGGAAAACGGCAAGATTTTTTCCACCTACAGCATTTCTGATCGCAGGAGCCCTACTTACCAGCAAACCAGAACTGAACACTGCTGCCGTTTTACAATACGTTTTATGTATCCTGCTGGCGTCGATCTTATTCGACGAATCAGCGAAGTGGATCGCCATTGCTGTATCTTCCGGCTGCTATCTGGCAGTTCTGTATATTAGCAAACCGCCCGTCAATTATATTTCCTCAAACATTGTATATGTGAATATTGTGATCCTTGTTGCGATCGGCGTGCTCCAGCAGATCACCACCGGAGTGATCACCCAAACCATCAGCCAATTAACCGCAGAAACCGCGAGTCGAAAGAAATCTGAAGAATCGGCTTTACAAAAAGAGCGCATTCTTTCGGTGATCGCAGACTCTGCTCAGCTTCTGCTAGGGGCACAGGATTGGAAAACAAAGATCGCTGAAATGCTGGAATTACTGGGGTCAGTTTCAGGAGCAAGCCATGCGTATTTATTTCAAAACCATGTGAATGAACAGGGTGCTTTGCTCTCCAGTTTGAAATACGAATGGAAAAACCCAGCCCAACACCACGCGTCTGACCCTGAAATGTTCCAAAATGTACCTCTTCTGGAAGAGGACATGATCGATTGGTACAATATCATCATTACCGGAAAACCCTTTTACAATTCGACTGAGATTTTTCCACCTGAGTGGTCAGAACAAAATTTAGAACGCGCACAGATAAAAACTCTACTGGATGTGCCAATTTTCGTGGATGGGGAATGGTGGGGCGTGATCGGTTTCGACGATTTTGAACGTATTAAACCCTGGTCACAAGCAGAAGTAGATGCTCTGCAAATCGCCGCAGGGTTATTGGGGTCGGCGATCAAGCGGCAAAAAAGCACAGACTTACTGACCGCCTCCGAGGAAAAGTTTCAAAAAACCTTCCACGAGACACTGGTGCCAATGGTGATCGGGAGAATATCAGACAATATCATTCTGGACGCAAACCACGCATTCACAAAACTGACAGGCTTCTCAAAAGAAGAGGTGATCAATCGCTGGTCTTCGGAATTAAATCTCTGGCAAAATAGCGAAGAACATGCCCTTCACAACCGGCTTATTCGCGAACATGGGTTTATCCATGAATTCAAGGCAAGTATGCGGAAAAGGAACGGAGAAATTGGAATTGTTTTGATCTCCGTTACAGTGATCAAGATCGATAACGAAGATTGTCTGCTTTACACAATCTCCGATATCACAGGTTTGGAAAAAGCATTGAACGATCTACAAAACAAGAATAGTGAACTGGAACGATTTACATACACTGTATCCCATGACTTAAAAGCACCTTTGATCACGATCGGGGGATTTATGGGGTTGCTCGAAAAAGACCTTATTTCGGGAGATGTTGAGAAGATCCGAAACAGCGCACAACGCATCAAAGATGCAGTCGCCAGAATGGAACGATTGCTCAACGAACTACTGGAACTTTCCCGCATTGGACGCATGATCAATGAGCCGGGTAAGGTTCCGTTTCAAGAGATCGCAAGTGAAGCCGTCGAGTTGAATCAGGGTCGTTTGGGCGCGAACCACATCAAAGTCAGGATAGAGACGGACCTACCCACAGTCAAGGTCGATCGCGCCCGAATGATCGAAGCAATTCAAAATCTATTGGATAATTCAGCAAAGTTCATGGGAGAACAAGACACCCCAGAGATTGTAATCGGCGCCAGACGGTCAATGGATGGCGAGCATAATTTCTTTGTAAGGGATAATGGGATTGGCATCGAGCCTGTTTACCACGAACGCGTTTTTGGTTTGTTCAATAAACTGGACGCAAAAACCGAGGGAACAGGGATTGGTCTGGCTCTTGTTCGAAGGATCATTGAATATCATGGTGGTCATATTTGGGTCGAATCGGAAGGTATCAACAAAGGTTCAACCTTCTGGTTTACCCTTCCGCGCCCTTAAAAGCAAAGAACTCCCATAATGGGAGTTCTGGCTTGTGCGCTGGAGAGGACTTGAACCTCCACGTCTTACGACACACGCACCTCAAGCGTGCCTGTCTGCCAATTCCAGCACCAGCGCGTAAGCAGGCAGTATTATAATCGTGTTACTTTTCTTGTCAAGCAAATCACATAGGAGATTTTTCATGGCTCGTATCGTAGTAGACGCAATGGGAAGCGACGAACATCCCGGACCCGACGTGGAAGGCGCCATTTTGGCGGCGCGGGAATATGGGGTGGAAATTATTTTTGTTGGCGATGAAGCCAAGATCAAACCGGTTCTTGAAAAACAGAACACACAGGGCTTGAAGGTCAGAGTAGTGCATGCGCCAGAGATGTTGACGATGGAAGATAAGGGCGAAGCTCTTGTCTTGAAAGCACGTGCAAAAGATGCGCAAAATTCCATGGCGGTCGGTATGGATATGGTCAAACGCGGCGAAGCGGATGCCTTTGTGACGGCTGGCAACACCGGCGCGGGCATGGTCTCAGCCCTCTTTCGCCTCGGGCGTATCCGCGGCGTGGATCGCCCTGCCCTGGCTCCCATCTTCCCGACAGCTACCGGAACCTGTGTCGTACTCGATATTGGCGCCAATCCTGATTGCAAACCTGAGAACTTAATTCAATTTGGCATTCTTGGAAGCATTTACGCAGAAAAAGTTCGCGGCGTCAAAAATCCCAAGGTTGGGTTGGTGTCCAATGGTGAAGAAGAAGGCAAAGGAAACGAATTGGTCAAAGGTGCCACCCCCTTGTTCAAGGCATCCAAATTAAATTACTTTGGCAATGTGGAAGGCAAGGAAGTCATTGGTGGCGCAGTGGATGTAGCGGTGACGGACGGTTTTACCGGCAATGTCATGCTAAAAACTTCTGAGGCGGTTGCAAAATTGATCACAGATACGATCCGCACGCTGATCAAGAACGGCAGCTTGCGCACCAAGATCGGCGGATTGCTTGTTAAACCAGCGCTGGGCGCCATCAAGAAATTATTGGATCCCGGCGAACAAGGCGCCGCCCCCATGTTGGGCGTGAACGGACTGGTATTCATCGGTCACGGAAGATCTGATGCATTCGCCATCAAGAATGCCGTCCGCGTAGCAAAAGAAGCTGTTGACGTAAAAGTTTTAGATGCAATGAAATCTGCCATCGAAGAGAGCCTCAAGAAATAAACATGAAGATCATCAAAAACGAAAAACTGATTAAACGCAATGGAACGATCGGCAACTGGACAAGTCTTGTGGCATTGCTGGTTTTGGGGGGCGGCATGTACATTTCCTTTACCAGACCAGATTGGTTTGTATATTCACTGGCATGTCTTGTCATCGGGTTTGTAATGACGCAGGTGGGTATGTATATGGGGAATCGCTGGGGGCGCTCCCCTCGTCGCGACGAAAAAATTGACGCTGGGCTAAAAGGACTTCATAGCGAATTCAGCATCTATCATTACACCACCCCAACCTCCCACTTGCTGGTTGGACCCTCTGGAATATGGGTAATTCTGGCATATCAACAAATAGGGACAGTAACTTTTGAAAAAAACCGCTGGAAGATCAAAGGCGGCGGCTTTATGCAATCCTATATGCGCATATTTGGACAGGAAGGTATTGGTCGCCCCGATCTTGAAGCCGAAACCGAAGTGGCAGCGATTAAAAATTTCCTTGCCAAAAAAATGGAAGGCAAGGCCGTACCTGAGATCCAGTCTATCATGGTGTTCCTCAACGACCAGGTTGTTATAGAACCAGGCGAAGCTTCGATCCGTGCGATAAAACTCAAACAGCTCAAAGGCTTCATACGGGAAACAGCAAAGCAACGCAAACTTACCAGTGCTCAAGTCCAGGATCTCAACCATATTTTGGAAGCCCAGTAATTCAAGATTGTTCTTTTTATGCCTGAAATTCTAACCTCCCTGCGCAAGCCCCTCCCTGCAACAGTATATTCGATTGTTGTCTTCGTGATCATCATTGCAGCTTCCATCCTGCGCATTAAGTTGTACGGTGACCCATCATTATCCATTGCAGGAAATGACACGATTTCATATGTTGAGGCGTCTCATGCTCCTTTATTTTCAGCGGAGATCATGACGGGGCGGCGCTTATTAACCACCAACCTGGTTTATAAGGTCTTTGAACCCCAAAGTGGGTATGAAATACTTGTGAATGGCTCTGTTGATACGAGTAAACGCGCATTTCAACCGGGGTTCGATAAGATCGTTCTGTTCCAGCTGGTTTTGTCGCTTATAGGATGGGGTATGCTCGCATGGGTTGTTGCAGAAAACCTTCGAAATCCGTGGCTAAAGGTCATCAGCGTCTTGTTCATCCTTGCCTTCGCATATACTCCTCAAATGGCAGATTGGGATAGCATCCTGATGTCCGAGTCGCTGACATTCTCCCTTTTTGCCTTGCAACTTGCATTATTGGTCAAAATAGCGTTCATACTCTACAGAGATCCTAATACAAAAACAACGGGAGTAGTTGTCATTTGGGGCGTTGTGACCTTCTTCTGGACCTTTCTACGTGACACAAACCTCTTTACCGCGCTCATGACCATTGGAATGATCGCAATTCTCTTCGCATCACCGCTCTACCGAAAAAACAAGACTCTTGTTGGAGCAGTAATATTTCTATCTTTGACCTTCGCACTTGGGTTTATCACTTCTTCCATTAGCGTCCGATCTGTAGTTCAGTTGAGAAATCTATACCACGATGATGTATTTCCGCATACCGAAAGAGTGGAGTTCTTCAAGGAATTTGGAATGCCCGCCTACGATACAACCGAATTCGATATATGGCTGGAGGAAAAAGGCTCCTCTACCATGATGCGCTTTATGCTTGCGCACCCCGGGTATCCAACGCTGAAGATAGCAAGAGATTTTCAATATTCTTTTAATGAGATCAAGCAAACCTATTTTAATGCTCGCAACCTTTCTCCGTCTCGAGATATTTTATTCTCCATCGGCGATGCGTTGCACCCGGAAAACACAACCCCATTTCTGATGAGCATCCTTCTGTTATCTGGGCTCCTGCTACTGGCGAGAAAAAATATAGGCACCAGCCGCCCCTGGGCATGGTTGGGGGTATGGCTCTTTTTATCCTCAAACCTCACACTGATTCCCACCATCCTAGGTGACACTTGGGCACTAAACCGACACGCACTTTACTCAACCATGATCTTCCGTCTTGCCATCTGGGTCTTCCCCATCGTTCTCGCGGATATTGCTCTGGCAAAAGAATTGACAACGCCTGACCACAACTTATGAATTTTCTAAAAAAGCAATTCACCAATCTCATCATCCTGCTCGTTTTTGCTATTGGCATTTTTCTTCGGGGAACCTGGTATGGCGACTTAAGATTATCTACAGCCAATGCCGAAACGGACAGTTACATCAACTCATCCCGTGCTCCGATATTTTCCTGGGGCATGTTTGCGGGTCAACGCCTCTTTACCACCAACCTGATCTTCAAAGTTGCCAACGACCCTGCCAACTGCCCGATTATTTCATACAGTCTGCCAGGGCTGGGCGAGGAAGGCAAACGCGAAGTTCAACCCTGCTTTGACAAGATCGCTCTTCTCCAAAATTATCTTTCCATTTTTGGGTGGTGTTTCCTTGGTTGGATGGTCGCTTCCAAACTTAGCAATCCGCTCATAAGGATTTTTAGCGCAACTGCGATCATGCTTTTCGGCTTCACACCCCAAATCGCTGAATGGGATAGCCTACTTAGTCCTGAGTCACTTTCGCTTTCTTTATTTGCGATTACTCTGGGCATCGCTCTCGAACTCATCTTCCGTGTCACAAAATCTGAAATACCATTTAAAACGAGTGCAGAAAAACTATTACTTGCACTTCTAATCACTGTCTTCTTACTTTGGGTCTTCGTGCGTGATGTGCATCTCTATGCCATTCCCATTACGATTATTTTGCTTACCCCTCTTCTCTTGATAAAAAAATTCAAAGCGACCAGAGCCCTTCCGGTCACACTCGCCATTTTACTCATCACCTTTTTGGTCGGTTACGCCTCCGCCCGTGACAGCCTTCGAGCCACACGCTTCCCACTCATGAATTCATTGGATGAATATATCCTGCCACACCCGGCACGTGTTGAATTCTTCCAAAAATTCGGCATGCCCGAAAAAGAAGCAGAAAGCTATTTCGACGCGCCAAACTATCAAACATGGGCAGACGAGAACGCCGCCAAAGCCTATGCCATCTTCCTCGTGACACACCCCGGTTTTGTCATAACAACGTTATGGGAAAATATGGATCTTCTCACCGGGGAATACGGTCAGCCGTACTTCATCACAGACGAAGTTAAGAACCGTAATTTCCTTCTAACCCTCGGCGAAATGGTAAACCCGGATTCAGGCGTGGTGTATTTGCTAAGCCTTGTGATCCTTATAGTATATTTTTTCCAAGCAATGGGCAAACAATATACAGCAAAGCTTTCCGCTTGGGCATGGCTGGCAATTTGTGCATATGGGATCGCAGCCGCCACCTTGTTCATCAGCTATTTCGGAGATACAGCCGGGTTGCGCCGCCACATCATGCCTTCAGTAGAAATGTTCCGCCTTTTCCTGTGGGTATTTCTATTACCATTTTTTGACATGGCATTTAATAAAACTTCGGAATAGAACCACAAACAGCGGGCATACTTCTCATTCAATTCACCTGGAGTAAAAGAATGGAATTAATAAAGAAAAACATCGTATCCATTTTCATTCTGATTGTCATGTCGATCCTTGTTTGGGGTCGACTACATTGGTACGGAGATCTGCGCCTCTCCATAGCCAATGGAGAAACTCACAGCTACATCAGTGCATCACGCGCTCCGCTCTTTTCCTGGAAGATTTTTACGGGAGAGCGCATGTTTACCACCAGTGTTCTCTACAAACTAGCAAACGATACGGTTGCCTGCCCCAGCGTTGCGTACAGTTTTCCATCCTCAGGGACAGAAACTCCACGGGAGATCAGTCCTTGCTTCGACAAGATTGTATTGATTCAAAATCTTTTGGCTGTATTCGGATGGGTAATTCTAGCTCTGGCAATTATCAAACATCTAAACAATGGTTTGATAAAATTTGTTGCAGCGATAACTATTTTATTATTTGGGTTCACCCCCCAACTCGCGGAATGGGAGAGCGCACTGGGACCCGAATCTTTGTCATTTTCTTTATTTTCCATCTCACTGGCACTCGCCATAGAACTTGCTTTTCAATTATCCGAGAAAGAAATTCCTTTCAAATCATTCTACGAAAAGGCTTTACTCACTGGTTGGCTGATCGTCTTGTTCTTATGGACATTTGTTAGAGATGTACAACTGTACGGCATTTTAGTCACATTTGGGTTGGTCGCCTCCCTCTTATTCATCAAAAAAGTGAGAGTTACAATCCAATTTAAGATCGCTGCCGCCGTCTTGCTTGGAATTTTTATTCTAGGGTATGTATCCGCAAGAGATAGCTTCCGAGCTGCCCTCCCGGTCATCAACGCAATTGATGAATATATTTGGCCCCACCCAGCCCGCGTAGAATTTTTCAAAGAATACGGAATGCCTGATCGCGATGCACCTGCTTACAAAGAGTGGGCAGATAAATACGCCTTTAAAGCTTATGGAGCTTTTCTCGCCACTCATCCTGGTTTTATTGTTACAACGATCTGGGAATACAAAGATTATTTTCGATCTGATTTTGTTCAAGCATATTACCCGGCAGACGATGTGAAAAACCGAGACATCCTCCTGCTCATTGGGCAAATTTTTCATATGGAAAATTTTTCGGTTTATCTACTCGATTTACTCCTGCTTTTAACTCTTCTTATTGGCGCATTCCAGCACCAAACAATAGACAAGTCTGCGTGGGCATGGCTGGCATTATGGGTGTTTGGAATCGCTGCAGTAACACTCTTGCTCAGCTTTTTAGGGGATATATATGGAACCAGGCGCCATGTGATGCCTGGAGTGGAATGGTTTCGCCTCTTCTTCTGGATATTTCTCATGCCTGTTCTTGATATGTCATTGAATACAGGAACAAAGCCCAAAGCTACTGCTTAAAGCAGACACGACCCTCTTTTTCTTTATGGTACACTTGTTCTAATATGACCACAATTGTTTCACTGGATATCGAATCTACCGGCTTGGACGAAGACCGCGATGCGATCATTGAAATCGCCGCAGTTCGCTTTAATGGCAAACGCAAAGAAGATGAATTCAACACCCTCATCAACCCCGGCAGGCAGATCCCTGATTTCATTACCGGGCTGACCGGCATTGACAATGCCATGGTGAGGCAAGCGCCGCGCGTGCAAGATATCATGCATGAACTGGTCGCCTTCGTCGGCGATGCACCCATTCTCGGTCACAACGTCAAATTTGATGTCGGCTTCCTGCGCAAAAAAGGCATGTTCGAATATCAGCAGACGATCGACACACTCGAACTCGCCTCCGTGCTGATGCCCACCGCCAGCCGCTACAACCTTGGTTCCCTCGGCAAACAACTCGGCATTCCCCTCCCTGCCACCCACCGCGCGCTGGACGACGCGCTCGTTACGCACGCTTGTTATCTGAAATTATTTGAAAAAGCGCAAGAACTTCCGCTTGAAGTATTGGAAGAGATCGCTGACCTTGGCAACTTCGCCACATGGGATTCAAACTGGGTTTTTGAACAAGTCTTGCGCGCCAAGATCAAAGAAGGCATCAAACCCAAACAGACGAAGACCCGCGCCTCAATTTCCAAGCCGATATTTGATTCTGCGTCCGAGCAGAACGCCCCGCCGGTCACGCGCACTGAAGAACCAATTGCGCTTGACCCCGAAGAAGCCGCCGCCGTTTTAGAGTATGGCGGGCCCTTCTCACAATACTTTGACTCTTACGAACACCGCACCGAACAAGTGGAAATGCTCAAGGCAGTGGCAAATGCCCTTTCCAGTGGCGGACATCTCCTCGTCGAAGCGGGAACCGGCGTAGGTAAATCCTTTGCCTATCTCGTCCCTGCCGCATTATTCGCTTATCAAAATAATACTCGTGTCGTTGTTTCGACCAACACCATCAACTTGCAAGATCAACTCATAAAAAAAGACATCCCAGACCTGCAAGCAGCGCTCAATTTAGGCGTCCGTGCCGCCGTACTCAAAGGACGCTCGAACTATATCTGCCCGCGCCGCTTCCAATACCTGCGCACACATGGCCCCACCAACGCCACTGAAATGCGCGTACTGGCGAAGATCATCGTCTGGCAGGTGGATAACACAAGCGGCGACCGCAATGACCTGAATTTACAAGGTCCGCTTGAGCGTGAGGTCTGGAGCAGACTCTCAGCGGAGGATGATAACTGCACAACAGAGGCATGCCTCGGCAGGATGGGAGGCGCGTGTCCGTTCTTCCGTGCCAAGCAGGCGGCTCAAAATTCCCACATCCTGATCGTCAACCACGCCCTGCTGCTCTCAGATGTTTCAACGGGCAGTAAGGTATTGCCCGAATACGATTACTTGATCGTGGATGAAGCTCACCACATGGAATCAGCGGTGACAAATGCACTTTCCTTCCGCATGACACAAGGTGATCTTGACCGCATGTTAAAGGAGCTCGGCGGCTCATCGGCAGGTTTGCTCGGAACGATCCTGAACGATTCACATGATACGCTGCGTCCATCCGATTTTGGTTTGATGCAGCAAAAAACAAAACGCGCGACAGACCAGGCGTTTCGATTGGAACAGCTCGCAAAAGAATTCTTTGCATTGCTCGGTGAGTTCATCGCTACTCAACGCGAAGGACAACCACCGAGCAATTACTCGTGGCAAATGCGCATCACACCCTCTGCCCGCACACTGCAAGGCTGGGATGATCTCGAGATGCTCTGGGGGCAGATCAGCGAAACGATGGAAAATCTACTCAAGACTCTGGACGAGATCTACAAAGCGCTTGGCGATCTATATAACGATGGGCACGATAATGTGGAAGATGTGATGGGCAGCCTGGGCACGCTTGTTCGCAGGCTGACTGAAGCAGAAACCGCCGCGTCTGGCTTGATGCACAAACCCACTGCCGACTTGATCTATTGGATCGAAGTCAACCCGCGCGGCGAACGCCTCTCACTTAATGCCGCTCCCCTGCGCGTGGGACCGCTCGTTCAAAAGAATTTATGGTATGAGAAAGCCAGTGTGATCATGGCATCAGCTACATTGACCACGCATGGCGAATTCAATTACATTCGCAATACCCTGGATGCAGCCGAGGTCGATGTACTTGCTCTTGGCTCACCATTTGACTACGAATCAAGCACCCTTCTCTATGTTTCAAACGACATGCCTGAGCCAAATGCGTTTAACTATCAGCAAATGCTGGATAAAACCATTATTTCCACTGCCAAAGCCACTGGCGGGCGAATGCTGGTTCTATTCACCTCGTACGCAGCGCTGAAAAAGACTTCCCAAGCCATCACTGGTCCGCTCGCGCGGGAGGATATTTACGTATACGAACAAGGCGAAGGGACATCTCCCACTGCCCTGCTCGAATCCTTCAAAACTACAGACCGTGCCGTCCTTCTGGGAACCCGTTCATTTTGGGAAGGTGTAGATGTACCCGGCGATTCACTTTCGGTTGTTTTCATCACCAAACTTCCGTTTGAAGTACCATCTGACCCTATCATCTCGGCGCGATCAGAACTCTACGAAGATTCTTTCAACGAATACTACCTGCCTGAAGCCATCCTCAAATTTCGGCAGGGATTTGGTCGCCTGATCCGCACTGCCTCAGATCGCGGCATCGTTGCCATCCTTGACCGCCGTGTGCTAACCAAACAGTACGGCAGGATGTTCTTGAGTCTCTGCCGCAATGTACCGCTCGCCAGGGTCCGGTTGCAAACTTAGCAAAAATGGCAGGTCAATGGCTAGGGATGTGAAACCGAAAGAGTAAGACGGCAATCATCAAGGTGATTGCCGTCTTTTATTTTACCGATTAAAATCGCTTGCATGCCCAATATCTACTTTTTTCTATTCGAACTTATAGTTTACATTCTATTCGCTCTTTGCTTCCATCACGCATTCAAACACGGAATTTCAAACTTGCTCAAGCTCGCCTTTGGCATTCTCTTTGGAGTGATGCTTGAGCTTGCCACGATTCGTCAGTTAAACGCTTATGAATATGGTCGCTTCTTGTTAATGGTATTGGATGTTCCTCTTTGCATTGGCGTGGCATGGAGTTGCATCATCTACGCGTCCATGGAATTTTCCGACGCCAGCAGCCTGCCTTACTTCCTTCGCCCCGTTCTAGACGGTCTGTTAGCTCTAAACATAGACCTGGCACTAGATGCCGTTGCCATCCGTTTCGGATTCTGGGATTGGGGTCAGGGGTTGAGAACTCAATATTTCGGCGTCCCTTTCGCTAATTTTTGGGCGTGGTTTTGGGTGGTGTTTTCATTCTCGCTTGGGTATCGATTATTGGCGAGAAACACAAACTGGGTAGGTTTATGGCTTTCTGCGCCATTGGCGTTTCTGGTCGGGCTGGCTGGAGTCCTCGGAACCAACGCAGTTATCGTCTTTGTCGTACCGACCAGCATTCGCCCTATAGTGATCTTTATAACACTCGTCGCTGCCCTGCTTGTGTTATCCAAACGCCCAAAATTTTACCTGCGCCCAGTTCACCCCATTGCTTTTTGGGTTCCATTTCTATTCCATATCTATATTCTGATCGCAGGCATGATCTCAGGAGCTATTTTTGATCCCGTTATACTTTTTGTAGTCGGCTTGCTCATGTTGGCGATTTCATATTATTTACATGGAAGAACAGCTCAAAAATTATTTTCCTTCTCAAAGTAATTTAGCTGATCGTCACAACCGACCTCAAGGTCTGGTCATCCAGTTCAAGAAAAGCATCCACAACCTGCGGGTCGAAGTGTCTGCCCGAATCTTCGCGAAGCTTTCGTTTTACGTCCTCAGGCTTCATTGCTTTATGATAAGGTCGGTCTGATACCAAGGCATCCCACACATCGACAACTGCGAAAATGCGTGCTGCCAATGGGATCGTATCACCGCTCAAGCCGCGCGGATAGCCCGTACCATCCCATTTTTCATGGTGGCAATACGGAATATCCAAAGCTGGGCTGAGGAAACGGATCGGGGTAAGCATTTCGTAAGCATAGACCGGGTGCATTTCGATCAGAGTCCGTTCTTCAGGAGATAGAGCCGCGGGCTTGAGCAAAATCCCATCTGGGATCGCCATCTTGCCGATATCGTGCAAGAGAGCCCCGCGCTGAATGTGAACAAGTGCATTTTCGTCCACGCCCATTTTACGGGCGAGTTTTTCAGTCAGCGCCGTTACACGTTTGGTATGCCCTTCCGTTTCTTTATCACGCAAATCCAAAGCACGCACCCAGCCTTCCAGAGTGGCGTGATACGCCTCCTGCAATTCTTCATTACTCGCCTGCAATCCATCAAAGAGACGCGCATTGTCGATCGCCACCGCTGCCTGATTGGCAAACATGGAGATCAACTCCAACTCGTCACTGCTGAAAATTCCGGTCTGAGCACGGTTATCTACATAGATCACACCGATCAACTCATCTTTGACCTTCAATGGTGCGCATAAAATAGAAAGAAGTTGATATGCCGCCACACTTGCCTGTTGCTCAAAACGAGGATCGGTACGTGCATTGGTGGTAAGCACCGTTTCACCTCGCTCCAAGACCTGACGGACAATGCTCTTACTGATCGAAAAGACATCCTCGGTCAGATCTTGATTATTTGCATCACGTGCGATCTGCACCCTAAAATCCCCCTTCTCGTCCTTAAGCATAAGAAAGCCACGTTCAGCCTTCATCAAGACGATCAGCGAATCCATGACCTCATCCAAAACTTTTTTTAGCCCCAAAGAAGAATTGATCACACTTCCAACACCCGCCAATGCTTCCATCCGCTCGCGTTGGGTCGCAAAACGCACCCTGGTATCCTCCTGTAACCTTGCCAGGTTGCGAGCCAATTGCGTCAACTCCAGGTTGATCGATGAAACTTGCGGATTTCCCACACTGGTCAGGCGCACCATCACCTGCATCATCTTCCGCTGAATAGAATCGATCTCATTTAGGATGCTTTCTTCGGTTCGGATTTGTGTCATGGTGCTGCTCCTATCATGGATACGTGAACACGCAGGAAAGAACTGCGATGCTTACAATTTTGGTAACACGATCGATTGCTGCTTTTGATACTTACCCTTCTTATCCGCATCTGAGACTTCGCACTCCTCATCTGCCTCAAAGAACAATACCTGTGCCAAGCCCTCGTTCGCATAGATCTTGGCGGGCAATGGCGTTGTATTCGATATCTCGAGGGTCACGAAACCTTCCCATTCCGGCTCGAACGGTGTTACGTTCACAATGATCCCGCAGCGCGCATAAGTGGACTTTCCCAAACAAACCGTCAGCACCTTGCGCGGCACTCGAAAATATTCCACCGTGCGCGCCAGCGCGAACGAATTAGGCGGGACGATACATACATCCCCTTTAAAATCCACCATCGAGTTGGTGTCAAAATTCTTAGGATCCACCGTCGCTGAAAAAACATTTGTAAAAATCTTGAATTCATCCGCTACGCGAATGTCATATCCGTAGGAGGAAACCCCATAAGAGATTACCCCCTGCCGAACCTGCTTGTCCACGAACGGTTCGATCATGCCGTGCTCCAATGCCATCTTTCGAATCCAATGATCGGGTTTCAATCCCATGTGTTACTCCTTGTGTCAAGTTTGTTTTGATTTTATCAAAAATGAAAGTCCAACGCCTGCCTGAAACCATTTTGGTATAATTCCAAATATGACAGACAAAACCTACCGCCAGATCATTGAAGAATGGCGCAAAGAACGCAATGAGATCATTCGCCAGGAGAACAGCTGGCTGGCACTTGCCGGGTTGTATTGGCTAAAACTTGGAAAAAACCAGTTTGGCTCAGATCCAAAGAACGAAGTTCAACTTCCTGAGCGCATCCCTGCCAGTGTGGGAGCATTCGAATATAACGGTAGATCCGTCTCGTTGCGTACCAATCCCGGGCAAAAGGTCATGGTCAATGATGCAATGACTGACTTTGCCATCCTCCAACCAGATATCTCCGAGGCTCCAAGTTATATAAAAATGGACGGCTTGCAAATGGTCGTGATCCAACGTGGAAACAAGATGGGCGTCCGCATGTGGGATAACCAAAGCGAAAAACGCGCCTCTTTCCCCGCTCGCACCTGGTACGCCATCGACGAAGTTTTTCGCATCCTAACAGTTTATACTCCCTATGACCGCCCTAAAATGGCTTTCTTCCCCGACCTCACCGGCGAAAAATCCGAGTTCCCCGTCGAAGGTTACGTCATCTTCGAGTTTGATGGCAGATCCCATAAACTGGATATCAACAAAGAAGACGATGAAACTTTTTTCCTGCGCTTTTGGGACCCAACCAGCAAAGATGAAACCTATCCGACCGGGCGCTATCTGGTCGCCGATATTCAACCCGACGGCACGCTCATCCTCGACTTCAACAAAGCCTATAACCCACCCTGCGCCTTCACTGACTTTGCCACCTGCGTCTTTGCTCCCGAGCAAAACCATTTGGATTTTAGAGTACCTGCAGGCGAAACCAGCCCTAAAAAATAAATGCAAGACAAACAAAAAAGACGCTGTTTTGAAAACGGCGTCTTTTCTTTATAAACTAGAATAAGTTCAAGAACCAATCTGGCACAAAATATTCGCCAATGCCAAAACCGAAACGTAGTACAAAACCGCCTACAAGAATGACCAACGCCAGGGCAAGCATGAAATAATCACTGCGCTTGTATTTCAGATCATCGGCTTTGATCCACGTCCGTTTGCTCGCGCCAAAGGCGCGCAGGTCCATTGCATCGATCACTTCTTCGCCAGTCACGGTTGATTGCATCACAACCGGGATAATCAACGGCGCAAGTCGGCGCAGACGGGCGGCGATGCCACCCTTTACTTTTTCCATTTCATACCCACGTGCCCGCTGAGAATCCATGGTAATGGTGAAATCACGAGCAAAGGTTGGCAGGAAGCGAAACGCCAAGTCCATAGTGAACGAAACTTTATCAGAAGCACCCAATTTCCAAAAGGAAGTCCCGTAAATATTGGGGTCGATCGTATACGGGATGGGGATAGCGAGCAAGGTCATGGTCATCATACGAGTAACCTGGGTAAGCGCGAACCAGATCTTGGAGACCGTGATCGGAATACCCAGCAACGTAAAGACAACAGGAGTAACAACGTTGGTCACCGAGGCCGGACCGCCGCGCCCGGAAATCAGGGCATTTAACCCTACAATGGCAAATACTAGGATAAAGATGAAAAGCCAGACGCGTCTGACATCCTTCCACTCAATGCGCGCAAGCAAATACAGGGTCAGCGTCAGCGCAAGCAACGAAAGAATCACGCGATAATCCCAGATATCGGGGAGGGTCAAACCAAAGATCACACAAAAGAAGAAGAGCAATCTTGTGCGCGGATCCAGGCGTTGAATGAACGTATCCCGCGGGCGGTACTTCCAGGTGACCAACATTTAATTTAGCGACCTCGTCGAGATGCAACCGCCGCGAAAGCGATCATAAGGACAGGCAAGAGGACGGCGACCACAACTGCGTTACCGATGAAAGCGGGAACGAAATACCCAACCAAGGCAGTATTGATGTCAATGCCACCGACAAGCATTTCTGTCAGGGAGGAGAACAGCATACCGACCGCCACACCAACGACGCCGTAGATGACTGCCTTGATGATGTCACCCTGAGCGCGGAGGTCCTTGATCTGGGCAGAGACCAAACCGGCAACCAAACCCATCAAACCGTTGCCAATGCTCCAGTTCCAGAAGAAACCCCAACCGCTTATAGCATCGCCAAGCGTGTTACCGATGAAACCGGCAAGGAAACCAACCCAGGGACCATATGCCGTGCCGAAGAAGATCAACACAGCCACAGCCGGGCGGAAGGTAACATTCCCTGCAGCAGGCAGGGGAACGAAATTGGACGCCCATGAAAGGACGCCATACAGCGCTGCGCCGATTGCACCGTACACAACCTGACGGGTTCCAAATTCCCAAGTACTCTTATCGTTCATGACTTCTCTCCTTTTACAATTGAAATATAACGAAAGCTGACCCTGAATAAATAAACCCTGCACACGCATCGGCGTTGCAAGGAAATTTATTTGGAATAAGCCGCCAGTGCCTCGGCGGATAAGAACCGTCCCGTTTTGGGGAACAGGTCCAGGTTGAGATGCAGAAGCGAGGTTGGGCGCACACGATACTTCTGAAGCATGTCTGTGTCCTTCAAGACATCTTGCGGTTTTCCATCTGCCACAATGTGTTTATCACCGAACAAAAGCACACGGTTCGCATATGTCACCGCAAGGTCAACATCATGCGTGATGAATAAGGTTGCAGCAAAATTCGATGTAAGTATGGATTCTGCTTCTGGCGAAACATCACAAAGCGTATCCATAAAGTGAGTGTAATTGGAAAAATCCTGCCCTGCGGTCGGCTCATCCATGACCATGATCTTCGAGCGCATGGCAAGTACAGCAGCAATGGTTGTGCGTTTTTGCTGCCCAAATGACAAACCCAATGGCGGATACTCCACAAAATTGTTCAAATTAACGGTTGACAGACTCTCGTTCACAAATTTGGGAATCAAGAGCGGGTCAAATTCCAAATTCTTCGGACCAAATTCCAGCTCTTCACGTACGGTCGGCGCATACAACATATGGGTTGGGCTTTGGAAAACATATCCAAGCACGCGCGCGATCTGGGCAACGCTCATCTTGCGAGTATCTTGCCCTTCGATCAACACACGCCCTTTCGTAGGCTTAAGCAAACCAATGGCATGTTTCACCAACGTGGACTTGCCCGCCCCATTAGGACCCAACACCGCGATCAGGTCACCGGGGTAGATTTTCAAATTGACATTTTGAAGAATGAGTGGATATTCATCGTCATATCGAAAATCCACATCTTCAAATACAACCAGTGGCTCGCCTCTCTCTACAACTTTGGGCTTGGGCGCCTCTACCGGAGCGATCGCCTGCGCTTTGACTCGCTGTACCACCCACGGCGCGGGTAATTTCACCTTGGTATGGTCGATCTCTGGAGGCAGGTCATGAATGCCGCCCAGATACTTAATGCGCCCATCCTCCATATAAAGCATACGATCAGGTTTTGTTGCAATGGCATCTTCTACACGATGCTCAACCAAAATGACGGTCTTACCTTCATCCGCTAAGCTGCGGAAAACCTGCAAGGCTTCATGAGCGGAGGCAGGGTCGAGAGAGGCGAGCGGTTCATCCAACAGCAGGATGGAGGGATTCATCGTCAACACACCGGCAAGTGCCACCTTCTGCTTTTCGCCGCCAGATAAGTTGAATGTCTCGCGTTCACGTAAGTATTCAATGTTTAGGCGTTTCAATGCCTGATCCACGCGCAACATGATCTCTGCACGCGGCATTCCCAAATTCTCAGGACCAAATGCGATCTCGTTATAGACATTACTCGCAACGATCTGACGCTCAGGGTCTTGCAATAGCGTCCCCACAACCTGAGCGATCTCGGAATCTGCATTTCGGCAACTTCCTTGCCATGCAGCAACACTTTACCTGTTCGCTCACCACGGTAACTGCGAGGAATCAAACCGTTGATACAGCGGGCAAGTGTAGTCTTCCCACACCCACTGGATCCGGCAATTAATAGCAACTCGCCCTGCTTAAGCTCCAGGGAAACATCCTCTAAAGCCAACTCAGGACGAGTTCGATATTTGAATGTCAGGTTCTCAATAACAAGTGGTCGGTTCATCATTTCAGCTTTATTTTACTCTGAAAAATAACTTTCACAAGGCTGATTAACTTGTCTATTCGTTTTAATTTCCTACCAAATCAATCAAAGCCTGATAATTTGCCGGAATCACTTCGGGCGCCTTAAAAGACTCGGTGATAATGGACGGGTCTTTCATGCCATGCCCCGTACAAACGACAACGATCCGCTTGCCCTTCGCATCCAACGTCCCTTGGCTTGTTTCTGCGATCAGCCCAGCCAGCCCCGCCGCAGATGCCGGCTCGACCCACACCCCTTCTGAAGCGAGGATATGTTGCGCATTCAGGATCTGAGCATCAGACACTGCGATGATCTTTCCATTGGATTCCTGCGCTGCGTCCAAAGCTTGTTCACCACGTGCAGGCTTGCCTATGCGAATGGCAGTAGCAATCGTTTCAGGCTTGTCTACGGGGTGCCCCAACACAAGCGGAGCGGCTCCCTCTGCCTGTACACCAAGTACTTGAGGAAGTCCTTTGTTGTATTGTTTAAAGCCTGCCCAATAGGATGTAATGTTTCCGGCATTTCCGACCGGCAGGCACAGCCAATCGGGTGAAGAACCAAGCACATCACAGATCTCAAACGAAGATGTTTTTTGCCCTTCGATGCGGTATGGATTAATGGAATTTACCAAGGCAATGGGGTCTTTTGCGTGATCTCTACAACCAGAGTCAAGGCATCGTCAAACGATCCTTGAATTTGGATGACTTCTGCGCCGTAGGCAATGGCACCCGCTAATTTGCCAACGGCTACTTTCCCTTCGGGAATCAAAACAATGGACCGTAACCCTGCGCGAGCTGCATAGGCTGCCGCGGATGCAGCGGTATTGCCGGTGGAAGCGCATATGACGGTTTTCGCACCGCGACCGACAGCTTCGCTAATGGCGGCGGTCATGCCGCGGTCTTTAAAGGAGCCGGTGGGATTCAGTCCCTCATATTTGATGAACAATTCGCAGTCAAAATCCCGGCTGAGGCGCGGCATTGGAATCAATGGGGTATTGCCTTCGAGAAGTGAAACGGTCTGAGTGTGGGCAGGTAAGTCGAGATACTGCCTATAACGCTGGATCAAGCCCTGGTAGGTCATATCAACTCCGAGTTTAAGGATGAGCCGATTATAATGTCGGCATGATAAAAATCCGAGTCCCAGCTACCTCCGCAAATTTGGGTCCCGGCTTCGATTGTCTCGGGCTGGCGTTAGACCTTTGGAATGAAATCGCATTTGAAGAAGCCAAGCGGCTAAAATATCGCGCAACTGGAGAAGGTGCAGAGAAGTTAAATAAAGGTAGCAAGAATCTGCTCACCAAATCATATGTGCGGCTTTTTGAGATCTGCGGAAAAAAAATGCCCGGGGTTCATGTTGCCGCCAAAAATGACATTCCCATGAGCAGCGGGCTGGGGTCGAGCGCTGCAGCGATCATGGCGGGGTTATATGGCGCAAATGAAATGCTAGGCAAACCTCTGAACAACATGGAACTATTGAAGCTAGCCACCGACATGGAGGGGCATCCAGATAATGTTGCCCCGGCATTATTCGGCGGCTTGGTGGTATCTGCGATGAACGGTGATGAGATCATTCTGCGCAGGTTCGAGCTTCCAAAATGGACGGTTGTGATCGTTAAACCAGATGTAGAGTGGCTGACCAAAACCGCGCGCGCTGTTCTGCCGAAGTCGGTCTCACGTGCAGATGCGATTTTCAACATCGGTCGAGCTTCGTTGGTTGTGGAAGCCTTGCGTACTGGCGATCTGGAACTGCTGCAAAAGGTGATGGATGATCGCATCCACCAGCCCTATCGCTTGCAGCACATTTCAGGTGGTACAGCAGCTTACAAGAAAGCGTGCCAGTTTGGAGCGGCCGCACTTTCAGGAGCCGGACCATCTATTATCACGTTTGTTCCACCGCAAAAAGCAGAGGAAGCAAAGAAAGAAATTGCGAGGGGTTTTGAGGAGCTTGGCATCATGGCGAAGTCAATCATCACTTCACCGGGTATTTTGGGGACGCACCGAATTTAATAAAAAAGCGGACTCTTTCGAAAGAGTCCGCTTTTTTATTGCAGATTATTTTTTCTTTTTTCCGGATTTTGGTTTAGGCTTCGCTTTTCCGCTTACTACGGCAGGAGCGGATGCGCCAGCCGCCATAACAGGCTGCAGCTCAGGCTTGGCTTCTTTATATGCATCACGCAGATTAACCGGTTTAACGTGCGGGTTACGAACACGAAGGTTAAAGCATTTCAACTATCACGGAGAAGCCCATGGCAAAATAAACATAACCCTTCGGGATATGCTGATGCAGTCCCTCCACAACAAGAGTGAAGCCGATTAGCAGCAGGAAACTCAATGCAAGAATTTTGATAGTGGGGTGACGTTCCACAAATTCACCGATGGGGGCCGCCACAAAGATCATGATGGAAGCCGCAATGATAACAGCAATAACCATGATCGTGATGTGATCGACCATCCCAACCGCAGTTATCACAGAGTCGAGTGAGAAAACAATATCCAGCAACATGATCTGGATGATGACACTTGCAAAATTTGCAGCCACCTTTGCAGATGCCGCACCTTCCTTGCCCTCCAATTTTTCATGGATTTCATGCGTGCTCTTCCACAACAGGAAGAGACCGCCAACGATCAGGATCAGATCGCGTCCAGAAATGCCGATGCTATCATGTTCGCCAAACCAGGGAATATAAAAGAATGGTTCTTCGAGGCTGATGATCCATGAGAGAGAGAGTAACAAGAGGATACGCGTGATGACTGCAAGCATAATGCCCGTAGTACGCGCGCGAGGTTGATCTTCCTTCGGCAATTTACCTGAAAGGATCGAAATAAAAATAATATTATCCACACCCAAAACTAATTCAAGCGCGATCAGTGTGATCAGCGCAATCCATGACGCCGGATCGGACACCCAGCCAAATTCAAAGTACATCGCTTCTACTCCTACGAAAAGATTGATGCAATTCTACCAAATTCGATAAAAAAGCCGGGGAGTTGATTGGGGATCTGCTTAAACAACCGTAGTGAAGGGCATTATTTCTTAATTGATCGATCTATTTCGCTCTGTATCCAATACAGCCCATTTGGGGTTCTGGGCATCATAACGAATAAAAACCTTTTTCCCTACGGAATATTTCGCAAATGCAGTTTCACCGATCAACACATCACCTTCCGCCTGAAATGGGAAACCTGCCTTGGGTGTAACCTCAAAATAAATATGCACTGCACGTGAATTTTTCGATGGATAAGGAAGATTCAGGTCATCCACACGGGTGATAACAGCCTCAGCCTGTTCGCCACGGATTTTGAGGTCTTCGTTGCCTTCTGTCATTTTATTGAACGCTGCCCGGCGACCATTAACTTCACGTTCTTTCATGGCTGATTCGTGGTCGTCATCATAATGATCCAGATATGCCCTTGAAGTGTCTTTGGGATCATAGGTCACCCAAATTTTTCGTCCATGCTCGGTGAGCATTTCTTCATTGTTAGCTCGAACAAAGGATGGTCTATAAATTTCATTACGAAAGCGAGTTCGGAAGGGTGCAATATCTTCTGAAAAGACATCCACTTCAAAATCGATCAAATGCCAAGAATGATCTCGGCGATTACGACCGCCCCAGGATACGACTCGTTTAGCAGAAACGATGACAGCCGGAGCCAACATACCGCCGGACAGGAAAATATCTTCCTTGTATTTTGATAAGTCTTCAATGGCTTTGTTTATTTCCTTGATCTCCCCCTCCGCCTCTGTTTTTTCTAAAAAGCCTCCTATGAAATCAGTGAGGTCAAAACCTGTAAAAACTAATATAAACACAATAACTAAAACATAAACAAGTATTGCCTGCCAACTAAAGAAATCTACCATGACGCATCCTCCAATAAAATGAACCCCACTATATCGATAGTGGGGTTCATTTACCAGAGTACTTAAGTCTTAGAGAACTACTTGATCTTGAACATCTGGGTCAACTTCATCGCCAGGTTAAGGTCGCCTGCGAGTTTAAGTTTGCCCTGCATGAACGCCTGCATTCCGTCGATCTCACCAGTGAAAATTTTGACGTAATCAGCAGAATCAGCCGTAAGGGTCATCTTGGGGGAAGCGTGCGTTCCCTTCACAACTTCACATTTGCCGTCTTTGATGGCAGCATACCATTCGCCGGGCTCGGCGCCTGTAAAATTGAACTGAATGGTGGCATCCAGTCCTGCTACTTTTTCAGGAATGAATGCGCCAGGCATTTTGGACATGAGGGTTTCGATTGTGAGAGCCATTGGTTAGTTTCCTTTTTGTGGTTAGAAAATTACCAATCACTAATTACTGGTAAATGGTAATTAGTGATTGGGGGTTGGTAATTACTGAAGGTTTTCAAAGATCGCCGCCGCACCCATGCCGCCGCCGATGCACATGGTGACCATGCCATACTTTGACTTGCGGCGTCCCATTTCATAGATGAGTTGGGTAGTGAGCTTGGAGCCGGTACAGCCGAGCGGATGTCCGAGAGCGATCGCGCCGCCGTTGACGTTGACCTTATCCGGGTCGATCTCGAGGGTCTGCATTACAGCCAGAGATTGAGCCGCGAAAGCTTCATTCAACTCGAACAAGTCAATATCCCGGAGAGACAGACCCGCGGTTTTAATCGCCTTTGGAATTGCAGCAATAGGACCAATTCCCATCAATTCCGGTGGGACGCCTCCGACTGCGAAGGAGACGAATCTTGCTAGGGGCTTGAGTCCCAGCTCGTGGGCTTTCTCCGCGGACATGACCATGACCGCCGAAGCGCCATCGGACATTTGAGAAGAATTTCCAGCGGTGACAAAGCCGCCTTCTTTGAAAGCAGGCTTCAGTTTGGCGAGACCTTCCAAAGTCGAGTCGCCGCGCGGACCTTCATCACGTTTGACGGTGAAATTTTTCTTGACTACTTTGCCATCCACATACTCGTTGACTTCCACATCCAGCGAAATCAGCTCCGGGTCGAAGATACCAGAATCAACGGCGTGCGCCGCCTTTTGGTTGCTCTTCAATGCAAACTCATCTTGCTGTTCGCGAGTAATGCCATACTTTGTAGACACATTTTCAGCAGTGAGTCCCATATTGGTATAGTAATGAGGCAACTCCATCGCAAATTGCGGGTTGGGCGAAAACTTGTAACCCATCATCGGCACCATTGACATGGACTCAACGCCCGCGCCGATACCGATTTCAATATCGCCAGCTTTGATGGCATGGGCAATATGCGCAATGGACTGCACACCCGACGAACAATAACGATTGATAGTCTCGGCAGGGACGGTATCCGGTAGACCCGCACGAATGGAAATGGTGCGCGCCACGTTCATGCCCTGCTCCCCTTCGGGGAAGGCACAGCCAAAAACCACATCTTCGATCTGAGCAGGGTCAAGATTCGGTGTGCGGTTGAGTAATTCTTTAATTACCGCAGCCCCCATCTCATCGGGACGAACCGTTGCCATGCCACCACGCTTGGCTTTGCCAACAGGAGTGCGGACTGCGCTAACAATTACGGCTCCTTTTGTCATAATAATCTCCATTCTTGGTAAAAGAGATTGGTAAATAGTAATTGGTAACTGAATTTACTATTTACCAATTACCAATCACTAATTCCTTAACGGCTTGCCCGTCTGCAAGATCGACCACATTCTGGCTTGGGTTTTTTCCTCACCACAAAGAGATAAAAATGCTTCTCTTTCCAAATCCAGAATATATTGCTCGCTCACCCAGGTCGGCTTGGTGATGTCGCCGCCCGCAATGATGTGTGCCAGTTTAGTAGCGATGTGCGAATCATATTCGGTGATGTAGTGACCTTCTTTGAACGCCCAGGCACCGATCTTCATCGCGCCAAACATGTCACGCCCTGCAGCATAGATGAGTTCGGGTGTGGGCGGTCTGTAACCTGCATTGACCATATGCAGCACTTCTTTTTTAGCTTCGGTGAGCAAATGGTCGCGGTTGGTCACAATACGGTCTTGCGGACCGAGGATACCCATTCCGCGCGCTTCTTCTGCAGAAGTGGCAACTTTCGCCTGACCAATTTGCAGGAATGCTTTTTGAATAAACGGGAACGGCTCGGCATCAGGAACTTTCACCGCAGGATTAATGATGCGGCGCATGTATTCTTTTGTACCCGCGCCCGCAGGGATCACACCCGCGCCGAGTTCCACCAAACCGATATAGGTTTCAGAAGCCGCCACCACACGCGAGGCATGCATGGTCACTTCACAACCGCCGCCGAGTGCCAGTCCAGCAGGAGCGACAACCACGGGCTTGGGCGAGTAGCGCATGCGCATGTTCATATTTTGCAGGCGGCGAATGGCATCATCGAGTTGATCCCACATGCCTTGCTGCGCCGCAACAACGACCATGAACAAGTTCGCGCCCGCGCTGAAGTTATCCGCTTCACTGCCGACAACCAGACCGTCGAAATCGGTTTCGAGTTTATCCAACGCCTCAGATGTGATGGCAAAAATATCATCATCGAGTGCGTTCATCTTGGTGTGGAATTCCACCAAGCCCACGCCGTCGCCAATGTCAAACAAGGTCGCACCCGCGTTCTTGCTCACTTCTTTCTTCGTGCCGCGCAAATCCTTCAGGAACACAAATCCTTCAGGCTGCTTGAACTTCACATACTTACCCTTGGCAACGTCATACGCGCCAATCTTGTTCGTACCTTTATATTGATAGAAAGTCTCACAACCGTTCTTCAACATCTCGTCCACCCACTTGGCAGCGGGGTAACCTTCCGCCTTCATGCGTTTGACGGTTTCTTTCACGCCGAGCATATCCCAAATTTCAAACGCGCCCGCTTCGTGCATAAAGCCCCAGCGGATGGCATCATCGATCGGCTTGGCAGTGTCTGCCACTTCAGGGATGATGGATGAGACGTATTGGAAACTTTGATATGTGAGCGCCTTGACGAGTTTGGCAGCCTTGTCGTCCGCTTCAAGCATGACCTTGAGCCTGTCACCCAACCCCTCGACATCTTTCGCCGCCTTGACCGAGTCGAAGCGCGGCTTGCCCGCAGGGACATGCTCCAGCGTGTTCAAGTCCAACGAATAGAACTGCTTCTTCCCCTCCGCATCACGGACTTCCTTATAGAAACCGACTTTGGTCTTGTTGCCGAGCCACTTGCGCTCCATCAACGTGTCCATCAGTTTCTGCGGCTTTTCAGCGGCAAGATATTTCTGCCCGAGTTTGTCATGCGGAATCAAGGGCGCAAGATTCTTGCCCACGTGATGCCACACGTCTACACCGACCAGATCTATCAGCCTGAACGTGGCTGTTTTCGGGCGACCCATCAAAGGTCCAGTAAGAGCGTCCACTTCATCCACGGTGTATTCGTTGTTGAGGATGAAGTCCATTGCGAACGCGCCCGTGCCAAACGCCACACGATTGCCGATGAAGTTGGGTGTGTCCTTGCACAACACAATGCCCTTGCCCAAACGATACTCGCCGAAGTGCGAAATGAACTCAACAACTTCTTTTGAGGTATCGGGCGTGGGGATGATTTCCAAAAGTTTCAAATAGCGCGGCGGGTTGAAAAAGTGTGTGCCAAGGAAATGCTTTTTGAATTCCTTCGAGCGACCCTCCGCAATCGAAGCGACAGGAATGCCCGAAGTGTTGGTCGAAACGATGGCATTCGGCTTGCGGACTTCATCAATGCGCACCATCAAATCCTGCTTGATCTTCAGGTTCTCGATGATGGCTTCGCAGATCCAATCCGCTTCGGCAACGGCGTCAAAATCATCTTCGAGGTTGCCAAGCTTGACCAAAGTCTTCAACTCGTCGCCCATCAAATTGGCAGGGCGGGCTTTGATACAGCGATCCCAACCTTCTTTGACGATCTTATTTTTGTCGGGCGAATCTTTCGCAGCAATATCAAGCAAGGTCACAGGCACACCGATATTCGCCAAGTGCGCGGCGATCGCGGCGCCCATTGTTCCCGAGCCGATGACAACTGCTTTGTGGATGTTGTATGTCGTCATATTTTCTCCTTTTGCGAGAAAAACGATATTCGATACTCGAAGAACGAGTATCGAATATCGAATTATCAACTATCGTAATTCCGCACCGGTATAACCCAAAATCTGCCTTGCCACGACGAGGCGATTGATCTGACCGGTACCTTCATAAATATCGGTGATCTTTGCATCGCGGAACCATTTCTCGAGCAGGAACTCGCGGCTATAGCCGATGGGTCCCAAAATTTCCACGGCTTTCTGCGTGACCTTGGTCGTGACATCACCCGCGCGGACCTTGCTCATGGATGATTCGAGCGCGTTGGATTTCTTATTATCAGCCATCCAAACGGCTTTCAAGGTCATCAACCACGCCGAGCGCAGTTGGATATCCATATCGATCACATCACGTTCGATGGAGGTCAGTTTATTGCGCGGCAAACCATATCGAATTTGGACACCGTTCTCGGCGAGTTTTTCCTTGAGGAATTCAAGCGCGGCTCTTGCCACACCCAAACCTGATGCAGCGACAAGAGGTCTGGTTGCGTCGAAGGTTGCCATTGCACCCTTGAAGCCGGTGTTGTTCTTCTCAACAGTTGGTTTGCCGAGCACATTCTCGAACGGAACGCGCACATCGACGAGGGAGATGGCAGCCGTGTCACTGGCTCGGATGCCAAGTTTGTGCTCTAACTTGCTGATTGTGACGCCCTTGGTGCCCGACTCAACCACAAAGGCACGCATGCCTGCACGCCCGGCAGTGGGATCAATGCTCGCCCAAACGACGATGAAGCCCTTGCCAAGTTTTTCATATTCAGTGAAGGATTTATCACCGCCGGTGACAAAGATCTTTTCGCCGTTAATGACCCATTCATTGGTCTTTTCATCCAACACGGCACGCGAACGAATGGCGGAAGTATCAGAACCTGCGCCGGGTTCGGTCATGCACATGGCGGCGTAGGTGGGCTTGTCGCTGTTGAAGCGTTCGAGGAATTTGGCTTTCTGTTCGGGGGTGCCAGCCGCTTGCACAGCTGCGGCACCAAGTCCGCCGCCGGGAGTGATGAGGTAATAGCCGACGTCACCCCAAGCCAGCATTTCGATCTGCGCGGCAAGTTTCTGATATCCGATCGGAGGGCGTTTCTCATCGCCTTCCTTGGGCTTGGGTTCGGTAACGGTCAAGCCGCCACCGCCGCCCATCGAGCGCATGGCAGTATGCATGAATTCAACATAATCCCATGGGATGGCATGTTCGTTCTCGTCCATTTCGCGTGAGGTGGTGCGCATCATATTTTCAGCAACCGTCTTCAGCATGGCTTGCATCTGAGCGATCGGTTTGGGGGTTTCGAAATCAATGGTCATGATTTGTTCTCCTAGTATTCGTCATTGCGAGGGCGCTCTTGCTCTTCGCCCGAAGCAATCTCGTTGTTGGAACATGAGATTGCTTCGTCGGGAAGAACGCCCTCCTCGCAATGACGGAATTAGATAATCACCAATCCCAACAGCGACGCAAATCCGCGCCCATTGCGCATGAGCAATTCGACCGGGTTCTCGCGGATGTAGCCATGACCACCGTAGATCTGCACGCCACGGTCAGTGACCATCATCGCCATGTCGGCAGCACCAGTCTGCGCAAGGTATGCCGCTACACAAGAATCTTCCTTGTTGTTATCGAGCTTCCAAGCGGCTTCCCAAGTGAGCAAACGCATGGCTTCCATTTCAGTCACCATCTCAGCGAGGAAGAAGGCAATGGCTTGCTTCTGGGCGATCTTCACGCCGAAGGCATCGCGCTCTTTGGCGTAATTCTTTGCATACTCAAAAGAGGACTTGGCAACACCCAAAGCAGCTGCAGCGGAGGCAACTCTCATCGCAGACAGGATCAGTTCAAAGTCATGACCGGAAGCGCCACCGAGTCGGCTGGCGGAAACATTCTCGAGTTTGACTCTGTACATGGGCAGGGCGTTGAGTCCCATCAGTTTTTCGCGTTCAGCAGAGATGGATAACCCTGCGCTTCCCTTCTTGACGATGAAACCTTGAGTGACCCCATTGAGATTCGCGTACACGATGAGCGCTTCGGCGTCCTTCGCAAACGGAACGAAAATTTTCTCGCCATTGAGCACATAGGCATTGCCTTCAGCTTTGGCAGTGGTCTTGAGGGCGTTGGGGTCGAAGTCGAAACTCATTTCCATGAGCGCGGCAGTGTACGGAGCCCAATCGCCGCCGACGATCTTGGGGAGATATTCCTGTTTCTGTTCTTCGTTGCCGCCGAGCAGAATCGGCGTAGCGAAAAGCGACGGGGTCAGAACAGCCAGCGTACCGGCGAGATCGCCGAATGCCATCTCTTCGAGAGCCAGCACGCCAGTGACGGCGCTGCGCTCACCGAAACCGCCATACGCCTCAGGCGTGGAGGCTTGCAAAAAGCCGAGCTCCCAGCCTTTACTGACGAGTTTCTTCGGCAGTTCGTGACTTTCCTCGGCATCATGCGCAGCGGGACGCAAGTCATTGGCTGCATACTTCCCCACCGCATCGATCAACATCTGTTGCTCTTCATTGGGTTCGAACGAATACATGTGTCTTCTCTCCTTTGTTAGACGATAGACCAGTGACCGTGAACGGTCGGCGTTTACTTCAACATACCTTTCAATACAAAATCAGAATAATCATCGGCGATCTGCTCGATGGATTTTCCGCCATCGGGGTGATACCAGGTGAGGGTCCAATTCATCACACCCATTAATGCACGAACAGCCAACCCGGTATCTTTTAGGTCAAAAACCTTTGTCTTCACCCCTTCATTAAGAACATCCCGCCAGAGCGCCTCGAACGTATCGCGTTGAGGGACATGGCGGGCATGGGACTTTTTATCGAGGGAGCGGTGCTCGAATAGCAGAACAGCGGTCAGGTCGGCATTTTCGGCAAGGGCAGATAAATATCCGCGGATCATGAGCTTGAGTTTTTGATCGGCGGGCAGGCTTTGCTCGGTAATGGAGGCAATATGGTCTGTTAACATCACCAAAGCGCGATCAAGCAGAGCAAGCAGCAATTCCTGCTTGGAGGTGACGTGATGGTACAGGCTTGCCTTTTGGACATCCAATGTGGCGGCAATATCAGACATGGATGCGCCATGAAAGCCCTTCTGGCGAAATACCTGTGCGGCAGCATCGAGAATATCGTCTCTAGTCACGAACGTCTCCTTCCCTACCGAACGGTAGGTAGGCAGAGTTTACTACTGTCATCAAGCAGAGTCAAGGGATTTCACCCGCCTCAACACAAATTTATTGGGGTGTAAAAAATACGGCGGTAGAATTGTCTGGGTTCATAACCTACAGGAGAATGAAGATGAAATATTTTGTGACAGGCACAACCGGTTTTGTCGGCGGCGTATTGGCAAAGAAACTTCGTGAAGCCGGGCATGATGTCAACGCCTCCGTCCGCTCGCCGGAGAAGGCGAAGGAATTACAAGCTCTCGGCGTGAAATTGTTCAAAGGCGATGTGACCGACAAAGAGTCGATGCGTGAGGCAATGACCGGCGTGGACGGGGTCTATCATGTGGCGGGCTGGTACAAAGTCGGCGTAAAAGATAAGAGCGGCGGAGTACAGGTCAATATCAACGGCACACGCAATGTATTGGAATTGATGCAGGAATTGAAGATTCCCAAAGGCGTGTACACCAGCACGCTGGCGATTAACTCAAACACCAAAGGCAAACTGGTGGATGAAACCTATCACTTCACAGGTGAACACATCAGTGAATACGACCGTACCAAAGCGGAAGCCCATAAACTCGCAGATGAATTCATCGCGAAGGGATTGCCGCTGGTCATCGTCCAACCGGGGCTGATTTACGGACCCGGCGATACGTCATCGGTTCGCGCCTCGCTGCTTAATCTCCTCAAGGGTCAACTGCCCATGCTGCCCCGCCAAACCGCGATGAGTTGGGCGCATGTGGACGATATTGTCCACGGGCATATTCTGGCGATGGAAAAAGGCAAGATTGGCGAAAGCTATATTATTTGCGGTGAAAAATATGAGCTTTATGAAGCCTTCAAACTCGCCGCACAGACGGCGGGAGTCCGCGCGCCGATGGCGGCTGCCCCCGGCATGATGAAAGCCATGTCGGTATTGGTCAAGCCGTTCGATGCCTTCATGCCCGAGTCGTACACATCGGAAGGGCTGCGCATCATCTCCGGTGTGACATATATCGGTGATAACAGCAAGGCAAAACGAGAACTTGGTTATGATCCGCGCCCGGTGAGCGAGGGCTGGGTAGAAACGGTCAAACTTGAGATGAAATTGCAGGGTAAGTAATCGCGAAAGAAAAGGCGGATGGACGGAAGCAGGCAGCCCTTAAGGGGGAAGCGCCTGTTTCCGCATCCGGCTTTTTTCTGCCTCGCTTATCTGCTATAATTAATTCATGGCACTACCCAACCCCACCGAATCCGTCCCACAAGCTCCCCCTCCGTTAACGCCTGAACAATTGGCTGAACTGCGTGAAAAAGAACGCCAGCAAAAACAAATGATGGCTGGCGTCATTGCCATTGTTGTCGTGCTGGTTGCCCTGCTCGGCGTAGCGATCTATTTCCTGCTTCAGCCCGCCACCCCCACGGACAAGATCCGCGATGTTTTCATTATTGTCGTGGCGCTTGAAACACTGGTGATCGGCGTGGCATTGATCGTGCTGGTCATTCAATTGGCAAGCCTGATCAACCTGCTCCAAAATGAGGTCCGCCCGATCTTACAGGCGACCAGCGAAACCGTGAACACCCTGCGAGGGACCGCCGAGTTTCTGGGTGAAAACGTGGTGGAGCCCGTCATCAAACTCAACGGCTATCTGGCTGGGTTGAAACGCATGATGGAAATGCTGGGCATCAAACCCAAGTAAAGACCGCGAAATTCAGCCGCGAGTGCTATGTTAGAATTAGCGGCATCAAACCTGAACAAAATAACATCAACTGACTAAAAAGGAGAAATACCATGTCTGACCGTGATGAATTTGGAGCCTTTCTTGTAGGATTTGTCGTCGGTGGGTTGACTGGCGCCGTGGTGGCGCTGCTCTTTGCCCCGCAATCAGGCGAAGAAACCCGCGCCCTGATCAAAGACAAGTCGATCGAACTGCGTGACAAAGCCCAGATCAGTGCAGAAGAAGCCTATGCCCGTGCCGAATCTGCTGCCAAAGAAGCCCGCGCTCGCGCTGAAGAACTTGCTCACGAAGCCCGCGCCCGCGCTGAACAGCTTGCCGCTGAAGTAAAAGAACGCGGTAAGGGCGCCATCGAAGCTGTACGCAAGCCGAAAAAAGACGGCAGCGAAGCCACACCCGCGTAACCTCTTTAAAACCGTAACGAGGGTTTGACACATGTCAAACCCTCGTTTTGTTTACATCATGCGCAGTTTCATGCGGCACTTTTTTCAACTGCTCTACCATCCCTTTGCTTTCACTTACGATCTGGTGGCATGGGTCGTTTCTTTTGGTAAATGGAACGACTGGGTCTTGAGCATTTTCCCCTTCATCGAGGGGACTCGCATTCTCGAAGTGGGTCACGGTCCCGGACACTTGCAGCGCTTCCTGCGTGACCGTGGGCTGGCCCCAGCTGCGATCGATGAATCTTCGCAGATGGGGCGCCTTACCAGCCTCCGCCTCGGCACGAATCACAAACTGGCGCGGGCGCTCGCCCAATCCCTGCCTTATGCAACAAACTCTTTTGATACGGTCGTATCCACCTTCCCCAGCGAATACATCTTCGACCCGCGCACACTTGCCGAAATCAGACGCGTCCTCACGAATGACGGCAAACTGGTGGTGCTGCCCGCAACATTCCCTTCAAACTCCTTTCTCAAATGGCTGTACAAGGTCACAGGCGAAAGCCCGCAGGCAATAGACTCTTTATTGGTGCAGCGTTTTGCCAAACCTTTTGAACAGGCTGGGTTTAACACCGAAGTCAGGATCCAAGACCAGCAAAAAGGGGCAGTCTTGATCGTGATCTTGGCCAAGAAAGAAACACGATCATTTTAGGCAAACTAAAACTTTAGAAATATAAGGAACCTATCATGGAAGATCAAAAGGACGTTATCCAGAATGAAACGCGCGGCAACAATACAATTAAAATATTGGGGATCATTGTTTTTATAGTTGCCTGCCTGGCTTCTATCAGTGCAGCAATGCTCGACCTGGCTGGCGAACAAGCTGTTGGTAAGGTATCCAATGCCGCCACTAATTGTTCTGGCGGCAAAACCTGCTGGACGGGTAAAGTAGAATTCACCACTACCAACGGCGAATCCATCACTTTTTATCCCTTCACAGCTCCAATGTTATTTGATGCAGATCCATTTTTGAGCGGCAGATCCTATGCAGATTACGGTAACTATCAGGTTCGCTATCTGGCTGCGTACCCGCAGTTCGCAAAAGTAAAATTAGCATACTTCCTCGAATATACAACTCATATCAGTGGGTTGTGTCTGGGCGGCTTTCTGCTCCTGATCGGCTCGGCGTTTTCAGGCTCGAAGAAACCCAACAAACCTCTCGTCCTTGACTTGAGCAGTTTTAGAAAAAAAGGCGAATGATCCATTCTTAACAGGAACAATAATGAAAAAATATCTTCTCTTCACCGTCTTCATTTCAGGCATGACCACACTCGCGGCAGAACTCGCCGCAGGCAGGCTCATAGGGAACGTTTTTGGCACGAGCAATCTCGTCTGGGCAAGCATCATTGGTCTGATCCTTATCTATCTCACATTGGGATATTTCCTTGGCGGCAAATGGGCAGACAAGAATCCCACTCCGCTGGCAATGTACCGCATCCTTGCATGGGCGGCGTTCACCGTGGCACTTGTGCCATACGTCGCAGTTCCCGTTCTCAGGTACGCGGCAGATGCGTTTCAAGCGCTCAGTGTTGGCATTCTCGCAGGTTCGTTCATCGTGGTGCTGATCCTTTTCATTGTGCCGATCACGCTGCTCGGAACGATCTCACCATTCGCCATTCGCCTCTCCATGGAAGATGCCGCAACAGCAGGGCAGACCTCCGGGCAGATCTATGCCGTTTCCACGCTGGGATCATTCATTGGTACTTTTTTGCCAACACTTATTTTTATTCCCACCATCGGTACGACCAAAACCTTCCTGGTGTTTGGGCTTTTCCTGCTTTTTGTTGCATTGGCTGGGCTCGGTAAATTCGCCAGTAGAAATGAAATGCTCAAACTCATTTGGATGCCCATCGTACTGGTGATCATCGCTGTCATCTTTGCGAATCAGTCGCTCAAGAAAAACACCGGGCAGGTCTATGAAACCGAATCAGAATACAACTATATTCAAGTGCAGGAACTGAACGGCTATACCCTCCTGCGCCTCAATGACGGGCAGGGCATCCATTCCATTTATCATCCCGAACAAAACTACTACAACGGTCCCTGGGAACTTTTCATGGTTGGACCCTATTTCTATGAAAACCGCTCACCGGATGATATTAAGCACATGGCAATCGTTGGTCTTGCGGCAGGGACGGCGGCACGCCAGGCAACCCTTGTTTACGGCGAAGACCTGCTCATTGACGGCTTCGAACTGGATTCAAAGATCGTAGAGGTAGGGTACAAATACTTTCACATGGGCTCGCCTAATTTAAACGTGGTCATTGGCGACGGCAGATTAAACCTCGACCGTTCTCAAGAAAAATATGACATCATCGCCGTGGATGCTTATCGCCCGCCGTACATTCCACCGCATATGACGACACTCGAATTCTTCGAGATCTGCGCCTCCCACCTAGCCGAGAATGGTGTGCTGACCTTGAATGTTGGCTCCACGCCGGGAGACCGCCGTCTCATTGACGGGCTGGCAACCACCATGGCTCAGATCTTCCCCTCGGTTCACATCATGGACATCCCCGGCACGCTCAACACAATGGTCTATGCCACCATGCAGCCGACCACGCCGGAGGCGTTCTACACCAACCTCATCCGTCTGGCTGAAGACAAAAGTTTGGATCCACTGCTCGTCACGACCATGTCATCAACATATGTCAATCTAAACCCCGGCTACGAAACCACCACCGTCTTCACCGACGACCTCGCCCCCATCGAATGGATCGTCAACGACATGGTTGTCCGCTTTGTCTTGAAAGGCGGGCTGGAATTTTTGCAATGACCAACACGCCGAAACTCCCCAACTTCCTTTCCTACCTCGTATCTCTTGCCACTCCGCTCGCGTTGATCGGTCTTGCGCTGCGCATTCTGCTCACTCCGGCTTATTACACCGTTGAATACAACATGCCCTACTTCCCTGCCGATGAATACGGCTTCACCAAGGAAGACCGTTTGAAATGGGCGGAACCTTCCGTAAAATATCTTGTCAACAGCGCGGATATTTCGTACCTCGGCGATCTAAAATTCGATGACGGCGTCCCCATCTACGGCGAACGCGAGCTCAGCCACATGGCAGATGTCAAGAATGTCATTCAAGGCGCGCTGCAGGCTTGGTATATCTCCCTGGCTATTTTGATCCTGCTGGCAGTCTACGCTCAACGCAGCAGCTGGATGCCCACTTATATGGACGGACTTCGCCGCGGCGGGTGGTGGATGATCTGGCTGGCATTAGCACTGGCTTTCATTGCTGGTGCCGGCATTTTGCTCAACCCCGATATTTTCTGGGCATTTTTCACCTGGTTCCATTCCCTATTCTTTGAAGGCGACTCCTGGCTTTTCTATTATTCAGATACCCTCATCCGCCTCTTTCCGATCCGCTTCTGGCAGGATGCCGTCATTGTCATGGCGATCATCGCGCTAGGCGGCGGAGTCGGGCTGGCGTTCGGGCTGAAAACAAAATAAACATTTTTCCCCGAAAGGGGGATTCGTCATGCCTCTCACTGACAGCCAATGCAAGGATTTCTTTGGTCTCTCGCATCAAGAATTGATCCGTATCACGGATGCACATACGCTTAAAGTGCAGGCGTGGCTCTCTTCGCGCAGTCCGCAGGCAAAGAAGTGGAAGCCCTCAAGCATTTTTTGCTGAGCGAAACGTCCTTACCCAAATACTAATGGAAGCTTCGAAGATGGAAGCAAACATGATCGCCCTGACCGCCAGCGAGGCAGGCGCAGGTTTGTATTCGCAATTTGGGTTCATGCATCTATTCGATTTCGATTTTTACTCAATTCCAGATGAAGTATAATTTCAATACAGGAGCCCCTTTATGTCCTTCAAATTATCTTTAGAAAATAAAGTCGCAATCGTCACCGGTGGTTCGCGCGGGATCGGACGCGCCATCGCCTTTGAATTTGCCGAACGCGGCGCGGCAGTTGTGGTCAACTACAATAAATCTCCCGAATCTGCCGAAGAAGTGGTCAAGAAAATTCAAGAAACCGGCGGGAAAGCCGCAGCCTTCCAAGCGGATGTTTCAGATTTCAAGCAGGCAGAGGCGTTGATTAAATTCGCCGTTGATACGTTTGGCGATCTCAGCATCCTGGTCAACAACGCCGGGATCACCCGCGATCAACTCATCATGATGATGCCCGAATCCGATTGGGATGCAGTCATCAACACCAACCTCAAGAGCACTTTCAATTGTTCCAAAGCCGCCGTAAAACATATGATGCGAAAACGTACCGGACGCATCATCAACATGGCATCCGTTGCAGGGCAAATGGGCAACCCCGGACAAACGAATTACTCCGCCTCGAAGGGCGGACAGATCGCCTTCACCAAAGCACTGGCGCGCGAAGTTGCCGCACGCAATATCACCGTCAATGCCATTGCGCCGGGGTTTGTCGATACTGAGATCCTCGATGCCATGACCCCCGAAACTCTTGAAGCCGCGCTCAAAATGGTGCCGCTGGCGCGCAAGGGTAAACCTGAAGAGATCGCTTTCACCGCTTCCTTCCTCGCCTCCGATGGCGCCGCGTATATTACCGGTCAGGTCATCGGCGTGGATGGCGGCATGGCAATGATGTAAATAACAGGAGCAAGAATGACAGAAAATACCCAAGGCAAGACCACGGTTTCACCGGAAGTACTCACCGCCATAGCAACCCTCGCCGCTTTGGAAGTCCCCGGCGTCAGCCGCCTCGCACCCGTCAGCGGCGGTGTGAATCGGCTCTTTCGGCGTGGCGTGAGCGACGGTATCCGCATCGAAGTCAAAGACAACACGGTCTTCGCAGATATCTTTCTGATCCTCAAGGATGGAGTCAACATCCGTGAAGTGAGCCGCAATGTTCAGGCGAATATTGCACGCTCGGTTCAGGAAATGGTCGGTATGGATATCGGTGAGATCAACGTTCACATCGAAGACATTGATTTTGAAGGGGACGAGGCGTAACGCATGAAACCCCGAACCCGGGCGCGTGCGCTCGCCCTGCAAGTGTTATATGAGACCGATCTTTCCGCGCACCTGCCCGGTGAAGTGCTAAAAACGCGCCTCGAAGAAACCACCCTGCCGCCAGACCTCGCCGAATTTGCGCGCGGTATCATATTTGGCGTACTACCCATGCGCGAACATCTCGATGGTGTGATCGCAAAGTACGCACCCGAGTGGCCCCTCGATCAGATCGCCGCCATCGATAGGAACATCCTGCGCATGGCATGTTGGGAATTCGCCATCTCGCGCGATACACCCGTCAAAGTTGCCATCAACGAAGCCGTGGAGCTTGCCAAGTTATTCGGCTCAGACTCCACGGCGCGTTTCGTGAATGGCGTACTCGGAACATTGGTGGAGCATGAACGGGAAATCTCTGAAGTCCTGAAAAAAGAAATTCCGCACGAAACGAATCTGGAATCATAAGCAATGGAAATTCTCGGCATAGGAATGCCTGAACTCATTTTTATCGTGATTATTGCCCTGCTCATCCTCGGACCAAAGGATATGCAAAAAGCAGGCAAAACGATCGGAAAATTCCTCCGCGATGTGGTCACATCCGACGGCTGGAAACTTTTCCAACAAACCTCCCGTGACTTGCGCACCCTGCCCAATAAACTGATGCGCGAAGCAAACGAGGAACTCAACCAGTTCAACAAAGACCTGCAAAGCGCCGCCTCCATTCCAGACCCGACACGCCCCACCCCCGCAGGTTCTCGCCCGCAACCCCAGCCGTACGCTGCCACACCTCCAGCCAAAGCAGTCAGCGAGAACCGTATCGCACCTGCTTCTCAAGATAAACAAGAATCCGAAAGCGAACCACAGAACAATGCGTAAGTTCTTTATCGGCGTATGGCGGGTGATCACACTCCCATTCCGCCTTGTCTTTGCCATCATTGCCTTCCCGTTTCGAACCATCCATCGTTTTTACAAACTCCTGAACTCGGAGCCGGATGAACGCCCCATCGCAGATGTATTCGCAGACCTGGTCACAGAAAAAGAAGTGCGCGACCAGCTATGGGAACAGGTCGAAGCGTTTCGCATGCATCTCCTGCGTTCGGTGCTGGTGCTAGCCGCATTTGTTATTGCAGCATTTTGGGTGGCGCAACCTGCAATGGCATTCCTCGCCGAACCCGTGGGCGGACTCGAAAAACTGCAAGCCATTCAGGTGACAGAAGAGATCGGTGTCTTTATGCGCGTGGCAATGACACTCGGAATCGCAGCCGCTTTCCCATACATTGCCTTTGAGCTATGGCTTTTTGCCGCCCCAGGGCTACGTCCACGCGAAAAGAAAATGGGGTTGGTGGGCATCCCGATCGCCTCTCTCCTTTTTTTGACCGGCATGGCATTCACTTTTTATGTTTTGCTTCCCGCAGCATTACCCTTCCTTGGAAGTTTCACCTCCATTTCACAGTTCTGGTCAGCAAGGGAATATTTCTCCTTCGTCACCGGGCTGATGCTGTGGATCGGCGGTTTCTTTGAATTCCCGCTCATCATTTACCTGTTGACCGCCATTGGGCTGGTCAACCCGAAATTTCTTGCCGACCAATGGCGGTTGGCAATCGTCATCATTGCTGTATTGGCAGCTGCCATCACACCCACCGTTGACCCGGTCAACATGGGGTTGGTGATGGCTCCGATGATTTTGTTATACTTTATCAGCATCGGCTTGAGCTATCTCGCCTACGCCGGGCGGAAGAAGAATGCCGAAGCTCAGGAATCAGCCAGTGACGTTGAATTAGGCTAGGGCTTGGTAAGAAGCGCACCATTGTGCGTTGAGGAGAAGAGAATGAACGTTTCATCCATTCCATTGCGCCGTTGGTTATCCGCGGCGGCGCTTGTTGTTCTGGTTGGTCAGGCGTGTACGATATCCCTGTTCAACCCGCCAAGCGACGGTACAGGCACAGCCACCCCTGGACCCGTTGCCATTACAAACACCCCTTATGCTGCAACTCAAACCACATTCATCGTAACCCTGCCAGAACCGCTTCTGCCGGGTGAGACGCTTGCCATTTCCATATTGGATGAAGTCACCGGGCTTTCACTGAATGCCACACAATACCCCATGACTCCGCGCGACAATCTGACATACACCGCCACCTTGCCATTGCCGGTGAGTTCGGTCGTTAAATATCGGTATATTCGTTTGGGCGGCGCAGGCGCTGTGGAAGACACCACCTTCGGTACAGCAATCCGTTACCGCCTGCACAGTGTCGCCAGTTCCGCTGAAGTACATGATGTCATTGCAGATTGGAGCGACAGAAGTTATGCGCGCGCCACAGGTACGATCCTTGGTCAGGTATATAACTCTGATACCGGCTCACCGATCCCTAACATTCTGGTTACGGCGGGCGGCATTCACTACATTACCGATTCGCTGGGTCGGTTTGAGATCGCCGGGCTGCCCACTGGCACGCACCAACTCACTGCCTACAGCCTCGATGGACTATATCAACCCTTTCAGCAAGGCGCAGTTGTAGCGGAAGGCAACCCCACCATTGTGGATTTGCGCATCAAGCCGACCAGCCTTGTCAATGTGACCTTTATGGTCTCCGTGCCACAGGATACTGTCCCCGGTGTGCCGGTGCGCATTGCTGGCAACATCCTGCAATTTGGGAATACCTTCGCAGACTTGCAAGGCGGCGAAAGCGTGGTCTCTGACCGTATGCCCATCCTTAACTTGCAGCCAGATGGGCGATACTCCATCACGCTTGGGCTTCCGGTTGGAACTTATATTCAATACAAATACACATTGGGCGGCGGTTATTGGAACGCCGAACACAAGAATGATGGCGGCTGGATCGTGCGTGAGTTCCTCGTCCCCAACCAGGATATCGTAGTGCAAGACACAGTGGCGACATGGCTGGCATCAGACCAATCTGGACCGATATTATTTGAAGCCAGCGTGCCCTCTGTAACATTGGCAGAAGATATTGTTTATATACAATTCAAAGGCGCCGGTTGGATGGAGCCCATCCCCATGTGGCCGCTTGGGAACAATCGCTGGGCTTATCAGTTGTACAGCCCTCTAAACTTCCTCGGCTCTTTTTCGTATCGTTATTGCCGTAACGGACAATGCGGCAGCGCAGATGATAATCAAACCGTTGGCAATGCACCAACCGGCAGGATCGCAAGCACCAGCCTGCTCGGTCAGGACATTCAAGATAGTGTCGGTTCATGGAAATGGTTCGAGAACCCCGAAACCTTCCCGCTGGTAGGAACCACCATCACACCGCGCACAGCCGGATTTGTGGCAGGCGTGGAATATCAACCGGTTCACCACCCGAACTTTTCCTACTATGCCCCCCAAGCCTTTGCAAACACCAAAGCCATTGGCTCCAACCTGGTCGTGCTGACACCCACATGGTCAGTAACGAATGTAGCGCCGCTGCGATTCTCCACCACGCCAGGTCAGGATCCGTTCTGGATCGACAGCGCCATCATGATCTCACAAGCGCGCGCACTGGGATTAAATACGGCGATCTTCCCAACTCCGCAATTCCTGCCTTCGGCAGATACCAGCATTTCCGCCAGTACGCAATTCTGGAAGAACGCCCCAAAAGATGCCGCCTGGTGGCAAACCTGGTTCACACGATATCGCGCTTTCCTCGTCAACTATGCAGACCTTGCAACCCAGACCGGTGCTCAAACCATCATCCTCGGTGGAGATTGGGTCACCCCCGCCCTGCCCGGCGGACTTCTGCCTGATGGCAGCGCTTCAAACGTCCCGGCAGACGCCGAAGCGCAATGGCGTGCCATCATTCAAGATGTGCGCTCTCATTTCAAAGGGCAGGTGCTATGGGCAATGCCTTATGAAAAATCTAGCTTCACCACACCGGTAAGTTTCCTGCGTGATATGGATGGCATCTACCTTTTGTGGTCAACACCGATTGCACCCAGCCCGACCTCCACAAAAACGGATTACACCAACGAAGCCGGGCGTTTGCTTGATAATGAAGTTGCCCCGCTGGCATCCTTGTTGGGTAAGCCCGTCATCCTTGCAGTGTCTTATCCCGCCGTGGCAGGCGCACCCAACGGATGTGTAGCAAATGGCTCCGGCGGCTGTTTGGACTTTAACGCACTCTCTCGACCCAACACCGACCTGCCATCTGTCAGCCTGAACTTGCAAACTCAGGCGGATATCTACGAAGCCATGCTGACCGCCATCAACGCGCGCCCATGGGTTGCAGGGTTTGTCAGCCGCGGCTACTATCTCCCTGTGACCTTGCAGGACAAATCCACATCCATTCACGGCAAACCTGCCGCCAATGTGGTTTGGTATTGGTACCCAAGGCTTCTGGGAACCGTTCGATAATTTTTTGTTTAGCAGGAACAACGGATGCAGATGGCGAATATCCCATCTGCATCCGTTGTATTAATAGAACCACTGACGCTCCCCGCGCAGTGGATAATTTCCAACTTTGGAGGCGGCATGAAAAAAGCAGGCAAGATCATAGGGCGGATCCTGGTGGGGCTACTCATCATCGTTTTGATCGTCGCATCAGGCGGATTGTTCTACTTCAAAAGTTATCTACCCAACACCGTTGCGCCGAAATCCTTCCCACAAATTGATGGTGAGATCCAGGCAGATGGATTGGACGGTCAAGTGGATATCTATCGCGACGCAATGGGCATCCCGCACATTTATGCGAGCACACCCCACGACCTCTTCTTTGCGCAGGGGTACGTCCACGCGCAGGATCGTTTCTGGCAGATGGACTCGTGGAGGCATATCGGCTCTGGTGAACTTTCCGAAATGTTCGGTGAAGGTCAGGTTGAAACCGACGCCTTCCTGCGCACCCTTGGCTGGCGTAAAACCGCCCAAGCCGAATGGGACTCGCTCGATGCAGACTCCCGCGCTATTCTGCAATCGTATACAGACGGCGTGAACGCCTACCTCAAAGACCACAGCGATACCGCCCTCAGCCTCGAATATGCCATTCTTGGTTTACTCAGCCCAGACTATGTCATCGAACCGTGGGAACCCGTTCACTCACTCACCTGGGGCAAAGCCATGGCTTGGGATCTGCGTGGCAACATGGGCGAAGAGATCGAGCGCGCCGAACTATTAAAGACGCTCACTCCAGAACAAGTTGCTTTGATCTACCCAAAATACCCTGAAGATCATCCAGTCATTGTCAATGAGATCCCAACCGAAAGCCAAGCCTCGACGGTAAAACCCAACTCTGGGTCTTCAACCTTCGACTATGCTGCCCTGTCATTAGACTCTACTGTCCGCAACGCCTCATTACTGGACCCGATCCTCGGTCCGCTTGGTGATGGAATTGGTTCAAACTCCTGGGCAGTTTCGGGCAAACTGTCTGATACTGGCATGCCTTACCTTGTGAACGATCCGCATCTGGGCATTCAAATGCCGTCGATTTGGTATCAGGTTGGCTTACACTGTGTTGAAACCTCCGATACCTGCCCATTCGAAGTAGCGGGGTTCTCCTTTGCAGGCGTGCCTGGTGTGATCATCGGTCATAACGCAAAGATCGCCTGGGGTTTCACCAATGTAGGTCCAGACGTAATGGATCTGTACATTGAAAAGGTCAATCCTGAAAATCCAAATCAGTATGAAGTCAATGGTGAATGGGTTGATTTTGAAATGTACGACGAAACCATCAACATCGCTGGCGGCGAGCCCGTAACGATCACCGTAAAAAAGACCCGTCATGGGCCGGTCATCTCAGATGCTTACGGACCAACCAAAGATGCTGGTGATCCGGAAGACGAAAAGTTTGTTCCATTCAAAGATCGTGTTGGTATCGAGCTCCCCGATCCATACGTTGTTGCCCTGGCTTGGACAGCACTCACCCCATCAACTCCATTCGAAGCCATTTGGGGCTTTGACAAAGCACAGAACTGGGATGAATTCCGTGAAGCCGCACGCGGTTTCCATGTGCCAGCCCAGAACCTTATCTATGCAGATATTGATGGCAACATTGGCTATCAAATGCCAGGAGACATCCCCATTCGCAAGAATGGCGACGGCACTCTACCCGTCCCCGGCTGGACAGACGAATATGAATGGACGGGCTTCATCCCATTCGAGGAGCAGCCTTACACCTTCAACCCTGCTGAGGGATACATCGTCACTGCCAACAATCAAGTCAACCCCTGGGATTATCCTTACCTCATCACAGAAGATTGGGATTATGGCTACCGCGCCCAACGCATTGTAGATATGATCGAAAGCGCTCCTGGCAAGATAGACAAAGCCTACATCCAATCCATGCAGGGCGATTCGACCGACCTGAATGCTCAAAGCATCATTCCGGTCTGGGATGAGATCACCTATGCAGACGCAACTCCGAATCAGGCATATGCCCTCGATCTGATGAAAAATTGGGATACCGTCTGCTCACGCGACTCTCAGGCATGCGCCGTCTTCCAATGGTTCTGGTGGAACCTCGACCAGAACACCCTAAACGACGACCTGCCCGAACGTTCTGCCGTCAGCGGCGGTTCAAAAGATTTCGAGACCTTCCGTCTGCTTTTGCCAACTCCCGATAATTTCTTCTGGGACGACAAACTAACCACAGATATTGTTGAAACCCGCGATGATGTCTTTATCGCTTCACTGATTGAAACTGTAGATCAACTGGAAAAGGAATACGGCAAAGACCCTGCCAAATGGCCGCAATGGGGCAACCTCCACACTGCCACATTTGAGAATGGAACACTGGGACAATCGGGAATCAGCCTGATCGAAGACTTGTTCAATCGCGGACCCTTTGAAACCAGCGGTGGTCAAAGCATCGTCAACGCAACCGGTTGGGACTTGGGCACTTCCTACGAAGTGGATTGGCTGCCATCCATGCGCATGATCGTGGACACCAGCAACCTGAACAACTCTCTCACCGTTCATACGACAGGACAGTCTGGTCATGCCTATCACCCGCACTATATAGATATGGCACCGCTTTGGGCAGGCATCAAATATTACCCAATGTGGTGGGAGCAAGACTCCATCATCAACGATGCGGAAAGTCACCTGATCCTCAAACCGTAAAAAGCAAAAACAAAATAGGTCGTGCAGAAGCACGACCTATTTTTGAAGTCGCAAAGCAATCCAGCCGCCAGCAAGAACTCCCAAGTAGCTGGCGGCGAGATCGATCAAGTCAAATGTGCGGGTGGAAAAATACTGTTGTGAATACTCTTCGGCGGCAATGGCAAGGGCGAGAATCAAACCCACTGCAAGAGCAACCCGATATGAGTTCCGGTTGGGAAGCGCGCGAAGAAACGCCAGGGTAAAGAAAAGATTGAGCAGTCCGAAAAGGATGAAGTGCCCGAATTTATCTCCATACGGAAAATCATACAGAAATTCCAAAGGACCAAGCTGACCGCGGTCTGCCAATATAACGATACAAATTATAAAAAGAAGAAAAAACGCCGCCAAATATTTCATATAAAAAAGGGCGGGATTCTCTCCCGCCCGCATTGGTTACTTGCCTGCTTTCGCTTCCTGACGGTGTTTCCACCATTCGAAGACCATTGGCAATACTGACACCAGAATAATAACAATGATGACCAGTTCGAAGTTGTTTTTCACGAATGGAATATTTCCAAAGAAATAACCCAACAGGGTAAAAATAGTGACCCAGGAAATGCCGCCAACAATATTATAAGTAGCGAAGTACCCATAAGACATGCGCCCAATACCAGCCACGAACGGCGCGAATGTACGCACGATCGGGACGAAACGCGCCAGGAAGATCGCCTTGCCGCCATGCTTTTCAAAGAAAGCGTGGGTCTTATCAAGATATTCTTTTTTGATCCATTTGATATTGTAAGCACGGTCACCCAGGTAATGACCGATCGAGTAATTGACTGCATCGCCCAAGATCGCTGCCACCATTAGCAGTCCGATCAGACCCCAAACATTAAAGGAGCCGAGAGCCGCAAAAGTTCCCGCAGCAAAAAGCAGCGAGTCGCCGGGCAGGAAGGGCATAATCACCAAGCCGGTTTCAACAAAGATCACCACGAACAAAATGGCATAGGTCCAGGTGCCGTAATCGGTAATGATCGTCTGCAAATATTCATCGAGGTGCAGAAAAAGGTCAAGAGCGCTTTTCAGGAATTCCATTGTATTTTTGTCTCACTTTCAATATTATTCACAACGGGCGTGGATTATACACTGCTTTTATTTGCCGGTTTGATCTGCATAAGCCAATCGCCCAAGCCGAGAAAGACCAGGCTTCCGATCACACCCAACCCAATATCCAAAACACCCAGTTTCAACAAAACAAAGTTAAACCAAACACCGATCCACTGCCCAAGCCAAAAGCCCAGGGCGCTAAAGCCCATGTTAATGAGCAGGCGCCAGCCATTCCCGCCACGCAGAATGTGAAACAACGTAGCTGCAAGAAATGCGATCACCAAACTGAACAAAATAGCTGGAAGATTCATAATACCTACTGTGGCGCAACGAACAAACGAACAGATATAAATGATTCAATTCGATAGTTCACAGCCATCTCCTTTACTCGACGTAATCATCAATTTCAACACCTGTATGACTATACGCAAATCATTTATTGGATAATGCCCCCGCCAAGCATTCTCTCGCCTTCATAAAATACCGCCGCCTGACCCTTTGTCGCATCTCGCACAGGCGCATCAAACGTGACCTTTACCTGATTCCCCATCATCGGCTGAACCAACGCCGGAACCTCTTTCGCCGTATAACGGATCTTCACATCCGCACGGAATGGCTCTGCAGGCACTTCTCCACTCACCCAGTTGACGTCACGTGCAGTCAACTCGGTCGTGCCCATCTGTTCGTGCGTGCCAACAATCAAGGCGTTATTCTTTGCATTCTTTGTAATCACATAAAGCGGAACCGCCGAAGCCACACCCAATCCCTTGCGTTGACCAATGGTGTAATTCGCCAAGCCGTTATGTTCCCCGATCACTTTACCGTCTGGAGTTTCGATACTGCCCGGTTGTAATATCTCCGGCAGGTTGCGTTGCAGAAAGTTACGATAATCCTCGCCTGCTAAAAAGCACAAATCCTGTGAATCTTTGCGTGAGGCGGTCGGCAGACCAAACCGCTCAGCAATCGCCCGAATCTCCGGCTTGGGATAATCCCCCACCGGAAAGAGCGCGTGCTTCAACTTATCCTGCTCCAACACATGCAACACATAAGACTGGTCTTTAGAATGGTCAACGGCACGAAGCAAAATCCGCATTCCGCCTTCTGCATTCTGAATTCTCACGTAGTGCCCCGTCGCCATGAAGTCCGCCCCTAACGCCAGAGCATGATTGAGCAAAAACGTCCAACGGATCTGGCGATTGCACATCAAGCACGGATTCGGCGTTTCGCCATTGGCGTATCCATCCAGAAAATACTGCACGACCGTCTCGCGGAAAACATCCTTGGCATCCACTACATAAAAGGGGATGTCCAAAATCCCTGCCACACGACGTGCCTGCGCCATGGAGTCGGGTGTACAGCAGCGGTTAGATTCTTCCTTGCCGGGCTCGCTCCACAGGCGCATCATCATACCGGTCACGTCATAACCCTGCTCCTTGAGCAAAGCCGCCGCAACCGAAGAATCCACGCCGCCAGACATGGCGACCACTACTTTCGTCTTTTCAGTCATTAAGAATGATTATAAACCACCGCGGTAAAAGTTTCTCTTGCCCGCCGGTCATAGATAATGTATATTCAGGTCACACAACTCAAGGAGAGTGACGTATGGTTACCAAGGCAGATCTCGTAGTAGAGAACGCGAAAGTTTTCACCAGCAACAAAGACATGCCGCAAGCCGAAGCTGTGGCGGTTAAGGGGAATCGCATCGTGTATGTTGGCACCAATGCAGGCGCAAGTGCTTATAAAGATGCAAGCACGCGAGTTTTAGATGGTCAGGGACGTACCCTCACCTCCGGATTCATCGATTCGCATTTTCATCTACTTTGGGGTTCGATCTCGATGGGTGGAGCTCAGTTGTATGATGCAAAAAATATCGAAGATGTAAAAAATATTCTGCTTGAGTTTGCAGAAAATAATAAGACCGCCGAATGGATCGATGGACGCGGCGTACGCTATGACGTCATCGCGAATCGTCACGAGTTGGACGCTATCATCGCCGATAAACCGATCTACATCAACGCCTATGACGGGCACACCTCTTGGGCGAATACCAAAGCCTTGGAATTGGCTGGCATTCTCCAGCCGGGGAAAGAAGCGGAAGGCAATGGCGTCATCGTCCGCGATGAGAATGGACTCGCCACCGGCGAACTGCGCGAAACCGCCATGGGGCTGGTCTCCGACCTAATCCCTGAACCGAGCGAAGCCCGCAAACGCGAACTGCTCAAAATGACCATGGCACGCATCAACGCCACTGGCGTGACCAGCGTCCACAACATGAACGGCGATATGGAAGAATTAATGACCTACGCCGCTGTGGAAGATGCCGGTGAAATGACCGTGCGCGTTTACGAACCGTATCACATCAAACCGGAAACCACCGAAGCCATGTTGAGCGAAGCCGCAGAGATGGCAAAGGTCAAAGGGGAATTCGTGCGTGGCGGCGCAGCAAAATTCTTTATGGATGGAGTCTGGGAATCGTATACGGCACTCAACGTGGAGCCGTATGCCGATGTTGCAGACGCCAACCCGGATGGTATTTTCTCGCTAGAACATTTCACACGCATGGCAAGCCTTTGCGACAAAATGGGCTTGCAGATCTTCGTCCATTGCTGCGGGGATGGCGCAGTGAGGCGAACGCTGGATGGGTACGAGGCCGTTCAAAAGGCGAATGGGAAGCGTGACAGTCGTCATCGCATTGAACATATCGAAGTCTATCATCCCGATGACTTGCCACGTTTCAAACAATTGGGCGTCCTGCCTTCTATGCAAACCAGCCATGCGCCTTTCAGCATTTCAGAAGGAGATGTGTGGCCCACTCGCGTTGGCAAGCAACGCTGGCATCTCTCGTTTGCCTGGCGTGACGTTTTGAATGCAGGCAACCAAATCGCGTACGGTAGTGATTGGCCCGTAGCACCCTTCGACCCGATGATCAATTTGCATGTCGGCTTGAATCGTGAGACTTGGGCTGAGGGTATTCCATCGCATAATCTAACTCTTGAAGAACTCATCATCGGATACACGCGCGACGCAGCCTATGCCGAGTTCATGGAAAATGAAAAAGGACAAATAAAAGAAGGCTATCTCGCGGATATGGTCTTGTTCTCGCATGACCTCTTTGCGTTGCCAAAAGAAAATATCATGGAAGCCAAACCCGTCTTGACCATGGTGAACGGCAAAACTGTCTTTGAGGCATAAATGACCACATATGCGTTGCGCCGCATTCTGCAAACGGTTCCGATCTTGTTCATCATCAGTATTCTGCTGTTCCTGATGGTTCGTTCTGCGCCGGGCGGTCCGCTCACGGCGGCGCGACGCAACCCGAATATTTCGAAAGAACAGATCGAAGTTATTGAAGAACAACTGGGGTTGAATGACCCTTTGCCCGTGCAATACGGACGTTGGCTGGGTGACATGTTAAAAGGCGATATGGGCGACTCGATCAAGTTTCGTCGTCCTGTTTCAGAAATGATCGGGGAACGCATCCCCAATACGTTGGTCTTGGTCGGCGCTTCCTTTTTTGTGACCCTGCTGTTGGCGATCCCCATTGGGATTTTCTCTGCGCGCAAACCGTATTCGCCGTTTGATTATGTCATGACAACAGTCACATTCATTGGGCAAGCGATTCCGGTCTACTGGCTGGGATTGGGCTTGATCGTTGTCTTTTACATCACGCTGAAAAATCCTTTCACCGGCGACCCGCTCTTCCCGGTTGGCGGCATGAACTCACGCGGACAGGAAGGCAACCTGCTCGATACACTCTGGCATCTGGTATTGCCGGTTACCGCACTGAGCTTGGGATGGTTTGCTTGGTATTCACGCTTTCTGCGGTCGAGCATGATGGATGTGCTGCATGAAGACTACGTCCGCACGGCGCGCGCAAAAGGCTTGGGGGAACGCGGCGTGTATTTCAAACACGCACTGCGCAATGCCATCCTGCCGTTGGTCACGCTCATCGCACTAGACTTGCCAAGTTTATTTGCAGGCGCGTTATTCGTAGAAACCATCTTCTCATGGCCCGGCATGGGACGTTTATTTTGGGATGCGGCGAAGGGTCGTGATTATCCGGTATTGTTGGGCGTGGTCATGATCACGGCGGTGCTCATCATCGTCTGCAATATCCTTGCCGATCTTGCCTACGGCTGGCTCAACCCACAGGTGAAATATGACTGAGTCCGTCATCGTACAAGAAGAAAACATGACGCTCATCATCCTGCGGCGTTTTTTCAAGCACAAACTCGCAGGCATCGCTGTTGCCGTTTTGTTGCTGCTGATCGTGGCCAGTGCGTTGGCGAGTTTAAATCCGTACAGCCCTACGGATCAAGACCCGACCAATAAATTGCAAGACCCTAGCGGAGCCCATTGGTTCGGCACGGATGAATTAGGACGTGATGTCTTTTCGCGCATTTTGCACGGCGGGCGCGTTTCGTTGGCAGTAGGCTTGCTTTCTACTTTACTTTCGATCTTCGTCGGCGTGGTCGTGGGTTCCTTAAGCGGATACTTCGGCGGCTGGACGGATTCCATTTTGATGCGCATCACTGATGCCTTCTTAACCTTCCCCACCATCTTTGTGTTGATCTTACTAGGCGCTTTTCTGCGTGAACAACAATTGTTCATTTTGCAGAACAGCATCTTCGTGGTGGTCATTATCATCGCCGCCTTATCATGGATGTGGCCCGCCCGTCTCGTACGCGGACTTTTTCTTGTGTTACGCGAAAAAGAGTTTGTGACGGCATCCCGAGCCATGGGCGGCAGTCCGTGGCGGATGATCGTGCGTCATATTCTACCCAATTGTGTAGGTCCGATCCTGGTAAGTGGAACGTTGCAAATGGCATCGGCGATCATCACCGAATCAGGCTTGAGCTATTTGGGTTTTGGTGTGCAACCACCCACACCCACCTGGGGCAGCATCCTTTCGACAGCGCAGGATAAAATCCTAACTGCACCGTGGCTGGGATTTTTTCCGGGCTTTATGATCTTTCTGACAGTGATGGCAATCAATTACATCGGCGATGGCTTGCGTGATGCGTTTGATCCGTTTGTGATTCATGCTGAATAAGACCTGACAGGTTTTGAAAACCCGCCAGGCTCTATGATTAAAAGGAGAAGAGATGAAATTAAAACTGTTGACACTGTTCGTTGTAATGGGACTGATTCTCAGCGCATGTGGGGCTGGAAGTGCTGAACCCGCTGCTGGCAGCGAAGGAGGCGGGACAGTCGTCCTAATCCTGCCGGAAGAACCGACCACGCTGAATTTCTATCTAGCAGATGCCGCGATTGTGCGTCAGGTGGCGGATTCAACTTCGATGACGGGGTTGGTAACTATTGACGAGACCGGTAATTTCCTGCCGGTGCTGGCAGAAGGATTGCCCACGATCTCGGATGATTTTCTAACCGTAACGTGGAAGTTGATGGCAGACCTGAAATGGTCCGATGGCGAGCCGATTACATCTGATGATGTGCGTTTCACGATCGAGGTTCTTTCGAACCCGAACTCTGGCGCGTTGGTCGGCACTAGTGGATTCGATTTGATCTCCAATGTCGAAACGCCCGATGACTTGACGATCGTGCTCACATACTCAGAGCCTTACCCCGGCTATCTCGATCAATTTGCTTATGGCTTATTCCCGCGTCACGCCACGGGTGCGGCGGAGGACATGGCGAATTGGGAATGGAATCGCCAACCGGTGTCGGCCGGTCCGTTCGTGGTGAGCAATTGGGAATCGGGCAAGCGCATCACACTCACCCGCAACCCAAACTACTATGAAGAAGGCAAACCCTATCTCGACGAAGTTGTCTTTGAGATCGTGCCAGAAGCCTCGGCTCAAACGGCGATGATGTTAAACGGTGAAGCGCAATTCCATTTGTGGCCCGGTGAATTCACAGCTGAATACAATGAATTACTTAAGGGCAAAGCCCAGCAATATCTCATCCCCGGCATTTGGAACATGGCGATCGATTTCAACCTGAGCGCGCCCTTCGATGGTGACCCAACGGCTGCGACTCCGCACCCGATCCTCGGTGACATCCGCGTGCGGCAGGCAATTGCGCATGCCATTAATTATGGCTCTCTGCAACAAGATGTATTGCAAGGCAGCGTCGGCGATTCGACCAATCCCTTCGCCTATGGTTGGTACAAGTGTGAACTGCCCCGCAAATACGGTTTCGATGTAGAAGCCGCCAATACATTGCTCGATGAAGCCGGTTGGGTCATGGGCGATGATGGCATCCGTGTTGCGAAAGGCGCGATGTATGCTGAAGATGGAACCCGCCTCTCGCTGGAACTGCAAGGGTATACCGCTTTCGATCCTTTGCAGCTCACTGAAGAATTCCTCGTCGAAAACCTGAAAGCCGTTGGCATTGAAGCGCGCATTCAGAATTATGACTTCTCGATCATCTTCGGCACCTTCGAAGATAATTCTCCGCGTGCCGTCGGCGACTATGACATGCTCATCTTTGACCGTGGCTTCACCACCGAACCGCAGGGCTACAACTTCGATGCCTATCATTCGTCGCGCATCACCACGGCTGAGAATCCCACCGGCGGAAATTACTTCCGCTGGGAGAACCCGGCTGTAGATGCCGCGCTCGAAACGGCTGGTTCCAGCTTTGACCTTGAAACCCGCAAAGCCGCCTACTGTGAAGTCGGTCAGGCTGTGATCGATGACCTGCCGCAGGTGTACCTGTATCTCTTCCAGGATAATTACGGCATTGCCGATAACCTTGAAGGATACGTACTTAATACCTGGGGCAGCATGAGTTGGGGCATTCAGAACTGGAAGTTCAAAGCCGCTCAGTAAGAAATAAAAATCCCGCCCTGAAAACAGGGCGGGATTTTTTGTACTAAAAGAACATCGTCATTGCGAGGAGGGTGATCTTCCCGACGAAGCAATCTCGCCCTCAAGTCTTGGGATTGCTTCGCCGCACACCGTCCTGCGTTCGGTGCAGGGAAGACCGCGTCTCGCAATGACGGAATTCTAATTATTTTTGACGACCACTTACTACCGCAAACGGGTGGCTTGCTTTACAAGGTCAACAAATTCTTCCATTTCATCGTCGCGATAGAGATAATCTTCCAAACGGCGGGCTTCATCATAGACATCGTTCAAAGAGCTATCCTCTGCCCAGTAACTGCCTTTCAGGATCTCGGCATATTCAGCCACAATGACAGCCCGCTGGAAATACGGGTCGGTCTCGCGGAAGTCACGCTCAATCTGTTCGGCAAAATAATCCTGCGAGATCTCCACGACTTGATTCGTATCCGGGTCTTGCCAACGCATGTAGACGGTGGCGATCTTTCCAAAGGCATCGGGGTATAGTTTCACTTCGTAGAGCGCCGTCACAGAGTGACCCGCACCGATCTCGCCTGCATCCACACTATTATCGCGGAATTCATCATCGTCTACGGCGCGGTTCTCGTACCCTACCAGGCGATAATTCTTTACCACCTCGGGGTTAAACTCTACCTGCACCTTGGCATCCATGGCGATAGTTTGCAGTGTACCGGTGATCTCGTCAATGAACAGTTTGCGGGCTTCGTCGCGGTCATCTACATAGGCATAGAAGCCGTCGCCATTATCTGCGAGCTGTTCCATCAAAGTGTCGTTGTAATTATCCATGCCGAAGCCGATGGTCGTGAGCGTGATGCCTTCGGCGACATAGTGGTCGATCTCTTCGAGGATAGCTTCGGGTCCGGTCTCACCGACGTTTGCCACGCCATCCGAGCAGAGGATCACCCGATTAATTCCACCCGGCATGTAAGCTTCCATCGCCATGCCATACCCAAGGCGGATACCCGCCTCGGCGTTGGTGGCACCTTCAGGGCGTTAGGCTGTAAATGGCGTTGAGAATTTTCCCAGAATCAGAACCCCGTGTCGGCTCAAGAACGACGCGTGCTTCTGATCCATAGACCACAATACTGACGGTATCGTCACGGTGCAATTGCTCCACCAGCATCTCAAGCGATTGTTTGACCAAGCCCAGGCGGTTATCCATGTCCATTGAGCCTGAGACATCGATAACGAAGGTCAGAGCCGCATCTTTTCGTTCACCCTCTGGCACATCATAACCCTGAATCCCGACGCGGATCATGTCGTAGCGTTCGGTCTGGGTGAATGGGGATGGTCCGCCATCGATATAAATGCCAAAAGTCTGATGCGCGGACGGAAAGTCATAACCTTGATCAAAGTAATTGACATATTCTTCCACGCGCACTGAATCTTCGGGCGGAAGGTTACCGTCATTCAGGTAATTGCGCATGACGGTATAAGAACCGGTATCCACATCCAAAGCAAAAGTAGACAGGTTGTCATCTTCGGTATCTATGGATGGATTGACCCCATAGTCTTCGAAGAACATATCATATGGTTCGTTACTTGCAGAGGGATTTCCGCCACTTTGCTGCGGACCTTTGAGGGACTGTTCTTCAAGGGCAGCTGCCTCTGTGGCAGCAGGGGCAAGATCATATACTTCAGGAAAGGATGGGGATTCAGTGGAAGCGGGAGCACTTCCGCAAGCTGCTAAAAATAGCAGCAAAAATACGGCACAATAACCAAAGGTTTTGCGTAAGGTGGACATTTTTCTTCTCCTTAAGAATATATAATTTGAATACGAACAGGTGAAGAAGATCAGCTGGCGGCGTCCGACTGGTCTTCAAAAGAATTCACATCACATCATGCGCCCTCCTTTCAGGGATGGCATTCCCTACGGGTTCGTTCTGTTTCCTAATGGACGTATCGCTGTTGGGGAAAGTTCCCCCATCGAACGATATGATTCATTTTGACATGTTTCAAGAGGGATTTCAACTTTTATTTTTGATAAGGGAAGACATTACCGGAAGCAATCGCCTCACAAGGAACGCATCCACTCAACTATTTAGCGCCTGAAATGTATTCACGTTTTGGGCTTAATCCCTTTGGCACGATTGGACAATTCATCACAAGCCAGTGGTAGAATTGCCAATTGCCAAACGGAAGAGAGAGAAAAGCACTCCCAAAAAGCTCAAATAAACGCAAAGGTTGCGCCGTTTGGAATACACTGGAGCGGCAGTCATGATCAAATTAAGTTACAGTACCTTCGGATTAACCAACCTGAGCTATCTGGATTCGATCACCGAGGTGGATAAGGCAGGGTATCCGGGGATCGAGTTATCGTTTCACCGGGATCAATTTAATCCCTTTGATATCACAGATGAAAAGATAGCAGCCATCAAGAAGCGTTTTGAGACTGTGCAGGTAAAACCCGCCTGCGTTTCAACCGCCTCGCATTTTTTTACACCCCAACGCCCCCATGAACCCTCCCTAATGACCCCCGACCTGGCAGGCAGGAAACGCCGCATCGATCTTGTCCAGCGCGGAATTGACTTTGCCCGCAAGATGGACGTATCCCTGGTCACCTTTGGCAGCGGTTTCATTCGCGACGAACATGTTGCAAACCCGTCAGTCAACCCGCGCGAACTCCTGATAGACAGCATCCAGCAATGCCTGCGCTCTGTTCATGATGATGAAGACATTACCTTGTTGATCGAGCCTGAGCCGGGAATGTACATCGAAACTCTACAGCAAGGTATGGATCTGGTAAAAGAGATCAATTCGCCTAAATTCCAGCTTCATCTGGACCTGTGTCACAATTTCTGCTCTGAACAGGACTATCTCGGCGCGCTTGCCAAAGCCGCGCCTTATGCAAAATTCCTGCATGTTTCCGATGCACAAGAGGGGTATAACCTCAAACTTGTCAAAATGACCGACGACCTGAAGCTCGACATGGATTTTGCGCACTACCTGATCTACTTCCCCGATTCCGCAGAATACCTGTTGGTGGATCGCGATCACCCGATCTATTTTTACGATGGCGAAAAACCGGACAGCAGGAAATTGAAACGCATCGAATCGATCCTGAGCTTCGGTCAAAATCTCCCAGCCGCCCGCCTTCGTAGACTATAACAGTCTATTCGCAGGCACATCCCAATTCGAGAGCGAGATCTTCGTTTATTTAATATCCGTTCCCGGATTAACATACGATGTGCTTGAACGTGCGCGCCCCATTATTATTTACCTGCGCAGCACAAAAGACGCGAACGGCAAATTGTTGATGAACAAAATGGTGGCGAACACCCTGACGGGCATTGTCCACTTTCATGAAATTCCCGGCGAAGGAACAATGGATTTTGCCGCAAGCCTCAAGGCATTGAATGACAATGGATTTTCAGGGTACGCATCCGTTGAACTGTATCACCACGTACAATCCTGGCAAAAAGCCCTGAACGACAGCTACAGGCATTTGTCACAATTCGTATAATAAGCACTTGTTCAGACAGAGGAGTAAGTAAAAATGATAAACGTTGAACAACTCGGTTGGGAACCCGCCACGGTCGGGGAGCTTGACCATCGTTTATTGAAGGCGCCGCATGTCAAACTGCGCTCATTCACAACCGGACCGGCAGGCGATGTGGTTTACGCAGTCGACCTGCGGATCAATGAACCAAATGTTACATTCCTTTCTTCCACCGAAATGCACTCGTACGAGCATTTTCTACTGGCTGGCTTTCAAAAATACCTGCCGCAAAACTTTATCTCCATTGGCTTAATGGGCTGTCAGACCGGTTTTTATTTGACCCTCTTCAACGAAGGCAATGCCGGGAAGATCTGCTCAGTATACGAGAATATTCTGAATGATATTTTAAGCGCCAGTGAAGTGCCGTACGTCAACATCATGCAATGCGGCAATTATAAGAATCACAGCCTTGAACTCGCACAACAGCTTGCCAGGAGGGTGTTGGATGCCAAATCCAACTGGCGCAAAGTAGTATGACAGATAGAACGCAAACATGGCGTGTGACCCATCAACACACGATCGAGTACGAGGTTGTCAATTCACCCAACCTGTTTCATCCGCAAAACCTATCCCTGCTTTCTGCAGGAAAAACACAAAACGCCCGCAGATTTGTGGTGGTGGATACCACCGTCTACAAAAATCATGCGTCACAGATCAGAAGTTACTTTGAGTCCCATCAAATCGAGGCGCAGATATATCCGTTCCCCGGTGGGGAAGAAAATAAGACCCCGGAGAACTTTATCTCCATCGTACGTGCGCTGGACGCCTTCCCGATCCACCGCAGGGATGAGCCGATCATCGCCATTGGCGGCGGGGTACTAACCGATATAGTCGGCTTTGTCGCCAGCACATACCGGCGCGGCATCCCGCACATCAAGGTTCCCACCACACTCATGGGGTATGTTGATGCGTCCATTGGCATAAAGACCGGCTTGAACTTTGATGGTCATAAAAACCGGCTTGGCGCGTTCACGCCGCCGCAAAAGGTTCTGCTCGACCGCTCGCTTCTTAAAACCCTTCCAAGGCGGCACATCCTTAATGGCGTTTGTGAGATCATCAAACTGGCAGTAATAAAAGATATCGAGTTATTCCAAATGCTGGAATGCCATGGCTCACAAAGCGTGGATTCTAATTTTCAGGATGAACAAGGCGGCATCATTCTGGACCGGGCAATTTCAGGTATGTTGGAGGAATTGCAGCCGAATCTCTTCGAAGAAGAACTGGCTCGCAAAGTGGACTTTGGTCATACCTTCAGCTACGGGCTGGAGACCCGCCATGAAGCGCATCTCTTCCATGGCGAAGCTGTGTTGCTTGATATAGTGCTCTCCATGCTGATCGCCAGGTCGCGCGGCATGCTCTCCGAGGCAGAGACCGGGAGATTTTTCAATTTGATCGCCGCATTGGGCATTTCCCTTAACACTGCGATCCTGGATACCGAACTGTTGTGGGAGTCGCTTGAAGAACGAACCTACCACCGCAACCGCCTGCAGCGCGTCCCCATGCCAAACGGATTGGGTGAATGTATATTCCTGAACGATATTTGCAGAGACGAGATCGAATCTGCCGTAAAAAACCTAGAAGATTGGATTGCCATAAAACATGACCACATTTGAAAATGCCGATAACAAAGAGATCGATAAATTCGACCGTGTCTCCCAGATCTGGTGGGATCCCAAAGGAGAAATGGGCACTCTCCATACTATTAATCCACTGCGCACGAACTTTATTACAGAAAAGCTTTCTGTGAGCCAGCCCAAAATCCTGGATGTAGGCTGCGGCGGTGGAATCTTGTCCGAAGCGCTCGCCAAGGCAGGCGCCCAGGTGACAGGCACCGATCTTTCCGAAGCTTCTTTGGAAGCAGCAAGGCATCATGCAAAACAAGGCGGTCTCGAAATTGAGTATTTATACGAACGCGTGGAAGATCTCGCTGAAAAACGCGCAGGTACCTACGATGCCGTGACCTGCATGGAAATGCTTGAGCACGTCCCCGAACCGAACAAGATCATTGCCGCCTGTGTCAAGGCATTGAAGCCCGGTGGGCACATCTTTTTTTCCACCATCAACCGCACGCCCAAAGCTTTCCTCTTCGCCATCGTCGGCGGGGAATATATTCTGCGGCTTTTACCGCGCGGCACCCACTCGTACAGCAAATTGATCCGCCCAAGCGAGTTAAAGGACTGGTCAGCACAGAATGGGCTCACCTATGCACGCATCGCAAGCCTGATGTACAACCCATTCAACGGCACGTTCAAGGTTGCCATGGGTAAAGAAGATGTGAACTACATGATGCACTTCACGAAAAGCAAATAATCCGACGCAAAGGATAATTAATGAAGAAATTTTTCGCACTTTCGAGAACCACTCACGGCGTACTGGATCTCGCCGGTCCCGGATTCATCGCCTTGCTTTGGCTGGGAAAATTCCCGGAAATTGGAACCATCCTACTTTCGATCTTCACCGCTTTTGCCGCCTATACCGCCATCTATGCATTGAACGACCTGATAGGCATTGCAGTAGACAAAGAAAAATTCAGCGGCGGGATCAACGCCGGGTATTCCGTTGAAGCTTCAGACCTGCGCTACCCCCTTGCACAAAATGCGCTCAGCTATCGCAGCGGCTGGCTATGGTTCATTGGCTGGTTCACAATAGCCCTGATCGGTTCTTACTTTCTCAATCCCGCCATAGACATCATCCTGATCGCAGCCGCAATTCTGGAGATCATCTATGTCATGCTTCTAAAAGTCACTTACCTGCGTACTTTCGTGAGCGGGTTTGTCAAATCCAGCGGACCCATTGCTGCGATCTTCGTTGTAGATCCTTCCCCTGCCCCCACACTCGTGCTGCTGGTTCTGGCATGGGTCTTTTTCTGGGAGATCGGCGGGCAGAACATCCCGGCTGATTGGAATGACACTGTTGAAGACAAGCGCGTCAACGCCAAGACCATCCCGATCCACTTTGGCACAAAACGAGCGGGACAGATCGTTGTTGCTACGCTGTCCGTTACATCCGTCTTGAGCCTTTTCCTGCCAATGGTATCACCGCTGAATCTAGGCTGGGCATATCTGCTCGCAAGCGCCGCCTCTGCCGGCTATCTGCTCCTGCGCCCCGGGCTTCAACTTGCCAATGGACAGGAAGGGCGCCAAGCCGCCGCATTGTTCGACAACGCCAGTTTCTACCCAATGGCACAATTGCTGATCATCACCATCTTCGTTCTCTTCAGTTGATACATTGAAAAAAAGCGCCCCCTGGTATCACACAACCAGCATCTATCATATTTATCCGCGTTCCTACAAAGACAGCAACGGTGACGGGATAGGCGACATTCAAGGCATCATCCAAAAACTGGATTACATCCGTGATCTTGGTTTTGAATCGATCTGGAGTTCGCCTTTCTTCGCCTCGCCTCAAGCGGATTTTGGGTACGACGTTGCCGATTTCACCAGCATCTCACCTGAATTTGGCAGCATGGATGACGCCCTGCAATTGATAGATGAAGTTCACAAGCGTGGGATGCGCATGAACTTTGACCTGATCTTGAACCACACTTCCGATCAACATGCGTGGTTCAAAGAATCCAGATCGTCAAGAGATAACTCCAGAGCAAACTGGTACATCTGGCGCGATAAACCGAATAATTGGAACAGTATGACCGGCGGCAACGGCTGGCATTTTGCAAAAGAACGCGGTCAATATTACTGGTCAAGTTTCCTGCCCTTTCAACCAGACCTGAACTGGCGCAACCCGGATGTAAAAAAAGCCATGTTCGATATCATCCGCTTTTGGCTTGGCAAAGGCGTGGACGGGTTTCGGTTGGATATTTTCAACACGATTTATAAAGATGCCGAATTTCGAAACAATCCATTCACCTTCAAACTTGCACCCACACCAGATGATCCCTCGGGATATTTCCAGAAGGCGAAATTCTCACAAGACCAGCCGGAAAGTTTCGAGCTTGCCAAAGAATTAAGACAGGTCTGTGAAGAATTCGGCGATACGCTGACGGTCGGTGAGATCACGGCAAAACGGAATATTGTCCGTAAATTTGCCGGGGAAGAAAAAAATGACGGTCTGACGCTCGCCTTCGATTTCGAAATGCTCGAATTCAAATTCACAGCCGGATATTTCCGCAGATTGATCAGCGACATCGAAACCCATTTCCCGCCGCCTTTCATGCCGGTTTATGTATTCAGTAATCTCGACAAACGTCGCAGCATCCACCGGCTTGGGAATGACATGCGCAAGGCAAAACTACTGCACATGCTGCAGCTAACCGTGCGTGGCGTACCCTGCATGTATTACGGCGAAGAGATCGGCATGACCAACCTGCATCTGCCGTTCAAGACCGCCCTGGACCCCATCCCTCACAAATACACATTCGCACCGCGCTTCGTCTTTGACCTTCTCAATGTGACCGTCAACCGCGACGAAGTCCGCACCCCAATGCAATGGGACTCCACCAAACACGCAGGCTTTTCTTCTGCAGAACAGACCTGGCTGCCAGTCCACCCGGAATATGGCAATATTAATGTTGCCAGTGAAAATTTAGACAGCGCCTCACTTCTAAACACCATCCGATCATTGATGCGTCTACGCAGAGAAAACCCGGCGCTGCAGACAGGGACACTCGAATTTCTGGAGGGTCTCCCTGACGAGGTACTTGGATACACGCGCAAGACCGAGACCGAAACATTGCTTGTGCTTTTGAACTTTGGCGAGACCGCCAAAGAGGTCAGACTTAAATTTTCAGAAACAGCGTACAAGCTTTCGGTCGGGGACGAAGCTCAGGGAGAATCCGCCCGCCTGAATGGATTCGGGGGCTTGATCCTCGTCGGCTAGCCTGCATCCAAAGAGCGCACTAGGTATAATTTCACCATGTCCAGATCTAAAACCTTTATTTTGTCATTTGTCACCATCGGCTTTCTGTTTATAACTGCCGCAGTAGTTTTCAACTTCGATGTCGTCATCCGATTGAACAATGCCTATAAAGCAGGAACATTGAGCGAACAAAAAATTCGCTACGAGATCGCCGCTTACAACCTTAATAGTTGGAAGCGGATAACGCCCATCAAAAAACAAGTTTCCCCTGCAGATGGAATGGTACAGGTCTATGTACCTGAGGGCGAGTTTGAAATGGGCAAACCAGGCACTCCAGACGGCAACTCACCCGAACACATGGTTTATCTCAACGCGTTCTGGATCGACCGGGTGGAAGTTTCCAATGGCATGTATTCCAAATGTGTAGCAGCTGGCACCTGCGACCTGCCGATCACGAGTGAAAATCCATATTATGGTCAGTGGGTGTACCGCGACCTGCCAGTCGTGTATGTGAGTTGGTATGCAGCGACAACCTATTGTGAATGGGCTGGGCGCAGGTTGCCTACCGAGGCAGAATGGGAAAAAGCAGCACGTGGTACTGATACACGCAGCTACCCATGGGGCAACCAACTTCCCAACCCGAGGTTGGCAAATTTCACTGGGTCATTGGTCGGAGAGCCTGTTTCGGTATATCGCTACCCCAGCGGCGCAAGCCCATACGGCGCGCTCAATATGGCAGGCAATGTGCGCGAATGGATTGCAGATTGGTTCAGCCTGACCTACTATATGGAAACTCCCTACGAAAACCCCACTGGACCTGAAAATGGCATTGAACGTTCAATGCGCAGCGGCGCCTATGATGCGGATGCAAATGAGATATATGCCGTCTCACGCTACAAGCATGAACCACAGTCAGCAGGACTTAGCCGCGGGTTTCGCTGCGCTGAATCGGCAAAATAAAAAATGGCGGACGTAACGTCCGCCATTTTTGTTACTTCACTTTTTCTTCGACGACTTTCGGCAGTTTCGCCAGTGCTTCTTTGACATCTCCATTGAGGCTGCCCTGCGCCAGATTAGGACGCCCGCCTCCCTTTCCGCCGATGCCTGTGATCAAGTCCCCAGCCTTGACTCCCCGTTTGACCACGTCTTCGGTCACGGTGGCAATGACGGTGGCGCCGGTGACGAGAACCGCAACGCCGTTCTTCGGGTATTTCTCGCGGAATTTATCTGCGAGCGAACGCAAGGTATCTGCATCTGCATTGGGGATTTCCACTGCAAGTACATTCACATCTTTCACAACTTGAACCGCTGAAAGCTGCGTGCTAAAAGCTGACATCGCCGCTTGCGTGCGCAGATTGGCAAGTTCTTTCTTCAATTCAGAAACTTCATCCTGCAAGGCATCCACTTTGGCAGGGACTTCATCCAACGATGTCTTGAGAGTGCCCGCGGTTTGCTTCAAGGTCTTGAAGCGTTTCTGGATCAATTCATACGCGCCGCGCCCGGTGACGGCTTCGATACGACGCACACCTGCCGCCGCCGAACCTTCACTAAGGATAAGGAACGCGCCTACATCAGAGGTGCGGTCGAGATGGGTACCGCCGCAGAGTTCATAGGAATACTTCTCCCCGACAGTAGAACTGTCGGATTCCATAATCGAGATCGTGCGAACGACCTCGCCGTATTTTTCGCCGAAGAGCGCCATTGCGCCTTCCTTCTTGGCTTCATCCAAAGACTTGGTCACTTTGACAACGGGCATATCGGCTGCCACGGCTTCGTTGACCATCTTCTCAACGCGTTCGATCTGCTCGGGCGTCATGCCTTCGGGATGATTGAAATCGAAGCGCAAGTGCGTCGGAGAGACGAGTGAGCCCGCCTGTTTGGCTTGGTCGCTGAGAACTTCATGGAGCGCCTTGTGCAGCAAGTGAGTCGCTGTGTGATTGCGCATGATGTCATGACGGCGGGACGCATCCACTTCGGCTGTGGCTTTGTCACCCACTTTGGGATGACCGGAGATCACTTCACCAATATGAACGATGACACCTGCTGACGCACGGCGCATGCCAGTGATTTCGATCTCCCAGCCCGCGCCGCGAATAAAACCAGTATCGTTGACCTGACCACCTGCTTCAATATAGAAGCCAGTCTTAGGCAGGATAACTTCGACCTGATCATCGAGAGAGGCGGAGTCAACGGACTGTCCGTTCACGACGAGGGCGAGAACTTCAAGGTTGGAATAGCGGGCAACGTCCAAACCATTATAGGGATCATACTCAACACCATCCTTGCCAAGTTTCTTTTTGGCTTGCAAGTCTTTGAGAATACCTGCAAAGTATTCTGCATCTTCGCCGCCGAGTTTGCCCATGGCTTTGCCGCCGCCAGAGGCTTTGGCGTGTTCTTCTTTCGCAGCAGTGAAACCGGCTTCGTCTACGTCGAGCCCTTGTTCGCGGGCGATGTCGCGGGAGATTTCAAAAGGCAAACCGTATGTGGCATAAAGATCAAAAGCCTTATGACCATCAAGCATGGATTTATTAGCAGAACGAATCTCAGAGAATAGATTCTCTAAATGGGCTGTACCCGCCTCAACCGTACGTGCGAAGCGGACTTCTTCGCGAGTCAAATTATCTAAAATGGCAGGTTGAGCCTTGACGAGTTCGGGGTAAAAATCGCCGTATTCATTAATCACAGCCTGCGCGACTTTAGCAAGGAAGGGTTCATTGAGACCGATCTTGGAACCAAAACGCGCGGCGCGGCGGATGATCATGCGCGCCACATAGTTGCGACCTGCGTTACCGGGCACAACTCCATCGGCGATGAGAAATGCACCCGAACGGACGTGATCACAGATCACGCGATAGGGTGTGAAGTTCTCAAGCATTTCTTTTTCGGTGTGACCCGTGAGGCTGCGCAATACTTCAAGCGAGCCAGCAAAGAGGTCGGTCTTGTAATTTGAGTCGACGCCTTGCAAGACGGAGACGATGCGCTCAAAGCCCATGCCGGTGTCGACATGCTTAGCGGGCAAGGGTTCAAGGCGACCATCTTCAAAGAGGTTGTATTGAATAAAAACGTTGTTCCACAATTCGAGGTAACGCGTGCATTCACCGTTAACGCCGCAGACGTGATCTGTACCGCGCAGATTGTCGCGTTCTTCGCCGAGGTCAATGTGAATCTCGGAGCATGGGCCACAGGGACCGAACTCAGCCATCTGCCAGAAGTTTTCTTTGCGCCCGAAGAAGAGGACGTGCTCAGGGTCGAAGCCGGGTTGTTCTTTCCAGATGTTCGCCGCTTCATCATCCTGTGGGACGCTGCCTTTGTCGTCTTTGAAGCAGGTGGCGTAGAGTTTGTCTTTGGGCAGCCCCCACACTTCGGTAAGAAGTTGCCACGACCAAGCGATGGCATCCTTCTTATAGTAGTCGCCGAATGACCAGTTGCCGAGCATTTCAAAGAAAGTGTGATGCGTATCATCGCGACCAACATCTTCGAGGTCATTGTGCTTGCCCGCCACACGCATACACTTCTGCGAATCGACGGCGCGCTTGTAAGGACGGGTATCAGTACCCACGAAGACGTCTTTGAATTGCACCATGCCCGAGTTGGTGAAGAGCAGGGTTCCATCCCCACCCGGCACGAGCGGCATGGACGGCACAGCCGTATGCCCGTGTTCGACGAAAAAGTCTATGAAGTCCTGGCGGATCTGGTTGCCGGTTAGTTTTTTGCTCATGAGTACTCCGAAATTTGTAGAATAGCGTGCGAATTATACCAAGTGATTACTCATGTCATTCTGAGCGTAGCGAAGAATCTCTACGATTGTCTCAGAGACCCTTCGCTATCGCTCAGGGTGACACGTTCTTTACAACAAAAAAGTCCCGAACCTGTTGGTTTCGGGACTTTGGATTTCATTCCATTCGTCTCAAGCCGTGGCAGGTTCACAGGTCGCGCATGTAGCGGCGGCGGTAGCTTGAGCAGCTGCGAACGGGTTGAAGATGGTGTTCATACTGGGCGCGATTATACAGGGCATAGGAAGATTTGGGGAGGGAGAACTTTGAAAAACTTTAGAGATTAACCTCTTGAATCTTTTGGTCAAATGATCTATTGTGATAGGGAAAAGGAATCAACATGAATACTACTAATCAGCCTACTTTATGGAGTCTCATCTTCAAATCCAGTGTGGCACATACATTGACATACTTCCTGATGGGCATTCTCGCCTATAACTTCCTTAACTATGAGAACAGCTTCGCCTCGGGTGCATTGGAAAATTACATGCGTCCCACGGATAGTCCCTGGGTGGCAGCGGGACCCGGTCTACAGTGGATTCGCGGCATCATTTTTGCGCTGGCGTTCTATCCATTGCGAGATACATTCTTCAGCAAGAAGAATGGTTGGCTCATCCTTGGTTGGGTGCTTACCGCATTGGGAATCCTCTCCACGTTTGGCGCGGCACCTGCATCCATTGAAGGCATGATCTACACCAATTACCCCACCAACATCTTCAGCTATGTGGAGGTCGTTCCGCAAGCGTTTCTATTTGCAGGTTTGCTGTATTACTGGATTAACCATCCTGAAAAGAAATGGTTGAACTGGATGCTGGGAATTTTGTTTGTCTTGGTTGTGCTTATGTCTATAATGGGAATACTGGCAGCAACTGGAGCATTAACAGTACCAGAGTAAGGAATGCCTTCTTAACATCCTCTCATAGATGTCCATGTGAAAATGCTATACTCACATGGACATCTATTTTTGGAGAGAGAATGAAAACAAATAATTCACCCATCATGCTCGTAATTGCAACCCTTGTTTTAGCAATGCTGGCTTGCAACCTCGGAGCAAGCGCACCTACAGGCGACGGCAGTAAACCCACAAACGGTTCCACCACCGAAGCACCAAACGCCGAGTCAACAGAATCGGCTCTTACTTCACCAAATGCATGTGACAATCCATACATGCCGATCATCATCGGCGCGACTTGGAATTACAACCTCACAGGTCCTGTGCCTGATACCTATATTCACAGTATCCTTTCAGTGGAAGCGGACGGCTTCACCGAACAGGATGTCTTTGGCACAGGCGTGACGCGCCAAGGTAAATGGAGCTGCGAGAACGGCAACCTAATCGCGCTTAACCCATCAGGCGGAGGCTCTGCCAATGTAAGCGCCGACGGCACCTCTATAGATTTCCAAACCACTGCTCTCGAAGGTGTAACAATGCCCGCCTCCATCAATCCCGGCGACAACTGGACTCAATCCCTGACCTTGGAAGGCACTCAGACGATCAACGGCGAAGCCTTCCCTGCCAGTAACCAGACCACCCAAAACTGCACAGCCGCCGGAGTTGAATCCGTCAGTGTGCCTGCCGGGACATTCGACGCCATGCGCGTGGATTGCCAGGTAACCATGAACATTACTCTCGACATGTCTGGGAGTCCACTTGCCACCACCATCACATTGACCAATACGAACTGGTATGCAGTCAAAGTTGGATTGGTTAAAACCGTATCCACTGGCAGCGGGTTGGATAGCACCATTGAATTGACATCGTACTTAATTCCTTAAACCTTACCCCTCTGTCCTTCAGACACCTCCTCCAAATGCGACGGTAGCTTTGTCGCATTTGGAGGAGGCTGGATGGTGGCAGCAAAGGAGGGGAATGATATACTACGCCTATATGAGCCTCCCATCTCTTCACATCGACATCAATCAACCTGGTTTCATCAAAGACCCGTACGAAAAACTGGCTTCCCTGCGCAAGGAAATGCCGGTCTATCATGACCCGGTCTGGGATAAGGTCTTCTTTACCCGTCACAGTGACATTGCTGCCCTGCTCAAAGACAAACGCCTCGGGCGCACGATGCTGCATCGCTACTCACGTGACGAGATCGGCTGGCCCCCGCCCGACCCGCGCGAAGCACCTTTCCGCCGCTATCAAGATAATGTCTTTATGGATATGGAAGCGGACGCTCACAGCCGCATCCGCTCGCTAGTGACGAAGGTCTTCACGCCCAAGCGCGTGGAAAGCATGCGCGCCACCCTCGAACGCACTACGCACAAACTCATCGATTCTGTCGAAGCCAGCGGCAAAGCGGACTTTGTCCACGATATTGCCGAGCCGTTGCCGGTCATCATGATCGCTAGTCTGCTTGGCATTCCCGACGAGCAGATTCAATATCTACGCCCGTGGTCAAATGCCATTGTCAAGATGTACGAGTTGGGCTACACCGATCAACAAGTAGAAGAAGCCAATCGCGCCGCCACCGAATTCATGGAGATGATCGGCGGACTCGCTGCGGAACGTCGTGTCAAGCCGCAAGACGATCTCATTACTGAACTCGTGCAAGTGGAAGAAAAAGGCGACAAGCTTACCGAAGATGAATTGCGTGCTACGGCTATCTTCCTGCTCAATGCAGGGCATGAAGCCACGGTCAATGGCTCGTCGCTTGGGCTGCGGGCACTTTTTCAGAAACCCGACCAACTCAAGGCGTTGAAAGAAGCGGTTGCTCAAGGCAACACATCCCTGCTCAAAACGGGCATCGATGAAATGTTACGCTACGAAACTCCGCTGCCGATGTTTGAGCGCTACGTCATCGAAGATATGGATTTCAACGGCGTTCAACTTAAGCGCGGAACGGAAGTGGCATTGATGTACATCTCGGGCAATCGCGATGAAACCCGCTTCACCCAACCGAATGAGTTGATCCTGTCTCGTGAAGATAACCCTTTGCTGACGTTTGGTCTCGGCACCCATTACTGTCTCGGCGCACCGCTCGCCCGCTTGGAGTTGCAGGTGCTGTTTAGCGTGTTGTTCACACGCTGCCCGAACGTCCGCCCGGCGGGAGAAGCAGAATTTTCTTCCGGGTTTGTCATTCGCGGGTTAGAAAAATTGCCCATCGAATTTTAAGTGAATCAAAAATTTATAACTCAGTATCAAAAAAGCAGCCATTTGGAGCTGCTTTTTTGTTGCAAACATATTCTCACAAAATTTTCAGCTAGCTGGGGAAAGATATTCTTCTGATCTTCAATCCATATCTAGCAGACACCACATCACAAAAGGAAGTAATTCATGAGTAAAACAATTTTGATCACAGGCTCGTCCACGGGCATTGGCAAGGCAGGCGCATTGGAATTAGGGCGCCGCGGTTGGAAAGTATTTGTCCATGCCCGTTCAACGGAGCGCGGAATACCTGTTCTGGATGAATTGAAGCAAAATGCACCCAATGCCGATTTTTCGCTTGTCACTGGCGATGTCTCTTCAATGGAGCAGGTCAAGTCTCTTGCTAAACAGGTCAAAGAACAAACCAATACTTTGGACGTCCTCTGGAATAACGCAGGGTTGACGCTGAACGAACGCCAAGTCAGTGTGGATGGATGGGAAATGACGATGGCGATCAACCATCTCGCCCATTCGTGCTGACCCCGCGAACTGCTCCCGCTTATTGAGCCGGTTCAAGGACGCGTCATTACCACCAGTTCAGGAGCTTATGCATTTGGAAGCTTCAACTGGGATGACTGGATGAACGAGAAAAGCACATACAACTCATTCAAAGCCTACAGCAACAGCAAACTCGCCAATATCCTCTTCACACGCGAGCTGGCACGTCGTGTTAACGCCCAAGCTGTTACAGTGCATTGTTTTCACCCAGGATTAGTCAGCACCGATTTTGGCAAACCGCGTGAAGAAGAAAAGCAGAAGAGTTACATTCCGGGTCCATTAGTCCGGTCCCTGTTCATGATTGACGCGAAAGCAGGTGCGGACACAGGTGTATTTCTGGCAGAAGATCCATCCGCGAGAAACATCAACGGAAATTTCTGGTTCAAGCGCAAGGTTCGCAAAACAAATCGCTTCGTAAATGATGTTAATGCCGCCAAACTTTGGGAACTCAGCGAAAAAGCAACCAGCTAACTATGAAATCATCCCTGCTTTTACGGCAGGGATGATTTCATAGTTAAGTTATACTCGCGCCCATGTCTTCACAAAAACCCACTCTCGACCCCATGATCTCATCGCCAGACAGCAATGAGTATTTCAACTCCATCAGCCACCTGATCGGTGCGATCCTTTCGATCTCTGCTTTGGCAGTGCTGGTCTCACTTGCAGCCATCGCTGACAAACCTGCTCACGTAGTAGGTTTCACCATTTACGGCGTCAGTCTTTTTCTGTCGTTCCTGTTCAGCTGTTTGCTGCATTTCTTTTTGCTGTTCAACAAGTATTATCGGGTCTTCGGCATCCTTGACCATAATGCCATCTACATCCTCATTGCTGGAACCTACACACCTTTCTGCCTGACCATTTTCAGCGGCGCGACAGGCTGGGTGCTGTTTGGCATCATCTGGAGCTTGGCAGTTTTCTTCATCACACTCAAATCCATCTTCTTTGCAAAGATTCCTGTATGGCTTTCGCAGGGATCCTTCCTGCTTATGGGTTGGATCGTGGTCTTTCTCATCCAACCCGCCTACACCCAACTCGGCATGGATGCCATCATCCTCATGATCGCTGGCGGATTGAGCTACACTATCGGCGCGATCAGCTTCGCCATCGGCAAACCGAATCCTTTCCCACCCTATTTTGGCAATCATGAGATCTGGCACATCTGTGTCTTGGCTGGGAATACCTTTATGTTTCTTGTGATGCTCTTGCACGTTTTGCCGTATCCTAAAAGCTAATTTAGATAGTAAAGTTCAAAATTTTCAGTAAGTTCTATAAAATTTAAAAAGCAGGCTTCCATGGACTATCTCCGATTTCGTTCCCTCTGGGGTGTTGAAGAACCGCTGGAAAGTGTTTTACCGAAGATCAAAGCTTTGGGTTATACAGGCGTTGAGTGTCCACTGCCTGAACCGGAAAAATCAAATTCATTCAAAAGCCTGCTTTCAGAGACAAGTCTAAAATACATTCCGCTCATTTTCACCAGCGGAAATACAGTGAGCGACCATATCCAAACCTTCCAATCACAGATCGACTTGGCGTTGTCCTTCGACCCGTATCTCATCAACTCGCACAGCGGACGTGACGCGTGGACGCCAGCAGAACGCAACCGCTTCTTCACTCAAGCACAGAAGGTCGAACAGGCGACAAAAGCCCGGGTATCGCACGAAACGCATCGCGGACGCATCCTATTCAACCCGTGGGTCACGCAAGAAGTTTTGGGCGAATTCCCCGATCTCAACCTCTGCTGCGACTTCAGTCATTGGGTTTGCGTGAGCGAACGGCTGTTGCTCGACGGTGAAGAGGAATACATCAAAATCGCTGCGGAGCATTGTCTGCATATCCATGCACGTGTTGGGTACGAAGAAGGGCCGCAAGTTCCCGATCCGCGGGCGCTGGAATATCAAACCCACTTAGATGCACACGAACGTTGGTGGCAAATGATCTGGGAGGCACAATCTCACCGTGGGTTCACAGCCACAACCCTCACCGCCGAATATGGACCGCCTCATTACCTGCACACCCTTCCACATACAAATCAACCTGTAGCTGATCTATGGGAGGTTTGTGAATGGCAAGCCCAACACACGGCAGAACATTATGTAAACTGGAAAACAAAGCTAGTAAAATAGTAAAAACCAAATCAAAAGGATCCGTTCACATGAAAATCGGCATCATCGGCGCATTAGACGAAGAACTTATCCCCATCCGCGCACTCTCGAGTCACCTCGAAAAGATCGAACGCGGTCAGCGCACCTACTGGCACGGCGACATGCACGGACATCAGGTCTATCTCACCCGCTGCGACCCGGGCAAGGTCAACGCGGTCATCGCCACTCAGCAACTACTCGATTTCTTTGAACCGGATGTGCTCTTCAACATGGGCAGCTCCGGCGCGCTCGCCCCAAACCTCGAAGTCGGTGACCTCGTCGTTGCCACCGACGCCATTCAACATGACTTCGACCTGATCGGTTGGGGTATGAAGCCCGGCGAAATTCTTTTCGATGTCGTCACCAAACCAGAAACAGGGCAACTCGGCTTCACCTCACGCCACGCCTTCATCACCGATCCCAAACTCACTGACCTGGCATTCGAAACCGCCCGCTCACTGACTCTCGACGAGATCAACGGTCACAAACCCACGGTGTACAAAGGGCGCGTCGTCAGCGGAGACCAATTCATAAGCAGTGTTGAAAAAGCTGGTCAACTCCTCACCACCCACAACGCTCTCGCCGTGGACATGGAAGCCGCCGCCATCGCTCACACCTGTGAGATCAACAAAGTACCTTTCCTATGCGTCCGCGCCATGTCCGACAAAGCGGATCACTCCGCCAATGTCAGCTTCACTGATTTCCTCGTCGCCGCCACCGATAACTACGGCAAGGTCTTCGATAAAATCATTCAACAACTTGGAAAATAGAAATAAGGTAACAGTCACTTCTTTTACAACAAAATAAGTTAAAAATCATTCAAAGTGACTGTTACCTTCTAGATTATGCAACTCTTCTTCTTCGGCTTCACTCTCTGGCTGGGCGCATATCTCATTGCACGCGCATCTCAAAACCGCAGCGTACAATTCACAGGTTGGGGTTTACTTGCATACGCTCTCGCCCTTGGCATCTACATTCTCACCGCGCAATTCTTTTTCATCCTTCTGCTCATCCCCGCCCTGTTATGGATCGGCGCCGCCCTGCACCTGCTCCCCGAAGAAGACCCTCGCCGAAATATCTATATTCGCACCTGGGCAGTGACCGCCATTCCGTTGGCAATCCTCACACAGGTCAATGCCTGGTTCTCTGCCATCGTTGTTTTATGCTTGCTCATTTCAGCAGGCATGGTCACGCGGCTCGCATTTCGTTCCCAATATAAAAACACTTACACATTACTCGCCGTCATCGCACTCTTTGTTGCGCTCAGTTCCGGCTTGCTGATCCTCCCGCTTAATTGGATTCCGCTCAACTGGGGTTTCAATTTGCTCGGCTTCGATCTTATTATCCTCGGCATCCTTATCACCACACTAGACGCTTTCGCTGAAGGCGAGGCGATCCGTGCTCATCTCGTCCGCTCGTTGATCTCCAATCTCTACTACGCGGGTGCGCTTCTGCTCATTGGCAGTCTCTTCAACTCCCCTGCGTCGCTCTTGCTTGCCTTGCTAACCTTTGGCATCCTCACTCAAACATTTTCCAATTCCATTCAAAAGGGATTGGACTCACTCACCTTGCCTGCTCGCTTGAACGATCAACGCGCTGCCTTGCGCCAAACAGCGGATGCGCTTCCGCTTCTTTCCCCGCTCGAACCCGACTCTGCCAACGAGGAGCAGTTTACCCGTCTGACGCGACGCGCTCTCTCCCACCTTGGTGACCTGCCCAAATTGGCAACCAGCCCGCTCGTGAATCTTCCCGCCGTGCAAGGGACAAATCCGCTCGACCGTGCGCACTCGCTCAAGTCTCTGCTCATTCAAAGCATTCAAAAATTAAAACCGCAAACCGGTGAAGCCTTTGGCACCAGTGACGCCTGGCGTTACTACAATGCGGTTTATTTCCCTTACGTGCTTGGTCTCAAACCCTACACCCGCCGAACAGACCTCGCCTCGCTCGACGAATCCGCCCGCGCTACGCTCGAGTGGTTCCAAACTTCCGTCCCCGAGCGGACGCTGCACAACTGGCAAAACACCGCCGCAAAATTGATCGCAGAAGACATTCGCAAATAAACTGGCAGTACATGGCAGTCTTTTTCGTGGACATGGCAGTCCGCGAACTCCTAGAATGGGGCAAAAAAGGAGAAACTCAAAATGAACAAAACAACCAACCTCAACTTCTGGTGGCGCTGGCTCGTCGCCGCCGACATCATCGTGATCGTTTTCGGTACTGCACAATCGCTGCTCCCAAATTTAGTGCGTCAGGGCTTTAGCTTGATGGTCTTCGGCTCAGCGACTTACATGGAATCTTTTCCGCCAGACGCCATCCGATATATCACCCTTGCACATGCCATCATGGGCGCAGTCATGATCGGCTGGGGCATCTCAATGATGTACACCCTCTTCACCCAATTCCGCAGCGGCGAATGGACAGGCTGGGTCAGCATTGCCATTGCCATGACCCTTTGGTTCATTCCAGATACCATTATGTCTATTGCCACCGGCTTCTGGCAGAATGCCGTGCTCAATGTAGGCTTCATCCTGATGTTCGCAATTCCTTTGGCTGCCACCTACAAATCCTTTCGCGCGAAATAAATCCAGCAAAGGACGAGACATGCATAACCAGATCAACCTCAGCCGCTTGCTCGTTTCCAACGGAACCTTCTGCTTCACCAGTGGCATCATCTTCACCCTCGCTGCCAATCCGCTGGCTGGTTTCCTAAACACTCTCCCCAGCGTAATACACATCCTCGGAATGGTGTTGATCCTCTACGGCGCCTTCGTCACATACATGGCAACCCGCCCGACCATCACCGGCGGATTTACCCTCTTCACCGTCATTGCAGACTCCGCATGGGTTTTGCTAAGCATCCTTTTTCTCGTGTTGCCCACCTTCGATTTCACCCCAGAAGCAAAATGGGCAATCGGCATCACCGCGATTTGTGTAGATACCTTCGCAACCCTGCAATTTCTTGAATGGCGCAAGATAGAATAGCAATTAAACGAACAGGCAGACTTTTGAAAGTCTGCCTGTTCGCATTATACAAGTCATTGAGTCGTTAGCCAATGATCCCGCCAAATGTCAGCAGCGCAATTGGAGCAAGGATCCAACCCAACATCATGTGAATATATTTATAGTACCGCGCCCATTTTCTTTCGGGATTAGGTTCCCATTTCGCTGCGATCCCCAGGTCAATATAAGGAAGGAACAAAGCAAAAGAATACCAAACAGGGTGATATTCCACTTGCACATCATCCTGTTCCACAGGCAACATATTTTCCTTGTTGCGATATACAAATGCGCCCATCGCAACAACTAAACCACTCCAAATAAATGCCAGTGCAGGACGCTGCCCATATCCCGAGAAGATATCTAGAAACCAGGACCAAAGCCATGCCCCAGAAAACGGTCTTAACACCTCATTACGTTCCCGGCGTTTTTGGGCAAGCTCCACCTCTGCTGCCCAATCGGGGTGCCCTTTGTCTATGAGAAACTGCGCCAGAGCTTGATAGGACTGTGGGCTATACGCAGAGTCATTAATGAACATTAGCAATCCACGCCATGTTCTATCTGTAAGACCTTGATCTCCAAGATCAATGTCAGTATATGTCATACCGCGCAAATTAAAGGCTGTCGGTTCGGTTGGTGGAGTAAATTTTTCATCCACCTTAAGAAAGCCGATCTCTGCATTCCGCAGGTCCAATTGATTTGAAATAGCAACTTGATACAAAGTAGTTGACCCGCCAACAGACAGCCCATCTGCCAATAGATCTTGCAAATTGGCATTCTCAATAACAAAATCTCCATCAATTTCTGAACCAGAAATATTTATAAAATGAAAACTAGAACTTTCATCGGTTTCAATACTTAAACTGCCAAAATGGCTATTAGAGAAATCAAATCCTGCCGGGGCAACTATGTTTGTAAAACTGGCAGCGCCATCTACATTTACAATTGCCACAGTAAAAGGTTCATCTGCATACGTATAGGATACATCGATAAATTCAAAGTCCTGGGTGACTTCCATTCCCTCAAATGTCACAGGTCCATTAAACACTGTACCTTCAAAATAAGGGTATCCAGCCAGGGTATAGTAAAAAAGGAATTCCTCACTAAAAACAGCTCCGCTAAAATCGGCAAAACGTTCCACAGTAAGATACGGAAAACTTGCCGTTCCCTTAAACTGAGTGCCTTGAAAATTTGCATCGCGCCCAATAAACGCGTTTTCAAAAGTGACAGTATTTGCAAATACGGCATCTCGAAAGTTGGCATCACTTTCAGCATGAAAGTTTAAGAAGTCGGCATCTCCTGAAAAATGGGTAGCGTCAAAAGTGGCGGTTTGTTCCACCACCGTTTCACTAAAGCTTACACCATCCTTGAAAACAGCCCCATATGTTTCAAGTCTTTCAAATCGCGAACCATAGATATAGGCATATCCATTTATTTCTGTATAAGCAAGAGATACTACCCCATCTACAGTAGCATTCCATATTTCAACCGGGAATGATGTACCTGACATGGCTTGAGTACCTAATATTTTTGTTTCATCTAATAACAACTCGCCTTCTACATACGAGCCATACATATTCAGTCCTTCAGAAATCGTATTATCACGCAAATCAACATCACCATTCATGTCAGATCGCAAGAAGCTCAGGCTGCCTTTTATAGTATTACTCGAAATATTAACATACCCATTCACTTCAGCTGTTTCAATTCGAACCGTCCCTGCAATTGAGTTGCCCATCAAATAAACCTGACGGCTGACAGAAGAGTCGTTAAGATATATGTCATTTAGAAACGCAGAGTCATACGCTTCAAATGACTGAAGTTGAGTGCCGGAAAAGTTTACAAGCCCGGCAAACTCCACTTCACTAAACACAAGATTGGCAGGGATGATCAGATCGCGCGCCCAAAGGTCATCTATTACAACAACATTGGAAACATAGATCAGAGGTTTACTTTGAACTTCTGGATCTTTTAATGCAGCGAGCAATGCACTCCCGCTAATTCTGCGCTCGTCTTCAGAAAAATTCGTTTGTAGGTCTGCAACACCAGTGGCTCTTAACTCATTAATTAGGTATTGTTCTGCCGCTGGATTGGGTAAAATGTCCTGAGCTGAAACAGGTCTTGTTGCAAAAATTGACCCAAAAACAATACTCAAAGAGACGAAATGAAAAAGGGTTTTATACAAGGCGGTAATTTTCTGCATGGCGACTCCTATGTCAGGAAATTTTATTCTATTTAACAGATAATTTGATATGATATTTAAATCCTAACATAATTAGAAAGTCCATCTTTTTATGAAAGGGTTTAATGTTCAGGCTGATATACTATTTCCCCTATGTTTAAACACATTTCCGGCACTCTCATTCAAGGACATCAAGTTGCATCACGCCCATCGGCAGCTTACCCATACAGCTCACTGGAAAAACAAAAGCCTTTCTTCAAGGCACTAGGGTTGGATTTATCTCCATATTTCAACGGCACATTGAACATCTCCATCGCACCATTTATTTTTGAAATGACTGCGCCCGAATTTACTTTTCCGCTCGTAGAGTGGACAGACCTGCACCCACCAGAGACCTTCTCCTTTTCACGTTGCAAAGTCATCTTTAAAAGTGTTGAATATGCAGGTTGGGTGTATTATCCGCATCCAGAAACAAAAAAGACCCACTTTCAAAATCCATCTCTGGTAGAAGTGATCGCTTTTCCTATCCCGGGTCTCCAATATGGAGATGCGCTTGAGGTGAGGCTGAATTTGGACGAGATCAAGGTCCAGCCGGGTTGACGGATAGAATATTTCTTGCAAAAACCGAAATCTATCACCCAAAAGTTCTATTGAGAGAATAAAATCGGTACTCGTCGTGTACAATTATACAAATTATGCGTATTGGATTTATTTCTGACATTCACGGAAATTTTACAGCCTTACAAGCGGTCCTCTCAGATATTAAGCAGCAGAAATTAGACTTGCTGGTGTGTTTGGGCGATACGATCAGCCTAGGTCCCCAACCCAAGGAAGTGCTCAACGCACTAAGGGAATGGAATGCTGTCACCATCATGGGAAACCATGACCAGGCGATCCTCGAACCCGAAAAAGCTGCCGAGTTTGAGATCACAGAACATCTCATTCCAGACCTGTATTGGGGACGCGATCACATATCCCTGGAAGACCTGAATTTCATAAAAAGTTTCAAAGCAACCCATTCCATTCAGTTTCCAAACGGGATAGAGTTACTTGCATTCCACGGATCGCCAGAATCTACCACGCACCTCATTCAAGCCATCACCCCAACAGATATACTGGACCATTACTTTGCAGAAAGATCCGCTTCGGTTTTCATCGGAGGACACTCTCACATTCAACTACACCGGCGCCTTGGGAAAAAGCTCATATTGAACTCCGGCAGTGTCGGCAATGCATTTGAGTATGTCTTTTCTCCCGGCAACCCGCCAAAACTGCTGCCATGGGCAGAGTACACCATTGTTGAACAGGATAATGATTCTTTGCGTACAGATATGCGCCGCATTTACTTCGACACGAAAACCTTGATCGAGTCCGTCAAAGCCAGTGGGCTGCCCGGCACGGATTGGTGGCTCCAGCAATATCAAAACAAATAAACAAAAGCAGTACAACTCAATGCGGCATGATGCCGCATTGTTGATTCAAACCCACAGGAAGGTATATATTATCCATGACCATTCACGCCCTCAAGAATGCAACACTGATCGACGGAACCGGAGCAAAACCGGTGGAATTCGGAATCGTCGTTATTGAAGAAGATAAGATCGTTCACGTTGGGAAAGCAGAAAATTGGAAAAACCCGGAAGGAAAAACAGTCCATGAAATCGACCTGACGGGCAAATACATCCTGCCAGGCTTGATCGATTGTCATGTTCACATCGCTGCGGAATCTTTGCCAGACAGCACCATGGCGGGACCTTGGGGCTGGTCCACGCTCATCATGTTGAAGCACGCTCAAAACACATTATCAGCCGGAGTAACCACCATCCGGGACGTAGGCGGCAGGCACCACCTCGAATTCTCTTTGCGCAAAGCGGTGGATGCAGGTATGTTCGTTGCACCACGTATGTCCCTTGCCGGGAAATTGCTTTCCATTACCACCACTGGAACCGAATGGTACGACGGCATGTACCGTGAAGCTGACGGGGTGGATGAAGTCCGTAAAGCAGCTCGTGAACAATTAAAAGCCGGTGCAGACTTGATCAAAGTGCTGGCAACTGGCGCGGTGCTCGCCCCTGGTGAAAAACCCGGTGCAGCAACCTTTGAAATGGAAGAGATCCGTGCCGCCGTGGTAGAAGCTGCCAAGGTCGGCAAGATCGTAGCAGCCCATGCCCACGGTATCGAGGGCATCCGTAATGCGGTGGAAGCTGGCGCAAAAACCATTGAACACGGCACCTACCTAAATCAAGACCCACGCATCATGGAACGCATGGCAAGGGAAGAGATATTCCTTGTCCCCACTTTGAAGGCAGGGTTTGACGTGATCTACGGCGATAGACCAGGTATTCCGGATTGGATCATGGAAAAAAGCAAGGAAACACAGGAAGATGCGATGCATTCGATCCGCAAAGCCTACCAAATGGGAGTGCCTATTGCAATGGGTACCGATGCCGCCACACCATATAACTTCCACGGAGAGAATGCGCTGGAGTTGTACTACATGTCGCAGGCAGGCATCTCAACCATGGATTGTATCGTTGCATCCACCAGGAATGCAGCGCGTGCGTTGGGCTGGGATTCGAAACTTGGCACGCTCGAAGCAGGGAAATTGGCAGATCTGATCGTTGTAAAAAAGAATCCTCTCGATGATCTGCGTTCATTGGCAGACCGGACAAATATTGAGTATGTAATGCAAGGCGGTAAATTTGTGGCGCGGCAATTCAGCGATCCTTCAGGCATCCCCGAAGAACTGATGGCAGGCGCCTGGATCTGTTGTGGTTTTTAAATTAATTTGGAGGTTAGAAATGAAGCGAGTTTATTGGTATCTATCATTGATCTTGATTTTCACATTCGCTTGTTCCAGCCTACGCCCGGCTGACTCCGCTGGCACGGGATATCGCTACGACAATCACCCGGTACCAGGCGCCGATTCTGCCGATTTTCGTGCGCTCTCAAAATGGGGTAAAACTGATATCAGCTACTTTTTTATTAACGGTACAGAAAAAATACCCGGTGACACAGAGCAAGCCATTATCGCCCAGGCATTCGCGCTTTGGGCAGATGCAACCTCGTTGACCTTTACAGAAACCTCCTCTCGCCAGAATGCCGATATCGTCATCGGCTGGGCGGAGGGAGAACACGGCGATGGCGATCCATTCGACGGTCCTGGTGATGTTCTCGCCCATGCATCTTACCCCAACCCTTATGAAGATCGTCAGGTCTTTTTGCATTTCGATGATTCGGAGCGCTGGGTGGATAGCAACTCGCAAAATGTAGATTTACTCACGGTCGCTGCGCATGAGATCGGGCACGCACTGGGGTTGGGACACAGCGATGACCCGAATGCCTTGATGTTCCCCTCGTATAGTGAGCCGCACCGCTTCCTCGACAGGGACGATATTGCTGGTATCCAATCTCTTTATGGACTGGCAAGCACCGCCCCTTCTGCACCGGAACAGCCCAAACCCAATGAAACCCCGCCGCAAAGCCCCAGCGCCGATTCAGACAAAGACGGTCTGGCAGATACCGATGAAACCCTCATCACCGGCACCGACCCAAACAATAAAGACACCGATAGAGACGGGCTTGGCGACGGAGTGGAAGTTGTTAACCGCATGAACCCGCTCGACGCGGATATGGATAATGACGGAGCAAAAGACGGCGACGAGATTACCGCTGGCAGCAATCCATTCCTGCCAGATCAAGCAAATGGCATTTCACCAGACCTTGCGAAAGAAGTGGGAGATTTTCTGACGAAGGCGGTCAAACTCCAGATCGAAGCCTACCGGCAAGGCGATGCTTCCGTGGCGGCTGTCATCATGGCAGGTGAAACACTGCAGCTGCTACAGGCAGAGATCGAGTCGCTTAATGGGCAGGGATTGGTCGAGATCGCAGACATCGACTATTACAAAAGTTATATCGATGATATCCGCATTCTCAGTAACACTCAACTGGAAGTAGATACCTGTGAGGTCTGGTCAATTCAGTTCTACCGCCGTTCCGACGGGTCTCTTGTCCAAAGCAATGAAGCGAGACTCCTGCCTCAAACCATCAAGATCCAAAAAGTGAATAACGGATGGTTTATCACTTCAGTCGAATTTTTCGAAGCGCCTGCGTTTTGTCAATGATACAAAATTTTGGGTAAAAACAAAAAGCTCTAGAAAACGAGATTTTTTTACAAAAAGCGAGGCTTGAGAATTGTTTCCACCTTAAAATATTGCAAGATTATTGCAGATTAAAATAGAGTAAAATTGCCTAAATTAAGTTCGAAATATGGAAAACGGAAGTAATTTCCATGCTTTTTTATAAAACCCCGAACGCAGGAGGCATTTCAGTATGTTTGTTACAAAAAATCTGTACCAAAACGACGAAGCTTGGAAAAACACCCCTCTTGGTTTTTCGTCTGAAACCATTGGTTCGTGGGGATGTTTACTCACTTCCGTCACCATGATGCTGAATGGGATCGGGTATAGCGAGACCCCTGACTCTGTCAACAATAAAATGAAAGCTGCTGGTGGTTTTCAAGGAGCACTTTTCATTCCTAGTGTGCTCCCCTACGTTTGGGCAAATTGTGCATACCGGGATATGCAGCCATGCGAGTCTGTTCCTGCGCCCATTCCACTAATTGATGATGCTGTTGCTCAAGGCAAACCTGTCATCCTTCAGGTGGACTGGAACAAACAGGCTGGAATTCAAACCCACTTCGTTCTGGTCAAAGAAAAGAAGGGCGACGATTACGTCCTTTACGACCCGTACAAATACGGCGGTGACAGCCCCACCAAGGATGTGCTGTTGACAACCCGCTATAAATATAATGGCGCCAAACTCGCGTCTGAGATCAGTGCTGTCTTATGGTTCGAGAATTACAGTGTCGCCGCTCCTGAGCCTCCCGCCAAAGTAGAGCTTCCTGCTGAAAAGTTCATTCTTTATGCTTCCGAAGATGATCTCGCCCTGCGCTCACAACCCGCGACGACTGGTTATCTCTGGAAGCGCATGTTGATGAACACTGAACTCATCTGCCTTGAACCCAAAGCCCAAGCCGCTGCAAAGATCGGTGTGCAGGGGCAATGGATCCAGGTTCAAGATCCGAAAGGCGATCAGGGATATGTTGCCGGCTGGTTCGTCTCCGATAAGAAAGCCGTACCTGCTCCTCCACCTGCCGCCTCATCCACACCAAAACCTGGCACAGCGCCCAAGCCGGGTGCAGCGCCGAAACCAGGAGCAGCCCCAAAACCAGGTGCCGCTCCAACACCGGTCAAGCCTGCCGCTGTTCCTCCTGGCGCACTGGCTTTCTTCCCCACCGAAGAACTTTCCTTCCGCAGCCAGCCGGTTGTGGCAGATAACACCCTTATTCGAAAGATCCCAGTAACAGAACAACTCATCAGCGTTGAACCCGCCAATCAAGTGATCCCAAAAGTAGGTGTGCAAAACCAATGGCTTAAAGTTCGTGCCGCTGACAATAAAGAAGGCTATGTAGCTGCCTGGTATGTCAAATACGCTGGCGGTTCCACTGCCCAGGCAACAGCCGCAGCAGCACCAGCTCCCGCTGCAGGTACGGGTGGTGCCATTAAAGTGCGCGCCACAGCTGAGGGCGTTTCCTTGAGAAACCAGCCCCTCGTCAGTGATGCAACCCTGATCAAACGCGTCCCGATCGGTTACGAATTCACGATCACAGAACCCGGCGGTGAAGCGAAGGTCGGCAAGAATGACCAGTGGATCAAGGTCAAAGACGCAGCGAATGAAGGATATGTCGCTGCCTGGTTCGTTGCCCGCTAGGCATCACACACAAGAGGATACACCATGGAAAATCAAACCCAAGAACCCACCCCCATCCTCCAGATCGCGTGGACCCGTTTCGCGCAAATGGATGCCTACTCAACAAAACGAACAAAAAACCATCTGAGATTTCGCCGCTGGCTCGGCGCACTGAGCATCATAGCCACACTTCTGGCGATTATCACCACTCTTTTCCCATCAGACAATCCGTCACTGATCAGCGTGGTCTTTAAGTTTCTACTTATCATGACCCCGATCCTTTCCTCAGGGTTAGCAGTTTACGGCAGCAAATTCCTCTCTAGCGGTGATTGGCTGGTAACTCGCGCCGGTGCCGAAGAGATCCTCAAAGAGATCTATACCTATCGCACGGTTCTCAAAAATTCCCGAACACGAAATATCTGGCTGGAACAAAGACTTGCTGAGATACAGCGTTCTGTCTTTCGTGGGCTGAACGGCGAATTAACCATCCCTCCATATCAAGGGTATCTCCCTCCGCATTTCAAACAAGACGACCCCTATAGCGACGCTGGTTTCCACGATCTGGCCGGTGACGAATATTTTCAATACCGACTTGAATCCCAACTTGGTTGGCACGTAAGCAAGGTTAATAAATTCCAAAGGGAACGTGTCCGTCTGCAAGTGTTCATTATTATTTCTGGCGTCCTTGGAAGTATCCTAGCCGTTGTGCTGCCCATATGGACAGCTCTCGCCGCTTCCTTTACCGCTGTGTTGCTTGGCTGGCAGGAACTCCGCAATCTGGATTCTGTGGTCCGCAACTACAGCAAGGTCGTAATGGAATTGACCCTTCTTTACGATCACTGGAAAAATCTGCGCCCACACGAAAAGACCCCCTCCGAGTTTTACAAGATGGTCCGCTCCACGGAAGATATTCTCTGGAGTCAGAACGTTGAATACATCAAAGCCATGCAGGAAGCCCTCAAGGAGGCTGACCTCGAAGAGGAAGCCAGCCTGGTCAATCGCGTTATCAAGGAAGCACGCGAATCTGACCGCCGATTAAAGAAAAATATGCAAGATGCGGTCTACGAAGTAACTTCAGATGCTCTGAGAGAGACCGAAGAGACTCTTACCGAGACCTTCGAAGCGGCATTGGCAACACTGGCAGAAGAAGCATCCTCCGAGATCGTTCAGGCGGAACTTGCTGCAATGAAGGAAGCCATTCAAGAATTTGCCGAAAACGCCTTCCAAAGTTTATCCTCCTCTCTTAAGGAAATTGCCGAAGAATACAAAGATGTCGATGTGAGTGAGAATACCCCGCGTGATGTTCTCAATAATTTACTTTCACGTTATCCGAAGACCAGCGAAGTCAAGGGCTAGACATACCTCTCCAGGAGACCACCATGACCGGCACCATAGAAACCTCGCAAAAAACTGAGACTAACAATTCATCGACTCCGGCGGGTAACGCGTCTCCACAGGCGCAGCCTGCTACACCCGGCACTGAAAACAAGGCTGCTCCCGCTCCAATTATTGGGACCACCAGCAATGCTGGCAAGACGACTGAAGATACCGGAGTTTTCAAAGAAGAAAAACCGAAGCTCACCATTGAAGTCCGTCCGCATGCCTTTATTGTGATGCCGTTCGGAAAGAAAAAAGGCGGAGACGGCTCACTTTATGATTTCAACGCCATCTACAAACAGATGATTAAACCTGCCTTGGAAGAAGCCGGTTTCGAGCCCTTCCGCGCAGATGAAGAGACCGCCTCAGGCGACATCCTGACCGACATGTTCCAGGAACTGCTGCTTGCAGATCTGGTCTTATGTGATTTGAGCATAGACAATGCCAATGCCTATTACGAACTGGGGATTCGCCATGCCTTCCGTAAACGCGGTGTAATGCACATTCAGGCTGGGCGTGCCTATATGCCATTCGACATCTTCAATGTGCGAACCCTGCCGTATCACATTACGGCTGAGGGTGTGCCAGACCCGGAACACATCAAAAATGATATTCAAGCCATCGCGCGTATGGCAAAAGACACCTGGGCTTCTGACCGAGACGCCATTCACAGCCCGATCTTTAACCTGCTGCAAGGGTTGAAAGAACCGGAACGAAAAACCCTGCGCACACCTCTCGCGACCGGTTTCTGGCGGGAATATAACGAATGGAAACAGCGAGTGACCGTAGCCCAACGCCAAAAACGCATTGGCGATATTCTTCTGCTCACCGAAGAAATTAGCAATCCGCTCATAAAAGAAGAAGCGATCGGCGAAGCGGGCAATGCACTTGCAAATATGGGACGCAACGAACTTGCCCTGACCCAGTATCGCAAAGGATTGGAAGTAAATTCAGGCAATCTCGAATTCCGCCGCAAGGAAGCCTTTCATCTCAATCGCCTGGGACGCGTGGATGAAGCCATCGTCAAAATCGAAAGCCTGCTTGCTGACTTCCCCAATGACAGTGAAGCCATCTCCTATTTAGGGCGCATCTACAAAGAAATGTGGGCAGATTCGTGGAAAGAGATTCCTGACAAAACCAAACGCCTCAAAGCTGCATTTGACGCCTATCACTGGCTCATCAAAGCCATCGATACTTATCTCAAAGGTTACAGGATCGATCTTAACAACCACTATCCAGGGGTTAATGCACTCACCCTTTCTTCCATCGCATTGCATCTCGCTGACAAATTCGACGACAAGAAAGACCCGGACCCTGATATTATCCGCATCCGTGAAGAGTTCCCAGAGTTGAAGGGCGCCCTTATTTTTGCACTCGAAAAACAGGTAAATACCGACAACGCCGATTACTGGACGCTGATCTCGCTGGCAGAATTACGCGCCCTCACAGCAGATAACACCTCTGCAGTTGTTCGCTCCTATCGAAAGGCGCTAACCGCCTCACGCCGTAATATGTTCTTCTTGCAGGCATCGCTCTCACAATTGGAGATCCTGCAAGCTTTGGATATGCGCATGGCATTTGTTGAAGCTGGTATCGGCATTCTTGAAGAAGAAATGGCTCGGATTTCCGGCGAGAAACAACCCACTGCTACGAAAGGCAGCAAACCTGGGCGAGCACCCGAAGGGCAGGTCTTCCTTTTTACTGGATATATGGTCGATTACCCTGCAAAGTCCAAGAATTATTTTCCTGCAAATAAAGAAAAGGGACTTCACGAAGAAATTTCAAGGACATTGACCAGGCTAAATGCAGGACCAGGCGATATCGCCATCCTTGCTGGTCTTTCTGCCGGGAGCGAGATCATTTTTGCTGAGATATGCGCTGAAAAAGGCATCCATGTCAACGTTCATCTTCCTATGTCCGAATCCAAATATATCCGTGAATTCGTTTCGGTTGGCGGTGAAAATTGGGTGGATCGCTTCTACAAGATATGCAGCCACCCAAACGTGGACGAATACTACCAGCTTGAACAGGTGGGTTCTCCTAAGAAAAACGCCGACCCCTACGAACGGAATAACCGCTGGGCACTCTATTCCTCCCTACTTCGCGGCATATCCAAAACGACCCTGATCGCCGTTTGGAACAATGTTGGCGGACGCGCAAAAGACCGCGACGAATATCTAGTTCAGCACATGGTTGATTTGATGCGCGAGACAGGCGGCAAGATCGAAGCCATCAACACAACGAAATTTCTATTCGAAGGCACCCCGCCCGCTCCAGCCGCTATCACGGGTGGAGTTCCAAAGAAAACAAAAAAACCTTCAAAGAAATAAAAAAACAAAACCCGTCGAGCTTACTCGACGGGTTTCATTATGGTTGCAACCTTCTCCTTGGGAAAGGACCAAATCTCCCCTTTCACGCCGCGCGCCAGATAGAAATCTCCGGCGCGTATGGTTTGCTGTCCTTCCAATGTGTCCACCGTTACCAATCGGTCTGCATCTCCATCTGTTACAGCAGTCATGGGCACCAACATAGTCACAGCGCTCTTAATACAATAGCCGGGTTCTATGACCAGGTAGGTATCATCAAATATCACTGCATCTACTGGCCAGACATCATTGGGAGTATCGATCTCGCTCAACAACATATCACCATATTTTGCAATCAGGGTGGCTCCCCAAGGGGTTTTTATCTCTGCTGTTTGAGGCTCTCCCGGCTCAGGCAAAAAAGGTTTCACCCGCCGCATAACAGAATTGCGATAAGCTTTGAAGTTCAAAGTATTCAAAATCGGACTATCAGAGGTTAAAAAAATGGGATCGGTCATGACTACCAACTATTTAGTTTTTTGATGGAAACCAACGCTTTAAATCCAGGCGGTTTTTAGTGAATACGATTATAAGCATCACCACCCCGCCAATAAATATTAGATCACCGAAAGCAATGAAAGTCGGAGGGACATCAATTCCAGCGTCCAATGCGGCATGATAAACAGCTTTATCTACAGCAGTTAACCCAGCCATTAAGCTTCCCTGGGCAATGATCCCGCCAAAGATCAGCAGAGATCTTGAGAACAAGCCGGTGCGTGTTAATAAACTACGGATCATAAAAAATGACAGGGAACCAAATAATAAAGCCCCCGCAACCAGACCGCCGACGATCAAGTTATACGATTCAGGATCCAGAATACTTAATATATCAGTAAAAAACACATAGTCAAGTATAGCACCTACGAAAATCACGGACAACACTAGTATAAAGTAATAAAGCGTGGTAACCATGGGCGGGTATACCGAAAGCGAACTGACCGGACGCATCCCAAGTGCCTTCAACAATTCCCTAGGGTTGGGGAGTAATTGGGCGATCGCATCCAAACCGCGTACACCTGGACGGAAATCGATCCATTGAACTTTGGATAACGTGCTTGAAATTTTCGCATTCTCCTGCACCATTACTGGAAAAACGACCTGCTTGGCGGGTACAGCGCTTGTCTCTGCGTTAAAACGAGAGATGACCACCAAAACAGCTTTTGCATCATGAACGTTCTCCGCCTCAGGATGTCCATATTTTTTGAGGACGGACTTCAGTTCCTCTGCGACAACACGGTCTTCAAAAGCGTGTTCTATAAAAAAAGGTGTTGGTTCAGGGGTATTAATATTTGGCTTGTATGGATTCTTAAATTTAGGCGGCGTGGCTTCAGGTCTGCCCCAACGAAGCATGGCTGGCGACCGAAGCAATGCCAGGAGAATCCAGCCCCACACCCCAAGGATCAAACCAGAGGATAGGGCTGTTAACCAACTGGTAAGAACAGGGTCGCTTGTTTCAATGTGCAATGAGAGTAACTGCCCGTAAAGAGTGTTCCCCAATACCAAATAAGAAAGGGTAATTGCAAATGGCATTGCCAGTAGAGCGGCTTGCACACGCATAAAATCAAAGCTGCGTTTAAATATCTGATAAGGCAGCGGAATCAACAAAAAGGGTATAAAAATCGTCCACAAGGTATTTAACGAGAGGAAAGCAACGATGGCACTAAATACAATTGTGCCCCATACTACTGCTGGTGCCTTAAAGCCTGATTCCGGAACAGGATGTTCCTCCTGTATCGGGTGAGTCAATTGTGAGAACAATTCGTTCAAGCCTGCCTGATAATTGCCGCGGAAATCCACCCATTCATATTTTTCAAGTTCGGCGGGGATGTCTACCGCTTCAAAGATCAGCAAAATAACACGTTTTTTCGTCTCTAAAAAGTGGCGCCATTCCAAGGCAACAAATTCTGAAGCCAGCGAAGCCTTCGAAACCACCAAAAGAACTGTATCTGCTTCTTTCAAACCTTTATCAATTTGTTCCGCCCAAGGAGAACCCGGGATCAAAACCCGATAATCCAGCCAGACATCATATTTTTTTTCTTCCAAATCGCCGACAAGATCGTCAACAAAACCCAGTTCGCGCCGTGAATAACTAATAAAAATTTTATTTTGCATCAGTCTCTCTCTCCATAACGATTATACCAAAGCGTTTAATCTGCCATGGAATAGTCATATCGCGCCAGCACCGACAGGGAGAATCTTTGCTCACATTGCTCCATCCTTGATACAATTAGAGAAAATTGACCAATCAGACGTATGTTTTTATATAATATTGGTATTGTAGATAAAAGGAAAAGAATATGCCCGAAGCCAATGAAAGCAATCCTGAAAAAAAGCTTGAACCAGGGGGAAATCCGATCCCAGTTCCACGACCGGAAAAACCCCTGACGCCTTCAGTCGATTCCAATCAGGTGATGGACGCTGCTTCATCCAAAGCAACTTCGTCTAACCCCGCCTCCACAGGTGATGCCGCCAAGACTGCCGCAGCCACGGAGACCAAGGCAGGTAAAGCCAACCGCTCTGTAGATGATAAGGATTATGATGTAGACGGCTCTGGAAAAGACAGTAAGAATTTGCACCCCGAAGTAAGACCTCATGCTTTTGTTGTAATGCCATTCGGCAACAAAAAGGGTCCAGACGGTCACCCGTTCGACTTTAATGCAATTTACAAAACACTGATCAAGCCTGCCATTGAAGATGCAGGTTTCGAGCCTTTCCGCGCCGATGAAGAGACCTCTTCAGGCGACATCCTTACAGACATGTTCCAAGAGTTACTGCTGGCAGACATGGTGGTTTGCGACCTAAGCATTGACAATGCCAATGCGTTCTACGAGTTAGGCATTCGCCACTCTTTACGCAAGCGAGGCGTGGTTCACATCCAGGCAGGACGCCCTTACATGCCTTTTGACGTATTCAACGTACGTACCCTGCCCTATCACATCACACCTGAAGGGGTACCCGACCCGATACATATCCGCAACGATATCAAAGCCGTTGCCCGGCTTATTCGCGATACGTGGGCGTCAGACCGAGATATGGTTCACAGCCCCATCTACAACCTGTTGACCGGTCTAAAAGAGCCAAACCGAAAAAGCCTGCAAACCCCGCTGGCAACCGGGTTCTGGCGCGAATACGAAGAATGGAAGGACCGGGTTACTGTTGCGCAACGCGATAAACACATCGGCGACATCCTTCTGTTAACCGAAGAGATCCGCAATCCGCTCATCCGCGAAGATGCAGTTGCCGAAGTTGGCAGTGCCCTTTCGCGGCTGGGCCGTGACGAGCTGGCGTTAAAACAATATCGTGAAGGCATCAGCGTCAATGCTTCCAATTTGGAATTTCGACAGGAAGAAGCCTTCCACTTGAATCGGGTCGGGCGGGTAAACGAAGCCATTGTCAAGCTTGAGAATATTCTGAAAGATTACCCGGAAGACAATAAATCGATCTCGTATTTGGGGCGTATCTATAAAGAGATGTGGACGGGCGCGTGGCGTAAAGTGAATGATAAGAAAAAACGGCTGAAAGTGGCTTTCGATAGCTATCATTGGCTTATCCGATCCATTGAAATCTATATGAAGGGGTTTCAAGTCGACCTGCGCGACTATTACCCCGGCATCAACGCTTTCACCCTTTCCATGCTTGCCATTCATCTGGCAGATAAGTTTGACAACAAAAAGGCACCCGACCCGGATATCATTCGCATTCGAAAAAGGTTGAATGGTCTCCGAGAGACCCTGCAGTTCTGCCTTGAAAGCAGATTAAATCTCGATCAAGATAATGCCGACTATTGGGCTCTCGTTTCTATGGCGGAACTGCGTTTATTCACATCCAACGACCTTCAAGAAGTGCTTCGTTCTTATCGCAAGGCAGTGACTGCCGTTCGGCGCGACCTGTTCTCCCTGCGTTCTTCTCTTCAACAATTGGAGATCATTCAATCGCTGGATGTGCGCCCTGAGTTCGTTTCTGCCTGCATAAATTTGATCAAAGAAGAGATAAAGATCGCAAGCACGGGCGACGCAGGCAACATTGCCCAAGTGGACATTCGCCCCGGGTCCAAATCCAAAAGCGGACGAGCACTCGTCTTCAGCGGCTACATGGTGGACTACACAGGGAAGGACAAGAAAACCTTCCCTTCAGAAAAAGAAGGCGAGATCCGGCAGGAGATTCGCAAGCGCGTGGAAAAGTTCAAGGCAACAGCCCTGGATCGGGCTTTTTTGGCAGGTTTATCTGCCGGGAGTGAAATCATATTCGCAGAAGTTTGCGCCGAAGCTGGCATCAAGGTAAAAGTTTTCATGCCACACCCGGACTCTACCTACATTCGCAGGTTCGTTGCTCCGGCAGGAGAAGCCTGGGTTGACCGCTTCTACTCGATCCGCAATCACCCGCTGGTGGATGAGATCTACCAGATCGAGCACCTTGGGCAACCCAAAGATGGCGACAATTTATACGAGCGCAACTGCCGCTGGGCGATCTACTCAGCCATGGGTCGTGTTGGCATTGCCAACATGGAAATGGTCGCAGTGGCAAGTGATTTCATCAGCGACACCAAAGACCGCGATGTACTCCTCACCCGCTACATGATCGACCTTATGCGCAACCTCGGCGGCAGGGTCGATGAGTTCATCAACCCTACAAAATACATTCGCAATGTGATCGACAGCGCCCTCGAACGCCTGATCCTGCAAGGGGATGAAAACGCGCAGTCGGGAAAAAAGAGCGGCTCCAGTTCCACAAAATCCATTCGAAGAAAGCGCGTCGAGAAAAAGACGGAGTAACACAAGAGACCCGCTGATACGAGCGGGTCTCTTCTTCTCGAATTCATCCATGAACAAACTTTTTGTCATCGTTGGCGCAAGCGGCGTGGGCAAGACCACACTCATGAACGCTCTGCTGAGACACTATGAATGTGCAATTGCCTACGAACAACATAATGAACGTCCCTTTCAAGCGCTCTTCAAACAGGATGCCCACTACGCGCTTGCCAATCAGGTGGATTATCTGCTCATGCGTGCCGAGCAGGAACGCGATCTGCGCTCGGGAGACAAGCCAGCTTTAATGGATGGCGGGCTGGATCTCGATTTTTACGGATTCACACGCCTCTTTCACACCCGGGGCTGGCTCAGCGCTGCCGAGTTTGACCTGTGCCGACGCCTGCATGCACTCACCCGTCAACTACTGCCGCCGCCAGACCTCATCATTACTCTAAGCGCGGATGCGAATACCATCCGCGAACGATTGGCTTCGAGAAACAGAATCAATATTGCATCGGGCGAAGATGCGGAGCTTTTAGAGTCGTATGTGGCAGACTGGTTGAAAACGGTTTCCGAGTCGCACATCCTGCGGTTGGACGTTTCAAAGGAAAATAGGGAGTACTCCACAAGCATTCCCATCATCCTTGATAAAATCAGGGGCATACGAGGCTGAATGGAAAACATTGATGAACTGAAGCACCAAACCAACGGCAAGCCAACCTATAAACTGACCCAGGCGAATGTTTATGTTTCGCCGGGAGGGTTTCACTACATTGACCATCTTGACCCGATGGAAGAAGTTTCGCCAACGATCGACGGCAGCGGGCTGACCGATGCCGAGGTGACCTACATTGAGAAGTCTTTGCAATCGAATCCCGAGAGGCTGGATAATCAATTGGCAGCAGTAAAGCGGCATCTGACCATTGCGGGTAAGAAGGCGCTGGATATCGGCTGCGGAGGCGGGCTGTTCCTGGCACAGTTGAAGGCGGCGGGCGCAAATGTTACCGGCGTTGAGTTAAGTGATACGCGCGCGTTCTATGCAAAGACCAAATACGGTTTTGAAGTGGTCAAGCGCACCATCGAAGATGAATATTGGAAAAACTTTTATGGTAGCTTCGATATTGTTACGCTGTGGGATGTGATCGAGCATGTCAATTACCCCATGGCAACCGTGCAGGCAGCGGCAAGGATGCTCAAACCAGGCGGTATTCTACTGATAGATACGCCCTGCCGCGATGCGTTCTATCATCGCTTTGGCGAATTCACCTACAAGCTCTCAGGCGGGAGATTCCCGACCTTTTTGAATACGATGTATTCGGCAAAACCTTTCGGGCACAAACAGATCCTTTCGCTCACTGAGATGAAAGGACTGTTCGAAGCGGCTGGCTTGGAAGTAGCAGAGTTGAAGCGTTTTCATGAACTTTCATTCCCCTATAGTTTTTATTTAAAAAAGTTGCTGCGGTCTGAGCTGTTGGTGAAGGTGCTGCTGCCATTCGTTCACATCTTTTTCGTGATCTTTCCCATCCGCAACAAGATGCTGGCGATCGGAAGGAAAGTATAAATGGTGACCCTGCGAGCCGTGACTACAGATGACCTGCCTTTTTTCTTTGCATATCAGTTGGATGAACAAGCGGTTGAAATGACGGGCTTTCCACCCCGGAATAAAGATTCATTTGATGCACATTGGTCCAAGATTCTGGCAGATGAGAACATCTTTATCCAAACCGTTTTATACGAAGGACAAGTAGCTGGTAGTATTCTTAGCTTTGTCATTCAGGGGGAACGGGAGGTCGGGTATTGGCTGGGCAGGGAGTTTTGGGGTAAAGGCATTGCCTCTGAAGCGCTGAGGCAATTTCTATTTCAAGTAACACAACGTCCGCTGTTTGGGCGGGTGGCGCAGAAAAACCCAGCTTCGAAACGTGTCCTGGAAAAATGCGGTTTCCACGTCATCGGTGAAGATAAATGGACTCCGCCCACGGGTTCGGAAGAAGTTTTGGAATTCGTATTACGGTTGGAATGAAAACTGCGTTCAACGCCTATCTTAAAGAGCTTGCCGCCAGAACCCTGCAAAACGGCGGCACGGCATCAAAGCCAGCTACTTGTGAATTCCTCCCCGATCAGGATGTGTGGAGTTTTCCAAAATATCCGGCAAAGACCGCCATTCTTCCGCCTACGATCAATTTACTCAGCGAGCTGCGTGACTTCATTACCCGGAATGAGGCTTTCCTCAACGAGGCTGATTGCTGGCTGGGCACCTGGATCAACCCGCAGACAGGTAATTTTTATTTCGACGTTGCAACAGGCATCGCAGACCTTGAAACAGCGAAACGCAAAGCAATTCAGGCAGGCAAAGCAGACGGCAGAGAGATTGTGGCAATGTTCAATGCCAAAAGAAATAAGACGGTATTTCTCTGAACGAATTAGGCTTCAGTATTCCCCGGCAATCAACTTTTATCAGATCATATTTAACGAACATCCACCTGCATAAGATATGCGATCACCTGCCGCAGACCCCAAAATGGAATCAACAAAACAAGGTGGACGATATTACTGAGCGCAAACAGCAAAGCGACTGAACGTAACAATGGATCCAAAACGGGGGCAAGGTTATTCAGCATCCACGTCCCTGCGCCGGAGAGGATCGCAAGCGTGAGCAAAGCGCCCACCCACAACCCAAGCGGCAGCCAGGCATGCCGATCCGACTCAGAAGGCAGCATGGTGCTGGATACGGCAAAGGTCAAATAGAACCAAAGAAAGAAATCCGGCACAGAAGGCAGCAGCCCCACCCCCATCAGAAATAACTTCATCTGCCCATTGCTCAACACATGCCAGAGCGCATCCAGCCGCAACTGGATCACGCCTGCATACGCCACGAATGCCGTCCCGGCAATGATAGGCGCCAGCCCGATCAGCGAATCGCGCAGGATGTCTGTCCTTTCTGTTTCCACATAACCGAGTTGCAAATGTCCATCTCCCAGTGCCTGCGGAATGATGGAAAAACCGCCGGTACGCACACCTAATATCTTCGCCGCAACAAAATGGCTCAGCTCATGCAAAAACACACCAGGCAGGAATAATGCTGAGAACAAGGCGATCGTCAATGGTCTGCTGCGAGTTACAAGAAAAAGGATGATCTGAATTTCACGATGCAAAAAACGCTGGAGGTATACCAGCGGCAAAAGCATGCAAACAAGCCAAAGTAAACCAGTGAACTGCATTTAAAAAATCTCACTGACAAAGGCAAAGGTCACAGAGAATTTTCCTGATCTCCGTGACCTTTGTGGTCTTTGTGCCAAATTCTTTTATGATTTCGATTAAGCAGAGCCCGCCGCGCGCGCAATGGCGATGAACTCATCCACCTTCAGGCTCGCGCCGCCGACCAGAGCACCGTCAATATCCGGCTGGGAGAAAAATTCCGCAGCGTTGGAAGCGGTCACCGAACCGCCATACAGGATGCGGATCGCCTGAGCTGTTTCTGCGCCGAAAAGTTCGCTCAGAACCGGCCGGATCATCCCGCCGTGGACGCCCTGTGCATTTTCGCCGCTGGAAGCCTTGCCTGTGCCGATCGCCCAGACTGGTTCATACGCAACAACGATACGTGAGGCGAAGTCTGCAGAAACGCCTTGTAACCCCTGCCGGGTTTGTGAAGCGACAACCTCGGCAGTCTGCCCGGCTTCATACTGCGCCAAGGTCTCACCCACGCACACGATGGGCGTGAGATCGGCTTTCTGCGCCGCGAGCAATTTCTTGTTGACCGTTTCATTCGTTTCGCCAAAATAAGTACGGCGTTCTGAGTGACCCAGAATCACATACCCGCAAAGTTCCCTCACCATGGCTGGGGCGACCTCACCTGTGAAAGCGCCTTTTTCTTCCCAATGCATGTTCTGCGCGCCAAGACCGATCCCGGTCGCTGCGAGCATTTGCGAAGCGGTCATTAAAGACAGATACGGCGGGCAAACTACCCGCTCAACACTATTAACTTCATTCAAACCACCAGAAAGTGCGGAGAGCAATTCTTTCGTCTCCGCAATATTTTTGTTCATCTTCCAATTACCGGCTACAAACGGTTTTCTCATGCATTCTCCTATTGGATCGTTGTTAGTAATTTGCCAGCCATCTCCCGCAGCCAGGGCGGTGCCCCCAAGTCTGAGGATAATGACAGCAAAAGGGTTTTAGCTGTTTCGCGGCTGCCCACTTTCATTTCGATCTCTGCCTTGAGCAAAAAAGCTTCGTACATATCCGGCATCAGCTTTTGAGCATTTGCGAGATTTAATTTTGCGTCATCCACGCTGCCGTTATACAAGGCGTATCGTCCGCGGGCAATGTACCCAAGTGGAAGGTCGGCGCTATCGATCCGCTCGAAGAAAACGAGTAAAGGCATTTCCTTCTCGGAAGCAGCTTTATAGACCGCCTCATGCATTCCATCGCGGACTTCCATGGGAATGTTTTCCGCACGACCGGCAATTCCAGCCAGCCGCATGTACATCCCTGCGGCAGGGATCCATGCTTCACGGGACTTGAATTCCTGCACCGCAGTCATGTAAAAATCTTTATTGGAAGGACCAGCAAGATTGGCAGCCTGCGCCAGCGCTTCGTAAGACGGATTTTTTTGACCGTCATCCCAAAGAGCAAGGGAGAGTTGCAAGTGTGCGTTCGCGTTTCCCGGATCCTTCGCCACTTCTTCACGAGCAGCAGCGACGGTTGGCGAATCACTGCTCGGCGTCAGAGGCGGGAGCATTGTTTGAGTCGCATCAGGTGGTACGTCCACGACAGGAGTAGAAACAGCCGGAGTAGCGATCGCTTGCGTTGCCCGTGCAGGACGAATAGGCAGAATGCCTGGATAGTTACGCAGTGCAAAAAATGCTACAACACAACCAAGGATGACGACCAGCCCGCCTGCCGCCCACATCCACCCGGTATTTTTTTTGGAGGTTTGCTTGGGTAATGATTTGGCGGCAATCGCAGTCCTGGCATCCAAACCGGGCTTTTGTTGGGCTTTGGAGGCATCGCGCAAACCGGCAGGGCGCATCTTAATGGATGTACCTTGCATGGGAATACCTGAATCGATCCAGGCTTGTTTGAAAGCGTCCATTAGAATTTCAACGGATTCGTAACGGTCGAGCCGGTCTTTGGCAAGCGCCTTCATCAACACGCGTTCCACCGCTTCCGGCACCGTCGAATTTACGACCCGCGGAAGAGGCAGGGGTGAATAGATATGGTCGTGAATAATGGAAAACGGAGTATCAGCAGTAAAAGGAACCCGCCCCACCACCATTTCATACAACATGACACCTAAAGAATAGATATCCGTTTTGTTATCGAGATCTTTCTTCCCCATGGCTTGTTCGGGCGAAATATATTGCGGCGTGCCCATGATCGAATCTGCAGAAAGTGTAGATTCGCCATCTTGAGCAATACGCGCCAGACCAAAATCCGCCAGATATATAACACCGTCAGTTGAGATCAGCACATTCGATGGCTTGATATCGCGGTGCAACACGCCCTGCCGATGTGCATACGCCAAAGCCGAACCGACCGAATCCACAACCTGCTCGATCTCAACCGCAGAAAGCGGACCTTGATTTAAGCGGGCTTTGAGCGTATCGCCTTCGATGAACTTCATCACCAAATATGGGCGTCCCTCGTGCTCAGCATAATCGTACACTGGCACAATGTTCGAGTGTTCCAACCGCGCCACGACCCGGGCTTCCCGCTGAAAACGGCTGATGAAGGTCGAATCTCCATTAAATGCCTGATGCAGCACCTTCAGCGCAACATACCGATCCAGGGCGGCATGATAGGCTTTGTACACAGAGGCCATCCCCCCCTGCCCCAATTGCTCCATCACTTGATATGGACCGACGTTCGCGCCCGGCTTGAATGACATACACTTCTCCGCAGAATTATTTCCCCCCATTATAGCCGAGCCTGCCAAGCTTCGGTTATACCTGTGTAAATTGTTTGCAAACTGTCATTAAATTGAAAAGCGGACGGGGTTGAGACCCGTCCGCTTTTAGAAAATATGGATTAAGGTTGAATATCCACGGTCACATTGACAATGCCGTTTTCCGGTGTGAAAGTCAACGGGAAAGGCTTGGAAGAGCCATCACCACAATTAACACTCCATTCCTCGCGCCAAACACCTGCGCTATCCGGCTCTTGGATCACAGTAATAGTGGTCCCTTCAACGGTGGGAGCGGTGCAGCCAGACATAATACCGACCAATTGAACCGACGCCCAAGCCATAAAACGCGTTTCCTCATCGGCAAGTCCACCAGTGGGAACGTCGCCGCTCACATCCAAACCAGGGACGCCCGGCACTCCGGGAGTGGCATTCGGGTCAAGCGGGTTGAACGGTACATCAGTGGGGATGTCAAAATTTTGAATATCCTCCACCGCTGCCTGTGCAGCCACGTATGCCTGGTAGCCATAATATCCACCAGCGCCGGTTACAACACAACAACAGCACAACACCACCGCAACAACAACACCAATAATCACATTGCGGTTATTCTTTGGTTCTGTTTGAGGAACGGAATTCGTTTCCATTTTTAAATCTCTCCTGTTTAAAATTGATAAAATCATTATACAAAAGAAAGGAGCAGAAGGATATAAAATCCTTCTGCTCCTTTTGTCCTATATAAAAACGCTTACTTGTCGTTCAGGGCAGCCACACCGGGCAGTTCCTTGCCTTCAAGGAATTCAAGTGAAGCACCGCCGCCGGTGGAGACGTGAGTCATCTGCTTGGCAACACCAGCTTTCTTGACAGCACTGGCAGAGTCACCACCGCCGATCACGGTGACGGCTTTAGATTCAGCCATCAACTTCGCAAGGGCGAATGTCCCTTCGGCGAACTTCGGCATTTCGAAGACGCCCACGGGTCCATTCCAAACGATCAACTTGGCTCCATCCAGTGTGCTTTTATACACGCTGATGGTTTTCGGTCCGACATCCAGCATGCGCCAACCCGCGGGAATCTTGTCCACGTCTACGGTTTGGGTGTTGGCTTCGGCGTCGAACTTATCCGCGATGATCGCATCGACAGGCAGGACGAGTTTATCGCCCAGTTTGCCGAGCAGAGTCTTGGCGGTTTCGAGCGCTTCGGCTTCGACGAGACTGTCCTGCATGTTCAGTCCCTTCGCGGTGAGGAAGGTATTCGCCATACCGCCGCCGATGATGAGTTTGTCACATTTAGAAGCAAGCGTTTCAACGACGAGAATCTTGTCACTGATCTTCGCACCACCAAGAATGGCGATGTAAGGATGCTCAGGGTTAGCAACGGCTTTGCCGAGGTATTCGAGTTCCTGTTCCATCAAGAAGCCGGAGACAGCGGGTAAGAAGCGGGCAATGCCTTCTGTGGATGAATGTGCTCGATGAGCCGAACCGAAGGCGTCATTGACATACACATCCGCGAGGGCTGCCATTTGTTTGGCAAGTTCGAGGTCGTTCTTTTCTTCGCCTTTGTGGAAGCGGGTATTCTCTAGCATCACCACGTCACCGGGCTTGAGCGCCTTGGCAATGGCTTCCACTTCAGGACCGACACAATCGGGAGCCATGGTCACGGGGCGATTGATCAGCGTAGATAAAACTTCGGAAGCAGCACGCAGGCTGAATTCCGGGTCTGCGCCGCCCTTGGGGCGTCCCAAATGGCTGGCGAGCAGGAGCGAGGCTCCCTGATCCAAAACGTATTGGATGGTGGGTAAAGCGGCTTTGATGCGTTTGTCGTCGGTGACTTTGCCTTCTGCCATGGGGACGTTGAAATCCACACGCATGAAGACGCGTTTGCCTTTGAGTTCGATATCTTTTACAGTTTTCTTGTTCATAATTTCCGCCAAAAAAGTAGGGGCAGGTCTGAGACCCGCCCCTACGCATTATATTACAGGGATTTCGCCATCAGTGCTACGAGATCGGCAGTGCGGCTTGCATAACCCCATTCATTGTCGTACCAGGCGACCACTTTGACCATGGTGCCCATAACGATGGTATCCATGGCGCTAAAGACGCTGGAGAACTGAGTACCGCGCAGATCGGTGGAGACGAGCGGCTCATCGGTGACATCCAGGATGCCCTTCATGGAACCATTGGCATACTCGATCATCGCGGCGCGGATCTCTTCGACGCTGGCTTCTTTGTTTAAGATCGCGGTGAAATCCACAACGGAAACTGTGGGAGTTGGCACACGGAACGCCATACCGGTGAATTTACCCTTGAGTTCAGGGATAACAAGACCGACTGCCTTTGCTGCACCCGTTGAGGAAGGCACAATATTCTGCGCCGCGGCACGGGCATCACGCAAATCCTTCGCACCAACGTCTTGCAGTTTCTGCGAGTTGGTATAAGCATGAATAGTGGTGAGGAAGCCCTTCTCAATACCAAATTTATCATTTAACACTTTAGCAACCGGCGCGAGACCGTTGGTAGTGCATGAAGCGTTAGAGACGATGTTGTGTTTGGCGGGGTCGTATTTATCGCCATTTACGCCGAGCACCACGGTGATATCTTCATTCTTGGCAGGTGCAGAGATGATGACTTTTTTAGCGCCGCCTGATTCAATATGCGCCTTGGCTTTGGTTGCATCGGTGAAGAAGCCCGTGGCTTCGATCACAATGTCAACGCCCATGTCCTTCCACTTGATGGCACCGGGGTCTTTTTCAGCGGTAACCTGAACGGTCTTGCCGTCAACGACCAGGTTGCCGTCTTTCACGTCTACCGTGCCATTATAGGGACCGTACGTTGAATCGTACTTCAACAAATGTGCATTGGTTGCCGGGTCGAACAAATCGTTGATCGCAACAACTTCAACCTGGTCGCCAACGCGCTGCTTGATCGTGCGCAAGACGAGGCGTCCGATACGACCAAATCCGTTAATACCAACTTTTACTGCCATGGGAAAATCCTCCAATTAAATATGTGTCAGGGAACACGAGCGTGTTGCCGCTGGTATGGTCATTCATACAACTTGAATTTTACTTCTTTTGGGCAAATTTGTGAATTTTCGTACGTCTTGGTTTTTCGTGATGAATGTAATCGATTACTGAGTAAGTTTTCTAGAAGTTATCTCAAAAATGTCATCCTGAGCGATAGCGAAGGATCTCTACCCCAAAATAAGAGACCCTTCGGTCGCAAAGAACGCTCCCTCACACCCTCCCAATGTCCTTCGGGAGGGTGACACGGTATTTTTGAAACAGGTTCTAATTATTTTGAGTGGCGGGCAAAAAAAGCATCCAAAATCGCTTGCGTCACTTTCGCAGAATCATGCCGCCAGGGATGCGCATCATCAATAAGGTCAGTGGCATGGGTGCGTTCATCGGAAAGTACTTTTTCATCAGCACGAACCCAAACAGACGAAGGTCCCACATCCCCTTGATAATTATTATTACATAAGATCACGTCAAAAAGATTTTCACCTACATGTCCTTCCAAAACCCGGACATGATCGTAACAAGTAAATGCATCGGTTTCACCTGCCTGTGTGGCAATATTACAGACATAGACCTTAATTGCCCGGCTTGCACGGATCCCATCCAACAGATCGTGTACGAGCAGGTTAGGCAGGATGCTTGTATAAAGGCTGCCAGGACCGATCACTATAATATCTGCCGCAAGCAGTTCTTTGATCACAGGCGGAAAGGCGGCAGCATCATCGGGTTCGAGCCATACACGGCGTACCCGTCCTGCCATTTCAGGGATCTTACTCTCCCCCTCCACACGGACTTCATTCAACGTGTATGGCAATTCCATACTTGCCACAAGTTGCACATTGTGCAGCGTTGAAGGCAAGACCTGCCCATTCACAGAAAGTACCCGCCCAGATTCAACCACGGCACCTTCAAAGCTGCCGGTAATATCTGCGAGGGCTGTGATGAAAAGATTTCCAAACGAATGTCCGTCCAGATCCGGGGAGCCGCTGAAGCGGTACTGAAATAATTGAGTTAACATGGCTTCATCATTGGATAACGCCGCCAGACAGTTACGAATATCACCCGGCGGCAGAATGCCAAAGCTCTCCCGCAGCCTCCCCGAAGAACCACCGTCATCCGCAACGGTTACTACGGCGGTTAAATTGCGAGTATGAGCTTTCAAGCCGCGCAACAAAGTGGAAAGTCCGTGCCCGCCGCCAATGGCAACGATGTGGGGTCCGCGATTGCGGCGTTGAAAATTCGCCAGTGTATTGACCACGTCCGAGCCTGGTTGCAGGAACGGGCGCAGGAGGGAGCGGTTCAGTTTATACATCCCATAGACGATCAGCATGACGCCCATGCCGCCGAAGATCAGAGCACGCCAGATCCTGGGCAGAAAACGCAAAGAAGCATAGGAGAGTACAGTAAGCAGAGCCGGTTCGGATGAATCCGTTCGGTAAATGTCGATCAATATGACGGCAATGCCAAGTCCAAGCAGGGTAATGCCGCACATCATTAGAAAAAGCCAGCGTTTTACTCCCAACCCTGGGCGAAGCCAGCGAGGAAGATCGCGCAATATTTCCATGAATCGGTAGAAAAAATAATCCATAAAAAAGATAATAGCAGGGAAAATACCCTGAGTCAAAGGTATAAGAAGGCTCCCTGCGCTGCGGGATGCAAAAAAAGGCATACGGTATAATACGGACGTCCAATAACGTGGCGATCAAATTTGATCGCACGCAAACGCGACACACTGCCTACACGAAGTAAATTCACCTGGACTACACAATATACTCCCTGCTCTCGCTTCCCAAGTAGCGACGCAGGGTATTGTTGTCGAAACTCAAATCTGGCAATTAATTCACACAAGGAGCAATCATGGAAAAAACAAATCTTCCCGGACCAAAAACGAAGGCTATGATCGAACGAGATCACAAAGTAATTTCGCCTTCGTATCCCCGCGGATACCCCTTCGCCATGGATCATGGCAAAGGTACTGAGGTTTGGGATGTGGACGGGAACCGCTTTTTAGATTTTATGGGCGGTATTGCAGTTGTTTCAACCGGTCACTCGCATCCCCAGGTTGTCAAAGCCATTCAGGAGCAGGCAGAAAAATTCATTCATATTTCTTCAGATTTCTATCACGAGAATTGGATCCGGCTCGGCGAAAAATTGAACGAGATCGCGCCTTTTAAGGAAGATGCGCTTTCCTTCATGACCAACTCTGGCACTGAGGCTGTTGAAGCTGCCATCAAGCTTGCGCGCTACCATACCAAACGTTCAAACTTTATCGGCTTCACCGGAGCTTTCCATGGTCGAACCATGGGCGCCGTCACTTTTACGGCCAGCAAAGCGAAATATCACAGTGGTTTCTATCCGCTAATGAATGGTGTGACCCATGCCCCCTACCCCAATCCATATCGCCCTGTGCTGGAACGACGTAAGGGTGAAGATTATGGCGAAGCGGTCGTGCGGTATATTGAGGAAGAGATCATTGCGCAGATATTGCCTGCCGAGGAAGTTGCGGGCGTTCTGGTTGAAACTATTCAAGGCGAAGGCGGTTATATCGTCCCGCCAGATGGGTTCTACCCTGCACTGCGTAAATTCTGCGACAAGCATGGCATCTTGCTTATTCTGGACGAAGTACAATCAGGCATGGGACGCACTGGCAAATGGTGGGCGATCGAACATTTTGGTGTGGAACCAGATATCATCACCTCTGCAAAGGGAATCGCCTCGGGTATGCCGCTGGGTGCTTGCATTGCTCGGAAATCTGTCATGGATTGGGAGATCGGTACTCACGGAAATACCTACGGCGGGAATCCCATCTCATGCGCGGCTTCGCTGGCAACCATTGACTTGATCGAGAAGCAATATCTTCAGAATGCTGCTGAAGTTGGCGAATATGCCATGGACGCACTGACCGAGATCCAGGCACGCCACCCCAGCATCGGTGAAGTGCGCGGCAAGGGCTTGATGATCGGCGTGGAATTCGTGAAGGATCGCGAATCAAAGGAATCCGCCGGTGAATTGACAGATCGCGTCGTGGACCTGGCGTTCGAACGCGGCTTGTTAATGCTTTCTTGCGGAAAAAGCGTGATCCGAATCGCACCACCGCTCTCCATCAGCAAGAGTGAAGTAGATGAAGGCTTACGTATGTTTGAAGAGGCACTGACAGAAGCCGAAAAGGAAATGAAGTAGGAATTTTCAAAATTTGCGCCGCAATGTTGGCGTTGAACAAAAAAGGCTGCCTAAAAACTAGGCAGCCTTTTTTGTTCAAGGGGTCAACCTTAACCATCGGTAATGAGCGGCGCTGCGCCAACCCGCTTTGCACGCAGGTTTAGGCTCGCCAATAATTTTTTTCTGCCATTATCGTTATATAGATCCACCCATTGATAGTCACGCAAGCTGTGGGGCAATTCAATTTCTTCAAACCGGGCTGGGATGAGGAATATCTCTCCTTGGGGCATTTCCAATGCCCGGTCAAGAGCGAGGCGCAATTCCCTTTGGACATACCCTTCCCTATTCACTGATCTTGAGGAAAGGCAAAGCAAGATCAGATCGGTCTCTTCCAAAGCTTTTGATATTTCCAATTTCCAATCCTGACCAGGCAAGAGTTTTTCAGTATCAAGCCACGGGTCTGCGCCATGTGCTACAAGATAAGCATACAATTCCTGTGCCTGAGTACGATCACCGGATGCATAACTAATGAATATATTAATGAGGCGCGAGTTCAAAACAAAATCCTCCTACGAAAGTGATTGAGTGGAAATGTCCGCAGAGACATTTCCACTCAATCCTAAACCTTATTCATCAATTACTTGGGTCAACACTGCGCGTACAACTGTTCTCTGCAGGTATTCACCCGAAGCCTCATCAAAAGTCTTACAGGTGATAAGGGTCAACCAGGGTTTGTCTTCGTGTTTCAGCACAGAGCTGACTGCCGTTGGTTGGACGGTGCTGTTGGTACGCACCTCGTAGATATATTTCTGTCCGCCAAGGTGAACGATGATCTGGTCGCCATATTTCAGGGTGTTAAGGTTGGCAAACGGACCCTTTAAGCCACTGGCGAGGGAGGTATGTGCAGTAATAACCGAGTTACCATCAAAGGTTGGGTAGGCTGTATTTTCCAACCATCCGGCTGAACTTGCCAGCCATCGCAGATCCCATTCGCCGGTCTTTTCGTCGAATGGCACGCCAACAATGTTCAACTTCGCGCCCATGGATGGAATCTCCACCCAGAGGTCGGTCTGCGCATACGCGAAGTCTTCCGGCATATCGGGCAGATAGGTTACGCGCCCGGGTGCAAAACCGGTAGCCGGAAGTTTAATTACCTCTTTTCCGGGTCCTTCACGTAAAGGTGGCGGCAAGTTGATGGCAACTGTTGAGACTACTGCATAGCTGTTCACGCCTGCAGGAGCACTTGGGTCATACCAGCGCTCAGTACCATTCACGTTGTAGGGCGAGATCTGCACAGGCACATCCGGAATAACACCAACATTGTCGACCGCAGGGTCGATCTCCAAACTAGTCCACTCGACATTCGCTGAGTTAACCACAGGAGCAGGTCCGACGAAGATCGCATCGAACGTGACGCGACCGGTTCGCCCAAGTTGGAATTCGTTCCAGCGGACAGTGAGCGTTGTACCGATAATGCTTGGCGGTAAAGCAACTGCTGTGCCACTAACAACCGCACTACCCGGAACATACTGCAAACCAACTGGGATCTCGTCGGTTATAACCACATCAAAGGCATCCGCAGAGCTTTGAGAGGAATGAGCCACATCAATCGTAAAGGTGATGATGGAGTTATATGGAGCATTTACAGGCGTGGCGGTCTTGTTGATGGTCATTTCAGGTTCAACCAGTGTGACCGGGTTCGCACTCACCGTTTGTGAATTACCACTGTAATTCCAAACTACGCTGTTGGTACGCTGGTTACCGCCTTGGTTGGACAGGATATCCAAAACGATCAGAGAATATCGGATGGTAACCAACTTTGGCTGGAGCGTTGCGTTGGTAAGAGCGCCGAAATCAAAAGTGACCAATCCACCATTATTTGCGACAAGCGGGTTACTGCCAGGCGCGGCGCCGTCAAGAGTGTTACAGGTGCCATCGGCAAGAGTTGTGCTGGTTACACCAGCAGGCAGATCCAGTTCGATACAATCCATGAACGCCAGACCGGTTTGAGGTGTATCAACAACTGTCACATTATTCAACGTACCGGAAGGCACAAGCAGAGTGATCTCATAGATAAGCTGCTCGCCAATGGTCGCTGCAGGCGCGCCTCCAGTTGTAACAGTGGTATGGGCAGCATTGCCGTCAATAAATGCCTTTGCAATTGTAAATGTGAAGCCAAAGTCCAACGTTGGATCGGTTGTGGTGCCGGTCGAATTATCAACCACCTCAAGTGATGCAGGAGCGGTGGGGTCAAGTGCAAAGACCTTGCTGGAAGCAACACCGGCGGCCGTCCCAACACCATTGTCATTATTATCAATGTTGTTGTTGGGGTTATTTGTATCACCAACACTGGCTATATCTCGCGCGCTGAAGAAACCAGCAGGCGGGCTGACTCGAAGGATGTAATTACCCTGCGGCAAACCGGTTATAGTGTAGATGCCACTCGCATTTGTAGTTGTGGAGGTGTAAACGGTCAGACTATTGACATTGAGAACATCCACAGTCGCCGATGGAAGCGGGAAGTCGACAGAAGCATCATAGGCTCCATTATCATCCACATCCACAAAGAGTTGATTGCTGACCGCTACCCGATAGAAACCAAAGTCCACGGTGCGGTTGCTTTGGTTGTTCACCGCTTCACCTGACTCGGGGTTGGTACCTGGATCATTATCATTGATCGGCTCAGACATGCCCGGACCAAGGACAACGGCAGTGCTGACAACATCGCCGCTGGAAATACGCGTACCATTATCATCGAGGTCAGTATTGTTCTCAGGGCTGGGCGCAGTTGTTTCAAGCAGATTGCCGTTATCATCCCGGGTTGTTCTGCTGCTCCAATACCCTACGAGCGCATTATTGGATGCATTGTTCACAAAGTTATCGGAAGGAATGACAACCAGATAACTACCCGGTTCCAGATTGTCAAAACGATAATAACCATTTACATCCGTTGTATCTGTTGTGACCAGCGTGTCTGTACCCGAATCATATTGATTGTTCGTGTTTGTGTCGCGGTACAACTCAACCAGAACACCGTTCACGCCAACTTCGGTACCGTTCTGTAGTACGCCATCATTGTTGGTATCGAACCAAACACGGTTGCCAAGGCTATAAACAGATTTGAAACCAAAGTCTACGGTCAGGTCAGTTGTAAGACCGGCTGGGCTGTCGCCAAATTCACCTGCATCCATGACAAGTGTGCCACTGGTGACGGCGCCTGGGACATTTTCTGTGGGTCCATTATCGTCGGAGTCGGTGTTGTTATTTGGGTTGGGGGTTGAACCCAAGTCCACTGTGCTGACGTAGCCATTTGGCGGGGTCACACGCACAATGTAGTTCCCTTCGGGCAAACCGGTGAAGGAGTAGATGCCGTTCGCACCAGTTGTGACGGAACCAAGAGATGTAGTGCCGTTACCTGCAAGCAAGGTAACTGTAGCGGCATCAAGTTCAGTATCTCCAGCACCATACGTGCCATTCACGGCGGCGTCCACAAAGATCAAATTACCGATGGAAACCTGGTAGAAACCGAAATCCACGGTCATGTTGGCACGGTTATCGAGGTTGCCCTGACCCGTGCTTGAGAGATCGCCTTCACTGGTAGGTTCGTTGGTTGCAGGTCCAAGTGTGACCGCAGTGGATGCTACATAATTGATGGCGCTGCCCGAGAAGGTAGTGGCGCCATTTTCATCCACATCGGAGTCTGAATTGGTATCCGGGTCGTTTGTGGCAGTTTCGTTGATCGAGCCGTTGTCTGCTCTTGAAGTGCCACTGCTCCAATATCCAAGCAAGACATCTGTAGTGCCGCCAGAGGTGAAGTTATCATTTGGAAGTACAACAACATAATCACCCGCACTTAAACCATCGAAGCGGTAGTAGCCGCTTGCATTTGTGGTCGTAAATCCAGCGGAGGTATCCAAAGCGTCGTACACACCGTTTGGATTTGTATCCTTATACAACTCTACGCGGGCGCCACTGACGCCGTTCTCATTCGCGTCGATATTCCCATCATTATTTGTATCAAACCAGACGCGGTTACCGAGGCTGAAGGTTAGAGAATTGAAACCAAAATCCACTGAGTTATCTGTGGTGGTCCCGTTTGCAACAGTGAGAGTCTTGGCTGTGCTAAGCGGTGTGGTGCCGCTGCCGGGCGTCATTGTTAAGATGCCGCTGGTTACTGCACCGATCGCCGTACCAGGTCCGTTGTCGTTGTTATCCGTGTTGTAGTCCGGGTCAGTGGTGTCGTTTGCATTGACTGTATCCACCGTGCTGGCGTATCCGGCTGGTGGAGTAACACGCACGACATAGTTGCCTTGCGGCAGACTTGGGAAGGAGTACACACCGCTGGCAGTCGTGACCATACTGCGGAGCACGGTTGCACCATCAGCGCTGAGTAATTCAACGGTGGCACCACCAAGCAACTGGTCGCCAGAGGCGGAAACGTATTCGCCGTCAGAAACACCGGCGATCTGGTCATCCATGAAGATCAAGTTGCCAATGCCCACACGATAGAAGCCGAAATCCACGGTCATATTGGCGCGGTTATCGAGATTACCTTGCGGGTTGGCTCCGGATACAAGATCACTTTCACCTGTAGGCTCGTCGGTGGCAGGTCCAATCGTTATGGCACGTGAAGAAACATAGTTAAGCGGGTTCGCGTTGGAGAGCGCCGTGCTGGTAAACGTGGTCAGACCATTTTCCTCGCTAGTTAGCGGGTTGCTGCCTGCGTCTACATTATTATCGGGATCATTGGTGGCGCTTTCGCTCAAGACACCTGCATTACTGACCGTTGTGCCCGTGCTCCAGTAACCAGCCAGCGGGTCACCGGCAACATTATCTCCAAGACCAATATTTCTGAAGTTATCACCTGGCAAGAGAACAACATATTCACCCGCTGTGAGACTATCGAAGCGGTAATAGCCATTTACATCGGTGGTTGTATTTCCGGCTATGGTATCGCCTGCATCGTAAGCGCCACTTGCATTAGTGTCACGGTACACCTCAACTCGTACACCACTAATACCGTCTTCACCAGCATCAATGACGCCATCATTATCGGTGTCGTACCAAACACGGTTGCCAAGGCTGAAAAGCAGGGCGTTGAAGCCAAAGTCCAGCGTGTTATCAGTTGTCGTCCCATTGGCAATGGTGACAGTCTTCGGCGAGCCGCCCGGGGTTGTTCCGCCGCCAGGAGTCATCGTCAGGATATTACTGCTCACTATCCCGGAATTTAGCCCAACACCATTGTCGTTATCGTTATCATTGTTGTCCGGGTTATCATTATCGGTTTGCGGATTTGTATCAATGGCGCTGGCGTACCCTGTTGGCGGCGTAACCTTGACAATGTAATTACCTGCGGGCAATCCAGTAAATGAATATGTGCCCGCCGGTCCGGTGGTGACACTGCTGCCTATTGTCGTAGTTCCGTTCTCAGCATAAAGCTGGACAGTCGCTCCGCTAAGCAGGGTATCGCCGCCATTGTATGCGCCGCTGGTATCAACATCCACGAAAACCAGATTACCGATAGCCACATTGTAGAAGCCAAAGTCGAGGGTGCGGTTGCTGCGATTATTAGGCGCTTCACCCGCTTGCGGATTGGTGGCTGGGTCATTATCAGTGGTTGGTTCAGTTTCGGCACCTAATGTGACTGCTGTTGAGGCGACATAATTAACCGTATTGCCCGAGAAGGTAGTGACACCATTTTCGTCGGTATCGCTATCAGAATCATTATTGGCAGTAAAAGCCGCAGTTGGGGTCGCATCACTTGGAACGCCACTGGAATTGATCAACGTGCCGCTGCTCCAATACCCCAGCAATGCATCGGTAGTTCCACCAGCCACAAAGTTATCATTCGGTATAACTACTACATAATTGCCCGCAGCAAGATTATCAAACCGATAATAACCATTCGCATCTGTATTGACAGTTGTGACAGACGTATCCCCTGCATTAAATGTGCCGCTGGCATCGGTATCACGATACAGTTGCACCAGCACGTTATTGACGCCGCTCTCGCCCGTATCCAGAATGCTATCGTTGTCCGTATCGTACCAGACGCGATTGCCAAGGCTATAGACCTTGGTAAAGCCAAAGTCGAGTGTGTTATCGGTGGTGGTACCCGTACCCTGATTCAAAGCAATATTTGCCCGCACTTCACCAGCAGACATGGTTAATGCGCCACTGTTCACTTGACCAGGTCCAGTGCCATCCCCATTGTCGTTGTTATCAGTATTAATATCCGGGTCATCATTATCATTCTGCGGATTTGAGTCGATCGTACTGATATATCCGCTGGGTGGCGTGACACGGATTATATAATTTCCGGCTGGCAAGTTTTTGAAGGAGTAGGTGCCGCCTGCGCCGGTAGTAACACCACCCGCCGCATCGTCTGTGGTTCCCAAAATTCCGTCAGGACCAACTGTCACTTCGGTAGAATTATTTCCTGTATAAAGCTGAACAATTGCGTTGCTCATTACCGAGTCTGAAGTGAGAGAGTTGTATATACCATCACCATCTTCATCCACATAGACCAGATCGCCGATCTCAACTCGATAGAAACCAAAGTCCACCGTCATATTGGCGCGGTTATCGTAAGTGGTTCCCTGTCCTGTGGCGGAAAGGTCAACTTCGTTAAGCGGCTCAGCAGTTGCCCCAAGCGTAACAGCCGCTGCAGCTACATAGTTGATAAAGCGATTGGATATAAATGTCGTACGCCCATTCTCGTCACTCGTTGGAAGTCCGGCATCTACATCATTATCCGGGTCATTCGATGTTGAATCTGAACGATTGGAATTATTGGCAATGGTTGTGCCTGTGCTCCAATAGCCTACCAGCGCATCCGTTGTTCCGCCTGTGGTGAAATTATCGTTCGGAATGACGACAATGTAGTTCCCAGCGGGGAGTCCATCAAAGCGGTAATAACCAGTTGAGTCTGTGGTTGTAAATGGAGATGCTGCTACGGGCAGGTCTGTACCGGGATTATAAGTTTGATTGTTATTCGTGTCAGAATACAACTCGACGCGAACACCGCTTACACCTTGTTCTCCCGCATCCAACACTCCGTCATTGTCAGTATCGAACCAGACGCGGTTACCGAGGTTGTAAACGGGAACAATAAAGCCAAAGTCAACTGTGGGGTCTGAAGTGGTGGCGGTGGCATTGGTAACAACATTGTTAGCAGCGCCCGCCGCACCGCCAGTGCCTTGACCAGGGGTCAAGGTTACAACGCCACTGCTGACTTGCAATGCATTTTCGCCAATCCCATTGTCGTTCTCGTCCGTGTTTGTGTCGGGGTCGGTGGTATCTCCTGAGTCGGCAGTATCCACTGTGCTGGCATATTCAATTGGGGTTGAAGGCGGGGTAACACGGACAACATAGTCGCCTGCGGGCAAGCCGCTGAACGAATAGGTGCCGCCTGCACCCGTCACATACGCACCGGTTCCATCATCGGTCGTGCCAAGGATGCCATCTGCACCGACTTGAATTTGTGTATTGTTATTCCCTGAATAAAGCACAACGTTTGCGCCTGAAAGCAGGGTATCTCCGGCATTACGATCGCCGCTCTTGTCTACATCAACAAATACGATGTTACCAAGGTCAAGACGATAGAAACCAAAATCAACAGTACGATCACTTTGGTTATTGGGTTCTTCACCATCAGCAGATTCCGGATTGGTTGAAGGATCGTTATCTGTGATTAATTCTTGCGCACCGGGTCCCAGAGTGATCGCAGCAGAAGCAACATAATCAATTCCACCGCTGGCAAGAGCTGTAGTTAACCCATTGTCGTCAAGGTCGTCTTGATCGGCATCCGGGTCGTTGGCGGTAGCATCAGTGATCGTACCGTCTGAAATGATGCTCGTTGCGCTGCTACGATACCCAAGCAAGGGGTTCCCTGGAACGGTGTCTCCAGACGCAAGGGTACGGAAGTTATCATCTGCAATAACGACAACGTAATTTCCTGCTGGCAGATCATCGAAACGATAATAGCCGTTCGTGTCGGTGGTATCAAAAGCGAGGAAGGTGTCCCCGGCATTAAAACCGCCGCTGTTGTTTGTATCGCGATACAGTTCCACGCGAACACCGTTAATACCAACTTCGGCTCCATCCATGAGACTGTTATTGTCGGTATCGTACCAGACGCGGTTACCAAGGCTGAAGACCAATGGCACAAAGCCAAAGTCCATGGTGTTGTCAGTCGTGCTGCCGCTGGAATTGGTTATAGTCACATTTGGTTTTGCTGTGGTATCCGGGCGTGTGCCGCCGCCGGGCGTCATGGTAAGGACACCACTGGAAGTGACCACTGCATCGATCAATACACCATCTCCATTGTCGTTGTTATCGACATTGTTATCTGGTTCGTCATTGTCGGTTTGCGGGTTGGTATCAATCGTGCCTTCATAGCCTACCGGCGGTGTAACACGGACAATGTAATCGCCCTGGGGTTGCCCGGTAAACGAATACAACCCGGTACTTGCGGCGCTTGTAGTTGTAGCAAGCAAAGTGACACCATCCGCGCTATACAATTGCACATTGGCTCCAGAAAGCGGTGTATCACCTGCGTTATTCGCACCAGATCGATCAAGGTCGGCAAATACCAAGTTGCCAATAACAGTACGATAGAAACCGAAGTCAGCCGTCAGGTTGGCACGCTCATCAATGGCACCCAGAGGTCTGGTTCCATCAATATCGGTTTCACCCATGGGTTCAAGCGGTGGAGGTCCAAGCGTGATGACAGACGAAGAAACGAAATTAATGGTCGTGCCGGTCACGTCGAATGTGGTCACGCCGTTCTCGTCACTATCATCCTCATCAATATCGACATCGTTGGCAGTATTGTCATTGAGAGTTCCATTTGCGGCGCGTAGAGTGCCACTGCTCCAGTACCCCACAAGCGAAGTATTGCCGCCTGTTGTAAAGTTATCGTTGGGGATGACGACCACGTAATCACCAGCGGGAAGGTTATCAAAACGGTAGTAACCACCGGCGGCAGTCAACATACCGCCCGCGGCATCATCAGCACTGTTCAGAATACCATCGGGACCCACATTTATTTCAGTGCCGCTCGAATTGAAGAGTTGAACACGTACGCCACTAACGCCGACCTCTGTTGCAGTATCGATCAGGTTGTTATTATTGGTATCAAACCAAACGCGATTACCCAGACTATAGTAGGGAGAGATAAAGCCAAAATCGAGGCTTGAGTCGGTGGTAGTCCCAGTCGCGTTGGTCTTTGTAATATTCGCTCCCGAATCTGTGGAAGGATTCAGAGTCAGCACTGCGCTGGAAGCCTGCCCAAGCGCGGTTCCAACACCATTATCGTTATTGTTGGCGTTCTGATCCGGATCGTCATTATCATTTTGCGGATTGTCATCACGCGTGCTGTAATAACCAGCAGGCGGGGTGACTTTCACAATGTAGTCTCCGGAAGGCAACCCAATAAAGGAATATAGACCATCTGCAAGGGTGGTAACACCGCCCAAGGCATCATCACTTGTACCGATAATGCCGTCTGGTCCCACTGGGATTTCGGTTGTGCCGTTGCTCATAAAGAGTTGAACAGTCGCACCCGCCAAAGGACCATCAGGGCTGCCATCCAGGTCGCCGTCTTCGGTGAAATCGGCAAAGACCAGGTCGCCAATAGCGGCACGATAAAAGCCAAAGTCAACTGTCATGTTGGCGTGGTTGTCTGTAGAGCCCTGCCCGCTGGCAGAAGAAGGTTCACCCGTAGGCTCCAACGGCAGACCACCCAGAGTGATAGGAGCAGAGGAAACATAATCGATCGGATTAACAGAGGAAAGCAACGTACTTAAGAAGGTTGTAACACCATTCTCATCACTTGTGCCTGAGACGGCATCACGATCATTATCAGGGTCGTTGGTAGCGCTTTCAGATAGAGTGCCAGTTCCATTAACGGATATCCCTGTACTCCAATAGCCTGCCAATGGATCAGAGCCCATGTTATCGCCCGCGCCGACATTGCGGAAGTTGTCACCGGGGATGACAACCACATAATCACCCGCTGGCAGGTCATCGAAGCGATAATAACCAGTACTATCTGTCTCGGTATAACCAATGAAAGTCGCGCCTCTATACAACTCAACCCGTACGCCACTGATTCCTGACTCGGCACCATCCAATACACCATCATTATCCGTATCGTACCAAACGCGGTTACCAAGACTGTACAAAACAAAACCAAAATCAACGGTTGGATCGTATGTGTCGCCGATAGCTGTTGTTATGATATTTTTTGAATTAGCACCTGCATCACCTGGAACCAGGGTAACAAGTTCACTTTCAACCAAACCTGAGCCAATTCCAACTCCGTTGTCGTTGTTGTCGATGTTCGTGTCCGGATCGTCGTTGTCATTTTGCGGATTGCTATCCACTGTACTTGAGTAGTCTCCCGGCGGATTTACTTTTACAAGATAAGTACCCTGGGGTAATCCCTGGAATAAATAGGTGCCAGCAGCGCCAGTAGTGACTCCACCTGCGGCGTCATCGATTGTACCGAGGATGCCGTCAGGACCTGTATTAATTTCTGTTTCTGTAGCTCCGTCACTGGCAAAAAGTTGAACCGTTGCGCCAGAGATGGGGGTATTCGAACCATCGTAAACACCATTGCCATCTGAATCCATAAAGACCAGACTACCCAGGGATAGTTTATAGAAGCCAAAATCCACTGTGCGATTGCTGCGGTCATCTGGTGATTCCCCTGCAGGGTTGGCAAGCGGCATATCGTCATCGTTTGTAGGCTCGGCGGGACCAGGAGGACCAATAGTGATCGCATCACTGATCACATCGCCGCCCAGTTGCGTCAAACCGTTTTCATCACTATCAAGATCGTCGTCAGGGTCATTTGCCGTGGCATCAGTCGTTGTACCGTCAGCGGCAATGGTAGTGCCGCTGCTCCAGTATCCACTGAGCCTGTTTAAGGGCGCTATATCACCAACAACATTCTTGAAGTTATCATCAGGGATCACAACTACGAAGTTATTCGGTTCAAGATCGTCAAAGCGATAATAGCCACCGCCGCTCGTGGTTTGCGTCCCACGCAGTACAGTCGGATTACCGCCTGCATCGGCTTCGAACAACTGCACGACAACGCCGTCCACGCCGACTTCATCTGTATCAATATCACCGTCGTTATTCGTGTCAAACCAAACACGGTTGCCAAGGCTGAACAAACCACCCACACGCAGAGTGTCTGTTGTGGAGTTGATGTTTTGCACACCCCCCGTTGCTGTAATGCCACCAACAGGGATAACATTAACATACGCACCGATCTCGGTCGAAACGACATTTATCTCAACCTTACAAATATCTTTGCCACCGGGGTCACCGCGTGCAGCAAGGCTGCCGCCTGTTAATTGAATTGTGCCAGTCCCAGCCACAGCCGTCAGCGTGGTGGTGGTTACGGGAGCAGCAGGGTCAATACACGTATGAGTAGCAAGGTAATCAGGACCAGAAGCGATTACAAGCCCATCTGGCAGAGTTGGAAATTCATCCAATAACCCCATTTCTCTTACAGGCACATTGCTGGTATTTGAAATGGTAATGGTTAATTTTGACACTTGATTCACTGCCACAGGGTTTGGATTGAACACCTTGACCACACCCACACCAGGTAGGTTGGTCAAGGACGCTTCGGTTGGCTCATCACTGGTTACGCCATTTGCAGTGGTTAAGGCTCCAGCAGGGATTCGGTTCGTGCGATTTCCATTGACATTCATGATCACACGCAAAGTGATCGTACAACTGGAAAATGGCTGGAGCACACCGCCACTGAAAGAGAATTGCGCATCGCCGGGATTCCCCACCAATGTGCCTCCGCATGTCCCTGTATTTAACATCGGTGGATTGGCAAGTTTAATGCCGCTCGAACCTGGCAAATACAACAGATCCATATTGTCAGTGAACGCCACTCCGGTAAGCTGAGTAGCATTGGGGTTGATCAACTGCACGGTCATCGTGGATGTGGCGCCGCCATAAACCAAGACCGGGCTAAAACCTTTCACAATGCCAATTTCGAGGTTCTTAACGGTTAAGTCTGCCTGGGCTTGTTGTAATGCCTGCACTACCGAACCAGTCGCAGATACTGTAGCAGATGTATTTCCAACCGGGATCGTATTGGTGTATGTGCTTGCAGAAGAGGGAGATGTATCCTTACCTTGAACGTCAACAGTAATCGTACAAATACCTGGAACACTACCTAATTTGGCAGGGACGGTTCCACCAGTCAGTTGAATGGTCTTGAAATCCGGCGAGATCGTTATAGTCCCTGCACCACAGGTAGTAACAGCATTGACGGGGCTGTAGACAACAAGCCCATTGGTTGTGTCTCCCGGAAGGTTATCGGTGATATTTACATTAATCAGGTCAGAAGGCGATTCATTTTGCAAGGTTATCGTTAATACAGAACGCCCATTTGCCTGCACTTCTATTGGGTAGAACGCTTTACGTGTGGTTAAGGTGGTTGCGCTCAACAACGCCGAGGTAGCGGTAAGTTCATTGGTGCGTCCTTGCTGGGTTGTAATATCATTCACTGGGATGGTATTGGTGTAAAGACCTGGCGTCACTTCAACATCTACAGAGATCGTACAATTTGCTCCGGCAGCCAGGGTAGTAAGCAATGTCGTATCATTAAAGATCACTTGATCCGGATCAGCAACAGTATTCAACGTTAATGCGCCCAAGCCGCCCGGACAGGTGGTTGCGGCATTAGGTGTTGTTGCGATATTCATCCCCGCAGGCAGCGTATCCGTAAAGTGGATACCATTAATCGGTAGATCTGCTGGAGCCGTGATGGTAATGGTCAGGCGACTGGTGGTTCCCAAAGTTGAAGATGGACTGAACGCCTTGGCAACATTTACAGGCAGGAAGGGGGCGTTGACTACGGTTAAGTCCCGCGGAGTCGTTGTATTCGTTCCTACCCCGGGTCCTTGCCCCGACGTGATCGTTCCTGCGTCAATAGTGTTGGAGTACACCCCAGCGGTAGTCGAAGAAACATTGAAAATAACGGAACAACTTGAGTTTGGTGCGATCGTACCGCTCGCCAACGTAATTGAGTTCGTAGTTGAAGTAATGGTCCCGCCGCATTGAGGCGAGACAGGGCTGCCTGAAACCAACAAGCCCGCCGGTAGCGAGTCTGTAAAATTAATACCAGTCAGCGTCGTGTTACTGTTATTACTCAATTGAATAGTAACAGTATTGGTGTAACTCCCATCCAAACCCATTATATAAGGCGCCGCAAATGACTTCGTGGCAGTTAATGCCGGACGTATGGTCATGCCAGCAGATGCCGGGAAGATGTTGGTAACACCCGGCTGATCGGCAGTTAAAGTATCTTTGGGAATCGTGTTCGTTTGCGCGCCACTGGATGTTAATGAAGACTGGACAGTAGCCGTGATGGTACAGGTACCCAAGGTTGTCGGCGTAGGTCTGGGAGGGATGGTTCCCCCAGTCATTTGAAGTGTAGTTGCAGTGGTAAAGGTAACCACACCACTTCCACAAGTCGTAGTAGGGGTGCCTGTAAAGGTTAGCCCTGGCGCGCCTGGCAGCAGCGAATCGGTAATTGCCACATTTGTATAATTCGCATTGGTGGGGTTCTGAAGCGTGATAGTTAAAGTAGACGTATCACCAGCATCAATATTTACAGGAGAAAATAACTTGGTAACATTTACCGGCTGAATATTCAGGTCCGCTTCAACATCCGTGGAGTTATATACGCCTTGTTGTGTTTTCAGAGAAGCAGGGTCTGTTGGACCTGCTGGAATGGTGTTTGTGTAAGCTCCACTATTTCCAGTAACTGTCACCGCGATCAAACAATCAACACTTGGCGCAACAGTTCCAGCGCTGAGAGAAACCACACCACCACCATCTGCCGCAGTGATTAACGCGCCAGCTCCACAACCCGAGGTTGTAAGCGCTGCAGGAGTGGCTAGTATCACTCCTGCGGGGAGATTATCGGTAAATGAAACATTCGTCAGGTCGGTATCATTATCATTATTATTGATACGGATCGTCATCCGGCTGGTTTGACCTACATAAATCGTATTGGGAGCAAAGGTCTTACTCAATGAAGGCGGTTTTACCTCGATCACTGTAATGGTTGCACTGGCAGGTGAAGTGTTTGTAATTCCGCCTTCGTCACCTGTGGCCGTCAACGCGCCAACATTGATAACATTAATGATATTTCCCGGAGTGATCGAAGAGATGGGAACCTCAACATAACATTCACCCGGAACAGTAACCTGCGGGGCTACACTACCACCACTCATTGTCAGAGTAGTATCGCCAGGAAGTGGGGCAAAAGTTCCGCCGCAGGTATTTACGATCGCGCCCGGCGCCACATATAACCCGGTTGTCAGGTTATTCGTCCAGGCAACACTCGTCAACCCGTAAACATTTGGGTTAAAGATGGTGATACGAAGGATCGAAGTCCCGCCCGCGTCGATTTGAAGCGGGGTGAATTGCTGGTTGATCTCAGCCGGGAGCGATGCAGCATAGGCAGGCGTTGCAGGTCCAAGGAAGAGCGAACCAATCATAACAAGAGCGAGAAACAAATATTGAAAAGACCGTGACATATCATATCCTTGGAAAAATAGTTATATACAGAGCAAGCGCCTATGTTTTGAGAAAAAAAACAGCAAAAACGGCATACGGCCGGTTTCGCTGTTTTGCTATCCCACATCCGCCCCATAAATAAAAAATGGGGTTAGCGACCAATCCAGTTGTGAGGTCGTTGCATCCGTAGAAAAATAATAAAATCTTAGCAATTTTATAGCCTAACAGTACTATGGTCAACATCGTAAAATAACAAAAATGTCGGTTGGGCTGGTAACCTGCACATATTATACATATAGGAATCTAACATCCTAAAATTCTCCCAGTGATAAAATCATTGCAATTATGTCCCTTGTACCATCGATGTTGCCAGATTTTCGTGTACGCCAGCGGGATTACCTGCTGGAAATCTCACGTCTGCTCACTCAGGAACTCGACCTGGAGAAGCTCATGGCGCGTATTTTGCGCGTTTCCATTGAAATGCTGGCTGGGCAAGCCGGCATTATTGCGCTCAAACTACCCGACGGCTGGCGCGTCGCTGCAGCACATGGCATTGCCCCGGCTTTTCTCTCCTACTTAACCCCGCTCCTCGCCGAAGAAAAAGTCCGCGAGTTGGATGTACGTGAACTCAACCGTATGCTCAAAGGACTGACCTACACCGCCAGTATGGGTCTGCTCAATGGCACAGGTCTCCCACTCGCCGCTCATGAGCAAGTCATTGGTGTTATCTTCATCTTTCGTAATTACCCCGATCTTTTCACTCCCAACGACCGCATCCTTCTGCAATCTTTTGCCGACCAGGCAGCGATCGCCGTGTTTAATGCTCAACTTTATGGGCAGATCTCCTACGAGAAGAAACGACTTGATGCCCTGCTCGACTCTGCGGGAGACGGCATCCTCATCCTAGACGCGCAGTTGAACATCGAGCGCTGTAATGAAGCCTTTTGTCAACTCTTCGGCGTAACCCGTGAAGACGTAACCAACAAACCTCATGGCGAGATCGTTCGATGGAAGAAAGAACCGCAAGGCAGCACGCTTGAAGAGTCAGTTGCCAACGGTTGGCCCCTCACCCCCAACGCCACCCTTTACGTGGAGGGCGACTTGAATCGTCCATTACCGCCCGCTCTGCCAGTTGGCATCACGTACGCACCACTGCTTTCTGATGAAGGCAAACTCCGCAATGTCATCGTTGCCGTGCGCGACATCACCCACTTCCGCAACGCCGATGAGATGAAAGCCACTTTCATCTCTATCGTCAGTCACGAGCTGCGGACGCCAGTGGCGCTTATCAAAGGCTATGCTTCCACCCTGCGGCGCGCCGATGCAAAATGGGACAAGCACACTATTAATGATTCGCTTGGCGTCATTGAAGAAGAAGCAGACCGCCTCTCGAAAATGATCGACGATCTGCTGGATGCCTCACGTCTGCAAGCGGGAGGTCTCAGTTTGAATCAGGCTGATGTGGCTCTGCCCAGTCTGGCGTTAAGAGTGAGTGAACGTTTCGCGTCACAATCCCCTAAACATCGTATCCACACCGATTTTCCTGAAAAATTCCCCGTCATCCTTGGCGATGAAAATCGTCTGGAGCAGGTGCTTTCAAACCTTGTGTCGAACGCCTTGAAATACGCCCCCGAAGGCGAGATAAAAATATCCGGGACAACTCTGCCTGAACAGGTGATCGTGTGCGTAAGCGACGAAGGACCCGGCATCGATGCCCGCGATCTTCCGCATATCTTCGACCGTTTCTATCGCTCGACCAACGCCGTCAAACAGACAAAGGGCGCCGGGCTTGGTTTGTACCTTGCGCGTGCCATTGTGGAAGCGCATGGAGGGCGCATTTGGGTGGAAGGAAATAACGGTTCGAGCGCCAAGCCGAAATCTGATGCGGGTGCCCGAATCTGTTTTTCGCTGCCGCGTTAGCCGCCCTTCAGAATTCAGCCATTTTCCCCACTGGAGAATCTCCCAAAGTTACTACGGGAAAGGTAAAATTCTTTCAAATTTCAACGAACAAAAAATGAGCGCTGTATCAGCCGTCAAGGTATGATGCGGCACCCGCAAAGTTAATTTAAAAGGACATAAAATGGCAAAGATCCCCGCGCGAAAACAAGTGAACAAGAAATATACCTGGAACGCTGAAAGCGTGTTCAAAAGCACCAAGGACTGGGAAGCAGCTCTCAAAGCTGCCATTGACGACATTCCCAATGTAAAAAAATTCGAAGGCAAACTTGGGACAAGTCCTGAAACGCTGCTTGAAGGCATAAAAGCCATCGAAGATATTTCCCTGCGCATGCAGACTATTTACATGTATGCCCAATTTGCCTACGCAGTGGATACAACCAACCAGGCGGCGGCAGGCATGGTCGGCAAAGCACAGGGTATGGCAGGGCAGGTTGCCGCCGCCATCGCCTTCCTTAACCCCGAGCTTCTGTACATTGGCAGGGAAAAGCTGGAAGGCTGGATGAACGGCAATGATCAGTTGGCGGTCTACCGTCAGAGCATTGACGACCTCTTCCGCCAACAGGCACACGTGCGTTCCACGGAAGTGGAAGAGATCCTCGGTATGACCGCTGAAGCTTTTAGCGGTCCTTCGAGCAGTACTAGCATGTTGGTAAATGCCGACTTCAAATTCACACCCGCTACAGATAGCAAGGGCAAAAAGATCGAAGTCACTCAGGGTAATTTTTACTCCACCCTGCTTGAGCACCCTGACCGAAAAGTGCGCCAGAGCGCCTTTGAGAATTACCACGACAAGCATATCGAATTCAAGAATACACTCGCAACCAACCTGGCAACATCCATCAGCGCGAACGTGTTTAGTATGCGCGCGCGCAAATTTGACACCACCCTTTCCGCGTCATTGTTCAATAATAACGTTCCAGAGGAAGTTTTTCATAACCTGATCAATACCTTCCAAAAGAAACTGCCTGTTTGGCATCGTTATTTCGAGATCAAACGCAAAGCGTTGAAGTTAAAAGATATTCAATATTTCGACATCTGGGCACCGATCGCCAAGAAACGCGTACCTGTTTCGTATGAAAAGGCAGTTGACCATATCAGCGATAGCCTGGCTCCGCTTGGCAAAGAATATGTAGAGGTCATGCGTCAGGGATGTCTCAAAGACCGCTGGGTGGATTCCACCGTCAACCTCGGCAAGATGAATGGCGCGTTCTCTTATGGCTCGCCGCAGACACATCCCTTCATTATGATGTCCTACACCGATGACATCGGCAGCATGAGCACACTGGCGCATGAGCTTGGGCACTCCATGCATTCATACCTCTCATGGAAGAACCAGCCATTTGCCTATTCAGGGTATTCCCTCTTTGTTGCCGAAGTGGCTTCGAACTTCAACCAAGCCATGATGCGTGGACACCTGCTCAAGACCATCAAGGACAAGAACTTCCTGATCTCTTTGATCGAAGAAGCCATAAGTGGAAATTTCTTCCGCTACTTCTTCCAAATGCCCACCCTTGCTCGTTTCGAACTGGAGACTCATCAGCGCGCCGAACGCGGCGAACCCCTCACCGCAGACGCAATGCAAACCCTGATGGCAGACCTGTTCACCGAAGGCTTTGGTCCGAAAGTTAAGATCGACCGTCCGCGTGTAGGTATGGTGTGGTCAACATTCAGTCATTTGTTTGCCGATTATTATGTATATCAATACGCCACCGGCATTTCAGGTGCGCACGCCCTCTCTGCCCGCATCTTACGCGGAGAGCCGAATGCCGCCCAGGATTACCTCGGCTTCCTCAAATCCGGTTCGTCAGCTTACCCGCTGGATGTGCTCAATAAAGCCGGTGTGGATTTAAGAACCCCTCAAGCGGTAGAGGAAACCTTTGCGGTCATGGAAGGCTACATTGACCGGCTGGAAGAGTTGATCGGGTAGTTGCACAACCTCTCAGTTTAATGATCTTTTAGTCTAGTTATTACGCATCACGGGCTACGTAATCCGTGATGCGTAACCATGTATAATGTAAGTATTAATCTCAAATCGTCAATCGGAAATTAGAATGGCACAAACACAAATCGCATGCCCTCGCTGTAGACAAATGATCCCTGCCAACGTTGAGCAATTGTTCGACGTGACAGCCGATCCACAAGCCAAACAACGCCTCATGAGCGGACAGGTCAATTACGCCCGCTGTCAGTTCTGCGGGTATCAAGGACGTCTTGCCACCCCCGTGGTATATCACGATAATGAAAAAGAACTCTTGCTAACCTTCTTCCCCGCTGAATTGGGGTTGCCGGTCAATGAACAGGAACGCATGATCGGTCCGCTCATCAAACAGGTGATGGACCGTCTCCCGCCGGAAAAACGCAAAGGCTATCTGCTCAAGCCGCAAGCCAACCTGACCTACGAATCCATGATCGAGACCATTCTCGGCAAAGACGGCATTACACCGGAAATGTTGAAAGAACAACAAGACCGGGTGCAGTTCATCGAAAAACTGATGCAGGTCACCTCGAAGGATGTGCGCACTGAGTTGATCAAGCAAAATGCGAAGATCATCGATGAGCAATTCTTTGCTCTCTTCAGCCGCATTGCCCAGAGCGCCATGAACAGTGGACAGGAACAAATGGCACGTGTGCTCATTGATATCCAAACCCAGCTGCTTGAAGAGACTGAGTATGGGCGTCAGTTGAAAGAGTCAGTCGCAGAGTTGGAAGCCGCACAACATGAGTTGCAGGATGCCGGTCAGGGATTGACGCGTGAAAAACTGCTGGACTTTGTGCTTGCTTCCAAGTCCGATGCACGCATTCGCGCATACGTATCTCTGGCGCGTGGCGGCATGGATTACACTTTCTTCCAGACGTTGACCGAGCGCATTGAAGAAGCCTCCTCTGATGAAAAGACCCGCCTCGAGAGCATTCGCGAAAAACTGCTTGGCTTTGTTGCGGAAATTGATAAACAAATGGAAGCGCGCCTCAAACAGGCTCAAGACTTTGTTGAGGCATTATTGAAAGCGCCAGATATTGAGCAAGCCGTCAGCGCAAACCTGGACAAATTCACTCAAGACTCGGTTGAGGTGGCTCAACAAATGCTCAGGCAGGCGACCGAAAAGAACGAATACGAGCGGATGGGCAAACTGCAGAAGATGATCCAGGTGCTGCAAACCGCCAGCGCACCGCCTGAAATTTCCATCATCGAACAGTTGATCCAACTGCCAGATGCGGCAACCGTTGAAGAAGCATTAACGCAGAACCCGGATATCGTCACTCAGCAATTGCTGGATACCCTTACCGGGCTTGCCACTCAAATGGAATCCCAGGGAGATAACCCCGAAGCCAAGGCGATGGGAGATAAATTGAGCGAGGTTTACAAAGTTGCGCTCAAAGTCTCGATGAAAAAGAACATGGGCTAAAAAGAAGGTCACCGTAAAGGTGACCTTCTTTTTTATCTCAATCCGGCAAACAGGTCTGTTTCTTTCGCGCGCCCGCCATTCACCAAACTAAATGCCCGAAAGAATGTGCCCTGCATCGCCAAGACAGCTACAGCCGCATCTTCGTGCATTTCAGCCAGAGCGCCCAAAGTTGCCAATTGGCTCTTATGGCACTGAATGGCACGCCAGGCAGTATGGCAATACTCCGCCATTTCAATATGCGTAGTGATCATCCAATCCTGCCACGGCGCTTCGCCGCGGATCTGGTCATCCACAGGGAAGGTCATATCACCCATGAATGGGGCAATAAGATTGACAAAATTTTCACCATCCACCATGTAGTAGAGTTTTTGGACACGATACGCAGCGAGATTCTGCGGGTCCTTGTAACTTGAGTCGGCAGCGCAAACAATGGCGGCGTTGGTAAACTGTCCAACGGCGATGTGATCCGGGTGACCGTAGTTGCCGTCATGCGGAAATGTCACCACCACTTGTGGCTGAATGCGGCGTATATGAGTGACGATTTTTGCTATGGCTTCAGCAGGGTCAGCTTGATCCACTTGCCCATCGACGTAGTTAAGAAATGACAGACTTTTCATGCCAAGCTCATTCACGGCATTCTCCAACTCTGTGGTCCGAAGTTGACCGAGGCGCTCCTTGCCAGGATTCTGCTCTTCGGGTCCGAACCAGCCCACTTCCCCGCGTGAAGCGCAGACGAGATGAGTCTCCATGCCTTCGGCGGCATACTTCGCGAGTGTGCCGCCCATCCCCATCGACTCGTCATCAGGATGGGCAAAGACAGCCAACAGTTTTAGTGCGGTCATCGAATTCTCCTAAAAAATCTGCCGCCCATTTCGGCGGCAGGAGTAGTTGAGTTATCGCTCTGAAACTTGCAACAGGGCTTCTGCGGTGATATTGAATGCTTTGGCAAAACCTGCCACATACCGCCCGCCGCGCGGAGTGATACGCCAAAAACTAAAATCGACCATATTGAACAATTGCTCCGCTTCAGGGAAACGCACAAGGTATTGCGCCTTTAGCGGAGTGAACCCCGGCTCGCCAACCTGGATCATCTCTGCCTTGCCGCGAATAGAAACACGCGCCAAAGTCTGAGGGTCACTGCGTCCATCATCTGTTTCACAGATCATCAGGCTTACACGGTTATCCTTTTGCATATCCACAGTATGCTGGGCGAGACGGCTCACAAAAATATAAAATGCCGAAAAATCATCGGCATAAATATAGGCTGCCATGGAAACCTGCGGCGCTTCATCTCTCAGCGTTCCAAGAGACGCAATGCGCGTATTGCGTATAAGTTGAGCTAAAACCTTTTCTGACTGTGCATCCATGCTGGATCATTCGCCTATCTGTGGGTTGTCTAATCGCAGACCATGCCCACGTACGGTGTTTATATATTGATGACCGGGATCGAGCACTGCCAGCCTGTCGCGCAAACGGCGGATCAAAGCGTCCAATGCCTGATCCGACACACCCGCAGTCTGATCCTCGCCCCACACATCAGAAACGAGACTGGTACGTTCCACCACCTGCCCCTGATTTTCATATAATGTCCAAAGCAATTTAAATTGCTGGGCAGACAATGGCGGAATTAACTGCTGTTGATTCACCCAAACCTGACGTGATTTCTGCTCCATCACAAGCCGCCCGGCACGCGGTCCATTCTCGGCAAGCGGCATGGTCGCATCGGATGTCAGAAAGGTAAATTGCTGAGCCAGTGCGATCCCAAGCATATCCCCATCCTGCAACATGATCGGACCTGTGATCTCCGTGCCATTATGATTTGTGCCGTTCTTACTCCCGAGATCTTCAAGGGTAACCCCTTCTTGATTCGGAGTGATGCGTGCATGAAATCGTGACACCTGACGATCCTGCACCTGTATATCGCAGCTGGGGTCGCGCCCCATCATCAGGGTGCGGCTCAAAGTCCAGCGCTGCCCCTTTAGGGGACCGTCCTGCGCAACAAGAATGGGATATTCCTCTTCGCGGTCCATAATCTCCTCATCGCCTCTTGTGAGCATGTATTTCATCTCTATATTGCAAAGGCGTTTATAATATAGCAGAAAAGCGGATTTCTGTGCATGGGATTATAGTGCAAAAGTGATACACGCCGAAAATATCACTTCGCCATCACTACCGTTTTTGAAATCAAGAAGGAGAAGGTTTGCCCCTATCATTAATGAACGGGGAGACCCTGCGTGAGCGCTATATTGTCCGCGAACAGATCGGGCAAGGCGGCACGGGTAATATTTACCTTGCAGAAGACATTCGCCTGCAGGGGCGTTTATGCGCTCTTAAAGAAGTAGAGCATAATCAGGTTCTCCCATCCGAAGTCCTTACACAAGCCCGCGACCAGTTCTTTCGTGAGGCATCTGTTCTCGCGCGCCTCGATCATCCCAACCTGCCCAAAGTATCAGATTTCTTCTCAGAAGGTCCGCGTGATTACCTGGTAATGGACTACATCCCCGGCAAAGACCTGCGCCAAATAATGCAGGATGCCCGCCGCAGCAACACCTTCCTCTCTGAGAAAGAAGTCCTCAACTGGGCAACCCAGATCGCAGAAGCACTCAGTTACTTGCATCATCAAGACCCGCCCATTGTTCACCGTGACATCAAACCCAGCAACATCAAATTAATGCCGAGCGGGCTGGTCAAACTTGTAGATTTTGGTCTGGTCAAGATCATGGCACCCGGCGAAGTGACCATCACCGTCATTCAAGGTCAGGGAACTGCCTTGTACACTCCGCTTGAACAATACGGAGGCGACGACACCCACACCGATGCCAAAGCGGATATCTTCTCCTTTGGCGCAACTCTCTATCACCTACTGACAAATGAACCGCCTGCCGAGGCACGCAAGCGCTTCCTCAATAGCCGCAACCTGACTCCACCCATCGACATAAATCCACGCCTAAGCCAGCACGTGGAAAGAGCCGTTCTTTGGGCTATGTCACTCCACCCCGATGACCGCCCTGCGGACGTACTGATCTTCCGTGACGCACTTCTCGGTAAATTAGAAGCACCAACCCAAATTCAGTCCGAACGTTTTGGCTTTGAGACACCGCCCTTCTCCATTTTCACTTCGGAACAAATCGCAGGGTATATTGCATTTGGGTTATTTTTGGTAGGGCTCATTGCAACCGTCGTTCGCTAAGCCTTGCTCAATAAAAAACTCACCCTTGAAAGCTAGCTTTCAAGGGTGAGTTTTTTTAAGAACCAACGAGGGGATTATTGTATCCACCATGCAGATCTATAAACCAGTTACCTCACTCGCCTTTTCAAGCATACGGCAAAATGAACACAACTCGGGTGCAGACGTAGGTTGACCGCATTTCGCGCAAGGATGGATATGCGCCGCATCTTTGTCCCGCTGAACAAACAACTCCCCGCTCTGCCGCGCATCCAGGAAGCGCAGGTAAAACGTCAATTTCGTCCCCGGGCGAACATTTTCCAACTGGTTCAACGACTCTTTGTAGAAGACCTGAGTGGCACCTTCCGCAAACGGGCATTCATCATAAATATATTCGATGCCGCGGGCAATGGCATAGGCGGTCATCTCGCGCTCATAAAAGCGGCACAGCGGTTTTACTTTGCGCGCCAATCCCTCGGCAGAAGGCAGGACAGGACCCTGTCTCAAAAGATAATCCGCCGACCATTGCAGTGTATTCCCGAACAAAACTGCCGCCTCATCATCCAGGTTATGCCCTGTCGCCAGAACATCATATCCAAAATCACGTGCGATGCGGTTCATTTCATGCCTCTTCGTCAAACCGCATACCGAGCAAGGCTTGCCATATCCACGATGAGTGACCTCGGAAAGTACGGGGATGGAATGCCCATATTCTTTTTCAACATCCACAACATGCAGCGTAAGGTTGTTCGCTCGTGCAAATTCTTCCGTCAGACGATGAGACTCGTTCGAATAATTAACTCCACCGTCAATACCCAAGCCAAGATACAGACCATCTGCCTTGTAACCGAGGCGTACAAGAATATCCCACAACGAAAGGGAATCCTTACCGCCTGAAACCGCTACAAGGATCTTCTCATCGCGGGTGAACATATTGTATTTTTTAATGAAGCGTTCCGTCTGCTCCGGGATCCATTCCAAAAAGTGGTCTTTACACAACGCCATGCGATGCTGGCGCATATTGATCGAGGCTCTCTCTCCGCATTTTTTACACTTCATAATTAACCGCCCGAGATCACAGCCACAAGCTTTATAACATCCCCATCTTTCAGCAACTCATCCTCGGTCATCAGCTCGCCTTCACGGGTCGCAATGATCGACTCTGGAACGATACCGCACTTCTTTAAAGCATCCAGCAAAGCCATTCCAGATTTAACTTCATATTCCTTGTTACGCAAGATCAACTTGGCTGTCATAGTTCACTCCTGGCATTCGACACAGCTATTATTAAAAACACAGGCACGTACTGCAAAACATCCTGTTTCTTGCAGCCTATTATTATTTGCACTTCATCCAAAGGACGGATATTCTACCACCAACAAAAGTCATCTTGACATCTGCACAAGCATAACGTAGATTCAGAATATGCGAATCGGAATGATGGTCGACAGCTACAAGCCGTATATCAGCGGAATCACAAATTATGTCGAGGTGAACAAACAATCCCTCGAAAAAGCCGGGCATGAGGTCTTCGTATTTACCTTCGGCGACCTCGAATACGAGGACTCCGAAACCAATATCATCCGCAGCCCCGGGGTACAACTCGCCGATACAGGCTTCTATCTCTCCATGCGTTATTCACGCGAGGCAAAAAAACTATTGCAAAGCATGGACGTTGTACATGTCCATCACCCATTTTTGAGCGGACGCCTTGCCCTGCGCTATTGCCGCCCTGTCCAGATCCCGATCATATTCACCAATCACTCCCGTTACGACCTGTATGCGCAAGCCTACCTGCCCATGATGCCGGAAGAGGTCAGCCTTGGAATGCTGCAATCATACATGCCGCCCTTCTGCAAAGCCATGGACCTCGTCATCGCTCCATCGGCAGGAATGGAAAAGGTTCTGCGGGAATTCAAAGTGGAAGCGGATATTGAGATCGTGCCAAACGGAGTGGACTTGACCAGTTTTCAATCTGCAGCCCCGCTTGCACGCGCAGACTATGGCTACGAACCGGAAGACATCCTCATTGTTTATGCCGGGCGCATTGCCATTGAAAAGAACATCCCCTTCCTGATCGATTCTGTTGCCGGGATCGCCAAAGCCGTGCCGAACGTTCATCTCTTATTGGTGGGCGGCGGGATACAACAATACGAAGAGGAAGTTCGTGAGCACATCCAAACCCTGGATAATCCTGAACACATCCGCATGGTCGGCAGAGTGCCGTACGACCAACTCCCCGCCTATCTTGCCATGTGCGATATCTTCGCCACCGCATCCGTCACGGAAGTGCATCCGCTTTCGGTCATCGAAGCCATGGGTGCCGGACTTCCCACCATGGGAGTTGACTCTGTTGGGGTTGGGGACACAGTTCAGGACGGCATCACCGGCTTTTTAGCGACGCATGACATGCCAGCTTTCACCGCCAAACTCACCCGCCTCTGTCTGGACCCGGAACTTCGCAAACAAATGAGCCGATCAGCACGAGAAGCTTCTTCTGCTTACGCCATCGAACGCACTACCAAGATCATGCTGAACCAGTATGAACGTCTGCTTCATGGTCCACGCAAGATGGATCTCCACACACGTCTGCAGGAAATTCTGGAGAAATTCCTTTCATGAGCGGACATAATCAACAAGTTGGCGCCTGGGGTGAGGAAACTGCCGCAGCCTGGCTGGCAGGCAAAGGCTACGAGGTGATCCGCCGCAACGTCCGCACACCGTATGGGGAAATTGACATTATCGCCAGAAAATCAAATTCCACCATCTTTGTTGAAGTAAAGACACTCACCGCCTCAAAATCCTTTTTCCCCGAACACCAGATCACCGCCCGCAAACGCGAGCACATGCTAAACGCTGCCACGCACCACGCCGCCGAAAACGAGATCGAACACTGGCAGATCGACGTCATCGCCATCGAAGGCAAACCGGGAAGTACACCAATTATCCATCACTTCGAAAACATCCAGTAGCTTAACGAAAATCCTTTGGGATATAATCATTAAAAGATCATTCAAGATTCTCACCGGTTCATGACAAACAAGGAGACTCTCATGGCAAACATCATCGGACCCGATATCAGTTTCTACCAGGACGATCCTCAAACCCCGCAAGGCGTCAATTTTATAAAAATGCGCGAAAGCGCGTATTATGTCATAGTCCGCGCAGGGCAAAACCTGTGGGGCGACCGCGATTTCAAAGTGAACTGGCGCGAGGCAAAAGCCGCCGGTCTGCCCCGCGGTTCATATTGGTTCTACGACAGCCGTGTGGACCCCAAATTACAAGCTGAAAAATGGGTCTCGATGTTCGATGGTGATTTTGGCGAACTACCCTTATGGGGCGATTTTGAAGATACCTACAATGGTCCATTCAGGGGTTGGAAGAATTGGTATAACTTCATCGAGCGCGTCAAACAGTTAATTCCTTCCAACAAAGAGATTGGCATTTACACTGGTTATTACTACTGGCGCGAGAATACCGCCGGTGTAGGCATCCCTAACGCATCGCTGCAATACTTCGAACAATATCCGCTCTGGATCGCAAATTATGGCGTCAACTCTCCACTAGTGCCTCAACCCTGGGATACTTGGACGCTGTGGCAATTCACCGACAATGGCGACGGTGCCATCTATGGAGTCGAAAGCCTTAACATTGACCTAAACTACTTCAACGGCGATCTCGCTGCCTTCCGCCAGCGTTTCGGGTTAAGTGATACTCCTCTCCCACCTCCACCACCGCCAAGCAAAAACTACCGTGTTACTGTCGCTTCACTCAAAGTCCGTGAGGGAGCCGGGCTGTCGTTCAATCAAATTGGGAGCATCACTCTCAATAAGATCGTGGAAAAGATCGGAGCCAATGCAGACGGCACCTGGTTGAACATCCGCACTCCAGATGGCAGCCTTACAGGTTGGAGTTTTGCCGCCTATTTACAGAACATCAGCGGATCCTCCAGCGACACACCCACAGATGATAGCGGCGGCACGGGCACAGGCGGTACAGGGGGAACCGGCAATACGGATACGGGCAACAACAATCCGCCGCCGGATGAAGAAGATACAAATTGGTACCGCGTTACAGCTTCTTCATTAAAAATCCGCACCGGACCTGGTCTTGAGTACGATTCAACTGGCACATTCACCTTTGGCGAATTGGTAGAGAAACTGGATACCAGCCCCAATAATCAATGGATAAAAGCGCGCAGCAAAGACGGCACCCGAACCGGCTGGAGTTTTGGTGAATACCTTATCAGTGTGCATAATCCTTCAAATGAGCCGCCGCCGTCTGTGGTTACCCCTGCTCACAGTGACAAGAACTGGTATCGCGTTAACACCTCCAGCCTCAACTTGCGTGAGACGCCGAATCTGACGGCGAAGATCATCTCCACCCTCGTTAAGAATGATGTTGTCCCGGGTCTCGACGAATCAAATGCACAATGGTTGAAAACCGAGAAATTAGACGGAAGCACCGGCTGGATATCGCGCGATTTCCTTATTCAGGTCAGTACCTCCAGCCGCCCCAATTCGATCACTCAAAAACTTTTCTCTGGTGTCACGTACCTCCGAAAAGACCTGACCTCCCCACGTCCGATCGTAGTGCATGTGCTCGCCATCGACCTGCAAACCCTGAAGCTTGAATTCCTGGTGACTCCATCCTCAAATAATACGGATGTCCTCTGCACCCGTACCACATCACAATTCCTTGAGGAATTTAAACTGCACGCTGCCATCAACGGTGGTTACTTCAGCTATCTGGACTCGTCCAATGACCCCGTTGCACTTTGCCCGAACGGAGGCGACCCTGTACGCATCAGCGATTATGCGGCATCACGCGGAAAGATCTATTCCCCCAAGAAGACCGCGCAGCCTGTTGTTCACATAGGGAAGAAAAATCAGTTCACTTTTAACAACCAGCCCGGGCAGGTCTTCAATGCAGTTTCCGGTGACCGTATGGTGGTTACAGATGGGAAGGTTGTCAAAAATCTTGCGGCTCAGGTTCCAAATCCGCGCACAGCCATTGGGCTGAACCGCAATGGACGCTGGCTGACTCTGATGGTGGTAGATGGGCGGCAGACCGGCTACAGCGAAGGCGTCACCTTCCCTGAGTTGGCGGAACTGCTGATCTCGTATGGCGTCCATACCGGCGCCAATATGGATGGAGGCGGCTCCTCCGCCATGGTCATCCGCGGCGTTGACGGAAAAGCCCGTGTCTTGAATTCACCCATCGAAATGAACCAGCCCGGTAAAGAACGTCCGGTTGGAAATCATCTCGGCTTGTTCATCAAACCTTAAGAGTACTCATTAAGCTCAAAAAAACACACCACGAAATAATTTCGTGGTGTGTTTTTAGTTCATTTAGACAGACTTACTTCTCAAATACCCAGGCATCCACAGCGCGTTTCCAGTCTACAAGTTCTTCCTTCTTGAACCAGAGAGCTACTTCACGTTCGCCGGTTTCGGGCTTGTCGGAAGCGTGGATGAGGTTGCGCCCCACTTCGAGGGCAAAGTCATGCCGGATCGTGCCAGGCGCAGATTCGACAGGCTTGGTCGAGCCGACTGTCTGGCGGACGGCAGCAACAGCGTTGGGACCTTCCCAAACCATCGCCATCACGGGCGCAGAGGTGATATATGAGATCAGCCCTTCGTAAAAGGGCTTGCCTTTGTGTTCGGCATAATGCGTTTCAGCCAGCGATTGGCTGACCTGAATGAATTTTGCAGCGACCAGGCGCAGTCCACGGCGTTCGAAGCGGGCGATCACTTCGCCGATCAAGCCGCGCTGAACACCATCAGGTTTTACTAGTACGAGCGTTCTTTCCACAGAGTTCCTCCAAAAAGTGATTACAAAACCTGACAGGTCTTGCGAGACCTGTCAGGTTTTGTTTTTTACCGAATTAATTCTTCTGCCTTATTGTAGGCTTCAAGGGCTTCCTTGAGCCGGTTCGCGCGCATGTAAGCATCACCGAGAGCCTGCCAAATGCTGACCTCCACCGGGTAACGGTAGAGAGACTCGGTCAGATTGCCAATGACCTCTTCCAGATGTTTGCCTTTTTTGATCAACTTGCCGTAATGCACCAACGCTTCGGGGATATCGCCGCGATCCAACTCAGACTTGGCAAGTCCCAGGACGTTGACGGTTCCCTGTGCCTCCGGTTTTCGCTGGCGAGGCAAACCCTGCTGTTGTTTGGCAGGTGATTTCTTCTTTTCTGCCGGAGCAACTGGCTCAGGAGAAGGCGGGTTTTGCATTAAACGTTGTCCTCCACGCGTCTGTTGCGGAACAGGCTGTTCTGCCGGTTCCTGTTTTTGTGCGGCAGCAACAGGCTGCCAGTCTGAAGGTGAAGTAGGCTTGGGCGGCTGGGCAGTAACTGCGCCGTCTGCCTCCCACTGTTCACGATGAACCCACGGCGGCGTATCGTCTCCATTACCTTCGGCTTGTTCTTCGTCCATGCTTTGCAGCCAGTCAGGCAGGTCAGCGCTCAAAGAAACAGGAACAGCTTGAGGCGCGGCAGGAGGCGTCACTTCAACGGGCTTCCAGGTATCTTCTTCTGCGGCTTCCGGCTCAGCATGAGTCGCGGTAACCGGAGGCTTCCAGGAATCCTCTTCTTCAGTCTCAGCTTCTTTAGGCTGCATCCAATCCGGAAGGGCTTCTTCAGCGACGGGCTTGCCCGCCGGGGTTTTGGTTTCAAGCGGCGGTTGTGGCGCCCGCAGAGTTGCCGGGTCAATATTCAAACCGGGCTCATCATCCAAACCACTGAGCCAGTCTGTAAGGTCTTGATTCTTTACAAGCGATTCTTCGGTGGCAAGGTCGGGCTCTTCGGGTTTATCCAAGCCGCCAAGCCAATCTGGCAGGCTCGAAGTATCGAGCGAACCGGGCTGTCTTTGATTTTGAACGGGTTCAGTATCGTTCAACCATTCAGGGATCGAGCCACGCTCGAGAGGTTGTTCCTCTTGGGCTTCGGGCTTCATCCAATCAGGCAGATCGGAAGAATCGGCAACAGGTGTCTCTTTTTCATCTTCATCGAGACTCTTCAGCCACATGCCAGTCGCATCCATGTCTGGTTGAGATGATGATGCTTTTTCAAATTCGGCAAAGAATTCTTCGCCGACGTTGGCAGCGGTCTCGCTCCATTCCGGTTTGACCGGTTCAGACTCAGCCGGAGCCTGTGCGCCAATGCTTTGAGCTTGTGCCACCCATTCGGGCGGAGTTTCACTACGTTTGTTCGGATCGGTGACGAGTTCTTCAGGCTTGGCACCATGCTTTGCCGCCAGTGACTCAAGCCAGGCAACGGCATCATCTTGTTCTTGAGCCGATGCACCGAGGTTTTCTACGGAGGGTGCAGCAGCTTGCGCGCCGACGTTCTGCGCCTGCGCCACCCATTCGGGCGGAGTTTCACTACGCTTATTCGGGTCAGTGACGAGTTCTTCAGGTTTGGCACCATGCTTTGCCGCCAGAGACTCAAGCCAGGCAACGGCATCATCCTGCTCTTGAGCCGATGCACCGAGGGTTTCTACCGAGGGTGCGGCTTGTGCGCCAACGTTCTGCGCCTGTGCCACCCATTCGGGCGGAGTTTCACTACGCTTATTCGGGTCAGTGACGAGTTCTTCAGGCTTGGCGCCATGCTTCGCCGCCAGCGACTCAAGCCAGGCAACGGCGTCATCTTGTTCTTGAGCCGATGCACCGAGGGTTTCAACAGAGGCTGCTGGAGATTCCTTTTGAGGTTCAGATGCCTGAAGCCAATCGGGCAGGTTCGTAGACTCAGCCGCAGTGAGGTCTTCACTGGCAGAAACAGCCGCAACGGCCGTCATGCCGCCCAAGCCAGCCAGCCAGTCTGGTGTGTCGCCATTTTCTGGAGCAGCTTCTGCAGCAGGAGTATCCAATCCCTTTAGCCAATCTGGAACATCACTGGACGTTTCAAGCGGCTGCGAGCGCGATGTTTCAATGGAAGGAACGATCGGCGCCGCGGGCTCGCTTGCGTTCTTCAACCAGTCGGGTGTATCGCCGATCGGCGTATCCACTCCGCCGAAGGGATCGAAGGAGTCGTCCATGCTGCCAAGCAGGTTTGACGTTTCGATGAGCGGTTCAGATGCAACCGCTTGAGATGCCGATGGCGCTTGTGACTTCAACCAGTCGGGAATATCTGCCTGGACGATGTTGCTATCTGCAGGCTCTTCATCAAATATGGAGGTAGGCGTTTCCGGTCCATTGGATGCGCCCCACCCGGCACTGCGCAAAAAGTCCGGGATGCCTTCTCCGGCATCGGCTTGAGATTCAGGCATGTCGGAGGACTGAGGCGTTTCATCCCCAGACCCACGCAGCCATTCAGGTTGTTCATTTCCAAAAGAGAGTCCATCACCCAGCGGCGGCACAGATGAGAAACCAAGAGAGGCGTTGTTCCAATCCTGCCCCATTGGCACTTCTTCACCGGAATATTCGAGCCGTTCCAGGCTGACGGATGCATCTGGCACATCGCTGGTTTGGAAGATGGAACCCTTGGCAAAATTGGAATAGGGATCCATTTCCGAGATGTGCATACGATAGACCTGCGTACTTTCAACCCCGGCAGTTGCAGGTAAAAGCTCCACCATGATGCGGTTCGCATCGAAACTATATGCGTAGCGTTTTAGTAATTGATTGCAAATATCGGTGGCATCGGAGCGCAGCCCGCTTTTGAATAGAGAATGCGCCAGCAAGACCTGCATATCCACACGCTGCGGATCTTCTGCCAGCACGCCGCGGATCTCTGCGATCGCCTGCGGATACAACTCACCCAACACATAAATGCGCGCCAAAGCGCCGCGCGTCATGCGGATCTTGGGCGGCTCCATACCATCACGCCGGCCGTATAAACGCTGAAGTTCACCTTGAATGGCACCATTGGATGACTGCACTTCAAAGGCGCGTTCCATATGCCAGATGGCATCGTCGAGCTTATTCTCTTCATCGCGAATGATGCTCAAGCCGACATGTGCGACAAAATCATCGGGCACAGCCATGAGCAGGCGTCCGAAAATATCAACGGCTTCACCATAGCGGCGGGCTTCGAGATACGCCTTGCCGAGCAAGCGATAGGTTTCAAGATGTTTGGGAAAGGTCTTTAGAATGTGGCGGCAATGAGCAATCGCCTCATCCGTATGTCCTTGTTCGACGAGACGCTCAATTTCGCGGTTATAAATTCGCAGTGAAACTTTTGCCATTACCGGGTTCCTGTTAATTAAGTATGCCTGATTCCAGTGAAAATCGCAAGGCTATACGCTATATTTTACTCGTAAAACAGAGGTAATGGCGGTACAGGTTCGGGGCTGAATTGAAAAGCGGAGAGGACAGCCTGATGCGCTTCTTTTAGTTTTTCGGCATCATTGGCATGGATCTCGCACAACGCTTCACCAGTCTGCACGGCATCGCCCACTTTTTTGAGGATAAGGAACCCAACTGCATGGTCGATGGGATCGCCTTTTTTGGCGCGCCCAGCCCCCAAAGCGACCGAGGCTTCGCCCACGGTTCGGGCATGGACCTGGGAAATGAATCCGCTTTGAGGCGCCTTGACCACCTCAATGAGTTTTGCGCGCTCAAATTTGGAGGTGTCATCCACATACGAAACGTCACCACCCTGCGCTCTTACCAATAACCGCAGTTTATCCAACGCACTGCCATCGTCAATGGAGCGTTGCGCCAAAGCACGCCCTTCTGCCAGGTCCTTCGCCCGCCCGCCAAGCACCAAGACATGCGCCGTGACATGCAGACAATGCTCCATGTAATCGGCGGGAGCCTTGCCGTGCAGGGTTTCGATGGCTTCGATCATTTCCAGTGAGTTGCCTACTGCCGAGCCGAGTGGTTGGTTCATATCGGATAGCAGGGCTACGGTCTTGCGCCCAGCAAGGCGACCAATATCCACCATTAATTCGGCAAGTTCGCGCCCTTGTTCCAGTGTTTCCATAAAAGCGCCCAAGCCCACTTTGACATCCAGTACGATGGCAGTGGCGCCTGCTGCGATCTTCTTGCACATGATGGATGAGGCGATCAACGGCATGGACGGAACCGTTCCGGTCACATCGCGCAGCGCGTACATTTTCCCATCTGCCGGGGCGAGGTCAAGCGATTGCCCGGTGAGGACGATGCCCTTTTCTTTTAGTTGCGTTTTGAATTCTTCAGTGGTCAAGTCCACCCGGTAGCCGGGGATGGATTCAAGCTTGTCGAGCGTACCGCCGCTAAAGCCAAGCCCGCGCCCCGACATTTTCCCAACGGGCAAGCCGCAGGCTGCCACCATCGGCATGACCGAGATGCTGGTCTTATCCCCTACACCGCCGGAGGAATGCTTATCCACGGCAACATCCACGATCTTGGAAAGGTCGAGCACCTGCCCCGAACGCGCCATGGAAAGGGTTAAGTCTGTGGTTTCAAAGTTGGTCATGCCATTCAGCAAGACCGCCATGGCAAAGGCAGATGCCTGATAATCTGGAATATCTCCATTGGTAAAGCCGCGCACAAAGAAATCGATCTCCTGTGCGGTGAGTTGTTCGTTCTCGCGTTTTTTTATGATGATGTCTACCGCGCGCATTTAGGTCTCCTGTATCCTTGGTCAAATTTTAACGTAGTTTTCCGGTTTCGGCGGCGGTACGGTTTTTCTGCAAAAGCTGGCTTTTCCCTAACAAACTTGTAA
>JADKIL010000007.1 GCA_016721315.1 Candidatus Villigracilis vicinus
ATGGATCGCTGAACAAATTGGACTCGATAATACGGCAAGTAATATACGGGAGTTATTGTTACAGTCTTTGTTGCAAGAAGACGAGGTGTATCTTCAGGGAGATGCTTTTGAAAAAGTAATGGAAAGTTCGGCGTCTTACTCTGAATATCAGCGTATAGTCAGACAACTGGTAAAAGAGGAAATAAAAAATAACCCAAAATACAAACAGGAATCTTTTTCTTATAACCCAGACGAATATCTCTCAGATGAACAGAATAAAAAAAGAAGAATATATTTTGGTGGAGAAACTTCTGACAAAGATCGGTTATGGGTGCAAGGCGTGAAACTCTTTAACGGAACGTTTCCTGTAAGCATTATTGCTTCGCGCAAAGAATATCCTGAAACATGGGCTGTTGCTGAAAATGAACTTACTTGGATGTTACGTAATGCCTGGATTAGTTCTGACGCTTATATCGATAAGGATGGTAGTGTGGTTGTTACATACAGAATTGAGGATAAACTAGACTTAAGACCTGATTTTCAAAATAAACAACCACTTTATAACATTATTAGCATATTGTTAGGAGTGCCTTATCATGACATATTGGGAGGCAACCCCGATATGAAAACAATTGTTGAATGGCAGGAGGTAGTAAAATGAAAAAAGATTTACTTCAATTGGCAGTTTTTTTTCTGTGTCTAAGCGCCTTCATCTCCCATTGCAATGTCATAGAATATGTCAATGAAGACCCCTTTTATACGGATGGTGGGGGGATATTTAATCTTCCGCGTTTTCCTCTTATTAAACCTTACGAGGCAATAAATTATTTTGACTTTGATAAAAATCCCAATTGGGTCATTGATTTCCATTTACCGCCAGAGCAGAGAGATATTAGCGATTATAGTATTCCGTTCGTTGAGCGAATTGCAATTGAGAATGGCGTAATCATGGTGCATAGTCCGCTTGTTGAAAAGAGGCTTAAACCTGGGGAAGTAGACTTGCATTGGTTTATCATCATCCCAAATAAAAAGATAGAAACTGGTTTTGAATATGAAAATGAGTTTTTGGCATATCTTGAAACTTATGGGGTACAAGAGCCAGATTGGCAGGATGTTTTTGATATTTTTCATAAGTTTGGTTGGACTTGGTGTTTAGATTGGATACCCGCTTGTCAATGATTTCTATTTCAATATTAATCTTCACACTGTTATCGCTTGTGTTTTTTTCATCCGCCAGCACAATGGTAGGGATACTCTCTTTGCTTCTCAGCCTTGCCCTCTCCACCTACGCCCTCTCCACCGAAAACGCCCGGGCCAAAATCCTCAAAGAAGTGGGTGTGATGGTTCTCACACTCGTTATCGTCTTGCTCCTCGGCGGGATAGCGTCCATACTGGCAAACTACCAAGTGGGAATGCGATGGGGCACTGTGGCGGGACTCGTGTCCGTGTGGGTGATGGGACGTTTGCTTTAACTTACACTTTCTCCAGATTCTGTCCCTCTTTTGTGTCTTTTACCTTCCAGCCGAGTGCGGCGATCTCATCACGCAAACGGTCTGAGGCGGCAAAGTCTTTATTTATGCGGGCTTGTTTGCGCTGCTCCAACAAGGCGAGCACTGCTTCGGAGGGTCTTTCTGCGGACGAAGGTTGAGCCGCAGTGAGCATGTCCCATACCTCAGGGCGGATATCGTCCGCAGCGGGAAGCTGCACCGCGCCCAACTCATGCAGGGGAAAACTTGCGCCAGAAGCGTGCATCTTTGTTTCAGATGCATTCATCACCGTCACCGAACTGACACCATGCACGTCACAAACTGCTTTATCAAAGTCTATAACAATGCCGGAATGTTCATCCAACCCAACAATGACATTCTCTGCCGGGGTTAAGGCGCGCCATTGTTCGAATCGCTCCATGCCCACAAAACAGCGGCTGGTATCCAGGTCCACGCCGCCTTCGGCATTATTCCAGTGCGGGACGAAGGAAACGTGCATTCCAAAATCAGAGAAAAAACCAAGCCCATCTTTAACATGCACATCTTCGCCCACTTTGTAGATCTCATAGACCGGCAAAACCCATTGCCCCACCGAGATCGTCGCGGCGGAGGCAAAGATCAATGTGGCACCCTGCCGGTGCCGCGCACGGATAATGTCCCATGCCAGGGTGTCTTTTAATTGGCGGGCAACATAACTGGGGCTGCCGGGTCCCATAAAGATGATGTTGGCTTGCAACAATGGTTTGAGGATGTCGGGATTATCGGGGCTGAACTCCGTCCCTTTTTTGCGGGCGGGGACCAGGTCGATGATGGGTTTGTAGTTCTGTAAACGGGTCTTGAGAAACTCACCCACGCGCCCGGCAACGAGGGAGGCGTTAAGCTCAAAGCCAGCTGGCGTTTCGAGAATGGCGATCCGCAGCGGGTCCGAAATGAGGCGAGCCAGGGTTTCAAAAATACGCCCGCCCGCGAGAGAAGTCTCGCCGGAACCGAGAAAGGCAATGCGTCCAAGTGTCATATTACTTGGATGCTTTATTCAATTCATCTATTACGTTGAAGAAAATTTCGGTATCGGGGTAATCCATGCGATTGGCGCTGTAATGAATGTAACGGATGCGCCCTTCGATATCGATAACACAATTCAATGGCATGCGTCCGAACTTGAAGAGATTGACTTCCTGCCGATACAATTTGGCAACGCGGTTTTCAAGGTCTGGCGCACCGTTGAAAGGAAGCAGCTCTCTTTGCCAATAGCGTTTAAATTGTTCCAACCCATCAGGTCCAATGGCAACAAGCTCCGCACCGCGCTCGGCGAACCCGGAATAGGCATCACGAAAACGCGCCAACTGCGCGCGGCAATGCGGTCAGATAAACCCGCGCAAAAATGAAAGCAGGACGGGCTTGTTTCCGCGATAGCTTGAAAGCTGAATGAGGTTTCCGTTTATATCTTCGAGGGTGAAATCAGGAGCGATCTCGCCGTTTTGCAATAATAGTGAATTCATGGAATGTCCAAATATTTTAGTACAACTTCCATAAATTCCATAGGACATTCCTCTTGCGGCACATGCCCGCATTGGGGAATGATCTCAAGTTGCGCATTGGGAATTTCTGTGGAAATGGCTTCAAAGTACCAGGAACGGATCAGGCGATCTTCCCGCCCTGCCACGATCAGCGCGGGCACGGTCAATTGCGGCAGCAACGGACGCAGTTCCGGATAGGCAGGTGCGAAGGTAAGTTCGTAAAAGGCGCGGTCCCAGTTCTTGATCTTGAGGATCTGTAGATGTTTTTCGCGGATCTCGGCGGTCAATTTGGTTTGGTTGAACCATTCGCGTTCCACCGTGTTTGGCAGAGTCTCTTGATAATCGCGCATCATCAACGGACCGAGATGCCGCATCTGCGGCATCCACATCAACGGCAGCGCCCACGCCGGAAATTGAGGACCATATCCGCCGCCCACACCAGGCGCCACAAGGATAAGCTCTCCATCGATGCGCTCGGGATATTCCAACGCAAACGCCACAGCAACCCCGCCCCCGGCAGAGTTGCCAACCAAAATGGCTTTCTCCACACCCAGGGCATCGAGCAGTCCGCGCAATGTCTCCACGTTGGCTTTCATGCCATACGGGTTAGACTGCCACTCGCCGGGCATCAATCGTTCCGTCAGCCCGAATGCGGGTCTGTCATAGGCAATGACCCTGCCATATTTTGCAAATTCATCCATCACCTCGCGCCACGAATACGTACTGCCGCCGAAGGGATGCAGCAATATAAAAGTCTGCTCGCCTGCTCCGGCTTCTTTGTAATGAATGTTCACACCATTGATCTCGATGAATTTGCTATCCGGCTCGATAAACTCCTGCTCACTCACCAACCCATCCAATTTGGGAACGGGGACGGCAAAAGGTCCCAGCGCAGTGGTGACGCAGGCGAATGCAAAGGAGAGTAGTAGAATTTTTTTCCAACGTTTCATGATCGAATAGGTAATAGATAGAAAATATTTTTAAACATGATTGCCCACAACCAATCTACTTCAACACTTTTGTGAAAAAAACAGTTGTCGCATCCGCAGCCTGTGTCCATTGCGCCTCGGGAGAAATACTGGCGGCATTATCCCCATCTTGAAGTCCATACGAACCGAATTGGGCATGGTTGCCGCCTTCAATTGGAACGAACTGCGTATCAGCAGGCAGCAGCGCTTTTGATGCCTGCAACTTGTCACCTGTGGCAAGTCCGTCATTTGTGCCATAAATGGATATCGCCGGGGTACCCGTCTTTAATAAAGAATCATCTGCCGGGTACGAAGCCCAGAACACGACTCCGCGAATATCGGCATGGCTCGCCGCATACGATGAAGCTGCCACACCACCAAGAGAATGCCCGCCAACGAACCAATTCTTAACCTCGGGGTAAGCCGCCTGGATCCGCGCCGCAGCATTGATATCGAAGAACGCCAAATTCAAAGGCATGGGCGCGACCACCACAAAATATCCCTGTTCCGCGATCAACGCCAAGACGGGTGCATAAGCGCGATAATCCACCTTGCCGCCAGGGTAAAAGATAAAGCCCGTTTCGGGGCGCGGGTCCTCAGCCGGGTGGAAGACCACCCAGCCATTTTCCGCGCTCACAAACACCTGAGAGGTCGAATTCAACGCCTGCACAGCTGTTTCATCCGCCGCCAAAGCATCACTCGCCCACACGACAAATACAGACGCAAACACCAATAAAGCGACAGCAACAACTGCCGCCGCGATCCTTAAATTTCGTTTCATCAATCAAATCCTATCTATAAGTTGCTTTGCTTTTTCCCAAATGGCATCGAACATTTTTGGGGTCAGTTTCTTCGTTGAGGTATTCTGCTGGCTGGGATGGTACGAACACAGCACCCATTTCCCATTCGCCAGTTGATAAGACGCGCCGTGCTTGAAAATATATACCGAACTTTTTTCGGAAAATATTTTCAAAACCCTCTCAAAAGCGACCCGACCCAAACAAACGATCACCCCCGGATCAATGATCTCTAATTCTCGCTCCAGGAACGGCTGGCAGGCATTCAACTCTGCTGGACTCGGCTTGTTGTCTGGCGGAGCGCAACGACCTGACGCCGTAATGTACATATCTGTGAGGATCAACCCATCGCCTCTGGACTCGGAAGTGGGCTGGTTCGCGAACCCAGCCTTATGCAACGCCGGATACAAAAAGTTCCCCGAGGCATCACCCGTAAATTGACGACCCGTGCGGTTCGAGCCATGCGCGCCGGGAGCCAGCCCCACCACCAGTATCCGCGCATGCGGGTCACCAAAGCCAGGCACGGGCTTGCCCCAATACTCATGCCCCATATACGCCTTACGCTTGACCCGCGCCACTTCCTCGCGCCACTCCACCAAGCGCGGACATTTTCGGCAGGCAATGATCTCTTTATTGTGTTGTTCGAGGTTCATAGGAATCCGTGATGACTATTCGATGAACATGGCATCGCCGAAAGAATAAAAACGATAACCATCCTGAATGGCAAGGTTATAAGTTTCAAGGATCTTTTCGCGCCCGGCAAACGCACTGACCAGCATCAAAAGCGTGGATTTGGGCAGGTGGAAATTGGTGATCATGGCGTCCACGACTTTGAATTGATATCCCGGAAGAATGAAGAGGGTGGTCGCACCAACAAATGATTCAATTTGATATTCGCTATTCGCTGTTTGAGCGTCAGATGACGAGCTTTGACCAGCACTTTCCAACGTCCGCACACTTGTTGTCCCTACCGCGATCACCCGCCCCCCATTGCGTTTGGTTTGGTTGATCGCATCTGCAGTGGCTTGCGAAAGCTGACACCACTCACTATGAATTTTATGCTCTGCCGGGTCATCTTCATTAACTGGCGCAAAGGTATCCAAGCCGACATGCAAGGTAACATAAGCAACCTTCACACCCGCTGCTTTGAGCGCATCCAACAACTGTGGCGTGAAGTGCAGCCCGGCAGTTGGGGCAGCCGCAGAACCAGGCTCTTTCGAAAAGACAGTTTGGTAACGTTCCGGGTCAGACAGTTTTTCGTGAATATATGGGGGCAGCGGCACATTCCCAACCTGCGCAAAATAAGGCTCGATCGGTTCAGAGAATTTGATCAGCCGCTCCGAGCCTTCAAGAATTTCAACGATCTGCGCGGTCGGTCCATCTTCAACATGCACCAATTTGCCTACACGCAAGCCTTTACCACCCACCAAGGCTTCCCAGGTTAAATCGTCGCGGCGGCGCAGGAGGAGCAGTTCCACTTTTCCGCCTGTATCTTTTCGGGCAAAAATACGCGCCGGAATTACACGAGTCTGGTTGAGGACGAGGAGGTCGCCCGGGCGAAGGAGGGAACCCACGTCACGAAAGAAGCGATGCTCTACTTCCCCGCTGTCACGATGCAAGACCAGCAGCCGCGATGAATCACGCGGCTCGGCGGGGGTTTGTCCAATGGACGTTTCTGGGAGGTGGTAATCAAAGTCTGTTGTTTTCATGCAAAAATATCTTCAACGTGAGGCGCAAGAAAAAAAGTAATGTAAAGCATCCAAACAATCAACCCAATATGCAATTCATCAGGAGATTATTTATTCAAGAACTTTGAAATGATGTTTACAAAAATGCTCAGCAGAACCGAGAGCAGGATGGAACTTGTCACTGGAAAGTAAAACGAGCCATTCTGACCTTCAATGCGGATGTCGCCAGGTAATCGACCCAATGGAAAACCAAATTTCGAAGCAAGATACACTCCCCCGCCAACGATAAAAAGAAAGATGCCGCCCAGCATCAGATAACGCGAAAGGGTTTCCATAAAACTAGGAGATTTCCGCTTCGCACAGATATTGAAATTTACGCTGAAGCAACCGCAGCGACGCGAGTTCCATCGTCCAATCCAGGGTATCCAGCGATTCTTCGATCTCGTGTCCGCTCAATTTTTCTTCGAACTCGTTAGAGGATAACCCCGTTCGCTTCTCAAACCCGGCAATCCGCTCCAGCGAAGCGTCAATATCCTGTTGAAGTAACTTCATTTGATTGCGAATGGCGGCGACCACCAATGGCTTTAGATCTTCGTGGGCGTTTGCTTTGATGATGACTTCCTGCTTCATACCGATAACCTACAGCAACCGTGGCTGCCCTTCTTCTGTATATTGATAACCCAAATGCTCATACGCAGACTTGGTTGCCACGCGCCCTTGCGGAGTACGATCGAGAAAACCAAGCTGCAACAGGTACGGCTCAACCACATCCATGATCGTATCCTGTTCTTCGCTGATGGAAGCGGCGATGGTATTCAACCCCACCGGTCCGCCGTTGTATTTTTCGATAATGGTCTTCAAGACGCGGCGATCCACATCATCCAAACCAAGCGGGTCTACCTGGAGAAGGTCAAGCGCCTCTTTTGCAACTTTTTGCGTGATGACACCATCCGCGCGGACCTGGGCAAAGTCTCGCACGCGTCGTAAAAGACGCAATGCAATACGCGGTGTTCCACGCGCGCGCCTCGCCACTTCACTGATGCCGGATTCATCTGCGGAAACTTTCAACAACGCCGCCGCCCGCTTTACGATCTGTTTCATGGCTTCGAGTTCGTAATAGTCCAAACGATAGACCGCGCCAAACCTTGCGCGTAACGGCGCAGTGACCAGAGCGAGTCTGGTCGTGGCACCGACCACAGTAAAGCGTGGCAGCTTCAGGCGGATGGAACGAGCCGAAGGTCCCTTGCCGATGACGATATCCAATGCAAAATCTTCCATGGCCGGGTAAAGCACTTCTTCAATGGCGCGTCCGAGGCGATGCACTTCATCAATAAAGAGGATATCACCTGCACGTAAATTGGTAAGGATGGCTGCAAGGTCGCCCGCACGTTCAATGGCGGGTCCGGCAGTAACTTTTACATTAACGCCCATTTCATTGCCAAGCACATGCGCCAGTGTGGTCTTACCCAGCCCAGGTGGACCATAGAACAAGACATGATCCAAGGCTTCATTGCGTTGTCGTGCCGCCGCAATCAAAATGGACAGGTTTTCCTTGACTTGATCCTGACCGATAAGGTCATTTAGCTTCTGCGGACGCAGGGCATTGTCCACGCGGTCATCGGGCTTGGCTTCAGGGTCGAGGGCTTTGGAAGGTGATTTTGCCATACGGGCGATTATACCCTGCGGTATTTTAAACCAAGCCGGGATGACTAAAAATCAGTCATCCCGGCTGGATAAATTTGCTCTTCGGCAGTCTGGCGGTCGTGATCGGTAAACGAATTACGATTTTAGACCCATGACTTTGCGCCGCCAAGTTTCCCTGGCTTAGCCTTTCGGCAGTCGGTCGGTCTTGACCAGTTACGAGAACTGGAGGTAGACGCTCTGACTTTGCGCCGCCGTCTTTTGACGGTTTTGCTTTTATCGGCAGCCCTTGTGATCATGGCTCGGTTCAGCTTTAGATCAGGGCTTTGCGCTGCCGGGTTTTCCCGGTTTTGCTCTTTCTCGGAGCAATTTTATTATTGCACGTTCCAGCGCGAATTACAATCACTCACCTGTTCTAAAAACGGTTTCCACCGTCATGCCCCATTTCAAGCTGGGGTCAGAGCCATCCACACGAATGCGGACGGAATAGAGAATGTCACCGCCTTGCTGGGTAAAGGCATTGCTGATCTCGGTGATCGTTCCATTCAATTCGAGGTCAGGCTTGGCGTCTGGTCGAATGGTAACAGCCTGACCCACACTCAGATTGACAACTTCCAATTCGGTCACATCCGTGGTTTCAACATACCACTCACTCGAATCCACAACGCTCACAGCACGCACATCAGCTGTGACCTGTTCACCCGGCTTGACGTTCACATCTGCAATCACACCAGAGAACGGCGCAGTGATCACATACGTTGAGAGCGCATCCTTGGCTGCGTCAAGGTTTGCCTTGGCGAGCGCAAGCTGGTCAGCATTAGGACCATCAAGGCTGATCTCGTATTGGTACTTGGCTTCAGCCTCAGCAGCCAATGCGGCATCGTAAGCAGCCTTCACTTCATCACGTGTGCGAGCTTCATCTTCCAATTCGCGGATTTTGGCACTCAAATCTTCCTGCGCCGCTTCAAGGTCATCCTCGGCAGTTTTGCGTTTGGTATTGTCCTTATCGAGATCTTTGTATTTATCAAAATCTTCCTGGGCAGTTTTCAGTTCGTCCTTCAAGTCTTCAATATCGCCTTCAAGTTCCGTAATGCGATCTTCGACAGCAGTGACATCCACCCCTTCCCATTCTTTCTCAGCCTCGGCGCGGATGATCTGGGCGTTCATATACACTTCCCATAGCTTGGCGCGATTACCACTTTCATTTCGGAGAAGTTCGTCGTAGGCATTCTGTGCGATGAGGACCTGCGCCTCTGCCCCGCCCGCATTTGTAAGACGGACAAGAACATCTCCTTCGCTGACAGTGTCGCCAGCTTGAACGAACACTTCTTCCACCACGCCGCGAGCTTGAAAATTCAAATTCGTTGCATGGACAGGCTCAAGTCGTCCTTCCGCGATCACATCGCTTGAAGCGATAACGTTATCCACAGGCGTTTCCGCCGTTGCGGTTCCCTGCCCGCCGCATGCAGACAAAGTCAGCAAGAGGAGGGTGGTCAATGCGATTAATTTCAAATTATTTTTTTTCATATAAACCTTTTTTTCATTTACAGTAGCGATTTTTTTCAGATTCAGTAACAAACTCGGGGAAGCTCACAAGCGCCTCGAACCCATTATTCGTACGCCAACACTTCCCGAATGGTCAGTCGAGCTGCGTTTTGTGCAGGCAGGATCGAACCAATGACAGAAAGTAATAACACCAACCCCAACCAAATGACGTATCCCAGATATGTGAAGACCACGTCAATGGGCGTTTCAAAGATCGCCAAACTGACGATGGTTGCAAGCAGATACGTAAGCGGGATCGAGACAATGATGGCCAACACAAAGGAAATAAAGCCGATCACAAAGCCTTCACCGATCACGGTGCGCATCACGGCACGGTCATCAGCACCAATGGCGCGCATAATTCCGATCTCACGCGTACGTTCAAGCACATTCATGCCCATTGTGCCGGTCAAACCCATCGCACCTACGATGGCAGTCAAAATTGCCATAATGAGTAGGAAGACGATCAAAATATCCAGACTTTCAGAAACCGTATCCAGTGAAGCCAGACCTGATTCAGCTTGACGCACCTTGAAGCCCAAAGCCCGGAACTGATCATCCAATTTCTCTGCCATTAGATCTTGAAACTCGCGGTCATGCTGAGTCGTGACCACACGGAAAGAAAATGAGCGATTTTTTAGATTGAGCACTTGCTCTGCATATTCAAGTGGAGTGTATGCAAGAATGCCTTCACGCCCTACGAACTTAAAGATACCTACCACTTCCCAGACCTCTTCGCGTCCATCCACTTTGAGGCGCAGGGAATCGCCAGGTTTCAAGTCAGGGTAAAAATTTAAAACCGCTTCACTAACCGCCAACTTTCGAACGTCATCCGGACGGATCCAGCGTCCTGAAGCAATAAGGGGGTTGACCAGTTCGCTTTTCGCGGGCGGTGCAAGCAAGTTGATATTATCCGCCACAGTGCCATCGGGGTACAACAATTCAGTACCGATGAACTGCCAGCCTTCCACCCTCTCCACGCCCTCGATCTGCGAGGCGAATTTCTGCACCTCATTGATGCGATACGCCTCGTCAAAATCCAAAGTCACATCAGCACGGAAGTAGCTGCCGATCTGGTCGGTGTAGTCACGCAAACTGGTACGCACATTGAAAACAGCAATAAAAATAGCACCACCCATGGTCAATGTGAACAGGGTCAAAACAAGACGACCCCGTCTGCGGAAGGTATTCCGCAAAGAGATAATGAATGGACGGGGCATGTGCATTCCGCGCGCGGCAAGGATGCGCGTCAGGCGCACCAGAGCCCAATCCAGCCAACTCACGCGCGATTGCTGACCTGCCTGCGGCGCAGACTCGTCGCCCGCAAGGTCATTGCTCAATGCACGCAAGACCGTGATCTTTGAGCCATTCAATACAGGCGAAAGTCCGGCAACGAGTGGCACCAAAAGCCCAACTGCGATCTGAACGATAAAGGCGAACGGCACGATACGGTATCCCAGCAAGTTGAAGTTCAACTTATTTGCAATAAATTGAGACAAGCCATATGCACCCCAACCACCAAGTGGGACGGCGATCAGTAATGCCAGAATAGCAAACGCCATAATGAGGGTCAGGTACATATAGAATACCTGTCGGTTGCGCCCGCCTACCAATTTCATCACGCCAATATGACGTAAATGCTGATTGAGAAGCGCGCTTAAAGTATTTGCGATCAAAGAACTGGAAAGGAACACGATCAGGATGCCCAGCGCCATCAAAATACCGAGCACGGCGTTCAAAACATCTTCCAACGGATGCTTGTTCCGTTCAGAATAGCGCGAACGGACGACCGTCGTTCCATTCTTTTCAAGCCGATCTCGAAGCAATCCGCCTACGATACGAATGTGAGAAAGGTCGTTCGGATTCTCAGCCACGGTCGCAAAGACCCGGTTATATAAAACGGACTGGCGCAGGGTCTGCATGGTATCCATATCGGTAAATGCAAATGGCGGCGCCAGAAAATCCCCGGCACCCGTACTGGTATCCTGGACTACACCAACGACCTTCAGTGTTTTGAAGGTTCCATCATTCAACTCAAAGACAAGGTTTTCACCAACGGAGATCTCGATCTTTTCCAGCATTTTTTTATCGAGAATGATCTCATCTTTGGCTGCCTCAGATGCCCCTTCGATCGGAACAAGCAGGTTGATCTTGTTCTTCTTGAAACTATCCACAGCCACAAGGTCTATTGCCACCCACTGAGTGCTATCTTCGGCACGTACACGGAAGTTGACCACCCGCCTGCCTTCAGCCTCCTTGATGCCTTTTGTATTGCGCACTGTTGAAAGGATGTCATCATCAAACCCTTCTGTGCGCAGCTCAATATTTGCAGGATTATTCGCCGCATACGAAACCCCCATATCATTGGAAATGATCTCGTATGCCCCTGAGATCACACCAATGGAAAATACGCCCACTGCAATGGAAAATACCACAAGCAGGGTGCGCATCTTGCTATCCCATAGATCATGAAAAACTTTTCGCCAACGTGGTCGCATAAACTACTTTCTTGCACGGGGTGGACATTCCCAAAGGGGCTTGCCCACCCCGTATAGATTATTTCAACAATTCGTTAAGTTCGCCTGCCGAGTATGGCTTTACAGAAACGTCCTTCAAGCCGCCGCGCAGGTATTGGGTCACACGTTCTGGATTGATCGCAGAGGTTAGAACGACTGTCTTCGAGGCAAGTCCGGCTTTGGAAAGAGCACCCAAGACTTCATCGAGTGAAACAGCAGCAATGTTCTCATCCACAAAGATCAGGTCTGCTTCGGGTAATTTCTTCAAATTAACAGACTGTGTCAGCTTGACCTTGGAACCTTTGAGTAACTCGGCAAATAAATTCGCCCAATCATCATTATCGTCGATCAGCAGGATATTCTTCACGCCGCCAGCTTGAACCGTTTCTTCCACGACGTGCCCCTGGGGCATGAACATGGCGACCGTTGTGCCTTTGCCGCCTTCGCTCACCAAAGCAATGCGCCCCTGAGACTGCGAAACGACATGCATGGCTGCGGGTAATCCCAAGCCGTGATGCGAAACGCCGCGGGTAGTGAAAAACGGCGACCATACCTTGCGCTGGATATCGTCATTCATGCCTGCACCATCGTCTTCAATATCGATCTGCAGCACGCCGCGTTCCTCGGTTGAATGAGCACGGACCGTCACAGATTTTGCTCCGGCTTCTACTGCATTTTGTAAGATATTTCCTACTGCACGAGTCAACTGGGTCGAATCTGCGATCACATAAGCGGCTTCAGGATCGATCTTCACTTTCAAAACATCCTGGGAAATTCCGCGCTGCATCGCGGCGGTCTGGAGAACATCCGCAAAAAGAACAGAGCGGGGTTTCATCTCGCGCACCGCACCAATCAGCTGTTCCTTGACTTGAATGATCTGCCCAGCACTTTCCGAGATCATATCAAGGTCTTCTTTGAGAGATTCAACATCCACCTTGCCATCGGCGATCTCTTCGCGCAGACGGGCAACTGTCAGCGAAATGGGAAGCGTCTTGTTGCCGATCCAGTGAATGGCTTCGGTCGAGGCGGTGGTCAGCGCTTCAAAAACCTTGTTGCGCAGGATCTCGTTATGCGCTTCCTTGAGTTCATCCACCAAATGCGCATTATTAATGGCGACCGCCAAATGCTCAGCCATGGTCAACAATGTGGTGATGTCGTCATCGCCAAAAGCGCGTTCTTCGGAGGATTGAATGGTAACAGCGCCCAAGGTTCTACCGCCATAAATGAGCGGCAGCGCCATCTCAGAACGGGTATGCGGCAAATGTGGATTCTTGAAGTGAACCCGTTCTTCACCGACATCAAGCGCAATACGAGCCTCACCCATGGCAACACACGCACCGATCATCGATTCGGTCCCGACGCGTAATTTATGCCCTTCTGCCAACATGGCTTTGCCTGCTTTACCATATCCGGCACGCAAAACGGCATATTCCCCTTTATCGTCGAGCAGGAATACACCTGCATAATACAAACCATAGGCTTCGCAGATGATATTCACCGTCTGCGGCAGAAGCTGATCAAGGTCAAGCAGCGATGCCACTTCCTTGCCCACCCGATTGGCAGCCTTCAATAAACGCGAGCGGCGTTCTTCCTGTTTATGGAGCCTGGCATTTTGGATCGCAACTGCAAGTTGATCTGCCATGGTCTGTAGGGCATCGATATCTTCTTCATGGAACGCTGCTTCATCTGTAGATTGAACTGTAAGCGCGCCGATCGCTTCGTCGCCGATCACAAGCGGGAGAGCCATTTCGGAGCGGGTCTTGGGAAGATGCGGGTTCTCAAAGAAGACCGCTTCTTCCCCTACATCAAGCGCGATGCGTCCCTTCTTGTTGGCAATACTGGCGCCGATCATCGAATTCCCGCCAATCGCAAGTTTATGTCCCTCGCGCAGCATGGCTTTTCCCGCATCACCACGCCCTGCTTTGAGGACGGCATACTGCGACCCCTCATCCACCAGGAAGACACCCGCGTAGTAAAAGCCAAACTCATCACAAATGATATCCACCGTACGTTGAAAAAGTTCGTACGAGTCTAGTATGGTGGTGATATTTTTCGCGGCGCGCGCAGAGGCTTTCAATAATTTTGTGTGTCGTTCCATATTATTCGTCATAAGTTCCTCTTTCCAATCTACGATTTGTGTTTTTTAATTTACGTGTAGGGCATTTCAGACAGGTCTGATGTTTGAAATTTTCGAACTATCTATTTTTGTGAGGTTCAAGATCCTAAAATCTTTTGAATCAACTCCACCAATCCTTGCTCGCGCCCTTTCACGAAGAAAGCGCTTGCACCCTTGGAAACAGCGTCTTTGGCTTTATTCACTTCATCGTATGCTGTCAGAATGACTACAGGCAGATCGGCTTTCTTTTTCTTCAAGTCTGCCAGCAGGTCCAGACCGGCATCATTCTTCGGCAGATCGTCGAAACCAGGCATATTCAAGTCCAGAACAGCAATATCCACTACGCCGACATTTTGCGAAAAAACCTCGCTCCCGGTCTTGCAATCCGGCGCAGTCAATACATCATATCCTGCCCGCAGAAGTGTCTTCTCTAAACTGCGTTGGATCAACTTCTCGTCGTCCACTAAAAGAACTGTCGTCATGCTTCCTCCAAAATTTTAATTTTCTGCAACGGCAGCCGCCGTTTAATTTCCATCTTCAGGCATATATAGTTTTTCAGCAGGCAGGCTTACAAAGAAAGTTGCTCCATTCCCAATTTCACTCTCCAACCAGATCTTGCCTCCATGCTGGCTTACGATCTGCATTACAGCCGAAAGCCCCAAACCTGTGCCGCCCGCTCCGCCTTTTGTTGTAAAGAACGACACCCAGATCTTTTCCTGGATCTCTTTCGGGATACCGGGTCCGTTATCTTTCACAGACACAAGCACAAAGTCCGTATTTTCATCACGCCGCCCATGCACATGGATCTTTGGGTTGGGCATCTGCGCGTTGGTCAAGGCTTCCCAGGCATTTTTGATCAAGTTATTAAAGACCTGTTCCACCTGACGCGCATCCACATGCGCCAGCGGCATATCATCCGCCCAGGTCATTTCAACAGACTCGTGCGGCAAGCCCATATTCATCACAGTATGAGTGATCATTTCGCTTAAAGAGACAGGGGCATCGTTCCGTTGACGCGCCGGACCGATCAGCCCTTCTTTAATATCAAGGATGGTCTTTGCGCTGTTTTCGGCAATTTCCAGATCCTCCATCAACGATTCGACACTGACCAGAGTTTGCAGTCGATTTGGCTTCATGGCAGACATCTCTTCAAGGATCTTGTTCAGGTCCAAGCCGGATGCTTCCGCCTCTTCTCTAACCGTTTGAACTGCCGCTTGCAACGAAGCATTTCCCAATTCCGATTCTTTCAACTGCGCAACCAATGCCAACAGATATTGCACATCCTCCCGTGCCCGGTTGACGCTCCCGGGAATTGGCGCCGCCTTATTCCCCACCCAATGGATGGCTTCACCAGTGGCAGTGGCAATGGCTTCATACGTCTTTGTCCGCAGTAACTCTTTATTGGCAGATTCCAAGTCTTTCATTAATTTTGCATTGTTGATGGCGATCGCCACTTGATCTGCCATGGCTTGCAATGACGCAATATCTTCTTCATTAAATGCGTTGAGTTCATTGCTTTGCACCGTTACTGCACCGACAGAAATGGAATTAACAATGAGTGGCAGCGCCATCTCCGAACGGGTATCCGGTAAATAAGGGTTTTTGAAACGAGATTCCTCTCCCGCCACATCCAATGCGATCTGCGCCTGTTGATTCAATATCGAACGTCCGATCATGGACTTTTCATCGATAGGCAGTCTGTAATGAGCGTCCAACATCCGGCGCCCAGCCAAGGCATACCCAGCCCGCAAATTTGCCCACTGACGATCCTCTGAAACGAGAAATATGCCGGAGTAATAAAAATGAAATTCGCTGTAAATGATATTAACCGTGTGCCGCAATAATTCATTCAGGTCCAGGATCGAAGTAACCATTTGTCCAACGCGCGCTGCAGTCTCTAATAATTTATGCCTGCGATCAAGCATGGCAAACATCTTTTGGTTTTGCGAGAGCAAATACTTATTACGCTCGACCGTATTGGTAAGCAGGCGGGTCTGGTCTTCGATCTTCTCGGCAAGTTCCAGCTGATATTCGCGCAGGTATCGTTCGGCATCCTCAAGTTCATCGACTCTGCCGCCCAGGTAAGCCAGCACCAATTCTTCAAAATCGCCGCCAATGGGTTTGGGAATAAACCCAACGGCGCCCGCTGCAAGGGCACGCTCCCGGGCACCTTGCGATGTATCTCCCGAGACAACCACAATGGGCGTACCCGGCAGTATTTTTTTGATACGGGTCGCCGCTTCACTGCTGGTCATATGCAGGATATTGTTATCGAGCAGGATCAAGTTCGGCTGGGTCTCTTCCGCCAACCCCAAGCCATCCAGCGGATTCGCCGCCTCGAGGACCACAAAATTAAATGCAAGCAAACGCCGCACGAGTGAACGAGATTCTTCACTCGCGGCTATGTACAGTGCTTGCGGAAGTTTGCGTGGGTCGGAAGCCATGTTTACCTTACAGACAATATGAATCGCCGGTTATCGTTTCGTTTTCCTTGGGTCGACTACACGGTGTTCTTCCAATCGCTTCTGCACGATCTTGCTGATCGCTTCCACAGTGATCGGCGATTCATCCATCACCCGCGAAAAATCCTCACGCGGAATCATCAACACTTCGACCGGATCGTTGCCCGCACGCACATTTGCAATAGACTTGCCGCCTCGTAATAGCTCTATATCACCGAAAAATTCATCTGCCCCAAGCCGCGAAAGGACAATGTCTTTACTACCGGATTTTTGCAGAACGATCTCCACATTGCCGCTGCGGATCATAAAGAAATGACCCACCTTCTCATCGCGCGAAAGGATAGTCTCTCCAGGTTGATAAGAACGCCGTTGCGCCAGCTTCGTAAATTCCAGCATGTGCCGATGGCGCAGTTTTGGTAAAGAACGCGAAATGGTCTCGTCGATCAGTTCGCCGTCTGAGATGATGAGATTGCGGTCTGTGCGTGAAGTCAGCGATGGATCATGCGTGACCATGACAATGGTCTTGCCTTGCTCCACAAAATGTTCAAAGATTCGGATAATGGTATCGGCAGAGCGGGTATCGAGATTACCGGTCGGCTCATCTGCGATCAATAGCGGCGGGTCACATGCCATGGCGCGTGCAATCGCAGCCAACTGTTGCTGACCCGTGGAAACCAGAACCGGCAGTTTATTTGCAAATTTCTCCAAACCCACCAGTGTCAATAATTCCAGGGCGCGTTTGGGGCGTTCATCGAAATCGTACATGTCCACATAATCCATCGGGAGCATGACGTTCTCAAGCAGGGTCAACATGGGCAGCAGCTGAAAGAACTGAAAAACGATACCAAGATTCTTCCCGCGCCAGCGCGAACGCTGACTCTCACTTACACCGGTATAAATGTCATTATGGTTTACGATGACCCGCCCATCGCTGGGATGATCGATGCCAGTGATCATGTTCAACAAAGTGGACTTGCCGCTGCCAGATTTACCGACAATGGAAACGAATTCACCTTTGTTGATCATCAAGTCCACACCCTTAAGGACGGTAAACTCGCCAGCCGCATTGGAAAATCTTTTCACAACGCCGCGCATTTCGATGATCGCTTCCAGCGCAGCATCATGCACACGCTGAGGAGCAGCCTTGTGCGGAGTCCGCGCCGGAGCGCGTTTTTTAGTCGCAGTGGTCATTGTTTGCGGCTCCTCTTTGGCTTGGCAGCAGCCGTCACTTCCATTTCCAATTCTCCATCGGTAAGGGTCAGGCTGCGGGTAAAGCGTCCTCGCAAGCCCATATCATGCGTCACCATAATAATGGTCTTGCCGCGTTCCGTAACGAGCCGTGAAAACACATCGAAGATATGGTCCGCAGTGATCGAGTCTAAACTCCCGGTGGGTTCATCGGCAACAAGAATCTCCGGGTCATTGGCAAGTGCCCGCGCGATCGCCACACGCTGTTGCTGTCCGCCGGAAACAAAGGCGGGGAGTTTATCGGCATGTTCTTCGATCTCGACCAGGCGCAATAGTTCCAAAGCGCGCTCACGTGATTCGCGCGGTTTAAAATTTTCAGCGAGGTCCATTGGCAGTGTAATATTCTCAACCAGGGTCAGCATGGGCAGCAATTGAAAAGATTGATACACCACACCCATCGTCTTGCCGCGCCAACGCGCCTTTTCATCTTCGCTCAGTTCATGCACAGAAACGCGCTGACCGCCAGAATTGACGATCACTTCCACCGCTGGAAAGTCCATCCACCCCGTTGATCATATTCAACAAAGTGGATTTACCAGCGCCGGATTTTCCCACAACGCCAAGAAACTCCCCTGAATTTACCGTGAGGTTAATATTCCTTAACGCCGGAAAATCCCCTGCCGCCGTTGAGTAGGTCTTGCTTACATTTTTTAATTCAATAATGGATGTATTCATAAGCGAGCCAAATTGTACCCCTATTGTGCAATAGAGCGCAAAAGGCTTATTTGCAGTTTATTTTCAATCGTTTTGCAGACAAGCCAGCACCGCAGCCACTGCACCTTGCGGCTCCTCTTTTAAGACCGCCAACACAGGAAATACCCCCAACGAATAGACTTCACGGGGGTTCCCCGCTTTCCAATGCTTTGGGAGGATACCAATTGCATTGGATTCGGCGTTGAGCAGGTCAGACATTTGCTGCGGACCTGCCGCAATGTCTGCGGACGAAGCAACGCTTCTACCTTGCATCACAAATTGCTCAAACACCCGTTGCACATCCAACTCTGACGGATATACCCACACTTGCATGGAAGGATCCCCCAAGCCGGAAAACAACGCCTGAGCCTCTTCGAGAGAGAGCTTCTGCACCGGGCTTTCACGATGCGTAACGATAAGCAACTCCTCTTCATCGATTTGATAAGCAGGGACAAGTAAAGTTTCCGGCTCGCCAATGCGCAGATAGATCTGTGGATCATCGGGCGCGATCTTCACCACAATGGAAAGTTCATCAGCGCAAGCGAACAAATCGCTCATCCACGGCTGCGCAGCGGAAGTGGCATCCGCAGAGATCATTTGCTGAGTAGTTGGTTGATCTGAAGGCGCACATGCTGCGAACAGGGTGGAAATAGAAGAAAGGAAAGTTAGAAGCACATACCCCATCTTTCCTGAATATCCGTTTTGCGACATAAGTTCTTTCTCCGTAACCTGTGCGGCAAACTTTTACGGCGACGTCCCCGCCGCCGTAACCAATTACCAGTTTTTTAGAAACGCAGAGATCAACTTTACACGTTGAGCGAGGCTGCCAGCAAAGATGTATTCACGTTCTGAATGATAGTTCTCGCCGATGGCACCTAACCCGTCCAACACGGGAATACCGAACGGCGCGACAAGGTTCGCATCAGAAACGCCACCTGTGCCGCCTGCCTTTAGATCAACGCCGATCTCGGCGGCAATCGTCTTTGCCTTGCCAAACGTTGCCTGCATCAACTCATCGAACGGCATCGGTCCGCGATTGAGAGAACCAGTTACTTCGATAGAGGTACCGTCTAACACAGGCTTGAGCTCTTTCATCAACGCTTCGAGGCGTTCCCATTCTCCAGGCTGTAAAATACGCACATCCACATCGATATTGGCTTCGTCTGGCACTACGTTTGAAACCGTCCCGCCGCTGATCACACCGACATTTAATGTGGTTTTCTTTTCATAGTCCGTCATCTTTTGTATCGCGATGACCTGATGTGCCATTTCTTCGATGGCATTGCGTCCTTTTTCGTGGTCGCCGCCTGCATGTGCGGCGCGCCCTTTCACTTTAACGTGGAAACCGCCGCCGCCCTTGCGCCATGTCTTCAATGAGCCGTCGATCAGGGCGGGTTCCATCACCAGCACCAATTCAGACTCTTTCGCAAGACGCTGTATCAATTCACGGGATGTATCACTGCCGATCTCTTCATCAGAGGTGCATAGCAATGTGATCGGACGGGTAGTCCCATTTTGACGAGCGTCTTCAATGGCGCCAAGTGAAATGGCAATGCTCGCTTTCATGTCCGACACACCAGGACCCATGATCTTGCCTTCAGCTTCACTGTACGGGAATTTTTTGAGTGTACCCAACGGAAAGACCGTGTCCATGTGGCAAACCAGGAGGATCGGTTTCCTCTTGGCGTCGGCTCCCCAGCGTGCAATGACATGATCGCCAGTTACCGCATTGGGAATGATCTCCACTGCCGCACCTAATTTACGCGCCTCATCAACAACGATCGCGCCGACTCGATCCACGGCGGCTTTTTCATGCGAGGGCGACTCAGTTTCAACCAACAATTTAAGAAGGGATTTTGTGTCCATACAGTCTCCAGAAATCAATAATAATGATATGGGACGAACTACTTCAAAAATAATACGAGCAGTCCTGCCATAAAACAATAGAGCGCAAAAACATACAAAGAGTGTTTGCGCAAATATCCAAGCAGCCAACGGATCGCCAGCCAACCGATAATGGCAGATGTTACAAAACCGGTCAGCAGGATGGGTAAAAACTCCGTTGTATTCGGGAGGAGAATGGCTTGAATGGTCTCATACAAGCCCGCCACAAGCAGGATCGGTGCAGACATCAAGAAGGCGAAACGCGCCGCCGAAGGGCGGTCAAAGCCGCGGAACATTGCTCCTGCCATCGTTGAGCCGGAGCGGGAGGCACCGGGGAAGATCGCCAGTACTTGAAACAAACCGACCGAGAGAGCATCCGCCCATGTGGCAGATTCCAATACACGGCTCTTTTTATCGAAATATTCCACTACTGCCAGCAGAATAGCCGTGAATAAAAGGCGAACCCCAGCCCACAATAAGGGATCACCGGACATATCTTTTACGAACTGATTCAACACCAGTCCCACCACACCTGCAGGAATGGTCGCTGCAATGACCAGCCAGCCGAGATAAGCATTAAGATTCTCAAATGGCTTTTTATGATAGATGCCAAGCAGAAAGGCTTTGCTGATTTCATATATATCGTGCCAGAAGAAGATCAGCATGGCGAGCACAGTTCCCATTTGGATGATGATATTGAACGCAAAAGTACGGTCATCTGAGGGGAGCCCAAGTAATTTACCGGCAATGAGCAGATGCGCAGTGGAAGAAACAGGGATGAACTCCGTCAGCCCCTGAACAATGCCGAGTAGGAACGCTTGAAATGTATTCACCGGGCAATTCCATTCATTGCACGTTTGGCATTATTCGACCATTGTGCCAGCATTTCCGGCGCGCGAGATTCAAAAGAGCCGTCGGCAACATAGATACGGATACGCTCCATCAGGCGGATCAATGCCCGCAAATTATGAATGGAGATCAGAGTTCCCGCCAGCAGTTCCTTTGCCACGATCAAATGGCGGATGTATGCGCGCGTAAAAGTGGTGCAGGCATAGCAATCGCAGGTCTCATCGATCGGGCGCTCGTCTCTTGCAAAAGTGGCGTTCATCATATTAAGACGCCCTTCCGGTGCAAAAGCGGAATGATGCCGTGCCAGCCGGGTGGGCAGAACACAATCGAAGATATCCACTCCACGCAGAACCCCGTTGATCAGGTCTTCGGGGGTGCCAACTCCCATCAAATAACGCGGTTTGTTTTCAGGCAGCAATGGTGTGACAACATCCAATGTATCGTGCATTTCCTGTTTGGTCTCACCAACGGAGAGCCCTCCAATGGCGATACCGGGCGTATCAAGAGAAGAAATGAATCTGGCAGACTCCTCACGCAGTGCAGGGTCAACACCGCCTTGAATGATCCCGAAAAGAGCCTGGTCGCTGCGTGTTTTTGCTTTGAGCGAACGCTCCGCCCAACGATGGGTCCGCTCCATGGCTTTCTTAATATAAGCATGGTCGTTGGGATCAGAACATTCATCGAACGCCATGATGATATCTGCCCCAAGGTTTTCCTGAATGGCAATGGATTTCTCAGGCGTGAAACGATGCGTGGAACCATCAATGTGACTCTTAAAGGTCACACCATCTTCATCCACTTTGCGGGTTTGAGAAAGTGAAAATACCTGAAAACCGCCGGAGTCGGTCAGCATTGGGTTGGGCCACTGCATGAACTTATGAAGTCCACCCATATCACGTACGAGTTCATCGCCTGGGCGAAGGTATAAGTGATAGGTATTGCTCAAGACAAGGGAAGCACTGATGCCTTTCAAATGTTCCGGCGTCAGGGTTTTAACGGTTGCTTGTGTACCAACAGGAGCAAAAACAGGAGTGACCAGGTTGCCATGCGGGGTGGAAAAGACGCCCGTACGGGCACGGTTATTTTTGGCTGTAATGTTGAATTCAAACATAAGCGAATTATACAGGATGAAACCCCGCCCTCGAATTGGTAGGTAAACTCACGCGGAATTGGTCCTTTTGCAAAGTCAGACCGATTTATATAATGGAGAAAACGTTAGGAGTAGGACAAATGAAAAAAATTATTGTTATCGTTCCATTGATGGGCTTTCTTGCTTTTGCCGCCTGCACACAAGGCACTGAACCTACCGGACTGCCCATTCCCACCCCGTTGGCGGCGGAAGAAACCAAGCCGCCCACATTCGACCCCAATCACTTTCTCACCGCCACCTTGGTGCCATTCTATACCCAAGTCCCATCGCCTACATTTGTAGGCGAACCCGCCACAGTCAACATCGCCTTGAACATGGGCTCAGGCGGGGCAGGCTTCTCTGCCAACCTTTACGCACAGGAAGTGTACACAGGCAGAACGGTTGGGATCTTCATGTCTGCGGGCATGCACACCGCGCCGCTCTTACCCACCTCGCCTCCATTGGATATGGCTGTGCCTGCCCCGGGAACCTATGTCTTCTATGCCCGCCTCAGCAATGACCCCATGGATTATCACTACGGCTACACAGAATGTTCCGTTCCGACTGATTGCGTTGGCAGTCCATTGCTTGCGCTGGATGTACTTCCCGGCAAACACTACACCGTCTTGATTGTAGACCGCAAAGCACTGCTACCCGGCATTGACGAACGCGGACTGCCAGTTACGGTGCCATGGGTCAAACTGGTAGAATCAACTCCGTGAAAACATTGCTAATTCCTTTAGATACGAACGCCACCAAGCCGCTCTACTTGCAGGTTGCAGACTACATTACAGAAGCCGCCCGCAACGGACAGCTGCAATCGGGACAGCAACTACCGCCATCTCGCACACTGGCAGACCAAAATAGCGTCCATCGCTCTACGATCATCAATGCCTACCAGGAACTAAAGGCGCGCGGCGTGCTGGCATCCAAACCGGGAAGTGGAAGTTATATCGAAAAGGGATTGAGCGAAAGTAGCTCACTGGTTCAAAAAATGCCCGCTCAGGACACGATTCAGACCGATGAGCTTATTGCAGAGATCCGCCGTATGCATTGGTCTGAAGGCATGATCTCGCTTGGGTATGGTCCACCAGCAGATGAACTGATGCCCGTTGAAGATTTCGATCGCTCCCGTCAACGGGTATTGAGGCGTGACGGAAAAAAGACCGCCAACTACGAACATCCGCAAGGGTACTATCCATTAAGACAAGCAATCTGCGCAGACCTTGTCAAACAAGGTATTCAAGCCGACCCTAACGATGTACTGATCACAAATGGCGTATTGGAAGGCGTATCCCTTATCAGCCGCGCACTCGCCGCGCCCGGCGATAGTGTATTGACCGAACTACCCCAATACTTTGGCAATTGGACAAACTTCAGTTACCTCGGTCTGAACGTGCGTGGATTTGACCTACTTGAAAGCGGACCCGATTTCGCATCACTCGAGGCGCAACTTCAAGACGCAAATGACCGCCTGCGTTTCGTCTTTGTCACCGCAGATCATCAAAATCCGCTGGGCACCTGTTGGACGATGCCCGCCCGACATGAATTTCTAAAAATGATGAACAAGTACGATATCCCCGTTGTGGAAGATGCAACCTATCGCGACCTTACCTACGACGGCATGCCACACACTCCGCTTCGCGCCCTAGACCCGGATGTGATCTATGTAGGGACATTCTCTCATTCGCTGATGCCCGGTTTGCGCATCGGGTTCGTCCTTTGCCACGGACGCCTGCGCGAACACATCGAACGCCTCAAAGCCATTTCCAGCGGACCTGTCGAAACGCTCAACCAGCGCGCCCTCGCAGACTTTCTCTCCACCGGCGAGTATGAGCGACACCTCGAACGCATCATCCCCGTCTATCGCTCACGGCGTGATGCACTGCTAAATGCCATGCAAACCCACTTCCCCGCCGACCTGCGCTGGACAAAACCCAGCGGAGGGTTCTTCGTGTGGGTCTGGTTACCCGAACGAATATCAGCTATTGATCTATTCTATCGTTCCTTGAAAAAGGGAATTTCCATCGCCCCCGCCAATATTTTTTACCCGGGTCCGTGCCCGCAAAATGCATTCCGCCTTGCCTTCTCACATCACTCCGAAGATGTGCTCACTCGTGCCGTTATGGAAATCGGGCAGTTGTTATAAACAACAGCCTTCATGTGTGAAGAATTGGGGAAAATAAAAAAGGCAAGTTTGCAAAAACCCAGAACCCTATATCAGCCCTCGTCATGCTTTTCGAGGTCTGTGAGCAACAGATCCAACGCCCCCACAGAGATCTGTAACTCACGCAATGAAATTCCAAGCGAAACGATCATCAAGACCAGCGCCGCACCAAAGCTCCATTTGCCGCCATCAGACCAACCGGCAAACAACGCGAACATACTCACCACACACATCAACAAGCTCAACACGCCCACGATCTGCATATTACGAATGAGATAAACACGATAGCGCAGGTTATCGATCTGCGCCAGCAGGTTCTTATCGCCGCTTTCATGAAAACGGTCATTCAGGCTGCGGATGATGGTGGCAAGTGTCAAAAAACGATTGGTGTATGCCAACATCAAAAGCGAAACCGTTGGGAACAATAAAGCCGGGGTGGTTAACGAAAGCTCTTCCATGATAAACAAATTATACCCGTCTCAAATATCCATAATATATGCGGCTTCCCCTTCCTATTGACTTTGGACTCGTTTATACTCCGCACACTTTTATGACACAAGATAAACACTGGAATATCTCGCCTCGCATCTCCCCCGAAGCTGATTCGGCGCTATCTGCCTTTCCCCCACTCTTGCGGCAGGTCCTCTTCAACCGCGGTTTCGCCGACGACCCCAGCGCCCGCGCCTATTTACGCGGCGAACCGAACAGCAACACCGACCCGTTCCAAATGACGGATATGCGCCAGGCAATTGAGCGCATCCGCTTTGCGATGACGAACAACGAACCCATCGCCATCTACGGTGATTATGATGTAGATGGAGTCACTGCCACCGCACTGCTGGTGGAAGTCTTAAGGAAACTTGGCGCCAACGTACGTGGCTATATCCCCAACCGCTTCGAAGAAGGGTACGGTCTCAACAACAACGCATTGGATGAATTAAAAGCCGACGGTGTAAAACTGGTCATCACCGTAGATTGCGGCATCCGCTCACCCAGCGAAGCGCTTCATGCAAAAACCTTGGGGTTGGACCTCATCATTAGCGACCACCACCATCCAGACGATGAAAACCTGCCTTCCGCCCTCGCCGTCATCAACCCCAAACGCCACGGCGATACATATCCCGATAAAGACTTGGCTGGTGTAGGCATCGCCTATAAGATCGCTGAAGCTTTACTTTCCGATGACAAAGCCTCGACTACAGACCAAGGTTCGTTGTCTGTGGTTAACGGTCAGATCCTCAACTCGTTGCTCGACCTGGTAGCCCTTGGAACCGTTGCAGATCTCGCTCCGCTTGTTGGCGAAAATCGTGTACTCGTTAAAAAAGGACTGCGCCAGATGCGCCAAACCACCCGTCAGGGGCTTTTTTCTCTGGCAGCGGTTTCAGAAGTTAATTTGCCAAAGGTCAATGCCGGGCATATTGGCTTCATGCTGGGTCCGCGCCTGAATGCAGCCGGGCGATTAAAAGAAGCGTTGGCAGCATTTGAGTTATTAACCACAACCGATGTCTTTAAAGCAGGCGAACTCGCCCAGCAGTTGGATATGCAGAATCGCGAGCGCCAGCGCATCACGCGCGACATGCAAACCCGCGCCGAAGAAATGGTCATCAGTGAAGACCCGGATGCCTATCTCTTTTTTGCAGCACATGAAGATTTCAACTCCGGCGTGGTTGGTTTGGCTGCCTCACGCCTCACCGAAAAATTTTACCGCCCAGCCATTGTCGCCTCCAAGGGCGAAGAAGAAACTCGCGGCTCCTGCCGCTCGATCCCCGAATTTCATATCACGGATGCGCTCGACCAATGCGCCGACTTGCTTGTCCGTCATGGTGGGCATGCCGCTGCGGCTGGCTTTACGGTTAAGAACGAAAACCTTCCCGCCCTCGTAGCCCGGCTGAAAGCCATCGCGGCGGAAAAACTATCAGAGACAGAACTCAAGCCCACCGTTACGGCAGACGCGGAAGTATCCCTCTCTGAGATGCGCCCCGACGTGTACGAAAAAGGATTGAAGTATCTTGAACCCACTGGCTATGGCAATCGAGAAGCGTCCTTCGTGGCGCGCAATGTCAAGGTCAAAAGCTCCCGCATCGTCGGCTCGGATGGAAAACATATCAAGATGTCGCTTGAAGACGAAAAAGGCGTCACCCACGATGCGATCGGATTTAAACTTGGCGAATGGCACAAATCCATGCCTGCCCGCGTAGACCTGCTGTTCACTTACGAGCCAAACGAATACAACGGGCGCGTCACCTATCAACTCAACTTGAAAGACCTTAAACCCGCCTCGAACAGATGACAAAAAAGAGACAGCCGTTTGGCTGTCTCTTTTTTGTCATTTCTGCACAGGAAGTTTTGCCCGCCGCCAGGCAAGCATGCCGCCCTGCACGTTCAGCACGTTGAAGCCTTCTTTTGCCAACATCTTTGCCGCCGAAGTACTGCGGCTGCCACTGGCGCAAATGCAAACGATCTCGCGTCCTTTGGGCAGGTCGCCCATTTGCTTGTGCAGATCGTTCAAAGGAATTAGTTTTGCGCCAGCAATATGCCCGGTGCGAAACTCCTCCGGCTGGCGTACATCCAACACCAAAGGATGTTTGCCAAACTTCAACTTTTCACTTAACTCTTCCGCTGTGATCGTCGGCACAGACGGACCAAACAAACTGGATAGAAATCCCATAAGACTGCCCTCCATGGCAATGGTTGAACCTAATTACGGTTCGTGATCTCATCTGCGCGTTCAGGGAGGGTAAACGTATTAATGGTCATTCGGTCAACTAGCCCGGGAAGAAAACGGTTAAGGGAAACGGTAAAACCCCAAAGCCAGGGCATGATCCACATTCGGCGCGGATGGCGCACCAGTTTTACCACAGCTTTTCCAACTTGTTCAGCCGTCAGAACCATAAAATTTGGTGTGGATGCATTGGTCTTTCTTTTAATGCCTGCACGTTGGGCGAACTCGGTCTTAACCCCGCCGGGATAAAGAAGCGAAACGTGGATGCCCCACGGTTCCACCTCGCGCCGCAAGGCTTCTGAGAATCCATGCACGGCATGTTTCGAAGCAGAGTAAATGGTGTAGGTCGGGGTTCCGACCAAACCCGAGATCGAGCACATGTTGATGATGCTGCCGCTGCGCTGGCGGATCATCACAGGCAAGACCTGACGCGTGGTTTGGATCAAGCCCATCACATTTACATCCATCAGCCCTTTTATATCTTCCATTGGGTCGAGTTTCTCCAACCAATCCAGCCGACCGAATCCAGCGTTATTGACCAATACGTCAATACGCCCGAACGCCGCAAGTGTTTGGTTCACGAGTCTCTCAATATCTTCAAATTTGGAGATATCTGTTCGTACAACAAGAGCCTGCGCGCCTGTATTCATTAACTCGATCTCATGCGCAACTGCTTGCAATCGCTCGAATCGACGGGCAGCCAGCACAACTTTCGCGCCCTCGCGCCCAAATTCCAAGGCAGCAGCAGCACCGATCCCAGATGACGCTCCTGTAACGATAACAACTTTATCTTTAATATCCAACCTCTGCTCCTTATGGACCCCAACGGGGCTGATAATCACAATAATCGTTATCTGTCAGACGGCGAACATCGGATCCATCCACACGCATGATGTAGATTTCGCAGCCGTGATCTTCTCCATAATGATCATAGTAAGAAGTAAATGCCACCCACTGACCATCCGGTGAAATGGAGGGTCCCTGTGAATTGCCCCCCGTTGGGCTTAACATACGCGCATCCGAGCCGTCCGCATTCATGATGTAAACATCACGCTTCCATGCCTCACCGGAATAGGTAACAATGAACTGACCATTCGGAGACCAATCGCTTCTTCCCCGTATCGCGGGCAGGTTGCTGATCTTTAGCAGTTCACTCCCATCAAGCTTGATCGTGTAAAGCTGAACACCACCCTGCATATCCGATGCAAATAAAATGGACATCCCATCCGGTGACCAGGTCGGGTCCCAACCCAAAGCATTGGGAATGAAATAAGGGTTTGTGCCATCACGGTTCATCACCCATATTTGATTCGCCGCCGCTGTAGAAAGTTTAAAAGCGATCAGGGAACCGTCAGGTGAAATTTCCGGTCCGTTCAGGTTACCGAGGCGATCAGTCAATTGTGTGACATTGCCGCTGGCAATATTCATTTCGTATATTTCATAGATGTTCGGCTCGCGAAATGCAGCATAGATAACACTTTGCCCATCCGGCGACATGGACGGGTAATAATGTTGGCGGGTGTCGTCGGTGGTTAAACGCTGAAAGCCAGAACCATCGGCATGGATGATACAGATCTGGTTACTTGCCTGCGCTTTGAATATCTGACAAACAAAAGCGATCTTACCGGTCGGCTCGCTGATGGATGAAGGAACGATATCAGGTTGTAGAGTGGAGTCTGCCGGGAGGGCAGTCACTGCTGATAAAGTGGCGAGCAGGTTCGGGGTCGGGGTGGATGCGGACGGAACGTTGCAGGCAAGCATGATCAGCAATATAGCCAGTAACCAGGCAAGACGCATCTGCTTAATCCGCCTCAAGATAAAACTCCTCGCCTGACAGTATCTTTGCACCCACGCTGCGGCACTGCGGACAAATGGTTTCTTTTTCGCCGGGGTGATAAATCAGAAAGCATCACATGCACTGTTGCTGCGCCGGAATGACGCGGATATTCAATTTCATATTTTCAAGAGGTGTAGAAGTTGTTAACTCTTTCCATTCCTGCTCAATCTTCATTTCATGCAGCAGCAATTCCCCCACTGCAAGTTTTATGGTTTCGCGCGATGAAGATTGCGCAAGTAACTGCTGGACAAGCAAGGCGAGGCGGGAATTTTTCATAACAGTAGGGCTTACAAAGCTTGATGCAAGTATTTAGAAGTTATCTCAAAAATGTCATCCTGAGCGATAGCGAAGGATCTCTACACCCAAAACAAGAGACCCTTCGGTCGCAAAGAACACTCCCTCAGGGTGACACAGTATTTTTGAGACAGGTTCTAGATAAGTCTTCGAATAATTTCATATCCACAAACGCAGAATCAACGACACACATAGGTAAAGCCGCTATGGCAAAGCGTAAATTCTGACATAGCTGACCGCCGTAGGTGCTTCATCTGCGTCGAGCACAACCTTGCCAGACTTGTACGATGCATCAGAAAAACTTCTCACAAATACACGATTGACGTAAACATTAAACTCGCTGCCTTTAGCGACTACTGTAAGGGTATTTGTTTCATTTAATTTCAACTGTGATGCCTGGGTGTAATTCATTAGCTGCTTTTTATCAGATCCAATATGCCAAGCAGCGATATCTGATGATGATGAAACAAATACTTGCGTACTGCAATTCCCTGCAGCGCAATCAGTGTAACGCAAATACGCTGTAAAATAATGTGTAGACTGGGGGTTTACAAAACGAAATTCCGTTTCAAATATAAAATCCGAATATTCTGTAGACCAGTTGGGAAAAGTAGAAGTTGCTGGAGATAAGATCAACTCGCCATTTTGAATTGAATTCCCGCTTTGTAAAGACCAGACACCTGCATCCGATTCAAATGTATCTTCATACAACAACGACCCAAAATCTGAATTCGATAATTGAGTATCCGACGCAAGTTCTACAGGTTGATCATTTGATGCGATGTCTTCAATTGTTACTGGTGTAGTGACTGATGACGCAAATGTCTCTGCAAATGGCGTACCAAAACCTATCAATCCGGCAATAATTGTCCCAACTAGAAGCACAACTATAACTTTTTTCTTATCTTCTCTAACAAGTAGAGCAATGACTGCAACCAGTAATTCAGCAATAAAAGCATAAAAAAGATTACGACCGAGATCACTTAGCATTTTGCGCTCCTTGGCTTGAGTAATTTACTGCAAAGCAAATAATCTCAGGCTTTTAATTTTGGTTCTAATTTTCGCCAGAAAGCTCACTACGTCTAATGCTCTGTGCTTTCATTCATCCAGTACACCACTCTACTTCCTTCTAAGCGTGCCGCTTGCAGAAATCGTGCCCTGCTCACCAATATACAAAGAAGAAAAACTTAATTCATCACCAGCAGCCACCGTAAACCGGTCGATCGTATTTTTCTTGCAAAAATCAGGAGAGTCTTTGCTTACCTTCTCTGTAAATTCATAAACATCCTGAGTAACGCCATTGTAGACCAAATCCCCTTTACAACCATATACAGGCATTTCATACGTGCCACAGGCTTGTCCAAGCGCGCAATTTGATTTGATGAAGTATGTCGCTTGAGTACGATACGACTCATCAGATGCAGTTATCGTACCAACCCAGGTACCTTCTACTGAATAGGTCTGAGTACCGAAAGAAGGTAAAGTAGGTTCTTTACCAGCCGCAACCAAAACTGCATAAGCGCCTATTAAAGCGGCAATCACCGCAAAAACTCCAGCAATAATTGCGGCAACAATAGTAGGATTCGACCAACCTCCGGGCTCTTTTGGTGTTTTTAATTCATTCGGATTCATTCTGACCATCCTATTATTTTTTAAACCGTATGACCTCTACGGCAACTTTATCTTATCAGTCTCTTTTTAGACAAGGGCGGTAAAGCGAGTGTTTACCCCACCATTCACAAGGCAGAGGACGTCATAAGCATTTTGAAAAATTTTATTCTCAAGCCGCTGTTCTTAAAGGTAGGGATGCCATCTTGAAAGAATGTTATAAAGTTTCCTTTAATTAACTACTCAATGTTTATAAAATTTACTGTCCAACAGATTAACAAGAAAACTCTATTCTAGGAGCAAGCACTTCAGGCTGGTCTATAAGCCGCATTCTGTCCAGCGGATCGCTCCGCTTGGGCAATCATCTCTCTGGGCGGTGCGTCGCCGCGCCGCTCGGTGCAGCCTACCCGGGACTGGCCCAACCCACAAGAGGGAAGGGCACGTATGGAGGCGAGCAGCCTCCCATCGTCCACAGACGAAATCGTCCCTGCTTGGCCTTGCTCCCGGCGGGGGTTACCTGGCCACGCACATTACTGCGCGCGCCGGTGGTCTCTTACACCACCTTTTCACCATCACTGCCAAAGGCAGCTGTTTGTTTCTGTGGCCCTTTTCCGGCAGGTTCACGCCTTTCAGCGATCTTCCCGTCAACGAATGACGAGACTTCCCCGCCCCGGGTGCTATCCGACGCCGTGCTCTATAGGAGTGCGGACTTTCCTCGATCCCGTCAACGCAGAACCGCGATTGCCCGACCAGCCTGAAGTATTTTCATGATACCCGTGGAAGGAAAGAGAGTCAACCACATGGATGCAAGTCCGTAACAGGCATGAAGATTCAATACTTAAAGGTGGACATTTCTGGAAAAGACATTAAAATTGACCCATCACGTAATTTGAAGAGGAATCCCCTTGAGCAACCTGCCAGGTAAATTTGTCATTGGTCTCACCGGAAATATTGCCACCGGAAAAAGCGTCGTCCGCCGCATGCTGGAACATTTAGGCGCATATACCATTGATGCAGACGCACTTACACATCGTGCGTATGCCAAAGGCGCACCAGGATATCAACCAGTAGTGGATATATTCGGGAAGTGGCTGATCAACCGCGAAGGTGAAATTGACCGCAAGAAACTTGGCAACCTGGTCTTTGGGGATGCGGAAGCCATGCGACAACTGGAAGAGATCGTCCATCCATTGGTGCGTCAGGCAACGGAAATGCTTATCAAACGTGCCAGCCAGCCGGTGATCGTCATTGAAGCGATCAAACTGCTCGAAGGTGACCTGCGTAAAGCCTGCGATTCGATCTGGGTGACCAATGCACCTGAAGTCATCCAAGTGGAACGACTGATGAGAAAACGCGGACTCAATTTGGAACAGGCACAGGAACGCATCCGTGCGCAATCGCCGCAAAGCGCGAAAGTAAAGATGGCAAATATGGTCATTACGAACACAGGTTCGTATGATGATCTATGGAAACAGGTCAGCGAGGCGTGGAAGGAGATCATCCCTGGCGCAAAAGACGCACCCGCTGAAACGATCACCATTAAAAAATCCACAGGAACCGGGGATTTCTCCTCCCAACGTGGCAAACCCAAACATGCCGCCTCCATCGCAGACTTGATCACCCGGTTAAGTAAAGGCAAGCGTAAAATGAACGCCGATGAAGTCATGGAAAGTTTCGGCGATAAAGCCTATATGCTGCTTAAGATGGATGATGGCGTTGTCGGTGTAGCTGGCTGGCAGGTGGAAAACCTGGTAACCCGCACTACCGATATTTTTCTTGAAGAAAACCTCGACGCCCCAAAAGCTCTTGAAGTCCTCATTCAGGGTGTGGAAGGAGCTTCTTCCGAACTACAGAGTGAAGCTTCCCTGATCTTTGCAATGGATAACCTTGCAACACAAGATGCCCTTTGGAAAAAGCTAGGGTATGAAAAACGCACATCGGAAAGCCTCGGCGTGCAGGCATGGCAGGAAGCCGCCGAAGAAGCCGCCCCTGCTGGGAGTGCACTCTTCTTCAAACAATTAAGGCAGGACCGCGTTCTCCGTCCCATTTAGGCTGAATATATCTTCAGTGGATTTGGGGCGCATCCCGAACTGACAGCCGTGATGGAGAGCCGTCTCAATTACACGTGACTGAATTACTGAACAACCTCTTCTTTATCTTTCAACGTGTCAGCTGGCTGAGCATATTGGATATCATGCTCGTCACGCTGATTTTCTTTGTGTTGCTGTATTCCCTGCGGGATACGCAAGCCATGGCATTGTTGCGCGGCATGATCATGCTCATCGTGACGATCACATTGATCACCAGCCTGGTGGAACTACCCGCTTTTTCATGGTTTGCACGCAACGCCCTGCCCGCCATGCTGCTTGCCCTACCCGTTATTTTTGCGCCTGAGATCCGCCGCACGTTGGAACGCATTGGTCGCGCCGGAACCTTTTTGCCCGCAGCCGTAAAATCTGCCGACTCCGCCCTCGAAGAGACCATCCGCGCGGTGGTAGGTGCCGCAACAAGACTCTCCGCCCGAAAACACGGTGCATTGATCGTAATGCAGCGGCTCGACCATCTCGATGACTATATTCAAACCGGCGTGAAACTAAATGCAAAGGTTACCCCGGAATTATTGCTGCAGATCTTCTACCCGAACACCCCTCTGCATGACGGCGGCGTCATCATTGTGGACGCGCAGGTTGCGGCAGCATCTTGTGTGATGCCCTTGTCCGCAAGCGGTATTTTGAACCGCACACCCGAACGCCAGATGGGATTGCGCCACCGTGCCTCGCTGGGTATTTCCGAAGTAAGTGATGCCATTGCCATTGTCGTTTCAGAAGAGACCGGTGCCATTTCCATAGCACATTCCGGCAGAATGTTGAGACGCCTCGACCCGGAACGATTAGAGAACATCCTCACCGCCTTCTTCCGCCCAAGCGGCACGGAACAAAAGGGCGGCTTTATTAATAGTCTATTTTCCGGCAAAAAACGCCGGAAGGAAGAAAAATAATTATCATGTTTCGCTGGTTGGTCGATAATTACCGTACATTTTTATGGGCATTTGCATTGGCAGTTGCAGTGTGGATCTCTTCTGTCACCTCTGCCGACCCTGACCAGACGCGCACGCTTGCAGCCCCTGTACCGATTGAGATCATCGGTCAATCCTCAAACCTGGTTTTCAGTAATACCCTTCCAAAAGAAGTAGATGTAACCTTGCGTGCGCCTAGTTCGGTCTGGAAGTTGATCGAAGATAACCCAGCTATCGTACGCGCAATTTTAGATGTTTCCGGACTGAGCTCAGGTGATCATTCGCTCGATCTTCAGATCCAGGTGGATGCACGCCCAGTTCAGATCGTTTCCGTCTCTCCGAAAACAGTGGACTTTGCACTGGAACCGCTTATCACGAAATCCATGGATATAGATTTACGCATCGCAGGTGAGGTTGCTATTGGGTATCAAGTCGGAGAGGTCGATCTGGAGCCGCTGACCGTTGTCGTATCTGGCGCTCAGTCGCAGGTCGAAAAAGTGAGCCGCACACGAGTATCCATTGACTTGAACCGTATCCGTGAAAATTACGATCAATCCCTTAAAGTGGAAGTACTTGATGAACGTGGTCAAGTGGTAAACGGTGTGACCGTTTCTCCCGAAACGGTGCATGTTGTCCTCCCGGTCAGCCAGCAGGGCGGCTATCGCGATGTAGCAGTCAAGGTCACGACACTCGGGCGCGTGGCTAGTGGATACCGCCTTACGGATATTTCCGTTTCTCCGCCCGTGGTGACCATCTATTCCACAGACCCAGAAATCGTCAACAGCTTGCCCGGCGTTTTGGAAACCCAGCCGCTTGACCTGCAAAATGCGCAGGATGATATTACGACCAGACTAAAGCTCAGCCTGCCCGCAGGCATCTCCATCATCGGTGAACAGACCGTGTTTGTGCAGGCGGGGGTCTCACCGATCGAAAGCAGTGTAACCATCTCCAGTGAACGGATTGAGATCATCGGGTTGGAAAAAGACTTGAACGTGCAAATATCTCCCACAAATGTGGATATCATCCTCTCCGGTCCATTGCCGCTGCTGGATACATTGACCCGCCAATCGGTACGCGTTACTGTAGACCTGACCGGGCTCACCGAAGGCATATATCAATTATCACCAAGCGTGGAAGTACTTGTCGCTAACGTTGTAGCCGAATCGATCCTGCCTAACACCATTGAAATATCGCTCACCCCGCTGGATGTAAATACACCTACACCAACTGCCAAACCATAAAGTACAATAGCCCCCTTCGAAAAACCGCGAGCCTGCCAGGAAAATCCTTCATGTTGGGTATACTTGGCAGGCTCGGCGCGTCAGACAGGTTAGAGAAAGAGAAAGTAGAATATACCCATGAAACCCATTGTTGCCCTTGTTGGCCGACCCAATGTCGGTAAATCCACACTATTCAACCGCCTGGTTGGCGAGCGAATGGCGATCGTTGACGATACCCCCGGTACCACACGTGACCGCCTCTTTGGCGATGCGGAATGGAATTCCCGCACTTTCACCGTAATCGACACAGGCGGGATCGACCCGACCCATGGCGGTCGGACTCCGCTCTCAATTGGTTCCGTTGATTTCATCGAAGATATCCGCCGACAGGCGCAAGCCGCCATTCAGGAAGCCGACGCCATCCTCTTCGTCACGGACGTTGAAACTGGCGTAACAGAACCAGACCGTGAAGTGGCTGATATTTTGCGCCGTATGCAAAGGAAGCAACCCGATGGCAGTTTCCTGCCGCCGACTTTTCTAGTAGTAAATAAATGCGAATCGCGAGACCGCCGCGATCAGGTTTCAGAATTTTATGAGCTCGGCTTGGGCGAACCTTTTGCCGTCTCTGCCATTCACGGCACCAGCACCGGCGTCCTGCTCGATGCGCTTGTGGCAGCCTTCCCTGAACAAAAAGAAGACGAAGAAGACAACAACATCAAGATCGCCATCGTCGGCAAACCAAATGCAGGCAAATCCAGCCTGTTGAATAAGCTGGTCGGCGCAGAACGCGTCATTGTCAGCCCCATCGCCGGGACGACCCGCGACGCCATTGACATGAACATTGAATTTGGCGGGCTGCCCATTACACTGATCGACACAGCAGGCATCCGGCGGCGCGGCAAGATCGAGAAAGGCGTGGAAGAATACAGCGTCATCCGTTCCTTCAAAGCCATCGAACGCGCAGATGTTTCCTTATTGATGATCGACGCCACCACCGGCATCACATCGCAAGACGCTCATATCGCCGGCTTCATTAAAGATGAGTGGAAATCCTGTGTGGTTTTGGTCAACAAATGGGATGCCATCGAAAAAGACGGCACCACAATGGACGCCTATACCGAGAAGATCCTCAACGACTTGAATTTCGTCTCGTATGTGCCTATTCTCTACATCTCCGCCAAGACCGGTCAGCGTGTGGACCAGGTGATGCCATTGGCATTACGAGTTCAGGAAGAACGCCTCGCACGCCTGACCACCTCCAAGATCAACGAGATCATCCACAACGCACAAGATGCGCACCCGCATCCCACCCATGCCGGACGCGCGCTGCGCATGTATTACGGCACCCAAGTCCGCAGCGACCCGCCGACCTTCATGATCTATGTCAACGAACCATCGCTGATGCACTTCACGTATTTACGCTACCTTGAAAATCAGATTCGCGCCGAGTACGGCTTTTTAGGAACCCCCATTCGCATCGTATTGAAGGGGCGCAGGGAATAATTGTCGGTTATGCAACTCTGAGAAAAGACCATGAATAAAAAATCCATCCGCATCCTTGGCGATATCATCACGCTTGCCATCCTTACCGTCACCGGGTTTGCCACACATGGCGAAGCTGGCAGCTCCTTCCTTCCTCGCATGGCGGCGGCATTCTTCCCCATGGCATTGGGCTGGTTTGTATTGTCTCCCTGGCTGGGTCTCTCCGATGAAACAGTCATTAACGACCCAAAGAACTTGCTGCGAATACCGCTTGTATTTTTGTTTACAGCACCCTTGGCGGTCATCTTGCGCGCCGCCATCCTCCACACGACCGGCATCCCAATTTTTGCGCTCGCCCTTGGCAGCGCCAACGCCTTCGGTATGACGGTCTGGCGCTGGCTCTATCTTTTCATCGCAAAACGGGTGAAATAACTTCTTTGCTGTAAACAAAGAAGTTATTAAATTCCTTTCAAAAATAAAGCGGGGTAAAATAATCCTTATGGATGAAACAACACTCATCACTTCAGCACAACAAGGCGACTTGAACGCATTCAACACGCTTATCTTGCATTATCAGGATGCGGTTTTCAATACAACCGTGCGCATTCTCGGCGACGAAGATATGGCACAGGATGCCGCACAGGAAGCTTTCATCTCCGCATTTCAAAGCATTCGTTCATTTCGCGGCGGTTCATTCAAAGCATGGATCTTGCGCACCGCGACGAATGCCTGCCTCGACGAATTGCGCCGCCAGAAACGCCGTCCCACCACGCCCCTCGAACCCGAAACAAGCGATGGCGAAGAAATGGATTCGCCCAAATGGCTGGCAGACAAAAACATGACGCCCGCGCAAAAAGCCGAAGCCGACGAACTCGAACATGCCATTCAACATTGTCTCGATGCCCTGCCCACCGATTTCCGCACTGCTGTTGTACTCGCTGATGTACAAGGCATGGACTATACCGAAGTAGCCGCCGCCGCGCGCGTGCCATTGGGCACCATCAAAAGCCGCCTGGCACGCGCTCGATTAAGACTGCGTGAGTGTTTGCGTTCCTTCGAGGAACTTTTACCCTCTTCATATCGTTTAGAAGAGGAGAATGCCTAATGATCAATTCACGCGATATCGAAACCCTCTCCGCTTATTTAGATGGACAGCTCAATGCGTCGGATGCGGCTCGACTGGAAGCCCGCCTCAAGACCGACTCCGAGCTTGCTTCCGTTATAAGCGACCTGCGTGCCACCCGCAGCATTCTCCGCAAACTGCCTGCCCGTAAAGCTCCACGCAACTTCACGCTCACCCGTCAAATGGTCGGTCTCAAACCACCCTTGCCGCGCAGCTATTCAATATTTCGATTTGCCACAACGTTTGCTGCCGTCCTATTCTTCTTCTCGTTCACAGCCACCACGCTTTTGCCCATGTTAAGTTTTGGTGGAGCCGCTGCCCCCATGAATACAGGCTATGGCGGCGGATGTGATGGATGCGGCGGCGGTCCGGAAACAGCGTTGGAAGCAGCCTCTGTAGAAGAATTACCAGCCGCCACCGAAGAAGCTCTTGCACAGGATATGGCTCCCGCAGCAGAAATTGCGCCTGCCTCCACAGCAACGCCAGCCGCAGAAGACCGCGTGGCTGTATCTACAGTAGCGCCCAAGCAAGCCCCAACTGGAACCCCTGCAGTGGAACCAATTCCTGTGACGGCAATGGCGCCCACAGAAGAGGAAGCGTCTTTTAACTGGACAGTCTTATTCCTGCTCATTAGCCTCGCAAGCGGGCTGGTGATGTGGATCATGCATCAAAGCGCGAAAAGCAAATGGCGGTAACAGCCTGAAATAATGAGTACCCATCCCCTAATCGGGTCACCCCGATTAGGGGATTTTCTTTTTTATGATTATGGAGAAAATAAAGAAATTGATATTTTAATTTTAGGAGAATCATGAGAATAAAAAAGTTACTCGTTTCCCCCGTGTTTTGGTCAGTGGTCGCATTAATTAGCAGCGCATGTGTATGCGGTGAAGAAACTTCCACACAGGCGGCAAAAGTAATCGGTGCCCCTGAAGAAAAGCAAGGCAAACAGGAAAAGCAGGCATCCTGCCCCATGGAATGGACCTCCCCGACAAGCTCATCAGACGCAGGCGATATGCCGCCAACCGGCATGGTATCTTTCGATTGGAGTGACCATCCCGATGCAAGCGGATATGAAATGACCCTCATTACACCTAATAATTCGCCGGTATATTATGATGTTGATGGTTCTTCGAAGGACCTTTTCCTTGAAAACTATTCACAAGTTGGCAAGTATCAATTGGTTCTAACTGCCCTCGACACAGATGGTCAGCCTTTATGTTCGATCTCACTGGATTTCAACATGCCTGTGGTTGCCGATAAAAGCGCACCGAATAATAACAATGCCGGAGATGATGAAAGCGAACCGGGGTCTGTTTCCCCTTCGAATCCAATTATTGTGCCAGGCATCATTATTGTGCCGGATCCCATTGAGCCGCCCAAATAAGCGACTTGTTCAATACAGTGGATGATGATATAAAATCGTTCATGTCCAAAATTGATCATGTAAAATTCTGCCCGCGATGCGGCACTGGAGTGGAATATCTGGAAAAATTCGGTGCGATCAGACCGGTATGCCCAAATTGTCGCTTTATTCACTTCCAAGACCCGAAAGTTGCAGCGGCTGTCCTCGTAAAAGATGGCAGCCGTGTTTTATTGGTACGGCGCGTGAACGAACCGTTCCGTGGAATGTGGACCTTGCCTGCGGGTTTCGTGAACGGCAGTGAAGACCCGGCAGAAGCGGCAGCACGCGAATGCCTCGAAGAGACCGGCTTGATCGTACGTGTTTCTCATGTGCATGATGTGATCGCCGGACGCGAGCACGAGCGCGGCGCGGACTTCATTATTGTGTACATAGCAGAAGTGATTGGCGGGGAGATGGCTCCAGCAGATGATGCCGATGCCGTGGAATGGTTTGAGCAAGACCACCTGCCGTCACTGGCTTTCAAAGCGACAAAAAAAGTTCTTTTATAACTCCAGCGGAGATTTTCATGCGTTTCGATGAATTTATTCTAAAAAGCAACGCCGATGCAGCTGCCCTCTCAGAAGGCTCGATATTCGAACGTTTACGCCGGGATCCTGCCGTTGAATACGACCCTTTCATCTCGCACTCCTCCCTGATCTACAATGACCGCTCCAGACAAGTCCTGGAAAACGTTCATCGTGAATACGTTGATGTTGCACAAAAATACCAGCTCCCCATCTTTATCCTCACAGACACATGGAAAGCCAACCCCGAACGAGTTGCCGCTTCCAACTTTAAAGATATGCAAATCAACCGAGATAATGTCCGCTTCCTCTCGGATCTGCGGGCTGGATACGACCCATCGATGAGTATCTTCATTGGCGGGCTGATCGGCACATGGGGTGACGCTTACAAACCAGAACAAGCTCTATCAAAATTAGAAGCAGAGCAGTTCCATGCAAAACAGCTTTCAGAACTAGCAGAGGCAGACGTAGATTTCTTGTATGCTTCACCACTCCCGGCACTCACTGAAGCACAAGGCATTGCTGCAGCCATGTCCAGGCTAGGGTTGCCATATATGTTGAGTTTTGTTGTCTATGCCGAAGGCACCCTGCTGGACGGCACCCCATTGGGCAAGGCAATGGACATGATCGATAATGCAGTAACCACCCCTCCCATTGGATATGCGATCAACTGCGTACACCCGAAGATATTTTCAGGTGCCATGTATGCTCTTGAAAGAGAAAATCCTTCCTACCCTAAACGCATCATTAGTTATCAGGCAAATACCGCCAACTTGCGCCCCGAAGAACTGAATGAGTCTATTGAATTGATCACGGAAGACCCTGAAATTCTGGCAGGATTAATGAATGATGCCAGACATGCCTTTCATACCAAATTCATGGGCGGTTGCTGTGGAACAGACACAAGCCATATTGAGCAGATCGCGATTCAACTAAGCGGCTCACAAAACCCTATATAACATCTCCTTGCAAACACACCTAAAAATTACAAACCCACCACTGCCAACCGACTGTATAATTCAAGTATCCATTCAACAGGAGTGCGTTTCCCCATGAAAAGTATTGTTGTCACTGGTGTTTCGACCGGCATTGGCAAAAATATCACAGAAGTATTCATTCAGCGCGGCTATCGAGTGTTCGGAAGTGTGCGCAAGCAAAAAGACGCTGATCAGCTCCAGGCGGAGTTTGGCGAGGCGTTCATTCCGTTGTTATTCGATGTGACCGATAAAGCCGCTGTTCAGTCGGCGGCAAAACAAGTCCGCGAGATACTCAAAGGCGAAACATTGTTCGGGTTGATCAATAATGCGGGCATTGCGGTCGCAGCCCCGATCCTCTACCTGGAGATCGAAGAGTTTCGTAAGCAGTTGGAGATCAATATCGTTGGACAGTTGATCGTCACGCAGGCATTTGCGCCATTACTCGGTGCAGATAAATCTTTGAAAGGTCAGCCCGGGCGCATCGTAAACATCGGATCGGTTTCGGGCAGGAACGGCAGCCCTTTCCTCGGAGCGTATGCCGCTTCCAAGCATGCATTAGAAGGCTTATCTGAATCCATGCGCCGCGAGTTGATGCTCTACAATATTGATGTCATCCTTGTAGCACCGGGTCCCATTGCCACACCGATATGGGACAAGGCTGAAGAGGAAGTGGATCCTGAAAAATATCGTCATACCGATTTTTACGAATCAGGCAAAAAATTTAGAGCATATTCGATCGCGAACGGCCGCAAGGGACTGCCGCCTGAAGCGGTCAGCAATGTGGTCTTCAAAGCGCTGACCGGCGCAAATCCGCGTGTACGTTATGCAGTTGACCCCAACCCGTTCATGAGCTGGCTCATGTCGCTTCTGCCCAAACGACAGTTGGATGCCATAATTGCAAAGGGTTTGGGGTTCCGGAAATAAGTGCTTCGCCACCAATTGGTCAAAGGAGAAAATATGGCAACAGGACAAAGTCACAGAATTCCGCGCGGAAATGCCATGATCACATACACGGAGTATAAATTGCAACCCAGCGATTCAGGCAAAGACTTGAAAAAAATTGCCCGTGAACGCCTGAACGGTGAAAACCTTTACAAAGACATCCTCAGAATGCTCGAAGCGCCGAACGCACAAGGCAGACCTTGGTACGCTGAGATCGTGCAAAAAGACCGCATCGGCAGTGACTGGACCCTGCTTCTGCCGCCTGCAAAAGCCATTCCGCCCCAGCCTGCTCCTTCGGACCTTGCCACCTTTAAGATCATCAGTAAAGCAAACGTCCGTACTTCACCCAAATTAGACCCCGGCAACATCCATTTTGTTGGACCCATCGGCACGATCTATACTTACAAACGCAGTTCCATGATCACCGACGCCAACGGCATGGTTTGGGTGGATGTCACCCCATCGAACCTTCCGAGAAAAGCGTCCGGGGCAACGTATTGGATGTGCGTCCGCGAAGGTTCCATTCATCATACAGATCCTTACATTTAAATTTATAGAATTAACATCCCGTAGGTCTGGCGCTGTCCATGCCTGCGGGATGTTCTATTTCCATCTCTTGCGGGGTTATAATTCTTGTGCAATCCTTTTATCATGGCAAAACCAGATTGACGTACAAAAAAAGAAGGAAGTGGCAATGAAAAAAATAACGTACCCGCTCATCCTATTCGTCCTCCTCAGCGCAATGCTGGCATCCTGCAGCTTGTTCGGCGCCTCCACAGCGGAAACGCAATCAGCCCTGCCTCTTCCTCAGGCAACCAATACCACCCCAACCGACAAGGTCACTGTCGAGCTTTCCTCTCAAGTTGATACCACCGTGCAATACAACGCGGTTGGTCAGATCATGAAGTTCAAATTTATCGTCAAGATGATCAAAAACGACCTCGCCGACAATACTCCACCTAATCTGACTTTTATTGGGCTCACCCCCGTCTGTCCGGCGATTAATACCATCGGAAACTTGAACGACCGCTTCGACACTGGTGAGATCATCGAATGCACATTCGATTACATCCTCACCCAGGCAGATCTGGATAAGGGTTCGGTTTCTGCCAATGTATCTGCAACTGTGTATACGGTCAGTTCCAATCAGGTCACAACAACCGTCCCAACGATTCCATCTAAATTACTGAGCCTCACCCGGTCTGCAGAACCGACCACCTACAACACGGCGGGGCAAACAGTCACCTTTACCTATATTATCAAGAATAGTGGAGCAGCCCCTATTGGACCTGCTCAATTCACGATCGCAGATTCCGGCATTAATAACAATACGCCCTTTAACTGTGGCAATGCAGATGCTTCCATCGCCGTCGGCGCCACCCTGACCTGCACCAGCACCTATACCGTTACCTCAGCAGATATCAGCGCCGCCACCGTAACAACTAATGCTGTTGCTTCAGGCGGAGGCGCCAACTCCACGCAGCCTGTGCCTGTTACCCTTACAAAAGGCGCTGCGCCCACCACTGCCTCCGGGACGAGCGTTCAACACACAGTAATTGACGGGGAATGGCTCTGGCAGATCGCTCGCTGCTACGGAGCCGACCCTGCCAAAACGGTGGCAGCAAACCCGCAGTTGGCAAACCCGGCCCAAATCAAACCTGGAATCGTGGTTACCGTCCCCAATGTTGGCAGCAATGGAACGGTTCATGCCCCGCCACAGCCCTGTGTTACCAAGCATGTAGTTCAAAGCGGTGATACCTGGACAACCATAGCCACGAAATATGGTTCTGACCCTGGGCTTACCCAAATGGTCAATGCAAATACATTGACGGTCGGCAAGGAAGTCAAAGTTCCGCTATACACAGCCGGACTTAATCTACCCCTGTCTTCTTCCACTACACCCGTTACTCCGACAACGCCGACAACCGCTTCATTGACCCTGACAGCAACAACCAATCCTACAACATATAGTCAGGCAGGGCAGGTTATAACGATCAGTTACGTCATCAAGAACAGTGGCACTGCCTCATTGGGACCCGCTCAATTCACAGTGACAGATCCGCTTATCGGTGCAACTCCCATTAATTGTGGTCCTGCCAACACCACTCTGGCGGCGGGCACAACAGTTAATTGCACTTCAACGTACACCATCACTCCAACCGATCTGAACTCCGCTTCGGTTAGCACCAAACCCACTGCGGCGGGCGGCGGTGCAGCTCCTTCTACATCTGTGGATGTGACCATCCTCAAAAGCGTAAGTGCATTGACGGTCACCTCATCTCCCAGTCAGGCAACTTATAACCAAGCCGGACAAGTGATCACCTTTAACTACGTCGTCAAGAACAGTGGCACCACCCCATTGGGACCTGCTCAATTTATTGTGACCGACATTCTCATGGGACTTACCCCCATTAACTGCGGTGCTGCCGACACCACACTTGCCCCCAATGCCACCGTATCCTGCTCTGCCAATTACACAGTCACTCAGGCAGATCTTGGCGTGGCGTCCATCTCAAATAGCGCAACCGCCACTGGCGGCGGAGTGACTTCGCAGCCAGATAGCAAATCAGTCATCAAACAGTAACCCGCTTAACTTTCTACCAAAATCGCGAACGGAGTCCGTTCGCGATTTTGGTTTCCTCTTGCGACCATCAACTTCCCTACTCTACCTTGACAAATAGACAAACATCTATATAATAACCGTATGAAATTTGACCCCGTCCTTTTTGCCAAAGCCATCGCAGATGACACCCGCCAAAGAATCATGAGCGAGTGCTGCTGCTGCGAACTCTCGGTCAATGAGATCGTCGAGAAGATCGGCTTTTCGCAACCCACCATCTCTCATCACCTCGCCATCCTGCGTGATGCCAATTTGGTAAATGTGCGCGAAGAAGGCAAGCAAACGTTCTACACCCTCAACCAGGAACACATCGCCGTTTGCTGTGGTCAGATCATGCTCAAGTTCGCCCCTGAATCGGTAACAACTGAAAATCTGTTGAAAACCTTCAAGGCATAATCGGGATGTGTCCACGGCCGTGACACGATCCCGTTTTTTGCAGTCAAATCTATAGACAAACTTCTATACGAAAGGAGCATCCCATGAACGAATTACCTGTCGTCACCAACGATTGCTGTGAAGAAGAATGTTGTGAAGGCGGCAACTGCCCCAGCGGTTGTTGCTAAGCTCGATCTCTGTTCGTCGTCAGATGAACAGAGCGAATTTATCGAAAAAAATTTTAATCAAAAACATAGACAAACTTCTATATAAAACAAAGGAGACTCAAATGACTCAATCCCCCACCCCCATCCACGAAACCGTCCGCGAGCATTACGCCGAGCGGATTAAGAGCAGCGCCTCTTGCTGCGGACCTTCAGACTGCTGCTCCACCGAAAGCAAACTCTACCCTGTAGACCTGCTTGCCACTCTTCCATCCGATGTATCCAGCACCAGCTATGGCTGCGGCGACCCGATCACACTCGCTGCCCTGAAACCCGGCGAAACCGTCCTTGATCTTGGCTCCGGCGCAGGACTCGACTGTTTGTTGGCTGCCCAGAAAGTCGGTCCCGAAGGACGCGTGATCGGCGTGGATATGACTCCCGAAATGATCGAACGTGCCCAAGCCAACGCGAAGCGCGTCAATGCAGCCAACGTCGAGTTCCGCCAAGGCTATCTCGAAGACCTGCCCGTTGACAGCAACACTGTCAACGTCATCATCTCGAACTGTGTCATCAACCTTTCGCCAGATAAAGCCAAAGTATTCACCGAAGCCTTCCGCGTGCTCGCGCCGGGTGGCAAACTCGCCGTCTCCGACATCGTCACCGATGGTCCGCTTCCTGAACCCGTCAAGCAAAGTTTGAGCGCATGGGCGGGTTGTGTTGCAGGCGCCGTCGAAGCCAAAGATTACATCGGCATGATGGAGGCGGTTGGCTTCACAGATATTTCCATCAAGCCTGTCTTCTTCGACAAAGAAACTGTCGACTCTGCCCTCGCAGACATGGAACTGGATGTGAACGAATATCCGCGCGAAGATATTTACAAAGCAGTCTATAGCGCAAAGATCACTGCCTACAAACCCGTATAATCTTCATTGCCAATAAAACGGACGGAACCCCAAAGGCTCCGTCCGTTTTATGTTTAATGTCATCTTGACAGCGCAAAGTTTCCGAAGTAAAAACAAACCGACCGGTCGGTTTGTTTTTACTTTATAGACAAATAGTCTTGAGGAAAAGAATGCAACAACGCAGTGAAGAAACCCGTTCAAATATTCTGGCTTCAGCAATCAAACTATTCTCCACCCGCGGCTTCGCCGCTGCCAGCGTGGACGATATTTGTGCAGACGCAGGCGTTAGTAAAGGTGCGTTCTATCATCACTTCAAGAGCAAACAAGACCTCTTCCTCGCCCTGCTCGATGGCTGGCTGCAAACCATCGACAACGCCATTGAAGGCTCAAAAGACAAAACCGTCCCTGAGACCTTCATGCAGATTACCGAGGCATTTCCCTATCTCTTCGCTACAGCGAATGAAGGCTTGCCCATGTTCCTTGAATTCTGGCTGCAAGCCAGCCGCGATGAAAAACTATGGCAGGCGGGCATCAAACCATACCGCCGGTATCACAAACATTTTGCTGCACTTATCAAAAAAGGCGTGGATGAGGGTTCGTTCGTTGAAGTAGATCCTGAATTGACCTCACGCATGATAATCTCAACAGCAATGGGCTTGCTTTTGCAAAGCTTGATGGACCCCAAAGGCGCAAAGTGGGAGAAGGTCGCACGTGACAGTACGAATATGTTGGTCAATAGTTTGTTAAAGAAATAGGAAATCGAAGAGTAATAAGTTGAACGTGTGAGCAACTATCAAAAAGAAAACCAAAAGAGGAAACCATGAAAATCGTAACAGACTGCGCGGCAGATATGTCAAATGAGGAATTGGAAAAGCTGGGGATCGTACAAGCCCCGCTATTTATTCAATTCCCGGAAGGCGAAGTGAACTCTGCAGATATTTCTGCCGATGAATTCTACAACCGGTTGGAGGCAATGCGCCCGCAGATTCCAACAACGGCGCAACCCTCCAGCGGCATCTTCGCGGAGTTGTATCGCAAGTTGGCACAAAGCGACAAGAACATCATGTCCGTTCATATTTCGTCAGGCTTGAGCGGCACGATCAACTCGGCGCGCGATGGCGGCGAACAAGTGAAAGGCGAAGCGAATGTCAATTTCTGGGATACGCTCACCCTTTCCGGCGGTGAGCGCTTTCAGGTGATGGCGGCGGCTCTGGCAGATAAAGCAGGCTGGGCAATGGACAAGATCAACGAACGCCTGACCAAGATCCGCGAGAAGACCGAAGTCATCTACACGCTCGACACGCTGGAATATCTCGCCCGTGGCGGGCGCATCGGACGTGTGAAAGCGATGGCGGGTGCGCTACTTAACCTAAAGCCCATCATCCGCGTGGATACGGATGGCAAGTACAGCACTGTAAAAAACGAACGCACACTAAACAAGTCCATGGCATCGATGGCAGATTTCCTGGCAGAAAAATATGGAACCACGCCCCTATGGGTCACCGTCCTGCACGGGCGTTTTGCGGAAAAAGCGGATCACCTCGCTGAAGAGTTCAAGCAAAAATTAAACGTCGCTAAGATCGAAGTGCAACGCATCTCGCCGGTGCTCGGGGTTCACACCGGCCCGGGTATTGTCGGCGCGGCAGTGGTGCCAATGGAATTGATGGGCGATCTGGTGTAAAGAAAAGAAAGAAGGGCTTGCGAGTTTCGCAAGCCCTTTCACTTTAGGCGGATGGGGTTTGTCTTGCCTTCGCGATCCGTTCGCTCAATGGCGGATGGGAATAAAACATGAAGACCACCCATTTCTCCGGGTCAATCTTGCCAAGGTTTTGATTCGCCAGCCGGGTAAAAGTGGAGGTAAATGCCTTGCGCTTGCCAGTTGATGAAAGGGCATAATCATCCGCCATTTCTTCGCGCCAGCGGGAGAGTGCGTTCTCAAGAGGCTGAGTCAATAAACCATAGGCGCCAAGAGTAAGAGATAGTGCGGGAAAAGCAGCCACATCTGCAACGGAGGTAAAGGAGAAAAAGGTTACAGCGTAATTTAATGCCAAAGAAGAAATAAACAAGCCCAAAGCGGTAAGAAGCGTACCAGAAACGATTAGGAAGGGAATATCCTTATGGACATGATGCCCCAGTTCGTGAGCAAGTACCGTCTCGATCTCATCCAGAGTAAATTCATTAATTAGGGTATCGCCGAGAATAATGCGGCGTGTATTACCGATACCAGTCAAAGCAGCGTTGGCAGCGTTGGTGCGCTTGGACATATCGAACTTGAAAACACCCTTAACCTGGGTGTTGGCACGCCTGGCTAAATCAAGCAGACGGTCTTGAAGTTCTTTATGTTCTTCACCAAGCGGCACATATTTATTAAAGAGTGGCATGATGAGCACCGGCGCAAGGTTGGAAAGAATGACGTTGAAAAGCAGCAACCCGCCCGCCACCCAAAGCCACCAGGCATCACCGGTAATGCGAAGCGCAAGATAGAAAAGCTCAAGCATGACAAGCCCAAGCGGTAAACCAATGGCAATTCCCTTGAGTTGATCAATAATCCAGTCTTTGAGCGACTGATTGGATTGCCCAAACCGATGCGGCAGGACGAACCCGCTATAGTAGCTGAGCGGCAGGTTGAGAACCGCATAAACACCTGCAAAAATAGCGATATAAAGGGGAACCAACAACCATTCGTTGCTTGAAATGGCGACCAGCCGCTCACGGATGGTGATACTCCATCCAAAAAATAACCAGGCAAGTGCATAAAGCGTACTAAAAACAGTATCTACGATCCAGAATCGACGGCGAATACGTGCATAATCTTTGGCTTGTTTCTGGCGTTCGGGGTCAAGAGTAGTTTGCATGGAAAAAATTATAGCATTTGACAGACTATAATCAAAGCAAGATCAAATACAAAACTGGAGCAAGTATTATGACAGCACTACACCCAAATCTATACGAACGGATCCGTCCATTGTTGCTTGGCATGGACTTTCATTTAATCGGACGTTCCATCCTCGCGCAAAAAACACCTGCGCAAATATTTGTAGACGACCATGAACACCCCTCTGCGTTGTTTGCTCAGGCAGGTCACCGGTACGTCCTGGCTGGCAACGCAGAAATAGACAGTTTCAACCGCGGGATCCAAAAACAATTCAGAGATGTGATCTTCCCAAAAATGCAGTCCGAAGGGCAGGAAGGTTTTGCGCTGTACTACGACACCCCAGCATGGGAGAAAAAAATAAGCGCTCTCCTTTCAGATAAAGAGATCATCCATGCCGACCGTGAATACTATGCCTGCAAAAAATTGAAACACAAATGGCAAGATATTATGCCCGAAGGCTTTCAACTAAAAATGGTGGATGCTGACCTTCTGGCTTCTCCAAACTTAAAGCATCTCGACACGCTCAAAGAGGAAATGACTTCAGAACGCCCTAGCGTGGAAGATTTTCTCGCCAAAAGTTTCGGTATGTGCGCGATTCATGAAGGCGAACTTGCAGGTTGGTGTCTCTCCGAATACAACACACATGGACGTTGCGAGATCGGCATAGAAACCATCAGCGACCACCGTCAACTCGGCATTGGCACCGCACTCACTCTCGCTTTTCTTGAGCACGCTTTCTCTCATGGCATACAGGAAGTTGGTTGGCATTGTTTCAAAAGAAACGAAGCTTCTGCAAAGACAGCGCTCAAGGCGGGCTTCGACAAGATCAAAGATTACAAATCATTCATTGTGCTGCTTAAGGACTAGCAATGCAATTCACGATGCCCCCTATCTAAACGAGGAGGATTACTGGCGAATGCGTCAGTTCCTACGTGAAGTTATGCTGGCAAACAACCTGCACCAACATAGCTGGCATGTTGCCCGTCTTGATTATTGGTGGTGGTTTATCCAGCCAGATCTGAAAGAATAAAACATGAAGATGTAATGCACTTCTGGGAAACAGAAACTGGGGAAATTGCCGCCGTACTCAAGATGCGGCAAATGGATTGTATTTCTCAGTTTTCGGGGCAGAGCACGATCTGCTTTAACCTTGGGGAAAATTGGAATAAAAAAAGAGGTGGCTGCGTAAAATGCAGCCACCTCTTCGATTCGCTTTCGGCTTGTGTCTGCTTCTGTTTAAGAAGCTCCGGCCTGCTCTGCAGCCAACAATGCAATGACATCCTCAGCCTTCATTATTTGTCCATACGAACGCAATGCCGCCAAAAACGATTTGTGAACATGGTCAGCAGGAATGAGCGTGCCATTAAATTCGAGATCTCGAGTCGCGCAGGCATCTTCGGCAACAATGACCTTGAAGCCAAAATCTGCGGCAGCGCGGGCGGTGGCGTCCACACACATGTGCGTCATCATGCCGGTGATGACGACCCGCTCCACATCCCAACCTTTGAGCATTTCCAATAAATTCGTTTCACGAAAGGAGTTGGGGTAATGTTTATATACGATAGGCTCGCCTTCAAAGTGAGCGGTGACGTCGTGAATATCAGACCCGCTCGTACCTCTTACAAAGAACGGCGCATCAGGTCTCAAAGCAATGTGCTGGATATGAATATGACGACCGCCATGTTCCCGGAAGCATTGCAATAGCTCATACGCTTTCTGTCCGGCTTCAAGCGGGTTGACCAATTCCATCTTCCCGCCGGGAAAATAGTCTTTTTGGATATCAATTACGAGTAAGGCAGTTTTCATTCGTTATCCTTTAGTCTAATTCAAAGTTTTTAGCAGATCTTCGGCTTGCCGTTTCAAATGAAGTTTATCAGTGCTCGATTGCACTTTCTCAAGATCGGTTCTGGCATTTTCCTTTTCGGACATTCCCAAATACGCCTTACCCCGCCCGAGGTAGAGACGCGCTTCGCGTGAGTTAACGTCCAACGCGCGCGAGAAAAAAGTTGCGGCAGAAGAAAACTCCCGGTTGACGAGACAGGCTTCGGCAAGTCCCTGAAGCGCAAGCGGGTTACGGGGATTTTTATCCAACACGCGACCATAAAAATCCTGAGCCCAGTGCAGGTTATCCTCGTAGATCATCAAGTTCACATCCACCATCACCAGTGCCTCTTCAGGTGAAATACCCACAGCCACATCCTGATCTTCGTGCGCCGCTTTAAGGTCGCCTAGTTTGTAATGCGCCAGCGAACGGATGATATAAAACAACGGCATGCGTGCCTGCAAGGCAATAGCTTTATTAAAGCCCGCAAGTGCAGGTTGCAACTCACCGCGCTCCATCATCAAAGAGGCGTGGTCAAAATAAGGAACTGCCCAGTTGGGGTTCATTGCCTGTGTCTGGTCAAATATTTCCAAGGCAGTATCATATTTTTTATCAAGCATATGGATCTCGCCGCGCAGTTCCAAGGCAAAAAGTTGACCCGGGTCCAACCGCAGGGCACGTTCCACATCGGCAAGCGCACGCTCTCGCTGCCCGATGGAAAGATAACAACCCGCACGCGCCAGATAATTATTAACATCTTCCGGAGATTTTTCAATATCTGCCGTATACAACTGGGCGGCACGTTCAAAATCACCACGAAGATAATAATAGCCTGCCCGTTTGAAAAGATAAGTGATCGCAAGATTAACGTTCTTCAACATTCCATGATTTAAACTGCTGATGGAAATCGCGATCAGAACGCAGAACCCAAGCAGAATATAGTCGCGCATTGCAATAGCAAGTACAACCAATGCACCCAGCAGCGGAAGCCCCACCGCCAGCGTGATCCGGTCGGCATTAACCCTGCCAAACAACCACTCCATGGTGGCATGTAAAATATTTCCGCCATCCAAAGGGTAAACGGGGATCAAGTTGAAAACGACAAGGATCAAATTCACAATGGCAAGCGAAAAGAAAATCTCTTGAAAGGTTTGCAGCCAAATATACGTTTGCGGGTTTTCTGAAAGCGGCAGGAATAACACCGCCATGATGATGTACAGCATCACACACAGGAACGCCAGTAACATGTTCATCAACGGACCAGCAGCGTAGATAAAAAAATTATGGGCGGGTTTTTCGGGTTTATAGGCAAGGTTGGTTAACCCACCCAACAACCAGACCACCACACTCTTTACTTCCACGCCTACCGCTTGCGCAGTGACCGCGTGTCCAATTTCATGGAGAAGGATAAATAACGTGAGTCCAACCACCCACATCAATGCTTCGACCGCGCCTCGCAGATCTACAGGCTTGAAAAGATAATACGCAATCGGGATGCTAAACAACATTGAAAAATGGAAGCGGATATCCACTCCGCGCCAGTGGACAAGCGACCAGGACAAACCGAAGAATTTCATGAATTACCCCCCCGCTTCAAACGAGACCTGAGCTTGTTTCTCATTATGAAATGAATACTCACTGCTACTTCCGCCCAAAATCGGCGGGGTTCTCGCCCCATATATTAGTGTCCCATTTAATGATCTTGCCTTCCGGGAGTTCATTTTCTGCCAGCCAATTTTCGGCGCTGCGAATGATGGCAAAAAGAATTGCATTTTTCGGGGTATGCTGCAATTTCGTCCGGCATTGACCGGTGTTGACCCATGCGATCGCATTCTCAGAATCAGAATAAATGGGAATATGGATATTGTGTTTTTCCTGCCAGGTCAGTGCATGGACGATCGCCAGGAATTCTCCAACATTGTTGGTCCCATCGGCATAGGGTCCGGCATGAAATATCTGCTCACCCGTTTCGGTATTAACACCGCGATATTCCAACGTACCAGGTGCGCCGCTGCAAGCGGCATCCACACAGATCGAAGGCAGCAAGGGCTTGATGCTTGCCTCACGCCATTTACCGCTGGTGGCAACTCTGCCAATGTAATCTTCATAGTTTGCGAGATAGGCAGCATCCGCCTCGGATTCACTCGCAAACGCCTTAAATTGCGCACCGACAAAGCCTTTCACCTGTTTCTCGCACTCCGCCCAGGTGGTGAAAATGCCTGTCTTGCGTCCCTTCCAAACGACGTAATATTTTTGGCTCGCCATGCGTCAATTTTACATCAAATCACACTTCGAATTTCTGGCTTGACAAACCGCATCAATCACGTACAATACGCGCTCAATGAAAACCAATCCAAATCATTGCTCCTGTCTTTGGCGGGGTTCGTGACCACCGCCTGAGAAAATATCCTCCCAAACAAGCAGTCAACCCTCAAGGCAGTGGAACGACTCCCGCGTGAAAAGATGTCCGCGCAGGATGGTTCGCTGTCCTTTTGTTTGGTTGACTGTTTTTTATTACGATCTTTACAGCAAAAATAACTATTAAGAGAAAAGGAAACCTTAACCATGTCTTACACCCACCCCGAATACCTCGTTGAAACTTCCTGGGTCGCAGAACACCTGAACGATCCCAACATTCGCATCATCGAATCGGATGAAGACCCGCTTTTGTACGCCATCGGTCATATTCCCGGTGCCGCCCAGGTGGATTGGTTCACAACTTTGCAACACCCCCTGCGTCGCGATTTTGTCACAAAGGAGCAGTTCGAAGGCGTGGCATCCAAATTGGGTATCACAAATGACACGACGGTCATTTTCTATGGCGACAAATCCAATTGGTTTGCCTGCTATGCGCTCTGGTTATTCCAGTACTATGGTCACCAGAACGTGAAGATCATGAACGGCGGACGCATCAAATGGGAACAGGAAAAGCGCGCACTTGTGAAGGACGTCCCTGTTTTCAAGGAGACGATCTATAAAGCAAAAGAAGCCGATAGATCCATCCGCGCCTTCCGTGAAGATGTTTTCAAACAGATCGACGCCAAGAAACCCATGGTGGATGTCCGCTCGCCGAAGGAATACTCCGGTGAAATGCTGCACATGCCTAACTACCCGCAAGAAGGCGCCACCCGCGGCGGACATATTCCCGGCGCAGTCAGTATTCCGTGGGCACAGGCTGTTAATGAAGCTGACGCCACATTCAAAACAGCGGAAGAACTCAAAGCGCTTTACGAAGGCAAGAACATAAAAAACGACGGCGAGATCATTGCCTATTGCCGCATCGGCGAACGCTCCTCCCTGACCTGGTTCGTGTTGAAGTACCTGCTGGGCTACCCCACCGTCAAGAACTATGATGGTTCCTGGACTGAATGGGGTAATTTGGTGGATGCACCGATCGAAAAATAAACCCAATCGCAGGGGCGGAATGACACCGCCCCTGCAAAATGAATTATGACCCTACCCAATAAACTTCAAGAGATCGTGGATGACATCGCGAGCATGAGCCGCGAAGAAAAACTGGAAACCCTGATCGCCTACGCAGAGTCCATGCCGGATCTGCCAGTGCGCTTTCAGGAAGAACGTTCCAAAATGGAGGCGGTACCGGAGTGTATGACACCGGTCTTCATCATCGCCGAAAAAGATGACAACAGCGGCATCATTTTCCACCTTGATATCCCCAAACAATCGCCCACTGTACGCGGGCTGGCGTCCATTCTCACCAATGGACTGAATGGCTGTTCGCTGGAGGAGATCATTTCAGTACCCGCTGATTTTTACCTCCCCATGAACTTGCAGGAGGCTGTTTCACAGCAGCGCATCAACGGTTTTATGGGCGTATTAGCACATATGAAACAGGTGGCGGTAAAAGTATCGTCAGAATAAACAAAAAAGACAGCCTCAAACGAAGCTGTCTTTTTTGTTGTATTTTATCCTTCGATCCAACCTTGTTCTTCTACCGCCATAAAAATATCAGTAGCGGAGATCAAACCGATCAACGAACCATGCTCATCTGCGATCGGCAAGTGACGGATCTTTCGCTCCTGCATCACACGCGAACATTCCGCCAGCGTCCACTCAGCGCGCCCGGTGACGATCGGTCCGGACATGATTTCGCGCACCGTCGTTTCGGCAGGGTTGCGCCCCGCAACAACGATCTTGTCACGGATATCGGTGGTGGTCACAATTCCATATGCCGGGTTCTTTTCACTGACATCCACCACCACACTGTGAATGTTCCGACGGCGCATCAGCGTCATGGCATGCGATACGCTCGAATCCGGGTCAACGACTACGACAGGGCTAGACATCCAATCACGAACTAGGTTATTCATAAGGCTCTCTCCTTTATAAGGATTTTATAGCATTGATGTAACCGTAAAGTTACTCACACAGTAACGCAATGCCTGGGGCAAGAATATGGAAACAGCGCAGAAAGAGGCGCATCATGGAATGATCGGGAACCACGTCACGCCGCCGTCTGCCGTTTTGTAAAGAGAAAGGTCGCTCGTCGAGTCAGATGTAACAAGCCAGCCGGTTTGAGAGTTTACAAAACTCATATCGATGACCGTATCACCAAATTTCATATCCGGCGTGACCTGCTCAATGGTCATCCCCGCATCTTTCGTGACGTAGAACTGTCCGGCGGTATAGAAGATCATTTCACTCGCTGAAGGCGTTTCAAGAAGACCATAGCCATCAAATGTGATCGGCAATTGCGACCAGGTGGTGCCACCATCATGCGTAGCATACACAATGATCTGCGGAGTCTCAGCCGCGACCCGAATGGCAAGTAATCCGTCTGTTGTTGAAGTGAAACGAATGCCATACACGCTCAGCTCACTATCCTTGGAACCTTCAGGGAGGACCAGGTTAATATTGAACCAAGTCTTACCACCATCGTCACTGCGATATAGATAAGTTTCACCGGAGGCGTACACTACCCCGCCCACCCATGCAGTTTCGAGGTCGAGCGGCAGAATGATATTCTTAATACCGCCCAATGGAAGGGTATCTGCTGCACCTTCGAGATTAGGATCATTGGTGTAAACCCGCTGCCATGTGGCGCCACCATCGCCCGTCTTAAAGACAGAGACCGCCATCGAGCCTGCGCCAACACCAAGGTCTGCCAATACCCAACCATTTTGTTCATCAATAAAATGGATCGCACCACCACTAAACGGCGTGGTGAAAGATTCCCAGGTATTGCCACCATCCGAAGTGCGGTATAGCTTTCCACCATTCGGGTATTTGTTCATGTCCGGAAATTGGATCCAAGCATGGTTGGCATCAAAGAAATCCGGATAAACGAGATACCCGGCATCGGCGAGTTTGGCTGGGGTGACATCGTACCAGGTCATGCTGCCGTCATTGGTACGGACGATATTCTCTTCCGTAACCCCCCATCCAAAGACCTCATCCAACATTTCGATATTGAGGATACCCGGCGCTTCGATCAATGGGGCGTTAATTTCCACAGGCAGAGGCGTTTCCTGCGGTGCAACCGCTGACTGCGAGGCAGCCTGAGCCTCTTCAAGCGTTGCCGTAGGCTGAAGAAGCTCAGCCGTATCGGTTGCCGGCGACGCGGGCGCGCAGGCACTTATACTCAAAACAAGAAAGAGGAGGAAAGGGATAAGACGTTTCATAATTCTCCTTTGGCTACCCAAAGACTTCACTAAAAGAAGAAGGGGTCGCCAAACTATTTAACCAAGATATTCGATAACTGTCGCTTCACCCTGCCCCACACCCACACAGAGAGTTGCCACGCCGTATTTGACGTTGCCGCGATTCTTCATCTCATGCACCAGTGTGGTGACAAGACGAGCCCCGGAACAACCAAGCGGATGCCCAATGGCGATCGCACCGCCGTTTACGTTGACCAATTTAGGGTCGATTCCCAGGTCTTCGATCACAGCCAGAGATTGCACAGCAAAGGCTTCGTTCAGTTCCATCAGACCGATATCTTGCATTTTCAACCCGGCACGTTCGAGTGCTTTCTTTGTGGCAGGCACAGGTCCGATCCCCATAATGCGCGGAGGAACGCCCGCCGAAGCAGAAGTCACAATGCGGGCAAGCGGTTTGAGGTTGAGAGTCTTTGCTTTTTCTTCACTCATGATCAACAGCGCTGATGCACCATCATTTAATCCAGACGAATTTCCAGCGGTGACAGTTCCCCCATCGCGGAAAGCGGCTTTGAGTTTAGCAAGGCTCTCTACCGTCGTGTCGCGGCGCGGACGTTCGTCCGTGTCTACCACTTTCGGGTCACCTTTTTTCTGAGGAATAGTAACAGGCACGATCTCCTGTTTGAAGCGTCCCGAGTCAATGGCAGCAATTGCCTTAGAGTGGCTATGCGCAGAGAACTCATCCTGCTTTTCGCGCGTAATGTGCGGACGTTCAGCCGTAATGTTCTCTGCCGTCTCACCCATCGAGTCGGTTCTATGCATGGCTTTCATTTTGGGATTTGGATAACGCCAGCCCAAGGCTGTGTCATATGCAGTGAGATTTCCGAAGGAAAACCCCGCCTCGGCTTTGGGAAGCGAGTATGGTGCGCGGCTCATAGATTCGACTCCACCGGCGATGTACACATCCCCTTCTCCGGCTTTGATGGCTCGTGACGCCATGTTAACGGCATTCAAGCCCGAAGCACACAAACGATTGACAGTCACACCGCCCACTTCCACAGGCAGACCCGCCAGTAATGCTGCCATGCGCGCCACATTGCGGTTGTCTTCACCAGCTTGATTGGCGCACCCCATGAACACTTCTTCGATCTGCGCCGGGTCTATTTGATTTCGTTCGAGAATGGATTTAATCACATGCGCCGCCATATCATCGGGGCGCACAGATGAAAGAATGCCACCCAACGCGCCGATCGGCGTACGGATGGCATCAACAATTACAGGTGTGGACATTCGTCCCTCCAGAGTTTGAATTCATACATTGATTCTAACACTAGAGAGAGCGGTTATCGTTAACCTGTAGGCTGGTTCGCGGCAATTAGTGCCAGCAGGTATTCATTGAACTTTTTAGAATTTCCCCTCAGACCTTTGAAAAATTCATGGTCGATCTTCTCGACCACCTCAATAGCTTGAATTGCCAATTTACGCCCCTGCGCCGTAATGGACAATGCTTTTGCTCTTGTATCCGTCGGGTGCGGCTTGCGCAGGATCAAGCCTTTTTCCTCCAATGTGCGCAACACATTGGAGGTCATCATCACATCCATTTTGGCATGGGAGGCAAGGTCTATTTGCGTAAGGGGTTTCTCGCCGCCCGCAAGCCAGGTCATGGAAGCGAGCAAAACGAACTGCGCGTGCGTCAGGTCAAATGGCTTCAGCCCCGCATTGATCTGTCTCTGCCACATGCTGGAAACCTGCCAAAGGGAAAAACCCGGGCTTTCATCCGCATTATCAAATTGAAAAACGTCATCAGGCATTTATTTTCTCCGGCAGCATTTGGCTTGCGATCAAGTCAAAATCCACCTTGGGGATTTCGAAGAACCCGAAGCGAAACATATAGCCCCAACTCGTCTTATCCTTGATGAATGTAAGAGCGGGGATCAACGGCTGGATGGGAACTTCAATACATTCTTTGTATTTTACATCACGGCGATAGGGAACAAATCCGCCGCCCATATCGAATTGATAGACAGATTCACCCGTCACTTCACCGATGGCGGTAAATGCCTGCAACTTCTCATTGCCTTCAAACTCAACCTTCGGCGAATAATAGACAACGCCATCCCCTACTCGCATTCTCTTAAGCGGAGCCGCCTTGCCGTGATTGGCTTGCGCAATTCCCCAGCGCACGCCGTTCATCACGTGATTCTTTGAGACAACGATCAACCAATAGCGCGCCTCGCTCATTTGGACTCCTTCGCGAGGTTCACCAACCTGCCGATTGTCTCGGGCAAATCTCTGGCGGTATCTTTGCCGATCACCTGCGCGAACAAAAAACCCAGTGGACCTGAAATCGTCACGCGATGAGTCACATGCAAGCCGTCTTTCTTTTCTTTCAGTTCGTGGGCAAATTCCATTTTCGCCAGCGGCAAACTGGTCACATCCACAAAGCGGTTCAACGGCTGGCAGTCAACAATCACAGCCTTTGCTTCGGGTCCGCCCACGGGCTTGAGCGTGTATTTCGTGCCCGCTTTGAATTCGCCTTCAATGCGGCACCACTCCACGCCCTTATCCCATTTTGACCAATTCTCCACATCTGCCCAAACCTTCCAAACAGACTCTTTGGAAGCGTCCGTCACGATCGTATGTTCAGTTGTCCACATATTTTCTCTCCTCGATTTTTATATATACGTTTATTATATATGTGTATACAATTTTGTCAAGGATGAAAATTGATCTTCATCTTCTATTCTTGATTCTCAAGCCGTTGCCAAAAGGCTGCCATTTGTTCCAATTCCTTTTCGCTGTAATGGCTGAGAAAGTTTTCTCTCACAAAAGCGACATGCGCCTTGACTGCTTTTTGAAATCTCGCAGCGCCTTCTGCGGTCAACACAGCATATGCGCCGCGGCGGTCTTCGGAGGCTTCTTCGCGAGTCACCAAACCTGCCTTTTCCAGCCGCTCCACCACCCTGCTTACTCCACTGCGCGTGAGAACGCTCTCAGCAGCCAGGTCTTGGATCCGCACCCGATGATTCTCGTTCCAAGAAAGCCGCAGCAGAATCTCAAACTCCACATGCGTGATATGCGAATGTGACTGTAAATCCTCTTCGATCATGCGGTTCATACGTCCGTAAACGCCCAGGAACCCGCCCCAGGCGTTCTGTTCAATTTCTGTAAATCCGTCTCCCATGAAAATCTCCTTTTGCTCTTGACAAATGCGTGCTCACGCACATATAATAGGAATTACGTGATTAGTCACACAAATTTTATCACAAACTCAAGGAGAGACAAAATGGAAAACCTCAAGGAAATCGTAGCCCCTTTTTACAATGAATGCTTGACCGTCAACGCGGAAACGAATGTTGCAGAGAGAATGGGTCAAATTCTGGCAGACAGCTTCCAGTCGAAGGGTTCGACCGATGTCAAGACGAAGGAACAACTCATCGGGCAGATCGGCTATTTCTGGAAACTCGTCCCCGACCTGAAATGGGAAATCCAGAAATGATCGGAGCAATCAGTGTTGTCGCGCTTTGCTTTGGCACGCCGAACGGAAATTTCATGGGCGTGCAAACCGATGGAACGAAATCCTTCAAAACCATGACGATTGACATTCATACCGTTGAGAATGGTCAGGTTGTGGAAGTTCACCATTTGGAAGATTGGGCAACCACCATCAAGCAACTTTCGGCAAATTAATTTTTATTCAACAGTCAACTATCGATCAAGGAAGAACACATATTATGAGTAACTCGGCAAAACTAATTCCGCAATGGATACGAATTCTGGCAGGCGTTCTCGGCTTATTTGCATTGGGCATTGGCATTGGCGGATATTTCAAACCCGACATGGTTGTCCACGGGTTCGCATTTGACTCTGTAGCCAACCAAACCATGGGCATGATGTTTACAGGTAGAAACGTTGCCCTCGGTGTGGCATTGATCCTTGTCGCCATTGGCGGCGTCCCTGAGTCGTTTGCGGTGACCTTCATCATCCGCTTCCTGATCGAACTGCAAGACCTGATCACCAACTTCGTCACAGGCGGACTCTTGAACGAGAAAATCTTTGTTGCAGTTTTGCTTGTGATCGAAGGCTATGTCATCAGCCGTTTGTTCAAGATCATTGGAGAAAAGCATGCCGCTGAAAAAGCGGGGTAACCCCTCCCCTGCTTGAGCAGATCGTTTGTCAATCCAAAGAAGACCTTAAGTCTGTAAAAACAGCCTTAAGGTTTATCTTATATTCAACCCAGCCTGTAGGAATATATAAGGATTTTTTTATGCAGAATACCAATAAAAAATTCAGCCTCACTCAATTCAAACTCTTTCTCGACATCCTTGTGCTCATTCTCTTCGTTGCCATCAATATCCCAGGCACAACGGGCATTCCCAATCACGAGTGGATCAGTTTCATCTTCGCCCTGCCCTTCCTGATTCATCTCACCCTCAACTGGAAATGGATCGTCAGCGTATTTTCACGGCTGTTCCAAAAACTGCCAGGCGAAACACGCTTCAACCAAATCTGGGATTCGGTTCTCTTCCTGCTGATGATCTTCGTCTCGTTCTCTGGCGCGGTGCTCTCCGAAAGTGTTCTACCCGCGCTCGGTATTCACCTTGAAATTGACCTGTTCTGGCGCACGCTGCACACAGGCATGGCAAACCTGCTCATGCTCATGTTCGGTGTTCACCTCACCATGCACTGGAAGTGGATCGTCTCCAACTTCCGCCGCTACGTTTTACAAGTGAGTTAATCATGAACTTCATTAAAGAATACATCCTCCCCGCGCTGGCGATCTTGCTCGTTGCCGCCATCCTCATGTTTGGATATCAATTCCTCGCGGACGCTTCATGGGCAGAGGGGATTCGCGCAAGCGCCGCCTCAACCCCGCCCGAAGTGGGTCCAGCCCCGACAAACATTTCCGAATTCCTGATCGCATTTGCCACTTCCACCGTCCGCATGATTATCCTCATCGGCTTGCCGTTTGCCATTACCTCTGCCGTGTTGAAGCGGACACAGAAACAGAAATAAAAGGAATTCCTAATGTCTGATACATCCACCTGCCGCCAGGAACCTGGCGTCTTCATCCCAGTGATTGACCGAAACAAATGCGAAGGCAAAGCGGACTGTGTCCCCGCCTGCCCGTATTCCATTTTCAAAGTGGAATACGCTTCCCTCTGAACTGAGAACTGGTCTGACTTTCATCGGCAGACTCAAAGGGACAGCGCACGGCTGGCAGCAGGCGCTGCTCGTCCAGCCTGAACAATGCCGTGCCTGCGGGCTGTGTGTCAAAGCCTGCCCCGAACACGCAATTACATTGGCAAGAAAATAATTACTCACGAAGTACACGAAGTGTCGCAAAGGTCTTCCTTTGTGCCCCTTTGTGACACTTCGTGGTAGAAAAGGAATTTCCCATGACCAAATCCCGCCTCGAAGCATTTAGCGATGGCATGTTCGCCATCATCCTGACCATTCTCGTACTCGAACTGCACGTCCCTGAATTGGAAAATAGTTCCTTTGCCGCGTTCAGCGCAAGCATGATTCAACTCGCGCCAAAGTTCTTCGCCTTCCTGTTCAGTTTCTTCATCATCGCCATTTTTTGGGTGAACCACCATCACATCATCCACCAGATCAAAAAAGTGGATACAAAACTGCTGTGGCTCAATATCGGACTGCTGTTCTTCTCCAGCCTGTTCCCTTTCATCACCGCCTTCATCGGTGACTATATGATGAATCCGTTTGTGGTTGCGCTCTACCCATTAAACATGGCGCTCTCTTCGCTGATGATCAACGCGCTGTGGAAACACGCTTTTGTGGACAGCGATCTTGCGTCCAGCACTTTAACTGCCGAAGAAAAACAAACGCGCCTTAAGCGGGATAGGATGGCATTGCTCATCAATCTCGGCTCGGCGGCACTCGCCTTCGTTTGGGTTCCCATCACGTTGACTATCATGGTGGTCATGCCGTTCGCGTTCGTGGTTCCTGAATTTTTGGCAAATAAAACAGAGGAAGAATAAAAGATGAAAGATAAAGTTGTCCTGATTACTGGCGCGACCAGCGGAATTGGAAAGCAAACCGCGTTGGCGCTTGCCAAAATGGGTGCGCGGGTTGTCGTTACTGGCAGAAGCCAAGCAAAGCGGCGAAGAAGCCGTGGCTGAGATTAAAGCAGCAAGCGGCAATGCAAAAGTTGACTTGCTGACTGGCGATCTATCAGCGCAGGCAAATGTCCATGCTTTAGCCGAGCAGTTCAAGGCGCGGTATGAACGGCTGGATGTCCTCATCAACAACGCGGGCTTGGCGGCATCCGAAAGAAAATTAACCGAGGACGGAATCGAATCCAATTTTGCGGTGAATGTGGTTACGCCATATCTGCTCACCCGCCTGCTGATGGATTCGTTGAAGAAGAGTCCGTCGCCGCGCGTGGTCACGCTCATGGGCGGCGATGTCCCCGCAAAAGTTGGAAATGGATAATTTGCAATCGGAAAAATCGTTTGACGGGTTGAATACCTATTCCCAAACCAAACTGGCGATGATGGTATTGATGTATGAATTCGCGCAACGCGAAAAAGATATGACCATTAATGTCTGCTACCCTGGGCAAGCCAGCACGAACATGACCCGCAGTGTCACGCCCGAAATGCTGCCGCGTGCCATGCGCTGGATGTTCCCCGTTTTCAAGTTGATGGTGCGCGAAGATGGCGGTAAATCCGCGGCGAAGGCTTCGCGTTCGTCGATCTATCTTGCCTCTTCACCCACAGTCGAAGGTGTGACGGGAAAATATTTCGATACGAATTGCAAAGAAGCGGCATGGTCGCCCGCGGTGATGGAGGCGGACGTCCGCTCAGCAGTGTGGGAATTTGTTGAACAGACTATATTCTAATTAGTGAGCTAAGTAAAAAAAATAGAGTCGCGCTCGCGACTCTATTTTTTTATTGGAATAATTCTGCTAATGGCAATCTCACACCATCCACATAAGCATAGATGACAACGCCCAGCACCGCCAGATGAAACAAAATACCAATCCAATAAAAGAACGGACGAGTATCGCGTCGGATCGATCTTAGCCAACGTAAAGGAATCTCACCCGACTTCAACTCCCATGCGACGAAACCGCCGAAAATTACGATAATTAAAATCATCGTATCCAAACCAAGCAACCACTCTTTAAAATTCTCCATCAGATCACCTCTAATTTTTTACGAATTATACCGACCGTAAACTCTTAGGATACCGATTACATCTCACCCACAGGTCCTATTTCTACAACTGAAAAGCAATGACCTTTGTACGCCTCGGCTAGTGACGCTTGGCACTACTCTCCCTCTTCCGAAAACGACATAATTAGGATGGTGGAGAAATTCACCCAAGTTTGTCATACTTACAAAACCTAAAGGAGATCCAATGGCAGCAAAAGGCTGGATCGAAGTTAGTGATACGTATTGTAAAGGCTGTGAACTTTGCATTAGTGCATGTCCGCAAAATGTGATGGAACTCAATATGGAGCACCTCACTCCCAAGGGCTACCACCCCGCGCACACGTTCAAGGACGGTTGCACGGGGTGTGCTATTTGTGCAGTGGTTTGCCCGGATGCGGCAATCACCGTGTACCGTGAAGTGACCAAAGCCGCGCCAGTTGCGGCGTAAATGTGCATTTGTAGGGGCAGGTTTACCCCGCCCTTACTCAATCATGGAGAAACGAATGCCAAAAGAATTATGGAAAGGCAACGAAGCCATCGCAGAAGCCGCCGTGCGTGCGGGGTTGGGAGCCTATTTCGGTTACCCCATCACCCCACAGACGGAAGTGCTGGAATACCTCTCGCGCCGCATGCCCGAGCTTGGACGTGCTTTCGTACAGGCAGAATCTGAATTAGGCGCCATCAACATGGTCTATGGCGCGGCATGCACAGGCGTGCGCGTCATGTCCTCATCCTCTTCGCCCGGCATGAGCTTAATGATGGAAGGTATTTCCTACATCGCCGGAACCGAGATCCCCGCGGTTTTAGTGAACGTCATGCGTGGCGGACCGGGCTTGGGCAATATCGCCCCGGCTCAAAGCGACTACAACCAGGCAGTCCGCGGCGGTGGGCATGGCGATTATCCGCGCATTGTGCTGGCACCTGCCTCCGTGCAGGAAGCCATTGACCTGACTGCGCTCTCCTTCGACCTCGCCGAAAAATATCGCATGATCACGCTCATCATCCTCGACGGCACAACCGGTCAGATGATGGAACCCGCTGAAATGCCTGCCATGCAGGAAATGAAAAACAAAAATTTTGAATGGGCGACCAATGGTGCAATGAACCGCGAGCGCCGCGTGCTTTCGTCCATTTATCTCAATCCGCTTGATGAAGAAAAGACCAACCTGCGCATGCTCACCCACTGGCGCGATGTGCAAGCCAACGAAGTGCGCTACAAAGAATATTTCCTCGACGATGCCAAGTATGTTGTCGTCGGCTTCGGCACGGCTGGGCGTGTTGCGCTTTCGGCTGTCCGTGAGGCGCGCGCACAAGGCATCAAGGTCGGGCTTTTAAGACCGATCACCGTCAGCCCGTTTCCGTATGCAGCGCTGGAACAGCTCATCCCGCAGGCTGAGGCGTTCCTCGTCACAGAGATGAACATGGGGCAAATGCTCGATGATGTACTGCTGACCGTGCGCGGGCGAGTCCCGGTCGAATTTTATGGACGCCCCGGCGGCGTGGTTCCCTTCCATGATGAAATTCTGGATGAAATTCACCGCATCGCTTCTGGACCTGTAACTGTTCAGACCGACCCAAGAGAATCCTGGCTGACAAGGATGACTGCGTAATGACTACTCCGAATAATCTCGTTTACGAAAGACCTGAAGCCTTTACCGATATGCCCACCCACTATTGCCCAGGCTGCACTCATGGCGTGGCGCATAGACTGGTGGCAGAAGTGCTTGAAGAAATGGACTTGATCCATAAGACCATCGGCGTGGCACCAGTGGGATGCTCGGTATTCGCATATAACTATTTCGCGACCGATTTCGTTGAAGCACCGCACGGACGCGCGCCCGCAATGGCAACCGGTGTAAAGCGTGTATTACCTGATCGCGTGGTATTCACCTACCAAGGTGATGGCGACCTTGCCTCCATCGGGATGAGCGAGATCGTCCATGCGGCTGCCCGCGGCGAGAATATCACCGTCATCTTTATCAACAATGCCAATTTCGGCATGACCGGCGGCCAGATGGCTCCCACCACGTTGCCCGGCATGAAGACATCCTCTTCGGTAAATGGGCGTGATGTGGAAACACAAGGCTACCCCATCAAGGTTTCTGAGATGCTCTCCACACTCGACGGCGTTGGCTATTGTGTACGCCGAGCTCTGCACGACCCGAAGAATATCCGTCTCGCGAAGAAAGCCATCCGCACTGCGTTTGAAGCTCAAGTGCGTGGACTCGGCTTCTCGATGGTGGAACTGCTCTCCACCTGCCCAACGAACTGGGGCATGACACCCGTAAATTCACTGAAGTTCGTGGAAGAGCATATGATCCCCGCTTATCCGCTGGGTGATTACAAGATCAGTGACGCGATCAAGCAGATAAAAGTATAGCGATACTCGATAATTCGATATTCGACCATCGAGTATCGAATCCCGAATATCGAAGGAGCGAAGCGACTAATGCAAAAAGAAATCATCATCGCAGGTTTTGGTGGACAGGGTGTTTTGTTCGGCGGGCAGGTGCTTGCCTATGCCGCCATGGACAATAACTTGGACGTGACCTGGATCCCCTCATACGGTCCCGAAATGCGCGGTGGCACAGCGAACTGCACAGTGGTCATTGCGGATCATGAGATTGGTTCACCGCTGGTCAAAAATCCACCGCTGGCAATCGCCTTGAATTTACCTTCCTTCGACAAGTACGAATCCACACTAGCAAGCGGTGGCACGCTCATCGTCAACAAATCCATGGTGGATCACAATCAACGGCGTGACGACATCCATGTCATTTTCGTACCATGCAATGAAATCGCCGAAGAGATCGGCGACCGCAAATTGGTCAACATGGTGGCGATCGGTGCGCTGCTCACCGCCCTGCCAGAAGTGAAGGTAGAGGATGTTGAGAAAGCGCTTGAGGGTCACCTACCCGCACGGCATAAACATCTATTGCCAAAGAATTTCGAGGCATTGAAACAAGGGTATGAATACGCACAGAAAGAGTGGGATAAGGTCCCGGCATAAAAGGAAAGTTGGGGGCAGCAATAAGCCCGTTCTCCTGAGCAAATGGAGGCGGGCTTATTTTTATCCTATCGATCAAGCTCAAGTTTCCAGAGGAACATCGGCTGTTTTGGAATTCATAAAAAAGTAAACCAGCTGAAGCAAGACCAACATGATAAGCGCCGCGGGCGGATAGATCAACGCCACTCCAACCGCCACAGCGTACAATACCATACCGTACACGCCTGTTTGCATATATTCTCTTTTTCGCTCCGCAAGGCTGGTGCTTTCCCCAGCAAGATTTGAGCGCACCAATGCATAATGCCACATCATCGAAAAAGCGACACCAGCAAGAAAAAGATTCAAGGCGTACATTGCCACAACAAAACGGTCGGTGGGATAGTCTCCAACAAAGCCCGTGGTAAAAGGGACAACACTCAAAAAGAATAGCAACAGATTGTTATGCCAGAGCAGCCGCCAGGTGGCATGTTTTATTCGGTGAAAAAAATTATGATGGTTAACCCAGAATATGGCAACTGTGAAAAAGCTAAAAGCAAAGCCAATGAGTTTTGGGACAAGCGGAGCCATAACAGCAAGAAAACCTGCAAACGTATGCTCTTCAAATTCCGGGATCTTGATCTCAAGCACCAGCAGGGTGACGATGATGGCAATCACACCGTCGCTAAAGGCTTCGATACGGTTGGTGGAGGGTAATTTCATTGGCGCATCCTTATATAGGATTAAATTCAAAGGACACCTCACACCAGGAACAATTTACTGGCAGATCGTGTCCTTTGAATATTAATTTACTGATTACTTTTTCTTGAGCCACACGCCAAAAATGGCGTAACCGAGCAGCGTTCCCACACCCATCTGACTCATGGTACCGAGTAAATCAGTGGTCTGCCATTCCTGCATGACCTTATCCCCCTTGATCTTGCGCATGAAATTACCACCGATCTCCAGGTTCTTACCAGTGGCTGCCGCCCCCATGAAATTGCCAGTATGCTTGCTGGTGGTAATGAAGCGAATGCTGACGATGTCACCTTCGCTGATCACATGGGTAAACTCCATGTTCATGTTGCTAAAGGCGGCTTTCATGCCTTTCATGAAGTCAATGTATTGCTGTTTATTGAAATGCATGCCATCGCCGGTATAGGTAAAGTTATCATCCAAAATGACATCCAACTTTTCCCATTCTCCGTTCAGAATGGCTTTCGAGACGCTCAAAGCTACTTCTTTTTGTTCCATTTTATATTCTCCTGTGGCAAATTTTTTTTCAGAAAATCGAGGTTACGATTCTGTTTCCAAATGGTGCTCCCAATCTTCAGGCGGCGGGAAGATCGGCAGGTATGGCAGCGGGGTCATCGGTTCAGCCAAGAGCGGTGTGACGATTTCCAACCACATCAGATAATGCACCGAACTCAGATGCGCTGCACGGGCGGCATCATCGTGATAGACATCGAACAGTGAAAAATGCGAAGAGGTTTCCACCTGCTGCAAAAGCGCAAAACTGACCAGTCCGCTCTCACGCAAGCTCTCCTCTGCGAAAGGAGTGGTAGCCTCCAAGAATTTATCGACATATTCCGGTTTGATGTAAATTGCCGTTAGCCATGTGTTCATCTTTATCTTTTCCTGTTCTGTTACAATCAGTATACGTGGCGCATCAAACCCTTCCAAGAGCCCACTATTATGTATGGTAGTTACCAAAAGGTGTGTATCGTGAACGCTTACCCAATCGACATCCTCAACGAATATTGTCCGTCCCGAAAAGTGATGGAATTGATCGGCGACAAATGGACACTCCTGACACTAAATGCCATTGCGCGCGGAATTAACCGCCATAACGCGCTGTTGCGGGAAGTTGGCGGCATTTCACAAAAAATGCTCTCTCAGACCCTGCGCGCACTTGAACGGAACGGCATTATCACCCGCCACGTTTTCCCCGTCGTTCCGCCGCGGGTGGAATACGAGTTGACTCCATTGGGCGAATCGCTCAATGAACCGGTTGTGGCATTGGGGAAATGGGCTCAGGAAAATTACGCTCAAGTAGAAAAAGCACGCGAGAAATACGATATCGAATTCAAGAATGACGAAGAGGAATAAATAAACCGCCTGTCTTTTCCAATCAAAGACGGGCGGTTTTTGATATCATAAAATAGGAGGCTTGAATTAATGAAAGATCGTGTAAATATTTCTTCAGGAGCAAAATGGGAGGATGTTGTTGGCTATTCACGGGCAGTACGTGTCGGAAACGTAATCGAGGTGGCGGGAACCACTGCAGTGGATGAAGACGGCAACACAGTTGGCGCCAACTCTTCATACGAACAGACCAAATTTATCCTTGCAAAAATAGAAAAAGCATTAACCTCAGCAGGCGCATCTCTCAAAGACGTTGTGCGCACCCGGATGTTCGTCACCGACATCTCCAAATGGGAGGAGATCGGCAGGGCGCATGGCGAATTCTTCCGCGAGATCAAACCTGCTGCGTCGATGATCGAAGTAAAAGGCTTGATCAGCCCGGAGCTATTGATAGAAATAGAAGTCACAGCCATTGTTTTGTGAGCCATATCATGATCAATAAGATTTCTCAAAGACAACAAGATGGATTCTTTGTTAGAATAATCTGATACACATGCAATTTACAGTTAATTTCTGGAAGGCTTCGATGATTCCCAAACTCTATACATGGATCTCCAGCCCGACCTTCGAGGGAGATGAAGAAAAGACCCGCGCAGCCGGTTCGTTGAATATGGTGATCTTCCTTTTTTTGGCATCTGCCGTTTCGTACGGCATATTCACACCCATTGACCCACAGGCAATCCCGTTACGATTAGCAATCATAGGGATATTTTGTTTACTACTGCTGGGATTAAAACAAGCCATCAACCAAGGGTATGTCCGCGCTGCAGGGTTTGCGGTTGTTTCTGTATTATGGTTAATGCTTACCATGTCCATGATACTGGGCTCAACAATCAACAACCCGGCTTTCATGGGATATACAGTTGTTGTGGTGTGCGCTGGGCTTTTCCTGGATTGGCGAGCCGCGATTGGCTGGGGAGTTTTCAGCATTCTTACCGGAGCTACAACCTTGTTTATGGAAACTGTTGGTATCTCCAGCCCTTCCAGATATGTGACCTCCCCCTTCTCATATTGGACAGCGGAAGCTGTCTACATCCTCGTGATCACAATACTGCTGAGTCAGACCACCCGCAAAGTTAAAGAATTCTCAGCGAGCGCAAGGTTCGAACTAGAAGCAAGGCGGCGCATCCAGGCAGAACGCGAACAGATCATCAAGGAACTGGAAGCAAAGAATGCAGAATTGGAACGTTTTACGTACACCGTATCGCATGACTTAAAAAGTCCGCTGATCACCATCGGGGGCTTTATCGGCTTATTGGAAGAAGATGTGCGAAAAGGCAATGCATCAAATTTTCAAAATGACCTTGAGCGCATCCGTGAAGCCAAAGACAAAATGCACCGGCTGTTAAATGAATTACTGGAACTCTCCCGGGTCGGTCGAATGATCAATGTGTTTGAAGATGTCTCCATGTTGCAAATCGTTGAAGAGGCACTGGCACTGACCAGCGGCAGGTTCATGAACGCAAATATCCGGGTGATAGTCTCAAAAGACCTCCCGACAATTCGCGGTGACCAGCCTCGATTGGTGGAGGTGCTGCAGAATTTGATCGATAATGCCGTCAAATTCACTTCCACTGCTGCGGATCCGCAGATCGAAATTGGCTTTCATGACCAACAAGAACAAAAGATGTTTTTCGTCAAAGATAACGGTATCGGTATTGACCGGGCATATCACGAAAAGATATTCGGTCTATTCGACAAGTTAGACCCAACCAGCGAAGGGACGGGCGTAGGGCTGGCATTGGTCAGGCGCATTATCGAAGTTCATGGTGGGCGGATCTGGGTTGAATCGCAGGGAAAAGGAACAGGCAGCACATTCTTTTTTACCCTGCCAGCCCAAACGTAAAAATAGAATTACAACTCTTCCTTAAAAAGGGATATCAAGATTTGCAAACCGCCTTCTGGAAGATTTCGCGCTTCGATCCGTCCGCCTTGCGCCTCGATCAACTGTTTGGAAATTGCCAACCCCAATCCCGTTCCACCAGATGCGCGTGAGCGGGATTTTTCTTTGCGCCAGAAACGGTCAAAGATAAAGGGCAGGTCTTCTTCAGGAATGCCTAAGCCGTTATCGTTGACAGTCACACTTAAGCCTTCAGCAGTTTCATTGGCAGTCACCCATACCCGCCCGCCATCAGGGACGTAACGCAAGGCATTGCCAATAAGATTACTGAGTACCTGTTCAAAACGCTGCGGGTCGAGTTGCGCAGTAAGATTCCCACTGCGCTCGCTCAGAACCAGCGAGATATTTTTCTCCTGCGCTTGGGCAGAAAGCATGTCGATCACAGTCGCGATCAGGTTGCCTACATCTACATTGGTTTTATCAAATACTAGTTGACGTTTTTCTGCCAGGGTTAGCAATCGCAAGTCATCTACCAAGCGCTCAAGCAGATAGGTTTGCTCCAATGCAGTAGAAACTTGCGGACCGTTCTCGGCATAGATGCCGTCAATGATGCCTTCGAGTCGCCCACGAATGATGGAGAGTGGTGTGCGCAGTTCATGGGCAATATCAGCAAGAAAATCGCGGCGTTCGCGGTCATTGCGTTCAAGTGAAGACGCCATCACGTTAAAACTTTCAGAAAGGGTGCGCAGATCCTGCGGTCCTTCGGTGGAAATACGAGTATCGAGTTTCCCATCGGTAACCGCTCGCGCTGCATAGATCACATCTGCCAGTGGGTTGACGAAGCGGCGCATGAGCAAATTTGCTACGACCACAAGAAAGGTCGCCAATAGCAACGAAATCACCCCGATCGGAAAAACAATAGCGCGCGCAAAACCGAATCGTTGTGAAAGCGAGTAGGGTGTGATCACTAAATACCCAATTGGTTCGCCGTGTGCAGCGAGGTTGAAAACCACATCGCTACTTTGAATGGTGTAGTTCGTGCCCACTGTCGGTGTAGATGAAACTTCGGAGGCAGAATCCAGCCTTTGATCCAGAACGATGCGCTGCTCTTCATCCAACAATAATGTACTCATTGCATCTAATTCAGGCATCGAATCAAATGCAACTTCAACGCCCTGCCAATTGCCGCTGGCAAGATAATAACCTTCGAGTGTACTAACGAATGGAATCGGCACCGGGGTGGATGAAGATGTCAGGAAATAGCCGATGATGAGGGTAAAGATCAGGAACGACAAAAACAAGACGATAACAAATGCACGCAGCAAAAGATTTAACAAACGGCGACGAATTTCACGAATGGATGAATGCATTTACACCTCGAACTTATAACCCACACCATGCACCGTGACGATCAGTTCGTCCGGCTCCAATTTGCGACGCAGGTTGCGGATGTGCGAATCGATGGCGCGCTCGTAACTTTCGAAGGCAACGCCATGCGCGGAATTCAACAATTGCATGCGGGAAAAAATGCGACCAGGCTGACTCATGAGAGTTGCCATGATCTCGAACTCGGTCGGCGTAAGCTGCACCGTACGCTTCTTTATCTGGACCTCGTAGTGGGCTCTGTCCAATAAAACATTATCCACGCGGATCACATCCGCCGCCGAGTCGCCGCTGACACGGCGCAATACCACTTTGACGCGCGCCACCAACTCACGCGGACTGAACGGCTTGGTGATGTAATCATCTGCACCGATCTCCAAGCCGATGAGTTTATCCGTTTCTTCAACGCGTGCGGTGAGCATGATGATGGGCACGTTGCTCTCGCGGCGAATCTCACGGCATAGATCGAGACCATCCATTTCAGGCATCATCCAATCGAGCACAATCAGGTCTGGTTTTTCGCGGCGGGCTGCGGTCAGACCTTGCACACCATCACTGGCGGTGACCACATCAAAAGCAGATGCCTTGAGATAATCGCGGCTGATCTCAAGGATCTCGGGTTCGTCATCGACGAGGAGGATTTTCTTGGGCATAAAACCTTTTTACCACAAAGATGGACGAAGACACAAGTTCGTCCTTGGTCTCTTGTGACCTTCATTGTCTTATTCGTATCGCAACGCCACCATCGGGTGCAGGTTCGCGGCTCGGAAAGCGGGATACAACCCGAAGAAGATTCCGATGATGAGCGCGAAGAAGAACGCCAACAAAATAGAATTGGCTGTGATAACAGAAGAGATCAGTCCGCTTAGGCTGAATGCCAGTGCGATACCCACACCAAGCAAAATTCCAACAATGCCGCCGAGCAAACTCAATGTAACCGTTTCGATCAGGAATTGCGTCAAAATTTGATTCTTGGTCGCACCCACAGCTTTACGCAAGCCGATCTCCTTGGTGCGTTCAGTGACCGACACCAACATGATGTTCATGATGCCAATACCGCCCACGAGCAGGGATATGCCTGCAATGGCGCCCAAAAAGACAGTTAGAGTTTGCGTCACGGTATTGAGCGTCTCCAAAGTGTCGGATTGACTCATTACATTGAAATCCAATTCATCCGTGGTTTTGAGTTCGTGTGAACGGCGGACCATATACTCAACGGTTGCTGAGACAGTGTCCATGTCTTTTTCGTCCGTCACAGAGACGAGAATATTATTAACGGTCTTTTGGCCGTTATACAAGGCGCTTTCGCCGAAAAGTTTGGTATAACCCGTTTCGATGGGAATAAAGATATTCTCGTCCGGCGAGCCGATGGACGAACCTTTGGCTTCAAGAACACCCACCACTTGGAACTTCAAGCCATTGACGGAGATGATCTTGCCAATTGGGGAGACTGTGCCAAATAAATCTTCCGCAACGCCAGAACCGAGCACTGCCACCAAATTTTGTGATTTGTTATCACCATCAGTGATGAAACGTCCATCTGCGAGTTCAAACGAACGCACATCCTTATGTGCTTCCATCACACCCACTGTCGGTGCGCTGAAACTCTCACTACCAAATTTGACCGTATAACTGGCTTGATAGACCGGCACAATGTCTGAGATATTGGTCGTAAGCGCACGATCCAGCAGTTGATAATCGGCATAATAGAGATGACTCGCCTGCTGAGAACCGCCGCTGAGTGCCGCCGGACCTGATTGCATTCTGCCTGGTGAGATGGTCAACAAATTTGAGCCGCCGCTTTGGATCTGGCTGGTTATGCTGGCTGTCGCACCTTCACCGATCGAGAGCAGCGCCACCACCGTTGCCACACCGATAACGATGCCAAGAATGGTCAACACCGAGCGCATTTTGTTTGCGCGCAAAGCACGCAAGGCGATCTTTAGGTTTTCTGAAAATAACATGTTTATTTCTCCGTCTTCCGTCATTGCGAGGGCGGTGCTCTCCCGCCCGAAGCAATCTCGAAATCAGTCTGGGATTGCTTCGTCGCAAAGAGCAAGAGCGCTCCTCGCAATGACGAGGGTTTTTATTCTTCTATACGCGGCGCACCGGCTTTGATGGGATTCGGGTTGACTTCATCCGAAACGATCTTGCCGTCTGAGAGTTTGATAATGCGGTCGGTATGACGTGCCACATACGAGTCATGCGTCACCAGGATCACCGTCTGTCCGTTATCGCGGTGCAGGCTTTGGAACAAGTCCATGATCTCTACGCCGGTCTTGCTATCCAATGCACCGGTGGGTTCATCTGCCAACAAGATGGCTGGTTCATTCACAATGGCACGGGCAATCGCAACACGCTGTTGCTGCCCGCCAGAAAGCTCGTTCGGAGCGTGATGAGTGCGCTTACCAAGCCCCACACGTTCCAAGGCTTTCATGGCGCGGTCATCGCGTTCCTTACCGGCATACCCGGCATAGGTCAGCGGGAGTTTGACATTCTCCAACGCACTTGTGCGTGCCAGTAAATTGAATTGCTGAAACACAAAACCGATCTTTCGTCCGCGCACTTCGGCAAGATGGGTTTCATCCATGTTCTCCACCGAAACATCATCGAGCGTATAACGTCCACTGCTGGGTACATCGAGGCAGCCGATGATCGACATCAACGTACTCTTGCCCGAGCCGCTTGGTCCCATGATGGCGACCATCTCACCTTTTTCGATGGTGAAGCTCGCGCCATCCAACGCGCGCACTTCGCTTTCACCCATCTGATACACCTTGGTCAACTCTTCCACATGGATCATTGGTTACCTCCAAACGGGTTCGGCGCTTCAAAGCTGCTCTCGCGTGCCGTGGTCACCACATCGCCTTCGTTCAAGTCACCAGTCACCGCAACCATTTCACCGATGATCTCGCCGCCAACCACGTCCACACGCACGGTTTCATTGCCGCGCAGCGTCCACACGAATTCGCCATTGCTATCATTCTGAATTGCAGTGATAGGCACTGCCAATGTCGCCGTCTCGCCGCCGATCTGAATGACCAGGTTCATGGTGGAACCCAGCGGCAGGAAAATGCCATCTTCCGGTTTGTCGAGATCGATCCGCACAGCGTATTTGACAAGACCAGATATGACTTCGCCAACAGGATTGATGGACATCACTTCGCCTGTAAATGTGACACCGGGCAGCGCATCGGACTCCGCCGTTACCTGATTGCCCACCTGAACCTTGGCAATGTCTGATTCATCCACTTGCGCATCGACGTAGAGATTTTCCAAATTGGCAATGTTGACCGAAAGCTCCCCCGAGCTGACAACATCCCCGTTCACTTGATCGACCGAAAGCACCTGCCCATCAAAGGGAGCAATGATGCTCATGGTATTGACGGTCGCCTGTGCGGCATCCACCTTGGCTTGGGCAGCGATCACATCTTGTGAGGTCTCACCTGCCAGCAAACGGTCATATTCACGCTGAGCATCTTCGTACTTGGCTTTCTTCAAAGCTAAATCATTCTCAGCTTCGATGATCCAATCTTCAGGAGCAGGTCCACGGAAGGTTTCGGTATCGTAGTCGTACGCCCAGCCATTTCCTTGTTTGACCAACTTGGCAAGATACTTCGTCTGTGGCACGCGTGTATCGGTTTGTAAATATTTCAAGTAGTTCACTGCATCGTCATAATCTTCCCTGGCATCCTTCAAATCAATGGCGGCTTGAGCGAGATCGGTACCAGAATTAAGCAAGTCATCGAGATTTTGCTGTGCAGTGATCAAATCTGCTTGAGCAGAAACAATGCTCGATGAAGTGCTGGTCGGGTCGAGGGTTAATAAAATATCGCCCGCCTTCACAAAGTCACCGGGCTGGACGTTAACCTCAGCCACCGTGCCGCTGGTCTTCCAGTTGAGGTTGGCAAAGGGCTCAGCTTCAAGGCTGCCGGTCGAGTCGACCGTTTCTGTCAGTGTGAGAGAAACTACCTGGGCAGTTTCCGCTGAGGCTGAGTCGGAGGCGTTGGCATTCTTCGTCAGCGAACCAATCAGCAAGGCAAGGACCACCACCACGCCAGCAGCGATCCATAAGAATTTTTTGTTTTTGAGTAATTCAGACATTTGATTTCTCCTTTATTGTTACCAACAGGATACTTTTCAAATGTGCAGAAATTGTGCAGGCGGGGTGGATGATTATGGAGGGTTCTTGGGTACAATTAAGGCATGAAATCCGAAACCCTCTCCACTTTAACACTACCCAAGGTCGGCTTTGGCACTTGGAAGATCGGCGGCAACTCCACACCCAACCGTGCCGTGGACGAAAAATCGCTGGCAGCGTTGCGCTATGCGTTAGAGATCGGCTACACCCATATTGACACTGCTGAAATGTACGCCAGTGGTCACAGCGAAGAATTGGTCGGGCAGGCAGTGCGCGAGTCTGGGATGAAGCGTGAGGATGTGTTCATTACATCCAAGGTCATTCCAAGTCACTTACGCTACGACGATGTCCTGACCGCCTGTGAAAATTCCCTGCGCCATCTTGGCATGGACTACATTGACCTGTATCTCATCCACTGGCCTCAATCGGGTGCAAAGTACGAGGAGACATTCAAGGCGTTGAATAAACTGGTACGCGATGGGAAAGTAAAACACCTCGGCGTGAGTAACTTTGATGTGAAATTACTCAAGCAGGCGCAATCGCTTTCAGAGACGCCCATTATCACTAATCAGGTTCCATTCAGTTTGGGTGACCGTTCTTATATCAAGAACGGCATGCTCGCCTACTGTCAGCAAAACGACATCTTGTTAACGGCGTACTCTCCAGTGGAAGAAGGAAAACTTCGACCAAACAAAACCGTGACTGCCATTGCCAAAGCACACAACGCCACGCCATTTCAAATTGCGCTGGCATGGATCATTTCGCATCCGCGGGTCATCACGATCCCCATGTCATTCAACCCGGTCCACATCCGCGAAAATTTTGAGTCCGCAGACATTGAGTTGACGCAGGATGAGATCGAGCAGTTAACCAATTAAATATGAATTCGCATCCCTTACCAGAAATTCAGATCATCGAAGAAACAGATACCGAACTTGAGCCGATGTATAGCGTCATCATTCATAACGATGACGCCACACCAATGGACTTTGTCGTGGAAGTTCTCAAGCAGATTTTCTTCCTTGGCAATGACCGCGCCGCAGAGATCATGCTGGCGGCACATGTCAAAGGCTCTGCCTATGTGCAAACATTGCCGCGTATCGAAGCTGAGAAGCGCGTACAACACGCCCATCAAGCCGCAGGCATGCAGGGCTATCCTTTACACTTCAGCATTGAGCGCGAATGACATCCAACCTCGAAACCCTTACAGAGATCAATCTCGATGACCTGGTCAGTTCGTTTGGCTGGCAAAACTCGCCTCTGCTCTCGCGCCTGTTACGATTCTTTTTCCGCAACCCGGCGCGGACTTTCGCTCAGCATATGGTGGAATATGACGACATCGTCGGCGCCCATGGAATTGTTGAAGGCGCATGGAATCTCTCGCGCCGTTATGTCAAAGACATCCGCATCATCGGCGCGGACCGGATTCCTGAATCAGCGTTCCTAGCCTTATCCAATCACCCCGGCATGACCGACACAGTAACACTTTTTGCAGCCTTGAACCGCAAAGACCTGCGCATCATCGCCTTGGATAGACCCTTCCTCAATGCACTTCCACATACCACGGCACAACTATTCTACGTCTACGACGACCCTGCCAAACGGATGACATTGGTACGGCAAGTCAGTGCCCACCTCAAAAGAGGCGGTGCCATTCTCACATTCCCTGCCGGGCATATCGAGCCTGATCCAGACGTGTACCCTGGCGCTGTCGATTCGCTCAAAGCGTGGACGGACAGCGTCGGCGTGTTCATCCGCATGGCGCCCGAGGCGGCTATCTTGCCGGTGCTGGCACGGAACGTGGTCGCAAAGAAGTATGCGAATCACTGGTTATTGAAAATAAAAAAGACGAAGGAAGAAAAAGAAAAGTTAGCAACCGCGCTGCAACTGCTCGGCATGGTGATGTTCAATGAAAAGCCTGTAACAGTCACGATCCAGATCGGAAAGCCGATCTATGCCAAAGATTTAGGGTCGACCGAAACAGAGGTCATTCATCAAGCCGTGCTGACTGAGATGAAGAACTTGATCGAGAATCCTCCAGAATAAAAAGAGACTGTCACTTTTGAGGTGACTGTCTCTTTTTATTTACTGTTTTCGTACACGGTTTGCGATGATCGAAGCGCCAGTGGATGGGCTTGGGAAGGATCCGCCCGCTTCGATGGGCTCATCACCGTTGAAGTCTTTGAGTTGGGGCCATTTCCACATGATCCACAACGTTCCAAGGATACAACCGATACCGCCAGTGATGACGGCAAAGGGCGCGCCAAAGAACTGCGCCACAGCTCCGGCTTCGATCTCGCCGAGTTGCGGTCCGCCCATGAAGAAGATCTGGTTGATACTCGTCATACGCCCGCGGACGTGGTCCGGCGTTTGCAACTGACGGATGGTGTTCCGCACAATGGTGCTGACTCCATCCGCTCCGCCGGTGATGGCAATGGCAAGCCACGCCACAATGAATGATCTAGTGATGCCAAAGATGATGGTTGCAATGCCAAAGATGATGACCGAAACAAGGAATATCTTGCCCTGCTTCCGAATTTCTTTTACTTGAGAAATGACCAATGCGACTGCCACCGCTCCCACCGCAGAGGCGGCGGAGAGGTAGCCATACTCCACCACGCCTACATTCAATACATCCTTGGCAATGATGGGCATCAGAGTGCTGGCGGAGGCGAAGAAGGTCGCGACGAAATCCACCATCATGGTCGAGAAGATGATCGGCTTGGCAAGGATAAAGCGAATGCCATCCTTGATGGAATCTAAACTGACACCAGCAGTTTTCTCTGCGATGGCTTGGGGTACATCTCCGATCATGAACAAGGCGAATAAAACAGCTGCAAAGGAAAAGGCGTTGAAATAGTACACTGCCGCCTGCCCAAAGTAGGCGATGAAGAACCCGCTCAGAGCCGGACCAATCACGGCTCCTGCTTGAAAGGCGGTAAAGGTCATGCTAAAGGCATTGGGCAAATCTTTTTTCGGTAAAAGGTTCGGAATCAACGCCTGGCGCGATGGACCGTCGAAAGCGACGACGACCGCTTGCAATGCAGTAATGATGTAAATATGCCAGATAGTAACTTGCCCAAACTGAGTGAACAAAGCCAATATCAACGCCAGAAGCGCGGCGATGGATTGAGTGATGAACATCACCTTACGCCTGTCACGCGAATCCGCAAGCGCGCCGCCGATCAGGGAAAAGATTACGACCGGCAGAAAGCGTGCCACACCAATGCCACCCAAGGCAATGGGATTTTTATCGATCTGATTAACGTGCCAAAATAATGCCCAGAGCTGCATCTGGGTTCCAGTAATGGAGATGAGTTGTCCGAGCCAAAGGTAGAAGAATTTTTTATGCTGTAGAGATGGAGGGATATGCATTTAGGTGTCAGGTATCAGGTTATGTTCCCCAGTCACGGAGATAGAGGAAGTCGTAGCCGATGGTGCGGTTGCTGATCTTGGCGATTGGCGGCTGCATGCGCTTGAATTGGTTGCGGCGGATGCGTGCGGTGACGGCATCGACAAACTTTTTATCAAAGCCTGCTTCCATCGCTTCTTGCGGACTGTAGCGTTGATCCACCAACAGGTAGAGGAGTTTATCGGCTTCGGAATAGGTGAAGCCCAATTCACCTTCGTCGGTTTGGTCTTCCCACAAGTCGGCGGATGGCGGCTTGTCAATAATAGGAGCCGGGACATTCATGGCTCGCGAAAGTTGGCGGACTTGGGTCTTATACAGATCACCAATTGGGTTAAGCGCATTGGCAGAGTCACCATACAGAGTACTGTAGCCTAAAAGGATTTCTGTCTTATTGCTCGTGCCAATGACCAATCCTTTAAAGACTTCACTCTGATCGTAGATCACGATCATGCGTTCACGCGCCATGATATTGCCCTTACGCAGCTTGGACATATCCGGGTTGAGCTTGAAAAGCGGCTCAACCATATCGGTGATCTCAATGGTTTTACTGGGAATACCGAGTTGATCGATCAGCAATTGCGCGTGGTCAAGCGAATCTTTGCTGGAGGCTTTATACGGCATACGAACCGCAAGGACGTTATCCTTGCCGAGTGCTTCCACTGCCAATACCAGAGAAAGCGCAGAGTCGATGCCGCCGGAGAGACCGATGACCGCGCGAGACATGCCCACCCGAGTAATCTCAGACTTGATAAAACCTGCCAGGATCTCACGGGCAAGATCTGTATTGATGGTGAGGTTGATATCAATCACGGGCAAGGATCCTGTTCATTTCTTTTTGGACGAGGGCCGTACGTTCATCACGCAATAAGGGCAAACGGGCACGCGTACGGCGGAGTTGGTTCAAGTCTAATTCAGAGTAAGTGATGGCTTCTTCGTTATAGGGACCATGCGCCAGCTCTTCCCCAGTCGGGTCGAAGATGGTCGCGCCGCCCCAAAAATGCAGACCGTCTTCATAGCCCACTCGGTTGGCGTGTGCCACAAAAGAGGTGAACATGCTGGCATAGGCTTTGGTAATGCGCTCAACCCAACGCGCAGATTCGAGCTTGTCTTTGTCATTAAGTCCGCGACCCGGTGAGGCGGAAGAAAAAAGCATAATGTCGGCGCCATCAAGCCAGAGCAAGTAAGGAGGCGAAGCGTGCCAGAAATCCTCACAGATCAGCATACCCATGCGCCCAAACTTCGTATCGAAGGCACGGACTGAATCTCCCCAGGCAAAGAAGCGCCCTTCGTCAAAGAGACCATAGGTGGGCAGATACACTTTGTGATGCACGTGCAAGACCTTGCCGCCTGAAAGATACGCCGAGGCAATATAAAAGCGATGACGCGAGTCTTCGTCTACAAAGCCAACCACAAGGTCGAGGTCGTACGAGGCTTTAAGAAGATGTTTGAAGATGGGGTCATCTTCAGTCGGCTTGTGCGCTACCGAAGCAACCAGATCCTGCAAGACATAGCCGGTAAGGGAAAGTTCTGGGAAAACAAGCAAGTCCGCTTTCGCGGCTTTTGCCTGTTCGATATAGTCGAGATGCTTGGCAAGGTTGGATTCGACATCGCCAAGTTTTGTATTGATCTGTGCAAGGGCGAGGTTAAGTTTCATTGCGAGAATCTTACCACTAAAAAATACAAGACCTGTCAATTTTTACTCAACAGGTCTTGTAAAATTATTTCACCACCACGATCTGAACGGTATCGCCCAGGTCGTCCGAAGCAATCACTGTCACAGTGATGCCTTCTACCGTAATCGATTCGCCCATTGCCAGCGGAGATTGAACCCGGTACGGATCGCCCTCTGAAACAGGCAGCACAGTAATGGTCCCTTCACCCGAATAAATGGATGTATCAGCCAAATATACCAACGCACCTGATTTGACAAGTTCCGCATCCACCCCAATGGGACGGCGGGATTCAACCACCAAGGCTTTGCCTTCGCTGATGGGTACGATCACTGCCTTAATGCCGCCTTGTGTTTCAATCGGTGTGAGGGTCGTTGTTTGGTCTGCACTCGTCTGGCAAACGATCTGCGCATCATCCAACCAGCCCAACTGCCAGCGCTCAAAAGCAAAGAAGCCCGGCGCGCTGCCGTCGATAAATCCCATCAAACTAAAATCTCCTACAAAGCGATGCTGGTCGGGATAATTATTAGCGTCATACTGATACGCATAAAGATCAGGCAAACCCATCATGTGTCCGGTTTCATGATTCAACCAGTAGGAGCCCCAGCCCGGCAAATCTGCACCAGAAGTGGCACCGTTGGCAAAGGTTTTGCCGTCTGCGAAATACCCACCGCCGGGTGAAGCGCCGAAAGCAGGTCCATACGGAATGGCGCTTGCTTCGGGAGGCACCAGCACGATCACAGAATCGGCGGTTGAAAAATCAACATCCGCATCTGCAAGTGTCACCGCTTCTTGAATGAATTCCAAATGACCCTCATAGCTTCGGATGCCTTCACCATAATGAGCAGACGGCTGACTCAAGCGCAGCCAAACCGGATGCGGCTGAAGGGTCCAGTTCATTCTGCCATACGACATTTCAGCATAGTAGGTTTCTGCGCCGGGTGAAATGATGTTCAGTAATTCTTCAGGGGTTTGCGTGGCAGGCACATCAGAAAAATCGGCAAAGAGGACGATCGTCTTCACATCCCCCACCGAAGGCATTTTGAACGCCGGGTTGGGCAATCCCAAACCGACATTCGTAAACGAAAGCGGCGGCAGTTTACACTCTGCCACAGAGGCTGCTGGAGCCGGTAGTTCGGTACTCACTGCCGTCATTTCAGGAGGAGCTGTTTGAGTGGCAAGAACGGCAGTCTCTGCGGCTGGCAGGGAAGCTATGCCGCAGCCACAGGCAGCAAATGCAAACACAAGGATCCAAATCCAGCGGATTGAAATTTTTTTCATCGTGCATCTCCTCTACATCTGATCATTCACATACAACTCAAAAACAAAAGCCCGACTTGACTAAGCCGGGCAATCTGCGGAGAGGGAGGGATTCGAACCCTCGGTGGACCGGAGCCCACAACAGTTTTCGAGACTGTCCCATTCAACCACTCTGGCACCTCCCCAATTTTTGAAGCGGGCGAAATTATACCCGAATTTTTTTATAACACATCCACCCCATCATGCATTCCAGGGTAATGCACCCGGCTCATGCCGCGTTCTTTGAGCAATCCCTTCAACGTCATCGCCTGTTTCTCTTCGCCATGCACCAGGAAAATATCCTTCACGCTGTCCTTAACCGCAGTAGCATACTTCACGAGCAGGTCCTGTCCGGCATGCCCCGACAAACCGCCGATGGTCGCCACATCGCATTTACGTTTGTATATCTCGTTAAAAATTCGCACTTCGGGTTCGCGATCTGCCAACCTGCGCCCAAGTGTATCCGGAGCCTGCCAGGAAACAATGCAAATGGTATTTCGCGGATTCTCGATATTGTTACGGATGTGATGCACAACCCGTCCGGTTTCCGCCATCCCCGATGCCGATATGATGACCATCGGGTCTTTGCGCTCATTCAACGCTTTCGATTCATCAACCGAACGCACATACGATAGCATATTGAAATCCAATGCTGGGTGCCGCGATTCTTCAACGAACTTACGTGTTTCTTCATCAAAACAATCAAGATGTTTTTTGAAAATATCCGAAGCTTTCACCGCCAGCGGACTATCCACATAAACAGGCACACGCGGCACATCGCCGTTATACATCATCTGATTCAAGTGATACACGATCTCCTGCGTACGCCCTACCGCAAAGGCAGGCACGATCACCTTGCCGCCGCGCTCCACAGTCCGTTTGACTACATCTTTGAATTCGAGAAACGCCAACTCGGGGTCGCTATGGCTTTTGTCACCATAGGTGCTTTCCATGATCATATAATCTGCGCGGGTTGGCAGGACCGGGTCGCGCAAAAGCGGCATTTTGTAACGACCGATATCACCCGAAAACCAGAAATGGATCTGTTTGCCTTTTTCTTCGATCTCCAGCGAAACCCCGGCAGACCCCAAAATATGCCCCGCCTCATAAAAACGTGCTACTACGCCGGGAATCGGCTCAAAGGCTTCTTCGTACTTTACACCCACAAACATACCTGCCACTTCCTCGGCATCTTCTTTCGTATAAAGTGGCTCAACCGGCGGCTCGCCACGTTGGGCACGTTTCTTGTTTACAAACTCCGCATCCGATTCTTGAATATGCCCCGAATCCGCGATCATGACGCTGGCAATGTCTTTTGTGGCATGCGTGGCGTAGATAACGCCCTCATATCCTTGTTTGGTCAGGTTAGGAAGATTTCCCGAATGATCAATATGCGCATGAGATAAGATGACAGCATCAACACTCTTTGGGTCGTAATGAAAATTCAAATTGCGCGCATAGGCTTCCGAGCGTTTACCCTGGTACATCCCGCAATCTAATAACAGTTTTTTGCCATTGATCTCCAGCAAGTGCTGGCTGCCTGTCACTGTATGGGCTGCACCATGAAAGTTAATTCGCATGCTTTACTCCTAAAGTCTTCAGGATCTGGACGCCAAATGTTTCAACGCGTGCTGGCGCATCTTTCATTAACTGCCCAAGCTCTGCCAGGTTCGCGGGCGGGTTTTCAGAAAGGATGGAAAGATATGGCTTCGGCAGGATGATATCCGACTCGACCTTTAAGTCCATCCCGACTTTTTTCCGCCAGACCTTGAGTTTCTCCAACCTGCGCAGCACCGCATCATCTTTGCGTTCAGTCTGACGCCGTTCCACAAGCGGAGCCTCAGCCCCATGCCTGATCGCACTTAAAACCATATCACCCCACAAACGGATCTGCTTCTCGGAAAGCCCCGCCGCAGAAAGATCCACTTTGGCTTCTGGCGGATTCTTTGCAAGCATGATCAAAACATCATCCATCATTACTTTATAAGGCGGGCGGTCAAGCCGTTCCGCTTCTTTATCGCGCCATTTACACAGCTGCGCCACTACCGTCAACTCACGCAGCGACAAATCCTTGCGCCCGGCAAAACGCTCCCACGATATACCATTCGATCTGGGTTTGGCATCCTCAAGGCGGCAGGCGCGCACAAAATCTTCTCTGGCAAAATGCAGGCGCTGTATATCCTCCAATTCCCTTTCGAGAACATCCCGCAGGGAAAATAGATAATGCGTATCCAGCCTCGCATAATGGATCTGATCCTGCGAAAGCGGACGTTCCGCCCAATCCGCCTTTTGATGACGCTTATCCATTTTGATGCCGAACTTATCCCCAAGCAGTTTATCGAGCCCAACTGCAGGGTAACCCAAGACGCGGGCAGCATGCATTGTGTCAAACAGGTTGGTGAATGAAAAATGAAAATCGCGCCGCAAACAGATCAGGTCATATTCGGCAGCGTGGAAGACCTTTTCGATCTTCGGGTCGGAAAAGATCGGGGCAAGCAAACTCAAGTCATTCAATGCCAGCGGGTCGACCAGATAATCCCCATGGGTTGAAGAGAATTGCAACAAACAGACCTGCTCGCGAAAGGCATGCAGGCTGTTCGATTCGGTATCCACCGCCACACGAGGTTGTGCAGCAAGATCCAGTACCATTTTCTCTAACTTGTCAGTTGTGTTGACCCAGACGGGCGGCGGCAAAACTTCAGACATATCGGCAGATTATAAACCCGATGCAAGCGGATTGAACAAGTCCATCTCTTGCATCATCATTTCAGGCGCAGGGCAGCCAGCAAACGGTCATACCCAAGCTGTAGGAAGTAACCAAGTACCAAAGCCAGCAATGCTCCAGGGACCAAATGGATCAAAATAGTTCGTGGCTCGGGACCCAAATTCAGATATGTGTCAATGAGCCGCCACAACGGACGATGGATCAGGTAAACAAAAAGAGACGCACTCGAAAGCCAGGTCCAGACACGCCAATCACCGAGACGAGTACGAAACACGCTCAACGCAAGCAGGACCCAGCTTAGCATGAAAAAATATGTTGCAAGCAGATAAACAAAATTTGTCGGAGCAAACGCGGCGTTGAGTGTCCATTGAAGAAGCCCTGCACTTAGAACAGCTGGCAATAATTTTATTAAGGTGTTCAAATCGAACAGGCGCACGCGAACGTCTGCCAACCTGCAAAAGAACACTCCGGCAAGAAACATCGGATAATATTGAAAAAAACGCGGGTCAAAAAATCCCCACCGTAGATGCGCGAAAAACGCCGCCGCGAACATGACCACAGCCACCAACGCCAAACCAACGCTGGAGCGGACGAACAGCATCACACTTCCAAACAGGATATAGAACACCACCAACATGCTGATGTACCACAGGGTCAAAAGTGACTTGATGAACGTCGGCGCAAAGACCGCCTGCAAGTTCATCACGTACACAGCCAGGGCAGTCCGATTCAGGTCATATTCCAGCACATAGATGAACAAGAGTAGCCCCAGCCAGTAGGGCGGATAGATGCGAATGAATTTTGACCAAATAAAACGGAGTGCGTTGGCATTCGGCTTGCCGAGTGAAACTTCTGTAAAATACCCCGCCAGAAAAAAGAACGACCCCAATAAAAAAGAAGCTACAAAAAAACCGATGTCTTTCAGAGCTTCTCCGAAGATCGCAGGGTCAAATATTTCGCTGTGTAATGCAAGCAGCAGTAGAATGGATAACCCACGTAAAGCTTCAAACTCTTTCATCCGCGATGCATTCATAAAACCTTCTCCATGACCATGGCATCTTCCCCATCATTGTAGTAAGCCTTCCAAACTTCCGTGGTTTCATAACCTTCACGTTCGTACAAACGGATCGCGCCCAGATTCGAGACACGCACGGTCAGGCGTGCCTTTGGCACACCGAGTCGTTGTTCGCAGGCATGCAAGAGCGCCGTGCCAACTCCGCGCCGCCGAAAGCTTGCATCCACTGCAATGGTGGCGATCCAGCCCCACCCGTCGCGCCGACGCGGATCACCTGCAACAAATCCGACCATGCGGCTGTCTTCCACTGCTTTAAGGCGCACCACTTCAGGGAAGGTCAGAACGGCTACAAGATCCACAAGGGGCCAGGCGTCCAATGCGAAACTTTCTTTTTCCAATTTACGGAGGGCGGTCAAGTCAAAGATATTGGCGGGTAGTATTTCCATATACTAATGCGATTGTATCAACAAAAAAGTAGAAAGTGGGGATGCCACTTTCTACTTTTTGCAGTTCACTACCTGTAAACTTGATTACTTCTTCGAGTCTTTACCGAGGAAATTATCCAGCATGCTGGTGAATTCCATCGGGAAGATGTACTTGGTGGACGGGCTCATACCCATGGACTTGAGCGTTTCGAAATATTGAAGCGTCATGGTCTTTTGGTCGATCTTGTTCGCAGCGGAGAAGATGGTCTCCAACGCCTGGGCAAAACCTTGAGCGCGCAGCAGTTGCGCCTGTCGTTCACCTTCCGCTTGCAAAATGGCAGACTGCTTCTGACCTTCTGCGCGTAAGATGTTGGATTGCTTTTCACCTTCTGCCACGTTAACGGCGGCTTCACGCGTACCGGTCGATTCGGTCACCACAGCGCGGCGGATACGTTCCGCCGACATCTGGCGGTTCATGGCATCCTGCACATCACGCGGAGGAATGATCTCGCGGATCTCAACGTTGGTCACCTTGACACCCCAACGCTCAGTCACTTCATCAAGACGGGTGCGCAGCATATTGTTGATATGTTCACGTTCGGAAAGAACATCATCCAATGGGATACCACCGATAACCGCACGCAACGTGGTTGCCGCGATACCAGCCGCAGCTGATTCGAAATTTCCGACCTGCAGAACAGACTGGGCAGGATCGAGAACTTTGTAATACCACAGGAAGTCAATCGAAATGGGCGCATTGTCCTTGGTGATCGAGGTTTGATGAGGAACCTCGCGAACCTGTTCACGCAGGTCCACTTTCACAGGACGGTCTACACCGGGGATCAGAAAAACCAGACCCGGACCCTTGGGCTTTTCCAGAACACGACCCAGACGAAAAACAACCAGGCGCTGATATTCTGGAACAACACGAACCATGTTGAACACAGCGATCAGGGCTACGAATAAAATTACGCCGACCAAACACAGACCAGCACTTGCAAACGCACCGTTCATATTCTCTCCTTTGAAAATTTAAAAATCGAATTAACTGAAACCTTCAACAACGAGGACAAAACCCTCGCGGCGAACCACACGAATATGACTTCCAACGGAGATCACGCTGCCGCTTTTTGCCGACCACAACTCTCCGTTTACGTAAACACTTCCATCCTCATGGATGGTTGTACGAGCCTCTCCCGTTTGTCCTACAAGCGCGTCCAGGTCATGAGTCGGGCGGACACTTGCAGCCTGAAGCGATTTACGAACAATTAACCATAAGAAAACCGCCACCAGCCCGGAAGACAAAATCGCAACCAATGGATTGACCGCCGGTCTCCAACCATCCACAGCGAAAAGAAAAACAGAACCGATCACCAGTAGAAAGATGGACAGCCCCAAAAATATCTCCCGTTTGGGCTTTTGCACCGCATAAACAAAAGGCGCGATGCTTAACACCAAAAGGAATAAAGCCCACCAATTCATGGGAAGGTTATACACCGCATAGCCTGCCAGCAAAAAGCAGAACAAAGACCCCACTTCCAACATCCCGGTCCCCGGTGTGACAATGGCTAAAAAGCCAAGCACCACCCCTCCAAGAAGGATCAAATAGGCAATATTCGGGTCCAAAAGGAAATCCATTATTGTGCCTCCAAATAATTATACAACACCATTATCGTACAAGAACTTACGATTTATAACCCATAACGTTGCCAAATCAATCCCCCAGCGGTTGTATAATGGTTGTGAGAATTCACTCCTACAGGAGATCATGTGAAATATAACAAATTATGCGTCATTGGGCTGGGGTACATTGGTCTACCTACAGCCTCCACTTTTGCCATGAATGGGGTCGACACCCTCGGCGTGGATATCAGCCCCGCCATCATTGACACCCTCAACCGTGGCGAGATCCACATCCATGAACCCGGCTTGGGTGAAGCCTTTGAGAGCGCCCGTCAAAGCGGAAAATTCAAAGCCGCCCTCAAACCCGAGCCTGCCGATGCCTTCATCATCGCTGTCCCCACCCCGTTTAAACACGACGAGACTGGCACCTACCAGAACACGACCTACAAACTAGCGGATATGGGCGCTGTGATCGCCGCCGCCGAATCCATCGTTCCATATTTGAGGAAAGGGAATATCGTCGTGCTCGAGTCGACATCGCCGCCTCGTACGACCATTGATCTGGTTGCCCCCATCCTGGAGAGATCTTCACTGAAAGCGGGAATCGACTTTCACCTTTGCTACTCACCCGAGCGTGTCCTGCCAGGGCAGATCTTGCGCGAACTGATCGAGAACTCCCGCGTCATTGGCGGCGTAACACCCGAATCTGCACAAGCGGGCGCAGCGTTATATTCGATCTTCGTTAAAGGGGAGATCATCCAAACCGATGCCACCACCGCTGAGATGGTTAAACTGATGGAGAACACCTATCGCGACGTCAACATTGCCATAGCTAATGAGTTTTCGCGCCTTGCAGATAAATTTGGTGTAGACGTCTGGGAAGCAATCCCCATTGCCAACCTGCATCCGCGTGTCAAGATCCTCAACCCAGGTCCCGGCGTCGGTGGACATTGCATCAGCGTTGACCCATGGTTCTTCGTTGAAGCGGCACCAGAGCTAACCCCGCTTATCTATCATTCAAGGCAGGTCAATGACTCACAACCTCATTTTGTGGTCGAGACAGTCAAACGCACACTTGGCTCGCTTAAAGGAAAAAAGATAGCCGCCCTCGGGCTCGCCTACAAACCGGATGTGGACGACCTGCGCGAAAGCCCTGCCGTAGAAGTAGTACATCTACTACAAAATGAAGGCGCACACGTAACAGCGTGTGAACCGTTCAAACCGGACGCGCAACTTCCTGGCATCACGATCGCCCCCACCTTCGAGGATTCGATAAAGGAAGCAGATGCACTTCTCTTCCTTGTAAAACACTCGGAATTTACTCAACTATCCCCCGAGAGCGTATCAAAGAAAACGAAAGCCCGCATCATCATTGATACCGTCCAAGGATGGACTGCCGCCCAATGGCAGAATGCCGGTTTCCGCTTTATCAAATTGGGGTCAGGCAAAACACCAAATCATTAATTTCCCGCCGCAGACTCCTCGCAGTGTTGCGCCCCTCCTGCAACTGCCTGCAACACACAGGCAGTATCACCACCACAGGACGATAACAAAATTGCCAGGAATATCTGGAGAAGAATGACCCGAAATAGCGGATGTTTGAGATTGAATGCTCGCATTGTTTGGTCTCCTATCACCTTAGTTGGAAATTAGACCACAAAGGAACTATGAAAATCCTTACAGTTTTTGGAACCCGCCCCGAAGCCGTAAAAATGGCACCGGTAGTCAAGCGCCTCGCCGCCACCCCCGGGATTGAAGCACGGGTTTGTGTCACCGCCCAGCACCGCCAAATGCTCGATCAGGTACTGGGTCTATTCAACATCCAACCTGATTATGATCTAAATCTGATGCGCGACGGACAATCGTTGGCGCAATTAAGTGCAGATATCTTCACCCACCTCGACCCGGTTCTCGAAGACTTCCAACCAGACTGGGTACTCGCACAAGGCGACACAACCACAGTTGCCATTACCTCACTGCTTAGTTACTACCGTCGCATCAAATTTGGACACGTCGAAGCCGGCCTGCGCACCCATGACAAATGGGCGCCATTCCCTGAAGAAGTCAACCGCCGTATTGCAGGTGTGGTGGCGGACCTGCACTTCGCCCCTACACAGTGGTCGAAAAACAACCTCCTTCGCGAAGGCGTAAATGAGAAGATGATCAAAGTGACGGGTAATACGGTCATTGACGCACTTCAGTTCGTATCGCAACAACCAGAGCCGGATGAAATTCGTGTTTTACTAGAAAAATTAGGGATTAGCAATGAAAAACGCATATCAAGTAAAAGCCCTTCCTTGGGTTCGCGCCGTCTCGTTTTAGTGACCGCCCATCGACGCGAAAATTTTGGTGAGGCAATGGAAAATATTTGCAAAGCACTGATCGAAATTGCCAATCGCGGCGATGTTGAAATTGTTTATCCGGTACATCTAAACCCCAATGTACAGGAACCAGTCAATCGCTTATTGAAAAATATCGAACATATCACCCTCCTACCTCCGCTTGATTATTTACCGCTCGTCCATTTAATGAAACATGCCTATATTATCCTGACCGACTCAGGCGGTATTCAAGAAGAAGCACCTGCCTTTGGTATTCCCACCCTCGTTTTGCGAGATGTAACAGAACGACCCGAGGGCGTAGAAGCAGGAACTCTAAAGCTTGTTGGCACGGAAACCAACCGAATCGTAATAGAAGCGCAAAAACTTCTAGATGAAAAACCCACCTACGATGCCATGTCATTTTCCGCAAATCCTTATGGCGATGGAACCTCAGCGGAAAAAATCATCCACGCATTGATGATTGGTAGGGAAAACACCTAATTTTAGTCAAGATAGTAGTTTGTAATGTGCTGAGGTATGTTTCTGAGTATAATCACAATTGGAAGCAGCAATGAGAAAAACACTCACCCCCCTCGTTCTTATGGTTATGCTCCTGACTAGTTGGAGCCCTGTTTTCGCGCAAACAGTGGAAACCAAATACTTCAGCGAGACCGGTCATAATGTCTCAGGCGACCTCCTGAATTTTTACAATAGCGCCCCGAACGCTGACTATCTTTATGGGTACCCAATTACCGAGCAATTCACAAGCAAAGACGGGAAGAACGTTCAATACTTCCAACGGGCACGGTTTGAATACCAAGCCGACCTTCCCGAAGGACAACGTGTAAAACTTACCCCGCTTGGGCGCGAAACATACGTTACTACTGGTCCCCTGAACGTAGGCAACTCATTTGCCTGCCGCACTTATGCCGAAACCGGCTTCGCCGTTTGTTTTGCCTTCCTTGAATTTCTGGATCAAAACGGCGGGACAACACAATTCGGGTTTCCGATCTCAGGGTTCGAATATCACGAGAATAAGATCGTTCAGTACTTCGAAAACGCCCGCCTCGAATGGCAGCCTTGGAGAGCCGAAGGACTGCGTGTGGTCATTTCAGATTTGGGACGCGCCTACTTCGACAAATTGGGCGAAGACCCTGCTCTACTTGCGCCGGTCAGCCCGCTGGACAATGCGCCGCGTGTTATCACTGAATTACGGGTACGTGCCTTTGTATGGAAAGCTGTCACCCTCACAAACGACACGCAGATGATCTACGTGATCGTTCAAGACCAAAACATGCAGCCCGTATCTGGTGCAGCCTGTACCGCCGAGGTCAATTGGTCCAACGGTGCAAAAGACGCCACTACCATCAATAGTGACGCGAACGGCGTCGGCATCGTTTCGCTGGCGTTCAACAACCAGCCGTATGGCAGCCTGATCTACACCGACATCGTTTGCAAGTACAACGATCTGGAAGGCAAAACAACCACATCCTTCCGCATCTGGTACTAACCAAAAACTCCCGAACCGGGAGTTTTTTTATTAAAGCTCCCCAAGCCCAAACACAGGACCATCTTTACAGATCATTTTCCAATCATGATGGAGACTCAACGCGCAGACTCCACATTCTGCCTGTGCGCCGCAGGGCATAGGGGTACGGACAAGAACCTGCGCCTCAACTTTTGACGTTACCTGCTCCTGCCCTGCCAACATCTCTTTTAACCGATCCAAATTTTCCCTATTCACATCCACGGCGGCATAGTCAGCCCAACGAAGCGTATCCACTAAGGCTTTCAGCGGCTGAACCTCGACCACTTCGGGCAGGTCTTCGGTTTGCGTATCGCAGATCACGACCACCTCGGCGTTTTGTTTCAGGGCTAAAGACAATAATCCTTGTAACCGGGCTGGCGTATCGTCGAAGGCGACCAGCACCACTTTCCGTACGGCAAGTGGAAGTGAGAAACCATGCCCGATCGGTCCGCGTATAGTGAGTGAGTGACCGGGGCGCCACACGGATGGCAAAGGTGGCGCGGAGCGAAATCCGCCTTGAGAAGCGGGTTGGCTGGAGAAAACCGAAACAGCCAGAGACGCGTCTGAACCGTCGGCATGGACAAGGAGATACTGCCCGGGAGCTGGAGTCAGCTCGGGCGGGCAGGTGATGCGGGCGGAGCCATCTAAAAAGATCTCTTCAAGTTTGGCTTTGGCTGTTTTCATTGGAAAAATATTAACACGCTTCGATGACACAGGCAAGAAGGTTATAATTTCAAAATCGAAATTGGAGGAACCATGAATATATCTAGTTTACTGCAAGGCATTGCTTCATTTGCATGGATGGGTTTTATCGGTATTTTGGTGGCGATCTCAGTACGCGCCAGCCGAAAACAATCGATTGGTGGGTTGAGCACTGCGGCAATCGTTCTTGTTGTTGCTGCCGTATTACTTACCAGCATTGGCGCCGGTCTAATATTTGTAGAACCAGATGAACTGGCAATAGTTGTGACTGTATTAGGAGAAGGCGGTATTCGACCCGACCCGCTGGAATCTGGCTTGCATTGGATTATTCCATTTGCCGAGCGCGTGGAGCGTTACCCCAAGGTCAATCAGAACTATACAATGTCTTCAACACCAGACGAAGGCTCAGTGTCTGGCGATGACTCCATTCAGGTCCGTACCAAGGATGGGCAGCAGGTTTACATTGACGCTTCCGTACTTTATGCTGTTGACCCGAATAAGGTAGTGCAACTTTATTCTACGTGGAGATTTGATTACGAAGACCAGTTGGTGCGTACGCAAGCCCGCGGTGTCATCCGTGAAGTGGCTTCGCAATATGGCGTCGAAGAGATCGTCAGCACCAAACGCGCTGAAATGGAGCAATTGATCACCGATCAATTATTGAAGATTTTCAGTGAAAACAACCTGATCATGCGTGATTTTGTCCTGCGCAACATCCGTTTCAGTGATGAGTATGCGGCGGCAGTGGAACAGAAACAGATCGCTGAACAGCAGGCGCAACAGGCAGCTTTTGTGGTCGAGCAAAAGAAACAGGAAGCCGAACAGGCTCGCCAGGTGGCACAAGGCGCAGCAGATGCCGCAGTGATCGCTGCGAAGGGTGAAGCCGAGTCTCTGCTGATCCAGGCGCAGGCACAGGCGGAAGCCAACCAGGTCATCTCGCAATCGTTGACTCCGGCATTGGTGCAGTACCAATATGTGCAGAAATTGTCACCCAACGTTCAGACTATTTTCATCCCCAGCGGCAATCAATTCATCCTGCCATTGCCTGGTACAACTACTGGACAGTAAGTAAAAATTACCCCTGCCGGGTCTTCAAGACCCGGCAGGTATTCGAGAAAAAAATGCCCATTCCACAAACCGGACGCGAAATTCGCCTGACATCTCTTTCCGCTTGCGCGGGCTGAGCGTCCAAACTAAGCGCAGATGCGCTGGCGCAGGTTCTGCGCCCCGTTAAGAATATTTTTGACCCTGCTGCATATCCCGACTTGATGATCGGTCTCGAGTCGCCGGATGATGCGGCGATATGGCGTTTAAGCGATGAGCAAGCCATTGTAGTTACGACGGACTTTTTCACCCCGGTTGTGGATACCCCCTACGAATACGGTGCCATTGCCGCCGCGAACAGTCTTTCAGACGTGTATGCAATGGGCGGAAGACCTTTCCTTGCCTTGAATATCGCGGCACTGCCAGACAACCTCCCTCCAGAAGTTTCCAGTGAGATTTTGCGTGGCGGTGCAGAGAAAGCGCGCGAGGCGGGCGTGGTCATTGCCGGTGGGCATACGGTCAAAGATAAGGAGCCAAAATACGGGTTAGTGGCGATCGGGTTCGTGCATCCGCAAAAGATCATTAGTAAAAGTGGATTGAAGCCCGGTGACATTTTGGTATTGACCAAACCGCTGGGAGCCGGTGTTACAACCACTGCCCTCAAACAGGAAAAAGCGGAAGCGGCACATGTTACAGAGGCGATTGAATGGATGTCCCGTCTGAATAAATCGGCAAGTGAGCTGGCAGTAGAATTTGGCGTGCGCGGCGGAACGGATATCACCGGCTTTGGTTTTCTCGGTCACGCTGCTGAAATGATGGAAGCGTCTGATGTGGCTTTACATATCGATTTTTCAAAAGTGCCGTTCTTAAGCGGCGCACGTAGTTACTCAGAGAGAGGGATATTCCCTGGCGGTGCATTCGATAATAAGGGACATTTTGAAAATCTGGTTGAGTTTTCTGAAGATTTGAATGAACCTGCCCAAATGCTATTATTCGATCCGCAGACCAGCGGCGGGTTGTTATTCGGTGTGGCAGCGGAAAATCTTGACGCGTTCATGAATAGAGCTGCTGAAGTTGGTCAGCCAGTATGGGTGATCGGAAATGTCCAGCCGGGCAGAAGAATAAAGGTCAGGTAACGTGTTTCGCATTGGGATCGTTGAACTCGGAATTACCTGCGCTTTATTTTCGCTGGCGATCATCGTTCCGCTGTTGATCACACGCGGATATGCCCGCCTGAACAAGCGCATGAACCGTATTGAAGATAAACTGACAAAAAAGAAGTAACTTTCAGGTACAATAAGGGCGGAAATTTAAGTACGCAATATCATGTCCGACATTCCCATAGAACCAGACCCTATCCCCCGTTCGTCAACCAACTTGGTGGAAAAACTCAAAGCCGCAAGTGCGTGTGCACGCGGCATGAATTTATTTAACATCCTTTAGGTCTGCCCGCGATCTTTACAACCTTGAACAGGAACCAATGAGCATTAGCAGTGAAATTCTAGTTATTATTTTGTTGATCTTAATCAACGGCGTATTGGCAATGTCTGAAGCTGCCCTGCTTGCTTCACGTAAGGCAAAGTTACAGCAATTGGCAAATGAAGGTGACAAAGCCGCCGCACTAACCTTGGAATTATTAAAAAGCCCAAATATCTTCCTCTCGACCATTCAGATCGGTATTACGTTGATCGGTGTGCTGGCGGGTGCAGTCGGTGGTGCCACCATTGCCGAGGGGCTGTCCGCATCCTTCAAGACCTTGCCGTATGTGGGTGAATACGGCGAATCCATTGCGCTCGGCATTGTGGTCATTGCCATCACCATGTTGACCATTTGGATGGGTGAACTCGTCCCCAAACGTCTGGGCATCAACAGCCCTGAAAAGATCGCCAAGATCGTTGCAGGCCCGATGATCTTTATTTCTACGATATTTTCGCCGCTTGTCAAATTAATGAGCGGCGCCACTGAACTGGCACTCACCCTCTTCCGCATCAAACCAACAAATGAGCCGCCTATCACAGAAGAAGAACTGCAAGTACTGATCGACCAGGGCACGCAGGCGGGTATCTTTGAAGAAGCAGAACAGGATATGGTCGAAGGTATTTTCAGTCTCGGCGATACGCGCGTCTACTCTGTGATGACTCCTCGCACGGAGATCGTTTGGCTGGATGTCAGCGACAAGATGGAGGAAATCCTTGAAAAGATAGGCGGCAGTCCGTATTCGCGCTTCCCGGTCCGTCAGGATTCGCTTGAAAGCATAGTTGGCATTGTCAAATCACGAGACTTACTGGTGACCACGCTTTCACGGCAAGAGATCCACCTTAAAGACCTGGCGAAACCTGCCTACTTTATCCCTGAAACCATGCTCGCTTCACGCGCTTTGGAAGTTCTAAAAAAGAATAATACTGAAATGTTACTGGTCGTGGATGAGTTTGGCGGCGTTCAAGGCTTATTGACCATCAATGATATTCTCGAAGAGATCGTCGGCGTTATGGAAGGCGACGAACCGCAAGCCACGCAACGTCAGGATGGTTCCTGGTTATTGGACGGCATGCTCGAAGTGGACGAGTTCAAAGAGATATTCGATCTGCATGAACTCCCGCATGAAACTGAATACGAAACCCTAAGCGGATTCGTTATGACCTCCCTTGGGCGTTTGCCGCAAACAGCAGACCATTTCGAATGGAATAACTTGCGCTTTGAAGTCGTCGATATGGATGGACGCCGCGTAGACAAGGTCTTGGTCACCGCCAAACCCAAAACGGGAACCGATTAATTCCCGCATCGTACCCCAACCGTATAAAAAACGTGTAATTGTTCGATGGTATAATCTCCGCCCGTATGACTCAAGAATCATCTCACAGCAAAACAAAGGTCTGTCCCACCTGCGGGACGCGCTTGAGCGAGAACGCCGTCCGCTGTTTGGTATGCGGAACGGAATTTACCGCCCAGCCGCAGCCCAAGGCAGTGAAAAAGACGGAGCGATCCGTTCAAGCCGCCAGCCTGCCACAGTTAACTCTCAGCCTGCCAGCCGCCATCGGCTCATTGTTGGCGGTCATTGTGGTTGCAGCAGGTCTTACCTTCTTCCTCGTTCCAAAAGACCCTGAATCATTTTCAACACAAGATACCCCCACTCCAACAGAAACTTCGATCCCATCGGCAAGTGCAACCGCAACCCTGCCCTCCACAGACACCCCCACACCCACCCTGCAGCCGCCATTCGATTATGTGGTTTCTGCCAACGATGGTTCATGTTCGCAGATCGCCTTTAATTTCAATGTTTCGGTTCAAAGCATCATTGTGTTGAACAACCTCGCGTCGAGCTGCCCGATCTCGGTAGGTCAGGCACTCAAGATTCCCTATCCAACCCCCACCATCCCGCCGCCAGCCACAAACACCGCGCTTCCGGCAGAGGCAACCCGCATCTCTTGCGAAACAGTGCAGATCACCGTTCAAGAGAACGATACCCTTTCCAGTATCGCCGCAAACTACGCCGTATCCATGGATGCGGTTAAAGAGTTCAATGGGCTGACAACGGATAACGTATTCCTTGGTCAGACCATCCTGATCCCGCTGTGCGAACGGGCACCGGATCCTAACAAGCCAACTCCAACAGCAACCTTGCCGCCTCCCTACCCAGCCCCGAACCTGCTCCTGCCCGCAGACGGCGCTGCCTTCACCCTGGCAAATGACGTTGTCACTTTGCAATGGGCATCCGTTGGTGTCCTGCGCGGCGGCGAAGCCTATCAGGTTGTCGTTGAAGATGTGACTGCCAGCCAAACCCGTCGCATTACAGACTACGTAACCGACACAAAATACATTATCCCAACCTCATTCCGCCCGAAAGACAATGTGGCGCATGTCATGCGATGGTGGGTACAGCCTGTCCTGCAATCTGGCGTGGATGATCAAGGGCAGCCCATTTGGATCTCTTCCGGCGCAACCAGTGAAAGGCGCGTGTTCACCTGGGTTGGCGTTGCCGTTGAAGGCACGCCAAATCCGTAGCCGGTTTGGCGCGAGCTATATCAAATCATTAAAAACTCCCTGTCTATGCGGCAGGGAGTTTTACAATAAATCATTGGAATGAGGAGAGTATTATGTTAAGGAACATTTTCAAGGTTTTTGCAGTACTACTTATTATTTCGGGCGTGATCTGGATCCTTCAGGGAGTAAACATCCTGCCAGGCAGCTTCATGACGGGCGACCCGCAATGGGCGATCAACGGCGCGATCACCGCGGTAATTGGAAGCGCATTACTCTGGTTCCTGTCTCGCAAAAAATAATGGACGAGACCTTCAAGATCGGCGACCGTGTCCAGATCCGTTTGGATTCCAAGTTCGGAGACAAAGAAGGCTGGTACACAGGCACGATCGTTCGCGTTGATCCATATTCAGAGCATCGCAGTTTTTACTGGATAAGGCTGAATGCAGAAGCCCAGGCTGTTTTGCAACTGCGCGAGATCTCGGTTTTCAACCTCAAAAATATAAAAAAAGCAGAATAGATTCATTCGCTTTCACGGCGAAATTTCATCATGTTCCCGTAACCCAGATACACGCCCATCACACTGTATAATCCAATCAATGCAGACCACTCCCCTCCTTCTCCCCTGGATACTATCCGTCATCCTCACCTTTTTGATGGGTCTGTATGCGTTTCGCTTCAGGAGAAATGTTGCTACCATCCCATTTATTGCGATGTGCTTCTTTGCATCCTTATGGGCATTTACGTATTTGTTCGAATTGGGCAGCACCAACCTCCTGGTGAAATTATGGAGCGTGAAGATCGGATATATCGGCGTGATCGGCGTGCCGCTTTCATGGCTGGCGTTCGCGCTTGCCTACTCCGGGCGCACAGAATGGCTCATAAAGCGGAACATTCAGCTGGCACTGATCTTCCCCATCATTACATACATTGTTATTTTGACAAATGAATACCATTACTGGTTCTTCACCGAAATCGGATTACAGACCGACAAAACCTCCGGGTTAATCTTGATCAAAAATCCGCTGGGTTGGTGGTTCTGGCTGCATGCCAGTTATGTTTACATCGCAATGGTGATTGGCACATTTTTTCTGCTGCGCGAGTATTGGGATAAGCGCGAAGTATATCGTTCACAGATCGTCGTTAACATCGCTGCCATCTTACTGCCCTGGATATCCAATGGCATTGTACTTGCCGGAATCCTACCCGTCCGCATCGACATCACCTCGGTCATGTTCTCCATCTCGATCCTGATCCTCGGCTGGGGCTTCCTGCGTTACCATCTACTGGACATCCTGCCGGTGGCACATCGAGCCGTATTCGAAAGCATCTCAGACTCTGTGATCGTGCTGGATACCGACCTGCGCATCGTGGAACTCAACCCTGCCGCCCAGGAACTTTTCAAACTTCAACCAGACGCTGCGATCAGCAAACCATTTCACACCGTTTTCAAGCCGTGGCTGCAACTCAGCGACAAAGTTCTGCGCACGCATGGGTACCACAGGGAAGTTGTGCTCGAAAACGAGGGGGAGTCACTGCGCTGGCTACATCTTTTTATTAGCACCTTGCGCAATAGCTCGGGTCAAAGTGACGGTCTGATCGTCACCATGCGTGACGTCACCAGCATCAAAGACAATGAAGCAGCACTCGCCATCGCACGAGACGAAGCTATGCAGGCAAATAGTTTCAAATCACAACTACTTGCCAACGTCAGCCACGAATTGCGCACCCCGCTGGGTATCATTCTCGGCTACACTGATCTGATCGTTCGCAAATCCTACGGCGACCTGACCGATAAGCAGGTCAACATCCTTGGACGCATCAAAGACAGCACCCAATATCTTGACGGCTTGGTCTCAGAGCTTCTTGACCAGGCACAGCTGGACAGCGGCAAACTACAGCTGACCGAAAGACCATTCGAGCCACGCGAGGTGCTGGGGTCTGTTTGCAGTCAATTGAGCGTTTTGGCAGAATCGAAAAACCTTGCATTCAATTTCAACATCGCAGACACAATGCCGATCGCCATTGTTGGTGACAGCCAGCGCCTCAAACAGATCCTCGTCAATCTGATCAGCAATGCCATCAAATTCACAGAAACCGGCGGGATCACTGTAACTGTTTCGGCAACCTCTAAAGCGGAATGGATAATGCAAGTCACAGATACCGGTCCGGGCATTCCATCCGAATCGCTGAACACCGTCTTTGAACCCTTCAAACAACTTGCCGATGCAAACAAAACCCTTCGCAAGGGCTACGGACTCGGATTATCCATCACCCGCCAACTTGTTCGCCTCATGGGGGGCAATATCGCACTCGAAAGTAAACTAGGTACGGGAACGACATTCACGGTAACCCTGCCGCTCATCACAGAATCGGAAAATACTCATGACTAATCAACCCATTGCGGTCGTCGTTGAAGATGACCCCTATCTTTCCGAGATATACTCCGATACCCTGCGCAGTATTGGCATCACTGTAGAAACCTATTACGATGGCGAAACCGCCATGCAAAAACTCAGAGGCTCCCGCCTTGACCTGATTATTCTCGACTTAAACCTGCCCAAATATTCAGGCATCGAAATATTTCACGAATTGCGCAATCAACCCGAAACCGCCGAAACCTGGGTGCTCATCGTAACTGCAAATCCATCCCAAGCCGCTGAACTCAGCGAAGCCGAAGTGGAAAGCCAGAACCTTCTAGTTCTCGCAAAACCAGTCAGTGTAGACCAGCTCGACCAGCTTGCCCGGCGTCTCATCTTTCGAAAATAATCACAGGCACACAAACCAATTCAAGCGGGTACAATCCACATACAATGGATATGAATTTTGATTCTCTGCACCCCCTGCTTGAAAAAGCCCTTGCCCTGCGCCTCGTCCAATCAAACGCCTCAAACCCAGCCCTACACGGAACCAGCCACGAAGAAGCTCTGCGCCTCTTCAACGGGTTTTACGAGGGCTATCCTGACCTCGTACTGGATATTTACGCAGGCACCCTGGTCATTCATGATTACTCGGAAACCCCGAGTTCAGCCTTCATTCAGAGTGTTAGCGATTACATCCGCAATGCCATGCCCTGGTTGCACACTGGGATACTAAAAACCCGCAACGGACCTACCCAAAAGGAAAAGCGCGGCACACTGCTCTTTGGCAGCACCCTCGACAGCAAGGTCAACGAATATGGTATCCGCTACGCCATCGACCTGACCATGAATCGCGACTCCAGTTTCTACCTTGATACCAAAAACCTGCGTAAATGGCTGACCGAAAACATGAGAGGGAAATCCGTACTGAACACCTTTGCGTATACCGGCAGCTTGGGTGTCGCCGCGTTTGCAGGCGGTGCTGCGAACGTTATACAAACAGATCTAAGCCGTCAGTTCTTAAATCTTGCCAAAGACTCATTCGCATTGAACGGCTACCCCATTCAAAAACAGAATTTTATAGCGCAGGATTTCTTCCCCGCCATCGCACGCTTCAAAGCTGGTAAACAGACCTTTGACTGCGTCATCATTGACCCGCCTTTCTTCTCTTCCACGTCGCATGGCAAAGTAGACCTGCTGCACGAAAGCGAACGACTCATCAACAAGGTCCGACCGCTGATCAATGATGGTGGTGTACTTATCACCATCAATAATGCAGTCTTCCTGAGCGGTGAAGATTACATGACAACCCTGCGGTCATTATGCAAAGATGGTTACCTGAGCATTCGTGAGTTGATCCCCGTTCCAGAAGATTTTATCGGTTTGAATCGGGTCGGAAAGCCCATCACAGATCCGGCTCCATTCAACCATTCCACAAAGATCGCTATTTTGGATGTAAAACGAAAATGACCGGTGAAACCGACCTGAGTAAACTGCTGCAAAATATGCATCCTGAACTAAACGCAGGCGAATATGTATATTGTCTTGTGGATTCGTTGGAGCATGCCGTAAAGCTTGAACCGCTGGGTGTTTTTATGGAAAAAGAAGGGGTGACCGTCATTCTGTCCAAAACCAAAGCAGACAAAGAGGCACTCTCCTACCCGGGCGCCTGCGCATGGATCACATTAACCGTTCATTCTTCCCTGGAAGCGGTTGGTCTGACTGCCGCATTCAGCCAAGCGCTTACTGAAGCAAACATAAGCTGTAACGTGGTCGCTGCTTATTATCACGACCACATCTTTGTTCCCATTAAAGATGCAGAGCGGGCTATAAATGTTTTACGTGCATTGACAAAGGCATAAAATGACCCCCAAACACCTTATAGAAATTTTTTGGCAAACCATGGAAAGTAATGATTTTTATATTGCAGCCGAACTTTTGCATGACGATTTCATTCTCGAATGGCCTCAATCCGGCGAACGCATTCGGGGTAGGGAAAATTTCGCAAAAATAAACACTGCCTATCCCGCGAAAGGAAGCTGGCACTTCCAAATCAATTCGATCTTCTGCGATGGAGAAACGGTCATTAGCGATGTCTCAGTGACAGACGGTTCACGAATCGACCGCGTACTCACATTTTCAACCATCCGTGATGGAAAGATATGGAAGCAGATCGAATTCTGGCCCGAACCTTTTGAAGCACCCGAATGGCGGTCTGCCTGGGTGGAAACGTTCTAAAGTAATTCAAATTTCCTTTTTTCGCGCCATAACCGCAAACAACCCCGCAAGAAATAAAGCAGTCAACCCTATGGCTGCCACACTTAACGGCGAGACTTGTTCCCCCTGAAATTCCTGATCGCTATTGGATGTCGCGGACGGCATAGGCAATGATGTTGCAGATCGAACGCTGGAGACCTCGGCAGGTTGTGACTCAACCGGGGTCAACGGCGCAGACTGGGTTGCATCTGTTCGCACCAGCAGAGTTTGTCCTTCGTAAACCGTATCGGAATTTCCAAGGTTATTCAGGGATTGAATCTGTTTAATGGTCGTACCATACGCAACTGCAATGCTCCATAAGGTTTGTCCATATAACACCTCGTGATACACCCTGCCATTTGGGAAGGGCGTATTTAACGAAACCGGGACCGAATATTGCGGCAGAACTCCATTGATCGCCGCCTGTGTTTCTATTTGTGAAAAAGCTGCCTGTGTTTGAGGAATGCTGGTCAAAATGGCGGCGGCATTTGATTGCATTTTCCCACTGGTGGTTTGTAATGCTGTCTCGATCACTATATAAAATTGACCATCCCCCACAGAAACCCCTGCACCAATATCGCTCCGCGTTGTAGAGAGCATGGTGTTGGTATGCAAATCATCGCCCAGCCACATTTGGATGGCTTCTTCCGCCGTAGTCGCTGGACCCCAATTTTCAGAACGATACCCATCCTGTGTCAGGTCACCTGAAAGCGGATACCCCAACGACATCATCCACTGACCCAGAGTCATATTGCCTGGTCGCCAATGCCCCGGCAGCCCGGAGGCAATTCCATTTGCCTGCTCCTGCGCAATTTGCATCAACACGGGGTGAGCGTACAAAGCAGGTAACCCATACGATAAACGCAGGTTATTGACCGCATTGATAATATCTGCCGGGTTGGGAGGCGCTCCCAACGTTGGTGTGGGGCTAAAATCTTGAGCATGCACTGGAGCAGAGAGAAACAGAATAGGGAGGAACAACAAGCCAAGCAGAAAGATCGGTTTTATTTTCATATCATGTAACATGTTGCACAGACCACCCGAACATAACAGGCAATTTTATTGAAAAAGTACCGAAGGGTCTACTCCTTCGGTACTTTTTATCTACGGTCTCCAGGAAGGCGCATACCAATCAAATTCTGTGGATAGACCCGGCGCTTGTAAAATGCTCACTCCTGAAGTGGCAAGATCTACAAGAAACAGGTGTCCGCCCGATGCTGAAGTTGTCTCCTCAACTAAAAGGTATTTTGCATTCGGTGAGAAAAGCAGACGCCCAACGGTATTGCCTTTATACACCGAACGCAAGTCACCGCCAGTGCGCGGGATGGTAAAGACCTCTGCCGTGGATTCGCCGCTGGTTGTGCTGCCATAATAGTTGAACGCGATCAATCTGCTATCCGGCGACCAGATCATTGGGTAGATGGAACCGCCGGTGAATTGAGCAATAGTGACCGCATTGGCACCGTCGGGCTCCATCACATTGAGGAAATGATTCTGTGATGTGTAATCATAATCGTCGTAGGCGAAAAAACCTGCATCAGGAGATGCCACGAACTGTGCCTTGGTAAGCAAAGTTTCGAACATGGGGCGCGACTGCCCATTCGCAGCACGGACGAGATAGATATTTCCCGCCGAACCAGGCAAGGCGGAACGCATAATAATATTCTCGGTATACCAGCCATCCATAATGTAGGGACGGCCTTCCGCAGGCAAGTCGGTGGACACGCTTTTCAATTCCGTGCCATCGGGACGTATGATAAACACATCTTCACCACCTGCACCGTTTTGAGTACGGAAGGCGATCCATGTGCCGTCTGGTGACCAAAAAGGCGGGTCGATGTAGGGAAACTCTGCAAGCGCTTTCCATGTCTTTGCTGTAGCATCGAATAACCATAACTGAGTTGGAGTTCCGTTCGGATTGGTTGAATACGAAAATGCGGCATATTTCCCATCCGGTGACCATGAAAGAGCATTGATGGTGAAGTTGAATGCAAATGGGACGGGAATCCGCTCAAGCGGCGGGCAATTGACCGGGTCGGTGATACAAGCGCTGGATACTTTTACTAGCTCAATGACGCCACTTCCCTGCCTCGGTTGGAGGAAAAAGTAGATCTCCCCCGCTTCTTGCACGGAGCCGGGAGCTGATTCTGTTACCGCAGCAGCCGTTGCAGGCGACGTCTCTGTGGTCGCTTGAAAAGGCAGCGGCGTAGCACCCAAACCTGGAGTAGGCGTAACAGTTAATCCGTCGAAATATGAGGCGGGTGTTGGGTTGGCAGAACAGGCAAGTAAGAAGAGAAAGGTCAGGGTGATGAATCGTTTCATTGAGTCTCCTTATCAAAGACGACGATGAAATTAAAAAGTTCCCGCTGTCAGCCGACAACGGGAACTTTAATTCAAACGGTCTTACGGAGTATTAGTGGGGGTCGGCGTGCCAGTGGCGGTAACGGTGGGTGTTGCAGATGGCGCCGAGGTGGTGCTGGTTGGAGTGTTGGTGGCAGCGGCAGTTGCAGCTGAAGTGCCTGTGGGGGTTGCAGTGCCTGTGGCAGTTGCTGCAGCGGCAGGAACAGAAGCGCTGTTGTAGATGATGGGTGCCGTCCACAATGCACGGTCGCCAGTGGCAGGACCAGTGGCAAGGACAGAGAGGATGAATTTCACATTTTGTCCAGCCAGAGGGGTCAGGTCGATATCAGCGTTGTAAATGCCGCCTTCGTATTTTTCAACGAATGCCCAGAAGGTCTGAATGGAAGAACTGCCAGAGATGGAATAATCAAGGCGATAGACCACATAGCAGGCAGTAGAACCATTCTCACAACCGATGGTAGCGCGGAATTTATCACCCGCCTTAACCTGATATGAAGGATAGATACCTTGAATATATCCATTGTTTTGATTTTGCGGGAAGGTCAGCAGACCCACACGCGAGTCAGTCGTGCCATTCTCGAGCTTGGACGGATTGGTGATCAAAACAAAGCCTTTGGCATCGCCATCCGTACCGGGGCAGGGAATTTCTCCAGCGCCGGTATACCATTTGGCAGTACACACATTGGCGGCAAAGTCATAGATGGTTCCCGCGATCGGGGTGGCAGGCGTCACCGGGGTTCCGGGTGTGGTGGTCTTGGTTGGCGTGTTAGGAACAGTTCCTGTGCCAGAAACCTTGATCTCAACCCAGAAGGATTTTGTACCCGCCGAGCCAATACCGAAAGGTACGCCGGTATTGCTCTTTAACTTCCAATAACCGCGGTAGGTTCCAGCGGTGGTGGGGGAAGTCAACTGCAGAGTGATATCCACGGTCTGACCCGGTGCAACGGTCGTAGGAATGAGCGCAGAGTCGGGTCCGCCCATCTTTTCGCCGGTATCAAACATGATGCTGTAATTCGTCCAGGTACAAGTACCGACATTTTTCAAACGCCAGGTCTTGTTGAAACCAACGCCCGGTGCAAAGGTTGTGCCATCGGGTACAGTGGCATCGGCTACAAATTGGGCACGGTCACAGGAATTCGGCTGTACGGTGCCGGTTTTGGTAGGAGTGGCGGTTGGCGGAGTACCGGTTACAGTAGGCACAGGTGTGGTTCCGCCTCCTGCACGCGAAATGATCGGGTTGACCCACAATGCACGGTCACCCGTTGGTGACCCATAAGCTGAAACCACAAGAATGAAGGAAACATCCTGATTGGCAAGTTTGCTGAGGTCAAGGCTGACATTGTAAGTCATGCCTTCGTATTTCTCGCGGAAGGTCCACAAGGTGGTTTCAGGTCCGCCGTTGGCTTTGTAATAAAGAGTGTACGCCACATAACAATTCGTGGCGCCGTTCTCACAACCAATGGTTGCCTGGAAGCGATCTCCCGACTGCACACGGAAGTTGGGGTAAACAGCCTTGACATAACCATTGGTTACGTTGTTCGGTGCGAAGAGCAAACCTGGCTGAGAAGAGGTCACGCCGGTTTCAAGTTTCGGAGCCGACTGACTCAACGCAAAGCCGTTGGCATTGCCGTCAGTACCTGGGAAGGTGAATGACCCTGCTCCACTCGACCATGCAGCCTTGGGGGCTTCAGCGGTGAAGTCATAAGCGGTCCCTGTGGTGGAAGATGTCACTTGAATTTCCACCCAGAATGATTTCTGAGCAGTGGCACCAATACCGAAAACACCGCCGCTATTGCTCTTGAATTTCCAGTAGCCAAAATAATGCCCGGCAGCGCTGGGTGCAGTCATATCCACAGTGATATCCACGGTCTGACCGGGGTTCACGGTGGTCGGCAAGGCAAGCGAGGCAGGTGCGCCCATGCGTTCGCCGCTATCGAAGATCAGCGAAACATCATTGCTATTCCATGCACAAGTGCCGATGTTCTTCAGCCGCCAGGTCTTTTTGAAAGTTGCACCTGCTGAAAAGTTCGTTCCATCTGGAACGGTAACATCCGCGACGAACTGCGCCCAATAACAGGTCGCAGCACTCGCGGTGGATGTCCCTCCTGGGGCCAAGGTCATTAGGACCGCCAGCAGGAGCAAAGTCGATATAATTCTTAAGACTGGTCTCATTTCTTCCTCCATCAAGTCAATTCGGTGTATGGACGTAAAGATTCAGCGAAAAGTTCCGTTTTGACTATACGCTCCACTAGTATAACTTTTCTTTAATAATTGTTCAATAATGAAATCAAAACAATTTCGTAGCCAATTATTCCCATTTTTCCGGCTCCTACCCAAAATCTGGCTGCCTTATAATGGGAGAATGTCCCGCACGATCCTGCACCTCGACCTGGACGCCTTCTATTGTTCCGTCGAAGAAATTCAAAACCCACAGTTACGCGGCAAACCTTTTGCCGTGGGCGGCAAGCCCGACGAACGCGGCGTTGTGGCATCCTGTTCGTATGCCGCCCGGGCACTTGGCATCCGCAGTGCCATGCCCATGTCGCGTGCGGTGAGGCTGTGCAGAGACTTGATTATTGTACCCGGCAGACATCATTTATACGGCGAATACTCTGAGAAAGTAATGGAGAAACTGCGGGATCTGACTGCGCTGGTCGAACAGATCTCCATTGATGAAGCCTTTCTCGACATCTCCGATATTCAAGCAGATAAAACCCGCATCGCCCAAACCCTGCAACTGTCCATACGTACCGAGCTACATCTCCCTTCAAGTGTTGGCATTGCTTCCAACAAACTTGTGGCAAAGATCGCCACTGAGGTTGGTAAGAAGTCAAGCAAAAAGAAGAATGAGCCGCCATTTGGGTTTACCGTTGTCCCTGTAGGTGACGAAGCTCAATTCCTCGCACCCCTGCCTGCGGATATGCTCTGGGGCGTGGGACCCAAAACAAATGCAAGACTCGCTGAACTAGGCATTCACACAATTGGTGATATTGCCTCATGGCCAGAAAAAGAATTGGTCAGCCTCTTCGGCGAAAACGGACGCGACCTGTGGCAGCATGCCCATGGCATTGATAACCGTCCCGTCAGCACCGAATCAGAGACCAAATCCATCAGCCAGGAAACCACCTACAATGTGGATGTTAGTGATGAAAAGACTCTTGAAAAAACGCTACGCGAACAAGCCAGAGATGTAGCACGCCAATTAAGAAAAAATGATCTGACAGGCAAAACCGTCAAAGTAAAACTACGCTGGTCTGACTTTACCACCATTACGCGCCAAACCACCCTGCCCACTTCCACGGATAATGAAGACGAGATCTTCCATGCTGCTGTGAAATTGATGAAAGCCGTCCGCAAGCCGAATCAGCCCGTGCGGTTGATCGGAGTCGGCGTCAGCGGAATTGGAGCTCCGGTACGTCAACTCAGCTTATGGGACGTGGGAAGCGAAAAATCCCGCAAGCTGCAAGAGGTGGTGGATCAACTTCAAGACAAGTACGGGAAAAGCATCATCAAAAAAGGGTAAAAACGTCGCTGGAATTCCCTGCGGGTATATGTCACAATATGACATATACCCGTTTTATATTTAACGAGGATGAACCATGACCAACGTCGCTACACGCCTACTCACACTGATTACCTTATTGCAAAACCAACCCAATCAAAAAGCTAATGAACTGGCAGACAAGTTGGGCGTCTCCCTGCGTACCGTCCACCGCTACTTTGCCATGCTTGATGAAATGGGCATCCCGGTCTACGCCGAGCGTGGACCGTACGGCGGGTTCTCGCTGGTACGCGGATATAAACTTCCGCCACTCACCTTTTCACTCGAAGAAGCCGTGGCAGTTTATCTCGGTACAGATTTGATCCGCGAAACCTGGGGAACGTTGTACCAGGATGCTGCACGCAGTGCGCTGGCAAAAGTTGAGAACATCCTGCCGGATGAGCAACGCACAGAGATCCAATGGGCGCGGCGATCATTGATCAGCACCAACCTTTACCGCGCCGATCTGGCCAGCCTCTCACCGGTGATGAAAAAACTGCGACAAGCCACCCGCGAACGAGTGCAGATCTCCATACAGTATCAGGGACTTGCCAAGGAAAATCAGCAAAGACGAAAAATAGATCCATACGCTTTGGTGTTTCGTTCTGGCTGGTGGTATTTGGTAGGGCATTGCCATCTACGCAAGGCAATACGCACCTTCCGCGTCGACCGAATCCAAACGTTGAAAGTGCTTGCCACATCATTTGAATATCCCATAGATTTTGATGTACAGGTCTATCTGCAAACGGAGTTCAAGAATCAGCCTATCATCCGTGCCCATTTGCGCTTCGTGCCAGAAGCAGCGTTCATGGTCAGAAGCAATCTTTCCATGTGGGAATCAATCCACGAGAACAAAGACGGCAGCATGGATGTAACCCTCACTGCACCTGACCTACCCTGGCTGGCATCCATGACCTTGAGTTTTGCCAATTGGGTCACGGTACAAGAGCCGCCGGAATTGAAAAGTTTAGTACAGGAGTGGGCGCAAGCCACTCTGGAAAGATATAAATCATAGGAGGAATATATGCCCAAGCCAACAACCAAAAAAGAACTGATCGAAAGCGCTCAACAAGAACGGGAGGCTCTGGAAGAACTGCTGGCGGCATTGACACCAGAACAATTGACTCAGCCCAATACGATCAGTGAATGGGCTGTCAAAGATGTAATGGCACATCTCATTGAATGGGAAGCCATGGTCATGCAGTGGTACGAGTCCGGTAAAAAGGGCAAAACTCCTGCCGTGCCGTCTGCCGAATACAACTGGGGACAACTACCCGCTCTGAACCATGCCATCTTCGTCAAACATCGTAATAAATCGTTGGCTGAAATTCAAAAGAGTTTCAAAGCATCTTACAAAAAGATTCTCAAAACCATCGAGAGCATCCCTGAAAAAGAATTGTTCACCCGCAATATCTACTCGTGGACGAATAACAATCTGCTCGCGGCGTATTTCATCTCTGCCACCAGCAGTCACTACCGCTGGGCGCGGACCACGATCCGAATAGCAGTCAAATAACAAAAGGATAAGACCATGAAAATTCTAGACTTGAAAAAACAGTACAAATCGCTCTATCAACCCTCGGCAAAGAAAATTGAAACCGTGCAAGTGCCGAATCTGCAATTTGCCATGATCGATGGTGCCATTGAAAAAGGCTCAGAACCGGGCAAATCACCCTCGTTTGCTCAAGCTACAGAGACCTTGTACAGTCTGTCGTATACGCTCAAATTTATGTTCAAGAAACGCACGGCTAATGCCATCGACTATCCCGTCATGGCGCTGGAGGGATTGTGGTGGGTGGAAGACGGCTTCTTCGATATCACCGTCAAAGATAACTGGTTCTATACGTTGATGATCATGCAGCCGGAGATCGTCACACCGGAAATTTTCGAGGAAGCACGTGAGCAAGTCCGCAAGAAGAAAGGCGAAAGCGAAATGCTCACCCAAGCGCGGCTGACACACTTCGAGGAAGGCTTGTGCGTACAAACCATGCACATCGGACCATACGCGACCGAACCTGCTACCCTTGACCGCATGCACGAGTTTATGACAGAGAGCGGACTGAAAGATAGAGTGGGACCCCTTGGCGGAAAACATCATGAAATCTATATCAGTGATCCACGCAAAGCTGCGCCTGATAAAATGAGGACGATTTTGAGGCATCCTGTCTTGAAAATTTAACCACGAAGACCGCAAAGCTTTGCGGTCTTCGCATCAAAAGATTCTTATTATCTTGAAGGAAGAAAATACAAATAAAATATCATTCCAATAAACTGATTCCTCATCATAATCGTGTACAATAATTTAAACGTTAATTTATCGGTAAATGTTAGAAATGTGCGATTGAATGATTTATAAATGAATGAGTTCGAGAACTTCTTCAATCTCTCGCTAGATCCCATGACGATCGCTGATGTCAACGGGAAAATATTACACGCCAATTCCGTCTACACGGCCATCACAGGCTGGACGGTGGAAGAGCTAAAATCCAAATCTTATTGGGAACTGATTCACCCTGAAGATTTTGAGAAAGTGCAAGGCGCGATAAAGACGCTCACAGCGGGTCACCCTGTCTTTGCACTGGAATACCGTTTCTTGTGCAAGGAAGGCTCCTACAAGACCTTTATTGCCAATGTTAATCGCGATAAAAATAGCGGGTATCTGTATGCACTAAGCAGGCTCAAAGAAGGTCAGATCATTCCCTATATTATTGTGGCAAATACCGCTCCTGTAGCAGTGATCATCATCAACACAGCCGGGGTTATCTTCCACGCCAATCGCCTGGCAGAAACCATGTTCGAATATGAAGCAGGCGAACTGGCCGGAAAATCCATCGAGAATCTCATCCCAGCTCGTCTGCGTGAAAAGCATCAAATCAATCGCCGTGAATATCAAGCCGCCCCAACCAACCGTCCCATGGGGTCGAGCCTGAATTTAAAAGGGTTGAAAAAAAATAATTTCGAGTTTCGGGTGGATATCTCCCTAAATCCACTGTTCGAATATGGAGACCTTTACATTGCTTGCTCCATCCTTGATGTTACTGAGAAATTCAATACAGCAAAACTGGCAAGCAACCTCGAACGGGAAAACCAACGGTTGGTGCGGCTAGCCCAACGCGACCCATTAACTCAGGCGTACAACCGTCGTGCAATGGAGGAACTTTTCCCAAAGATCGCCGAAGACTGTAGAGAGAACAGCCGGAGCATTTCTGCGATCATGCTGGATATTGATCATTTCAAAAAATTCAACGACTCATATGGGCACCAAACCGGTGACGAACTACTTAAACAACTTGCCAGTCTTGCCCAAAAATTTATACGAGAGAACGACATCCTTGTTCGGCTTGGCGGCGAGGAATTCTTAATCATCATGCCGTTCTGCGAGCAGACTCAGGCAGTGGAAGTGGCGGAACGCTTGCGTATATCACTTCCGAACAACGACCTTAGCCAACATACTTTTACTGCGAGCTTTGGTGTCAGTACCTATCGTTTCGATCACGGTCCACTGGCACCCCTTGAAATACTGGGCGAATTGCTCAAAGAAACAGACGAAGCTTTGTATCAGGCAAAAGCTTTAGGTAGAAATCGTACCCAGCATTTTTCAGATCTATGACCCTGCAACCCTTTTCGTTTTCATGCGTAAAACAAACAGACAAACGAAAGGAGCAAAAAATGAGCGACATCAAAACTCTCACGCGGAGCAGGTCCAACCGCATGGTCGCGGGCGTGTGCGCCGGTCTTGGCGATTACCTCAAAATCGACCCGACCATCATCCGTCTGTTATTTGTACTGGGGTTCTTCACCTTCCACGGTGCCATGCTGCTGGTTTACCTCATTATGGCGATCGTCACGCCGGAATAATAAATCAGAAGGTCACGCTTGAAGCGTGACCTTCTGATTTACCGAGCCAGCGTGAGGAAGACATCTTCCAACGTTGCTTCGCCTTTTTCAATCCTTTCCACTTGGATCTTTTTCTTCTTTAGCAGGCTTAGCAACGCCTCTTCCTTGACGTTGGAACTGATCACGCGCAAGTGATCGCCAGCCAACCCGACGCGTTCCACACCGGGCACATCATGTAGTATCTCCAGCCCTTGTTCAAGCGGATGCGCAAACACTTCCCACACATCGCCTTTGATGATCGATCGTTTCAAATTAGTGGGCGTATCCATTGCCAATAACTTACCGTCACGCATCACGCCCACACGCTCGCAATATTCGGCTTCGTCCATGTAATGGGTAGTGACGAGGATGGTCACGCCGCTCTCGGCGAGTTGATAGATCAAGTCCCAAAAGGTGCGGCGCGCAGTAGGGTCTACGCCGGAAGTAGGCTCGTCAAGAAAAAGCAGTTGAGGTTTATGAACAAGCGCGATCCCAAGCGATAAACGCTAACGCCACCCCGTGGAAAGGTCCCTTGTCAGCGTATGTTCATGCCCGGTGAGCCCGACCAATTCCAAGGTCTCCTTGATGCGGGTTTTATCCGTAATACCGTACACGCCGCCATAGAAGGTCAAGTTCTCATAGGTAGTCAGGTCATCATATATGGCAAACTTTTGCGACATGTACCCCACCCGCGAGCGGACTTCTTCACTCTGACGGTAAACATCGTAACCAAGGACAGTCGCTTCACCTTCACTGGGCGTAAGCAAACCAAGCAGCATACGAATGGTGGTGGTCTTGCCGGATCCGTTCGGTCCGAGATAACCGACGATCTCGCCTTTATTTACTTCAAAGTTGATGTGATCGACTGCAACAAAATCACCAAAACGGCGCGTGAGATTTTCAACGTAAATAACCGGTAATGACATTTACGCTCCCTTTTCCAGTGCATCTTTTAGGCGGGCAAGGTTGCCTTCCATCATCGATTTGATCTGCCCCGTCATGACTCCTTCAGCAAGTTTGAAGATGCCGCCCGGGTTACCCTGCGCATTCAAACTGACCTTGGTGCCTGTGCCCACTGTTTTGAAAGACAACGTCAGGTTTACTTGCATCGGTCCGGCATTCACTTGAAAGCCACATTTGGTATCTGGTTCATGGGCAGTGATCTGCATTTCGCCTTCGATACGTCGTCCCATCATTTCACCAACTGTTTTGAATTTCGAACCGACTCCCACCGCACCAGACGAAACCTGTTCCAAACTTACAACGGCAGAGTTCCACTTGGACATATTATTAGGGTTGGAAACGAAAGTAAAGACATCCTTCATGGGACGGTCGATCAAAACACCAAAGTCTAGGTTGATCATAGGGTTTTCCTTTTTTGTTACTGGTCAGACAAGGCGATGAATACATCTTCAAGCACAGGCGGAACAGAGCGAAGTTCATCCACATGCCCGCTTGCTTTTTTAATCTCGGTCTTCAAGCGTTTCAGGACAGCTTTCGATTTTCCGTCACTGACGCGAATATGCAGCCGGTCTCCAAAGGCTTGAACATCTTCCACATCCACATCCTGATGAGCCACACGCCGGAGTATGTTCAACGGCGAGCCGCGTAATTCAAGGATGCGCTCATTCAGAAGCGCGCGTAAATTGTAGGGCGTATCTTCAGCGATGATCCTGCCATTTTTCATAAACCCAACCCGATGGCAGCGTGAAGCTTCATCCATATAGGGAGTGGATATGATGACGGACACGCCTTCACCCACCCGTGAACCAACCAGCTTGATGACCAATTGCCAGAAATCCTGGCGTGTGACGGGGTCCACCCCGGTGGTGGGTTCATCGAGCAAGAGCAAGCGCGGGCGGGTCACCAAGGCTGATGCCAGCCCAAGTTTTTGCTTCATGCCGCCGGAAAGTTGACCGGCGCGGCGGTCTTTGAATTTTTCCAAGCCGACAAAATCCAGGATCTCCAAGGAGCGCGGCAGCCATTCTGAGGAGGAAAGACCACGGATCTCGGCGAAAAAACGAATATTCTCAAGGACGGTCAGATCTTCATACATGGAAAAACGCTGCGAAAGGTACCCGATGGTTGAGCGCGCCTGTTCGGTTTGTTTCAACACATCGTACCCGCAGACGTTGACCGCACCCGCATCAGGCAGCAATGCGCCCACGAGTAAGCGCAGCGTGGTCGTCTTGCCTGCTCCATCTGCGCCAACGAGTCCATAGATCTCACCGGCAGGGATATATAACGAGACTCCGTCTACAGCATGGTTGGCACCGTACGATTTTTTTAATCCAGTTGCATTAACTAGATAATCATCCATAATTTCTACCTTCAACTGGTGGTTTCGATACGCTCCGCAAAGAACGCGGAGCTACTCAACCACCGATTATTCACTAATAAAGATCACATCCGCAGGCATACCAGGTTTGAGGCGTCCTTCTGCATCTTGTACACTGAGCTTGATGGCGAACATGGTGGCGCTGCGTCCTTCCACGGTCTGCACATTGCGCGGGGTGAATTCAGCTTTGCCCGCGATCTGGATCACGCTAGCGGTAAAGGTCACGCCAGAGAAGGAATCCACGGTCACTTCGGCAGTCTGCCCAAGTGAAATCTCGCCATAACGATTTTCGGGGACATACACGGTAATGGTCAAATCGGAGAGATCGCCGATAGTAAGGGCAGCCGCACCCGGCTGGACAAATTCACCTGGTTCAACATTGCGAGTAAGGATGACGCCATCCATCGGAGCGTTGATGGTTAGCTTGGCAACCTGCGCATCGACCAACGCCAGACTGGCTTCTGCCTGTGCAAGCGCAGATTTCGCCTTATCCAATTCTTTTGCCAGAGCGACCACAACCGGAGATTGCTCACCGGTTTGCAGGGTCAGCAGGCGAGCATAGGCGGCATCGTATCGTTGCTGGGCAACAAATACTTTTCCGCGGGCATATTCAACATCGGTTGCCTCATCGCTATTCATCAGATCGTTGTAGGCTTCTTCGGCATCGTCCAGGCGGGTAAGGGCATCATCGTAATAATCCTGCGCTGCATCACCCAAACCGCCGCTATCTGCTGCTTTGGAAGCCTGATCCTTTACCTGCTCGGCAACCACAAAGGCTGCGCGGGCATCCGCAAGGTCTTGCTCGGCTTGAAGGTAATCGGAGTTCTTTAAGTCGGTGATCACCTTTTCTAGATTGGCGTTGGCAGAGTCTATTTCTGCCTTGGCATCTTCGAGTTCCGCTTGAGCCGCAGTAATTTGCGCATCCTGTTCAATGTACCAGTTCGGCTGGTCGAATTCACTGGGAGCGCCCACCTGCCAATCTTTTGCTCGCTGTGCAGACTGGGCAGCAAGAGCCGCTTCGAGCGCCTGGTCGTATTTGGTTTGAGCAGCTGCGAGGGCGGCGTTGGCAGAGTCTACTGCGGCGGCGGCAACGGCTCGTTGGGCAGTCAGCAGGCTTGGGTCAAGGTTAAGAAGCGGTTGTCCTTTCGTCACCGATTCGCCTTCATCGGCATGGACATCGGTCACCTTGCCAGCTGTTTCAGGGGCAACGTTGACGATCGTGGCTTCAATGGTGCCAGAGGCAGTCAATACGCTAGTGTTGTCGCCCTTAAGGGAGCGAAAACCAAAATAGGAAAGGGTGCCAATAACAAGTACGGCAATGACAATTCGAACAGGAAGAGGGGGAAGTTTAGGTTGCATGAAAAGACTCCAGAGTTGAAAGTTACTAATTGAAGATTAATCGAGACGTTTTCTAAAGCGCAGTGCGGCAATACCCATGATGACAATGCCAAAGATGGTGAGGGAAATGATCTCACCTTGAACAGCGACAAAGCCGACTCCTTTGAGCATGAGCGCGCGGATCACAACGAGGTAATAACGAAGCGGAATGGCAAACGAAACGAACTGTAAAAATTTTGGCATCGCCTGCACCGGGAAGAAAAATCCGGAGAGGAAGATCATCGGCAAATTGAACATCATTACGGTCAACATGGCTTCCTGCTGGGTATTGGCGATCGTGGAAGCGAACAAACCAATGCCAAGGCTGGACATCAGGAACAACCCCGACGCCAAAGTGATCAGCCACAAGCTTCCACGTACAGGCACATCAAACACCAGATGTCCAACAATAAGGATCTCAAAAGTTTCCACGAAAGCAAGGATGACGTAGGGAAGCAGCTTACCAACGATCAATTCCCACGAGCGGATCGGCGTAACGATGAGCTGCTCGATCGTACCGCGCTCACGCTCGCGGACGATAGTGGTCGCGGTGAGAATGGTTGTGATGAAGGAAAGGATCATACCGATCACACCGGGGATCATGAAGTATGCCGATTGAAAATCGGGGTTGTACCAAACCTGGGTGCGTACTTCCACTGGCGGAGTAGGTAGAGAAGCGGCGCCGCGCAAGGCAAATTGACTCTCCTGCACTTTGGTCGCATACGATTGACCGATGAGCCGCGCCGTGGAAAGCGCCGTTGCACCCACGCTGCCATCGGAACCATCCAGCACAAACAGGACTTGCGCTTTGCCGTCCAGAACCTGAACATCGTAATCAGGCGGAATGACCAACACAGCGCGAATAGCACCGGACTCGATCAGTCTTTGATATTCGTCTGTAGAACCGACGTAATAATCAATGCGGAAATAATCAGCGGCACGGAAGGCATCCAGCAGCTCGCGTGATTGAGCGCTCTGGCTTTGATCCAGTACGGCGATGGGCACATTCTTCACGTCAGTCGTGGCGGCATACCCAAGCAAAAACAACTGAATGATAGGCATGACGATGATCAGCGCCAACGAGCGCGGATCGCGGAAGATCTGCGTGAATTCTTTGCGGACAATAGAAACGATTCGGGTATTAAACATACATCAAGCCTCTGATTTAACAATGCCATGCAGATAAATATCCACATAGGCATCGATGGGATTTTTAGGCATAAGTTTGGCGAGAATGGAGTTGGAAATAATAACATCGGTGATGATATATGAAAGAACCATGCCAATAAACGAACGAAGCATTAATACCGGCTGAATTCCACGCAGATTCTTTCTCGTTTTCACCATCTTCTCAAATACTGGCAGGACTTTTGGCGCAAGTTCCTTAATCAACGCAGCCCCATGTGCGCCATTAAACTCTACGATCTCGATCAACATCAGTTTGACATAATAACGCTGAGAGGTCAGTTCTTTTATGACCACATGTGCAGCATTACTTAGAAAATCCTCCAGTGTCTCCCCTTCTGCCTCAAGAATAAGGGGCAGTATCTTTTTATAGGGATGCTTATCAACAATAATGGCTTCAAAGATCTCTTCTTTACTTTTGAAGTGGTTATAGATACCTCCGAGTGCCAATTCAGCATGTTCCGCGATCTGCCGCATGGATGTGGCGTGATAGCCCTGCTCCATAAATAACTCGATGGCGGCATCTTCGATCGTAAGGCGGGTACGTTCACCCTTGGTGTGAGTTTCTTCGGTCATCAAATCTCCGTAAACGAACGAACGTTCGTTTTTATTTTAGACCAAGACGGGACTGTTTGTCAAGACCCAAACTTGCCATAAGGTAAAATCCTTTTATGCTCTCTCCACTCGAAAAAGATGTTCGTCAAAACCTGAAACACAATCTTATTGTTAACCTTTCAGATGGTGCGACTTTCGGTATCGCGCTTGGCTTTGCCTCTTTTGGCACGATCCTGCCACTTTTCGTCGCTACCATGACAAATTCCGCCACTCTAATTGGTCTGGTACCTGCAATTCATTCAGCAGGCTGGCTGCTCCCGCAACTGTTCACTGCCAGCCATGTTTCCCGCCTGCGAAAATACAAGCCTACCGTTCTAATGACAACCATTCATGAACGCATCCCCTTCCTTGGGCTTGCGCTTGTGGCATTTCTCTTGAATCGCATCGGCACGAATGCAGGGTTGCTGCTCACTTTCCTATTACTCATCTGGCAGGGATTGGGCGGGGGTATTACTGCCAACGCCTGGACCTCTATGATCTCCAAGATCATTCCCCCCGACTCACGCGGCACGTTTTTTGGCATGCAGTCAGGGTTGGCAAACCTCTTCATCAGTATGTCTGCCATTGGAGCCGGATACCTCCTAAGCGCCTTCGCCTCACCGCTGGACTTTATCGCTTGTTTTCTTATTGCCAGCCTTTTCTTCACTGTCAGTTGGTTCGCCCTGGCTGCCACCCGCGAGCCGGAAGATACAGAGAAATTCATTCCCGAAGAAAAAACCCACTTTTGGGACGACGCAAAAAAAGTCCTCAACCGCGATACGAACTTCAACTGGTTCCTAAGCGCTCGCATCCTTTCGCAATTCGCCACCATGGGATTCTCGTTCTATATCATTTATGCCCTGCGTGAATTTAATATGACCGAGGTTGTAGCCGGTTATCTCACTGCCACACTGACGATCTCGCAGACCATTGCCAACATCGGCATGGGCTGGCTTGGTGATCGCATCGGGCACCGCATCATGCTCATCACTGGAGCAATTGCCGCTGTTCTAAGCGCCATTCTTGCATGGAATGCAACATCCATTCTCTGGTTCTATCCGATCTTCGTCCTGACCGGCTTGACGAACGTCTCACTATGGACCATCAGCATGACCATGACTGTGGATTTCGGCACCGAAGCCGAGCGTCCTATTTATATCGGTCTTGCACAAACTCTCACCGCTCCAGCCACCATTATCGCCCCCATCCTCGGCGGCTGGATCGTGGACAATGCAGGCTTCCAGCCCACTTTTGTTATCTCCACCGTCCTTTCGCTCGTAATGCTAGGCATTTTGCTCTTCCTCGTCAAAGACCCGCGTAAGATCAGACCAATCGTAAATCTACAATCGTAAATCGTAAATTGGAGTCCTCATGTCCCTCATTCAAGAAAAAGTTAATCAGGCTATCGAAATTCTCAAAGAGCAAGATACTGACCTCTGGCTTACTTTTGTCCGTGAGACCAGCGGCGTGCGCGACCCAGTACTGGATTTTCTCATCGGCGAGAACGACCTGACCTGGCATTCAGCGATTCTGCTAACCCGCAAAGGTGAAAAGATATTCATCCTCGGTAATCTCGAAAAAGATACAGCTGAACGAATGGGTGTTTATTCCGAAGTCATTGGCTACGATAAATCCGCAAAAGAATTACTGCGCGATACGATCATCCGCCTCGCTCCGCGACAAATAGCAGTTAACACCTCCCGTAACAATGTCCACGCGGACGGCTTGACCCACTCCATGTACGAAGAACTACGAGACTATCTTGCAGGCACGCCCTACGCAGACCGTCTCATCAGCGCCGAACCAGTCATCAACGCCATGCGCGGACGGAAAACTCAAACCGAATTAGCTCGCATTCAAAAAGCAGTAGATATCACCAACGAGATTTATGCAAAGACCTTTGCCTTCATCAAAGTTGGCATGACCGAGATCGAGGTTGCCGATTACATGCATGCGCTCATGGAAGAATATGGCGTCGGCTATGCCTGGCCCCGTGAGAACAACCCCGCCGTCAACTCGGGTCCCAACTCCCCCGTCGGGCACAACGGACCGACGGACATCCGCATTGAGCCGGGGCACGTCATCCACTTTGATTTTGGTGTGAAATACGAAGGCTACTGCTCTGATATTCAACGCGTGGCGTACGTCCTACGCGAAGGCGAGACCGAAGCCCCCATCGAAGTCCAGCGCGGATTTATCACCATCCGCACAGCGATCGAACAATCACGCGGTGCCATGAAGGCAGGCGTGACCGGTAATTCAATTGATGTTATTTCACGTGAAGTTTTAACCGACTCTGGTTACCCTGAATATATGTATGCATTGGGCCACCAACTTGGACGTGTCGCCCACGATGGCGGCGCGTTGCTGGGTCCGTTGTGGGAGAAGTACGGCGACTCGCCCAACCAAACATTGGAGATCGGGCAAGTCTACACGATTGAGCCGGGCTTGGCTGTCTCCCAGGGATATATCGGACTCGAAGAGGATGTCGTCCTCACGAAAGAAGGCGCGTTGTATATTGGCGAGCCTCAAAGAGAGATTGTGCTTATCGGACGATAGCAGAATCAACTTACAGTGTAGCAAAAAGCCTGCAGCCCCGAAGCAACCCCAAACAAAAGAGGAGGCGGATTATCCTATTTCCTATATGACCTCCATCACTAGCTTGTCTGACATCCAATGTTATACTTTTGATTGTGAAATTTTTCACCTAAAGGATAAAACATGACCCAAGAAGACCCAAGAATTTTGGAATTGCGGCGAGTGCGTGCGAAGGCGAAGGAAGGCGGCGGTGAAGATCGTAACGCCAAGCAACGTGCCAAAGGAAAGATGACGGCGCGCGAACGCGTTGAGGCATTGCTTGACCCCGGCACGTTTAACGAGATCGAACCGTTCATCACTCATCAAGGCGATGAATTGGGATTGCTAAAAGATAAGTTTTACGGGGATGGCGTCATCACAGGGTACGGACAGATCAACGGGCGGACAGTTTATCTATATTCACAAGATTTTACAATTTATGGCGGAACGCTAAGCGAGATGCAATCGCACAAGATCTGCCGCGTGATGGATTTAGCTGTTCGTAATGGCGTGCCATTCATTTCACTAATCGACTCAGGCGGCGCGCGTATTCAAGAAGGCGTGCGTTCGATGGGCGGATATGCGGAAATTTTCCGGCGCAACGCACAATACTCCGGCGTGGTGCCGCAAGTGAGCGTCATGCTCGGACCGTGCGCGGGCGGCGCAGCCTACTCCCCTGCTCTGACCGATCTGGTCATCATGGTGGAAAAACAATCGTTCATGTTCCTGACGGGTCCCGATGTGATCAAAGCCGTGACAGGCGAAGTGATCGACGCTGAGTCATTGGGCGGTTCGGTCGTGCATAACTCGGTCAGCGGCGTGGCACATTTGAGTGTAGTTAGTGAAATGGCGGCGCTGGAAATGGCGCGTAAATTCCTTTCCTATTTACCTTCTAACAATGTAGAGAATCCGCCCTATGTGCAGCCCAGCGATGAACTCTCACGTATGGATGAAGATCTGAATCACATGATTCCGCTCGAAGCGAATGAGCCGTATGTCATGCATCAAGTGATTGAGAAGATCATCGATAACGGAACTTTTCTCGAAATTCAACCCGATTGGGCTCGCAATGCAATTGTAGGTTTGGCTCGCATCGGCGGGCACAGTGTGGGTATTGTGGCACAGGAACCTGCAATCATGGCGGGCGTGATCGACATCGACGCGGCAGATAAGATGACGCGCTTCGTGCGCATGTGCGACTGCTTCAACATTCCGTTGGTCACCTTCGTTGATTCACCCGGCTTCCTGCCCGGCATCGCACAGGAACATGGTGGCATCATCCGTCATGGAGCGAAACTGCTGTATGCCTATTCTGAAGCAACCGTGCCAAAAATTTGCGTAATCACTCGCAAAGCATACGGCGGCGCGTATGTGGTTATGTCCAGCAAGTATCTCGGAACCGATGTCACTTATGCGTGGCCCTCGGCAGAAATTGCAGTGATCGGCGCAGAAGGTGCTGCAAATATTCTTTATCGAAAACAGATCGAAAGCGCGGCTGACCCGCTCGCCGAACGCAAACGCCTCGCCGATGAATATCGCGAGAAGTTCAACAATCCGTATTATTCCGCTTCCACGGGTTATGTGGATGACATCATCGAGCCGCGCGAAAGCCGCCCGAAGATCATCGCGTCGCTTTCTGCGTTACGCGATAAGTACGCGCCCGCGCCGCCGAGAAAACATGGGAATATTCCGGTGTAAGTGAATCATATGAATGACTTCACGCTCTCCCTCCAAATTACCGCCCTCGGCATGGGACTCGTCTTTGGTGCCATCCTGCTGCTGTGGTTGATGATGGTTATCTTAACTGCGCTCACTGCGGATAAAGAATCCGCTTCTGACTCAGCCGAAGTTGATTCGCCCACCCAAGCAGACTCGAAGCTGCAAGTGGCTTTGCTCGCTGTAGCGATGGCGTTGGCAGAACAAGATGCTTCGTCTGCGCATCCATTGGAAGAACCTCCAACGGCGATCGTCTCGGCATGGCAATTGGGCATGCGTACCAGACAGATGTCTGAAAAGGAAATTTCAGAAGGCATTAGTAAGATAGACCTCCGAGGTCTTAAAGACCTCGGAGGTCTCTTCGGAGACTCAATGAAATATAAACTTAACGTCAATAACCAAAGTTATGAAGTAGAGATCGAAAATATCAACGCGCGCCCGGTCGTGGTGACGGTAGATGGGCAACGGTTTGAGGTCATGCCTGAAGCTGGCAACCAAGCCCAAGTCAAGCCAGAAGCGGATGTAAAAGTGGCGACCAAATCTGTTGCGCAGAGTCCGACTGCGGCGGTAAATCTGCCTGGTAGTGGGAATTCCCTCAGCGCACCTTTGCCGGGGACCATCGTTGAGTTATTTGTCAAAGATGGTGACACTGTGGCGGCAGGACAGGTGGTGTTGGTGATCGAAGCGATGAAGATGAAGAATAGCATCCGCTCGACGCGCGGCGGCACGATAGAAAAAGTATTGGTGAGCCAGGGACAAAGCGTGGCACACAAACAAGCGTTGGTGGAGTTTGCAGGATGAACCTCGGCGAGCTATTACCAGAGTTGTTAAAAGGCTTTTCAAATTTCACCTTCGGCAATGGCGTGATGATCTTCGCTGCGTTGGTCTTGATCTATCTCGCTGTTTTCAAAGAGATCGAACCGGTATTGTTATTACCGATCGGCTTTGGTTGTTTGCTGGCGAATATTCCACTGGCAGGCATGACCGCCGCTGAAGGCATGACTAAAGTCATCTACGATGCGGGTATCAAAACAGAATTATTTCCCCTTTTAATTTTTATCGGCGTGGGTGCCATGATCGACTTCTCGCCTTTACTCGCGCAACCACGCATGGTCTTGCTCGGCGCGGCGGGACAGTTCGGCATCTTCGGCACGTTGATATTGGCAATCGCGTTGGGCTTTCCGCTCAACCAAGCCGCATCTATCGGCGTGATCGGCGCCATCGACGGACCGACTTCGATCTTTGTGGCAAGCAAACTCTCACCCGAATTGCTCGCGCCGATTGCGGTGGCGGCGTATTCCTATATGAGTTTGATTCCCATCATCCAGCCGCCATTGATGCGATTGCTGACCACGAAAAAAGAACGCTTGATAAAAATGGACTATGCGCCCAAGCCCATCTCCAAACGAACATTGATCTTCTTCCCTGTCGTGTTGACTCTAACGGTCGGCTTACTCGTACCCGAAGCAACTCCGCTGATCTCGATGCTCATGTTGGGGAACTTATTGAAAGTCTCCGGCGTGGTGGATCGACTCAGCAATGCCGCGCAGAATGAGATCATCAATATCGCCACGCTTTTTCTTGGTCTTGCCATTGGCTCGACCATGAGTGCGACAGCATTTTTAAATTTGGATACCGGCAAGATCATGATCCTCGGCTTATTCGCCTTTGCATTAGACACTGTCGCAGGCTTGCTATTTGGAAAATTGATGTCGGTTATCTCCGGTGGAAAGATTAATCCGCTCATCGGTGCGGCAGGCATCTCCGCCTTCCCTATGGCGGGACGTCTCGCCGCAAAAACCGCCAACGACGAAGACCCGGATAACTTCATCCTCATGCACGCTATGGGAGCGAATACAGCCGGTCAATTAGGCAGCGTCATCGCGGGCGGAATTTTACTTTCGGTGGTCAGCAAGATACTTGGGTTGTGATCAATTCAGGAATTAATCATTACGGGGCGGACTGTTTTCCGCCCCGTTGCTTTTTCTAACCAGAGGATGAGTTTTGATCCTTCGGTTTGACCTCGCTATCCAGCACTCGTTCGAAGAAGTTACTGGTTTCCTCAAGTACAAGATTATTCAGCGTATCCAATTCCTTTACCAGATCGCGTTCTTCAGGCTTGGTCGCCAGGAAACGGTCACGTTCCTTTTCGAGGCGTGTGCCGTTGAGAACCATATCCCGCCAGGTAGCACCCCAATGAAAGTTCTGCCCCAAGCCATTGATAACGGTCAATGTGGCAGCAATGGCAGGCGTTGCCACCGCAAACAAGATTCGCAGCCACGCCGGTTCCTGCACGAATTCCGCCGCAGAAATGGATGACACAAGCGTTACAAGAGCCCCAAGGATAATCGTCCATGCGCGATAACGTTTAAAGGAGTTTTTATTACTGCGGCTCGCACTCCAATAATATTGGATCTTGCTTTCATATAGGTCTAACACATATTTATCATCGATCCTGGTAACAGTCTCTTGTTTCGTTTCTAATTCAGCCATAGAAATCTCTCCTGTTGAGTATGTATTTATTATCGCACTTTTTTTCATAAATTGCGCCTGAAATTTCAGAACTGAGTGTGGTTTAATAACCATATGCAGTTGACACTTCTACCCTTCTTTCAGCCCAAAGGCGTGGTGATTATTGGTACCTCAACCTCGCCGGAGAAACTTGGCTACGGAGTTACCCGTAACCTCATCCAAAGCGGATACAAAGGCGCGATCCATCTCGTTGCCCAAAAGAGCGGCGAAGTTTTCGGCAAAAAGATCCACACCAGTCTGCAAGAAATTCCCGATCCTGTTGAGCTGGCCATTCTCATCATCCCCACCCAAGTCACCCCACAAGCCATCGAAGATTGCGGCAGACGCGGCATCCAAGCAGCAGTGATCGTTTCTGCAGGGTTCCGGGAAGCAGGCGAAGAAGGGGCAAAGCTCGAACAGGAATGTATTAAGGTTGCTCAAAAACATGGTGTACGCTTGCTGGGTCCCAACTGTATTGGCACCATCGATACGCATTCCCCTCTCGACACAACCTTTCTCCAACCGCCCATGCCTGAACAAGGCGGCATTGGTTTCATTTCACACTCCGGCGCTTTTGCCGCCGCCATCATCGACTGGGCACGCGGGCAGGGTTTTGGATTTTCACGCATTGTCAGCCTGGGTAACCAAGCCGACGTGAACGAGACCGATATGCTGCCCATGCTTTCAAACGATATCTCCACCAAAGTCATAGTGATGTACATGGAAAGCATTTCAAACGGCAAACGTTTCGTGCAAACCGCGAGTGAAATCACAAAACACAAACCAGTCATCGCACTGAAAGTTGGTCGTTTTGAAGCGGGGCAGAAAGCCGCCGCCTCTCACACTGGCGCGCTTGCCGCATCAGATACGGCATTTGATGCCGCCTTCGAAAAAGCAGGCGTTCTCCGTGCCGAAACCGCCGAGCAAATGTTTGATTGGGCACGAGCATTAGAAAATTGTCCATTGCCAAAGGGCAACAAGATCGGGATTCTCACCAACGCAGGCGGACCCGGCGTCATCGCCGCCGATTCGCTCGAGCATCACGGCTTGGTCCTTGCCCAACTGGCAGATACAACGCTACAAGCTTTATCTGCCATCCTCCCACCCGCAGCCAATATCCACAACCCAGTGGATATGCTCGCTTCGGCATCACCGAGCCAATATGCAGAATGTTTGAACATCCTTTTGCAAGATAAAGGCGTAGACGGTGTAATGGTAATCCTGCCTCCTCCGCCAATGTTCAAAGCCGAAGAAGTGGCAAAAACAGTTAACGAGGTCGTCAGTAAGTTTGAAAAACCAGTAGTGATTGCATTGATGGGTTTAACTCTGGTTGAGGATGCACGCAACAAATTCCAAGAAATGCTGATACCGACATATCCCTTCCCGGAACGAGCCGCGTCGGCATTGGCGGTATTGGTAAAAAGAGCTTTACACGATAGACGACCGACGATGGATGATGGTTTTCTGGTCAATGGTCTATCGTCTATCGTCGGGCTATCAACCGACGAGCTCATGCAAACCTACGGCATCCCCGCTGCACCCATCAAACTGGCACATGACGAATACGAAGCTATTCAAATCGCGAATGAATTTGGGTATCCCGTCGTGATGAAGATCGCATCACCAGATATTTTTCACAAGTCAGATGTGGGCGGGGTATTGTTGAATCTTAAAGATGCGCAGTCGGTCAGTGCCGGGTTTATACAAATGGTCAAAAATATCGCAACGCTGTTTCCACCCATCCGCATAGACGGAGTTCACATCCAGCGACAGATCCCCGAAGGGCAGGAAGTGATCGTGGGCATGGTGCGTGACCCACAGTTCGGTCCGCTGATGATGTTTGGCTCGGGCGGCGTGGAAGTGGAAGGGCTTAAGGATGTGGCATTCGCTTTGGGTCCGCTGGAGCAGGCTGAGGCGGAGGGGATGATGCGTAAAACATGGGCTGGGAGAAAGCTCAAGGGCTTCCGCAGCATCCCGCCAGTAGATGAGGAAGCGGTCAAGGATGTCCTCATCAAATTGTCACAGCTGGCTAAAGACCATGAAGAGATCAAAGAGATCGAGATCAATCCACTGCGGGTGCTTGCAAAAGGTGCAGTGGCGGTGGATGTAAGAATTAAATTCGACGCTAGAGCACCGACCATTGACCGCGGTCTACCGTCGGTGGTCGAGTAAAGTGTATTAATCAAAAACAAAAACAGGAGCATGACATGACAGCATTTGTGATCTTGGATATTGAAGTAACAGACTCGGTAAACTATGAAGGCTACAAACAACTCGCGGCTCCGACCGTGGCACAGTATGGTGGAACGTACGTGGTGCGCGGCGGACACGCGGAAAACCTCGAAGGTGACTGGGAGCCAAAACGGATCGTCGTTCTGCAATTTGAAAGCGTAGAGCGCGCCAAGGCGTGGATCAACTCACCGGAGTATAGCGAAGCACGCGCCTTGCGACAAAAATATTCCATTTCTAAAGCCATTGTTGTAGAAGGGGCTTAAGAACTTTGTCACTCTGAGGTCGCGTTCTTTGCGACCGAAGAGTCTCTTAGTGCTGCGTAGAGATCCTCACCGCACTGCAGTGCGCGTGTCGCTACGCTCAGGATGACATATGAACCAAATTGAAAAATTCACTACAGGGTTCGAAGGCAAGACCATCAGTGTGGCAGTGCAAGACCTAGAAACGAGCAAAGAAATATTTATCAATGCCGACGTGAGCATGCACCCTGCCAGCACGATGAAAGTGCCTGTAATGATGGAGGTGTTACGTCAGGCAGAGGCGGGTTTGCTTTCGCTGGATGAACCGTTGAAAATTTTCAACTCGTTCAAAAGCATCGTAGATGGCAGTGAGTTTTCATTGGAAGAAGCAGACGACTCAGACAAAACGCTGTACGCAAGAATAGGCGAAAGTGAAACCATCCGCGAATTGAATCGACTGATGATCATCCGTTCGTCGAATCTTGCCACGAATTTATTGATGGAGCGAGTCACCTGCGCCCGGGTGGATGCTTTCATCAAAGAACTCGGCATTGATAACATGACCGTCATTCGCGGGCTGGAAGATAAAAAGGCATATCGGCTTGGCATGAACAATGCAGCCAGCGCACGTAGTTCCACACAAATGATGACGTTGATCGCCGAGGGCAGGGTCGTTTCGCGCAAAGTCTGTGACGCGATGATCGAGGTGATGTTCGGGCAGGAGTTCAATGAGAGCATCCCCGCCCTGCTGCCCACCGATGTAAAGGTCGCTCACAAAACAGGCTGGACGGGCGACTTCTTCCACGATACGGGCATTGTCTTCCCGTCAAACCGCAAGCCGTACGCCATTTCGCTATTCACGCATGGCTTCCCTGAAGATAATGAAAATCAGGCACATGGGTGTATGGCAGAGGTGTCGCGGATGATTTATCAGGAACTAATCGACGATAGACCATAGACGATGGTTTTATGGTCTATCGTCTATCGTCCATCGTCTAAAGGAATCTAAATGATCACAGTCTCCACTCTTACTTACTATCCCATCAAAGCCTGCCGCGGGTTCGACGTGCCTGCGAGCAATGTCCAACGTATGGGGCTTGAACATGACCGGCGCATGATGGTCGTCACACCAGACGGCGAGTTTCTGACTCAGCGTGAGTATCCGCGTCTGGCGCTGGTCACGCCTACCCTTAAGAATGAGGCGGTCACTTTATCCGCGCCTAATTTTGAATCCATTCAGTTCACGGTTCAATCTTCCGGCACGCCCTCGCCTGTCAATATCTGGTCAAGCAGCGGCGTGGATGCCATCGACCAGGGCGATGAAGCCGCGATATGGTTCTCCGATTGGCTCGACACCTCGGTGCGCCTCGTTCACATGGCAGATGGTTTCAAGCGCAAACTAAATCCGAGCTACGCAATCAATGCAGATGACCACACCGGATTTGCAGACGGCTATCCGATTCTGATCATCTCGGAAGAATCGCTTCAGGACTTAAACTCGCGGCTTGATTCAACGCTGCCGATGAATCGCTTCCGCCCGAACCTTGTGGTGAAAGGCTGTGAACCTTTCGCAGAAGATACGTGGAAGCGCATCCGCATTGGGGATGTGGAAATGGCGTTGGTCAAGCCATGTCCGCGCTGCGTGGTGACAACCATTGACAAAGAAACGCTGGCGAAAAGCAAAGAACCGCTCAAGACTTTGAGCGGCTATCGCAATCACGAACTTGGCGCGATCTTTGGGATGAACACGATTCCCTTGAATGAGGGAAAGATCGAAACTGGTATGACCGTGGAGATTTTGGAATAATGAACTTTATCGACATTCTCGGCTGGGTCGGTTCGGCAACGTACTTGATCGCCTTCGCACTAAACTCTGCTAAAAAAGTGACGAGCGACTCATTTACCTACCAGGGCATGAACATTGTGGCAGGCATAATCATGACGTATTACACCTTCAATCATGGCGCTTATTCAGCAACCGCGCTAAATTCCATTTGGGCGATCATTGGAGTTGGCACACTTGTTAATAAACATTGGAATAATAATCAAGGCGGCGGACCAAATCAATCTTAGTAATCAATTTCCTGTCGACCATGAGATATTCAATAAAAAATATATTCGGTGCGCCTTATCACTCTATTGATATTTGCGGCTTTTGCTTGGTTGAAATACTTTATCAGTCAACCAAACAATAAAAATATGCCGCCGATTTCCATCTGCAAAAACTTCATGCAGAGATCCGAGAATTGCAGTAAAAGTACAATACTTTTCAGTTTTACTGAAAACCTAGTCAAGGATCGACAATGGAAAACAACAAATATATTATTACTGTAGATCTTGATCTTCCCCCTTTGCAATCTGGGGCAGAACCTTATTTTGCTTATCCAAAATTCCCTGCGGGGCATAATTTCAAAGAAGAATTAATAACATCATATCGCCGTTTGCGTGCATTATTGAAATGGGCACGCCATGCTGAAGTTATGATATTAGACAGTGTGAGTGGTCGATTTCATCCAGACTTAATAGCTTGTATTTTCATGCATAACCTCAAAAAACGTCCACTTATTGTACTGACGGGTGACATGTGGAACAGAGGTGATACCCTAAAATACTTTATTCAAAAAACATTGATCCACTTGGCAGATCCACAAATCCAGAGATATGTAGTCCATTCACTTGGGGAGGAAAAAATCTTTGCCCAATTATGGGGCATTCCGAAATATAAAGTACGAACATGCATATACAATTACACACTCACTGACAAAGAAGTCCGTTCTATTTCCATAAAAACCAGCGGCTATATTTTCGCAGGTGGTGACCCAGCTAGAAACTATAATCAACTCCTGAACTGCGCACGCCTATTACCACTTCGTCAATTTATTATTGCCACACACACACTAAACGGACGCAAAGATATCCCCTCCAACGTTAAAATTATTCAAGCGTCTCACGCGGACTTTATCCGATTAATGGGCGAATCTGATATGGTCGTAACACCTCTTGCTTCTGGAAGAACAAGGGCTGCGGGTCAACAGACTTATCTCAATGCCATGCGTTTGGGGAAAATCGGTATTGTAAACGGCAAAGATGTACTTGGTGTAACAGATTACATTCACGACCACATCAACGGGATCATCACTGATGACACACCAAAAGGACTTAGCGAAGCAATTGAATGGGTATACGATCCTTGCAACCTAGATGCAGTAAAGAAAATCAGGGAAAATGCGCAGAAATCAATGAAAAAGTTTTCATACGAACGTTACATCCGAACAATGGCTTCGATAATTGAAGAGTTAGTAACAAATGTTGGATCGAAAGAAATCGCTTAAAGGTCTTTAGATTTTTACTACATCCTGCGAATACTTATCTGCAAACAAAGCGGGTTGACCGCCAGTATGCCAGAACAGAATTGTCTCATCCTTCTTGAAAAATCCCTTGCGAATGAGGTCGATCATCCCCGCCGCGGCTCTACCCGTGTAGACGGGGTCAAGCAATAAGCCTTCATGCTTTGCAAAAAGATGAATCGCCTCGCGTTCGCCTTCCCCAAAGACACCATAGCCTGCCTGACAGTAATCTTCAGTCGCAAGCACATCATTGCGCGAGAAATTGATCCGCTCGCCGAGCTTTTCACTGGCGCGTGAAGCGAGATCTGAGACGTGTGATTTCAATTCTTCTTCGGGTTCATCAATGCTAATTCCCAGCACCTTACCTTTGTATCCAAACAAACGCTGACCCAACACCAACCCAGCATGAGTCCCACCGGAGGATGTGCCGAAGACGATCCAATCCGCGCGGACGTTTTGCTGCATGAATTCTTCCATCGCAAAGGTATACCCCATCGCACCAGTCGGGCTGGAACCGCCGTAAGGAACTAAATACGGTTTCTTCCCTGCGGCGAGGGCATCGTCAAAGGTCTTTTGCAGGGTTTGGTCGCGGAAGGCGCGATCTTCAACAGTGATGATCTCCGCACCGAAAAGCTGGTCGAGCAGGAAATTTGCCGTGGCTTGTTGCGGCTTGGTACCTGTCAACACCAATTTGCATTCGAAGCCATAGCGCGCCGCAGCGGCAGCCGTCTGACGGCAATGATTGGACTGCATCGCGCCGCCCGAAATGAGCAAGTCCGCGCCTTGTTCGCGCGCTTCGGCAATCAGGAATTCCAATTTACGGGTCTTGTTCCCGCCGAATGCCAACCCGGTCTGGTCATCGCGCTTGACGAAGATACGCGGTCCATTTAGGGCTTTGGATAAGTTGGGCAGTTCTTCAATAGGGGTGGGAAGATGGGCGAAGTTTAAGCGAGGGGTTTGCATAGGGACTCCTTTTTATTTATCCACGAAGCACACAAAGTACACGAAGGGTTAGACAACAAATCGTTTCCATTCAAGTTTTGGATGACTGCCAAAGTTTATCAAGACACCTACTTTATAACCAGTAGCTTTCAGGTAGTTAATCACTTGAGAAGACTCTCTGCCTGTCAAGCTATCCAAGGCTTTGAATTCAACAATGATTTTCTCAAAGCAAATCATATCGGCAATGTATTCTTTTTTAAGGATATGCTGTTTATAGTGGACTTGCAAAATCTTTTGTGGAACAAATGGAATACTTCTGGATGCGCACTCAATTTCCATAGCTTCTTGATAAACTGGCTCCAAAAAGCCCGTCCCCAAAATAGTGTGTACTTCCATCGCCGCTCCAACAATTGCATACACTTCATCTTTGTAAATCAATTGAGACATAAAACCTCCCAAACTTCGTGTCCATTCGTGTTCTTCGTGGATTCTATTCTAATGCTTGCTTTGTCTTTTCCTTGCCACGAGAGCGCATGAAATTCAACACACGCGGCATGACATCTGAATACATCGAGTACCAGAATTTACTGGGAGTAAAATCATACGCGCCGAGCGTCCGCACCACTTCACCGCCCAAGCCTTCCTTGAAACGATACACGCCCCACATTGAGTCGCTTTCATCAAAGACATCCGGCGCACCCCATAGGTCGTAGGTCAGGCAGCCATGTGCCTTGGCATGTTTCATCGCCGCCCACTGCAAAAGATAGGTCGGCATTTTTTCACGGTGCTTATCCCGCGACATGCCATAGACATAATATCCACGCCCGGCGAACATAAAGAGAAATATTGCCGCCACCGCTTCCCCATCCACTTCGGCAATGAGAGGGACCGCGGACGGCTGACCGCTGATAGCTGCACTCATAAATAACTTCCAAACGGTCATGTAATATTCTTCGTCACGAATCACGAAGCCATCGCGCACAGATGTTTCGGCATACATCTTGTAAACCATCCCCAAATCATCTACACTGCCTACGCGCACAGTGACGCCTTTCTTCTCAGCCAGACGAACGTTGTAGCGTGTCTTCTGCTTCATGCGCATGAGAATATCTTCTTCGCTAGCAGATAGATCGACCATGACTGTATTGCGGAACTGGATCTGGTCGGGTGACTCCACCCAACCCCTGCGCCTCAGATCGGACATCACAGCCTGTCCGCTGTTTTCTGTGACCTCATCCACGCTGGCAGGGACTCCGCGCCCCAGCACCACATCGGGGTCAAGTTTCAGGAAGATCGCGCCCTGTTTCTTCGCGAAGGATTGCAGATCGTCCAAGACGCGCTTGCGAAGGGACTCATTCGTCCAATCCATGAGCGGACCTTTGGGAGCGTAGAAAATGGAAAAGCGACGGAAGGCGGTACGTTTTAGGATGAGAGCAGAAGCAGTAATTGGTAATTGGTAATTGGTAATTGTCTGAAGATCGCTCGTCACTTGAAATTTACCGTCTTCTGTCCAGACAGCGTAATAGGGAAACCACCCGTACTTCGCTTTGACCTGTCCCCATTCGTAAGATTGCAAGAAATGTGGGGCGGGTAGATTGGAGATAAGTTGATTCCAGGAATTACTATTCACTATTCTCTATTCCCAATAAACTTCAAATATGCCCAATACAACAGCGGATTGTAAACTCGATCCAATGCCTGTGCCGCGCGTTTGAGCTGACCGCCAAAGCCGCGCTTGAAGCGATAAACGCCCCACAAGCCATCATGTCGCGACTCGAATTGTGCTTCGAGGGTCTCTTCGTTCTCGTCAGGGACGCCCCACAGGTCATACTCTGCACATCCACGCGCCTTTGCCCAGCGGATGGCTTCCCATTGCAAAAGATAGGTCGGCATACGGTTGCGTTCTTCGTTGTTTGACGCACCATACACATACCAGGCACGTTTGGCATTTGCAAAGACCATTAACGAAGCCAACGGTTTGCCTTCATATTCAGCGACGAGCAGTTCACATGTCCCTTTCGGGTTGAAGAGTTCATACGCACGTTGATAGTATTCTTTTGAATGCACGCCAAAGCCATCGCGCCCGCCGGTGACGGTCATCATCTCGTGAAAGGCGGCGACGTCATCCCATGCACGGACGGTCACGCCTTTTTTCTCAGCAAGGCGGATGTTGTAGCGGCACTTGGGTTTCATACGCGCCAAAATATTCTCTTCGCTATCGTTAATATCAAGTGTTATTGTGCGAGGAGGTTGGATGTTATGGGGAGAAATGCGGAATGCAGAATGCAAAATGCGGAATGCGGAATCCCATGAGTCGGGTTCGATTTTCAGAAATATGGCACGATTCTTTTTGCAAATGAAATCCACTTCGCGCCAGAACTGGTCACTGCCTTCTGCCCACTGCTTACTGCCTACTGCTTTTGGCATATACCCGATCGTGAATCCCAGCGGCAAGTGGCGGAAAAGAATCTGCGCACCTGCATCCCCTGAAATAATGCGGACGGGTTTCCAGCCAAAATCCTTTTTGAGTTCACCCCACTCGCCCATCTGCAGGAGATGCACGTCGGGGGACTTTGTCAGAAATTGATTCCATTCGGTAAGCGTGACTTCGGTCATTGTTGCACCGAGCCCGAGGGTAGGAAATGATTGATGGTCTGGATCAGGTCATCGGTACGAGAATGAAGCGCGAGGTCTGAGAGTGTATTCAGTGTTTGAGCGAGCGCATCACCATCCACATGTTCCTCTTTCGACATGCGGAAAATTTCCGAGTGTTGGGTGCGTTCAAAATCCACGCCGTCTTCGAGTAAATCCTCACGTAGTTTTTCGCCGGGGCGAATACCGGTAGTTTGAATATCGATATCGCGATAAGGTTCAAGACCGGAGAGACGAATGAGGTCTTCGGCGAGATCGAGGATGCGAACCTGCTCACCCATGTTGAGCATGAAAACCTCGCCGCCCGTGCCCATGCAGGCGGCTTGCAAAACAAGATGCACAGCCTCGGGGATGATCATGAAATAACGATACATATCGGGATGCGTGATGGTGATGGGACCACCGCGCGCAATTTGGTTTTTGAACGTGCGCACCACACTGCCGCGACTACCAAGTACATTGCCAAAACGAACAACCGAATATGGCAGGTTGTTGCGCTGGGCTGTATCAAGGACAGCCATTTCAGCAAGACGTTTGGTGGCACCCATTACGCTGGCAGGACGAACGGCTTTATCGGTGGAGATGAGCACGAGTCTTTCCACGCCATGCCTGACCGCTGTTTCGACAACGTTCTTCGTGCCGAGCACATTGTTCGTGACCGCCTCTTCGACATTGGCTTCCATCAGCGGAACATGCTTGTGCGCCGCCGCGTGAAAGACAACTTGCGGCTTATGTTGGTTGAAAACTTTTTCAATACGATTCAACTCGCGGATATCTGCAATGACCGCCTGAATGTTGAGCGAAGGGAAAATCGTTCTTGAGTTCTTGCAAAGCTTCGAAGATGCTATTCTCGCCGTGACCAAGCAAGACAAGCTCAGCAGGATTCCAACGCGCCACCTGACGGCAAAGTTCACTGCCAATCGAGCCACCCGCGCCAGTGACAAGAATCCGCTTACCACCGAGTGTCGCACCAATGAGATGGTCGTCAATTTTCGCGGGTTCGCGACGGAGCAGGTCAGTGATATCCACTTCGCGCAGACGGTTGACGCTGACCTTGCCGCCGAGCAGTTCATAAAAGCCAGGGATAATGCGGGATGTAATTCCGCGCTTGCGGCATTCATCGTTGACGAGGCGGATGATATGCCCCGGCGCGGAGGGAATGGCGATGATAACCTCGTTCACCTGCTTGGTGTCGAGAGTCTTTGCGAGTTGATCGATCTTGCCGATGACAGTCACGCCATAGATGTTGTGATTCTGCTTGGCAGGGTCATCATCAAGAAAGCCAACGGGGATGAGATTCAATTGGGATGTCTTCTGCAATTCACGCACAACAAGTGCGCCCGCATCACCTGCACCAAGGATGAGAGCATGACGAGTCTTGGCATTTGCCTGCGCCGTAGATTGCTCGGCAAGAATGCGCAGGACAAAACGCGATCCGCCGATAAGAATAAGTGAGATTAGCCAGTCAATGCCGAGAGCGGAACGTGGCATGCCCGGCTGAATTAAGTTGAAGTAATACAGAACGACCATTACACCGGAGGTCAGCACCGAGGCGGTGGAAACAGCAATCGTGATGAGCCGCAATTCATTTGTGCTGGCGTAGACCCACAGGCGGCGATATAAACCAAAAAAATAATAAGTTGGAATTTTGACAAGCAACGCTACCGCACACATTACCAGCGCGGCGGGGAAATAGAACGGTAGCTCGCTCACATCCAGCCGTAACGCAAAACTGCCCAACACCGAAACGATGGTGAGGGCAAGGTCGCCGATTAAGACGAAGCGGTTGCGAACGTGGGGACGGGAAGACATTTGGAATGTAGAAGGTTGAATGAGGAGTGATGAATTTGGTAATTAGTAATTGGTGATTAGCAAACACATAAAAAACGAATTACCAATCTTTAATCTCACTTTACTACTTACCATTTACGAATTACGCATTACTTCTACAGCCTCTTTCAAGCCCTCTGCCAAAGTCACTTGCGGTTTGTAGCCGAGCATGTCCATGATCTTCTTGGGCGTACCGATGGAGCGATAGATGTCGCCAGCACGTGGCTCGGCATTGATGTGCTTGGGGGCGTTCGGGAAGATTTGGTAGAGGATATCGAGCAAGTCGAGCAGACGAGTTTCGACACCCGTACAGACATTGAATATCTGTCCCGGTGCGGCGGGATGTTCGGCGGCGAGCAGATTGGCTTGTACCACATCACGCACGTTGACCAGGTCGCGGCTCTGACCACCATCACCGAAAATGGTGATAGGCTTGTTATCCAGAATGCGGCGAATAAAGATCGGCACAGCGGCAGCGTACATCGAATCCGGTCGCTGGCGTGGACCGTAGACGTTGAAATAACGGAGAGCAACTACTTCAAAATTGAAAGATGAAGTGTAGAGTTGACCATAGAGCTCATCCACACGTTTGGAGGTGGCGTAAGGTGATAACTGTCGCAGAGGCGTATCTTCTGAAAGCGGATACGCTTCCGAGTCACCGTACACGGCAGCACTAGTGGCAAAAACGGCGCGTTTCACTCCTGCCTTGCGGGCGGCTTCGAACAAAATAGAAGTTCCGGTTACGTTGACATCAAAACATTCCTGCGGTTTTTCCATCGACTCGGGAACCGAAACAAATGCCGCCTCATGGAAGATGATATCCATGCCACTGACCGCTTTGGCGACTGCATCGGCGTCACGCAAGTCCCCTTCGATGAGTTCGACATCCAAACCTTTGAGGTTCTCGCGCTTGCCAGAAGAGAAGTTATCAAACACGCGGACGGTATCTCCGCGCTCAAGCAATGTACGTGAAATGTGCGAACCGATGAAGCCCGCACCGCCAGTGACTAAATATTTCATTTATCTACCTGTCCTTCTTAATACTGTGCCAATGGTTCGTAATACGATACTAAAGTCCATGTTCAATGTGCGATGCTTAATGTAATAAAGGTCATATTCAAGTTTTACGAATGTTTCCTTTACCGTCGCAACATACCCATAATTGATCTGCGCCCAGCCTGTGAGCCCCGGCTTTACCAGAAGTCGGGCTCGATAATATGGGATCTGTTTCTGATATTCAGCCACTAACTCAGGTCGTTCGGCACGCGGACCGACTAGACTCATCTCGCCGCGCAGCACCGTCCAAAACTGCGGCAGTTCATCCAGACGGGTCTTGCGTAGGAAGTTGCCCACTCGCGTCACTCGCGGGTCATTCTCAGCTGCCACTTTAGCCTGTCCATCTGCCTCGGCATTCTGGCTCATAGTACGAAACTTGAGAATATTAAAAAGGCTTGCACCTTTCCCCAACCGCGGCTGGGAATAAAATATAGGAAAACCCGTCTCAAGTACGATGGCAAGTGCAATGGGCGGAAGCAATAAAATGAAGATAAGCGTCCCCACAAAACCGCCGAGAATATCCATACTGCGTTTCAACAATTCATACAAACCATGCACACGGACCTGATCCACAAACGAACGGATGACCCAATCCGTCTCAAGGTGTTCAATTGGCACCCGCTGGGTCAGTTCTTCGTACATGATCGGCATACGCGTCACTTCAATGCCGCGTTCTTGAATATCCAAAACGGTTTGGAAGGTCTCACCCTTGATCTCCCCTGTGATCGCCACCACCACATCCGAGATACGGTATTCCTCGATAAGATCGAACAGATGCTCGCTGTCGCCAAGCACACCAAAGCCATGATAAGACTTATTCCGTTTGGCAGGGTCATCATCGATAAAACCAATAATTAGAAATGGAGGCGGGTTGAGCTTGCGATACGCCTCCACCAAAGTCCTTCCGGCTTTACCAGCTCCAACCACAAGTACACGGCGCATCAAGCCGGACGAGGTGTACAGTCGAATATAGACGGCACGCCAGCCCAGGGTCAGGAATGAAGCCAGCACGAGAAAAGCACCAATGGCAATACGAGGGAGTGAATTTGGGTCGGTGTTGATCGTAAAGAGGAGCGAATACCCCAATAAGCCAACCAAGGGAGCCACCGCGATCCCGCGCAGGGTTTTACGCCAGTTCGAGGCAGTATGGATCTCATACGAGTCGATCATCAAGAGCAGCCATACCAACGGCAGGACGTAGAACCAAAACGGTACTTCGATCTGAATGATGCGTTCGGCAACATTACGCTTGAGTCCGCTTTCGACCAGACGGAACAGGGAATATTGATACCAAAAAAAGATAGCGCCGCCCATCCCGGCAACGGATGCTATAAAATCCCCAAGCAACAAGACAGTGCGTTGTTCGCTGGGTCTTAAGCGTAGTGACGGACGATAAATATCAGCCATTCTTGAACATGCTCGTGATACCACTCCATAAGAAACCAGCCCCCCATGAGATGTGCATGGTCGTTATGGCAAGCGGTAACCCCCAGATCAAAAACCCTTTCCTTTTCTTTAGCGCCAGTCGCAAACCGGCAGCCCCCAAGACAAAATAATAAGCGAATACCTGCAAAGCAAGCAGGATTTGTGCGATCGTCAACCCCAAGGATAACACAATCAACGCCAGCAAAATGAGTACGAACACCGGAGGTAACGCCTGCCGCCAGCGCAATGTATGCGGATAGCGTTGCAGCATTTTAAATTTCCAAAACCCGTAACGCCAATATTGAGCTGCAAGTTTTCCAAGTGTGCTGCGCGAAAAATAAACAGAACGAATGGCAGGGTCAAGCCAGACTACTCCGCCCGCTTCACGCACGCGTGTATTGAATTCATAATCTTCATTGGAGAGCAGGGTTTCATCAAACCCACCGATCTTTTCGATCAGGCTGCGGCGAAAGGAACCGAACGGGACGGTGTCCACGGCTCCCGCCTTGGCATTGAGCCGATACATCGCATCGCCCACACCCAATGGATGCGCCGCCGCAAATGAGATCGATTCCGCGATCCACGTATCCGCGCCAGGGTGGATTTCCCAGACGCCGCCCACATTATCGCCTTTGTCAGATTGATGTGCCTCAACACAGCGCTCCACATATTCGGGAATGGGCATGGAATGAGCATCCAGCCGGATGATGATCTCGCCTTTGGACTCACGAATCGCTTGATTTACTTTTTAGTCATTTTTTACGTACGGTCTGGGTTTTTTCTGGCGGAGACAATGGAAGGAGAACTTCCATTGTAGTGCCTGCACCCTCGCGACTTCGGACAGTAATTCTACCACCATGTGCCGCCACGATCTCGTGCGCGATCGCCAATCCCAGCCCTGCACCGTGTGTTTCGCCCCCCTTACGTGCCGGGTCTACTTGATAGAACCGCCTAAAAATATAAGGCAGGTCTGCTTCAGGAATCCCGGCACCCGTGTCTGTTACAGTAATACACATTCCATCCATTTCAACCCGAGCGGCAAGAGACACCGTTCCGCCTCGCGGGGTGAACTTGAGCGCATTGTCGGTCAGGTTTGTGAAGACCTGCGCCATTCGGTCGCCATCGGCGATCAGCGGCGGCAGGTCAGCAGGTATCTGTAATTCGATCTTCACTTCTGCGCGCTGTGACTGAGGGATGAATTTCTCTTGAATGGAAGTTAACAACACCCGCATGTTCACTGCAGACATTTTCAAGTCAGCTGTCCCGGCATCCAACTTGGCAAGGTCGAGTAGATCGAGCACCATACGGTGCATCCGTTCAGATTCGCCAAAGATGACCTGTGCCGCTTTTTGGCGGGACTCGTCTGTATCCGCTGTGCCGTCCAACAATGCCTGGGCGAAACCTTGAATGGAAGTGAGCGGCGTTTTCATTTCATGCGAAACATTTGCCACGAAATCGCGCTGCGACCGTCCGCTTGCCTGCACGCGTTCCAGCATTGAATTGAATGCCCGCGTCAACTCCTGGACCTCATGCGGACCCGCCACCTCAACAGGCTTTACCTCCGCCGAAGGCATTTCCCGCGCCGCATTAACAACCCGTTGCAATGGATTGGCGATCCATCCTGAAATGAGAAACGCCACAACCAGCGAAAGCAACAAGGCAATAATGCCTCCACTCCAAATGATGGGCATAAAATCGTCGCTGACAATATTCAAAATGGATATACGCGGACGAGGCGTGGTCACCATCAGGAACGTACCATCCGGCAGTTTCTCAATCGAATATAACCACGCGCTGCCATTTTCATCCCGCACAATGGGAAGAGTGCGCAGAACCCGTCGATTTTCAGGGAATGCCAAAGCCGCCTCACCGTTAAAAGCGCTATCAAAGGTAACTTCGCGGTTTTTCGAAAGCAAGATCACCCGTACATTAAAAGTGCGAGCACTGCGTTCAGCAAGAGTGGACAGCGGCGGAGACTGGTCTTCTTTTGAACGCTCCGTTATTACACTTTGGACAGCTTTCAATCTTTCCGTCGTTTGGCGGTAAAGCAATGGGTTTTGGAACAACGACACAAACAAAACAATCGTCACAACACTCAATGCTGTGACGACAATGAAAGCATAACTTAACCAAAGACGCGAACGCAGGGACGAGATCATAAGGCAACGCGAATTTCACACGAGAAACACGGCATGGTCAAACGACAAACTTGTATCCAACACCAGTGACTGTTTCGATCTTCACACTGCCGCCTTCCAGCTTTTTGCGAAGGTGGGCAATATGTACATCCACAGTGCGGGTCTGTCCATAGTAATCAAAACCCCAGGCGATCTGCAACAATTGCTCGCGGGTGAATACGCGCCCGGGTTGCTCTGCCAGCGTGAACAAAAGGTCAAATTCCTGGGCACGTAAGTCGAGGGTCCGTTCAGCGAGGCGGACTTCCCTCGAAACAGGGTCGACCATCAGGTCACCGCGATGCAGCGGACTGGTATCTGTCGTCTTTTTGGGTTCGCTCCGGCGCAAGATCGCCTTGACACGCGCTGTCAATTCGCGGGGGTTGAACGGCTTGGTCAGGTAATCGTCCGCGCCAAGTTCAAGCCCGAGAATCTTATCGATATCCTCATCACGTGCAGTGAGCATGATGATGGGAACTTGATCGCCAGCCGATCGCAGCCTGCGGCAAACGTCAAAACCATCCAGCTTGGGCAGCATCACATCCAACACAAGCAAAGCAGGCTTATGTTGTGCAACTGCCTCCAGAGCAGATTCGCCATCGTCAGCTTCGTGAACACGATAGCCTTCGCGCTCCAGATACATTCGTGCAAGTTGGGTGATGGAAGGCTCGTCATCTACGAGCAGGATCAATTCAGAAGGCATGAGTTACGCCAGAGCAACACACTCGATCTCAACCAGCGCGCCTTTGGGCAACCCTGCCGCTGCAATGGTCGTCCGCGCGGGCGGATTTTCATTGAATGCTTCGGCATAAATGGAATTCATCTTCGCAAAATCATTCATGTCTTTGAGAAAAACGGTGGTCTTTACCACCTTGCTTATATTGGAACCAGCGGCTTCCAAAACATTGGTCAGGTTGGCAAGCACCTGCCGGGTCTGCTCTTCAATGCCGCCGGAGACAAGTTCCATGGTTGCGGGGTCGAGACCCACCTGTCCGGCTGTGTACACCAGGGTGCCAATATGAATGGCTTGCGAATAGGGTCCGATTGCCTTGGGTGCCTTATCAGTATAAATAACACGCTTGTTCATGATTTCCTCGTTTCAAATGAATGGATGTAATCGTTGTATTTTAATACAGAATATCTCAATACCTGCGAGGAAACCGGGGCGATATATATTGGCACTTGCAGAGGTTGATCCCCTACAAGTGCCTGAAATTATAAAAAGCTGAAAATCAATCGTCTTTTGACTGCTCCGGCTTATTCGCATCACGGAAGGCTTTTATAGCTTCACTCAATGCCTTAAACGAGCCACCCATCGCATCCTTGACTACCTTCATCTGCGTGCGAACTTCCTTTAGGGTGGCTTGCGCCTGTTGTGCATCGGTGACCTTGCCATCCGCATCGAAACCGGCATGGGTGTTGATAGTACTTCCGATCGCATCGTATTGCGGCTTGGCAGCCAGCAGGGCAGTTTCATAGGCGTCCAATGCCGATTGTAAATTTGAAACATCCTTGCCGCTATCAGCAGCCTTATCGATCATGGATTGGAACTTGGCAATATGAGCCTCGGGGTCTGCAAACGCTTTGCCGGTACGGTCATACACTTTTAGCAAACGCGCCCAAGCCTCTTCCAGTTTTTCATTCGCAACAACCGGCGGGTTCTCATCCGCAGCAAACGCGCTGGTGGCAGGCAAAGCGGCAAAAGTGAGAGCAACGGCAAGCAACGCCATCATGATCTTTGAAATTGTATTTTTCATCGTAAGCCTCCTTTTAGGTTACGCTGAGATTTTAGGGCGTGGGAGTTAGAACAGTATGGCGTGGTTGTAAAAAAGTTGTAAATTCGACAAAATAAAAGGCACAGATAAACACGTAAAGATAGCGTTTATCTGTGCCTACGAGACTCTTATATCCGGGCTGATTGGAACTAGGGTTTAGGCAATGCGATCGGTGTCAAGGTCACGGTCGGTTCAGGAATGGGAGTCGCTAACAACTCCGTCCAACCGCTATATGAAAAATATTCCGAGAGGAACTGCGTGCGCTCACGCTCATTCATCGGGCGCGGACGGGAGAAATCTTCCAACATGGCAGTCAATAATTCCACGCCAAGGTATTTACCGTCGTAAAAAACATGCCGATCAATAAATTCGCGGCGGGTTTCATCGATCACTGAGCCATCGGATAATTCATACGTCATCTGGTCAAAGAATAGATTCCCCAGACCAAAATGAATGAAGGCGTCTCCACGGAATTCCATAAGGTGTGCGTGATGGGCCTGACTGCCGCTCACAATGGTGGAGCCTGCATCTGCCACAGCATGAAAGCCCTCTTCGTGCTGATAGCATGGACCGTAGTGATAGCACTCTTCATGTTGAAAAGTGAAGATAACCATATAGCCTTGCGCCTTCACATCTTGAACCTGTTTCGTGAAGAACTCATAATCGCAATTCGCCGCACCTGGGCGGATGTCCGTAGCCTTTACGAAAGTATAGGAAACTTTTCCGTTACAACCCATGAACGCGATCTTGTTGCCGTTCACTTCCAGTAAAACTGGCTTGCGAGCTTCTGTTTCGTTCGCACCGCCACCGTAATAGGGGATTTTATTATCTGAATATGTCTTCAACGTATCAAGCATCGCTTGTGCACCGCGGTCGGCGAAATGATCACCGGTTAACTCCACAATGTCGGTACCGACATATTGAAGCAATTCAAAATACTTTGGGTCACTACAAAGGATGAAGTTCTTATATCCGGGTGTCGGGTAGGGGCAACTTGGATCAAATGCCACTTCGTTGCTGATATGCAGGATATCGGCATCATGCAGCCAGGTATAGACCAACTCACCTGGGCGTGTGACGCCTTTGGTCTCCATGGTGAATGCAGTCGCACGCACCAACGCGGTCACTCCGGTTAAAACCACTGTGGCGAGCTTCGAAGCATCACGGTTCGATGCAGGCAGCGCGACCGTCGAGTTTGCAATACCAAACGTCATTTTCAACGGATACAAGCTTGTATCAAATTCCTTGTGCAGCGGCGACTGCCCATCCACCGTCAACACTTTCCATTTGGGCTGAATCTCCTCGAACGGAATGATTGCCGGGCTAAACGGATTTTTCCACGCCTCATCCAATATCTGCCCGGAAGCCACGACTCGCACCGCGCCTGAAGCGGGCTCGCCCCACAGGGCGGTCAACGCCTGCAAGGTGGATTCTGCCATGAGCAACGGCTGACCAGTTCCGGTTAAGGATGAACCGTCTTTCCAAGCGGCGGTCAGTTCTGCGGACGAGACGCCATCCATCACAGTTGGAAAAGGCACAACGAGTGCATAGATCCAGAGCGAACCATTGTCGAGGACTTCCAGTTTCTGAGTAGCAAGCTCAGGCGCACCAACAATCGGCAGCCCGATCTGTTTTGCGGTTTCGCGAAGAACATCGGGCACCGCAGGGCTCACCCACAGGGCGTCTGCAACAGGTGCTTGTGTAGAAGTTGGCGGGACAACAGAAGGCTCGACAGGTACGACTACGGGTGTTTCGGTGGCAGTTGTACACGCCGAGAGCAAAAGAGCAATAATGAAGAGAGTTGAAAGTTTTTTCATTCGATTTCCAAAACAAAAGTACGAAGCGGTGAGCGCCTCGTACTTATAAACTTAAAGGCTTAAACGGGCGTGAGCGCTAGTTTACTACTACTTTTGCCCGTGTGTAGGACTTGAGAGCATCCTCATCTACAGTGACACCCAAGCCAGGTCCGGTGGGAACGGTAATAGTGGAATCAGAGTTGAGCACGAAGCGTTCATGAGTGATGTCGCGGGTGTAATAGCGGTCAGAGGCGGAGACATCACCGGGAAGGATAAAGTTAGGCATGGAAGCCAAAGCGAGGTTCGAGGCGCGACCAATGCCGGTTTCCAACATACCGCCGCACCAAACGGGCATGTTGCTCTGCTGCGCGATATCATGCGTCATAATACCCTGGCTCAATCCTCCAAGCCTGCCTGCTTTGATGTTGATGATCTTGCAGGCTTTCATCTCGATGGCGTATCGTGCATGGCGCGGCGAGATGATGCTTTCATCGAGACAGACGGGCGTATTGAACTTTGCCTGAAATTTGTGATGATCCCAGATATCATCTTCAAACAGCGGCTGTTCGATCAACAGCAAGTTCAGATCATCCAGTGGTTTGAGGCGGTCAGCATCGTCCATAGAGTAGGCAGAGTTCGCATCCACTTGCAGGCGGATGTTCGGGAATGCCTTGCGAACGGCTTGTGAATCGGCAACGTCCTTGCCGGGTTTGATCTTGATCTTGACACGGGCATATCCATCATTAACAAAACCGGTGACAGTTTCGACAAGTTTTTCAGGCGTGGCTTGAATGCCTACAGAGACGCCCACTTCCACCTTATCACGCACACCGCCAAATAACTGCTTGAGTGATTTGCCTTCACGCTTGCCGATCAGGTCCCAGAGCGCCATTTCCACGCCTGCCTTGGCAAGGTGATGCCCACGGATGCTGACCATGCGTTCTTGAAAATCGAGCGCATCCTTAATATCCTTGCCAAGGATGAGCGGGGTAATGAAATCCTTGAGAATGTGCATGGCAGTGGTGACTGTTTCATAGTTGTAGCCGGGGTTATCCGAGGCAACACACTCGCCGTAACCGGTCAATCCTTCGGAGCGGATCTCGATGATAACGGCTTCGCGCTCAACTGCACGCCCAAATGAAGTTTCGAACGGAGCGATGAGCGGCATGGAAATGTTGTAAAACGTGATGGATTCGATTTTCATGGGATCTCCTAATAATAGACCCGAAGGGTCTTGAAAACCTTTCGGGTCTGAGTCTTTAGTTGGGGTTGCCTTGTTCATCAGTGACCTTGATGCCGCGCAAGGCATCGTCGATACTGGTGGCTTCGAGGCGCACGCCGGGCGCGGGGGTCCCGCAATACGGGCAGATATTCCAGGGCAATTCCATCAACTTCGAGCAATTGTGGCAGGTCTTCTTTAGTTTGGTATGGCAGTTCGGGCAGATCTGCCAATCTTCCTTGACACGGCGCTCACAACCAGGGCAAAGCGGCAGGTCTTCCAGTGCTTGTAACAAGGCTTCTTCTTCCAGTGTGCGTTGATATTCCTCTTCCAACGTACGCGGCGGGCGAAGAATGAGATAAACCAGTACACCGGGTAAGTTTAATACCGCCACCAACAGCGCAGAGAGCGTCTGAACCAACGGGTCGCGGGCACGGGCGCGGATGTCACGATACGTCCACACCACGAGACTCACCCACAAAGCAACAAGAAACGCACCTGCAAAAGCAGTCAGCACAAGGGTGAGATTGGCAATAAAGACGGGATCAAAGGTCATGAGAGCTCCGGAGTGAGTTCATTTTAATGCATAAATACTCGTCAGGCGAGCTACGGTGTCGCAAATTCAAAACGCCATTCGCTGCCATTTTGAATTTGTTTTGAGGTAACGCCCATCACTTGATAGAAGGTCTGCCCGGGACGCATATAAATGGGAATGCCATCCAACGTAGTAAGTAAAATGGGTTGGTCAATGGCAGTGCGATTCCAACGCGCAGGGATAGCAACCCCGTCTCGAAAGACATAAGCATCGCCAAAATCGATCAGAGAAGGATTGTAAACCTCATCTTCAGCTTGATTCTGGTTGGTAAAAATATAAGGCACAAGCAAAACAACTACATTTTCAGCAGTGACAGGCTGCTTGGTGTAATCATCTGTGAGTGGTTCGTAAACTTCCACTTTGCGAGGCGGAACCAGGTCTTTAGATTCCTGATAGCGGACATAAACCCGGTTGACAGGATCATATTCCCAGTAATTGTAGTTATAGACTGAATAAAAGCTATAAATACGTGTAACGTTTAACAGGCTTTGCGGGATCGCCTCCGAAAAGAAACCGCCGCTGATGGTCTGCGGGGAGTTGTCAAGTCCTTTTTTGTTGACACAGGCTTCCCATTTGGTTGGGTTGAAGAATACATTGTTATACGATTCGCGTTTGTAATGCCCAATGAAATACGGTGGGCAATTTCCGATCCCCACTGAGATGAGCAACGAACTGATATCCAATGTATTGAAATATCCCATTTCGCGCGGGTCGGCTCCTTTGAACATCAAAAATGAGTGATACATGCGGGCGATGTTTTCATCGAAATATCGTCCTGAACGAACAGGTCCAACCCGTTCGCTGACATAATCATTGCTATGAAAAACAGCGATAAAGCGGGTATCCCCCCATTCGATATAGTATTCATACACCACATCGGCAAGGGTCAACGAAGATTGCGGGCGGACATAATCAGGCGAGTTCGCCACTTTGATGGCAAGCGGTCTACGTTGCAGGAAGGCAGGATCGGTCACAGGCAGACCCGTCAATGGATTATAGAGCGTTACTCCGTTCGCATCGACGAGAGGAGCGGCGTCAACAGGCACAGAAATATCCTGAGAGTTAATCAACTTGGTTGGATAAGGCGTAAAAGTTGCAGCCACCTGAGGTGTGCTCAAAGCAAGGTAAGGATCAGGAGAAGCCACAGCTTGCGGTTGAAACGGCGTCGGGGTTGAAAAATATTGAGATTGAAGTGGAACAGTTGTCGGGTCTGGGGTGGAAGCGGGGGCTGCAGGAGCAGCACATGAAACGGCGAGGAAGAAAGTGAAAAAGTAAAAGGAGATTCCGTGCCGATGAAGTTGGTGGTTTTTATCCATCATGGCAGGGATTGTACCAAACACACGATGCTGAGGCACGTCAGTAATAATACTGATACAATTATGATCTCCCATGTTGATCTTGGTTACCTGTCTTTTGCTTTTTATCACGGCTCTGGTGCTGATAATTTTGCGTGCAACCCAACCAAACGCACGCTACGCCTGGCTTGTGGCTTTCAGCGGCGCGGTCGCTGCTTTTATCAGTGTTTTTTTCTGGCTGCTGCAAATGCCATTCCAGTTAGATCTGCCCGCCTGGCAGCCGAAAAGTTTATTCACCACATCTGTATTGTTCAGTGCAGATGGAATTTCCTGGGCGCTTGCACTAAGTGTTACTGCGTTAACTGTAGCGATCATGGCAACTTCTGTCACTCGCCCGGTCTTTACGAACTCACTCTCGTGGGCAGGTATTCTCACCTTGACTGGCACAGGTATATTAGCGGTAACCGCCAATAATCTGCTAACCTTGTTATTAATGTGGGCATTCCTTGACCTGACAGAATTGTTCTCTCAAATCAGTTCAGTGAATGCAAAGAGTAGCGAGCGGGTTGTGATCTCCTTTGCAACGCGCATGCTGGGGCTTGAACTTTTGTTATGGTCTGCCATTGAAAGTTTCGCAAATGGCAGTGCCTTCTCGTTTCAATCCATGCCCTCCAATGCTGGAATTTACCTGGTCATCGCTGCCGGGCTGCGCCTTGGTGTATTACCGCTACACCTGCCTTATGCGCCTGATTCAAACCTAAGGCGCGGGCTTGGCACTGCACTGCGTCTGATCGGTGCCATATCCACTCTAAGTGTATTGGGGCGGGTACAAATCGCCCAAACCGGCGTCACCTCCATTTTGATGATCCTAACATCGGTCGCCGGCATCTATGGCGGTTGGATGTGGCTGCGCGCGCCCGAAGAACTAAACGGCAGACCCTATTGGATGATCGGCATTGCCTCACTGGCAGTGCTTTCCGCCGCAAGCGGGAATCCCATTGGTACAGTTGCTTGGGGATGCGCCATGATCCTCGTAGGCGGGGCACTCTTTCTCACTTCCATTCAGGATCATCGTTTGAACCGCGCCTTACTAATTGGAGTGTGGAGTCTTTCCACGTTGCCTTTCTCATTAACCGGCGGAGCCTGGCTGGGGAGACTGGGTTTTGTCACTCCATTCGCTATAGCAACACAAGCCTTGTTAATGGCGGGGTTGGTGCGGCATACATTACGCGCAGGCGGCTCTGAAACATGGGATGAGCAACCCGGCTGGGCAAAAACAGTCTACCCGGCAGGCATTATCCTTCTACTAGTTACCCAGCTCTTATTAGGTTTCATTGGCTGGGATGGCGCTTTACAAACCGGAAGCTGGCTGCAAGCCCTATTCGCTTCACTCCTGACGATGGGCTTGGTCTGGGGTGCCAGGCGTTTTCGCATCTTCAATCCGGTTCGCGCCCATTGGGTCACTGCAACAGGCGCAGGTGTGAACAGCTTGTATCAATGGCTCTGGTCCTTATATCGCGGTTTGGCAAGGCTGGCACAAACCATCAATATCTCACTAGAAGGTGAGGGCGGTGTGATGTGGACACTGCTCTTCCTAATCCTTTTTATCTCGATCATCGTCGAGGGGATTCGCTAAATGATTGTAGAAATCGTTTCATGGGTGGCAGTCGGGCTATCTGTTCTAACCACTGCCACAATTCTAATCAGTCGTGACTGGCGCGTCAGCTTGGGCTTGCTGGCACTTCAATACCTCACCGTATTCTGGCTGGTCACCCGTCATCTACCATTCGCGATGGGCTCCGTCAAATTGATCTCGGGTTGGATGGTCGTTGCGATTCTCGGCATCACCCGCCTCGGTCTTACCGAACTCGAACAAAATGATGAAGATTCATTCTATCTTCGTAGCACTGCCTTTCGCATGATATTAATGAGCATTGTCCTAACCGTCGCCATTGGCGCAGCACCACGCATCGAAATCGCCATCCCCGGGCTGGGGTTACCCGTCATTGCTGGGGGGTTGATCTTAATCGGCGCAGGTACGGTACATCTTGGCATCACAGGCGATCTTTTACGCGTAGTACTCGGACTTCTAACCCTGCTTTCCGGTTTCGAGATTTTATATGCTGCTGTTGAAAGTGCGATCCTTGTCACTGGACTTCTGGCTGCGATCAACCTAGGACTGGGCATTCTCGGAGCATATCTACTCATGGCGGGCTCCGTTCCCTTGATAACGCCGGAGGATGAACTATGAGTGCTCCTGCAATTTGGATCATCCTGCCATTTATCGCTGGTGTACTGATCATCTTTCTACTTGGCGAAAAATACGCGGCGTATGTTGGCGGCGGAATATCCGTCATCCTTTCGTTAATTGCCCTGTTTATTCCAATCGACACCGCCCTACTCCTTGGGTCAGTTTCTTTAAAAATTGCCCCCGCCATTGAAGTCTTAGGTCGTAGTTTTGCGTTCTCAACCGCAGATGGTCCCTTGCTTGCCGTCATTTACGGACTGGCTGCCTTGTGGTTCTTCGGCACCGAAGCCTCCGGCACTGCCAATCGATTCGTCTCGCTGGGGTTGATGATCATCGCCCTGTTGACAGCTTCCATCGCTGTTGAACCCTTCCTTTACGCAGCACTTCTTCTGGAAATGGCAGCCATGCTGGTGGTGCCATTGCTCGTTCCGCTTTATCAAAAGCCAGGGCGTGGCGTGGTGCGTTTCATCATCTACCAGACCCTTGCCATGCCCTTTATTCTTTTTTCAGGGTGGATGCTTGCCGGTGTGGAAGCCAGCCCAGGAGACTTGGGCACGACTATTCAAGCAGGCGTGATGCTCAGCATGGGGTTTGCTTTCCTCTTTGCTATTTTCCCTTTATATAACTGGATCCCTCAATTGATGGAGGAGGCATCTCCTTACTCAACGGGCTTTCTGTTGTGGGCGTTGCCCACCTTCACGGTCATCTTTGCACTTGGATTTCTCGACCGTTACACTTGGTTAAAGAACACGCCCCAAATATCCAATGCCATTCTGTTCGCAGGTGTGATTATGACTGCCAGCAGCGGCATATTTGGAGCACTTCAGCGTCACTTGGGGCGTATCCTCGGGTATGCCGCCATTGCAGAGGCGGGCTTACTCCTGGTTGCTCTTGGCTTGCAATCTTTTGAACTTGTCAACATTGTTTTCCTCATCCTCATTCCACGTGGGTTGGAATTAAGTGTCTGGGCGCTTGCACTATCGATCATCAAACGCCATGCCTACCCTTTAAAATTCAGTGATATTCAGGGATTGGCACGGAAATATCCTGTTGCAGTGTTTGCGCTGTTAATTGCACATTTTTCCATGGCAGGGTTTCCGTTGCTGGCGGGGTTTCCATCCCGACTGGCGGTCTGGCAGGAGCTATCATCCCAATCGTTGGTTGCCTCGTTTTGGGTTTTTCTAGGGCTGTTCGGATTGTTGATCGCAGCGGTCCGCACCATGGCAGCCTTTGTCATGGCTGATAAAGAAGATGTGAAATGGGAATGGAACGAATCCTGGGTTCAAACCGCCATGCTTGGGATCGGTACACTCGGATTGCTTATTCTGGGGCTTTTTCCGCAGGTGCTACAGCCATTCCTCACGAACCTCCCTGTTTTATTCGAACACCTCAGTCAATAATCCCATTTTGCAAGAGGGTATAATTTAACGCATTAGGATATGGAGCCCTTATGGAATTTGAACAGATCGTCAAACGCCTTGAATTTCTGGATAAACAACAACGCGAAACCAAGGAAACCCTTGCCTCCCTCAAAGAGAATCTAGCATCCTTTGAAACGACGGTAAATGCCGTCTCGAAACAGATCAAGACCCTTAGCAAGCAGGTCACTGATATCACACCTGCCTCAAAGCGTGTAGATCAATTCGAGACCATGCTTTCAAAACAACGCTCCGACCTGATCAAAATGATCGATGAGAATGAAAAAGCGCGGGTCAAGGAAGATAAAGAGACTGCAAAAAGATTGCAAAGCGAGCTTACCGAACTTAATAAAGCCGTCATTCAGTTACGTGCTGCCACCAACACAACTGAACTTAAGAAAATGATCAAGGAACGCGGCGATGAGATCCAGCGCGCACTCACCAATATTGCCGACCTGAAGCTCTCGGTGGATGAGACCCGCCGCTCAAATGAAGATGTTCGGCATACCATGCTCGCCAATGAAGAAACGCGCAAGAACGACCTTAAACGCATCGCAGACTTACAAGGCGAACTAACCTCCCTGCGCAAACGAATTGATGAGAACCGCGAAAAGTCAACCATTCAAGGCGATACCATCCGCAACATAGAAACCCGCATCACTGAACTGCTTGCCTCCGAACTCGAACGAAAACAAGCCCAATCCACCTTCCTCGACCAACAGCGTATCGCCCAGGTAGATCGGGAACGTGGATGGAAGGACTGGCAGGAAAAATTCGTCTCCTTCCAAAAAGAGGCAGAAGCACTGGATGTACAGATCCAGAAATTAGATGAAACCCTGCGCAATGCAAAGAAAGCGCAAGATACATACGTGGAACTCAACACCAAACTTGAGCGCCGTATCAATGAAGTGACCGAGATGCAGCGCCTCGCTGAGGAACGCCTGCGCCAGGAGTGGATCAGCTTCAAAGCAGATGACCAAAAACGCTGGACAGGATACAGCCTGTCTTCTGAAGAATCCTTCCGCGATATTCGCAAAGAAGTACAGAAATATGAAGGCAGCATCTCAACGATCAATGAAGTCACTCAGGTCATGCAAGATCAACTTCACCAAACCACCGATGTTTCAGAAAAGCAGCTTCAAGAAATGATGAATGTCGTCCATGAATGGATGACCTCCTACCAGCGCATCATGGGACACGGAAAAAAGACAACTAAAAAATAAGTAAAATAAAAATGGAGACCGTATGATCTCCATTTTTATTTTCTCGGTCTGCTATTAAAGTGTGGTTAAATTGAATATATGAGAGTTATCGGTACAGCAGGGCACGTAGATCACGGCAAATCCACGCTTATTGAAGCACTGACAGGTACACACCCCGACCGTCTAAAAGAAGAGAAAGCCCGCGAGATGACCATTGAACTTGGCTTCGGCTGGCTTACCCTCCCCAACGGCGAGGAGCTTGGTATTGTGGATGTCCCCGGTCACCGCGACTTCATTGAGAATATGTTGTCCGGTGTCGGCGGAATTGATGCGGCAATGCTGGTCATCGCTGCAGATGAAGGCATCATGCCTCAGACCAAAGAGCATCTTGCCATTCTGGATCTTCTCCAGATCCCTGCCGGGTTGATCGTTCTGACCAAGACAGATCTCGCCTCCGACTCTGACTGGCTTGATCTTATCGAAGCAGACATTCGCACCGCCGTGAACAGCACCATCCTAAAAGATGCCCCGATATTACGCGTTTCAGCAAAAACCAATAAAGGTCTCACAGAACTCACTCTCGCACTCGAAAACCTTCTGAAAGACAAACCCTCACGCCCTGACCTTAACCGCCCGCGCCTGCCGATTGACCGTGTTTTCACCATCAGCGGGTTTGGAACTGTCGTCACTGGCACCTTGAGAGATGGGAGTTTTTCCGTCGGTGATGATGTCGAGGTTTTGCCGAGCAGCATACAGGGGCGCATCCGCGGGCTGCAAACCCACAAAAAGAAAGAAGAAAGCACCACACCTGGCTCACGTACGGCAGTCAACATCTCTGGTGTGGATATGGAACAGATCCGCCGCGGCGATGTACTTGTTCACCCGGGACAATATCAAGCCACCCGCCGGATCGATGCGCGTTTCAAATCATTAAAAGATATCCTTAAACCCCTGGCTCATGGGGACGAAGTAAAGTTCTTTGTTGGGGCAAGCGAGACGGTTGCAACTCTGCGTTTACTTGGCACAGAAGAACTTAAAGCAGGCGAAGAGGGTTGGATCCAATTGGAACTGCGCGACCCCATCGTCACTCTACGCGGCGACCGCTATATCCTGCGTAGACCTTCACCAGGTGAAACATTGGGTGGCGGCGCGGTGGTGGATCATCAACCAAAAGGCAGGCACAAACGATTTGATGCAAATGTGATCAAGTCTCTAGAGTCACTGGCTCAAGGCTCACCTGCCGAGATCTTATTTGAGGCAGCCCTGGCTTTGCAGATTGCACCAGTTAAAGAGATGTTCGCAAAATCTCGTTTGGAGGCAGCCATTGCAGAAACTGCCTGGCAGGAATTGTTACAAAATGGGCAGGTCCTTGTGCTGGACGATTCTACTCTGGCTGTTGCTCTGCCCTATTGGAACACCATCGAGAGTCTGGCTTTGAAACGGGTCGAAGAATATCACGGACAATTCCCACTGCGACGCGGCATTCCACGTGAAGAATTGAAGAGTAAATTAAAACTTGCGCCGAAGGTTTTCAACGCCGTCCTTACGTATCTCATTTCTCATAATACGGTCCTTGAAATACGCGGAGCAGTTTCCAAGCCGGAGCATGAGGTCCACTTTGATGGGCAGGATGCCCTCAAAGTCCAAGTATTGAGGCGGAAGTTCGAAGCAAATCCATTCAACACGCCCAGCGTTAAGGAATGTCAGGCAGAAGCAGGTGAAGAAGTCGTCAGCGCGCTCATCGAACTGGGCGAGTTATTGCCCGTCTCGCAGGAAGTTATCTTTCGCAAAACCGATTACGATGAAATGGTCAGACAGATCGTAATTGCCATTCAACAGAATGGGCAGATCACGCTGGGGGAAGTTCGTGACATGTTCAACACCTCCCGGAAATATGTGCAAGCATTGCTGGAATATTTGGATGCCACTGGCACCACCATGCGTGATGGAGATGCAAGGAAATTAAGGAAGTAAAACGAAATGATGGCATGGTTTGGCAGGTTTCTACACCCTCCCACTTTTGATGACGATCAATTGGATCATCAGGCATATTTGCTCAATGTCATCGTTTTGGGGCTGATCATAGTTCCCCTGCCATATGTGGCATACACCTTGTTTTTTTCACCGCAAGGCGCCGGACGGGCACTTGCCCAGGCAGGGGTCAGTGAGGCGATTAATCTTTTTCTCTTGTTCCTTTTACGACGCGGACACGTCCGCGCCGCATCCATACTGCAAGTAAGTGCCTTCTGGCTCTTCTTCACAGTCTCGGCAGTGACAGGCATCGGAGTGCAAGGCGAGTCATACATGCTGGGGTATCCGCTCGTGATCATGATCGCTGGAATATTGCTGGGGTCAACGGCTGCCCTGACCACAACAGCGCTCTCGCTGGTCGCCGGGCTAGGGATGGTTTATGCCAGTGAAACCGGGCTGCTCAATTCAAACATCGTCCGTCCTGTATTTCTCACGTGGATACTTAGTTTTGCTATCTTTCCCATGAGCGGGTTATTGCAATATCTTTCTTCACGCATAGTGAACAAAGCGCTAAAGCGCGCACGCATGAGCGAAGAAAAATATAGACTGATCTCAAAAGTCAGTTCAGATTATGCCTTTGAAAGCAAGGTCAACGAAAACGGGGAAGCAGAAACCATCTGGCTGGGGGGGGCTTTTGAAAAAATGACCGGATACACCTCAGAGGAGTATATTTCAGCTGGAGGTTGGTATGCACATATCCACCCGGATGATCTTGAAAAAGACTCTCAGGATATGCAAAACCTTTTTAACAATCAGGATGTTCTAGGGTCTGAGATCCGCACGTATACAAAGTCCGGCGAGATTCGCTGGGAACGGGTGTACGCCCACCCCATTTGGAATGCAGAAGAGAACCGCCTGACCGGCATTCTAGGGGCAGTACAAGATATCACCGAACAAAAAGTAGCCGAAGAAAAACTGAGAGAAACACTGCTTCGCCAGAACGCCATCCTAAACAATATTCCCGACATGGCATGGTTGAAGGATATCAACAGCCGCTATATTGCCGTGAATGAACAATTTCTGCGAGTATGCGAATTGAAAGAAGAGGATGTCGTTGGCAAAACCGATCATGAGATCTGGGATCCCAAATTCGCCGACCTGTATCGCATTGACGATCTCGAAGTCATTCAGAGTGGCATTCGCAAAACTGTGGAGGAATTTCAAAAAGACAGCAAAGGCAGGGAGTACTGGGTTGAAACGACCAAAACGCCGATCCGCAATGAAAAAGGTGAAGTGATCGGTACCACCGGAATTGCCCGCGAAATCACCGAACGCAAATTGGCAGAGATCGAGCAGGAACACCTGATCACCGAACTTGGTGCAAAGAACGCAGAGTTGGAACGTTTCACCTATACCGTATCACACGACCTCAAATCGCCGCTGGTAACCATCACCGGCTTCCTCGGTTATATCGAACAGGATGCCCGTGCCGGAAAGTTTGACAGCTTCTCCCGCGATATCAATCGCATCCGGCACGCGGTAGACAAAATGCAGCATCTGCTCAACGATCTGCTTGAAATCTCCCGTATTGGGCGCATGGTCAATGAACCTGTGGAAACTGCCTTTGGTGAGATCGTGAGTGATGCGATCACGCTGCTTGATGGTTCGATCACGAAAAAACACGTTCAAGTTGATTTCGCCGATCAGGGTCTTATTGTTTATGGGGATCGTACCCGGTTGATGGAAGTACTTTTGAACCTCATCGAGAATGCCGTAAAATTCATGGGCGATCAACCCAAGCCCAGGATACGCATCGGCTCCAGCAAAAACCAACAAGGTTCGCCGGTCTTTTTTGTGGAAGACAATGGTATAGGCATCGAACCTCAGTATCAGGATCGCATCTTCGGGTTATTCAACAAGCTCGACGCCAACACGGAAGGCACCGGCATTGGGCTTACCCTCGTCAAACGGATCGTCGAGATCCATTATGGCAAGATCTGGCTAGAATCACATCCAGGCAAAGGCACCACTTTTTATTTCACAATCCCGGGTCCTGCCAAAAAATAAAGGAGAAAACATGTGCGGACGATTTACCCTTACAGTTGATCCTGCCGATATCTCAGATACGTTCGGCAATTACGAATTCCCGACGCAGTTCGCCCCGCGCTTTAATATCGCCCCCTCTCAACCTGTGCTGGCCATTCCAAACAATGCAAAAAATAAAGCCGATTTTTTCATTTGGGGTTTGATCCCATCGTGGTCCAAAGACCCCTCCATTGGAAATAACCTTATCAACGCACGCGGCGAAACCGTCGCAGAAAAACCATCGTTTCGTGGCGGCTTCAAATACAAGCGTTGCCTGATCCTTGCCGATGGGTTCTACGAATGGAAAACCCAGCCAGGTGAAAAAAACAAGACCCCGTATTTTATCCACATGCAAGACCGGAAACCTTTCGCCTTTGCTGGTCTGTGGGACGAGTGGCAATCGCCCGATGGCGGCGCCCTGCGCACTTGCACCATCATCACCACCGAACCAAATGAGTTAATGTCATCACTTCACAACCGAATGCCAGTGATCTTGAATCCATCAGAATACGACCTCTGGCTGGACCCTGCGCCGCAGACTCCCGATAAGCTGCTTCACCTCATCAAGCCTTTCCCCACTGAACGCATGTCCGCTTACCCGGTTTCGACACTGGTCAACAAACCCGGCAATGACCGCCCTGAATGTGTTGTACCTGCATCATAGAATGTCTTCCATAAAGATCTGGCTCACCACCCGTTTCCCCGCCCTTGATTCACGTGATTATGTTCTCTTCCTCATCGGTCAATTCATCTCCGTCATCGGCACATGGATGCAAGCCACGGCACTGCCCTATCTTGCGTATCGCATCTCGGGTCGTCCGCTTGATCTGGGGTTGATCGGCTTCGCCAACACATTACCCACCTTGTTATTCGCTCTGCCCGCAGGCGTGCTGGTGGAGCGTTGGGACAAGCGTAAAGTAGTCATTCTCCTGCAAGCCGTCATGTCAGTCCAGGCATTTGGGTTAACTTACCTTGCCTTCACTGGTCACCTTGAGATCTGGCACATCCTGCTGCTGGCATTCATCTACGGGTCTGCCGTCTCAGTAGAAGTGACTGCACGCCAAGCCATGCTGATCGAACTCGCAGGAAAAGAAGCTTTGCCCAGTGCCATTGCCCTGCAAACCACAGCTTTCAACCTTGGTCGCGTCATCGGTCCGGTAGTGGCAGCCGGGTTGATCACTACCACCGGCAACGAAGGCACGGTCTTTTTGGCAAACGGAGTCAGTTATATTTTCGTTATCATCGGGTTATTTTTCGCGCGCACCCGTTTCAAAGTTGAAAAAGAAGCGGAATCGTCGGTGGGCATGCGCAATGAATTTAAGGAAGGTCTGCGCTACATCGGATCCAGTGCGCTGGTATTGTCTGCAATCCTGATGTCGGCATTGCTGGGTTTCTTCGGGATTCCGCTGATACAGCAGCTTCCCGCCATTGCACGTGACATCCTGCAACCCGGGTTGACTTCCGAGGCTTTGATCGCCGCACGCACCAGTAACTTATATATGGCACAAGGGATCGGCGCAGTGACCGCCGCGCTTATGATGGCATACTTTGCTTCGACAGATAAAAGCGCCACATTACTTTGGGGGCAGGTACTTTTCATACTTCCGATCATTGCGCTGGGAATGACAGTCAACACAAAACTTGCCTTCTTTTTATTAATCTTTATCGGCTGGGGTACGGTCGTTCAACTTATCAGCATGAACATTATGATCCAAATCCGTGTTCCAAATGAACTTCGCGGACGGGTCTTCAGCGTTTACTTTTGGGGGCTGCAAGGCGTTGCCCCGTTTGGCAGTATTCTCATCGGGTGGGTCGCACAAACCTGGCAGGTTCAAACCGCAATTCTTGTTGGCGGGCTTGCCTGCCTGGCAGGCACGATCTTGATACGGGCGATTTTCATGCAAAAGAACAAAGCCGAACAGGGATTAGGAATGCCTTAGGGTTTTCACCCTCAACTTGACCATGTTTTTTTTACCATGTTATGATGATGCCCATGCAAAACGGATTTAAGGAAGAAGCACCCGCCCCTTCGGAAAACCAATCTGGGCAAATGCCCACACCAGCGCCGAAACGGGTATCGGTCATTACGAAATTCATGAACAGCCTTGTGAACATGGGGTTGGGCGAACCCTTGATCAAACTGGGGGTAAATTTATTTTCTGTGATCGCCATTACTTTGGTGGTGTTAATGGCGCGTACGTTCTACCGTCAAACTGAGAATACGCCCGAAGAGACAGATTCATCTCTCAGTCCGGTCGTTGAAGCGGCACAGGCAAATGCTCTCTCCAGCCTTGATATCCCCGTCACTGATGGCATCAATCGCTCTGCGCAACTACATACCACCATCCCGAACCGACCGCGCAACGAACTCACTCTATATACTGTGCAGGAAGGCGACACCGTTTTTGGTATCGCTGAAAAGTTCGGCTTGCAACCTCAAACGATCCTCTGGGGGAACTACAACATTCTTTTGGATGATCCACATTCTCTCAAAACCGGGCAGGAGTTGACCATCCTGCCGGTGGACGGTGTTTATTGGGAATGGCTTGGTGGAATTCCATTTGGCGAATGGGCGCAGTTCTATGGCGTTAGCGCAGCGGACGTGATCGAATATCCCGGCAACAATCTTGACCCGAATACCGTCGGCGATTACGAAAATGCGAACATCAAAGCCGGAACCTGGTTGATCATCCCGAACGGGAAGCGCGACTTTGTAAGCTGGAGCGCTCCATTAGGCGTGACTCGCGAAAACCCCGCTTCAGCGCGCGTACTCGGAGCGGGCGCCTGTGACCCGGTCAGCGGCGGCGCTGTAGGCTATGGCTCGTTCATTTATCCCACCAATAAACATTACCTCTCTGGCTTCGATTTTTCGCCAAAGACCAATCACAATGGGCTGGATTTTGCAGGCAATACCGGAGAGGCAGTTTACGCATCCGATGCGGGCGTGATCGTATATGCAGGCTGGAATGACTACGGCTACGGCAATATGGTTATGATCGATCACGGCAACGGATTCCAGTCACTGTATGCCCACTTAAGCGCGCTAAATGTCGGTTGTGGGCAAAGTGTTGGGCAGGGCGAAGTGCTTGGAGCCGTGGGTTCCACCGGGCGCTCTTCAGGATCCCATTTACATTTTGAGATCATGGCAGGTGTAAAGGTCAACCCATGGGATTACTTGCCGCCCCCTTAAATATCCCCGCGCGAACGAAATAAGAAATCCAAATATATAAGCGGATGCTGTTTTTTTACCAGCATCCGCTTATATATAACATCAAACAATGTGAGCAAAGAGGGGTTTCGGGGAAATAGGAAGCTACTCAAAACCACCACAACCCGGTTGCGAATATCGCAAGACGGACGCACTACCTACCGGCGAATGGCTATTTGCCGGGACTACGCTCCCCCCTACGATGTAAACCGAGTCTTTGAAGTTAACCGCACGAGCAAATTTTCGAGCAACAGGCATGGGGCTGACAATTTTCCAAACATTGCCATCCAGGTCCAGCCTGAACACATCTTCCAGGTTCTTCCTACGAGTTTGGGACTCGCCGCCAAATAAATAGATCCCATCACAATACAAAACTGCACCGGCTGTTCCACGCGGGTCAATCGCAGGACCAACACCCCAAGAGTCGTTCATTGGCTCATAGATATACACATCACCGAAATCTGAATACCCGCTGCGTCCACCGATCACAAATATCTTTCCATTCACATCCACGGCTGCCGGGCTGCCTTCGGCTCGCGGCAGTGGAGCAAGGTCGCGCCAGCTGTCTGTAGATGGGTTATATGCCGAATGATCAGCGAGGGTAGAGACAGAATTCCCGCCGCCAAATAAATGGATCTCGCCGTTCGAGACACTTGCAGCATGTCCTCCGCGCGGATTGAGAAGCGGCGCCGCCATACTCCAAGTTTTTGCAGCTATATCATAAACATATACCTCATTTGAGGGTGTGTTCGAAGTTGCAAAAAAGCCGCCAATTACGTAAAGTCTCTGCCCTACAACCGATGCAGTTGGGGCATTTAACCCTTCGCCAGGCAGGGTAGTTTCCAGTTTCCATTTGATTCCATCAAAAACTTCAACATCGAGAACTGGCGCGCCTTTATCATCCGTGCCAGCCAAAGCAAAAATAAGAGTATCTGAAGCAGCAACAGCATGAGCCGAACGCGGAGTTAACATGGCTGGAGCATCACTCCACTCTCCAAAAACTTCAGGTTGCGGGCTTGGGGTTCCAGATGGAGTCGCTACGCCGGACATGCTACTGCTCGTATGGGTTGAAGTGGAAGTTGACACTGCATTTGGAAGTTCCTCTGGAGAAACACACGAAAATAACGCGATGGATAATATTAATAGAAATTTGGGATATAACCGGGCTGGTGGAAAATTAACCATTATGATTTAAATGTATCATTAGTCCAGCCTGCAGGTATCCCACTTGAGAAGGGTTTAGAATAGTCGCCCGTTATTCTTTTAGACACTTGGCTATTTCCGAAACATCTCAAGGTGTCAGTTTAATACAAAAGATGCTGGCTGCACAAACTTCAAGTTCGTTGGGTTGCCAGTTGACAAGCTTCCCTAAATTCGCTAAACTATACGCAAGAGTAAATACTACACGCAAGGTTAATCCTATGACAAAAAACGCCACACCCGCACACATCAGCGCAAAGACGCTGTTACCTGCCGCCATAAACGGCTGGGAAATGTTCCTGCTCGATCAGGGACGCTCCCCGAACACGGTCAAAGCATTCCTTTCAGATGTACGGTTGCTTACTCAATTCACGCCGCCCGAGCAAACCATTGGCGCCGTCACCACCGATGATCTCAATCGCTTCTTTGATTGGATGGAAAAAGGACGGGGCGTGGCATGCAGCCCCAAAACCCTTTCGCGGCGCATCACCTCCATTAAGTCCTTCTTCCGCTGGCTGCACCAACACGGCACACTTGCCATTGACCCGGCAGAGAAGGTTCTACAACGCTCGGCGATCAGTCCGCTGCCTCAGGTGCTCACCGAAGATGAATACGAATCTGTGCTGCTTATCGCAGACCGTCACCGCCGCAGCAAAAAGCCGGATTCCCGTCCTTACACCTTGGTCGCCTTGCTGCTAAGCACAGCCATTAAAAAAAGCGAGTGTCTCGGCATTCACGTCAACCACGTCGAACTGGAGAGTAAGAACGGACCTTATCTCTTTGTCCGCTACGCCAGCCCTGCCAATCGTTACAAAGAACGCAAGATCGAGCTTCAGGAAGATTGGGTGGCTTCCTATAATGAATATCTCGCCCAATACCAACCCATTGATCAAGCATTCCCCTGGTCGCCGCGCCGGTTGGAATATCTACTGGAGGATATCGGTGAAGAAGCAGGACTCGAAAAACACCTTTCCTTTGATATGTGCCGCTGGACTTGTGCATTGCGTGATTATCAAAGCGGCATTGAGCCGGATAAGATCCGTCAAAAGCTCGGCGTATCCAAGATCCAATGGCGCGAGTTATTCATCAAACTAAAACAATTGAACGGTGAACTCAAATAGAAGAAAATCCCCAGTATTCTCAATGCTGGGGATTTTCTTCACTAGTGTTTTTTTCAGGTGGATGCTGTACCGAGAAATACAGAACTTCATTCGTATCCTCTTTTAGCCGGTGCCGGTGAGCCGGGCGGAAACCAGGTATCCAAATGATCTCATCCCCCACACACAACAGAGGCCATTGATCTCTCGCGCGTTGCGGCAATTTTTCATTCACAAAGAAATCCGAGAGCTTTTGTGAATGCCCATCCATGCCCAACGGCGAAAAATGATCGCCATGACGACGCGCCCGCAATTCAAAGGTCTCTGGCAATTCTCCCGCATCCAACCAGACTTGAAATGGATCATCGTTCTCTTCAGCTTGTTCCTTCGCCAGAGCCGTTAACCGCCAGCTTTCACATGTAAACTTCCAACCACCTGCCAGTGAAACCTGCCCGCCCAGTTGCATGGATATCGGTTCTGCGCCCGATATTTGGGGCCAGCGGTCAAAGGGAAGCTCAGCATGTGGCGCACAGATATGGATCATGCCTGATTCATGGTACATGCGCAGCCCTGCTTTCAAGTCTAGTCGTGGCGCTGCACCGGCCGAGTGAATATATTCCAGGGCACGTTTCAAGGTTTGAAAGCTGATATCCACACCCGGATAAAGATTCTGCATGGCGTGTTTGATCAGGTTGCGTTGAAGACCGACCGGCTGAGCGGTCAAGCGACTAACATCAAAGGTGACGATCTCATCATTGGCTGAAGCCACCGTCTCCTGCCAGGCATGTTCCAATGTTTCCATGACGAATGAATAATCACCCTTAAGCGAGTGAGACATACGCAGCAAGGTCTCGCGAATCTTTGGATTGTATGTTTCGAGCGTGGGAATCAAAAGATGTCGAATACGGTTGCGCTGAAAGTTCAATGAATCATTGCTTGAATCATGTCGCGGGCGCAAGCTATTGACTGCACAATATAGAACAGTCTCCTCGCGCCACATCTCAAGCAACGGGCGCACCACGGGAATATCCGGGTCGAACGATTTGATCACCGAACGATACGACATACCTTTCAACCCAGACATGCCGCTGCCGCGCAAAAAGTGCATCAAGACCGTTTCCACTTGATCGTCGGCTGTATGCCCGACGGCAACCGCCTGTGCCTTACGCTTACGGGCAAGGTCGAACAGGAAGCGGTAACGCAATGTGCGTGCCGCATCTTCTATTGATATTTTTTTCTGCTCCGCATATGCACGCACATCTGCGCCATCAATGATACAGGCAAGTCCCAATCGGATCGCAGTTTTTTCCACCATGTGTGCGTCGCTGGAAGATTCAAAGCGGAGTTGATGGTCAAAGTAAGCGACAAGGATTGGATACCCCGCCTGCCTCAGGGTTTCCATCAGGCAAAGACTATCCGGACCGCCGGAAACACCGACGATAATCAGACGGTCTTTTTCAAGCCCGCATTCCTCCGCCAAGACTGCTTCGACCTTTGCGGACATTAGACCTGGTATAACTCCACTAGTACGCCGCCGGTCGATTCAGGATGAATGAATGCATATCGTTTCCCATCGGCTGCGGTACGCGGCTCTTCATTAATAAGACGGATGTTTTTTGATCGTAGTTGCATCATCATGCCTGCGATATCATCCACTTCCAGACAAAGGTGGTGCATACCCTGCCCGCGTTTGGCAAGGTATTTGGCAATTCCCGAGTCATCACTGGTTGGCATGACCAATTCAATCTCGGCACCAGCCAACGGCAAAAAAGCGACCTGTGATTTTTCGGCAGGGACATCGCGCAGTTCGTGCAATGTAAGTCCGAGCGCATCCCGCCAGAACGCGAGTGACTTTTCCATATCCTCAACAACAACAGCAACATGATTGATGGCTTTTATCTGTGGCATCCGTTCTCCAATTTGAGTTGAATGGATTCTACTTCAATATGCTTAATGCAACGGGTAAAGCTGACTTCGCCCATTCTGCGTACATTTTCCCAGAAGGGTGCAATCCGTCGGAAGCAATCAGGGATTTATCATTAAGTGCCATGCGCGATATGGGTGTGACATCCACATAATGAACCCCTGCTGTGTCGGCTTCCTCATGGTTAACCTTATTAAAAGCGTTAATTTCATCAGCGATCTGGGTGGTGTTTCTGCCGTACGCAAATGGCGTCACGCCCCAATCTGGGATGGAAAATACAATGACCCGCTTTGCATCCCCTCCCGCGTATTCGATGGCTTTCTGCAGTAAGAATATAAAGCCTTCGCGATATTCTTTGATATCACGCCCGCGGTATTGGTTGTTCACGCCGATCAATAAAGAGACCATATCATAGGGCGGTGTGACCGTCTCTGCCTGAATACCCTGCCAGAGTTCATCGGTCGTCCAACCGGTGCGGGCAATAATGGTGACCTCTACTGCCACCCCGTCATTGGCAAGCAAGGTGGCCAGTTGGTTGGGGAAACGTTCTGTTTCCTGCACACTTTCGCCAATGGTATAGGAATCGCCGAGGGCTAAATATCGAAAGCTCATTTGATTCTCCGGTGTGGGCTCTGGAATGGTAGAACAGCTAATGAGAAGTAAACAGAATAGGATCGCAAATTTCTTCACGAAAGTAAGTATATCAAAAGACCACGAGCCGCGACTCCATGGTTAATGGTCATATTAAATAGGCAAGGGCATGACTGCCCGGTCACGCCCTTGCGCACAAAAGAGGAGAATGATGTTAGCGTATTATAAGGAGCGGATCTTCATCCACAACGCAGGGAGTTTGGCAACTTTACCCATTGCACTGAGAGAAGCACGGCGGGAAAAGACATCATAATCATGCTTTTCGATATCATCTAATATGCCCATATAGAAAATTGAGGCAGCGCCGATCGCAAGTTGACCTTCACGTTCAAGCATTTTTACACCTTCCCAGGAAGCTGCATATAGATGGCGGGTGCGGTCGATTTGGAAGCGCATGAACTGACGCCACGCATCGGTAACGCGCCCTTCGGCAATATCTTCTTCCCGGATTCCGTATGTGACCAATTCTTCTCGCGGGAGGTACAGACGACCATTCCGATAATCCTCCCCCACATCGCGCAAGATATTGGTCATTTGCAAAGCAACACCCAGTTTGATGGCATAGGAAACCGCTTCGTGACTTTTGAAACCGACGATGTACATGCTCATTAAACCGACTGTGGAAGCAACCCCATAACAATAGGTCGCAAGATCATCAAAGGTTTGGTAACGCGATTGGGTCAAGTCGCGGGCTACGCCATCGATCAACTGCAGGGCATAGTGACGCGGGATATGGTATCGGGTCAGGGTATCTGCCCAAGCGGAGGCAACCAGATCGTCAGTGGAGGCAGAGGCGGTATTAACCACATTACGCCAGTATTCAAGTTCAAAGTCGCGGTCTTTCTTCAGCTCAACCTCATCCACAATATCATCCACGGTACGGCAAAAGGCATACAAAGCGCGAACAGCGGAGCGTTTTTCTTCGGGGAGCAAACCTGAGGCAAAATGGAAGGACTTGCTATGCTCGGCAGTAATAACCTCTGCCTGTTTGTAAGCTTGACGCAGGGAGGCGTTACCCGCCCAATAGGAAAAGAATGGGCGCGTGGATGAATGCGGGACATGCCCCGCGAGTGACAAGAGCTGATGCTCCCAGTTTGCATGTGCTTGCATAGGTCTCTCTCCTTATTTGGTTAAGTTATTCATATTTTACTGAAATTGTCCTTTTTGTCAAGGTTTTGCAAATAAATGTATAAAACCTTGACAAATTATAGACAGAGTGTACAATACAAATACTGACCTACAAGGAGAAATTTTATGAAACCTATTGCAATCGTGATCGGTGCGGGCATTGGCGGTATTGCAACCGCTGCCCGCCTCGCTAAAAATGGATATGAAGTGACCGTGCTGGAAAAGGAAGCCACCCCCGGCGGTCGCTGTAATCAAATCATCCGTGACGGACATCGCTTCGATATTGGTCCAACCCTGTTTCTCATGCCCGAAATTTGGGAAGAAACCTTCGCCTCAATCGGCGAAAAAATGAGTGATCACCTCGAACTGAAACGTATTGACCCGACGTATAAAGTCCATTTTGACGACGGTCTGCGGTTGGAGCTCACTTCAGATATCGGCAAAATGCAGACCCAGCTTGAAGCTGTGGATAAAACTGCTTTTACAGGGTTTCTTGGCTATATTGCCGAAGGTGCGAAGCACTACAAAATATCGGTAGAAAAATTCGTAGGGCGCAACTTCTACAATATCTTTGAATATTTCAGCCTCAAGAATCTGCCGCTCATTTTCAGCCTCAAAGCATTGGACAAACACTATACCAATACCAGCCGCTTCTTCAAGGATGAACGCTTGAAAGCTGCTTTCACCTTCCAAAACATGTATCTGGGACTCAGTCCCTACGACGCGCCTGCCACCTACTCCCTCTTGCAATATACGGAGTTGGCAGAAGGCGTTTGGTATCCCATGGGCGGCATGTACGCCGGCATTCAAGCGCTTGTCAAAGTCGCTGAAAAGCTGGGCGTGAAGTTCATTTACAACTCGCCGGTCAAGAAGATCAACGTCGGCAAGACACAGGTCGAGAGCGTCATCACTGCTGATGGCAAGACCTACACCGCAGATATCTTCGTCGGCAATGCAGACCTGCCTTACATTTACAAAGAACTTTTGCCCGATGTAAAGGAAGCCAAAAAACTCGACGAAAAACTCTATACCTGCTCTACCATTATGTTCTATTGGGGTGTAGATAAGCAATACAAGCAGATCGCGCACCACAACGTTTTCCTCGGTGGTGATTACAAGGCTTCGTTCGACCAGATCTTTGAAGGTCACACCTTGCCCGAAGTGCCGTCGTTCTACGTCCATGCACCGGCTCGCACCGATGCAGCTGCCGCGCCGGAAGGACAGGAAACGCTTTACGTCCTTGTACCGGTTGGTCACCTCGATGCTCGCAGCGAACAAGATTGGGATGCACTGGTCAACCGCGCGCGTGAAACCGTCTTTACCCGCCTCGCCAAAGAGATGGGAGTCACAGACCTCAAAGAGCACATCAAGTTTGAGATCGTGTACCAGCCCAAAGTTTGGAAAGAGCGCTTTAATCTCGAAAAGGGAGCCGCGTTCGGGTTGAGTCACAACTTCTGGCAGGTCGGTTATCTCCGCCCGCAGAATCGTCATGCCCAATACAAGAATATGTACTTTGCTGGCGCATCCACCCATCCTGGTACTGGGCTGCCCATCGTGCTGCTTTCGGCTCGTCTGACAACTGAGCGGATTATTAAAGAAAAGGGTACAATAGCTGTGCAAAAGGTGGCTAAGCCATCTTTAAACCCTGCATAACCGAGGAAGTACTATGCTCAGCAAATCCCCTGCCTTTAACCTGAAAGCTGTTTTACGCGAAACGGGACTCGCCGCAGATACTCTGCGTGCCTGGGAACGCCGCTACGGACTCCCCACCCCGCAACGCACGGCGGGCGGTCATCGCTTGTATTCGCAGTACGATATCGAAACCATCAAGTGGCTGATTGCGCGTCAGGCAGAGGGACTTTCCATTTCCCGAGCTGTAGATCTGTGGAACGAACAGATCGCCTCCAATATTGACCCGTTAGCCGCCTTGGCACCGGTGGGCATGATCCTTGCCCAGAATGTTTCTACCAACTCATCCACTGACACAACATTGGACGCCATCCGCGCCGAATGGGTGACAGCATGCATGAACTTCAATGAGGTACAGGCAGAACAGGCATTGAACAAAGCCTTCTCCATCTTCCCTGTGGAAGCGGTTTGCGTCGAAGTATTGCAAAAGGGTATGTCTGAAATTGGGACATTATGGTACGAAAATCGCGCCAACGTCCAGCAGGAGCATTTCGCTTCGGGGCTTGCCATGCGCCGTTTGGATGCTCTATTAAGCGCATCTCCAACCCCCACACGTCCACAGACCGTGGTGGTTGGCTGTCCATCCAGTGAATGGCATACCTTCACCCCGTTATTGCTCGCTTTATTCCTGCGCCGCCGCGGGTTAAACATCATTTATCTTGGAGCCAACGTCCCGGCAGATCACTTCGCAGAATCTGCCATCAAAGTGAAAGCCAGCCTGGTAGTGTTGGTTGCCCAAACCCTGAGCAGCGCCGCCCACCTTCAACATGTTGCGCTTTCATTGAGTTCACAAAAGGTTCCGGTTGGGTTTGGGGGTCGTATTTTCAACCTGCGCCCCGGCATCGTGGACTATGTTCCTGGTCAGTTCCTGGGTCCGAGCCTGGAAGGCGCCATTCAGGAGATCGAGTCTCTTCTCAAGGGCATCTCCAAACCATCCAAGACAAAAGCCGCAACGCAGGAATATCTCGCTGCCATGCAGGCATTCAACGCCAAACGTGTTCACATTGAAAGCACGCTGAAACTTAGCATGCCGCCGCTCTCCATTGGCACAGAGGAGCTGGATGCGAGTGTTCATCATCTTGGCAATAACGTATCAGCGGCGCTGCAATTCGGAGATATGGAACACCTCTCCGAAGAGATGGAATGGCTCAAAATGCTGCTTAATGCATACAACCGCCCCCGGAAAGAACTGGCAGCATTTATGGAAAGCTACTCGCACGCCATCGACACGCACATCAACGGTCAGGGTGACCCCATCAAGAAATGGCTGCGTACTTACGCACTCGAAAGAACCTAACCAATCATGTCTTTCATTGATCTTTGGCTGACCGTCGGTCTCCTCATTCTTGGTCTGATGATCTTACTTTGGCTTTACAGCCTAGTGATCAGAAATTCCAGCATTGTAGATATCTTCTGGGGAACCGGCTTTGTAATTACGTTCTGGTCAGCAATATGGATAGGCGCAACCGAACTCACGACCCGAGTCCTCCTGCTCGGGATCATGGTAACCATTTGGGGGTTGCGCCTATCCGGCCATATCTTTTTTCGTAATCATGGGCAGCCAGAAGACTTTCGCTACGCGGCTTGGCGGACAGAAGCCGGGTCAGCATGGTGGTGGCGCAGTTTTTTCAAAGTATTTCTTTTACAAGGCGTTATCCTGTGGATCGTGGCGGCTCCGCTTATCGCAGTCCAAGCCTTTACACCTGCGCCCTTCAAGTGTGAATGCACCACTTACACTGGCGCAGCTCTCTGGCTGGTCGGGTTCATCTTCGAAGCCGGCGGCGACTGGCAGTTATCACGCTTCAAGCAGAACCCCGCCAACAAAGGAAAATTACTCACAACTGGTTTGTGGAGTCTCACTCGGCACCCAAATTACTTCGGAGATGCCGCCCAATGGTGGGGTTTTTACCTCATCGCCTTCACCAGTGGCGCCTGGTGGACAGTTTTCAGTCCACTCATTATGACCTTTCTGTTGATGAAAGTCTCTGGTGTAGCAATGCTTGAACGAACCCTAACCAAGACCAAACCCGGATACGAAGATTACATCACCCGCACGAATGAATTCTTCCCGTGGTTCCCGAAAAAATAACATACCTATCTTTCAACGTGGAGCCTATTAACGCAAAGTTTATCTTTGTGTGGCTTCGTGTAACTTGTGACAAAAGGAAATCATGAACAAGCGCTTACTCTCCATTATCCTGATCGTCTTCATTGACCTGCTCGGCTTCAGCCTCATCCTGCCGTTGCTGCCTTACTACGCAGAAAAATACGGCGCCACACAATTAGTAACTGGCTTGCTGGTTGCCTCTTATGCCGTCATGCAGTTGATCGGCGCTCCCCTGTTAGGACGTCTCTCTGACCGCTACGGTCGCCGACCAGTCTTGCTGGCATCCGTGTTCGGAACATTCCTCGGCTTCCTTCTGCTCGGCTTCGCAGATAACATCGGCACCGCTCTGGCAGATATCTTCAACCCACAAGCCGCCAACATCTTTGTACTTGGAATCCTTTTTCTCAGCCGTATGATAGATGGACTGACAGGCGGCAACCTTAGTGTTGCCCAAGCCTACATCTCCGATGTAACCGATGCGCAAAACCGCTCCAAGGGATTAGGCATGATCGGTGCCGCATTCGGCATGGGCTTTATCATTGGACCCGCTACCGGCGGCATTCTCAGCCAATATGGCTATGCCGTTCCCGGATTTGTTGCTGCGGCGCTGTCCTTCGCCAATCTCGCACTGATCTATTTCTGGCTGCCCGAATCGTTAACAGAAGAAAAACGCGCAGAAATGCCCGAAAAGAAGCCTGCTGTCACCCTCTCGGCATTGACCAAAGCATTGACCCGCCCATTTACCGGCGCATTGCTCACCACCCGTTTCTTTTACGGACTGGCTTTCGCTGTCTTTCAAACCATCTTTGCTTTGTACGCTTTGCAGAAATTCAACTTCCAGGCTCGTGACACTGGTTTCATCCTCACATATGTTGGTGTGCTCGCCGTGTTCGTACAAGGCTTTCTCATTGGTCGGCTTACCAAGCGTTTCCGTGAAGACGCTCTCATCCTGATTGGATGTGTACTCATGACGGTCTCGCTCGCTGGCTGGGCAGTTGCTCCCAGTGTGTTCTGGCTGCTGGTAGTGCTCGCCCCCACTGCGATCTCCGGCGGCATCCTCAATACACTGCTCTCCTCCACGTTGACCAAAGCCGTGCAACCGCAAGAGATCGGCGGCATCCTCGGTCTGGGTGCGGCAATTGAAAGCACCACACGAATTTTCGCACCCGTTATCGGCGGTTATTTACTACAAGCCTTCGGCACTTGGTCGCCCGGTCTTTTCGGCGCAGTACTAATGCTTGGCGTTACGATCTTCATTTTCTTCACCGTTTTTAATCACCCCATCGCTACCGAGATCCGCGCCCACTCAATACAGCAGCCCATTCCGGCACCGAACGGCGATTAAGGGTTCGGCAAGGTTTTGAAATGCCACATATCCTGATCGTCGGCGCAGGCATTGGCGGATTGACCACCGCAGCACTTTTACTTAAGCAAGGTTGGCGTGTGACCGTACTCGAAGCATCCACCTATCCCGGCGGCTGTGCAGGGACGTTCTTTCATCAAGGATATCGGTTCGATGCGGGTGCCACACTTGCTGGTGGGTTTGACGCAAACGGTCCGCATACACGGCTCGCAGAAATGCTTGAGCTTGAGTGGCGGGTTTCGCCCATCCAGGACGCAGCCTGGGTCGTCCACCTGCCTGATAGAACCATCCATCAATGGGTGAACCCAACCCAATGGCGCGATGAGTACCTTAAGAATTTTCCCTATTCTGAATCGTTCTGGCACAAGCAGGAACATTTGGCAAAGATCGCATGGGATATTTCCACCCGTGACTTCCCTTTCCCGCCTGCCAACATGGACGAAGCCCTGCGCCTCCCGCTCGCAGTACGGCTGGCTACATTTTCCGCCGCGCCGCATCTCCTCCGAAAATTTCGCGGGTTGCTGCCCCAGAAAACCGACGCTGAGTTCAAAGCCTTTATTGATGCACAACTGATCATCTCAGCACAAGCCATCAGCGACGCCGCCGATGCGCTCTATGGCGCAACCGTTTTAGACCTGCCCCGCCGCGGCGTCGTTCACGTTCACGGCGGAATGGGCGGTATCGCTGAAACCCTGGTGCAGTGGATCCGTTCGCAGGGAGGCGAAGTGTTATACCGCCAGCAAGTGACGGCTCTCGACGTAAAAGATGGTCGCGTCACGGCGGCACACACGAACAAAAAGCTACGCCTGGAAGCGGACTTCTTCGTCGGCAACCTTACGCCGTGGGCGTTGGAAAAACTTCTCGGCGAAGCCGCACCGGTCAGCCTTCAGCGCGAAGTGAAGCGGCGCGACCTCATGTGGGGCGCCTTCGTCATGTATGCAGGGCTGGACGCTGGCATTGTTAATCAATCCATTACACATCATCAAGTTGTGATGGATGTGAACAAAAAGCTCGGAGAAGGTAATTCAGTTTTCATCTCACTCTCACCGCTTGATGATCCAAAACGTGCGCCGCAAGGCTTTCGCACTGCCACACTTTCCACGCACACCAGCGTAACAGACTGGGACAAGCTTCACCGCGAAAACCCTGAAGCATACGAAGAACGCAAAGCAAAATATGCAGATAAGTTATTAGATGCAGCGGAACACGCGCTGCCCGGTTTTCGTAAAGCGGCAAAGTTCATCATGCCGGGAACGCCGCATACATACGAGACATTTACGCGCCGCCCGCTCGGCATGGTGGGTGGATTTCCACAAACGTCGCTGCTGCGTGCGCGCAGTCCGCGTACCGGGCTGCAAAATCTATGGCTCGCAGGCGACAGCATCTTTCCGGGTCAATCCACCGCAGGCGTTACATTGGGCGCAATGCGGGTCGCAAAACTAGTGCAAAACGAATCAAGGAGGCAGCATGTTAATTGACACTCTCCGGTACGAACTTCCGCCGGAAGGCATTACGCTATTGGGATATGTGGTGCGCCGCATGCACAAGACAGATTGGCTCGCCAAGGCTGTTGATCTTCTTTCCAGACAAAAAACAGCCGATGCGCTTGAAGCCATCGCCATCTACGCAGTTGCGTCATCCACATCCTTCGGGCACGCATACTACCAGCCGCGCTTCAATGGCGTGGGTGAAGTCATTCAGGAACGCGACCCCATCACCGGCGCAACGGTTACAGCCAAACTTGAAAGTAGCACGCCGCATTATCACATCACCTATCGCGCAACCCTCAACAGCGGCGAAACGTTTTCAGGTAGCGAAAACATCCTCGGCACCACCATCGGTCTGCGCGGACTCGGCATGCCTGCGCCATCCAAATTCATATTCAACGCAGGCGCATATCAAGCTGAGTTCACAGGCACACTTACCAGCGAGCTTGCCCTTTCGCTTTTCGGTAACACCAAGATCCGCGCTTATGGCTCGCTTGATTTCAAAGACAATGCTGGCAATGCCGGTCACCTCAGTCTTAACCGCCAGGGGGATGCCGCCGTCAAAATTAATGACCTGCCCACGATCACACACGCCCTCGTGCGCGTAATGTGGTTGGACGGACTGAAACTCTCGCCACAACCCCTATGACCAATATCTGGTGGATCCGCCGTGACCTGCGGCTAAATGATAATGCGGCGCTTCATTCCGCGCTTGAAGCCGGTTCGGTCCTGCCGGTCTTCATCCTGGACCCGGCATTCGAAAACCTATCGCCGCGCCGAAAGAGTTTTTTGTACGAAGGTCTATCTGCATTAGACAAAGACCTACGGAAGCGAAATTCGTATCTCGTCATCCGCAAGGGCAAACCCATTGACGCGCTGCGCCAGTTGTTCGACGAGATCAAAGCAGAAGCGATTCATACTGAAGAAGACTACACGCCGTATGCGCGTGAGCGTGACGCGTTGATCCAGAAACTCCTGCCTTTGAAGCTTATCCAAGGGCAGACCGTCCATCACCCAAAAATAATACGAAAACAAGACGGCAGACCCTATACGGTCTACACGCCGTATTCCAAAGTGTGGAAGGCACAGCTCAGCAAGATCAAACTGCACCCCGCACCTGATCGCATCGACTCGCCCAAGGGCATCCGCTCCGAGCCGATACCGGCATTCGAAACCAATCCCTTCTTTCGAGCAGGTGAAGCAGAAGCCTTACGCCGTCTCAAGAAATTTACCGATTCCCCCATCAGCAACTACGCCGATGACCGCAACCGCATGGACTTGGACGGTACTTCAGCCCTATCGCCATATTTGCGTTTTGGAATGCTGGGAATGCGCCAGGCAGTGAATGAAGCCTTGACCGCTCAGCGTTCAAACGCAAATGCCAAAGGTGCAGAAATCTGGCTCAATGAACTCATCTGGCGCGAGTTTTACATTCAGATCCTGTATCACTTCCCCCACGTTGCGAAGACTGCGTTTAACCCGTCACTGGCAAATATTCCGTGGCGCAATAAGGCATCAGAGTATGAAGCCTGGAAACGGGGCGAAACAGGCGTCCCTGTGGTGGATGCGGCGATGCGCCAACTCAAAGAAACTGGCTGGATGCACAACCGCGCACGCATGATCGTCGCTTCATTCCTCGTCAAAGACTTGCTGATCGACTGGCGCTGGGGGGAGGCTTGGTTCATGCAAAACCTGCTGGACGGTGACCTGGCTGCCAACAATGGCGGCTGGCAATGGACGGCGGGTACCGGCACCGATGCCGCACCATATTTTCGCATTTTCAACCCGGTTTTGCAAAGCGCAAAATTTGACCCAAATGGAGATTACATCCGTAAATGGGTGCCAGAATTACAAAAAATAAATGCCAAGCAGATCCATGCACCCTGGGAATACGAGTTAAACATTGCAGGGTATCCTTCTGAACCGATCGTAAACCGGGAGATCGTTAAAGATAGAACTCTTTCTGCTTACAACATTTCAAAGGAAAAAGTACGTTGATGAAAAAAATTTTACGTGGGCTGGGAATCGTACTGGCGGTTATTTTGATCCTGGCTCTCATCGTCCCATTTCTTATTCCAGTGCCGCCGCTGGAAAATACGGTCACCGTCGAAACACTTACAGATGAAGATAGCAAGTTCATGGATGTAAACGGTGTGAATGTGCATTACAAAACCTACGGCGAGGGGCAGAAAACATTCATCCTCCTGCACGGTTTTGGTGCAAGCATTTTTTCATGGCGTGAGGTAACAGCCCCCCTCGCAGAATTCGGTACTGTCATTGCGTATGACAGACCTGCGTTTGGCTTGACGGAACGTCCGCTTGCCTGGGAAGGCGAAAGTCCTTACAGCCAGGATGCTCAAGTGGAACTTGTGATCGGTTTGATGGATGCGCTCGGTATCGAAAAAGCGACACTGGTGGGTAATTCTGCCGGAGGAACGATCGCAATGTTGACCGCATTGCAACACCCCGAGCGTATTGAAAGTTTAATTCTGGTGGATCCGGCTGTGTATGCAGGCGGCGGCGCACCGGCATGGATCCGTCCATTGCTGGGTACGCCGCAGATGGACCATGTCGGTCCATTGATCGCGCGTCAACTTCAGGCACAAGGCACGGAGTTTCTCAAAACTGCATGGCATGACCCTAACAAGATCACGCCGGAGATTTTCAAGGGATATCAAGAACCTTTACAGGTTGAAAATTGGGATAAGGCTTTGTGGGAGTTGACCGTCTCCAGCCGCGAAAGCGGGCTGAGCGAACGCTTGGGCGAATTCAACCTCCCAGTGCTCGTCATCACCGGTGATGACGACCGCATCGTACCTACCGAACAATCGCTGAAACTTGCAGGCGAAATTCCCAACGCCGACCTGGCTGTCATCCCACAATGCGGTCACCTGCCGCACGAAGAATGTCCCAGCGACTTCATGCAAGCTGTGAAAATTTTTCTAAACGAACAGCCATGAAAAAAGCGATCTCCCCCGAGCTTGGGCGTGAAGCCATGCTGGCGCTCTTAAAAACACGTTCTCCGCTGGGTCCACTGAAAGCGATGGCAAAACATGTTGGGCGCTTCTTTCAGATTCCCATCCCGGGGTTTCGTCCATATGTAGTTTTTGGACCCGAAGCAGCCCGAAAGGTATTGGTAACAGAACGAAATAAATTACGCTGGCGTAACACCGACCCAGTGACCGATCTGCTGCGTCGCGGTGTATTGGTGACCGATGGTGATGAGCATGACCACTACCGCGAATTGATGGAGATCCCTTTTCAGCCTGCGCAACTCTCCAAATATACCGACATGATGATCTCACAAACCGAGCGTGTCGCATCCACCTGGCAGAATGGTCAAATCGTGGACATGCTGGTGGAAGGGCGCAAGATCGCCTTACTCATCATCATGCAAACATTGTTCAGCAAAGACGCCTGGAACGACATCCCAAAAATTTGGGACCCGATCCTCAAGACCATTCAGTATGTTTCGCCAGGGCTATGGATCCTTTGGCGTAAAATTCCACGCCTGGGGTATGGGAAGTCACTCAAGACGATCGATGATTATTTATATTCGATCATTGATGAAAGAAGAAAAGAAGGAAGAAAAGCAAACGATTTTCTTCAACATCTCATTGATGCCGGGCTGAACAATGACATTATCCGTGACCAGATGTTAACCATGCTCATCGCCGGTCATGATACCTCCACTGCTCTGCTGGCATGGACATTCGCCTTGCTTGGAGAGCACCCCGAAATCCTCGCAGATGTGATCAAGGAAGTTGAACAAGCAGAAGGCAAGCCTCAACTTCTGGATAACGTTATTAAGGAATCGCTGCGGCTGTATCCACCGATCCATATCGGCAATCGCCGTGTAGCCGAAGACATCGAGTTTACCGAGGGCACAGTCCCTGCGGGCGAGCGCATGTTCTATTCCATCTACCTGACCCACCGCGACCCCGAAATTTGGGAGAATGCCGAAGATTTCTGCCCCGAACGTTTCTCACATGGGCGCAAAACCCCGCCGATGAGCTACATTCCATTTGGCGGCGGACCGCGTGCATGTATCGGCGCGGCATTCGGTCAGGCAGAGGCTCGCATCGTTATCGCATACCTGCTTAAGAACTTCACGTTTGAATTCACCGGTCACCCAATCCATGCTCATATGGGAGCCACCCTCGAACCCAGACCGGGCGTGAGGATGCAAGTGAAGAGAACGAATCAATGCGCAACGAGTGATCAGTAAAAGTAAAACATGATTTTATATAAACGGCCATCCGATTTTCAAACTATTACAAAGCAACCTTAAACTAAAATGACATACTTCGGTTTTCTTCTACGCTTTCTTGTAATTCCCATCTTTGTTTTTCTCGTCATTACATGGTGGGACAATAAAAACAACCGTCCAACCCTGGGCTTCAACAATGGCAACGCAGTATGGATCGCCATCCTTGTGCATATTGTCCTGGCAGTGGTGTACACCACCCCCTGGGATAATTATCTGGTTGCCACTGGGGTTTGGTACTACAACCCGGATCTTGTTACCGGCATCGTTATTGGCTATGTTCCCATCGAAGAATATACTTTCTTTGTGCTTGAGACGATCCTTGCCGGGTTGTGGTGGTGGTTTCTGGCAAGGCGCATTGCCGAACCCGCAAAGGATTTCAAACCGAACAAGGCTGTGCGCATCGTTTCGTTTGTTATTCTGTTGGTTCTCTGGGGTATCTTCACTTATTTATTCTTCCTCGGCAGCATTGAACTGACCTATCTCTCCATCATCCTTTTCTGGGCGTTGCCTGCCATCTTTCCGCAAATGCTTTACGGCGCAGATATCCTTTGGCATTACCGCAAACTGGTTTTCACCGCAATATTTGTGCCCGGCTTATACCTTTCCCTGATGGATATTATTGCACTGACCGACACCACCTGGTCTATTTCGAAGGAACAGACCACAGGGCTCCTGTTCTTCGGCATTCTTCCAGTAGAAGAGGTGCTGTTCTTCTTTATCACCAATGTCCTCATCGGCTTCGGCATGACGCTCCTGCTTTCCAGGCTGGGCACAAAGCGCTTTGAGGATTGGAAATCAAATCAATATAGAGGTCTGCCATGAAAGACATCAAGCAATTTGAAAATCAACAATACTTGAATATAGAAACCTTCCGCAAAAACGGGCAGGGAGTAAAAACGCCGGTCTGGTTCGCGCAGGATGGAGAAACGCTTCGTATCTGGACGCAAGCCGACGCTGGCAAAGCCAAACGCATCCGCCGCGACGGTAAAGTACGCATCGCTCCCTCCACAGCTTCTGGTGACCCCATCGGCGAATGGATCGATGCCCATGCCGCCGTGCTCGACTCGCCTGAAGAAGTCAAACATACAGCGGGGCTCTTCAAGAAAAAGTACGGCTTTATGTTCAATGTATTTGGAGTGATGGGGAAAATGCGCCGCGCACAGTACATCACCATACGCGTTCAAACTGGCTAAATCCAACTCCTTGCATCGTTAAGTAGGTGATCGAAATAAATTTTAAAAGGGGCAGGGCCGGGGGGGGGGGGGGGCCCCCCCCCGGGGGGGGGGGCCCCCGGGGGGGGGGGGGGGGGGGGGGGGGGGGGGGGGGGGGGGGGGGGGGGCGAAATTCTAATTATTTTTGACCGACCACTTAGGTAAAAGCAATTTATATCAAAAACGAGACAAGTACTTGTCTCGTTTTTGATATTCGTCATCTTCTATACATTCACCAGGTCGTGAATCCATTTTCTGGAATACACCCGCCATCCACTGACAAAGGCTTTGGCAACTTCTTCCAAGCCAACCATGAGGTAAACGTAATAGACCGGCAGGTGCAGTACAAAAGCACCGACATAAGCAGCGGGAACACCGATCAGCCAGATGGAGCAGATCTCCATCACGAGCGCAAAGCGTGTATCGCCACCTGCCCGCAAGGCGCCAATAAAGGTCGAGAAATTGAACATGCGCACCCACAACACACAGGCCATCATCAGCATCAGCATGCGGACGTTATATTCGCCGCTGGGCGAAAGATCGTACAAATTCACAACCGCATCGCGCATAAGGATGACTATAGCCCCAACAGTCCATGCAGAGAGAACAGATAGAATAACCACACGGCGCACGGTCTCGAAGGCTTCTTCTTTCTTTCCGGCACCAATGCGGTTACCAACCATCACAGCACTGGCGTTACCAAGTCCCATAAAAACGACAAAGCCAAGTTCTTCGATCGTCGCATTGACATTGATGGCAGCAATGGAATCAGTGCCAATGCGGGCGTAAATGGCGTTGTAGGTAGTGATGCCTAATGACCAGAACATTTCATTGGCAAGTGCTGGAAGGGTGGTCGTTAGAACACGCTTGAAAAATGGAAAGTCAAACGAGAAAAAGGTCAACGGGTTTGCTGCAAGCGGCGTTTTTTGAGTGTAGATAAGAACAAGGAGCAGGATCAGTTCGAGGGTCCAACCAGAGGCGGTTCCAATGGCAGCGCCACGCACCCCGAGAACAGGCAATCCAAACTTGCCGAAGATCAGGATATATCCAAGGATCGTTTTGAAAACCAGGGCAGAAATGGTGGCGATTACGGTCAGTTTGACGAGATGAATGCTGCGCATCGTGGCAATGTAAGAAGTAGCGATCGCAACAGGAATGTAGGACAAGCCAACGATGCGCAAGTAGGAAGCGCCGATATGGATGACCTCTGTATCTTTGGTATACAAACCGAGAACACCCGCAGGGATAAGCGTGGCAGCAAGCGTAAATACCAGTGCAATGCCTGATGTAATAAGGATGCTCATCCCAAGCACTTTGCGGATCGGGTCTATCTCCTGCTTCCCCCAAAATTGAGCCGTAAAGATCGCCATGCCGCTGGTAAGCCCAAAAAGCAGCAGGATGAATACAAAAAATACCTGATTGGACAATCCAAGCGCGGCAATGGAGGTCTCCCCCAACTGCCCCACCATGATGACATCGATCATGTTGAGTGAAGCGTTGATGAGTTGCTGGAAGGATATAGGCAGCGCGATAGTGAGCATTTCGCGCAGGAAGGCACGATCTTTGAGAAATGAAAGGGACATGGGAGATTTAGTCAACAGACGGTAAATGAATAATAACGAGAGGCAAAAACAGTCGCGGACGCCGGTCGCGTCAGCGACTATTCAGCTCATGGTGAAATGATCAGCAAGTTAAATGATTACTCTTCAGGAGCATCTCGGACGATGTAGAGTGGTCTGCCTTTGGCTTCATCATACAGGCGCCCCACGTATTCACCCAGAATGCCGAGTGAGATCAATTGCACACCACCCAAAAAGAGGACTGAAATAAGGGTGGTTGCCTGCCCTTCAAAAAAATGAGAACCTGCAAGGCGCAATACCGCCACCACAGGAATGGCGAGAATGGAAATACCTGCGGAAACAAAACCAAAGTAAGTCGCCACTTGTAAAGGGAAATACGAGAAACCGGTAATGGCATTGACCGCCAGCCGCACCATTTTCTTGAAAGGGTATTTGGTAACACCAGCAAGGCGGGCAGCGCGTTTATAGGTAACACCAATCTGCTTGAAACCAACCCAGGCAGACATACCGCGCGGGAAGCGATGCCGCTCCTTCATTTGTTTGAGCACGTTCACAACTTTTCGATCCATCAGGCGAAAATCACCAGTATCGACGGGTATCTTCACGTCCGTAATTTGATAGATCAGGCGATAGAACATGGAAGCCGTCCACAACTTGAACCAGGATTCACCTTCACGCTCGCCGCGCACAGCGTACACGACCTCGTAGCCTTCCTTCCACTTCTTTGCCAGCTCGAGGATAACTTCCGGGGGGTCTTGCAGATCAGCATCGATGATGACCACAGCGTCGCCGCGGGCAAAATCCCAACCGGCAGTGATCGCCACTTGATGACCAAAGTTACGCGCAAAGATAACCGGTCGGATTGTCTTGTCCTTTTCGGCTAATTCGCGAATCTTCTCTGTGGAACCATCCGTTGAACCGTCATCAACAAGGATAAACTCCCATGGCTCACCATGAGAATCCATTACTTCCTTTACACGGCGGTAAAGTTCGGGGAGGTTATCGATCTCGTTATAAATGGGAGCAATGATCGAATACGTAATTTTCATAGGTCTTTTTTCCGTCTCTCTTTTTTAGGCAGCCGGATGGAACGGGGTTTAAATTTTCCCGCCGGGGCTTTGAATTGTTCATCCTCACCACCAGCAAAAGGCTCAAGCCCTAGAACACGGCGGCGGAAATACTCCATCAACACTGAAACTGAAGCCATCACTGGCACGATCAATAAAGCACCCATGATACCTTCAAGAAGGGTGGCGATAAAAATGGCTATAAAGATCAGCCCTTCATTCATATGCAAGCTGCGTCCCATAATGATCGGGCGAACAAAGAAATTCTTAATATTGATCAAAACAAGATACGTGATCGCAGTAATGATCGCCACCCAGCCATTTGACAAGGGAATCCAAGTGGAGCCTTCCAGCAACGCAACACCCACGGCAAGCGCAGCCGCGATCAACGGACCAACATCTGGCACGAGAGTAAATAACCCGGCAACCACACCTAGAACAAGGGCACCAGGAATACCAATGAGGGTCCAGGCAACTGTGAAGGCAACTCCAACTACCAACATCAAAACGATCTGCCCGCGCAGATAGGCGATCCACACATTACGCAAGCGCTGGTAAAGCTCATTCATTTCTTCGTGGTATGGTTCTGGCGCGAGATGAATCAACCAGTGACGTATTTTGGGCCACTCACTCATGAACAAATGGACACTGACGAGAATGACCAAAAACCATAAGACATTTACGGAGGTTGTTTCGAGCAGAGCCAGCGCCTCTTCGGGCAGTGGCGTTAACAAATTCCCTTGAAGATTATCCAGGCTCTCGCCCAACTGTTCAAGATGGATCACATAATTACCCACCTGTATCGGGTTGGATAGGAATTCACTCGTCTGCTGGGAGAGGTCGAGCAGATCCTGCGCCACCAGCTTGATCTCATCAAAAAAGATCGGGGTCAACACACTGGGAATGCCCACCATCACGATCAACGCCGAAAAATAGACGAGGTTGACCGCCACAGCGCGGGAGACATTTGTTCTCTCCATCACCAGCGCAACAGCCGGGCTAATTAAGTATGCCACAAACGCAGAGATCACCAGCATTTTCACAGCCTCGTGGGCATAGATCAACAATGCCACAACAGCAATAAAAACAATGATCCCCATCGTATAACGAAAGGGCAGGCTCCATCCGTTCTTTGTATTTCTCATAAGAGTTTTTTCACAGCCTCTAAAGTCGGCTCAATAATAGGAGCAGACTGAACCGCCTGCAATGCCGCGCGGACATCTTTGAGACCACTGCCGGTATTCATCACAAGAACGGGATCATCGCTTCTGACCACGCCCGAGGCTACTGCTTTAACCAACCCGGCATATGCCGTCGCCCCAGCCGGTTCGGCAAAGACACCAATGGTGCCAAGCTCTGCAATGGCTTTGATAATGTCTTCATCCTTCACGGTGATATATGTCCCACCGGTTTGGGCAGCTGCCCGCACCGCACGGACACCGTCTCGTGGCAGATCCACCGAAATGCTGTCTGCAATGGTATTCGCAGAAACAGGGATGATCGTTTCAGTTCTTGCATGGAAGGCATTGGCAATCGCCGCCGAACCCTCGGCTTGGACACCAATAATGCGCGGCATGTTGGGAATCCAACCTAATGCCAGCAGATCCTTGAAGCCTTTGTGAATACCGGAGATGATATTGCCATCACCGACTGAAACAAAAATGGTTAACGGCGGATGATCATCCAGATCGCTATCTTGTTTATGCCAATCGCGATGCGCTTCGATCCACCATTCCCAAATTTCAAAAGCGGCGGTCTTTTTCCCTTCCACTGTGAAGGGATTGTAGCCTGTGTTACGGCAATACCAACCGAACTCATTCGCTGCTTTCACGGTCAGGTCAAAGGCATCATCATAGGTTCCATCGACAAGGATGACCTTTGCGCCAAAGATAAGCAGTTGCGCCACCTTTGCCTGCGGAGCAGACTTGGGCGCAAAGATAACGGCTTTTTGACCAACCGCCGCCGCCATGCCTGCCAGCGCTGCCCCGGCATTCCCAGTAGAAGCTGTGACAACGACCTCAGATTTGATCTCACGCGCACGCGTAACCACAATAGCGCTCGCCCGGTCTTTAAAAGACGCAGTGGGGTTGCGAGACTCATCTTTGAGCCAAAGGTGCTTCAGGTGTAGTTTTTCTGCCAATCGCGGCAGGGCAAAGACCGGGGTCCAGCCTGCGGCGTGTAAGGGTGTGGAATTACCTGCGGGTTCATTAACTGGCAACAATGGCAGGTACTTCCAAAGCGATTGCTCTGTCCGCGAGGTTATATCCTCAGGTTGGAACTTCTTTTTAATGATCTCATAATCGAGGATAACGTCCAGATTCCCGCCGTCCGTTGGGCAGGTATACGTAACTTGCCCGGGCAGGTATTCACTCCCACAGATCGAACAACGATAGCCATTGAATGTATTCATTGAGTTCCTCTTATCGCCTGATTTTACCCGATATGCCCAAAGACCAGAAATGCGAGAGTTGACACTGTTTCATCTTGAAAGGATGGATAAACGAAAGGTTCAAAGGCAAATTGTCTTTGAACCCTTCAGTCACACCCGATCAAACCTCTGACCTTGCTTACTTTGCTTCCCGCTCCCACAGTTCTCTTGCAATGACCTCCTGGTCTACAGGAAGCTTATCGAAGCGCACACCGACCGCATTGTAGATGGCATTGGTGATGGCTGGTGTGGTTGGAATGCTGGAGATTTCACCAACCCCTTTGGCTCCGTATGGACCTGCGGCAATAGGGTGTTCAACAATAATGGCGGTGATCTCCGGAGTAAGCATGATACCCGGCACACGATAGCGCGCAAGACGGTCTGTAACCACATTGCCGTCTTCTACGATAAAGTCTTCAGTGAGACAGTTACCCAAACCCATCATCACGCCGCCTTCCACCTGCCCCTGCAACCCTAGTGGATTGATCGCCATGCCCACATCATTGGCAGAGACCACTCGCAGCACACGCACCTCACCGGTACGTTTGTTCACTTCCACTTCGGCGGCTTGTACTCCGAACGAGAAGGCAAAGTGCATGTCACCACCTGTGCCGAGCGGCTGGGTCTTGGGCGCTTCATATTCATAACGGACACGCGGCTGCTGCCCCATTGCCAGCATTTCTTTGTACACTTGGGGATACGTTAACACATTCCCGTTGACTCGAACCACACCCTCTTCAAAGCGAATCTGCTCCGGGCGCACATCAAATTTTTCTGCCAAGGAAGCAGATATCTGATCGCGCAAGGTTTTTGCCGCGTAACGGGAAGCATTGCCCGTCACGAACGTCTGGCGGGATGCAGTGGTGGGACCACCATTGGGCGTCAGGTCAGTATCCATCACCAACACACGGACTGCTTCCGGGCTGACACCTAATTCTTCGGCAACGGTCAAACGCATTACGGTCACCAGCCCCTGCCCCAGTTCAGCTGCCGAGCTGCGCACCTGGAAGGTGCCATCTTCATATAGTTCCACATCCGCGCCGGAAATATCAGGAGCACCGCCGCCCAAGCCGGTGTTCTTGTATGCCGATGCAAAGCCCCAGGCACGCACCAGGTTCGGGTTGGTCGCATCAACTTTCGGGGTGAAAGGAGCGGGGTCAAATGTCCGCATTTGCGCATTGACACGGTCAATACATTCCGTCAAGCCGACCGACTCTTTCAATTGCTGTCCGGTGTTCGTTACACTCCCTACATGCAATGCGTTCATGCGGCGCAATTCAACCGGATCGATATTTAATGTTTCGGCGAGTTTATCCATCATGGTTTCAACGGCAAATGCAGATTGAGTCACGCCAAAACCGCGGAAGGCTCCCGCGGGTGGATTATTCGTGTACATGGCATAGCAATCGGCACGCACATTTTCAATATCATATGGACCGGCAGAATGCGTAGTGGCGCGGGTCATCACTTTCTCTCCAAGAGATGCGTATGCGCCGGTATCGCCATAGAGTTCAGTTTCTGCTGCAACCAGCCTGCCGTCTTTCATTGCGCCGAGCTTGACTCGAATCTGTGTGGCATGCCGTTTGGGATGGACAAGCAAACTTTCCTGGCGATCAAACAACAACTTGACCGGTCGCCCGGTAAGATTGGCAAGCATGGCAGTATGGATCTGTCCCATTACGTCTTCCTTGCCGCCAAAACCGCCGCCCATCAATTGACCGACAATTCGAATACGCGACTCGTCCCAGCCCAACACACGCGCAACCTGAGTCCGGTCTTGGTATGGGATCTGCGAACCGACATAGATCTCCATACGCCCATCTGCAAGCGGCACAGCAATGCTGCACTCCGGTTCGATAAAAGCATGGTCAGTGGTCTGTGTATGAAAAGTATGCTCAAGGATCACATCTGCCTTGGCAAAACCCGCATCCATATCACCTTTGCGGACCTTGATATGTTTCAGCAAATTTCCTTTTTCATGGATCTGGGGAACATCTGCCTGGCGAGCCATGACCGGGTTGGTAATGACCGGTTGAAGGTCGAACTCCGCCTCAATCAACGCCGCAGCCTGGTCGGCGATTTCCTGGCTTTCTGCCGCCACCACAGCGAGGGCATCACCAACGTAACGTACACGCTCCCCCACACCGACCATGACGGGCCAGTCGAAGATGACCAACCCATGATTCTTTTCCGCGGGCACATCCTCGGCAGTGATCACTGCCGCTACGCCTTTCACCGCTTTGGCTTTGGAAACATCCAGTTTCTTCAAAAAACCATGCGGGATCATGGCACGTTTGACCTTGGCATATAACATGCCATCAAATTTCAAGTCGTCGGTATAAATGGCTTGCCCGGTAACCTTTTCCACGGCTTCAGGACGCAGATGCATACGACCGACCGTTTTATGTTCATGAACAGAGTCTGGAATATGAGTCGGTCTCTGCACAGGCTCGCCAGTGCGTAAAGCTTGGGCAGCTGCAATGATGGCGTTCTCGATGGAAGGATACCCCGCGCAACGGCAAAGTGTATCTTTCAATGCAAAACGAATATCTTCACTATTGGGGTTTGAGTTACGTTTGAGCAGAGCATATGCCGTCATGATCTGACCGGGAATGCAGAATCCGCATTGGACGGCGCCATGCTCTACAAAGGCTTCTTGCAAGGGATGTAATTTCATCTCTTCGTGAACACGCTGGGCAAGCCCTTCGATGGTGACAATGGTCTTGCCATCCGCGCGCGCAGCCGGGTAAACACAGGACATCATTGGCTCACCATCCACGAGGACGGTGCATGCGCCGCATTCGGCTTCTTCACAGCCGATCTTCGTACCGGTCAGCCGCAGCCGTTCTCGCAGGAGAGTAGATAAGGTTTCACCGGCAAGAGACTCAACTGAATATTGTTTGCCATTAACGTTAAGGGAGATTTGATTGGTCATGATTTAATTTTCCTGTGAGGTCAGGTAGTTTTTACAAAATGTACTACCTGATTTTTTTCAATTCAGTAAATAGTGCGCCTTATAATAATTATGCCCTATCCCACGCAGTGTAAAGCACATCTTTGAACAAACCGCCAACGATGTGTCGGCGATACTCTGCGCTGGCTCTGCGGGCAGAGTCACGGAATTTGGCTTGGGCAAGCAAGGCATCAACACTTTTGTTGTAATTTTCTTCGGTTAGGGATTTTCCGCGCAAGGCGGCTTCGGCATTCGTGGCACGGAAGGGAGTAGAACCGCCCGGTCCGACAGCGATATGAATGTCTTTAACTTCATCTCCATTACGCTCAAGCCAGACACTGCAATTTAAAATAGGCAGGGCAACTCCCTGCGGTCGCATAATACGCTTGAAACAGGATGCTTGATGAGCAGCGGCAAGCGGCACATGAAACCCGACAATGATCTCTTTAGTCTTATCAATGGCAGATTTGCCAGGTCCGGCAAATAAAGAAGTGAAAGGAATTCGACGTATCCCCAGGTCGTTCGCTACTTCTGCAACGGCTTCCAAAGCGGTAAGAGCAATGGTCCCATCGGCAGCAGGCAGGGCATGTGCGACATTGCCGCCAAGAGTGGCGGTATTGCGGACTTGCGGTCCGGCGATCAAGTTACAGGCTTCGACCAGGGCTTGGGCGTGCGTTGCAGTGAGCGGGTCCAGCGCGACGCGGTTGACTGGGACGGCAGCACCGATGAAAAGGGAACCGCCCCTAATTTCGAGCACGGTCATCTCATGGACAGAGGTCAGGTCAATTAGTGTGTGAACGGGAGAATGGCGTCCCTGTTTCAGGTCAAGTATCAGATCGGTGCCGCCTGCAATCGGCATGACAGAACCGGGTGCAGATGCAAGGGCTTGAACAGCCTCCGCAACAGAGACGGGACGTTTGTATTCCTGCCAAAGGTTCATAGGTGGTGTCCTCTTTCTAATTGAACGGCGGCACTTTTCGATGAGCGTTCGCTCAACGCCGCTGGTTTTACAGCGACCACCGAACCGATGGATATTATTTTATTTTACAACAACGCTCTCTTCCGGGTGAACACCCGCCATGAGCAAACCAAGTTTTTCAGGCGTGGCTTGATCGCGCGGGACGATATCCATAACACGCCCTTCATAAAGGACGGCGATACGATCAGAGAGAGCGAGAATTTCATCGAGGTCTTCAGAAATAAGCATGATGGCAACGCCTTTGCGGCGCTGTTCGAGCAATTGCTCACGGACGTATTCAGTTGCCCCGATATCCAGCCCGCGGGTGGGCTGGGCTGCAATGATCACACGCGGCGTGCGGTAAATCTCACGCGCAAGTACCACCTTTTGAATATTGCCCCCAGAGAGGTTCTTCGCCAGGGTTTCACGCGAAGGGGTTTTTACGTGGAAGTTCTTGATCAGTTCATCGGCATGCCGGGAGATTTCACCAAGGTTTAGAAACCCCGAACGGGAATAAGGTTTCTTTTCGTGTTCGCGTAAGATCATGTTCTCAGCGATGGTGAATTCCTTGATAACTCCATCGCGCATGCGTTCTTCGGGAATGTAGGAAAGCATTCGGTCGGTAAGGGCGGCAGGCGAAAGCCCGGTGACATCCTTGCCTTCGAGGAAGACCTGCCCTCCGGTCGCTTTTCGCAACCCTGCAATTGTTTCTGCCAGTTCACGCTGTCCGTTGCCAGATACACCTGCAACACCTAAAATTTCACCGGAATGAACGTCGAAGGTCACACCGCGTAAACCGGGTGTACCACGATCGCTGCCGCAAGATACGCCTTTTACCTCAAGACGCGCTTCGCCGCGCTCCACGTTGCCGCGATCTGGGGTGAAGCCGACTTCGCGTCCCACCATCCAGTTGGCAAGGTCTTGCTTGGTGATCTCTGAGGTTGGGCGAGTGCCGATCTTACGTCCATCACGCAGCACAGTCACGCGATGGCTGATCTCGACCACTTCATGTAATTTATGAGAAATGAAAATAAGTGCATGCCCATCCTTCACCATTTGCCGCATAATGACGAATAACTCGTCCACTTCCTGCGGGGTGAGCACAGCCGTCGGCTCGTCGAGGATGAGTAATGCCGCGCCGCGGTATAAGGCTTTGATGATCTCTACGCGCTGCTGCTGACCCACGGATAACTGCCAGACATATGCGTTCGGATCGATACGCAGACCATAGATATCTGCAAGTTCCACGATCCGCTTTGAGACCTGATCCAGATCGGTTAACAATCCCCGAGTAGACGGCAGACCGAGCGCCACATTTTCTGCCACGGTCAGGGTTGGCACCAGCATAAAGTGCTGATGGATCATCCCAATACCCAGATTAATCGAGTCATTGGGCGATGCAATAACAACGGGTTTACCATTCAAAAGGACTTCACCTTCATCCGGTTTATACAAGCCGTACAAGATCTTCATCAACGTGCTTTTTCCTGCTCCGTTCTCGCCCAATAGGGCATGAACTTCGCCGGAGTGCACATCAAAATCGATATGATCACTGGCTAACACACCGGGAAAGCGTTTTGTAATGCCGCGCATTTCCAGGCTGTCGATCCGGGTACGACCCGAAGGGAGCTTGTTCGCTTGATCCGTCATAGCGTCATCCTCATGAAATTCCAGAATGGCTTCGGAAGCTGGTTCAGCTTCCGAAGCCATTACTTAATTACAGGTTACGGCAGGGTGATCGTGATGGTGCCGTCGATAATTCCCTGAATAGTGGACTCAGCCAAAGCCTTGGCTTCATCGGGTAGGGCATAATCGGCATTGAATTCGACAACTTCGCCGCCATTGGCGAGGTCAGCCTTGAAGGACTGTCCGCCCAGGGTACCGGCATCGATCAACGCAAGCATTTCGTGGAGGGCAACTTCCCAATGATAGACCTGGCTGGCAACCACAATGGTCGGTGCAAGGGAGGTCTGATTGGATTGGGTACCAAACCACAAAGCACCAGCTTCTTCTGCTTTGCCGATCGCGCCTACAACCATCTGAGCAGAACCGGTCATTACATCTGCACCAGCGGAGATATGAGTCGTCGCCGCTTCAGAGGCAAGCGCCACGTCCGAGAAAGAGCCGATGTAGTTCACGTTCACAACGGCTGCCGGGTTGGTCGCCAACACACCAGCTTTGAAGCCATCCACATAAAGTTTCGCATCGCCCACTTCGATGGGTCCTACAACGCCGATGGTTCCAGATTTGGAAAGGGTCGCAGCCAACACGCCGTTGACGTAGCCGCCTTCCTGTGAAGCCGCTTCATACGCGAAGATATTGGGCTGTCCAAAGGTTTCAGCGGTGGTGCCCCAGGCAAAGCTGGTTTCGGGGAAGTCAGGAGCGATCTCCTGCAATGAGGAGCCGTATTGTGAACCATGCGCGATCACAAGGTCGTAGCCCTGTGAAGCGTAATCGCGGATCGCCGCAGCGGCATCATCCACAACGAACATGTTCTCGGAGTACACGATCTCGAACATCTCAGGTCCGCCCATTTCTTCTTGAATGCGCATCAGGGCATCGTACATGCTCTGGCTGAACGCAAGATCATTGATGGCACTCGGCATCACCACAGCCACGCGGAAGGGTTCCGCAGGGGCGGCTTCGGTGGCTGCTTCCGTAGCAGCGGCTTCCGTCGCCGGAGCTTCAGTGGCTTCAGCGGGGGCTTCGGTAGCGGCGGGAGCACCACAAGCGCTCAGCACGAGTGAGAGCGCCACGATCAGGGTCAAAATCCAAGCAAACTTTTTCATCATCTTCTCCTATTGTTTATGGAACGAATTGATTTTCAATTTGAACACGGACGTTGAAGTACACTTTCGATTGAGCTGCCTCCTTACCGGGATTCAACTTTCCCGCTCAAAAGGTTTGGATAAAGCCGATGGAGAACGCACCCTGGAGACGGTCGCAACCAACACCAGAATTGTCAACACATACGGCATCATGACCGCAATATCAGATGGGATGGGGATACCCAGCACCTGGATCCACAACTGCAAAGAATTAACCATGCTGAAAAGCAATGCACCGCCCAACACACCAGCAGGTTTCCAGCCGCCAAAATAAACCAACGCCACGGCAATAAAACCAAGTCCGCTGGTCATGTTCTGTTGAAAAACATTTAGTAACGCGATCGAAAGCGAAGCCCCCGCAATACCTGAAAGAATGCCGCCCAGGGTTATCGTAAAGTAACGCACCCGCGCCACATTCACGCCGAGAGAGTCGGCTGCATCAGGATTCTCACCCACCGCGCGAATCTTCAAACCAAGCGTCGTCTTATTCAAAACGAACCACGCCAGCGGCACAAGCAAATATGCGCCATACACCAAAATATTCTGGTTGAAGAGAATTTCACCGATCCCTGGAATTTCGCTCAAAACAGGGAAATAAAGCTTCGGGAACCCCTGTACGGTCTCCACTGTTCCCATCAAACGCTGGAAGAGTAATTCGCTCATTCCCAACCCGAAGAGATAAAACCCAATGCCGCTGATCCCCTGTTGGGCATGCAGGTTTACAGTCACGAATGCCATTGCCAGCCCCATTGCCGCACCGACAACAATGGCAGCCAACAACCCAAGCCATAAGTTTCCCGTTGTAAACGCCACGTAGAATGCCGCAAAACAACCAAGCAGCATCTGACCTTCCACACCTAAATTCAACACGCCACTCTTTTGGCTGAACGTTTCACCAATGGCGGCATACAAATAAGGAGTTGCCAAACGGATACCCGACGCAAGAATGCCGATCAATACCGTGGTGGATAAGAGGTCTGTGATCATTGATTCGCCTCTTTCTGGACTTGATTCTGGTCCTGTTTCGATGGTGCTTCCGCATCTGGAGCTGCCGCCATTCGGCGTCGCTGCCTGCGCCTTCGCCAGATCTCACTGCTCACCACAAAGACAACCACCAGACCGTTCAAGACTGTGATCAACGCCGAAGGGACCTGCACCATCCTCTGCATCTTATTCGCCCCTACCAGCAACGCACCAAACAAGATCGACGCCGGAATGGACCACAACGGATGCAGCTGCCCAAACAACGCCGCCACGATCCCATTGAAACCCGCTGACCCCGTAAAACCCGAAGCAGACCCGTCCGTGATCATGCGGTAGTTAACACCATACACTTGCACCGCACCAGCCAACCCGGCAAAAGCACCGCTCAACAACAAAGCCAACACCATATAGCGCGATACTTTGATCCCCGCATAACGAGAGGCATGCGGGCTTTGTCCTACTGCACGGATGCGATACCCAAGTGTGGTACGCCATAACAGAATGTAAACCAAAACAGCCAGAATAACGGCGATCAATGCACCTGCATGTAACCGAGTAGGCGCCAAACGCGCCAGATGAAATGCATCTTCAAGCCGCGCCGTCTGTGGGATCTTGGAAGCCAACTCTGCCTGTGAAGGATCGATCATTGGTCCACGCAGCAGGAAATTCATCAACTGCACAGCGATGGCATTCATCATCACCGTGCTCAAAATTTCATTAACGTTGAAGTACGCCTTGAGAACGCCCGGTATACCACCCCACACCGCGCCGCCCAAAAAACCAGCGAGCATTGCGAGGGTGATCACCAACCACCCGGGCAGGCCGGTAAAGGTCAAACCGATCCATGTCGCCAGTACCGCACCAATGATCATCTGTCCTTCGCCGCCGATATTGATCACATCACCGCGGAAAGAGATACAAATACCCAATGCCACCAGGAGCAATGGTGTAGCCTTTACTAGGGTTTCGGCAAAAGCATTCGTACTGCCAAATGCCCCATCCCACAAAGCGGCGTATGCCTCAATAGGGTTAACCTTAAGGACAAGCAACATCAGTGCTCCAACCGCCAACGCCGCCAATGTGGCGAGGATCGGTAGTAGTGCGTCAATCAGAGTTTCAAATCGTAATCGCATCAAGATATTCCTCACAGGCGCTGGATTTTGGTTTAACCGGCACAGATCCGTGGATCAACTCCACGTCTGTACCAAACTCAAACGCAGGACTGAATCGTCAAAATTGTTCACACCATATGCAATCGGAAGATTGTTCATACCGTAAAAAGTCACATCCAATTGCAAGATCGCTCTTTCTGCCTTGCCCCCCAAATGCTTAAGTGCGTCTGCACCGATCAGTGTTGAACGAATATCGGTTATGGCAAACGCAATTTTCTGATGGAAATAATTATTGAAAATATCCCGAATGTGAAGTCCCCCATCCACCTTATCCAATGGCTCGCGCAGCAAGGTTGAAGGTATGGCATTATCCGCCAAAATGACCGCACGTTGGTCGGCACGAAAAACACGCTGAAAATGGATCAACTCATCGCCAGGTTCAAGCGCGAGCACAAGCGCTTCTTTTTCAGTGGCGGGTTTACGCTCGATCGAAATCAACTGAATGGACGATTTATACCCATTGCCCTCGATCAGCTGCACCAAATCCCAGAGATTTCCAAATTGCGCACTAGCTTCCTTTATACGTGCATTGACAAAGGTACCATTCCCCTGTTTACGAAGGATCATGCCATTGGCAGCCAATTTGGCAAGCGCTGTCCGCACAGTGGCGCGGCTTACACCCAACTCTTCCGATAGTTCGCTTTCCGAAGGAATGCGACTTCCAGGCGAATACGTCCCGTCCCGAATGCGTTCCAGGAGGATCTCATCGACTTGATTGGATACGGTCCGTGTCTGAATGAGATTCATAATTAGGTTTATGGTAAGAGGATAGTCGTCTGACGTTTTTGTACAATATTACACAAGGCTGTTCAAGTGACATTCATCCTAGTTTAGAAGTGCTCGGATGTGACAAAAGCGACGGACAAAAAAACACCCCGCAGGAAACCTTCCACGCGGGGTGTTACTTCATTCAACTGAGCGAAGCGCTGTATTTAATCCCTCTCGAAAGGAACGCCCAACGCTGCCGGGGGCGATGCCCGCATGGCTCGCAACACCTTGGCGGTAACCTTACGTGCATTCTCGGGCATGGCAGCCAGTGTACGTTCCACCCATTCCGCATTGCCAATGTTGACTAACAATAGGGTTAGGATCATCAATGGGAAAGGTGCAACCTGTAAAACCTGCGAAGGTATTGTGGTTAACACAGGCTGCAAAACCAGACCAAGCCATTGCAAGAAGGCAAATAAATAAGCGCCAAACGCTGCACGGGCAGGGTTCCAACCGCCAAAAATGGTGATGGAAAGGGCGATCCAGCCAATGCCATCCAAGCCGGAGATCGTCCCCATCCACCCGGCACGGACGCCGAGAGAATAGGTTGGACCCGCCAGACCAATCAACGCACCGCCAACAACCGTATAAACATATCGCATCACATTGACGTTCGCGCCGCGGATATATGCCGCAGCCGGTTTCTCGCCAATGCCTTGCAACATCAAACCGGGGCGGGTACGGTAGATCCATAACCAGGCAAGGAAAATGGCAATGTAACTGAGATAGGTACTAAATTCCTGGCGGAAAAATAATGGTCCCAGAACGGGAATATCACCGATGATCGGAATTGGAAGTGCCTGCAAACGTGGACCTGGGACCCCCATGAATGGATTTCCAAGGAAATAAGCCAGGTCGCGACAAGTCAACGCCAGCACAAAGCCGATCGCCACCTGCGATTGCTTAAGCGTGATGCTGGCAAATGCCACAATGAGAGCAACAAGCGCGCCAATGAACATTCCGGCAAGAAAGCCAAGCAGCAGGCTGTCTGTTTTATATGCCACGGCAAATCCGCTCATGGCGGTTAACAGAATGGTGCCATTCATGGAAAGGTTGATGACCCCTGCACGTTCTGAGAGGGTCTCCCCCATCACCGCAAAAACGATGGGAGCCGCCGCGGCAAGCACGCCCGCCAAACCAACAAGAAGGGTTTCCTGATTCATAAATGCCTCATGCCTTCTTCACGAATTTTTGACGAACGCCCTCGGTGAGCAACACAAAGAGCACTAAAATACCCTGTAACACGCCGGAAAGAGACGAGTCCAGTTTCAAAACAATCGGGAGTTGAATGCTACCGATGTTCAGCGCCGCAAAGAAAAGCGCCACGGGTACAGCCCAGATCGCCTGATAATTAACCAGCATCGCCACCATCAAACCAAGGTAACCGTATCCACTGGAGATGGCAGGAATGAGGCGATGATAAACCGCCGTCACCTGCAATGCTCCGGCAGCCCCGGCAAGCGCACCGCAGATAAGGAAAGAGTATAGGGAGTATTGCCAGGTGGGAATGCCAAGCAGGTACGCTGCGCGGATATTTTTCCCCACTGCCTTGATCTTCAAGCCGAAGTATGTGCCTTGTAAGATGAAATATACGATCACAATGGCAACGATCGCAATGGCAAGCGCCCAAGGGCTGATGCGGAGATCTGGCAGTTGCGGCAGAGAGAAGGTGTCTGGAAAAGGTTCTGTTCCACTCATGGATGCAACCCCTTCCCGCTTCCAAGGACCGAAAATAAGATACAGTGTCAATGCGGTTGAAACAAAGTTCAAGCCCAATCCGCCAAAAATCTCATTGACACCGCCAAAGGTTTTCAACATTCCCGCCAGTGACGCCCATAAAGCACCAACGATCATTCCGCCTAAAATAGAAAGCGTGATGATGATCGCAGGTGATAATGTGCTATCCACAAATTGACGCAACACCCAGACGGAGCCGATGGCGCCCAGCACGATCTGACCTTCCACGCCGATATTCCATAGCCCTGCCGAAAACGTGACAAGCAATCCCGCCGTCACCAACAGCAATGGGACAAAAGAAACCAGCACTTCGGCAAACTTGCGCATTGAACCGATGGAACCGGTCAACATATTCTTGTACGCATCCACAGGAGAAGCGCCGACAGCTACGAGGATCAACGAGACGAAACCCAGAGCAAGCAGAAAGGCTGCCAGTTGGAAGATGAAACCTCCAGCTTTAGACTTAAGCATTCGAGCCTCCTTTTTGAGGCCAGCCCTTGCCGCCGATCAATTGTCCTAGTTGCTCCACAGTAGTAGTCGCCGCATCAATGGGTTCTGACACCTTGCCGCTGAAAAAGACCAGAAGACGATCACTATACTGCAAGACTTCCTCCAGGTCAGATGAGATAAAAATGATCGCCGCGCCGTCCTGTTTGCAGCGGTCTTTGAGTTTGCTCCAGATATAGATGACCGATTCAATATCCAAGCCGCGGGTGGGATGCTCAAGCAAAACCAAAGAGAGCGGCGTCTGAAGCAATGCCAATTCTGCTCGTTGTTGATTACCGCCCGAAAGAGACTCCACGGTACTCGTGGGTGTGCCGCGGATATTAAAGGATTTGATCCGGTCTTCTGCCAATTTTTGTCCGGCGGCCCGATCAATGAATACACCTTTCGGCTCTTCTGCAAGGACAAAGTGATCTGTCAGGCTCAAGCCTGGGACCAAACCTTCTTCTAACCTTGCGGCGGGCAGAAAGTTGACGCCATCGTGTTTGAAGGCATGGTAGGGTTTCCCGGTCAGGTCTTTTCCCTTTAGGAGAACCTTGCCACCCACCGGGCGGACAAGCCCTGCACATGCGCGGATGAACATGCCTTGACCGGAACCTTCCAACCCGGCGAGACCCACGACCTCACCAGCACGCAAGTCCAGACTCACATTCTTGATCTTCAAACGCACATCTTCAAGTGAAATATCTTGAAGAGAAAGTACAGTGTCCCCCGTCTTGGCAGGCTGACGCTCACCGAGCGTCACTACCTTGCCGAACATCATCTCGACCAGTTTGGCGGTATCGAATGGCGGCTTCATTTCGCCAACCAATTCGCCTGCCCGCAGCACAGCGACCTGATTGCAGAGGAATTCAACATCCTCCAGTTTGTGTGAGACGAAAATGATGGTCATGCCCTGCTCTGCAAGTTTTTTGAGCGTGGCAAATAGTTTTTGTTTTTGAGAAGCACTGATTCCCGTGGTGGGTTCATCCAAAATAAGCACACGCGCACCCATCCACAACAGACGGATGATCTCCAACTGTTGTCGTTCGCCCACGGTCAGGGCATCTACATAATTATCGGGGTCAAGGGAAAAATCGAACTGTGTGGCAAGATTCGTGAAATCCTGCCGGGCAGAGGCGCGATTCGGAAAAAGACCACCCGAACGCCCCAGCAAAAAATTATCAAGAACGCGCATGGGCGGAAAATCCAGCGGGTCTTGATGCAACATACCCACGCCAACATGGATCGCATCAGCGGGAGATTGAATAACGACGGATTTACGATCGAGGATAATCTCGCCGCCAGGGTCGGCTTGAATAAAGCCGGAGAGGACTTTCATTAAAGTACTTTTGCCTGCGCCATTCTCTCCCAGAATCCCCTGAATCGTGCCGGACTGAATGACGAGGTTGATACCCTTATTCGCGTACGTCTTGCCAAAGTGCTTGTGAATGTTCTTAAGTTCGACGTTCATGGTCGGTGCGGGTCCTCCATGATGATTAATGAATGTAGGGGCGAGGAAACCTCGCCCCTACAAAGGGAACTACGTTATTCGGCTGCGCTCAAGCCTTCCATGCCTTCGAGCAGCTGAGGCAGATACCAGATCTGCTGGTCAGTGGCAGCTTCGCCGTCCGCGAGGTAGGCAGTGCCATCCTGCAAGTTGACGGGACCAGACCACAGGTTCAGCCCACCAGCGAGTTCGGTGATGAATTCATCCAACACGGCGGCGTCATCTTCAGCCAATGCGGGACCCTTCTCAAAGCCAACAATAGAAGTATCGGGGTTGTTGATATCAGCCCAATCAGGACTTGCCCAAAGGAACTGAGAAGACCATGAACCATCCTGAGCGGAGGTAATTGCCTTCACGTACTCCGGACCCCAATTGAAGTACGGAACACCGATACAAACTTCGGGAGCGGCTTCACAAGCAGCTACATAGTCATATGCAACGCCAGAGACATTCTTGCCTTCAGCCTTGAGTTTCGCGGCTTCGCCAAGGTTGACGGGGTTATCAATACCGGAGATAACCACATCGTAATCGGTGGTGTAGAAGTCATTGGAAACCTGAACGGGGTCGAGGGTCACGCCAGGGATGTTGAACCAGAAGCCGATCCAGGTAACTTTGAATTCGAGGGAAGCGGGATCACCACCAGCCTTCTCATGGCAATACTTCGCGCCAAGGTAGGCAGAGGCTGCCAAGCGGCGGGTTTCATCGTTGATCAACGGTCCAAGATAACCGATCTTATGGGTCTCGGAAGCGAGAGCGGCGGCACAACCAGCCATCATCTTGCCGTATTCCATGCGTCCCATGATATTGGTCAGGTTCGGCATGGCTTCAAACGCCTTGCCATCGGACCAGACCTGATCGCCGGAAGCCATGATGACATAAACATCAGGGTGAGCTTTGGCAAAAGTGGTGGAAGCATCTTTCATATCATCCGAATTGAAGATGACAAGTTTCGCACCTTGGGCAACCAATTCTTCAGCGAGCTGGTCAGGGGTGGTACCAGGGCGGTCGGCGGGGTTGACCTTGTCCAAATACAACATGGTCGCGCCAAGGTTTTCTTCCACATACTTACCGGCTTCATAGTGAGCCTGGCTCCAGCCATTGTCGTTGTACGGACCAACGAGCAGCATACCGAAAACGAAAGGTTCGGCAGCAGCAGCTTCAGTGGCGGCAGGTGCCTCAGTGGCAGCAGCAGCGGCTTCAGTGGCGGCAGGCGCCTCTTCAGTCGCAGCAGGCTGACCACCACAGGCGGACAGAACGAGCATCAGTGCCAACGCCAAAACGGCGAGGCGGGCAAATAAATTACGCATACTTCTTCTCCTTTTGAAATATATTTGTCTGACAAGCCAAGTGAGGTGAAATTCTACGAAACCTTCACTAAGTTGTCTAAACAATTTTACCAAACTAATTCACTCGTGAAGAAAGTAACAACGCATTTTTAAGGTAAGCATCCAAATTCGTTTTGAACATCACTTATCACAGAAATTTGCTCTTGCGTACCTTCGGTCTGTCGCTCGATACGCGCCCATAAATTACACAATAACGGACCAACATAATTTTTTGAGATCTTGTACGTATCTTTCGATAATTCTACCGCTTTTTTCCAATCACCTTTATGAGCGTACCCTTCGATGAACACGAACCATTCCAGCGGGTCGTTAGGGTAATCGCTCAGCGAGAACGCCACATCGCCCAAACGGGTAACAGTTTCCCAATCCCCTTTTTGACGTGCCAACTCAGCCTGCTCAAAATAATAACACCAATCCGGCTCCTGCGCGCCTCCATAAAACGGACGAGGTAACTGGTTCTGTTTCTCAAGCAGGATCACACTCTGATTCGAAGCCCATACCGCATCGCGCACCGCCGGGGAAAGTAGACGATTATCCACTTCCACTTCCGGGTCGATTACGCGAAAACAACCTGGGGGCTCAAAATTGACAACGAGAATATTATCAGTGTTGCCATGAAAGGTCGGACCAATGTAATACAACTGGTGCGGCTGTCCAGGGTCCAGGCTGGGCAGGGTTTTGCCAACACGAATGGATGCAAAATAAAGCATCACATTCATTTCACCGGGCGGGCTATATATCCAGTTTAATGGGCCCGTCAATGAATTATCAGAGTAATATGTCACTGGAATGTCATTGGAAAGCAAGATCGTGCCCTTCGCCAAGCCCGGAATGCGCTCACTCATTTGTGTGAAGAGTTCCTGCTGCGTTAGCCAGTCACTGCGATACACCTCTTCAAGTTGGAAATGACGACTGCCAGCAAAGCCGACCAACAGTGCAAGCAGGATCATTTGTGTACGCGGGGTCCTGATCAGTGCGATCACGCTTGCCAGCAAAATGCTTGAGCCAAGCATAAAGGGCAGCATAAAACGATCCAACGAGAAATTGAACTGCGGCACAACGCCGATCAACCAGACCGACCCGCCAGAGAGACCCCAGAAGACCAAGCCGATCCAACCGGCTTGTTTGGCGAAATCCATTCCGCTGGCATCCTCTGCCTGGAACGCGAAGAGATAGGTTCCAGTGAAGAGAACGCTCAAGAATAACAGGACCAACATCAAAGACAGAGTGAGCGGTCCGAAATCAGTCATCCCAATGGTGAGAATGGGCAAGAGCCAGGCTTCGAACACAGTCCGCCAAAAGCTCAAGAGGATCTGGTTGAAGAAGAACACGAGCCCGGTGAAAAAGTCCGCTTTTAATTTATCGAGCAGGACATAGGGATAACTGGCATTTTGGAATTGAAAAAAGAACATTCTCCAGAAAGTGACGCCCAGAAAAATGGTAAAGTACGGTAGGAAGTATAGAATTGCCTTCTTTGTCCGTTCTTTAAAATTGCCTGGCAGGAGTTGAAAAAAGATGAACAGCCGCCCAAATTCCAGGAAGTAAAAATACTCCATCGTCAACAAGTTGACAGCAGCAAGCAGGTATGAAGCTATGAAGTACAACCAACGCCGCTTCTCGTCTTTGACGGCAAGGATGGAAAAGTAAATGGAAAGCAAAAACGCCGAGAGCACAATATAAAAATGGCTGTACATCAAAGCGATGAATTGCTGTCCCATGCCGGGGTGAACTAGAAAGAGTAAACTAGCCCACAAGGCGGGTTTGGGATGTGCCGGGTAAAGTTCCCGCAGGATCTTCCATAATAAGACCGCTGTTACCCAACGCAGGAGGATGGCAAAAAGTTGCCAGATCCACGGGTTGGGTCCGATGATCGGCAAGGTCAATTGATAGATCATCCCCCAAAACGGACGGCTGGTGGTAAAGGTTTTTGTCAACATGGCTGGACCCAGCCGGTAATAGATCCACGCCCAGGGGAATTCATCCCAATAAAAGCCACGTTGCCAAAAGAACAAGGCATAAGTAAAAACGGCAATAAACAGCAGGAACCAAACCGTACTACGCGGTGTAAAGGTGATGGAATTCAGACGGTTGGTAATTTTTTTCATGAAATCAATACAGACGTAGGTCACGCTGCGAGCGTGACCTATAGTTTACGGAACGATTCGAGTTCCTGTTTCGCCTTTCAATGCACGCCCAATGCTTTCGGGGTTGGTGATGAGAGCTTCCTTGCCGCCATTTTCAAGGTACCAGATGGCTGCTTGAATTTTCGGAGCCATTGAGCCCTTGGCGAAGTGCTTGCCTTCTTCAAGATAAGCCTTGGCTTCTGCCACGGTCATCTTTTCAAGCCATTTTTGTTCTGGTTTGCCAAAATTTATGGCTACACGCTCAACCGCTGTGGCGATCAGGAATAGATCAGCTTTTAGGGCTTGAGCAAGCAGAGAGGATGCAAAGTCTTTATCGATGACGGCTGCAGTACCAACAAGCTCGCCGTCGCCGCGGTCAATCACGGGGATTCCGCCGCCGCCAACCGTGATCACGATCTGTCCGGCGTCGATCAATGTTTTGACGGCATCAAATTCAACGATCTCTTTGGGCAATGGAGAAGCCACCACCCGCCTCCAGCCACGTCCGGCATCTTCGACCACAGACCAACCCATTTCTTTTTCACGGCGTTTGGCTTCGGCTTCATCCATGAAAGAGCCGATGGGCTTGGTGGGCTTGCTAAATGCCGTGTCGTTTTTGTCGACCAGCATTTGGGTGACGACCGTTGCAGCTTTTCGGTTGACCTTGCGTTTAAAGAATTCATTTCGGAGTGCCTGCTGGAATTCGTACCCGATCGCGCCTTGCGAATCAGCACCGCAGACATCCAACGGGACTTCATGCATTCCTTCAGCTTTTGCTGCGATCTCTGAACGGCGAAGAATAAACCCCACCTGCGGTCCATTGCCGTGTCCGATGGCAAGATTCCAGCCTGCTTCGATCATATCGACGAGATGGATGGATGTCTCGCGCAGGGCGGTTTCCTGATCTTCCACACTGACATGCTTATCGTCTTTTATCAACGCATTGCCGCCTACTGCAACGACTGCGAGTTTGGTCATTTTATCTCCTGGTCTTTTCGTATTTTTGGCTTCGGTTTACTGGTCGCCTGACTCAAGTCTTTATGCCCAAGCGACCAGTAAACCATGCGACTAAGCGACTAATTAGCTCATCGTGAGAGCCATGACCGCTTTCTGGGCATGCAGGCGGTTTTCGGCTTCATCGTACACAACGGAATGCGGGCCATCGATCACGCCATCGGTCACTTCGAGTCCGCGGTCGGCGGGCAGACAGTGCATATAGATGGAGTCATCCTTAGTCAGCTTCATGCGGCGTTCATCTGTGATCCAATCCTTGTATTTATCAATGAGCGCCTTGCCTTCTTCTTTGCCGGTAGTGGTAAGCATGGGTCCCCAGCTCTTGGGGTAGACCACATCGGCATCCTTGAAGGCTTCATCCATGTTATCGGTGACGTCAAAACCAACACCGTACTTCTTGGCATTGTCTTTTGCCTGCTGCATGATCTCAGGCATGAGTTTGAACTCTGGTGGATGAGCCAACACTACATCGCAGCCAAAGCGGGTCATCTGAAGGATCAGAGATTGCGGCACCGAAATGGGCTTGGAGTAGGATGCGGCATACGCCCAGGAAACAACGACCTTTTTCTTTTTGAGGTCGCGCCCTTTCTTCTCCTGAATGGTCATCAGGTCGGCGAGGCATTGGAAAGGATGGTACACATCACATTGCATGTTGAGGATCGGCACACGGCTGGCTTTGGCGACATCGTTGATGTACTGGTTGCCAAAATTCCAATCGCATTGGCGGATGGCGATGCCATCAAAATAGCGACCGAAGATCTCGCCGATCTCTTTGGCAGTATCGCCATGTGAGATCTGGGTGGTTTCGCTGTCGATGAAGGCAGCATGACCGCCCAACTGCGCCATACCTGACTCAAATGAGCCGCGGGTGCGGGTGGAGGTAAAGAAGAACAACATGGCAAGAGTTTTGTCACGCAGTAACGCATGAGATTCACCCAATGCGCGTTTGCGTTTCAGATCCCACGCCACGTCCAATACGGTTTCGACTTCTTCTTTCGAGAAGTCGAGGTCGCCGATGAAATCGCGACCACGAAAATTCGTTTGCATAATCTAATCTCCTTATCGTTTAGTCGCTAGTCGGCTAGCTGCTAACCGGCTAGGTATTAATGAAGTTATCTTTCAATTTCCCGTAAAAGGCTCCATGGGAATCGCACCGGCTTCGAGGTCGGCACGGATGATGGAAAAGGCTTCGGAAACAGAAGCAGGCACAAAGTCGGCGAGAGGCGCAAGTCCGATACCGCCGGAGGTGTAATCGAGTTGGATCGTCCCGCCGGGCAGGTCATCTTCGGTTAATTTCTTGATCAACATAAAAACGGCTGCGTTCATGTTCTTGGTGCGACTGGTTGCCACTACCTCGGGAGCAAGGTAACGCTGATCGCTTCCGGTGGTGATGATGGGCTTACCCGCCATTTTTGCGGCATCGATCGCCCCAAGCGTGGACCCACCCGCCGCCGCATAGATAACATCCACACCATCCGCATACATTTGCGTTGCAATGGTATTTGCATCGTCTGGTTTGGCAAAGCCGCTGAAATCATCGGTGCCGGTAATATATTGAACAACGATCTCGGCATCCGGGTTGACGTATTTCACGCCCAATTCAAAACCAAACTGAATGCGGCGAATAACGAGCACATCCGCCCCGCCAAGATAGCCGACCTTGCCGTTTTCACTCATCAATGCAGATATAGCGCCTGCAAGAAAATCACCTTCGAGTTCGCTGAACGTGACCGAGGTCACATTCTCGCCTTCAGCCGTAGAGTCGACAATGGCAAATTTTGTTTTGGGAAATTCTTTCGCCACCGCAGTAATGGCGTTTGAATTTTCTGAGCCGATCCCGATGATAAGGGAATATCCATCCTGTGCCGCCTGCCGGACATTGGACTCGACGGTTTCTTCGGCATAATCGAAGGTTGCCACTTCCACACCCAGATCTTGCGCGGCTTTTTGCAACCCTTCATTGGCGCTATCGTTGAACGCCTTGTCACCCAACCCACCGCGTGCAAGCATGAGGGCAACCTTTGGCTTGGGTGCTGTACCGCAAGCTGAGACCAGTGCAGCGAAAATGAACAGAACGTTTAAAACTTTTTTCACACGATCTCCTTATCAAGCCTTTACACGTAATACTTCGCCGCTTACGAATCTGCCAGCATCCCAAAAGAGCCGGGCGCCTTCGCAATAATCAACCGATTCGCCCCATGTGGAAAAATCCACTTCAGGCAGGCAGGCAACGACGCCCAACTCCACCACGCCGCCATGATTGATCACAAGCGCCGAGCCGCCTTGAGGCACTCGTTCCAAAATACCCAGGTAGTAATCCATCAATCGAAAGGCGTATTGACTTGCAGCCCCCTCCTGCTTGATGATCTCTGAGTAATGGAAATACGGCATGGGCCAGGGGGCTTCTCGTTCGACTGCGCCGCCATAGGTATTCATAAGTTCGTTCTGTTCTGTAACAGCGAACCCCATGGCGACCGCAGTCTCGAATGCACGCGTCAAGGCGGATGTGGCAACAAAATTAAAGGGACCGATTCCCTGCCCAACCTTCTGCGCCAACTCAATTCCGCTTTGGCTCAAATGGTCTCCGCCCGCAGAACGGATGGAATGACGTCGTACCTCTAAAATCTTCATCGCCGTATTTTTTACTTGATCAGTCCTGGCAGAACCGCGTAGAACTCAGTAGCCTTGACAACTTCATCAAGTGAAACAGAGTCGTTTACAGTGTGGGCGGTCTCTTCATCACCAGGACCAAAACCAATGGAAGGAATGCCAGCCTTGCCAGCCCAGTAGATACCGTTCGTGGAGAAGTTCCATTTGCTGGGTTTCGCCTCAGGCAAACCGATGAGCTTGCGGGCTTCCTGCCCAGCCTGAACCAACGGATGAGATTCTTCGTATGCCCAGGCAGGGAAATATTTATCGACCGGGAAAACAAAGCCGGTGTAGGAAGGTTCATCGTAGAACAATTCCTCCAATTTGACCGTATCCTTATATTCAGCAGGGATCAGATCTTCGACCTGTTTCTTAACCGCTTCTTTGGTTTCGCCGAAGGTCATGCGGCGGTCGATGTAAATAATGGCTTCATCCGGCACAGCATTAATGGACGGGGTCTTGACATGCATATCGCTGACGGTGATCTTGCCGTGACCCAGGAATTCATGGTCACCCAGTTTCGGTTCCAGATCGCGGATGCCGGCAATGATCGGGAGTAGTTTGTAAATGGCATTATCGCCAAGATGGTTGGACGCCGCATGTGCGGATTTCCCCTTGGCAGTGACCTTCATCTCAAGACGTCCTTTATGACCGCGATAGACCAGCATCTTGGTCGGTTCGCCAATGACGACGAAGTCAGGCTTGATCTTCGGGTCTACTTCAACGAAAGTATTTGGGGCGATGCCATCACACCATTCTTCCATGTTGCCAAAGTAATACGCCGTCCAGCCGTCGAGCAGACCAAGGTCACGCGCGATGGCGAGTCCATAGATCATGCCGGGAGTGCTGTTCTTTTCATCGCAAGCACCGCGGGCATAAAGAATCCCGTTCTCAACCTTGCCGACAAACGGGTCCCACTGCCAGGAAGCGGGGTCACCGATACCCACCGTATCGATATGCGAGTCAAAGACAATGACTTTTTTGCCGTTACCGATGCGTCCAATGGTATTGCCCATCTTGTCGTAACGGATCTCATCAAAGCCAAGCTTTTTCATTTCTTCCTGAATACGTTTGCCAACTTCACCGATCTGCGATTCCATGGATGGAATGGCGACGATGTCACGCATGAATTTAATAATATCTTCACGGGCTGCTTCCACACGCTTTTGGATTTCTTTGGTTTTATCTGTCATGATTTTCTCCTTGGTTTGCCACAGCGGGTTTTCAACCCGCAAAATTTATGATCGAAAGTTCCGGCTTACCCGCCGCCCACTCGCCGTACAATGTGGAAGTGGAAATATCCCGGAATGAAATAACTTAACGAATAATCCATGACCTTACCCTCGGAATTAAACAACTGGGCATGGAAATGCAGCAATACATCCCCGCGCTGGATCTCCATAGGCTTTGCCACATCCGCTGTGGCACCGATCGCGCTGACATTGGCTCGAGAAGTCGCCAACGGCTCGCCGCGTTCCAGCAAAAAGTCCAACACGGAGCCGTGGAAATCTGAAGGCAGGTCTTTCAAATGCAATATCTCCTCCGGCAGGATATCCACCAGATACGCCACCGGGCGATTCTCTGCGCGGATCACACGACGGACGCGAGTCAACTTTGCCCCTACGGCAACCTCCAACAACGCCGCCATCTCTTCATCTGCAATGACGGTCTCCGCATTTAGATCGCTGATCGAAACTTCAAGCCCCATTCGTTTGGCGATGGTTTCCAGGCTCTCCAACACTTCAAGCCCGCTGTCCAGCGCCTGCACTTTTCCCACCACAAACGTGCCCGAACCCTGACGGCGACGGATCAAGCCCTGCGTTTCAAAGGAGCGCATCGCTTCACGCAACGTAGCGCGTGAAACCCCAAGTTGTTTTGCAAGGTCAGGTTCTGAAGGCAGCCGTTGCCCGGCGGGCGTTTTGTTGATCAATGTAGCCAGATCTGCCTGCAATCGTTGAAAAGGAAAATTAGCCATATCTACTCTCTTTTTAGCCAGATGGCTAAATACTCAGTCTTCCAGCACGGGAATAAAATCGAACTGGGTCACATCGACCAGACCCTTGTCGGAAATACGTAATTCAGGAATCACCACCAATGCCATCAGACTCAATTGCATGTTCGGGTTATTCAATTCGCTTCCGCACATCTTGAAACCTTCCAAAACGGTTGCGGCTTTCTTCGCAACCACCTCCGCGCGTTCATTAGACATCAAGCCCGCGATCTGCAGATCCACCAAACCGACCACCTTACCATCCATCACCACAACCTGACCGCCGCCGCATTTTGCCAGCTCATTCGCAGCCAGCGCCATGCTTTCATCGTCATTACCAACCACGATCATGTGATGACTATCATGCGCCACCGTTGAACCGATCGCACACTTTCTTGTGAATTCAAAACCACTCACCAAGCCAACAGTAACTTTGCCTGTTGCGCGGTGACGTTCAACCAGCGCGATCTTCGCCAGGTCGCGTTTGATATCTGCTTTGACTTCGCCATTCTCCGCCTTGACCTTCATGCGTAGATGACGGGTCGGTGCCTGATTCTCGATCACGCCGATGACATGCGCCTCAACCTCCGCGCCGTGAGCGGCTCTTGTCCGAAGGATAAAATCTTCAACTGTGAGTTTTCTCTTCACCTTCACAGACTTGGTCGCCCATTGGGGATATTTCACTACTGGCAGTTTGACCTGCCACTCCCCATTTTCAGCAATGACCTGTCCTCTGGCAATGACCATATCCGCTTTGAAATTCATCAGGTCTTCCACAAGCAGAACATCCGCCCATCTTCCGGGGGCGATCATGCCCATCTCTTTGCTCAGCCCAAAATGCTCGGCTGTATTGATAGTCATCATCTGGATCGCTGTCATGGGGTTCAACCCTTCGCTCACAGCGTGGCGAAGGACACGGTCCATGTGACCCTCTTCAGTTAAGGTAGCGGCGTGCGAGTCGTCGGTGCAGAGGATGAAACGGCGAGCGTCCAGCTTCTTTTCGGTAATGGCTTTAACTTGAGCAGAAACGTCGAACCAGGCAGAGCCGTAACGCAGCATCGGCTTCATTCCCTGGCGGACGCGCGCAATGGCATCTTCCATGCGGGTGCCTTCATGGTCATCTTCCGCGCCGCCAGCCACGTAACCGTGGAAGGGCAAGCCGAGGTCGGGGGAAGCATAATGCCCGCCAATGGTCTTGCCTGCCGCATGCGTTGCGGACATTTCATCGAGCATCTTCTTATCGCTCATGAAGACGCCAGGGAAGTTCATCATTTCACCCAAGCCGATGATGCCCTTCCATTTCATCGCCTCAGTAACTTCTTTGGGTCCAATGGAGGAACCGGGAGTTTCCAAGCCCGGCGCAGAGGGCACACACGAGGGCATTTGTACCCACACGTGGATCGGCTGCTTCTGGGCTTCATCCACCATCAACTTGACGCCCTTGAGACCAAACACATTGGCAATCTCATGCGGGTCAATGAACATGCCGGTCGTGCCACGCACAGCCACCGCGCGGACAAACTCCGTCACTGTGACCATGCCAGATTCGACATGCATGTGAGCATCAAGCAACCCAGGGACGAGATAACGTCCCTTCGCATCGATGACCCTGGTCTTTTTGCCAATGGTATGGCTGGCATCTCTGCCTACATAAGCAATATGCCCCTGTACCACCGCAATATCAATATTTGGAATGATCTCACCGGACTGCACACTTACCCACTTGCCGCCACGAATGACCAGGTCGGCATTGGCGCGCCCCATGGCAACATCGATAAGCGCAGTGGTGAGTTTGGTGGAAGATGTCATAAAAACTCCGTTCCGGGTTAATTTGGTTGAATGTGTTCAGGTCGTGCCGGTTAACTGCCCAACAGCCTCTTGGCTGCCTTGTTATGCTTCTCGATCAGTTTGCCTTTATCAATGGTAGCAAGTTGACCTTCCTTTACAACGAACGTACCACCCACCACGGTGTAATCGACATTGACCGATTGTCCGAAAACTACCGCAGAGACGGGGTCGTGCATACCGGTGAACTCCAGTCGGTTCAAATTGACAGCGAAGAAATCGGCGCATTTGCCGGTTTCTAAACTTCCGATATCTTTTCTTCCTAAAACCGCCGCACCGCCGCGAGTGCCGAGGTGCAGGGCTTCACGGGCGGTCATCAATTTTCGATTGGGATCATTGGAAAGGGAATAACCAGTCAAACCTTCTTTGACGCGCGATACCAGCATGGCATTGCGGACTTCTGCAAGGAGATGTGAACCGTCGTTGGAGGCGGAACCATCCACGCCTAATCCTACGTTCACGCCTGCTTTCCGGTATTCTTTGACCGGAGCGATGCCTGACGCCAAACGCATGTTCGAGGTGGGACAATGCGCCACGCCGCAGTTATGTTTGGCAAAGACTTTGATCTCTTCGTCATTGACCCAAACCGCATGCGCGAACCAGACATCATTCCCCACCCAGCCCACTTCTTGCATGTACCCTACCGGACGATGACCGAACATCTGCATACAGAATTGTTCTTCATCTTCAGTTTCGGCGAGATGTGTGTGCAGATGCACACCATACTGTCTCGCCAGCTTTGCAGATTGTTTCATCAAGTCTGAAGTGACACTGAACGGCGAGCACGGCGCAAGTACCACTTGAGTCATCGCCCCGGGTTTGGCGTCGTGATATTTTTCAATGAGGCGCTGTGAGTCTTTGAGAATGTTTTCTTCGGTGTCGACGACGCTATCAGGCGGTAGTCCACCTTTGGATTCGCCGAGGCTCATCGAGCCGCGAGACGCTTGCAGCCTGACCCCCACTTCGAGCGCGGCGGCAATCTCGTCGTCTAATTTTGAGCCGTTGGGAAAAAGGTAAAGGTGGTCTGAGGCGGTGGTACAGCCCGAGAGGGCGAGTTCAGAAAGGGCGGTTTGGGTCGAGGTGAAAATATCCTCAGGGTTTAATCGTGCCCAAATCGGGTAGAGTGTTTTCAACCAGTTGAAGAGATTGGCATCCTGCGCGGCAGGGACAGCGCGTGTAAGGGTTTGATAAAAGTGATGATGGGTATTGACCAAACCCGGTAAGACAACGTGTCCTTTGAGGTCAAGCACTTCATCGGCAGTGGATGGAAGTTCGGATGTGGGTCCGATCTTTTCGATGAATCCGTCGCGAACAAAAATTCCGCCATCTGGAATTTCGGTTTGGCGGTCGTCCATGGTTACGATATATGCGTTTTTGATGAGGAGGGTTGTCATGGGAGTTAGTCGATTGGTCCGGTAGTTGGGTAGTCGGATAGTCGGGCAAATTGCCTGATGACTAGACTAAATTTGTCTGACAACTTCTAGTTTAGCAGAAGAGGGAATAGATGTCAAATAGATCATGTTTGAACTTCTTGTAATGAAGCGAAAGGGAACGCTCAATGATAAACTTTAATCATGCTCATTGAAAAGTGCTCAACGCCTCCTAATTCGATCCTCAATAAATATGTAAATATGCCCGGAGCCTACACAGACAGTTACCTGACTGAAATCCCTGCGCAAGTCTCCTTCTCTGATTACGTCTTTGCCTTTTACACCACGCCTCTCTTCAAAGTAGAGCGGTTGATCTTGAAGATAGTAGTGCGGAAACCATCCACAGATCAAGAAGCGCGGGAGCTCGCTGATGATACCCGCAGTCAATTCGCGGCATGGACCGTGGAAGACCGGAGTGCGAATCAGATTCTGATGTGCGATTTTGCAGGCAACACCCGTTCATGGCTGATGAGCATTCAAACTGAAAACGGCACGCGCCTATACTTTGGGTCGGCTGTAGTTCCACAGCACAGATCAAAAGATGGCGGACCATCGCTTGGATTCGTTTTTCGAGTCTTGCTGGGGTTTCATAAGATCTACTCGGTTTTACTACTCTCTTCAGCCAGAACCAGATTGCTGTATAGATAATAAGTGTTTGTCTACGCAGCGTTTATAGTGGGAATGTGTGTTATGCTGAATATGCAAGAAATAACTGGATCTCTGCGCAACCGTGGCCGCCGACCCTTTTATAGGGTGGGCGGTCATTTTATTTCCGGCAATGCCGGGCGTGTGCCCTTTTGGGTAGAAAGCAGGAACAAATGGATATTCGAATTTATGTAGGTAATCTCAACAAGTCCACCACACAAGAGGAAATCAAAACCCTCTTTGCACAGGCAGGTACTATCTCTTCGGTCGAGGTCGTCATGGATAAAAGCACAGGCTTATCGAAAGGCTTTGCCTTCGTTGCCATGGCAGATCAAGCCGAAGCCGACAAGGCAGTCAGTATGTTCAACGCTCATGTCTTGGGCGAAAACACGCTCAAGGTTAATATCGCCAAACCTCGCACAGAAGCCGCACACGCCTAAACACTTCCACTGAACATCAAATCCGTCCCTGCTCTAACAAACGGATTCTCCAAGCCTCTCCTGAACAGGAGAGGCTTTTTTTTCACCTATTGGGTGATAGGAACTGCACGTTACTATGAATATAGTTTTTCAAAAGGAGTTTATTCATGAAAAGTGGCATCTGTCCCAAATGCAATTCAACCGAAATTCTCAGCCAACTTCCCCTGCACGGTGGCGAAGGACACCCACCCTATGTGGATATCGTCCAACCGGAGCCGCCCAACCGTCCTTTTATATGGTTGGCGCAAAGCGAACAAAGTCAGTTCACAGCGTATATTTGCGGCGCATGCGGCTACACTGAATTCTATGCGGTTCGATACCAAGCCTTGAACGAAGGGTACAAAAAAGGGTTTAAAAGTAGATGGTAGCGCGGTAACGTTTCTACTTCCTTTTTTTCATGGCGGCATAACGCGAAACAAGATGCACCCACCAGGGCGACAACTTTGTTTTGACCTTCGCCTGCCGGATGACCTTTCGCATCTCATCTGGACCTTGAAATGGATCCAGCACCAGAACAGAGGTTGCCACTTCGAACGCGCCATGCGCATCTGACCCGACAGTGCCAGGCAGATCATATTTCTCGGCAAACGCCCTGGCTTGGTGATTAAAATGCGGGTCCATGCAGCGCGAGTTAAATACTTCAATCGCATCTACATGGGGGACGATTTCCAACAAGTCTATTTCCTTCCAACCACCCTTGCGATGGGTATCATACGGATGCGACACACTGATGAACGCCCCTTGCTCCTTCAACCGTCGTATCGTCTCCTGCGGCGTCAGCCCGGCGGGAATTTCCTCCTTCACAAATGCAGCAAGGATCTCCCCTTTGGTGGTCATGATCTCCTCACCCACGATGATTAGTTCCGGGTCCAGTGCTTGAGCCGCCCGTGCTCCGGCAATCGAGTTGTGGTCAGTAATGACGAGGCGATCCAGACCTTTTTTCCGCGCCATGCGAATCAGGTCCTCAGGCTTGGTTAAAGAGTCTTTCGATGCGTTGGTATGGCAATGAAATTCTAGAGTAATCATATCCAAATCCGGGACGATTGGCACTTGAATCGTCCATGCAATTCTTATATACTAATATTCAGTTTCTCTGGGCGGCATAAAAAAACATCAATGCCCATATCGTCACCGTTTCGAACGGCCTTACATCAACGAGGACTCCATGGTTGGAAACATCAACAACGAATTTGACCCCATCGCCTTATGGGTTTTATTAATGCTGTCTGGTGGGCAGCGTTTTACCGCCCACGAACTCTCCAGATTTCCAGATCGACCCAATGGCAATCTTTGGGCAGCCTTGCAAACCCTACTAGACAGGCAGTTCATCAAGAGCGAAAAAGGGAAATTCATCATTGCCACAGCAGGCATTGAATTTCTGGCATTACGAGGGGTCATTGCGGCCGAACCCGAAGATGAACCCGAGCGCAAAGATTTTATCAAGAAAATCCGTCCGCCTTTTTTCTCTTCTTTTAATGAATTCTTTGTCTGGATCGCAATGCCGCTGATCCTGCTCATCCCGGCTTTTGCCTTTGCTTCAGCAGCAACAGCTGGCTATTATTTTATCTCGTTGGATAAAAAGATCGCCCAGATCTCAGTCTGGGTTCTGTACTTTGCCATTGTCATTTTATATGTATGGCTCTCACATCATCATGTGATGGAAAATGAACGGCTGGTCATTTTTCGTGGAGGCAAAGCCATCGGCAAAAAAGGACCCGGTCTCGTCTTCATTTTGCCTTTGATCGATAACCCCAAAAAGGTGGATGTTCGCGAACGTTCACAGGAAATCAAAAAGGAGCCCTGCATCACGCAAGACAGAATCCTGGCGAATGCTGGTTTCTATATTTCGTGGCACATCGACGACCCCACTCCAAGCCTGACGAAGGTATCCAAAGTGGACGAGTCAATGTCGCTGCTTAGCACCGCTGTTTTGCGTGCTACCATCGCAGAATTCACAATGGAAAACGCTATGGAAAGAAGGCGCGCCCTGAATGCACTCATCCGCAGCCGCATCGAACACAAAGCAACGGAATGGGGTGTGGAAGTCAATAATACTGAGCTTCGCGAATTAACGCCGCCTGACGGTGTGATGAAACACATCGAAAATCTCTTCACTGCCAACTTGGAAAGTGAAGCCAGTCTCGTAAAATCTGATGCAAAAGTCCGCTCGTTGCGAGACTTCCTGACCATTGGCGAAGGCATGGCAAGGAATCCCATCGCTTTTAATTTGAAATATCTTGATACGCTTGAACGGATCGGCGAGGGCGCATCCACCAAATACATTATCCCCATGGAGTTCTTTAACTTCCTTCGAGATTTTGCCCAAGCTCAAGGCGGGCGCAATGGCGATAGCAACCACGGAAACGGCAATAATCCACCCGGACCATTGCCGCCTGGTGGATCTGTTCAATAAAATAATTATTTAATTTAAGCTAAAATCTATCTGGAGTTGCTTCGAAGTCTTTGAATGTCTTCAGGTGCAAGAAAGCTTTCCGGATTAACACCTACAGCCAATGCCACGCTCGAAAGCGCAGCCGCAAACCCAACTCTATAATTATCATCATCAGTTCGCTGTGTACCATTCGCTGCAGACGCAAAATATATACTCATTAATGTTCTGGCTATATCGTCGCGAAACCAGGGTTTAATATCGTTAGATGACATGTTTTTATCTTTCTCCTTGGCGTTACATAATGCAGTTTGAAATAATATGTGGGTATAAAGATATTTAGTGAAATAACAAAGCGGTGCGTATTTTACTCCACAGATGTCAAAGTGGAGCGTTTACAATCAATTTACAACAGTCAGGTGAGAATATTCACATTTATTGACGTGAGTGCCAAAGATGCGGACGAAAACAGGCTTTTGACAGGGGTCTTTTGGGGGATGGAATTCAAACCATATTGAAACAATTCCGACTGCCACATTCTCCAATTTTGATTTAGAATCGCCCGACAATGAAACGCGCCTTTAGCGGAATCGGTTCTTTTTTGCAGACGCCTTTTGGCGTGTTATTCATGATCACGGTCGTTTTCCACGGCTTGTTATGGGCACTCGGGCTTGAGTATTCAGTTATCACACTTGCCCTAGCCGGGTTCATCCTGATCGTGGATATTTTCGCCACATTCTATCTGATCGACAAGCTCATCTACTTCTTTTCACAATTTATCCTGCCTGTGCAGACCCCGAAAGACCGACAGGAGATCTACTCACGTGTCAGCGGATTTGACGGCAGCCGTGGTCCGATCCTGTTCGTCAAGAATGGACGGGTGATCAAGCATGAAGGTGAGACCGATAAAAAAGGTCCGGGAGTGATCGTGCTGGATAGTGCCAGCGCCATCGTCATGCAGACCGAAACAGAAATCACTGGCGCATCGGGTCCGGGCATCCGTTTTACAAAGGGGCGGGAAAAGATCGCCCGCAACGAAGGTGTGGATCTGCGCGCGCAATGGCAGTTCATCGGTCCGTTGACAAGCGACCAACCCTTCCTGAATCCGGTTCCGATCTCCGACCCGAAAAAATATAATGAAACACAAGGTCGCCGCCAGCAGACTGCGGGGCTTACCCGTGACGGGTTCGAAATATCCCCCACCATTAGTATTAAATTCCGCATTAAACAACCAGAAACGAAGGGACCCTCCGAAAGCGGCGTGGTCTCGCAATATGGCTATAATGCCGCCGCCGTACTCAGCGCCGTAACACGCGAAGTGATCGAGCTGGGCACGGCAGAGAACAAACGCACCCGCATGGATTGGCACCGCCTGCCTGCGCATCTGGTCGTGAATCTGTGGCGCGAATATGTGCGCAAGTTCAAACTGGAAGACCTTTTCAAAGCAGAAGGCGTCAGCGGCTTGCAAACCATTGAAGAGATGATCAACCGTCGGGTAAAACGACCCGAAGTCGTCGCCATGGACGATACCGGTTTGCCCACGGGTGAAGCGCTCGTCAGTCTTGAATACCATCAACTCCTTGACCGCGGGCTGGAGATCATGGATGTTCGTATCCATAACGTCTTGTTCGATCCAGCCATTGAAGAACAAACCATCAAGAACTGGAGTGCCGAGTGGACCAAGATCGCCAAGCGCGAAGAAGACTTGTTGAATGAGCGCGAAAAATTGATCGAGACTGCCGCACGTAATGAAGCCATCAAACGTTTCGCGAAGATCGCTTCGCAAAAATTCGAGAACCCGATCTCCACCCCAGAAGATATTTTTACCACTCTGCAAAACCTGATGGAGCCAGTAAAAGAAACCATCCTGATCGAAAGCCGCGCCAACAGCCAAATGGAAGCAGAGATCAAAAAGCTTGAAGATGTCTGGAAATGGCTGCTGGTCAGCAAACTGGATACAACGTTGAGCCGCGAAGAGGATGAGTCATGAAGCAACTCCGCGCCCAACGTGACCAATTCATTCCGCGCCTCTTCGGGCTGACAGAAGAAAGTGTGGAATACCGCAATACGATGCGCACCTATGTGCGCCTGGCGGCATGGGTTGTGCTTAGCGGTCTGACCCTCGTGCTTTTCATCTTTCTCGCAACAGATAATATCCAGCGCGTTGCAGTGATCGGTTTAAGCATCTTTAAATACCTGCCGTTATTTGCAGTGGCATACGCACTTGCCCGCAAAAAAGCCGCCAACTATCTGGCAGATATTTTTGAGCTTGAAGATGAAGCCATTGCCGATAATTTCATTGAAGAAGTGACCTTTGGGGATGGGTCAGAGCAGATCACCATCAACGAAGGAAAAATCTCCGAAAAAGATGAACGCTCCCCCATCATCCTCATCGGCGGACCCGGTTATGTTCAAGTCAACCTGGATAGCGTTGCCCTGCTCGAACGTGTGGATGGAACACCAGAGATCATTCATCCGCGCGGCAAACCATGGAAGCTGGGCAGGTTCGAACGTATTCGAGAGATCGGCAAATATGATGAAGTGGGTAAACGCGAATACGCCATCATTAACCTGCGCGATCAATTCGTACGCGGACTTTCCGTCCGGTCGCGCACCAAAGACGGCATCCCGCTTGAAGCGCAAGATATCAAGGTGCTGTTCAGCATTCTGCGCAAACCCAAGAACGAAGCGCCTGAAAATGACCCCTATCACTTCCAGGAAAAGGCAGTCTATTCACTGGTATACGACCAGATCATCATGTCGCCTCCGCCTGCCAAGACCTCGGGTGTTTCCTTTCCATGGGACACAACCGTCATCCCACTGATCACCAGTGAGCTGGAAAAACTGATCACCTCGCGTAACCTAAGCGAGATCCTTGCCAGCATCAGCACCAAGGAGATCGATAACCTGAACGCGAACGAAGTCACCAACAAACAAATGCGGCTTGAAATGACCGGCGAACAGACCGTCGCCAGCAGCAGCGGCTCGTACCGCACTCCTAATTTTGAATCACGTTCCAAGATCACAGCCCAATTCTTCAGCAATGAGTTCGTAGAAAAAGCCGGAAAACTTGGGGTTGCCATTCACTGGATCGACATCGGCACCTGGCAGCTGCCCTCAGAAATGATCCAGGAAGAATTAAAAGCCGCTTCGCAAATGCTCCGCGAGAACGCCCGCAAACGCGGCGACATCGAACGTTCGGGCAAGCGCCATGAAATGAAAGAACTCATGGAGCTGGTTAACAACGTCATCGTCGGCAATTTCAACAAAGGAAGCAGCGCCAGTTCCAGCCGAAAACTGTCTGAAAAAGAATATCTCGAACTTGCCAAGATCCTCGAAGACAACCCGGATATCGCCCACAGCCCCATGCTCCAGCAGCGCTTCTCGTTTAATGCCGCTGCAAACGTTGCGTTAAAAAGAGATGCGCACGTCCTGGCACTCGAGATCCTGAAAGCCTTCCGACGCGAGTTTATTGTCGCACGCGAACTCATTGAAAAAGAAACCCGCTCCTCGGTCGAAAAACAAGCCGAGATCGCCCGTATTGATAAAGCCCTGCGCGATATCGATTTCCATGTCTATCATTATGTAAAAGGATCTTAATGAAACACCCTCATTTCCAACTCTCTACGAAAATCACACGCGCACTCACCGTAGGCGTGCCTATTGTTGCCCTCGAATCCACTGTCATCACTCATGGTCTGCCCCAACCACAAAATTTGGAACTGGCACGCAATATGGAAAAACAAGTGAGTGACGCCGGAGCGATTCCCGCCACTGTGGCGCTGTTAGATGGAAAGATCCGCATCGGTCTCTCAGACGAGGAGCTGGTCCGGCTTTCTGAAAGTCAAGCCACATTGAAAGTGAGTCACCGCGATTTCGCCACCGCCATCGTAAAAAAAATGGATGGCGGTACAACGGTTGCAGGTACCATGCTTGCCGCGCACATGAGCGGCATAAAAGTCTTCGCCACCGGCGGCATTGGCGGCGTACATAAAGAATCATCCTTTGATATCTCCACCGACCTGAAAGCCCTGGCAGAAACCCCCATGATCGTGGTCTGTGCTGGAGCAAAAGCCATCCTTGATCTGCCAGCCACCATGGAATACCTTGAAACCATGGGAGTGCCAGTTGTCGGCTACCAGACTGACGAATTCCCCGCCTTCTACTCCCGCGAAAGCGGACTTAAAGTCAGTGCCCGGCTGGATTCTGCCAAAGAGATTGCCGAGTTCGCCAAAGCTCACTGGAGCCTTGGGTTGCGCAGCGCCATCCTCGTGACGAACCCGATCCCCGAAACAGATGCCATACCCGCATCCGAGATGGAGCCGATGATCGCAAAAGCCTCCGCGGAAGCAATGGAAAAAGGAATCCACGGACAGGCATTAACTCCCTTCCTCCTTGGGCGGATTAGCGAGCTGACCAAAGGGAAGTCACTTAAAAGCAATCTTGCCCTGCTGCTTAACAATGCCCGCCTTGCGGGTGAGATCGCCAATGAAATGTACACACGCAAAAAAGAGTGGGCGATCTAAGTGGTCGGTCGAAAATAATTAGAATCCCGTCATTGCGAGCCGCGCCTTTTGCGGCGAAGCAATTTAGTTTAACGGTTGGAGGCAGTATGTCAAACGAATTTACGGTTTCTGAAACATTCAACGCCAGCGCAGAGACGATCTACACTGCCTGGATCTCCACGCAAGGTCACACCTTAATGACGGGCAGCCCTGCCAACGTGAATGGCATCCCAGGCGGAAAATTTACCGCCTGGGATGGGTATATCTGGGGCACATTCGCCGTCTTGGAAACGAACAAACGCATTTCGCAGGCTTGGCGGACCAGCGAGTTCCCCGAAGGCGCCGAAGACTCTCAAGTGGATATCTTGCTGGAAGAGAATGAAGGCAAAACGACACTGACCTTAAAACACACACGTATCCCTGAAGGGCAGGCAGACGGTTATAAAACCGGCTGGCAGGATTATTACTTCAAGCCAATGAAAGAATTCTTTGGTTAAAAACAAATCCCCCGAGTTTAACTTCGGGGGATTTGTTTAAGAATTTTGATTATTTATATCTAATCCAAGTTGCGACCTTGCAGAATCTGCAAAGTTTTGGCGCCAAGGCGCAGATTGAGATATCTAATTACCGTTTAATTTTGCATCGATCGCCTTCAGTGCTGAATTCAGTGCTTCGAAGGTCAAAGGTCCGCTGACACTGGCGCCTACAGCAGACACATAATTATCATGCTGTTGAAGAACAAGGCAGTTCTTCAATACCGTATGATCCAGTTCCTGATCGGCACATTTGAATTCATAGAGATCTCCCGCAGTCACGGGGGCAAAGTTCGCCTCGACCGGCGTTGACCAGCCAGCCGTGTAAATGTAGCCCGTATATTCCCCAAAGCCTTTAACTGCTGCTGTCGCATCCGAATAAACGATCAATTGCTGCTCTATTGCGGCCGACGTGGATTCGTTTCCATACGCAAAGCCAATGTTATAAACCTCGCCGCCCCACTCCTCACCCGTCGACTCATTGAAGATGACCCATTCGGACGGGATATCTTCCTGATCCATCATCATCAACCGCATATCAGCGGGGACATTCGATGTACAGCCAGCCAGAACCAATCCGAACAAGATCACGAACGTTAACTTTTTGGTTTTCATCTTTTTTATCTTTTCCATATGGAGATCGTTCGGCGCCATCACGAACCGGCGCCTTTTTCAAGCAGTTCTTTTACCAGGGAATCAGGCACCTGAACCGCGACCACTTCACCTTTTACTGTAATGACACCATCTGCCTGCAGCCATTCCTCGATCACTACTTTGCGCCCTTTCACTTCCTTTACCCGTGCACGGACTTCAAGGATCGGTCCCATCGGCGTAGGTTTAAGATAATCCACATGTAGAGAGGCGGTCAGGTAACGAAGTGCAGGCTCAGTATCCATTTCACGGTTTTCAGCGCGATATCCTGCCGCCGCAGCCGTACCTGTACCATGACAGTCGATCAACGAAGCGAGCAGCCCGCCATAAACATAACCGGGAATGGCGGTATGATACGGCTTGGGCTGAAAGTGGCAGACGGATTCGTCACCATCCCAATAACTTTTGATCTGATGACCAAGATCGTTCAATTTACCACAGCCGTAACAATGGGCAAAATAGTCGGGGTAGAAATCTTGAAAAGCGGTCATACTATTCCTCTATGATGTTTTAGGATTTGCAACTTATGAGTTATGGTGTAGTGGTTGGCAATAAGGTCGTGGTCAGGTCTGGTGTCCCCGTCGGTGTGACAACCGGCGTAAGATTCTCCATCACCACAAAGCGCCCAACCACTTTCCATTCATAGCCCATGAAGATCTGCACTTCGTATTGTCCTGCCTGCCAGCCGCCTAAAGGCGAGGTGCAAGAGGTATATCCGCCAATGCCGCCCGTTCCCCACTCGTCGCGCCAGGGCTCGGTTTCATAACAGACCAATTCTCCATCGCGATACCAGAGTGCGGTCCATTGAACGCCAGGCAGGGTATTGTTGTAGTCGAAGCCGCCATAAAGCGTTTGGAGGGGCAGCTCAAAAACAGTTTTTGGGTCCACGGCATTGACGCCGTCAAACTCGGTTGAAAATTGAACCGCAGTGAAGATCGAGTCTGGGTTCGGAGTGACGGGTCCAGCAAAGAGCGCTTCAATGGCAACCGGCAGGAATGGGGTCGGCGTCAGGGTAGGTGTGTTGGAAACAAGCGGAGTCAAGGTTTGAGTAGGCGGCAATGTCAAGGTTGGGGTAAGCGTGATCGTTGGGGTAAGCGTAATGGTCGGCGTCAGCGAAGGTGTGGCAGACGGGGGGAAAACTTGATACATCACTTCTGCTCCGCCGCCCGGGAACCAAAAAGCCGCCGCGATCAGTACCCACGCCAAAATGACCAGCCTCCAAGCATTGGCATTGTATCGCTTGCGCAGACTGTAGAATGAGATCTTGCGTGCTGCCTGCATACTGCGGATCGCTCCGCGAAGAGAAAAGAATGCCCCCAAAACTGCGAACAAGGCAAGAACGATGACACCGGTGCGAATATCCATAATGAAATTATAGCATGTGGAGAGTCTGACCAATTTCAAGAATTGCCCAGAAAAACATGAAAACTTTTTGAACTCTTTTCTCGACACATTTTTAGGATTATGTGTTAAAACATGCACCATGACCAACGAACTCGTTCTCCTCAAACTGGGCGGATCGCTCATCACCGACAAAGACAAACCCTATACCCCAAGATTAGATAAATTAAAAGAACTCGCCAGCGAGGTCAAAACGGCTCTGGACTCGAACCTAGGGCTGAACCTGATCCTTGGGCATGGCTCCGGCTCCTTCGGACACGTCGCCGCGAAGAAACATGGCACACGTGACGGTGTGCAAACGAAAGAACAATGGCTGGGCTTCACCGAAGTCCGTTTGCAGGCAGCGGAGTTGAACCGCTATGTTGTGACTTCCCTCTTTGAAGCCGGAATTCCCGCCATGCCATTTCCGCCCTCTGCTTCGATCGTTTCAGATAAACGCAAAGTGACCCATCACAACGTGGAGACCATTCGCCGGGCATTGGAAGTTAACCTACTGCCGGTGGTGCAAGGTGATGTCGCTTTCGATGAAACGCTGGGCGGTACGATCCTCTCTACAGAAGATGTCTTCACGTTTCTCGTGGACCAATTCCCGACCACACGGATCCTGCTGGCTGGCATTGAAGCCGGGGTATGGGCAGATTTCCCAGCGAGAACTCAGCTTGTGAAGCAGATCCAACTTGCAGATTATGAAGCGATGCGCGCAGGCATCAAAGGTTCGGCGAGTACCGATGTTACAGGTGGGATGAAAGCCAAGGTGGAGGAAATGCTATCCCTCATCCAAAAGCAAAATAAGTTGACCGTACAAATTTTTTCTGCAGAAGAACATGGATTCCTTACACGCGCCCTACAGGGCGAAAATGTAGGGACTTTATTGACCGCCTAAATCCTCAAAACAATACCAAGATGAAGGGTGGCGAGGCGAGTTTTACCCCCACTCATCCTTTGCTTTTAAATCGGTTGGGCACTAGTTACAAAAAAATGACGGTTTGCTCTTGCGTTTTTTTAAATTTGTCTGATAATTGGGGAAGTAATAATTATATATAATTTTCCAAGGAGACTCTATGGCAACCAAAGGCAAGTCTGTCAAAAAGGGTGCGAAAGCTGCGCCCAAGAAAGTTGCAAAAAAAGTAGTCAAGAAAGCTGCACCAAAAGCCAGCAATGCTTTTCAGCCGACCAAATTGAAGCTGTTGCGCCCCGTCCCTTCAGATATTGATATCGCACAAGCGGGTAAGCTCAAACCGATCACACAGATCGCAGCGGAGCTCGGTGTGCGCGAGAATGAACTTGAGTTGTTCGGTCCGTACAAAGCCAAGATCAAACTTGAAATTTTGGAACGCCTTAAGAGTAAACCAAACGGCATTTATGTGGACGTGACCGCCATTACCCCCACCCCGCTTGGTGAAGGCAAGACCACAACTACTGTAGGTCTTTCGCAGGCGCTCGGCGCGCATCTCGGCAAGAAAGTCATCACTGCCATTCGTCAACCTTCAATGGGACCGACCTTCGGCATCAAGGGCGGCGCAGCTGGCGGCGGTTACTCGCAGATCATTCCGATGGAAGATTTCAATCTCCATCTCACCGGCGACATTCACGCCATCACCGCTTCTCATAACCTCGTGGCTGCTGCGCTCGATACGCGTGTCATGCATGAGAAAGAGCAGGACGATGAAAAACTCTTCAATGCGCTTTGCCCCGCCAATAAAAAAGGTGAACGCAAATTCTCACCCACCATGTTGCGCCGCTTGAAGAAACTCGGAATCAAAAAGACCAATCCCAACGATTTGACCCCTGAAGAGCGCACCCGCTTTGCGCGCCTTGATATCGACGAGAAGACCATCACCTGGCGCCGTGTGGTAGACATCAATGACCGCATGCTGCGTGAAGTGGAAGTGGGGCGCGGCAAGGATGAAGTCGGTCACGCTCACATGTCTGGCTACGACATTACCGTTGCTTCTGAGATCATGGCTGTTCTGGCACTGACCACTGGCATCGAAGATATGCGCGAACGCTTCGGCAAAATGGTGGTTGCCACCAACAAGCAGGGCGAAGCCGTAACCGTGGAAGACCTCGGCGTGGCTGGCGCGGTGACCGTCCTCATGAAGGATGCGATCAAACCCAACCTGATGCAAACCCTCGAAGGCACTCCCGCCACCGTTCATGCAGGTCCATTCGCCAACATTGCGCATGGACAGTCCTCCATCATCGCAGATAAGATCGCGCTCAAACTGGTCGGCAAAGATGGTTTCGTGGTCACCGAATCCGGCTTCGGCGCGGATATCGGCATGGAGAAGTTCTTCAACATCAAATGCCGCTACTCAGGCTTGATCCCTCAGGTGGTGGTGATGGTTGCCACTGTCCGCGCACTGAAGATGCATGGCGGCGGTCCAAAAGTAGTGGCTGGCAAACCCCTTGCCCCCGAGTATGTGGAAGAGAATCTCGACCTGCTCAAGGCGGGTCTCGCCAACCTCGAACGCCATATTCAGAACGCTCTTAAATTCGGTGTGAACGTAGTGGTGGCGGTCAACTCCTTTGCCAACGATACTCCTGCCGAAGTTGAACTCATCCGCAAGGCTGCGCTTGAATTTGGTGCAATGGATGCAGTCGTCTCGACCCACTGGGCAGATGGCGGCAAAGGCGCCAAGGCGCTGGCAGAAGCAGTCGTGAAAGCAGCCAAAAAGCCCAGCAAGTTCCAGTTCCTGTACCCGCTGGAAAACTCGATCAAGAGCAAGATCGAAACCATCGCAAAAGAGGTTTATCGTGCTGATGGCGTGGATTACTCCCCTGAAGCCGAGGAACAGATCGAACGCTATACCCGCCTTGGTTTCGACAAACTGCCGATCTGCATGGCGAAGACCCATCTTTCCTTCACCACAGATGCGACCAAGAAGGGTGCCCCCACCGGATTCCGCATTAGTGTGCGCGAGATCCGCGCCAGCGTGGGTGCCGGTTTCCTGTACCCCATCCTTGGTGATATGCGCACCATGCCCGGTCTACCCACCCGCCCATCATTCTATGATATAGACCTTGACCTTGAAACCGGCAAGGTTCTCGGCTTGTTCTAACGTCTTTCGTAATACAAAAATCCCCCGCTGAACAAGCGGGGGATTTTTTGAATTAGTATCTAAGGCTTTGGGTTATAAACGCAGGAACAAACTCCGTCAAAGGTGTATGGATAATCACAAGAAATCGACTGACAGCTAGTATTGCCGCCGCCATCTTCCCCTGGCACTTTGGTGGGAGGTAGTTCACAACTTATATAAGAGACCGTGATATCAACGCAAGAAGTGGTATTGATCACCAATGGCGTACAGAACCCTTGTTCATTCATAAACTCATTAGGACCGCACCCTGGGTAACTTCCTCCAGATGGAGCAACACAGCATTGTGCCTGCGGATCGTATGTAAACCCAGCCGCACAAGTTGGGGTTCCTGGAATCATCTCTCCAACACAGGCAGCAATAGACGGATCATAGTAAGTGCCAAGCGGGCAATGCTCACCATCCTTCGGTCCTTGATATGAACACACGGTACCGTCGCCGCCTTTATCACCGCCACCGCCTCCGCCATTGCTCCCGCCTGGCGTCCAACCTGGAGGACAACCACCGACTGAGTCCAAGCCCGCTACCCCCCAGCTGCACGAACCATCTGCATTTGCCGTATACCCGGCAGGGCAGTTGATCTCATTTACCGAAGGTGCGCTTGTGCATTCACCACAGATGTTCATAGTCTTTTCGGTTTTACCAGGTCCACAGGTAAAAAGCTCGGTTCCATCGGTAACACCGCCATAATTACAAAAAGAACTCTGATCGACAGATGTCAATACGCCCGATGTAACAAAAATATTTGAATACGAATTCCCATTTGCACAGAAGGCATTGCCTTGTTCAAATTCAGGCGGAGCGCAGCTACCCGAATTTGATGCCGAACCGTCTGCGCCGGATGGTTTGATTCCGACCGCGCTGACCTGACAATAAGGCGTCTGGATCGCTGGGTCTTGAACCACACAACGGAACCCCAGGTCTTCACGGAATTTCTCAGGCTCCATATACAAACGGCGGGCAAGCTTTACATCTGCAGCAAAAGAATAGTAACTGCTCGAACGGAAACTGCGGGTTGTTCCACTTGCGGCTCCAGCAGGATCTGAGGGCGGCGAAACCGGGTAATAGGCAGGGTCATACCAATCCAATACCCACTCGAAGACATTCCCTGCCATATCGAACATCTTGTAATAAGACTGCCCGTCGGCATATTGGCGAACCTCGATCGGATGCCCGACGCAGTTCTCAAAATTCAAAAGGTCACAAGAAGGATTGGTATCGCCCCATGGATATATCCGGCTTTCTGGTCCACGAGCAGCTTTTTCCCATTGGGCTTCAGTGGGCAATGTTCCTTGAATCCATGAACAATAAGTTGAAGCCTGATCCCAGCTGACCCCTGTTACGGGTACATCCACCTGGGTAGCTTCGCTGATAGCAAGCGCCCGCCTGTCATCCATCGGCGGTGAACATTGCCCACTCGCAACACACAAAGCGTACTGGCGATTGGTGACTTCACTTTGCTGGATCCAATACGGGCTTAACTGAACCGTATGTAAGGGATTATCGGCCCCGCCTGTTTCTCCCATTCCAAATGACCCTTCGGGGATAAAAACCAGTGTGCTGCCATCCACCCAGGGCATGGTTGCCCCTTCAACTGGTCCATTAATAGAGACAGAAAGCACAGCAGGATCATCGGTCGACACGGGCACAGCACCGGATTCCACATTGGCGGAGTTGCCGCCTCCCAAACTGCAGGCTGAAACCAGGACTGCCAACAGCGCCAAACTAGCAACGACCTTTCCAATCAAACTTTTCATAAAGATACTTTCTCCTTTGGGTGAAATTGCAATTATGAAAACTGTAGCGAAGTATTGCGCATTTATATCACCCAATGGTATAAAAGCGTGCTTGCAACAAGATTAAAATTTGAATAATAACTCATCCATCAGTACCCATAGGCTATGGAGAAATAAATATCTTTGGCTATAATCGATGACTATGAACAGTGACTCCCTGACCTTATCTGAACAAAAAGAATTGATCAAAAGCAATGAGATCAGCGCTGCTGACCTTGCCGCTGCTTGTTACCGTCAGATCGAGCGCCTCAACCCGACGCTGAATGCCTTCATCACGGTCATTCCACAAGGAACAGAGGAAGTGGCAAACAATCACCATGCTCCTCTCCTTCAAGGGATCCCCGTTGCTGTCAAAGACCTGTATAACACCAAGGGCATCCGCACCACAGGAGGGACCAAGTTCTTTGCCGATTACGTCCCCAGCGAAGATGCTTTTGTAGTAGAAAAGATCAAGAATGCCGGCGCGAAAATCATTGGCAAGACCAATACACATGAGATCGCACTCGGCGTCACCAACAACAATCCACATTTTGGGGCTTGCCTTAATCCATGGGATACCACCCGCATCCCCGGCGGTTCCTCCGGTGGAAGTGCGGTAGCGGTCGCCACCGGAATGGCACTCGCCGCCATTGGCACGGACACTGGCGGCTCGATCCGCATTCCAGCTGCTTTGTGTGGTGTGGTAGGACTTAAACCCACATACGGACGAATCAGTTTGAGGGGTGTCCTGCCGCTTTCGTGGAACCTCGACCATGCCGGACCGATCACAAAACGAGTCGAAGACGCCGCCTTGATGCTGCAAGTCATGGGCGGATACGACAGCGAAGACCCCGCTTCATTCAAGACATTGCCCGGCGATTTTTCCAGCCACATGCGCGACTCGATCCGTGATCGAAAGGTGGCGTTTGCAGTCGGTTCCTTTGTGGAAGAAGTCACCAGCCCAGACATTCTGCATGCCGTCCGCAAAGCAGCGGATGTACTGGCAGAACAAGGCGCGATCATCGAAGAAGTCAACATGGACTTCTTGCGCGAGGGTGCGCTTGCCAATTCTTTGATGACTCAAGCAGATGGCGCAGCCTTCCATCGTGAGCGGCTTCAGGAACATCCCGATTGGTTTGGTGCGGATGTTCGTCAGCGGCTGGAAACAGGAGCAGGATTCACTTCCAGCGAGTATGCGTTGGCGCGGCGCACGCAGGTTGAGGTCCGCAGACGATGCGATCTTCTTTTCGAAGAATATGATGTTCTCATCCTGCCTTCCACCCCAATTGCCGCTCCTGTACTCAAAGGCGAAAATGCAGTGGAACGTGCTCGACTATTGACGCGCCTCACGGCACCATTCAACCTGACCGGACTGCCCGCGATTTCCATCCCCTGCGGCTTCACCTCCGAGGGTCTGCCGATCGGCTTGCAGATCGTCTCGCGCGCCTGGAATGAATCTGGTGTCCTGCGTATTGGCTACTCGTATCAAGAAGCGACCGACTGGCACAAAATGAAGCCTTCCATCCTCGTGACGCAGTGACCCGTAATTTTTCACCATCTGTTATTATCAGAAAATGAATTTGAAACGAGATTGGGTATTACCATGGGCAGCGTTCCGTCTGCCTTTGTTTGCGCTGGTCGCATATCTTTTTCGATACCAATTGGTTGGGTTTTACGAAAGCACGTTCGGTTTTTTAGGGCGGATGGATTTCATTGTATTCACCATTAGTACACTCTCAACGCGTCTGCTTCTATACTTTATCTTGATCCTCGGGCTGGGGTTGGGGTTTTGGCTGGTCAAAAAACTGGTCTTCCTCTCCAATACAGTAAGGTATCTCATCTCTCTTGCAGGGGCGTTTTTGGTCATTTACATATCCTACACTTATCTCTTCCAGATGACAGATGCGTTTGCAAGGACAACTGCGGTAACTGCGCTTCTCGCCCTGAATACCCTCCCACAGGAATGGCTTGCAAAGGGACTTGCATCAGGCAGATGGGTCGACCTAATTTTTATGGCTGGTGTTGGTGTGGTGGAAGCGTTCATTCCCCAATCGTATATTCTTTGGTTGATGGAAAAAGGTCGAGTGGGAAATACCGCCAGAAAATGGGCGTGGTTGAGTGGAGTGACCGTTGCATCTCTATTTTGGATCTTTCTATTTGTCCCCTATGACAACCCGAGAGTCTTTAGTCTTGCTGAAAAAATACATGCCGACCCCTCAGTCGAAAAGTTTGCCACGGGAATTTACAACTGGGTCGAGTTAAACCCAGACTATGACTTACTCTACGTTGTTGGGCGCGGAACCAACTTCATGCTGGCGTTCGATACAAATCATCTCGAGCAGCCTCCGCTCAGGTCTCGCGAAGACATTGGTAAGACTCAGAGTTTTGCTTTTAACCCGGTGCTTCAAGAACTGTACGTATATAAAGCCGAAACACGCGAATTGGTCTATTTGAATGCCCTGACCTTGGAAACACTCAGGTATGTGCCTGTACCAGACCTTTCGCCAGGAGATGTATGGATCCAGTGGCAGGCACGCGACGACACCATCGTACTCTCTTCCGAAGCAGATGCAGAGATCGGCACACCGGTCTATGTATTCGAACGTGAAAGTGGCAAGATCATTGCCAGTATGCCTTTCCCGATCATCCCAACTGCATACTTGATATTTCACCCTGAAAAGCCATTGATGTATTTCAATTCCTTTCGCGATCCATATTTTGCGGTTTGGGATATGACAGACTACAAAATCACGAAACAGGTAGAAATTAGCCCGCGGACAGATCGTATGGTCTTTTCTGCAAAAGATAACGAAGTCTGGATAGCCTCGCCGTTGGATGGCGCGATCCTTCGGTACAACGCAGATACGCTTGAAGCTACAGGAAGAATTAAAGCGAGCCTGGGGGATCGAACCTTGACACTCGACACAACAAGAAACCTGTTGCTCACTGGGAATTTCATGAACAACAGGCTTGTCGTGATCAATCTGACCACAAATAAACCAATTTCAAGTTTTTACCTGGGACCCTGGATCCGCACCATCGCATTGGATACAGAAAAAGGATTGGCTTACGTATCCACGGTGCGGGGCATGTTCAGGGTTACTTACACCAAATAACAGACGCTACGAGCCGAACTTTTGCAGCATCTGCATAAAAACCGCCTGATCCTCAGGCATGATCTCAGCAATCGCGAAACCCACTTGGTACAGATTCGGTTGAAAGACATCCATTTTGCACCACTTGGTACGAGCAACAAAAATAATGAAGGGGACAGCCGCTACGTCAGGCGTCAATTCAATACGCAGATAGTAATCCTTGTTCAAAGGCAAAGGTGCCACCGTTTCCAGCCTCAATCCGGTGGAACTGACCTCCACCATATGACCAAGGATCTCACTGGTGTCATCATCCATGACACGCATGTACATGTTAAATTTCTTGCGCGGTACGGTGCGTTTTTCTGGCATCCCATTCTCCTTCAAGGCAGAATTAATCCGTAACTTTTCGGAATCTTAACACAAGGCGAAATCTGGGAATAGATGTCTTTTGTACTGTTTTCCTCTTTTAAGAGTCGAAAAAGTCTGATTTTATTTTGGATCCATTTGCCATCGGGGGGTACGCCTGCATGAAATCTTCTCGTTCGCCGAACAATCGCGTTACAAAGCCCATCAGCCCGCGGCGCATCTGAATGCCGCCCTGCGAAGCGTGCTGAGCACTGGCACGCGTCTTTATCTCAGCTACAGAACGGGTATTAATACGCACATGCACGGGAAAATCCACCTCAGCTAGTTCCTTCAAATTGATATCGCCATTGCGCCCCCATTTGGTGGGGTCTTTACCGATCAAGGGCATCAGGTTTGTCATCACACGCAGGAACCAGCGTGGAAAGACCTGAAAATACAAAGCGCTTGGCTTGAAACCTTCGCCAGCCTCCGGATGGAAATTTTCGTCATCTGCATTGGCAAAAGCAAGTACCGTTGCCTTATGAATATGGATATGATCCGGATGCTTATATCCGCCAATCGGGTCAAACGTAATCACAACATCTGGCTTGATCGCGCGGATATGCTTTACCACCTTACCCGCCACTTCTTCGACAGGATGATTAATCTGCGCATCAGGATGCTGATTGGCTTCCATGCCAGGCATACCTGAATCACGATACCCAAGGAAGATCACTTCCTTCAAACCCAGTTCCTTGGCAGCACGCATCAACTCATCTGTACGCATCTCGGCAGTGTCTTTAAAACTTTTCAAATGCTCCGCGTCCACCGTCCCTGCTTCGCCGCGTGTAGCGCAGACATAATACGTCTCATACCCACGCTGCGCATATAATGCCAGCGTACCGCCCAACCCAAACGACTCATCATCCGGATGAGCCAATACTGCCAAAACTCGTTTCGTCATATTAACCTCTTTGATCAATGATACTTCTTTGACGTTCAAAACGTTCACAAGTTTACCCCAGCACGGTATAATGAGTTAGAAATAAAACGAAAAAGGATACCCAGCGAATGACGGACAGCAAGTAGTTAAACCAATTGTTTCAGGGCACTTCCCTATTGGCGTTTAATACTGCCGAGGCATGCCCTCGGTTTTCTATTTAACTACGGAGTTCGTTCATATGCTTAGTATCCACAATATTTCAAAATATTTCGGTATCCAACCCGTTCTCAAAAATATCAACTTTAATATCAACACAGGCGAGCGCATCGGGCTGATCGGCACAAACGGCTCCGGCAAGACCACGCTCATGCGCATCCTTGCCGGTCTGGAACATCCTGACGCGGAGCGTGGGAATGTTGCTTTTACGCGCCAGAATCTACGCCTCGGCTACCTTGCTCAAGGAATGGATTTCTCCCCCGAACAAACGCTTCACTCTGCGCTCGGGCTGGATTCTGATTCCCAAACCGACCCTGCGCTGGAAGTGGAGTCACTCGCTCTGGCATTATCGCAGAACCCAAACGATGCCGCGCTCCAAGAACAATACGATTCGGCGTTGCGCAAACTCTCAGGAGAGGGCATTCAACCGTCGGCGGTGTTGGAGCCGTTGGGCTTGTCTCACTTCCCCGCTGATACGCCCGTCGCCCATCTCTCCGGCGGGCAAAAGACTCGTCTCATGCTCGCCAAAGTTTTGTTGGATGATCCACATCTTCTGTTGCTGGACGAACCGACCAATCACCTTGACATAGAAATGCTCGAATGGCTCGAAGGTTGGTTGAAGGGATTCAAAGGCGCAGCCCTGATCGTCTCACACGACCGCACATTTTTGGATAACACAGTAACAAGAGTACTGGAATTGGATTCAATTACGCATGGCATCAAGTCTTACGAAGGCAATTACAGCGACTATCTTGACGCGAAAGATCATGAGTGGAACAAGCAATGGGATGCGTATCGCGATCAGGAAACTGAAATTCGCCGCATGAAAGATGATATTAACCGCACCAAGCAACAAGCCCTGCATGTAGAAATGACTACCACCCCGCGCCAACCGGGTGTGCGCCGTATTGCAAAAAAGGTGGCAGTGAAGGCAAAATCTCGCGAGAAAAAATTAGACCGCTACATGCAATCGGATGAACGCGTAGAAAGACCGATGCCCAAATGGGGCATAAAACTAGACCTTGCCCAACCGGAACATCAATCGAAAGATGTGTTGGTGACCGATTCGCTCTCGATTGGCTACACGCTAGAGAATCCGTTACTGACGGACATAAACTTATTCATCCGTGCAGGTCAGCGTGTGGTGTTAACGGGTCCCAATGGAGCAGGCAAGACATCCTTTATTCGCACTGTGGTTGGGAAGATTCCCCCATTGAAGGGCTCGTTCCGTTTGGGAGGCGCAACCAAACTTGGTTATATGGCACAGGAACAGGAGTTGCTCAACCCGGCTTTGAATTCGGTTCAAACCATTCAAAGCGTCTCAACGATCAACGAAACTGAGACGCGCAACTTCCTACATTACTTCCTCTTCAAGGGAGATGCAGCGTTACGTCCCGCCGGTGATCTTTCTTTCGGCGAACGTGCCCGTTTACAACTGGCTCTGTTAGTAGCACAAGGCTGTACATTTTTGATCTTAGATGAGCCCATTAATCACTTGGACATCCCATCACGTGAACGCTTCGAAGAAGCCCTGGAGAATTTCAATGGGACCATCCTCGCTGTTGTCCATGATCGCAGCTTTATCGAACACTTCGCTACAGATATTTGGCAGGCACGCGATGGAAAGATCTACAAATAGGAGAATTTAATATGACCACCTACCGAAACTACGAAGACAAAGATTGGCAAGCCATTTGTCAGATCCACGATCGGGCAAGACCCGACGAACTCAAAGGTTCTTGCGACCCGCGCGGATTTATCCCGATCGAGCAGGATAAGGAAGTGGAAGACTTGAAACGCAGCAAGAAATTCGTCGCATGTGATGGTGAGACCGTGGTCGGTTTTGTCGGCGTGGACGAGGATTACCTCGCCTGGCTTTATGTGGATCCACCCCACTACGGCAAAGGCATCGGACGTGAACTGCTGCGCATTGGCATCCGCGAGATCGGCGCTGGCGCATGGACCATTGTCCTCGATGGAAACAAAAGCGCCATCAAACTCTATGAAAGCGAAGGCTTTAAAGAGGTCGGGCGTTTCAACGGCGAGAACAACGGCTACCCGGTCACTTGCATCAAGATGAAACGGCTGCCAAAGTAGAAAATAGGCATTGCCAAAATAGAACTTTTGTTCTAAAATCAAGCTACCCACTTTAATAATGAAAGGAAGTGTTTAATGTTGAACTTGAATTCAGTCATGCTTGGAACACAACAATCTTCGGCGATGGTAGCTTTTTATGAAAAACTGCTTGGAAAGCCCGCCGATATGGTTGACCCCGATAACGGCTTTTGGGGCTGGCAGGTTGGCAATGTATTTTTGGGGATCTTGAACCATTCTGAAATGGGAGGCAAGGCGAAAGACGCCGGGCGCATCATGCTCAACTTTGAAACGCCGCAAGTTAAAGAAGAGTTCGAACGCCTCAAAACCATTGGCGCAACCGTCATCAAAGAACCGTATGGCATGGGTGAAGGTGAAGGGGCAATTGCCACCCTGGCAGACCCGGATGGGAATTTCTTCCAACTGATGAACCCGATGTAATTTTTTTTCAGATATTCAAACAAACTCACTTCGATCTAAACCTTCGAGGTGAGTTTGTTTTTAAGAGTAAAAATTTTCGAAATCAAATCGTTGAGCAACGTGGTTTAATTGATGAAATCTTTGCGGCGAAGGTAACCATTACATGAAAAAACGCGTCTATATTATTTACACCGGCGGGACGATTGGTATGCAGCCTACATCAGAAGGCTATGCCCCTGCGCCCGGATATTTGGCAGAGCAGATCCTATCCATGCCGGAGCTAAAAAGTGAATTGATGCCTGAGGTGGAAATTCATGAATATGATCCACTGCTTGACTCGGCGAACATGACCCCCGAAGATTGGTACAAGATCGCCCGTGACATTGGCAATCATTACAACAACTATGACGGCTTCATCATTCTACATGGCACCGATACGATGGCGTACACCGCATCCGCTTTGCCGTTCATGCTAGAGGGATTAGGAAAACCTGTCTTGCTCACCGGCTCACAGATTCCGCTGTGCGAAGTCCGCAACGATGCGCGGGCGAACATAATTACTGCTCTCACTGTCGCTGCTAATTTCAATATCCCCGAAGTCTGCTTATGCTTTGGCAATCAACTCCTGCGCGGATGCCGCTCGGTCAAAGTCAGCACCGATGGTCTGGATGCTTTCGCTTCCCCCAACCTGCCTCCGCTTGGTGACATCGGCGTGGAGATTCGCATCCACAAGAATTTGGTATTGCCCGCACCACAAAGCACCTTGCAAGTGCAAGAGTTGAAACAAGTCAATGTGGGAGCACTGCCCTTGTGGCCCGGCATCCCAGCACAGGTCGTGCGCAACTTCCTCCAACCGCCGTTACAAGGATTGATCCTGCGAGCCTATGGCGTTGGCAATGGTCCCACCAACAACGCGGATTTTCTCGCCGCGCTCGAAGAAGCCACCGCCCGCGGCGTGGTTATCGTGGATTGCACGCAATGCCTACGGGGTAGTGTCCACCTTGGGGACTATGCCACCGGCTCCGCCTTGGCTCGAGCCGGAGTCATCAGCGGCTTCGACATGACCGCCGAAGCCGCGTTGGCAAAACTCTCGTATCTATTCAGTCAAAATCTTCCTGTAGATGAAATCAAACGCTTGATGCAAACCGATTTACGCGGGGAATTGACTAACTAAATTATTCATTCGTCTTTCTGTAGTCTTGCACCACCTCATAATGTTCCACAGTGGGGAACGGATCATAAAAAGGGTGCAACAACTTACGCCATTCTTGATATTGCTCCGAGCCGCGAAATCCAACCGTATGCGCTTCCAGCGTTTCCCATTGCACCAACAACAAATATCGATTCTCAACTTCCAAACAATGCTGCAACTGATGCCAGTGATACCCATCCATGCTGGAAATAATAGGCGACGCTTTTGCAAACGCCGCCTCAAATTCTTTTTCCTGACCGGGGATAATATTCAGGATGACCACTTCGAGGATCATTTCCCGACTCCAGACAATGCGCTTCGGAACTCCGCCGCAAACTGTTTCGCGGTTTCAACAGGCGTTTTGCTTCCGCCGATCGTTTTCACACACGCCGAACCGACAATGACTCCATCCGCGAGTTGACCGACCTGCACCGCCTGCTCAGGTGTGCCAATGCCAAACCCCACGCACACCGGCGCGGATGTATGTGCCCGCACGCGTTTTATTAAATCACCAAGGTCATTTGAGATTTCCCGTCGTTCACCCGTCACACCTGTGACTGAAACTAAATAAATAAACCCCTTTGCAGTTCGTGCGATAGATTCCATGCGCGCATCTGGCGATGTCGGCGCGAGCATCTGGATCAATGGCATATCACCATTGATGGATTGAAATTCCTCTGCTTCTTCCAATGGCAGATCAGGGATGATAAATCCATCCGCGCCTGCTTCACGGGCATCATGGATAAATTTCTCCAGTCCATATGCCAGCATGGGGTTGAAATACCCCATCAAAATCAGCGGGATGGTCACGCCGCGATTGCGTAGTTCTTTCACGGCTTCCAGAGATTTCTTTACTGTGATCCCCTTCTCCAGCGCAACTTGCGTGGCTTGCTGAATCACAGGTCCATCTGCAAGCGGGTCAGAGAACGAAAGCCCCACTTCGATCAAGTCCGCGCCGTTTTTGGCAAGGGCTTCGATCACATCAATGGAGGTGGGCAAGTCAGGATAGCCCAAGGGGAAGTAGGGCATGAAGATGGGTTTGTTTTGAAAAGCAGATTCAAGTCTGTTCATGAGTTCCTCGTGTTTCGAGAATCGGGAGTCGGGATTTGGGAATCGGAAAGCATGTCCAGTAGCCAATTCCCGATTCCCAATTTACCGATTCCCTAATTCCTTTATCACCGTATTCAAGTCTTTATCACCACGCCCCGACAGGTTAACCAAAATCACCTGATCCTTGCGCATGGTCGGCGCGCGCTTGATGACTTCCGCCACAGCATGGGATGATTCCAATGCAGGGATGATCCCTTCGGTGTGGCACAAGGTTTGGAAGGCGCTCAACGCTTCTTCATCGGTAGCAGAGGTATAAAAGGCGCGTTCGGTATCGCGTAGCATGGCATGTTCGGGACCAACAGCGGCATAATCCAACCCAGCAGAGACAGAATGTGTCTCGGCGATTTGTCCGTCTTCATCTTGCAAAACATAAGTACGCGTACCGTGGATAACTCCAACTCGCGCCTTAGTTGCGTCACCGAAGCGAGCTGCGTGTTTGCCAGAAGCGATTCCGCTGCCGCCTGCTTCCACGCCAATCAATTCAACCTGCTCATCTTTGACAAATCCACTGAAAACGCCGATGGCATTCGAGCCGCCACCCACACAGGCGATGACCGTATCGGGCAGGCGTCCCGCATCCATAAGCATTTGCTCGCGCGCCTCACGTCCAATGACGGACTGAAACTCGCGCACGATGGTCGGGTATGGATGAGGTCCCAATGCCGACCCCAAAAGATAATGCGTATCACGCACGTTCGTCACCCAATCACGGATGGCTTCGTTGATGGCGTCCTTCAAGGTCTTCGTGCCTGACTCAACGGGTCGCACTTCCGCCCCAAGCAACTTCATGCGGAAGACGTTCGGCTCCTGACGGGCAATGTCCACGGAGCCCATATATACGACGCATTCCAATCCAAGCAGCGCCGCCGCGGTTGCGGATGCGACTCCGTGCTGACCTGCGCCTGTCTCTGCGACGATGCGTTTCTTGCCCATGCGCTTCACCAACAACGCCTGACCCAAAGCATTATTGATCTTGTGCGCGCCTGTGTGTGCCAAGTCTTCGCGCTTCAAATAGATTTGCGCGCCTCCCAATTTTTCAGATAGACGTTTGGCATATGTCAAAGGTGTGGGTCTGCCAACAAATGACGCCATCAATTTATCGAATTCCTGATTGAAGGCTGGGTCATTCCGCGCCGAGACGAACTCACGCTCCAACTCAATGAGCGCGGGCATGAGCGTTTCGGGGACGAATTGTCCGCCGTAGGGACCGAATTTGTGGGGTAATAAAGTGGTTGACATAAGTTCTCCGTTATCAGATATTCGATAATCGTAATTCGATATTTGGGATTGGGAATTTATCTACGCCGATTCCGAATCTCGAATATCGAGTATCGCTCTCACGAACGCTTTCATCTTCTCCGCGTCTTTCTCCCCTGGAGCGGATTCAACACCCGAAGCCACATCCACGCCCCAAGGTTGGACTTGGCGAACAGCGTCCGCGACGTTTTCGGGGGTGAGTCCGCCCGCGAGCAGGAGCGGATATTTCTTTGCCAGTTCCGCGGCGGCTGTCCAATCGGCGGTGACTCCGCTGCCGCCGTAGACGCCTTTGACAGCAGCATCTATCAACATGGCAGGCACTTCACTTCTCTCATAACCTGCATTTGATTCTGGGATGCCGCGAAAGGCACGGAAGGCGTGCGGAGCGAGTTGGGCAAAAATCTCTGGTGTTTCGTCGCCATGGAGTTGGGCAAGGTCAAGGTGGCAGGCTTGCAGGATGTCTTTGATTTCTTCGACGGATGAATTCACAAACACGCCGACGAGTTTAATTTGTGGGTGTTCACGCTTCAGCATGGATGTGATCTCAGCGCACGCAGATTTTTCAATGAAGCGCACGCTCTTTGGGTAGAAATTAAAACCTAAATAGTCGGCTCCTGAGTCTATTGCCGCTAATGCGTCTTTCAATGTTTTTATTCCACAGATTTTTATGATTGTCATTATTTCAACCATGTCATGCTGAGCCGCTTTGCGGCGAAGCATCTCTCTCGTCGGGGTAGAGACCCTTCGCTTCGCTCAGGGTGACACCGCTTAGTTCGCGGACTTTCGCGGGTATATCGTCAGATGTAACTAAGGCTTCACCTACTAAGATGGCGTCTATTTTGGCTTTTGCTAAACGGTCAACATCTTGTGCTGTGAAAATTCCAGACTCGGCGACGACGGTGATGTCGGCGGGAATCATTGGGCGGAGGCGTTCGGTGGTGGTGAGTGAAACTTCGAAGGTGGCGAGGTTGCGGTTGTTAATGCCGATGAGTTGGATGTTGGGAATTTTCAAGGCTCGCTCGGTTTCGGCTTCGTCGTGGACTTCGACTAATGCGGTCAATCCTAAACTGAGGGCGCAAGCATGGAGGTCGGCGAAATGTTTATCATCGGGTAATGCTGCGGCGATGAGGAGGATGGCGTCGGCTCCGTTGGCGCGGGCTTCGTAAATTTGGGATGGGTCGATGATGAAATCTTTTCGAAGAAGGGGAATCGGAATTCGGGAATCGGTTCGCAGGGTGCGAAGTGTTTCGAGTTTTCCTTGGAAGAATTTCTCGTCGGTCAGAACGGAAATTGCGGCGGCGCCGTTTTGGGTGTAGATGTCGGCAACTTGGAAGAGGTCGAGGTGCGGGGCGAGGATTCCCTTCGAGGGTGAGGCACGCTTGAGTTCAGCGATCAGGCTCGGTTGAGTCCCGAAGCGGCGGCGCTGTATGGCGGCAAGGAAATCTCTGGGCGTTGGACTCTGCTCGGCGGCGTGGCGCAAGGCTTGGGCGTCGAGCGCCGCAATTTCCAATCGTTTTTGGTCGAGGATTTTTTCTAAGATATTTGTCATGGCGGGAGGTCCGGCGCGTGAAGGCGATGAGGGCATTTAGTTTTTCAAGAGCCTTGCCGCTATCGAGAGATGCAGTGGCTTCGGCGAGCGCGGATTTGAAATCGCCTGTTTCGGCGGCGAGGGCGGCGGCGGTGTTGAGCAGGACGGCGTCGCGGCGAGCGCCTGTGAGTTTGTTGGAAAGGATGTCTCTCATCATCTGCGCGGACTCGTCGGGGGTGCCGCCGCGCAGATCGGCGACGGTGCAGGGCGCGAGACCGAGGTCGGCGGGGTTGAGATCGTAGGTTTCGACATTGCCGTTGCGAAGATGACTGACACGATTGACGCCCGTGGGATTGAGTTCGTCGAGACCGTTGGCGCCGTGGATGATGAGCGCGGCTTGGCTGCCGAGTTCTTTGAGAACATGCGCGAGCGGCTCGGTGAGTTTGGCGTCATAGACGCCCGTGAGTTGGATGCGCGCGCCCGCGGGATTGGTGAGCGGACCGAGAACGTTGAAGATGGTGCGCTGACCCATCTCTTTGCGTGGACCGACGGCATATTTCATGGCAGGATGAAACTTGGGCGCGAACATGAAGCCGATGCCGACCTGCTCGATGGCTGCGGCAACTTGATCGGGTGTGAGGTCTAGATTGACGCCGAGTGCGGAGAGAACATCCGCACTGCCGCATTGCGAGGATGCGGCGCGGTTGCCATGCTTGGCAACTTTGCGTCCCGTGCCTGCGAGGACGAACGCGGCGGCGGTGGAAATGTTGAACGTGTGCGCGCCGTCGCCGCCTGTGCCGACGATGTCGTAGATGGGATCTGCCGAATTGACGTTGACCTTCACGGCGACATTACGCATGGCGCGGACGGAGCCTGTGATCTCGGGGATGGTCTCGCCTTTCATGCGCAACGCCGTGAGATACGAACCGATCTGTGCGGGAGTCGCACCGCCTGTCATGATGACGGTCATCGCTTCTTCGGCTTCGAGGTCGGTCAGATCCGTGCGGTTGATGACTTTGGCGATGAACGGTTTGAGCATGACGGGTTCGGTGGATGGTGGAGGCTCGATCTTAATATCGAGGAAGTTTTTGAGCAACTGCTTGCCATGTTCAGTCAGAATCGACTCGGGGTGGAATTGCACGCCGTAGGTCGGATGCTGCTTGTGCTTGAGTCCCATCACTTCGCCTTCGTCGGTTTGGGCGATGACTTCGAGTTCGGCGGGAATCGGTTCGTAGACCACGAGCGAGTGATAGCGCATGGCTTCGAAGGGAGTCGGGATGTCTTTGAAGATGCCCTGCTGATTGTGTTTGACAGGCGAGGTCTTGCCGTGCATGAGGCGCGGAGCGCGGTCCACTTTGCCGCCGTAGATGGCACCGAGGCATTGATGCCCGAGGCAAACTCCCAGCACGGGGACTTTGCCCGTGAAGTATTTGACGGCTTCAGGCGAGACGCCGCCATCTTTGAGCGGTTCGCCTGGACCTGGGGAGATGACGAGGTGGTCGGGCTTGAGGGCGATGAGTTCGTTCAGCGAGATCTGGTCGTTGCGGTAGACGCGAATGTCCGCGCCGAGTTCGCCGAAGTATTGAACGAGGTTGTAGGTGAATGAGTCGTAGTTGTCGATTAGGACTAGCATGATTAAAACCTTTCTTCGTCATTGCGAGGGCGATGCTCTTCCGCCCGAAGCAATCTCACCCATTGTGTTGGGGATTGCTTCGTCGGGCTCCGCCCTCCTCGCAATGACGGATTATTCTTCGTTCCCGAAAATATCCAATTCATCCGCGAACAGATCGAGCGAATAGGACAAGCCCGTTTTCTCGCGGACAAGTTCCATGGTCTGTTTGGCTTCGGCTTGCATGCGGCGGATGCCGTTGGCGAGGACGTCGCGCGGGATCATGGGATGGGCGAGGAAGTAGGCGCGTTTTTCGCGGATGGGTTCGAGGAAGTTGTTGATGGCGCGGGCAAGTTTTTCCTTGACTTCCACGTCGCCGACTTTGCCCTGACGGTAGCGTTCCTTGAGGTCGTCCACTTCGGCGTAGGAGGGATTGAACGCGTCGTGGTAGATGAAGACGGGGTTGCCTTCGACCGTCCCAGGGTCGGTGGCGCGGAGTCGCTTCGGGTCGGTGTACATGTTCATCACCTTTTGCTTGACCGTCTCCGCATCGTCGGAGAGATAGATGGCGTTGTTGAGCGACTTGGACATTTTGCTTTGTCCGTCTGTGCCGACCAAAAGCGGAACGTCACCGATGATGGATTCGGGTTCGGGGAAGACTTCGCCGTAAAGATTGTTGAAGCGACGCGCCATCTCGCGGGCAAGTTCAACGTGTGATTGATTGTCGCGCCCAACAGGGACGGCTTGCGCGCGCGGGAGGAGAATATCCACGGCTTGCAAGACGGGATAGCCGAGCAGACCAAATGGCATGGAGTCCATGTTGGCGTCGCGTGCCATGTCTTTGAGGGTGGGCATACGTTCCAGACGCGGAACAGTGACGAGCATTTCAAAGAGCAGATTCAACTGGAAGGTTTCAAGCACAGCCGATTGCACAAAGATGGTGCTGACGTTCGGGTCAATGCCGACGGCGAGATAATCC
>JADKIL010000008.1 GCA_016721315.1 Candidatus Villigracilis vicinus
TCAATATCAGAAAAAGCAGACAGACTACATCGCAACAACTGCGTCCACACGATTGTTTGAGATTGGAAGAGATCTTCCATTTGCGCAGGTCAACGGCAGGCGAAAATCGCTGGCGATCCCTTCTTTCAATAAATGGAGCGACGTATCAATGCCGATCCATACACAGAGAGCGCGTCTCTAGAAATTGAACAGTCGCACCTGAACCGCTTCCAATATCCAGCACCATATCACCAGGATCGAGATTGCATAATTCGATCAAGCGTTTGGTTAATACAAACCCGCCTGGACGCAGCAAGCCTCCAGTGACTTCGCTCATCACATCACTTTCGTACATTGGCTGAAAAAAAGGCAGCACGCTACTTGTCCTCTAACGCCTTTTCAACTTCAGCCATCTTGCCGAGCGCGAGTTCTTCGGGATTAAGACCAATCCGCAGTTGGGACATTTGAGTAAGTCCACGGGGAAAGGAATTGCCCAAGTAAGAGACATCCACCTTGCTCAGTTGCAGAGGAATGTTACAGTCCGCGCAAACCCAGCCTTCGTATTTCGCAGGGTCAAAGTATTCGCTCATTTCTGTGCTCCGATACCCACTTCCATACGGTGACTGTATGCCTTGTAAACAAAGAACGCGCCATCATCCTGCTTGGTGTATTCCACCCAATAGGTGACACTGGTCGGTTTGAAATATGCCAAATAATGTTTCGTGGAATTATTCAACATGCGCTTGCCAGTCCGCTCGGCGTATTCGATAACCTTCTGCATATCTTCCACCAAAATCAAACGGTCCTCCACCTGCTTTGCACATCCTCTGGCAAAACCAAGCGGATGGATTCAAAGTCGGCTGTGTCGGGCATGGTTTCACTCCATAAATCTCTAAGTAGTTTTTCTTTCAAGCGGGCGGTTCTCGTGACGTTGGGAGAATCCAATCGCTGGAGCCGCCGCCAAATCTGATTCTGTCCCGCCAAAGATGTAATCAAAGATGTGCAGCGTCCGCTTGCCTTTGCGGGCGAAGAAGTCGCGGCACATCGCGCAGTAGGTGACATAATCCAGCGGACTTTCGTTGATACGCTGTTGCACCATCTTCTCAGCGACGGGCTTATTTGCCAGCCACATCACGCCGCCGAAGGAACAGCACTCGGTCTTCTCGCGGCTGAGCGGCAGTTCCTGAATCTCACCACCCATTTTGATGATAATGTCGCGGATAGAGTCTTGAATGTGATTCTCGTAGCGCGTCGAGGATGGGTCGTGGATTGTATCAGGCGCGGCGAATTCCCGCTTCGTGAATTTCCATGTTCATTCATCACATCCCAAAGGAAACGATTTCCACATCGGGATAATGTTTTTGAACATCTGATAGCAACTTGAGCAGGAAAGGATAACTTTCGGCTTGCCAAGTTTTTCGTACTCAGCCCGAAACTCGGACTGTGAATTTGCAAATAATTCCTTGCGTCCCGCCCAGTCGGCAGGAGCGCCACAACAGCGCAGCATCAAGCCGACACCTGCGTCATCTGTTTGGAGCGTATCTTTCAGGAAACTGTATGCTTTCTCAACATACTCGGGGAGGATCCGCTCAACTGACAGCCGGGAAAACACATAGGAACTGGTATCAAGCCCTGGGCGCGTTATGAGCGAGCGCGAACTTTTCTCCGTTGCTGAATGCCATATCCCGCAGCGCAAAATCATGCGCCGATGGCGGCATCCTTTTTGTTCCACCATCGTGACCGCGCTTCGTGACAAACCTCGCCCATGTTCACATCGGTCGGGCAGACTTCGGCGCACAGTCCGCACATCGCGCATGTGTTGATGAATTGATTCGAATGGCGCGTGCCCATCACGATTGCAAGATTGTTGTACATCTCGCGGATATATTTTTTAGGATAACCTTTGTAGTGGTCGAGATATGGGCAGACCTTCACGCACTCCAGACATTCGCATTGAATGCAACGCGCGGCTTCGGTCTCTGCCACTTCGATGTTGTAGCGCGTGGACAAATCCGTTTCGATGAGCAGCGCTTGCGAAGTGGTTGTGGATGTGTTGGTGTAAGTTTGGTTTCGTACGAGCCTTCGTTCACGCGCGAGGCAGTGAGCGAAACTTTTGCAGGAAGCGGTCAATGGATACTGCGGCGCGGCGACCATCGGAGATGGAAAGAATCGCAGAGTGTTTGAGTTCGCGGTTGGGGTACATCGTTGAAACACGCAGCACATCGCCGCCCGCAAAAACTTTTTCGTTGCTGGTCTGAAACGTCAGCGGGTCAATCGCAATTTGTCCGTTGTCGTTCATTTGCAAATCAGGGATTTCACTCGAATGAGGTCCAACTCCCAAAAAGATTGCGTCAAACTCTTGGCTGAGTTTTCCTAAAAATGTGCCGTGACCATTCGCGCCTGAGCCGCCCACAGACATGTTGAGCCGCACTTCGATTTCCAACTCTTCGATGATTTTCAAATCGTTGACGAGCACATCGCGCGGAAGCAAATCAGGCGGAGATTTCCACAACCCGCCGCCGAGTCTGTCGCCTGCCTCAAAGATGACGACGCCCCAGCCTTTGCGTGCCAAATCATGCGCGACGGTGAGTCCGCTTATTCCCCCGCCGATAACTGCTACTGTTTTCGATTTCTTTGGCAGCCGCTTGACAGGTTCTGCGCTTGAATTTCCAAACTCAAGCGCGGCGCGTTCGAGCGCAGCCATTTCAATGGCGCCGCCAAAATCCTTGCGTAAACAAGCCGTCTTGCAGGGTTGGTCACAAATGCGGCTGATGATTCCTGGGAAGGGAACGGTTTTGCGATATAACTTTAGCGCAGCAGCAAAATTCCCTTTGCAATTTCCGCCGCGATTCGCGCGCATCCACATGCGCTGGGCAGGTTGCCGCACACGCGGGCGCCTGTTCCTGAATACAGCGGTTTTCCTGTTCACGCAGTTGTTTTTGATCCATAATAAAAAATTCCAGTAAAACAAACTACCACGGAGAACACAGAGTTCACAGAGATTTCTTAAGAATCTAATCTCCGTGCTCTCCGTGTGCTCTGTGGTGAAATTTAAAAGAAGGAGCGCTCTGAATGAACGCTCCTTTTGTTTAAAACTTACGCGGGCTGCAATTCCTTCAAGCCAGCCAGCACCTTGTCAGGGCGGGCGGGCAGATGGCGAATGCGGACACCTGTTGCGTTGTAAATGGCGTTGACGATGGCAACATGCGGCGAAGTGAGCGGCAGTTCACCGACACCCGAAGCGCCGAACGGACCAAACTCGCGGGCATTTTCGAAGTAGATGACATCAAACTTGTCAGGAATATCCTTGGCGTACGGAATACCTGCGCCGAGCATGGTGCTGTGCTTCTGAATGTCTTCAAAATCTTCAGAGAGCGCCAAGCCGATACCTTGAGCGATACCGCCGTACATTTGACCATCCACAACGAGTTTGTTGTTGATCTTGCCGATGTCAGCCATTGCGGTGAAGCCTTCCACCGTGGTCTTGCCAGTCTTGGTGTTGACGTTGACTTCGGCGAGGAACGCGCCGTACATATAAGCAGCAAACGGTTTGCCCTGGGCATTCTCGTCACAGTTGGTGTTCATGGAAGCAGTCCACTTGCCCACGTACTTGAGCGGGATGTTTTCCTTGACCATCTCATCGTAGGAGCGATATGTGCCATCGGCTTTCTTCATCGCGGCAATGAGTTGTTCACAGCCGTTGACGATGGCGTTACCGATCACGACCTGACTGCGAGAGCCGCCTGAAGGTCCAGCGTTCGGGGCTTTGCCCGTGTCGTTGAGGACGAGTTCGATCTTATCGGGAGCGAGACCAAGCGGACGCAGGGCTTCGTGAGCTGTGCCGAGCACGCCCATATCTGCACCTTGACCGTGATCCTGCCATGTCGCGGCGACACTAACGCCGTCTTTGGTCTTGGTAACCCAAACTTCCGCGCCATCCTGACCGTCAAGACCGCAGCCATAGATACCGATGGAGATACCAACACCTTTCTTGTTCTCAGGCGTGGATTCTTTTTCAGCTTTTGCTTTTGCAGCCTTATACAGCGGGCGAAGTTTGTCGAGCATTTCAGGCAGGGAATACACTTCAGGGTCTTGTCCCGTTGGGGTGGTGGAGCCAGCACGATAGGCGTTGATGTAGCGGAATTCGAGCGGATCCATGCCGACTTTTTCAGCGAGTTCATCCACCAGGCTTTCGGAAGCAAAGAAGGACTGTGGCGAGCCGTAAGCACGGAAGGCAGCGCCCCAAACATGGTTGGTGGCAACGGTGCGTCCCATACCGCGAATGCTGGGGATGTTGTATCCAGCGCCAATGTATTGAGCGCCGCGCAAAGTGAGCAGGTCACCAAACTCGGAGTACGGACCGTGATCCACAGACCAGTCACTTTCCATCGCGACGATCTTGCCGTCTTTGTCAGCTGCCATCTTCAGGTCAACGAAGAACGGCGAGCGTTTGCCAGTGTATTGCATGTACTGCTGATAATCATATTCCAGGTACACTGGGCGACCCGTCGCAATGGCGGCGGCGCCGAGCAGTGCTTCCATCGTCGGGCTGAATTTGTAACCGAAGGTGCCGCCAGCAGGGTTCTGCACGAGGCGGAGTTTATCGGGCTCAACGCCAAGTCCTGGGGCGATCATGTACAAGTGCAGATACAGACCGATGGATTTGGAGTGAATGGTTAACACGCCATTTTCATCGTAGTAAGCGAAGCCCATGTCTGACTCAATGGTAAGGTGCGGTTGGCGCTGGAGGTAATAGCTGGCGCTTGCCACGAACGGAGCGGAGTCCATAACGGGCTTGGTATCAGGTCCCTTGGCGATCTTCTGTTCGAAATACACATTGGGTGTACCGGGGTGAATTTCGATCGCGTCATCTGCCATCGCGGCGGGGGCGCTCATGTAAGCGGGGAGTTCTTCCAATTCCACTTTGACTTTTTCAGCGGCGGCTTTTGCCTGCTCAATGGTGTCAGCAGCGACGATGGCAATCGCATCGCCATATTGGAAGACTTTGGTGTCGCAAAGGATCGGGCGATCCCAACCGTCACCTTTGTTGGTGGGGAAGGTGATCAAGCCGGTAATGCGGTTCTTGCCTTTGATATCTTTGTGAGTGATGACCTTGGCAACGCCAGGCATCTTCTCTGCTTCGGATGTGTCAATGGAAAGGATGTTGGCATGGCTGACTTTCGCCTGTACCAACGCAAGTTGCAAAGTATTGAAAGGCATCTTCAAGCCCAGGTCTTGACCGAAGTCGAGCGTGCCTGTGACTTTTCCGACAGCGGTCGGGCGGGGATATTTGCTGCCCCAAATTTTTCCGTCGGCGGGCATCTTGAAGGCGAATTCTTCGATCTTCATCTCACCGCGCATCACTTTGGCGGCTTCCATTACACCGTCCACGATCTGTTTGTAACCGGTGCAGCGGCAGGCATTGTGGTGCTGAGTTAACCAAGCGCGGACTTCTTCGCGGGTCGGATTGGGATTCTTATCAAGGAGGGCTTTGGCAGAGACGACCATGCCGGGGGTACAGAAACCGCACTGGGCGGCGCCATACGCGGCGAAGGCTGCCTGAATTGGGTGCAACTTCTCAGGAGTTCCAATACCTTCGACTGTTTCGATCTTTGCGCCATCAGCGACCTTGCTCATTTTGACCAAGCAAGCCAGCATTAACTTGCCGTCCAAAATTACAGAACATGCGCCGCAGTGACCATCATTGCAGGAAATCTTGGTGCCGGTCAGGAGCAATTGCCTGCGCAATACATCTCCAAGGCTGGCTTCCGGGTCAACAACGAACGATTTATTTACCCCATTTATGACGAGCGTCTTTTTCTGCATGATGCCTCCTAGTATCCTTTTGAGTGTGAATTGTGAAACTCATGTATATGGATTGGTGGAGACCCGCTTAAATACACAATTATTGGCGACTATCTCCACAAAAAAGATAGTAGCACAAGCGAAATATTGTTACAATTGTTTTATTACAAACGTCACACTGTTTCATGACGTCGGCGTGACGTTATTTTTTGTATACTCATTTATTGAATAAGGATTCTCTCATGTGCCCTATGGTACGTCGCCCTCCTGAAATGGAACTAGCCTTGTTGGGGTTCCTGCTTCATACCCCTCAACATGGTTATCAAATTCATCAAATGGTTTCCGACCCCTCAGGTCTGGGTCTGATTTGGCATATAAAACAAAGCCAGCTCTATGCGCTTTTGAATAAGTTAGAGTTGGATGGATACGTTACGAGCGTTTTTCAAAATCAAGATCCACATCCACCGCGCAAAGTTTTTGAGCTGACCAACTCCGGGCGCGTTGCTTTTTATGAATGGCTTGCTAGTCCGGTTGCAGCGCCGCGCCTTGTTAGACAGCATTTTTTCGCCAAGCTGTACTTCGCGCAAAAGGAAGGTGTGTCTGTTGTGCGGAAGTTGTTTGATCTGCAACGAGTTGTTTGCGAGGGTTGGTTGCTCGAATTTGAAGCAGACCTATCTGCCAGTAAACCAACGTCTTTTGGTTGGAATATGTATCGATACCGAATTGGACAAGTTCGTGCATTGTACACTTGGCTGAAATCGTATGAATTTGAAGGGGGAGGGTGAAATCTAGAAATAACCACTATCAAGAATAGGCATATATAAACTAGCCGCGTTAAAATCAAATATTTTAAGTTTAGTGAGATTCTCTATGAAACAGATATTTTCCCAGCAAACTAGACAACTGGCAGACCGCCATGCCAGATATAACAAAGTTTTTAGCAGCCCGCAACGTGTATTGATATTGTGGTTATTAATGGAATCAGAAAAGACTGTCAGTGAAATTGCCGAGGCAATCGGGGCGTCTCGTCCTCGCACTTCCCAACATCTTCTTATTATGAAGCATGGAAACATCCTTGAAGCCAAGCGAGTGCAAAAGTATACTTATTATCGAATTGTCGATAACGAATTTCTTAAGAACTACCCATTAGTTTCTCTGTGCCCGAAGAAATAAACATGTGGGCGTGGCAATGGAAATATTCGCAATGACAATCCTCTTTGTTTCCATCAGGTCATTTATAATCCCCTGATGGAAAATCTCAAAAAATATTTTTATCTCAACCCCTCGGTCACCTTTTTAAACCACGGCTCTTTTGGCGCCACCCCAAAACCTGTTTTTGAGGAGTATCAAAATTGGCAATTGCGTCTTGAACGGCAGCCTGTTCTCTTTCTTGGTAGGGAATATGACCATTTATTATACGATTCTCGTATGGTGTTGGGGAAATATTTGAATGCAGACCCGGAAGATTTGACCTATATTCCCAATGCGACACATGGCGTGAATATTATTGCTCGTTCCTTGAAACTTGCTCCGGGCGACGAGATTCTGACTACCGACCATGAATATGGCGCTTGTGACTACACTTGGGATTTTATATGCAGCAAAGTTTCTGCGAAATATATCCATCAACGCATCTCCCTGCCGATTCATTCTGACGATGAAGTTGTATCTCAATTTTGGCAGGGAGTTACCCCCCAGACCAAAGTTATTTATTTGAGTCATATTACATCAGCAACGGCTTTACGCTTGCCTGTGGAAAAGATCTGTCAATTGGCAAAGGCGGCGGGGATTTTGACTGTTGTTGATGCAGCACATTCCCCAGGGCAGATTCCAGTGGATTTGCAGAAACTTGGTGCAGATGTGGCATTTGGAAATTGTCATAAATGGATGTTAAGCCCGAAGGGTGCGGCATTTTTGTATGTTCGGGAAGACCTTCAGCATCTCGTTGACCCATTGATCGTGAGTTGGGGATTTAATCCAACACCAGAGACGACCACTGGATCACGATTTGTTGACTTGTTGCAGTGGACGGGCACTAAAGATCCCTCTGCCGCGCTGACCGTCCCGGCCGCCATTCGGTTCATGGAGGAACATCATTGGGATGCTGTGCGGACAAAAAGTCACGAATTGCTGCGAAGCGGGCTTGAGCAAATTTGCGAATTGGTGAAGATGCCTCCGCTGTATCCGCTTGATTCGGATCTTTATTTCCAGATGGGGATTGCCCCCCTGCCTGCCTCCAATCTTGCGGTCCTAAAAAGTCGTTTGTATGACGAATATAAAATCGAAGTCCCGCTGGTTCAATGGCAGGATAGACAATTCGTCCGTATATCAGTGCAGGGATATAATTCTCAGTCAGATGTTGATGCCCTGGTCGCCGCTTTGCATGACCTGTTACCGCAAGTAAAAATTTAACTTTGTATACGACCACCCTTGCAGGGTTGAGGAATTCTTGAGATCGAAAACCCCATGAAGAAAAACATTGCCTTTTGTTTGGCGGCTGTATTCCTTTTATTTTTGTGTCTACCTCCAAAAGAATCTGCGTTGGCGCGCCCACGGGAGGATATTACTTCACCTTCTCAATTGATCGAGGCAGTCAATAGTTTACGCCTTTCCAATGGATTGGCGGCGTTGCCGGTTCACCCCATTTTGATGCAATCTGCCCAATCTCAGGCAGATTATATGGCGGCAATTGGTTACTCAACGCATGCCCGTCCCAGTGGGACATACACCCAGCAGTTGTTATCTCTCGGCTTTCCTTTGGCTGGTGACTTGTCCTTGGGCGGTTTTCGGGCTGAAAATGTTCTAAACACGAATGGACCGTTGGTTTGGGGCAGTGTACCTGGCGCATGGCAGGATGCGGAACATATGAACACCATGCTTTCCGGGAATTTTACACATATAGGCGCAGGTGTATCGCAATCAGGCTCTTCGTACTTCTATGTTGTGGATACCGCCGCTGCGACCGGAAGCGGTCAACAACAATCCAGCGCGGCTGCGGTCTTGACGAGTGCCCCAGGCGGCTCGACGACCGGTTCGAGCGGAGTTAGTCAATTTATGGTGCCTGTGACTCTCAATACACCGCGCCCTGATGGGAATGTTTATCACAAAGTGCAATACGGGCAGTCATTGTGGAGCATTGCGATTGCGTACGGCACGACGATTAAGAATATTCAAGCGTTGAACAACCTTGGTGAAGCTTCTACCGTATATCAAGGGCAGGAATTGCTCGTGGTTACAGGCGCAACCCAAGCGGCATCTGCGCCAGTTGAAGTAACCCCAACGATTTTGATCACCTCTACATTTCCGCCAACAGTCACGTTTGTACCAACAGCTACTTCAGTAGGGGTGACGCATACTCCAACGGAAGACGCTGCTATAGCGGCGGAAGTAAAACCTGCTTCCTCTCGTGTGCTTTTAGTAGTGATCATTATTGCGGCGTTTGTTGGGGCTGGTATGGCGGTCTGGTTGATTCGTGATCCCGGGGATTAATTTGCAGGTAATTGCAACCTGAACTAAATAATTACTTTAGACGCGTAGTTGGTAGAAAAATGCAAAGGTATAATCTTGCACGTTCAACCTGTCTATACGTGGAATAAATGAAAGGCATTAAAGGATATGGAAATCTCATTAGCATTGGGTGGCGGTGGAGCAAAGGGCAATGCGCACATAGGCGTTTTACGCCGTCTTGAACAGGAAGGCTACAAGATCTGTTCAGCGGCTGGTACAAGTTTTGGTGGTCTGGTAGCGGTGATGTATTCGGTGGGATATGGTCCGAAAGAAATACAGGCGATTTTTGAATCTATTGATCAGAAGGCGCTTTACGGGCGTTCTCCACTGGATGGTCCCTCGCTTTTGGGGTTGGCAGGTGTGCGTCAATTGTTGGATAAAGTGGTTGGAGATAAAACCTTTAAAGATACGCGCATTCCCTGTGCTGTAACCGCTGTGGATATCAATTCTGGTGCGGAAGTGATTATTAATGAAGGCAGCTTGCGCGCTGCCGTGCTTGCCACCATCGCCTTGCCGGGAATTTTTCCAGTGCAGACCATTAACGACTGGCAATTAATGGATGGAGGTGTCTTAAACCCCGTTCCGGTTACGGTGGCGCGTATGCTTTCACCAGACTTGCCGGTGGTTGCTGTGGTGCTTAATGACCCCATCGATAAACCTTTGCGTGGATACAACCTTCCTATTCCCAGCTATATTCCGCGCCCAATCGCTGAAAGTTTATCCCGTATTTCATTTGCCCAGTCTTTGGATATCTTCCTGCGTTCAGTGGATGTTTCCAGTCGTTATGTCGCCTACTTGCGTTTGCAAGTAGATAAGCCCGAAGTACTTGTCCGCCCGGATGTGCATCATATTGAACTGTTGGATAAAGTTGTAATCGAAGACCTGGCTCAATTGGGTGAGCAGGCTTTGGAGCGGGTTCTGCCTGACCTCAAACGAGAAACCGCCTGGCTTACCCGTGTGGGTAGGAGATTTTTTGGAGCAACGCCGAAATGAAAAGAGATTTACGCAAATACATGCGAGACACCAATGTGCGCCTTGTCGTTGGTGCCATTCTATTATTATTTATTGTTGGACTGGGGTTGATCTGGTTGATCTATGGTTTTGGCGCAGCGGTGACTGGTTTCCTTTGTATTCTTGGCGCATTTATTCCCATTGGGCTGATCTTCCTCGTGTTATTTGGAATGGACTGGATCGTAAAACGTGCAAACTCAGACGAAAATTGAAACCATTGAATTCAATGGTTGGACGATGCGAATCCGTCCGGCTCAATCCCAACCCTCGCGATTATTGGTCATGATCCATGGGTTGACGGGGGATGAAAACTCAATGTGGGTTTTTGCGCGCAGGTTTCCCGATCATTATTGGATCATCGCTCCGCGCGCGCCACACCCTGCCAATCCGCAGGGATTTTCCTGGCGGGCAAACCCTATTACCATTGAAGAAGCGCAGCGAGACTTGTCCAAGCGTCCCAGCCTCGAGGCGCTTTTGCCTGCGGCTGAAGATTTGATCCGGCTGGTGGACGAGTACTCCGCTTCGGCGGGGGTGGATGCGCGTCAGTTTGACACGATCGGATTCAGCCAGGGCGGCGCCATGGTCAACGTGTTGGGTCTGATCTTCCCACAGCGCGTCCAAAAAATGGGCGTGTTGGCAGGCTTTCTACCTTCGGGCTTGGATGCGCAGATTGATGCCAGGGCACTTGCCGGTAAACAGGTTTTTGTAGCGCATGGGACTCAGGATGAAATGGTGCCTGTAGACCGTGCTCGCGCCTCAATGCAGATGTTGGAACAGGCTGGCGCGTCCATCACCTATTGTGAAGACGCGGTCGGTCATAAACTTAGTGCCGGCTGCCTAAAAGCACTTGAGAGTTACCTTACAAATTAATCTGCCTCTCACCGCGCTGTTGACGGTGATTTTATTTGCAGGTATGCTTATCTTTATTAACTTACGTAGGTCACGCTTTCCTCTTTCGAGGGCAAGCAAGCGTGACCTACTATAAACTTAGGTGAAACAATGAGAAAATATATTTCACGACGTGATTTTATAAAATTGGCAGGCTTGGGGTTCGGTGCCATGGCGTTCACTCCCTTGTCGGCGCATGATATTGATTACCGCTGGGATGTGTTCAGCCAACCCAGGCGCTTGCCTCAATTTCCGGGCAGTGCCATTATTGGGCGTGTCTGTGAGCCTGATATCGATCTTCGAAATCGCCCAACCAATGACCCGATCGTGAATTCCTCCATTGCCAAACTTGGCGCCGATCATTTGCTGGAGTGGAATCGAGAGGTCATCGGAAATGTGATCGGTGGCTTGCCAAACCAGCGTTATGTTGAAACTCCGCAAGGATATGTGTACGCATCGGTGGTTCAACCTACAAAAAATCTTCCAAACACCCCAGTGACAGAATTGCCCAATGGGCAGGGATTTTGGGCAGAAGTGACCGTTCCGTATGTTGAGTTGGCGCATGAAGGCACAGTGGCTTCTCCCTGGCTGCAAGACCATATTGCCTATAACTTCCCGCCTCGTTTGTATTATGGACAAACAGTCTGGATCGATCAAGTACGTACCAGTAATGGCTTCCCGGAATATCGCTGGAATGAGGATGCCAATGGTCGTGGATACGGTTATGGCGGTTATGGCGAGTTTTACTGGGCAGATGGTGCCGGGCTCAAGATTATCACTGATGCAGATGTTGCCACGATCAGCCCGGAAGTGGACCCGAACGAAAAGACGGTGTCCATTGACCTTGATTATCAGACGATGTCGTGTTTTGAAGGTGCGCGTGAAGTATTTTTCTGCCGCATTTCTTCTGGCAAACGCTATGACCCGGTAACAGGTCAGGTCACTGATACCTATGCAACCCCGGCGGGTTCATTATTAACCTATTGGAAGATCATCTCGAAAAATATGACAGCTGGAAACGAAGGCGCCGGGTATTCCACCCCGGCTGTGCCTTGGTGTACCTTCATTGCTTCGGGCGGAGTTGCGGTTCACGGCGCGTTTTGGCACAATGCTTTTGGTGAACGCCGCTCACATGGCTGCGTGAACGTGACACCTGAGGATGCAAAATGGATCTTTCGCTGGACCATGCCGTATGTGTCGTTGGCAGCCGGTGAAGAACGCCGCGAATTGCCCGATCACGGTACGATCGTAACTTCAAACGAAACTCAATTCTAAAAGAGAGCCTGTATGGAAATTTCTCAAATCACAGTTTGGCTTGCCCTGCTTGCCGGGTTGGCTTCGTTTCTTTCTCCATGTGTATTTTCCCTGGTTCCGGCATATGTCGGCTACCTTGGTGGTATTGCTGCAGGCAGCGGTGTGCCGGGTGAACGTCCCAGCCGTTGGTTGACTTTTTCGCACGGAGTTGCATTCGTGCTTGGGTTCAGTATTGTGTTTGTTTTGTTGGGCGTGGCTGCTTCTTTTGCAGGCGGTTTGTTGTATGACCTGCGCTTCTGGCTGGCAAAGATCGGCGGTGTCGTTGTTATCATCTTCGGTCTGCATATGATCGGTGTCTTCCATATTCCTTTCCTTGCTTACGATACACGTGTGCAAAAAGCGCCCGACCCTAAATTGGGCTATCTTTCTTCTGCCATGATGGGTGTCTTTTTTTCAGCGGGATGGTCGCCCTGTGTGGGACCCGTCCTCGGCGCCATCCTGACTCTCGCCATCAACGGCGGGTCGGTCTCGCAGGGGGCAGCGCTGCTTTCCTTTTATTCGGCTGGGCTGGCCATCCCATTCCTGCTTGCCGCCCTCGGCATTGGCTGGGTGACAACCATTCTGCGCAGGTACAACAAAGCCATGCGCTATGTTGAGATCGCAATGGGTGTGGTCTTGATCGTCATCGGCGTTATGCTGTTTTCAGGCACATTCGAGATCATCGCCCAGCAGGGACAATTTTTCTTTATCGACTTCGGTCTGTAACGGCATTTGGGTTCGCCGCGTCAAAATAAATTCTTTCTCCTGCAGGGTGTGCTTGCCGCCAATACCCCTGCAGGACTATTTTTGATTTTCCGAGGGAATTCCACGCATGCTCAACGTCACACTATTTACAAAAAAAGACTGCAAGCTCTGCGAAGAGGTCAAAGCAGACCTGGAAGCGCTTCGTGATCAATTTCCGCACCGTCTTGTGGAAGTGGATATCGAAACAGATTCTGCTTTGATGGAAAAATATAAAAACATCATCCCGGTATTGGAAGTAGGTCCTTACAAGATACAGGCGCCCATCTCACGTCAGAAATTAAAAATGACTCTTGGGGCGGCGTCCGACCGTAAGAATCAACTCGAAAAGCTCGATGACCCCGTTTATAAATACAAAATGGAGAAAGGTAAAAAATTGACCACTGGAGACCGTATTTCATTCTGGATTGCCAAACGCTACCTGCTGATCTTGAACTTGTTCGTTCTGATTTACGTCGGTTTGCCCTTCCTTGCACCGACTTTCATGAAGCTTGGTTTGGAATTGCCGGCGCAGGTTCTTTATCGCGTCTATAAACCGCTTTGCCATCAGTTTGGTTTTCGCTCCTTCTTCCTTTATGGCGAACAACCCTTCTACCCGCTGGCAGAGGCGAATTTGGCAGGCTACAAAACCTTTGAGGAAGCCACAGGCATATCTGGTGTGGATGACCCTTACAGCCTTACCCGCTTTGACGCTCGAAATTACATAGGCAGCGAAACGGTTGGTTATAAAGTCGCATTGTGCGAGCGCGACGTGGCGATCTATATCGCCATCCTTATCTTCGGCATAATCTTCGGGTTGACCGGGCGTCGCTTTAAATCTTTGCATTGGATATTATGGCTGTTGCTCGGTATCGCGCCCATCGGTCTCGATGGCTTTTCTCAACTATTCAGCCAGTTCAATTGGGATTGGCTCAACGCTCTGGTTCCGTATCGCGAAAGCACGCCGTTGTTGCGTACCTTAACCGGCACACTCTTTGGCTTTTTTACAGCCTGGTTCGCCTATCCCAACATCGAAGAGTCAATGAGCGAAACCCGTCAGTATTACATCAAAAAATCTGCTGTGATCGAGGCGTCTGAATAATGCCTTTTGATCATTCGGATGGACTGCGCTATTACCAGTTTGATATATTCCCCAGAAATGTTCTCAATGCGGTCTTTACACGTCACGGCGGTATCAGCCCGGAACCTTGGACTTCCCTTAACTTAAGCATTTCTGTTGGAGACGATCCCACTCGTGTAGCAGAGAATCGCATCCATGCATTTAATGCACTGGGACGCAACCCCGCCTCTCTCCATGATGCATGGCTGGTTCACGGCACAGATGTGATCTACGCCGAAGAGCCGCGTCCGCTCGACCAGCCTACCCAAAAAGCCGACATCCTCTTCACTGACAATCCTGCGGTCTCGCTTTTTATGCGCTTTGCCGACTGCGTTCCTCTTCTGTTTCACGACCCCAAAAAACAGGTCATCGGCATTTCTCACGCCGGTTGGATGGGGACCGTAAAAGGGGTTGCCGAGGTTTCGATACGAGCCATGCAGGAACATTATGGCTCGAACCCACAAGATATCGTCGCGGGAATTGGACCGTCCATCAGCGTAGACCACTACGAAGTGGGTGAGGATGTGGCTGCTCAATTTCGCGAAAAGTACGGCAGCGATTCTGAACAGGTCTTGCAAAGCCGTGATGGGCGCATCTATCTTGACCTGTGGACAGCAAACGCATTGCAGCTGCGTGCGATGGGCGTGGAGCAGATCCAGATCTCCGGGCTATGTACTGCCTGTCATCTTGATGATTGGTATTCCCATCGGGCTGAAAAAGGCAAAACAGGCCGCTTTGGCGCGCTGTTGGCTTTGGTTTAAGGCTGGCTCGACTTCCGTACCCATAAATTATTTGACCCCTTTGGGGTCATTTTCAACTATGCAAGGTTCATTAATTACAATCAGGTGCGTGTAAAATAAACATATGAACGAATTAGTCAACTCCATTCGTGAGAGGTTTTTAGTAACGCAGGATAAAATCGCGTCTGCCGCGAAGAGATCAGGGCGGAGTCTGGATGCTGTCAAGCTTGTGGTGGTGACCAAGTCTCAACCGGTAGAGGTAGCCCAGGCGGCGATCGAGGCGGGGGCGGTCTTTCTAGGCGAGAATTATGCTGAAGAGGGTGTCACGAAAATTCAATTATTGCAAAATTATTCTGCGGTAGAATGGCACATGATCGGTCATGTGCAGAGCCGAAAGGCTCCGCTAGTGGCGGGGCACTTTAACTTTATGCACTCATTAGATAGCTTGAAGCTTGCAAAAAAGCTTGATCGTTTTTGCGGGGAAGCCGGGCGGATCCTACCCGTCTTACTGGAAATGAACGTGGGCGGCGAAGACAGCAAAGGCGGTTGGGAGGCATCTGATGAAACGCGCTGGGCGGAACTGACGGGTGAAATTTCCGAAATTCTAACCATGCCAAATTTGCAGGTGCGCGGATTAATGTCCATGCCGCCGATTGGGAATGCGGCTGAATCCTCGCGCCCATATTTTCAAAAGGTGAAACGCTTGCAGGATTTTCTTTTAAAGCAGCTCCCGCAGGCAGAGCTTTCAGAGCTTTCGATGGGAACTAGCTCTGATTATGAAGTTGCTGTGGAAGAGGGCGCAACCTATGTTCGGGTTGGCACTGCCATTGTTGGACCGAGATCTTATGCCGCGGAGAATAAATGAACGTTGATTTTTTGATCCTTCTAATTCGTGTAGTGGTTCAGACCTTTATTTGGGTTGTTATTGCGAATTCCCTGTTGTCCTTTTTTCTTTCTCCGTATCATCCTGTGCGCGAGGCACTGGAACGACTTGTGTCGCCGCTTCTTAACCCGATCCGCAATATTATGCCGAGTACCGGCGGGATCGATTTCAGTCCGTTGGTCTTAATTCTTGCACTTGATTTTCTGTCGCGTATTTTTATCGCGATCCTTCTCGCACTATAAAAACTATCGAGGTGAAGCATGTCCAGAGATTATGTTCTTCATGACGGCAAACGCGGTTCTGCATTGGCGGTGCGGGTGACTCCGCGTGCAAGCCAGAATCAGATCGCCGGGGTTTTGAGTGACGGTACGGTTAAGGTGCATGTTGCTGCAGACCCAGCTGATGCGGGTTTGAATGCCGAGCTTGTTGCTTTTCTGGCAGAGGTGCTTGGCGTACCCAAGACACGTGTTGAGATCGTGGCAGGCGAAAGTGGCAGAGACAAGCTTGTATCGGTCCTGGATATGGATGTGGAAACCGCCCATCAGCGCATTGTTGCGCACATGGATTGATCACGGTCTAATCGGAATCAAAAGCGGGATAAACAGACTCGGACCCGAGTCTGTTTGTCCCGCTTTTTTTTTGATGCCCTGTTTTACTGTCCTGTGGCGCCACCATATAAGCGGCGGTAGACAGTGAAAATTTCATAGATGTTGCGGATATAGTTCCGAGTCTCTTCGAAACGCACACTTTCCAGGAAGAGGTCTGGGTCATCGCCGGAGAGTTCCTTCCATGAAACTGCGTTGCCGGGTCCGCCATTGTAGGCGGCGAGTGTGGCATATAGATCGCCATTGAGCAGGGTGCGATTTCTGGCAAGATAGTGCGTCCCGAAGAGCACGCTGACATAGGGTCGGTACAGGTCTTCTTCGGTGTAGTTGATTGGTTTGCCGAGTTCCGAAGCGATCTGTGCTCCGGTGGGAGCGATGATCTGCATTAATCCATGTGCGCCTGCGCTTGAGCGTACAAAACCTTCGAAAAGACTTTCCTGGCGGATGACACTGTAAACAAATAAGGGGTCAAACCCTTCTGCTTGAGCGGCGGGGGTGATCAAGTCGGAATAATACAAGCCGTAACGAATGTGACTGAAGTATGCTGGTGCCATCATTGATTCGGTATGTTCATCCAGCCCGGCGATACTCAAGACCTGACGGGCGGCGAAGATGGCAGTGCGATACATGCCCAACTCAACCAGATAATTTGCCAATCGGTAACTGCCAACTGCATCCTTGTTCGTTTCCAACTCTATGCGCAAGTCTTCGAATTCAAGGCGGGCTTCATCCAACATGCCCATTTCCCAGTATTCTTTCCCGCGGATGATGCGGGCATCAAGTGCTAAAGGACCGAGGTTGCTTAGATCTATTTCGTTGGAAAGGTTGAATGTCAGTCGCATCCAAGTGTCGGCGTCGGTGCGTTCTTTGAGGATATCCACCTGGTAATTTGCCGATGAACTGGATGCGAATGCCGCTCGCTCTTGCAAAAGATCGCGCGCACGTTCGCTGTAATACCCACCTGGGTTGATGTTCTGTCCTTCGCGCCATGCATCTGTTGCGGCATTGCCATCGCCCAGTTTTTGATATGCCTTTCCGATCCAAAGCAGAGCCCGGGACTTGTCCTCTTCTGAAATAGACATGGCGAGGCTGCGTTTGAAGGCGTCCAGCGCGGCTTGCGAATTCTCGCGGCGATATTCCACAATGCCCATTAAAAATGAAGCATAAGAGGATTGTTGCGACCCCGGATACTCCAAGGTAACTCGCGACCAGGCTTCAATGGCTTTATCGTATTGCGCATCTCGTTCGTAGATACGGGCTGCACTCATCAGGTAATCTGCCGCTTGAGAAGAGGTTGGCGCCAAATTGACAAATTCCAACAGGGTTTCGGCGCCTTTGGTGTAATTCCCTTGTTGTGCCCATTCGATGAATGCCTTTTCACCCCAGGCATCTGTCCAGAGCGGGTGTGCAGAATAGTTTGAGATGAAAGTGCCGTAATCGACCAGTGCTTCGTCATAAAGTGCCATGTTGTTTTTTGAAAGCGCGCGATAGTAATATGCAGTGCCGTCATTTTCTGCTGGATTGCTTTGTAGATACCGGTCAAATGCAGAGATGGCGACAGCATATTGTCCGGCAAAGAAATCCACAAGTCCGCGATCCAGCTCATTTACTGTTCCGCCCGCATCAAGCAGGGCGACCAGGCTGAGATAGGAATAATACGAAAGCGGATAGTTCTCCACGGCAAAGCGGAAGCGTTCGATCGCCTCGGCATTTTGACCTTGCGCCAGATTCGTCAGCCCAGCTTCGTACAACGCCTGAGCTTTGGTGTAATCGCTTGTGGTGCGTCCGATAATGCCGTCGTAAAGTTCCAGTGCGGTTTCGTAATTACCAAGTTGAGTTTGGGTGGATGCGACTTTCAGATCCAGCGTGGTGTCGTCACTTAGAGAATCGGCGGTGATGGCTGTGCTGTAGGAGGCAAGTGCGCCTGGGTAATCTCTGGCGTTGAAAAGAGCGTCGCCACGTAATTCCTGCACGTAGGCATCCAATACGCCGGGACGCAGAACAAGATAAGTTTGCCAAGAGTCGGCGGCGGCAGGATAATTTTCCAGTTTGTAGTTGACGAATCCCTGCAAGAAATATGCCAACGGGAGTTGCGGCGACTGGGAATATTCTGTAATGATGACTTGCAGGGCGGTAAGAGTCTCGTTATAGCGACCTTGCGCATAGTAAATTCGTGCTTCACCCCATTTTGCGGATGCACGGACCAATGGGTCTGGAGAGTCCTGCAAGGCGATCTGATAATGCAAGAGTGCCGTATCATAATCGCCGTTAAAGAATGCCTTCTCACCTTCGCTAACTCTGGCAACGGGTTGAGGTGTGGGTGTGATGGTGGGAGTGAAGGTCGCTTCAGGAGTGGTGGTGATGCTGGGGGTGACCGTCCAGCCGGGGGGGATGGCAGGGAAATTTTCAAGTACAGAACAAGCTGTGAGGGAAGCGATCAGCCAAAGTTCAAGAAGTAGGCGCAGCCCTGTGCGTATTGTGGTGCGGTGCTTTTTCATCCCGTTTTTATACTGGTAAAGAGGAAGTGCGTCAAGCGGGGTAATCCGTGGGTAAATGTTGTATTCAAGCTGGGCTTGCACTATAATTTCATCTGCAATTTATCTTAATAACCTCAAGGAGAAATATGAACACACATCACAAAATCCATCGTTCGTTTCGGTTGATTTTGTCGAGCGTGCTGTTGATCGTTGTGACAGCCTGCGCCGCGGGGGCAGAACCCGCCTCGACTGACGAGTTGGTCACATCCAGTGGTTTTGTTTGCCCGGAGCCCAACCCGCGCGTGGAATTCGATAGTGACAAGGTTAATATTTTTACATGGACGGAATATGTACCTGAAGACATCTTTGATTGCTTTGGTTTGGTCTACGGTGTGACGGTGAATGTGGATTATTTCTCTTCCAACGAAGAACTGTATTCCAAGGTTTCGCTGGGGGAAGATGTCAACCCGTATGATGTGATCCACCCCAGTGATTACATGATCGGCGTGCTTATCCGCGAAGAATTGTTGACCGAGCTTGACCCTGCCCAATTGCCAAATATGGCGAACCTTGATTCTGGTCTGACCGCTGCGTACGGCGAATCGACCAAATTTATCGTGCCGTATCAAATGGGTACTCAGGCGATCATCTACAATACTGAAACGGTGAAAACTCCGCCAACTTCCTGGGCGGATCTGTGGAGCCCGGAATATGAAGGTCGCATTGTCGCAGTGGATGACAGCCGTGTGATCATTGGTGCGGCGTTGCTCACCCTTGGATACGATGTGAATGACACCGACCCGGATCATCTGGAAGAAGCCAAACAAAAACTCCTTGAGCTTATGCCAAACATTCGCGTATTCGATAGTGACAGCCCGAAGACCCCGCTGGTTGCGGGCGACGTGGATTTAGGGATTGTCTGGAATGGTGAAGCATTTTTGACCCAAACCGAAGACCCACGTTTCGAATACGTCTTCCCGAAGGAAGGGTCGATTATCTTCTATGATGGTATGGCGGTCCCAACCACTGCCCCTCATCCGGATGCCGCCTATGCCTGGCTCAATTATCTGCTGCAAGGGGATACCAATTGGCTGACCCTGGTGGATTATCCATATACCAACCCGAACAAAGCGGCATTGGAATATGCCAAGGCAAACCAGCCAGAAGTTTACGAAGCCTACTCTTCTTCGCCGATCACCAATACCTCGGCGGAAGAGTTTGCAAGAGGGCATGAAGTCATCGACCTTGGCGAAGCCTTGCTTTTGTATGACGAGCTTTGGACGGAGATCAAGCAGTAAAATAAGCCGAAATTGAGTAGATTTATGGGCGTTTATTTGCAAGGTCAAAAACTTTACATTCATAAAACCCCGTGATAAACTCTTGCTCGTTCGATCATTTCATGGCGCACTCAATGGAGTGCGCCATTTACTGCGAGAAGGAAACAACATGGATATACTCTTAACCGGCTCTGTTGCTTATGACTATCTAATGACCTTTCCCGGTCATTTCAAAGAACAGATCCTCCCCGAACGCTTGGAGTCGATCAGCCTTTCATTTTTGGTGGACTCGATGTCCAAGCAGCGCGGTGGTATTGCGCCAAATATTGCCTACACCATGGCGTTACTTGGTCAGAAACCGCGAGTGATGGCGACTGTGGGCGAAGACTTTGGAGATTACCGCGCCTGGCTTGATTCTAAAGGAGTGGATACGAATCTGATGAAGGTCGTTCCGGGTGTGTTCACCGCTTCGTTCTTTGCTACGACGGATCATGCCTCTGCCCAGATCGCCTCGTTTTACCCGGGAGCCATGGGGTATTCTGCGACCCAGTCTCTCAAGGAATTGGACAAGAAACCCGATCTCGTCATCGTTTCTCCCAGTTCGCCGGATGCGATGATGAAGTTCCCCGCAGAAGCCCGTGATTTGGGCATTCCATATCTGTATGATCCAAGCCAGCAGGTACTGCGCCTTGAGGGTGCAGAACTTGCCCGTGATATGGAAGGCGCCTATTTCCTTTTCTGTAATGATTATGAGTTCGGTTTGATCTCAAAGAAAACCGGCTGGAGCCTCGATCAGATCTTGAACCATGTCAAAGTGCTGGTGATTACGCGCGGTAAAGACGGTGCTGACCTGTACTCTGACGGCACCTCCGTTCACATCCCGACTGTGCCTGAAGATGAAGTGGTTGACCCAACCGGTGTTGGTGATGCTTTCCGCGGCGGATTCCTTGCAGGTTACTCCCACGGCTTCGATTGGAAGTTATGCGGCGAGATCGGCTCGCTCTCTGCAGTATACTGCCTTGAGCAGCGAGGCACCCAAAACCATACCTATACCCGTGAAGACTTCGTTCAGCGTTTCCGCAAGCATTTCGATGACGGCGGCAGGCTGGATGTATTGTTGAAATAGTAATTTCGTAAATTGGTGAATTGGTTGATCGGTCCAATTTACTAATTTCCTAAATAGCCGATCTAGGAAAAAAAATAAGGAGTATTAAATGAGTAATTACGATATTAAAGATATTGAACTCGCCGAAGGTGGACGCCGTCGCATTGATTGGGCGGAACGTGAAATGCCCGTTCTGCGCTCGATCCGTGAGCGCTTCAAGAAAGAAAAGCCTCTCAAGGGCATGCGCTTGTCCTGCTGTTTGCACGTCACCACTGAGACCGCCAACCTGATGATCACATTGCAGGAAGGCGGCGCGGATATCGTTCTGACCGCATCAAACCCGCTTTCGACCCAGGATGATGTTGCCGCCGCATTGGTGAACAATTACGAAATTCCCGTCTTCGCCATCAAGGGCGAGGACAAGGTCACCTACTTCAAGCACATCCGCGCCGCATTGGAGCATATGCCCCATATGACTCAGGACGATGGCGCCGATCTCGTTTCCTCCCTGTTCTTCATTGAAATGGGACGTTTCGAAAAGCTTGAACCCTCTCTCGCTTCCTGGGCACAAAGCCTGACCGAAGCAGAGCGCAAGCAGATGCTCAAGAACGTTGTTGGCGGCACCGAAGAGACCACCACGGGCGTTATCCGCCTCAAAGCGATGGAAGCTGACAAAGTGCTCAAGTTCCCGGTCATTGCCGTGAACGATGCACTTACCAAGCACATGTTCGATAACCGCTATGGTACCGGTCAGTCCACCATTGACGGTATCATCCGCGCGACCAATGTGCTTCTTGCTGGCAAGAACTTTGTTGTGGCTGGCTACGGCTGGTGTGGACGTGGTCTGGCCTCCCGCGCACGCGGCATGGGCGCTCAGGTCATTGTGACCGAGATCGACCCGATGAAGGCGCTTGAAGCGGTGATGGACGGTTATCAGGTCATGCCGATGGTTGAAGCCGCCAAGGTCGGCGATATTTTCTGCACCGTCACCGGCGACTTGAACGTGCTCGACAAGCATCACTTCGAAGTGATGAAGGATGGCGCCCTGGTTGCCAATTCCGGTCACTTCAATGTTGAGATCAACATTCCGTCTCTGGCAGCCATGAGCGTTGGCGAACCCAACCTCGTCCGCCCGTTCGTTGATCAGTACACCACCAAGGACGGTCGCAAGATCAACATCCTCGGCGAAGGTCGCCTGATCAACCTTGCTTCGGCTGAAGGTCACCCCGCTTCTGTAATGGATATGTCTTTCGCGAACCAGGCTCTCTCTGCCGAATACATGGCGAAGAACGCTGATAAACTCGAGAAGAAAGTCTACTCCGTGCCGACCGAGATCGACAACGAGATCGCCCGCCTCAAGCTCGAAGCGATGGGCATCAAGATCGACATCCTTACCCCCGAACAGCATCACTACCTCAACTCTTGGGAAGAAGGAACCTAGTTCGATTTTAGATTGATGATTTTTGGATTGTTGATTAAACCCTGCGAAACATTTGCAGGGTTTTTTTATTTATCCAGAATTCCGTTATGTATCAGGGTTTCGAGGTAAACTGCCTGCTTTTTTCCGACCAACCTTGAAAGGCGCGGCGCTTCGAAAATCAATTGCCTGATTTTTCTGAGCGGATAAACCAAACATTCCTTTTCTTCTTTCAGGTCTTCGAATACCACCAAACAAACCCACGCATCGGGCATGTCCAAAATAGGATCTCGCCGTTCGGGTGAGTCTTGGAACGTCCACGAGAGACCGTAGCGCTTCGCGGCAGACCGCCTTTGGGTCTTGACCGCCACTTCGAGATCGTTGACTCTCAGATCTGCTGCCCAGGATTTGCGCCTCGCCTCATACACGCCGTAGTCTGGTCCATCGACCCGGCAGTTCCTTCCCTCGAACAGAATCCGCACTGCCTCCTCGCCGAGTTTGGAGATGAAGTGATCGTCGCGAATCTTTTCTTTTACAGATTGATTACTATCTTTGTAGTTGACTGTAGTTATTACATGCTCGGCAAATGTAGATGCCCGCTCCTGTGCTTTCTCTGGAATGCGAATGATTTGCGGTGACTGAAATGTAGACATGATGAATTTATTATACAAAATAAAAAGTCTTGCGGAGAATTCTCCACAAGACTTTTTGAAACGTTAATTCAATTGTTTATGGGCAGGTAAAGGTCACATCCTTGACGGCTGCTTTGCCGACACCGTTGAATGCTTCCACGCCCCATTTCTGCGGAGACCCAGCTGCGAATGGCAATAACGGGAGTGGGTAACTGGTGGAGTTTGCTGGTATTGCGGCAAAGAAACCACCATTAAAGTAGATATTGAACCCATCCTCATTATTTGACTTGTCCTCCCAGGTTAATGTGCCTCCAAATTGATAAAGTGGCGGTAAAAGAGGTACACAAATCTTCGTAACAGCGACATTATTAACTGCAGTTGGTGCAGAGGGTGGCGAGGTGGGTGTTAATGTCACCGTTGGTGTAAATGTAAGTGTTGGTGACGGTGTCGGTGTGGGCGGAACCGGGTATTCTGCAAGGTTGGAGGTATTCCCAGTTACGGTGGCGTACTGCCCCCACAACCAGCAGGTGCCAGATCCATTGACGCGTTTGATAACCCAATAATTGGGCACGCCTGAATTTTTGCCAACCACTTCCGCGGTTTGACCAATGAGAAGAGCGTCGATCAGGTCATATTGCACGCCGGGTCCGATACGGCAGTTCGTGTTGGTGGTCACAGACACCTGCGGTACAGACGGGGTCGCACTGGGTCCGGGTGTGCCAGTGAATTCAGGAGTGACTGTATTCTGTGGGGCAGCAGCAGAGTTACCTTGTCCGCTGGCGAGAGCAGTAATGGTCAACGCCAGGGCGGCGGGATCTGCCTCCTCGGTTTCAGATGGCTCACTGCTGGGCAAATTGCATGCCGAAAGTGCAATGATGATAAAAACAGAAATCACTAAAATGGATGTTCTTCGTTTCATGGTCTCTCTCCTTTGACGGACTTATTATTACATATTTTTAAGGGGCTTCAATGCGAATTCCATGTCAATAGTACTAACGTCTTTTTTATGAAGGGTTATTTTACGAATTCCTTTCGCTCAAACGTTTCCACTCGGCAATGGATAATGTCTCTGCCCGGCGCATAGGGTCGATCTCAGCCAGATGTAGAAGGGTTTCGGCTTCCTGTGTCTTGATGTGCAAGCCGGACGCGAGTGAGTTTCTGAGCATTTTTCGCTTTTGGCTAAAACCGGCTTTGATGAGTTTGAAGAACTTATCCAGCAAATCAGCAGGGATGAGTGGCTCCTCGAAAATGTCAATACGGAGAACGGCAGAGTCTACGTTAGGGATGGGGTGAAACGCTCCGGCGGGAATTTTTGCCTCGATGCGCGGCGCTCCGTAGACTTGTACGCTCAATGCCAGCAGGCTTAAGTCGCCGGGAGCGGCACAAATGCGTTCTGCCACTTCTTTTTGGATGGTGAGCACAATGCGGCGTGGCTTGGGAGTGCTTTCGAGCAGGTGTCGAATAATGGCAGATGTAATATTGTATGGGATGTTTGCGGCAACGATGTAGCCGGGTTGATCCACCAGGTCTGCAATTTGCAACTCTAAAATATCACCTTGGACGACGCGCACGTTTGGATGCGGCGTAAGAATGGCTTTGAGTGGAGTGAGCAGGTCCGGGTCGAGCTCGACCGCTGTGACCTGACGGGCAGAGACAGCCAAATAGCGGGTGAGGCTGCCAAGACCGGGACCAATTTCCAGTACGCAGTCATCTTTCTGGATCTCTGCGGCGTTGGCTATTTTTTCAAGGGCGAAGTGATCTTGCAAAAAATTTTGCCCGAGGCTTTTATCGGCACGTAATCCGTAGCGCTTGAGAACGGCAGCGGCATTGAGGGGTGGGATCGAAGAATAGTTCATTGGCAGATAGATGGAGCATCTTCTGTATCGATGCTTGAAGAGGTATTTTCTGCAGCAGGTACGGGCCAGGTGCCCGCTTGAAAACGCACTACGAAATCACTGAGGATGGTGAAATCGGCTTCAAGGATGGCGATGCGCTTGTCAAAGACGGGGTCGAAGACACGGGTTTGTTTGAAGAGATCGCCGGGGAAACTTGCAAGCAGGATGTTTTCTGGCGGCATTTGGGGGGCAAGGCAAGCCAGTTGCCCAAGTTGTTCGGGCGTGAAGTCGGTGCGGATGTTGTCCCGGAAGGTTTCGATAAGGGCGGGAATCTGGGCTACGATCTGCGGGCTGGTTAACTTCTTTCGTACAGCACATAACACCAGGTTTTGGTTATCGCCACGTTCAAAACTTCCACCGCTGCGGTTTCGGGCGAGCTTCAATGCCTGTGGCCCGTTAAGTAGGTGTGTGCCGACTGAAAGATTTGCTGTTTTGGCAACTTCTTCGTTGGGGATTACAACTTCGATGCCGCCAAGCGCATCGATCACATGCTCGAAGGTGCGCATATTCACAGTGATGTAGTGGTCGATGTTTGCGCCGAAATTCCTGTTAAGTGTCAGCGCCATCAACCCTGAACCTTCACTGGGGTCATCCCAATATTTGAAGCCGGGTTGCCCATAAAGGAAGGCTTGATTTAATTTTTCGTGATCCTGTCCGTTGAGATTATCTTCTATGTGCGGAATTTCCACCCAAAGGTCACGGGGGAACTCGAGCGCGCTGACCTTTGGCGTTGTGAAGTCCACGCGGACGAGGCGAATGGCGTCTCCCAGCCCGTAGGTGTAATTATCGCCGCGGGTGTCTGTGCCAATAACAAGCACATTCATCAATGGCGGCGCGCCGCAGCGCGGTCCGGGTGTGCTGGTGGGGAATGAGACAGTGGGTACAAGGGCTACCTGTCCCATTTGTGTAGGTGCCGGGCCGGGAGAGGCTGTCCATGTGGGTGGTAGGGATTTGGGTATGAATGGCAGTGACGGACCGAGTGGAGTCTGTGCCATGTTCCGCAGGGTTCCAAAGGCATAAACACCGAGGGCTGCTGCAAGCGTTAATGCAATCAAGGACAAGATTCCGATAGTAATGCGCTGTGATCTATTCATATGATGGTTGTATTATCCGTAAATTGAATTAATGCATATTACTTGAAAAAATAGGGAATCTCTGCTGGCGCGGGTTCAAGAAAGTACACCGTTACCCAGCCCGAGAGTCCGCCGACGGCATTATCGTCGTACCCCAGGTCGATCCATTGCGTGCGTTGTACACCGAAGGCACTCTCAATGATCGGTCCGCCGCCGGTATCTCCAATGGTTGCGAGCCCGTATCCGGGAATATATACTCGCATGCCGCCCAGATAAGAATAAATGGAGTAATCTACTGCCACAATACCAAAGCCTGCCTTTGCACCGCTGGCGGTTCCATAGGAACATCCGTTGGTTCCAGAATTGCAAGGCGAATACCATGACGCATACATTTGGGTGGCGTACCAATATTGATAAGGCGCTTCACCGCCGACTTGAGAAAGTACGATCTTGGACCCACTTGCGACGATCTGCGAGACCGGTTCGGTCAAGATGGTTTTTTCTTCTTGTGTACGACTAACTTCCACGCCATCTTCATAACGGATGCGGGTGCGCACCATGGCGGTTCCGTTCACGCCTGCCTGCAAGACTTCCTGTTCGCCAAACGCCAGGTCGGCTGCTTCAGTTTCTTCAGTTTTAAACGGGATGGATTCAAGTTCCACGCTAATTGACTCGGTAACGCGAACGACCCTTATCTGCTCATCTGACGGAAGCGCCTCATTTTCTGCTGGGAAACTGGTGTCCAGCCCTACAAGCGGAATCCCCGCCTCTGCCAAAGCTTCTCCTACAGTCCGTGCGGTGGTGCGAATGTTGAAAACTGCATTACCGGATGTGATGGTTAGGCTTTGAGCAGGGCTAAATGAGATCGTCAGCGTATCAGTGACCGGCGCTGTCAGTGGCGGGGTTACTTCGTCATTTATACCTACAGCAATGCCATTTTCAGTCAGCACATCGCCCACAGTCAATGCAGAAGTATGAATCGTTTGTTGCCCCTGTGGTGTGACAAGAATCACGTTTACAGCCCGACGTAGTTGGATTTGAACATTACCTGAGGTTGTGATCTCATCCCCCAAACCTTGCTCTATGCCATTGACTAAAACACGGTCGGCAGGGGCGGCGATAATTCCAGCCTCCGCAAGGATCTCAGAGGGCACATTTCGACTGGTCGAGAGTGTTTTTATAGTTTCACCGTCCAGTAGAATTGCCGTTCGTGGAGAAAATGACTGGCATGCAACAATTAAAAAGCAAATTGTCATTGCCCGAAGACGTGGGAATTTCATACAGCAATTATACCCGCCGGGAATTGTGCGGTTTTCATCCATGGGTTGGTCGTGACTGAATCGCAACACATCGGATACAATACCGCGCATGGATATCCTGACCAGTACCTCTAACCCTTACATCAAGCATGTCCGCGCTTTGCGGCAGAAAAAGTCACGTGCTGAATTTGAGTCCTTTTTGGTGGAAGGGATCACGCATGTTGGCGAAGTGATCGAAGCAGGCTGGAACGTGGAATCCATTCTTTATGCGCCGGAATTATTAACCAGTAACTTTGCTAAGGAACTGCTTGCTCAAGCTGGGAACCGTCAGTTACGTTTGCAGCCGGTCTCAGTCGCTGTGATGGAGACTCTAACGGACAAAGAGAACCCACAAGGTATCCTTGCCGTGGTTAAACAAAAAAAAATTAGCTTCAAGGATTTGCGGGCAGATGTGAATGCAGTTGCCCTGGTTTCCCCGCAAGACCCGGGTAATCTTGGTACGATCCTGCGTACCATGGATGCTGTTGGTGTGGACACACTTTTCCTGCTGGATGGCGGTGTGGAATTATTTCATCCTACCGTGATCCGCGCCAGTATGGGTACTTTGTTCTGGAAGTCCATCGTCCATACCTCCTTCAACGAATTTTCTCAATGGATACGCAAAAGCGGATATCAACTTATAGGCACGTCTGCCAAAGCAGACGTGGATTATTACACCCTGATTCCCAAGGCGCCTTGGGTTCTTCTTCTCGGCAATGAACAAAAGGGACTTTCTTCCGAACAGACAGCTGTTTGTGATGTAACACTCTCTCTGCCCATGCACGGACGGGTGAGTTCCTAAATCTTTCTGTAGCTGCGGGTGTTTTGCTATATCAATTCATGAAGGCGTAATTATAGAAACGAGTGTTAGGCGATTTTTCGGCTAAGGCTCAGAAGAGGCAATTCTATAAATCTGTAGCTGATGAACCCAGCGATCAATGAAAGAATAAATGCAATACAAAGGGCAATGTAATTATCAAACAAGGCATCGTTGGCGAAAAGATTCCATACCTTGCCGACTGCATTTATTGTGAATAAGTGCGAGAGATAAATGGAGTACGAAGCATTTCCGATTTGTATCAAGGGGCTTGGTAAGACTGCTTTATTCCGTTCGGCATGTACGATGCAGAAAACTATAATGGTTGCTGGAACTCCATAATAGACCAGTCGCGCCCAGCCTTCGAGGTACATCCCGGTTAAGTTCATGAATTGAACATAACCTAGAATTGCAGCCAGCATTCCAAGACATGCGATCGTAACCAATACAAACCCGTTTACTCTTACTTGTCTGGCATTATGAAAATGGACAGCAATCAGACACCCGGCAAGAAACTCAATGGTTAGGGGATTGAAAACAATATAGTAGGCCGGTCCGCCGGTTGGAGAACTAAAGATCGCAATAATGCCTCCCCAAACAAATATCGCAGCAACAAGGAATTTTTCCGGCACAGCAAACAAAATCACGAAAAAGACCAGGTAATAGTACATTTCATAGATCAGGGTCCAGCCTACTTGCACGAGAGGTAGTTTTAGGCTTGGCAATAAGAGGTACGAAGAAAAAATATCTACCTGACTGCCTTGGGAACTGTTTACCCATGACGGTTGGATGAGAAACACGATCAACGCAAGAGTCGTGTAAACCCAATATAGCGGATAAATCCTGGACGCCCGGTGGTAAAGGAACATGAGAGCTTCTCGCGCCTGTTGAAATTTCCCGCGCGTAATGGTAACCATGACGAACCCGCTTATGACAAAGAACAGATCTACACCGAACATGCCAAACGATAACCAACTAGGGAGCAAGGTTTGCGTCCCTCCATACTTGGCTTCGATAATCACGAGGTGAAAGAAGATAACCGCTATCACTGCGACACCTCGCAGTGCTTGAATATTATTTAGTTTTTTCATGGTTTTGTCCGTGCGAGTTTGGTTTTAGGTCCCAGTTGATTTTGAAATGTAGTGACTGTTTCTGAGCAGGAATCTTTTTTCGATTCCATGCCAAAGAAGGAAAGCCGTAACTGCCGTAATGGACAGAGAAGCAACCAAATAGACCCAGTAAAAAGGGTATAGTACAGTGTAAATCTGTATAATATATGCAAAGATTATAAACCTGTATCGTTTGGATGGATAATCGGATGAAAATCGTTACTGTTTCGCAAATGCGTGCGATCGAAAAGGAAGCAGATGCAAAAGGGGTCTCGTATGCAGAAATGATGGAAAATGCCGGGCGAGGGCTGGCAGAATCCATCCATGCATTAGGGCAGGAAAATGGCTGGGACTCTGTGACCGGTATTGTTGGTTCAGGTAATAATGGCGGCGACACGCTTGTAGCATTAATCTGGCTTTCCCAAGCAGGATGGCGTACCCATGCCTATCTTGTTAATCGTAAGATCGCAGGGGATCTGCTTATATCCACATACCTCGAAGCAGGCGGCGAAATGACCCAATTTGCCAACGATACCAGCCTTGATGGTTTGCATAATTTTTTGGAAGATACTGATGTCTTGTTGGATGGGCTGCTTGGGACGGGTATCAAACTTCCATTGAAAACTGATGCAGCACTGGTTTTGCAGGGTGTCGCGCTCATCCTGTCTGATCTCGAGGTTCCGCCGTTCATTGTCGCAGTAGATTGCCCGTCAGGGGTCGATTGCGATACAGGCTTATGTGCCGATGAAACCCTGCCTGCAGATATCACTCTCACAATGGCGGCAGTCAAACAAGGGTTGCTTTCGCTGCCTGCGTTTGAATATGTTGGCGCACTGGAGTTGATAGAAATCGGTTTGCCTGATGATTTGAAATCGTGGACTGCGGTTGAAATTGAAGCGGCAGATGCAAATCAAGTTGCTGCGTTTCTACCGGAACGTACTCCCGCTTCACACAAAGGGACATTTGGTACGGCCTTCGTGGTGGCTGGATCTGCATCTTATACTGGCGCAGCTTTACTTGCCGGGAAAGCCGCCTACCGTGTTGGCGCTGGGCTGGTGACTTTGGCAATCCCTGAAATGCTGCATGCCGCGCTTGCTGGTCACATCCCTGAAGCGACCTGGGTTTTGTTGCCGCATGAACATGGCTTTATTTCTGAAGACGCTGTCCACCCATTCTTAAATAACTTGGATCGCGCCACAGCGATCTTGTTGGGTCCAGGTTTGGGTGATAAGGCAACAACCAAAATATTTATTGAGCAGATATTGCCCTCCATTGAAATACCGGCAGTTTTTGATGCGGACGGATTGCGGCATTTATCTAGTATTCAAGATTGGCATCGAATATTACCCGTACTGTCTGTGCTAACGCCACATCCCGGCGAGATGTCTGCTATGACTGGGATATCCCGAAATGAAGTTCAGTCGCAACGGACGGAAGTGGCTGGAAAGTATGCCAAAGAGTGGGGGCACGTAGTTGTCTTGAAAGGTGCTTTTACCGTTATTGCATCTCCTGATGGACGCAAAACCATCATTCCTGTGGCTACCCCTGCACTAGCTCGTGCTGGCACAGGAGATGTGCTGGCTTGGCTTATTACCGGTCTGCGTGCCCAGGGAGTGGGTGCTTACGAAGCTGCTGTGGCTGGGGCGTTTATCCATGCTCAAGCCGGGCTTCACGCTGCCGACATCTTCGGTACTACAGCATCTGTTTTGGCAAGCGATGTGTTGGATTCAATTCCTGACATTATTGCCGAATTGGAATAAAAACGTGCCGCGACTTCCGCATCCTGCAGGATGCGGAAGTCGCGGCTCTACACCGTCGTTGATGATCACTTAATGTGAGGCGTTCTTTTCATGCGAAGAAAGGATTGGCTCTACGAGCGGTTTAAGTTCCCATTGAAGCAAGCCTTTCCTCAAAATAAGCATCAGTGTGGCTCCCAATGCGAGACAGATTGCGTTGATCATGATGACCGTCTCTGCGCCAAGGACTTCAGCGGTGTACCCAATAAACAAGGATGACAGGGGTTGTAGACCGAAGGAGACCATTGTGAACAGGCTGATGATTCTGGCACGCATGTCACCAGGAGCCATCAATTGCATGACGCCCAGTCCGGTGGTTAACACCAAAGGTGCGCCAAGGCTGACGAGGAAAATAGATACCATGGAAAGCGGCAGGAATGTGGAGCGGGAGAGCAGAAGATAGAAGGCGCCCATCCAAATCGCTGCACCGCCAACGATGCGCCCGATGCGCTTTGCAGTTTGCGAAAGCGGCAACAGGAACAGCGTGGAAATGAGCGCGCCTGCGCCAGACGAACCCATTAATAGACCAAAGGTTTGCGAGTCGCCTTTTAATACATGATCTGCCACAGCGGGGAGAATATTCATGATGGAGAGACCAAAAAAGGTCACGAGTGAGGCGAAGATCAAAAGATCCACCATGCGCGGCTGTGATCGAACGTAGTCCAATACTTCGCGGAATTGACCACGTCCACTATCGCGTTTATTGATCTCCTGCTGGTGTGATTTGACCATAAAGATACTCAACAGCACCACCATAAAACTTGCGCCATTGATCCAAAACGCTGCAGCCGAACCTACCACTTTTAGTAAAATTCCCGCCGCCGCCGGACCTAACATTCGTGCTACTTGCAAGCCCATAATATTGAGCGTCACCGCCTGACGTATTTGCTTCATGCCGGAAAGGTCGCCAATGAAGGCTTGTTGAGCAGGAAAATCAAGCGCTGCGATCGTGCCGAGGATAAACGAGAACGTATAAATGTGCCAAATCTGTACAAGGTTCGTCTGCACAAGAAATGCCATAGTAAATGCAAGCAACATAGCTATGGCTTGAGTGACAAGCAATATCACGCGACGGTTATAACGATCAGCAAATCCGCCTGCCCATGGGGCAAGCAAGAATAATGGGAGGCTGTTGAGCATGACTACGATGCCCAGTGAGCTCTCTGAGTGAGTCAGTTCCCAGACCACCCAGCTTTGTGCTGTAGCTTGCATCCATGTACCGAGCAGTGAAACTGCCTGTCCGCCTAAATAGATGCGCAGGTTGCGGATCTTGAGCGGTTCAAAGCTGCGTGTGTAGGTATTAATCAGGCTTGGGCGTTCGATTGGTTTTTCCAAGAATTTCTCCTTTATTATAGGCAAAAGCCATCATTTACGATGGCTGCCTTTACTTGATTCTTACCAAAAACTTGTAAAAGACAGTAAAATTAATTATTCACTTTGGAGAGTATAGATGATTAAAAACAAGATTGTGTTCATTTTTTCCCTTTTTGGGGTTCTGGCACTTTCTGCCTGTGCTAATGTGCCTGCTGATGCTGCGCCAACTATGGATGTGGTCGGAACGACTGCCGCTGAATTGGCACGTATGATGTTAACCCAAACTGCTGGTGCTGTTACGCCTACTCCTTTTCCTCCGACCGAAACCCCGCTTCCGTCTTTTACCGAGACACCAACCCTTGAACCCACTATTGCAGTGACGACAATCCCCATGATTTCAAGAGATACCGGCTGCTATGACGGACCAGGAACCAATCGTACTCTTGTAACGAATATTGTTGTGACAGAGCAAGTGGAAGTGGTGGGTATTTCGAGCGTGCCGGGTTGGTATGTTATTCGAAATCCCATTTATGGTTCTCTTTGCTGGGTGCCGCAAGATGCTCTTGAGTTTGCTCCCGATTTTGACCTTACTTCTCTTGAGGTGATTCCTTAGGCTTTACGCATTTAATGGATATTTTTGGTGCTACCTTTGCGAACATTAATGGTTAATTAAAAATCAAGCGTGAGGAATAGTCCAAATGGGTGAAAACCTAAATTTTCACCGGTAGTAAAATCGAACAGACATCACATGACAACCATTCGCACACCGGCAAGAATTATCCCTCGCGCTTTTCCTGGCATCACCCCAGACGAAGTGCAGGAGATCATCGTCAACAGTCAGATCAAGAGCTATCCTGTTGGAACAGTTCTCTGTCAGGAAGATTCTATTGAACATACTTTTTATATGATTCTCGAAGGGGATTTTGAGGTCACGAAAACCATTAACAATACCGATAAGCGCTTGCTGAAAACTCTCAATGCAGGAGATTTCTTTGGCGAAATGGCGCTCATTCATAACGCACCGCGTGCAGCCACGGTTCGAGCGCTGACCCCGGCAGTTGTGTTGGAATTGAATAAACAGGGGTTTGACCGCGTTTTGAAACATAGCCCCAGCGTGGCAACCGCCATGGTGGCCGAGATCAGCAATCGATTAAGGGCGAACGATCAACTTGCCATTGAGGATCTGCGTCTGCGTGCACGTGAACTTGCGGATGCTTATCAAAAACTTGCTGAGCAGGATATGGTTCGCAATGGCTTCCTCACTTCCATTGCACATGAACTACGAACCCCATTAACCGTTGCTAGCGGATACCTGCATACGCTCAAAAAAGGGGTACTTAGCGGTGACCAGTTGCAATCAACCATTGAGATCGTTAGTCGAAATGTGGATGAGATCGTTAATCTGACGAATGACTTGTTGTTTCTTCAGGAACAGGATCTTGTGTTGCGCGATTTTCAACCCGTTGATTTGGTTTCCTTAGTACAGAAGGTGATCGCTAAATATCGAGATAAAGCAGTTTCACGCGGTATTAGCATTAAAGTTCGAGGGAATACCAGCATGGCTACCATTCAAGGAGACGAGCCTTCGCTTGAACGCGCCTTTACCGGGTTGCTTGACAATGCAATAAAATTCAGCCCGTCTAATGGAACTGTGGACATCCGCTTTGCAGATCTGGGCAATCATGTGGCTGTCAGTGTTATTGACTACGGCATTGGCATTGACCCGCAGATTCGTCCTCGTATCTTCGAACGCTTTTTCCATCTTGAAAAAAATGGAGATGAGTTATATGATGGCTTGGGAATCGGACTTTCCATCACCCGTCAGGTCATTCAACAACACCGCGGCATGCTGGATGTCGATAGCCAGCCCGGAAAAGGCAGTACCTTCACAATATCCTTGCTAAAACGAAATTGATCCCACATCGCAACCCGGAGAGGCTAATAATGCCTGTCAGAAACCTACGTACTCTCATTGCAGCCGCATTTTTTCTGTCTGTCATTGGGTGCAGTTCACAAAATGAAGCCACTAGTCCAGCCTTGCCAACTGTCCTGTCGCCTTCAAGTTTACAGGCAGGGAGTGGTGTTACAGCGGAAATTTGCAAAAATAATCTTCTGCCTGTTGTTCAAGGTGCTACTTGGACGTACCTCACCACCGGTGGACCTAATGGTGATTTCACTTATTCCGATACGATCACAGAAACCCGCACAGATGGCTTTACGCTTACGTCCCAATTCCCTAGTCTGAGCCTGACGCAGGATTGGATTTGTTCATCGGAGGGATTAATTGCTCGGCAATTAGGCGGCGGCACCACTGCCAGCGTTTCCATGCAGAACATGATCACAAACTTTAAAACTCTTGAAGTCAGTGGTTTGAGCATCCCGGCAAATATCACCCCAGGGATGCAATGGAAATATACCCTTTTGATGGAAGGTTCGGTTGCCATGCCCGGCGAAAACACACAATCTCCTGGCACATTCAATCTGACAATGCAGGAAATGGGCAGAGAATCTGTAACCGTTCCAGCAGGCAATTTCGAAGCAATCAAGCTACAGGCGACTTTTGAAGCCCAAATTGATGTAGATTTTCAGGGCAGCCCGGTGCCTTATACAGTGCATGGGTCAAGCATTGTCTGGTATGCACCTGATGTAGGCTTTATCAAATCCATTGAGAATATTGATTTTAGTGGAACATCGTTCACTTCAAATACGGAACTCCAAGCTTATAACCTCCCTTAAAATTCTACGCCGCCTCAAAGGCGGCGTTTCATTCATTAAAAGCAATGTGCAGTCTGTCGTCTTTATAAAACGACCTTGCTGAAAAAGGCGGGTCACCACGCTTCATTAGGTGGATTCTTCCAAGCAGGATGGGTAGGTCTTCTACAACGGGTAGATGATCCAACGCTTCTTTCTGAACCCATTCTGGGATGCCTTCTTTGGAGCCTTTTACTTCGCCTTGGGCGTTCTCTCCCACCACTAAAAATAGACAAATCCCCACACCCCCGGCATCGATGACAACAGTTCCGCATAGCCATAAGTCTGCAGTGATACCGGCTTCTTCCATTAATTCGCGCCGCGCGGAAGAGAGGACATCCTCTCCGCGATCTACATGACCGCCCAACCCATTGTATTTTCCCGCCCAGAGCCGTTTGGTTGGAGCACCTTTGAGTAATAAATACTCATCCCCGCGCCGGACGAAGATCGCCGTGCGGGGAATGAGCATATATCTATCGTTTGTCACGCCTTGATCAGAAACTGGCATGCCAATGTGTCGGCTTAATCTGAAAGATCGCTGACGTCTTCAGCTGCAACAGCTTGCTTGACGTAATCCGCCAGTACCGGTTGAACCTTCACTGGCTTGATGTACTTGTCAGTGAACTGCTTGGTGTCCTTCAAGCCAAGCAAATTAAACAATTTGTCGAACTGAGCTTCCCATGCCGCACCAAGCTTGTTAAGCGACTCGGCAGGCAAGGCATAAGACTTTGCTTTGAAAGGACCAATGGCATTCTTGCGGACCTTGTAATAGAACTGCTCATCGGTCATTCCGGGTTTGCGGTCTGCCGCGGAATTAACATCCAGCCAGGCGTACATTTCCTTTTTGAAGTCGGCAGGAATATTATCGAAGAACATGGTGGCGAAGTTTGTAGCGAGATGAACTTCAATAGCTTCATGCTGAACGAATTTATTGAAATTCTCTTCTGGTACAGTAGACGCGCCATGCTGAACTGTGCCGCCCATGCCGTAATCCTTGCGGGCTACACGGCTAAGGTCACGCAAAACGTCAAAGGCAATGTTCACTTCGGCGATCGAGCCGTCGGGAAGAACAGTACCGCCGTGGGAGGTGCCGGTCAATACGCTGATCTTGCTAAGACCGGGCTTGCCCGGGGCGAGTTTCTTCAGGTTGGCGTTATAAGCGTCCATGTATGCACGTAATTCCGGCTCAGTGGAATTTTCTGTGCCTACTTCACCGATCTCGCCGCCAATGGAAATGGTCACACCGGCGGGTTCGTTCTCGCGAATGAAAGCGGAAAGTTCAGCAGATAGTTTGCTGTTCAGTTCCTGCTGAGCTTCAACGGTCGGAAGGTGGATATCAACCAGCGTGGACGTATCAACATCAATGTTATAGAAACCAGCCGCCATGGCTTCAATGGATAGATCGCGTACGGCTTTTAATTCAGCTGCTGCATCTGCCTTGTATTTTTTGGCAGAAACCTGGAAGTGATCTCCCTGAATGAAGATCGGTCCCTGATAACCTTCTGCAACTGCTGCGCCTAGAATGTTCGTAGCGTATTCAGAAGGGCGCTGGTCAGTGTAGCTCATTTCAGAACGAGCCAGCTCAAAAATGAAGGCGCCGGCGTTAATCTTGTTCGCTGCGCGGAACATGGCTCGGGCAGCGTAGTGAGACAGGGCGCGCAGGTTAAAAGCGGGGGTCGTGAAGGTCATTGGGGCTTCACCGCGCCCACGAGCCATGTATAGTTCGTGGATGGAAGCGGCGTAAACGCCCAGTTCCAGCGCAGCAGCGCGTACCAGAAAACGGGACCAGCCCGCAGTTGAGTCCGAGGCGAGCGCGGATCGCTCCACCAATTTGCCGACATTCTTCCTGAACTTTTCCGCATCCAATACACGAACGGTGGTTCCATCAAATGAAAGGCTGTTCTCGACGAGGTCGAGTAGTTGATTTACGGGGTCAGACATGAAAATCTCCTGATTAAAAAAATGATGGATTGATTATAACTTGAATTAAACGATATAATTGATTGACTAAAGAAACGAAATAAACCCTTGCACGTATATTCTGGCAGGAGGCTCCAATGAGCGATTTTTTCGAAAAAGTAAGCAGTCAGGTTGACCCATTCAAGAAATTGGTTTCGTATATTCCAGGTTTTAGTGGTTACGTGGAACGGCAGAACCGTCGTGACGCAGATAAATTGCTGCGTGAAACGGTGGCGCGTCGTTTCGAGGAATTATGGGGTCGAACATCTCAGTTGCAGGCGGATATGGTCGGCGCTGGGCAGATCTCATATGTTGATGATATGGAAAAAGCTGCCTTGGCTTTGCGCACATTCATCGACAAGATCAGCACAGCGGCACGCGGTTATTCCGGAATGTTTGATGCTGTCAAAATCAACGAGAAGGAATTGGAAGCGATTTATCAATTTGATGCCGCCTTCTTCGATCTTGGTGACCAGGTCAAAAGCGCACTGGACAATGTGGAAGCCAGCATGGGCGATGAAGCCGCTCTGCCTGCTGCCATCCGCAACGTAACCACCCTTGCCCGCCTCGCAGTGGAAACGTTTGAGCGTCGCTCCGAAGTGGTGACGGGAAGTCGGTAACCTAATGTAGGGGCGCAGCAATCCTGCGCCCCTACGGGATTTAATATGTGGCACGAATATATCAACGTAACCTCTATTGATGAAGCCGTAGGCATCCTTGCTGAAAAACGCGAGAACGCGCGTATTGTGGCAGGCGGCACCGACTTGATCCTTGAACTCGAGCGGGGCGTCCGCAAAGGCGTGCATACGCTTGTAGACGTCACCCGAATCCCCAAACTTAATCAAATCACAATAGACGAAGATGAAGTCATTCATCTAGGTGCCTTGGTCACACATAACGATTGCGCTGCCTCAAGGTTGATCAGGACGCGCGCGTATCCGTTAGCGCGCGCCTCTTGGGAGGTGGGTGCGCCGCAGATCCGTAATCGCGGCACGGTGGCTGGAAACATCATCACCGGTTCGCCTGCCAATGACACTATCACTCCATTGATGGCACTTGGCGCGAAGGTCACACTTGTTTCTGCCAGGAAGACGCGAGTGGTGCCGCTAAAGAAGTTCTATCTCGGTGTGCGTAAAACCATTATGGAACCGGATGAAATGCTGGTGGATATTTCCTTCCCGGCACTGACAAAGACCCAGCGTGGAACCTTCATCAAGTTAGCGTTGCGCCGCGCCCAAGCTATCTCTCTCGTCAATGCTGCGATCATTCTGGACCTCAAAGCTGATACCGTTAAATCTGCTTCCATTACCCTGGGAGCGGTGTCGCCTATCATTACTCATGCAGCGAAAGCAGAAAAATTCCTGGTGGGTAAGAAGCTCAACGAGAAAAACATTGCCGCCGCAGCCGAGCTGGCAATGAAATCTGCAAAGCCCATTAGCGATGTGCGCAGTTCGGCAAACTATCGCAGCGAAATAGTGCGAGTCATTACTCAGCGTGGGTTGACTGCCATTCGAGATGGGAAAGAACAATCCGGCATGCCAAAAAAACCCATCCTGCTTGTGAGTGGATAAAAAACCAAGTTCTAATTTGCAGTCGGCAGGCGCTTTTCCAAAAGATCCAATTGAAACGACTGTTAATGGAAAAAAATACTCCTTCACCAGCGGTCACGATAAAACCTTATTACGCTTATTGCGTGAAGAAGGCATGCTGCTCGGTACGAAGGAAGGCTGTGCCGAAGGCGAATGCGGCGCATGTACGGTTTTCCTGGACGGGTGTGCAGTGATGTCCTGCCTTGTCCCAGCCCCGCGTGCGCATGGTGCGGAGATCGTCACCATTGAAGGTCTGGCAGACGGTGAAACCCTCAACCCAGTGCAGGCGAAATTCATCGAACATAATGCTGTTCAATGCGGATATTGTATTCCTGGTTTTATCATGTCAGGTTCAAAACTGCTTGAAGAAAAACCCAACCCCACTCGTAACGAGATCGAACAAGCCATTACTGGCAACCTTTGCCGGTGTACGGGCTATTACAAGATCGTAAAGGCGCTGGAAGAAGCAGCCAATGCGTAAACCTTAAAAGGTGAATATGAGCAAATATAGAAGTTCCACAACGAAGGCAGTAAAAGAAAAATCGAAACAACCGCATTTCTTGTGGCGTGGAATCGGTTGTTTTATGATGATCTTGATCCCCGTTATTTCAGTGGCTATTGGATATGAGTTGGTTCAGTTTGCGATCGTGCAGCGATACCCAATCCCACACGAACTTTTGGGTTTGCCGCGCTTCCCGGCACTTTTTTATAAGTCCAGCGGCATCATGATCATCCTTCGCCCGATCGCCTCTATTAAACATTTATATGCTTATGCATCAGCCGCTCTATTGGTGATGATAACTCTTGGTGGTATTACTTCGCTCGGGTATGCATTCGTATATCGTATGGTTGGTCCCTCACGTTATGGACCGCTCGATGTGCCGCCTCCAAAGATTAAAGCAAAACCATATAAAAGATAAACATAATGCCAATGGAATCTGTAGGAAAATCTCATCCCCGTATCGATGCACTAGGCAAGGTTACTGGCTCCACTGAATACTCTGGAGACCGCAACTTGCCAGGTATGCTCCATATGAAAACGGTTATGGCAGAGCGCCCACATGCACGTGTGCTGGATATTCGCATTGAAAAAGCACTTGCTGTCCCTGGGGTTCTTGCCGTCTACACAGCAAAAGATGTTCCGATCAACGAATATGGTCTGCAGATCCCGGATCAGCCTGTGTTGTGTGGACCTGGTGCCAGTAAACCTTATACGGATATTGTCCGTTTTGTGGGCGATCAAGTTGCAGTCGTGGTAGCTGAATCCGAGGTTCAGGCAGCAGAAGCGATGAAGTTGATCGAGGTGGATTACGAAGACCTTCCGCTTCTAACCGATCCTGTTGATGCCATGCGCCCTGATGCGCCGCTTCTCCACCCAGACCGAGGGGACTCTAACGTTTGTGTCCATTACAAGATACGCAAAGGAAATGTAGAGGATGCATTCGCCAAAGCCGATGTGATCATTGAAGGCGAATACCGTACACCGGTACAGGAACATGCCTATCTTCAGCCCGAGGCGGGACTAGGCTATATTGACGAAGAAGGACGCATCGTTATTGAAAGTGCAGGTCAGTGGACGAATGCCGACCGTAAAGAAGTGGCTCACGCCTTGAATGTTCCCGAAGAGCAGGTGCGCATTATTTATCCTGCCATTGGCGGCGCATTTGGTGGACGTGAGGACCTCTCGGTGCAGATCGTGCTGGCGTTGGCGGTTATGAAGCTGAAAAGACCGGTCAAGATCATTTGGTCGCGGCGCGAGTCTATGATTGGACATGGAAAACGGCATGCCGTTCTCCTGCGAGCCAAATGGGCTGCCACAAAAGACGGTAAATTGGTGGCGATCGAAAATGAGCTCATCGGTGATGGCGGTGCTTACATGTACACCACGAATAAGGTGCTTGGCAATGCAGCCATCACATCCAGCGGACCTTATGCTGTTGAAAACGTAAAAACAGATGTGTATGGTGTGTATACCAATAACGTTCCTGGCGCGGCATTTCGCGGCTTTGGTGCTCCGCAGGCATTATTCATGGCAGAAAGCCAAATGAACAAGCTTGCCGAGAAGCTCGGCATGGACCCTGTTGAACTTCGCCTTAAAAACGCATTACGAGCAGGTGATACTCTTGGGGTGGGTACCCCCGTCCCAACCCCGGTCAGTGTTGTGGAATGTATTGAAGCGGCGCGTGATTCTTTCAAATGGAAAAAACAAACGAAGAAAAAAAACAAAAAACAGGGAGCTATCGCAAAAGGGAGTGGTTTTGCGGCTGGCTTTAAGAATGTCGGTTTTTCGTTTGGATATAAAGAAAACTGTTGGGCTAAGGTTGAGATCCACGGTAATGGAAAGATCGAACGGGTAGTGTTGCATCATGCCGGTGCGGAGGTTGGTCAAGGTTTCCAGACTGTGATGACGCAAATGGCTGCCCATGTATTGGGCGTATCCACAGAGCTGGTTGAGATGCGAACTTCGGACTCTGCCACCCAGGGCAACCCAGGTTCTGCATCTGCTTCGCGTCTGACCTTTATGGCAGGTAATTCTGTTAAAGGTGCTGCAGAAGCAGCCCTGGAAAAATGGAAGGCGGAGGAACGCCCTGCCATTGCTGAATTCCAATACTTTGCACCACCGACCACACCCATGGACAAAGAGACCGGCTATTCCATGCCGAATTTCCAGTACGCATATGTAGCGCAGGCAGTGGATGTTGAGGTGGATACCGAAACAGGTCATGTGCGTGTAAAGCGGATCGTTTCGGCAGATGATGTTGGAACAGCGATCAACCCGGACCTGGTCGTCGCTCAGATCGAAGGCGCTGTTGTACAGGCGCACGGCTATGCTGTCATGGAAGAGTTCAAGACTAAAGATGGTCGGGTACTAACCGATCAATTTAGTACCTATCTATTGCCGACGATTTTGGATATTCCTGAAAAAATGGAATCCGTCCTTGTGGAAGTTCCAGACCCGAACGGACCTTGGGGTGCGCGTGGAATGGGAGAGTTGCCTTACCTTCCAGTTGCCCCTGCCATAGCCGCTGCCATCCACGATGCGACCGGTGTTTGGATCAGTGAATTTCCATTTACGCCAGAACGTGTGCTGCGGGCGCTGGGCAAGATCAAATAGATACATTAATTTTTTGAATACCGCAACCATGGAGACCCAATAGAATCCTGTCTCTGTGGTTGCGATTTGCAGAAATATTTCAAACCCATGACTTCGATCTATCAAGCGTTATCAGAACTCGAAAAGAACAATCAATCAGCCGCCCTTTGCACGGTTACAAAGAGCGAAGGGTCTACTCCGCGACATGTGGGCAGCAAGATGTTGGTCTACCCAGACGGCACATTCATTGGCACTGTCGGTGGCGGAGACTTGGAGCACCGTGTTCTCGGTGAAGCCTGGGTAGCTCTTGGTGATGGCAAGCCTCGGTATTTGCATTACAACATGGCTGATCCGTCCCGCGGCGACCCTGGCGTATGTGGAGGACAAGTGGAGGTCTTTGTGGAACCGATCCTTCCAGCGGCAACGATCGTTGTGATCGGCGCGGGGCATGTGGGCAAGGCTGTTGTTCACCTTGCAAAATGGCTGGGCTTTCGTGTGGTAGTTAGCGATGATCGCCCGGAATTTTGTGCCCCAGATACTACTCCCGGAGCAGATGAGTATTATCCGGTCGAGATGGGGAAATTGGGTGAACAACTTAAGATTACCCAAAGAACCTATTTGGTCGTCACCAGTCGCGGCTCCAGTGTAGATGTGGTGGGTCTCCCATCTTTGCTTGAAAGTGATGCTGCGTATATTGGCATTATTGGCTCAAAGCGAAGATGGGCTACAACCGTTAAAGGTTTAAAAGAAAAAGGCGTGAAGGATGATCTGATCGCGAAGGTCCATTCGCCGCTGGGCTTGGAATTGGAAGCAGAAACTCCCGAAGAAATTGCTGTTAGTATCATGGCAGAGATTATGATGCTTCGAAACAAAGCAACCGGGAAATCAATGAGGGGATAATAAAATGACTTTACCTGCAAATCAACGAATGTTCCATGGCGGAATTCGTGCAGCAGCATTGGCTGACCAGCTTGGGGCGCGTTTCAATGATCGTCAAAGACGTGTAAAAGTCCAATCGCAAGGCGATACTGCACTGGTACAGATAGGCTCCAAACATGGAACGCCCGTCACTGTGCATATTGCAGATACGGATGGCGGTGTATTGGTGACGATGAGTCGTGACCGTAACTGGCTCGACAAAATGGCAGATTCGAGTGAAATGATGGAACGCGCGGCAAGCAGTCCTCTTTCGCTTTTGGCAATGATCCCGGATATTGTTGGGGAACTGAACCAGGAAAATATAGCTCCCAAGATCTGGGATGCCATTAATGACCTTTGCGCACTTACGCGGTCTTTGGCAGGTGAAAGTAGTGCGCCAGGTAACCCCAAGGTCTGCGAATTTTGCGGAACTTCCAATGACCCTGACCTGGATATCTGCTTTTCATGCGGGGGAGCTTTGCCGGTTGACCTGCCGCGTGTCTGCCCAAAATGCAGTCGTAAGCACACTTCAGATGCTTTATTTTGTCAGGCTTGTGGGACGAGGCTGGTGGTTGGGTAGCACTAAAGGGTGCAACGAAACAACGTTTATTGCGTAGAAATATAGGAAAAACGGTTCTTGACCGGAATATTAGATGGACTATAATCACATAGTTATTTACTCAAAGGAGAGAAACCATGGCTAGAATTTTTGATGTCATTGAATACCCGAATGAAATGAGCGACGAAATCGTTCACCGCTTCCCAGAAGAAGGGATTGGTGATTTCCGCATCGGCTCGCAAGTGATCGTACGCGAAAGCCAGAACGCTGTCTTCTTCCGTGATGGCAATGCGTTGGATGTGTTTAAAGCTGGTCGTCATACGATCGCCACGGCGAACATCCCGATGTTGATCGATTTCATCGGCAAGGCATTTAACGACCGCACACCCTTCCCTGCAGAGGTCTACTTTGTTTCAAAGAAAGAATTTGCGAACAAGAAATGGGGCACTTCGCAGCCGATCCTTGTTGAAACTCCAGGCAAAGGACTGGGGTATCTGTTCATTCAGGGTTTTGGTACGTTCTCCTTCCAGGTAAAGGATCCTCAACAGTTTGTCACTCAGATTGTAGGTGCCACCGGATCGTATCGCACCTCTGAAATTGAAGAGCGCTTGAAGACGATGTTGGTCTCAAAGCTGACTGACGTGTTGGGTGAGTTCAGTCAGACCACGCAAAGCCTGGCAGCCAAGATCAGCGGCATGAACGAAGAACTCGGCGCTGCTGTGCGTGCGAAGGGCAAAGATGATTTTGAAGCGATAGGACTGACGCTTAAGACGTTCTACATTGGGAACCTCAAGCCGAGCACCAAATCCGCTCAGGAACTGCGCGACGCAGGTTTACTCGACCCGGCGATCTACGCTCAATTGCAGGCAGCAGATGCCATGCGCGAAGCGGCAAACAATGCAAATGGCGGCGCAGGGCTTACGGCTGGTATTGGCGCGGGTATGGGCATTGGAAACCTGATGGGGCAAGCTCTTCAGGGCGGCATGCAAACGGGTGGTGGCGGCGCTTCAGGCGGTGGAGCTAAAATGCCGGACATCATGACTCCTGCTGAAGCGGCTCAGATCATGAAGGTGACCGAGGATGATATCCTTGAAGCCATCAAGGACGGCAGCTTGAAAGCCAAGAAGGTTGGCAAGGCGTTCCGCATTAGCAAAGATAACCTTGAATCCTTTATGAATAGCTAGTTTGTTGATTAAAAAATCCGGTCTCAGCAGGTAAATGCTGAGACCGGATTTTTTTTGCTTTTAATTATTTATCCGCATCCGCCGCCGGATTTATCACGCTTCAACTGCAGGATGATCTTGGCTTCGAATTCGAGGCTTTCGTATTCGACCGGATCTGGCGAACAGGATTCGTAGGTGCTGCCTAAAGCTACAGGGAAGAGATAACCCAATTGGTCATCCCCAGCATTCGGGTTGGGTTGAGCCGAGAGGGTTTTATCCTCGTTTCCAAAGAATGCGATCCAGTTGTTGACTCCGCCTTCGAGGATGTAGACATTCGTCACACTGGAGGCTGAAAGGAATTTCCAGGCTTCGATTGCGGCGGCTTCGTCATTACTCATCACAATGAAAACCGTATTTGCAGGCGGCTCAGTGAGCAATACAGGGATGACTTCTTCAAGCCGATCAACCGGTACATTGACGGCATTTTCGATGTGATACAGGTTGTAATCAGCTTCGGAACGGACATCAAGATAGACCGGGTTCATTGCCTGGTTGTAGCGTGCTTTGAAGGCTTCAGCAGGCGTAACGAAGACGAGACGTTTTGTGAGCATTTCGTCAGCCGTGTATTTATACGTGTTGACGATCGGATCCGCATTTAACTGTTGGATGGTTTCAGTGCGGGTAAACGTGAGGGCGTTATATTTATCTTCCAGGGAGGGGTAACCGATGAGCACCACTGCAACAGCGGCGGCGAACAATGCGCCTGCACCTGCTATGCGGAGCTTGGGTTCCTTGGTCAGATCTTTCTTGCCGAAAATGTGCTCAAGTTGTTCTGCGCCCCAGAACATAAAGAGTGCCATTAACACAACGAGCAGCACGACAACACCAATAGGCAGATTGAAGACCTGATTGAGGGTGAGCCGCCCAAAATAACCTGAGTATGTGTACCAGTTATCGAAGAGGCTTTCGGTTTCGCCGAAAAGGAAGGCGCCTACAAAGCCGCCGAGCATGAAGAGCATGCCATCGATCTTGCCGGTTGAAGCAGAAGCGAGTGAAGTGGTGGGGCAGAACCCGCCAATGATGAAGCCAACGCCCATGATGAGCCCACCGAGGATGCCGGAGGAAAGATACGTTGGGTTGACCCATACTTGATTGAAATTTAAGATGCCCAGACCAACTGCACCAAATAGTAATACCATGGCGGTGACGATGGCGGTGAACATCACTTTGAGCACGGTCATTTCGGTGAAATAGAACTGTGCCGCAAGTTTGCGCGAGTCACCGAAACCGGACATTTCAAGGGTAAAGCCAAATGCAAAGCCGATCAATGCGAAGACCACATACGTCCATGGGTTGCTCGCGCTGACAGTTACGAATTCAGGAAGAGGGAAGTTCATGAGAATACTCCTTAGTTCCACAACTTACGGACGAAATACGCCAGTCCATATGCGCCGCCGAAGATGGCGAACATCACAACCCATGAACCAGCCGAAAGCGTTGTGCCGCCGGTGAGTGCCTGTCCAGAGGTGCATCCACGCGCCATGCGTGCTCCGTAGAGGAAGATCACACCGCCGAGGAAGGACATTAACCAGCGTGTGCGATTCGAGATGTTGGGACCCTTGGTGGTTTCAAATTTCAATCGTCCGTTGAACAAGCCTGAGGTAAAACCGCCGAGCAATGCACCGAAGTACACCGGTACGATCCAGTCATCAAGCGGATTTTTATCGCCGCCTGCTAATTTAAGCAAGTACGGAGTGCGATCAACATGTGCAGGGGCAAAAACATCCGTCACCGCGGTGACGAAACGGCTGGTTGCGCCGGAAGAGCCCAATCCATTGCCTGTCAATAAGAGGGCAAGGAAGAGCACAATCCCCAGCACCATGCCGCCAAAATATGGGTGAACGAACGGCTTTGGCGTTGCAGGAAAGAGCGTTTTCTTGGTTTGTGTGGTCATATCAATCTCCTTTGGTAAGTGGTAAGTAGTAATTGCTCATTTGAATTGTCAGTTACTACTTACTCTTTACTCGTTACTTTTTACCTTTCGCTTTTTTGTCTTTCACTTCTTCCACGTGCAGCTCGTGTACTTCCACTTCTTCGTAGCCTGTGATCATGGCACGAGTTGCTTCGAGCGGCGTAGCGCCGGTTGTTGTCATATATACATGGACGAGAATGAAAGTGGCGAACATCCATGCAACCAGGGAATGGAAGGGCGCCAGCAAGGGCAGTCCACCAAGTGCGTTCGCAAACGCTGAGAACTTTTGCACACCCCACATTAATGCGCCAGTGATCATTTGCAGAGGCAGCAGGATGTTGAGGATGGCAAAGTACGTGAAATGCTGGATCGGATTCATGCGGCGGGTCGGTGTCTTTTCGAACGGATGCGGCTCGCCTTTGAAGATTCCGGATATATAGTATTTCGCCTGCACCATGGCATCATCGAAGAAGCCGTAAGGATGCGGGATATATTCCTGCATTCGTTCCGTGGCAATGTGATAGAAAACTGAGAGCAGGGCGTTTAGCACCAACACTACAGCGACTACATTATGAACAGTTACCATTCCGCGGAAGGAGAACGCACCAAAAATGTCCGGTCTATGGATGATCAGCCCTGTGAATAGGAGGATGACGATCGCAGCGGTCTGGAGCCAATGCCAGAAGCGGCGATACGAGTCGTACATGTACACGCGTTCGGTTCTAGCCTGACCTTTGGATTGTTTGCGCCCTGAGAGATATCTCATCGTTCCGTGACCGAGCACACCTAAAAGTGACCCGACGAACGCAAGTGCCCCGAACCAGTCGATCCAACTAATGCGGCTGGAGCCGAACACATACATGCCGTCATTAGAGGGATTGGGTTGATAATACAGTGCACCATCTTTGCCTTGGACTATTTCGCCTGTCCCGTTTACATTGTTGTCCACGTCGAACACCGGCATGACGGGTGCGGAGTTGGCGAGTTTTATGGATTGCGAAACGCGCGAGTCGGCATCGTGACAGGCTTTGCAATCGTTGGTTGCGTATTCGCCCTTGGCAACATTATGGTTGATACTGTATGGCTGCACCATGCCTTCGATGCGTGCGTTATTAAGACCAAGTGCCGTTAATTTGGTTTTGACAGCTTCTTCCTTGGCGCTTGAGTTAATGCTGAGCTCATTGGTGCTGAGCTGACCGTCACCATTTTCGTCGAAGGCGGCAAGGATGTCTGCGGCATAAGAGCCATTTTCGAGATACACAACTTCCAGGTCAATTTGACGAACTGGTCTGGCATTGCCATTGGCATCGTCGTAGACCCAATAGAAGGATGTGATCAGGTTGTACGGAGCAAGTAATTGCTGCCCGTCTGAATTGGTACGGTTGAGCAGAACGGGTTCATAGCCAGTGACGAGCGAAGTCACTTCATTGGGAGTGCCCTCAATTCCACGGCATGTTTCTACGGCAGTTCCATCTATTGAGACAACTGTCCAATCGTAGGATTGGATGGCGGGCGCGTACATCTGCGGGATATGGCAGGTTTCGCAGGCGACAGCATCCATGTGAGTTTCAATATAAGGCAGCCAGTCGGCATGACCCTTGCTGGCATCATGGCAATTCTCACAGCGCCGCATCGTGCCTTTATATTCCGGCGCGACATTGAATTGAGCGCTTTCGCCGCGTGCAAAGTTATGGTCTGGGCGCTCAAGATATTCGCCGATCTCAAGGGAGCGCGGGTCATACACAAGATGCTCAGGATTGTTGCTTTGGATCTCGCTCAAGTGTGATGGGTTATTAAGCGCATAGTGACAGTCTGTGCATTGCAACTGACGTTCTGCATGAATATCCCATGAGCGGTCGAGTTCTGCCTTGTTGCTCAGGTTTACGCCAGAAGCATTAATGCGCTGCGCTGAAACAACCTGCCCGGTCGTTGCTGTCTGCGGATAATTCAGGTCGCAGGCGGTGAAAGTTAGCGGGTCTTCAGTAGCATGGACTTCACCATGACAGGCGGCGCAATTTGAGTTCGTCGGGTCTTGAATTCCGAGGGCGTTGTCCTTAAGTTCGCCATTTTCGTTGAAAGCGGCGGGGTTGTAAGACCAGGCGCCATCTACTTCGCTAACGATATTCAATCCGAGCAGGGTGGCAGTATTGGCATTTCCAAATTTGCCAGCCTGGACCATTTCAATACGGGCTTCATTGTTCGGTGCTTCAAGATGGCAGAGGAAACAGTTCATTTCCATCGTCCCTGAGGCATCCCAACTCCATGAGAAAACCTCGCCATCCGCATTCATGATGGCAGTCTCAGGGTTGGTTTTGCTGGCGTTGAGGTCAGTCAGGTTTTTGCCTTCGCGAGAAGTTTCTGCGGGTCCGCCGCCGACGACGCGAGCGCCGTTTAGCATCAGCCATTCGGCAGTGGTCAAGTCGAGGCGTTCGTCTCCGGCAGGGGAGAGGAAGCGATAGGTCATCGGGTCCCATTCACCGAATAGACCGTTACTGGCATCGAAACCTTCACTATTTGCATTGTAGTCGCTTAGACCAAGATCCGAATGGAAGGCATGTGATTGGATGAACTCAGTGTCGTGACATTGACCGCAGGTCTGCATGGTGGAAATAGCGCCGTTGCTTTCGAGGACGTTAGTGCCATTCGCATCTAGCAGGGGGAAGTCTGGGTGCAAAACTGAGGCTTGGGTGGTCGGGACGGTTGTCGGCGCGGCAAGAACCGCATTAATTCCATAAGCAAGAGCAAGAATGACCAATCCAACAAGTGTGATGAAAGTATATTTTTTCATGGCTTATCTCCCGCCCCATTCGATCGGGTCACCAGAGTAGCCGAGGGCTTCCCAATCCATACGCCCATTTTCGCCGTGGCAGGATTCGCATTGCAGGGCTTTATCGGCAGATTGCACCATGTGAGTGGTGGGCCAGTACATGTATGTAGTGGTGAAACCGTATTCGCCGCTGTACTCGAGACCGGTCTTGTCTTGCGCAAGTTCAAAGGCGCTATCCCAGTCGAATGTGGTCCAGAATCCGTCTTTGCCGGAGGTGATGGGTTGCAATAAGTAATTATTCTTTACATCATAGGGTTGTTCGGCGACGTGAAGTTTGAAGGGGAATATTTTGGCAGTGCTATCGTCGATGCTTCCGGCAGGCTTATTGATATAGGTGATACCGTCCTTACCGATGGGGTCGCCGAGAAGGTAGCGGTATTCATTATTGCCGTTGAACCAAAGATAGGTTGGCGCGAAGTTCTTGTCGTAGACAAATTCACCCTTGATTTTGAGGTAGGTGAAGTGGTCGTCTTCACGCCCTTCCTGACCTGCTTGTGACCAATCCCAGGTGACTTTGGTGGGGTCTTCGAGCGCAATGGCAGGGATGTGGCAGGTTTGACAGGCAACCGAGGTGAGATGCGTATTGATACGTTCGTCTTCGTGCTTTTGATTTACGTGGCATTGTTCGCAGGAAACTTGTTCCTGCGGGTCGATGGTGTAATTATCTGCCAACATGCGCCCAAGGACTTGGTGATCTTCCGTCCAGTGGCAGTCGGTGCAGAGCATGTCATTCTCGCCGCCCATATGAATATCTAATTCTGTAGAGGGGAAGTAGAGGCTTTCGTCGAGGTCGCCGTGTTTTACACCGTTCCCGCCGCCGCCATCGAAGTGGCATTTACCGCAGTTCTCACGGGTAGGCGCTTTTACGGAACGAGCCGCTGCGAGCAGGTCAATACCTTCGGCGGGATTGCCGAAAACGCCCTTGCCGTAGGTGGCAGGGTCAGCGTGACATGCGAGACAATCTACATTTTCTGGGTTGGCTTGCTGGGTTTCGCGACCTTCTTCCCAGCCGTAACCAGCGTGACAAGACATGCATTTATTTTCGTTCCCCTGAGTGCCAATACAGAAGTTATTGATCTGATTCGCTTTACCGATGGTCACGTCTTCGTCGCGCCAGGGAACGTCGAAGGGTTTTGATTCCCAAGTCCAATGGGTTGTCGCCATGACTTTGGTGGCTGCATCTTCATGGCATTCCAGGCAGGCGCGGGTTACGTCTTGACCAGTTTTCAATTCGCCTTTGATGATGTCTGCGTGGTCAACATGTACTAATTTTTCAGGCAGATATGCCGCCGGGTCGTTTTTTGATTGGGCGCGGGGCATGAAATACAGGACTGGGACCAAGATCAGCAAAAGGATGCCGACCAGCCCCAAGATCCAGGAAGGGAAGCGTTTTTTCATACTATCTCCTGTGTAGTTTCATTTATCAGGTTCACTTGGTATGCGAGGCGTTCGCGCATGACGTTTCTCAACAGGTCAAGTGCCTGAATTAATCTGGGGTCAGAAAGCCTATAGGTGATGGTTGTGCCGTTGCGGAGCGTATCTACCAGACCGCGCTCGCGTAAGACCTTTAAGTGCCGGGAGGTTGTCGGCTGGTTCAATCCAAGCTCAGCTGCCAAATCGGTTACATTGCGAGAACCATCATTCAAGGTGTATAAGATGAGGAGGCGGATGGGATCGGAAAGGGCAGCGCAGAAATTAGCTTCGAGTTGAGTGATTTCTTGTTTTAGGGTGGCAGTGACCATGATTACCTGCTTATATGTGAATAAACGAATATTTCAACCCTCATCATACATTTGTGACGCTTTGTACAATAGTGCAGGGTGTCATATTAAGTTTCGTTTAATGTCACATGAAGTTGATGTATAATTTGGCGTAATTTAGTATCCAATCAGCTTTATTTGGAGGTGGTATGGAGTCTTTTCAACGGGAAGCCGTTTCGGTTGATGTTGCATCAAGGTTGAGGGAATTACGCGAGGCGCGCGGCATTTCCATGCGAACTCTTGCCGCTCGCAGCGGGCTTTCGGCAAATGCCTTGTCTATGATCGAACGGGGGAAAACATCACCGTCGGTTAGTACGCTGTATAAGTTGGCTGCTGCTTTAGGGGTTTCGATCACTGCTTTTTTTGGCTCGGAGAATGAAAAGAAGCAAGTCGTTTTCCTAAAACATGATGAACGTACGCGGCTTTCGTTTACACGCGGCGTTTTCGAGGCTTTAGGCGGTGAAAATTTTGCCGGGCGGGTGGAGCCATTTATGTTGACCATGGAAAGCGGTGCTTCGTGTGGCCCACATGATATTGTTCATTCAGGACACGAATTTGTTTTCTGCCTGCGCGGGCAATTGGAATATACGGTTGAAAAGGAGACGTTCCGCCTCGAACCAGGAGATAGCCTGCTCTTTGCCACCAGACTTCGTCATCGCTGGAAGAATCCGACCAACATGGTTACAAATGCCCTCATAATTATTTCCGGTTTTGAAGAGGGCGAAGAACTTCACGCCATGCATTGGAAGAAATAAAAAAACGCCATCCGTAAGGATGGCGTTTTTGAATATAAAACTACTCAACTAGCCGACGTTAAGCGTACATGCCCCAATCAAGCGCAGAGGGATCTTCCATCATGGAGAAATCCCACATATCCATGCCCATTTCAATCGTGACGGGCATATTCAAACCCTCGGTGGCCTTGGCTTTAGTCATTTCGATCATGGCAGGTCCATACGGACAGAAAGGGGTGGTTAGGATCATCTTTACGCGAGCCATGCCGTTCTCGATCTCAATATCTCGCACCAACCCAAGTTGGATGATGGTCATGCCGATCTCGGGATCCACCACTTCGGAGAGGCTGGCGCGTGCAGGTTTTACCATATCCGGGTGTGTCGTATGGATCGTCCATTTGATTTCATTGATCTGAGTTTCGCTCATAAAATCCTCTTTATTTTGTTTTTACGGCGGGGTGAATAACGTAAGTACAGGGCGCACCGCCATTCAGAATGCACTGCACTTTATTTGCTGGAAGCGCCAGCATTTTCGAAATTAGGGTTTGGTCTACCGTACAAACTTCAGGGTGAGCCACGCCAATTTGATAATACGGACAGGAGGTTTCGTGAATTTGGTATTCATCGCCCTTTTTTTCCCATTCCACGGTGAAGCCTTCCTGTGCCAGCATTTCCTGGACAAGGTCAAGGCGCTCTTCCATACTTAGTCCCTTAACGTCTTGCGCATATTCATCAGCCAGGTCTTCTGCGATCTGACCGAAAAGTTTGCTAACCATTGGTCCGGGGATGCTTTCCTTCATTTGGGCAAGCAGACGGGTAGTCAGGCGAAGATAGCGTGTAGGGAAGTGCTCCATGCCTTCATCCGTAAGAATGTAAACCAGACGTGGTCTGCCAACCCCGTGCCGTTCTTCCTGAGATTCAACCAACCCTTCCATTTGAAGATTGGTCAGGTGGTGACGTACAGAGATCGGATTAATGCCAACAGCTTCCGCCAGGTCGTTTATGGTGGATTTGGGCTTTTTTAGCAGAGTCTGCAGGATTTTGTCTCGCGTGGATTTCATACAGGGCAGTATAACTGCCCTGTCAACTCCTGTCAATATATTAGATAAATATCATAAAAATTATTGAGCATTGGATTACCTTATGGTAAATCGGAAAACGTCAGACCATATACTCCAATTCCCAGCAGCATCTTTTGCGCGGATACGCCAGTAATATAATTTACGTGTCAGGTTGGTGACTTGGACAGTGGTGCTGGAGGTCTGCTTTGAAAAGATCGGGCTCGAGAAATCAGCATCGTTATCCACTTCAACCTGATATTGAACCGCATCACTGACAACGGACCACCTTAGCCATGGGCGCTTCGGGGCGTCTACGTTATTTTGCGGAGTGATCGGTTTCGGCGGAGAAGGAGGCGCAGCATCCACCATTACGGAAATGGCACTGCTAAAAACTCCTGGATTTAGATCCGAGTTATAAGCGCGTACACGGAAGTAGTACATGCCATCTGTGAGCTGAATTTGAATTTGTGTAGTGGATTCTGGAACGGTTTGTGCGCTCACGATCTGGAAGAAAGCGCTATCCCGCGCAATAAAGTATTCATAAGCTTGAGCACCTTGCACGGGGGACCAAGAGAATGAGGCGGCTGAATTTGTTATTAGAGTGTTGTTGGGTGTGATGACTGCTGGAGAGCCAAAACCCACAGTGGTTTTGGCTAGGGTGAAACTTTCGCCGCTGGTGAAGCTGGTGTTCACCAGTTTGTTCCCTGCAAGGTCAACGATATTGCCGTTGTCCAACATATCAAGGCGGATCGTACCTGATCCTGCACCTGTTTTAACGGTGACCCAATAGAATGGATTTACATTTTGGAGGGTGAGGACTGCAGACTTGATCGCATTTGTTTGTGTAACGATGAAGTCGTTCGTTTCCACGCCTGTAACCGATTCGGAAAATGTGACAATAAAGTCAGCGGTTGGGTTGATGGTGGGATTCCCGCCAGCCCGAACTATGGAGGTGACCTGTGGGGGGGTTCGATCGATAGTAAATGTTTCCCCGGTTAGGAAATTCGCATTCCCTGCCCCCGTACCGCCCAGGCGGACGTTTTGATTATTTTGAATACTGTCATTGTCAATTAGGTCGAGTTTCAGAGATCCATCTACGGTGCCGGCTGTGACTGTGACAATGTAAAACGGGTTTTGGTTGTTGACCGCAGTGACAGTACCGCCCGTGACTTGAAAGTCAGTCTGATCCACGCCGCTGACCGGTTCTGAAAATGTGACAATAAAATCAACGCTTTGGGCATTGCTTGGGTTGGTGCCAGCGCGAACGATGGACGTTACGGTAGGCACGTTGACCGTGACGGCGGTATTTCCACTGGCAAAATTACCATTGCCTGTGCCCTGACCGCCAAGTCGATTTCCAAGCCCGTCAATGATGCTGTCATCGTCTTGAAGATTTAACTGTATTGTATCGCTGCCCGGTTTTAATGTAATGGAAACATGATACGTGCTGCCGGATCCACTCACACCGGAGATCGAAGCACCGTTCGAGGTAGAGAGCTGGAAATCGCTTGTATCAACTCCGCTTACTGTTTCAGAGAAGTTAACCACAAACTCAGCAGACGCAGAATTTGCTTGGGTCGTTGCTGTGATCGAAGTTACCGTGGGAGATGCGCGATCTATGGTGTATGCCTCGCCGCTGGTAAACCCAGTGTTTGTCGTGTTTCCTGCGCCGTCAACTACTGTTTTGTTGTCATTGAAATTTAGGCGGAGGGTGTCATTTCCTGCTCCGGTTGTGGTAGTGATCGTATAAACCGCTCCTGAGCCGCTAATGGAGTTTAGGGTTGCTCCGGCACTGGTTGTGAGGTTGAAGTCTGCCAGATCAACGCCTGTGACAGGTTTGTTGAAGGTTGCTGTGAAGCGGACAGTTGCTGCACTACTGGGGTTGGCATCTGCGCGAATAATTGATGTTATGGCGGGCACGGTTCTGTCGACGGTATAGGATTCCCCGGTTGTGAAACTGCCATTCCCTGTCCCTGCTCCGCCGAGCGGGACGTTGAGCGTATTCAAGATAGTGTCGTTGTCGGTGAGATCAAGGCGGATGGTTCCATTTCCGCTGCCAGTGCCGACCGTAACAATATAGAGGTTTGCAGATCCAAAGACCGAACTGATCGACGCTCCGTTGAGGTCAGTGGTCAATGCAAAATCGGCGGCATCTACACCGCTGACGTTTTCTGAGAAAGTGACCGCAAAACCAACACTCGATCCTGTAGTGGGGCTGCTTGAGGTACGGACGATGCGTACTACAGAGGGTCTTGTCGACTTGATCGTGAAAGACCACCATGTGCCAGTATTGGCGTAGGTTTGTGCATCTCGCAGCCTTGCCTGCCAATAATAGGTGCGTCCTTCTACTAGAGTAATCTCTCCGGGTCCGCCGGAATAAAGGGAATCTCTTGTTACCCAGGCATTGTTATCACACTGGGAATTATTTATTTCGTCGATGCAATATTGATATTTGTCAGTGCTGTCTTTGGTGGTCTCAGACCATTGCAGTAATTGATATGTGGATGCAGGCATGCTGATGATCGATTCGTTGGCAGGTGCGAGCTTGACCAAGGCGCTGGATGGTTGAACGGTGAATGACCACCACGTCCCGTCGTTGGCTACTGTGCCAGCGTCACGTAACCGGACCTGCCAATAGTAGGTGTGTCCGGGGACGATTGAGAATTCACTAGGTCCGCCTGAATAGAGCGAGTCGCGAGTGATCCATGTGTTATTGTCACAAAGCGAGTTATTGGTTTCATCCACGCAGTATTGATATCTGTCAGTGCTGTCCTTGGTTGTTCCAGTCCATTGCAGGAGTTGGAAGGTTGTTGATGGTAGCGGGATGATCGCACCATTTGGCAGGCTTGATTTTGAAAAAGTGAGCGCAGGTTGGATCGAGAAACTCCACCAAACCCCATTATCCGCTTCTGTTTGGGTATCCTTTGTTCTGACCTGCCAGTAATACGTATGCCCGGCAACTAAGGTGAATTCGCCGGGTCCGCCGGAATAAATGGCGTTGCGTGTTATCCAGGTATTGTTATCGCACTGGGAATTATTCGTCTCGTCGATGCAGTATTGATACCTGTCTGTGGCGGCGAGCCCGGCATCTGTCCATTGTAAGAGCATATAAGAAGTGGACGGCATGGCGATCACCGTGCCATTAATAGGGGTTGTTTTTGAGTATGGGGCAGGAGCTTGCGCGTAGACGTTATTGAGAGCGTGAAATGTCAGAATTGCAACGGTCAGGATCGCCAGGCTAAATTTGGATGTTCGTTTTATTGTGAGCATTGCGCCCTCCCGAGCCAAATATCTAAGTTCTCGCCTGATCGTTGAGACCATATTTGGTGTTTTGTTATTAGATTATCAAATGGGTTTATAGCTGTATGGATAGATCGCCCTAATTCAGCCAAGTACGAGAAGCCTTTGTATTTAAAAGACCAATTCATTGCTGCTTCCTGATCTGCGAGAATGAATTCCTGACAGATCTAATTACATTATATTGCTGTGTCATTTTTGTAGAGAACCTTGATACGCTGTTGAAATGGATTAAAAGGAAGTTGAAAAACATCCTCGCTGCTGGAAGGGCAGCGAGGATGTCCAAGTTATTGCGCCTTGAAGCTAAAGACAGCGGACCATGCGCTCCAGTTTCCGGCAGGGTCTTCCGCTCGCACTCGCCAATAGTAGGTTCTACCAAGTAGATTTTTCACCTGTATCGTTGGTCTGGCGGCTATGCCTGAAAATTCAGGGCTGGAGAAGTCAGCATTATTATCCACTTCCACCTGGTAATCTTTGGCGCCGCTTATGGCTGACCACTTTAACCAGGGACGTCTTGGCGTGGTGGAGGCATTGCTTGGGCTGAGAGGCGTCGGTGAGGGAGGAGGCGTGGAGTCGATGGTGAAGGTGTACGTTTTACTCCACTTTCCGGGGTTTAGGTCCTGGTTGTAAGCGCGGACTTTTGCGTAGTATGCTCCATCCGTAAGAGCAGATTGTGCAACAAAGGCGGCTTCGGTTGTTGTTGTGTTGGCTGCGATGTGTGAAAACCCACTATCGCGTGCTATCAAGATTTCGTATGCCTGTGCATTAATGACCGATGACCAGGTCAACATAAGAAACGGATTGTTTGTGAAAGAATTAGGCAGTGCATTGATGCCGGGCGCTGAAAAATCGACGGCTGTTTTACCGACAGTAAAACTTTCGCCTGAAGTGTAGGCATTGTTGGTGATGGGATTCCCGGCTTTATCTGTGATGTTGCCATTATCGAGCAAGTCCAGCCGAATGGAGCCAGATCCTGCTCCTGTGCGAACTGTGACCCAATAGACTGGATCGGAATTTTGAATATTTATTACAGACGACTTGATAATATTTGTCTGTATTATTGTAAAGTCGGTCAGTTCGACACCAAGGACAGGTTCGGAAAAGGTGACAATAAAATCTGCCGTAGGGTTGATCGCCGGGTTATTGCCTGCGCGGATGATCGAAGTGATTTGTGGTGCTGTCCGATCCACAGTGTAAGATTCACCGCGTGTAAAATTTGCATTCCCCGCACCTTCTCCACCTAGAAATACGCCTTGCGCATTGTGAATACTGTCATCGTCGATCAGTTCCATTATTATTTCACCATCTGTTGGTCCAGTTTGGACGGTGACAATAAAAAATGGATTGGAATTATTGACGGCGAGGATGTTTGCTCCATTTGTGAGCAGGAAATCACTCGCGTCCACTCCTTCAACAGGTTCTGAAAAGGTAACAACAAAATCTACTTGTGCTGCATTTGTTGGGCTTGCGCCAGAACGGATTATGGACGTAACGATCGGCTTATCAATGGCGATATTGAAAACACCGCCGATGAAATTGCCATTGCTCGCGCCTGAGCCGCCTAGTAGATTACCAACCGCATCCATGATGCTGTCGTTGTCATTCAAATCCAGCCGCAAACTATCACTGCCGGGTTGAACTGAGATGGAAACCAAATACTGGCTCCCTGACCCAGTGACATTCGTGATCGTTGCCCCGTTGAATGTGGATAAAAGGAAATCGCCTCCATCCACTCCGGTCACTGGCTCTGAAAAATTGACAGTGTATTCTACGCTGTTGGCGTTTGTCTGGTTTGCTGCACTGATGGACGTCACCAGCGGGGCAGCGCGGTCAATGGGGATTGTCCCTCCGCTGGTGAAGCCTGTGCTTGTAGCGTTGCCTGCTATATCAATAACGGTGTCGTTATCGAGGAAGTCCAGCCGTAGTTCATCACTTCCGCTTCCAGTTGTGACCGAAACAACATAGTTCGCCCCCGAACCATTGATGGCGTTCAGGGCTGCGCCATTTGTCGTGGTAAGAGAAAAATCTGCCAAGTCTACACCAGTGATGGGTTCAGTGAATGTCACTGAAAAATCTACATTGGCGGCATTGGTTGGGCTGGGAGTTGCTGGCAAAATAGAGGCGACTGAAGGCGAGGTTTTATCAACTGTATATACTTCGCCTGTGTTGTAATTTCCATTTGAAGCGCCACTTCCTCCAAGGGAGATGCCAAGGCTGCTTAAGATGGAGTCGTTGTCGGCTAGGTCGAGGCGTAGCGTTCCATCCCCGCCGCCGGTGTTGACAGCCAGGGTATATATGTTTCCAGTGCCAGTTAAGTTAGCGATGCTCGCTCCGGTTGTGGTGGTGTTTAGAATGAAATCTGAAGTGTCCACGCCGGTGACTGCCTCAGAAAAGTTGACCTGAAAATTAACCACCCCGGCATTTGTTGGGTTGGCGTCTAGCCGAGTGATCGAGGTGACCGTGGGTGTGCTGCCGCCGATGGTATATTCATCCATAAGCAAACCTGCGCGTGTGTACATTTGAAATTTCATATACGCGCTCGTGGCTTCCACGCGCATTGCACCAAAATCCTGATTGAAGCGCACCTGACTTTCAGGCAGGATATTTTCAAACCAGTAAAGTTCTGATCCACCTATGCCATTCACAAAATATGGAATGCCATCCACAGACAAACGCTCGTAAATATGGTCGTGCCCGGTTAGAACTGCATCTGCACCCCATTCTTTGAACGGCCAGCGCATATATTCTGTTGAGCCGTGCCTGCCGGAGGAGTAAGGAGCATGGTGAAAATACACAACGTTAAATGAGGAAGTGGATGCAGCCAAAGCCTTCCGCAGCCAGCGTCCCTGTGGGTCATCAGCGAAGACGCCGTCAGGCTCGTCACGATCACTATCTAGTACAAAGAAATGAACAGGACCCTGGATAAAGTCATAGTAGGTGGTTGGGTTGTAATATCCGAAAAAATCAAAATATGCTTTTGCGCCAGTATCCCAGTCGTGATTGCCTAAAGAAGGGAAAAACCTGCGGACGGGTGAACCGCTCCCGTATTTCCCCTTGTATTTGAAAAGATACTCGTGGAAGTATTGTCCAATATTGTCATCAATGGTGCCAGCTTGCCCGTGCGGATAGTTGTTATCACCTACGGTCACTATAAAATCAGGATTCCAACTTTTGATAAGGTTCGATACATCCAGAAGTGGTTGACCTGCGAGCCCATAATCGCCAATAACGGCAAATGTGATGAGATCACTCTGGGCATGTACAGGAGGGGAGCCTCCAGTGACGACAGCAATTAGAGCAATGATAATGACAAGGGATATTTTGGTTGGGATGGATTTCACGATGAATCTCCTTACCGCACTGAATGTTGCGATAAGGAGATTATATTTTTGAGATCTGATATACCCACTCCTGGCATGAATTTAATATGGATTCGTTCCTGATGTAAAATGGTTCTCATTATGAAACGCCTTTTTTACCCATTTTTCGCGCTTTTGTTGCTTTCTTGCAACCTGCCGGGCGCAGATTTTCCTCAGCCTACGCCAAGTCCCAATACGCCTTTCCCCACTCAAAGTTCGACCCAAACTCCTACTCTCCTTTCGCCTACGGAGACTGCCACACCAATTTTGCCAACCCCGACAAGTTCGCCAATCCCCTGCGACCAGTTTGTGGCGGACTACTGTATTACAGAGGGAAGTTTTTTGTTTCAGCGCCCGATCTTCCCGCCTGATACTATGACGATTGACCTGACCTATGCTTATGCATCCACTCAGAATGGTAAACGAGACGCCCATCATGGTGTGGAATTTCAAAATGCATTTGGGACACCCGTTCACGCGGCGGGAGATGGGGTGGTAGTATTTGCTGATAAGGATGCGGTGACAAAATTCAGCCCGTGGACAAATTTTTATGGGAATGTTGTTGTCATTCAGCATGCAGGTGAAATTTATACCCTGTATGCACATCTATCCATGATCCTGGTTTTGCCTGGGCAGCAAGTTTCTGTTGGTGATGAGATCGGAAAAGTGGGACAGACCGGCGGGGCAACTGGCAGTCATTTGCATTTTGAAGTCCGCAAAGGCAGCGACTATATGGATTATTTCTCTACGGAAAACCCCGAATTGTGGCTTGTACCTCCAATTGGCACCGGAGCGATATCCATTACCTTACTAACAAAGGAAGACCGGAATTATGAACGTCCGTTGGTTGTTACACGTTATGCTGAAGGTAGCGACGACCCGTTGTTTGTATATTACATTTCAACGTACACAAAGGGGTTTGAGCATAATACAGAGGATGCCGCTTTAAGCAACCTGCCTCCGGGAAGGTACAAAATCGCTTTTTCATCTCCCATGGGTTTGAAAGAGCGTATTGTTCTTGTAGAGGCTGGGAAACTGACAGAAATTATTTTCGACCTGAAATAGACAACAAAAAAGCGCATCTGCAAGCGGATGCGCTTTTTTGTTGTGTTGTTACTTATCCAACTGTGGGTACCATTGTGACGAAGACAATGATGCCAGCGATCAAAGCGATGGTGCCAAAGACCGAGAAGAGAGTGCGCATGTTGCTCTCTGCACCCAGCAGTGAAGACCAAGCCACAAAGGCGAGTCCAAGAGCCATGATGAGCATTACAAGCTGGAGCTGATCTCCACGTTCATCCCACTGGGAAGCAGTCTCAAAGTTGGTGTCAGACTCGTCCCAGAGAGCGATGGCATCGGCATACATGCCTTCGTAATAGGCATCAGTCCAGACTACATCTGGTTCGCTCTCGAAAGCAGCAGTCAGCGCTTCTGAGAAATTCAATTCGTAGTATTCTGCGATCTCAGGACGTTCTTCAACATTGAGATACCAGTTATCAAAATAATTATAGTCCTGGGTAATGTCCTGATTGGCACGCAGGTATTCGGCATTGCCGTCGTTCAGCTGCTGCATACCGAGGATCTCGAACTTATTTTGCTCCGAGTCGGACATGGCGCCCAAATAACTGGCGTATGCGGTGAACACACTGAGAACTGCAATCATGGTCCCCAAAAAGATTTCATTGGCAAAAATTTTCTTCATTTCTACTCTCCTGTTTTTGAATGACAAACTGGGCGACATTATAAATTGAAATGCGCCGGATTACTTTACAAATTTGTTTTAAAAATAATGGCATCCGGGATCGTACGATCCCGGATGCCATGCATTTCGGCTCTATCTTCGCCGGAACTGCTACTCTTCCAATGTGCTGATATCACCCTCAGGCAGGCCTTGCGCCCGAGCTTTCAACACGCGCCGCATGATCTTGCCAGAACGGGTCTTTGGAAGTTTATCCAGGAATTTCACATCATCCGGGCGGGCAATTGGTCCCATATGGGTGGCGACGTGCTGCCGCAATTCTTCAGCCAACTCAGGCGAAGGCGCAAAACCAGCCCGCAGCAACACGAAAGTATGAATCGCCTGCCCTTTGACATCGTGCGGCAAACCGATGGCGGCTGCTTCGGCTACAGCCGGGTGGCTGACCAGCGCCGATTCGACCTCTGCGGTGCCAAGACGGTGACCTGACACCTTGATCACGTCATCCACGCGTCCGATGATCCAGTAGTAGCCGTCCTTGTCACGTTTGGCAGAGTCGCCGGTAGTGTAGCGTCCGGGGTACTTGCTCCAATATTGGTTTACATAGCGGTCATCGTCGCCATAAATGGTGCGCAACATCGAAGGCCATGGGTTGAGCAGGGTGAGGTACCCTTCGGTTTCGTCGGGAACGGGGTTGCCCTGTTCGTCTACGATCTCGGCTTTTTGACCAAAGAAAGGTCGCGTACCAGAACCCGGCTTGAGAGGTACAACCGGAGTCGGTGTGATCTGGAATGCGCCGGTCTCGGTCTGCCACCAGGTATCGATGATGGGACATTTCTCCTTGCCGATGACGCGGTGATACCATTTCCATGCCTCAGGATTGATCGGCTCACCAACGGAACCGAGCAGGCGCAGGGATGAAAGATCGTGCTTGTTGGGCCAGGATTCACCAAAACGCATCAACCCGCGGATGGCAGTTGGGGCCGTATAGAAGATGGTGATGCCGTAACGTTCGATGCATTGCCACCAGCGATTCGGGTAGGGGTAGGCGGGGCCGCCTTCGAACATAAAGGAAGTAATGCCCGCAATCATGGGACCATAGACGAGGTAGGAATGACCGGTAATCCAACCAGGGTCAGCTGTACACCACCAGCGGTCCATGTCATTGACATCGAAGGCGTACTTCAGGGTTGAATACGTACCAACCATATAGCCGCCATGTGTGTGCAAAATAGCTTTGGGTTTTCCAGTGGAGCCAGATGTGTAAAGGATGAAGAGCGGGTCTTCTGCGTCCATTTCCTCAGTGGCGCATTTTCCATTTGCAATGGGCAGCTGACACAGGTCGTGATACCAGTGATCGCGTCCGGCTTCCATGGTCACGCCGTTTCCGACACGCTTGACTACGATTACGTTTTCAACACTGGGGCACTTCTTGAGTGAATCATCAACGATGGCTTTTAGTTCAACCACTTTGCCGTTCTGGTATGAACCATCGCAAGTGATGACTAGTTTGGATTTACTATCTTCAATACGACCCTGTAACGAGTCGACCGAGAAACCGCCGAACACCACCGAGTGGATCGCGCCGATCTTGGCACATGCCAGCATGGCGAAGACGATCTCAGGCACACGTCCCATGTAAATGGTTACGCGGTCACCCTTGACCACACCCATGGCTTTGATGATGTTTGCCATGCGCGAAACTTCACGATTTAAAGCGAAATACGAGAAAGTGCGTTCGATCTTGCCGTCTTCTGATTCCCAGATGAGGGCGAGTTGATTTTTGCGGTGTGTTTTGAGATGCCGGTCAACAGCATTGTGGACGATGTTTGTGCGTGCACCTACAAACCATTTGTAAAACGGCGCATTCGAGTCATCCAGCACTTTATCCCACTTTTTGTACCATTCCAATTCGGAGGCTTCCGCCGCCCAAAAGCCTTCCAAATCTTTATCAGCTTTCTCTGCTAGCGCGTCCCAATCTTTCAGCCGCGCCTGTGCCACCACTTGCTCAGATGGATAATAGACTTCGCCTTCCATTTCCTTTTTCTTCGCCATGCCAGCCTCCTGGTTGAAAAAATATTTTGCTATTTTAATCCTTTTTTTGCAAAACGACCTCGGAAGTTTTCAAAACCTCCAAGGTCTACTTAGCAATCACATCAAACTATGTCGAGACTTATAGAATAATAGCACTAATTATTTTCTAGAGGTACCAATCTTGAAGGTAATGTCATTTGTTTCCAAATAGTCATATTTCCATTCTGACCTGCTACACAATCATATTTCGCGTTAAACTCTGCTTCATTCATAGCAATTGTTAACAAATCAAATGACCAATCTCCATTCTCATCTTCCACTGCAAACGCAACAACAAGGAAATCTGGAAAGATAATTGCTCTAACATACACTTCTTCGCCATCAATTGTTTTCACAAATCCTTCTCTAAATGATTTATGCATATTATTTCCAGCTTTCGCAGCGATTGACCTTAATAAGCTATACTTTGAATTTGCAGACTCTGATGTTGATGGGCTATCAAGTTGATTCTCAAAAAAATTTGAAGTAAATTGGGCGTTTCTGACATTAACAATATATTGGGAAGCATCCTCCCAAGAAGTAAATGAAGGCTTACCCTTTACATCCTCACCACCTTTTGGAATATCTATTGATTTAGAATATTCCATGGTTACAAAGCTGCCATCTATTAACCTAAATCCTTGTTTTCCTGTTTTCTCAAAACTGCTATCCTCATTATTTTCAGGATTCCACACCTTCACTGCTATATTATTACTATCTACAAACCAAACGTAGCCATCAAGATAATACCGATCATATGCTATGCCAGTTGCTTCGTCTTTGTATACTGGAGCAATCTCTAGAGAAAGTTCTTCGAGTGATTTGACTTTTGTAGGTATAGACATGGTAGGAGTAGCTATTGGTTCTTCAACGGGAGTGGAAGTTTGAAGAGTAGTTACGAATTCTGTAGCACCTTCGCTGCCACTTTCTTCAATATTTTCACTGCTTGCATTTCCTTTAGAGAAGGCGTACCAAGCAAATGCAGCTATAACTAAAACAGCAATCATTGCTAACCAAGAAGAGTTTCCTTTTTTCTTCACCATGTGTGCCTCCAGTGTTTAAGAAATATTAAGTTATTTTAATGCCTCTTATTACTCCACCCAATCTAAAATTTTGTAATACATCCCTGCGAAGGGCAAAAACCACGGGCTGCCGTTATATAACCCCAATGGTGCAGATGGAAAACCAAACTTCGCAAATGGATGCTCTTTGATATTCCCTTTAATCATTGCCTCGGCAACTGTTGCGCCAAGGTATGTTGCCATCGCTACACCATGACCTGCGTAACCGAGTGAGTAATAAATGCCGTCTTCTTCGCCGACATGCGTCATTTGATCAAAGGCGAAATCCAGTGTGCCGCCCCAAACATATTCGATCTTTGCATCTTTCAGTTGCGGGTAGATCTGGGTCATTTCGCGCCGAAGTATCTCGCCGCTTTTCGCGATCGTATTCTCGTTTTCAGGGAAGAACGCCGCCCGTCCGCCAAAGATCATACGGTTATCCCATAGTCTGAAATAATTCAAGAAATGTTTGTAATCAAAGATCATACGATTCTTTGGGCTGAGTTCATACGCAAGTTCATCAGAAAGCCGTTCGGTTGCGATAATGAACGACCCGATCGGAATAATTTTCTTTTGCAGTTTTCTTGTAGCACTTCCCGTATAACCGGATGTTGCCACAAGAACAGAATCTGCTTCGACATTTCCTCTTTCGGTTTGGATAAAGAACCGCTTCTCTCTCCGCTCGATCTTGGTGACCCGCGCTCGCGCGCAAAGCGTTGCCCCTGCCTTGGCAGCCGCACCTGCTAACCCTGTCACATACTGAGCAGGGTTCAACCCGCCACTGACCTCATCCACCAACGCACCGTGATATACATCCGTACCGATCTCACTGCGAAGGTCCTTCGGCGAAACGAGCCTAACGTTGTGACCGAACTCCTTTGCCATGAAATCTACTTCGCCCTGCAGGGACTCGTAATGCTTTGGTTTATTCGCCGTGAGTAAATGTCCGCAACGAGAAAAGCCACAGTCAATATTTTCCTCTTTGACGATCTGCTCAACGATGTTGACAGAATCCAACGAGCACTGAAACAACTCTTTCGCCAAATCCCGCCCGTATTTATTGATGATGGTTTGCATGGCAGGCTTTAACCCGGTCAATGTCATGCCGCCATTGCGCGAACTGGCACCCCAGCCGATTGTCTCTGCTTCAAGTACGACCACGCTCACGCCTTGCTTTGCCAGTGTCCGTGCCGCGCTTAAGCCCGTGTACCCGCCACCAATGATCGCCACATCCACTTTGGCAGGGATGGGCAGAAGGCTATTGTCGTCAGGCATTTGGGTGGTGGTATGCCAGTAGATGTGTTGTTTCATGAATCGGCTCCGTGGTTTGATAGGGAATAGGACAATTGTGCCATATTTTAAGCCACCTTAATCAGATATTATCACTCCTAATATTATTGGTCGTTTTATAAATTTTTGAGTTCAAGATAAATAGAGGTGTATATGGAATGGATGGGTTTTCTCGGCTTTTTTGGTTTTTGCATTGCAGCATTGGCAGGTCCATTATCAATTGTTGTGATCTACTTTGTGATTAAAAATAATTTGAAAGCACATGCTGATCGACGTGAATTGACTCTGCATGGCGTCAGTGCTCCGGCAGTGATAATTTCGGCATGGAATAATTATTCATCTGGTGGTGGAAAACATAGCCCATCAACCACAGCACACGTTACATTTGAGGTTGAGATCCAACCTGCCGGGCAAGCTCCGTTCAGAGCCAAGTTTAAAGATACACTCTCCATTCGGAATGGTGAATGGTTCATTATGGGTCCCCGTAAAGAGGAAATTGGCAAAAAGATCTGGGTGGCATATGACCCTAATAATCTGAAACGTATGGTGATTGACCATTTTGATTCAGACCATGCGTTTATGTCTAAGCGCCGGGCTTTTGAAAAACGAGAAGATGAACTTCAAACTGTGCGTAAGACTGGAGAAGATGCAATTGCAGAGATCCTTGAAGTTGAGGATCTGGAGTTGTCCTATAATATTGAGAAAGACAGCAGCAAGGTATTGCAATTGAAACTACGAGTTGATCCCAGAAATGGATTATCTTACGAAACCGAAACGGTCGGTCTTTTTATGAATACGGGCTTGCATAAATACACCGTTGGTAGAAAAATGACTGTGAAAATTGACCGGGTAGATAAATACAAGATCGCTCTGGTGGGTCCGATACAGGAAACATAAGCTCCAAGCCATGTCTATTAAAGCAAACACCGCCAATTACTGATTGGCGGTGTTTGCTTTAATTCAAAATCTCTTCCCAGTTCAATTCTTTGAATGCCTCTTGCAGGCGGTGACCATCGTCTACGATGTTGTATTCCAGGTTGGTAAATAATTTCTCGGCATATTCGCGTGCCTCGTCGAGTGGCACGACGTCATCCGCTGTCCCGTGGATGATGACGGTGGGAACAGAAACAGGTTCGAGATTAAGATAAGAGCCGAAGGGTTCCTTCATCAAGGCAGGGGCGAGCAAAATCAGCTTGCGAACGTAGGTCGGCTTTTCGCAGGTGAAGACCGTTCCCATTAATCCACCCAGAGATGAGCCGATGATCGTCCAGCCTTTTTTGCGTCCGATGATTTTTTTGAGCTGCTTCATGCGTTCTTCAAACTCGCCGGTGAAATCAGGCGTGACCATGCCGGGGAATTTCTCAGCGAATTGACGTGCTTTGCCGCTTTGACTGTTGCTATCTGAACCGTGCAGGTAGATGATGCGGGTATTGTCCATTTTCTTTTTCTTTGGCGTGCGAACTGATTTGTTTTTTTGCGGCACGGATTCGTCGATGAAGTCATCCGGCTCGGCAGGTTTGGGACGGGTGAGCATCTGCGGGCGAAGCAAGTCGCGCAGTTCTTTTTGTAGCGGTGGCGGAAAATCTGGCGAGATGCGCCGCAGGGTGACCGCAGTCATTTGATTCTCAGTGGTGGTGAGAATGTGTTTAAGCATGAATATAGTTTCGTTGGGGGATGCGCGGTAAAGCGTAACGATGAGATCGGTGAGATCATATTGCAGGGTGGATGGTGCTTCTTCGACAACGGGTTCGACAATGTCGAAGATGGCAGGCAGGTTTTCAAAGTCAGAGTCTGCGATCATGGGGATCAGCGCTTGAATCCCATTCGACCAGGAACGGGAGCGTTCGGGGTGCAGGTATTCGCGCACAAGGGCAAGGAATTGATTGGGCGTCTCTTTGCGCATGCGAGTGAGACTTGTCGTAAGAAGTGCCACCCGCACTTCAGGGTCACGGATCTGTTGAGTCCACGCGGTAATGCGCGGAAGAAGGCGTTCTTCCTGCGGCGGGATGCGCCCCAGCAGAAACGAAGCGAGCAGGCGTGTTTCGAGAGCACCTTCGTCCCAAAGGATATCGGCAAGCTCAAGAGCAAAATGCGGGTTGGCTTCTGCTTTGGCGCGCAATTCGTTTTGGATTTGAGTTAATACAGCAGGAGGGGTGCGATAGGTTTTGAGGTTGGAGCCCGGGGCGACATTCTCCACGGTGCGGAGCGTGTAATTGACGTAGAACTCCAGCATTTCGCGCAAATGCTTCATGAACTCGTCTGGCAGGAAGAAAAAATCTGCAAGACGGGTTGCTTGTTTGCGGAGGCGGGTCAGGTCAATGGCGGGCATGGGCTGAGCGTATCAGGTGTGAAGTGTCAGGCATCAGGTCTTGGTTTTACCTGACACCTGACACAGGAACACGAGATACTTTAATACGCTTTCGCGAAGTACACCTTGCGTTTGGAGGGCTTACCGCAGACTATACATTTGCCTTCACCTTCAGGTTGGTTGAAGGGGATATTGCGGGTTGTCGCTTTGACGTCTTCTTTGACCTTCTTCTCGCATTCAGTCGATTCGCACCAATAGGAGAGTGCCCAACCATCTTGCACAACCTTCTTCAGGTCTTCGTAATTATCCACGTTGTGGATGTTCGCATCGCGGTATTCGGTGGCGCGCTTGAGCAGGGAGGCTTGTACATCGGTCAATAGATTCTTGACGGTTTCGGCAATACCTTCTTGTGAGACAAAGGTTTTGCCTTCCTTACCGGGCTTGTCGCGGCGGGCAAGGGCGACGGTTCCTTTTTCCACATCCTTGGGACCGATCTCCACGCGGACGGGCACGCCGCGCATTTCCCAGTCGTTGAACTTGAAGCCGGAGGAAACATTGTCGCGGTCGTCAAACTTTACGCGGATGCCCGCAGTTTTGAGTTCAGCGAAGAGGCGGTCGGCAACTTCCATCACTTTTTCTTTTTCAGCATCGTTCTTGAAGATCGGTACGACCACGGCTTGAATAGGGGCGAGGCGGGGAGGCATGACCAACCCGTTGTCATCACCATGCACCATGATCATTGCGCCAATGATGCGGGACGAGATCGCCCACGACGTCGTCTGTGCAAAGGTCAACTTGTTGTCTTTATTAAGGAACTGGATCTCAAATGCCTTGGCGAAGTTATCACCAAAATAGTGAGAGGTGCCGGACTGTAGCGCGCGTTTGTCCCACATCATCGCTTCAATGGATGTGGTGATCTGCGCACCGGCAAAACGCTCGGTTTCACTCTTGGTACCTTTGAGTACTGGAATGGCGGCTTCATCCAGACAGAAGCGTTCATAGATATCGAGGATGCGGTACATTTCCTCTTTCGCTTCTTCTTCAGTGGCGTGCGCAGTATGACCTTCATGCCAATAGAATTCTGCGGTGCGTAAAAACAGCTTGGTGCGCAGTTCCCAGCGCAGGACCGAGCCCCACTGCACGATCAGGATCGGCAGGTCGCGCCAGGACTTCACCCATTTGGCATACATATGACCAATGATCGTTTCGGATGTTGGGCGTACAGCGAGCTTTTCTTCAAGCTCTTGTCCGCCGCCGTGGGTAACCACTGCCAATTCCGGCGCGAAGCCTTCAACGTGTTCCTTTTCTTTCTCAAAGAACGACATTGGGATAAGCGTAGGGAACGCCGCGTTGACGTGACCGGTCTTCTTGAATTCAGCGTCCAGCCAGGAAGTGATATTCTCCCAAAGTGCCCAACCGTAAGGTTTCACCACCATGCATCCGCGCACGGGGGAGTAATCTGCCATGTCGGAGCGCACAACCAATTGGTTGTACCATTCGGAAAAGTCTTCTGCTCGGGTGGGTAATTTTTCTTCTGCCATTTTGACCTCGTTTTGGTAATTGGTAATTGGAGATTGGTAATATTTTACGAAAGGATTAAATTACTAATCTCCAATATCTAATCTCTTTACTGCATCTTTCACATCGCCCGCAAAGTATAACAACTCTCTTTGGTGGATGGGCATGTAGTTTTCAAACTCGCCGAAGAACTGATCGAAGGTGGACTGCCAGCCGCTCCCGATCAGTATTAACGGTCTTCGGGGCAGAGACTCCACGATCATCAAATTCCACATCAGTGAGACCTCGGTCAATGTACCTGCGCCGCCGGGTAGGGCGATCGCAGCGTCACAGCCTTGCACTAACGCAGTCAATCGATCCATCAGAGTCTGCTTGCGCCTTTCTTCCTTGACCCACGGGTTCGGCTTGGATTTGCGCCATTCTTCAATATCAATACACGTCACGCCAATCACGTGCCCGCCCGCTTCGCTTGCGCCGCGCGAGACGGCTTCCATGGTGCCCATGTAGCCGCCGGTCAAGACGGCATGTTTACGCTGGGCAAGGAGCGAGCCCAATTCACGTGCTTCCTCGTATGCAGGTGTACCTTCTTTCGGCTGTGCGCCGCCAAAAACAGTAACGTTCATTCTTTCTCCGTAAGGGACTTCCCTGACCAGGGCGACAGGACTTCGCTATTGATCCCAAGTTCTCGTTTTATTCTTTTCGATCTTCTTTAACACTGCATCTTCCAAATCAATGCCAGAAACGGATGCCAACTGTAAAAGATACAACATCACATCTGCCAATTCACTGCCCAATTCTTCGCGGTCTTTGATCTCATCAGTGAATTGGAAATGCTCCAAAATTTCTGCCGCTTCGATCGAAAGCGACACTGCCAAATTGCGCGGAGTTTGCGGGCGTTTGCTGTCCGCTTCGTACCAGCCCTTCGACTTTACCAATTCATGCATTTGTTCGGTCAATTCGTTGATCGTCAAATTACTCATCTTCACCATCCAATAAAAAAACGGCTCGCCAAGTCTGGGAGCCGTTTGGGGCGCGATTAAGCGAACCTAGCCAGACCTGGAGGATGTACACATTTTAGGGGACGGGTTCGGGTTCATAAGCATTCATCGATTATACCCAACGTTCAAAAATTGCATAAGGGCGCAATTTTTGAACCAGGCATTATATAAGGGTAAAATTGATTTTATGCAAAAGGATGACGTGCTGCGCCTCCTCCGGGACCCGAACCTGCTTCCGTCCGAAAAGTTGACCCTTCTTTCGAACATTGCTACCCAAGCTGAAACCCTTGGCGTACCTTGCTACGTCGTCGGCGGATTTGTCCGTGACCTTTTACTTGGTAAACCGATTAATGATTTGGATGTAGTTGTCGAAGGCGATGCCATTAACCTTGGCAGAAAACTAGTCGAAGTGTACGGGGGGAAGTTGACTCCACATTTTAAATTTCACACAGCGATCTGGCATTTACCCAACTCAACTGACTTTGTTGACCTTATCACCGCCCGCAAAGAGATCTATGAAATGCCAGGCGCTTTACCAAAAGTCACCCCCTCAACGATTGAAGATGACCTTCGTCGGCGGGACTTCACCATCAATGCCATGGCGCTTCGTTTGGATGGGGAGGGGTTCGGCGAGATACTGGATCCGTTGGATGGGCAGGCAGATCTCGAGCGGAGAGTGATCCGAGTCCTTCATCCCAGGTCGTTCATGGATGATCCAACCCGCATCTTTCGCGCCATCCGATATGAAGGGCGTTATTCCTTTAATATTGAACCTTTAACATTGGGGCTGGTCGACTCTGAAGCACTTAAAGTGTTGCATATGTTGAGCGGAGAACGATTGCGCCATGAATTGGATTTAATTCTTGAGGAAGAACGAGCCTTTCAAATGGTTGTGCGCGTAGCCAGTGCGGGGGTTCTGACTTCCATTCATCCAAAGATGCCCAAGTTCAACCAGGAATACGCTGACTATCTTGAAATGGACATCCAATTGGATGTCCCTGCAGACCGGCGTTCGATGGGTTTTATATTATGGTTTTTGGATCTGACGGAAGAGGAGATCTTTTCACTCGCCAACCGGCTTGATTTTTCCAATCAATTATCTCTTGATGTGTGGGCGGGGGCGCAATTGATGCGTAGTTTGCCGCATCTGGTGGGGGCGAAACCCAGCGAGTGGACGTATGCATTGGAGAAACTGCCGCTGCTCTCTATTTATGCGGTCTATCTAATTTCGCGTGAGAACGCTTTGCTAAGTTACATTTCATTTTGGCGGCATGTCAAGCCGCGTACGAACGGGAATGATCTGAAGGCAATGGGTTTACTGCCGGGTCCGCGTTTTAGCGAAATATTGTTAAAACTGCGCTCTGCCTGGTTGGATGGTGAAGTGACGAATGAATCCCAGGAAAAGGAATTATTAGCCAAACTACTATGAACCTTCAGCCATATATGGAATTTGCCACTTCTCTTGCATACCATGCGGGGAAGATCACCTTGCGATACTTCAATACCGGCATCAAGCCAGATCGTAAAGAGAATAATGATCCGGTCACAATCGCTGATCGTGAAGCTGAAGCATATGTACGTGCAGAGGTTGAAAAGAACTTTCCTGGTCATTCCATTGTGGGCGAGGAATATGGCGAGCAGGGAAACGGGCACCCGTTCCGTTGGATCGTGGATCCGATCGATGGAACGATATCTTTTGTGCAGGGTGTGCCCCTATATGGCGTGTTGATCGCTCTGGAGATCGAAGGGGTGGTTCGGGTGGGAGCGGCGTACTTCCCGCCATTGGACGAGATGCTGGCTGCTGCGGATGGAATGGGTTGTTGGTGGAATGGTCGTCGCGCGCGGGTTTCGAATGTTGGGCAGTTTTCTGAGGCTTGTGTCGTCACTTCTGATTTTCAACACCTCTCCGCAAAACTAAATGACATTGTTCCGCGCTTTGAGAAACGCAAAGCGTTGTTGCGAACCTGGGGGGATGCCTATGGATACTTGTTGGTTGCAACCGGTCGTGCTGAAGTAGCTCTTGATCCGCGCATGGATGTATATGATTGCGGTCCCTACCCGGTCATCATGAAAGAGGCAGGGGGGTATTTTGGTTCATGGGATGGGACGGAGGGTCACACTCACGGTGAAGGGCTGGCTTGTAACGCTGCACTCAGACCTGAGGTACTGAAATTGATGCGAGATGGGTAAGCTGAATTTCTGTACGAAGATTCATTCCTAACGTATAATCACTATATGACTGCGGAGCAAAAAGACCGACTTCCCTACCGCTTACGAGAGCCCTTCCTGAGTAATACGGAAGCGGCTCTTTTTCGATTGTTGACTGAATTAATGGGAAGCCGGTATGTGATCTGTCCGAAGGTCGCACTCACGGATCTGTTCATGATCGTACGCCCAAATGAGAATGTGCATTTCTTCAATAAGATCTTTCGCAAGCATGTGGATTTCCTTTTGTGTGACCCGAAGACCTTTACGCCTTCCTTCGGCGTGGAGATCGTGAAGCCCATTGCCAAGAACGGAATGCGTGAAGCGGATAAGTTCATGGAAGAGCTGTTTACAGATGCAGGTCTTCCTTTGGTGCATATTCCGTCGGGTGAAAGTTACGTGCCTGCCGACCTGATCGCGCTTTTTCAGCTTGCGGTGTTGAAGACTGGGAAGAACTCTGCTTTGAGTGCCGAACTTGATGCGGTTCCGAATTGCCCGGTCTGCGGGAAGATGATGGTTCTACGAATACATCGCAGTGGGTCTGAGAATGGAAAGAAGTATTACGGTTGTATTGACAGCCCATCTTGTGCGGGGGTGGTTGCCATCGGGTAATGGTTTGGGTGCGGGGGAAAACAGAATCAAATTTTCAAGAAAAATGTTTTTTCAATTCAGACGCATATCGCGCACCAACAACATTGCGGTTTTCGATCAGCCATTCTTTAAAGACGGTTTTACCGCGCGCAGGTTCTTTGGAAACCAGCAGATTTGCCATTAAACCATCCACCTCTTCAGGGGTCAGAATGACATCGTTCACAAAGAGACTCATGACTTGCGCTGCGAACAAAGCCAGCCGGGGCGGCACGGAGATCAATGGGCGTTTTGCGCCAACGGTGTCTCCGACCAATTTCACCAATTCCTTGAATGAGTACGCGTCCGGACCCACTGCGTCGATCACGTAATTTTCTTTGCTATACACGGCTTCAACAGCAAGTTTTGCGAGATCGTCCACATGCACTGGTTGAATGCCATACGACCCGTCACCTGGGATCAGGAAGAATGGCAGGCGACGCAAAAGAAAAGCGATATTGTTGATGAGAATATCCTCGCCGCCGCCGACCAAGACCGTGGGGCGCAGGATCGCGTATGCCATCCCTGACTCGGTGACAGCTTTTTCGTTTGCCGCTTTGCCCCAATAATAAGGCAAGTGTGATTCCGCAGATGGGTTGGCGATGCTGATGTGTACCATGCGCTTTACACCTGCTTTTACTGCTGCCCGAACCAGGGCTTTTGTGTTTTCAACCGCTTTAGGTTGAGTGTTGTTCCCTTTGTCGAAGCGTATCCAATAAGTGTTGATCAATACCTCTGCTCCGTGCAGGCTTTCTATCAACTGGGCTTCATTGGAGAAATCCAGTGGGAAAGCTTTGACTTTTCCGTTAAATGGATTTGGTCGATCCGGATGATTGGTGAGTGTGATGACATCTTCACCTTTTTCGAGCAGGTGTTTTGTGATGTACTTTCCTGAATAACTAAATGCTCCTGTAACTGCGATCTTCATTTTGCCTCCACTTTGCTTGTCTTTGGCGCAACGAGGGCAAAAATGGTCACCACGATGCCAACACAGACGAGTGCGAAAAGAAAACCAGCCAATGCTCCGCTGAGACGGCTTGCGATCTCAAAGAATAGCTCTTCCATATCCCTGACTTCGGGCCTGTAATTCAACGCCAAAATGCCGGGGAGCCCGATCAGGAGGATATTGGAGAATGCCGTCCAGAATTGAGCACGTTCTTCCGTGCCGCACAGGTCTAATAAAACTTTGCGTAAATGCGGGCGGATGTAGCGCACGATAAAGGCTGCAAGCGCAAGGGTTAAGAGCAGTTGAGTAAGAAAACTAACGATCATGTTCATGGTTTATTCCTTTCTATTACTTTAATACACTGAGGATTTTGGTGACATTTGCCAACCCCAAACTTTCCAGCTTGATGACCGCGTTTGTCAGAGTATCGATGGCGTTGAAGAAATCCTGCAGGGCTTTGACTCGTTCATGCAGGAACTTGATCTCCGCCTCATCTCCAGACACTGAGCCTGACTCCAGCTTTTCGAGCGTTTCCTTCACTCCGCGCAGCGCCCGATCGAACTCACTGTTCTGGCGTTCCTTCAGGATCGAACGGATGGATGTGTAGAAGTCTGTTTCCGCTTCGTAATAATCCTTGCGGTCGCCGAGTTTCGAAGAGCGGTGAACCAGCCCCATGCGGGCAAGTGTGCGTACTTCGGTGCTGACCGCACCCTTGGTGAGACCGGTTTGTGTCGTAATCTCATCCAATGCGAGCGGGGCAGGGGAAAGATATAGCACGGCAAAAATTGCACCCATGCCTTTGGGAAAGCCCCAAAAACGGCTGATCTGGCTCAGGCTTTCAGTAAAGTCTTTTTTTAGTTGGGGGAGTTTGGTGGGCATACTATCTCCGTATACTACGTTTAGTAATTACTAAACGTAGTATACGACAGGTAATTGGAGATGTCAAGAACAAAAAGCCGCCAATTTGGCGGCTTGACTTGTAGAAACTAGGGCGGGTTGTAAAACATTTGAAATAACTCAGCGCCGTTCTTTCCCTGCGCTTCGTCAATGTAGTTCTGGATCGGCACACGGAAAGCGACGTGCTCGGATTCGGTCTCTTCGAACCAAAATTCCACGAAGCCGTAGCTGCCTGGCAGATCTTCACGTGGAATTTGGGTGACGTACTCCATAACCTTCACGACCCAATTTCCAAATTCTTCTTCCTGTTTCAGGTCATTCACCTTTAGACGGAAGTAGAAATCGGTTTCTTTTGTAAGAAAGTCGGATGTGCCATCTGGGTGGACGCAGTCTTCACCAAAATACTCCACCCGCCCGCTGGCTTCAGGGTCCATAGACTTTACTTCAGCATCAAATGCTTCACTCAGTTGCGGAGCAGGGGAGTATGCCCATTGATAACCGCAAGCCTCGTTTTGTTGTGCAGAGGGCATTTCTGTTTGAGTTGGGGCGGAAACGGTCTGCAATGCACCAGCGGCGGCAGCCGCTGTAAGCAAAATACCTACTGCCCATTTTCCTGCTCGATTCATGATCAGCCTCCGCCGCCCGGACCACCCCCGCCCGGACCCGCTCCGCCAGGGTCTCCGCCGGGTCCATCTCCATCGGGACCTACCCCATCAGGACCGATATCGCCATCCCCAGGTCCAAGGTCGGGTAGGGGACCGCCTTCAAAGAATTCAATACCACCATCAGGGTTTTCTTCAAAATATTGTGAGGGGTCAAAATCGAACAGTTCGAATCCTTCGAGCTCTGGGTAGGATTCTGGGTTTGGCAATTCGTCAAGAAACTCTCCCAGCTCCGGGTTTTCATTCAACCAGGCTTGAATTTCGCCCTGATCTATGCCGTCGAACTCTACGATATCGCCATTCTCATCCACCAACGCCGAATCGCCTTCGGGGATATCTGCTTCATCACCGCTCTCATTTTCGATCGCACAATGACCTTCAAGGCATACCGCCTGCACTTTGCCTGTTGTTGGGTCGTAACTCACACTTAATAAACTTCCACGTACCGATGCCACACCGGAGGGCGTTTGTACATCAAGTGACCCGCCATTCAGCAGAACGAATATCTTGCCAAAGATAAGGCTAAGGGTCGTTTGTGGTTTGCCTTCAGCATTGGCGACCTCAGACAAGTTAAACACCGAGTTGGGCGCAACGCGAACAATGGTGCCTTCAGGTTTCAAGTCTAAACGGGCGCGCCCGTCGGCGCCGGTTTGCAACGCACCGCCTTGTTGGATGATCGCGCCTGCTTCAGCAGGGATAAATTCTCCATCCGCCTCGATGCGCACTGTGACTTCATTCTCGATTTCAGCGATGACCGCTTCGCGCTGCGCCAGAACCTGTGTGCTGATTTCTGTTGGCGTGGACTCAACTGCGGCTTCTGTCTTGGCGGGTTCGGTAGAGTCGCTTGGAGTGCTGGCAGGGTTTGAAGTGCAGGCACCCAGCCATAACGTCAGGAGAAGAAACGCAGAAGTCATCCTTCGCATGGAGCTATCCCTTTAATAAATCGGCTGCTGCAGAAGCCATCAGTGCAACTCCGCTGACCAATGCACGCTCGTCAAAATCGAATTTGGGGTGATGGTGGTTGTAGTTGAGATTCTTTTCTGCATTTGCCGAGCCGACAAAGAAATAACAACCTTCCACTTTTTCCTGCATGTAGCCCATGTCTTCGGCGCCCATGGTCAGGTATTGATTGCTTGTGATCTCAGTATCTGGAAAGAGGGTTTGGGCTGATTCAAACACGCTTGCAGCAACACCTTCGTTGTTGATGACCGGTGCAGTGACTTGTTTGATAAGCAATTCCACTTCGCAGCCCATGGCGGCGGCAGTGCTGCGGATGATCTGCTCGAGGCGGGCGTGTACCAATTTGCGCACATCGAGGTCGAAGGTGCGGATGGTGCCGCCCAATTCGGCTGTTTGTGGGATGATATTAAAGGCGGTACCGGAGTGAATGGTGGTCACGCTGATGACAGCCGGTTTGAGCGGCTCGATATTGCGGGCAACAATGCTTTGGATCGCGGTGACGATCTGTGCCGCACAGACGATGGGGTCAATGGTGGTTTCAGGCGCTGCCCCATGGCCACCCTTGCCGGTGAGTTTAACGCTGAATAAGTCTGCGCCTGCCATGACGGGACCTTTGGCAACATGTACCCAGCCAAGGGGCTTGTCGTTCCAAAGATGAAGCGACAGGGTCTTATCCACGTTGGGTCCTTCGAGTACGCCATCACGCATCATCATTAACGCGCCGCCGATCTCTTCGCCATTGGTGCCTTCTTCAGAAGGTTGAAAACAGAATTTGATGTTGCCAGCCAACTCATGCTTGCGTTCGTTCAAGATCTTGGCAACCGTTAAACCAATTGCCGTGTGACCATCGTGCCCGCAGGCATGCATGACTCCGGCATTTTCGGAGGAATATTCTGCGCCAGTGTCTTCAGCGATCGGCAGGGCATCCATGTCGAAGCGCAGGAGGATGGTTGGGCCTGGCTTGGTACCTTCGAGATAACCAACCACGCCGGTTTTTCCAACGCCCTTGGTCACTTCGATACCGAGAGCCTCAAGTTCCTTTGCCACAATGCCGCCGGTGCGAATTTCATTGAAGCCAAGTTCGGGGTGCTTGTGAAAGTCACGCCGCATGGCTTGGGTGTAGGGAAAGAGTTCTTCGGCTTTTTTGAGGAAGGGGTTCATGTTGTTTTTCTCCGAGTAGGTCTGGGGTTGTATGAAAAAAGTCAAAGGCGGAAGATCAACGAACAGTCCAACGATCTTTACCTTTGACTTTTAACGAAATCACTAACCGTATTTTACGACTCTAAACTTTTCTTCGTAACGCGGATCTTCATCCGTACTATCTTCGGTGCGGCGGGACTTCATGCGTTCGATCAATTTGTCTACATCCTGCACCTGAGTCTTGTGTTGCAGGATGCCTTGTAATTTGATGTCCCAGGTAGCGGTGACATCGATACTGGTGTTGGGCTGATTAGTGAGCGAACACCAGACCTCTTTGGGCATGTGCGGCTCAAAGCCTTGTGCCTGAAGATCAGGGAAGTAGGCAGGGTTGCCCGCGGCGGGGAAGACCGCATCCAACACCACCTGTCCGCAGGCGCGATGATCGGGGTGATTGATGCCGTAAAGAGCAAAGAGATTTTGCGGGTCGCAGGTGACGAGGATATCGGGTTTGTGCCTGCGGATCTCGCGTGTCACGTCGCGGCGGAGATTCAGGTCTGGGACGAGGTACCCATCCGGCAGGTCCATGAAAAGAGGCGGTTGAGCGCCGATGACCTTGGCGGCTTCAGCTTGTTCGATATGACGGATCCCGCATAGTTTTTCAGGGGTCATATCCGGGGTGGTTGTGGGGTTGAAGCCCTTATCGCCGCAGGTCAATAAAAGGTATGTGACGGTGTGACCTTCACGTGCCCATTTGGCGAGTGTGCCGCCACAAAAAAATTCTGGATCATCCGGGTGCGCCAGAATGACCAGAATTTTTTGATCGGTTTCCCAGGTTTTAGTTTGCTCTGTCATTTTTCTTTTGTTGTTTTGCCTTGCCGCAGTTGCAGCCGCCGCCTTCGTGTTTGTCGCAGGGTGCTTCCGATTTTCGGCGCAGGGCTTCGAGTTCATCCCACGGCTGGACTTCTTCGCGCAGGAAGGTGTGATGCTGGGGGCGCTCGCCTTCGACTTCGATCAGCACGGTGACCTTGTCGCTCATTGGGATAACGTCGATGACCTTGCCTTCACCCTTGGGGGTGACCACGCGTTTGTTGCGCTTGGGCAGGGTTTTGCGGGCTTCGACATACTGTTCGTATTCGTAAATGAGACAGCAGCGCAGGCGTCCGCACATGCCGGTGATCTCATCGGGGGTGAGGGAGATGCCCTGTTCCTTTGCCATTTTGATGGAGATGGGCGAGAAGTCGGTCAGGAATTTGGAGCAGCAACGGGTCTCAATGCCACAGGCGCCCATGCCGCCGATGAGTTTGGCTACATCGCGCGGACCGATTTGGCGCATTTCAATGTGGGTGTTGGGGTAAAGATCCGCCATATCTTTGCGCAACGATTTAAGATCGACCTTTTCTTCCTGTTCGGTACTATAGAGGAAGGCGAGGCGGGAGCCGTCGAAGTTATATTCAGCAGAAACGACTTTGATGGTGTTAAGGAGTTTTAGCTCTGAGGCTCGTGCGCGGCAGTTGATCATGGCTTCGGTCTGTTTGTTGCGCCAGGATTGCTGTAACAGCAGGTCGCGCGGGGTGGCGCGGCGTTCTACGGACTTCCAGCCGCCTTCTGGACGCGGGGGAGTTTCTTCGAGGATCTGCACGACTTCGCCAAGGTGGCGTCCACGGGAGGTATCGACGATGACATGCTCGCCCTTCGTTAGGTCGGGCAGGGCTGAAGATTCGAAGTGATAGATCTTGCCGATGCTGGTAAAACGTACACCGATAATGTTTTTAACGTCTGTTTGCATGGGCGCAATTATACCTGAGTAGTCAGGCGCCCGGATAGTTCAGCGGCGGAGTACTTTCAAGTCGTTGCAAAGCCGGAAATCAAAGAGCGGTACGAAACAACCCGAAGGATAAAGGGTTGTTTCGTACCGCTCGTAAGGAGTACTGGTAAATAGAGCAGGTTCGGGCGATCTATCCGAACGAAATTCCAAGATCCATGGCAGTCAGGACGATATCCGAATCCATGGGGACCATTTTCATTTTCCCGATCGCATCTTCGATGGGGACGTATTTAACGTTTGGCGGCTCAAGGGCAACCATTACGCCTGACTGCCCTTCCTCAAGTCCGCGAATAGCCGCAGCTCCAAAACGCAGAGCAGTCAGGCGGTCAAATGCCGTTGGGGAGCCGCCGCGCAACAAGTGACCAAGCACCACCACACGGGTTTCCTTGCCAGAGATGGCGTGGATCTCGGCTGCCACTTTTTCGCCGATGCCGCCCAACCGTTCAGCGCGACCGGCTTCATGTTCCACTACAGAGACGCCGCCGCCTTTGGGGGTAGCGCCCTCTGCCACGATCACGATGGTGAATTTGCTGCCGCGTTTTTCGCGTTCGTGGATCTTCTCGATCACTTTATGGATGTCGTACGGGTGTTCAGGGATCAGGATCACATCGGCAGAGCCCGCCAAACCTGAATGCAACGCGATCCAACCGGCATAGCGTCCCATCACTTCAACGACCATGACGCGTCCGTGCGAGGCTGCTGTGGAGTGGAGTCGGTCGAGCGATTCAGTGGCAAAGCCGACGGCAGTGTCGAACCCGAAGGTTACATCGGTCTTGTCGAGGTCGTTGTCGATGGTCTTGGGGACGGAGATCAACCGCAGCCCTTTCTTTGCCAGCACACTGGCAATGGCAAGCGAACCGTCGCCGCCGACGGTGATGAGCGCGTCGATGTGATGCAGGCGGAAGCCGCGCACGATCTCATCGGAACGGTCAACTTCTTCTACTGTCCCGTCTGGGCGGGTGACCGGGTAACGCAGGGGATTGTTGCGGTTGCTGGTGCCGAGGATCGTTCCGCCGAGATGGGTGATCCCTTTTACTTTTTCGCGGGTAAGTGCCACGAAGCCGCCGTCTGGATATTCCTCGGGCGAGAGGATCCCGTGAAAGCCATCAAGGACGCCGTAGACTTCCCAGCCGCGTTTGATCGCGGAAAGTGCCGCTGCGCGGATCACTGCATTTAAACCGGGGGCATCTCCGCCGCCGGTACTGATCGCCACTTTCTTGATCGGCGAGTTTTGATTTGTAGACATATATTGCTCCTATATAAATGTGAACCATGCAAAAACATAATTCATGATATGTAAAGTTTGTGGCTCATTATAGTACCGGACATTCATAGACAGGCGCGTAAAACCATAATCAAAGACGTAAGTCATGGCGGCAGGCGAGTATCGTCACTAAAATCTATCATTCAAAAGCAATATTTCGCGGGGCAGTGGCTGGGTATACTGGTTTTATGAGCGCAATCCAGACCCTCGATAAAATAGCCATTTTAAAAATGGCGTTCAGCGACCTTGCCGCCGATGAGTTGGCGGAAATGGCGGCGCTGACCGAGCTGCGTGAATACCCGGCGGATCACATCCTGTGCCGTGAAGGGGAATATGAAGAGACCTTCTATGTGATCGCGGAAGGCAATGCGGTGATCAGCAAACAGATCAGCGAGGATGAAGGCGAGCGCACCTTGCGTGTAGTGGGCAGGGGAGACCTGGTAGGGGAAATGGCATTGATCCAAAATGCGCCGCGTTCTGCCACGGTGCGCACGAAAACCGCCTGTGCTGTTTTGGAAATGGACAAGCCGCACTTCGAAACCATGCTCAGCCGCAGTCCGCGCATGGCGCTCAATATCATTCATATCACCTTTGACCGCATGCGTGGAAATGACCAAGTGATGATCGCGGAATTGCAGAGATCCAACAAAGTGCTCCGGCAATTGGACCGTAATAAATTGGAATTCATTCAAGTTGCGGCGCATGAATTGCGTACACCCATTACCGTCCTGAAGGGGTATGCTAACTTGCTGGGGTCTTCACCGGATGTGAAGGCAAACCCTGCACTGGCTCCCGTGGCAGACGGCATCTTGAAAGGCACCGACCGTATGCATGCTGTGGTGAACACCATGCTGGATGTCACCCGCATCGACAGCGACCGCCTAACCTTGCGTGCCTCGCCGATCCTATTAAAACAATTGATCCTCGAAGTTGTCAGCGGACTAACGAAAGCCGCTTCTGAACGCAACATTGAGCTGCTTCACGTGCTGGAAGCGGATACACCCCTTATCCACGGTGACCCGGCATTGATCCATAAGGCGTTGTATCATCTGCTCGTTAATGCCGTCAAATACACACCGGATGGCGGTATGGTGAGCATTTCCACCCGTCCTGTCAGCATGGAGAATGGGAAGCCGGGCGCGCTCATCGCCGTCCGCGACACGGGGATTGGTTTGGATGAAGAACACCATGATTTGGTGTTCGAGAAGTTCTATCAAGTGGGGGCGGTTAGTGTGCATTCTTCGGGATCCACCAACTTCAAAGGCGGCGGACCCGGCTTGGGGCTGGCGATCGTGCGCGGCGTGGCAAGAGCGCACAGCGGAAAAACATGGGTGGAAAGCAAAGGGCTGGACGAGGTCAATTTCCCCGGTTGTACCTTTTATCTACTGCTGCCGGTGTAAATATCTTATTAAGTGGAGATCATATTTACGGCGTGATATTTACGATCAAATTCGTTTGGGCAATTGATTCGCCATTATTTAATACAACAAACTGGATCAGTTGATCTCCAAAAGGACAAGTGTCTTGCGTACTAATCTGCCAGGAGGTAATCCATGCGCCATTTTCTCCCCAGGGTAAGATCTCATTCGTTTTACTGGCAGAAATACACTGTTGATTTAAAGAAACAACATGAATAAGGGATTTTGGTATCTCGCTGGTGTCTAACTGAGATATCGTTAAAACGACTTCCTGGTTCTTTGATTTGTCTTCTTGCTGGTGTACTGCAAGAGTCTGCCTGGATAACTCGATAATTGGATGGGTGGGCGGCATTATTTGATTGATGGCAAATCCGATCGGGGAGAGGACAAGAAACAATGTGCCTAGAATAAATAACCGAATGCTATTATCGAACCTCGCCTTGTTTTCATCAACTTTTCCCGGACTCCCTCCTTCGAATTGTAGTACTCTGATAAGTTTGTAAGAGCAATACGATATTGTCAGGAGACCCGCCCAAACAAGCCCAAGTGCGATAAAAACGGAAGGTGAATGTTCCTGCTGTGAAATGAAGCTCGATGCGCCAGCTCCAATAGGCAGGACCGTGATACAAATCTGAAGGAGGGTCTTGGATACGGAATGAATTTGCGATTCTTCCATGTAATTACTCTATGTAGTTGAGCGGCGACTGAATTAAATCTGAGAATAACCCCGGCAACATGTTAACCACTTCGGAAGGGGTTTCTGCTTCCTGAAATATTGGCGTGTCTCTGCCGGGCTTAAGGTCGCAGGAGCGATTTAGTCCTTTATGTGAATCCGAGAGCAGATTAATAATGATGCGATTTTTGAGTTGTAATAAAAATCTTAAATTTGCTTTTATCGCATTTGATTCATGAGTTCCAAATTTTGATAGCCATGCCGAACTGACTATATATATCCATGGCTGCAGCTTCTTCTCACTCCATGCAAGCCCGGTAAAATCTGAAAGGTTATTAGAGTCCGTGTGTTTTTCCGACCGAAACCCTGCATTGTTTAATTCTTGCGAGTGCGATGCCAGCTTTTCAAATTCAGCATCTTCCACCCAGGCGTGGACCCTAACTTGCCAGGTCTTGACAATACTGCTTGCGTAAACATCCTTGGAGCTTAATTTTAAAACCCCCATTGAGTTGACTCTGTCTGGAATTAAAATTTCTGCATTGCTTAGGTTTTCTGGAAGCGAGTTTTCTGGAACAGAGGTTTTTATTCTTCCAAACAACCAATCCGGCTTGCTGGTTTCGTAGGACTTTAATTGGATAAGGCAGAAGCTGTTTTTCTTTAATTCGCGCGTTGTATGAGACTCGGTTTCAATAGGGCTTTTCCCATTATCGATCAGTGGATATAGTTGCGGGGCGATAGCCTTGAAGGCTTCTTCCATATCTCCCCATAATAAACTTTCGAGATCAAGGTTTGGCGGTTTATTATCCCCGCCTTGTCCGTTTCCTTGCATCGTAAACTTCGAGTTGAGCCCCTGTGAACTGCTCTTGCTGCCCGTTTGCGAAGATTCAACACCAGGCAAAAACCCCACCCATTTTGGCGGGAGCTTCTGATATATCGTTCTTCGCGGGCTGGCGTTCATACAATTTGATCCGATGTGCTCTATTGTTGATAGCTATAACGGTGTTTTGTTGATTCTATTGTACACAAAATCTGCTTCAAATGAAATTGCCTCCTCCGAAAACCTGCCCTGGATCTACCTGTCTTTGGGCATATGTAGGTTGTTCGGAGGAGGCAAGGAATTTCTAAATATCCAGCGGTGGTTTGGTCCCTTCGGGGATGGGGGAGACATATTTGGCGGCGGCGCGTTTTTGTTTGAACTCTGCCACGGCTTTCTCGCGGGCTTTATCGTTCTTCATGAATTCCAATGCGCTGGCTGCCATGACCTTCCCGGCATATAACATGCCGCGTTGACCGATACCCATTTTGCCCTGGGCAACGATCTGCCAGGAGTGACCGGGCGACCCCAACGCCCAACAGGCAGTCAGAATCTGACCGGTTGGTGCGACCCAGGAGACATCACCCACATCGGTGGAGCCAGGCATGACGATCTCAGATTTGAAGGGCGGCAAAATATCCTCGAACAAGACGAGCTTCTTTAGTTCGGCAACGTCTTTCGCGTCCAAGCCATATACATAGGCGCTGTTTTCAAGGCTCTCGGGCGGAATAGACTTGGAAAGCTCCTGTGCGAAGGCGTGTTCTTCCGCGCTGAACTTTGGCGCGCCGATCTCCTCCATTTTGGCTTGCAGCATTTCATTGATGGTCTCATTGACCAGCATGTTGGACATGCCTGAAATGACCTTAATCTCCACTTCGGTGCCAGTCATCAATGCAGCACCTTTGGCGATATCCTGAACGCGCTCAAAGAGGGCATCCAGCTGATCGGTGCGGGGAGCGCGGACACTATACAATGATTCGGCAAAATCGGGCACAACGTTCGGGGCAATGCCGCCCTTGGTGATGACGTAATGCACGCGCGCATCAGGGATCATGTGTTCGCGCAGATAGTTGACACCAACGTTCATCAACTCGACTGCATCGAGCGCACTGCGACCATTGAAGGGGTCCATGGCGGCGTGCGCGGTCTTGCCGTAAAAGCGAAAGATAACGCGGTAATTTGCCAGAAAGTTGGTGTATGGCACCGAGTTAAATGTATCGGGATGCCAGGTCAGGCAGATATCGACACCGTCGAAGATGCCGGCTTTTGCCATGAAGGCTTTGCCTGCGCCGCCTTCTTCGGCAGGGCAGCCATAATAAATGATGCGACCCTTGACCTCGCCTGAGTCGATGGCTTGTTTGACCGCCATCACGGAGGCGATACCCGCCACGCCCAACATGTTATGTCCGCAACCGTGACCCGGCGCGCCGCTTTCCAGCGGTTTGCGATAGGGCACACAATCCTGACTGAGACCCGGCAACGCATCGTATTCCCCGAGGATGCCGATCACGGGACCTTCGGCATTGCCATAGCTGGCGGCGAATGCGGTGGGAATGCCCGCCACGCCGCGCTCCAGCTTGAACCCGGCTTCTTCCAAGGCATCTTCCAATGTTTTGGATGAACTGAATTCCTTGTACCCCAATTCTGCATAGCCCCAGATCTCATTGCTTAACTCAACGAACATCGAACGGTTTTCTTCGATCCAATCGGATAGGTTCACGTTGCGCTCCTTGATGTCGGATTTGTGTTGCAGAATGCTGATTATATTCCGATAGATGACTTCTGATAAAAGTTCTTTCGCTGAGAACGGCAGGCGCTTAGGGCTTCATCAGGTATCCATCTTTGGTGTGTTCGCGTACCCAGCCGGTGTCGCCGTATTCGGTGCGGACTTCCCACCAGGTGCCCTCGTGTGCGCATTCGGGTCCGCCGGTAATGGTGAGGGCGACGCCATTCTCCAACTCGGTGACGATGTTGGCGTAATAATCATCCGGCACTTTGGGGGTGGAGCGCAAATTAACCTTGGGGTAGGAAATGCTGGCGGTATCACCGACTTCGAGGCGGAGCAGTGAAAGGTCGTCGCACCAGTAGCCGCTGTTGGACTGGGGCTTTGAGGTTGGCTTGGGGTCGGCTGCGGCAGGTGAAATCGGTGCAACCCGGCGTTCGACCGTAATCACAATGTTCCCATTCCCGTCATCTTCCACGCTGCGCACCCATTGATCGTAGGCAAAGGTGACCAAAAAAGGCTGCCCAATGTAGTATTCTTTTTGAATGATCTCACCATCATCTTCGTACAGGATAAAGAGAGTGTTGCTTTTGCTTTTTGCCAGATCCCAGGTATGTGCAATGCCGACCTCCCAGCTCACCCGACCTAGTTTTCCGGCATTGAATTCCTTGATCACGTACACGCCGCTGACCTAGATCTCGCCATTGGTGTTGATGCTGGCAGAGACCTTTACTTTTTCATTGCCTGCATTGACGCTGGTGTAGCCGGTGGTCTCGCCACCGCAGGCAGTGAGGCAAAGCAATACCAGCCCAAGCAGATTTTTCCACGATGTACGCATTTGTCATTGCCTCCGGTAATTGAAATGAAGAGCGTTTATTTGACCGTCACCAGCAGGGAGAAAACATATTCCCCGGCGGGGTAGGTGGTTTGACCGTCGTTCTGCTCGGTGAGCAGGGTGCGATGTGCCTGCAGGGTATATTGCGCAGAGCTGCTCCAGCCGCCAAAGACCACGGCGTGATAGCTGCACTTCCAGCCGTTGGTGGTGTCGTAGTTGTAGCTGAAGATATATTTTTCCGGGACAGTTTCGCCGTTCACGGTGAATGCAGTTTGGATGTTATCCATGTTCTGTTGGAGCAAGGTGGCGGAGCTGGCGCACCAGTAGACGGGGAGTAAATATTCTTGCGTGGCATTCACTGTCCCGTTGTATGGATCGGTGCCGGGGGCGGGCATGTCGCGCACGTCGATGCCGTTGGTGACCCACAGGCTGGGCGGCACCTCGGCGCGGATCTCATTCAGGGTCGGCTTGCGGGCATGCAGTAAGCCGCTCCAGGCAGAAGGGTTGAGGGTGGCGGTTGGCAGCGGAGTCGGTTGACTGGCTGAGAGCACGGCTTCATTGGGGGTCATGAAGTCGAAGATGCTGTTAATATCGGTGAAAAAGGCAAAGATGCCCAGGCAGGATGCGAGGATGCCCATCAAAATGATGATCGGATTTTCTTGCAGCTTTTTCATATTTCCTCCTGAAACGGGGTTGAATTTCATTATAAGAAATCCACTGCCTTGTTTCAGGTGTCATATGTCACTGGCTGGAGAGTTTAAACAGCAAAGAGGTCATGGACACTCTCCATGACCTCTTTGCTGTTGATAAAAAGGATGCTACTTACAGTTCGTGGTATCGACGGTGACGTTGGCTGGCGCTTCACCGGATGGGTTGAAGGCTGCCACGGTGTAAAGATAGGTGCCGGGGCTGGGGGCAATGTCGGTGTAGGTGGTGGCGTTGGCGGAGGTTTCGCCGACTTGGCTGCCTTCACGATAAATGCGGAAGCCAGTTTCGTCTGAAGATTTATCCTGCCAGTTGAGGGCAATGCTGACGATGCCGCCGGAGCAATCGTAGGTGTAGAGCAGGTTGCCGGGGGCGGTGATCTTGCCGCTGGAGGGTGTGCCGACGTTGGTGAGCACGCCGAAGTTCATGACACTTTCTCCGACTTCGTTAACAAAACTGAAGGAGGTCTCGTAGTCTCCGGGGGCAGGCGGGGCGCTCATTTGCACGCTGATGGTGAGAGTTTCGCCAGTGCGCACCGAATACCCGGCGGGCATGACCGGCATGGAATCTTGCGCGGTGAGAGGCGTGCCCGAGATGAACATAAAGACATATTGATGCGTCCAAATGCAGTTGCCGGTGTTCTGGATCTCCCAGGACATGACAAAACCTTTATTTGGAGCGAGGCGTTTATCCACCTCGGCTTTGTCGTAGGTGAGCCCGTCTCGTTTCCAGCTCACGATCTGGGCGTTTTCTTTGCAGGTGGCGGGCGGTTCTGCGGTGGTTCCGTCTATGGCGACGCCGGGAATGCGGGTGGGTTCCGGGGTGGCAAGCGCGCTGGAGGGTGTGGCGGTTGCAGAGGCGGCAGAAGCCAGGGCAGCTTCCACGGTGAGCGCGGCGGCTGTAGAAACGGCGCTGCCGTTCTCGGCGGCGGTGGGTACATTACAAGCAACAAGCGCAAGGCTAAGCGTGAGGGATAGACATACGGATAAGATCTTTTTCATGAAGGTGTTTCCTTTGTGGAATGGAGTTGAATATCAGGCAGAGGCGCTGACCAGCCAGGCTGCGACATAGCCGACACTGCCCTTTTGGTCTTGCACTTTTAGCCATTGATTTTCTTTGCCCAGCTTGGCTTTGGCTGCGGACTTGGGTTCCTGCACGGCGAGCCATTCACCTGCCGCCGCTACCCGGATGAGACCGGCGCTTGGGCTGGGTTGTTTGCGGATGCGCAACCCGCTGGTGAGCGTTTTGGGGACGTAGACCAGGAAGGCATCGGCGGGCGGCGGAATGACGGCTGAGGTTGTAACCCCCGCAGGCGCTGAGGTTGCGCGGGCGGTGTCGAAACAATAATAGATCATTTCGCCTGCCACGGCCACCCCGGCACCGCACTCGGTGTATTGGTCGCCGAGCATGGTGTGGGTGTGCGGGTCATCGCCATACCAATAGACAAGCGCCTCGGCGATGGTCATGTTGGGGTTGGCGACGATGTTCTCGGAGCAGATGCCGCCGCGGGTCAGGTCGCCTGCCAGGGGATAGCCCGCGGCGAGGTGGCGTTGATAGGGACGTGAGCCATCGGCGCTTTCGTGCTGGATGCTGCCGCTGGCTGCCATGAAGTCGGCGTGACGTTGGGCGTTCTTCGTCAGGATCGGGCTGACCTTGAGCGCCGGGAGTTTGTTCTTTTCTCGCTCGGCATTGATCGCCTCGACCAGTGCCTGCGGGCTGGGTGCTGAAACCGGCGGCGTGGACTCGGCTGTGGGTGCTGTGACAGACACCGGCGCGGCGGGAAGCGCTTCCACGTACCAGGCTGCGACATAGCCTTCGCGCGCGTTCGCGTCGCGCACTTTGAGCCACTGTCCATTGATGCCTATTTTCGCACTGGCTTGGGTTTGCGGCTCAAGCACAGTCAGAATGGAACCGGGGGCTTCGAAGGCGATCGTACCGGCGCTGGTGGATGCCTGCGCGCGCAGGCGTAGACCGGGCGGGTCGAGTGCCGGTTGAACGCGGACTTGAAACGAATGGACGGGCATGCTGGGCTCCTTGAGTTGATCTTTGGCTGGCGTTACTGCCACGCCCGTTCGAGGAAGAAGATCGCGAGGTCTATGAATTCTTCGATGCGCTTGCTCATATCGGGGTGTGAAAGTTCAATATCCGCAAGGACAACCTCCATGTTGAAATGATCTTCATTCATCAGGAAGCTGGCAGAATTGATATGTTTTGCGGTCAGCTTTTTGCGCGTCTCTTCTGGAAATAATTTCTTCACCAGGTCGGGGTCGGCGCTTTCAATAACGTAGCGCTTGTCGAACGTTTCGTCACCGGTGTGGACGCGGTCTTCATTATCGAAGCTGACGATCTTTTTAAAGAAAGAATCCGTCGCCAACGAAATGAGCGGCAGATGTGCTTTATCCAATTCGAGCTCTGCGGTTAAGATGCGCACCCGTACATTGCGCGTGTGATCGGGGTCTTCGGTGGGTTTCGTATATTGTCGGGTGCGCAATTTGATGACCAGGTCATTGTCGCGATAGGGAACGAATAGATGATCACCCTGTAGAATTTCTTCGGGTTGATATTCGGCGTTGTATTTCTTTGCGATGGGGGTGAAGAGTTCGAGCCGCGTTTGGGCGCCGGTCTTCTTCACCAGGTACACGACGACAAGGATCAGGATGCTGATAAGAACGATCAGAATGGCATTCATGCCGCTTTCTCCGTTGGGGGTTGAATTTTATAGACTTCTTGTAAAAGTCTATTTTTCACTTTGCTCAAGGCGGCATTCTCGCCGCTGTTTCCGGCGGCGAGAGCACTTGTGCAAGTAAGGTATTTTCACCTCTGCGGGCAGAATGCGCACTCCCCCAAATAACCTACACTTATCCTTCGACAGTGTTCAGCAATTGCTTGAGCGCGGAGAGTTCCTCGGCAGACAAGGTGACGCCTTTGCCCATTTTGCTGTGGTCTGCCGACCAGTCGCGCAGGTCGTATTTGGGGTCGCGGTCGTTCCAACTGATGAGATTCAGTTCCTTGCTCCAACCGCTGGCGGAGGTGGATAGGATGCCGATGGTCTTGATGATCTCGAATTTGATCTCGTTCATGGGGTGCTCCTTTTATTTGGGGCGCGGAAATTGATACATGATGGTCAGGGTGGCGCCGACGCCCTTGGGCGGCTCCGACAGGACCTCGTCGCCGCCGATCATGTTCTCGCGCATGACCACGCAGCACAGCCCCATGCGCGGATCGGCGCCCGGGTAGCCGCCGACCAGCCGGTGCAGGTCGCCTGCTTTTAAGACGATGGCGCTCAGGTGCTTTTCTTTGGCGACCTTGAATATGGAATCTAACTGGGTTTGAAAATCTTGCTGGGTGGGCATGCGCTCTCTCCTTTAAAATAGCTTGTAAAATCCGATTCCTGCTTATCGAGAGGAAACATTTAGCTCGTAAATATATCTTCCGGCGGGGTAGGATGTTTTTCCATCGTATATGGATGTTTTGAATTCCCTAATGATTTGCAGAACATATTCTTCACCAGAGACCCACCCGCTCAACATTATGGATGTGTTTATGCATCTCCAGCCGTCTTCATCAGTAAAGCCATATACTAGTATATATGTATCGGGGATTTGTACCCCATCTAAAAAGAATTCGGTTTTGATGTTATTTCTATTATCAATGAGGATACTTTCGGTGGTGGCGCACCAATAGACTGGAAAGACATATTCCACCCCAACTTCTGCATTGCCGGAATAGGATTTCGTGCCTGGTGACAATATATCTTTTACATGGATATTATTTGTGTCCCAAAGGCTTGTCAGCCCGGCAGCAACCTGACTGGGTTCGGCTTTGCGAAACCCCAGCCTGAATGTGGAAGCGGTTGGCTGGGTTGACTCAGTTGCTTCGGTTGTGGGATCTTGCGAATCGCATGGGATATCTTTGCCGGATGAACGAACTAATTCAAGCCCGACCCGGTAGCTAAAATCTATTGATTTTTTCTGACCGTTCTCTTCGTATTCGACCGTGCCTTCGCGGCGGGTTTCCTGCCAGATGAAAGTGTATTCCTGTTTTGTGTGAGCGGGGACTTCGATGCTTAGATTTTCTCCCCGCGATTCTCCTTGTTGGGTCGTTTCGGAAAAGTGCTTTTGAATGGAGCCTTTTATCTCAACCTCAATTGCTCCGTATACTTTGCCGCTGCCAGAGCCCTCCAAACCAAGGACCAGTTCTTCTTGATTGGTTTTGATATTGCTTTCGCTGAATTGAACGGACGTTTTGAATACACTGGAGGAATCGCATTGGTCGAAGGTTTTGGTCTGCGTGATCTCACCTGTGACCTGCTGTCTCTCTGTAATATTGGTGACCTGTGCATTTATAGACGGGCTCGGCTCGCCGTTGCATGCCGCCAGCCAAAACATGGCAGCGAATGCAAATCGGTTAAAAACGAACGCTTTTTTTGTTCGCATGGTTTCCTTCTCTTAATTCGCATTGAGCATATACCCTGCTATTGTACTATTGCCCCAAGCCGCCGTTCCCCATTAAAGGCAACCAGACAAAACAAAGATATAAACCTCCTGATTCTATTTGCCGCTTCGTAACATTCGCCGTATGATCATTCTGCCGATGACCATTAGCAAAGAGATGCTCAATAACGCATAGACCATTAGTGTGGGCATGCGAAAGATCATGCCGATCTGTTCCGGTGTGGTCTTGGTGATCGCCATGCAGATCTGAAGCCCCCAACCCAAGACCAAACCGAGAATGCTCCAATCTGCGATCTGACCGTATTTCCTCCACGAGGCTTTGCCGAACGAACCAAGCAGCATAATAAAACTACCCAGCGCACTCAATAACGCAAGTATGTCATTAATGATCGTACCTACCATGGCAAGGATGTTGATGATCTCCATGTTTTCCTCCTAATGTATTGTGATGTGAATTGTTTTACTGAAGTTCTATTCCGTCTTTGCGGCGAGCAGTTAGACCTTGCTCTGCCATTTCAATATCCAGCGCCTTGCGGACTTCCATCGCACAGCCGATGATCTTGCCTGTCAGTTCGGAGTGAAGATACTTTTCCTCAGCCATTCTTGTGCTCCCTTGTCTGGAACTATGCTTGGAATGATTATTTGATGGACTATGATTGCGCCGCTTTAATCATAGTTTTCATTCAATCACATAAATCATAGTACAGACCTTCACCTGCCCATTCACCAGCGGACAGTCGCCACTCGCGCCCTGAAGAGCACAGGACAGGCAGTTCCGTCAGCGTTTGGGACTATGATTTTTCTGATTATATGATGGACTATGAAAATCCTTTACGGTTTATTGGGCGGGCGGTTTTTGGCGGGTTTCATGACGCGCTTGAATTGCATACTTCGACTGCCAAAATTAATCAATAGTCCAACTTCCAGCCCGTAGGCTTCCAAATAGTTGATGGCTTGCGCCAGGTGGACATCTTCCAACTGAATGACTGCCTTGATCTCAACCATCACTTTTTCTTCCACAAAGAAATCGACGCGGCGGTTGCCGATCTTGATGCCTTTGTAGAAAATATCCATTTCGTGTTCGCGGCTGGCGGTGAGACCTTGCTGCGCCATTTCAATATCCAGCGCCCGTTGATAGATGACTTCCTGAAAGCCGTTGCCCAGCGCCTTATGTACTTCCATTGCGCAACCAATGATTTTGCCCGTCAATTCGGAATGTAGATATTTTTCATCAATCATTCTTGTACTCCCTGTCTGAAACTATGATTGATCTGATTGAATGATGGACTATGATTGTCGCTCTCATCATAGTCCGTCCCCTAATCATTAAAATCATAGTGCAGATACCTGCCCATTCATCAACAGCGGAAGTCAGTCGATCGCGCAGTTCTGTCTGCTCAATGGCAAAAGGCTTCCAAAGCCTAAGTCCCCATATTGGGGGAAAGCATGATCTTCTTCAATATCCATTACCCATTTTAATAGGTTGAGTCTAACAATGTCAAATAACCTTGTTGTTAATCCCGCAAAAGATCTACAGAGGAAACAAATAATGCTGAATATGTGCGCTCTAATGCACCTTGTACATAATCTACTGAATAAAGAGGGACAATTTTTGGGTTAATAAAAGCCTTTAGTGCATTTTCAAATAACCTGCCATGTGGTTGGATAGCAGGGGCTATCGTTGGTGTAAAAATAAGTAAAATAAACGCGATAAAAAAGAAGGATGTTGCAAGAAGTACCTCTTTTCTGTTTGTTTCATACAACTCAGACCAAACCGACTCAATTGCCAGTGCCAACATGGAGAGGCTTTGGTTCCATTACTTCAATTTTTTTGCCTATAGTCAGATAGGTTGGTTGGTCTTCGGCTTTCATGAATATTTTAATGCGCCCAGTAATATCTAATTTCTTCTTTCGATCTATAGAAGCCTTTCTTATCATATCTTTCGAAGCGCGTTCTGTTTTCCAAAAAGACCGCCTTTTCCGAGAATATGCAGGTCGTTTGTGTTTCAGCAAATACAACAAAGTGCGATTGTCCTCGCTGCTGTAACAAAACAAATAGGTCTTCTGCATTCGGTTTTTCGTAAGTTTTTGGGGATTTCATGGACAATATCTTTGATGATTTTTACGTTTTCTTCCGAAATTGAATACTGATAGTTTGAATTATTAACCTGAAGAGAAGATTCGTTGACTCCAATTTCATCTAGCTCTACTTCAACGAGAATTTGCCCCATATCTTCCTTCAATAAATCTTCAATGTCATATTGCATTGACCTGAATATTTTTCTTACACCTAACTCGTAATCGTCTGTAGAAGGCGATTTCCCCGACAAATTATCAACATCCCACCTCTTCATGAAAAAATCGTACGGATGTAATTTTGCTGTAATTAATGCCCTCATGATATTCTCCTATGCTAATTAGTTTTGAAAACTTATTACGAATATAAATCCCGTGTCGTGACAGCCAACTTATACTCGACGCCGCTTTCCTTAAATACAGCAAAGTGTTTTGTGCCGCATTTGATCTTCATGTTTTCTACTTCTCGCAGTTTCTGCCAGTCAATCGTTCCTTTGGTTTCTGCTACAAAGTAAATGCGCTTGTCATTTTCAAAGACAACTGCCCAATCGGGGCGGTAATTGCCAATGGGGGTAGGGACTTTGAAGTCGCGCGGAAGTTTGAAGAAGAATTTGATACTTTCGTCAGCTTCGCAGTCTCGCGCAAAGTCGGTTTCGTAGGTGCTTTCAACATGGATATAGTTGAAGACGGTCTTGTCTTGCTTTTTGACTTTGAACAGGTCGGACAGGTATCGTTCGATTTCTTCAAACTCGAAGAGACGCATTTCATAGAATGCGCCGTTGATCTGTTCGTACTTCACGCCTTCGACCATGAGGCTGTTGAGATTACGTTGAATGGCTCCGACGAGGTTGTCAAGGAAGACTTGCGGGTTAATTTCCAATTCCTTGATGCGCTCTGAGCCTTTCAAGATTTCAAAGATGGTCTGACGGCTGATGTCCACGCGCCGTTGGATGTAGCTATAGACATCGGGGATTTGATGCCTGATTTCCTCGGCGGGCTTAGAGCTTTTATCTTCTAATACAGTTTCAACGCCTTCTTCTGAAAAGCTAATGCGACCTGTACGCGACTCTAGGAATGGACGCTTTGTAAGCGGCACTTTATTGAAGTCTTTCATCTCTGCTACCGTGCGCTTGATAAGTTCCTCAGTGGAGTAATTGACTTCATAGCGCGTTTTGTGCTTGATGCGCTCCCATATCTCAAAGAGCAGGGGGAAGTTTTCAAGAGTCAATTCCTTCGAACGTTTGACCCAATCTTTCTTTTCAGCGTTCTTGATACGTCCTGTAAATTGGACGTTGGTTTCGTCTTCGATCTCTTTTTGTAGAGAAGCAGAGAAGTCTTCGTAAGTTTCGTTTGCAATCACGGTCAGGACGTTGATGTCTCTATTTAGCACTCTTGCGCCATCTTTATCTACAGGTAGGCGCAAGCCGCGCCCGATTTCCTGCCGCTTTTTCATTTCGCTCTTGCTTTCGTTGAGCGTGCAGATTTGGAAGACATTAGGGTTATCCCAGCCTTCGCGCAGAGCAGAATGGGAGAAGATGAATTGCAAAGGTTCTTCCATGCTCAAGAGCCGTTCTTTATCCTGCATGATGAGTTTGTAGGTGTCGTTATCGGCTTTAGTATTGGTTTCTTTTGAGTCGATCCAGATTTCCTGCTTCTCTTTGCCTTTTCCTTTTTTATCGGAGGCAAAGTACCCATTGTGGACTTGTTCCGCAGAAAACGGTATCAAGCCAGGGTTTTGAGCAGAGAGACGGGCATAGGCTTCTTCAAACCACAGCGCAAACTTTCCTTTTTGGGTAGTTCCATCTTCGGTGTATTCGCGGTAATTGGCAACACGGTCAATAAAGAACAGGGACAAGACCTTGATGCCAAGGGGTTGATATTTTCTGAGTTTCTCGAAGTGCCATTTGACCGCGCGCTCGACCTGATATTTCATGACATCATCGGTGAGACCGCCTTGGGTTTCGCCTTCGCGCACGGTTTTATCGTTGTTGAATTCGATGTACCCGCCACTGCGACTAATGCCCGTGACGATATAGCCTTTATACACTTCGCGCCCGTTCGAGAGTTCGTGCAGGTCGTCGCCCGTGGTGACTTTGAATTCTTTTTGTTGCACGCCTTTGTCGGTGTTGACGTAAATAACGATCTTGCCTTTGTAATTGGTCTTGCCTGCCGTAATGCCTTTGTATTCGATATAAGCGGCGTTGTAATTACCATCGGACGAAATGCCGTCCACTTCGATTTGTTTGACCAGACCCAGATCATAGGCTTGGACGGGGTTCAGGTTATAGACTTGATTGTAGTAATACTCATGCGTGGCGCTATAGCGCAAGGTGCAAAGCGGATTCAGGTTATGAATGGCGGCGCGACGAATATCCGTTTCCATCTTTTGTGGTTCGTCCACAATGACGATGGGGCGGGTGGCTTGAATGTATTCGATGGGCTTTACGCCTGTTTCGCGCACGGTGTTGATGATGTTTGTATCTTTGGAAAAACTATCAATATTAATGACAAGGATTTGAATGTTATTCGACCTGGCAAAGTCTCGCAGGTCTGCAAGATTTTTGCTGTCGTACATTCTGGATGTGACAGGCGGATTACCGAACAAGCCCTGAAAGTGTTCGCGGGTGATGTCGAGATTTTTGATCACGCCTTCACGGATGGCGATGCTCGGCACAACAATGACGAACTTCTTGAAGCCATAGACCCTGTTCAGTTCATACATCGTGCGGATGTAGGTATAGGTCTTGCCTGTGCCCGTTTCCATTTCCACAGTGAAGTTAAGCGGAATGGAGTCTTTCTCGCCTGTCTCTGCATCTTTAATGTATTCACACGCCATCAACTCATCGGACTTGGCAATGCCGTTGCGCTCTTGAATATTGCGGACGTTTTGAAGTAATTGTTCATCTTTCAAAACGAGGTTATTGCCGATGCCTTTTTCAGAAAAGACAATAGATTCGCCTTCGCGCACGAAAGAGACTTCAAAGTCACCCTTTGCCAGTGGTTGACCTTCAAAGATGTCTACCACTGCTTGCACGGCAGTTTGTTGATAATCTTGGGTACTGTCGAATTGAATTTTCATGACTTATAAAATGCTCAACTCAATGCCAGCTTCTTTCAACTCCAACTTGAAGTTGGATATATCTTCATCCTTGCCTTTGAAGGCGCTATCCAAACAGACCACGCGCTTGGGCGCTTTCTCATGGATCAATTCTTTGATGGACTTGTTATACCCGCCAAAGAATAGGAACAACCTGCCATCTTCCACAAGGTAGGCTTCGGCTTTGCCTGCTTTGAGAGTTTCGACCTTCGCAGTAAGAGCCAGACCCGATTTAAGCAATAACTCCATCAACATATTCTCGTGCAGGCTGCCATCTTTTTCACTTTGTTTGAGGAAGTCTAACTGTTTAAGCAGTTCTTCGCCTTCGGCATCGCCGCGCCAGTTCTTGAAATTGC
>JADKIL010000009.1 GCA_016721315.1 Candidatus Villigracilis vicinus
AGCGAGTTGTATCCATTTCTGCATTATAGATTCATCCAGGAGAAAAGGCTCCGGGACAAAAGTCCCAGAGGTTTGAGGCGGGGTCTGTAATGCATAGGCGGGAATATGTCTTTTGGCATAGGCGCAATCCTCCCTGCGAGACTGGGGTAATGAGGCGGGCTGTCATAAGATGGGGGCACAAAGGAGTTTATTATGTCTCAAGATTTAGTGATCGATATCAAAAATGTGACCGCTGCTTATGGAACTCTGACCGCCCTCAATGGCGTGAGTTTATCGGTGCAGAAGGGTGAGATCTTTGGCTTGCTCGGACCCAACGGAGCGGGCAAATCCACACTGCTGGCATGTGTGGAGGGATTGCACACTCCATCCCAAGGTGAGGTTCAGGTCTGCGGAAACAATGTTCAAAGTGACCCCATGGCTGCCAAGAAACGGCTGGGCATCCAATTGCAAAGAACCGCCCTGCTCGACGATCTGACCGTTGCGGAACTGGTAGAGGTATATGCTGCCTTGTATGAAGTCTTTCTGACAAAGGCACAAATTGACGACCTGCTTAAGCGGTTTGACCTACTCGAGAAGCGAAACACGCTTGCCCGTCGTCTCTCTGGTGGACAACAGCAACGCCTCTCTCTCGCCGTAGCCATTGCCAACGACCCTGAGATCGTCCTGCTTGATGAGCCGACCTCCGCATTAGACCCGCACGCCCGCCGCGCCGTATGGAACGAAATCCGCACGTTGCATGATGAAGGACGCACGATCGTGTTGACCACACATGCCATGGAAGAAGCCGAAGCCCTGTGCGGACGCATCGCCATCATCGATGGTGGCGAGATCGTGGCTTGCGATACGCCCAATGCATTGATCGCCAGCCTTAACCTGAACGCGACTTTGAAAGCGACGGTGGAACTGCCGCTTGAGCAGGTCTATGATCTGCCTCACGTGAACGGCGCCCGGTATTCAGGTCAGCACCTTGAAGTGGAAACTTCCAAACCTGAAGAGACTCTGTCTGCTTTGCAGGCATTGGCGGCAAAGTCGGGTCGCTCGATCCGCGATGTGATGCTGAGGCAACCCAATCTCGAAGATGTCTTCTTGAAGCTAACGGGTCGGCAGTTATCTGAGATCGGATAACAACCGCGCTGTAAAAAACTTAATGATTTAAAAATAAGGAATCCTCCCATGAAACGCTTTCTCATTCTTACCAAATCGCTCGCCCTCATTCAATTGCGAAATGGAGCGGTCTTGTTCTGGAACTTCGCATTCCCGGTGCTATTGATGTTGATCTACGGGGTGGTGATGAGTCAATACATGAAGTATATGACCCCCGGTGTGATCGTGCTCAACGCCCTGAGCTTTGGTCTGGTTGGCAGCTCCACGATGATGCTCGAATTAAGGGAAAAAAGCATTCTGCGCCGCTTACAAGCCACCACCCTGCCTGCCTGGCAACTCATCACCTCCTACTTGCTGGTCAATATTGTCATTGGCACCATACAAAGCACACTGATCCTTATTGTAGGCGCAGTCTTTTATGAAGTCCCGGTCAGCGCTACCAGCCTTTTACTGGTGTACCCTATGATCATCATCAGTTTGCTGACCTTCATGTCACTGGGCGGCATCATCAGCGGCGTCGCTCCCAAGGCAGGGACCGCCACAGCGGTTGGAATGACGATCTACTTTCTGTTGATGTTCATCAGCGACATGGTCTTCCCGGTCTCGTCTCTGCCAGACAACGTGAAGGAATTCGTGCCCTACCTGCCCGCCTACCCGGCTGTGCAATTGGTGCGCTCGGCAATGATCGATGCGACTCTCGACGAAAAATGGGTGACATACCTGCTGCTGCTGGCTGCTTATGGTGTCGTTGCCACGTTGATCGCTTCGCGCCTTTTCCGCTGGGAGCCGAAGGCGTAACATTCCCTCATCCACTCAACCGGAGTACACTTACCTCGTGAGCCAAAATCACACCTCCGACCTCTCGAATAGCAACCTGCCCATGCCTGCCCGTTACATGCAAATGTATGGCAGGTTTTGGGATGTTGTGTCCTTACTTATCTTTGGGTTTACTGCAATCACAACCCTTACCGCCGAACCTCTCACCTGGCGTGAGTATGTTGTTTCAGGGCTGTGCATTTTGCAGGGCGTTTTGTATTTCTTCACCATTGCCGGAGGGCGGTGGATTAAGTCTCGCCAGCGGCTGGCTATGTATTTCATTGGCGGGCTGGCAATGTGGCTGCTGTCGAATTGGTTGAATCCGTTAACATGGTGGCTGGCATTCGCCTATTTCGGGCAGATGTTTGGGGTATTGCCGCCGCAAGCGGTGATCCCTGGCACAGCCTTTATCATGATTTGTGTGACGCTTATCATCTCTGATTGGCAGTTTTCTGCGATTGACTCTGGCGCAGCAATTGGTTTTTTCTTTCAGTGGCTGGCTGGTAATGTGCTTTATCTGTTCATCTTCGGCATTGCGCGGACGAGCCGTCAGCGGGCAGGGTTGATCCAGAAACTGGAAGCCGCTCAAAGGGAGCTGGAGGCGGCGCGTCAACAAGATGCAGAGCTTGCCACGTTACGAGAGCGGGAACGCGTCGCGCGCGATCTGCATGATAGTCTGGGTCATTCTCTGGTGGCATTGTCTGTTCAGTTGGAAGCGATTCAACGACTGTATAAAGTTGACCCCGAACGCGCCTCGGCGCAGGTGGATGAATTGAAAAACCTCACCCGCGCCAGCATGGATGAATTGCGTCGTTCTCTGGCAGGCTTGCGCGCACCCGGGTTGGGAGAGCGCAAACTCGGTGAAGCCTTGCAAACCTTGTGCGTGGATGTTGGTCAGCGGGCGCATCTTGAAATTCGCTGCGATGCCGATGAACATGTCAATACGTTACCGCTTGCACACGCTGAAACGTTATGGCGTGTGGCGCAGGAAGCGCTTACGAATGTCGAACGTCATGCTCAGGCTCGGCACGTGACGGTGACGTTGAAGGTCGAAACTCACACTGTCTTGATGACGATCCAGGATGACGGGCGTGGACTTCCGCCGAATGCAGAAAACCAAAGCGGACATTTCGGTCTGCGCGGAATGCGTGAACGGGTTGAAGGGCTGGGCGGCACCTTGACCCTTACAAACAATAACGGCTCGAACATACAGGTAAGCCTGCCTCTGTTTTAGGTGAGTTTTAATTTCCCGTCATTGCGAGCCACGTTCTTGTTCTTTGTGGCGAAGCAATCCTATGAGCTAATCATGAGATTGCTTCGGGCGGGAAAGCACCGCCCTCGCAATGACGGAAATCTATTTTTAGGAACTTTTTAACACTTAGATAAGCGGATTTTTCCTAACCATGCCCAACACCATCAAACTCCTCCTGATCGAAGACCAAACCCTCATGCGGCAGGGTCTAAAAACCATCCTTGATCTTGAACCCGGCTTGCGCGTTATAGGCGAAGCAGGCGATGGCGAACGAGGCGTGCAGCTTGCCCTTGAACTGCGCCCTGATGTGATCTTGATGGATGTGCAAATGCCCGTTCTCAACGGCGTGGAAGCGACGGCGAAACTTTGCCGCGAATGGAACACGGCAAAGGTCATCATCCTCACCACCTTCGACCGCGACGATTACGTCTACCAAGGGGTGCGGGCGGGAGCCATGGGATACCTGCTCAAAGATACTCCTGCCGATCAATTGATACACACCATTCGCCGTGTACATGAAGGCGAAGTTTTCATACAACCTGAGATCGCCTCCCGCGCCCTTCGCGAAATGATGCGCCCAACGACTTCAACGCTCGAGTCGCTTTCTGATCGGGAGCGTGAAGTTCTGGTCTTGCTGGCACAAGGCGCATCCAACAAAGACATGGCAGAGAAACTTTTCATCACCGAGGGCACAGTCAAGAACCATGTCTCGAACATTCTTGCCAAACTTCAAGCAGAGAACCGCACCCAGGCGGCAGATATAGCAAGGAAGCAGGGGCTGGTGTGAGTTGAATTCGCTCAATTCTTAAAGTCGGGGGAAGTTATAAAGATGCTCAATAAACTAGAATGTGTCTCAAAAATACTCTGTCACCCTGAGGGAGCGCTCTTCGCGACCGAAGGGTCTCTTACACAATGGTAGAGATCCTTCGCTATCGCTCAGGATGACATTTTTGAGTTGACTTCTATTAGAAATAGAACCTTGACTCTCCAGTTACTGGAGAGTGTATAAGAGAATGAAGGCGCCTACTTATGATCCGAATCGGAGACTTTTCCAAACTTAGCCGCGTTTCCATCAAAACGCTGCGGTACTACGACGAGATGGGTTTACTCAGACCCGTTGATGTAGACCGCTTTACTGGCTACCGTTATTATGATTTCAACCAACTGCCGCGCTTGTATCGCATTCTGGCATTGAAAGAGTTGGGATTCACTTTAGAGGAGATCGGTCGCTTCCTCGAAGAGAATCTTTCCACCGAAGAGTTGCGTGGAATGCTCAAACTCCGTCAAGCCGAGATCCGGCAGCGAGTGGAAGAAGAAACGGTAAAGCTGGAGCAGGTGGAACGCTGGCTGAGACAAACTCAACAGGAGAACTTTATGTTTAAATATGATGTTGTCTTAAAGAAGATCGAGGCAATGAAAGCCGCCACAGTACGCGGTGTGGTTGCCAACCCGCCCGCACAACGCTCGCTGTGGGATGAATTACTGAACTTTATTTATCAAAACAATATCCGCATGAACGGCACGCCGATGGCGATCTATCATGATGCTGATGCGCGCGAAGGCGATTGGGATATTGAAGTTGCCATGCCCATTGCCGGTGACCCGACTCCCGTTGGGCAGGTCAAAATCTATGAACTGCCTGCAGTCGAGACGATGGCGTGCGTAGTCCATGCCGGGTCGTTCGCCACCATCGGTGAAGCCTACGACGCCCTCGCCAAATGGATCGATGTGAACGGGTATCAGATCGTAGGTCCAAGCCGCGAGCTAAACCTCAAGATGCCGGACAAGCCGGAAGATCAGAACGACCCGAATACGGTCAACGAGATACAGTTCCCGGTTCAGAAGGTTTAAATAAAAAGAGACTGGCATTTGCCGGTCTCTTTTGCATTACTTATATTTTCATTTTTTCTCAGGAAACCAGAACATTAGATCACGGCGCTTAAGCCAAAGATAGATCGACATCACCAAACTGCCCACCATATAGATCGCGCGCGGATAGTATGCAGAATAGCCGCGATATTCCACATTCGTGTTCAATAGTGCAAAGACCATGTTATCGATCTCGATCTGCCAGAGGATGATGCCGCCCAGCACAAGCATGCCGAGAATCAATCCAAGTAAAGAAGCAAAGAAACCTTTTCGGTCTACGATATTTTTCACCATTTGATACGACAGCCCGCCAAACAAGATCAGGCTGATTGCCAACTGACCGATCACAACTGTAAAATCCGGGTCGTAGATAAACTCATTGGCGTATTGAAGGATATATGGAAGCCAACTACCAATGCAAACAATTGCCAGGAAAGCAAGGAAATACGTCAGGTACATAATGACAGCAGGCAAAACTATTTGATTGCCCATCGGGCGGATGCCCACGTTGCGTAGGAGCCTTGTCGGTTCTGGCAACAGCCTGGCGACCACATCCAGGTTGCGCACCCCAGTCCGCAGGTCCAGCCATTGAACGCGGGATAGCTGCCTTGAAATCTTGTCGTTGGATTGGATGATGACGGGATAGACCACTTGTTTTTGGCTATCCACAATGCTATCCCCTTTAAAGCGTGAGACCAAGGTAAAGACTGCGTCGGCAGAAGCAGGGTCCGTCACCTCGGTATGCCCGGCTCCTTTAAATACTTTTCTCGTATGGTCTGCGATCTTCTGATCCTGCGGAGCATGATCGATGAAAAACGATACGGATTTGAAATCAGGGTATGTTATTTTTTTAGTATTTGCCGATGGCGGCGCAACCGCTTCGGGCTTGCCCCAGCGCTGCATACCTTCTGAGCGCAGGGTATAAATCAAGCCGATCACAAAAGGAATGCTGACGTAGGTTAGGAAATCGACAATATCGATCGCATCCTCGTTCGTAGAGAAATTTACTGTCAGGTAAAGCGCAAAAGGCAGCATCAAGAGGGATGCCTGCACCAGCATATAGTTGAATTTGCGCTTGAGAATACCCAACGGCAATTGGATCAGGAAGAAGGGAATGAACAACGTCCAAACAGTGCTGATGGAAATGATGGAAACGATCAGACTCAAGAAAAATGCCAGCCACACAATGGAAGGGATCTTGAAACCCGCCTCGGGCACGGAATGTTTTTCCTGTTCGGGTGTCTGAAGTTGATGGTCTAATTCTTTCAGAGCCTGCTTGTAGTTCCCCCGAAAATCCACCCATTCATATTTTTCCAGTTCAGGTGGCAGATCCACGGCTTCAAAGACAAGCAAAATAATGCGTTTCTTTTCCTCTTGCAGTGCCTGTCGCCATTCAAACTCCACATTGTCAGAAGCGATGGACGCCTTCGAAACAACCAGTAAAATGATATCTGAAGTCCCCAGACCCTGATTGATCTGCTCTTCCCAGGGCTTTCCGGGCACCAGACTGCGATAATCCAACCAGATGTTGAAGGTCTCTTTTTCAAGGTACTCAACGAGCTTATCTACAAAGCCCACTTCACGACGCGAATAACTGATAAAAATATTTTGAGTCATGTTCTCTCCAGGGTGCTACTCATTATATTCTTGAAAATCAAAAAGCGACCTGCGAAAAGCAGGTCGCTTTTTATGTAGTACTAATTAATTTCACTTCACCAAATTGCGAAGCACCGTGTGCAGGATGCCGCCGTTGCGGTAGTAGTTCACTTCCACATCGGTGTTCAGCAGCGCGGTGGCTTTGAACTCGATCACTTTGCCGTCGGCTTTCTTGGCTTTCACGGTCAACTCGCCCTTCGGCTGGATGCTATCACTCAAGCCTTCGATGTCGAAGACTTCACTGCCATCGAGACCGAGCGACTCGGCATTTTGCCCTTCAGCGAATCTCAGCGGAAGCACACCCATGCCCACCAGATTGGAACGGTGGATGCGTTCGAAGGATTCGGCGATGACGGCTTTGACGCCCTGCAGCATGGGACCCTTCGCCGCCCAGTCACGGCTCGAACCCGTGCCATATTCTTTGCCCGCGAGGACGATGCTTGCCACGCCTTCAGCTTGATACTTCATCGCCGCATCGAAAATGGACATCACTTCACCGGACGGCTGGTGCTTCGCCCAGTTGCCTTCCTTGGGCGCAACCATGATGTTCTTGAGGCGGATGTTCGCAAAGGTGCCGCGTGCCATCACGAGGTCATTGCCACGGCGGGTGCCATACTGGTTGAAATCTTTCGGCTGCACGCCGCGTTCCTGCAAGAACTTACCAGCGGGAGAATCCGCGGCGATGTTACCAGCAGGAGAGATGTGGTCGGTGGTGATGGAGTCCGCGAAGACACCGAGTACGCGCGCGCCCTTGATGGGTTGGATCTTGGGTGTATCGAGTGTGAGGGTCTGGAAGTAAGGCGGGTGATGAATGTAAGTGGATTCTTCGCTCCACTCGAACAGGTCACCTTCTTTGACGCTGATGTTCTGCCACATGTCCGAGCCGGAGAAGACGTCAGAATATTTTTCCATGAACATTTCAGGTGTGACGCTCGCCGCAACTGCTTCAGCAACTTCCTTTTGGGTGGGCCACAAATCCTTGAGATAGACTTCCTTGCCATCAGAACCTGTGCCGAGGGACTCGTTGTTCAGGTCAATGTCCACGGTGCCAGCGAGGGCGTAGGCGACAACCAACGGAGGTGACGCGAGGTAATTCGCCTTGACGAGCGGATGCACGCGTCCTTCGAAGTTGCGGTTGCCGGAAATAACAGCCGAAGCAACCAGGTCTGAACTGGTGACAGCCTTGGCAACTTCGCCGGGCAATGGACCAGAGTTCCCGATACAAGTCGTACAGCCATAAGCAATCACATTGAAGCCGAGTTTGGAAAGCGGGTCGATCAGACCAGCCTTCTTGAGGTATTCGGTCACCACACGCGAGCCGGGGGCGAGGGAGGTCTTCACATACGGCTTGACGTTCAAGCCTTTCTCCACGGCTTTCTTTGCCACAAGTCCCGCCGCGACGAGCACGGAAGGATTGGATGTGTTTGTGCAGGAAGTGATGGCTGCGATCACAACCGCGCCATGCTTCATTTGAGTTGAGCCGCCATTGGAACCGTATGTCGCTTCTTTGCTAAGGGCTTCACCGGAGAGTTCATAGCCGCGATCTTTCACAGGGGCGGTTAAGGCTTTTCTGAATGTATCCTGCATATCGGTCAGCGCGACGCGGTCTTGCGGGCGCTTGGGTCCAGCCAGGGATGGCACGACCGACGCCAGATCCAGTTCAAGCGTGTCGGTGAATTCCGGTTCGGGGCTGTTGGCATCGCGGAAGAGTCCCTGTGCGCGGAGGTAGGCTTCGGTGCGGGCGAGCACTTCGTCGGAGCGACCAGTCAATCGCATGTAACGAAGCGTCTCTTCATCCACAGGGAAGTAGCCCATGGTGGCGCCGTATTCGGGAGCCATATTGGCGATGGTGGCGCGGTCGGTCAGCGACATGTTGTTGAGACCTTCGCCAAAGAACTCGACGAACTTATCCACGACGCCCTTTTTTGCGCAGCATCTGCGTGACGGTGAGGACGAGGTCGGTGGCGGTCACGCCTTCTGTGAGTTTGCCGTAGAGCTTGAAACCGATCACATCAGGGAGCAGCATGTCCATCGGTTGACCGAGCATCACGGCTTCGGCTTCGATACCGCCCACGCCCCAACCTACCACGCCCAAACCATTGATCATGGTGGTGTGCGAGTCGGTGCCGACGAGCGTATCAGGGAAGGCGATCGTCTCACCGTTCTCTTCCTTGGTCATGACGGTATCGGCGAGATACTCAAGGTTGACCTGATGCACGATACCGGTCATCGGGGGAACGACGCGGAAATTGGTGAAGGCTTTTTGTCCCCACTTGAGGAATTCATAGCGTTCGCGGTTGCGTTGGAATTCAACTTCGGTGTTGCGGTTGAGCGCCTCAGCTGTGGCGAAGAAATCCACCTGCACCGAGTGATCGATGACGAGGTCCACGGGCACGAGCGGATTGATCTTCTTCGGGTTACCGCCCAGGCGAGCCACGGCGGCGCGCATCGCGGCGAGGTCAACGACAGCGGGTACGCCGGTGAAGTCTTGCATCACCACACGACCGGGCAAAAACGGAATGCCCGGGCGGGCGCCTTTGGGAGTCCACGCGGCGATGTTCTTTACATCAGCCTGAGTGATCTCCTTGTCGTTGCACTGACGCAGCGCGGCTTCGAGCACGATACGAATGGAATAGGGGAGTTTGCTGAGTTTGGTCAGCCCGGCTTTTTCGAGCGCGTCGAGCCGGAAATAGACGTATTTCTTCTTGCCCACGGTCAATACGTCACGGGACTTAAATAGATCTTGCATAGGATACTCCTTTGGTATGAGGTTTTCGTAGTGATTTCTTGATCACTACACTCACACCACAATCAGGAAGAACACAAAGGAGCGCCTTTGATATCCTTTTTTAATGTGGTGGGGGAACGAATAAATTACAGAGGCGAATTATACTGATTTAAAGGCTGAGATGGAAGTGGATTCGGGGTTTTAACCCGGGTTTTTTCAAAATCGGCAAACAAGCCTGTGAGGTTGGGGGGTACCGAATGCAAGTCGCACACATAAAACGAACGGCGCGAACATTTGAGGTTCGCGCCGTTCGAGGAGTCGCTTTTCTATCGGTCTAATTCTTTTCGAAGTTTCTGGAGCAGTTCTGCTTTTTGAACTTCTGGCAGGAAAGAAGACTCTGCCCCAAGAAGCACACTTTTCTTTAAAACATCCAGGGAAATATTTAATTTTTCATGAGCAGTCTGGAATTCGTTCGAAAGCGTGATCCGTGAGACACTGGGGTCATCGGTATTGACCGTGACCTTCAGCCCTTTTTCGAACATGCGCGGCAGAGGATGGTCTTCAAGCTGCTTGACCACGCCCGATTGGAAATTGCTTGTCACGCACACTTCGAATACAGTGTTGTGTTCAAGCGCGAGCGCCGTAACTTCTTTATCTTCCAGCACACGCACACCATGACCGATACGTTCCGCGCCTAAATTCTCAATGGCATCGCGCACGTTTTCGGATGGACCCCATTCTCCTGCGTGGATGGTGATATGCAAACCGGATTGCTTGGCTTCCTTGAAGATATTGTGGAATGGATGCGATTTGAATTCGGCTTCATTGCCAGCCAGATCCAGCCCAACCATTCCGTTCTTCATGTGTTCCACCGCCAGCCATGCCACCTGCTCGGCAAGTTCCGGGCTTTCATGTCGGTTCACCGAAGCGATCAGCCCGACTTTGATCTTATATTCCTTTGCCGCTTCCTGCGCACTGGTAATGACCCAATCCATCACATCATGCAGCGGAAAACCCTCGGCACGACTCAACGCCACCGGCGTGAAGCGCAGCTCCATATAACGCACATTGTCGCGGGCTGCATCTTCCACCGCTTCGCGTGTGACGCGATGGATCACGTCTGGTGAGCGGTAGAAAAGGCGCAAGGTCTTGAATTTTTCGAGGAAGTTCGAGAAGGTGAGTGGATCCCGATCTTGCACCTGCACCAAACCGCTTAAGTTCAACATCGAAACCGGCACCGTCACCCCGTGCTTGCGGGCAATATCCAGCATGGTGGATAGACGCAAAGACCCTTCCAAATGGCGGTGAAGTTCAACCTTTGGAAGGGCAATATATTTGTTTAGGGGGAGGGTCAGTGTTTCGTCTGCCAAACGTTCCTCAAACTAGCGGCGGCGCCTCTTTTTCTTGCCGTCTGCCGAGTCGCCGATCTGCACTGAAGTTTCGCTGGGCGCAGTCGCCGTTTCTGCGGTTTCAATGGGGGTGATCTCCACCCGCCGGGGTCTTGCCGCAAATGCGCGTCCGATCACCAGTCCGCGCACATCTTCGAGCAACTGCTGGAACATCTCAGAGGCGCTATTCTTGTATTGTACCAGCGGGTCACGTTGGGCGTAAGCCTCAAGCCCGATCGACACCCTCAAGCCTTCAACCTTTGTCAGGTATTCCACCCACAGTTCGCTGAATGCGCCCAGTAGTAATTGGCGATGGACTTCATTCAAAACATACTTGCCAAGTGCGGAGGAAAGCTGCGCCGCCTCTTCCGTGCTCAAGCTGGATACGGCATCGTTGAGCCGCGCCTCGCCGAAAGCGATCCGCGCCGCCGGACCAAAGTCCGCGAGTTTGGTGGCGTTCTGGCTCAAACGGGTGAACTCGCTCTGCCCCCAGGTCTCGCGCAGCGCTTCTTCCGCCGCCTCGAGGTGATTCATCACATCATCGCCGATCTCATCCGCTTCTCTGCCATCCAGCAATTGCGCCGCATGGAAGGCATACGCGAAGCGGGTAAAGACCTGCTTTACCTGTTTATGAGTCTTCTGGTCGAAGGCGGTACGGGTTCCCTGCGCCAGTGTGATCAACAAACGCAGCTTGCCTGAATCTGTCGAAACATTTTCGTGCTGCAAGAGGATGTCAATGTCGCGCGCGATCTGCGCGTTCAAGCGTTCGCGTTTCTTTTCAAAGGCATCCCGCGCTGTGTAGAGCAGGCTGTCTGAAAGATCGTCCCAATTAGAGGGCAGCGGATTTTGCCACTGGATCTGTTCGCCTATGCGGTTTTGTATGGCACCGATGACGCGCGTGGCACTGATGACCGTCAACTGGCTGGCGATCATTTCCTGAATGTCGTCCTTGGCGTCTTCGGGGTCGTCTGCCAGAGTCTTGAGCAGGTCATTGCCGGGGCGGATCGCCAGATGGACAAGCCCATTGATCTCTTCGATCAACTTCTGCGGTTTGGGTGCATCTTCGCGGTCGCCAAGCCCCTGGAAGAAAGCATCCAGTGTGTCTTCGCGTTCGGCGATCTGGGTTGCAAGTGCTTCGCCGGTTCGTTCGATCATGGTTTCGATGGCGCGAACGGCATGAGCATATTCGGCTTCGATCGATTTGGAGATCAGGTCCAGTGTGACGGAACGCAGGTCTTTGTCTTTGATCTCATCAAGTAATAGCCTGAACCCATAAGACGGGAACAAACCGTTCTTTGATTCGAAAGCGGGCTGAACCTGTTCAAGCCACGCCAGCAGCCGCCAGGGACCTTCTTCATCAGCCAGACCTGCGGCAACGCGCTTGTCCACTTCGTTTTAACATTTCGGCTATATCGCCGCTCAGGTCTTCCTTGACGAAGATGCGGTCTCGCTGGTTATAGATCTGATGACGCTGGGTGTTCAAGACATCATCGTATTCAAGCAAATGCTTGCGGACATCGAAGTTTGCGCCTTCGATGCGGTGCTGCGATTGTTCGATGACGCTTGCCACTACACGCGCTTCGAGCGGCAGCGAATCGTCCACTTTGAGGCGTTCCATCAAGGCGCTGACTTGTGAGCCGCCTTGGACGCGCATCAGGTCATCTTGCAGGGAAAGATAAAAGCGCGAAGAGCCGGGGTCACCCTGACGGGCAGCGCGACCGCGCAACTGATTGTCGATGCGGCGGGCTTCATGGCGCTCCGAGCCGATGACGTGCAGACCGCCCAACTCTTTTACTTTTTCCATGTCGTCGAAATAGCCAAGGAAGTTCTTGACCTCGGCTTCGTATAAACCGAAGTTCGAGGGGTCGGTCTTTTCAAGGCTTCGCGTCGTTCTTCGTGGGTCATATCGAACGGGTCTTTGCACCCGGCTTTGCCCAGCACGCGATTGACAGCCGTGATGACTTCTTCTGCCAGCTCGCCGCCGAGTTTGATATCCACACCGCGTCCTGCCATGTTGGTGGCGATGGTCACTGCACCGAAGGCGCCCGCGCCCGCAATGATCTGTGATTCTTCCGTGTGACGGCGTGCGTTCAATACCTGGTGAACCACGCCGCCCTGGAAGATCTTCTTTAGGCGTTCTTTTGTGTTTTCAGGCAGGCGCAGGATCTCAAGCAGGGTGTTGAGGTTGGCGTCATCGTCGAGGCTGATGTTATTTAGTCCGTGGGGTTTAATGAAGGCGCGCAAGGCGTCGGGGGTGATCTTGTCGATGGGTTCGTTAAAAGGCACGAGGTCCGCAAAGAGGCGCCCGTCTTCTTCCAGGTCATTGGCGCGGATGTAGTGGTCGCGCACGAGCAGGTATTGCATCAGACGGCGCACAGGTTCGGCTTTGAAGCGGTTCGAGAGACGTTCGGAAGATTCAACCGAGGTGGTACCGACCAGCAACGGGCGTCCGAGGGCGTTGAAGCGGACAACTTCCTGCACGATGGCGCGTAGTTTGGCTTCCACGGTGCGGTAGATAACGTCGGGATAATCTTTGCGGCGATAGTAGAGCGGGGCGGTGTCGCCGGCTTTGGCAAAGTATGAATAGGCGTATCCGTCTTCGTCCTTGGCTTTGATCTCGGTCAGCGGCGCTTCTTTGCCGTAGGAGAGATATTCAAGGTTCGGTGAGATCGGCGCAACTTCGAGCTTGTAGATCTTGTTGAACTCTTCGGCTTCGGTCAGCGCGGTACCGGTCATGCCTGCCAGTTTTTGATACATGCGATAGTAGTTCTGCAATGTGACCGTGGCATACGTAACCGACTCAGGCTCGACCTTTACGCCTTCTTTGGCTTCCACGGCTTGATGCAGACCGTCGCTCCAACGGCGACCCGGCATGAGGCGCCCCGTAGACTCATCCACGATGATGACTTTGCCCGTCTGTACGAGGTAATCTTTGTTGCGTTGGAAGAGAAACTGAGCGCGCAACGATTGTTGTAGATACCCCAACAAGCGCGCTTGTTCAGGGTTCGGTTCTTCGGGACGATTGGGGTCGAGCAGTTGAATGCCAAGCAAAGACTCGACGCGGCTGACGCCGATCTCGGTCAGGTTGATCGAGCGGGACTTTTCGTCCATTTCGTAATCTTCGGGTTTGATCTGTTTGACGATCTGCGACATGCGCCCGTACCATTCCAGGTCGCCGGAGGCGGGACCGGAAATGATGAGCGGGGTACGGGCTTCATCAATAAGCACGTTGTCCACTTCATCGACCATGGCAAAGTAGTGCCCGCGTTGGACGCGGTTTTCCATGCGCATTGCCATGTTATCGCGCAGATAATCGAAGCCGAATTCGGAGTTGGTGCCAAAGGTGACGTCGGCGCGGTAGGCTTCGACCCGGTCCACCATGCGTAGGTGGCGCTGGTCTTCCTGCGGAGACTCGCGTTCGAAATCGACGATGAAGGCTTTCTTGCCGTTCTCGGTCATGGCTGCCATTTGCAGTACGCCGACGGTCAAGCCGAGCGCCTGGTAGATCGGCGCCATCCAACGGGCATCGCGCCGTGCCAGATAGTCGTTAACGGTAATGAGGTGGACGCCGCGCCCTGTCAGTGAGTTGAGGTAGATCGGCATGGTTGCCACGAGGGTCTTGCCTTCACCCGTGCGCATCTCTGCGATCGAGCCGCTGTGCAATGCTGCGCCGCCGATGATCTGCACGTCATAGTGACGTAGCCCGATCGTGCGTTTGGAGGCTTCGCGCACTGCCGCAAAGGCTTCGGGCATGAGTTCTTCCAGCGCATCTTGTTCGGCTTTGCGCCGGGCAGTTTCATCATCCATGCCTTGAAGTGCATCTGCAACCCGCGCTTTGAACTCGTCCGTTTTGGCGCGCAGGGCATCATCGCTTAACGCCGCGAACTGGGCTTCCAGTCCATTCACCTGCTCTACCAACGGTCTGAATTGGTCGACTGTCTTTTTTGTGGGGTCACCACTGAATAGTTTTACGAAGTTTTTAAGCATAAATCCCTTTCATCGGAAAGGGATTATAGCATGGGGACGGTAGGACGAAATTTGAGTTTTGTTAATGTTTAAACCATAAAGAGTGCATAGATTAATGGGTTGGCGAATTAAAACGGACCAACAGAAAAATAAACTCATATTACTATTCAATAAAATTCCAGACACTCCTGTGTTTCAGGAAGTTAGGGTAATGAACTCGCACAGCGAAAACCAAGAAAGTTTCCGGCTGTTAATGGATCAAAGCCAATCCGTCTGGTAGTGAGGAGATTTTCTTCATTAGCAACATCCCATGCGCCTCCTCGTAATACTCGTGTATTTCCATAAAGTGGTCCTTGTGGATCTTGATATGACGAATCAATATAATAGTTTCCATCGTACCAATCCGAGACCCATTCCCATACATTGCCAGCCATATCGTAAATACCAAATGGACTTCTGCCGCTTGCAAAGCTTCCTACAGGTGTCGTGTCTTCGTATCCATCGCAATTTGGACCCCCAGGAATTACGGAACCATCAAGCCCTTGTATATCGTCGAAATTCCCATTTTCACATCGAAAATTATTTCCCCATGGATAATTATATTCATTGATGCTGCGTGCTGCTTTCTCCCACTCTGCTTCAGTAGGAAGTCGCGCGTCACGCCATTCACAATAAGTTTTAGATTGATACCAGTCTACATAAATAACAGGATAGTTCGAATATTGCGTATTGCCAAAGTAATTGGAATGAGTTCCTGACCCAAAGTTTTGTGGTGGGTTGCAAACCCCATCGTTGACGCAAACCTCATATAAGGCATTAGTGACTTCGTATTTGTCTATATAATAAGAGTCTAAATAGACTATGTGAATCGGACGTTCATCTTTAAATCCCCCATTACTGCCCATTGTGAATTCTCCATCTGGAATAAGGCGCATAGCTACTCCGAAATCATCGGTAAATTCATTTGGGAATGGTGTGGGAGTCGAGGTTATGGCAGGCGTATTTGTAGAAATCAGTGGAGGGCTTGAAGCGGGCGTAACGACATTGGTAGGCGTGGCTACTAAGTTTATTGGGTTAAAACGCCCTATTGTAAATGCAAAAAAACCTACCGCTGCAATAATAAAACAAAATCCTAGAAAAACTGAAAACGCAGTAGCATATATAGAAAAAGCATTAGGACGACGAGAAGGAGTAGGGGGGAGGGGAGGTTGTTTGTTTTTGCTTGGTTTGTCTTCTTTGTTCAGATTATTATTGAAATCAACAATAATCAAGTCTGCGTTTAATTGTTTTCTGCAAAATGGACACAGGTAATCAATTTCTTCTAAACTTCGTAATGAGATTAAACTGTTGTTTTCTTCGCAGATAATCACATCGTCCCCTACTCTAAATTGGGATTTAGTAGATGGGTCGATAGGGTTGTAAGACTTAGCATAATCTTCCTTGTATTTTCTTCTTTGATGGTCAGAATTTTTCATGGACAAGTCTCTTTCGAATCGCTCAACCTTATTTAAGGATTAAAATCTAAGATTATTTTTCCACTTCCTGTATGGTCTGCTATCCATCCAGTATAGCCATTCCAGTAGACATTCCACCAAGTTAACCCATCCGCTTTCTGAGTCTGACCTAATAATTCAACAAACTCTCCACATGGAATTTCATAGAGAGAATCATTGTCGTTCTTCCCAACATATCCGGGTGTGCGACGTAAATTGACTTTATGTATTTCTGCACATGAAATCTCAGCATATCTTTTACTGTTTTTTGGGGGGGTGGTTGGCTGAAGAATCGACTGACTATTTGGCGTGTTTGTAGAGCGTGGCGCTTGATAAGATTTTGTTGAAGTAGGTCGAATAGTTGAACTTACTGGACTTGGATTACTAGTACCTCCTGAGCCAATAATAGCTGCAAATACCCCCGATACTGTAAGAATAAAACAAAATATTAGAACAACCGCTAAACCTATCCATAGTATAGGAGATATGTTAGAACGACTTGGAGGAGTAGGAGGAGAAGAATGTGGCCTTTTAGGTTCTTTGCCCTCACTATTAGGTGGAATAATAGGTCCTTCAATCGTTAAATCTGAATTTAATTGTTTACCACAAAACGGACATTGGCTGTTATTTGCTTTTAGGCTTCGACTTGCTAATAAACTATTTTTTTCTTTACAAACAACAACTTGCTCGCCATGCTTAAATGGATTCCTTGTGATAGGGTCAATATAATTATCGTATTTAGAATCAGTGCTGTAAATAATTGATTGATGTTTTTAAATTACTCATATAAAAACACCTTTCCCTTTCTAATAAGCTGTTTTATTGCTATTGATTTTCCTTAAATAATTAAGTACTTTTGTGTCTCTTTTGATCTCTGCTAACTGTTCAAATATAAACTGTGCGGAATGTATCTTCCCTGCTTCATAATAGTTAACCGCCTTGTCAACTTCCTGATTCCAGTTTGATCCATCAGGTTTCAAAAAACTTTTTTTGTTAATCTTTATATCTTGATACATTCCAGATTGAATCCAATGAGAAAGTTCATCACTAGGGTTTTTAGATATCCAATTCTTGAAACTTTCTATTACAGTCTCATCACCCTCTTCTTTAGCGGCGATTGCACAGTTATACCGAATGATCGCCTCAATAATCATTGGCTTCTGATTCAAATAATTCACATTCTTAATCTTCTTGCCCTTTTCCCCATAAAAAAATCCTTTATCCTCACTAAAAGTATCAAAAACAAGGGCTACATGCCAGTCTAAATTGTAAATACTTTTTACAATTGCCATATCTGCATTCGAAAGAAAAATGCCATGCCCAGGATGGGAATGATACCAACCTACAGACATTAACCCTTCTGGAATTTTTGATCTAGATTTTATTAGCTCTTCTGGACTAACTGTATAATGACCAATACTGCTGTTTGTGCTTAACACAGGCACTGAACCCACAATAACGGTAAACGTTTTTCGTGGGTTGTCTATATCAGTAAAAGCATGTCCTAATAACACGCCTCCACTTTCTGTTTTAGGATTTTCTTTGAGATGGTTTTCAATTTTTTTTAACCTGTCATTTAGTACGTATAAAGAAAATGACTTATTTTCATCAGCATAGAGATTTGAAACTTGTTGTGCTCTTGGCTGTTTCTCATGCGGCAAAGATGGCTCTATTATTTCACCAAATTTAATGTTCATCAGAATTATGGATTTGAAGGCATAATAGAGGGGGGCGTAGTAAGCGGGGTTGGCGTAGATGCCGGTTCAACAGTAATAGTTGGAGTAAATGAAGAGGCAGGAGTAAGTACAATAGGTAAAGTCAATGGGGTTGCTGTAGGATTAACGAATGAACTTCCAAAATAATAAAATGTAAAAACTCCTGCGGCTAATACTGTTATGACTACAATTCCCAAGCTTATTAGTACATACGGAGATAATCTTTTAGATGGTTTAGATTTTTCTTCTTCTTCTTCTTCTTCCCGCTTGCTTACAAGAGGTTTAGTAGTTATATTATTTTTAGGTTGATACTCTGTCTTCTTATTAGTAATCTTTAGTTTTCTTTTTTGTAAGTCTTTTATACATTGAGGATATTTCTCAAGAGAAAACCAAGTTTGTTTACTGCTAGAGAATAAAGGATTGCTGCTTTTGTTTTTTACAATGGGGTCTCCATTTGCTCCGTAAAAAATGCCTTCTTGCTGTCTAATAGGGTCAATTACCCAAGCCAAGTTCCATTCTTCGTTGTAAATCCCTCTTACAATTGTCATATCTTGCCCGGATAAGAATACGCCATGCCCAGGATGGGAATGATACCAACCTACTGCAATTAAATCAGGATATTTTTCTTCTAAAATTTCTCTGGTCTTAGCAATTACTTTAGGCGTCACCGTAAAATGAACTACACTTCGATCATCGCTTATATCACGAATTACTCCGACAATTACTATAAATACCTCTTCTACATCAGGGTCCCTAAAAGGATATCCTACTAAAATACCGCCGCACTCAATATTTTTATCTATATTGACATGTTCTATCATTTCATCGTAAGCAGATTTGAGTACAAAAACATTAATGTATGCATGTTTTGATAACGATTTGAATTTAAAGTCCTTTAGGGGAAAATCGGCTATTGGAATTTCAAATTCAATTGGCTCGCCAAAATCAATTTTCATACTTTCTCCTATTCGCCGAATATAATTTTTCCAGAATTGGAAGACGTGCTTTTTTCATCTTTGCCCCAAACAAGGGTGTCTTCAATATCTGGTAATCGAATTATTGATTTGTCTACTGGGTTTTTAGCTCTATTAGCAGCACCTTCTTCAAATTTTATGTTTTTCTTAATCCATTCCTCGAGAGTAGGGTCGTTATTCGCAGGGCTGTCAGTATTCACTTCTTGAAAAGCAATTATTTCTCCCACCATTTGACATATTGAATCAAGTGATCTACCAATTCCTGGAATCCAACGTGTCTCATCATCACCCTCTAAACATATTCTGCCATCTTTCCATATATTCGGATGGAATGGCCAAGGCTTTCTTTCAGTAGCCATAAATACTTCAGGCTTTGTTCTAGGGTAAGTGGAGGGGAATTCAATAATGACCTTAAACCCTTGATGAAACATGGGGTTTTTATTTGGATCAAAACCAATAATGCTCTTAAGGTTATATGTAAATTCATATTTATCAGGCGGGTTTGAATTACCAATTACTTTCCATGTAACTACCTCACTTCGCCATTTTTTTATACTAGAATACTCAGCAGATAAACGTTGTTCACGAACGCCCATATAACTTCTCCTTACATTATCTTTTTAACTTCTTGTTTATCCAGCCGTTCTATCAAAATCAGCGAGTAATGTATCATCGCTTTCTACTCCAGCCCCCTCTAATGTCTGTGTAGGTAAAATTTGCTTATGAGTTCTTTTTCGGGTAATTACACCACGAGTACCTTCTGGTAAGTTGATCTTTCCAGCAAGCGCATTAAGTAGGTCAGTCGCTGTCATATTCCCATCAACTTCATTAACAGGGATTTTCTTTCCAGTATGTTCGACAACAATTGTTAAATTTCTTAATGTAGCCATATTTATCATCCTTTTAGTAATTATTTTTTATTCCCAAATTTTGGGAATGTCCCCTGTAATTTCAATAAAATACTCTTTAGATTCTATGCTTATTCTTAATATTTGCAGTAAAGGAATACCTAATTTTTTCAGGGTGTAATTCTTATAATCAAGATAAGTTTCGCTATTTTCTAAAATGTGGCTCAATAATGTAAGGCGGGCTTCGTAAATATCTTCTTGTCCGCAATTATTACAATCAGGAGTGCCAATATTTTTTGAACCACAGGTTGGGCAGGCAACCTCGCAAGAATTACAAATCACATCGGTATCTCGTATTTTATGTTTTGGGCTGCCGATACTTGTAATTTTTTCACAATAAGGACAAGTAAATGAAACTACATATTCGCAACCCAAATCCACACTGACTATTTTATTTCCTATCTTTTGGTGAACAGCATTAACTAAGTCCTCTAATTTAGATTCATTAGTTAACTCAACGAATTCCAAAATATCATTTGTGAGATTTTCTTCTTGATGACAAAGGCAATTTGGATTGACAGATAAATCTATAAGGTAGATAGGATTATTATCTTCAAGGTAGAAATGGGGCGAGCCATTGAACATTAATTTCCGCCCAGGGAAAGAAGCAAGGTTGTTTAGAATCTTAACGGACTCTTGGGCTTGAATCGCTCCCACAACTGCTGATGTTGTTTGAGTAGTTGGCTCAAATCCTTGTTTGATTCTTGCCTTCACAATGGCATTCGTGCATGAATAGCGAGTCCTTGCCGTACGATAGCGGTCTGGAGTCATACTACACTCGTAACAGGCTTTTTCAATACTCGGTTCGTAAACACTAACACTACCAGCTAACTCCCACATACCGCCATCAATCCAAGTCTTTCCCATTTTCCAACTGTTTAAGTTTACACTTAAGCGCGCTTCGATATTATCGAGGCAACCTAAAATGATGTCTGAATGCCTATAAACTCCCAGTCCGACATCCCAAACCACATCACCATGCAAATTTTTATAAGTTGCTTGTTTATTCGGATTAAGTTCTTTTGCGCGTTTAATAACCACTTCGGATTTTGATAAACCATCTTTGACATCATCTTCTCTAAATAATACGGCCCGGCTTAAATTCGAATCTTCTATAAAGTCAAAGTCAACCACAAACATGTGACCGATTCCCAACAGGGATAAATTTTTTATTACTTCATTACCAAGCGCACCTGCTCCAACTACGAAGACCTTCGCCTCTGATAATTTCTTTTGATTCCACCATTCAATCCGTTCTTGACGGCTAAAAAAGGGGGAGGGGTTCTTTTCGATTTCTGTGCTCATGGCTGCACCCATTTGCAATTCTGACAGGTATTATTAATTTCTCTAAAACAACTTACATGATATCGACTATTACATTTTTGGCATGCAACACTCTCGCCTTTGGAAAGAGCTTGTCTGCAAATAGGGCAATGCTCTGTTTGTGATGATGTTGACTTTATTTCTACATAACTATCTTCTGGGTAATTAGAACTCTGCTTAATATCGGTTAATTCACCAAACTCAATTTTTTTATTTAATGTATTCCGTTTGGATTGAATATTAGGAGGTTGCACAGGTCTGCGTTCATCAATTGAGCCTGAGCGTTGATCCCGGTTTACATCCTTAAGATTTATAAAGGTAATACCAATACCAATTAATAAAATCAAGGCAACGACTAAACCGATACTGATCAGAATTAAATTTTCCATAAACCTTCACTCTTCGCCGAATGTAATACGGGGGCTCTTCTTGGCAGGTTTTGATTTCTTTTCCTTTACATCCTTTTCATCAGGTATATTTATGTCTTTTGAACTTTGAGGAATAACATCGTCACCCCACGAAATTTGAGGTAGGTCTGAAGAACTTTGTAACTGCGGCGGAGTATTTGAGATTGCATCTCTAAGAATATTGCCGATTTCACGTGGATCAATTTCTCCATCGATTTGGGATTGCTGGGCAATATATGCCTGAATACTATCTTGTACTACTCCTATTTTTGCATTGAGTATTGTCTGTTCGCGTTGAGAGAATTTTTCTAATATTTGAGGTAGCACACCAGGGTATTCATGTAAAAGCACATTTAGGTTGCCTAAGTTAATTGCATCATGGCGTTTTGTTTTGTTTGCTATACTTGCATCTTCCAGTTCGGATTGAGACAAGATATCTGCTCGTCTTTTCAACGAATCAATAGAAATGGAATGTTGAACATTTTCTTCTTCAACAACTTGATTTGTTATACGAGAATCAGATGTGAAAGACATAACTTCAACGTCTTCAACCGTTAGTCCTAAGTGGGGTACTTGCCCTATTCCTTGTACAATTCTTTCGATTAATGTAACTGTAATATCTCGTTCTGAATATCCTTGTAAATCTCGGTTAAGAATTGAGACTACTTTACTTTGCAACTCCTCTAATGGATCAACTGTTTCCATAGCAACGATTCGCGAGTCTGTTACATGGTAACGAATCTTCAATTCCAAAGATACTTTTTTGCCTCTGTCTCTTGTATTGAAGGAGCCTGAAACAGGAAAAGCCCTTGCATGTCGTATGTCAACTTCGAGTGCGATGTAACTATTCAACAATCTTTCTGCCAGTCTTAAAGTTTCTCCTGGCTTAAGAAGATGATAAAAACGCGTACCACCATCCCCTACTCTTTCTAAAAGAATAACATCATACCCTTGTTTACCTGCGGGGTTAGAAAACCAACCTTTATTGGTTATTTCATGTACTAAGTTGTGCTGTCTAGTAAGGTTTTCAGCCATTTTATTCTCCTTTAGATACTATGCTTGATTTTTTCGTGAGTCATTTCAGCAATAGATACTAATTTCTTGTTTTTACTCTTTGACCATACATTTTTTAATCGGTTTTCAAGATGTTTTGGATGCTTGATGATATGTATTTCTTTTAGCCAATCAGACACAAATTGAATAAGGAAATCTGTATCTGACACAATCTCAGTCCAATTTTCTATCATTTCAAAAAAGTAATTCCCCATCTTGAAATCAAAATATCGAACTCCAATAGTGATGATGCCATTCCATAAATTTTCTTTTTTAGTTCGCTTCCCCCAAATATTCTTTAATATATCAACAGGAAAAATACTTTCTTGTCTCTTGTTTCCGTCACTTAATATTTCATAATGAGTTTCAGTAATTACACCAAAAGCGATCAGCGCAACAATACAACGAATCTCAAAAGGATTATCTTCTTTTCCATCGCCTGCACTGCCACTCTCAGCCCAACGCACTAATATATTGAAAACATGAGGAAATTTTTGCTTGATACTCCAATCCACTAGCGCATGGACAACTGCATCAGCGACTCGAATATGATTTATACCCGCTACCTGCTCAAGGTATTTATTGGCTAAACTACCAGCAACTTCATCTTCCAATAAACCAATTTTTTCAGACGCAGCGGCAACAGTCCATTTATATTCCCAAAAATCTTTATTAAAGTTTTTCAAGCTAGCTAATTTATCGAGGTTATCGAGTAGGTATTTTTTAGAACCTTCTTGAATATGTGCAGCTCCACTTAATATATAGTAAAAGTAATAACCTACACCAATCCTTACATAGGCTCTCGCATCTTTCGCCCATTGTTCAATGATGTTTTTATAAACAAAAGGAGTATCAATTTCACTAATATGGCACAAGGCAATTGCAGAACGCCAACGGAGATCCCAGTTTTGAGGTTGGGTTTCTACGACTTCCCTAAGCACGGGAACAAAGTTGAAAAGCAAGTAACTATGCTTTTCTTGTATTATTTTTAAGATTCTGTCTACCGACTCATCATCTGCAAGTTTTACAGTAACAGCTAATTTGTTTTCATCATATTTTTCGACAATATCAATGCTCGAATGGCTGTAAGAAAAAGTTTTTTTTGCATCAGGGCTTAAATAATTCCTAACCTTTTGAAGTACTTCACGGAAATCCGACGCCTTCAAGCCATAATAAAAACAAACAGCTAATATATAGTATTTTCCATATTCATCTAAATCCTCAAACCATTGTTCCTCTTTACTGCTTTTTGACTTAGAAGTCTTTCTTACCTTTTTTTGCAAAACATCATCTTTCATCTTCCTATCTTCATCATTAAAATGGTAATGTATATGGGTATGTTCCTCAACCTTACCATCTCTTCCAATAATGTAAGTTTTATTGTTTTCCCCCTCAGTCTTTGAACTTATTGTGGACTTATCTGAATCTTGTTCTTTGAAGTCCTTTTCTTTATTAGAATCGTCATTCTGTATTGTTTCGTTTTCTTTATTATTTTCGGCGGCATTTTTATCTAATGAATTCACAATGTGCTCCAAGAGAAGGTGTTTAACTAAAGAAGTTTATTACTTGTTCATATAACGACTTAATTTTCTCTGCCTGTGAAACTGCAATTCCTGCAAGTCCAACATACGTAGAAAGATTACTAAGCAAGCCTTTTATTTTCGGCTCATTTCGTTCTACTTTAACAACGGAAACTTGCTCTTGAAGTTGTTGAATAATCTCTCGAACATAATCTTTATCATTTTTATCTTTAAGGTTACTCATTAAAACGTCACTCAACTCCTCGAGCGCATTTTTTACACTATCCCCGCCAGTAACTTTAAGTTGATTGTCTTTGCCGCTCAAGTTAACTTTTACTTCATTTTCAGAATCGCCCTGTGACGTAGTTCCAGAATTTCCGCCGATTACAATACTCTTATTTCTTTGTCCCTTGACAGTAACTTCAACTTTGTTTTTATTAGACATCATGTTCTCCTTTTACATCGCTTTTGATGTTTGAGAATAAAGACTTAACTAAAACACAAAAAGCCATGACCACATCCTTTAAGATGCAATCATGGCTTCCGGAAATCTTTCATCCTCGCCGAAGCCAGTGAAAAATATTCTATTGTTTGATAAAGGGACTATTTTCTCTTGTTCGTGTCCCAGAACTTATAACTTTCGACCTTATTAATGTATCTTAGATCGCCGCGCTCGATGATGATATGCAACTCGCCATATTCACCAAGCTCAGCAAGTAATTCATCGATTCGTTTAACCTGCTCCCTCGTTAATTTAACGAGCCTTAGTTCATTAGGGAGTTTTCCGCTTTCTGATGTTTCCTGATCTTTCATAACATCTCCTCCCATTTATAGGGTCCAAATCCCTTAATTATTTGGTTGATCCACAACCTAATAACTTTGCAAACAATTATTAATATCATACTTATTTTTTAGGCAATTTCAACCCCTAAACAGCCATTTTTGTCATATTCTTTGTGATGAATATCATATCTTTTTGGAAACATATTGTTTCTCTAAAGATTCAAAATTTATCTGGAAACCATTTCAAGGCTGGTTGAAATACCTCAAACTACTGAATTCCCTTGTGGTATTGTGGCTTTTGCCTAGTAGGGTTATTTTTGAGAGGAATTCTGTTTATTCTGCCAAAAATTCGATTGAAATACTCCCTCCATTAAAAACATACACGCCGGAACCAGCACCGGCGTGCACCCCAAGTCCCCTATCGCATCGGGTTTCCCCTTCCTCTGTCCAATGCGCCGGTGAGCGAAATTAGGTCATCATACGAATAAATTCAGAAGCAAGCGTGGGGTCAAAATGCCTGCCGGTTTGGCTGTGAATGTATGCCAATGTACTGGGCGTGGACCAGGCGCGGCGGTAGGGACGGTCAGAAGTGAGCGCATCGTAGACATCGGCGAAGGCGAAGATGCGCGCATGCAGCGGGATATCTTCCCCGGCGAGTTTGTCCGGGTAGCCGGAGCCGTCCCATCGTTCGTGGTGCGAGCGCGGAATAGCGAGGATCGGCTCGGCATCGGGGATCGCTTTGAGCATTTCCACAGCGATCAAGGGATGCTGGTGCATGATGCTCCATTCCTCTTCGGTTAGTTTTCCAGGCTTCAATAAAATGGAATCCGGGATGGCGATCTTGCCAATGTCATGCACCTGTGCGCCGCGCCGCAGGTGGCGCATGTCCTCTTCTGGCAAGCCGAGCTGACGGGCAAGCTGCACGGTCATCTCGGTTACCCGGCGGGTGTGATCTTCGGTTTCGAGATCGCGCAGGTACAGGGAGCGTGACCAGCCTTCGATCATTTTGTCTACAGAGAACGGGAGATTGGGTACGGTGCCGGAGACCCTTCGGTAATGGTTTACGTTCCAAATGAACAGCACGATCTGATCTTCAACAGCAGGGATCAGGCGGAACTCATACCAATGCACCAGGCTGGGAGATGTGGCAAGCATGCTTTCAAAAGCAATGAAGCGGTTGGTGCTCTGGTAGTTCTTAATGGCAAGGTCATATTTCCGCCGTACCGTGGCAGGTAGAATTTCCAGGATCGACAGTTGGGCAGGCATGGGGAATAGAACTATTCCTGACGCGATCCGTGCTTTGCAATTGAGGATGTTTCCATTCGTATCAAGCACGAACAAAAGATCATCTACATTCTGAAGCAAAGCCCTCAAACCCTGGTTGGAATCCGGCACGGCAACAGACGAGGGGTGAGAAGCCTGCCTCCCTATACTTGTATGACTTACTACAGATCTCGGTTTGGCTGTACTATCAAGTTTCATTACTTTGCTGCGAGTGGAGGGTTGAAGACCTGTTTTGCCAGATCCGAGAGAGTCTCTGCATGAATGGATGCGATCAGAGAGACTTCTTCCGGGGTGAGGGGTGAAGGTCTCGCCGAGGTAGCCTTTTGCAAAGCTTCACGCGGATTTTTCAGCAGCATGTCGCAGAATTGGCGGTTGACCACCGCCGCCGCGAAGACGCGGTTCAACCCGGTGGAACGCGGTTCGATCTTGCGTTTTGGGCGTTGAACTTTGTTTACATTCTCTTTGAACGATGTAGCGATCATGGTTGTGCGTCTCCTGACATGGATGGATGAGGCTGCCGTGCCAGCAGCCAGAATGCGCCAGCCGCGATAAAAACGTCACCGAGGCTGAAGGCCACCTGGTATGGGAACCAGGCTGGAGGGAGAAAACGATCCGCGAGCTGCTCGAAGCGAGTCTGCTCCGGCGGCAGGAGAATGTCCTTGGCGCCGAAACGAGTCCCGGCGGGAACATCCAAAAGAGATTGCGGCGCTACCAGCCTGCCTGCCGTTTCAAAACTGATGGGCATGAAGCCGCCGTTGGCGCTCATCACGGTAAAGTTCAGCAGAGCGCCGACCAACAGGATCTTCATACCCAAATGCCTGCGGTTTTGAAATGCGAACCCGATAAAAAGAAGCTGGGAGACGATCACTGGGATGGAATGGGAACGCTCCCAAGCCTGCACAAGGATTGCTGCCAGAACCAGCCAGAGGTGATGAAGAACAGGCGCTTCATACTTAACCTGATTCCTGGCTGCCCAGCCCAAGCCTGTCACCAACCCGAGGGCGATCCCTGCCAGCAGGATCATGCCTAGCGTGGTCCGGTGCCGGCGCCGTCACTGGGCGCGCCGACGCCGATCACCAGCAGGACGAGCGTTGCGAGGGTGAGTGCCAGTTGAACGTGTTGGCGGTTGATCTTTTGGGTCAGGTGGACGAAAAGTGCAAATTGCTTTTTCATGGGAGCATCCTTTCATTACTTTCACGGAAACGATGCCCACAAGATAGTCACCCCCAGGCTTCAAAACAGGCTTCAAAAAAACAGTACTTTCCCCCGAAATGGATCGTTAAACGTTGATAGATGCAGAAAACGCTGATTTACACAAATCAGCGTTTTCTATGTTCTAAATTAAATTCGAGGTCAATAATCTTTGAATTAAAAGAGTGTTCGTCGCGGTGTCAGCTTTTTTACGAGATCAGCTTTCGGTACAGCGCTTCGGTTTCGGAGTCAGGCGGCAGGTTGAGCTGTTTGCGCAAAGTAGCTTTGCAGGCTTCGTAGGTACGCAGCACTGCGGCGCGGTCTCCCCGGCGGTGATGCGCTTGCATGGCGAGGCAATATGCCGCTTCATGAACAGGTTGATAGTCTATGGCGCGCTGACACATGGTTAGGGCTTCGTCCAGTTTTGCCAGCTTCATATAAAGCTCTGCCAGAGCGGTCAGCGCCGCAAGGTAGAGTTGATCGAGGCGTTCGCGGTCGGCTAGAACCCAGTCGAAGTAGGTGTCGTCAAGATAAGGACCCTTGACCAGGTTAACTGCCTGACGATAGAACTCGATCTGCTCTTCCAGTGCCTGTGTCGAATGCGCGCGTGCCAGATGCGACTCGAAGGCTTCCACGTCAAACTCATAATTGGAATTGCGGTTGAAGAAATATACATTGTTCTCGAAGCGGATGATTTCATTGCCCACTGCACGGCGCAGGCGGTACAGTTCGTTCTTGAATCTGAGTTTGACCTTTGCCGGGTCATCCAACTCGCGCCAGAATTGTTCTGCCACCTGTTCTTTGGTTAGAGGTCTGGGTTGGGATAGAAAGAAGAAGAACAGGTCGCGTACCGATTGGGTTTGCCAATCAGAGATGCTTAGTTCTCGTCCGCGCATTTCAACGGCAGCATGCCCAAAGCCTTTTATCACCAGTTGGGCGGCAGGGACCTCCACAACGTGAGTCTGTCTGCGGAGGTTACGGCGCACATCGGGCAGGCGTGCGGTACGTTTTTCAGACCGTGAGAACAGGTCACGCAGTTCACGTGTGGCATCTGGCTCTTTTTTTAGCGGGTCGAGCCATGTGAGGCACTGACCGACTGCGACCAGGGCTGCATGCCGGGGTTTGTCACGGGTCAGTTCGTGAAGTTTTTTCATGGCATCTGGTTTGCGTTTTGCGGCGGCAAACGCAGCCGCTAGCCAGACGTGGGTGGAGATCAGTTCGAGCAACAAGCCTTCTTCCGTAAAATGTGATTCGGCGCTTTCGAATGTATTTATTGCGTCTACCGGGTGACCAGTGAGCAAGTGGAATTTTCCCAGCAGGAGTTTGAAGTGTCCATTCTCGAAATGAGATTTGCTGGACTTGATCGTACCTTCCAGTTCGCGGATCAGGCTTTCAACGGCAGCAAAATTTTCTTGAAGCAGATTCAAATTCGCCCGTCCGAGTTGAAGCGAAAAGAGCAGGAAGATGTCGCGGCGCTCTTCAAGCATTTCTTCGGCGTGCAGGTAGTTCTGTTCCGCGATCTCAAAATCCTGCAATTCGGTGTACAGGTCGCCCAGCCCGATGGACAGGAGGGTTTCCATGCGAGTATGTTGGCTGCGGCGTGCGCAAAGGAAGCCGTCTTCATATGTGGAGGACGCCTTTTCGTACTCGCCTTCCAGATGGAACATATAGCCCATGTTGTTCAGCAGCCCGGCTTGTGCCTGCAGGTTACCTTCCTGCTTCCAGATGTTCAAGACTTTGAGGAAGGTCTTTTCGGCTTCGGGGTAGTTTCCCAGGGATTGCTGGGCTGTGCCAATGTCGGTCAGAATGGCGGGAATGTCCATGTGTTCGTTGGAATGGGTGAGGATATCCAACGCCTGCTCAAAGCATTTCAGTGCGCCCTTGTTTTGACCGGTGCGCATCAGGTTTGCGCCTTTCCCATGCAGTGCCTCGGCGTGCAGGGAGCGCAGGTCATCGCGGTATTCGATCAGGGTGATGGCTTCGTCGGCATCTGCGATGGATAGGTGGTAATCGCCCAGATACCGCTGCCCGAATGAACGCCGTACCAGCGCCAGTGCCAACTGCGGCACATCGCCGCTTTCACGGAAGGACAACATGGCGCGGTCTAGTTCGGCGATCCCGCCGCGGTGATCGCCTTTGATCAATTTGATTGTGCCATTAACGGAGGCGATGCGCGGATGTTTTTTCAAAATGGAAGGCGGCAGGTCACGCAGCCAGTTTTCTACAATTCGAGCGGTGTTCTGAAGGTTGTTGAAACTTGCAAGGTCGATTAATTCCACGAGTGCATTGGTATCCCCAGTTTGTGGATGATGGCATACGCCTTTTCCCATTCCCTCATTGTTTCGTAGGCGCGGCTCAATCGTTCAAGAATTGGCAGTACCTCTTCTTTGCGTTCCTTTTCCATACGTTGACGAAGGTAGTCACGGAATAGGTGATGGTAGCGCAGCGCCCGTCCCTCCGCACCGACGGGCAGCGCGAATAGGTTATTCTTTACAATGGCGCGGATGAATTCTTCCCAATCCTGCTTTCCGCTGTAAAACGGTGCAAGGACTATTTCGCACAACCCCGCGTCGAACTCATCCATGATCGAGGTGCGTAACAACAGCTCGCGCATTTCCGGTTTTTGTCGGTCCAGCACTTGCTGCCCGAGATAATCAAAAAGCTCCACGCCGGTATTTGCGCCGGGTCTTCGGCTTTTGCCCGAGATGCCCGAGCCGGAGAATTGCAAACCGGTGATCCAGCCTTCCGTCTCTGTGACCATGCGTAGTGCTTCATTATCGGAAATATGAACGTTGTTGTTTTGCAGGAACAATGCTTGAAGTTCTTCTGTGCGGAAGGCGAGGTCGGAAAAACTTAACCCGCTGACCTGTTCGCGCGCCACCATTAACGGAAGGTCTGCCAGTGTGGTTAGTGTGCGTGAGGCGATAATGACATGACAGTTATCGTCCACCAATTGGATGAAACGGTTGAGAAAATCGTAGATCGGTTGAACGCCCTCAAGAATGTGGAAGTCATCCAGAATGAGCACAAAATGTTCATGGATCGAAGCGAATGCCTCGTTGACAAGCGTCACTGCCAGCCGTTCCATATCCTCTTCAAAGGAGGTGCTGGCTTTCATGGCTGCTGCAGTCTGGCTGCCGACGCCGGGGAATTGCTCTGCGATGGAGGCGACCAGATAGGCAAGGAAGCGCTGAGGGTCGCGGTCAAGCTCATCCAATGAAAGCCAGCAGCATTTATATTCGCTTTGAAGCGCCGCGTCGATCAAGAGCGATGTTTTACCGTACCCAGCCGGGGCAGAAACCAGCACTAATTTACTGTCCAGCACATCAAAAAGAATATCCAGCAGCCGTTTACGCGCCAGAAGTTCGGCTCTTCTGCGTGGCGGAATGATCTTGGTTTTGCTGACAGGAATGGGGGAAAACATGGATTGACTTACAAGCTTTCTTGAATAAAATAGCATGATGCCATAATGCAATATTTTATACCCTAAATCTACTTTCCTGCAAAAAACAACAAACCCATCACACCTGAGTGCATGCTATGAACAATGTACCAAGAAATTTCAAATCGTACAGACAAATAATATTATTTGTTGTTCTTTTTGCAACTTTGGTACTCATAGTCCTTACTCAGGCTAACCCCGGAACAGAACTCCCCAACCGTGATTATGGTTTTTACATTTATATCGGTAAATTGATCGCCAAAGGGCAAATGCCCTATCTGGATGCCTGGGACAGCAAACCACCCGCAATTTTTTACCTGAATGCCTTTGCTCTTAGTCTGGGTCGCGGATATCGTTGGGGGGTCTGGCTGGTTGAATTCATTTTCCTGTTTTGTGCCGTTAATGCTTCATATTACTTAATGAAAAAACTTTGGGGGATGGCGCCTGCGCTTTTCGGTGTCTTTGTCTGGTTGTGGGGAATGGATTTCACATTGCAAGGTGGAAACTATACGGAAGAATACCCTCTTGTCTTTCACTTCCTCGCACTGATCTTGCTTCTCAGCCTGATCCAACAACCCAGGCAGCGCTTCTTTAACTTAACCTTGGGCGCGCTCTTCTCTTTCAGCTTTTTATTCCGCCCGAACAATGCCCTGGTCGAAGCAGTGACCATTCTAATTTTGGGTCTCACACATGTATGGCGGCGTGACTTTAAAAGTTTCTCCATTGCCGTCTTATGGGTTACGCTGGGTATTGTCATTCCTCTCGCCGCCGTATCCGCATACTTTGCCTATCATGGGCTTTTCTACGAAATGTTCGAGGCGTCCATTTTATATAACTTTGCCTACAGTTCCACGCAATTGAGCCAAACTTCGCCGCTCACGGTCGGTTTTGAATTTCTCAAGCTTTCTGCCTGGGGTGGTCTTATCGGTTATGGCTTGGTTGTTGCAAAGTTAAAAAAACTTTTTCAAAGTCCCTATATGCCTTTATATGCCGTTTTGCTTGTTGGCACACCCGCGGCGGTATTTCTCAGTGATCTTGCCAAACGAAATTACGGACATTACTTTATAAACTGGCTGCCATTTATTGGATTGTTAAGTGCCTTTGCCTTTTATACCCTTCTTGAAACCCTGAATCCGCGCGAAGAAGGATGGCAGGCAAGTAACTTTCCCCAGATATCTTCGCTTCCCCTTTACGCACTAATCGCGGCTATCTTGGCCCTTGTGCTCACTGGGCGGGCTTCCACTTATGTAAAAGCCTTCGACCGCCTTTTCACAACTTCCGATCGGGAGATGCGCTCACCTATTGCTATTTATGTGGATAACCATACCAACCCCAGTGAGTATGTTGTGTTTTGGGCAACGAACCCCGGCGAGAATTTCATGGCTCGCAGAAACGCCCCGTATGCGGGGTTGTATTATCCTCATTTGGTGAAGTCAGGTGTGGCAGATCGCCTTAATGATGCCTATCTTGAAGATCTTAAGCTCAAGAAACCGGTACTTATCGTGGATATGGCGCGGCTTACCATTCCTTCGCTTGACCCTGCCAAACGTGAAGAACAAAAATCCACAGGCGTTTACATGAGCGACCCTCCTGATAATCTTGATGAAGTGTTGATATACATAGAAGAGAATTACTATCTTGAAGCAGTCATCAAAGACAAGCCGATCTACCGCTTGAATGGCACATCTGAGCCGTAAACACAGGCAGTTGCCAACACTCTCCAAACTTCAATAAAACTTTAAGCCGCGCGTAGGGGAATAACCTGAACATGCGTGCTATAATGCCATTTAGTCATGTCGTCACATCGTCTGGTAGTTACATAGTCAGGCCATTGCGACCGTTTGACCACCCAACTAATAGACTATGTCCTTCGCCCATCTCCACGTTCATACCGAATACTCCCTGCTCGACGGCTTCTCGAATATCAAGAAGCTGGTCAAACGCGTCAAAGAGATGAACATGGACTCGGTCGCCATCACCGACCACGGCACGATGTTCGGTGTGATCGACTTCTATAAAGCCGCCAAATCAGAAGGCGTCAAACCCATTATCGGGTTGGAAGCCTACATGGCGGCACGCGGCATGAAAGACAAGGATTCCAAGCTGGATCGCTCGTCCTTTCATTTATTACTGCTCGCCGAAAATGACACGGGTTATCGCAACCTGCTGAAGATCGCCTCCGCCGCGCAATTAGACGGCTTCTATTACTATCCCCGCATTGACCATGATTTTCTCGCCGCGCACTCCGAAGGTTTGATCTGCACCTCAGGCTGTATGTCTGCGGAGATTCCGCGTGCGTTGCTGCAAGACAACCCCGAAGAAGCGCTTCGCAAATGGAATTGGTACTACGACGTCTTCGGACCTGACCGATTCTTCGTTGAGCTACAAGAACACAACATCCCTGAAATTCTGGATTTGAATAAAAAACTGCTTGAGCTGGGTGCGCGCTATTCCGCGAATTACATCGCGACCAATGACGTGCATTATGTCAACCAAGAAGATGCGAAACTGCAAGACGTTCTGTTAGCGATCCAGACCAACTCCACCCTAGCGGACAAAGACCGCATGCGCATGACCGACGACTCGTACTTCCTGCGCTCACCCGCGGACATGAGTCGACTCTTCGCAGAAGTCCCTTCGGCGTTATCGAACACCTTGCTCATCGCCGAACGCTGCAACGTGGACCTCGGCTTCAAAGGCTATCACCTGCCCGAGTTCCCTGTGCCCGAAGGCTATACCGCTGAGACGTACTTACGCGCCTTGTGCGAGGCTGGGGCGAAGAAACGCTATCAGGATGACGCAACCAGTTCCAAAGTCCGTGAGAGACTCGATTATGAATTAAGCGTCGTCCACAGTATGGGATTCGACGCCTACTTCCTGATCGTGTGGGACTTGTGCCGCTTCGCCCGTGAACATGGCATCTGGTATAACGCGCGCGGTTCGGCGGCAGGCTCCATCATTGCGTACACGCTTGAGATCACGATGGTCGACCCGCTCGAACATGCGCTCATCTTTGAACGCTTCCTAAACCCGGGACGCGTATCGATGCCCGACATCGACTTGGACTTCCGCGACGACCGCCGCCATGAAATGCTCGAATATTGTGCGCGCAAATACGGCGATGACAAGGTCGCGCAGATCATCACCTTTGGTACGATGGGAACGAAAGCTGCCATCCGTGATGTGGCGCGTGTGATGGAAATTCCGCTGCCAGAAGTGGATCGAGTCGCCAAGCTGGTTCCTTTTTCGCCGGGCGGCACGACCATGGCAGAAGCGCTCGAGATCAAAGAGTTCAAGCAAATTTACGACACTGACCCCAAGATGCGCGAAGTGATCGACATTGCCGCGCGCATGGAAGGTACAGTGCGCAATGCAGGCACACATGCCGCAGGCGTGGTCATCTCAGATAAGCCCATCCTCGAATATCTGCCGCTGCATCGCCCGACGTCTAATTCAGAAGATACGCCGATCAAGTCGGTAACCCAATTTGAAATGGGTATTCTTGATACGCTCGGCATGTTGAAAGTGGATTTTCTCGGTCTCATCACCTTGACCGTGATGGCACGTGCTTGCGACCTCATCTTCAAACGTCACGGCATCAAGCTGGACCTGAGCAATATCCCCATTGACGACCCCAAGTCATTTGAGTTGATGGGTGCCGGTCAGACCGCTGGCGTCTTCCAGGTGGAAGGCGGCGGCATGACGCGCTGGCTCGTGCAGATGAAGCCGAAAAATCTCGATAACATCATCGCGATGGTGGCGTTGTATCGCCCGGGACCGATGGCTTTCATCCCTGATTACATCGCACGCATGCACGGCGAAGCGGAAGTGGAATATCGCCATCCTTCGATGGAACCGATCTTCAGCGATACCTACGGCATTCCCGTCTATCAAGAGCAATTGATGCGTGCTGCTGTAGAACTCGCCGGGTACACACCTTCCGAGTCCGATGAGCTGCGCAAAGCCATCTCGAAAAAGAAAAAAGAAGACATTGAAAAGCACCGCGCCAAGTTCGTGAAAGGCGCTGTTGAAAAAGGCATCGAACAATCCACCGCCGATGCGATCTATTCGGACTGGGAAGAGTTCGCGAGGTACGGCTTCAACAAATGTTTGCCCGGCGACGTGGAAATTTTGGATGCTGCTACAGGTCGACTCGTCAAAGTGGAAGACCTTTATCGTGGCACGGCGGAAATTCAAAAGACTCTCTCTTGCGATATTCCCACGTTGAAATTGAAAAACCAGCCTGTGCTCAACGTCATGGACAACGGCATGAAGCCCGTCTTCCGCTTAATCACAGCACTGGGACGTACCATCGAAGCGACGGGAAATCATCCTTTCTATACATATAACGGCTGGTGCAACCTCGAAGAACTTCAACCTGACGATTTCATCGCCGTTCCACGAATCATTCCAGTGGAAGGCAAGCAGGAATGGGAAGACCATGAGGCGATTGCTTTGGGTCATCTATTAGCAGAAGGCAATCTCTGCCATCCGCACTCGGTTTATTACTACAATCAAGATATGGAACAGGTGAATGATTTCGTGCGAGCCGCCGAGTCATTTACAAACGTCAAATGCACGATTGCCATGCACAAGGGGACATATTCCATATACGCTGCCCGCACCGACAAACAATATGAACCCGGCATCTTCGCTTGGGCAGGCGAGTTGGGTTTGCTTGGCAAGAACGCTCGCAACAAAGAATTCCCTTCTGCGATCTTTGAATTGAACAACCGCCAGATCGGTCTGGTCATCAGTCGCATGTGGGATGGTGATGGACATATCGATTCACGCGGACGTAGCCTGTACTATGCCACTGCTTCACAGCGCCTTGCACAGCAGCTTCAGCACCTGCTTTTGCGCTTTGGTATCATCAGTCGCTTGCGCACCGTAGAATTCCCCTACAAAGATGGGCGAGTCGGGTATCAGGTTTTCATCACCGGATACGAGAACATCAACACATTCAAGCAACATATCGGTTGTTTCCTGGTAAGTACCAAAAAGACACAAGCCCTCGAAGAACTAACTGTTTTCATTCCTCCTGTTGCTGTCGGCACAAAAGACATTATCCCTGCAGCAGTTAAGGAGCATATCCGCGCCGCAAAAGACTCGTCCGGGCTGACTTGGAAAGAGATCACTGCCACCACTGGCATTGCTCCGCGCGAATTCTCCCCAACCAACTCCGCAGGTAAAGTAGGCTTTGGGCGAACCACCCTGCAACGCCTTGGTAATTACTTTGATGACCCCATCATCAAACGCTATGCTGAAAGTGACATCTACTGGGATCGAATTGCTTACATCGAATACGTCGGCGAAAAGCAAACCTACGACCTTGAAATCGAAGATACACACAACTTTATTGCCAACGATATTCTCGTTCATAACAGTCACGCCGCCGATTATGGCGTGATCGCTGTTCAAACTGCCTATCTCAAATCGCATTACACCGCCGAGTACATGACCGCACTCATGTCCGCTTCGGCTGGGCAGACTGAGAAGATCGCCTTTTACGTCGCGGATGCGCGCACGATGGGCGTACCCGTTCTGCAATCGGATATCAACTCTTCGATGTGGGACTTCGACATTGAAGATGTCCCTTCGACAAGCTCAGGGCAAGCGCAACCTCATATCCGCTTTGGCATGGGCGCCATCAAGAATGTTGGTGAGAACTCCGTTCAGCCGATCATCGAAGAACGCGCCAAGAACGGAAAATTCACAGACCTCAACGACTTCGCACGCCGCGTAGACTTACGTGCCGTTGGCAAACGTTCACTGGAAAGCCTCATCAAAGTGGGTGCGCTCGATTCGTTCGGCAATCGCGCATCGTTGCTCGCCTCGCTTGATCGCATCGTCGCCATCTCCAGCAATCACTTCCGCGCCGCCGATGCGGGACAAATGAGTCTCTTCGGCGCAGCCACCGGCATCATCGAAGAGATCACCTTGCCCGAAGTCAAAGATGTGGACAAGCGCGAGATGCTCAACTGGGAGCGCGAGCTGATCGGTCTTTACATCTCCGACCACCCGCTCAACGAATATCAAGCCACGCTGGCAAAGATCGTCAGCTACTTCTCGGGGCAGTTGGGCGAAGCCAATCACGAAGAGAAAGTCCGCATGGCGGGTCTCATCACCGGCGTGCGTCCGTACACCACCAAAACCGGCAAGCCCATGGGCTTCGCCGCACTCGAAGACATTCAAGGCACCGTCGAACTCGTGCTCTTCCCCAAAACCTGGGAGGCTTCACGCGAGAAGCTGACCGTCGGGCAGATCGTCATCGTTGAAGGCAAAGTGGACCAAGGCAGCACCCCGCCCAAGATCCTGGTCGATACGATCAAGACCGAGATTCCTGTAACAACAGCGGCGGATGATCCTTTCATCACAGCGGATGCGACTCCCAAGCCTTTGCTTGCCCGCACACAGGAGCAATCTCCCCGCCGCCCGGAGCAAGCCAAGCCGACAGTTGCTCCACAACCCAAACCGAATCCAACACCGAAAGCGACGCCACCGGTTGCAAAACCTGTTGTCGCTGAACCTGCGCCATCCTACACCCCCCTTTCATCCCCCCAAATGCCGGGGGAATTTGGGGGGACAGAGGGGGGTGATGATATGCCCCCGCCACCCGATAACTTCCCCGATGGCTGGGACAATGAATGGCAACCCTCGTTCGACGAAGCCGCCATTGCCGCTCAGCCTGCGCCGAAGTTCAAGAAAGATGAACCGGTGACTCCTCCGTTGGTGACTCGCGCGGTTGAGGCGTTGACAAGTATCGAAGCGTTGAACCCTGCCGAAGAACGGGATGAGGCGTTCATTCCGTCGTTGTATGTTCCGCTTGCCAAAGAGAACAAGGACAAGGAACATCCGCCCCAACAGATCACCGTCATCCTGCGCTCCACCGGCGACAAGGACCGTGACAAGCGCCGCATCAAGACACTGTATGGCACGTTGATCTCATACCACGGGCGCGATAAGTTTAGTTTTCAGATCTTTGAGAACGGCAAGGGACACCTGATCGACTTCCCCAACGACACCACGCGCATCTGCCCCGAACTGCTCGAGCGCCTGAAGAAGCTGATGGGCGAAGAGAACTGGCGCGTGGAAGAGATTACATTTCAGTAACCAGTAGGGGCGCCTCGCGAGGCGCCCCTACTTTTTATTTCTTCTCTTTATTTGTCTTGGATTAAGCTACAATCCGATTAAATTTCGATCAAATTAAAAATGGAGAGAGGCAGATGAAAACAAAAGTTTTAGTGTTGGGTGCAGGCTTTGGCGGGTTGGAGTTGAGTTCGATCCTTTCGGAAGAGTTGGGGAATGATCTGGATCTGACCTTGATCGATAAGAATGATTCTTTTTTCTTTGGTTTCTCAAAATTCGATGTGATGTTCGGGCGCAAGACGGCAGATGCGGTTCGTATTCAGTATCGTAACATTGTCAAACCCGGGGTGACGTTTAAGCAAGAGGCGGTCACAGCCATCGACCCAGCTGCGAAGCGCGTCACCACAGACAAGGCGGTGTATGAAGCGGATGTGCTGGTCATCGCCCTGGGTGCAGATTACGATATCAGTCACACGCCCGGGCTGGCAGAAGGCGGTAATGAGTTCTATTCCTTTGCAGGCGTAGAAAAATTGCGCGAGGTATTACCAACTTTTAAAAAGGGTCGCGTGCTCGTGGGCGTAACCTCGACCCCGTTCAAGTGTCCGCCTGCACCGAGTGAGGCGGCGTTGTTGACCCATGATTATCTGCTGGAGCGCGGTATCCGCTCGGAATGTGAGATCAGCCTGGTGATGCCGTTCGGGATTCCCATCCCACCTTCGCCCGAGACGTCAAAAGCGCTGCTCCGAGCTTTTTCAGAACGGGGTATTTCATTTGTCCCGGATCGACTCGTGCGCTCGTTGGATGCATCACGCCGGGTGGCGGTGCTTGATGATGGCAGTGAGATGCCGTATGACCTGTTCCTTGGAATTCCAAAACACCGCGTACCGCAGGTTGTTGCAGATAGCGGGCTGACCGAAGACGGTTGGATTCCTGTAGATACAAAAACGCTCAAGACAAAGTTCGAGAATGTGTATGCAGTTGGAGATGTGAACAGCGTCGGGACGCCCAAGGCAGGCGTCTTCGCCGAAGGCGCAGCTCGCACCGTGGCGGCTCAGATCATAGCCCAGGCACGCAGCACCGATCAGCCAGCGGGGTATCGCGGAGTGGGCGCTTGCTATATTGAATTCGGCGCGCAACGTGTAGGGAAAGTGGAAGTGGAGTTCCTCGCCGGTCCACCAACGGGGACGTATACTGAAGCCTCTGAGGAACTGGTAAAGGATAAAGTCCTATTCGGCTCGACCCGCCGCACGAAATGGTTTGGGTTGTAAGATCAGAAACGAATCAAGCAATACACCTTCTCTGTCCGGAGAAGGTGATTTTTATTTGAAACCAGTACAATAGTGGCATGACCACCCACCTCTTCCAACTCTCCCACGCAAACGGAAACCCTGTCATCGAAGGGAATCGTGTCACCTTCGTGTGGCAAAGGAGTTTTGTGGAATTACGCCGAGGTTTGTTTTGCGGTGAGATACTTCTGAGACCATCTGATCACGAGGGTGATGTAGAGAAGCAGCATTCCCAGAAAATGCAGGGAGAGGAATAGTATCTGCCCGGTCTGTTCGAAAAGCGCTTGTGTGCTGTTGATGGGGATGGATAAAAGCAATACCCCTGCCCAAAACAAAATATTAAGCCAGAGTTTGTTTTGTTCTTCGCTGTTCTCTTTGATGTAAAGTGCGATGGGGATGATGAGCATGAGCAGATAGTGAGTCCATGCAATGGGGCTGGTGAGCAGCGAACCAGTGACGAGGATGAGGAATTCTGAGGTCTGGGTCTTTGGGGTTGCAGGGTGTTTGAACCCGATGAAAAGTATAAAGACAATGGGTGCATATAAAACAAGCTGAGCAAAGGCTGAGGCGAGTTGGTATTGCGGATTCGGTGCAATAGGGAACCAGCCAACGTAGCCGGGAATTAATTGACGTGACAGAAAACCGCTCAGCGATTGGTTGTTGTAGGCAGTGATGGGGTTGCCCGCCATGGAGAGGATACAACGGTCTGCCCATAAGCTGTTCAACCAGAATGGAACAAAGATCAGAGACGCCGCCAGTACCAGTGTGAAGATCAAGAGTCCGCCGCCCACTACGCGCCACCTGCGTTGAACGAAGAAATAGCCAGCCGGAAGGATGAGCGGGATCTTCAACAATCCGTTCACACCAAGCAAAATGCCCGCCAGCCACTCCTTCCCTGTTTTGACCCACCAAAGCACCAGCAGCAATCCCAGCGTGATGACTTGTGTAATGTTTCCCAGCCAGATGTTGTAATCAAGCGGACCATTAAGCGCCAAAAGTGCAAGGACCAGCCAACGCAGTCCGCCTTTTAACTCGGCGAGTTTCACAAGCCAATATGCAAGCGGCAGGATCGTCACATACCCAGCCAGGAAGAAGATCGTGCCTGCGTATTCTTTTTCCAGGTTGGCAAGCGGCGCAAATAAAAATGCGACCAGAGGGAAGTTGGTGAAGTTATAGCAATTCTCATCGTACAGCGCTTCAAGATCGCGGACGATCTTCCGTCCGCCGTGATAGTAGCCCTTGAAGAAGTCGTATAAATATTGTTCCTGTGAGGCATACCATCCGATTAGCAAGAGGAGGGCGAGGCAAGCGAGCCACCACGCCCAACGCATCCACGGTTTGGTTAGTTTATGCTCGATCTGGAAGAATAACCCTGTCAGGAGGATGGGAATGGAGATGTAAATGAAATACGGGGAGTAGTATGGCATTTAAGTTCAGCCTTCTGACTTGAGCTTTTCATTTGCCGTGTCGATGGCGTTACGCAGTTCTTTTTTCATCTCTTCGATGATGGATTGGAACCTCGGTATGGAGTATTTGTCCTGAAGTTCCTCCAGATCCTGTTCAAGGTCGTAAAACTCATAGTGATCCTGATATTTATTTGTATACCCGGTGTAATGGATCAGTTTGTAATTCCCCTTGATGATTGAATAAGTGGCTTTTGTGAAGGGTAAATGGGCAACACTGTCTTTTGCTTCCACCGTAATGATGGCGCGCTCTGGGTCCGCGGCTCCACCCAGACCTGGGAGAATGCTCCCCTCGGCGGAGGCGGGGATTGCCTGCCCAGCCAGATTTAAGATCGTTGGCAGCAGGTCGATGTTATTGGTTGGGGTGGTGATATCCTGCCGGGTTTGATTTCCAGGTGCCAACACCATCAGCGGAATGTGCATAACCGGGTCGTAGAGCAAGGGGGTGAAGTGACCGAACTCGCCGCGTTCGAACATTTCACCGTGGTCTGCTGTAAGGATGAAATATGTATTATTAAGAACACCCTGTTCTTGCAGGGTTTCAAACAACCGCCCGATCTCCATGTCTATGTTTGCGATAAAGGAGTCGTACCGACTGCGGTCAGCAGCCAACCCGGCTGGGGTCAGGTTGGGAGACAAAACATGTTCCCGTTTTGCAGGGGGGGTATAGCCATCGTTAGTGAAGATGCCTGCAAAGTCTTTGTGTGGGTTATATGGGTCGTGTGGCGGAAATATATGAAAATAGGAAAAGAAAGGCGCTTCATTTTTATGTAAATTGAATATCTTATCTGCTATTCCGTCGAACAGATCGCGCATGGTAAATACGTTGTCGTGAAACTGAGCAATGGGATATCCCGTGGGATAGTTTTCTAAAGAAATATCTTTGATCCTGCGCTCATAGTACAGCCCGAAGATGAAGCTTAGCAATAAAGAGTTACGGTAATAGAACATGTTCTCGAGCGCATGACTGCTGACGACGGGGTCTTTTTTGAATTTTTTATAGATCGCTCCGCCATTGATTAACCCAAATTCGGAGGGCGGCAAGAAAGTGTCAATGTCGTTCGAAAACTGGTGCAATAGATTGGCTGCCCAATAATTTTGTGAAAATGCCAGTTTAAAATAGTCATTTCCTAACAGACGGAAAATATTATGTTCAATGAGGTTTTGTTTCTTGATGATCCCGGCTGGGTTGACTGCACGGTGGCTCAACGGCAGCAGACCGGTCAGTAGTGATGATGTACCGGGAACCGTAAAACTCCCATTCGCGTAATGGTTGTGATAGATAATGGCTTTTTCAGCCAGCTTTTCGAGGTTGGGTGTGGTTTTGCGCGGGTAACCATAAAGAGACAGGTTGCGTGCAGTCATCGCATCGCAGATCAACATGATAATGTTTGGTCGTTGCCCCCCTGCGTTTTGAGTCTTTGCTGAGTCTGGCAATAGATTGGCGGCTAGCCCACTGCCTAAAATGCCCCAACCTGCCTTGAGTAAATCACGTCTTGAGAACTTTCTCATTTCTTATCCTAAGCTTCTAATAATTACAACGATAACCGATATGATCGAGATGGGCAGGTAGATGTACAAAAAGACCATGGCGCGATCTGCGATCAGTTCCACTGTGTTCTTTATGGTCTGAATATTCTCCGCTGCCAGTAAGAATCCAACAGTGCTGACCGTAAAGAATAGAACCCATTTGTAGATGTCTACCAGGGCTTCGCCGAGCGGCGTTTGAGTGTAATAGAACATGATCGAGCTAAGAAAGGTAATGGTCAGGATCGTGCCGCGAAGTATGAATTTTTCGGTAAGCAGTTTTGAGGGCAGGAGCACGCCGAAAATGGTCAGGGCTGCGATCAGGAGCAGGCTTTCCAGAAATGCACCAGCCAGAATATATGCCACCAGAGTCAAGATCTCAGGGACGTTTAAGTATAGGACCCAGGTGAATAGTGAACTGCGGATGGTAACAATGATTGCCCAGGAGTACAGAATTGTGACCCCTACAGCATATACGGGCAGAAGTTGGTTTCGATTTGGAAGGCGATTCATGGGGGCACGGTAAAAAGCAGTTTGTTTCTTTATTCTACCATCCCTAGTTGACGGGGAAATTCACCCGATCAAGAATGCTATAATGAAAATCATTTATTTTCAGATTGTGTTACTTGAGGTTTGGCAATGTTCTTTGTTTCCCAAAGTTCGAAAAGAATACTCAGATTTACATTCCTCTTTTGGTTCGCGGTGTTTGTGGGAATTTTTTTGTGGTCGCGTGATTGGGAGGTCGTCAGGCTGGCGTCTACAAAGCAAAAAGAGGATCTGTTTGGGTTGTTCGCTTTTTGCGTATTCTGTGTGATGACGTTCGCTTTATATCTCGATGTAAGAGCGCGGGACAGGCTTTCTGCCGGTGAGTTGCTCCTGTTGGGTTTGCCGTATCTGGTGGGGTTGATTTTCCTCGCTCAAACAACAGAACTTAGTTTTGGTTCATGGGATTACGACCAATATGAGGCGGCTTTTCGAGCAATTGCGGAGGGCGGCAATCCATACCTTGGGACTCGATATTTGTATCCGCCTTTATTTGCAGATATGATGGCTTTTGTGTTCCGAATTGGGTTGAGATTTTTTTCGTACGTTGGTATGGATAAAAGTGCATGGGTGTTTGTGTTTTATGTTCATCAAGCATCTCTATTATATTTTTTACTGTTATCTTATTTCCTGTCGTTCGAATTTGCGAAACAGATCGGGCTTGCAAATCTACGCAGTGTCATTCTGGTCAGTGTGATTTATCTTTTTAATGTCCCCGTGTTGCGGACGTTAAGTAATAATCAGGTGAATTTTTATATTCTTGCATCCATTTTGTTGGTTCTGGTGCTGTTGCGGAAATATCCTTTTATTGCAGGACTTGCGGCTGCTGTAGGTGGAATGATCAAGATATATCCATTTGCTTTGTCTGCCCCTATGGTGCTCTTGAAAAAATGGCGTGCGATTTTCGGGCTTTTTGCGGGTTCGCTGCTTGTCATCTTTTTCGAAACGAACTTTTTTCGCAATTTTGAATTATGGCGGCAGTTTATTAATTTCTACCGTTCCTTTCCTGTGGAGCAGGAGAGTTTGTTGTTTAGAAACTCCAGCCCGATGAGCTTTTTAAGGAGCACGCTTGGCTTTTTGAATTTGCCAGATACCATTTTGCGTGCGGTGTTTGTGTGTGTGGTCGCATCAGTCGGGGTGTGGTATCTATTCCGCTTCCTTCAGAGGGAAAGGATGGCTGTTCCAGACGGTGCATTGCGTATGGATACAGATTTCTTCCGCATGACCGGTCATATGCTGGATTTTTCAGTAATATCTCTTTTGATTGCTCCATCCGCTTGGGAGCATCATTACGTTATTGCCATACCGCTGGCAATATGGACGTTTACATTGCGAGGCAGGGATGCGTTCTTGCAAACAACCATCGGAACTGCACTGGTCTTTGCGCTGCCTGTGTTTAACGTATATCCTTTTAGTTATCTGCGTATGGCAGGTCTGTTGATTTTGTTGTTGTTGGTTTCCCCGAAGAATATTGAAAAAACATTTTCTATTTCAGTACACGCCAAAAAAAACTCCCGGTGATTTGGGAGTTTTTTTTGGCGTTGAGCTTTAGCGAGTTTTTGCAAATGCGCGGACGGGGAAGGTCCCGGCCCCTTTAACTTTGGGCGGAGCAGCCGTAAAAGAGAAGCCCTCATCGGGTACATTTTCTAAATTACATAAATGCTCGGCAACAATGATCTCGTTTCGCAGCAGCACAGAATGAACAGGTCTTGCGTTCCCGCGCGTATCGTCAATGTTGTGTGAATCAATGCCGACGAGCTTGGCACCATTATCGCGGAGATAGATCGCTGCATCCTCTGTTAGGAATGGATGATTCTCAAAATATACATCCGTCGCCCAATGTTCCGCCCAGCCAGTGTGAACCAAGACGGCTCGTCCACGAATCTCTTTGCCTTTGAACGCCTCGGTAGTGATAGCCAGCCCCTTGCGATAGTCCGCACGGATGACAATGCCTTCGAGGTCAACGAATTTTTCCAATTCGACTTCGGATAAGTCTTTGCCATCCTCATAGCGATGAAATGGACTGTCCACGTATGTGCCGGTATTGGTTACCATTTCTACTTTGCCAATGTGGAATTCTATGCCGGGAGCATATCGTCCGCGCGAGGCTTCACGGGTAAGGTAATCACAAACGATGGCGGCGGGCAGTCCCTTGTAGGTAACCAGTCCGTCGTGGATGGTGTGGCTGAGGTCAATGTAAGAAGGCATGGTTATCCTTGCATCCGTTCCCACTCTGCCAGCTTTTCATCCATCTCGGCTTGGACGCGGTTGTACTCCTTGCCGATCTTAATCACTTCATCCGGCTTGACCATGGGACTCTCAAGCTGTGAACTCAAATTCGCGAGTGTCGCTTCCAACTCGGCGATCTTGTTTTCCAATTCCTGCAATTGCGCAACCCTTTTTCTTTCTTCTTTTGAGATTGCCTGCTTGGATTTTGGAGAGGCGCTATTCCCCTTCGGCAGCGCTGTTGATGCTCGAGTATCGCTTTTCGAATCTCGAGGTTCGCCTTTTCTCGCCGCCATGAAGGCTTCGTATTCCTTCTGTTCGCGTTCGGCTCTCAACTCGGAGTACGTTCCCTTGAAAGCGATCAGATGTGCTTCTTCGGTATCGATCTCCCAGATCTGAGTCGCAACTGCATCGACGAGATACCGGTCATGCGTGATGAGTAAGACCGTGCCTTCGTAATCTTCAAGCACAGCTTCCAAGACTTCCTGCGAAGGGATGTCGAGGTGGTTGGTCGGTTCATCCAATAACAAAAGGTTCGTGTCTTGTAAAGCCAGCTTAGATAACGCCAAACGTCCGCGCTCACCGCCGGAAAGCATGCCGACTTTCTTATGCACATCATCGCCGCTGAAAAGATATTTGCCCAAGTAATCGCGGATCTGCCCCGGCAGCCAATTCGGCATGACCGAATCGATTTCCTGTAACAGGGTATTCTCTGGGTTGAGTCCTTCATGTGCCTGTGCGAAGTAACCGATATGCAGACTCGAACCGAGAATGACTTCCCCAGCCAATGGCTCGAACTGACCGAGAATGGTTTTCAAGAACGTAGACTTGCCCGCGCCGTTCGGTCCGATCAATGCGGCACAGTCTTGACGACGCAATTCAATATCAGGAGTCTTGAACAAGAATTTATCGGGAAAGCCAACTTCTAAATTTTTCGTGCGCACAACCAGATCACCTGAGCGTTTTTGTGAACCAAGCCGCAGATGTAAATTCGGCAAGGTCCGCACCGGCGACCTCAACGCATTAATGCGGCGACCTGCTTCTTCCACACTCATAATAGATGTCGTTACAGAAACTTCGCTGGCTGTCTCAATCCATTTTTGGTTGAGCGCGGCTTCCATGCCGATCTGTTCGATGGCTTGGATCAAGCGCGACAAACGTTTTAATTTACCCTTCGCTTGCAATACATTTTGTCCCGCCACATTTTTGCGGATGTATTCCATCTCTTTATTTAATTTTTCTTTTTCACTTTCAAACACTTCCTGCCTGCGCGCAATGCGTTCTTCACGCTGCTTCAAATAGGAAGTGTAATTCCCGTTGTAGGTCTCATATGCACCGGGCAGCATTTCAAAAATCACATTGCTAACCTTATCCAAAAAATAGCGGTCATGTGAAACGATGATCGCCGCGCCTTCCCATTGATTCAAATAACCTTCGAGCCATTCAACGGCGCGAATGTCGAGGTGATTGGTCGGCTCATCGAGCAGGAGCAGGTCAGGGTTAGATAAAAGGAGGCGTGCGAGAAAGGCGCGAGTGCGCTGTCCGCCTGAGAGGTGATCCAAAGATAAGGTGTAGTCTTCGGCGCTGAATCCCAAACCGGTGAGCACTTGCTTAATGCGCGTATCGTAGGTGTAGCCGCCGCGTCGTTCAAAATCCTCTTGCAATTTGCCGTATTGTTCGATGACCTCCGGGTCAGTTGCCATCAGGTCTTCAAGGCGGTGCAATTCGTTTTGCAGGCGGATGAGTTCATCGAAGACGGAATAACACGCGTCCCACAGCGTGCCCGTCATTTTGAAATCTGCCTCTTGCGACAAATATCCGCTTCGGACTCCCCGGGTGCGGGTGACTGTTCCCGTCGAAGCTTCATCTTCGCCTGCAAGGATTCGTAAGAGCGTGGTCTTGCCAACGCCGTTCGGACCGACAATGCCCAGCCGCGAGCCCTTCTCAATCGAGATGGTGATGCCCGCGAAGATGTCGGTCGCACCGTAGGATTTGGTGAGGTTGTTCGTTGTGATGAGTGCCATGTCAATTATCGTGGTTGGTAAAAACGCCTTCAAATTATACCGCCCAAAAACGTCGGTGCTTTCAAAACTGAGGATTGCCCGCTTTGCAGGGCTTGGGTAAGATTTACAAAATCATATTAAGGGATATGCCTATGGAAACCGGGACAGATTCTAAATTTAATACGATCATTGCCATTGTTATTTCGATTCTTACCATTTTTAGCGCGCTACTGGGTTGGCAAATGGGAAATGTCACCGGCGATGCTGAAGGGGAATACGCAGCTGCCCAGCGTGCTGAGCTGAATACTCAAAAAATACAGTCCATTAATGCACTGACAGTGGATGAGAACCACCGTAGCTTCCTGAATTACAAACGTAATTATGATGAATACCTGCTGGTCTCGCAGCAATTGGAACAGGCGCGTTCTGCCGATGCGGTGGACGAATCTTTGATCGTCACCTTGGAAACAAAACAAGAGGGGTTGCGCGCTTTGTATATTTCCAATTTACAGCTTTTTCCCAATATATACATTACCCAGGACGGCACTTATGATACAAGCACGCAACTGGGACAGTTATATGCCCGTGCCGCACGAGATATGGACTTGAATTCGCAGAGGCACTTGAATCTTGCGGTGGCACTTGATGCGCAAGTACAAAGAATGCAATATGCCCTGGTTTTGCTGGCGGTATCTTTATTTTTCTTTGCGGTGATATCTACAGTGGAAGCATTAAAGCCGGTCGTTCTTTGGGGTTTCACTGCGTTGGGGGCAGTATTTGCCGTGGCTGGCTTGGTCATCGGCGTATTGAATTGGAGTTAAACGAGGCGAGTTATGGAAGAAAACGAAACACCTGAAACAAACGACACTTCCGGTTCCGATGCTCTTTTTAATACTGTGGTTGCTATTGCTGTGGCATTCATTGCGTTGGTCGGCTCGTTGATCACCAAGGTACAGGGAGATGCCACCACATTTTCCGGTATTGCTGCCAGTAATGAGCAGATGTATTACTACCAGGCAATGGGCGACCAGATCAGTGGCGATGCGAACATAAATAACGAGTTCGGCACGATCTTTCAATTGTGGCGTGAGTATGACCTGCTTGCCGTTTCTGCTGAAAAAAGCGGAGATGTTGCCTCTGCCCAGGCGTATCGCGAATTGCGGGATAGCCTTGTTAACGACAGTGCTCTGCTGAGTTCTCAATACTTTAATCCTGCAACCGGCAACGTAGATGTCCCTGCCTTCAAAATGGAGACATACGGGTTGGACATCATTGAATTGGAGGAAAAGCAGCAGGCTGCATCTGAAGTATCGGCTGCCTGGGACGATAAAGCAAGTGTCTATGTCCTTCAAATGACAATGCTGGCGGTTGCTGGATTCCTGCTGGGGTTGGCACTCATGACCAAATCTCATGTGCCGCGTTTGATCTTTGCTGGTTCGGGAATTCCGATGGTCGTTGTTGTATCAATTTGGTCGTATGTCGTTTGGCTGGACCCCATATACGACTTGCGTGAAACAGGGGCGATCCCATATTATGCTCAAGGCGCAAGTTTTGTGAAGCAAAAAGAATGGGAAGCTGCCCTGCCTGCGTTGGATGAGGCGATTAAATTTGCTGGTGAAGAATATCCCTATGGGCGCGCCTACCTGCTGCGCGCCGATGCCAATGCTGCATTGGGTAATTTTGAAGCGGCCATTCAGGATTATGAGATCGCAATAGACGCTGGCGAAGTTGCTCCGAACATTGTCAGTGATCTGGTTTGGGTGTTCTTCCAAATGGGTCGTTTTGATGATGCGCTGGAAGCGGGTGAAGTTGCCCTGGAGGAAAACCCCGAGGATCTTTGGCTGCAATTACGCATGGCGATGGTGGAGCTTGGTACTGGTGATGTGAGTACTGCCAGACTCAATTACCGTCTGACTTTGAACCGTGCCGCAGAATCTGCCAGACAAAAACGAAGTCTCGGGGCTGACCCATCTGAAATATGGTGGCAAATTAACGAAGCGTCCTACCAATTGAAAACGTTGGCAGCGCTGCTTGCAGATGAGACCGCCGTGTCACCAGTCAAGGATGCTATTTCTGATCCGGCTTTGGTTGGGCAGGCAGCCGCAGAGATGGCTATTCTGTTGGATGAAAAATCAGTCGCTATACAGTACGAGATTGAGGAAGGCAGTATCAATGCTGCTATCAGCAAGCCCAAGTTCGTCGTTTCTATAAATGAAAGTAAAGGGTTTGTTTATAAAGTGGGTTCTGAGTTCCAATACAGCGGATTGGAAGAAGGCAGCCTGCTTGTCGTCAAAGTATCTCGAAATGGCGTAGAAGACCCTTCATGGACCCGAACCCTAAATTGGAACCGTGCGAATGAAGGCGTGTTGAAAATCTTGCTCACCCCTGCTTATGCAGATCTCTATATCGTCCAGCCGGGAGTGTACGAGGTAAGTTTTTATGTGAATGGTGTTTTTACTCAACATGGGCAGTTTATGGTTGGAAATGATACTCCCCAACCGGGTGCTTCGTTTGAATTTTCAGATATGTTGGACGGTTTCGACTTCTTTAACATGGATATCTTTGAGACTGAAAATGACGAAGACGGGCAAGAGTATGATATTCAGGGTGTTTACGAAGACTTGGATGTACTTGACTTTGAAGAGTTAGGCAACAATGTGCAGGGTGAAGATGGGTTCGCAGGATTTGAAGATGGCTCAATGATTGATGACCCATCTGGCGATTCCACTGACTTGGATGAGACAACCCCGGATGATGGAGATTCCACTACGGATGATCAAAGCGATCCTGAAACTGGTGATGCCACAGATGGCGGTTCAAGCGAGGAAGAAGGCGGCGACCCACCCCCTGATGAAGGCGGATAAAAATGCTCTGTCGTTACTTTGTGAAAAGTGACGACCATGAGGAATGGTAGGTAGGGTATGGCAAAGTCCATAGATGGGTACCCATCTATGGACTTTTTTTGAAATCGTCTAAGTTGGGAAGTGACTAAAACACATAAGACCAATGGGGCATTAAGCCTGACGGCTTTTTAAGCATAATATCTCTTAATTATATTATTAGGAGATATTTATAAATGTATACCGACTCGCAAAATTCTGCTATTAGTGAAGATAAAAGTTCGAGCCGAAACTTAATAATTTCCATTGTAGGGATAATTATTCTCGGTTGTTGTTGTCTTGTGACGGGGGTGGGTGGTTATTATGGTTACAAAGCCTATGTGGCAGTAAAAGAAACCGTGGATGAAGTCAAGGAAGTGTATGAGATTCCAATTAATCCAGATGATCCCAACAGCCCCAATGTTCCAATTCCATTTACGCCTTTTAGCGAAGCACCAGAAGGCGGGTTGGGAGATGAACGAACTCGTGAATTTGTATGGACGCAGATTCCCATCTACTACCAGGAAGCGAATTGCCCTGCTCCCAAGGCAGATACCACTGAAATTACAGTGATCACCCAACCAGACGCCCAAGGCTCCTGGCAGGAAGAATGGAAAGTGGATTGTGGCAATGGAACTTTCCATGTCTTTGTTGTGGACTTTTTTACTCAGGATGGATATTCTTCCGGGCTTGTTCAACCGCCTCAGTAACTGTTTGACATGTGCGATATGTAAAAAACGCGGATAGATATTGATCTATCCGCGTTACGTTTTATAAAGCATGAAAGATAGATTTGTAAACCTCTATTTCTCTTCATCCACTTCAACGTGACCGGGCTTCTCCTTGCCCAACTCCAGTGAGCGTTGATATGCTGCCCACACCGCACGCGAAATCGCTGTGCGGAAGCCTGCTTTTTCCAAATAATACAACGCCTCTGCTGAAGTTCCGCCTGGAGAGGTGACTTGGTTGCGCAATGTGGCGGGGTGTCTTGCCGCGCCTTGATAATATGATGCCGAACCTTTGATAGTTTGCAAAACAAGTTGCTCAGCAATACGGCGCGGAAAGCCCATGTGAACGCCAGCGTCAATCAGCGCTTCAGTGAAGAGAAAGACATAGGCAGGACCTGAACCGGAGAGCGCGGTTGCCATGTCGAGATAGCTTTCATCTTCCACAAAAACTTCTTCACCCAAAGCTCCGAGGATGGCGCGTGTCATTTCCTGCTGTTCTTCGGTCACTTCCTTTGAAGCTGTCCACACCGTGATGCCTTCGCCGATCTGCCCCGGGGTGTTCGGCATCGAGCGCACAATGGCTTTATGTTTCAACCCAGCACTCATTTTCTTCAGAGTTGCGCCTGCAATAATGGACAAGACCAGCGCATCCGACCGGATGCCCTTCAGGCTTTTCATTACTTCGGTTAGCCGCTGCGGTTTAACGGAGAGCACGACCACGTCCGCTTCGTGAATAGCAGCGGAATTATCTGTGGTGGCTTTGATGCCGTATTTTTTGTTAAGTTCGTTCACTCGCTCTTCGCGCGGACCCGATGCGGTGACGTTCTTTGCATCTGCAAGTTTCTTGCGCAGCAAGCCCGCGATCATGGCTTCTGCCATCACACCAGGTCCGATGAATGCGATTTTCTTTTTAATCATGATTTTCTCCAAAAATTGGGCAGGGTTTTGCCTGCCAGTTTTCTGCCAGGTCAAGCGCTTCTTTGGCTGCAGCGTACATCTTATCCTGAAATTCCGGCGAATAGTTGTATTTCACAACGGCATCAGCGAATTCGTCTTCGTCCACCAAGTGTGCCGGGTTGGGTGGGATTTTTGAAACATCCAGCTCATGGTCTTTGAAACTCATCACGCCATTTTTAAATTCGGGCGGTGAAGCAATATTGATATAGATATGAAACAACCTGCCGTCCGTTTCAAAGACCTCAAGCAGGTTGTAGAATTTATTAAACCAGTAATAGGCGCGGTAATGATGTTCAAGCGGATAGTCTTCGCCTTTGATGTTGATGACGGATGACCCGGCAGGCGCAACCGTAACAAGTAGATCAGAGGTCACAGATTCGACTGTGGCTTGCCAGCTTCGGTAAACCGTCCCATCCGTTTTGCAGGCATGGACGGGGATGATGCTGCCGATTTTTAGATTTTGCATGAAAAGATTATACATAAAAAAGAACTCCGAAGTCTATTGCAACTTCGGAGTTCTGATCAAAAAAACTTATTCTTTTACTTCGCCATCCACAACATTGCCATCATGCGGTGAGGAGGGTCCGCCTTCAGGTTGTGGTTGCCCCTGCGCGTACATCTGCTGGCTGAGGGCGTGGAAGGTGTTCTGCAATTCCTCGGTCAGCTTCTTGATGTGTTCAATATCGTCGCCTTGAGCCGCCTGTTTCAACTCATTGACCTTGGTTTCGATGGAAGCCTTTTCAGCGGATGGAACTTTATCGCCAAGGTCGCGCAGCGCCTTTTCGATCTGATACGAAAGATTGTCCGCATCATTCTTAACTTGGATCGCTTCACGGCGTTTTTTGTCGGCAGCTTCATTTAATTTGGATTCCTGCACCATGCGCTCGATGTCATTCTTGTTCAGGTTGGTCGAGGCGGTGATGGTGACTTTCTGTTCCTTGCCGGTGGCTTTGTCTTTCGCAGTCACATGCAAGATGCCGTTCGCGTCGATGTCGAAGGTCACTTCAACTTGTGGAACGCCGCGCGGTGCCGGTGGGATGCCATCGAGGCGGAAACGTCCGAGCGACATGTTATCACCAGCCATGGGGCGTTCACCTTGCAACACATGGATGTCCACAGCGGTCTGATTATCAGCAGCGGTGGAATATGTTTCAGTTTTACGCACAGGGATGGTGGTATTGCGTTCGATCATCACCGTCATCACACTGCCCATCGTTTCCACGCCCAAAGAGAGCGGAGTCACATCGAGCAGAAGGATGTCTTTAACTTCGCCGCCAAGCACGCCGCCCTGAATGGCTGCACCAATCGCAACCACTTCATCGGGGTTCACGCCTTTGTTCGGTTCCTTGCCGTTGGTCAACTTGCGGACCAGATCCTGAACCATCGGCATACGCGAAGAACCACCGACCAACACGACTTCATCGAGCTTATCAGCAGACAAGCCTGCGTCTTTCAGTGCGGCTTCAAATGGGGTACGGCAGCGCTGCAACAAGTCTTCGGTCATCTGCTCGAATTTTGCGCGGCTGAGTTTTAACTGTAAATGTTTCGGTCCTGAAGCATCCGCGGTCACATAGGGCAGGTTAATCTCAGTTTCCATCACAGTGGAAAGTTCAATCTTGGCTTTTTCTGCCGCCTCACGCAGACGTTGTAACGCCTGACGATCCTGGCGCAGGTCAATGCCTTGATCCTTCTTGAATTCGTCTGCTGCCCAGTTGGTGATGTTCTGATCCCAGTCATCGCCGCCGAGGTGGGTGTCGCCATGTGTAGACTTTACTTCGATCACGCCTTCACCCACTTCAAGGACCGATACGTCGAACGTACCGCCGCCGAGGTCAAAGACCAGAATGGTTTCATTTTTCTTTTTGTCGAGCCCGTAAGCCAAAGCAGAGGCTGTCGGCTCATTGATGATGCGCAGCACTTCCAAGCCTGCGATCTTGCCTGCATCCTTGGTGGCTTGACGCTGGCTATCGTTGAAATACGCCGGGACGGTGATGACTGCCTGTGTAACAGCTTCGCCGAGATACGCTTCCGCATCTGCTTTGAGCTTGCCCAGCACCATTGCGCTTATTTCCTGTGGTGAGTATTCCTTGCCATTGACGGGGATCTTCACGCGCACATCGCCAGTCGGTCCCTGTGTTACCTGATATGGAACCATGCTGCGCTCTGAAGAAGTTTCTTCAAAATGACGCCCGATGAAACGCTTAATGGAGTAAATGGTGTTATCGGGGTTCACCACAGCCTGGCGCTTGGCGGTTTGCCCCACCATGCGTTCACCATTCTTGTTGAACGCGACAACAGACGGACATAAACGCCCGCCTTCTGCTGTAGTGATAACAGTTGCAGAGCCGCCTTCCATAACGGAGACGACGCTGTTGGTCGTGCCGAGGTCTATTCCTATGATTTTGCCCATGAGAAATCTCCTTGTAAATCTTTTCTATGGCTTCATGTTAAGCGATATCTGCAAGAATTCTGTTAACGATACGTAGGTTTTGAGTTAAACGAAAAGGCGGCTCGTCTGCCGCCTTTATCAATCCTTACTCTCTATCCACCCGGACCCATTCGAACTGCGCCGACATGGGGAGCTCTGTGAAGGACGAAGTGGTGATCCCGATCTCGCCTTCGGCCAGTCCGTAGTTTGTAACATCCATATTGTGAACGAGCCTATTATTTACATACAAGCTTAGAAAGTTGTCGTTACAGAAGAGTCCCAGCTCGTTACTGGCATTTTCTGTGAAATGATCAGTTGTACCGCTGAAGATTGGGGTGTATTTGGAAACGCCGGAAGAAAGCCATTCTCCGAGCAGGATGCTATAGTCGCCATTACTGGCTAGGTTGAACTCATACCAGCCGTTTTCCTTACTGTAGCGGCAGATCAGCCCTGCGGAACCGCTAGGAGCGAGGGTTGTTTTCGCACGGATGAAAACATTGGAGTATGTGTGGGCAGTATGGATGCCAATAAGCCATGTATCCGTTGCGGAGATGTCGATGCGCAGTACCCCATTCTGTGCGATGAGGGCTGGGAACTGTGTTCCCCCAAGCTGGAAGAAATTCCAATAGGTGGAGGCGGCATCGAATTCGTCGGTGAAATATAAGGCTGGTGGTTCGGGCGTGGCGGTTTCAGTGGGGAGGTCGGCTGTGGCGGATGGGTCAGTTTTCGGTGTGGTCAGAACCGTTGTAGCGGTGGCAGGATCTGAGGCGGAGGTAGGTGTGCTCGCGCCGCAAGCTGAGGTTAGTAGGAGGAGTCCAATAAAGATGATTTTTTTCATGTTGCTTTTTATATCACAAGACGAGCTCAAGTGTAATTTGGAGCGCATGGGTTAAATAATAATAGTCCAGCGCCATGCCGGACTATTATGAAGGTGGAGATGCCGGGAATTGAACCCGGGTCCGAAAGATTCGACCCTCGGAAATCTACGAGCGTAGCCTGCCGCTTATCGTCACCACAGGCACCCCGGCGGGCTGGTTAACCTGTGACCATCTGCTTGTCTTTCGCGTGTTTAGCAGAGTCACACGCGGCACTCCATCTTTGTTTCGCCCGGTCCGTCACCCGAAGGAGGGCGGTTGCCGGTGGACGTGACATCCTAAGATGTCAGACTGTTACGCTTCGCCTTAGGCGGCGAGGGGCATAGCAGCGTAAGTGCGGTTGTTGGCACTTAAAGTTTGCACTGATTTTACGAGTTCGGTGCGCGCTCGGCTCGCATTCCGGAACCAGCCTCTCCCGTCGAAGCCTGTCATCCCCTTGGTTTGGGAAACTGTCCCGTTGCTGATTTCATTATAGCACGAAGGTGTGTCCTGAAGTATTAGGTGAAACGGGGGAGGCTGCACAGAAGGACACTGTGTGAAAGTTGGTGACTTGTCCGTTATAATTAGATAAATAGGTTGTGGCTCGCTGGTTGAAACCCTGCCATTGAGTTGCATGTCTGTGGATGAGGTAATCATGTCTGAAAAAATTTTAATCATTGACGATGACGTAGATACATTGCGGCTGGTTGGGTTGATGCTCCAACGACAGGGGTATCAAGTCGTTGCTGCCGCGAATGGGACACAGGGGTTGACCAAGGCTTTCGAGGAGCGTCCTCAACTGATTCTTTTGGATGTGATGATGCCAGATATGGACGGTTATGAGGTTACCCGCCGCCTGCGAAAGAATCCTGCCACAGCGGCGATACCGATTTTGATGTTCACGGCAAAGACACAATTGGATGATAAGGTGACCGGGTTCGAAGTTGGGGCAGATGATTACCTGACCAAGCCTACACACCCCACTGAACTCCAATCTCATGTGAAGGCGCTGCTGGCACGTGCTTCAACAAAGAGCCCCGAAGATATGGCGACGGTCTCTCAGGAACGGCATGGGTATGTAATCGGAGTGGTGTCAGTGAGAGGCGGGCTGGGGGTTACGACCGTTGCCACGAATTTGGCTGCGGGTCTGTATAACCGTACCAAGGCAGATGTTGTTCTGGCTGAGTTTACTCCAGGGCAGGGAACCTTGGCTTCGGATCTGGGAATTTCTGCCAATTCAGGGTTGACTGATATTTTAAAGGGTACAGTAGCAGAGATCACCCGTGAAAAAGTCCAGTCTTCATTAGTTACACACGGTATGGGAGTGAGAGTCCTTGTTTCTTCAGAAAACCCCACAGATGTAGACTTGGCTGCCCGGGCTGAAAATTTCGAAACTCTTGTCATTCGGCTTTCTACGATGGCTCATTATGTTGTGCTGGATCTGGGGTCTGGTTTATCGCTTTCCAACCAAAAGATACTTGCACTATGTTCCGATCGGATCGTGGTCATGGAGGGAATGCCGCATTCCATTCAACATACCAAACTTCTGTTGGGTGAGCTTTCGACCATGAAAATGGATGCAAAGTCGATCTCTGTCGTGCTCAACAACCGTCAGCGTTCCGATGCGCAAATTCCCTGGGCGCAAGTGCAAAAGGATCTGGGTCGCCCCATCCTCACCACGTTGACCCCCATGCCGGAATTGTTCCTCCAGGCGAGTCGTTCGCGCACTCCTGCGTTGATTGCACAGCCTGAGAATATGACCGCGCAGCAATTCTTAAAGATCGCAGACGCCATCCTCGAGCGCGAAAAGGCGCGATGACCTTTTTAGCCCCTCAGACTCAGACAAGCATTGAATTTGCGGCAGATCTGATCCGCCATTCCAAGCATGCTGTCATTCTGACGGGGGCGGGAATATCCACACCATCAGGTATCCCTGATTTTCGATCTTCAGGAACTGGCTTGTGGTCTCGAGATGAGCCCCTTGAGGTGGCTTCGCTCATTACGTTTCGTACAAAGCCCGGTCAATTCTTCGAGTGGTTCCGCCCATTGGCACTTCAGATGTACGAAGCCAGACCCAACCCGGCGCATCTGGCACTGGCGGAACTTGAGCAGCATGGATATATTAAATCCATTATTACCCAGAATGTAGATACCCTACATCAGAAATCAGGTTCGAAAACCGTGATCGAATTGCACGGTACAATGCAAACTTTGACCTGTACTCAGTGTTATCATCAGGTACAGGCAGAGGCGTATATTGCTTCATTTATCGAGTGCGGTGAACTTCCCCGCTGCCCCAAATGTGCCCAGCTCCTCAAGCCGGATGTGATCTTGTTTGGCGAGCAGCTGCCCCAGTCTGCCTGGTTTAAGGCGCAAAAAGAGGCGCGTGGCTGCGACCTGATGCTGGTGATCGGTTCATCCCTTGAGGTGTTGCCGGTGGCAGGGCTGCCAATGCAGGCATTGGACAGAGGCGCTCACCTCATTATTATCAATAATGTCCCCACGTATTTAAACGTTCGCGCGGATGTATCCATCCTCGAAGATGTTGCAACCGTCCTGCCTGCGATCACGGAGAGAGTGCTTAATGGCTGAAATAAAAACTGAACGACTGGATAGCTACCGACGCTTGATCGATATTTCCCGCGATCTTGCCTCGACCCTTGACCTGGACATCCTGCTCTCGCGCATCGTGCATGCCGCTGCAGAGATCAGTGGTGCGGAGGCGGCTTCGATCTTGCTATACGACGATGCCTCGCGCCAGCTTTATTTTCAGGTTTCTACCAATATGGATGAATCCACCCGGCGCGGCATTACAGTTCCGCTGGATGGGAGTATCGCCGGCTGGATCGTAACCAACCGCAAACCGGTGCGTATCACCGATGCGCATGAAGACCAGCGCTTCTACTCCAATGTGGAGGCGATCACCGGGCTTTCAACCGAATCTCTTTTGGGCATTCCGCTCATTACGAAGAACAAGATCGTCGGGGTTCTGGAGGCGTTGAACAAGCACAGGGGCAAATTTACGGAGGCGGATGAATCCCTCCTGCTGGTGTTGGGGGCTCAAGCGGCTGTGGCGATCGAGAACACGCGCCTCTTCCAGCAATCAGACCTGATCTCAGAGTTCGTGCATGAACTGCGCACCCCGCTTTCTTCGCTTAGTACAGCCACGTATCTGTTACTGCGCCCCGAAATGTCGCAGGATCAGCGCGACCAGATCATTCAAAACATTCACAGTGAAACCATGCGCCTGAACGCTCTGGCTTCCTCTTTCCTGGACCTGGCGCGTTTGGAATCCGGGCGCGTGCAATATCGAAAAACCATCTTCAGCCTGGCAGACCTGATGTATGAATGCAAGGACATCATGGCAACCAAGGCAGTCGAGGATAATATCCATCTGCGCGTTGAGTCGCCGGAGGGACTGCCGCTTGTTGACGCGGACCGGGATAAGATTAAACAGGTTTTCTTGAACCTGTTGAGCAACTCGATTAAGTACAACCGCCCCAATGGAAGTGTGTTGCTGCGGGCAGAGATTCACGATAACGAGATCATGGTTGTCATTCAAGATACCGGCATCGGCATCCCGGAAGAGGCGCTCCCGCATCTCTTCCAGAAGTTCTATCGTGTGCGTGAACACGAAACACGCGCATCCGGCACCGGGTTAGGACTTTCCATTTGCAAGCAGATCGTGCAGGGTCACGGTGGACGCATCGAAGTAAAAAGCAAAATGAGTGTGGGTACTGTTTTTATGATCTATCTGCCACGCACCAACAAGACTGTCCCGCGGGATGGCAGCATCGATATATCCCCCAAACGGGCTAAGAAGTAAATGTTTGACTTTTTAGCATGAAGATTGTAAACTAAACAGGATTAATTGAAATAATTTTCGGAGGAAGAAGATGGCACAGTTTCAATTTGTTATGAGATCGGGACCCACACCGGGTGTTACCTTTCCGCTTGAAGGAGAGCAGCTCACCATAGGACGTGATTCGACCAATGGTGTTGCGATCAATGATGCGGAGATCTCTCGCAAGCACGCGCGGCTCATGTTTCAGGGCGGCAAGTATGTTCTTGAAGACCTTGGTTCCACCAATGGCACCTTCGTAAATGGACAGCGCCTTGCTGGTCCGGTTGTGCTCAAGCCAGGTGATGTTGTTTCATTGGGCGAGCAGATCGTGCTCATGTACGATTCCATGGCAGCCGATGCGGGTGCCACGGTGGCAGTGTCACGTAAAGCCGTCCAACAGGCTGTGCCCCCGCCTGCGTATTCTGCCCCGGCGCCTTCTTATGCGCCGCCCCCTGCTGTGGCGTATTCCGCCGCTCCTCAGCCTGCCGCACCCAAGAAAACCAATATGATGCCGATCTTCATTGGCGGTGGCGTATTCCTCTTCATCTGTATGTGCGCCGGGTTTTTCTGGTGGGTCGATGCCACTTATCGCTGGTGTACTTTCTTCCCCTTCATTGCTGGCTGTTAGTCAACCGCATTTCCCATGCCCGCAGGTATGCCTGCGGGCATTTTTGTTTCAATAGGGGTTGTTGTAAAATCACCCTTCTTTGATAAAATCGAATCACCAGATGAGATCGTCTTTTCGCTGGTTTTGAATAGGAAGCTACGAATGGAACAGACACCCAAATTATCCTCCCCGGGCTGGGGCACTAATACAAAGCTTGTAGTTGCGCTTACGGTTGTTGTAGTTGTCGGTGCACTGCTGGTTAAATTCCAATTCATTATCACTCCATTGGTAATGGCATTCCTGCTTTCCTATTTATTCCATCCCCTTGCAGATCTTTTACAGCGAAAATTGCGGATTTCATGGAACGCCTCGGTGGCGGTTATTTTCCTGATCATCATCATTTTACTGTTGGGACTGTTGACCCTGGGTGGAGTGGGGCTGGTACAGCAGGTTCAAAGCCTGGTGGTCATCCTGCAAGATGCACTGCGGACATTGCCCCAATTGATCGAAGATATTTCCGGGCGGGTCATCCAATTTGGTCCGTTTAAATTCGACTTCAGCGCCCTCGACTTGAACGACCTCAGTCAGCAGGTGCTTGGCATGGTCCAGCCGCTGTTGAGCCGCACTGGAACCCTGGTTGGAACAGTGGCTGGCAGTGCCGCCAACTTCCTTGGTTGGACGTTGTTCGTCATCCTTGTTTCCTATTTCACACTGGTCGAAAGCCGGGGCTTGCGCAACCAGATCATTACGGTGGATGTTCCCGGCTACAATCAAGACCTTGCCCGCTTGAGCCGTGACTTGGGACGGATCTGGAATGCCTTCTTGCGCGGGCAGATCATCATCTTTGTCCTGGCGGTGATCGTATATTCCATTGTATTAAGTGTGCTGGGTGTGCATTATGCCATCAGCCTTGCTTTCCTTGCCGGGCTGGCACGGTTCGTTCCATATGTAGGACCTGCGATTAACTGGGCGATCCTGGTCATTGTGGCATATTTTCAAGATTACTCCATCTTCCACCTGCCTGATCTGACATATACTCTGATTGTGCTTGTGATTGCCTTGCTGATCGATCAGGTTTTCGATAACATCGTTTCGCCGCGCATTCTATCGAATGCCTTAAAGGTACACCCCGCAGCCGTACTGGTTGCTGCGATCATCGCCGCCAATTTATTTGGCATTCTGGGTGTGGTCGTTGCCGCGCCCATTCTGGCTACCGCCACTTTGTTATGGAATTACGTCATGCGCAAAATGCTGGACCTCGACCCCTTCCCTGAAAAAGAAGTGACCCAACCGCCGCCACCGCCCGGCTCGCGGTGGATGGTCGCTATTCGCCGCTTCTTTCGTGACCGGAAACTGAAAGCTAAAAAATAGCCTTCACTCCGCCTCAACTTTTTCCAACCATTCAACCCCATAGGAGAACTCATGAGCAACAATCAAGAACCGAATACCGAAACCCTGGCTGAGACCGAAAACTTCATGGCATGGCGTGCAGACGAACCCGACGGTGAAACCACCTATTACCTCCAGCTTGGGCGTGCCACCATCAACTTTTTCATGGAAGAGTGGGGGGAATTGCTCTCCACCGTCCCTGAATTAATGCAAGCCAAGCCCGACGATGATGGCATGTATGCAGTCTCTTTTGACAACGTGGATGTCTGGATGGATAACGAAGATTGGACCGAATTCCTGCAGCTTTTGCGTGAATTGGAAAAATAACAGAGTCGGGTGACAGTCACTTGAGAAAGTGACTGTCACCTTCTTAAAGGCTGAATATGAACCAGCAGCGGATCGGAATCATATGGCGTGTGCTCCTCAGCGCGGCGGTTGGCATGACCGCCTCATTTGCGCTGGCAAAAACCTTTTTTGATCTTGATACGCGCGCTTTCATTGACCAGCTATTCTTGGTACTAATTCCTGCGGCGGCTTTACTCATTTGTCTGCTCTATCTGTTGCCCTTCCTTGAAAGGTCTCTGGCGGGTGCAGCTGCTCCTGCTAGGGCGATCATTTTCATCTGGGCATTCATACCTGTGTTGCTCTCGGGTGTTGTTGTTCAGTTTTCCTTCCCGGTCTTTGTCCTTCTTTTTTTTCTTTCCATTTTGATTATCGTTCCAGCGGTTCCAGCCGTGCAAATATTGCTGGAGACTGGCGGGCGCCTGCGCGTGATCGGGGCATGGGCATTCGCTTTTTTCTTCAGCAACTTCCTGCTCGGCTTTCTGGATAATTTTTACACAAGCCCCGGCGAAGTAATCCTACTGACGATCCTTTTCCAGGTGCTTCTTAGTGTGGTTGGATATTTTTTGATGGGCAGAGTCCGACGGGTGGCAGGAGAACGCTGGTTCGATGCGCTTGTGCATGGCGTGTTATTTGTTCTTGTGATTGCATTTGTTTTATGGCTGTTCCAAGCCAACCGGCAGGTATCCCTTTTTTCTTTTACTTATTTTGTGTTGGATATCAAAACCAGCGGGATATTTCTGTTCGTGAGTCTGCTGGCTTTGCCCTGGCAGGCATGGCTGCATTTGAAACTGAAGTTCAGCGGTTTATATAACTGGCTCAAGCAAACCAAAGTGTATGCTTATGTGAGCGCCAACCTGGCTGGTATTTCACTGGCGTTTGTTTTCTTTGTCCTATATCTGCTCTTTGCCTCTGTTATCAATGACCCGCGCTTTGATGTGGATGATATTTTCTTCGACGCCGATGGCATGAACTATCGCAACCGTCTCGTCACCAACAACTGGCAGGATTATTACTGGCGCTCTGTTCATCCGTTCATGATCCTGCTTTTCAGACCGCTTGTGTCTCTGATTGCCTTCGTTTTGAAGGGAGACAGGCTCTGGGGCGCGTATGTCTTCGTTGCTCTGGGCGGTGCAGCCTGTGTCTATCTCGCGTGGACTTTTATCAAGTCTGCCTCAGGAAGTTCAGTCTACGCCTCGTTGATCGCCGCCTTGTTGGGATTATCCGCCTCGCACTTGATCTTTGGCTCGCTCATCGAATCTTATATTTTCCTCGCTGCGAGTTTGTTGTTGTTCCATGTGCTGCTGATTAAGGATAAACCGCTGCCGCCATTGATCGCTGCTGGTGTTGTGACCATTGGTATTACATATACGAATTTTGCCCAAAATGTCATTGCATTGTTCGCCGTCAGACCGAACATCCGGCAGATGATCCGGTATGTGACCTCGGTGGTCGTCCTTTGGGTGTTGTTCACTCTAGCGAATAACCTGCTTTTCCCCAACTCACATCCGTTCTTTTTTGTGCCTTCCACGCTGCAGGCGGAGCAGCAAAATCTCTTTCCCTTGAATACATTGAGAGCCCAGGCACTGACGCGGATATTCTTTTTTCATAATGTTGTAGCCCCAGAACCCATTTTCTACGACGAAGATATCCCATTCATTCAATTTCGCTTCTTCAAACCGGAGATCAATGAATTGAGCCGTTATGAACAGCCCGTTCAAGTTGCTGCTTCATGGTTCTGGCTGGGGTTGATGGCTCTGGCTGGCATGCTCTTCCTGTTGAACATAAAAAAGAATCCCCACTTGCGCCTGTCCATTGCGTTGATAGGCTGTATGGCGTTGAATATGGGACTGCACTTGCGTTACGGTAAGGAACTCTTCCTCTACTCGCCAAACTGGACGTATGCCCTGATCCTGTTGCTTGGGCTGGCGTGGCAGCAGGTCCATGACCGGAAATGGTTTCAGACCTTGCTGTTGGCATTCCTTTTTCTTTTGGTTTGGAATAATGGAGTCTTGCTGATGACGATCCTGGAGGTTTTGGCAGAGCAGGTCTAGGTTCTCAATGAAGAAGGCGGTCGCTTTTAAAGCGACCGTCTTCTTTTTATTTTGGCAAATATACGACGAACTTTGTGAACTTCTTTTCCTTGTATGCGATGTTCGGGTTTGGAGGAGATTCTCTCAAGGTGAGGATATAAGCCGCATCGGGGTCGCTCAGACAATCGTCCGGTTTGAAGCGGAATTGTTTGAGAGCAAGCAGCGTCCGGGCAGGGTCGGCGGGGTCTGTGGGGTCGATCCATTCCAGGTCGTGGATATATTCCGACGGATGGAATTTTTGCGTCAGCAGCACATAGATATACAGCGAATAATGTTCGTCCGTAAAGCAGACGAGTGACTTGCTTTTGGGGGCGGCATACTCAATGGCAGGGACGATGCCCTCGTTAAAAAGTGCGCTGGTTACTTTTTTGTATTCTTCGCCATGATAGGCGCGGGTAAAAAAGACGAAGGCTACTGAAAAGATGACCGTGATGACAGGGATCAGTTTCGGCAAGTGTTTATCAAGGTCAATGAATAGCAGGGTGATGCAGAGCAAGATGGGGGTGAAGATCAAATTAAAACGCGTCAGGTTGATTGGATGGATGATGCCGACCACAACGGCGGCAAGCATCCATGCCGCGATCAGCCAGCGTTCAGGGCGTTTCTCATGGATAAATTTAAATGGCAGGGTGAGTGCGAATCCCAGCAAAACCAGTGGGAATGTATAGGTATAAAAATAACCATACGGTGTAACGAAGTTCCAAGGGAAGGCGTCTGACTGTGTCCAGAGAACGTCGAACAGGATGCGGGTGTTTTTCGCAACTGCCGCAAAGGGACTCTCACCGAAGACGGCTGCCATCGTCTCGTAACGTGCTTCAACAGGCAGGCGCGGAATGGTAATCACGCCAAGATGCAGGGTTTCCAATTTGAGCGTATTAACCGCCAGGAAGAGCAGGATCGGAAATGCAAGCATCGTGAAAACTGCTGCGCTGATGACCGTTTGTGCAGGGGTAATGCGTTTCAGTTTAAGCAGAAGCGGCACGGTCAAAAGAAGAAAGACGGGCACCCCAGCATAGGCAGTTCCGTATGCGTACAGGCAGAGTGCAAAGAAAATTGATGAGACCAGGAGCCACCAATTTTTTGTGTCTGCCAGAGTTAGAGCAGTGAAGCCAGTCAGAAAAAGGAACGGCATGATGTTCGACTCGACCGCCCATCGTGAGTTGACGATGTGCCACGGTGAGATCGCTAAAAAGAACATCGCGAGGAGTGCGAACTTTTCACCCAACAAACGCCTGCCCGCAACGAAGATCAATGGCATTGCAAAGATGCCAGCCAGCATCATTGGCAGGCGCACGCTAAAGGCATTGATGCCTTTCAGCGCTACAAAGGGGATCAGCAGGTAGGCATACAGGGCATTCTGTCCGCTGCCCCACGAAATGAGGTGGACGGGATAGGTCATGCCATAACGGTCCATGCCGTATTTGTAGAGGTAGTAGGCTTCTGTGCCGATGGAAGCTTCGTCCACGTTCAAGCCGGGAGGCAGGCTTGCAAATTCCCACGTGCGTGCAAAAATGCCAACGATAAGAATGGCACTGAATAAAAGCAGGGTTTGCCAGCGAACGAAGAAAGTGTTAATCGTTTTCATGCGTATGAAAATATACCATCCCTGATGCGATTTGATAACCTTTGCCCTTTTCGGGCATGTGGTAAACTCCAAAACGCTCTACATTTGATATGGAACGATCTGATACCAATGCTGAATAAACGTCTCTTACTTGCCTGGGCGCTGGGTATTTTGCCTGCTTATAGCGTAATGGGGTTTCTGGATGCGTACTACAAGACGGGAGTGGAGATCTTCCTGGTTTCCCTTGCAGTTCAATCCATCCTGACGTTGTTCATTTACTTCCTGCTGGGCAGGCTGGCGTTGAAGTTCGAGCTGCAGCGTTATGACGCTGTCATGTTGTTCGGGGTAGGGATCGCCATTCTCTCGTTCTTTGCCGGTCTCGTACGTATGACCAGCCGTTTTCCAGGTCAGTTCGATATTTTGGTGTATGTCATTCCGGCGGGGTTGGCGCTATTTTTTTGGTTTGGGGTAATGGTGGCGTTTCCTGCGGCGTTTGGGTTATTGGCTCTCGCCCGTCTGCGGCACTTTCAGCAGACCCGTCTGTATGCATTTGTGAACGCGAACCTGGGCGGCTTGACCATTGCCCTGCTTTTCTTTTGTGTCTATGTGCTGCTCGCCTCCATCTTCAACCAACCTGTCTTTGACTTCGACGATATCTTTTTCGACACCGATAGCGCATTGTATCGTTACCGCTTTGGCACGGAATTTTACAAGGATTATTACGACCGTACCGTCCACCCGTATGTGCTGATCATCGTCCGACCGTGGGTGTGGATGATCTCCCTCTTTCTGAAAGGGGATATGCTTTACGGTGCATTTATTGTGACTGCCCTGACCGGCGCACTGTGTGTATTCCTGGTCTGGTATTTTGTGCGTGAGGTTACATCCAATTCCTTGTATGCAGCGCTGATCGCAGCATTGTTTGGCGCATCAACCTCCCAGATCGCATTTGGTTCCTTGATCGAGAATTACATCTTTCTCGGCGCAATGGCGTTGATCTTTATCGTTCTGCTGCTCAAGGATAAACCGATGTACATGCTGGTCATTGCCGGGTTGGCTGCTTTTGGCATCACCATCTCGAATATCGCGCAGACGGTCATTGCGCACTTTATGGTGAAGCGCGATATTCCCCAGCTTATCAAATACGGTTTGATCATTGGCGTGTTCATTATTCCCCTGAATCTGCTTAATAATTTCATCTACCCGGATGCGCATCCTTATTTGTGGGAAGTATCCACCTTGCAGTTCGAAGAAAAGAATGTCTTCGAGCCGACACTTTTGCGCGCCAATTACTTCAGTAGGGTAATGGTTTTGCATAGTTTTGTCTCGCCAGACCCTCTGCTGATCAAAGAGGATATCCCCTTCCTGAAGATATGGATGTTCCGTGACACCCAAAAGAAAGCTCCGCTTGCAATCGGGCGTTACGAAACGGATCTTGGGAAATCCCTGGTTGTGGTCTGGCTTATGTTTGTTGCTTTAGGCGGTGTGCTCTTTCTTAAGAATTTTTTCAAGCACGATAATCGTTTTTCGTTTGCATTCCTCTTTACCATTTTGTTCTTCTTTGCGCTTCATATGCGCTATGGACGCGACCTGTTCCTGTATTCCGCTAATTGGACCTATGCCATCACACTCTTCCTTGCGCTGGCGTGGCGTGAGATCTCAGGCAAGCGTTGGTTTCAAGTGCCGTTGTTTGCCTTTATCATCCTGTTGATGATCAACAATTCCAGGTTGATCCTCATCATGCTTATCTCGTCCTACCTGCACTTGCGCTGATCAATAAGGATACCCAGACTTGCAATCATTCGATAAACGTCTTCCCATTGCCTGGCTATTGGGCATTCCGTTCTCTTACTTTGTAGTCTCCTACCTGGAGAATTTTTATAGGACGCCTTTTCAGGTCGCCTTGGCAGCCATTATCGTACATAGCGCGGTCAATCTCTTGCTGTATTATCTTTTGGGCCGCTTCATGGCTGGGTTCCGCTCTGAGCCGTTTAACACAGGGGTTACGGTGTTTCTTTTTGCAGCGCTAAGCCTTGGGGCGCCGTTCGCATACCGTTTGGCTGCTCCATTTCCCAATCTGCTTGATGCGTCTGCATTCCATTTGGATGAAAGTGTGCGTGTCTCATTTCTCAATGCATTGATCCCATGTTTCTTCATCGCAATGGCGTTCGTTTATGCCGCGAAGCATCGCAACTGGCAGGAAACCCGCTTCTATCGATTCGTGGACGAGAATTTGGAAGGCTTGCTAATCGCAGCTTTATTCTTTTGCATCTACCTGGTCTTCGCCTCCATTTTCAATCGCCCTTCTTTCAACGAGGATGATATTTTCTTCGATGCAGACAGCCGCTTGTACCGCTGGCGTTTTGCGACTGAAAATTACAGGGACTATTACTATCGCCCCGCACATCCTTTTATCCTTATCCTGATCCGCCCGTTGGTTGGAGCGCTTGCCCTGCTCTTTCGCGGAGATGCGCTCTTCGCCGCTTTTACCCTCAATGCTCTAACCGGCGCATTGTGCGTTTTTCTCGTCTGGTATTTTGTGAAGCATGCCATAGGGAAGCCGCTCTTTGCGCTGTTGATCGCCGCCCTCTTTGGCGCCTCCGCGACTCAACTGGTGTTTGCTTCTGTTCTCGAAAGCTATATCTACCTTTCAGCCGTTGCGCTTATATTCCTTGTTCTGCTTTTAAAGGACAAGCCGCTTTATATGCAGATTCTTGCCGGGCTGGCTGCCTTTGGGATCACCATCTCGAACGTTGCCCAGGCGTTCATTGCGCAATTCTTCGTCCGGCGTAATTTCAAACAGGTCGTTCTTTTTGGCGTCATCGTCATCGCGTTGACCGTGCCGCTCTCACTATTGAATAACTTTATCTACCCAGATTCGAGTCCTTATTTCTGGGACCTCGCCACCCTTGAAGGCGAGGGACATAACCAATTCCCCGTTACCATGCAGCGCACCAGCTATCTCCTGCGGGTGATGACCTTGCATAGTTTTGTCGCGCCGCAGCCCTTGATCATCGAGGATGATTTTGTCTTTCCAAAGATCTGGATGTTCCGTGCTTCGATCAAAAAAGAACCCATGCGGCTTGCGAATTACGAAACTCCCTTGGGTGATGGACTTGCCATCGTTTGGGCAGGATTGTTGGCGTTGGGCGGGGTTCTCTTCGTAAAAAATATCCTCAAGAAATATGATGGATACCCGGTTGCCATGCTTGTAACCCTGCTTTTCTACTTCCTCCTGCACCTGCGTTATGGCAAGGATGTCTTCCTGTATTCCGCGAATTGGACCTACGCGATTCTCCTATTCCTCGCCCTGGCATGGCATGATCTGGCAGACAAGCGTTGGTTTCAGGTCGTGCTATTGGTCTTTGCCCTGCTGCTATTCGTGAACAACCTGGGGCTGATGCGAACGATGCTTGAGATCACGGCGCCTATCGTACAAACCCCCATTTGGCGCTAAAAACGAAAAAGCCTCACGAACCCGTGAGGCTTTTTTTGTGGGCGCTGAGGGACTCGAACCCCCGACACCCTCGGTGTAAACGAGGTGCTCTAACCAACTGAGCTAAGCACCCAACGAGCCGCATTATAGCATGTGATTTCAAAAAATCACGAATCGAATTTTGCCTGCGTTATAATGGATTGACCAAAACAGGAGACCTTCCATGACTGACCCTAAACCACTCAACTGGACATCTGAACCCGGCGTTGGCTATTCCGTGATCCGCCGCGGTGATGGCGGTATGACCCTGACCTTCACGGATCTTTCCGATGCGACGCTGGCGCACTGGCATCAATTTGCCCTTGATCACCTTTTGGGCGCAGATCGCCGCACGCGCAATCTCTACGACCTGCGCTCTGTGCCGCAGATCCCTGAAAAAGCCATTCGTATGGCTGTGGATGCCAACAGCGACCCCTCTGCACGGAATATTCGTGTGGCAGTGGTGGTGGCTAGCGAAGCCGTGGCTGATGGTATTCGAAAAGTGGCGGCTCTGGCAGATACCGAATCGGCTTCAGCGATGAAGATATTCGCTGATATCAATGATGCCGAAGCCTGGCTGGCACGCCCGTTGGATCAGATCGCATAGATCTGTCATTACGAAGAACTCTCTTGTTCTTCGTAATGACATTTTTGTTTATGAAATCTACAACTCTTCAAATCGGGAGTTTTACATTCCACTGGGGTTCCCGCACCTATGTGATGGGAATCTTGAATGTAACTCCCGATTCGTTTTCCGGGGACGGTATTTTTGCCGCGGGGGATGTGACCGAACAAGCCGTAAAGCAGGCAGAGGGTTTTCTTGCCAGCGGGGCGGATATTCTCGATGTGGGCGGTGAATCCACCCGCCCCGGCTCCGAGCCAGTTAACGCGGAAAATGAGATGGAACGAGTCGTTCCCGTCATTGCTGCGCTGCGCCAAAACTTTCCTGATGTATTAATTTCAATAGATACCTACAAGGCCAGTGTGGCTGAAGCGGCGATCCGTGCAGGTGCGAATATTATCAATGATGTGTGGGGGTTTCGGGCAGACCCTGAGATCGCTTCTGTGGCTGCCCGGTATAAAACGCCGGTGATCTTGATGCACAATCGCAGCAACCCCGCCAGTGTGGAAGTGCGTGAAAAGTTGGGTGGAACATACGTTGGCGCAGAATACGCGGACTTGGTTGAGGATGTCAAACGCGAATTGATGAACAGCGTGGAGATCGCACTCAAGGCTGGGGTGGAGGAAAAACTTGTGTTGCTCGACCCAGGCATCGGCTTTGGAAAGAAGCGCGAACATAACCTCGAGCTGATCAACCGGCTTGATGAGATCCGCTCGTTGGGGTATCCCATCCTGTTGGGAACATCCCGAAAATCGTTCATTGGTTTTACGTTAGACCTGCCGCCAGACCAGCGTGTGGAAGGCACGGCTGCGACAGTGGCAGTGGGGATCACACGCGGCGCGGACATGATCCGTGTGCATGATGTGAAAGAAATGGCGCGTGTAGCGAAGATGACGGACGCACTGGTGAGGTGAAATGAGCGCGAGTTACGCAAAAGAACTTTTACGGTTGGGGATCATTGATGCAAAGACCGGCAGCAAAGATGCTGCTCGCCGTTACCTCGACCGTGCCATTTACATGGCAGGTTCGCACGATGTGTTGGCAGAGGGCTGGTTTTGGATGAGTGAGGTAACCGACGACCCGGCTGAAAAACGCAAGGCGTTGGAAAATTGCCTCGGGCACGATATTTACCATACCCGTGCTCGTCGTTCTCTCGCGATCCTGGATGGCAAACTCAAAGCCGGAGATGTGATCGACCCGAATCACCTGCCTGCCGCGCCGGATGGGTTGCGTGAAGCCCAAGCCGACCGCTTCATGTGCCCGAAATGCGGCGGGCGTATGGCGTTCTCGCCGGATGGTGCAACCCTGGTGTGCGATTATTGCACCCGCCCAAACCCCATGAGCGCTGCTGGCGGAGCGGGTGCCGAAAAAGATTTCATTGTTGCAATGGCAACCATGAAGGGACATGGTAAACCGCTGCAAGAGCAGGTCTTTCATTGCAACGGCTGCGGCGCGGAATTTATTCTGCCGCCCAAACAGATCTCAGCCAATTGTGCCTATTGCGATTCGCCGCATGTGGTCAGCCTTGAACATACCAAAGACCTGCTCGAACCCAATTCCATTTTGCCGCATGCCTTCGACCTAAAACGCGCTACACATTTGTTGATCGAATGGGTTGAGAAGAACGACATCAAGCCGGAAAAGAAAGTAGATCTGCCGCGCGGTATTTACCTGCCTTTGTGGACATTCGATATTGGCGGCATGATCGAATACACAAGTGAGATCGTTGAATACGAAGAAGATGATTATCGCCGCGGCCGCGAACGGAAAGTGGTGCGGATGACCAATCAATATCCTGTTATGGTGAATGACCTGCCCCTGCCTGCTTCCCGGAAACTTTCAGCGATCTTCATGAGAATGATCCCCGGTTACGATCTTTCTATGCTTAAGGCGTATGACCCGCGCTTTCTGGCAGGGTGGCTTGCTGAAGTCTACGATGTGCCGATGGCAGACGCATCGTTGGATGCACGCAGCCGGGCATTCGATGCGATCAAGAAAGAGTTGCCGCACATGTTGAGCAATGTAAACATCGTACATACTTCTTCGGCGGGGATGCTGGTTGAGTCCTTCAAGCTGGCGCTCCTGCCCGTATGGATGACAGAATTGCCGTTCGATGGGCGTGAACATCTTGTGTTGATCAATGGTCAAAGCGGTGAAGTCGAAAGCGATCTGCCCGGCGATGAAGATAATGAACCTGGCGGGCTATTAAGCTTTTTAGCCGACCTGTTGGATGATTAATTTCAAAAGACAGTCACCTCAAAGGTGACTGTCTTTTTTTAACGCACTCACCTTAACCCCATTCTTCTCCAAAACCTCTCTCAACCTCTTTGCATTCTGTGCCGCGTTTGGATGATCCCCGTGCAAACAAAGCGTATCCATGCGCCCGGTCTTAACCAACTCAAGGGCATGCCGCGCCACTTCCTCCGGCGATTCGATCAATGCCCCCGGAAGATGGCGGGACATCAATGACCCGTCGGCGTTATAGCCTCTATCGGGAAACCCCTCCGCCGCAACTCTGACTCTCATCGCCCGCCCCGCCTCCATCGACCTTGAGCCTGCCAGCCCAACCAAAATTAAATCTACACTGATGGTTTTTACTGCCCGCGCAATCGTAGTTGCCAATTCAATATCCTTTGCGGATTGGTTATACAACGCCCCATGCGGTTTGACATGAGTCAACGTCACGCCTTCTTCCTTGGCAATTGTCGCTAAAATCTGAATTTGTTCAATGACTAGTTTCTCCGTTTCTTCAGGAGAAACTGTCATTTCTTTGCGTCCAAAATTTTCCCGGTCCTTCCAACTTGGGTGCGCGCCTGCGTTCACGCCAAATCGTTTCGCCAGCCGCAGAGTCTCACGCATAGTCTGTTCGTCGCCTGCATGAAATCCACAAGCGATGTTGGCAGAGGCGATGTATGGCATGATGGCTTCATCATTGCCGATGCTTTCGCCGAGGTCACAGTTGAGGTCAATTTTCATAATATCTCCGTTCATGTCACTCTGAGGGAGTGTTCTTCGCGACCGAAGAGTCTCTTACTGTAGGGGTAGAGATCCTCACCGCACTGCATCCGCAGCGCGGTGCATGTGTCGCTATCGCTCAGGATGACATCATTAAAGTTTTTTGTAATTTTCCTGTGCTTCTTCTATGTTTGTTTCTCTAAAACGAATTCGACTCAACCCCGCTTCACATTGTGCCAACAAAGGCAGACTTGCGCGTGCCACATTTGCGATCTTGGGGTAACCGCCCGCAGTAGGAGCATCCGCCATCATGACGATGGGCTGCCCGTCAGCTGGGATTTGGATGCTGCCCATCGTCATGCCTTCAGAGATGAGTTCTTTGGTGATGGCTTTCTCGATCCCTTTCGCCGAGGACGGCGAAGAGAGCGTTTGTAAACGATAGCCCATACGGTCGAAGGAAGGGCTGAGGGTGTATTCGCTCTCGTAAAATGTGCGGATGCCTTCGGGCGTGAACCAGTCCGCTTGGGGGGCGGGGATGACTTCGATGGTGGGCGTTTGGCTGTAGGGCATGAACTTATTCACGGGGAAATCACGTGCGGCGAGTTTGAGCAGGTCAGCTGACGGAGTGAATGCTGGCAAAACGTCACCGGCTTTGAGAGCGGAGCCGATTCCGCCGCGCAGATATGCTGAACGGGAATTCATGATGACGGGGGAATCGAATCCGCCTGCGATGGCAATATATGCCCAATTGCCGCCACTTGTTTTCTTCACGCGCACTGTCCACCCGGCGCGGACGTAGAAGGTCGTCCAGAGTGGAAAGGTCCAGATATAGTTTTCCACTTCGTAGCCTGCACCAGTGACCGCAATGGTCGTATTACGTAAGGCGCGAAAGGTGATTTCGCCGAGACCGAGTTCGATGACTGCTGAGTTGGATGGGTTATTAAGTAACGAGTTGGCTGTTTGATAAGCGAACCAGTCCATGGGACCGGAAGTGGGTACGCCGAATTTATTCCATCCGCGCCTGCCAGAGTCTTGAAGGGTGGCAATGCCGGTGAGGTCGGTAATTTCGAGCGCGGGAGACGATAGACCATGGACGATGGACGATGGGTGGTTGTCTATGGTCAGTGGTCTATCGTCCATCGTCATCCTTCTTAATTGGAATGAACTTCACTGTATCTCCCGGCGCGAATAAAAATGGATTCTCACTCATTGGGTCGAACAATTTGAGTGGAGTGTGACCGAGGATATGCCAGCCGCCGGGCGAGTCGACGGGATAGATTCCGGTTTGGGATCCGGCGATGGCAACAGAACCGGCGGGCACACGAGTCCGCGGGGTGGATAGGCGTGGGAGGGTCAGGCGTTCGTCGAGGATTCCCATGTAGGGAAAGCCGGGCGTGAAACCCATCATGTAAACGGTGTATTCGCGCTCGCTATGCAGGCGAATCAGTTCGGAGGGAGATAAGGCTAGGATTGCGGCAGCAGGCTCAAGGTCCGGACCGGAGGCGTTGCCATAGAGGACGGGTATCTCCAAGCGGCGGGAAGGTCTGTGAGTAGACTCATCTATGAGTGCAAGTTTTTCTTCAATCTGATTTTTAATTTCGTTGTAAGTGGTTGTAAGCGAATCGTAATGGACGAGGAGTGTGCAATAAGCAGGGACGGTTTCGATGACGGTGGGGATGCTTTGTAGGAGCGCGCTCAGGTCGTGGACGCGTTGATTGAGGATGGGGTCGATCGCGTCACCGAGTTGGATAAGGATTGCGGAGTCGCCGAGCGGCTTGAGAGATGTTTTGAAATTCATTTTTATCCACAGATGAACACAGATAAAAAGGTTTGAATGCGTTTGCTAAAAATCTGAGTCCATCCGTGTTTATCTGTGGTGAAAACTATTAGCGGGTGAAGATGGAGATGGACTCGATGTGATAGGTTTGCGGGAAGAGGTCGAAGGGTGTGGCGTTTTGCAGAGTGTAGCCGCCTTTGATGAGGCGCGCCGCGTCACGCGCGAGGGTGGATGGGTCGCAGGAGACATAAGCGATGACTTGCGGATTGATTTGCAGGATTGCATCGAGGGCGAATTTGTCGATGCCAGCGCGTGGCGGGTCAACGATCATGTGCATGGGCTCGGTTAGTTGTGGTGCGAGGGCGGGCAGGATTTCTTCGGCAACGCCTTCATAGAGTTCGACGTTGTCGAATTCGTCGAGGTTGATAGCGAAGTCTTCGCAGGAAGATGGGGCAGATTCGATGCCGATGACTTTGGAGTATTTGTCGGCGAAGAATTTACTAAACAAGCCGACGCCGCAGTAGAGGTCGAGGAGGGTGAATTGGGAATCGGGAATCGGGAATTGGGCTTGAAGATGCTGCACCATTTTTTCTGCCATTGGAGTGTTGACTTGGAAGAAGGATGGCGCGGAGACGTGGAAATCTGTGCCAAGGACTTGAATGGTGAGGGCGTTGCTGCCCGCGATGACGACGGGATGGTCTTCGTAGATGTGGACGATGGAGATATCCGCTTCGATCTCGAGTTCGGGAGTTTCTTCGGTTTCGGATTCGAGGATGAGCATTAATTCTTCATCGTCCCCAGCGCGAAGGGAGACGCGTTCGAGGTTTATACGTGATTCGAATTGAAGTTCACGCCAGAAATTGTCGATGCTTGATTCGGGTAAGTGGCATTCTTCGATGGAAAGTGTCCTGTTGCCGCGTGTGTTGACAAAGCCGACCTTGCCTTCTTCTGTAAGATGGAATTGGACATGATTGCGATAGTTCCATTCAGAGGGGGATGCCACCGTTGGCAGGACAGGAGGATTCTCTATCTTGCCGATACGCTGGAGTTGATCGCGCAGAATATCGGCTTTGGCAAGTAGTTGTTTTTCGTAGGGCAGGTTTTGGTAGTGGCATCCGCCGCAAGCAGCCCTCATCCCCAACCCTTCTCCCGCGGGGAGAAGGGAGTAGAAGTGTTTGCATTTGGCTGTGATGCGGTCTGGGGAAGGTTTAAGGATTTCAAGGATTTCGCCGCGGGCGAAGTTCTGTTTTTCTTGCGTCAGTTGAATCCGAACGGTTTCGCCTGGTAAGCCGAAGGGAACGAAGACGGCGCGACCATCGGAGAGACGCCCCATCGCTTCGCCACCATAGGTAAGTTTTTCGAGGATGATTTCGTGTTGAGAGGTGGGCATACTTGGATTATACGTCAACAAAAAAGAGGAAAGACTACGAATAGTCTTTCCTCTTTTTGTCGCGATATGCTCTGGGTTGTTATTTCAAGATAAATGAAAGAACCACCAACACAGTGATAAAGAAGCCAGCCAACACGCCAATGCGGGTCAGGTCTTTCTTGATCATGCTGTAGTCGGGGTTGAACTCGAATTTTTGAGTAGGGTTGTTCGTCACCGAGACAGCCGGGGTGGGGCGTTTGTTTTTCTTTGCCATTTGATTTCTCCTTTTTCATCATGCGCGGAAAATGCTTCTCGGCGCAATGACGTAAATTAATTTTGTAATCGCGCAAAAACGACAATACGCTGATCGTTGACCAAATATGGATAGCACGAAATGAGCGTGACCGTGGGCGCGTTGGTGGGTGCCATCACTTCTACAGCAGTCGGCTCGACCAGTACTGTGCGATCCACAATGTATGTGAACTGCCTCTGTTGGGTGTAAACAACGATCTGGTCACCGGGAACGAGCCTATCCAGATAGCGGAAGAGCTCGCCGTAGACATCATTATGCGCTGAGAGCACAAGGTTCCCATCCCGCCCGGGAGCTGACGATCCAATATATTGCCCAACACCTTTTTTGAGCTGTTCCCAGCCATCGCCTTGTACCACGGGGGCATCCACGTTCAATGCGGGGATCTGGATGCGAACGGCTTGATCCGGCGCAGCGGTGGGTACAGGCACATTTGCCAGCGACTGCACCATTGGCAGCAGGTGAGATGGAATTTCCGCTTCGTTTGGACGCGTGTTGCCTTGCGCATCAGGCGGGGTGTGCCCGGAAGGCAGCACCACTGCCATCACCAATGGCGTCGGAACGGCGGTCTCCGGGTTCAGTGCTGCGACCACCTCGGTATTGAGGGTGCGGAGCAGGCCAACACCATTGAGGATCACCACCACCAGACCGAGGATGGCAAGGACTTCCACGCCGAGGAGGATGCGGTCCAGTAGTTTGCGGCGTGGGTTGACGGGTAACGGCTCAGGCGTAGGGACGGCTGATTCTGCAGTGTCGATCGTTGGCGCAGAAGGAGACGAGTCCGTCAGATCCAGATCTGGTGCAAGCGATACGACCCGCCCGGTGCGGCGGTAATGTTCCAGCCGGTCTTTACGCGCGCCGCGTCGCTTTTCAACGAGCAGGCGGCGCAGTTCTTCCACCGAGAGATCTTCAGGCGCTTTTTTGCGTGCCATAACGCGGGGATTATACCCGTTAAAATACAGGGGATTGCCAATTTGTAGGACAGTCGGTATAATGTGGGTCGCTTTCGGGCGGGTAGCTCAGTTGGTTAGAGCACATCGTTGACATCGATGAGGTCGTAGGTTCGAGCCCTATCTCGCCCACAAAAACCACCTTCAAAGGTGGTTTTTTTTGTTTTTCCCCCCCCCGGGGGGGGGAAAAAACCCCCCCCACCCGCCGGGAGGGGGGGGGGGGGTTGGGGGGGGGGGGGGGGCCCGCGGCGATTTCCCGCGGGGGGGGGGGGGGGGGGGGGGGGGGGGGGGGGGGGGGGGGGGGTGGGGGGTGTTTTTTTGAGAACCCCCCCCCCCCCCCTTTTTTTGTTTTTTTTTGGGGGGGGGGGGGGCGCGGGGGGGGGGGGGGGGGGGGGTTGTTTTTTTCTTTTTTTTTTGGGGGGGTTTTCCCGGCCCCCCCGGGGGGGGGGGGGGGGGGGGGGGGGGGGGGGGGGGGGGGGTGGGGTTGGGGGTGGGTTTTGTTTTCCCCCCGCCCCGGGGGGGGGGGGGGGCGGGGGGGGGGGGGGGGGGTTCGGGGGGGGGGGGGGGGGGGCCCCCCCCCCCCCGGGGGGGGGCCGGGGGGCCGGGGGGCTGTTGGGGGGGGTTGGGGGGGGGGGGGGGGGGGGGGGGGGGGGGGGGGGTGTTTTGGGGGGGGGGGGGGGGGGGGGTTGCGTTTGTCCCGGGTGTCAAAGAGGGGGGGAGGTGAGGGGGGGGGGGGGGGGGGGGGGGGGCCGCCGGGCCCCGGGCCCCCCGGCGGGGGGGGGGGGGCCCGCCGGGGGGGGGGGGGGCGGGGGGGGGGCCCGTTTTTCCCCCCCCCCTTCTTCCCCCCCCCAAGCTTTTAGGTTGATATGATTATAATCTTGACATTCAATAAAGATAACGCGTTGACCGAGACGAGTATGTGGTCAAATCCCTAACAGGGAGAAGAAACCAATGATTGAGAGTTTCTTCAAGGGACAATCACAGAAAACCACTCGCGAGCGTAACATTGAAAAGTGATCAGCGAAAAGTGATCATTGAGTAAGTGAAACGGATGGCTCCGTTATCAGCTTAAGAGATGTACGTCGAAATTCATTTCGACCTGCAAATCGGGTGGAACCACGTGAGTTAAAACTCCCGTCCCGTTGTGGATGGGAGTTTTTTATTTGCCCTCACCCCCTGCCCCTTTCCCCGAGGGAGAGGGGAGAAAAGAAAGGAATTGAAAATGGCACAACAAGTTACGGAAAAATACGAAGAAACATATCTCTACAAGATCCGCCACTCGGCGGCGCATGTGATGGCACAGGCGGTGATGGAAATCTTCCCAGACGGAAAACCGACCATTGGTCCGCCTGTGGAGAATGGTTTTTATTACGACTTCGACCTGCCGCGTAATTTAACGCCGGAAGATCTGGAAGCCATTGAAAAGCGTATGCGCCAGATCGTACAGGGCAAGCATGATTTCAAGAAGACGGTCATCTCGGCGGAAGAGGCGAAGAAGATCTTTGCCGACCAGCCGTATAAGTTGGAGTTGATCGAAGGTCTTGAAAAAGGCGGCTTGGACGAATACGGCAATCCGCTTAAAGAGAAGCCGGAAATTTCCATCTACCAGCAAGATACCTTCACGGATTTGTGCCGTGGTCCGCATGTGGCGAACACGAAGGAAATCAAACAAGATGCCTTCAAGCTGATGTCTGTGGCGGGTGCGTATTGGCGCGGCGACGAGAATAACAAGCAGTTGCAGCGTCTGTATGGCACGGCTTGGGAGAATAAAAAGCAACTGGAGGAATACTTGCACCAGTTGGAAGAAGCCAAGAAGCGCGATCATCGCAAGCTTGGCAAAGAATTGGAAATCTTCATCTTTGATGAAGAGGTGGGTCCGGGCTTGCCGCTATGGCTACCGAATGGCGGTATCCTTATCGAAGAATTGGAAAAGCTTGCCAAGGAAATGGAATTGCAAGCTGGCTATGACCGCGTCAAGACGCCGAGCGTGACGAAGGAAGATCTGTTCATCCGCTCTGGTCACCTGCCTTACTACGCCGAGAGCATGTACCCGCCAATGGAGTTGGAAGGCGTAAAGTATTACATCAAGCCGATGAACTGCCCGATGCACCACAAGATATTCGGCTCGAAGGGACGTTCCTACCGTGACCTGCCCGTGCGCCTCGCCGAATACGGCACGTGTTATCGTTATGAGAAATCAGGCGAACTCTTTGGTCTGATGCGCGTCCGTTCGATGCAGATGAATGATGCTCATATCTACTGCTCTGAATCTCAATTTGAGCAGGAATTCATGGGTGTGGTGGAACTGTACAAGAAATACTTCGAGCTTTTTGGTATCGATAAGTACGTCATGCGCTTGTCGTTGCACTCAAAAGCCGGGCTTGGCAAAAAATATGTCGATAACCCCGAACTGTGGGTGAAGACCGAAGACATGGTGCGCCGCGCCATGGACAATGGCGGTGTGCCTTATGTGGAAGCGGAAGATGAAGCCGCGTTCTATGGTCCGAAGATCGACGTGCAGATCTGGTCTGCCATCGGACGCGAGTTCTCGCTCGCCACGAATCAAGTGGACTTTGCCGTCCCCTCGCGCTTTGATCTGAAGTTCACAAACAGCGAAGGTCACGATGAAGTGCCGCTGTGTATCCATCGTGCGCCACTTTCCACGCATGAGCGTATGGTTGGCTTTTTGCTGGAGCATTACGCGGGGAATTTCCCGGTCTGGCTTTCACCGGAGCAGGTGCGCGTCATCTCGATCACGGATGAACAGAACGACTATGCCGAGAAGATCGCGAAGGAACTGCGCGAGAACGGCATCCGTGCCAGTGCGGATATGTCATCGCAGCGCATGAACGCCAAGATCCGCCAGGCACAGTTGATGAAAGTGCCGTATATGATCGTGGTCGGCAAGAACGAAATGGAAGCCAATCAGGTTTCACTGCGTGTGCGTGATGGCAGCCAGCAGAACGGGTTTGCCTTGAGTGAGTTCGTTGCACGGGCGAAGGATAAGATCGCTCGTCGCGCCAGCGAATTGTAGAATGAATACTAAACAAAAAAGTCCACGGAATTCCGTGGACTTTTTTGTTAGCCTGTTTGCTATGAAGCCCCTGGTACGTATTTCTTTTCCCATTCTGCAATGGCGGCTCGGATGGCAGCGATGATGTTCGGGTCGGGTACGTCATCAATGGTGTCGTATCTTTGCAAGCCGATGATCACTTCCAGCCCGCCTTGCGGGGTGTCGTTCAGGTGAATCCCCAGTCCTTCCATCGGCGTTCCCTCAATGCGGCGTTGCAGAACCGTGTCGATCTGTTTGACCATGCTCAGCAGTTTAAATTCAGTTTCAGGGTCTGGCTTGGGCTTTACCGGATTTAAAGAAAGCGTAACTGGTTTGACGGTAGGTGGCGGCATAGGGATAGAAACAGGCGTCGGTGTAATCTGAGGCGCAGCAACGGGTGTAGATACAGGTTGAGACGAAGGTACAGGCTGGGGGGCGGCTGTCGCACCTTCAAGCCAGGGTCGAATATGACCGAGTAATTCGATCAGGCGTTTTTTTCGTTCGGGGGTAAGCGGCGCATTCAACAGCTGACCGTCCATTTCAATCTGAAAGCGAAAACCATCGTTACTTTTTAGGCGCAAGATGGCAGGCTCATTCACCACCTTGGGGGTCTGGGCGCTGAGCGCTTTTGCCTCATCCAGCATCTTTTGCGCTTCGGCAATTTTTCGCTCAGCCTCGGCGCGTGCTAATTCGATCTTCTGATCGGCGGTGTCCATTTTTTTGCGGGCGTCAATGCTCAGATTAAAATAACCAATTAAGCCACCTACGAGGAAGATGGCAAGCCCCAACCCCCAAAGCAGGATGGTGGGGATGGTGGTCGTGGCAAAATTTAGTTGCATGGTTATTTCCTTTCGAGCGGCTGGCAGGTTGGGCACACATGGGTGCCGCGCTGTCCAACTGTGAATTTTTGGATCTCGGTTCCGCATGTCAGGCAGGGTTTGCCTTCGCGGTCATACACCCGGAAATAGTTTTGATATTCGCCGCCGCGATAGACCCAGTCTATGCTGGCACCGTTGCGGCGGATGCCTTCCTTCAACACAGACTTGATCGCTTCGCACAGAGCTGCAGCTTGTTTTAGCGTTACGGCATTCGACAACCCGAGAGGATGCAGCTTCGCCATGTGTAACGACTCGTCGGCATAAATATTGCCAACACCGGCAAGGAAGGTCTGGTCGAGCAGCAACGGTTTGAGTTGGCGGCTGCGTTTGTGCAGGTTTTCGTGCAGCCATTGTGGAGTGAACTCTTTGCCCAGTGGCTCGGGACCGAGTTTGCCAAGCACGGTTTCGGGCTGATCCGTCAGCCAGACGCGCCCGAACTTGCGCGTGTCGTTGAAGGCAAGGTAGCTCTCTTCGCCGCGCTTTCCGCGCAGACTGAGGATGAGCCGGTCATGTTTTTCTGCCTGAATTTTACCTTTTCTTACGGCAAGGTCGCCGCTCATGCGCAAATGTATTAGGAGATTGTAATTTTCAAGCTGTAGAACAATGTATTTTGCCCGGCGCGAAACACCCAAAATACGCTGTCCCTGCACCTGTTCTTTGAATTTTTTCGGCGAGGGTGTGGCAACCGTCCGTGCCCAACGAATATCCGCAGCCGTGATGGTACGACCGATCACATCCGGCTCAATGGTGCGGGCTACAGTTTCAACTTCGGGGAGTTCAGGCATGAGAATTAAGGGTCAGGTGCGAAGTATTAGGTGTCAGGCTTTGCTTGAAACGTGACACCTAATACTTGATACCGAATTTATTCGTTAAACATCTCTCCCACCGAACGCCCTTCATGAGCGCGGCGGATGACTTCTCCGAGCAGGGTGGAGATGGAGAGGATTGTCAGCTTTCCTTCAAGGACTTTCAGCTTTTCTGCAGAAAGCGGCGTAGAGTCTGTGGTGATGATCTGCTTGATAGGCAGGGAGGCGAGGCGGGCGGCTCCGTTCGCAGAGAGGACGGGGTGAATGAATGCCAGATACACATCACGTGCACCGTTGCGTTTTACCACATCCACAGCCTGGGCAATGGAGCCGCCGGTATCTACTTCATCATCCACGATGATCACATCGCGGTCTTTCACTTCGCCGATCAGGGTCAACGCTTCGGCTTTGGCATCGTTGCCGTGTCTGCGTTTTTCAATAAAGGCGATCGGCATATCCATATCTGCCGCATAGTTGCGTCCTTTTTTGGCAAAACCAAGATCCACTGAAACCACTACCGGGTCTTTCATTTCGGAGCGCAGATTGTGATTAATGTGTTCGATCAACATGTGCGACGCTGTCAGTACATCGCCCGGGATCGAGAAGAAGCCCTGCACCTGCCCGGCATGCGGGTCAAGGGTCATATATCGGTCTGCGCCTGCCGCTTCGAGCATATCCGCTACGAGGCGGGCGGTGATGGGCACACGCGGCTGGTCCTTTTTATCCGACCGTCCGTAGCAAAGGTAGGGTACCACTGCTGTAATGCGTGCCGCCGAATCCAGTTTGAGCGTCTGGATCATGATCAGCAGTTCCATCAGGTTGCGATGCACCGGTGAAGATGTGGTCTGGATGACGTACACATCCTGTCCGCGCACGCTGCCGTTTAGTTTTATGAATAAATTCTCGTTCGGAAATTCGATCACCTCGCGCCCGCTTAAGGGCAGTTCGAGATAATCTGCGATCTTTTGCGCCAGTTCGGGGGAGCCGGTGCCGCCGAATAACTTGATGCCGCCGTACACTTTCAGATCGTGATGAACGTGATGCATGGTTCTTATTTCTCCTTCTTTCGCGAGTCCCACTCTGAACGCAAAACGCTCATGAAGAGAACATCGTCATAGTTTCCATGTTTATAAACTGCCTGCCGCATTTTGCCCTCGAACACAAAGCCAGCCTTTTCATAAGAGCGCACAGCGCGTACATTTTCTTCGTACACACGCAGAAAGAGGCGGTTCAGGTTCAGGGTTTCAAAGCCGTGCTGTAATAATAAGGTCATGGCTTCTGAGCCGTAGCCCTTGTTCCATTCTTCTTTTGCGCCGATCATAATGCCAAGTTCCGCGGAGCGGTTAATCGTATCAATTCCAAACGTGCCGCAGTTGCCGATCAATTTCCATGCCTTACCTTTGCGTATCTCGATGGCAAGCGGTTTTTCATTGGGGTCACGCTTGCCAAACCCTTCGAACCAGGTCGTTTCATCCTGCATCGACATGGGCAGATATATGCCAAGGTTGCGGGTCACTTCAGGGTCATTGACCCATGTGTGGAATTTTTCCACATCTTCGCGCTCCACTGCGCGCAGCCGCACACGTTTGCCGTAAATGATGCTCATGGTTTCCGTCCATTCATTAAAGTTGATGCCGCTTCCCACGGCGAAATTTTTCGCTGCATAACCGACTCCATCGTTTCTTCATACTGTTGCGTTGTGATGGAATCTCTAAATTGATTCATCAATCCATCCCGAATTAACGCTTCCAATTCGACCTCAAGCCGGGTTCGCTCACGAAGGGACCAATCTCCGCTCAAGCGCAGGTGCGCCACATGCCGACCAATGGCATTCACCAATTCAGGAATGCCCGTACCTTCCGTGGAAACCGTCCGTTGAATGGGGGGGATCCACATGGCTGTAGTTGGTTTTTGTTTCGGCGCTTCCACTTTCATCGAAACGCCATGATGTTTGAAGACGCGTTCTGTGGGGTGCGCCAGCTCGAGCATGCTCTTCAATGCCTTCTCGGTATTTTCCACGCCGGGGCGGTCTGCCTTGTTAACCACAAGAATATCTGCGATCTCGAGAATGCCTGCTTTAATGGCTTGGATATCGTCTCCCAGCCCGGGAGCTTCGACCACCAAGGTAGTGTGGGCGAGGCGGGCGATATCCACTTCGCTTTGACCGGCGCCGACCGTCTCAACAATGACGATGTCGAAGCCTGCCGCGTCAAAGACCTGCACCACATTGGCTGTTGCCTGAGCAAGCCCGCCTAAAGAACCGCGCGAAGCCATTGAGCGGATGAATACATTCGGGTCGCCGGAAAGATCGCGCATGCGCACGCGGTCGCCGAGTACGGCTCCGCCTGTGAATGGGCTGGAGGGATCGATAGCCACAATGGCGATGCGTTTATTTTCGTTCTTGCGATAGTGCAGCGCCAACTGATTGACCAGCGATGATTTTCCCGTACCCGGTGCACCGGTGACGCCGATGAGGTGCGCCTTGCCGGTGTGCGGGAACAGTTCCATTAATGACGAACGCCCCTCCTGCGAATTGTTTTCCACCTGGGTTAACAATCGCGCGAGGGCAAGTCTGTCCCCGTTGAGGATGGCTTGAGAAGAGGTCATTCCATTCCTGTTCTTGCGTAATAGCAATTACAACAAAACACAGAGCGTTACCCGCTCTGTGTTGGATGTGCAGTTATTCTGCAACCGCTTTTTTTATATCGCGGATGATATCTTCGGTGTTGGCGCCGGGACCGTAGATCCCGGTTACACCCATTTCTTTGAGGCGGTGGAGGTCTTCATCGGGAATGATGCCGCCGAGAAACAATTTGACATGTGACTGCCCATTAGAACGCAGCAACTCCATTACGCGCGGTGTCAATGCCATGTGGGCGCCCGAAAGCACCGACAAGCCGACCACGTCCACATCCTCTTGAAGCGCCGCTTCGGCGATCATTTCAGGTGTCTGGCGCAAGCCAGTGTAGATGACTTCCATTCCGGCGTCACGCAGGGCACGCGCGATCACTTTTGCGCCGCGGTCATGCCCATCCAGCCCGGGTTTTGCAACAAGCACTCTAATTTTCTTTTCGGTCATTTATCCTCCGATAAAGAATCGTTAATGTGATTATACATCGTGAGATGTATTTTATACTATAAATCATAATTAAAATTGCGCACTCGAAGTTTAATTTCGAGTGCGCATGTTGTTTTATCTACGGATGAGACCAAGTCAGACTTAAAGTAAGTTACTCGGTTGCCCATGAAAGGGGGCAATGCAATACGGTAGAACTTAACCCGGCTGGCAATTCCACCGGGGTATTCGTTCCCGGAGTTAGGACTTGAATACCGCCGTCATGCGTTTTTGTTTCGTAGATCAGGTTGCTGTCTGGAGTCCAACCGCAGGCGGGCAGGCTTTTTGGGGTTTCAAGCAAGCTGCTGGTTTCAACGTTGATTAGTTTGTCTGCGCGGGGTTCGCTGCCGGTCGGGTCTTCGCCGGTCTCGGCTCTGTTGTCGTACTCGTAACGCATGTGAACGAATTGTCTATTAGGGGACCAGTTCACTTTGCAGAGATAGCGCGAGTCGATATCATATTCGGTCAATTGGGTTGCTTCTGTAAAGTCAGAATTGGCGAGATAGACCCATTCGTGATCCTTCGGGGTATTGCGCCGGACCGAGAACGCTACCTTTGCACCATCTGGTGAAAAGGCTAGGCATTCAATGGCGTCGTTGCCATCCAAACCGGCAATGGATACATCCTGCGGCTTGGATTTATCCGCAAAGACGGATTTGAAATTCATCATGTAACTAAAGGGGTGAATGGCGCCGCCTGCCGGACTCCACGCGAACTGCCAGCGGTCGTTGACGACAGCATCAAGTAGGTTTAGGTTGGCACCGTCATTGTCCACTGCAAAAAAAGCGATCGGGTAGTAAAGGGCTCGGTTATAAGACCAGGCGGCTCCGGCGAGTTTTGAGCCGTCTGGCGACCATTGCCAGTACACGCCATACGCATCCGGCGGAACAGGTAGTTTGACACTTGAGCCAGTGTCCAAGGTGTAAACGTGGTCGGAGAATAAACAGCGATAGCGGGCATCCAGGTCAGAGCAGATGGTGATGAGTGCCTTTGATTGATCAGGTGAGAGTTTGATCGCAAACGGCGTTTTGGCGCCATAGGTATAAGACTCTGCTGAACGGTCTTTTGCCAGGGCAGTTTCCAATTCCGTACGGGAGAGTAAAACCTTGGATATACCTGTGTTCGGGTCGATGGAGAGGATATTTTCGCCATCGTCGTAAATGACCGAGCCGGGCAGGGCGGGGATGCTTGCAGTCGGCGTTACATCAGGTGTGTTGGTAATGACAACGATCACAGTCGGCGGCAGATTTTCGCTTGCCGGGGTTGGTGGAGCCACCTGCCTGACCGCACAGGCAAGCGTAATGCCAAGCGTTATGAAAATGGATAGAATCTTTGCTTTTGTACTCATGAGAATCTTCTCCCTGAAATTAAATGAACTGTCTTTAGAAGACAGATGTATGCCAATAGGGGTAGCGTTATGTGAGATTTTGGTCTTGATGTTGATCGGCGCAAATTTTGCAAATCAAAAAATTCGCGCCATTATAAAATAAGCATAAGGCTTATTCTTCTTCTGTGTTGATGGTATTCTGCGGCGGCGGAGTATCCCCATAATCCAACACCTGCCGCATTTGGGTTGCCCCCTCAGGCTGTCCGACGATCTTTTTATCTTCCATCGTATCCATCAGGCGGGAGGCGCGGGTATACCCGATGCGCAGCTTGCGTTGCAGCATGGAGACTGAGCCTTTGCCTTCTTTGCGTACGATCGCCACAGCATCTTCATACAAGGGGTCGCCGTTGGCTTTTGCGCCTTCTTCCCAAAGCGGAGCTTGTTTGAGCGGCACATTTTCAGGGATGGTATCGGCAGGGTTGCCCGCGGCAGCGGCGTATGGACTGGTGTTACCTGCCTGGTCGCGCCAGAACTCGACCAATTTGTGGATCTCACCATCTGAAACGAATACGCCTTGCAAACGTGCGGCAGCGGGCGCATCGGGAGCCTGATAGAGCATGTCGCCGCGTCCGAGTAGTTTTTCCGCGCCGGGTTGGTCGAGGATGACGCGGCTATCTGTGTTGGACGCCACAGCAAACGCGATACGTGCCGGGAAGTTGGCTTTAATAAGACCTGTAACAACATCCACAGACGGGCGCTGTGTGGCGAGGATCATGTGAATGCCGGTGGCACGCGCCAATTGAGCGAGGCGGGTGATGGTCTTTTCGGTTTCATCCGGTGCGATCATCATCAAGTCTGCCAATTCGTCAATGACGATGACCAGGAAGGGTAATTTCTTCTCGCCTTTTAATTTCATCTTGGCGTTGTAGTCGGTGATGTTACGTGAACCGATCTGCGCGAACATGTGATAGCGCTTGTCCATTTCACGCGTGATCCATTGCAGAGCGCCGATCACACGATCCATTTCAACGACCACGGGTCCAAGCAGGTGCGGCACGCCGTTGTAGCCGGTCAACTCGACGCGCTTGGGGTCCACGAGCACAAGGCGCAAGTCATCGGGGGTGTGATACAAAAGCATACAGGTCAAAATGGAATTGACGCACACCGATTTACCAGAGCCAGTGGTACCGGCGATGAGCATGTGCGGCATATTCTCAATGCTTGAAATGGCTGGCATCCCTGCCACATCTCGACCGAGTGCAAAGGCAAGCGGCTTTTTGTAATTCTTGAAGATCTCACCTTCCAAAATGTCACGCAGAGCTACACGCGCCATCTCTTCATTCGGCACTTCGATACCGACATAACTATGGCCTGGAACCGGTGCTTGAATACGGATGCGCGGCGCGGCTAATGCCAGGGCGAGGTCGTCGGCGAGAGATGCGATCTTTGAAACGCGGACTCTCGTCCGCACGCCGCCTCGGGTCTCAAGAAAAAGCGGCTCCACCCCAAATTGCGTGATCGTCGGTCCGCGGCTGATCGCCACTACCTGCGCTGGCGCGCCAAAGGAAGCCAGGGTATCTTCGATCAAACGGGCACGTTGCTGAATGAATTCATCGTTGACGGTGGCTTCGGTGCCTTCATCCAGGATATCGGTAAGGTCGGGCAGCTTCCATTCGATGATGTGCGTGCCGCTGCGAGTTTGAACAGGTTGAATGGGGACGGCGCCTGCCATGTCTATGGCGGGCATGGCAGAGGAATCTATCGGGGTGAGTCCATCTGGGGCGGTGGCGGCAGCTATCGGCTGAGGTTGAGGCGCAACCGGACGGCGAAGCAGCTCGCTCAGTTTATCCATCAACAATTTGAGCCAGAAGAAAAGGTCGGTGACGGGTTTATCCAGCAGAACGGCAATGCCGATAGTGAGCCAGGCAAGCATGGCAACGAATGCACCCAGCGAGCCAAATGCTCCCCATAGCAGGCGTTGACCCAGCCCGCCAAAGTATCCGCCGCCCAAACCGGTGAGGGCTACGGCTTCGGCTGTTTCGGCGGTGGCGACAAAGGAGTGCAGGGTGGTAAGCAGCCAGAAGAAGAGGATGATGCTGCCGACAGCACGTTCAGTGGAAAGCGGTGGGATGCGTTCGATCTTGCGAAAGACCAGCCATAAACCGAAAACCAACAATCCGATGGGCAGTACGTAAACTCCCCAGCCGAATAATTGTGCCAGAAAGAAAATAACACCGCCAACGATGGCGGAACGATTGGCAGAGAGCAAACCCAAAAGGATGATGACCCCGAAAAAGGCGAGGATGACGCCGACAACATCGAGTTTGCGTTCGGGCGAGAGTTTTTCCCACCAGGATGTTTCACGCTGCGGCATGGGCGGCGGAGGCGGGGGCAGGTCTGGTATTTTATTTTTTGAGGAAGGTTTGGCATGCGAATCCGCGCCGCCCTTTTTGACAGGGAAGGTTTTGCCTGCAGGTTTTGTGCTTTTACTTTGGGGCGCGGAGGGTTTAAGGAGAGGCATTTTGATTGCCGATTATTAATTTGACGATTTGTAGATTGAAAGATCAAGCGGTTTCTGATGAGAAATTTGTAAAAAACGTTGTTGAGTCATTATAGCACAAATGGTCTGTTTACCTTCGGCATAGCAATTGGGGCAGCGGTTCTTTTTGTATTACCTCTCATCCACTTTTATAGACATTTCCCCGGCTATATAAAAATGGCTTGGTTGGCGGGGTTTAAGGTAAAATTGCAAGGCTTAACTTTCAGATGATTGATTCGCGGGGCTATCTCCGCAGTTGGACAGGACCAAATTTGTTCGAAATTCTATTTCTCGGCACATCGGCATCCGCGCCGTCGGCGCACCGCGGGCTTTCCTCACACATCGTTTCCCACAACGAACATCGTTTTCTGGTCGATTGCGGTGAAGGCACCCAACGGCAGATATTGCAGTCTGGCAAGGGCTTCAAGCGCTTGACACACGCACTCATTACCCATGGGCATCTCGACCATATCCTTGGGCTGGGTGGTTTGCTGTCCACGTTTCTGCGTTGGGAAGCTATTGAAGAATTCCATGTGTATGGCAGCCGCGGCACGTTGGAGCGAGTGCGCACCCTTCTTTTTGATGTGGTGCTGCGCGGGAAAAAAACGCCGATGCCGCTGCACCTGGTGGAGATCACGCCGGGGGTTATTTTTGAGGCTGAAGATTTTACGGTGACGGCATTTCCCGTCTCTCATGGCAAGGCAGACAGCCTGGGTTATGTCTTTGAAGAAAAATCGCGGCGTCCTTTCCTTGCCGAAAAAGCGGATGCGCTGGGTGTGCCGTTCGGACCGGAGCGGAAAGCGCTCGTGAATGGTGAAGCCGTTACGTTGGCAGATGGAAAACGCATCATGCCAGATGAGGTACTGGGTGATTGGGAAAAGGGGAGCAAGCTCGTGATCGTGGGGGATGCAGGACGAGTAGATAACCTGATCGAGGTTTGCAGGGATGCAGATGCCGTTGTGATCGAATCCACCTATATGGATGAGGAAGCGGATATGGCAAAGCAATTTTCTCACCTCACAGCCAGGATGGGGGCGGAACTTGCCCAAAAAGCCGGGGTTAAAAAATTAATACTTACGCATATTTCGCGACGATATCGCGGGAGAGATGTTCTGGCAGAAGCACAGACGATCTTTCCAAATACGATAGTGGCGCGCGATTTTGATACCTTTGTGATAAAGAAAGAAATTTAAGATGTCGGAAAAATTTACGGTAGGTGTACTAACTTCAGGGGGTGATGCCCCCGGTATGAACGCGGCGATCCGCGCAGTGGTTCGGACGGCGTTGGCGAATAACATGAACGTGCTTGGTGTGATGCATGGCTATGAGGGTCTCGTTAATGGCGAGTTCAAATCCATGGGTCCGCGTGATGTAGGCGGTATTTTGCAGCGCGGCGGAACCGTGTTGTTGACCAGCCGCAGCAAACGCTTTCAGGAACCTTCTGGTCAGCGTGAAGCGATCCGCAAGATGAACGAGGCGGGCATGGATGCCCTTATTGTCATCGGCGGCGAAGGTTCGATGAACGGCGCAAATGCGCTGTCGCTGCAGGGTGTAAAGGTGATCGGCATTCCCGGCAGTATCGATAATGATATCTGGGGAACGAACATTGCCATTGGTACGGATACTGCCATGAACACCATCATGGATGCGGTGGATAAATTGCGCGATACGGCATCCTCTCATCAGCGTGCCTTCCTGATCGAAACGATGGGACGTAACAGCGGCTACCTCGCTGTAATGGCGGGCATTATCTGTGGCGCAGAGATCGTTTTGATCCCTGAAACCCCGCCAGACCAACAGGAAGTTGCCGCCGCAGTGGAAGATGCTTACAAGCGCGGCAAGACCCATGCCATTATCATCAATGCTGAAGGGTCAGGCATTCGCACTACAGACCTGGCGCAGTTGATCGACGAGATGGATCTGGGTTTCAAAACGCGCATGACCATCCTTGGTCACATTCAGCGCGGTGGTTCGCCGACGGCATATGACCGTCTGCTGGCTTCACGCATGGGTGTTAAAGCTGTGGAAGCCCTGGTGGAAGGAAAGCATGGCGTGATGACCGGGCTCAAGGGCAAGGGTATTGATTTTATTCCGCTGGCGGATGTGATCAGCAATAAGCGCAAAGTGAACATGGAGTACTATCACATGGTGAAGGTCTTGGCGCGGTAAATGTGGTTGTGTAAATAAAAAAATGACGGCGGATGCGAACATCTGCCGTCATTTTTATTGTGTCCCTTTTAACCACCCACTATCATGGTGAGGAAAATTTCAACGATGGTGGGGTCAAAATGTTTTCCGGTTTCGGAGCGAATATAGTCAATGGCTTTTTCATGTGACCACGCTTCTCGATAGGCACGGTCGCTGGTGAGCGCATCCCAAACGTCGACCACGGCGAAGATGCGTGCGGCGATGGGAATCTGTTCGCCGGTCAGTCCGTTGGGGTAGCCTGAGCCATCCCATTTTTCGTGATGACAGCGGGGGATGTCGAGGGCTGGCTTTAGATATTTAATGGGGGTGAGCATCTGATATGCATAATTGGTATGTTGATGCATGATGTCCCATTCCTGTGGTGTGAGAGGTGCGGGTTTATGCAGGATGCTGTCTGGGATGCCCATTTTGCCAATATCGTGCAGGAGTGCACCCCGGCGGATGTGAAGAATGTCAGTGTCGGGAATGCCCATTTTTTGAGCCAGTTTCACGGTCAGATTGGTGACACGCTGGGTATGTCCTTCTGTCTCCCGATCACGCAGATCCAGCGCACGAGACCAGCCTTCGATAGTGGCGTCGTAAGCGAGGGTCAGGTCAAAGTTGGAACGTTGCAGATTCTCGAAGAGTTGGGCGTTATCGATGGCGATGGCTGCCTGGTCTGCGAGCATGGAGAGGAAGTCGAACCAATCCGGGTCGGGCGCAAGGGGTATGCGTTGGAAGATTTCCAGCACGCCTACAACTTGTCCCTTGGCGATGAGCGGGGTGCCGATGTATGCGGAAAAATCCTCTCCGGCAAGCGAAAGCGCATTGGTTAGTCGATTATTCTCCGCTTTGGTCAGGTCCTGAATATGGAGGATCTTGCGGTCCATTATGACTTGCCCTGCATAGCCTTCACCCGCACTGAGTTTTGTGTGCTGTATAGCCTTGGAGTGAAAGCCGCGCCCGGCGGTATAGTCGAGAGTATGGGTGTCTTTATTGAACAACAACACCGATGCGGCATCTGCCCGGAGCTGGGAACTGACTTCCCGTAATAGAACATCGAGAGTGGTGCGCAGGTCGAAATTGGAGTTGATGGCAGTATCAACGGCGTGCAAGGCATTTAGTAACCTGAGTTGATTTTCGATGCGTTGCTCATTTTGTTTGCGGGCGGTGATATCTTCCAGGAAACCTTCGTAGTACACCACTTTGCTCTTGTTGTCTCGCACAAGACGGGCATTTTCGGAAACCCAGATCAACCTCCCGTCTTTGCGACGCATCTGGTATTCAAACCCTGCCAGGCTGCCCAGTTCTTCAAGCTGACGGGCAAACTCGTTGCGCCGATCTGTTTCGTTATACAACTGACTGGCAATATCAGCGATGGACCCGATCATCTCTTTGGGAGAATCGAAACCCATCATTGCAGCGAATGCCGGGTTCACGGTGATGAAGCGTCCTTCGGGCGTGCTCTGATAAATGCCTTCAACGGCATTCTCAAAGATGCTGTGATATTTTTCCTCGGCGGCGCGCACAGCTTCTGCGGCGCGTTTCCGTTCGGTAATGTCGCGCAGGATGCCTTCATGGTAAATGACATTTCCGTTTTCGTCGTGGATGTAGCGCCCATGATCTTCCACCCAAATTTCAGAGCCATCTTTGCGCTTCATACGGAACTCATCCACTTTTTCCTGCCCGGTGTCGGTGAACAGGCTGAGGCGTTCTTCAGGGGCGAAGTAAAGTTCTTTTTTGATATCCAGTGAAAGCATCTCTGCACGAGATGCGTATCCAAACATGTTCACCAAGGCGGGGTTTACATCTACAAAATTTCCTTCGTGGGTGCTGCGGTATACACCATCCAACATGCCAGAGAATAGGGTGCGGTAGCGTTCTTCACTTTCGCGCAGAGCTTCTTCGGTCCGTTTTCTTTCGGCAATTTCCTGTTGTGCCTCTTCGAATAAGTTGGCGTTTTCGATGGCTTTTGATATCTGGTTTGCCAGGGTGATCAGAAGTTGTTCGTGTTCGTGTGTGTATGCGTTGGAAGGATATGCCTGGGCGGTGATCATTCCAAAACATGAGCCGTCCAGTTCAAAGAGAGGGACGGCCAGGACGGAGTTGGTGTCTTCGCTGGTATCTCCGAATAACCCGGAATGAGTGATCTGTTGGTCGGCTGTTGTCCATTCGTTTACAAGCAAGGGCTTTTGGGTGGTGATGATATAGCTGGTTAACCCATCGCCAAAGGGGTGCCGCTCGCTTGCCCAGCGTTTCCCTTTGTCCCACATGTATACATCTTGGATCCATTGATTTTTTTTATCCACCAGTGCGATCAGGAATGCATCACAAGGCATCAGTTTCAGAATGGCGTGATGTACTTCCTGGTAAACGTGATCGAGGTCGAGGCTGGTGTGGATGCTGCGACTCAGCTCGTACATCGTGATCGTGTTTTGGACGTGACGCTTTAACTCCTCTTCAGATTTTTTCCTCTCGGTGATGTCGCGCTGGATGCCGAAGAAGCCGGTAATGCGTTCGGATTCATCGAACAGGCATACATAATCCCCTTCGAACCAGACGGGGGTATTATCTTTGGTGCGCTCGTAGGTTTCAATGTGCAAATGCCCCGTGTCGAACAGCTCGCGGCGAAGCTTCCGCCCTTGTTCAAGATCATGGGCAAAGATATCTCTAGTGGTGAGGCTGAGGAATTCGTTGCGGGTGATCCCGTATTGCTTTAGCATGGCGTCGTTGACGTCAGTAAAGCGCTTGCTTGTGATGATGTACTCGAGTGTTTCATCCTTGTTGCTGGCATGCTTCCATTCGATGGGTTCTTCGAAATCGCAGAAGAAAAAACCATCCAATGATTGGTTGAAGAAAGCTTGAAGGCGCTGTTCGCTTTTTATTAATGCGTGCTGCGCCAGTTTTTGTTCGGTAATATCCTCAACCATGGTGAGGTTGATATGGGGCTCGCCATATTTTTCCCAAAGTGCCACAACGGTCAGGTGAACCCATACAACAGATTGGTCGGGGCGGAGGTAGCGTTTTGTAAATTCAAAAGAACGGATCTTTCCTTGCAGCAGGAGGAAGTTATCTTCATTGCTGACATCCCGGTCTTCGGGATGAGTGATATCGTTGAAGGTCAAAGTAAGCAGTTCGGCTCTTGTGCGAGCAGTGATCTCACAGTAACGTGGATTTACTTGCAGGAACTTTCCGGTTCTTGTGTCGATCAGCCCCATGCCGATGGGCGATTGCTCAAAAATGGAGCGAAAATGCTGTTCGCTGGTCTTTAACTCCTGCTCGGCATGCTTGCGTTCTGTGATATCTGTATGCGTGGCAGTCATGCGTAAGGCATGCCCGTTGGCGTCGCGTTCGATAACCCTTCCTTGATCTAGTATCCAGCGATATCCACCGCTCTTGGTACGCAGACGGTATTCATTGCGATAGACCGATGTTTTCCCATCCAGATGATCATGAAGGATGCGCTTTGCTTGCAAATGGTCATCCGGGTGGAGTAGATCTTCCCATTGTACATAACTGGTTTTGACCTCTTCCAATGTATAGCCGAGCATGGCGGACCAGCGTTCATTCCTAAGTACAACGCCGGTTTGGATGTTCCAATCGGAGTAGCCGAGCTGGCTTCCTTCCATAACAGCTATCAGCCGTTCTTCACTGGCGCGTAGTCTTTTATCTGCCAGTTTGCGCTCGATCAATTCCTGATGTATCTGTGTATATAGTGCTGCGTTGTTTATGGCAATGGAGGCTAGTTGGGCAAATCTACTTAATAGTTCAACATCAGATTCTTTGAATAATGATCCGGGGATAAGGTGAGATAGCCCTAAAACTCCGCTTAACTGGGATTTTTCAAACAATGGGACGCCAATGACCGCCTGGAACGTTTCGCCTTCGAATTTGGATGTTCTTCCTTCCCAGTTACGATAATCGTTAACGATCAGCGGCTGAGCAGATTGCCATACTTTGCCAACCAACCCTTCGCCAATCTCGATGGTGATCCCAATATATTTTCGGTAGACGCCAATGCCGTTCAATAATTGCAGGTTGCCGTTGGGTTGTGACAGGTAGATAAACCCATTGACGGTGTTCATTAATTGAGCAGCTTGTGCCAGAATGGCATTAAGTGCTTCTGGTAATGCCAGCTGCCCCATGATGGCAAGCGTGGATTCTTGCAAGGCGGAGAGGGTGTGACTGCGCCGTTGAACATCTTCGTATAAACGAGAGCGCCCAATGGCAACGCCCACATCTACGCTGAGCGCAACCAGAATGTTGAGGTCGGCTTGGGTGAGTTTGTTCGTGCTTTCCACACTTAATGTGCCAACGACCTGACCGTTATCCAATAGTGGAACAGTGATCTCTGATTTTAGGTTTTCAACAGCGCCAAGAAAATCATGAACTTTGCTTACATCTTTGACGAGGATGGGTTGCCCTGTGCGGACTACCCGTCCGCTAATGCCTTCGGTGATCTGAATGCGATCAATGGTCTTTTGATACCCCACCTGATATTGTAAAAGGAGTTCTTCTCCTTTGAGAATATAAATACTCACATGGGTGTACCCATAAACCTCTTTAATGGATTCGACCACGCTTTGGATTAGGGCGGGCATATCTAATTTTGAGGCGATCGTGGATCGGACCTTATCCAGCAATGTCAGTTCTTGCGCTTGCCGCAGGGCAGTCTCCATTAATTTGCGCGAAGACTGTTCGTTCTTTTTTAAAACCTCTTCCATCAGTTTCCGGTCACGAATTTCCTGTTCGAGAGACTTGCGCAGACGCGTGTTTTCAGCCGCAACTTCCTGAAGGGATGCCGCTTGGACAGAGTCTTTAGAAGCTGTTTTTTTATTTGTTTTTGTGCCGCGTTGAGATGCTTGTGTTGGCATGTTGCTATTTCCGGTGCCGGTCTTTTTTATTGTGGCGCGTTCAACTCTATTGCTTTTCTTCCCCTGTATGTTTTTGACTGATTGAACTTTTTTGCTTCCGTCCATATCGTTGCTCATGAATTGTGCCTGAGTTTGATGGTTAAAATTAGTATAGCATACCAACCATTTATGGAATGATTACAATATGGTTGCCTCTATTAAGAATATTCATGCATTGTTGCCCGGCTGTGGATCTGCCTGGCAAAGAAGAAAAGTGTGGGCACATAAAACGACCGGCACAAAACTGCCGGTCGTTTTATGTGTTTTTCATCACGTTCACAAGGAAACAGCTAAAACCATTCGGGTGATTCGTCGAGCATTTTCAGGAATACATCCACGATTTTGGGGTCGAAGTGTTTTCCCGATTCTGTTTGGATATATTTGTAAGTCTGTTGGGCAGACCAGCCACTGCGATAGGGGCGATCCGAGCGAAGTGCATCCCACACATCTACAATGGCGAAAATGCGTGCAGAAAGGGGGATATCCTCCCCTTTTAACCCGCGGGGGTAGCCGGAACCATCCCATTTCTCGTGGTGACAGTAGGGGATGTCGAGGGCAGGACGCAGATAATTAATGGAGATGAGCATATCGTGGGCATATGTAGGATGCTTGCGCATGATATCCCATTCCTCTTCAGTGAGTTTGCCCGGTTTATGAAGGATGTAATCAGGCACACCCAGTTTACCGATGTCATGGAGAAGTGCGCCGCGCCGAATGTGGATCTGTTCTTGCGGGCTGATGCCCAGGAATTCTGCCAGTTTGATGGTTAGATTGGAGACGCGTTTTGTGTGTCCCTCGGTTTCTTTGTCACGCAGGTCCATGGCGCGAGACCAGCCTGCAATAGTGGCATCATAGGCCATGGTCAATTCCTGATTCGAACGCTGCAATCCCTCGAATAATTGCGCACTCTCAATGGCGATTGCCGCTTGTTCGCCAAGGGTTTCCAGATAATCCAGCCATTCCACATCTGGGTGCAAGGGCTTGCGGTTGAAGATCTCAAGCACACCTTTGAATTGTCCTTTTGCGATAAGGGGAACGCCAAAGTATTCACGGAACTCTTCAGCTTTGATGAGTTCCCAGCGTTGATATCCATTGCCAAGTTCGGGCAAGTTTGGAATGTGGAGCACTTTTCGATCCCGCCCCACTTTGCCTGCCAATTCGTCTCCAAGCCGCACACTCGTTTGATGAATGAATGGACTACTGAAACCTCTGCTCGCGGCATTTTCAAGGACCTGGCTGGTGTTATTAAATAGCAAAATGCAGGCGGAATCCACTTCGAGTTGTGAGACAACTTCACCTAAAAGGATGTCGAGAGCGGTTTGTATATTAAGGCTGGAACTGATCGCCCTGTCGATCGAGTTCAATGCACTCAACCGTTTCAACTGGGTTCGGATGTGTGCTTCGGCGTTTTTACGTTCGGTGATATCAACTGCGATCGTCAGGATCATCGCTTCACCATTGATCTCAATGATATCCAGCGAAGCCAGGCTGTTTCTGATCTCACCTGATTTGCGGCGAATACGCGCATCCTGATTGACGACGCGCCTGCCCTCTTTAAGGGACGCCATCCAAGTATTGCGTATCTCGGTATCAACGAACAGATTCAGTTCTGCGGCGGAATGATTTATCAACTCTTCGCGCGGATACCCTGCCAATTCAAGGAAGGCATCATTGGCGTTGTATGAACGTCCATCTGACAGGCGGAAGATATTAATACCGATCGGGCTGGAACGAAATATTTTGAAGAAAAGGATCTCAGACCTTCGCAGCGTCTCTTCGAATTTTTTGCGTTCGGTGATATCACGGATGGTGCTTTGGATGTGAAATGGCATTCCGTGAGAGTCACGTACAAGTTCAACATTGACCTCAACAGGGATCGTCTCCCCATTCTTCTTTTTGAAGATCCGTTCGTACAGTGGAATCTGATCGCCTTGAAGGAGTTGCTTAAAGATAATCTCGCTTTTTTCTTTTTCTGCTGAAATGTCACTGAACTTTAGTCCGATCAGTTCCTCGCGGGTGTACCCGAGCATGGCTGCGGCTCGTTGGTTGGCATCCAAATGATATCCTTGCAGATCGAGAATAAAAACCGCATCATGAGTCTGGTTGAACAGGGCGCGATATTTCATCTCGTTTTTACGCAATTCCTCCTCGTTCTTTTTGAGGGCTTTCATGTCGCTTTGCATAATGGAGAGTAACAGCAAAGCGCTGAAGAGGATGAATAACCAGCCTTTGATCGTTTGCGCTTGAATGTAGGTTTGAGAGGTATGGGGAATAAGGGCATCCAGGACATTGTCGCTAATTAGAATCCACAATGACCCGAAGACGATGTATATAAGGGCAGTGCGTAAAGGACGCGAACGTAGCCAGCTTTTCATGGTGTTTCTCTTGTGATTTCAAAGAGCATTCGATTAGCATACACTTGCAAGACGAACACAATAAAGAGTATAGCATCGAACACTGTTTTTTTTGATTTGACCAATAATGTTTGCCCCTTGAGCGGTACCTTGAAAAGTTTAAATGCTTGCCAGTTGCCGAATTACACCCTGCCCTGCCCAACGCCCACTGGCAAAACATGCAGTCAACAAGTATCCGCCTGTCGGAGCTTCCCAATCGAGCATTTCTCCGGCGCAGAAAACACCCGGCATACTCCTCAGCATTAGATCGTCATTTAATGACTCGAACTTTACCCCGCCAGCTGAACTGATCGCTTCATCCAGCGGACGGGTCGCGATCAACGGTACTGGTAAATTCTTGATGTAAAACGCCAGCCGGGTCTCATTTGAAAACTCATCCTTGGGCACGAACTCGCGCAACAGACCTGCCTTCACACCCTTCATTCCCACCGTCTTCTCCAAATGGCTTGCCATCGAACGCGAACCGCGCGGCTTCGATAATCTTTCCGCCAATTGCATTTCTGTTATATCCGGCGCAAGGTCCAGAGACATCACAGCGTTGCCGCTTGCGGCGATCCTGTCTCGCAGCAATGCTGATGCAGCGTAAATTAAACTTCCTTCCACGCCTTCTTTTGTCACAATGAACTCGCCTTGTTGACGAAATTCACCGAAGGACAAGACCACAGACTTAATGGGATGCCCATCGTACTTTTCCTGAAAGACTTCACTCCAGTCCACATCGAATCCGCAATTAGATGGTTTAAGCGCTTCCACCTCCGCCCCAGCCTGACTCAGCCAATCGACCCACGCCCCGTCCGAACCGAGCCTACGCCAACTACCGCCCCCAAGTGCCAACACCACCGCATCCGCATGGACGGCTTTTATTCCCTCTGGCGTTTCGAATACCAATGCTTTATCTGCATTCCATCCCACCCACTTGTGCCGTAAATAAAAACGGACGCCCGTCTCATCTAATCGTTTCAACCACGCTCTTAAAAGCGGACTTGCCTTCATTCCCACCGGGAATACCCGCCCTGAAGTGCCCACGAACGTTTCCACGCCCAGGTCGCCTGCCCACTTTCGTAAATGATCTGGCGTGAAATTCATGAGCCAGTGTCTTATCACATCCTTGCGCTTCCCATACCGTTCAACAAACGCATCGAATGGTTCTGAATGTGTGAGATTCAATCCGCTTTTTCCCGCCATCAAGAACTTGCGCCCCAGCGAAGACATCGAATCGTACACATCCACCTGCACCCCGTGCCCGCATAACACCTCTGCAGCCATTAAACCCGCAGATCCGCCGCCAATGATCGCTACTGTTTTATCCATATCTTCATTATAAACATTATTAATTGATCGTCCTGCCAAATACCGAACATGGATTTTACGGCAGCCAAAATAAGGCGTTGTATAGCGATCAAGCCTACGGATCTAAAAAGCCCTCGAAATTAATTTCGAGGGCTTTTGCATTTCTGGTCAAATTTATCGTTCCACTCCCACAATACTACCGACCACGTTCAACTTCAGATTCCACTGGCTGCCCGGTTGGAACTGCCTAAACTCACTCTCAGAACCCGGCGAATATGCCATCTGTCCGTCAGCCGTACTGAAATTCACCTGATAGCTGGCAGAAGTGGACCCAAGCCTTTGTCCGCTAAAAACAGATGGACTTGCATACACAGGATTAAGGTTGCTGCCATCCAGGTCGTAGGTTTGAATGGTTGCCCACTCATCCACCGTGTAACTGCAATATTGTTCAGTTTCGGTGCGGCATTCCGTCACAACCTCCGCGTAGCCATTGCCTTTATCGATGGTCTTGTCTTCGCAGATCTCCTGGCTGTCTGTCTGACATGAAACGTTGTATGCATCTGAAGGCGGATTGCCGCGTTCATTCGAATAATTCACCGCACGTACTTCCTGAACCGGAACAGAGGTCTTCCAGTACACGCTCTCCACCGTTCCCTGTACCGAACGGGAAGGAGCCATAAACATGAAAAAGATCGCCGCACAGCAGGCAAGTACAAAAGCGCCAATGCCGCCAGCAATGAGCCAATTGAAAGGCTTCGCTTTTGACTGAGCCGCAGAGGTTGCACCAGACCTTGCCGCCGCAACTGGTTTTTGCGCAGGCACATTCACCTTGATCGGCGCCCCGCAGTTGGAGCAGGTTTTTGCTGTGCCCGGGTTTTCGGTCCCGCAATTTGTGCAGGCAATAACTTTTGGCAGAGTCGGAGCCGCTTGCAGCACTTGCCCAGCCTGGCGAGCCTTGCCTTCCTTCAGATCCCCGCCGCATTGTGAGCAAGTCTCAGCCGTTGCCGGGTTGCGTGTACCGCAAAAAACGCAGTGAATATCTGCTCCAGCTTTTGCCGCCGCAACCACCTTATCATCGGTAATAAGCTTTTCATCTGAAGCACGTTGAAACTGAACATTTTCCGGTTGAGGCGCGCCGCAGCTTGCACAAGTTTTTACGGGTCCGGGGTTGCGTCCTTCGCAATTGGGACACACCCATTCGAGCTGCACAACGCCTTTGCTTTTACTTTGCATGTTTTACTCCTTGATAAATTCTGCCTTAAGTTTATAACAAAAACAGTTACGAATGGATTCCGTGTCGCTTGCGGATATCATTTAGCCGTGCATCGAAATCCGGTTCCTTGAATGGAGACAAGTCATCCGCCTCATTTCCTAACGGACGGCTGGTCAGTGCATCGAAAACAGCTGCCACACCGTTGGCGACATTATGCGGATCATAGCCGCCTTCCAGCACAAAAGCGATCCTGCCGTGGCAATATTCCCCTGCCAGTTCAATTAGTTTTTTGGATACAGTGTAAAACCCACGGGTTGATAACCCGAGTGACGTGAGCGGGTCGTTCCAATGCGAATCAAAACCTGCCGAGATCAACAACATCTCTGGTTTAAATGATTCGACCATCGGTTTGAAAATATCATCTGCAACTCGTGAAAAAGTCTCATCCCCTGCCCGCGCTGGGAGCGGGACATTGACCAGTCGATTTTTGGCGTGCGGCGCATCTTCCAGCCAGCCGGTGCCGGGGTAAATTCCCCATTGATGCGTGGAAATAAATCCTGCGCGTTCTTCGTGTAAGAGCGCGGCTTGTGTGCCATTGCCATGATGTGCATCATAATCAATGACCATTACCCTCTGCAACCCTTTTGCCAACAAGTCTTGTGCGGCGATGGCAATATTACTGAACAGGCAGAATCCCATGGCTCGATCCGGTTCGGCATGGTGCCCCGGCGGGCGGACAATGGCAAATGCGTTCTGCGCTTCTCCATTCAATACAGCCCGGGTGCAGGTCAATACGCCGCCGACGGCAAGCATGGCATCTTCATATGAAGTTGACGTTACGAACGTTGGCGCGTGGTCAATGATGCCAGATCCTTGTTTGCAAACCTCTTCGATCCCACGGATCAGCCCCGCCGGATGCACACGCGCCACATCCTCTTCTGTCGCACGGATCGGCTTCAACTGTTCTGCGCCGAAGGCGCCTAGCATGGGTTCTAAAACATCCAGCCTGCCCGGGCGTTCAGGATGATCTGGATATTCATGTTTTGAAGAAGGGACAAAGGTGAAAATTGTGCTCATGCATGAATTATATAATACGCATGACGATAAGGTGCTGCTATTCTGGCGTGAGACGCCCCCATACGAATTTGGCATATTCGCGCCAGAACATATCCGACGTGTCACTCACGGCGGGCGGGGAACTGATCGGGAATAATTCTGCTTCATCGTAGGTGGCAGGTGTACCCATCAGTGGATCCGAATGCCCAATATTAAGCAGGGGCTTGTACTCGATTGTCCAGGTCATTGCTCCGCTTTTGGCATCATCTACATTTATAAAAGAGGTTTTCAGGATGATGTTCGTATCAAACTTGGAGTTAAGGACCTCAACGCATGCTTGTCCCTGCACGACAGACAACGGATAAAACAGGTACCCGACATTGTATTGCGATAGACCAACGGGTTGCTCCAGGTTTTGGTCGAAGTACACCGGCGCAATGTCGAGATTGTTAGCGCTCATAAGCTTTAATTGAGTGACCGGCAAGGCAAATGTATGCGGCATGGCGGCTGTATTGTTCGTATTGATGGAAAGTACCGTAATGAGGAAGATCAATTTTTCGCGGCTTGCGATCTGCTCCAGCCCCATTTTGGTTTTGTTCTGAATATCAGGGGCGGCCGGATTCTCAAGGACGGCTGCATTCATTGCTACAGCTCGGATCAAGTCCGGGCTTAAGAACGTGACAATGATGCGCGCCTGACTTGCATCATCCATATTAAAGGATTCAATATCCGTCCATGTTCGAACCTGGTGATCGAGGTATTGGAATGCCTCATGTTTTGAGATGGGAGAAATAGTTTCTGTCGTGTTGGTAATGATCGGGCTGGAGGGCGAACTAATTGGGGTTGGTGCCGCTGTGGGAATGTATATATTCGCATTAAGCGGCGGCGGGCATTCGTTCGCCTGCGACAACTGCGCAACGGACGATACGGAAAAACGATCACATGCTGAAAGCCCCACAGCGATCACCACACACATGCAATATCGTAAGAAATGACGTCTCGGTTGTTGCAGTGATGTGCTCCTCGACATGCAGCCCGCCTTTCATTGCTTTCACTTTGGAGTTTTGGGAATCATCGGGTGTTTTCGAGCACTCACGCTCTGCGAAGGCGGGAAAACTAGAAACATTATAAAGACCCACCCGTTCATCTTCAAGTGTCTTTTGGCATTTGCCTTAAATAGTTACCGCCGCCTGCCAGCATGGGGGGGACATGCTGGGCAGAGCGGCGGTTGACACCAGAATACCAATAAAGGGGAGGGCAGGTGTCGTTGCAGATAATATACACCTTTTTTGTCTGAAAAGCATTAAAACTATATAAGACAAAAGTACTACACCCGGCAGGTTCTCTGGAATATGCTACTCTTCATCGTTGTGAAATATCTTTAACCACTCATCCACTTCTTTTGATGAAATGGATTTTTCCCCATCAGATGTCTTGGGCGTTGCAAGAGCAGACCGCAATTGTTTGACAAATTCTTCAGAACGGACAAATTGCGCTTGATGGACCCTCGCAGCACTTTGAACTTCATGGTCTGAAGAGACAACCACCCAGTTCTTCGCAGACTTTTCCAGCATTTCCAGCCGCCTGCGGATGGCGGCGTCTGCGGTTTGCCCGCGCGGCACAAAATGGGCGCGGACCGTGCCAAATTTTCTCATGCCAGCCTGCCCAACGGGAGCACCGTCAAAGTAGACTTCAACCTGTTGGCGTCGGATCCGCGCAAAGTCCTGTAAGAGGCGGGTGAGTTCCATTTCATCTTCCGGATCTTCGAGACTCAATCCTAGTTTTGGGATCAGGTTATGTCCATCAATGAGATAAGGCATGTCATGATTGTACTAAAAAGCGAGAGCTACCATCAAGGTAACTCTCGCTTTAGCAGTTATGCAGCTTCCATAACCTTTGTTGTCACATCAAAGGAAGGCGGGTGTTCGAGCGTCTTCTTTACTTTGCACAATTCCGCCGAGCGGATGAGTGCTGTATGATACTGTTCCGGGAAGGTCGGCGGTACCTGGATCTCCAGGTCGATCTTATCCATCATGCCAGTTGCCGGGTTGGGATAATTGCGCTGAACAATACGGATACCGTCAGTAGGAAGGTTGCGCTGGCGGCAGAAGCCCAGAACATAAATGCCCGCACATGTGCCAATCGATGCTAGGAAGACCTCGAACGGCATCGGGGCTGTGTCGTCTGTGGGTTGGTCGGTCTGTACGGTGTGTCCGCGGAAGTGGGCGTCCACTTTTTGCCCGCCGGGGAAGTCAATGATCATTTCCATGGGGAATATCCTCCAGTTTTGTTTTTATACATATTGGATGCCCTGCCAGACAAAAAGTTACAGCCAGTTTGGCATGAACCCTAATTCCTTTGGATGCGTATATCACTTGCATACTAACGAATGTCATTAAGGAAATATGGCAAAAGATAATTCCGAATATAATGAACGTACAAACCAAAGGAGAAACAAAATGACAGAGAAAAAGACCTCCGATATTATCGTTGCTCAGCAAGGCGGTGTGATCCGCAACCTTGTGAACCAATTCAAACTCATCTTCCGCCTGATTGGTGACAAGCGCGTGAATACTCTTGCCAAACTCGTTCCGATCGGCGCCTTCGCTTATTTGCTGATGCCAGCCGACCTCGCGCCGAATCTCGTCCTGCCGGTTATCGGCATGGTAGACGATGCCGCCATTCTTTGGCTGGGTTCTTACATCTTTACCGAACTCTGCCCTCCCGAAGTGGTGGATGAGCATATGAAAGCGCTTGCCGGAAATATGAAACAAGGCGACGCGAATGATGACGTTGTGGACGGCGAGACCACCGAAGTTAAAGAATAGAATAAGGAAGATGAAACGACTGTTGCTTTTTTTGACGTTGCCGATGCTAGCCTGCGGCGGCAGCGGACTTGCCGCCCCAACCATTACGCCTCTTTCCCCAACCGGAGCTGTCTCAGCGCCACAGACCGAATCTCAGTCTGAGACTCCCACTTCACCACCCACATTGGCACCCACCATCAATGCCAGCCAATTTCCCGACCCGAATAACTTCGCCTGGGTTCCTGTCGTTGACGGGCTAAACCGCCCTGTTGACCTGCAATCTGCGTTCGACGGCTCGGGACGGTTGTTCATCATCGAAAAATATGGCGTGATCCGCATCTTCAAAGATGGGCAGCTTATGCCTCAGCCTTTCCTGAATATTGAAGACAGAGTGGATGATGGCAGCAATGAAATGGGACTGCTTGGGCTGGCGTTTCACCCGGACTATGAACAGAACGGTTATTTCTATGTCAATTACACCGGTGATGGCGGGAATACACGTATCTCGCGTTTTCAAGCAGTTGGCGATTCTGCCGACCCGAATAGTGAACAAGTTTTGATGGTCGTCGACCAGCCTTTCCCGAATCATAACGGCGGCGCAGTGGTCTTCGGTCCAGATGGTTATCTCTACCTCGGTTTGGGTGATGGCGGTGCGGCGGGTGACCCGTTCAAGAATGGGCAGAATACCGGAGCACTCCTTGGCAAGATCCTGCGCATTGATGTGAATAATGGCGTCCCGTATGCCGTCCCTGCCGATAACCCATTTGGGAATGAGGTCTGGGCGTATGGACTGCGCAATCCCTGGCGTATGTCCTTTGATCGCGACACCGGCGATCTATGGATCGGCGATGTGGGACAGAATAAATATGAAGAGATCGACTATCTTCCCGCGGGATCTGCGGGTGGCGCAAATTTTGGCTGGAGTATCATGGAAGCCAGTTATGGCTACGACGGCACTTCCCAGCCGGGGATGTTCCTGCCGGCAGCCGAGTACAGTCATGATTTTGGCTGCTCGGTCACGGGCGGATATGTCTATCGTGGTTCGATGCCCGAGTGGAATGGTGTTTACCTGTACGGGGACTATTGTACGGGAACGGTCTGGGGGTTGATCCTTTCCAATGGGCAGTGGCAGTCACAGGTGATGTTCGAGACGGATCTTCTCATCACATCCTTTGGCGTTGATGAAGCAGGCGAGTTGTATCTTGTCAGTGACAATGGCAGTGCTTACATCCTTGCAAGGAAATAAAGACTTATCACATCCTAAATAGGCGGTTTGTCATTCGAGTAGGTGACGCCTGTCACTGGTCTGGCGGGCGTTTTTCCTTTAAACTAACAGCATTGAAGTCAGGAGGCAGTGATGGCAAAGAAGGTTTGGCAAGTTGAAAAAACCAAGTACTGCGAACATATGCAGGACACCGTTGCCATAGAAGTCGAGGTTGTGTACCCGGCTGAACAACTGCCTGAGCAAGCCCCCCGCATTCAGTCAAGGCGTTGTTCGAAAGCATTGGAATGTAATTGCGTTGAACATCCCGCCTGCTCCTTGAGCGGAACAAACCCTGACGTTGACCCTGTTGAATAGAACAGCTTCAAACGCTGTTCATCCAAACTCTCTCTCCTCCCTCTGAGTTGGTCTTAAGGCTACGCCGCGCATTGCGCGGCGTAAGCCGTTAATGTAGAGGGTACGCCCAGATCATCATTTTCAGGCGATTTCTGTTAAGATAGCGCGATCATGAACATCCCCACTATTCTTGGTTCTGTTGGAACCCTCATTGGACTCGTCCGTGCTGTGCCGCAGTTGGTGCGGCTTTTACGCGCACGCGGTGCCTTTGGCGTTTCGGTGGATACGGCTGCGACGAGCAGCATCGTTAGTTTGGGTTGGGCTGCGTATGGCTTGTTGACGGGGCAGACCTATGTCGTTTTGGCAACTGGATCCTCCGGTTTGATCTTTGCCATCATTACAGTCATGGCGCTTCGCTATGGACGCAGTGTCCGCGAGTTTCGAGTTGCTCCACTTTGGCTTGTGGTTTTGCTTGTAACTGGATTTACGTTCGGCACAGATGTTTTAGGGATCATTTTGGCGTTGAGTGCGTTGGTCTCGAATATCCCCCAGATCTTGGTTGCCTACCATGAAGATAACCTGCACGGATTGTCTTTGGGAACCTGGCTGCTCTCGCTTTCAGATGGTCTGGTGTGGGGGACTTATGCTCTGCTTCAACACGATGTTTCGATCATCGCTTCGGGTGCGTTTCAATCCACTACCAGCGCCTTGATCGTGGCGCGCATCATATATCAACTATCGAATAAAAAGACGACAGATGGTGAGTTGGCTTCCGAATAATATTAACGCACCAGCAGGTTGGCTGGGAAATTTAATAAAGCCGCGAATAAAAAGAAAATGACAAATATCTAACAAGCGTGCTCTTTCATAACCCGCGCACAAAGTCCCGCACACTTGGGTCGGCGGGATTTTCTTTTATCTGTTCAGCCTTTCCTGCTTGTCTCAGCTCGCCGCCAATGATGACAGCCACACGGTCGCCGAACTGTGCAGCTTCCTTCAGGTTGTGCGTCACAAAAATGGTCGTGCGATGAGCTTCTGCCAAAACCTTGGAAAGGTCTTCGAGTAATTTCTCACGTGTCTGCGGGTCAACGGCAGAAAAGGGTTCATCCATTAAGAGCAATTCAGGATCGAGGACAAAGGCTCGTGCCAGACTGACGCGCTGCGCCTCACCGCCTGAAAGTTGACTTGCTCTGCGCTCCAGAAGCTTATCCACGCCCATGGCTTTTGCCCACAGATGAACCCGTTCGTGGGTTTCATGCTTATCCACATTGCGGAACTTTAACCCCAAGGCAATATTCTCGCGGACAGACATATCCATCAACAGCGGGTCTTGAAAGACAAAAGCGATCTTGCGGCGATATTCCAGCTCATGCCAGTCTTTTTGCGCTTTGCCATGCAGGGTAATTTCACCTTTTGAAGATTTGAGCAAATGTGCCAATGCCAGCAGAAACGTACTTTTCCCTGCACCGTTCGGTCCAACCACAGCAAGCGTTTCCCCTTTTTGAATTTCCAGCTTTTCGACCTTAAGCGCATCTCGCCCATTGCGCTGGACGAGTAGATTTTTGATAGAGATCATTTGCGTGCCCCTTTTTGCTGAATCCATGTCAGCGCGAGGTTGATGAGATAGGTGATGATAAGCAGCAGGGCTGAAAGCGCCAACGCTTTTTCAAATTCACCTTTGGATGTTTCCAGCACGATGGCAGTCGTTAGCACCCGTGTCTGACCACGGATGTTTCCGCCCACCATCATGGATGCGCCCACTTCCGAAATGACCGAACCAAAGCCTGCCATCACTGCGGCTAACAAAGGCAGCCTTGCTTCGCGCCAAAGATGCCAGACCATTTGGGTGCGAGATGCCCCCAACCCCAAAAGTTGCTGCTGTAAACGCGGGTCCAGAGCTTCGAGGGCTGCAGCGGTCAGCCCCATAACCACCGGGGCGGAGATGACCGTCTGCGCGATGACGATCGCCCAGGGTGTGTAAATGAGGCGTAACCCGCCAAGTGGACCGCTGCGCCAGAGTGTCATTGCCACAACGAGACCAACTACAACTGGCGGTAGTGCCATTCCCGTGTTGACGATGCTCAGAATGAACGAACGTCCGCGGAATTTTCCCAGCGCCAGCCAGGTGCCGAACGGTAAACCGATCAGCAGGCTAATGATGGTGGCAAGCCCGGAAACCTGCAACGAGAGGGATGTGACTTGAAAGATTTCAGAATCAAAGATCATAAGATTTCATGGTGCCGTTCTAGGAGAGGTTTTTCCACCTCATTATAAAGAAAAGGGACGGCTTTTGTGAGCCGTCCCCATGTTGAAATATATGGAGTGATTAGCTGTCGAGACCGAGTTCTGCGGGGTCTTTTCCAGCATCGGGGATGAAGAGCGGCTGCCCGAATTTTTCCACGCCGAATTCTGCAATGACTGCCTGCGTTTCAGGAGCTACCATGAAATTGGCGAACGCCAACGCACCTTCGTAGTTGATCTTGTCAGACTTGGCGGAGTTGACGGTGATGACGTGATACACATTAAGCAGTGCATTGTTGCCTTCAAGTAGAATTTCCAACTGAAGGTTGTCCTTATTGGCAAGGTAAGTGGCGCGGTCGGTAAGGATGTATGCCTGCTTTTCTGAAGCCACGGTGAGTGAAGCGCCCATGCCCTGACCGGTTTCGAAGAACCATGCCTGCCCCTTCGGATCAAGTTCGGCTTTATCCCAGAAGCTCACTTCTTTCTTGTGGGTGCCGGAGTCATCGCCGCGGGAGACGAAAGGCGCGCCTGCATTGAAGATGGCAACAAAGGCTTCCTTGGGTCCAAGTTCCTTGATGGCTGCGGGGTCTTCAGCAGGACCAACGATGATGAAATCGTTGTGCATGACGAGGAAACGATCCTGACCATTGCCGCCATCCATGAATGTTTTTTCGGAGGAAGGTGCATGGACGAGAAGCACATCCGCGTTGCCTTCTTCGCCCATCTTAAGCGCTTCGCCGGTGCCTACGGCAACGGTCTGTACGGTGTAGCCGGTCTGTTCTTCGAACATCGGCACGAGCACGTCGAGCAAGCCAGAGTCCTGTGTGGAAGTGGTGGTGGCGAGGATCAGGTTCGGGTTTGCAGGAGCAGCGGCTTCCGTCGGCGCTTCAGTAGCGGCTTCGGTAGCAGGGGCTTCGGTGGCTGCTGCTTCGGTAGCAGGAGCCTCGGTCGCTGCGGGGGAACCGCAGGCTGCCAACGTCAACGAGAGGACGAGCAGCAGAGTGAAAATAAAATTGCGAGTGGTGAGTTTCATACATCTATCCTTGGTTGGTTTTATTTGAAGAACGGTGAATGCCAAGCGCGATCAATGCGCCGAGCAAGCCTCCGATCATTCCGAAGAGAAGGTGACTGGCAAATGGGTAGAGGACCCCGTAACGAAAAGAACCGAAGGGCCAGCCGGAAATAAGATTTACAACGAACTGTCCGAGCGGTTTGGTGGCGTGTGCCAACCCGCCCAGCAAGACCAGATACCAGATCTGTTTGGTAAAACGCGGCGCGTAATAAAAACCAAGATCCATAACAAGACCCGGCAGCAGGTAGAACAACCAACCGAAGGGATTGTCGCCTTGCAGCCCAGGCATAAGGGATGCCGCCGAAGCGCCGATGCTGGTGAGTGTGCCTGCCCCGCGGAAGCGCGACGAAGCGCGTCCAAGGATCATGATCGCCATCCACTCAATGCCATGATGCCCAGGCAAGCCCAACGACAGGTCGGTGGCGCGATGCAGTACCACCGCTGTCACACCACCGCCAATGAGCAGCAGGATTTCAAGCCAGGTCTGCGCCCAGTCAGTTCGAGAGACGTTTGATGTGGTCTTTAGAGATGATGTTCCATTCATTGTTTTTCTCCTCAACATAAAGTGTTGCCTTGCCATTCTTTAAAATGGGGCGGATCCATTCGCCCACATCAACGACCGAATCAGGCGTAAGCTCTACCTGTTCCAGAGTACATACACGGTCTACATGTCCCAGCAAGCAGATCTCATGTGCGGAATATTTGCCCTTCAACTCACGCAAGCCCGGCAGCCAGAGGTAGCGACCATCATCCCCTGCGCGATGGAGACCAATGGCTGCCAGTGATCCGATGATCCCGCCGTGTGTGCCTGTCAGTCCTTCGCATCGTATCCCGGACCTTGCGGCGGTCTCACGTGCTTCAGGCATGGTCAACACTGTGAGCTTTGCCTTCCTGCCCCAATCCAGAACATCTTCGCTGACTGAGTTCCACCCGGCGAGGCATAGACCAGCATCCGAGCCAATGGCGCTCTCGCGCAACAAAAACTCACGAGCGGCTTCCCAAACAAGCTCTTCTTTTTCAATTTCAAGTGCCAGGCACGCTGAACTGTTGTGCGAGGTGTATGGGATGCGCTCATCCACTAGAAGTTGATGCCGGGTAATGCCAAGTGGATTTGCAAGTTTGTTTTCTGTGAGCCAATCCGCAAGCTGGCGGACACGGTGCCCTGTTCCGCGGCTTTCGAGGTTGTCTGTGTCATCAATTCCAAGTAGGATGCGCATGAAAACTCCTGAAAACTTCGTGTATTCAATTAAGGGAAAACTTAACTGATTTTTGAAAAAAACACCGTTTTGTCTTTTCCGTTACTTGACGGAGATTTCAGTAATGTCCTTTGTCCAGTCTGCTTTGGGGATATAGGTAGTGGCAAGTTTCATTGTGCCGCGATTGCTGAAATCAAGGATGGTGTTGTCATCTACTTGGTCAGCGGTTAAGGTGGTGGCAGCGCTGCTTCCGCTGAGGGTAACCTCAGTGAACTCGGTCACACCTGCCAGAGCGAGTACATCCGCCAGTTTGGGACCTTCCTGCACTTTGCCTTCCACCGTGATACTGGAAAGCGGCAGGGTTTTGACGGATTCGAGGGTTACGTCAAATGAAGATCCGTCAGTTTTTACGATCTTGAACAAGGCATCAGCGGCCGCTTCAGTTGGGGCTTCAGGCGCGGCAGATTCGGTTGATGCGGGTTCGGCTGTAACCGGAGCTTCAGCAGGTGCGGCGCAGGCGGATATTACTATCATACCGGCCACCGCAATGGATAAAAGTACAGAGGTGTGTTTCATGGATTCCTTTGTGTGCAATTTCTGTTAGATGGCGATCTGCTCGCCGCTATGCCGGGTGTTATAGCCGGTGAGAGATGCCAACATCGTTCGGAAATTCGAGGTCTGGATAAAATCAAGCAGTGGGTTAAGATTCTTTTCCTGCTCGCGAGGCAGGACCAGGTCGTAGCGTTCTTCGAAAAGCGGGATGAAGTCCAGCCCGTTTTGATGTGCGGCAGCCTGAAGCCCAAGAGAAACATCCACTTTGTTCTGTGAGATCAAGTTCGCCGCCTCGCTATGTGTTTTGACCTGATCTTCGTACCCATTTATTTTTTCAGCTGGGATCTTTTGCTTGCGCAATTCCGCATCCAGCCAGAGGCGGGTGCCGGAGCCGGCATTGCGATTTAAGAAGCGAACATTGGGTCTTGTGATATCTGCGATCTTTCGAATATCTTTGGGGTTGCCGCCTGCCAGCATTAATCCTTGTGTGCGATAGGCAAGGGTGATAACTTCCACATCCCGGTCTGGGAACAGATGCCTTACAAAGGGGGTGTTATATTCGCCGCTTTCTCCCAACAAATGTGAACCGGAGATCTGGCATAGTCCCTGCCGTAGATTGACCAGCCCATCCAGCGAACCGACAGGCATGCTGAGCAGGTTGACATGCTTGGCAAGTTGATTGGCAATGCCTTCAAGGGCAATATCGTGACTGCCCGAGAAAATGACTGTGGGGTATTTGCTTTTTGGCAGGATCAATTCCTGCAAAAGGAAAGCGTCTCCTCGTGCGCGGTAGAATTTTTCAGTCACTTTGCCGGTGCGGCGGGTCTCACTGATCTCGATCAGCCCGGCAGATTCCAGCGCGAGGATGTGGTGCCGCACCCATGCAGGGGACTGCTTCATCGTCCGTGCAAGGATCGTGAGCGTGGCGGGTGCCGCCATCAACAGGCGCAGAATATCCATGCGGCGGTTATCTGCCAGCAGCTTGATCTTGTCAAATGAGTTGATGGAGGTGACGGTTTTCATTTATCTCAATTAAGGGGAAACTTAATTGCGAGTTTACTGGTTTAACCTTGCGGAGTCAAGCAAGATTTTTTATTTGACACTGCCCCCTGCCCATGTTATAAAAAATGTGATCGTTATTTTGCTCGTAGTGTGCATGGATTGCATATTGGGAGAAAATAGAAGATGTAGCTCCATGAAACCTCTCATTGGAGAGGCGTTTTTGTTAGTGAAAGAGAATCATGTTGGTCGAACACCGTGTTTCACTTAATTGGGCGTAAAGGAATATGAACGAAAATTGTACGATCTCTGTTGCGACTGCTGAAGATGCGCTTGCAATTTCAAGATTGAACCTGCTCTTCAATGAAGTCGATGAATCTCCGCAAGCCATCGCCGCTCGCATGAGTGACCCTGCCTGTGTGGAAACGGTCATCCTCGCCAAAATTGCGGATGAAGCCGTTGGCTTTGCGCTTGTGCGCGTGGTGTCGAGGATTTTATATTCCACCCCCCACGCTGAATTGACCGAGTTGTACGTGTTGGAAGAATTCCGTCAACAAGGTGTTGCCAGCGATCTGATCGCCTTTGCGGAGAAGGTCGCTGCACAAAAAGGCGCGCTGAGTATTATTGTGCAAACCGGAGATGATAATTTGCCTGCGCTGGCGTTATATAAAAGGCTTGAGTATGAAGAATACGATCTTGTGTTAAAAAAGAGAATTTTCTGATAAAACTGTTGTAAGAATATTGATAAGGAAAGAATAATTAATGAAAAGACAATATACCAACCGCCGTTACCTCGATGCCCTCGAAAAGAAAGTCCTCGTCTTCGATGGCGCGATGGGCACGAGTCTGCAATTGCAAAACCTAACCGCCGAACATTTCGGCGGCGAACAATACAACGGATGTAACGACTATCTCGTCATCTCGTATCCCGAAGCTGTGGAGAAAGTCCATCGTTCCTTCCTCGAAGCGGGTGTGGATGTGCTCGAAACCGACACCTTCCGCTCGAATCGCTTGACGATGGTGGAATATAAATTACAAGACCGCATCATCGAGATCAACGTCGCTGCTGCGAGCCTCGCTCGCAAAGTGGCGGATGAATTCGCCGCGAAGACCGGTCAGCCACGTTTTGTTGCGGGTTCCATTGGACCGTCCGGTAAGTTGCCGTCCACGAATGACCCTGAATTATCAAACGTCAAATACGATGAACTCATCGATACGTTTTGTGAACAGGCAGTCGGATTAATTCAAGGCGGTGTGGATCTGCTGCTCATCGAAACATCGCAAGACATTCTCGAAGTCAAAGCCGCCATCACCGGCATTCACAAAGCTTTCAGCGAAACAAATATCTACTTGCCGATCCAGGCTCAGGTCACGTTGGATACGACCGGTCGCATGTTGCTCGGCACCGACATCAACGCATCCCTCACCATCCTCGAAGGCATGGGCATCGATGTTGTCGGTCTCAACTGTTCCACCGGACCCGAACACATGCGCGAGCCGATCCGCTTCCTCGGAGAAAATTCCGCGCTGCCGGTTTCGTGCATTCCCAATGCTGGGCTTCCATTGAATGTCGATGGTCAAGCCGTCTATCCGCTTGAGCCGGAACCATACGCGAATGATATGTATGAATTCGTGACGAAACATAATGTCCGCGTTGTCGGCGGATGCTGCGGAACGACTCCTGCGCATCTCAAACTACTGGTGGATAAACTCGCCAATTACCAATTACCAAGCGACAAAGCTCCGGTTCAATCTACGCCTCAGCTTGCCTCTGCCATGTCAGCCATTGCCATGCGACAGGACCCCGCCCCGACCTTGCTCGGCGAGCGCTGCAACGCGCAAGGTTCTCGCAAGTTCAAACGCCTGCTGCTCGAAGAAGATTACGATGGCATCCTCGACATCGCACGTGAACAAGTGGCGGGCGGTGCGCATGCTCTCGACATCTCCGTCGCCGTCACCGAGCGCGCGGATGAAGCCGAGCAGATGCGCAAGGTCGTCAAGAAGTTGCAAATGGGTGTGGACGTTCCGCTCGTGATCGACACCACCGAAGTGGATGTGCTTGAGATCGCGTTGCAAACTGCGCCGGGACGTTGTTTCATCAATTCCACGCATCTCGAATCGGGTCGCGAGAAAGCCGATAAGATCTTTGGTCTCGCCAAGAAATACAACGCCGCCGTCATTGTTTTGACCATTGATGAACAAGGCATGGCGAAGACCGCGCAACGCAAATATGAAGTTGCGCAACGTATCTACGACATCGCCGTCAACGACCACGGACTCAAACCCGAAGATTTAGTCTTCGACGACCTAACCTTCACCCTCGCGACGGGCGACGTTGAATTTGTTGACTCCGCCAAAGAAACAATCGAAGGCATTCGTCTCATTAAACAGAAATTGCCCGGTGTGATGACTTCGCTTGGTGTGAGCAATCTCTCGTTTGGTCTCGCGCCACAAGCCCGCCCGCCGTTGAACTCGGTCATGCTGTATTACTGCGTGCAAGCCGGTTTGGACATGGCAATCGTCAACGCCGCGCATGTGATGCCCTATACCGAGATCGGCACCGAAGAACGCGAACTTTGCGAAGATCTTATTTTCAATCGTCGCGAAGATGCGCTTCAGCGTTTCATCCAGCATTTTGAGAACGTTGAGGTTTCCACTGAATCCAATATTGCTGACCCCACCGAAGGCATGACCTCCGAGCAGAAACTGCATTGGAAGATTTTGCATCGCGTCAAGGAAGGTGTTGAAGCCGATATTGACGAGATCATCAATCGTGAGACGACGAATACGAAGCACGAAGTCGCTGTTCATACGTTGAATAATGTTTTACTCCCCGCCATGAAAGAAGTCGGTGACAAGTTCGGCGCGGGTGAATTGATCCTGCCCTTCGTATTGCAATCCGCTGAAACAATGAAGAAGACCGTTTCTCATCTTGAAAATTATCTTGAGAAAGTGGAAGGTGTCACCAAGGGAACCGTCGTCATCGCCACCGTCTACGGCGATGTGCATGACATCGGCAAAAATCTGGTCAAGACCATTCTCGCCAACAACGGCTACACCGTCATTGACCTCGGCAAGCAAGTCCCTGCCGAAACCATCATTACCGAATCTGTGAAAGCCAATGCTACTGCGATTGGTTTGTCTGCATTGCTGGTCTCTACTTCCAAGCAGATGCCGCTCATCGTCAACGAAATGCAGCGCCGCGGACATAAGATTCCCGTTCTCATCGGTGGCGCTGCCATCAATCGTCGCTTTGGTCGCCGCATCCTCTTCACTGAAGGTGGCGAAGCGTATGAGCCGGGTGTCTTCTATTGTAAGGACGCCTTCGAAGGCTTGGATACGATGGATGCATTGATCGATCCCAACCGCAAGCCAGCCATGCTCGAACAACTGCGCAAAGATGCGGATATGGAAATGAACCGCGCCTCACAATTCGCGCCGACAGCTGCCACTGGTCAACGCTCATCTATTACGCCCGCGCCGATTGCCCTCCCCACCAAACTCGGACAGCGCATCGTCAAAGACATGCCGCTTGAAATGGTCTTGAAGCATCTCAACATGAACGAGTTGTATCGTCTCTCATGGGGTGCCAAGAACACACATGGCAAGGAATGGGAAAAATTAAAGAAAGACTTTGATGCCCGTCTCGCCAAGATGACCAAAGATGCACTCAAAGAAGGCTGGATCAGACCCCAAGCCGTCTACGGTTACTTTGCATGTCAAGCCGATGGTGACAGTTTAATCATCTACGATAACGCCGAAAACAAAAAAGAAATTGAACGCTTCCACTTCCCGCGCCAGCCTTATGATGACCATCTTGCGCTCTCCGATTACTACGCCTCCGTAGAGTCTGGTCAGATGGATGTGGTCGCGCTTCAGGTCGTGACCGTCGGTCAAGCCGCCAGCGACAAGTTCGATAAAATGCAAGCTGCCAACGATTACACCGAAGCCTACTTCGTGCATGGGCTCGCCGTCCAAGCCGCCGAAGCGACTGCCAACTATCTTCACGAACACATCCGCCGCGAACTGAGTCTTGCCGAGGAACAGGGCAAGCGTTACTCATGGGGATATCCCGCCATCCCCGAACTCGAAGATCATTTTAAAGTCTTCAAACTTTTGCCTGCTGTCGAAGCTGAACTAGGAATGAGCCTTGCCGTTTCCGGTCAGCTCATTCCTGAGCAATCCACTGCCGCTATCATCGTTCATCACAAAGATGCGAAGTATTATGCGGTGGGTGAGAGCCGTGTGGAGCAGTTGACGAAGTAGAACATTTATATATCATGCCAGGTTGTATTTACATGCCTTTCTGGGTTCCAGCCTTGGGAGGCATGTATGATTTTACGGGCAGTAAGCGGATGCAACTTTCAAAGTAAAATTAGTGTATTCATATGTCTCGTTACAAAAAAACATTTAAACACCACCTTCCCGTAATCGTGCTGTTGACCGTTGCTTTTTTGATCGGTCTTTTCACTGTGCAAGATTATGGCATCAGTTGGGATGAAGCCGGAATATTCAAATACAGCAAACATTTGCCTGGCGCTTACAAATACATCTTGAATCCGCAGAACTTTGAGCCGGATAACTCCAATTGGATTCTTAACCTGTACGGTCCGGCACATTTTCTCTACGCGGAATTGATGTCTCGCGTGTTTGGAGTGCTTATGCCCGCCTGGGAAGATGGCACTGCTCAGCACTTTTCCTATCTTATTACCTTCCTTGCAGGCACATTGTTTCTGTATCTCCTGCTAAAAGAGTGGGTTAAAGAATGGGCGGCGTTTGGGGCGGCGCTTTTATTCATTTCGCAGCCCTTATTTTGGGGGCATGCTTTGATGAATCCCAAAGATATGCCGTTCATGGCATTCTTTACTGCGAGTGTTTATCTTGGCATTAAGATGGTGGATAATGCCAATTGGAAAAGAATTCTTGTTGCAGGCGTTGTGTTGGGGATTTCAACGTCGATCCGTTCGCTGTCCCCTATGGCAGGTGCGATCGTGTTTCTTTACGGAATGTGGAAATCGCCGCGTAAAGCCATTCCTTTGACATTCTGGTATTTCCTCGTTTCTGTTATTGCTCTCTACCTGACTTGGCCGTATTTATGGAAGGCACCAATTCAACATTATGTGGATAGTATTGAGCTCATGTCTCAATTCCCATTTGATGCCCGGGTTTTATTTCGGGGTGACCTATATATGCCCAATGAATTGCCGCGTTCGTATGTCCCTGTCCTTTTCTGGCTTCAGTTTACCGAACCTGTACTTGCGTTGTGCATTTTCGGAGCGGTTCCCATCCTTATCTCCAAGAAAAAAGAGCCGCTCTTTTTGGTCGTGCTCTGGTTTCTTCTGCCAATTTTAGGCATCCTCCTCACTAGAAGTGTGCTCTATGATAATGCCCGCCAGATATTTTTTTTACTACCGCCAGTTTTTCTGTCAGTTGGTTTTGCCCTGGATTTCTTGAATGACCGTATTTCAAGTCAGTGGATAAAAAACATATTGTTGGTAGCATTGATTTTGCCAGGGGTGTTTGCAATAGTTCGCCTGCATCCTTATGAGTATAGCTATTACAATTCGTTCATTGGTGGTATTCCTGGTGCAGAGAAGAAGTTCGAGACGGATTATTGGGGTATTTCATTCAAGGAAGCCATGGACTATATCAATATGAATGCTCCGACGAATGCCCGCATTATGGTGCTTTCCGGACCGGATGAAACTGCAGCCTTCTATGCTCGCCCTGACTTGCAAATCATCACTGAAGAGACGGATTACACTCCTGAAAAGGGATATGACTATGTTTTAATTTTGATGCGCAAGAACTTTAATGCAGAGCGTTGTAAGAAATCAGAGACCGTTTATACGATAGGCAGGGAAGGGGTAGTGTTTACCTATGTCAATAAACTTGGTGTTGAAAGAAGTTGCAAATGAGAGGCGGAAAGTGCTGGTAAGATAATTATATGGGTAAATATTTTAGATACACATTGAATATCTGGTGCGGTGCGACGGGTCTTGTTCTTGTCAGCCTTGCTGTCATCTACTTCCGTAACGGTGTGACCGGGCTAAACCTCTTCATACAGGAGTGGCCGCTATCCAACCTGGCGGTGACGCTTGCCGCTACGACCGTCACATGGGTATTGGCAGGCGTATTGCTTTATCTTCTTGCTAACGGAAAGATCAATAAATCCAATGCCTGGCAGACATTTGGGTTTTTTCTTGTAATGTTCGTTTACCTCAATATTTTGCGCGAGCGCTTTCGCTATGGCGACTATCACTATTATCTCGAAGCCGCTACCGCTCTTGCCAATGGGCAGCCCCTGCCTGACACTTATCTCTATCTTCCGCTTTGGGGCACGCTTTTGCGCTTTCTTGTCCCGCTTGGCGATCAAGGCGTAATGATCGTCCTCTGGCTTGTCAATATCGTTGCTCTTGGCGCGTTTTACTTTTTATTGATCCAGACCCTTGAGCGCTATAACTTTCCTCGTCGTATTTCCGTCCTCATCACCATCCTCTTTCTGCTCATCAATACTCCTTTGATGCGCACGCTGGGATTCCTCCAGGTCAACTTGATGACTCTCGACCTGATTCTGCTTAGCATTCTTACATATCCCAAAAACAACTTCCTGTCTGCTTTAGCCCTTGCTGTTGCTGTTCACCTCAAAACCTCTCCTGCGGTCATCGTGCTTGGCTTCCTGCTTGAATTTAACTGGCGCTGGATGTTTTGGTTTGGCGTGAGCTTTCTTGGCATCGGATTATTCCCAATTGCCATGCACGGCGTGGATATTTATCTGCAGTTCGTCAATAACACGATTGCGCTTGCCCAGATCCCCGATACGAACTTCCATGACACTTCCTTTGACTCGTTCCTGCGCTTTTTCAATCCTTTCTTTGGGATCCAGATCGCACAGACCCGCCTCATGGCGCTGGGCGCCAAGGTTTTGTTGCTTGTTGCAACCCTCTTGACGATGACGCAGAACGTGCGCGAACGGTCATTCTTAAGAGAAGGTCGCCTGCTCAACGCCCTTCCTTCTTTATTTGTATTTATGACCCTCGCTTCGCCCATCGTCTGGGATCATCACGGCATTTTCCTTACGTTGACGTTTCTACTCATGCTCAAACTCATTCGGTCTCCGGGGCATTGGGTGGTGTTTATGGCTGCTTATTTCTTTGAGTTCATGCTGCCTTCCTTTGACTTCTTCCCCTGGTCTTACGGGCGTCTTGTTGCGCCGATGGTTGTCCTTTGGTTGATGTTTGCCTTCCGGAAGAAGGATGAGCCATCTTCTTTCATTGTCTCTGTAGATCAGTGGCTGATGAAATTGGAAAGTTGATAAAACCGGATCGTAAAGACAACAAAGGGTCACAAAGGGTTTTGAGAAATTCCTTTGTGACCCTTTGTAATAGTTCGTGGTTTAATACTCATACATGAAGAGATACCTTTCCGCCATCCTCCTTACCTGCGTTTTTCTTGCGGGCTTGCTCACCTTCAATCGCTATGGTGAAAGTTGGGACGACCGCTCGCTGCAAAAATATGCCGAGAAATCCATCAATGCCTACAGCACATTTCCTAAAGAAGGCGTCATCAACATAGGGCGTGAAGACCTCGGCTTTTATGGTCCCTTCTTCGTCATGTTTACCGATTGGGCGTCCAAATCTTTAAGCCCTATTTTGCCATTCACCCTGCCCGACCTCCGTCATCTGATCTATTACCTGACCTATTTCGCAGGTGTGCTCGCCTTTCACTCCATCGCCAACCGCTGGCTTAGCCCTGTTCCGGTACTCGGTGCTACTTTGCTTTTTGCCACCCAGCCTGTCTTTTGGGGGCACGCCTTCATCAACCCCAAAGATACACCCTTCCTTGCTCTCTTTCTTCTTTCTGTATCCTTTGGGATGCAAGCCTTTGACAAGCTCGAAGCATCCTCCACTATTGACCTTTCCCTCCGCTCCAAACGGACTCTCGCGCTTCTCACCATGCTTTGGCTTGTGTCGGTTTTCGGGCTTTTTATTTTCACCCAAGCCATTCATACCTACATCGAAACCCTTGTCATCTCTGCGCAAGCCGGGAATTCCAATATCCTTTCTTTCATTGCCAAGGACATCACCGCCGTTCCTGTAGAGACGTACACCCAGCGTTATTTCATCCTGTTTTTGCAATTGCGTACGTATTACTTTTTGCTAATTACTTTGATTCTTTTGATCACTTGGTATGCATTGCATCCAAACCTGCCAAATTACCTGTTCGCTATTCTTCCAGCCGCCCTCCTGCTCGGATTCGCCACCTCCACTCGCATTCTCGGACCCTTTGCAGGTGTCATCGTTACATATTATGCATTCCGTACAAAAGGCAAGCGGGCAATTCCTGTCATTGCCATGTATGCGGTCACTGCTCTCATGGCTGTCTACATCTCCTGGCCCTACTTGTGGATGAACCCCATTCCGCGTTTCTTTGAAAGCTTGAGGGAAATGTCCCTTTACCCGTGGTTGGGCGGTGTGATCTTCAATGGAACACTTTATCAATCAACCGAACTGCCAATTTCCTATTTGCCAACCTTGCTGGCGATCCAGTTGACCGAACCGGTCTGGGTGTTGTCTGTGGTCGGATGGGTGGCGACTGCTCTCGACAAAGAGAAGAAGCGCACATTGGTGGAAGCGGCGCTGCTATGGTTTGTCCTCCCGTTGTGTGCGTTCATCTTTTTCCAGGTCGCGTTATACGATAACTTCCGTCAGATCCTTTTTATTCTGCCGCCTGTTTTTTTGATGGCAGGTGTTGCGTTCGAAGCGGTTAAGAATGTAAAATGGCAAGCCGCATTGGTCGTAGTGACACTGCTCCCGGCTGTGTTTGGTGTTGCCTCCTTGCGTCCTTATGAATATATGTATTACAACCAATTTGTTGGTGGTGTAAATGGCGCAGCAGACCGTTACGAAACCGATTATTGGGCGACTTCCTATCGCGAGGCGGCGGAATATGTGAATGGTGTGGCTTCGCCGAATGCAAATATCTGGGTCGAAGGACCGGCGCATTTATTCTCGATGTTCGCCCGTGAAGACTTAAAGATATATTCGTCAGGCGAAACGGAACGTGCTGAGAGTTATCAATATGTGGTGACAACGACCCGTTATAACTTTGACGAATCTGTGTACCCTGATGCTGAAACGGTGTATCGTGTTGCACGCGGAAATGCTGTATTGGCTGTGGTCAAAAAGCCCTGAAGGTAAGATGAATATAAATCCCGTAAAAGAGAAATTTAACAAGCAAGATTTTGTAGTACTGTGCGTGTTTCTGATATGCCTGCTTGCAGGGCTGTTCATGTTTAACGACTATGGCGCTAGTTGGGACGAGAACATCATGCAGGTGTATGCTGACCAGTCATTTGAGAATTATGCGCAGTGGTTTAATAAAGGCGAAGTGAAACTTGAACATGAGACCCTGCAATATTACGGTCCGTTCTTCATGATGATGGTTCAAGGCGCTTCCCGCTTTTTGGACACTCTGTCCGAAGCCAATATTGCCGATCTGCGGCATCTGAGCTTTTTCCTAGTGTACTTTGCCAGCGTTGTGGCTTTTTATACAATCGCCCGCCGCTGGTTCGACAGGACCTCTTCTCTTGGCGCGACTTTGCTTTATGCGCTTCAGCCGGTTTTGTGGGGGCACGCATTTATCAACCCCAAAGATGCGCCTTTCATGTCCATGATGGTGATCAGTGTGGCGGCGGGATTCAAGATGGTGGATGTTCTTCATGGTCTGCCTGATATGCCCGTGAGCAAGCCGCAGGTATGGGTCCTTTCGTTGTTGTGGCTGGTTTCAGTGTTGCTGTTGTTCCTGTTGACCCCGCTTATTTACAACTGGATCACAAACCTCGTTGTATCGGCGAAGGCAGGGGAAAGCAACCTTGTTTCAATGTTTGCTTCTAAACTGAATCAGGTTCCTGCCAAGGTGTATATTACGCGCTATTTCCTGCTTTTCCTGCGTGCGCGTGTTGTGTACGCATTCCTGTTTTTCACCGCCCTGCTTTACTTCTGGTATCGAACCCAACCGATGTTGTTAAAGATATTGGCTGTTGTAATTGTGCCTGCTATCCTGTTGGGGTTTACCACCTCAACGCGAGTCCTTGGTCCGTTTGCGGGGGTGATCGTGGCGTATTATGCCGTTGTGCGGAGTCTCCCGATTCGACTTGCCAGCTGGCGATCTATTTTGGCGGCGTTTGGGATGTATCTTTTTATAGCCCTGACCGCTGCCTACCTGACATGGCCCTTTCTGTGGATGAACCCTGCAGGGAATTTTCTGGCGACCGTGCAAAAAATGTCGGCATTTCCGTGGGCGGGGCAGGTCCTGTTCAATGGCAACCTGTATGCCGCTACTGAAACACCTTTTGCTTACCTGCCTGTGCTTTTGTTGATCCAGATGACCGAACCGGTCTGGATACTGGCTGTGCTCGGACTTGGATTTGCTTTGTTTGGCAACCGCAAAAAAATAGACCTGGTCATTCTGTTCACGCTTTGGTTCTTGCTTCCGTTTCTTGCTTTAACCTTGCGGCATACAACCATCTTTGATAATTTTCGGCATGTTCTTTTTATATTGCCCGCAGTTTTTCTCCTCTCGGGCAGTGTTTTTGAAAAGATCGCTAAGCCCGGTTGGCGTATTGCTTTAATTGTTGTGTGTCTTTTGCCGGGCATTTTTGGTATTATGTCTCTGCATCCGTATGAGTATGCATATTACAACCAATTTATTGGCGGGCTTAACGGTGCACAGGGACGTTTTGAATCAGATTACTGGCTGACCTCTTTCCGTGAGGCTGCGGAATACGTCAACGCCAACGCTTCTCCCGACGCCGGGGTCTGGGTCGAAGGACCCGGGCATGTATTTTCTCCGTATGCACGGGCTGACTTGAAGGTCAACTCATGGAGTTCCGAAGTGCCTGTGGATCGTTATGAATATGTGGTGGCGTCCTATCGCTTTTTTTCGACTGAAACTGCCCAGCCCAATGCGCCGGTTATATTTGAGATCGTGCGCGATGATGTGATACTGGCTGTTATAAGAAAACCTTGAAAGAGAAACGATGAACTTACTTGATACCCTTGCTAAAAAGACCCTGGTCGCTGATGGCGCGATGGGCACCATGCTGCATGCGCGTGGAGTCGGCTTTGATAAATGTTTCGACGAACTGAACCTGACCAACCCCGCCGCCGTGGCGGATGTTCACCGCGAATATATCGAAGCGGGCGCAGAATTGGTCATTACCAATACCTTTGGCGCGAATCGTTATAAGTTATCCAAACATGGCTTGCAGGGCGATGTGGCCGAGATCAACGGTGCAGGCGTGGAACTTGCCAAACGTGTGGTTGCTGCATCGTTCAAAGACGTGCTGATCGCAGGCGATGTCGGTCCGCTTGGAGTGAGGATCGCCCCGTATGGGCGAGTCAAGCTCGAGGAGGCGCGTGAAGCGTTTGCCGAGCAGATCAAGTCACTTGCAAATGCAGGCGCTGACCTCATCATCATCGAGACCATGTCTGACCTGTACGAAATTCAAGAGGCGATCCGTGCGGCGAAGGAAAATTCATCCCTGCCCATCATCGCTTCTGTAACTTTCACCCGTGATGACCGCACCCTGCTGGGTGATGACCCAGCCAAAGTGGCGCATCGCCTTGCTGCCTCAGGCGCTGATGTGATCGGTGTCAACTGTTCCGGCGGACCTTCGCAATTACTGCGCATCCTCAAACAAATGCGCCATGCTGAACCGAATGCTAAATTCTGGGTCAAACCGAATGCTGGCTGGCCCGAACAAGTCAGCGGACGTATTATGTATCCTGCCGATGCAGATTACTTCGGCGAATATGCGCTTCAATTCCGTGAAGCCGGTGCGAACATTGTGGGCGGATGTTGCGGTACTACACCTCAGCACATCGCCGCGATGAAGAAGGCACTGGAATCTTCACCGGTCGCGCCCGTTGCTGAAATTTCCCTTTTACCTGAAGATGAGATATCAACCGAGCCTGCCGACCAGCCTACGCAACTGGCGCAACGTCTTGCGGATGGAAAATTTTCCATCTGTGTAGAAATGGATCCTCCGCGCGGACTTTCGACTCATAAACTTCTTGCAGGTGCATCCCTTTTGCATGACTCCGGCGCCGATATTATCAATGTTGCAGACAGCCCCCTGGCGCGCATGCGCATGTCTGCCTGGGCGGTGTGTGATGTGGTGCAACGAACAGTGGGGGTGGAGACCACCTTGCATTTCCCCACCCGCGGACGAAATCTCCTGCGTGTGCAAGGTGACTTGCTCGCTGCGCATGCCATTGGGCTGCGCAATGTTTTCGTCGTGATGGGTGACCCAACTTCCATCGGTGATTACCCCGAAGCCACCGATAATTACGACCTCGTTCCTTCTGGTCTCATCAAGCTTATCAAGCAGGGCTTCAACATGGGTGTGGATCATTCCGGCACGAGTATTGGTCAACCGACCAATTTCTTTGTTGGTGCGGCGCTCAACCTGTGTCCGCAGGATATGGAAACCGAAGTTAAGAACCTGCATCGCAAGATCAAAGCGGGTGCCGATTTCTTCCTTACCCAGCCTATTTATCGTGCCGATGACGGTCCGAAACTTATCGAAGCCTACGAAGCCAAACACGGCAAACTTCATCAACCCATTCTGGCGGGCATTTTGCCGCTGGTCAGTGCGCGTCATGCCAACTTCCTGCATAACGAAGTCCCCGGCATCTCCATTCCAGACGAAGCCCGTACGCGCATCGAAGCCGCTGGGGATGGCGGCGCGAAGGTCGGTGTGGAGCTGGCAGTTGAGTTGATCGAAGGTATCAAAGACTGGGCAAGCGGCATTTACATGATGCCTCAGTTCCACCGCTACGATCAGGCGTCGGAGATCATTGTTGCAGTAAAAGAATAAACCAAGGTGACGGTCACTTCAAAAGTGACCGTCACCTTTATAATCAAGGCATGAGATTCTCCCGTATCCTCTTCAGCGTTTTGACTGGTTTCCTCACCAGCCTTTTTCTGGCTGTGACCTTTTTCCACTTGTCTGATTTTTCTTCGCTGATAGACCGCCTCTTCCTCGTCCTTATCCCAACCCTCGCCTTTGGTATTCTCTACCATCAAAGCTTTCCTGCCATCTCTGCATGGCTGCACCACATTCAATCGCTGTTCTCCGTTTTCTCCCTCTCACTCTCTTTCCTTATTAGCCTAAACCTCACCTACGGCGCTGTGGGTTTTCTGCACGAGGTCATTGCCGCTCCATTCGGCATGGTCTTGTTCACGGTGGCGCTGATGACAGCCGGTACGACCCTCGGTTATTTTTTGACTCACCGCGCTATTACCTCGTTTCGCGAAGGCTTTCTCAGCAAGCCCTTGAACGTTATCCTTGCTCTTTCAATTCCCGTTCTGTGGATCGCCTTTATATATGCCGCAGCGCAATTCCCCTCCATGTTCAACATGGACTATATCCGCGTCCCGTCTGAATGGATGGCGCTCTTTATTCTCACTGCCCTCCTCTCTGTCATTCCCGCTCTTTTCTTTCTTGATCGTCTTGTTCATCGTTCATCATTCGTCATTGATCACTCTCCCGGTCTTTATGCCTCAGGGATGTTCTTCCTTATCGAACTCATTATTGCCCGCACACTTAATCACCCTGCCCTCGAAAAAAATACCGTCCTCTTCGAAGCCGATGCCGGTCCGTGGATGACCATCCTTGCGAGCCCGGATAGTGCACCGATCAACCGCGCTGTGCATCCGTTGAGCCTTATTCTCGCCCGCCCACTGGTGCGCCTCTTCTCCGGCTGGATGGGGGAACATTACGCCCTCGGCGGCATGCTCGCTGTCTCTGTGATTGCGGCAGCCTGTGTTTTTATGGTCTGGCTCTTCGTCAAACGTGCCACGCACTCAGATACTTATGCCTTTCTTTTTGCGCTATTGCTTGGCTCCACTGCCACACACTTATTGTTCGGATCGCTCACTGAGAATTATATTTTTGGTGCGGCGGCATTGATCTTCTTTTTTCTTCTGATTCAATCCAACGAAACCCGCTTCTCTTTTCTTGTCCCTGCGGGCTTGTTTCTTTTTGGTATTACCATCACCAATATTGCACAGGGCGTCATTGCGTTATTCTTCAATAGATTTGGTTTCAAACGTCTTGTCCAATATTCATTGCTCGTCTTGTCTCTTGGTGTCTTGTTAACCTCCCTGACAGATATCATTTACCCCAAATTCCAAACGCTTTTCTTCGTCCCGCAGGATATCGCCTTTGAGTTTAATTTTGTCCGCTCCACCGATGGGAATTTATCCGACCCCATGCGCCTGTCTGACCCGGCTTCCATTACTCGCAAGATAAATGTGGTTGCGCGAACGGTCATTCTCTATGGCGCGGTAGGACCGACTGTCATCGAAGCTGTGTCTGAGAAACCACCGTTCCCCACCATCGATATCAAAACCTTCGATGTGCGCGCTGGAAAGCTGGCATCCTATAAAGGGCTGGCTAATTTATCGCTTGCCATGTGGCTGCTGTTGCTGGCAGGCGCTTTCGGTATGTTCGTGAAGAATGCCCGGACCTCTCCACATACTCCGCTGATTCTCGGTCTACTTGGCGCGATCGGATTTAACTTTCTCATGCACCTGTTCTATGGCACTGAGCTTTTCTTGTACACGCCTTATTGGGTATATGCCTTTGTATTATTCATTGCCTTGGCGTTTTCCAGCGTTGCTGAAAATGCAAGCTTCCAATGGGGGCTGGCGGTCATCGTGTTGACCCTGATGGTCAATAACTTTAGCTTCATGTTCAACATCTGGCATGCCCTTGCTCCCTTTTACGCGGCGGCACCCTAGTTTTTGAATCAATTTTTTGGGTTGGATGCCAATCCGATCTTATACGATAAAATACCCCTTAACGAAATTTTAGATCATATTTTTGCAGCTTTCCATCTGGCTTAAACCGTTGCAGTAATTTTTTACAAAGAGAGTTGACCCATGCTTCTTACAATTGATATTGGCAACACCAACCTTACACTTGGTTTGTACGAAGGCGATACGCTTGGTGCGCACTGGCGGCTCTCCACAGATCACAATCGCATGCCCGACGAATATGGTTTGCAGTTCCTGGGGGTGTTGCAAAATGCAGGTAAAACCCTGGCAGATATTCAAGGGGTTTCGCTGGCATCGGTTGTCCCGCCGTTGACCGGGCGGGTCGTGCAGGCGTGTCGTGAGTACCTCAAATTGGAACCGCTCGTGGTGGATGCCGGTATTAAGACAGGTATCAAGATCCGTTATGAAGACCCCAAAGCCGTTGGCGCGGACCGTGTCTGTGATGCAGTGGCGGTGATGAAACTTTACGGGGGACCAGCCTGCGTGGTGGATTTTGGCACCGCGACCACATTTAATGCGATCACCAAAGAAGGTGAATATCTTGGCGGCGCCATCACTGCGGGGATCAACCTTGCTGCCGAAGCGTTATATACCCGCGCGGCAAAATTGCCGCGTATCGACCTTCAAGTGCCGCCTTCGGTCATTGGACGTAATACCGTCCATGCCATGCAGTCCGGGCTATTATTCGGGTATGTGAGCATGGTCGAAGGTATGGTTGCGCGCTTCCGCGCTGAACTTGGCAATAACATGAAAGTCGTTGCCACGGGAGGGTTGGCAGAAGTGGTTGCCAAAGAAACCAAAGTCATTGACATCATCTCTCCCTGGCTCACGCTCGAAGGGCTGCGGATCATCTGGGAGATCAATCGTTCGTAAATTTTCCTTGCCAGGCATGGTCGATAATCGTACCTTTCCGTGACCCATGACAGCCGTCATGGGTCACGGTGATTTAATACATGCTTCAGAGCAGGGATCGATGATTTTACACACTCGTTACACTGGCTTCAATTCCATACAATAAGTGTATAAAAATATTCAGGAGAATTTCATGAAGAAGACATCCCTTTTGACCTTGTTTGCGATTGCATGTATTGCTTTGGCAGCCTGCAACGCGCCTCTTGCCACCGCCGCAAGCGGATCTGCACCATCCACCGATTCTCAACCGGCAGCCACGGATGCCGCTCAAGCAACGTCCGGGCAGACCGTAGCGACTGTGCCCGATGGCTCACTGACGTATCCCATTGTGGATACGGCACAGACCTACTGTTACGACAATTCAGCATTAATTGCCTGTCCGCAAAGCGGAGGAAACTTTGCCGGACAAGACGGAAATTATCAAGGCTATGCACCCAAGTATCAGGATAATGGGGATGGTACCGTGACCGATCTGGTGACCGGCTTGATGTGGTCGCAGTCGCCTGACTTCAACGGCGACGGCACGATCAACTCCAGCGATAAGATGACCTTTGCGAACGCCATGAGCAGCGCAGATTCTTCCACTCTGGCAGGCTTTGACGATTGGCGTTTGCCGACCATCAAAGAACTATATTCTCTCGTATTGTTCGACGGCACGGATGTGAGCAATTGTATGAATTCCTCTTCCTGCTTTGCAACCCCATTCGTGGATACGACCTACTTTGGCTTTGGTTATGGCGATACGGCTGCGGGTGAACGTGTGATCGATGCGCAGTTCTGGTCGAGCACACAGTATGTCAGCACCACCATGGGTGGCAGTGCCACGGCGTTCGGTTATAACTTTGCCGATGGACGTATCAAGGGTTATCCTATTTCCAGTCCGCGCGGTGAAACGCTGCAATACGTCCGCTATGTGCGCGGCAGTTCAAGTTACGGCATCAATGCTTTTGTTGATAATGGCAATGGCACCATCACCGACAATGCCACCGGTCTGACTTGGATGCAGGCAGATAGCGGTACAGGCATGAACTGGGGCGATGCCTTGAATTATTGTGAAGGTTCCACCGCCAGCGGCTTCGACGATTGGCGTCTGCCTAGCGCGAAGGAATTACAGAGCCTTCTCGATTATTCACGTTCTCCCGCCACCACTGGAACAGCGGCGATCGATCCCATCTTCCAGACCTCGACCATCACTGCTGAAGGCGGCGCGGCGGATTATCCCTTCTATTGGACAAGTACAACACACGCCTCTTCGAATGGCAGCAGCGACTTTGCGGTCTACATTTCGTTCGGTACCGCGTATGGATATATGACCGGTCCAAATGGCGGATCAGCTCAATTGATGGATGTACACGGAGCAGGCGCTCAACGCAGCGACCCGAAATCAGGCGACGCTTCACAATATCCTGAAGGGCATGGTCCTCAAGGTGACGTGGTGCGCGTCAATAATTATGTGCGCTGTGTGCGCGGCGGGGATGTGAGCTACGTCTCTGGAAATGGAACGCTCACTCCGCGCCCGAGCATGGATATTTCTTCCAGCAGCAGCGGCGGACAGCCTCAAGCTGGGCAAACGCCTGCTGGTCAGAATCAACCCTCGGGTCAGGCTGGAGGCGCACAAGCTGGGCAGGGGCAGCAGCCCCCTCAGGAGGCCATCACCGCATGCAGCGGCTTGTCCAGTGGCTCATCCTGCTCTATGACCACCCCAAATGGAACAGTGACTGGCACCTGTGGAACTCCGCCGAATGCAACCCAATTGGCATGTATGCCCGCCGGTGGACCGCCCGCTGGACCGTAGATCTTTCAATAAAAATGGACTGGTACATGCCGGTCCATTTTTATTTACCCATGACGCCCGTCATGGGTGTTTATGTCAATCTGCATGTGTAGGCAGCCTGGATGGTGACGGCAGGCACTCTCTGAAATCCCTTCCTGCCCATAAAATAAACTCAAGATCGAACGTAAGGAGTTGATATCAAAAAATAAAAAACGAAACAAATTTGCTGGATGGACGACCTTGTGTCGTAATAATGATGAAACTAAAAAGGAGTTAACATGAAAAACAAAAAGACTTTATTTATAACCTGCGTTGCCCTGTTCGCAGTTTTACTGAGCGCCTGTGCCGGAGCCGTAAGCGAAACCACTGCACAGACAGGAGCGGTGCAGACTGCGCCGAATGCAGTGGAAGTTTCTGCGGCAGGGAGCAATGCCAATCAGATCGTCTCTGATGGACCTGCCCAGAATGGACGCGGCGAACGCGATCTGACCGCTGCTGCTGAGGCGCTGGGCGTCACTGTGGAGGAACTTCAGGCTGCTTTACAAGCTGCGATCCCTGCCGATTGTACCGGCGGCTCAACGGATCAGAATGCTCAGCCGGGCGAAAATACAAAGTGCCGTCCTGACATGACCGTTGTGGCAGAAACTCTGGGCGTAACCGCAGAAGAACTGCAATCTGCATTGGGCATGGGCGGACGCGGTGAACGCGACCTGACCGCCGCTGCGGAAGCCCTCGGCGTGACCGTGGAAGAACTGCAACAGGCATTCACCGATGCGAAACCTGCCGAGTGTGCCGCAGCCGATGGGACACAACCTGCTCAAGGCACAGATTGTCGTCCTGATATCGAAGCTGTAGCCACTGCGTTGGGCGTGACGGTGGAAGAACTTCAATCTGCCCTGGGAGATCGTGGCGGGAATAGATTGGCTGCTGCCGCTGAAACCCTCGGTGTGACCGAAGAGGAATTGCAGCAGGCATTGCAGGATGCGAAACCCGCTGAATGTGCGACCGCTGAAGAAGGACAGCCTAAGGATCCGAACTGCCGAGCCGACCTTGAAACTGCAGCTACAACTCTGGGCGTCACTACAGAAGAACTTCAACAGGCGCTGGGCAAGCCGGAAGGTGGACCTGGCGGACCAAATGGACAGAACAGTGGAGCCGGTGGACAAAATGGTGGACCGGGCGGGCAGAACGGCGGTCAGCCTCCTGCTGGTGCACCTTCCCAACCGTAGCGTGATCTGAATTAAAGAGGAGCCCCATGACAACCGTCATGGGGCTTTGTGTTTTATGCATGCTTTATGCAGGCGAGTGATGATTTTACACACTCATTACATGTCGTTCACATCCATACAATACGAATAGGAATTCCAAAATCATAAACACAAAGGAGTGTGACGATGAAAAAAGTAACTAGAGCTTTATTGATAGTCATAAGCGTGATCGCAACAGGTTGTCAATCGGTTCTGCCGGAACGGGTGGATACTTCAACGCAAAGCCCGGATTATGAAATCTCTGCAAGCGGGCAGGATACGACAAGCCTGGAGATTATGCCGCTGGATGGCAAAGGCAATAATATTGCCAACCCTGATTGGGGAAGTGTAAACCAGAATTTGCTGCGCCTTTCTCCTGCAGATTATGGTGACGGGATTAGCAGCCCTGCCGGGGCGAACCGCCCCAGTCCGCGCGTGGTGAGTAATGCTTTCTCGGTCAGCCCGGAAGAAGGGATCGTCAATGACCGTGATTTCACTGCATTCGTTTATGCCTGGGGGCAGTTCCTCGACCATGATATTGACCTTACCGGTTCCGCCGATCCGAAAGAAATGCAGCCGGTGTTGGTCCCTTCGGGTGACCAGTGGTTTGACCCCAACGGAACCGGTTCGATGGAGATCTCATTTTCACGCTCACAGTATGATCCCGCCACTGGGACAGATACTCCGCGTGAGCAGATCAATGCGATCACAGCGTTCGTGGATGGGTCTCAAGTCTATGGCGTGGATGCCGAGCGTGCTGCTGCCTTGCGCGAGTTTGTGGGCGGGCGCATGAAGATGAGCGAAGGCGACCTGATGCCGATCAATACGGAGGGGTTTGCAAATGCCAACGATGCCCACCGTGTAGACGATTCTCAATTATTCCTGGCGGGTGATGTGCGTGCAAATGAAAACCCCGAGTTGATGTCTTTGCATATCCTCTTTCTACGCGAGCATAACCGTATTGCGGCAGAAGCAGCGCAACAGCACCCGGATTGGACCGATGAAGAACTCTACCAGTATGCCCGCCGCATTGTGATTGCCGAGCTTCAAAAGATCACTTACGAAGAATTCCTGCCCGCCATTCTGGGTGAGAATGCCATGCCCGATTATCGCGGCTATCAGGCGGATGTGAACCCCGGCATTGCCACCGAGTTCTCCACGGCAGCATTCCGTGTGGGGCATAGCATGTTGGGGGATGATATTGAGTTTTTGGATAACGAAGGTGAAGAAAACTTTGATGCAATGCTGTTACGCGATGCCTTCTTCAACCCGACCATGCTTGATGAAACGGATATTGACCCGCTCTTGAAATATCTCGCCTCAGATAACGCCCAGGAGATCGATACCATTGTTGTAGATGATGTTCGTAACTTCCTGTTCGGGGAGCCGGGACAGGGTGGTTTTGATCTGGCATCGTTGAACATTCAACGCGGTAGAGACCATGGCATTGCAGACTACAATACCGTACGTGAAGCCTATGGGCTGGAGCGAGTGACCAGTTTTGAGCAGATCACTTCGGACAAGAAACTGCAGGCTTCCCTTGCTGCCACCTATGGCAGCGTGGATAACATTGACCTGTGGATCGGCGGTCTGGCTGAAGACCATGTACCCGGATCCAGCATGGGCGAGACCTTTACCGCCATCATTGTGGACCAATTCGTCCGCTTGCGCGATGGGGACCGCTTCTGGTATCAATCTGCTTTGCCGAATCGCCTGGTCAAGGAGATCGAAAGCACCAGTCTGGCAGATGTGATCCGTCGCAATACCGGGTTGACCAAATTACAAGCGGATGTTTTCTTCTTCAATACATCCACAGTGATGATCGATTCGGCGATCCAGCCAACGGCGGTACCTCAAGAGCAGAACGCTCAGGGTAATGGTAATGGAAATGGAAACGGCAATCGTGGTGATGGAAATGGACGCCATGAACCACCGCAAGCCGCTTTGGATGCCTGCGCCGCCCTGCAAGCGAATGACGCCTGCTCGTTTAGTGGAAGAAATAACAATACCGTCAACGGGACGTGTGAAACCCCGCGGAATTCAAGTCAGTTGGTGTGTGAACCTGCTGGCGGACGACCATAGCTAAGTTCAAGGGCTCTATCGAGGGATTATCCCTCGATAGAGCCAAATATATTTCGTCTCAAAAAGGAAATGGATTCATGAATAGCAAATTGCTTTTATCTTTGTCTTTAATTGTCCTTTCGGCATTGACAGCCTGCCAGCCGCCTGCTCCGATTACAGAGTCTGCACCTGTTTCGACTGCACCTCAGGAACAACCTCAGGTGCAGCCCACAGATATTGCAGCTTCAACAGCCGAAGTACAGGTCAAAGCCGAGGTATGGGCTGATAACTGGTTCGCTTTTTATCTGGCAGACCAGCTTGTTAAAGAAGATTCAGTTCCGATCACGACCGAGCGCTCGTTCAACTCTGAAACATTCACATTCACTGCGTCCTATCCCATGACCTTGAACTTTATCGCCAAAGATTTCAAGCAAGATGATACCGGTTTGGAATATATCGGTTCGAACCGCCAGCAAATGGGGGATGGCGGGCTGATCGCGCAATTTACCAATGCGCAAACCGGCGAATTAATCGCCGTCACCAACGTAGACTGGGTCTGTACGGTCATCCATGAAGCGCCGTTGGATAAATCCTGCGAGCGTGAACGTAACCCGGTGGCAGGCAGCATGCCCTGCGGCTTCACATCACTGGAAGAGCCTGCCGGTTGGATGACAGCCGCTTTCGATTCATCTTCATGGGATCATGCTTCGATCTATTCGGCAGCAGAGGTGAGCCCAAAAGATGGGTATGAGCAAATTTCATGGGATTCATCCGCGCAGTTCATTTGGGGACCCGATCTCGAAACGGATAACACCATCCTTTGTAAATTGACGGTGACCCAATGAAACAGAAAATTCTTGCGTTGTTACTAATACCTGTTTTGATTTTGGGTTGTGGCTTTGCGCCTGGCAATCCACCTCCAACCCCGGCAAACGCAGTGGTTGCGAATACTGAAATCGTTCCAGTATCTTCCGATGGCATCTTCACACTTGCCAGCCCGGAGGTAACAGAAGGCGGTGCGCTTCCCAAAGAATTCACCTGCGATGGCGCGAGTGCCACCCTGCCGCTTTTATGGAGTGATGTTCCCGAAGGCACAAAGAGTTTTGCAGTTGTCATGCATCACATTCCGGGTCCCGATGACTCGCATTGGTATTGGGTCTTATATAACATTCCAGCCAATGTGACCAAGCTCGAAAAGAATACAAGCGGTATCGGCACGCTTGGTAACAACAGTGTGAACGGTGAAACCAAATATGCTCCACCTTGTTCCAAAGGACCCGGCGAAAAATTGTATACCTATACTATCTATGCTCTTTCTGCCGAACCGACTTTGTCCGTGCCTGCTTCTGAGGTTAGCCGGGATGTTTTGCTGGATGCCATCAAAGATATCACGCTTGCCAATGCCACATTGAACGTAACCTACACGAGATAAACCATGTCCATTACACGACGCGACTTTCTACGCCTCTCTGCCTACGGATTCGGATCTGCATTCCTTGCTGCCTGCGGATACCGTCCCGGCGACACTCCTGCGCCTCTCGATCCAACGGCGATGCCTGCTCTTTCACCCACGGTGGTCACCCAAGCCTTGAGCGAACTCGGCTTCGAAGCCTTTGCCCACCGTGTCGCTGTTCATCAGGATGGTCAATATCTTTATGTTGAATCCAATGGCATTCCCGACCACAATATGATGGTAGGTATCACCAGTTGGCAGCAGCAGGTGCCTTTGCCGCAACCCTATACCGGCAGCAATGCCTGGAAGATCCCTCTCCATCCAGTCATTGCCGAGAATCCGGTTTCCGCGAAGACTAGTCTGTATCGCGGAGCCATTGCGATTGCGGTGAACGGCGTACCCATCTTTAATGCGCTCAACAACCGCGGCGATGACGCCTATCTTTACGGCGAATTAGATCAATGGGGCGGTCACTCCGGGCGCGCAGACGATTATCACTATCACATTGCCCCATTGCATTTGTCTGAGATCCTTGGAGTGGATAAACCCATTGCCTACGCCCTCGATGGTTTCCCCATTTACGGTCTTACCGAGGTGGATGGTTCCGCTGTTATCGGCTTGGACGAATTCAACGGTCACTATAGCGCGGATGGCACCTATCACTATCACGGCACAACCACCTATCCTTACATCAACGGTGGGATGCGAGGTGTGGTCACGGTTCAGGGCGATCAGATCGAGCCGCAGCCACACACTACCCCGATCCGCGAAGCATTGCAGCCTTTACGCGGGGCGACCATTACGAATTTCACCGAACTGGATTCCACGCATTACTCATTGGAATATCAACTCAACGGGCAGAAATATTATGTCAACTACGGTGTGGATGGGCATGACTATACGTTCGAGTTTGTGGATGCGCAGGGTATAAAAACAGTGGAGACCTATCATTCTCATGAATAAAAAATCACCGCCAGAGATTTTCCCTGGCGGTGATTTTTTTAATTCCGATCAGCCGTTCGAAGCAGAATGACCCCAAGTAATAGCAGCAAGCTGCCGCCAAACTGCACACCTGTCATTAATTCACTGAGGAACATATAAGACCAAACCGCCGTAAAGACCGGTTCCAATGTGGCGACCAGATTGGAGATTGTCGGTGAGAGATAACGGATGCTCAAGGTATACAGACCAAATCCGCCAAGGGTGGGGGCAACGCCAAGGAAGAATAACAAGCCCCAACCGGGTAGAGAATTGCCCAGCCACATCAAGTTCGAGAGTGCGGGCTGCCTGGTAATGAACAAGTCACTGCCGAGGTTGAAGAAGAATAAAAAGAATGTGGCGGATGCGAAACTATAAAGCAATGCCGTCCATGAGTCGATGTCCCGGTCTCCGGCGGCTTTGCCTTGCAGGTTGTAGACAGCGAACATCATACCGGTCAGCAAGCCGAAGATAATCCCGAGCGGATTTAACTTCCATGCGGCGGGGTCGGCGGCGCCAGCCACCAAAATGGTGCCGATAAAACTCAACGCGATGGAAACGATCTTAACCAGATTGAAACGTTCTTTGAAGATGAGATAACTCAGCACCGCCGTCATTGCGGGCGAAGAAAAAGCTAACACCGTGGCAACTGCCGCCCCGTTGTATTGAACCGAAAAAGTCCACATCGAGTTGAAGACTGCCAGTGAAAATCCATACAAGACCATAAAGCCCCAATGCTGGCGATCCAGTGCGAACAATTTGCGGCTGAAGACCAGCAACCCCACTACCATGCCGAAGGCTACGAACAAGTCCCGCCAGAAGGCAAGCACCAGCGAGGGCAACGAATAGGTTTTGCTCAAATAACTAATCAGCGGACCGGTCGTAGACCAGATGATGGTGGCAGTGAGTGCAATGATAAAGCCGCGAGAAGAAGTGGATTTCTGCATGAGTCTCGTTAAATAAGTGACAGTCACCTTGAGGTGACTGTCACTGTAATGTGCCCCCACGGGAATTCAGATCCCGGTTTGGGCGCTTGAGAGGCTCGTCCTGGGCACTAGACGATGGGGGCTAGAGCGGGCGAGATTGTATCACCCGCGTTTTGAATCGTCAACGAAAACATGAATTTCCTTCGGTCCATGCACGCCGATGGTCAGTGTCATTTCGATATCAGCCGTGCGTGAGGGTCCGGTGATGAAAACGGCGTTCTTTCCCTTGGCCATTTCAATGGCATCAGGCAAGGAGGATAGGATGTTTTTGGATTCCAAGACTGCGATATGGATCTCTGGAAGTAATGAGCCAAATAACTCATCATCCGCCTCCAAAACGGACCCGGTATCTGCCAGCCCCACCCAAGCCTTCGTCACACCGATGGTGAGAGTCGGGTCGGGTTCGTGGGTGAAGTCAATGCCTGCCTGGCGCAAGAGAGATTCATTGAGCACGTTTGGTTGCAGATAGATTTTTGTAACGCTCTTCGACAGTAGATATTCGATAATCGATTGGGTTGGATTGCTTGTTTGATATACATTGCCTGAGAGGGCGGTGAGTTCGGTGGTGAAACGGTCAAGCAGGGAATCGGGAATTGGCATATTGGGAATCGGTTCGGGTACATTCTCGTTTTGGGTGTCAATTTGCGTAGAGGTTTTTCCGATTCCCAACTCCCGATTCCCTTTCCACCGACTCCGAAACGTCTTTCCAGCAAATCTCGGCAGGTCTTTACTGTAACCCCAACCGGTAAAGGCGGGTAGGCGCATCCACTGCGAGCGGGGGGAGAGGAGATGTGTTCCCAGTGAAGCGAATTTTTGAGAGAGGGCAAACAGTTTTGGCTGAGTCGCGAGGCGGGCGTATATCTTCAAGAAAAATCTAGTAGACCCGGTCAAGCCTGCTCCATCTTTCTTCTTTCCTCTTTCTTCATCCACTGCCCCTGCTCTTACTCTCGTCAACAGCTTCGGTAAATCAATATCCACCGGGCAGGCTTCTTTGCATGCGCCGCACAGCGACGAGGCTTGTGCGAGTTGAAAATAATTTTCGCCGAACAACCCTGGCGATATGACCGAGCCGATCGGACCGGGATACGGCGCAATGGCGAGGTCACGTCCGATGTAGGCATGCCCGCTTAATTCGCGGAAGACCGGGCAGGCGTTGAGGCACGCGCCGCAGCGAATGCAGTACAGCGATTCTTTTAGCGGCGAGTTGCGTACGCGCGTTCGCCCATTGTCGAGCAGGATGATGTGACGGGTTTGTCCCGGCATGGGTTTGTGGATGAGTTGAGTATAGACCGTGAGCTTTTGCCCGGTGGCGGAACGCGGCAGGAGCGAGAGCAGGAGCGAGAGATCGTCAAGGTTGGGCGCGAGGCGTTCCATACCCATTAATGCGATATGCGTTTTGGGAATGGTAGTGACCATACGTCCGTTGCCTTCGTTGGTGACGAGGCAAATGCCGCCGGTCTCTGCGACTCCAAAGTTGACTCCGCTGATGCCGATATTGGCAGTAAGGAAGACTTCACGTAATACGTTTCGCGCAGTAGCCGTAAGTGTTGGAATATCTTCGGTGTAGGGGATGCCAAGCTTTTCATGGAAGAGCTGTGCAACCTGTTCCTTCTTAAGATGCGCTGCCGGAGTGATGATGTGACTCGGCTTCTCTTTGCGCAACTGAACAATGTATTCGCCCAGGTCGGTTTCAACCACGTTGATGCCGTGCTTTTCAAGCGTGTGATTGAGTTCGATCTCTTCGCTGACCATACTTTTGGATTTGGCGATGAGGGTTTTGGGTAATTGGTGATTGGTATTGTTTCGAAATTTTTAAGACGATCTCGATGGCTTCTTTTGCATCCCTGGCGCGGTGAACAATGATGCCATTGGCTTGGGCGTTGGCAACGAATTGATCCAAGTACTCATCAAGATGATCGATCACATCTGCACGGATGCGATGAGCGCGTTGACGTCTCTCGCGCCAATCGGGAATGGATTCAAAGGCGAGTGCCTTCACACGCAGGCGGCGCTCGCTATTGTTATCTAATGCGGTTTGGAGAGTTTCGTTTTGAATGGATTTTCGGATGCGTTGGCGAAAGGAGAATGTGCTCATCTTTGTTAACTCTTTATCTCTGGTTTAAAACTTCGGCAATATGAACAACGCGTTGGTTCTTTCCTTGCCGTTTCAACCCGCCCATGATGTGCATCAAACAGCCCGCATCGGTGACGACAAGTGTGGAAGCTTGTGTCGCTTCGAGATTGGATATCTTGCGCTTCAGCCACTCCGCCGAGAGTTCGGGGTGTTCGACGGACATCACGCCGCCGAAGCCGCAGCATTCCTGTTCGTTTGGTAGTTGCACCAACATTGCATTTTTTACGTTTTGCAGTAAGGCGCGTGGTTGTCTGTCCACATCCAGTCCGCGCAGAGTGTGGCAGGAGGGATGATAGGTGAGTGAGCCGCCGTTCCAGGTTGCGCCAAGATCGGTGACGTTGAGCTTGTCTACTAAATATTCAGTGAATTCAAAGACCCGCCTGCCAAACCTCTCCGCCCGTGGATACCATTCAGTGTCTCCTTCAAAAAGTTCCAAGAGATTGTGTCTAAAATGATGGGCGCAGGAACCGGACGGGGTGACGATATCCCCTTGAGTTTTCTCGAACAGTTTGATCGTATGCTCCGCGATCGCCCTTGCATCGTTGCGTAAGCCAGCATTGAATTGCGGTTGCCCGCAGCAGGTTTGGTCGGGGGCAAAGTCCACGCTGATGCCGAGGCGCGAGAGAATGTTTACAACAGCTTCACCCGTTTCGGGGAAGAAAAAACTGTGGAATGCTATTTTCGAGTGCCTAAAAGAGAGGACAAATGAAATCGACCAGGTGAGAAGAATATTTCGGGAAAGTACGCTTCGTCAGTTGTCGATGATTGTAGCAATATACAAAGGGTGATGTTCTTCGCCAATTGATTATACGAAAACCCGTGGCCCCCCAAATAATGGCGTAAATCTGTCTGGTTAACCGCTTCGACCGAATAGGTTTCCTGTTTGTCAGTTCGCTTTTTAGGAAGCACCGAGTAAGTGTCATAGACAGGAAAAGCATCACTGTAATAGTGTTTGGCTTGTGGAGCACGCTCCAAGCAAGCTTGCAGAGTTTCTGAGGTTCTTTCCCTTTTTTTCCATATTTTCCGCCGTCGACCCTGTGTCGGCGGACCATGCCTCTTATTTTATTATGTTTCCGCTGTTAGGTCTATCCATACGCGAGAGGATATTGTCCTTGAGCATGAATTGGTGGTAGAGTGCAGCGCCCACATGCAAGAAGATCAATGCCATTGCCATGAGGTAAAAGAGATGATGAATGCTGCCGAGGAATCCTGCACGGCTGATCTGAGCAGTGCTATCCATGAGATAGCCAAGTAGTACCCCCGCCCAAGCCGCCTAAAATGCCAAATGCAACTGCATAAAGACCAAGATGGGTCAATTCACCGATCTTGTTGAAAAATGAGTTGCCTGCATCCAAAGCGGCAGGTCGCGCCGTGGAAAAACGGGTGATCAAGCGTGCAACCATCACGACCAAAAGAAGCACGCCAAGGATCATATGAAGGTTAATAGGGGAATCGCCGCCTTCTTCTGAAAGGAAGCCTGCACCAAGCATAAAGATCACAGTGAGCCAGTGCAGTGTAACGAGAATGGGATGATAACGTTTTGGGATATTCATTTTTTGCTCTCCTTACCCTCACTATAGGACTGCATTATTAAAGCCGGATTACAAAATCTTATTCTTGAAGCTTTCCCCATAATTTCCCCATAATTATTTTTGATTATTTTATTTAAACCACATGCGCTTTAAAACAGGCTCTTTCTTGAGGAATTGGCGATAAAGTAATGCACTAACATGCAAAAGAATCCATCCAAACAAGATTTGCCAACCTGATTTATGGATATCTGCAAGAAGTTTGAAACTGCCTCGCCCAATGGCAGAGTTTGGATCCAATATGTAACCAAGTAAATTCCTTTGATATGCGATCCATACACCCATTCCTAAAACGAAAAAAGCAAGCAGGTAAAGTAAAAGATAAAAAAGAAATTCGGAAAAATGCAATATTCCGTGTTGCATCATCTTGATTTTTGCGATCAAACGCATCACCATAACGATCAGAAGGATGCTCCCAAGAATTGTATGAAGATTTAATGGCAGCCTTGGGAACTCTTTTGTTTTGCAATTAAGGCAGAGGAAAACAATAAAATGGCTGCCGACCAGTGCAAAGTAATAAAAGTTTAGAATAGCGCAATGGTTTCATGTTTGATGTAATAACACAAAACCCCTGAAAGCCGCAAGACTCTCAGGGGTTTTGTAAGCGGATTGTTTATTACACGACCAAACTGACCAACTTACCCTTCACCACGATGACTTTCTTCGGCTCTTTGCCTTCCAATAGTTTTTGGACGGCTTCGCTCGCCATGACCGCTGCCTTGATCTCCTCTTCGCTGGCTTCGGCGGCGACTTTGACACGGTCGCGCACCTTGCCATTGATCTGAACCGGGATCTCGACGAAATCATCTTTGGCGGCGGCTTCGTCCACTGGGACACAACTGCTTATGGATGGAATAGGGCTTGCCCAAGTGTTCCGTCCACAGTTCTTCGGCGATGTGCGGAGCGACAGGCGCCATCATCTTCACATAGATCTCTTGCGCTTCCTTCCACTCGTCCGAACCGGCGGCTCCGGCTTCGCGGGCTTTGTACATCTCGTTCAGTAACTCCATCAAACCAGAGACGATGGTGTTGAAATCAAAGTTTTCGAAGTCACGCGTTACACGCTTTAAGGTCTGGTGAACCTTGCGGCGGAGATTCTTTTTCACCTCATCAGAGGCAGTTGCGGCGGGGAGGGACGCGCCCTGCACCGCAGGGTCCGTGAACAGAGTCCATGTGCGGCGGACCCAGCGGGCGGCACCTTCGATGCCTTGCGAATCCCACGGTGCGCCCATTTCCCAACGTGCAAAGAACATGATGTAAGCACGTACGGTGTCGGCGCCGTACTTGTTCACCAAGAAATCCGGTGAAATGACATTGCCGCGGCTTTTGGACATCTTCTCGTTGTCTTCGCCCAACACCATGCCTTGATTGCGCAGCTGCATCATTGGCTCGTGACCTTCGGTGAGACCAATGTCACGCAGCGCCTTGTGGAAGAAACGTGTGTACAGCAGATGCATGGTCGCATGTTCGATGCCGCCTGTATAGGTATCGACGGGCATCCAGTAATCGTACTCCGCCGGGTCGAACGGACCTTGATCATAATGCGGTGACAGATAACGCAGGTGATACCACGACGAACACATGAAGGTATCCATCGTATCGGTTTCGCGGATGGCAGGACCATTACACACTGGGCAGGTGGTGTGCTTCCAGGTCGGGTGCAGTTTCAATGGAGACTCGCCGGTCGGCTTCCACTCCACATCTTCGGGCAAGGTCACTGGCAGTTGATCTTCGGGCACAGGATTCCAGCCGTGGATTTCACAATTCACCATCGGGATGGGTGAGCCCCAATAGCGCTGGCGGCTGATCAACCAGTCGCGGTAACGGTAGTTGACCGTTTCTTTACCAACGCTTTTTTCCTGCAGCCAGTCAATGACTTTGGCAATGCTGGGATTCTTTCTTCCCTTTTCGGTGTTGACCTTGGTACCGTCCAACATGCCGGAGTTGACCATGGTGCCAGGACCAATGTATGCAATCTCGCCAACCACCGCTTCACTCTGACCTTCGGGCTTGATCACCGGAATAATAGACAGCTCATACTTTTTGGCAAAGGCGAAGTCGCGTTCATCATGTGCGGGCACAGCCATGATCGCACCCGTGCCGTACGACATCAAAACATAGTCCGCGATCCAGATCGGGATGCGCGCATTGTTGACCGGGTTGATGGCATAACTGCCAGTGAATACACCGGTCTTGTCTTTGCCAACCGCGCCGCGTTGAATATCAGACTGCCGTGCTGCTTGCACTTTATATTCATTCACAGCGGCTTTATTTTCTGGCGTGGTGAGCTCATCCACCAAGGGATGTTCAGGTGAAAAGACCATGAAGGTCGCGCCCCACAACGTATCGGGACGAGTGGTGAAGATCTCAACATCATGGTTACCAATTTCGGTCTTGAAGATGACCGAAGCACCTTCACTGCGGTCGATCCAATTCGTTTGCAGGGTCTTCACCGTGGGAGGCCAGTCGATGCCGTCAAAGTTCAAGAACTCATCGGCATACTTGGTGGACTTGAAAAACCATTGCTCCAAATCCTTTTTGATAACCGGCGTGCCGCAGCGTTCGCAGTGACGATCATCGCCCCAGACCTGTTCGCGCGCCAGGGTCGTGTTGCAGTTCGGGCAGAAATCCACCGGCGACATTTTGCGATACGCCAAACCTGCCTTGTAGAGCTGAATGAAGAACCATTCCGTCCAGCGATAATATTCGGGTTCACAGGAAACGGCTTCACGTTCCCAATCGAACATTGCACCCATCGAGCGCAGCTGCTTGCGCATGCGGATGATATTCTCACGCGTGCGTTTCATGGGATGAATACCATCCTTGATGGCGGCATTCTCCGCGGGCAGACCGAAGGCATCGAAGCCCATTGGGAACAGAACATTGAAGCCCTTCATGCGCATATAACGTGCGCGCGCATCTGACGGAGTCATCGCATACCAATGTCCAATGTGCAAGTCACCGCTGGGGTAGGGCAGCATGGTCAAGGCATAATGCTTCGGCTTGTTGTTGTCGATCACAGAGCGATATAGCTTATCGGCTTCCCATTTTTCCTGCCATTTCTTCTCAATGTTGCCGGGGTTGTAAGACAGGTCTTTCATTGGTTTTACATCCTTCTTCACAGTTTGGATCGCCTTCGGTTTCGTTTCTTGCACCACGATGGATTTCGGTTTCTCTACCACCGGGGTGATCGCTGCTTTGGGTGCAGGGATGATCCCCATGGGGGACGATGTCGCTTTGGAAGTCACCGCCGCTTTCTTCGCCTTGGGCTGGCCCGCCTTCTTGACGGTTTTCCCTTTCGGGGACGATGTCTTCGCCGCAGGTTTTGTTGCCTTTTTGGCAGCCGGTTTGGTCGCTTTCTTTGCCGCAGGCTTTGTAACTTTCTTTGCCACAGTTTTTTTGGCAGTCGGCTTTACAGCCTTTTTCGTAGCAGGTTTCTTTTTTGTTTCTTCTTTTTTCTTTTTCGTAGTAGCCATTCTTACCTCATAATAATTCTTGTAGGGCGGGTTTGTAACCCGCCATGTATTTGTTATTGAAAACCTGTCAGGCTAAACGCCTGACCTACAATACATACAAACAAAGAAGACCCGCAAGTAGTGGACCTTGCTTCCAGAAATTTTGTTTGATGTTCATGCGTGCCTCCTTTATCGAATTAGCGTCATTGCGAGGGCGATGTTCTTTCGCCCGAAGCAATCTTCTTGCATGTTGGAGATTGCTTCGTCGGGAAGGGCAGGAGCCCTCCTCGCAATGACGGACTATGTTAAAAACAAAAAACCCTTCATCCACATCAGGGACGAAGAGTTCTCTCCGCGGTACCACCCAGATTCGTTTGATAAACAAACGCTCTTTGTCACTATAACGGGCTCTCCCGGCGCGGACTACTTTAATTCACCAGCGCAGTCGCTCTTGCGAGCAGTCAGGCGAGTTCGGTCTTTTGATGAAGTGTCCCGTGGGCACTGGTGTTGGGCTTCCACCTCACTCTCCCAACTCGCTGACGGGATGACCTACTACTCCTGCTTTGACTTTTACTTCGGGCGGGATAACCCCGCCCTTACATTGTGTGGACCCAGAGGGATTCGAACCCTCGACCTTCTCAATGCCATTGAGACGCGCTCCCAACTGCGCTATGGGCCCATATAAATGACTTTCGTTGAACTGTGGACCTGAGGGGATTCGAACCCCTGACCTCCTCAGTGCGATTGAGGCGCGCTCCCAACTGCGCTACAGGCCCGTCATGTTCAAGGCGACGGCTATTCTACCTGAGGGAGGGGGGAATGTCAATAAAGCTGGCAGGTGCGAATGAAACCGTTTGCCTAGTGGCTAAACCTTTGGCAGCAAGATCTTGAAGGTCGCACCACGTCCTTTGCCTTCTGATTCTGCCCAGATGCTGCCGCCTTGTCCTTCGATGATGCCTTTTGCAATCGTCAACCCAATGCCCAGCCCGCCATATTGCCGGGTGTTGGGCACTTCAACCTGATAGAACTCCTCGAACACTTTGTGAAGCTTATCCACGGGAATACCCACACCGCGGTCTTGTACCCAGAGCATGACCTGCCGACCCTGTTCCACCGCGCCGATGGTGATCTCGCTTTTTTCGGGCGAGAAGCGGATGGCGTTATTGAGCAGGTTAACGAGGGCGAGGATGGTCTTTTCGGGGTCAACGTTTATGAGGATGGGCTCCTCCTGAAACGCCAGCACCAGCTGCAAGTCGCGGCGCGCGGCGGTGTACTTGATCTCATCTAACGCGAAATGCAGAATGTCCTGCACGGGCAGTTGTAATTTCCGCAGGAGCATCTCGTCGGTTTGCAGCATGGTGAGGTTGTTCATCTGGTCGAGCAATGTGCGCATTTGTGAGGCTGCGGTGAGTACGCGCCCGGCATGGTCAGTGGATTCGCCCGAAGAATTGCTTTGCAGAAAAGTAGCGTACCCGATGATGATGCCCAGCGGGGTGCGCAGTTCGTGAGAGGCGAGAGCAAGAAAATTATTACGCACCTCGTTCATGGCGCGGACCTTTTCCAATGCCTGTTGACGGGACTTGAGCAGGCGGGCATTATTGATGGCGATGGCGGCATGTGCGGCAATGACCGAAAGCAGCGCTGCGTCGCTTTCGTTGAAACTCCCATTGTGTTTGTTTACTGCTTCCAACACGCCCATGGTCTGGTCTTTGATCGGCATGGGCACGCCCAGCAGCGTCTTCACTTTGAACTCGATATGCTCGGCAACGAGGGGGAAATGACGCGGGTCTTGATCGGCATCGTTCAAGATGAGCGGCTGATTGGTGCGGAAGATGGTGCCTGCCAGGCTGTTATCGATGGGGACGGGGATCTCCGCCAGCCGTGCGGGGTCTGAGCCGGTGGCGGCGGCAAAGTACAGGCGTGGGTTTCGTTCGTCCAGTAAAAGGATGGATGCCGCTTCACAGCCCAGAACGTCGGTGGCGGTAGCGGTGATGAGCTGCAGCAGTTCTTCCAGATCGAGCGTGGAGTTAAGAGTAACGCTCAATTCCACCAGCCGCAGAAGGAGTTCTTCCCTGCCTTTGAGGTGCTTGAGCATATCCATAGTTGCCGGGGATGTCATAGATACCAGGTCCATTCTTTAAAGGGTTGGTGCATCGGTAAATTATATAAAACTTGCCTGCTTTTGGAACCGGACATTCGTCCCATGCAGTTCAAGTATTTCTTGCAATAATGTCATTTTTCACTTGACCCAAGCCTCTGACCGTCCTACAATTCAACTGTCTGACAAGTTGCCCGCCTCTTTCCTGGCTTGGAATTGGCGCGGCTCCATTTGATTTTGCCACTCTGAAACCCTTTCCCCCAACAGGAGATTCACAATGTCCGATTATTTATTCCGTGGTTCGCTCGAAAAACTGGACAAAGACATCTTTGACCTGACCCAGATCGAAGCCGAGCGACAATATCGCAAGCTCATCATGATCCCCAGCGAGTCGACGGCGCCGATGGCGGTGCGTGAAGCGTTGATGTCTGCTTTCCAGAACATTTACGCCGAAGGTTACCCGAGCGAAGAATCGCGCTGGATGAGCGAGGAAGAAATTCTCGATCACCCAATGCGGCTTGCCGACTACCGCCGCAACGGCGACCCGCGCTATTACAAAGGCGTGGAATATGCCGACGCCGTGGAAGCGCTCGCACGCAAACGCGCCGCACAGACTTTCGCCGCCAACGGATTTACTGCCAATGATATTTACGTCAACGTGCAGGCGCTTTCGGGCGGACCTGCCAACAACGCCGTGTATCAAGCCTTGTTGAACATCGGCGATACCGTGATGGGACTCGACCTGCTGCATGGCGGTCATCTCTCGCATGGCTCGCCCGTCAACCGCAGCGGCAAATGGTTCAAGGCTGTGCATTACGGCGTGGACGCGAACGAGAAACTCGATTACGAAGCCATTCGTCAGCTTGCGTTGGAACATAAACCGAAACTGTTGATCGCTGGTTATTCATCTTATTCATGGATTCCGGATTGGAAGAAGTTCCGCGAGATCGCCGATGAAGTGGGCGCATATTTACTGACCGACATCTCTCACATCGGCGGACTTGTCGCGGCGGGTGTCGTGCCTTCTCCAATCGGCATCGCGGACGTGGTCATGTCTACCACTCACAAGAGTCTTGACGGTCCACGCGGGGCGGTGTTGATGACCACCAAAGCCGACATCGCCAAGAAGATCGATAAAGCCGTCTTCCCCGGAGAGCAGGGCGGACCTCACGTGAACGTCTTCGCGGGTTTGGCTCTCACCTTCAAACTGGCGCAGACCAAGCAATTCAAGAAACTGCAAGACCAGACCATCAAGAACGCGGTGGCGATGGCAGACCAATTCACCAAGCGCGGACTGCGCGTTCCGTTCGGCGGCACGAACTGCCACATGCTGAACGTGGATTGTTCATCCGTCGTCGGTGAAGATGGAACCAAACTCAGCGGTGACCAGGCGGCGCGTATTCTCGATATCATCGGTGTGGTCGTTAATCGCAACACCATCCCCGGTGACAAGAGCGCGGCGGCGCCTTCGGGCATTCGCCTCGGTACGCCGTGGATCACCCAGCGCGGATTCAATGAGAAGCAGTCGCGTCAACTCGCAGACATCATCGCGGATGTCTTGTTGGCATGTGCGCCGCACGCGGTGGATACCGTCCGCAAGGGCAAGCAGCGCCGCGCAAAAGTGGACTTCAAAGTATTCAACGATGCCAAGTTGAAGATCCGCAAGTTGGCAATGGGCGCAGGCATTGACTTCAAGCCGACCAAGACCGGTTACCCGCATTTCTATTACATCGACGACAAAGCCACCACGGGCGTGTTTGAGCTCAACGGTCAACGCATTCGCCAAGTGTTGGATTATGTCGCATCGTCTGACCTTTCGGCATTGAAGAAGGGCAAGACGCAGGTGACTTCGATTGCGACCCCGGCAAAAAAGCCGGGGCGAGCGGTGTGGTCAAAGGTTTGTTGAAGAACGTTGATAACACTACCTATCAATTATCCGTTCCGGTGAAAGATGCTTCTGTCGTGGGAACATGGCTGCGCGATCTTTCGGATGGATACACCTCGTTCAACTTGGACGGCTCGAAAGATTTCAGCACCAAGCGTGTGCCGGGTCCGTTCGTGGTGAGTGAAGTTGTAGGGGCGCGTCGCGACGTGCCCCTACTAAAAGCTACGAATCCGCCGCTTCAGAGTGAGGTCAAGCCTTGGTTTGTAGGCGTCAGCTCAAACGTTAAGGAAGAGGCGCTGCCGCCTTTCGTTTGGAATGAAGCTGAAGGTGAGTTAAAGAAAACAGCGTTGAATCAAACTCATCGAGACCTCGGCGGCAGAATGGTCCCCTTTGCGGGTTGGGAAATGCCGGTGCAATATTCAGGGATTTTTGAGGAGCATTTGGCGACGCGCAATGCGGCGGGACTCTTTGATGTGAGCCACATGGGCGCGTATGACGTGCGCGGCGCGGATGCCGCCTCTTTCCTCGACACGGTCTGCGGCAATGACTGCGGAGGTTTGATGCCGGGTGAGAGTTTGTACACCCACTTCCTGACGCCCGATGGCGATGTGATCGACGATACCTTGGTGTACCGCCGCGGATTTGATAACTTCCTCGTGGTGGTCAACGCGTCGAACGATGACAAAGACCGCACCTGGCTTGAAAGTGTGCGCGACGGCAAAGTGAAAATTGATAACGCTCGTCCGTGGGCGCGCGCGTACGGCTACAACGCGGAGATCCGCAACTTGCGTGACCCGAAATCTGGCAACGACATGCGCGTGGACATTGCGCTGCAAGGACCGAAGAGCCGCGATATTTTGCTGGCAATGGGCGTGGACGATGCGACACGCGCGCGCATTATGAAGTTGAAGCGCACCGAATTATGCGATGCGAACGTGGGCGGCTTTGACCTGATCGTTTCGCGCACGGGTTATACCGGCGAGAAGATGGCATTCGAGTTGTTCGTCCACCCGGATAGCGCCGTGGCATTTTGGAACGGCGTGTTGAAAGCGGGCGAACCCTTCGGCGTGAAGCCCATCGGCTTGGGCGCGCGTGACTCTTTGAGAACCGAAGCCGGTTTGCCTTTGTATGGTCACGAAATGGGATTAGGTTCTGGCAAAGGCGATGGCTTTGGCTGGGAGTACATGGAACAGCGCGACTTTTCGGGTACCCTCATGCGTGACCTCGGCGTTGCCGAAGGTGGATTTGGTTCGTATGTGAAGACCTACAAGCCGTGGTTCATCGGTCGCGATGCCTTTGTGGCGCGTGAGAAAGAACGCAAGGGTGTGGTGGTGCGCTTCACCTTCGACGAACAGCGCACGCGCATGGCGCACAACGGTGACCCGGTGCTCAATGCCGACGGAAAGCGCATCGGCTTCGTGACCTCCTGCGCCATCGACAGCGCGCGCTTCATTACCGGTCAAGCCTACGTGCAGTTGGCGTATGCGAAGGAAGGCACGGTCATCGGAGTCAATCAGGGCGGGAATGTGGAACGTCCCGCTGGGTTGGCGAAGGTGGTGAGTAGGTTTGCGAAACTTTAGTAAGTGGTAATTGGTAAATTGGGACGGCGTCAGGGGTGGGACGTCGTTCTTTTTTTCTCCTTTTCGTTGGTGGGTGGGTTTGGTGTGAGTTTTGGAGAAATTGGAGGTGCGAGAGGGGCGTTTCCCAAAAATCCATATTTCTTCGGTCAATGTGAACAAATTGTCCATGTTGGTTTTCAAGGCATTTTTCAAGCTTCAAGACACCTGGCGCCCACCGGGGGCGCAAACGGGGGAAAACATTTTGGACGGCGCGGCGGGGGGGGGGCGGGTGTTGCGGTTGTTGAATGTCGTTATGAACGCTTCCTGCAAAGGAAATAGATCGAGTTCGAAATATTCGGAGATCAACCACACATCGTAATAATCTTTCCAACGGCTGGGCGCTTCAACATATTTACCCATCGCGTGCAATTTTTCCGAGATAACAAATTCTGGCGAATATCCTTTGAGTTGCGGGCGTTCCATGCCGCTCAACAATGTGGGGAAACTAATTTCTTTGGCGGAAGATAGAATTTCATCTGAAAACCCAACGTCAATGTGAATGGGAATTTCAGCCCTGCCCAAATATCCCAATAGATTTGCGCTGATGCCCATCCGCTCGACATCCACCAGCCTTTCCTCGACCTGAATTGTGTTGGCGTCGAAAACCAGACCATCTTCGGGCGCAAGAGTCTCAACGGCTGCCTTGAGAATTTGAACGATATCCTTTACGTTTCGTTCCAACGAACCCAGGAAATCTATATCCCTTGTAGCGCGGCGCTGCTCTATCTCCCACACTGTAAATATCAAACCGCCTTTGAGGACAAAACTGTTGGCGGATTCGGTTATGGATAGGCGATACAGAAATCGCTCCATGCCGTAATGTTGCAGCAATTCATTGAAAGGCTTCTTTGTCTTTTGGGCTTCATTGGCAAGGCGGGCATGGATGGACGCGGGGATATTTTTCATAGCAGTGATTCCACATACGGAAGGATGGATTTCTCGACGCGGTTGACTTTGGCGTACTCCATAAGTTTGTTCACGTTACGAGACTTGCCTGCCATGTAATCTTTCAATGCTTCAAGCGCGACATCTTTCCCAATCTCCCTTTGATACATAAAACAATCGGCAACCGTTTTTTCCCTGCTGTAAATGCGGACTCTGACGCCATCTATCGTATGTTCTTCTACACCTGCGGCATATTGTTTTTCCGACCGGATGAACGCTTTGACGGGTGGATACTCCACTTTTGAGGGCTTTGTTCCGCGCGGCAAGGCAAGATAGATCCAATGTGGAATTTGGGTAGTGAGGCGATGAAAATACAGCGCAGATATCAAAAACACCACGCCTTTGGGAATGAGCAGGCTGGCTTGCACAAGGTCGGGGTCACTCAACGGTTCAGACTCCGCCAACCTGTACAGCCCACGCGCTTCTTTGATCAAATCGCCGCTTTTGGTCATCTCGTAAATGACATATTCTGGCACGCCAAGTTTGAGCGCTTCCCGCCGCCGCAAGATGCCGTGCCGTTTTTGAAAGATACCTTTGGCTGTTTGGAATTTGTTGCTTTTCATAGTTACTTCTCCGCCTTTATT
>JADKIL010000010.1 GCA_016721315.1 Candidatus Villigracilis vicinus
AATCTCTGGCAAGGTGTCGCTCCAACATAGAGAATTTCAACAATTGTTACCAAATGGCACATACTGGAATGCAACCGAGAATGTATTCCAACTGCCAGAAGAGTTGGGAACAAAGACTCCACATATATCTTCCATTTACATACCGAACACGATTCCCATTCTCTCTGAGGCATTGGCGGCTGACTTAAACGCAAGTATCAATCTCGACCTGCTTGCACCCGGTTTCGAATCGCACCCGGAAGTTGCTGCAATTTATTTTATTAGCGACTCGGCTATACCGTTTACCATCCAAATATCAATCTTGCTGGCAACGTGCCGCCCGACTTCGACCTAACACAACAACCGTTCTTCACCATTGCCGGAACCAGCAAACGACCCTGAAAATCTTCCGCGTTGGACGCCCCTTATCAAGACCCGGGCAGAGCTGGTTTGATCGTGACGGTATCTGTGCCACTTTATGACGGAAATAAATTCGAAGTGTAATGAGCGTCGATATACAGGCTGGACCGCGTCACCCAGATCATTCCCAGATCAAGATTGGAGATGTAGGCATTCCAACTTCTTGTGGACGAGACCGGAGTGATCCTCGCCATGTCAGAGAAGGGTATACGTTCTTTGGGCTGGAGCCTGAAGTTGCATTCTTTCAACGAATCGCCCAAGCAGACACTTTTCGACAGCAGCATCCGATCTACAGGAAGTGATTCTTCAGATAATCAGGGCTGAATCAGGTTTTCGAAATTTTCTGTGGGCGGGGTAGAGAATTACCTTTCCACAACTGCACTGGAAGTACCGGGGTACAAGCTGGCTTTCATTGCTCCGGTGAATGAATTGAACAAAGAGGTCACCGCACTGAACACCGAAGTCGAAGAGGAAGTTTCAAAACGATTCAGAATATGTCGATCCTCCTGACTGTGCTGTTCATTGGTGCATTTATCGCAAGTCTTGCAGTTGGGCAAATCATTACCCGCCCACTGACGCCTCACCGAAACTGTTCAAGAGATTGCCGGGGGAAACTTCTCCTCACGCGCCATAGTGGAAACTGGTGACGAGACTGGCGTTCTTACCAATCCTTCAACACGATGGCTGAGCATAACCGAAACCCTGCAAGGTTTGGAAGACCGCATCACAGAACGAACCAACGAGCTAGAGAAACTAAGCCAGACCAATGCGTATCGCGCTTCTCTTTTGAATCGATCTCGCGCATTTCGCGCATTATTAACAACCCACAGTCTGGAACAACTCCTGCCGCAGATCACCGAAACCATTTCGTCGCAACTTGGTTTTTACCATGTAGGCATCTTTCTGGCAGATGTTCACAAGGGAATACACTGTTCTCGTGGCGGCAAACAGCGAAGGCGGCAAAGCGATGCTAGCGCGAAATCACCGCCTCCGCATTGGCGAGACAGGCATTGTCGGGTATGTCTCTCAATCGGGCTCACCACGCGTTGTGCTTGATGTAGATCAAGATCTGATCTACTTTAATAATCCCGGATCTTCCAGAAACACGTTCCGGAAATCGCGCTGCCTCTTCAAAGTGGTCTCAGAGATCATCGGCGCATTGGATGTTCAAGTAAAACGACTAATGCATTTTCTGAGGAAGATGTTAACATTCTTTCGGTTCTGTGGACCCAGGTAAGTATTGCCATTCAAAACGCGCAATCCTTCCAAAACAGCCTGGAAGCACTCGAAAAAGCCGAACGGGCAGCAGCGCAACTAAGTGAACAGCAATGGAGCAACTTCCATATGAGTCAGTCATTAACTTGCCTATCACTTTGATGGCGTTACCACTCAGGAAGAAAAACCGAATCAAAAGATCCAATCAAATCACATTGCAATTCCGATCGTATTGCGTGGCATTCAGATCGGATCATTGAAACTCAGCACAACAGACCCCGACCGAAAATGGGATAACAACGAAATTGCCTGGGTACAGGCAACTGCCGAACGTACCGCGCTCGCCATTGAAACCGCACGCCTCTTACAAGAAGCTCAAAACGGGCGGGAAATATCATTCTTGCGAAGGTTAGTGTACCGCTGACCTTGGTTGTGGCAATCACTGCCATTGCCTTAAACACCAACGGCGTTCGAGATACATCCTTTCTCGCCATTCCCGTGATTTTGACCGTCTCTGCAATGCTTTTAGGCAGACGCTCATTAGCATTAGTCACACCAGCAGTTGTAATCGCAGTTCTTATTGTCGCATACCAGGACCTAACAACGCATCGCATTCCCAGATCCATCGGCATTGACGATGCCATCATCGTTCAATCCTTATGGTTGCCAGTGCCGGAATCACCCATTTGTTGATCCAGCGGTGAACGAAAGTATTGTCCGCGCACAGCAAAGCGAACAATCACAAAAACGGAGAATGAGGAACTGCTTTCCCTGCGAGCCAGCCTCGAAGAAAGAGTGCAAGCAAGAACAGTCGAACTGGAATACGCAAATCAGACCACAGAAAAACGTGCGCGGCAATTCCGTGCAGTAACCAGTCATGAGCGCCGTTTCTACCATCCAGGCTCTCGATGAACTCCTCCCCCGCATCACACAGGTGATCGGAGAGCAATTCAATGTATATCATGTTGGCGTATTTTTGCTTGATAACAAACGAGAGTACGCAGTTCTGCGCGCCGCCAACAGTGATGGTGGACAAAGAATGCTCGCACGCAAGCATGCCCTTTCTATTTGACAAACAGGTCTCGTAGGATTCGTGACTGCCACAGGGCGGCGCGCATCGCGCTGGATGTTGGAGGATCCCATTTATTGATAATCCTGACCTCCCAGACACTCACTCAGAAGTTGCTGCCCCTACGTTACGCCGGGCGGTCTAGCGCTCGATGTCCAAAGTATCGAAGCGAATGCCTTTCAACCTGATGATGTCAATGCGCTCTCAACATTGGCAGATCAGGTCGCTGTTGCAAATAAACAACGCCCTCACTATTGAAAGAAGCACAAAAGGCGCTAGCAGAAGCCCAAAGTGCGATCGGTCAGGAACCCAAGAAGCCTGGCAAGTGCTGCACCCTAGGCCAAATTAGGGCTTGGTTTCAGTTATTCTGATGCAGGCATAAAACCTTACATCACCCCATCAACAACACCCATAAATGAAGCCCTGCGAAAAGGAGAAACAACTCTCTCCAGTGACCCAGATCGGAAATCCCGGCTTGCCATTCCCATTCGTCTGCGTGGACAGGTCATAGGCGTTATGCAATTAAGCACACGAAGTATCGGTCAATTCTCCGATGACGACGCAGATATTGCCAATGCCGTCGCAGACCGTCTGTCACTTGCCATCGAAACTGCCACTCTCCTCCAATCCACCCAGCACCGTGCAGATATCGAAAAGATCACAGCGAATATCACCAGTCGTGTAAGTTCTTCTTCCCGCTTTGAAACCATTTTGCAAACCGCTGCTCAGGAACTTAGCCGGGCACTGGGGGCTCAGAAGTTCTCGTTCAGATCGAACCCGATGCCTTGCAGATGTACAGTTAACCTGATTACGGCATCATAAAAAGAGATTTATTCATGATAGATCAAACCAAACAAATGCCCTCAGAAGAGATCAACGACCTTGATGCCTCCAAGGACGAGTATTGGCTTGAAACTAACGCTGATCTCGGTCGGCTTACTGATGGTTGCATTTATTACCTTTTCAATTCTGAGCATCCGTATCGGGCAGGACACACTGGTAACTACAGTGGAAGATGATCTGAAGATCAAAACTGTCGAAACGAACGAGTTAATTCGAAAAAGTTATCAGAAGCTGAAACGATAGCTACCAATCTTGCAACGGCTGTCGAATCCAGCTCTTACTCTGAAAATGAGTTAAAACGGGTTATTCAAAATACTGTTATCCGCAACGTGCAGATCTATGGCGCTACGGCAGGATTTGAACCTTACCAATTCAAGTCCAGTTCCTATTACTGGGCGCCTTATTACAACCGGAACCCCAAATAATGAAACGCAGCTTACCGAGCTGGGTGATTATGATTATTTTAGTCAGGAATGGTATTTCCTCCCAAAACGAACCCTCGAACCCACTTTATCTCCGCCATATCGCAACAAGAGTCGTGGTGATGTTTGGATCGCGACCTAGGCATTCCGTTTTTGGATCGCAACAATAAACTGAAAGGTGTTGCGGCTGTCGATATTGAATTTTCCAAAATTCAGGATATCTTTTTAAATCTAAAATTTGGGCAAAGCGGATATGCATTTCTAATCGATTCAAATGGCACAATCCTTGGCATGGGCGAAGGGGGAGGCGCATACGAACCAATGATCGATTCGATGTTCGCTCTTGCCAATACCGGTGCTTCAAACGATTGGCTGGAATTGGTCAACAAAATGACCGATGGAGAGACCGGCTTCGTAGAAGCTTTGGATAGAAAAGGCGACCCCATGTATGTTTCATATGCGCCGGTAGGGTTGAATACTGGTTGGTCGCTCGCCTTGTGTACCCTCGCGAAGAAGTCATTCAACAAACACGCCAATTGCAGACGACCTTGACCGGGTACAGCTTCCTGCTTGCGCTCATTTTCGGTTTTATTATTTTCTACTTTACCCGAAGTATCACCACACCACTCCAAAAGCTAACCCGTGTGGCTGAAGAGATATCGAATGGTAATCTTCAAGTCACGGCACCAGTCGAATCACTTGACGAAGTGGGCACCCTTGCAGAAACAATTAACCGCATGACCGAGCAGCTGCAAGACACGTACAACAATCTGGAAAGGCGCATCACAGAACGCACAGTGGATCTGGAAATCTCCGCCGTCAAACAGAAGCACGCGCTTCCCAATTGCTCGATATCGGCGAGATCACAAAACAATCAACAGCGAGCAGGAATTGGGAATTCTCCTCCCACTGATTACCCGGCTGGTCAGTGAGCGTTTTAATTTTTACCACGTGGGCATTTTCCTGCTGGATGATTCAAATCAATATGCCATTTTACAAGCAGCAAACAGCCTTGGTGGGCAAAATATGATGGCACGTGGACACAAACTCAAGGTCGGTGAGAGCGGTATCGTAGGTTTTGTCGCCAAAGCAGGCGTTGCCCGAATCAGTTTGGATGTAGGTCAGGATGCGGTCTTCTTCAACAATCCAGATCTTCCCACCACTCGCTCTGAAGTGGCGTTCCCACTAAAGACTCGCGAAAAGATCATTGGCGTTCTGGATGTGCAAAGCGAAAAACCTGGCGCCTTTACGAACGAAGATATAAATGTCTTTAGTATTCTGGCAGATCAAGTTGCGATCGCGATCGACAATACCAAACTCCTTGAGCAAACTCAACGGGCATTGGACGAAGCCCAATCTGCCTATCTTAAAAACCTGCAAGAAGGTTGGAAGAATTTCGGACAGGAAGAAAATATGGTTGGTTATTTCCAAACCATGAGCGGCGGCAAAAAATTATCCCGCCCCATGAACACGGATGAAATCACCCAGGCAATGTTCCGTGGTGAAGTTTTAGTTTTTCATGCTGATGGAAAGACGGACGATCCAACTCTGGTTGTTCCGATCAAACTTCGCGATCAGGTCATAGGCGTCATGCGCATCAAGTCGCCTTCACGCGAACGTCAATGGAGTACAAGCGAGATTAATCTCACAGAAGCTGTATCTGAACGGCTCGCTTGCATTGGAAAACGCACGTCTCATTCCAAGAATCGCAGCGGCAGGTCATCAAAGAGCAGGCGATCAGCGAGATTACCGGCAAAATCGGTTCATCCATCAATCTCGACAATGTCCTGCTCACCGCTGTTGAGGAATTGGGGCGCTCCATCCCCGGCTCAGAAGTGACCATTAAATTAAAAAATGAGAAGTTGAATGACGGTAACCAATAAGGAACGAGGCATGAAACTGCGATCTTCCATTCAAGATTTGCTTACAAACTCCGTGCTCAGACGGCTCAACTTACGCGCCAAATTGACACTCGGCAACCTGGCGATTACGTTTCTCGTTGTGATCGTCATGGGTACGTACGTATATTGCGTATCCAGGAAGCGAGCACCCAGCTCATAGCAAGTGTGGAGGAGAATGCCCGCGCCAGAGCAGAAGAAGATCTTCAAAGTGCGAACCGTGAACAGGCGGCCTTTTTGGAAAGTTTTTTTGAAAATATGAGCCGGAATACTTTGGTTGCAGCAACCTCTGTCCAGAATATTTTGGAAGATGACCAACTTGAAAACAGTTCATATTGGGATGCGGAAACTCGGTTAATTCGTCTGGCATCCGGCAGCTGGGACAACGCCAACACGGAAACGGCATCTGTTTTCATTCCTTCTGATGTCATCCTGACTAGTTCACTTGTCAGAAAACTAAATCTTTTAAAGCACTCAGAGCTTGTGTTTCCATCGATGTTAAAAGGCAGCCCTGATATCGTTGCCATCTATTTTGGAGGGCAAAACAAAGAAACTTTTTATTATCCAAACATTGATCTTGCAAATATTGTTCCGCCTGATTTCGATGTAACTGGGCGACAATGGTATGTCGCTGCAAACCCTGATAACAACCTACAGAACTCCGTCGTATGGTCTGCTCCTTACCAAGATGCAGCGCTAAATGGGCTGGTAATAACGACAAGTGCGCCGGTAATTGATTCAAGCGGGAATTTCCAGGGTGTTACAGCCATGGACGTACAAATCACCCGTATTATCGACTTTGTAGCCAATTCGCAGGTTGGTGAAAACGGATATGCTTTTTTGATTGACAGCAACAACCGCATGATCTCCCTGCCTGAACAAGGTTTTATAGATTTTGCCATAACAGACGAAAATGCGAAACTCAGCGCGATCATGGATCCTGCAGTCCTCACCTCAGCTTCTCCAGAACTGCTGGAAATTATGGATGCCATCAAATCCAAGGATAATGGTATTTTTTCCATCATCCTAAACGGCAGCGAACGACATGTTGCATTCTACAAAGTTCAGCAAGTGCAATACAAGCTAATTTACATCATACCGTCTGAAGAATTATTTTCAGGCAGGGCGGCGATCGCCGATCAAATATCGAGGAAACCAGAACCACGATCAACTTCAGCCTGTTGCTGATTGCTATGGTTTTGTTTTAGCCGCAGCTGCATCCTTTTCCATTAGCAACTTCTTTACCTCCCCTCTACAAACTTTGAACCAGTCAGCAGGCGAAATCATTAAAGGAAATTTCAATACCAGAGTAAATGTTACATCCGGTGACGAACTGGAAACTCTGGCTGTCACCTTAAATACCATGACAGATACTGTCAAAGACCTGATCTTCTCTCTTGAGCAACGCGTATTAGACAGGACTGCTGAACTACAAAAAGCTAACAATGAAGGTGAGCGCCGCGGAAAACAATACGAAGCGATCGCCAAAGTAGCGCAAGCTATTACAACACAAAAGAACTTGAAGGAACTCCTCCCGCAGGTCGCGGCAGTGATCAGTGAACAATTTGGGTTCTATCATGTAGGCATCTTCCTCAACGACGCCATGAATAAGTATGCTGTATTGGCAGCCGCCAACAGTGAAGGCGGCAGAAAAATGCTTCGACGCGGGCATCAATTAAAGGTTGGGGCACAGGGCATCGTGGGGTATGCGACCGGTACAAAGAAACCGCGCATTGCTTTGAGCGTGGGTGATGATGCTGTCTATTTCAACAACCCCGATTTACCTGAAACACAATCTGAATTGGCTTTGCCCTTGCTCGAAGCAGGGAATGTACTAGGCGCCCTAGATGTTCAAAGCCGCAATCAAACGCCTTTTCAAACGAAGACCTTGAAGCTCTGTCAATCCTCGCTGAATTGGTAAGTATCGCCATCCAGAACGCAAAACTATATGAACAAATGGACAGATCGTTGGCAGAGGCGGAAGCAGCTTCACGGCGATTCTTCCGCGAAAATTGGAATCGCCTTGCAGAAGAGTTTAAAATAAGCGGATACCGGTATACTGCCGGTGGAACAACGCCGCTTTCATCTTCAAATGAGTCCATTGAAATGACAACAGGCAATACTGACCACAAGCAGGTCATGGTCCCAATCATCATGCGCGGGCAGGAAATTGGCGAACTTTCAGTGATTGTCCCCAAAGATGAGAGCATAAAGTCAGACCAGATGGATATCATCAGAGCTGTGGCAGACCGTGTGGCAGTTATTGCCGAAAATGCCCGTTTGTTCGATGAAACCACCCGGCGCGCCGAACGCGAACGGCTTGTCACCGACATCACTACCAAGATCCGTAGCACCAATGATCCCCAAGCCATGATCGAAACCGCCATCCGCGAACTCCGCGATGCCCTGAAAGTATCACGAGTGGAAGTCATTCCGCAAAAGAAAAAATCGCCGGATGTATAAACGAGGAAATCCATGACGAAAACTATTGCTGTATCCAATGAAAAAGGTGGCGTTGCCAAAACGACCACGGCACTTTCTCTTGGCGCCGCCCTGGCAGAACTAGGTAACCGTGTCCTGCTTATAGACCTCGACGCTCAGGCAAACCTCACGCTTGCTTTGGGCATGGAACCAGGCGAAGCCGAACTGACCTCGAGCAACATCATGCTCGACAATGAACTTATAAGCAGGGTCATGCGAAAAACAGAGATCGATAACCTGGATCTTATCCCATCCAGCTCACGCATCGAAACCTCGGAGCAATTTTTACCCGTCCGCACCAACTACACCACCATTTTACAGCGCGCCATTCAATCCTCATCACTACCACATGACTACATTATCCTGGATTGCCCACCAGCGCTGGGCGCTATCACGCGCAATGCTCTTGCCGCCGCGAACTTGCTCTTGATTCCCACTCAGGCAGAGTATTTCTCAGCATATGCCTTACGCAATATGATGGCACTCATCCGCAGAACACGTGAAGTGGATAACCCCAATTTGTCTTACCGTATCCTCGTTACCATGCTGGATCGCCGCAACGCACACACCGCAATATCCACGAACAACTTCGCGCCACATTCGGCACAGGCGTATTCAACACCGTTATCGAATTAGACACCAAACTTAGAGAAAGCCCAATCGCCGGACAACCTATCACGCATTACAAAACCGCTGCGCGCGGCTCCACGCAATATCGCGTTCTCGCCCAGGAACTCATGGAATATGCCAAAGAAACCGAAAATCAACAAACGACTGGATAATCTTTTTAAGGACCGTTCAGCCTGAGGAACATGCCCGGGGAAAGCCGGTCAAGCCAAAGGTCCAGAAGGAGACGCCTCTGCCGGTAGATCCGCCGGTAGTGCCCTCTTCGGCTCCTGCGGCTTCGAAACCTGCAGAGTCGATTCAAGCTGCATCCACCCCAGTCAAAACAACCCGCCGCCAAACCGGGATCCTTGCCCTGCCTCCTGAATTCATTGCACCTGCCTCAAGCGACACAAAGTCTGCGTACACTACCACCATTCAATTGGGTGAAGAAGAATGGGCAACTTTGCGCATGGTAGATGAAAATCAAACGCGTTCTTATTCAACCGATGAGCAGCTGCTTATTCAACAGGTAAGCGACCAACTTTCTCTGGCACTGGAGAACGCGCGTCTTTTCCAAGAGACTCAGGAACGTTCAAAAGAACTTTCGATCTTAAATGACATGAGTCTTGCACTCAACAAAGCAATCAACATAAACGAAATCAACCTGGTCATTCTCGAGCACGCATCCTTGCTTTTAAACACCGATAATTTTTTTGTTGCGATCTATGATGCTGACAATGAAAAAATCCATTTCCCATTATTTGTAGCAAACAACAAGGTCGTTGATGCGCCCTCAAGAAAACTCGGAAGTGGGCTAACGGACTACATCATCAAACAAAACAAAGGCTTGCTTCTCAATGGAGACATCATCGGCAAGGCAAAAGCCTACGGTATCGACGTTGTAACAGTAGTGGACAATGAAGTGGCGGTATCCTGGGTTGGGGTTCCGATTTCTCAAGAAAATAATATCATTGGCGTGATCTCCGCGCAAAGTGTAACCACCCCAAATCTATATACCAAGCGCGAGTTCGAACTTTTATCGACCATCGCCAACCAAACATCGATCGTCCTTCAAAGAACCCGTCTCTTCCAACAGACCGAACGCCGCACAAATGAGGTCGGCATGTTGGCAGAGATCGCCACAGACATCACCGCTTCAAAGGATGTCAATCAGATTCTGCCAGGGATCGTAAAACGAATCCACGACCTTTTGAATGCCAGAGATGTAGCGATTCACTTTGAAATACCCGGCACACAAGAATACAAAGCCACCGTAGTACATGGTCAATATGAAGATGAAATTACGGCACTGACACTAAAGTCTGGTGTGGGCGTCATTGGCAACATTATCAAAAATGGTGTCGCAGAAATAGTAAACGAGCCTGAAAATGATAAGAGAAGCATAATCATTCCCGGCACGCCAGTGGAAGAGGTGGAACGTGAAGTATTTATGTGCGCCCCAATTTTCCAAAACGGACGCGCCATAGGCAGCCTCACGGCGTGGAGATTAAGAATCAATAACTTGTTCACAAAAAGTGAACTTAACTTCCTCACCAATGCCTCTCAACAAATATCACTGGCATTGGAATCAACACGTCTGTTTCAGGAAACACAGCAACGCGCCCAGGAACTTACCATCGTCAACAAGGTGGTTACTTCGGTCTCCAGTTCGTTGGATCTGCAGAGTACTCTGCAAAGCGTGGCAGACAACCTGGTGGAACTGCTTTCCGCGCATAATGTTGGTATTGCCTTGATCAATAACGAAAGAACACATTTGGTCTTAACAGCAGAAGCAGTGCCCACGTTCGAAAAATCAAATGATATCGGCTTGCTTATCCCCATCGAAGGCAACCCAGCTACAGAAGAAGTGATCCGCACTGGTAAGCCGGTCTTCATCAATGATGTAGCGACAAATCCGCTGGCACTACCTATTAAAGATATCCTCGAACAACGCGGAACCAAGAACCTGCTGATCCTGCCACTGCTTTCCAACGAAGAAGTGATCGGCACCATCGGCGTAGCATTCTATGACGCAAATCGCACCATCACTCCGAATGAAGTTCGCACATTGGAAACCATCGTTCTGCAAACATCAACTGCTATCCAAAAAAGCAGTCTCTTTGAACGTATCGATGTTTCAGAAAAGAACCTGCGCACCCTTTTCAACGCCATGGAAGATGTGGTGTTGGTCATCAACAATGAAGGGCGCTATATACAAATCGCCCCAACCAATCCTTCTCTACTGATCCGTACTCCAGAAGCCATGCTCGGGAGAACCTTCCATGAACTTCTGCCATCGAAAATCGCAGACTCATTTTTGCAAAAGGTTCTTGAAGCGCTAAACAGTGAGAGTAAAGTTCAATTTGAATATCAACTCCCAATAGCCGGACAACTATTCTGGTTCCTGGCTACCCTTAGCAAACTGGATGAAAGCAGTGTCTTCTGGGTGGCAAGAGATATCACCGAGCGCAAGCTTGCAGAAGAAGGCATTCGCCGCCGAAATGAATATCTCGCCGTTTCGGCTGAGATCGGTAAACTAGTCACATCCATTCTGGACCTGAATACGATCTTTGCCCGTACAGTGAGTCTTATCACGGATAGATTCAATTTTTACCATGCTGCCATCTTCATCGTAGAAGAGACCGGCTTCAATGCCGTAATGAAAGAAGCGACTGGCGAAGTCGGCGCCGAATTAAAAAAACTGGAGCACTCACTGCCGCTCAACGACAAATCCATTGTTGGCTCAGTGGCATCCAGCGGTAATGTTCTCGTTGTGAATAATGTTTTAGAACACTCATTGCATAAAGTCAACGAGCTGCTTCCAGATACACGTGCGGAAGCCGCCATTCCCCTCCGGGTCGGTTCCCGTGTCATTGGTGTGATCGATATTCAAGCGAAGGAAGAAGATGCCTTCAACGAAGATGAGATATCCGTTCTCCAAACCCTGTCGGATCAGGTTGCTGTAGCCATTGATAATGCCCGATCGTTCGAACTCTCGCAACAAGCTGTTATGGAAATGCGTGAGGCAGACCGATTAAAAAGCCAGTTCCTCGCCAACATGAGCCATGAACTACGCACACCGTTAAATTCCATTATTGGCTTTTCACGCGTCATCCTCAAAGGAATAGATGGTCCCGTTACCGACCTGATGCAGCAAGACCTGACTGCGATCTATAACTCGGGTCAGCACCTATTGGGTCTCATCAATGACATCCTCGACTCTGCCAAGATCGAAGCCGGTAAGATGGAACTTGCATTCGACGAAGTTAATATCGCGGATCTAGTCCACAGCGTGCTTTCAACGATGAGTGGTTTGATCAAAGATAAACCGATCGAAATGCGTCAGATCATCGACCCTGTGCTCCCCACAGTACGTGCGGATGCGATCCGTGTTCGCCAAGTGATGATCAATCTGCTCTCAAATGCAGCTAAATTCACCGAAGAAGGTGCCATTACGGTCAGTGTTGCTCCGATCCGTGCCGAAGATGGGCGCCGCCAAATCAGAGTCAGCGTAACAGATACGGGACCGGGCATTTCAGAAAAAGACCAGGAAAAGCTCTTCCAAGCCTTTTCGCAAGTGGACGCCTCCCCCACACGCAAGAGCGGCGGCACAGGTTTAGGGTTGTCCATCTGCAAGCAGCTAATCAATATGCATGGTGGAGATATCTGGGTAGAGAGCGCAGAAGGCGCAGGCAGCACGTTCCATTTCACCCTGCCACCTTATCACAAGGAGAACGAGTCAGACCAGGAAGGATCCAAGGTTATCATGACGATCGATGATGACCCGCAGGTCATTGGTCTGTATGAGCGTTACCTCCATCCCCAGGGTTATCAAGTGGCTCCCCTAACAGACCCGAAGCGGGCAGTGGAATTTGCCCAACGAGTAAAGCCATTTGCAATTACACTTGATATCATGATGCCTGGAGTTGACGGCTGGACTGTCCTTGATGCATTAAAATCAAACGCGGAAACAAGGAATATTCCTGTCATTATTTGCAGCATTGTTGAAGATGTCGAAAGAGGATTCAGTCTCGGCGCGTCTGATTATCTGGTAAAACCCATACTTGAAGAAGAACTGGTTAATTCACTTGACCGGCTAAATTCGGATGGCTCAATCCGTGAAGTTCTTGTGGTGGATGACAACCCGAATGATCTGCGTCTGATCGGCAAGATGCTGACAGATGATGGACGGTATAAACCAATCCTTGCAGAAGGCGGTCTTAATGGCTGGGCGGTCATTTCATCTGAAACCCCGCCGCATGCCGTCATCCTGGACCTGTTCATGCCAGAAATGGACGGGTTCCAAATTCTCGAACAGATGCAGTCAGACCGAAAACTGCGCGACATTCCCGCCATTGTGATCAGCGGCATGGATGTGACCCCTGAACAAAAGAACCGATTAAAAGAGTTTGGTCAGCGTTTGCTCACCAAGGGCTCCTTTAACGACAAAGAACTGCTAACCTCACTTCAGCGTTCGCTTGATAGGTTACAGGCAAAGAAATAAGCGAAATTACAGGAGACCTCGTGTCATTTATCATTAAATGCCTGGACTGCGGGCATAATGCGCCATATTTCCCTACATCCACGACCTGCCCAAAATGCGGCAGCCAATGGCGCGAAGCGGAATACGATTATGAATTGCTTGGAAAGACCTTGCCAGAGAAACTCAAGGCGCGCCAGCAGGATCTTTGGCGTTATCGGGAATTACTCCCAGTCCGCAATCCGAACATCAGCCTTTCCCTAGGTGAAGGCTTCAGTCCGTTGATTCGGGCAGTTAATTTGGGAATGATGTTAGGTTGCCCCAATATTTTTATCAAGGACGAACGGCAGGGACCCACAGCCTCTTTTAAAGACCGTCAGGCATCGGTAACGATTGCAGCTTTGAAAGAAGCAGGCATCACTGAAATGGTGGCGGCTTCTACCGGGAATGTTGCTATATCGTATTCTGCATACGCATCACGGGCAGGGATGAAACTTTGGGCGTTTGTCACCAGCCTTGTTCCGGCAGTTAAGATGCGTGAGATCGCTTTGTATGGCAGCCAGGTGATCAAGATCACCGGTTCATATGATCAATGCAAACACGTGGCTGCTGAGTTTGCCCGTCAACGCAAGTTATACCTGGATATGGGCGCACGAACGATCACGTCCATTGAAGCCATGAAGACCATCGCCTTTGAGATCGCTGAACAACTAACTATTGCACTCGGTCCCGAAGAAAACTCCCAGATGCGTACCCCGGATTGGTACGTGCAGGCAATTAGCGGCGGAATGGGACCGCTAGGTGTCCATAAAGGGTTTCGCGAAATGCAGCAAATGGGATGGATCAATAAGATCCCCGCCTTTGCACCCATCCAGGCAGAAGGCTGCGCACCAATGGTGAACAGTTGGAAAAAAGGACTTGAGAAAGCCGAGCCCGTCACCAACCCGAAAACAAGGATCGAAACGCTTGCCACTGGCGACCCTGGGCGGGCATATGAATTCCTGAAACATCATGTGGATAGCACGAACGGTGTATTTGAAAGCGTCACCGATGAAGAAGCTATTCGTGCTATGCATGTCCTTGCCAAGATGGAAGGCATATCGGCAGAGCCAGCCGCAGGTGCGGCATTTGCGGGGTTGTTCAAATTGATCCGCGCCGGAGTGATAAAACCCAGTGACACGGTGGTTGTCAATTGTACGGGACACACTATGCCAGCCGAGCAGGGAATTCTCGGCGAGAATTGGGCACGCGATGTGAAGTTCCCGACCATTGCCCAGGCGCCGCAGGAAGAAGGATTGCTCTCAGCACTTACACAAGTTGCCCCGGAGCGCTTCCCTAAAATTGTCATCGTAGAGGACACGCTTGAAGCGCGCCGCTTGATTCGGCGAATTTTACAATCACAAGGCAACTTCACCATCCTCGAAGCCGAAAATGGACGTGAAGGGCTGGATTTGATCCAGCGTGAACTGCCAGACCTTGTGATCCTTGATCTCATGATGCCGGAAATGGACGGCTTCTCTGTTATCGAAGCGTTACGGTCAAACCCAGAAACTGCGACCATTCCCGTGATCGTTGCCACCGCCAAAGAACTTACTCCCGACGAAAAGAACCGTCTCAGTGGACACATTCAGGCACTCTTGCAAAAAGGCGATTTTCTCAATGATGAATTCCTGGATGAGGTAAAGTCTCTTTTGAAATAAATTCAACCACCAAAAAAGGCTGGCGATATTGGTAAATAAACACACAGCCGGGGTCTTTGCAGCATTTAGTTCTGCGATCTTCCTTGGCATGGCACCGGTTTTCGGAAAACTTGCCATCACACAAGGGTTCTCCCCTTTTGCAGTGGTCGCCTTACGAACCGGGTTTGCAGCGGGCATCTTATTGATAGTGATGCTGCTCTTTTATCGTCAATATCTATACATTTTTCCGGTGGGTTTGATCGGCTGCATCCTAGCAGGCACCATCAATGGATTCGGATCCCTCTTTTATTACATGGCACTGCAAAGGCTGGATGCAAGCCTAGGGCAGTTACTCTACTCTTTATATCCGTTCTTTGTCGCCTTATGGCTGGTACTTGACCATCAACCACCAAGCCGCCTCACTATTTTCCGCATCACCCTTGCCACGATCGCAGTCTTATTGCTAACATATGTTCCAAATCGACCAATGGACACCGTTGGTGTAGTCATGATGATCATGGCAGCTATTCTATATGCCATGCATCTGCCTATCAACCAGCGTGTTCTATATGAGGTCCCTGCACCAACCGTAGCACTTTATACACTATTATCAATGAGCGCAGTTGTCATACCGGCATATTTCATCTTTGATAACAGTTGGCCCGCTGCCCAGGCACCCTGGCTGCCAGTTGCAGGTTTAACCTTCGTGACCATTTTCTCGCGGGTGGCTTTGTTCCTTGGCGTGAAAAAGATCGGCGGTATGCAGACCGCATTACTTGGACTTGCAGAGTTGTTGATCGCCATTCTATTCAGCAGCCTTCTATTGGGTGAAAGCCTCTCTATTACTCAGTGGCTGGGCGCATTAGGGCTGGGAGTAAGCCTGATCCTCGTCATGTATGAAAAACCCACTCCTTTCACCTCATCCAGACGAACCGGCTGGCTATCATGGATCCGCCCTCCAGGGCTGCCCAAAGATACCTTTGGTCCGTATGAATAGTTTAAAAGCAAAACAAAAACATCCTCGTGAGCACAACGATTCACGAGGATGTTCGTTTATTATTAAAAAGATTTATCGATGTTCAGCCAGCATTTCACGATCAAAAATGGAGGGGTTAGTGTACAACCCTGCGCGCAAATGCTGCACCGCCAAATCCAGGTCACGCAAGATGTGAGGGATATCGACGTAGTCTGTATCGCACAGCAACACGCCAACATTCGCACGCAGCCCCAAACCGCGATCATTGCTTTCGAGAAAACGCTTCATGCTGTCACGCAGACGTCCGGCAATCTTAAGCGGCGCCTCAGGCGTGGGAATATCCTCGATCAGGGTAAGGAACATGCTCGTCTCTGACGACCATGCCATGGTATCCGTAGGACGAAGCGTAATACGGAATTGATCCGCAAGTTTTCGCAGAAAATTTCGCATCTCGGTCTCGTTCAAGTGATCGCGCAGTTCATTCATTTGAGATACATCTGCAAAGAGAACGCCAAAGCGCCGAAAGGAGCTTTGCTTGATGCGCTCCAATGAAAAAGTCATGCGGACGTTGAAGAACGGCAGGGTATACAACCCTGTCACAAAATCATGTGTGGGTTCATCCAATGCGCCCTGAGTGGCTTGCAGGCGTTGCACAAGGCTGCTCAGCTGGTTGATATCCACTGGCTTGAGCAGCAACAGATCCGGCTCTACCGGCAGGCTGTCTGCATAGGGAGCATAGGCGGTAATGACAACGACCGGCACACGCATGAGGCGTTCGTCATCCCGCATGCGCTTCAAGATTTCAATGCCAGACATGCGTGGCAGCTGCAAGTCTAAAAGCACAATGTTCGGACGCATGACTTCCAAACGATCCATGGCATCCTTGCCGTCCAAAACGATCTCCGTTTGGTAACCGGCAATATCAAGCACATGCCTGAACAAAGCCACAATATCACGGTCATCTTCAACGATCAATGCAATTGGTTTTTCCATAAATACACCCTTGTACAATACCAGAACGAATAAGATGAATCCATTATACGTCCTGGAGCACCCTGCCTGTATACGGAATCACACTTTTTATCATACAATTACAATGAATAAAGCCATTATGAACCTTCTAAAAGCAATTCGAGTTGAAAAAACTTCCCCTGCCCCTGTAATCTGCCTAAGCGGCTCCGGCGGCAAGACCACTGCCCTATTCCAGCTTGCACGCCAGCTTCTTGCCTGGCATGAAATGGTCATTGTCACTGCCACGTCACATCTTGGCATTTGGCAAACATCATTGGCTGATCACCATATCATTGCAAGCGCCAGTGAGGTAGATATCTCTGTCAAAGGTGTTGTTCTAGTCACAGGAAAGGTTGAAGGCAATAGGACAAAGCCGGTCTCACAAGAAACGCTTTATTGGCTACACGCAAAATCAAAATCCGAGAAGACCCCCCTTTTGATCGAAGCGGATGGCTCCCGCCAAAAACCACTTAAAGCACCTGCGGCACACGAGCCGCCTATTCCTGAATTTACCGATATCGTTATCCATGTCACCGGGCTACGCAGCCTTGGATTCCCTTTGCATGAAGATCAAGTGTTTCGAGCAGAAATATTTTCACAACTTACAGGGCTTGAGTTTGGTGAGCCAGTAATGCCTCAATCCATTCAGGCATTTCTCAAACATCCACAAGGCGGCTTGAAAAATATTCCAAGTCAGGCAAAACGAGTCGCCTTGCTCAATCAAGCAGATACACCTGAATTATTATCCATCAGCGGCGGTATGGCGCTTGATTTGCTAAACGACTTCGATGCCGTCATTGTCGGATCTCTGCAACAAGATAATCTTCATCTGATAGAGCGAACTGCGGGGATCATCCTTGCAGCTGGAACGTCCAGCCGGTACGGACAACCAAAACAACTTCTGGATTGGAAAGGTAAATCTTTCATTCGCCATGTAGCAGAAACTGCGCTTCGCGCAGGACTTGAACCTGTGGTGGTCGTTACCGGCTTTCACCACGCCGAGATCGAAGCTCACCTACAAGACCTGCCGGTGATATTGGCTCGCAACCTAGAGTACCAGCAAGGACAAAGCACATCCGTAAAAACAGGAATTACCGCCCTGCCCCCCAACACGGGTGCAGCCGTGTTTTTACTTGCAGATCAACCGCAAATCCCCGTCGAGGTCATCCGGGCATTGGTTGAATCACATACAAGTGAACGTCATTCGGTCATCGTGCCCCTCGTTCTAGAGGAACGCCGGGCAAACCCGGTTTTGTTTGACCGGGTCACCTTCTCTGACTTGCTGCAATTAACAGGCGATGTAGGTGGACGCGCAATATTCGATAAACATCGAGTTTCATTTCTACCCTGGCATGATGATATTCTTATCTTTGATGTAGACAAACCCGAAGATTACGAACGTCTAAAGAACCTCGAATGAACACGATCTCCGCCATTATTCTCGCTGCCGGGAAGTCCACACGTATGGGTCAGCAAAAGATGCTGATGCCCTGGGGTGAGACGACTGTTCTCGGAACGGTAATTCAGACTTTACGCGCCGCGGAGATCGAGGATATTACCCTCGTTACAAATGCAGAGATCGCCGCAAGAATGAACAATACGGATGTACGCATTTCAGAAAACAACAACGGCGAAATGCTGGTGTCACTGCAGGTAGGGTTACAGGCACAAAATACGACAGCGGAAGCCACTTTGATTTGTCTGGGTGATCAACCGCAGATCGAAGAAGGAAGCGTGCGAAGCGTCTGTGAAGCGTTTCGAAAAAGCAGGTCAACTCTGGTAGTACCAAGCTATCAAATGAGGCGCGGGCATCCCTGGCTAGCGGCGCGTTCAGTATGGGGAGAGATCCTGACAACGCAGGGAAATTCGATGCGTGAGTTCTTGAGCGGACATGCAAACCAGATCGAGTATGTGAATTTAGACACAGCTACGATCCTGCAAGATCTCGACACCCCCGACGATTACTTGAAATATAAACCGCGCATGTGATAAACTCGCTCCACTTTCGGCAATGGGAGCAGGCATGAAACACTTTGTGATCGTCAATCCAACATCAGGGCGCGGACTGGGAGAAAAATCCATACCGCAGATCGAATCTTATCTGAAAGATAACAACTTTGATTTCACTTTGGTGCGCACGACTGGCGTGTGGCATGCAGCAGAGCTTGCTGAAGGCGCTGCACGCGCTGGGTACGATGTGATCGTTTGCGCCAGCGGTGACGGTACCGTGAACGAAGCTATCAATGGGATTATGCGCGCAAAAAAAGCGGGGCACAACAGTGTTGCATTCACTGTGCTGGGAATTGGCACCGGCAACGATTTTGCGGGCGGCACGGGCATCCCCACAACACTAGACGAAGGCTTGAAGGCTTTGAAAGCAAACAAGCGTAAAAAGATCGATCTGGGTGTCGTCAAAGGCGGAGATTATCCCGACGGCAGATATTTTGGGAATGGTATTGGTGTAGGTTTCGATGCTGCAGTTGGCAACGAAGCCATCAAAGTCCGCTGGACGCGCGGCTTGCTGGCATACCTTATCGGTGTGATCAAAACCGTTTTCCTTTACTACAACCCCGCCCAGGTTGAGATCGTGCTGGACGATAAAGAGGTCATCAAACAAACTTCGCTGATGATCTCGGTTATGAATGGCAGACGCATGGGCGGCGGGTTTCAAATGGCACCCGACTCAAAAGCCGATGACGGCTTGTTTGATCTCTGCATTGCAGAGACTGCGACCAAAGGTCGTATTTTACAAATGATCCCACACTTCATCAAAGGGACCCAGGCAACATTACCAGAGATCCAGATGAAACGTGCAAAAAAAGTTGCGATCACATCATTGGACATGACATTCCCCGCGCATGCCGACGGCGAGTTCATCTGCCTCGAAGGTAAACACCTGACCCTTGAATTATTGCCGCAAGAACTTGAGATCATTCATGCCTGAGTTTGTATGAAAAATTTTTCTCTCTGGCTTATTACCCTTCTATTACGAATTTACTTTCGGCTGACCCTGCGTCTTGATGCACCAGGCGGCATGACAAGCCTGCCAATGAGCGGTCCTTTGATCATTATCACCAATCATACCGGGCAAGTGGAAGTGCCTGTTTTTGCCACCATGCTGCAACCGCGCAAGATCACCGGGTGGGCGAAGGCAGAGGCATTTGAAAATTCCTTCCTGCGTTGGGTCTTTGGCGCCTGGGATATCATCCCCGTCCATCGCGGCGAAGCGGATATGAGCGCGCTCAAATCCGCATTGCGCATGCTTGAGGAGGGTCGTATTTTTGGCGTTGCCCCAGAGGGTACCCGCAACAAGACCGGTATCCTTCGTCGCGGGTTGCCGGGGGCGGCAATTCTCGCATTGAAATCCGGCGCGCCGATCGTTCCCGTGGTCCATTGGGGCGGTGAGGTTTACATGAAAAATCTCAAGGCTTTCAAGCGCACTGATTTTCACATTCGCATTGGAAAGCCCTTTCACGTGAAGGCTGAAGGCAAAGTTACAAGCGAGATGCGTCAGGAAATGGTGGATGAAATGATGTATCAGATCGCAGCCATGATGCCTGAACAATATCGCGGCGAATACAGCGATATGAGTAAAGCCACACAAAAATATTTAGTGCTTACAGAATTATAAAAATAATGCTCGCCTGATGGCGAGCATTATTTTTATAATTTCATTTGATACGCGTTCGTTTCTCGTTTTACAAAGCCCATTTTCAGATATAACTTGTTCGCCGCCACCCGTGCGGGATTTGAAGTAAGTGAAATATTTCGCGCACCTTTTTGTCTGGCAAGGTCAATTGCATACAGCATTAAGGCTTCACCAGCTCCTTTTCCACGGGCAGAAATATCCACAACAACATCTTCAATGATGGAGCGGATGCCGGTCGGTACGCGATAAACGATCAGACTCAGGGCGCCGATGATGTGTCCATTGTCGCTACGTGCAAGCAACAGCGTAGTCCCCGGTTCCTGAATAAGAGCTATCAGGTCTTCGCGAGTGGGCGGCGGATTGTTATTGGTCAGTTGCGGGACGAGGCGTTGAAAAGCTTCGTAGAGTTCATCGTCCGTTATGTGAACGACTTCAATTTGCATGAGCCGATTTTTTAGGGATGAGACTGAGTATCAAATAATAGCCAACATAAAGGAAGGATGCCCATACTACCCACTGAGGATGGTTGGGGTATTGCAGCAAACCCCAAATACCCACTGCTCCGTACAAATAGGTTAACCCTAGTGTCAATGTGCGCAGATAGCTATTGCGGCTGGGATAAATATATTTAACAGGGATGAAGACCATGATGTTGAAGAGCATCAGAAAACCAAAGTTGACCCAGGGCGGCAAATTCATCAACAGCATGTACAGCGCAGCGACATTCCAATAGGACGGGAAGCCCTTGAAGTGATGGTCATCGGTCTTGGCGTCGGTTTGGGTAAATTGATACGCGGACGTGAGCAGAATGAGGCAAGCCGTAAGCCACTTGACCGGCTCAGGCAGCAGGTCGGTATGGATCATGAAGATGGCAGGCACGACCACGTAGTTGAGATAGTCGAGGATGTTATCGAGCAAAGCGCCGTCGATGCCGTTGGCATATTTTTTCACGTCAGCCCAGCGCGCGAGCATGCCGTCGAAACCGTCCACCAGCATGGCGACGATCATCCAGACGATCATCATCTTGTAATCGTTCTCGAAGATGGCAAAGATGCCGAGCAAGCCCCAGATGGCGCCGGTGGCGGTGAAGAGATGCACCCCCCAGGCAAGGATGGAGCGGATGAGGTTGGGTTTGGTTTGTGCAGAGGAGGTCATGAGAAGTCCTTGGGTGATTTGTAATTGAGTAAACACAGGAAAGGGTTTATGGTTATGGAATTATACGGGTAGAACCTGAGAAGTGGGAAGTGCAAAAAGATATGCCTAGTTTTTCAGTGTAAAATACGCTGATAAGTTGAAAGTGAAGGCAAACTCGTGTTGGATCTAGCAATGAGTGCCATCAAATTGATCAACACCCTACCATAACCATGAAACTATTTATCTCCCTTCTCTTTTTCTTGATCCTTGCCGGGGTGTTCCTTTGGCAAAGTTATCGGCTGCTTAAACGCAGTCTACCGGGGCTGCGTGACGCGCAAGCCAGCCGTTCGTGGCCCTCAGTGCCGGGAACGGTCACCATCGTTTCCTCCCGAGCGGAGTGGGTGAATGTCAGGAGAAAAAATCTATCGTACTTTCGTCCATGGGTGCAAAGTACGTATACGGTTAATGGGCAAGCTCTGGTTTGTGAGCGCTTTGCCTTCAACGACCATTTGATCTCCACCGGCACGAAGAAAGATGCCGAAGATCGTATCAAATCCTACCAGGTCGGGCAGACGGTGCAGGTATACTATGACCCCACCGAGCCGCAAAAGTCTGTACTGGAACCGGGTAACATCTCCCCTTCCATGTCCTCGCTCGTTGGTGCGGTTATTTTCTTCGGGCTTGCTTTGTTACAATTCGTACTGGCTTTTCTGGCAATAAAATAAGTTTAAGTTGATGTCTTAAAAAAAAGACCTCGGAGGTTTTAAAAAACTCCGAGGTCTTCCGATTCACGATCAACTATCCCCTATTCACTATTCACTACCACTAACTCTTCACCAAGCCCACCTTCACCGTCTCGCCTTCAAAGGCATCTTCCACCACCGATGCATTCGCGGGCGGAGTGGCGAAGGACAGCTTCACCGTCAGCGTCTCAGACTTGATGTAATCGGCGTGAGTCTCCACGGCGGTCTTCAACCCGGCGCTGGCTTCCACGAACAGTTCGATGCGGTCGGCAACGTCCAAGTCCGCGGTCTTGCGTAGGTCTTGCACGCGGCGCACGAATTCACGCGCCATGCCTTCGGCAACGAGTTCCGGCGTGAGCGTGGTGACGAGCGCCGCCACATACGCGCCATCTTCAGCCACGGCAAAGCCTTCCTTCGCCAAGGCTTTGACTTCCACTTCTTCAGAGATGATGTGGAAGGTCTCGCCTCCAGCTTGGACTTCGAGCGGGTTGCCAGTCAATAGGGCTTTAGCTACTTCCTCGGCATTCATCGCCAGGATCGCCTTCTGAATGACTGGGAACTTGTTGCCGTATTTTTGTCCGAGTTGCTTGGGCCGCGGCTTGACCGAATGAGAGACAGCCTCTGTGGCAGCATCCAACAAGCGGACTTGTTTGACGTTCAACTCATCTTGGATCACTTCCACGTTTTTCATCAGCGCGGCGCGTTCGGTGTTATTTCCCACCGAGAAAGCGGCTTCTGCCAACGGCTGACGCACTTTGCGATTCGCCTTCTGGCGCGCGGAATGTCCGAGCGAGACCAGCTTCATCACCAAATTCATTTCGGTGTTGAGCGACTCGTCAATGAATTCTTCCATTACCTGGGGCCACTCAGCAAGGTGAACCGACTCAGGCGCAGTCTCATCCACCGAGCGGACGAGGTTCTGATACAACTCTTCCGCCATGTAAGGCATGGCAGGCGCGATCAACTTGGCAACCGTGGTCAATGCGGTATAAAGTGTTGAGTATGCAGCCTGCTTATCGGAACTGGAGTCGTTCTTCCAGAAGCGACGGCGCGAGCGACGCACATACCATGTAGAAAGCGTCTCAACGAATTTTTCGACCGGGCGTGTGGCGTTGGTGACGTCATATTCTTCGTAGGCTTTGGTCACGTCACGCACGAGTACGTTCAACTCAGAGAGCAACCAGCGATCCAAGTCATTGGTTGGCGCGGTGACGGTCAGCGCTTGCGGCTTGTCGAGGTTGGCATAGGTCACAAAGAACGAGTAGACATTCCACAGCGTTAGCGTAAAGTTGCGGATCACCTCCCCGACCAGATCGGAGGAGAAGCGGCGTTCCTGTCCGGGCGGCGTGGCGGTGTAGAGATACCAGCGCAGCGCATCCGCACCGTGGACGTTGAGCACATCCCACGGCTGGACGATGTTACCCAACGACTTGGACATTTTGCGTCCTTCCGCATCTTGAATGTGACCGAGGCAGATGACGTTCTTGAACGAGACTTCGTCATTGAGCAAGGTCGAGATGGCATGCAGGGAATAGAACCAGCCGCGCGTTTGATCGACCGCTTCACAGATGTAATCGGCGGGATATTGCGCTTCGAACTTATCCTTATTCTCAAACGGATAATGCCACTGCGCATACGGCATGGAACCTGAGTCGAACCACACGTCGATCAAGTCTTTAACGCGCGACATCTGTCCGCCGCAATCTGAGCAAGTCCAATGGACACTGTCCACGTATGGGCGGTGCAGGTCGAGTTCAGTTAAATCCTTGCCAGCTTTTTCAGAAAGTTCAGCCACCGAGCCAACACACTCGCGGTGTTTGCAATCTTGATTCTCACATTCCCAAACCGGCAGCGGCGTACCCCAATAGCGTTCACGTGAGAGCGACCAGTCGATATTATTTTCGAGCCAGTTGCCGAAGCGTCCGTTCTGGATGTGATCGGGAACCCAGTGAATGGTCTTGTTCAGGCTGACGAGATTTTCTTTCTTCGCGCTGGTGCGGATGTACCACGAGTCACGCGCGTAATACAGCAGTGGCGTATGACAGCGCCAGCAGAAGGGATACGTATGCACGAGCGTCTCAGCCCGGAACATCAGTCCGCGTGCTTCGAGTTCTTTGATGATCTGTGGGTCGGCATCTTTGACGAAGATTCCGCGCCATGGGGTGATTTCCGGGATGAAGGTGCCATCTGGCTGAACCGTGAGGACAACGGGCAGGTCATACTTCTTCGCCATCTCCATATCTTCGGCACCGAAAGCAGGAGCTTGATGCACAAGACCCGTGCCATCTTCAGTGGTAACGAAATCACCGAGGATGACGAAATGGGCGGGTTTGTCCAACGGCACAAATGTGAAGAGCGGGTTGTATTTCATGCCCTTCAGCTTCTTGCCTTTGAAGGTATCCAACACTTTCACTTCTTCGCCGCGGAAGACTTTTTCAAGCAGGTTCTTGGCGAGGATCAATTTCTCCGTCCCACCTGCATGTTCGCGCTCGACAGTCACATAATCCACTTCGGGGTGAGCAGCGATGGCGACATTGGCAGGCAGAGTCCACGGAGTGGTCGTCCATACCAGGAAAGAGGTATCAGGCTTATCAGCCAGCGGAAAACGCACAAAGACCGAAGGGTCAGTAGCATCTTCGTAGCCGAGCGCTACTTCATGGTCAGAGAGAGGCGTGCCGCAGCGCGGGCAATACGGCACAACCTTATAACCTTTGAAGAGCAGGTCCTTCTCCCAGAAGTTTTTCAAGATCCACCAGACCGACTCGATGTAATCATTCTCGTAGGTCACATAGGCAGTATCCAAGTCCACCCAGAAAGCGATGCGGTCGGTCAGTTTCTCCCATTCCTGGATGTAGTTGAAGACGGACTTGCGACACAGTTCATTGAACTTATCGATGCCATATTCTTCGATCTGCTGCTTGTTGGTGAAGCCGAGCTGCTTCTCCACTTCGATTTCGACCGGCAGACCGTGTGTGTCCCAGCCGCCGCGGCGCGAGACGTGATATCCGCGCATAATCTTGTAGCGCGGGAACATGTCCTTGAAGGCGCGCGCCAAGACGTGATGCACGCCGGGGCGTCCATTCGCGGTGGGCGGACCTTCGTAAAATACATATTCGGGTTTGCCTTGTCTTTGCTCGATGGTCTTCTTGAAGACTTCCTGCTTCTTCCACATCTTGAGGACGTTGTCCTCCATGGCAGGGACGTCAAGTTTTGGGTTGACTGTTTTAAACATTCGTTTCTCCTCTTCGTCATTGCGAGGGCGATGTTTTTCGCCCGACACTTGCACCGTACGCCAGTGCGGTGAGCAATCTCATGACTATGTCTGAGATTGCTTCGTCGGGAAGAGCACCCTCCTCGCAATGACGGTAAATATTAAATAAAAAACTCTCATCTCATAACAGAGACGAGAGCAAGGCTCACGCGGTACCACTCTGATTTCCATCCGAAGATGAACACTCAATGGATGACAACCATCATCCTGTTCCGATAACGAAGAACAACTCCGGATTCCCTACTCTCAGAGATTTCCCTGATTTCAGTTCACAGCTCCGGGAGGATTTTCAACCGTCTGCTCGTATCCGCCTCACACCACTTCACGGACTCGCTGTTCGTCTCGAACGGTTTACTCGTTCCCATCCACGCTTTTGATATTGAGATTATACACAAGCCGCGATAAAAGGGCAAGTAAAGATTTTTTTCATTGAAGGCAACAGGAGACCTACCCGGCTCCATACAGTGTAAAGACTGTTATCTCTGGTCTGCAATTAAAGCGCACAAAAGGACTGGTCATACCAACACCGCGATTGGTGTAAAGCAACATATTGCCCAAATTATACAGACCAGCAGGATATTTCCTTCCCCACTCAGGCAGCACAACCGGGCTGCCAAACGGAAGAACAACCTGCCCGCCATGTGAATGCCCGGAAATTTGAAAATGGAACCTGCCCGTTTCGGCTGTTACATCCGCATAATCAGGTTCATGGGCCAGCAAAATGGTCGGCACGCCTTCAGGCAATTTCGCCAGAACAAGGTTCAGATCCTGTGCATTCACATAAATATCGTCAACCCCCGCCAGGTAAAGTTTCTCACCATCTTTTTCAAGGGCATGGACATCATTTCTCAATTCAAGGATTCCTGCCATGGAAAGCATCGTCCGGACGCGTTCAACATCCGTCCAGTGGTCATGGTTACCCATCACAGCCACCACTTTATGGGCTTGAGCAAGCGGGGTCATAACCTCTAAAAATTCCCAAGCAGCGCCATCGAGATCCGGGTTCCAGTGAGTACCGATCAGAAAATCACCTGTTGCAGCCACCAGGTCCGGCTTTTCCGCAAGGATAATATCTACCACGTTGGCAAGTCGTTCCTTGTCCATCCAACCACCAATATGAATATCGCTGATCTGAAGAATTCGGTACCCGCTAAATGCTTCGGGGAGTCCACGGATAGGAATATTAATACGAGTCACGTCCACCCAGGACGGCTCGAATCGGGTAAGGTAGTAATTTCCCGCCAAACTGGCAAGGGCGGTTCCCACTACGTATTTCAAAACGTTTAAAAAGTCTCTGCGTGATAAAGCCATGATTTCAGTTTAGTTTCCTTCCAGGATATATATAAGAACAGGATCTAGATCCCGCCTCTTTCTTTCATCACAACCTGCATCTCCCCTTCAAGCTTGTCTGCGGCTGATTCCAGGTCTGCTAATTCGCTCAGCATACGCTCGCCGAGAGATTTATCTTCAAGTGAGTTAAGGTTAATGCGTACGTTGTAGCCGGCGGCCGTCAATGCAGCACGCGCCATGGCAAAGCCAGAAGCAGAATCGCTAATGGCGCTTTGTAAACCAGATTTGGCACATTTAAGTGCAAGCTCCATCACTTTAACGGCATGTTGGCTGACGTGTAAAGGAATATGCGCGGCATTCAAGGTTGCCTGTGTAATCGCCGCCTCACGAGCAGACTTTTGCTCGTCTGTCTCTTTGGGCATTTTAAATTTCGCCATCAAAACTTCAAAGGATGAAGCGTCATCATCCACAGCCTGAGTAGAATCTGTTCGGGAGAGAAAGCATCCAACTGGGTGTACCAGACCGCTGCATCCACCAATGCTTCTTGTGGAATTAAGCCGACAAGCTCACTGTGATGAATGCCGACGCCATAACGCTCGGCTTCGCGGCGAATGAATTCGACCACACGCGCGATGGGTGTTTCGCGGAAGTTGGTGAGGTTCATCGAGACTTGTGCGCGACCATCCACGAGCAGACCAAGACCCTTGACGTAACGCAGCCCGCCCGAAGATTGACGCACAGCTTTGGCGATCTTCTTGGCAATGCTGACATCGTCGCTGGTGAGATAGACATTGAAAGCAATGAGAGGATTGCGCGCGCCGATGACAGTTGCACCCGCCTTGGGAAGTTTACTGGGACCAAAATCTGGCTTGCGTTCGGGGTTGGTTTCGACGTCGGCTTTGAGACCTTCGTATTGTCCCTTGCGGATATTTTCCAAGTTGGTGCGCTCGGGCTTGGTGGCAGCGGATTCATACAGATAAACAGGGATACTGAGCTCTTTGCCGACACGCTCACCGAGGCGTTGTGCGATTGCGATACATTCTTCCATGCTCGCGCCGCTAAGCGGAACGAAGGGAACGACATCGGTGGCGCCGATACGTGGATGTTCGCCAGTGTGCTGATCGAGGTCGATGAGTGATGCGGCGGTCTGAATGGCACGGAAGGCGGCTTCTTCCACACCTGCGGCAGACCCGGCAAAGGTTAGAACGGTGCGGTTATGGTCGAGGTCGGAGGAGCGGTCGAGGAGTTTAACCTCTTCAACCGATTGGATGGCGGCGACGATCTGGTCGATCACTTCGGGGCGGCGCGCATCAGAAAAATTAGGAATACATTCGATAAGTTGAGTAGCCATGTAGTTTGATGATCTCACATTTTCATTAGTCTGGTATGCCGTCCATTATAAAAGACTATGTCACCCTGAGGGAGCGTGATTTTCGCGACCGCAGGTCTCTGGCAATCTTGCCAAAATGCTTCGGGGCAACAAAACGCCCCTCAGCATGACATTACGAATAAAAAACAGTCCCCGCAAAAATTGCAGGGACTGTTTTTGTACTAAGAAATCCGTTAGGGTTGCAGAGACAGAGAAATGATCTCGCCGTCTTGCAAAAGGATGGTACAGAATGAATATGTTGTACCATCGCTGGCAGTGGCTTTGAATTCTGCCATGCCGCTGCTAAACGACTCAACACCTGAAATTTGATACGTAAGCCCGGACGAAGTAAGGTATGCCTTCAAGTTATCGCGCCCAAACTGGGTGGTTGTCCCAAAGTTGAACATGACATTCTCGCCGACCATATCCATGGCTGTATCCATGTCACCTGCATTGACGGCATCAAAAAACTGGGTCACGATGGAATTAGTGTCCTCTTCAGATACGGTCCCGCTTGTGTCTTCGGCAGGCTCAGCATCTACGCTCGAATCCTTGCTGGCAGTCCATGAAACTTCCTTTTCGAAGACGCCGCAAATCCCGTCTGCCGGAGATTTAATGAGAAGGGTTCCACTGGCTTCGCTCTCGGATGTAAACGTTCCTGCAAAGGTGAGGTCATCGCCAAATTTATCGATAGAAGAGGAGAAGCTCTCACCATCCACCACAATAGGGTCCATGCCGCCAGTATTCTCACCGATGCTAATCGCTCCATGATAATCACAGCCATTGGATTCGCCTGTGTAATTCAAGGCAACAGAGACAACCTGGTTATTTTCAACCGTGAATAGAATTTCTTTATTATCTACTGTGTTTGTGCCAACCCAGCTGCCATCATAAATACCACCATTTTGCACGGGTTCTTCTTCTGTAGCGGATGAGTCAGAGGGCAGGAGCGAACTGCTCTCTTCTTCAGTCGCTGCGGTCTCCGGCGGGACGCTGGCAGAATCTGAAGGAGACAACGCCTGACAGGCAAGCGACGCCCAGACCAGTACGGTAATAGCCAAGAGGATGTTTCTTTTGTTGTTCATGAAATTCTCCATTAAAAATAAGGTTGTAGAATACGGGTAAAGCAACCAACATTTTATCTAAGCATATCAACCTGAAAATCACCTAAAGGTAATGGGGTTCCTGAATTGGTATTTATACTTAAGATTCACAGATCGATCTCACAACAAAAACCTTAGGAGTTCTCATGCAAAGTCCCGGCTCGAAGCCTTTAGTGATGGGGTCTTCGCCATTGTCATTACTTTACTCATTCTCGATATTCGCTTTCCAGAAGTTGAGTACGGTCAATTTTGGCAAACGCTTGGTTCCATCCTGCCGCGCATCCTCGCATATATATTGAGCTTTATCATCATTGGGTTATATTGGGTCATTCATCACAACTCCATGCATGCCATCAAAACCACAGACCGCGGCTTTCTTTGGCTGAACATCCTGCTGTTGTTATGCGTAAGTTTTATCCCCTTCCCTACTTCTCTCGTTGGGCGCTATCCCTTTGAAGCAGGTCCGATCATTGTGTATGGGGCGACGCTCATCACCTGCAACCTGGTTGGGTATCTTGCCGTAGTGTACGTCCACTATCATCCACATTTGGCAACCGCTGAGTTCAGTGATAAGTATTTGCGCCGCCACACGCCAAACTACATCTTCGTCAACGGCTCATATCTCGGCGCGATCTTATTGGCGAATATCTATCCGCTGGCAAGTTATCTAATCTACATAGCAGTCGTCCTGCTTCTGATCATCTTCCTCCCCAAAGTGGATGACGGCATTAATTATCAAGCCCATTAAACGTAAAGGAAAATATCCATGCACAAATCTCGTCTCGAAGCGTTCAGCGACGGCGTCATCGCCATCATCATCACCATCATGGTCTTGGAATTACGCGCCCCCGAAGAAGGTGCGCTCAGCGCGCTGTTGCCACTCCTGCCCAAATTCCTGAGCTACATTCTCAGTTTTGTACTCGTCGGCATCTACTGGAACAACCATCACCATCTCTTGCAGGTGACAAAAAGCGTCAACGGCTCGATCCTTTGGGCGAACATGCATCTGCTCTTTTGGCTGTCTCTAGTGCCTTTTGCGACCATTTGGATGGGCGAACACTTCGAAGCCATTCCCGTCGCGATCTATGGCGGCGTGCAATGGGCAGCCGGGCTGGCGTATTTCATCCTGACGCGCGCCCTCATCACCCATCACGGCGTGGATTCTGTCCTTGCCAAAGCCGTTGGGCGGGATCATAAAGGGCTGCGCTCACTCTTTCTTTATACTGCCGCAATCGCCCTGGCTTTTTTCTCCCCGTGGCTTTCGGCTGGTTTATACGTTGTCGTTGCCGTCATGTGGCTGATCCCAGACCCGCGCATTGAAGAAAAGGTAGCCGAAAAGGGGCATATCAATTAAGAATGAACAGGGTATGATTTGAAAAATGTCGTAACTTAACCTGCCAACTTGGACAGAAACCCTATGTGAAGTTTGGTGTAGTGATTCATAATTAAAAATCTTTTGCGGCACATTTTAGAAAACGAGGAAAAAATGCAAAATAACACCCCCACACCTACCTTTAATTGCCCCACATGTGAAGCAAAGATCGAGCCCGTTGCAGGCATGGTCGCCATGAAATGTCCCTATTGCGGGAATACGATCGTCATTCCTGAATCAGTAAGGACAATTCTTCAGTACCCCAACAATGCTACTTACAACGCACCTGTCAGTTCCTATACACCCAGCGTTAACCCGAGCCAGCCGCCTGAATACATCCCAAGCCTGACGGATGTGACCAACCTTGCCAAACAAGGCAAGTTGGAAGAGGCAGCCAAGGCATATAGCAAGATCACAGGACTTAACGCCAAAGAACTCCATGTTCAGCGTCCAATCCATGGCAGGGATTCAGCCGCAAGCGCCCGCACCCACAGCACAAGCAACCCCTGAAGTGCCGCGCGCACGTTTTGAACCGCAATACACACCGCCGCCTGTAATCAACCAGGGCGGCTACTCCTCCATCCCACAAAGGACTGTCCGCAGAGGGCGCTCATGCGTTTCAGTTGTTTTTCAGATCATCTCTGTTATTGTATTCATTGTCGCATTTATCCTGCCAAAATTGGGAAATCTCCTTCCGGAAAATTTACCGTTTGAGATACCAACCGATATCTCCTTCTTTTCAACCTTTACAGAGGACCCTGAACCCGCTTTGTAAAACAGATCACATCATTTGGCTACAAGGGACAGGACCTGGCATGTTCGAGAATGCCGCGCCATTGGAGTGGACGGAAGCGGTAACGTTGTCGTCGCCGACTTTGGTACCGGGCGCATTCAAATTTTCGATGCCAATGGAACGTACATCTCAGAATTCCTGCCGGATGATTTTGAGCGCACTTAATATTCAAGCAGCATTGCTGTAAGTCGTGACGGAAATATCTACATTCCAAACGGAACACTGATCCACGTCTACAATGAAAATGGAGAATTACTGAACGATATCAGTGATTCTGAACGTGATTTTGAGTATGTCGTTCTAGGCGCTGACGATGTCCTTTACGCAGTGACCGACAAAGACTTTGAACCCACCATCGTGCGCTTCGACCGCAACGGCGTGATCGATCTGGAAATTGTCAATCCTTTATCCAATATCAGCGAAGACGTCAGCACAAACGGGATCATTGGCGTGGATAATTTTGGCAATATTTATTACTGCGATGCTTTCAATCCTGTCATACTAAAATTTTCACCAAGCGGAGAATTCATCGGTCAATTCGGAGGCGACTCTCCAGCCGGGGAAGGATACACACCGGGAAAATTCGTTAATCCCCTGCAGATCGAAACCGACAATCAAAACCGTATCTATGTTGTAGATTTCTTCAACATCCAGGTATTCGATACAAATATGAACTACCTCGCTCGAATTGAGGGTGGGTATTATGGTGTTGCATTCAATGCACAAAATAACATGTACGGCACCTCAACTCTGGATAATAATGTTGTAAAGTTCGAAATCCAACCGCCCAGCCAGTAACTCTAGCAGTGCCTCTGGCGTTCCACAACCCAAGGAGGTGGAACAAAAACGTCACCTTACCACGCTCGCTCATGATACAATTTCTTTAAATGCACATTGTGTGCATGCCATTACAGCCGCCCAGCCTCTAATTTCGCGGGCGGAGCATTGGTGCAGTGATGTGGTCAAAGACCCATCGCGCACATCAGGAGATTACAATGGAATACAAGCTCTACGTTGGCAACCTTGCCTACTCCGTCACCGACGCCGAATTGCAAACTCTGTTTGCCCAGGCGGGCGCGGTCAAGTCTGTGGCAGTCATCATGGACAAAATGACTGGTCGCTCCAAAGGCTTCGCTTTTGTGGAAATGGCGAACGAGCAGGACATGCAGAACGCGATCAGCATGTTCAACGGCAAGGATTTCCAGAGCCGCGCGCTCACAGTAAATGTTGCCCGTCCCCGCGAAGAACGCGGCGGATTTGGCGGCGGTGGCGGCTTCAACAATCGCGGCGGTGGCAATGACCGCAGACGCAGCAAGCCCAAAAGCGGCGGTAACGACAGACAACGCTGGTAAATCAAACAAATCCCCTGTACATTGCAGGGGATTTTCTATTTCGATGCAAGGTAAGAGATTCTCCTTTCCACCCTATCTGTAAACACGCAAACCCCTTAAACTTAATATGGAAAAGAAAATGACCCAAACTCAAAATAACCAAACCCGACCTTTTGAACTTGGCTTTTATAACTTCGTAGATGGTGGAACCAACTCACTCACTGGTACAAAGAAAGACCCCGCCGAAGTGATGAAAAACATGCTCGAAGTCATCGAACTCGCCGACCAGGTTGGGCTGGATGTCTTCGGCATCGGTGAACATCACCGCGTAGAGTATCTCGCTTCCGCGCCGGAAGTAATCCTTGGCGCTGCCGCTGCGCGTACAAAGAACATTCGCCTCTCCACCGCCGTCACCGTGCTTAGCTCCGATGATCCCGTACGCGTCTTCCAACGCTTCGCCACCGTCGACTTGATCTCCAATGGTCGCGCTGAGATCATGGCAGGGCGGGGCTCGTTCATCGAGTCTTTCCCCCTCTTTGGATACAATCTCAATGACTACGACGGACTCTTTGATGAAAAGCTCCGCTTGCTATCACAATTGAACGAGTCCACCAACATTACCTGGTCTGGCAAATATCGCGCGCCGCTGAACAACCTTGGTGTCTATCCGCGCCCGGTGCAGGAAAACTTCCGATATGGGTAGCCGTTGGGGTACGCCTGAGTCGGTTGTCCGCGCCGCATCCATGGGATTACCCATGGCGCTTGCCATCATCGGCGGCATGCCCGAACGATTTGCCCCCTATCTCGACCTCTACCGCGAAGCCTCCAAAGAATACGGTTTTGAATCAGGTGAGATCCCGCTCAGCATCAACTCTCATGGCTTCATCGCCGATAGCGCAAAGGAAGCCATTGATGAATATTACCCGCTACAAACCATCATGATGAATAAGATCGGGCGCGAACGCGGCTGGGCGCCTGCCACACAGGAACAACTTGAAAAGCAACGCCTCCTACGCGGCTCTGATTTTGTCGGCACCCCCGAAGAGATCATCGAAAAAATCCTCTTCCAATACGACCTCTTCAAACACCAACGTTTCCTGATGTACATGGGCAACAATGCCATTGAACACAAAAAAATGATGCACGCCATCGAGCTCTTCGGAACGAAAGTCGCCCCTGTGGTTCGTAAAGAGATCGCAGCCCGCCAGACCGGATAAAATCCCGCGCATCTTTCTCAGCCTTCCAGCGTCTCGACAGCCCGGCATTACACCTACGCATGGTACAACAGCAATGCTGTTCAATAAACCCTCGCTTCGCTGAAAGCCGTGCCGATTAATTGCAATATTATTAGACTTCCGATGCATTGACGTCTCGTTGCCTGACAGGTATAATCGTCCCTCGGCATTATTTCAAACAGCAGGAGCATATCATGACTACACCCGACAGCGTGCCCGCCGTGGCACTCGAACCCAAAACGAAACTGAACGGCAAAATTTTGAAGACCACACTCGCGGGGGCGCTGGTGGATATCGGACAAAGCGTTCCGGGCGTCCTCCACATTTCACAGATCAGCGAGACAGCGGTCAATAAAGTGGAAGATGTTCTCAAGGAAGGACAGGAAGTCACCGTCTGGGTCAAGCGCGTCCGCAAAGACCGCGTTGAACTCACCATGATCGAACCACTCGCCTATGACTGGAAAGAACTCAAGGCAGATATGGTCGTCAAAGGCAAGGTGACCCGCCTCGAAACCTACGGCGCTTTCGTAGACTTCGGCGCAGAACGACCCGGCTTGATACATGTCAGTGAGCTTGCTCACGGCTATGTCAAGACCGCAGCTGATGTGGTAAAAGCAGGCGATGAAGTGGAAGCGAAAGTTCTGGATGTGGATCGCCGCAAGCGCCAGATCCGCTTGAGCATCAAAGCCCTTCAGGAACTTACCATCGAAGAAGAAGCAGCCGAGCCCAGAGAATTCAAAGGCAAAGGCAAGCGCAAGGGCAAGAAGCAGGACGAAGAATTCGAGATGGAAAAGGAAGTTTCCAACGAGCCTGAATACACTGCAATGCAGATCGCATGGCAGCAGGCGTTGGACAAAGCCAACGGCAAGAAGAACGTTCGCGCCAAATCCATCAAGTCCACTTCACAGGAACAGGAAAACTGTTCAACAGCACCCTCGAAAAACGCCTCCCAACCGGCGGCTAATAGCATAAAAAAAAGCGCTGGCAATTGCCAGCGCTTTTTTTATTTAAGTCCTATCGTTATTTACCTTCCCCGCTCTTCAGATAATCTTCCATAAACCCGTCCAGATCGCCATCTAAAACAGCTTGAGCACTTCCGACCTGAAAATCTGTGCGATGATCCTTCACCATTTGATAAGGGTGCAATACATACGAACGGATCTGGCTGCCCCACTCGGCTTTGGTATATTCGCCACGCAAGACCGCCCGCTCTTCTTCCTTTTCTGCGCGCCTTAATTCAACCAAACGGGCGCGCAGGATGCGCATGGCAAATTCACGGTTCTGCGTCTGCGAACGTTCATTTTGACACGTCACAACAATCCCAGTTGGGATATGCGTCAGGCGAACAGCAGTAGCATTCTTTTGCACGTTCTGACCGCCTGCCCCTGAAGAACGGAACACATCCATCTTCACGTCGCCAGGGTTGATCTCCACATCTGCCTCATCCATGGAAACTTGCGGAAGAACTTCCACAAGCGCAAATGAAGTATGGCGACGATGAGCCGCATCGAACGGAGAGAGACGTACCAAGCGATGCACTGCTTTTTCAGAACGCATATACCCAAAGGCATAACGCCCGCCCACCGCGATCGTAACACTCTTAATGCCGGCTTCTTCACCAGGGGTTGAGTCTAATATTTCTGCCGTAAACCCGCGGCTCTCGATCCAACGCAGGTACATGCGCTGGAGCATTTCTGCCCAATCCTGAGAGTCTGTCCCACCTGCACCGGCATGGATGGCAAGGATGGCATCATCGTGGTCAAACGGACCGGAAAGCATCGCCGCAAAGGCGCGCTTCTCAAGGTCTGCCTCCAACTTTTTGGTCTCTGCTTCCAAATCGTCTCGCAACGATTCGTCGCCCAGTGTCACCAGATCGGTCAAGTCGTGCAATTGCTGCTTGATGCTCGCCCACGCGTCCACTTCATCGCGCAGACTGGACACGGTCTTCATTACCTTTTGTGCGGCAGTGGAGTCATTCCAGAAATCGGGATGCTCAATATCTTTTCGAGTTGCGAAAGCTGGTTCTGTTTTCCTACCAGGTCAAAGACGCTCCAATAATTGTTGGACGGTCTCATTTGCGGTATTTAATCGTTGTAATAAGTCCTGCATTTCTACTCCTATTGATCTGCCAAAATTCCATCTACGAATGCATCGGGGTCGAAAGGCGTCAGGTCTTCAGGTTTCTCGCCAAGCCCGGCAAAAAGGATCGGCAGCCCCAATTCGCGTTGAATGGCAAACGCCATTCCACCGCGCGCAGACGAATCCAGCTTTGTCAGGATGACACCAGTAACATTCACCGCGTCCTTGAAGGAGCGCGCCTGCTGCAACGCATTCTGACCAGTCGTCGCGTCCAACACCAACCAAACTTGATGTGGGGCACCCGGAAATGCCTTCCCCACCACTCGATTTACTTTCTTAAGTTCTTCCATCAAATTGAAGCGGGTATGCAAGCGTCCGGCAGTATCCACCATAACTATATCGACTTCACGGGCAACTCCCGCTTGAACAGCACTGAAAGCCACGGCACCAGGGTCACTTTCTGGAGCACCTGCGATCACTTCCACGTTCAATCTGTCCCCCAAACCTGAAGCTGGTCAACCGCTGCAGCACGAAACGTATCTGCTGCACCAAGTAATAATTTTTTCCGGCATTTACATACAAAGAGGAAAGCTTTGCAATAGTGGTGGTCTTCCCGGAACCATTGACCCCAACAACGAGGATAACTGTTGGCTTAATCCCAAAATCAATGATGGGCGGCACAATAAGTCGCGAACGCAGTTCCTGCTTCAGCGCAGAAAAAAGCTCCCCGGAACGCGTCCAGCCTTCAGTTCGGGTGAGGCGTTTCAACGCATCCAAAATTGAAGATGTGGTTTCGATCCCAAGGTCTGCTTGTATTAATCGTAGCTTCCAGATCATCCCAGGTTTCGTCGGTGATTTCAGTTGCGCCGAGAATGGATGCGATTTGACCGAATGCAGCCTTGCTTGTGCGGGAAAGTCCTTCGCGCCATCGTGAGAAAATGCTCATGGGCGGCGATTATATCAGGGATTTTATGTTATACTCATTTGGCTAAATCGAGCCTTTGATAAAGTAATTAATGAAAGAAAAAGGAAACAAAAATGGCTGGAGAACCTCTACACATCACTGACGAGTCCTTTGAAAAAGTTGTCATGCAGTCTCAACTTCCTGTAATCGTGGATTTTTGGGCACCGTGGTGCAATCCTTGCAAAATGATCGCACCCACCTTGGACAAACTTGCAAAGGAAATGGAAGGCAAGATCATTGTCGCGAAAGTTAATACAGATGATCATGCAGAATGGATGCAAAAATTTGGTATTCAGGGAATTCCCACCTTGTTGTTCGTTTCAAATGGCAAGGTTGTACACCGCCAGGTTGGCGCTCTCCCCGAACGCATGCTTCGTGATGTTGTAAATCAATTCATGGAAGTTGCGGGTCAACAGGCGTAGTCTTGAAGACGGGCATGAAGGGTTTGTTTTTGGTTGCCGCAACACAGGCATTACTGCTTGGCGCATGCATGCCTGCTTTTTCACAACCTCAGGTGTATGCCACCCCTGTTTCAGAGACGGACCTGCAAAGTACGGCAGCGGTACTTGTACAACAGACACTTCAATCCCAGCCGACCTTTACTTCGGTCCCAAGCGAAACCCCTATCGTTTTTACTCCTTCGCAAACCGCTACAAAGCCGACCGCGACAGAAACTGTCAATCCCATTTTTCTAACATTGACATCAACCCTCCTTGCAGGGACGGTTACACCCGGCGGGACACCGACTACAATCACTGGAACTCCGCCAACAGAAGGTCCTACCCAAACTTCAAGCGCTACGACGATACCACCTACCCTGGATGGTACACCTAAACCCTTGATCTCTGGAACGCAGCCAGCCAACCTTCCATCAGGTACAATTAGTTTGTTCAATAAAGCCGATGTGGAAGTTTACATTTCCTTGCGCTGTATTACAAAAGGCGGAAATGTTACAATCCTTGAATATCCGGTCAGAAAGAATATCAATGTAGGCGCTCCTGCCGGATCCTATACCTACATTGCCTGGGTCGGTGGCAGACAGTTTGATGGCGGTTTTTCGTTAGAGCAAGATGGTTTCATCACGATTACGTTTTCTGCAAATAAGGTAAACGTAAAGAAAAATTAGTCTAAGAAATTTCGAATATAAAATGGAGAGATTTAAATGATCAAAAAGATAATCCCCACCATGGCATTGCTTGCCGTCCTGGTCGTCGCTTGCCGCGGGCAACCGGCAGCACCAACCCTTGCCCCTGAAGAAGTTCAGGGCACAGCGATCGCTGCTGCATTCACCATGGTTGCAGAAACCCAAGCTGCCATCCCCACCAACACCCCCCTGCCTCCCACAGAAACCCCCAGCCCCACCCCATTGCCTACTTTTACTCCCCTGCCTCTGCCCACGGAATCATTAATTCTTCCTACCGCAACCCAGGCAGCCAGCAGCTCCGGCGGCGGCGGGCAGTGCGATAGCATCATCAACCTCGGTGAAGCTGGTCCGCAATCCCAAGTTCGCTTTGAAAACATAACCGGCGGCACTGTTTCCCTGACACTATACATGTATACGCCCAACTTATTTGGTCAGTGCGGAAGTCATTCATCCAACCCGTTTCCGATCAGCAAAAATGGTGACTTAACCGTATCCCTCCCCAAGGGCGATTACTATGCCTATGCATGGATCACTTATCCAGATGGTGATACCAGCCAGTCCGAAGGATACTTTATCGTCAAAGTTGGTGACAATCACACCTTCCCAGTCAATATCAAGAAGGAAGTTATTGTCTCGAAATAACCAATAAATAAAAAAAGAGCCGCGACATAATCGCGGCTCTTTTTTTATTCCACTTCGCGTTTGATCTTTGCGCCAAGCTTTATTAGTTTTTCATCCACCTTTTCGTACCCACGTTCAATCTGAACAATGTTCCTGATCTTTGAAGTTCCGTTGGCAGCCAGCGCAGCCAACAGCATTGCCATGCCTGCCCGAATATCCGGGCTTTCCAATTTTTCGCCATACAAAGGGGTTGGACCCTGTATAAGGCAACGGTAGGGGTCACAAAGAATGATACGAGCACCCATGCCCACTAGCTTATCAGTAAAGTACATTCTGCCTGAGAACATCCAATCATGAAAAAGGACGGAACCCGAGATCTGCGTCGCCATTGTAATGGCGATGCTGGTTAGATCAGTTGGAAAAGCTGGCCAGACATTTGTTTTAATTTCCGGCACGGCGCCATCCAAGTCTGAGATCACGGAAAGGCTTTGGCTGGCAGGGACAAGGATGTCATTCCCTTGTACTTCCCAATGGACACCCAAGCGATGAAAGACCTGCCCCACCATTTCAAGATGCTTGACACCTGCATTGCGGATCAAAATGGTTCCATGCGTGACAACTGCCGCGCCAATGTAACTAACAACTTCCAACAAGTCTGGTCCGATGGTATATTCGCCGCCGTGCAGTCGGGGGACACCCGTAATATGTAGTGCATTCGAGCCGATACCCTCGATCTTTGCGCCGAGGGCATTCAAGAAATTACAAAGTTCCTGCACGTGTGGTTCTGAGGCAGCATTACGAATGGTGGTCTCGCCTTTTGCGAGAACCGCCGCCATGACGGCATTCTCCGTTGCAGTGACGCTTGCCTCGTCCAGAAGTATGTCGGCACCATGTAACTGAGATCCCTTTATATCGAATACGCGGTTGTATGTAATATCTGCACCCAATGCGCGCAAGGCCAGGATATGGGTATCCAGGCGACGACGCCCGATCACATCTCCACCAGGTGGAGGCAGCTTAAGCCCGCCAGCACGGGCAAGGACAGGTCCCGCAATGAGGATCGAAGCCCGGATACGGCGACACAGCTCAGGATCCAGATGCGAGGCGATTAACTCTCGGGTAGTCAGCCGCCATGTGTGTTGATCCAATTCTTCCACCTCAGTCCCGAGGCTTTCGATCAGCTTTCGCATCGCCAGCACATCGCGGATCTGGGGGACGTTATGCATTACGATCGGCTCATCCGTTAAAAGGCAGGCGGCAAGCAAGGGCAGGGCTGCGTTCTTATTGCCGGAGGGAGTGACTTCGCCGTTCAGCGGAACTCCGCCCTCAATGACAAATTCTTCCATGATCATGTCTCCTATTTTCAAAATTGTAATGGCGTTTTGCATAAACTGCCAACAACATTGCAAGCCAGTTGTATGAAGAGATGGCTTTCCCTTCTTGAAAATTTGGAATTATAATGATTCTATGTCTCTTGAATGGATAATACCCCTTCTATTTGGATGGATAGCAGGATGGATCATTAATTATGTCTCTGATGTCCTGCCTGTTACCCGGCGATTCAGTCAGCCTGTTTGCCCGACTTGCGACTCAGCCTACTCACTGACACACTACCTTTTGTTCCGGCGCTGCCCAAACGGTCATTTCCGTTCAATTCGGGTATGGGTCGTTCAAATTGTCATTATGGCGCTCAGCCTGTATTCCTTTATCCACCCACCCACCCGGATTGGGTATTGGGGGGGCTTGATCTTGATGATCTATTTCGGTATCGTATTCGTGATCGATATGGAGCATAGACTCATCCTTCACCCGACAAGCATTTTCGGTGCATTACTCGCGCTGATACTGGGCACAATCACCCGCGGACTGATAGCTGCACTGCTAGGTGGTTTGGGTGGACTGGTCATCCTGCTTGCTTTTTATTATTTCGGAGTCCTCTTTGCACGGTATCGCGCAAAACGAATGCGAGCTCAAGGTATTGAAGCGGACGATGAAGACGCACTGGGTCAGGGGGATGTCATCCTTGCCACCGTGCTTGGCTTCCTGGTGGGCTGGCCCCTGATTTGGATTCTCATCATAATGAGTACCCTGCTGGGCGGGTTGATCAGTTTCATTCTTGTGATCGGACTTCTCATTACGCGCAGGTACAATGCAAATGCGTTGATGATGTTTATCCCCTACGGCCCCTACTTCTTAATTAGCGCCTCACTCATTGTGTACTTCCCCGGCATTCTGAGAGCCTTGTTACCTGTTAATTAATATCTTCATGATACGCAACAAAAACTCACCCACCCACAAGAACAAATCCCGGCGTGCGCAAGCCATGGTTGAATTCATGCTTGCCCTGCCAGTGTTGGTGGCGCTTTTGTACGGCATCATTGAAGTATCGCGTTTGATCTTCATCTTCGCATCGGTGGCAAATGCCTCCCGTCAAGCGGCACGCTATGGCGCGGGGAGCGGCGAACCTCTCAGCAACACAACCTATTATCAGGACTGCGAAGGCATTCGCGATATGGCAAACCAGTCTGCGATCCTGACCGAATTCGATGATATCAACATCACCTATGATCGCGGAATAACAGAATCCGGCGAACAGATTCCCATCCTGGATATTGACCCAGATCCAGATGTTGACGAGTGCCCGATTGAAGACAATATTATCCGCAATGGAGACCGTATCATCGTGCAAGTATCGGCTTCATATGAACCAATCCTCCCAATCGTTAATATTGAGCCGCTCCAAGTGGTCTCTGCCAATGCGCGCACCTTCCTGATCTCTGTCCCCATTTTCGGTTCCGCCTTCCCAACCGGATTCAAAGCAGAGACAGCAACTCCATCAAGAATGCCTTCGCGCACTCCTTCGGAAGAAGTTGCCACCTCTACATATACCGCCACATTCAATGCCACGTATGAAGCGTACAGAACCGCCTTCCCGCTTACTTCAACGAATACGCCGCCACCCACACTCACCTTCACCCCATCCATCACACCGACGGCGAGCCTGATCCCCACCCCCACTTCCACGCAGATCAAATGCACAGGCGATTTCGCAGTATTGCATGGACCATTGGAATTTTCCGGCAATATCATGTCTATGCGGGTCAAGAACAATACCGGCGTCACGCTCAGCACGGCTTCGGTCTACATCGAATGGAATCATGATACCGGCGGTACCCCTTCGCTGCGACTCAACCAGGTTCAATTTGCAAGTCAGGGTTGGACTGGCGAGATGTTCGCCCCATCTGGTTTTGTGAGCGCGTACTACCCGTCCATCCCGCCGGGTGATTCGGTGATAGAGTTCCAATTCGACCAAAATTACCGCTATCAAGACGGCACAGAGCGCATCATTATCCTTATCGGCAACCCCGGCTGTACAAATTACCCGGTGGATTCAAGAAATTAACCATGCCCAAACAGAAACAAATGCGTTCAAACGAGAAGGGGCAAAGCTTGGTAGAGCTGGCGATCAGCCTGCCGGTGATCCTGCTTATTTTGCTCGCCACATTCGACTTCGGTATGGCGCTGTTTTCTTATTCCATATTGAGAGATGCCGCACAGGAAGGCGCGTTATATGGCTCGTTCAACCCCGGCAATAAGACCCAGATAGAGAACCGCGCCAGAAATATACTGCCGCGCGAAGATGATGAAGTCTTTTCCTCCCCCGTGAACCTCCGAGACAAAGAGCAGGTAAGTGTTGAAATAAAATTCAAAGGGAAGTCCTGCGAAGGCGTCACAAAAGGAACCGCCAATTACGTTGAAGTACGGGTATCGTACAACTATCCAATTATCATGCCGCTTACTGGTGAAATCGTTGGAACGGATACGATCAGGTTAACCGGTTCGGCTTCGAATGTGATCTTACAACCGCCATGCAAATAAAATCCTTCCTCCAAAACAAAAAGAAGAACCGCAAGGAGCGTGGACAAGCCATGATCCTGATCGTGTTCTCCATCGTCGGTCTAATCGGGGCTTCTGCGCTCGCCATCGACGGAGTGAATGCTTTCATCGACAGACGCCGCGCGGATACTGCCGCATCTGCCGCCGCCCTGACTGCCGCTCTGACCAGGATCGAAGGCGGCAACTGGCGCGCCGCGGCGCTGGCAACCGCCGCCGCAAATGGATACAATAACGACGGGGTCACGAACACGGTTGAATTAAATACACCACCGCTAAATGGCGATTACACCGGAAATTCAGAATATATAGAAGTGATCGTCACCTCTCATTTAAAGACCTACTTTGGCGTGGTGATCGGTGTGCCAACCATCACCAGTGTTGCGCAGGTCATATCTCAATCCAAACCGTCTGAGCTTGGCGAGATGTTCCCAGGCTACGCCCTGATCAGCCTTGCCCCTAAAACAGATTGTGAGCGCCGCCGAGGTTTTTGGGTTCACAGCGAAGCCACTCTCAACCTCATAGGCGGCGGTCTGTTCGTCAATTCAACCAATCCCAAATGTGCTTTCATCTCCTTCGGAAGCGGAAGCGTGCGCGTTCTCGATGAGAACCGCATCACCGTGGCGGGCGGCGCGGATATTCAAAAGACGAAACTGATCACCCCGTATCCGATCGAGACCGGTGTTGCGCCGATCCCCTACCCCATCCCTTATAGAATGCCAAGAGGTGGCTGTGGTTCGAGGATCGCAACTGTGGACCTTGAAACTGGAGAAATGACATCTGGAAATTACGAAGAAGGCGTCTTCCCGCCAGATGGCGTTCACACACTGGGTCCAGGCGCTTATTGTCTGCAAGACGACTTCATCGTGACGGAAGGCAAGTCTTTGCAGGGTAATGGTGTGCTCTTCATCATGGACCAGGGTAATATCAAGATAAGCGGGTATGCTCAGGTTGACTTGAGCGCCCCCAAAAGCGGACCAAGCGCCGGGCTGCTCATTTACATGCCTGAGGATAACGCCGGTCTGATCGATCTCAACGGAACTGACGACTCCAGCTTCCGCGGCACCATTCTTGCGCCCCGTGCAGATCTGCGCCTCAACGGGCTCGACTCCATCCGTGGCGCTGCATATCACAGCCAGATCATTGCCTACTACATCGAAGTGGACGGCAATGACAGCATTGAGATCAATTACAAAGATGAGCAAAATTGGGACACACTCAGTATGCCAGAGGTCATTTTGATCAAATAGAACAAGGAGTAAAATCTCCTTTACAGGGCTTTCCGCTAACAAAAATGTAAGTGTTACAAGAATGTTGCACGATAACCAAGGTGTGGAAGTGGGCTATAATTAATAATAAATATATTCAATACGCCGCTCCTTCGCCCAAAGCCACCCATGCGGTATCGCCTTTTTGGGGTCTTCCAAATAAAGGCGATCCGGGAACTCCGAAAATTTTGGAGCCCACCCGGAGATGATATAATTAAATAGTAATTCATTGCAGGCGATTCCCCTGTACTCTCATCAAACCCATAGTCGCTCAACGTTTTCTTCTCATTTATGCAGAAATTCGATTTTAGTCATTAACGATCAAGTTCAGGTAAAACCGCAAAACCATGAAAATCAAAACATTCTTGAATTCCCTAAGAACCGAAAAATCGGAACGTGCGCAAAGCATGGTCGAGTTTTTGATCGCCATCCCGGTTCTGATTTTGCTGCTCTCGGGCGTGGTGGAATTTGGCTTCGCCCTTAATTATTATCTATCCGTTTTGGATGCAACGCGCTACGGCGCCCGGCTCGGGTCGGATGCCAGCCCGTTCGTGGACGATTACGGTTCAGCAAAAGACAACGCATTTTATGACACCATCTATGATGCGGTGATCTGGAACCTTGACCCAAGCCTTGACCCGCAATATGCAAACATCGAAGTTGGGCGTCGAATTCCAGTGGACCCCAGTGCCGACGATGTGATCGTTAGCGTGTATAGCACTTGCAATGGCACCATCACTACCGTTGAATCTTCTTCGAAATATGGTAACGCCTCCACCGCGCTCAACCCTGCCGACCTGCAAGCCCATCTCGTTTCCGGGTCGCCCAAGGCGGGCATCCTTGTAGTTGAGGTGCGTTATAATTTTCATCAAGTTTTGCAGTTACCGTGGTTTACAGCAGTTGTCCCCGACCCCATGCCTTTAACCGCGTACAGCATCATGCCATTAAGATCTGCCGAAGACCCGGATTGCGACGACACTTAATCCCAAGAAAATGAGCGGCTGCCATGAAACAACTTTTAAATAAATTATCCAAGCCTTCAGAACGCGGACAAGTCATCGTCATCATTGTGTTTGCCATGGTGGGGTTGATCTCGGCCATCGGGTTAATGACCGATGGCGGTATCCTTTTAATTGAATATGCAAAACTAAAACGCGCGATCGACGCTGCCTCCATTGCCTCCGCTTCGCAATACCGCCGCGGCTTTGTGGCACAAGACCTTGTGGATGCGGCTCAAGAGTTTTTGATCCTGAATGACTCTGAGGCGGATAATATCGTCATTTACCGCTGCAAACGCGATCCGGAAACGGATGCCGTCATTACCGATGTGGATGGCACCGAACATGATGAAGCGCTTTGCGAATTGCCGCGCAGAAAACTGATCCGCGTAGACGCGACGCGCCTGGTGCAATTTGGGTTCATGCGTGTTGTCGGCATTGACAGCGGCAGCATCTCCGCCAGCTCGGTCGGTGAAGCGGCTTCGATCGATATGGTGCTGGTAATCGATAATTCCATCTCCATGGTGTACGAAACAAACCCAACCGGTGAAGATGACAAAATCGATCCTTCTGAAGACCCTGCAGTTTGCAATGCTGCCCACACCTGTCAACCCATGGAAGGTATCAAAGCCCTGGCGGCACAGTTCGTGGAAGACTTCATGTTCTTCCCGTATGATCGGGTTGCGATTGTAACCATGACCAACCCAACTCCCGACATAGCTGTTATCGGAGGTGTGTTACCTCGAAATGCCTACACAGTCCTGCCGCTTGACGATAGCGAATCAGATGTGTTGGCAGCGATCGATGGCATTCGGGTTTTTCAACCTGGGGAATGCCCGTTTGATCCAGACAATACAACATTTTACGGAACCTGTCGCGATACCTGTTTACAGGCAGAAATCGACAGAGATGTAACGGATCCGGGTTCGCCTTGCCATCTTAACACTGCCGGCACTTTCTTAAGTGATAGCTGTACAAGAGGTCCTGGAAATGACCAGCGGGTTTGCGGGTCTTCCAATATCGGTTTTGCATTATATACAGGCAGCCAGGAATATTTACGTGAATCTGCCGGTGTGCGCGACGACTCGTTTTGGACTCTGGTCCTCTTAGCAGGTGGTCCTTCAAATGCGTCCAGCCCTGAACCGGTTTTGACAGTATCATTTACAGATAGTGACTCAAATGGGTTCCCAGACGATCCTGAGTATTGGGGCTTCTGTCCAACAGGCACAACGTTACGCTGCCGTGATGCCGATAGCAATTCAAGGCATGCAGAATCAGACAGCATGTACGACTCAGATGACTATGCCCGCGACATTGCCGACCTGGTTGCAAACCCGGATACCGGCGGTGGCATCACGGTATTCACCATTGGGTATGGGGCACTCCTACAAACCAATACCGCAGGCGGCGCTCCTCTGTTAGAATACATCGCAGAATCCGCTGGTGGTGCAAGTGCGAACCATGGGTTTTATCAAGACGCAGCGGTATTGAGCGACCTTGGTCCGGTTTTTGAAGAGATCGGCAAGTATATTTTCACGAAGCTCTCCCAATAATTCGATTGCTTGCAAGGATTAACTTATGTCTATTTTTACCAAACGCAAAAAAGGAAAAGGCAGGAAAAAAGCGCAAGCAATGGTGGAGTTCGCTCTCGTCATTCCGCTGGTGCTTTTGATGTTGGTGGGCATTATCGAATTTTCGAGGTTGCTATTTGCCTGGATCATCATCGAAAATTCCACCCGTTTCGGCATCCGCTATGCCACCACCGGTAATTTTGAAGAGCCATACTGCGATGCAGTGGGCAATGCCGACGGCACCTGCGATGATGAAGCCGAGGAAGACGCCGCCCGCATCCCCTCCATCAAGGATGAGACCCGGCGCATCGTGTTGGGCTTCGTTCTGCGGGATGCCTCGCTCTTCAGCGGTGCAGACACCGCCGTTTCCACCGCAGATGACAATTACTTTAACATCACCGTCTGTTCGCCGGAAGGTGGGCGTGTTCCCATTTTCCCGTTGATGGCAAGCGATGTTTATGGCGACTGCCTTTTAGGCGGTGTTCGCAATGAACATCCCGGTGTTTCGGGTGGTATGGTCGTTGTCATGGCTGATTACAACTTCAGGTTCATGGTGCTGCCGATCTTCGGCATCGAACCGGATATGATCCATCTTGCTTCGTACCGCCAGGGCATCGTGGAACGTTTCCGTGCCTCACGCGCCATCAATACTCCAATTCCGTTCACCATCCCAACCCATACTTTCACACCCAGCAAGACGCCGACCATTACGAATACGCCGACTGCCACACCCGTAGATACCAGTACGCCAACGGCATCGGCTACCTCAACAAGCACCGCCACCAACACGCCAACCAACACGCCGGTGCCTTCGTGCAGTAACATCTTCATCAACCGCACGCGTTTTAACTCCGGTAAAGATAAATTTGAAGCACGCGTGATCAACAACAACTTTGCCACTGCCTACCTCATCAGTTCCACACTGACCTGGTCACCGGGCACACTCACTGGCGGTAATTACTACGACAAAACAACGTTCGGAACGCAATACGATAACCCGAGCGCCACGAATATCATCAACGCGCCGATCAGCACGACCATTCTGGATCTCTCGCAGCCCATTGCAGGCAACGGGACTCAGGTAAGCTGGGTGGCAGATTTCAAAACCCCGCCCCTCACCGGTATATGGACTGTCGTTCTGACCTTTAATTTCCCTGGTTATGGCGACTGCACCTTGCCCCCCGGCACAGTAAATGACTACACCGCCACACCGACGTTTACTAAAACGTCCACCGCTACCAAAACGTTGACGCCGACCCTGACATCGACCAAGACAGCAACTCCCTCCAAGACGTTGACGCCTTCCAAGACGCCGACGCCCTCAAGGACGGCAACCATTACGCAGACGCCTTCCAAGACGCCGACTTCGACGATCACACTGACGCCGTCCAAGACACCGACGCCGTCCAGAACGCCGACGATCACGTTGACGCCTTCCAGAACACCGTCACCAACGGTCACATTGACGCCGACTAGGACGCCAACCAATACCATCACACTGACGCCGTCCAAGACCGCCACGCCGACCGCCTCAAGGACGCCGACAATCACGCTGACGCCTTCGAAGACGCCGACCAAGACGGCTACATCGACGATCACATTGACGCCCTCCAAGACGCCGACTTCGACGATCACGTTGACGCCTTCTCTGACGCCGACCAGAACACCGACCAAGACATTGACGCCTTCCAAGACGCCAACCCCGTCGAACACGCCGTCGCCCACGCTGACCCCGTCGAAGACGCCGACCAAGACGAACACGCCTTCCAAGACGCCGACGTCTCTACCGTCGAACACGCCGACGATCACGACGACCCCGTCGAGAACGCCGACCGCCACCGACGTAGGTGACACCTAATATCTAAAAATAACGCCCGCACATGAGTGCGGGCGTTATTTTTTTTACGGTATAATCGCGCTCGAGCTTTTGAAAGGAGGTGTCGTAAGAGGAAACAGCCAGGGAAAGGCAGCGCATGGACTTTGGCATTCACGCCAAAGTTGACGAGGACAAGGGTTCTCCATTGCAAAATGGAGCCAACTACCTCCGCCTTTATTATGTGGGCGAGGCAGGAAAATCGAGAGTTCAGCGGAAGCCCTTCGGGTGGTGCCACCACCCGTCCATCTTTCCCTCCATAAGAAAATAGCTGTCCTACAAACCCTGCGGGTGACCGCGGGAGCAAAAGGCAGCGGGTGGCACATTGTATGGGTCGAACCAGCAGGCGTCGGTTAAGTAGGAGGCGCGCGGGTATCGATTCTCAAATCTACTTAAATTGGAGGAATCCCTATTATGTGTGGAATCGTCGGTTATGTCGGTCCGAAGGATGCGACCCCGATCATCATCAACGGCTTGAAGCGCCTGGAATATCGCGGCTATGACTCCGCGGGCGTTGCCGTCATTAATAACGGTCAAATCGATGTGCGCCGTGACGCGGGCAAGTTGCAGCAACTGGTGGACCTGTTGGGCAAGTCGCCGTTGACGGGCGCGCCGGGCATTGGGCATACACGCTGGGCAACCCATGGAGCGCCCTCGGCTCGCAATGCGCACCCGCATGTTGGCAACACCGGCAAGATGGTTGTGGTGCATAACGGCATTGTGGAAAACTTTTTAGAGTTAAAAGAAGAACTTGGCGCAGAAGGCGTGATCTTTAACTCAGACACAGATACAGAAACCATTGTGCATCTTGCAGAGCATAACAAGGCGGCTGGCATTTCTTTCGAGGAAGCCGCACGCCGCACCTTCAAGCAGATCGAAGGCGCGAATGTGGTGCTGCTGCTTTCCACCGATGAGCCGGATAAGATCATCGCTGCGCGCATCGGGAATGCCGGTGGCATCGTTGTAGGCTTGGGCGAAGGGGAAAATTATCTCGCTTCGGATATCCCCGCCATTTTGGAACACACCCGCCGCATGATCTTCCTCGAGTCGCGTCAGATGGTGGTTTTGACCAAAGACAGTTTTCGCATTGAAACCATTGACGGCGAGGAAGTGAAGCCGGAAATTCATACCATTGCGTTTGATGCCGTTTCTGCCGAGAAGGGCGAGTATCGTCACTTCATGCAGAAGGAAATTCATGAACAAGTCCGCGCGCTGACAGATACCCTCGCCGGGCGCGTGGATTTCAAAGAAGGTCGCATCCGCCTGCCAGAGCTGAACCTGACGCCCGAACTGGCGAAGCGCATTCAGCGCATTTACATCACCGCCTGCGGCACCGCCGCTTATGCGGGCATGGTCGGCAAGTATCTGATCGAAAAGATCGCGCGCATTCCCGTGGAAGTGGTCATCGGTTCTGAATTCCGTTACAGCGACCCGATCGTGGACGAGAACACCGTGGTGCTTGCCATTTCGCAGTCTGGCGAAACGGCAGATACGCTGGCAGCCATGGAAGAAGGACGCAAAAAGGGCGGCATTGTGTGGAGCATCGTCAACGCCATCGGGTCGCAAGCCATGCGTGTGGCGGATGGGTACATCTCGATGCAGACCGGACCTGAGATCGGTGTGGCGTCCACCAAGGCATTCACTGCGCCGCTGGTGGATCAATACATGCTGGCGATCCTATTGGCAGACCTGCGCGGGGTGATCGATGAAAAGACCCGCCGCGAACTCGTCTCTGACCTGCGCCTCGTGCCCGACCTGGCAGGTCGCGTGATGGACAGCGAAGCCGATGTGGAAAAAGTGGCGCACGCGCTCAAGGATATTAAAGGCTGTTTGTATCTCGGGCGCGGCATCAACATGCCGATCGCTTATGAAGGCGCGTTGAAGCTCAAGGAAATTTCCTACATCCATGCTGAGGGCTACCCGGCAGGTGAAATGAAGCACGGTCCGATCGCATTGATCGATGAAGAAATGCCGGTGTTGTGCATTACGCCCAAAGACCCCTGGCACGAGAAGATGATCTCGCAGATCCAGCAGGCGAAGGCGCGCGGCGGCATGGTCATCGCCGTTGCCACCGAAGGCGATGACCTCGTGAAAAACATGGCAGACCATGTGCTGTGGGTGCCCGAAGCGCCGTGGATGCTTTCACCCATCATCACCGTCCTGCCGCTGCAAATGCTGGCGTATCACATCGCCACGATCCGCGGGCTGGACGTGGATCAGCCAAGAAACCTGGCAAAAAGCGTAACCGTGGAATAAAAACAAAAAAAATCCCCTCGAGTCATCGAGGGGATTTTTTATAAGATCTTATTGATTCTTGACCAATCTTTATCCTGCATTCAAGGGAAAGCATGCGAGAAGCGGGTAAAATAAGCGGCAATTCACATTTGGAGTTTGATATGCGACCAGACTGGGACTCGTACTTTTTGAAGATCGCTTATGCTGTATCGGAACGCAGTACCTGCGACCGTGCCTTTGTGGGCTGTGTGCTCGTGCGCGAAAAACGCATTTTGACCACCGGCTTCAACGGCTCACCCGCCGGGCAGGGACATTGCGACGAGATCGGGCACCTGATGGTGGAGGGGCATTGTGTGCGCACCATTCACGCCGAGACCAACGCCATCATTCAGGCGGCGCTGCATGGTGTTTCAACCAAGGGCGCAACTTGTTATGTCACACACCTGCCGTGCATCAACTGCACCAAGGCACTCATCAACGCAGGCATCACACGTATTGTTTACAGTGTGGCATATCGCAGTGACGAGAACGCCATCAATTTTCTGAATGCCGCCAATATCGAAGTGGTCTACAAAGAATTTACCCCGCCTGCTTAAATCTTCAGCCGGTCAACTCATACGATAAGACCGCGCGTACGATCGTGGTCTCAGTAAAATAGACCCGGCATGTGCGTCCATCCGGGAAATAATGGCTCATATCAACACCAAACTTAAACTTGGTCCTGCCAACAAAAACATAGTAGGTGGTGCCAACACGCGAATGCTCCTCATCCAGACGGATGATGCCCTCGGCGGTTTTCAAGACCGGGTTGGAGATCTTAACCGCTCTACGCCTGGTAAAAATGGCGCTTAACCCATAAATTCCCAAAACGACGGGGAATGTTGCACATAACACGATCGCAATCGTCGGGTCTGCCAAAAAGGCGCGCCGTGTGCTTTCGTTGGAAAGATTCATTGCCAGGATCAAGCCTGCTCCCAACAGCAAAAAGAAAATGATGACGGGCCAGCCGCCGCGGTGCGAGGCAACCAATCCCCTGGCGAAACTTTCAAGCCATGCTTGTTGAGCGGGAGTCACAGATCCGCGCTGATTCGAACGCAGGTCGTCTTCGGTAAATTCATATAACATACAGGCATCATCCGATCTGAAAAATAAAGGGGCACATGCCTTTGGTTGGGGTCTCGGTCTTTTTCAGGGGCGAAACATCCCGTGCCAGAGCGTTCTTCAACAAGGCTGCGTCCATTGTACAGATTTCGGGGTGAGCATCAATCACCCGTGCGTACGGGCAGTGCCCCAACAGCACCCGCGGACCGCCCGCACCCGCCTCCCATTTTGCCTGATAGTGCATCTCGTTTAATTTTTCGACAAGCAACGCCAGGCGTCGATTCATGGAAAGACCGGCAAAAGCACCATCATCCAGAACGAGACGAGCCACCGCCTCCATCTTTAACGTTGAGCCTGCTTGTGTCAGTACAGCTTGAACCAACACCGAGAGGTTATCTCCCAATGCCGCTTCGGACAGTGAATACACTTTCTCGGGTCTGCCCCTGCCCTCGCGGTTGTGAACGGCGGTCATCTCCACGCGCCCGTCTGAACACAACACTGACAAGTGGTGGCGCACATTCGGCGCGGACAGTTTCAAGGCGCGGGCGATCTCGCGGGCGGAAGCGGAGCGAGCCTTTTTGAGGTGAGAGAGGATTTTTTGGCGGGAAGTCGTCATAATTGCCTATGCGCAAAGCGTCAGAGTAGAAAATTTTCAGAAACTGGACCAAGCCCAAATTAAGCGCGATGCGGGCACCGTCCTGTGGATGTCATTCGTTGGGAGTGATTATATTCACTTTCTTATTTATGTAAATATATTTTTGCATAATTCAATTGACGGTTTTCCTTCCGCTAGCTATAATTCAAATCATTGTGAAGGAAAACACCACTGTGAAAAAGAACATCTATCTAATTCTCACTGTAATTGGTTTTGTCCTTCCTTATTATTTCATCTTCAAATTTTATACAGCCAACGAAATGAGCACGACCGCAGCTCTTGCGCAGTTGACTGCTCTGGATTGGGGCGCATTACTCGCCGCCGACCTGACCATTTCCGTCTTCGCGGCATGGACCTTCTTTTACAACGAAGCCAAACGCTTGCAGATGAAGTATTGGTGGGCATACCCACTGGTGACCTTGATGGTCGGGCTTTCATTTGCATTGCCGCTCTTTCTTTATTTTCGTGAACGACAACTTGAACAATGAGCCTGCACTGGGACGCCACATTCGCCATTGCAATGGAGCTACGTCGCACACATACTCATGTGAACATCGAAGAAGTAACCCTGCAACAGATATTAGACTGGACGCTTGCACTTTCGGAATTTGAGGATGATCCCGCGCTCGTGAACGACGACATCCTATACGCGATATACCAAGACTGGTACGAGGAGCACATCCATGGAAGAAAATAAATACGAAGGCTTGAACCTGCCGAACTACAACATCCCGGAGGATATTCAGAACGTGGTTTCGATCACCACGCTCGACCGCCTCTACAACTGGGGACGCCGCTGGTCGGTGTGGCCCCTGATGTTCGGTCTGGCATGCTGCGCGATCGAAATGATCGCCGCGCAAACCGCACGCTACGATATGGCACGCTTCGGTATGGAAGTGATGCGCCCCACCCCGCGTCAGGCAGATATGATGCTGGTCTCGGGCACCGTCACCAAGAAAATGCTGCCGTCCATCATCCGCTTATACAACCAGATGCCTGAGCCGAAATATGTGGTGGCAATGGGCGCTTGCGCTTCCAGCGGCGGACCTTTCAAAGAAGGCTATAACGTTGTCGCAGGAATCGACAAGTTCCTGCCCGTGGATGTCTACATCCCCGGCTGCCCGCCCACCCCACAGGCATTGATCGCAGGCATGATCAAATTGCAAGAGAAGATCGATAATCAATCCATCAAGAAAGTGCGCTGGTATGAAAAGGGCAAGGTTGACTCCAACTATGTGCCCATGCCCATCCTCGGACCGGATCTGATCGACGTACGCCGCGCTGAAGAAATTGTGGCTGCTGCCGCGAAAAAGGAAGGTGCATAATGGCTACTCCCGCCTCCACTACAACCCTGGACGCTTCGGCTCAACTCAGCGCAAGCCTGGTCGCACGCTTCCCAGACTCTGTCAGCGCCGACGCACGCCCCGGGTTCTCGGGCATTATCATCAAAAAAGAAAACCTCGTGGAAGTTGCCACCGCCCTGCGCGATGAATTTGGCTTCGACCTGCTCTCCTCTGTGACCGGCGTGGACTATATCGCCGAGAACAAAATGGAAGTGGTCTATCATGCCCACCGCACCACAGGCGGACCCGGCTTGGTCTTCAAGGTGCAAGCAGACCGCGTTGACCCTGTCGAAGTACCGTCGCTCATTAATATATGGGCTGGTGCAGATTTCCAGGAACGCGAAGCCTGGGATCTTCTGGGCATCAAGTTCACCGGACACCCCGACCTGCGCCGCATTCTGATGTGGGAAGGCTTTGAGGGTCACCCCCTGCGCAAAGATTATAAAGAAGCCTTCTTTGAAGAAGAAGTGAAGCCGTATAAGAGCCGCTGGCCCGAAGGCAAGCACACCTATGCGGAATTCAAGAATCCCTACCGCGATAACATCAAGCTGCCGGAAAACTTCCAGCTCGATAATTACCAGCCGCAGAACGAAGACCAGCTTTACTTCTCGCTCGAACGCTCCAGCTTGAAGAATGATGCCGGGCGCGAAAAAGAAATGGGCGACCATATGGTCGTCAATATGGGTCCGCATCACCCCTCTACACACGGCGTATTGCGCGTGGCTGTGGAGCTCAACGGCGAAACCATCACCAGCCTCAAACCGGTCATGGGATACCTGCACCGCAACCACGACAAGATCGGCGAACGCAACACCTTCCTGCAGATCATGCCGTACACCGACCGCCTCGATTACTTCAACTCGATGGCGAACAATTTCGGCTATGCAGTGACCGTTGAAAAATTGATGAAGATCCCCGTCGCCGAACGCGCGGAATACATCCGCGTGATCATGGCGGAGTTGAGCCGTATTCAGAACCACCTCATCTTCGTCGGCATGCTCATCAACGACATGGGCTCGATGTACACGCCTTCGCTGTACGCCTTTGAGGAACGCGAGTTGATCCTGGATATCTTCGAAGCCGTATCGGGTGCGCGCATGATGTGCAACTACTTCCGCTTTGGCGGCGTGGTGCGCGATATTCCTGAAGATGCCATGCAGAAGATCAAGGATCTGGTCTTTGAACGCCTGCCCGCCAAGACCGACGAAATGGAACGCTTCCTCAATGAGAACGAAGTACTTGTTGCCCGTCTGAAAGACATTCATGTCTTGAACGCGGAAGAAGCCATTCAACACTCGGTGACGGGACCGTGTCTCCGTGCTGCGGGTGTGCCGTATGACCTGCGCCGCGCCGACCCGTACTCGGTGTATGACCGCTTCGATTTCGACGTGGCTGTGCGCTACAACGGCGATATGCTCGACAACTACCTGATCCGCTTCGATGAAATTCGCCAGTCGCTGCGCATTCTGGAGCAGGCACTTAAACAGATCCCCGGCGGACCGATCAACTCACAGAAGCCGCAGTATCAGGTTCGCGTTCCGGCGGGCGAGGCGTATGGTCGCATCGAATCCCCGAAGGGTGAACTTGCCTTCTACGTCGTCTCGAACGGCAAGCCGAATCCGTATCGCTATCACGTCCGCGCGCCTTCCTTCGTCAACCTGACCGCTGTTGAAACGATGTGCAAAGGCGTCAAGATCGCTGACTTCGTTGTCCTGCTCGCGATGCTCGACATCGTGATGGGCGAAGTGGATAGATAAATCTTTACGTCATTGCGAGGAGGGCGCTCTTCCCGACGAAGCAATCTCTATACACAGTTGGAGATTGCTCACTGCACTGGCGTGCAGCGCAAGTGTCGGGCAAAGAACAAGAACGCCCTCGCAATGACGAAATGGAGAAATACTTATGTATGGAAAAGGCATATTAAAAGGATTAGGCGTTACCCTCAATCGCTTTTACGAAACGTATCTCGATGATATTTCGTGGTGGGTTCGCGGCAAGAAACGCTACAACACCACCGAAGGCATTGCGCACCGTTCCTCAAAAAATACGCGCGGTATCTTTACCGTGCAGTACCCCGAAGAACAGTTGATCCAACCGGAAGAATTCCGTTTTGTTCCCTTCCTTGTCCACGACGGGGATGACAAAAAGGATATCCGCTGTACTTCGTGCGGCATCTGCGCCAAGGTCTGCCCGCCGCAATGCATCTGGATCGTGCGCACGAATGACCCCAACACCGGCAAACCCGTGCCCCAGCCCGCCGAATTCTATATCGACATGGATATCTGCATGAACTGCGGTTTCTGCGCGGAATACTGCCCGTTCGATGCCATCAAGATGGACCACGATTTCGCCATCGCCTCCTATGAGCGCAACGTGTACAACCTCGAGAAATTGCTCAAGCCCGCCTCGTACTATGCGGAGATCCGCCCGCTGAACTACAACAAGGAAGAGGAAGCCCGCAAAGCCAAGGAAGCCGCGAAGGCTGCCAAGGCAGATGCTGCGGCAGCGGCTGCCCCGGCGGCGTAGCTTACACTTTCCGTCATTGCGAGCCGCGCACTTGCTTTTGCGGCGAAGCAATCTCAAACATAATTCCGAGATTGCTTCGGGCGAAAACCATCGCCCTCGCAACGCTTGCACCAGCACGCAAGTGCAGGTGTGACGAATTCATTTTATATAGGTAGAAAACTAAATGACCCCAACTAAAGAAGCAGTACTGCAAGCCCTCGGCACGGTTCAAGAACCGGATCTCGGACAGGACCTTGTGACCTTGAACATGATCCGCAATTTAGAGGTCAGTGGAGACAAAGTCTCCTTTTCGGTGATGCTCACCACCCCTGCCTGCCCCTTGAAAGGCAAGATCGAAGCGGATTGCCGCAACGCGCTCAAAACCGTCGCCGGTGTGAAAACGGTTGACATTAAAATGGACTCGGATGTGCCCAACGACGGGCGCATGCGCGGACTGGTCAACACGCCCATCCGTAATGCCATTGCCATCGGCTCGGGCAAAGGCGGCGTTGGCAAATCGACCGTGTCGGTTAATGTGGCAGTGGCGCTGGCAAAGACTGGTGCGCGCGTCGGCTTGATGGATGCGGATATTTACGGACCCAACACCCCCACCATGCTTGGCGTGGAAAAACTACCGCCCCCGAACGGACCCCGCATCATCCCTGCTGAAGCGTATGGGCTGAAAATGGTTTCAATGGGCTTGCTGGTCAAACCCGGGCAACCCCTCATCTGGCGCGGACCGATGCTCAACTCTGCCATTCGTCAATTTTTGGGCGATGTGGAGTGGGGCGAACTGGATTACCTTATCGTTGACCTGCCCCCTGGCACCGGCGATGCGGCGCTTTCTCTGGCACAGGCTCTTCCGTTGAGTGGCGCTGTGATCGTGACCCTGCCGCAACTGGTTTCCCTTGAAGATGCCGGGCGCGGACTTAACATGTTCAAGACCCTCGAAGTGCCCATCTTGGGCGTGGTTGAGAACATGTCTTACCTCGAAATGCCAGACGGCTCCAAGATGGACCTATTCGGTTCAGGCGGCGGCGAGAAGCTGGCGCAAGCCACCGAGACGACCTTCCTGGGCGGCGTGCCGATCGACCAAAATGTGCGCATTGGCGGCGATACCGGCAAACCGATCGTGGATGCCTACCCCGACTCGCCGGTTGCCAAAGCATTCACAGATATTGCCATGAAGATCGCGCAGAAGGTTTCTGTAGCGGCGCTTGGGGCGAATAATTCCCTGCCGATCAATATCGTGGAGTAGTTTGTTCGTTAGATAGTTTGTTCGTTAAAGAGTCAGCCCTCGGGGAGTTCCCCCCTGGGGGCTGTTTTCATTCAGTGAGGTTTAAGATGGAAAAACGTGCATGGATCCATGTAGTTCCTGAAACAGAAGCCGAGGGCGAACTGGCGGACTATTACAAACAGGAATGGGATGATGAGAAAAAAGGTGTCGACAATATCCTGGCTGTGCATTCGCTCAACCCGCCAACCCTGCGGGCACACGCCGACCTGTATCACACAGTGATGCATGCCAAGAGTCCGCTGAGCAGGTCGGAGCGTGAGATGATCGCGGTGATGGTCAGCGCCATCAACAAATGCCATTATTGAATTGCGCATCATTCGCGCGGTCTGCTGCGATTTACAAAGAACCTTGAATTGGTGCAAGCCCTGCAGAACGACTACCGCACTGCAGAATTGAAACCCCGCCAGCGGGCGATGCTGGCGTATGCCGATAAACTCACCCGCACCCCGTGGGACATGAACGCAGCCGACCTCATGCCTTTGCGCGAAGCCGGATGGGACGACCGCGCCATTTTGGATATCAATCAGACCACAGCCTACTATGCCTACGTCAACCGCGTGGCAGACGGCTTGGGCGTGGTGCTGGATGAGTACGCGAACCAACTCCAGGACGGGTAGCGCCGCGGGATTTCCACCTTGCAGAACGCAGGGCAAGCTCGTACACTTTGGTTAACCAAGGAGAATCTTCATGCGCGTCCGCTTCTTTATTTTTAGTTTGGGAATAGCTCTGATACTCGCCGCCTGCAACATGCCGTCGAAACAATCGGAATATGATTTCAACCAGCTGGCAACCTTCGCAGCTGAAACCATTACAGCCTCGGGGACGCAGGTCTTGCCGCCCGCCGGAACGCCCGCCCTGGGCACCACGACCCCAGACCCTGCAACAACCTTCGCGGCAGGCACGCCGCAAGCAGTGAAACCCACCCAAACCGGAACACCCTGCAACCGCGCATCCTTTGAATCCGATGTCACCGTGCCGGACAATACCTCGTTCATCGTTGAGAAGCCTTTCACCAAAACCTGGCGGCTCAAGAACGAAGGCACCTGCACATGGACGCCGGGGTATCAACTTGTATTTGATTCGGGCGAGCGCATGGGCGGACCCGTGACGCAAGCGCTGACCCCCGTGAATGTAGCCCCAGGCGAAAGCCTGGATGTGTCGGTCAATTTGACCGCACCCGCGCTTGCCGGAACGTATCGCAGCAACTGGAAGATCAAAGACCCCGCAGGCGAGACCTTTGCCCTGGCATCGGGACCGTTCTGGGTGCAGGTAAAGGTAAAGCGCGGCGGAGTGGTGGTCTGGCAAACCTTTAAACAAGGTGACAGCACGCCCGAAGTCAGCGCCATTCAGTACCTGTTGCGGCAGCATGGGTACACCAACCTCATTGTAGATGGGATCTACGGTGCAGAGACCCAAGCCAAGGTGAAAAATCTACAGAAGGAAAACGATATTACAGAAGAAGACGGCATCGTTGGCGCGGAGACATGGGAAGTGCTGGTGATACCGGCAGCCCTGGGCGATAAAGGAGATGCCGTGCGCGCCGTGCAATTCCTGTTGAAGACCCAGCAAAGCTACACCCTTGAAGTGGACGGCATCTTTGGTCCGATCACGGAACAGGCGGTGAAGGATTTTCAAACAAAACAGGGGCTCACCGCAGACGGCGTGGTGGGTCCGTTGACCTGGCAGAAGTTGATCGGGAAATAACCCGATCCGTTTTGGTAATTTTTGTATACAAATATTTATAGGTATAATCCCCGCCCATGCCAAAACCACAAAAAGTAACACAAGCCTTCCTCGCCGCCCGTAAGGAATTGATCCTTTGGGGAAGCATCAGCGCAGGCATCTACCTTGCCTTTGTGCTCACCTTCCCTTTGATCCCTTACATCTATCACGAAGGCAAAATGCTCGACCTGGAAATGATCCTGCGGAACGGCACCCGTGAACTGGTATGGGTTTACATTCTCGGGCTGGGAGTTCTCTTCTACGCTTTCTGGCGCATCATGCAAACCCTGCAGCGCTTTTCAAAGGAATATGCAGAGAAAAGCAACGAGCTGCGCAAATTAACCCTGGGGTTCGCCGCGGCTTGCGGCTTCATCTTATTGGGGTTGTACCCCATCACCGCGCTGGATGTGGCGGTGTATGTGGTCAATGCGCGCAACTGGGTCTTGTATAACGCCAACCCCTTGTTCGTGCCGCCGGGCGCCTTCCCGAACGACCCGCTCAGCCAGCTTGCCGGAGAATACGTGGACAAGACCTCGCCGTATGGTCCTGTGTGGGAGGTCCTGGGGCGCATTCCGGTGCAGCTCGGCATCAGGGATATTGGCGCGGGCATCATCGCCATGAAGGTCATCAGCCTGCTGGCGTTCATGGGTATGGCGTATCTGATCGGTTGGTACAGCAAACAACAGGACGAAAAATTCGCCGTCAGCCGGGTGACGGCGCTGGCATTCTTTGCGCTCAACCCGCTGGTCCTGCTGGAAGCGCTGGGGAATGGTCACAACGATATGAGCATGGCAGCCTTCGTGATGCTGGGACTCATCCTCTGGCAGCGCGGCAAGTGGGCATGGGCAGCCCTGGCGTTGACCGTGGCATCGCTGATCAAACTTCCGGCGTTGATCTTTTTGCCGCTGTTTGGATTGAATCTGCTGATGGACGCACCCACCTGGAAGGAACGCATCACGCGCACGCTCGGGCTGGGGGTGATCGTGCTGGGCGTTTTCTTCCTCGCATACCGCCTGATGGGACCCTTCCCCGAAGTGTTCAGCGGCATTGTTCAATCCTTCGCGCGCCGCAGCTTCTCCCCCGCCTATGCCATTTATGTGATCGTGCGTGAGCTCTCACCGGAGATCAGCAAGCTGATCCTGCCCAACACACGCTATCTCTTTTTATTGACCTACGCTTTTATCACCATCGCTTTATTACGCCGCAAGTTGACCCTGCTCGAAGCCGGCTTCCTGGCGTATTTTGCAATGATCTATTTAAGCAATGCCTTTCGCATGTGGTACCCGCTGTGGTTCATCCCTTTTGCGGCATTGAACTTGAACTCGCGTACCTTTTGGCGCACGTTTCTCTTTAGCCTAACCGTGGAATTTAGCATTCTCAGTTATTACATCCTCTGGCGCTGGTACTGGCGGACATGGGACTGGGGGCTGACGGGTCCGCTTGCACCCTATTGGGATTACTTCAAGATCATGACGCCCTTCACGGTTTCATGGGTGTTCACACTGCCCTTCCTCGCTGACCTGGTGGGCTGGTGGAAGGATAAAAATAAGTACGCCGAGGAACTATGGTTGTAAGTACCCATCCATCAAAAAATCCCCGCCAATCTCGGCGGGGATTTTTAATATCAAGGCGTATCGCTCAATGAGCGCCTGCCTACCTTAATGACATAGGTCTACATTGGCAGGGTTGGAGCAATCCACCGAGCAGTTTGGGTCCAGGTGCGGGTCACAGGCAGGCACACCGCCCGAGCCGCCGTTTTCGTCGGTGGAGTTGCCATCTGCGCTGCCGGGGTCTTTGTAGCCGCAGAAGGCGCCGTCGAAGCTAAAGTCGTTGACCTGAACCTGCGCCACCTGGACTTGCACATTGATCGGGAAGCGCACCCCCGCCGGAAGATCGCATGAGAGGACATCAAGGTTGTTGTTGGGCACGCCGCAGTCCACGGTTTGTTGGTTGAGCGCCACTTGCAGGTTTTCTCGCGAGTATTCCTGATCTGCATCTGCCCGTTCAAAATTGATGAACCCGGCTTTATAGTCGCAGGCGGTGATCTTGCCGGTCAGGAAAGGGATACTGGTGACCTGACTTTCTCCCGCACTGAGGGGCGGCGCGGGCGCTTCGGTGGCGGGTTCAGTGGCGGTGGTAGGCAGGGCACAATACTGCTCCTGCAGCAGGGCTAACTCAAGCTCTACGATCTCGCCTTCCACATAAGTAGTGAAGCTGCCATTTGGCAGGCGCATGGCTTTGATGGACGCAAGGCTGCCATCGGGGCAGGTGATGCTGCAATCGTAGGTGTAGGCAGAATTATAAAGATTGCTCCAATTGGGGTCGTTTTCAAAGAACTCCAGGCATTCGATGGAGTTGCCATCTGCCAGAGATAATGTGACTGGGGTTCCAGGAGTGAGTGAGCAGCGACAAAAGACGGTGACAAAGGCGGAGAGGACCAAGATCAGCTGCGGACGTTTTAGAAACTTCATGCAAGGCTCCTGTAAAATAGATTCCGGCGGGAATCCGAGTTGGATCTGAAAGGCTTTGGTTATAAAGAAAAACGTCCGTGAGTTTTTCGCCCGCGGACGTTTTTTTGTTGCAGTACAGTTTCGGGAATCCTTTAGCGCAGGATGACCCACAGGGCGTGAACGACGCCGGGGAGACCGCCGAGGAAGGTGGCAACGACGTTGATCCAGAAGTCGTTGTCGATCTTGCCGTTCTTCATGTACACGGCAAGCGGGGGGATGAAAAGCGCAACGATGACCTGCAAAACCTTGTTATCCATTTGTATCTCTCCTTGAGTTGGGTATGGGAATCGGACGTGCTGTATCCGATTATACGATAGGAGAAGGCAAAATACCATTCGATACGAGAACCTGGAGGCGGTTCACCACGGAGCACACAGAGATCACGGAGAAACCCTTTGCAGAAATAAACTAGTCGCTGCTGGGTTCGGTGGCGGCGGGCTCGGTGGAGGCAGGTTGTTCGAGTTGGGGATCTTCGCTGCCGGGGTTATTGGGCTGCGGAGCGGAGTCGCAGATGGCGCCGCCGTTGAAGTCGAACTCGTTGACCAGTTCTTCGCCGATGAAGACTTGCACACCCGCGGGCGGTGCATAGGATGGGGGCGGATAGTTGCAGGTAAGCACGCTGGGGTTATTGGCAGCCGGGGCGCAGTTGACCGGGTAGCCGTTGAAAGTGACTTTGAAGGTGGCGGGGTCGTAGGCGGGAGCGTTCTCGGCGATGCTGAAGTTGACGTAGCCCGCGGCGTTATCGCAGGTGGTGAAGTTGCCGGTGAGGTAGGGGTTCAAGGGAGCCGGGTCGGTGGCGGCTTCGGTGGGAGCCGGTTCTTCTGTCGCTTCCTCAGTGGGGGCGGCACGGGAAGAACTACTGGAGGATGAGGCGCTCCCAGCAGAAACGATAAGGTCTTTTTTACATGCAGCTAAATAATTCCCATTATGGCACGGTCTGCTGCAGGCTTGAGCAACTACTTCTGCGTAGGTCACATCGGAAAACCCGCTGCCACCATTTGGATCCTCTATCCATTCTTTGCCGCTCGGGCAGCTGACCTCACATTTAATGCCGCTTGGTTCAAAACCTCCAAGGTATGTAGTGCAACCCGTTAATTCAACACCATCCGATGTGGTTGGAATCGTTTCGACTGGACCAGAACCGCAGCGGCAGACCAGGGCGAATAAGGCAGTCAGGACAAGGATCAAACGGGGGTGCTTTCGAATATTCATTAAATTCTCCTCTAAGGCAGATTGGGCGTGGGAAATATGGGGGGAGATAAGCAGGTATCCCGCATCTGCAGACACGGGATGCCTGCTTATCTTTCAGAGACTGTTTCTTAAGTAACTCAAGTTGCCACCTTACATATTTTGGCGTGATGGGTCAAGCTTTTTTAACGCAAAGTCGCTAAGACGCTAAGATTTAAGTGCTTTTTCTTTGCGCCCCTGCGCCTTTGCGTTAATTTTTTTTCACCTTCTCTATAGGTAGCAACTTGGGTTAAGTACACGGATTACGCTGATTTCACGGATTCTCACGGAAAAAATCCTTTAAAAATCCGTGTTTGCCCGTGTAATCTTTCAGCTAATGCACAACGGGATGATTTGTATTTTATTGGTTCTCCTTTGAGAGAGGGATTCATAAAAGCAAGGGGCTAGTCGCTGCTGGGTTCGGTGGCGGCGGGCTCGGTGGAGGCAGGTTGTTCGAGTTGGGGATCTTCGCTGCCAGGGTTATTAGGCTGCGGAGCGGAGTCGCAGATGGCGCCGCCGTTGAAGTCGAATTCGTTGACCAGTTCTTCGCCGATGAAGACTTGCACGCCAGCAGGCGGAGCATAGGATGGAGGCGGGTAGTTGCAGGTAAGCACGCTGGGATTATTGGCGGCAGGCGCGCAGTTGACCGGGTAGCCGTTGAAGGTGACTTTGAAGGTAGCAGGGTCGTAGGCGGGAGCGTTTTCGGCGATGCTAAAGTTGACGTAGCCCGCGGTGTTATCGCATGCCGTGAAGGCGCCGGTGAGGTAGGGCTTCAATGGAGCCGGGTCGGTTGGGGCTTCGGTGGAGGCGCGGTTCTTCTGTCGGTTCCTCAGTGGGGGGTTCGGTAGGGAGGGCGGAGTTCTGATTAAGTGTCTGTGCGAATGGGTCTGAGCAGGCGAGGGTTTTAAGTCGGGCAGGGTCTATACCTCTTAATGTGGGGGATGACAATTCACCCCCTCTATATGCCTTGCCATCTGTTGGACAGTAGCATATATATTGGGTTCCACTTCCGAACAAATAGCCATCATCCACACAGGTGACTTCGCCGATCACTCTTTCTGTGCCAGGAATGCAGGCGAGGCTGGCTAGGACAAGGAGGAGCAGGGCAAGCAAGGGACGGACACGGTTTCGATACATGGACTTCTTCCTCTAAAATGAATTTATAGAAAATTATGCTTTGGATCGCTAAAAAATTAGGCGTTAGTATATCGTATTTGGGGTGTAGGAGATTTGGGGGAGTAACGGAATGTGTCAGGTGCGAGGGGTCAGGGGTCAGGTGCATGGAGGGTTTGAGGGTGGTTGTTTTTGAGGTGCGGATGGTATATGATGAAAGTAGTTCTGAACGAAAGGAGCTGAGATGGGTCACAACCGCGATAAGGAAAAGAAGGAAAGCAAGAAGAAAGCCCAGCATGTTCTGAAAGAGAAGCGCAAGCTGAGAAAGGAGAAGAAAGGGCAGAAGGGCGTCATCACCAGCCTGCTGCCCAGCCGACATTAACCATGCCCCCTTTGTTGTGACGACCCACCCCCTGCGGATGGGTCGTTTTGTTTCGGGCGGGCACCCCTTGACCGGATGTGCAAGGGGTCGGGTAAAATGGAAGGAAGTGAATGGGAAGCAAGTAAAATTACACTAAGATTGCCGAAGAACCCAAAGTATAATGAGGGAAACTAACCATGCATAAATTTTCATGCCCCTACTTGAAAGGCGATGTTGAATTAACCGAAGAACGCGAAGCGCATATTGCCGAAAACCACCCCGATATCCTGCCAGAATACCTGCCTCAAATTGAGCAGACTCTGGCTGATCCCGACGAAGTGCGGCGCAGTATCCGCATGAGCGGGGCGCGGATGTTCTACCGCTGGTTCGAAGATGTGCGTCACGGCAAGTACGTGGCGGTTGTAGTGGTAAGTGATGCCGCGCCCACTGAACGAAACTGGATTATTACAGCCTACATGACCAGTCGTTTGATCAATGGAGAAATAGAATGGCAGAAAAGTTAACCTTCAAATATGACCGTGAAGCGGACATTTTATACATTAACACCGTTCCGCCTTACCCTGAGCAGGAATCAGAAGAATTACAGGATGAAATTATTGCCCGGTTGAATCCCAAAACAGGCAAGATCGAAAACTTTGAGGTGTTGTTCTTCACCAGCCGCCTGTTGCGGAATGAGTTGTTCTCCCTGCCTGTGATTGCGGATTTAAGCCAGATCACGACATAAGTTCTTATGTCATTGCGAGCCGCCGCTCTTTTTCATGGCGACGAAAATCAAGAATGCTCTCACAATGACACAATAAAGGAGGGCGTTGAATGAATGAAAACTACAACCCTGATGTATTGACCAAGTGTTGTTCTCCCAAGGGAGCCAGGTCAGTGTCACCAGCCTGCTGCCCAGCCGACATTAACCATGCCCCCTTTGTTGTGACGACCCACCCCCTGCGGATGGGTCGTTTTGTTTCGGGCGGGCACCCCTTGACCGGATGTGCAAGGGGTCGGGTAAAATATGGGGGTAGCGGGGAATGACCCGCAAGAAAACAGGAAATCATAATTTCATGTCCACCCTCAATTGGATCGGTAAAGACGTCATTATCAAACATCACAAAGAAGCGCTTTTCCATCATAATAAATGTACCTTGTGCCGCGTAAACCTGTCAATCGCAAAATCTCAGACACCGTTGCTCAACACATGACAGCGGAACTTGATGTTCTTAATCAAAACGCTAACCATTCCAAAGACACGCTAATGAATAAGGTTCTTTTTCTTGTACTAGTAACGGCAATTGGTGGTGGATTAGCGTACTTACTCATTAAATAATTTTCTTCATATTTTTATTCCAGTTACAGGTATTGTTATTTTTATTCTTGTTCTAATGGGTATAAATACCCTCCGTCAAAGTCTGGACTTAAGCGCATCAGCAATAACTTTTTACCGCCGCACAGGAAGAATTCGTAAATGGTTCATTGAACAAGACCCAACTCTTGAACCATATCTTCCGTTTAACGTTGCAGACGACCTCCCAAGAATGAGTTCCAGTTTCATAAATTTACGCGGGGCTGAGTCCATTCTTTTATTGGTTAATAGTTCGTTGATCGGGATATTGATTGGTTAAGTATTTTTGGGTATTACCAATAATAAATCTTGCATATATTCT
>JADKIL010000011.1 GCA_016721315.1 Candidatus Villigracilis vicinus
TTAGGTCATATTGTCGCAGAAGGCGAAACCGAAACGCATGTAGAAGAAAAGCGAACAAAGCGAAAATCATAAGGCATTTATTACACGCCTACTTTTGTAACAAAATACATCGTTCAGCAAACCGTAGGAAAGTATCTTGAAGAAAACGGATACAACCCATCGAAGCCGCCTCGCGTGTTGGATATGGCTTGCGGTTCTGGTTCATTCTTGATTGAAGCGTTTGACGTGGTTGATAATTTTGTAGCCAAGCAACGCGGACAGGCTCAAAAAGGCGAAGTAGATTTTTATGATAGAGCAAGACAATTAGAAGTTTTGCAAAATTGTATTTTTGGCGTGGACAAAGACAAGCAAGCCGTAGAAGTGGCGCGTTTGAATTTGCTTTTGCGTGGCTTACATTCACGCGAAAAATTGCCCATGCTGGAAAATATTCATTATGCAGATAGTCTAAAACCTGAAACTTGGATTGGGATTTTTCGCAGGCAACAAAAGATGGTGGTTTTGATGTAATCATTGGCAATCCGCCATACATACGATTTGAAAATTTGCCTGAAAGCGAAAGAGAAGATTATGCAAATTCTGGATTTTTCAAAACAGCATATCAAAAATTTGATATTTACGTTCTCTTTCTCGAAAGGGCAATTTCTTGAAAACTGGCGGGCGCATTGGTTTTATTATCCCGTCTGCCATTTTGAATCAAACTTACGCAATGCCGCTCAGAAAACTTATTTTAGAAACTGGATGTATTGAAAACATTGTAGATTTTTCTGGTTACAAAGTTTTCCAAGACGCAACCGTTGAAACTTGTGTTCTTGTGATAAAGAAAACATCAGATGAAAAGACAAGGAAAGAGAATCGCATAGCAATTGTGCCGAAGGGCGATTTTAGCGATGGAATAATTGGTAAACAAACAATTGAAATTGGTCAAAAAGACATTCGAGACCACACCACAAAATTAAGTTTCGCCTTGATATTGGAGATCCAATAGCGCCTCTTGTACAAGAAAATTGAAAATCAAAGCGTTAATTTTGGCGATTTATTTTATGTAAGCAAAGGTATAGTTGCTTACACAGAAGATGGCGTAAAAATCTGACTTCTTGCATAAAAAGAAAGCAAAGAAAAATTTTGTTCCTTACTTGGAAGGGAAAGACGTTCAAAGATACGTGGTTGAGTTCAAAGAATTGTATTTGGATTACCAACCTTCCATCATGGCGCGTCCAACATTCCAAGAATTGCATGAAAGCCCAAAAATTCTTGTACGTGCAATTGCACAAGGATTACTCGAACTTATGACGAAGCAGGATTTTACGTAGACCAAAAATTGATTTGTTGCGTTCAATATAAATTACTCAACGAGCAACGACAAGTCAAATTGCCCGAAAATTATTCACCTTCAAATCAATATTCCGACTGTTACGCATTAGGTTTATTGAACTCAAAACTTTTGCTTTATTATTACCGAACTGTGCTTTTCAATGGATTAAGTATATTGCCTGAGCATATTCGCCGTATTCCTGTGCATCGTATCAATTTTGAAAATCAAGCCGAAAAACGGCTCACAACGAAATTGCAAAACTGGTCGAAAAATGCTTGTCTTGCAAAAGAGCGTCAAGCCGTGCGCCCCGAAGATAATTTAGACCATGCAAGAAATCTTGACCGCCAAATAAAAGACATTAATTCCGAAATTGATAAAAGAGTCTTCAAGTTGTATGGCTTGGAGTGATGAAGAAATAAAATTGTGGAAGCGAAGTAGTAAAATGGGTTTAGGTCTTTAATGGCAAAGAGTCTTGCAGGTCAAGGGCGGGGTCTAACAAAGCGCACCTGACGTGTGGGATCTGCATCGATTTACAGGCATTTTCTGGCTTTGGGCTTTTCCTACATCTCAGAGCGAATCCAAGCCCGCCCACACGCGGTAACGCAAACCGTTGGGCAGGTGCTTGGAGAAAACCTTCCGTGTCAAATTTACTTGTGTTTCAATTCAGTGTTGAATTTCGGAAAGCAAGAAAAAGAATTGGCTTTATCATCTAAATTGCTGTCGCATTATTATCTAGCAGGAGAACGAGATGACACTAAAAGACGCTGAATATTTTATAAAGGCGTTCAATAAACAAATAAAATTTAATAAACGCTATTCACATTCAAATATTGGTTATGGTGGGAATGTAATGCCTGTTCTCGAAATATATCAAAGCCTTTCTGAGTTTAGCGAAAGAGACGCATTTAGAAAAACTATTACGAGTTTTTTAGAAAGTCCCAATTTAGAAAAACGAGAATTTGCTATAGACTTATGTTTAGGTTTTTTTGTTTTTCGGGACGCAATAGGGCGTTAAGAATTTTTTCTGGCAAGGTTTAGTTTGCAGGACTATTTTTCAGCAAGCGTTTTGAAAAGTTAGGCTTTGGCACTTTTTGCTCCACGGTTTTTATTTCGGTCAAGTAGTCATTGCCAAAAATAAAGTTGTGTGTAAAAGTTAATCAAATTGGTTGTGGTTATGGTTTTCAGTCAGCAAGTCTTGCTCAAGTCGCACCTGCCCAACAAAGCGTGCACCCGACGCTGGGGATCGCCCAACCCACACCCCCCCCAGCCCCGCATTTTTGGGTGGGCGCCTGCGGCCGTCCCGCCCCAGCAAAGCAAAACCGTTGGGCAGTTCCTTGCAAAATCAAAAGCCCCCTTAAAATAAGGAAATCTGTCTTGAATATATTCTTACCGTACTTCCTCCCAATCTATCTTGTTACATATTTTTTCACGGCTTTTATTTGGCGTTCCTACATTGTATGGAAAACAACTGGTATAAAGCCCTACACTTTTGGTAAAACAGATACCGCTCACGATTTTGTCGGTATTCTTTTTCGCCTAACACTACTATCTTGCGCTATCGTAGTTTGTGTTTACTCTTTTTTGCCAGATTGGTATAAATATCTTGTTCCTGTCTTTTGGTTACTGAATCCTATCTATTCTTATGTTGGAATAGGATTGTTAAGCATATCGCTAATCTGGACATTTGTTGCACAGTTACAAATGGGCAATTCTTGGCGAATTGGAATTGACGCAGAACATAAAACGGAATTGATTCAAACTGGCATTTTTCGCTTATCACGCAATCCCATTTTTCTTGGAATGCGGCTAACTTTGTTAGGGTTATTTTTTATATTGCCAAATGTCGCAACCTTTGCAATAATTGTCGTTGGCGATGTACTCATGCAAATCCAAGTTAGGTTGGAAGAAGAATTTCTTTCCCATACACACGGAATAGCATATCAGGATTATTGCCAAAAGACCCGCCGTTGGATATGATGATTTTTTCAGGAGTTCTCCATCTATGAAGGAACAACATTCGCATTCTCATTCACACTTTGGCGATTTGACAAAGCAAACGACAAAACGCATTTCTATTTCCTTATTTCTTACATTGGCATTTGTCGGCTTTGAAGCCCTCGCTGGAATATGGGGAAACAGTCTTGCATTATTGTCCGACGCAGGGCATAACCTCACCGATGTTATCGCTTTGGGTTTAAGTTGGTACGCAATTCGTGTTAGCACACAGCCCGCTGATGACAAGAAAACTTTCGGCTATCATCGGGCGGGTATTCTTACGGCTTTATTAAATTCAACTACATTAATTTTTGTGGCTGGATATATTTTCTATGAAGCCTATCAGCGTTTTATATCGCCGCCCGAAGTTAATTCAGGGATTCTGATTGGGGTTGGAATTGTCGCTTTTCTAATCAACGCAGGTACAGCGTGGTTAGTTCAGCGCGGCAGTGAGCATGACCTAAATTTACGAAGCGCGTTCGTTCATCTTATGGGTGATGTGTTTTCTACAATCGGCGCAGTTATCGCGGGTATTATCATAGCCTTTACGGGTTTGAATTGGCTTGACCCGTTAGTAAGTGTCTTGATTGGCGTATTGATTTTATGGAACGCATGGGGAATTTTGAAAGACACGATAGATATTTTGCTGGAAAGTACGCCGCGCGATGTAGATACAAAAAAATTAGTGGAAAATTTGTTGAAAGTTGAAGGCGTGAAAGGCGTTCACGATTTACACGTTTGGAGCATTACGCAAAGTTTACGCGCCCTGTCAGCGCATATCCTTACAGATGATGTTTCAATCAGCAATGGCGCGATAATTCAGAAAGAAATTAATGAAATTATCAGCCATCAATATAATATTGGACATGCTACAATACAACTCGAATGTGTTGGCTGTGAGCCTGATTTGCTTTACTGCGATATTGTAGAGAGTCACAATCACGAACATTCCCACGAATCAACATCTTAAATTCAAGGAGATTGAAAATATGAAACGGTTATTGTTAGTATTATTGGCTGTGGTAAGCCTCACTGCCTGCTCGACTTCCAGCGGTACACTCACAGTCAATGACGCTTGGGCGCGTACCGCCAGCATGGGCGAAAATGGCGCGGCGTATTTTATTATCGAAAATGGCACAAAATCTGACGACATGCTATTAAGTGCCAGTTCTGATATTGCCGAAGCCACAGAAATTCACATGAGCATGGCAGACAGTAACGGCGTAATGTCTATGAATATGCAGGAGATGGTAGAGATTCCAGCCAAAGGCACAATAGAATTCAAAACAGGCGGATTGCACGTCATGTTTATTAATCTCAATCGAGATTTAAAAGTTGGCGATTCGTTTTCTTTGATATTGAATTTCAAAAACGCTGGCAGTATGACGATAGAAATTCCCGTGCGAGAATATTAAGCCAACTATTATTTGGGATGTTTATTTTCCCATTTTAATTTGGAGAGTTATGAAAAATCGAAAAAATAAAAATTTTCCTGTTCTTCTGTTCGTAGCAGGCGGAGTACTGCTACTCTTTACCGCCATATTATTGACGCTACAAAACAACAGCGGGCAGGCAGTCCAATCACCTTCTGTTTCAAACGAGCACGACGAAGAAACTTACCCTGAAATTAAGCGCGTCTCTGTGGACGACGCAAAAGCCGCGCTTGACGCGGGAACTGCCGTCTTTGTAGATGTGCGCGGCGCGGATGTATACGCCATGAGTCATATAAAAGGTTCGTTATCCATTCCGCTTGCAGATACGGAAGCGCGTCTCATTGAATTAAATAAAGCGCAATGGATTATCACCTATTGCACCTGACCCAGCGAAGAATCCAGCGCCCGTGCGGCGTCTATTTTGCTTGAAAACGGATTTCAAAACGTAACACCCCTTCTCGGCGGTTTCAATGCTTGGATAGAATCAGGTTATCCTGTCGAGCCGTAGAGAGATAGAACATTGTTTTTTCGTCCCATCAAAATAGTTTCTTGTTGTTTTGTTGGTTATGTGTTTTATTTCAATCAACAAATCCTGCATAACAAAAAACTGCCCAACAAAGCGTGCACCTGACGTGTGGGATTCTGCGGCATTTTCAAGCATTTTTCTGGCTTCGAGTTTTTTCTGCTCCCAAGCAGAATCCACGCC
>JADKIL010000012.1 GCA_016721315.1 Candidatus Villigracilis vicinus
TGACGACAATTACATCTCCCCGCTGACGACAACTACATCTCCCCATCCTTTGGAGGCGTGACTCGTCGGCGTGGCGCCGCTCTCCACGAGGTGGAGAGGCAGGCGGCGTGCGAGCGGTGAGCGACGCGCAGGTGAGGAAGCTGATGGAAGAGATGAGCAAACACGAGGGGGTAGGCCGTGCCGCCATGATGGCCGGCATGGACCGGACGACGGCGCGCAAGTACATCGGAGCCGGGAGGCTGCCGTCGGAGATGGTGGCGGCGCGGACGTGGTGCACGCGCGAAGACCCGTTCGCGCAGGAGTGGGAGGAGATCGAGGCGCTGCTCGTGGCGACGCCGGAATTCGAGGCGACGACGATCTTCGCGATGCTGACGGAGAAGTACCCGGGCCGTCACGAGCCGGGCCAGTTGCGCACGCTGCAACGGCACGTGCGGCGATGGCGGGCGGAGCGCGGGCCCGACAAGGAGGCGGTGCTCGGGCAGATGCATCGCGCCGGCGAAGCGGCGCAGACGGACTTCACGTCGACGACGGAGCTCGCCGTCACGATCGCCGGGGAGCTGTTCTTCCATCTGCTGTGCGTGGTGATGCTGCCGTTCTCCAACTGGCAGTGGGCGACAGTGTGCCTGTCGGAGTCGATGGCAGCGCTGCGTCGAGGCGTGCAGGCGGCGCTGTTCCAGCTCGGTCGCGTGCCGGAGTTTCACCAGACGGACAATTCGACAGCGGCGACGCACCGGATCCCGGACGGCAAGGCCGAGTTTGTCGAGGGCAGCAAGAGGCCGTTCAACGCGGAGTACCTCGCGCTGATGCGGCACTTCCGGATGACGCCGCGCACGACCGAGATCGGCGCGAAGGAGCAAAACGGCGATGTCGAGGCGAGCAACGGTGCGATCAAACGCCGGCTCGCTCAGGCGCTGCTACGCCGCGGTAGCCGCGATTTTCCGAGCGTCGAAGAGTGGGAGTCGTTCCTCCAGGAGGTGTTGCGCAAGGCCAACGGTGCCCGGGGCAAGCGCGTCGAAGAGGAGCTGGCGGCGATGCGCCCGCTCGACGTGTCGAGGCTGCCCGAGTTCAAAGAGGAGCAGATCCAGGTCAGCGAGCGGAGCACCATCCGGGTGAAGCACTGCGCCTACTCGGTCCCGTCCCGCCTCATCGGCGAGACGTTGCGTGTGCGAGTCTACGAAGACCGGATCGAGGCGGAGTACGGCGACAAGCTCCAGCTCTGCTGTGAGCGTCTCGTCGGGCGAAACCTGCGGCGGATCGACTACCGCCACGTGATCTGGTCGCTCGTGCGAAAGCCGGGGGGCTTCGCCCGCTATGTCTACCGCGAGGAGATGTTCCCTTCGGTGGTGTTCCGTCGCGCGTACGACTCTATTCATACTCTCCACCATGGAGTCAAGGGAGATGTCGAGTATCTTCGGATACTCCATCTCGCCGCCAGCACGCTCGAAGCGGACGTGGAGGTCGCGCTCGCACAGCTCCTCGCGCAGGACAAGGCGATCTGTGCCGACGCCGTGAAGGCGTTCGTCTCGCCGCCGACGCGCGCGGAGGTCCCTGTGCTCGAAGTGTCCCCCATCGATCTGTTCGCCTACGACGCGCTCTTGGCGGACGAAACCCGGTTCGCGAAGGTGGGCACATGACCGCCGCGAGCCTGTCGCCGGCCACTCCCACCCTCGCACAATCGCTCGCGATTCTCCTTCGCGCGCTCAAGCTCCCGTCGTTCGCGCGCTACGGCGAGGAGGTGGCCCAGAAGGCCGAGCGCGAGGGGTGGACCTTCGGCCAGTACCTGCACCATCTGGCCGAGCTCGAAGTCCAGGAGCGCCGTCGTCGCCGCATCGAGCGCCATCAGAAGCTCTCCGAGCTGCCGAGCGAGAAGTCCCTCGCCACCCTCAATCGCGCCAAGGTGCCTGCCAAGGTGCAGAAGCAACTGCCCACTCTCTGCGAGGGGGGCTTCGTCGAGCGGGGAGAGAATCTGCTCGCCTTCGGCCTCCCAGGCCGCGGCAAGACGCACCTCGTCTGCGCCATCGGCCACGAGCTGATCCAGCGCGGCTACCGGGTGCTGTTCACGCCCACCTACGCCCTGGTGCAGCGCCTGCTCGCGGCCAAGCGCGACCTCCGGCTCGAAAAGGAGCTCGCCGTGCTCGACGCCTTCGACGCGGTGATCCTCGACGACATCGGCTACGTGCAGCAGAGCCGCGACGAGATGGAGGTGCTCTTCACCTTCCTGTCCGAGCGCTACGAGCGCAAGAGCGTGATCCTCACGAGCAACCTGCTGTTCAGCGAGTGGGACCGGATCTTCAAGGACCCCATGACCACGGCGGCTGCGATCGACAGGCTCGTGCATCACGCGGTGATCGTCGAGATGACCGGGCCGAGCCTCCGGAACGAAGAAGCGAAGAAGCGAGGTGACCAGACGACAACGGCCACGGCGACGACCGGCGACAAGGGACCGTCAGGAAAGCAGGTGGATGGGGAGATGTAATTGTCGTTTGTCGCGGAGAAGAGAGCGGAGAACCGAGATGACCGGTGACGCCCCCGCTGCTGATGACCTCGGAGGTGGATGGCGGCTGGAGGCCAATGGGGAGATGTAGTTGTCGTTTGTCGCGGAGAGCGGAGAACCGAGGTGACCGGCTACGCCTCGCCGCTGATGGCCCCGGGTAGGTGGATGGCGGCTGGAGGCCGATGGGGAGATGTAGTTGTCGTTTGTCGCGGAGAGCGGAGAAACCGAGGTCACCGGCTACGCCTTGCTGTTGCCGCTGATGACCTCGGGTAGGTGGATGCCGGCTGGAGGCCGATGGGGAGATGTAGTTGTCGTTTGTCGCGGAGAGCGGAGAACCGACGTGACCGGCCACGCCTTGCCGCTTGATGACCTCGGGAAGGTGGATACCGGCTGGAGGCCGATGGGGAGATGTAGTTGTCGTTTGTCGCGGAGAGCGGAGAACCGAGAGCCGAGGTGACCGGCTACGCCGTGCGGCACAGGAGCCGCCAGGCATCAGGCCGATGGGGAGATGTAATTGTCGTCGATGGATGAATGTAATTGACGGCTCAGTAGACTGGGCACACGGCCTTTCGCGCTCAGGCACAACAGGTCCTTTAGTACGAGCCGCAGGCAGGCGTAGACAAAGCATAGTCCGCTGATGAACATGGCTAGCACAATGGCCATCCCGTGCGGCGCGCTCATTATTCTCAAGAGTACGCCCTGTGCGCTGCATGCAAAGAATAGCAATGTAATGACTGCGGAGCCGCAGTGGCGTGTTCTCAATATTGCTTTCTGAAGTTCAACGATATCGGTGATATCGTTCTTGCCAATTGCGAGCTTGGCGATACCGGTGGTCGACTTGAAGACAAGCGATGGGAGGAGCGGGAGCACGTCGGAAGGCCGGTCGGCGGGCGCGGAATTCCTGGCATCTTCCTCGGCCAGCTCGCGGTTCGGAGATTCGATCGAGCGCTGGCTTGAAGACGCGGCCCTCCGTCGCATACGATGCTAGGAATGAGCATTCTCTATCGGACTTGTCAGTAGAAACGGCCCGGAGGAAAGCGGCCGCCGAGTGACAGGCATATGCCGTCCACCCCGGATCCCGCTTGAACCCGACTACGTCGCTGATGCCCCGGATTGCCACCGCCGGCACCTGCCGACCGGAGGCACCCCGGTACACGCCGGCCGATTCCATCTCCACCGCGAGCACCTGGCGAGCCGCCTTCAGAAGGAAAGTCGCGAGGATCTTGGTGTCCTTGACGAGCCGGTCACTCGACCCGATGGCGCCGGCGGTGACCAGCGGTTCTGTACCGGGTGGCCTGGCGCGCGAGCGCCTTTGCGAGCTTTCTTCTGCCACTCCTCGCCGCCGTAGAAGAGCTCGTCGTCGATCTCGATCGGGGGTCGGGGCGCGATGATCGAAGAGGCGGTGTTCCAGCCGTGGAGCTTCGCTTTCAGCGCCCGCAGATTGGCGATGACGGTAGCGGCATCCTTGTGGACCGGCCCTCCCATCATCGCGTACTCAGACTCTTTGTCTTGAAGAACTGCTTCCACGCTGAAGTCGTGAATTCGGGTGGAGACTACGACATCGCCAAGGCCGAACTCATCCGATGGGACGGCGCCAGCGATGCCGACAACCAGGAGCCACTGCGGGCGAGTTCCTCCAGCATGTCGCGTGCGGCATCGAGTGCTTCGGTGTTCCCCTGTTCGATGCACCGTACCACCGCCACGAGATACGAACCGCCGCCGGGCAGTTCGAGGCGGTGAAGGTTGTACATCCGGCGGCCCTTGATCGTCTCGAACGGGGGGAAGCGTTCGGAGAACTGTCATCGAACCCTCGCGGATCGTGAGGATTCCGAAGTCGACCTGCCCCTTGATGTCCTCCAACGTTGGTGTCTGGCCGTCGGGTGCGCTTGGAGCTGCCGGCGGCTTGGAGGCGGGTCGACGAGCAGGAGTTCCGACAAGAGATTCCTTGGAACTCGTGGTGACGCCTGCGGCGTGGTGTACGGTTCCGTCCGCTTTCGAACCCTCACCCACCGCGATGGCACCCAGAGTCGTACCCGTGATGCTGATGTTGTAGACCGAGCCGGCGGCGGGCTGTTGAGCGGGGCTCTGTTCTCTTGGGCTCACAGCTCCAAGAAGGGGCGCGGGGGCGCCGAGGGCACCGAGCCAGAGCATCCCGGAAGACCGCCGCCTCCTTCTTGCCTCCCGCACGAGCGACCGCGTTCTTGAGCCAGCGCGCGAGCGGCACGGTGCCGTCCGCGAGGGCGCCGGTCTTGTTCAAGGCATCCAGGTCCTGGAGGATCTGATCGGTCGGGCTCGGCGCGTAGGGCAGACCCG
>JADKIL010000013.1 GCA_016721315.1 Candidatus Villigracilis vicinus
CCATTCGCTGAACGATATCCCCATTTGATAATACGCAGAATGAGGCAATGCAATAACGACATCTGTGATCAAATGTTTATTAAGCACTTCACGGATTTCCTCCGCTGCACCCAGGTACAAGGTTGGGTCGACAGCTTTCATGGACTGTCATCAACGAAGCCTTCAAACTCAAGGTCGAGCGACGGTGAATCAGCAATTGCTCTTTGACCTTCTGTCCCAGCGCACCCACCAACAACAAGAATATGTCGCTTCTTTTCTGGGGTGTTTTTGACTACGAAAATAAATTCAGATCAAATTCGCCAGGCAAGGCATATCAGATAAACGATCCGGGATAAGCAGAAGGAATAATGCACGCGAAACTTGACGGTAGGACAAATACAGAATCCCTGCCGCTGAAACAGACGCGATCAACATAGCAAAAGTAAGCGCGGAAAATTCGTCAAAGACCCGCAGATATTTCCGTCCGTCGTAAATTGATAAAGAAGAGTAGATCAAAACCCAGATCAAGGGAAAGAGAAAATACAAAGTTAATGGAACCAGCCCCGGAGTCTCTATCACCTTAAACCATGGAATACTATTAAAAAAAGGGCGGGCATACACTGCAAGTTTTAACCCTGTCGAAACCGCCAGCATATCCAACACCATTGAAAAAGAGCAAAAATTAATCGAGAATCTTCGAAGCATGCTACTTATAAACCCCAAGCAGGTCTAGAATTGCTAAGACTACAAAGCGCGGGTTGTGATAAAGATACCGCCGCCACAACCGTCGCGGCTCGGTCAAAAGGCGGAAGAACCATTCCAATCCAAGTCTTTGCAGCCACGCAGGGGATTGTGGCTTCACGCCCGCATGAAAGTCGAACGCGGCGCCAACCCCAAGCATGACAGCATTGATGGCATTCCGTTGTTCTGCCATCCAAACTTCCTGTCTGGGGCAACCTAGCCCTACGAAAAGAATTTGCGCACCTGAGTTTTTTATTTCTTGAACGACATCCTTTTTTTCGGATTCGTTCAAATCACGAAAAGGAGGTCTAAAAGCATAAACGATCTGTAATTCTTGGAATCGCTCTTGCATTTTTAGAATCAATTTGCCTAAAACTTCGGGGGAGCCGCCGTAAAAGCCAATCGGGATTTTTTTACATGCAGCCAAATCCAGTACATGCAGCATCAGCGTCGGACCGTAAACACGCCGCTGGTCTTTTTGTCCTTTTAGACGCATCATCCAAACAACGGGCATACCATCCGGAACAACAAGGTCTGATGAGTTTATTATTTGTTTGTATAATGGCACATCGTGAGATTCCATTATCATGTGTGTGTTCGCAGCACAAACAAATCGCCCTTCTTTATGGGCTGCCCACTCACCAATCATCTTCGATGCTTGAGAGTAGTTTACTGCATCAAGGTAGATGTCTAGCACTGTCGTCATCTTGATTCGATCAATTCATCATACACTTTAATAAGTGTATGATAACAACGTTTGTCCGTATAATAATTCTCAAAAAACTCCAATCCATTTCGCCCCATTGTATCAGCCTCCGTTGTATGATCCCACATCCATGCAGCTTTATCGGCTAGATCACGAGGGTTTCCAGATTCAAATAGCAGCCCCGTATATTTATCGGAAACAATCTCACTTGTAACTCCGAGATTTGACGCAACCACCGGAACGCCTTTTGAATATGCCTCAACAATTACCATACCAAAAGTTTCGTAATATCCTCCTGATGGCACAATTAAGAAACGCGCTTTATTGATCAAATCTGATAACTCTTCTTCGCTTAGTCGCCCAACAAATTCAACATGATTCAAGTGGTGAAGTTCAACAAATTGTTTTGCTTGCAAGGTTAATTGCCCATCTCCACGAATTTTTAATGGGATTTTCAATAAACGCCACGCTTCGAGAAGGGTTTCCACTCCTTTTTCAGGATCAAGCCTCCCAACAAACAAAGCATACTCTCCACTTTTATCTTTTGCGCTTACGTAAGGCAATTGTCTAACATAATGCGGCATGACAACAATCTTCTCGGAGGGGAAACCACTCTGAATAAACAAGTCTTTATAAAAATTAGTTGAACATAAAAATATATCAACCATTTGTTGCCAGGTTTTTAACCATCGATGGATCGACACCATCGAAGCTACAACCCCCGTATGCAGCCGGGAATTATGATAACAAGCGTGCAACACACCCGGCCATGGTATGTTTGTTCCCAGACATTTCCAGGCAAAGTTTCCCGTCCCGAAAAAATTCGCAGACGGGCATATTAATCTCTGATTATCAAGAGTTTGAACGACCGGAATTCGCAATTCCCGACACGCATAATATGCGGCGGGGGAAATCAACGGAAACGTGTTGTGAAAATGAACAACACTAGGTCTTTCGTCTTCAAGGATTTGCTTTATTTTTCGATACGATGAAAAAGACCAGACTGTCTGCAATGCCACAATTGCCTTATTCATTTGCTCGATCTTTTTATTATCCTCAACATATGTTATTACTTCATGACCATACGAACGAAGAAGTTCCACCTCTGCGTGGAACACAGTATCTTCCCCGCCTGGCTGAACATAATAATTATGAACTTTAAGAATACGCAAAAGATTCAACCTTTAAGATTAAGATGAAACAAAATCTTCAGCCGGGTAAATGAAAGGAGTGTTATTCAAAATACCGTTGCAGATAATATCCAACCCAATGGATTGCCCAGGTATAAGCTCACTTATATTTTTCACAGTAACACGGTACGGCGAACTCCTGCCCGTTGGCTCAAAAAATTCTAAAGGTATCATCCGTCTAAAAAAGAAATGGTATGCATATTTGCGAGCACGTTTTATTTTTTCTTCATCCAGTCGCTTATTTAATGGCAACTGATCCAACAAACCAAGATACCCGTCAACAGATGACGCGTCAAGAGTAATGCCTTTGTTGCGAACCCACGCCTCACCAGCAACAATCACAGGGATTCCGATACTGGTTAGTTCCACACCCATTTTTGTTCCAAAAATGATCACTGAATCACATGTTGACATAGCAGCATAAGTGCTAATATGACTCTGAGGAGGGATTACGAAAACATTTTTTGGAAGGTTAGGAAACCTTTCTTTGATTTCCTCTACAATTGTCTGCCTTGAGGGAACAGTACCACGTATCTCTGCCGGGTGAACTCTTATTAAAAGGTTCAAATCAGGACGTTCTTCAAAATACTCGATCGTCTTCATTACCCAATCCAACATGTTCGGAAATGCGTTTGCTGGATAATGAAGCTGGGCATCCCATAAAACATTAGTCAACATCCCGATGCATGGCTTGGAAAAATCAACGCCTATTTCCTCAGTTATTTTACCCAAGTCAAAGTAAGGATGCTCGTGAAACCAAATCCAATCCTGAGATCCTTCCCATCTACTTTTTAAGTAATCCAACAAGTCGGACTCTACTTCAGGATTCCATCGAATATCTTCCCAATCCTTAACGGGCTCCGACATTAGTGTATGATGATATGTATCTTGATGACTGAATATAAAACGCTTCTTTCTATAAGCGGGATTCCAATTTACCACTCGTACATTTTCTTTACGCGCAACTTCACCTATTAAACCTTGCGGTACATAAATCCCATGATGAAATACCGCAGCCTGAAAATCCACTTTCTTAAGCAGGCGCTGCACAGCCATAGTAGATAACAAAGCAGACTTAAAAAAACGTCGCAAAACTGGTTCGGTATCAGGTTCCCCGGATAAAGTGCCGCGCGCATAGAATCTCAAAGTTCCTGCAATCGCATGTTCACCCACACTACAACCTTCAAATGTATAGCCCGCTATTTCATTAACTGCTATCGTCGTAGAAAGATGGTCAGCCCATTGCTGCTCTTCCGTTGTAACAAGGTCACCATATTTATGAACAGTAACTCCCAACGACTTGTATAATTTATTAGCAGGAGCAAAACAATGTTTACACAAGTCCTTACTAGGACCATACTTCACAAATGTTTTTCGATTTGGATACCATGAAACATCACAAGCAAAGCAAGCGGGCAAAAAAGAGTCACACAATAGAACATGGACATCTGCGCCTCTTAGTGTAAGTGCAACCGCCAAGACACTTTCCAAATTTGTTCCAGCAAAATATTGTCCAATGCTGGTGCCGATTAATATTTTGGAACCATTTTTTGATTCAATCAAAAAAGATCCCACATTGCCCTGCTTGCATTTAACGTCTTCGACCAGGTTGGATGCCCAGTTTGTTTTACATTCATCCATTTTATGAAAAACTTAAGCCAACGGTCCAAAAATTTATTCTGTCGCCTGTAACGATTAACAAGGGAGATAATTTTATTTTTCATCCTACCTCTTTGAAATTGCTAAGGTTTCTTGAATTTCTCAATCCAGGGAAATGCAAACATGAAATCCTTTAATAAGAAAAAAAATAGAGGGTAGACAGTCAAACAAATAACAAGGTAAAACATTCCTCCTAAACACAAAAATATAATAAAAGAATAATTGAAGTTTGATTTCAACCAGTATGATAAGCCAAAGATAGAAAAGCTGATAAACATGAACGACAATGTGTCTTTAAATATCCAGTCCAACTTTTCTTTTTGCAGGATATATCGATGCATAACCTGAGGCACAATCAAATAATAAGTTATATTAAAAAGACCCATGCCACCCCTGCCCCCGCAATACCATGTCGATGAATCAGGTAATACATAAGTGGAAGCAGAACAACCAAACTTATCGCGGTATTCCACAAGGCAATCCAAGTAATACCCGCAGCAAGCTGCAACACATATGGAATATACATCATCAAATTAAACATGGCCGCAATGGACAAAACGGAAAGGGTGGGCGCTGAATTAATCGCAACATCCGATGATCGGGTCCAGATCAAAAGGATGTCGTAAGAATAAAAATACATGATACTGGAAACTGGAGCAACAACAAAAGAAACACTCTTTGCAAGTTTGTGATATGTAGCAGCCAACGCCTCGTGGTTCTGGTCGGCAATTAATGAAGCAAACCTCGGGAATGCAGCAGAAGAAAATGGCGTAGCAAACAAAGAGATCGCCATATAGGCTGTGTTCGCAGTTGTGTAATAACCAACCTGACGCAAAGACAATAAACTGCTTATCAAAACACGGTCCAATTGCTTTAGAAAAGCAGCAAACAGGGAATTAAGACTAACAGATGCACTAAAACGCCACACCAGTTTAAATAAAGAAAAAATCAACTCGGGCCCCTTTCCCTCTCATGGATCTCAAGATCGTCCACGCAGCACTCCTCATAACGATCAACTCCACAAGAGCAAACAAGAGATTCCAGAGTAAATATGCAAGAATTGTTTGTGACAAATAAATAATCACCAACACAGAACCAGTTCCACGAGCAGTGGTCATCACAATGGATAAGAAGTTATAAAAAAACCTGCCTCTCAGCACCTTGCAAAACCCCGATGTAAAGCGCCATAGGCCATCGAACGGCAAGAGTTGCCCCAAATGTTATTACCGCCAATCGAACTGTATCAGCAGTCAAATTTTCTGTGGTAATCCAATCTGAAGAGAGCCAGTATGATGCAAAATAAAAACAAAATACAATAATAATTGAAACTGATCCATATATTATTTCAAACGTGCGGATTAATGTCTGGATTTCACGTGTATTTTCTGGCTTGTTAAGATCCAATGCAACTTCACGGTTTGTTGTTGTACTTAAGCCTAAATCCAAAAAACTTATGAGCGCCTGAAGGGAAACAAAAAAACCTACCAAGCCATATGCTTCAACCCCAAGAAAATGCAAATAAACCGGAACCAAGATAATGTTCAATAGGCTTGGCCAAACACGTCCAATAAAATTTGCAATAATATTGCTCCTCAGCATATTTTTTTATTCCGCCTAGTCGCGAGTAAATATATAATTACAGGTGGAAGATTCACTTCTGCCATGGCTTTTTATTATGTGAGTATGAAAACCATACAACCCAAGAAATCCCACAATTTGCTCAGATGTCTCCAAACTAGGTTCAATTTCAACCAGAACACTCCGTAATCCCGGGTATTGCAATGTTTCCACTGCACCTTTAAGAACTTTTAATTCGATGCCATCCACATCCAACTTTATATGCGTTGGAGGGGACATGCGAAACATCTTAATAAAATCATCAATCCGATAACTTATTACAGGTTGTTTAAAAACTGGTTTAAATGCCTCTCCGAGATTATTAATCGGCAAACCTAAGGCGTGCAATGCTGCTCCCGGGGCAAGGCTACTATAATTTAAGACGCCAAGATATGTTTCGTCTGAGAGAGCAATGCACAATGGAACAATGCGCTCCTGGCATGAATTCAAGTTAACATTCCGAACTAGTTGAGCGTATGTAGAAAAGCTGGGTTCAAAGGAATAAATCTTGGCCAGCCCCCTTGTGTGACAATCTGCAATAAATGAATAAGAGCCTGTATTCGCACCAATGTCAAAAAATATATCTCCAGGTTTTACATAAGTCTCGATCCACTGCACTGTCTCTGGTTCTTTTCTAGATGAATTCGTACGAACCACGTACTCAGTTACTGAATCGGAATATAAGTAAATATCAGATCGTGCATAGTCCATCTTCACCGTAATTGACAGTCGTTCTTTAACTTCAACTAACAACCTTTTGGGCAGTAAGCGCAATAATGCCAAGATTAAAGACGCAACGATATTAATGATTCGATACCAAATTCGTAGAACGCGAGACGCTAGTTGTTTCAAAAAACTCCAAACATTAGGTGGCAATTTCTCCTTAAGCAGTTCTTTCATAACATACGGTGCCTGTACATTTTTATTTCACTCATTGTATTCACTCCGTCAAGCAATAACTCCAATATCTAAGTTTTTTTCCCTGAAGATTCGAAACTCATCCAAGCATAATTTTAAAGATTTCAACAATCGTATTATAGACAAATTTCAGGAAACTGCAATGCGACTTATTTCCCTATCAATCAGCCATGAATTTTTACGATATTGTCGTTTCGATCGCTATTTAAGAAGTTTGTAGTAATAAAAGAAAGGCAATGGATAAGGTAGAGGCACAAAAATGTTCCACAGTAGGCTTGCACACATTAAGGAAATAATGCCACCTAAATCTCCATCTGCCCCCAGAGCTTATCAAATTTTATGTACGCATCTCCATCAAATACAAAAAGCGCTCGGTCCCAGCGATGGCTATTTTCTCACGGGTTATAAACTTTTCGCCAAAATATCTCTCGAAGCCCTCGACAGTATATTCATCGAAAATATCCAATCGTGAGGAAAGCAATTTTTGAACCTGCGAGTCGGATTTTGGTACAAACTCAATTACCAGCCATTTTCCAAGACCGTGAAAGAAATTTGCAAGCTCCGCCAGGGGGACATTGTTTGAAATGGCAAGGTGATGAATGATCGCCAAGGCAAATACCATTTCAGCGGGAGCGCGTTCAAAAAGAGAATCGCGCTCGCGTCCATTCCAACCAAGGGACGGGCTTGGGCTGGTTAAATCCATTACCAAAGGTAGAAGCTGCTTTTCTTTCGCTGCCTTAACATTAAGGTAATTCTTCTCTACCGCAGCGGGATCAAGGTCGAAAGAAATTGATGCAATGCCCTTTTCTGCTGCAATACGGGTAAATAAGCCCGTATTAGCGCCCAGGTCCCAAACTGACTTGGGCTGTATCCGAGAAACCCAATCGTCCAGAATTTCTTTTTTCGTCTGGAACGCAGAGTCAGAATAATTGGTAAAGGTGTAATACTCCCCCCAATCCGTTCCTGTCGGTTTCCATAGCAGAGACTGAATGGTTTTCTTGAGATTATCCAGCAATGCGAGCATGGCGTCCTTGCTCATCCTTGCCGCATTCGTTCTAGGAGCATCCGGTCGAGAATCTGAAAGACGAGATAAAGCATGCGCATGCATGTGTATGTGGGTCAGCAATCCAAATCGTAGTCTTGTAGAAAAAGGCAAAAGGCGGCTGGCAAGATCAAGTGGAATTCCGTCAATATAAACTTTTAATAACTGTGAAAGACGAATATCCACCTTAGACATTAAAGCAAGTGGAGCCAAAAAATGCTGGCAAAACTGCTTATAAGCAACCCAGGGCACTCCATCTTGATAAGTTTCGAAGGAGAGTGTATCGATCAGAATAGCTCTACCTTGATGAAACTGAATGTTATATGCACTGGCATCCTTCAATGACATGCCGTATTTCAATGCACGGCGCTGGATGGACAAAGTGGTTAAAGCTGCATCCTTAAGTTGAGAGAATGACCACTCATATGGATATGAAATAAAACCTACCTTTTCAGGTTGAATCACTTTATATGCGCCCTCAGATTCATAAGGTGCAATATCCGTCTCTTGGTGTTCGATCAGCAACCCAGCCTTCAGCAGATTTTCATACAAACCAGAGCTCATTAAAAGGTCGTATTCCGCTGAATATTTTTTATTAACTTGACGATACAGGGTACCAGAGTGCCTGAATAAATAACCGCTCGGGTCGCGAAAAGAGGCGGAATGCTTGTCGGCTGACACTACTTCTCCTCACTTTCGTCATCCGAATCCGGGTCTGAATCTTCAGTCTTTACCCCAAACCAGCCTTTGATACGCTTCCACTGTGAACGGACGAGGATTCCTCCGCCAAGCAACACAGCAAGGATCATCTGCATCAGGATGCTTCCTGAGCCTGGGTCAAGGTAAAGGCGGGGCAACAGCAGTATTGAAACAAAAAACATGGTTATATTCCTTTTGGGGTGATTTGTGGCAAGTATTGTATTTCAGAGAAGGATTGCAGTCAATAAGAGTATAAAATTCTCTTACTTCATAAAAAACTTTTTCCCTAAAAACAAAAATCCGCAAAGAAACCTTCTCTTTGCGGACGGGAATTTTTCAATTTCCTTATTTTTTGAAAAAATTAGAGATAAAGAACCAGACGTTTGCAGGGCGTTCCGCAAGGCGGCGCATAAAATAGGGGTACCAATGTGTGCCAAATGGAACATACACACGTACAAGGTAACCATCTTTTGCGAGCGCTTCTTGCAAGTCTCTGCGGATGCCATACAGCATTTGAAACTCAAGTCCATTTTTAGGTAAACCGATCTTTTCGGCATAACTTTTGGCAAAGGCAATGCGCTTCTCATCATGGGAAGCAATGGCAGGGATGGGTGGAACACGTCCATCATCGCTAAGGCTGGATTTCTGCGCAAGTGAGGCGTCGAGCATGATCTTTGTGATCAAATCAAAGTTCGCATCCACATCCGCCTTTTTAGGGAAGGCTTTATCAGGCGGCTCATTGTAAGCACCTTTTACATTGCGGATACACACACCGTCCTGCAACATCCGGCGCACATCCGCTTCAGTGCGGAAGAGGTATGCCTGAATCACCATGCCATGATTGACATATCCCTTTTCACGCATGGCATAGTGCAAATTTATGGTCTTATCTGTATATGGAGTATCTTCCATATCCACACGAATGAAGGTGTTAGCGGCTTTAGCTCGGGCAAGAACCCGTTCAAGGGTTTCGGCACACAGGCTTTCATCAAGCCCCATTCCGATCTGCGTCAGTTTCACAGAAACATTACTGCGCAAACTAGGCTCCGCGCCAATGGCGTCCAACGTGGAGTAAATATTTTCGGCCGCCTGATGTGCTTCTTCAGGCGTATTCGTATGCTCGCCAAGATGGTCGAGCGTGGCATTGATCCCTTTTGCATTTAATTCACGGACAACACGCAAAGCGTCTGCCAGTGTCATTCCCGCGATAAAACGGGAGGCGATCCGCCAGGAAAAACTCCAGCCAGTGAACAGTTTTTGTGCCCAAGCGGCTTTGGACAGGTAGATGAAAAATGAACGGAGCATATCCATCCTTTTGAACAGAATTTTCAACTAATGCGAACTTATTCTAGCACATGCCCCTTGTTTCGGTATGTTATACTTTTTGAGTGATTTTTGTCATGACTCGTGACTCTGGAGGCAAAGTCAAAACGTGAGAAACCGCAACACAAATACCATCCTTCGGGGTGTTTCGATCCTTTTCCTTATCGGCGCCTTCGTTATTACCGTTTTTTCGTTGATCGCCTACAGCCGTCAGCGAAACACCTACCCATCGGGTATGACCATCGCCGGCGTGCCTGTGGATGGGCTTGCTCCCGCAGAAGCCTCTCAACGCCTGCTTGAAGTCTATACATCCCCGATAGAGGTTAAATATAACGAAGCGGTCTTTCATATTGACCCAGGTGCCGTTGGTTTTACGATAGATGTTGAAACCATGCTCGCCGCCGCAGACTTAACCCGCACAGGCGGTTCCTTCTGGGGCGGATTTTGGGATTACATCTGGAACCGTACTCCACCCGAATCAAATATTCCATTAAGTGCCACAATTTCGGAAGAACGCCTGCGGGAATTCCTGCAAAATGAGATCGCCTCTCGCTATGATACTCCGCCCGCACCTGCACAACCCATTCCCGGCGGGACCACCTTCCTGCCTGGTGCTCCCGGACAGACCCTCGACCTTGACCGTGCGCTTGCGATTATCACAACCGCGCTGCGTTCGCCCGCCAACCGTTCAGTGGCATTGACCTTTAATGAGACAATCGCCGCCCGCCCTACTGCAGAAAATCTGGAGATCCTGCTCAAACAGATCGTCAGTACATCTGAATTTGATGGCTTGATCGGCTTTTATATGATGGACCTGCAAACCGGGCAGGAGATCCACTTTGCCATGAACAACAAACAGGAAGTCATTACCGAGCCGGATATTGCCTTTACCGCATCCAGCACTATCAAGCTCCCCATCCTTACCAGTTATCTTGTCAATTACGGAACAAATTTGGATGCGCAAACCACAGATGCCATCACGCGCGTTTTCCGCGTTTCAGATAACTCCGCTACCGACCTAATTCTTGAACGCATCGACCCAAACAATGGACCCATCATTGTCACCCAAAATATGGATGCCATTGGTCTGACCAGCACCTATATCAGCGGCATGTTCTTCCTTGGAGCACCCAATCTGATTCCCGGGCGTGTAACCCCTGGGAACTCTCGTGCAGATATATTCACAGACCCGGATCCCTACTCACAGACAACGCCATCCGAAATGGGTATCCTGCTGGCAGATATTTATCAATGCGTCCAAAATGGAGGCGGCGCACTAGCCGCGGCTTTCCCTGACAAGGTAACCCCAGCCACCTGTCAGCTCATCATCGACTTCCTCGCCCTCGACAAATTTGGGGCGCTCATCCAGGGCGGCGTACCTGACGGGACTCTTGTTCCGCATAAACATGGTTTTGTCCTCTCGCGTGACGGTGTTATGCACGACATCAGTGATGTGGGGATCATTTATTCACCTGGCGGTAATTTTGTGCTTTCCATTTACACATATCATCCTGTGCAAAACATTTGGGATATCACCAACCCGCTCTTTGTAAACCTGACTCAGGCAGTTTACAATTACTTCAACATTTCAGCTCAATAACCAAATACCCCGTTTTCAAAACAAAACGGGGTATTTTTTCACTCTTCGTATATAATTCGAAGCATGAGCGCCTCACTGGGACTTTTCCGCCTGCAACAGATAGACACCCAAATTGACCGCGCAAAAACGCGTCTGAGCGGTATCCAAAAAACCCTCGAAAACGACAAAGAACTCAAAGCCGTTCACACCCGTTTTGAAACCACCCAAAGTGAAAACCAAAACGCACTTCTTGCAGCAAAGAACGCCGAAGCCGAAGTTGACGCCATGAAAATAAAAATCGAACAGGTGGAAGCCAGTTTGTATGGCGGCGTTGTGAAGAATCCCAAAGAACTTCAGGATCTGCAAAAAGAATCTGCGTCGCTCAAAAAACATTTGGTGACCCTTGAAGAACGCCAACTGGAAGCCATGCTCCTTTCTGAGAACGCAGGTATAGAAATGGAAAAAGCACAGAACGACCTTGAGCTTGTCCAGGCGCGACTCGGCAATGAACATAAAAAATTATTCGACGAACAGAACGAATTGGTAAAACACATGGAAAGCTTTGTGCAGGAACGTGAAGCCGCCCTGGCTCCCATTGAAATCCCCCTGCTCTCCTCATACGAAGACTTGCGCAAACAGAAACGCGGGGTTGCTGTAAGTGAAGTTGAAGATGGCGCTTGCGCCTCTTGCGGCACAACCCTTAATGCAGCATTGCAACAAAATGCACGCTCCCAAAAATTAGCATATTGCCCCTCCTGCGGGCGGATCCTTTTCGCAAAGTAGGCGCTTACATGCTCCTGAATTTAATTGACCCCATCTCTTTCCTTGCAGGTTTTGCAACCGCCACAGTCTTATGGTTCGTGGCTGGGCGCGCGCGTCCGTTAATTGAAGATATACGCAATAGCCTCAAAGAGCAGCGTGAACAAGCCCAATCACGAAAATCCAGCACAGTGGAAGAAAATCACCGCCGCCTAACTCTGCGGCGCGCCCAAGGCATGCACCTTGCTGCCCAGTTATTTGCGTTAGACGAGATCCTTCAGGAACCGATGGTGATCACACCGCCTGCACCTGTTGAACCCAATGGCGCAGTTCGTTTTGAAGACATTGTCACCCAAACCCTGCCGTATTTGCCAACCTGGCCAGAGATCGCATCGGTCTATCAGCCACACACGCTCAGCCTTCCTACAGCACTCGCGGGAGATACCAACCTCGTCATCATCGGTCAACCTGGAACAGGGAAGAGTGTGGCATTGGCACATCTCGCCAGCCTGGCTGCCAACCGCAGCGAAAAGCTGGGGGCACTGAAAGATTTCGTCCCCTTTCATTTCCATGTAGCAGACCTTAACCTTCCAGTCCAAGACCCGAAAAATGTTCTCAACGTCATCATAGATGCCGCTTCAGAAAATGCGCCGATCTTTGACGTCAGCAAGATTTCAGCGTTTGTGCAATCCGTTTTCAAAAGCGAGACCGCCCTGCTGCTTGTAGATGGCTACGACGAGATCACACCAGACGAACAATCACTTATTGCCGAGTTCTTTAAAACGTTATTAAAAGCCCACCCCAAAACCCGCATTGTGACGACTGGCGCGCCCGAGTATCTCGATGGATTGATCCCGCTTGGTTTTGTTCCGCTCGCATTATGCACCTGGTCTGAACGGTCCAATCAACAATTCGTGGATCAATGGGGCGAATTATGGTCGCGCACAGTTGCATTAGAAACCTGGGCACAAACCGGACCTGAACAAGTGGATGCGCTCCTTATTAACTCGTGGCTGGGTTCATCATCTTTAAATTTATCTCCCCTTGAACTGACTCTCAAAGTCTGGGGGGCATACGCAGGGGACAGCCTCGGACCGCACACCCCGGACGCCATTGCTACACATATCCGCAGGTTGGCTCCGGCAAACACGCCGCTTGCCGCTTTGGAAACTCTGGCAATGCAGGTGGTCATAAACGCCACACCAGTCTTCGACCCGCGCAAAGCGCGTGAATGGGTGAAGTCGTTCGAAGTGGCGGAAGAAACGCCTGAAGGCGAAGCAGTTCAAAACCCAGAAGAAGAGGCGCAGGAAGCTCCGAAAGCCGCAAAAGGCAAAAAGGTCGAGAAAGTTTCCACGCCAAATTCAGGCTTACTTGGAAAAATGTCCACAAGCGGTTTGTTGATCTCATACGCCAATAACCGTATGAGATTTGCACATTCGATATTAGCCGGGTATCTCGCCGGACACGCCATGACAAGTTACAACGCTGAGGAAACCCTTATCAACCAGCCTGATTGGTCTGGGAAATTCCTTACCATGCGCTTCATCGCCGCACATGGGGATGCAAGCCGACTGGTTCAAGCCTTGCTTGAATCCTCCGACCTGCCGATGTATCGCTCGTTGTTCGCAGCAGCACGTTGGCTACGGGATGCCCCGCGCACCGCGCCATGGCGTGGGAAGTTGTTTAGCACCCTGGCATCCATTCTACAAATGGAGGGCATTCCATTAAGTCTGCGCGGACAAGCCATGGCAGCATTTGTCTATAGTAACGACTCAGCTGCAGCGCCGCTATTCCGACAATTTGCTGCATCTGGTTCCTTTGAACTGGTACACCTTGCCATTCTGGGCTTGGGTGCCATACGCGATATCAAGTCTCTAAAATTACTGGAAGCTGCATTGAACGCTCCCAGCCTAGCGGTCAAACGTGCGGCATGCATGGCTCTGGCTGCCATCAGCACAAACGAGTCGCTTGAGATCGTGGCGCATGCCCTGCTCAATGGCGAAGAAGATGTCCGCCGTGCGGCAGGAGAAGCGCTTGCCAATGACCCGAACGAAGGCCACGAAATGCTGCGTGATGGCATAACCATCAACGACATTCTTCTGCGCCGTGCCGCGATCTACGGTCTTGGGCGCGTGAAGGAAGAATGGGCAACCGACCTGTTGAAGAAGGTTCAGATCGAAGACGAGCAATGGGTGGTTCGCAATGCCGCCACCGAAGTACTGGAAATGAGAAGTCATAGCCACGCTTACTCGCCAATGAAGCCCAAAGCACCATCTGAAACTCCATGGCTGATCGAGTTCGCCGCTAAAAAAGGCGTAGGTGTATCACCCGGAGTCCCTGCCACCGATATTCTGCTCATTGCCTTACAGGATGAAACCCCAGAAGTACGCCTTGCCGCCCTGCAGTTCTTAAAATACACTCCGCAGGATATCGTCCTGAAACAAATGTATGAAGCCATGTACAAGGATGACCCCGAACTTCGGGAAGCCGTGTATCTTGTTCTTTGGGAACTTGGAATCGCAGGTATCAAGCTCCCACATCCCAGCCAATACGGATTAGGATAATATGCTGATAACAAATGCGAACATCATCACCTGGGAAGCGCAAAACCGCATCCTGACAAACTACGCCATTCTGATCGAGGGCGGACACATCAAAGAAATCGGTACGACCAAGGCGCTCACAACCAAGTACCCCAAGATTAAGGCTACCGATGTTAACGGACAATATGTAATGCCTGGCGGCATCTGCGCACATACGCATTTCTATGGAGCCTTTGCGCGCGGAATGGCAATTCCAGGTCCGGCACCGAAAGATTTCCCCGAAATTCTGAAAAAACTGTGGTGGCCCCTTGACCGTTCGTTGGACGCCGAGGGAGTACGCTATTCTGCCTTGGTATGTTTGGTCGATGCCATCAAACACGGCACCACCACGCTGATCGACCATCATGCCTCTCCCAATTCTATCGACGGCTCATTGGATGTGATTGCTGATGCCGTGGACAAAAGTGGGCTACGCGGCGTGCTTTGTTATGAAGTAACCGACCGTGATGGAGTGGAGAAAGCCAATGCAGGTATTCAGGAAAATGTACGCTTCCTGAAACGCCTCGCCTCGAATCCCCATCCTCGCCTGGCGGGTGCATTTGGGCTGCATGCCGGTCTGACACTTTCCGGCGCGACCCTGCAAGCATGCGCATCCTCCATCCCGGAAGGGCATGGGTTCCATGTTCATACCGCCGAACATGAATCGGATGAATACGACAGCCTGCAAAAATCGAACATGCGCGTGATCGACCGCCTGCAAAAACATGGCATTCTGGGTCCCAAAACGATTACTGCACACGGCGTTCACTTCGATGCACGAGAGATGGAAATTCTCAAAGAAAGCGGGTCGTGGCTCACCCACCAACCGCGCTCGAACATGAATAATGGAGTAGGTACTGCACAGGTCGAATCGATGTTGAGGCTGGGTATCAAGGTCTGCCTTGGTAACGACGGTTTCACCAATTCGATGTGGGATGATTGGAAGGCAGCTTATCTGCTTCACAAGGCAGAGCACCGCGATCCGCGCCGTATGGGCGGATATGACGTACAGCAAATGGCGATCTACAATAACTCAGCGTTGGCTCAGGTATTCTTTCCAGATGCACCCATCGGGCAGATCGTGCCGGGCGCAGTGGCAGACCTGATCTTCGTAGATTATCAACCCTTTACCCCACTGACTGACGGTAACCTGCCCTGGCACATTATCTTTGGCTTCCAGCAAAGCATGGTCACCAGTACGATGGTCGCCGGGAAGTTCCTGATGAAAGACCGCGAACTGCTCACGCTCAACGAAGCGGAAATCGCCGCCCGCGCCAGAGAAATTGCGCCGCGCATTTGGAAAAAGTACGAAGAAGAAGTATCCAAAGTATCTTAAGTTTTCATCCCTGATTCTGGAGAGACAATGAAAGAAGAACCCATCCTGTTAACCATTGTTGTTTTAGGCGGTACCGGAAAAGAAGGTAAAGGACTTGCGTATCGCTGGGCGAAAGCAGGCTACCATGTGTTGATCGGCTCACGCACTGAAGAAAAAGCTGTTGCTGCGGCAAAAGAGGTCAGTGAAATGCTTGGCGATGGCGCCTCTGTCTCTGGAATGAACAACCCGCAGGCGGCGAAAGAGGCGAACATTATTGTGTTGACAGTTCCCTATGCCGCACATCGCGACACGCTGGAATCGGTCAAAGGCGATCTGCAAGGAAAGATCCTTGTGGATGTAACAGTGCCGCTCGTCCCGCCCAAAGTTGCCACAGTGCAAATGCCCACCGCGGGCTCCGCCGCACAGGAAGCCAAAGAGATCCTCGGCGATGGCGTGGAAGTTTGTGCAGCATTCCAGAATATTTCGCACGAGCATTTGCTTGGCGAAGAAGGCGTGGAATGTGACGTACTGGTCACCGGCACCAGCAAAGACGCTCGCGCCAACGTCATCAAGCTTGTCGAAGCGGCTGGTTTGCGCGGCTGGGACGCAGGACCGATCGAGAATTCAGTGGTGGTCGAAGGACTGACCAGTGTATTGATCGGCATTAACAAAAAATACGGCTCGACTCACGCGGGCATCAAAATCACAGGAATTTCAAATTAAACCCGTAATGCGTAATGCGTAATTGATACGTGTTACGCATTACGCATTACGTAACATGTCTCTCACTCTTAATTCGCTAAAAAACATTCCCCTCATCCGCCAAGGCGACCCTCTGGCGGATATTCTTCTTAACTCCCTGGAACAAACCAATATTCAAATACAGGATGACGACATCCTCGTTCTGGCGCAAAAGATCATTAGCAAGACCGAAGGACGCATGGTCAACCTGGCAGAGGTTGCCCCATCGCCGCACGCCATGGAGATCGCCCCGCAAACAGACAAAGACCCGCGGCTGATCGAATTGATCCTGCAGGAGAGCAACGAGGTACTGCGCATCCGCAAAGGAGTCATCGTCGTTGAGCACAAGCTGGGTTTCGTTTGCGCCAATGCCGGGATCGATCACTCCAATGTCATGGGCGATGGCAATGAAAATGAAGAATATGTTTTACTGCTCCCCAAAGACCCAGATGCTTCGGCAAAAAAAATCCGTGAAGAGATCAAACAAAAGACTGGTAAAAAGGTCGGCGTCATGATCATAGACTCGCATGGGCGCGCCTGGCGTAATGGAACCGTTGGCATATGCATCGGAATAAGCGGTATCCCTGCTCTGGTTGACGAACGAGGTTGGACAGATCTTTTCGGCTACACACTTAAAGCCACAGTTGTCGGTGTTGCAGATGAACTCGCCGCCGCCGCTTCGCTAGTGATGGGACAGGCAGCTGAAGGCACCCCCGCCGTTCACGTACGCGGATATCCCTATCCACCAGGCGAAGGATCGCTTGCAGATCTTATCCGTCCTAAAGATACGGACATGTTCCGATAAAAACAAAACGCTAACAGGAATCTTATGTGCCCCTGATATAAACAGCGCGCACGAACATCCCTGGAGAAAACAATGCCTTTCCCTGATAAATTTATAGACCTCTTCCAACCAGAAACGAAAGCGTTTCTATATCTCGCGACCGTAAACTCCAAAGGTCTGCCGCAAGTTACGCCGGTCTGGTTCGATACTGATGGCGAATATATCCTGATCAACACCAATGAAGGGCGGCTCAAAGACCGCAACATGAAGAAAAACGTGAACGTGGCAATGGTTATTCAAAACCCCGCCAATCCCTATCGTTACCTCGGCATGCAAGGCAGGGTCATATCCTATACCACCGAAGGTGCCGACGAGCACATCAACATGCTTTCCGAAAGGTATTACGGCAAACCGTGGACGTACCGCGAAGGACAGAAGCGGATCATATTCAAAATCCAGCCAATATCCTTTGACGAACACAACTGATCTTCGCAATTTTCTGCGCACGCGTCGCTCGATCCGCCGCTTCAAACCGGACCCGGTTCCTGAATCGGTCATCCGCGATATTCTCTACACTGCCACATTTGCCCCCTCTGCTCATCATCGCCAACCCTGGCGTTTTATCGTGCTGACCGATCCTGTTGCCAAATCGCATTTCAGCGAATTAATGGCGGCGGAGTTTCAACGCGACCTCGAACAAGACCAACTTCCTACTGATGAAATCCAAAAACGGTTGAAGCGTTCCCGTGAAAGAATCACCAATGCGCCTGTCGTCATACTCCTGTGCGTGGATATGACCGAAATGGATAGCTATCTAGATGAACGCCGACGAATGGCAGAGCGGGTCATTGCCACTCAATCTGCAGCGAATGCAGGCATGCAACTCCTCTTGGCAGCACATGCAGAAGGGCTTGGCGGGGTTTGGGTTTGCAGCCCTGTATTTGCACAAGAAATCGTACAACATGCATTAAACCTCCCCAAAACGTGGGAACCCCAGGCAATGTTTTTACTGGGTCACCCCACAGAAATACCGGCTGTCCGAGAAAGAAAAACACTAAATGAAGTATCAATATTCTTCAATAAACAAAGGTGATCTAATTTGAAAATCGTCGCACTTGCAGGCGGAGTCGGCGGAGCAAAGCTCGCGCAAGGACTCGCCCAAACCTTACCACCAGAAGACCTGACCATCATCGTCAACACGGGCGATGATTTTGAACACCTCGGGCTTTCCATCAGCCCCGATCTCGACACCGTCTGCTATACACTGGCGGGGCTCGCCAATAACGAAACAGGCTGGGGGCGCGCTGGCGAAACCTGGAATACCATTTCCAATATCGAAAAACTGGGCGGACCTGCCTGGTTTAGACTCGGAGATCAGGATTTCGCAACCCATCTTGAGCGCACAAGACGACTAAAAGAAGGACAGTCTCTTTCACAGATCACCAGTGAATTTTGCAAAGCCTGGGGAATTCAAGTCACGGTGCTGCCCATGTCTGATTCACCAGTGCGGACGATGGTTGATTCGGATGAAGGCGAGCTGGCTTTTCAGGAATATTTTGTTCACAGGCATTGTGAGCCAAGAGTAAAAGGTTTCAGGTTCGATGGAGTTGAGGCAGCGAAACCAGCTCCCGGTGTGAGTGAAGCGCTAGAAGCTGCGGATGCGGTTATTTTTTGTCCATCCAATCCCTGGGTGAGCATCGACCCAATCCTTGGTGTTGTAAAAGAAATAAATAAGCCGGTCGTGGCGGTTTCGCCGATCATAGGTGGAAAGACCGTCAAAGGTCCAGCGGCGAAAATGTACAGCGAGTTGGGCATTGAGCCTTCTGCCCTGGCAGTTGCAAAGCATCATCGCTCCACCCTAAAAGGATTCGTGCTAGACCATTTGGATGCCAGTATGGAGGAACAGATCAGGCAGCTGGGATTAGCGACACTTGTCACAAACACGCTTATGAATCTACCTACAGATCGCTCACGACTCGCAAACGATGTGCTAAACTTTATCGGGAGTTTATAATCAATGTCACTTTGGGCAATTGTGCCAGTCAAACCCTTACGACGCGGAAAGTCCCGCCTTGCTGGCACGCTCACAGAAGATGAGCGTGCAGCATTGAACCAGGAATTACTGGAACGGACTCTGAAAACCCTGACCAACTTGAAAGAAGTGGATCAGGTCTTGGTGGTCAGCCGAGATTCACATGCTCTAACCATTGCCCGCAATCACGGGGCAAAAACCGTTCAAGAGGATGGTCAACCTCATTTGAACACTGCTCTTACCAGGGCTTCTGTTGTTGCGCAAGTACATGCAACCCAAGGGGTATTGGTTCTTCCCGTAGACCTACCCTTGCTTACCCCGGAAGATGTGATCGCCTTGATCGACCGGGCAGCCAAACCCCCTGTTGTGGTGATCGCACCAGACAGACACCACAAAGGGACCAATGCCCTGTTGATGGTTCCAGCGGGACAGATCGAGTATGAATTCGGTGAGGGATCCTTCCAACGGCATTGCGAACGGGCGATCCAATCTGGTGCAAGGCTTGAAGTTGTGGAACTGCCTTCTCTTGGTTTAGATCTCGATGATCCTGAAGATCTCGAGCTCATCCGAAAATTGGAAGCTTCAAAAGTATAGACATTAAATTGTGCCACTTGTTCGCAAACCCTATGAAATTTGCGAAACCTGTGGCACAATTTTTATTAATTGTCAGACAATAATTTAAAAGTTCATAAGTCCTGAGTACAGCCGTAATAATCATTTCACATTCAAGGAGAATGTCATGACCAAAGAGCGCGTTGCACTTTACCTGCAAGACTCGCATGACCTGCGAGACGGATTGGATTACGCAAAGTACGCCGAAGATAAAGGCTTCGAAGCCGTGTGGCAAGCGGAAAGCAGGCTTGTACGCGATGCGATCGTGCCAATGGCAGCGTATGCCGCTGTGACCAACAAGATCAAGGTTGGCTCAGGCGTGATCAATAACTGGACTCGCAACATTGGTTTGCTGGCGGCAACCTTTCTTACACTCGATGATCTCGCGCCTAACCGTGTTATTTGTGGACTCGGCGCATGGTGGGACCCCCTAGCCGCAAACGTTGGCATTGACCGCAAAAAACCTTTAACCGCCATGAAAGAAACGGTCATGGTCATGCGCAAACTGCTCAACCTGGAACGTGTAAGTTTTGATGGCGAATTCATTCATGTAAAAGATATTGAATTGGATGTTGTCTATGGTCGTCGTGAACCGCGCAACGTGCCGATCATGATCGGTGCGACCGGCGACAAGATGATGGAATTAACCGGCGAAGTTGCCGATGGCGCGGTGTTGAATTACTGCGTCGCTCCTGATTACAATGACAATGCCATGGAATTGTTGAATAACGGCTTGAAGAAATCCGGGCGCAAGATGGATGACTTCGACCGTCCGCAGTTGATCGTTTGTTCGGTGGATGAAGATCACGATAAAGCCATTAACTACAGCAAGATGCTGCTCTGCCAATATATCGCCCAGCAGCCCCACATTGCCAAGGCATCGAATGTTTCGGACGAGGTGGTTCACCAGATCCAGTCCATCTTAGGCTGGCCTGCCACCAAGGAGCAGGTGATGAAAGCCAAAGATCTGGTGCCGGATGAATTGGTGCTCAAGATCACTGCCTCAGGCACACCTTCTGAAGCGAAAGCCAAAGTGGAAGAATACAAGAAGCGCGGCTGCACCTGCCCGATCCTCTACCCCGTCGGCGGAAATTTCAAACTGCTGATCGACACTTTCGCGCAAGCTTAGTCAAAAACTGAACTGCATTTGTCCACGAAGGACACGAATAAACACGAAGTTTTTATTTCGTGAAAATTCGTGACTTCGTGGATTTTTTTTGGGAGGATTCACATCTGCAATGGTGAGATTCGTCACCTTGCCCGCATTTTTTGACCATGCTATCCTCGTATCAATAGACTGACCAGTCAGTCTATTGATCAATTATGAGCAAACCCAACCAAGACCCCTCGCATGAAACCCGCAGCCGCATCCTTGAAGCGGCGGTGAAAGTATTTGCCACTAAAGGTTACCACGACACCAAAGTGGATGATATCGTCAATGAGGCTCAAACTTCAAAGGGGTCCTTCTATTTTTACTTCCCTAGCAAACAAGACATTTTCATCGCCTTAAGCGATACGTTCGCAGATCTGCTTGAAAGCAGACTCGCGGAAGCCATACAAAGCGAAAGACACGGGCTCCAACAAATGGATGCAGCCCTGCGGGTGAGTCTGGGGCTATTCAGCCAATACCGCGGATTGGCAAAAGTTGCGCTTGTGCAAGCTGTTGGGTTGGGTGCCGTTTTCGAAGAACGCCGCCGCGCCATCAACGACCGCCTGACACGCCTCATTCAATCGCGACTTGAAACTGCCGCAACAGAAGGAAGCATTCCGCCGCTGAATGCAGATCTCACCGCCCGTGCCTGGGTGGGTGCGCTTAATGAGGTGGTCACAAATTGGATCTACACTGGAACCCCACCGCTCGAAGAATCATTACCGGAAATAAGAAAATTCCTGGCACGTTCCATCGGCGTGCCAACTGAAAAAATATGATCACCAAGGAGACTCACATTTCATGAGAATCACACATTCATTCTTTTTTGTTCTACTAGCACTCAGCCTTGTCCTCAGCGCCTGTGCGCCCGCCGGTTCAGGAGAGGGAGCGAATGAAAGCACTGGCACACTTAAAGTAGCAACCCTGCCTATCATTGACACACTTCCAATGTATGTTGCTGAAGCAGAAGGGTTATTTGCCAAACACGGCGTGACTGTGGAACTTATACCAGTTGCTTCCGCACCCGAGCGCGACCAATTACTTTCAGCAGGGCAGGCAGATGGCACCATCAACGAGACCCTGTCTGTAATGCTCTTCAACAAAGACGCAATCCAGATGCAAGCCGTACGATATGCCCTGCGCCCAACCGAAGGGTTTGGTCATTTCTTCATCCTTGCTTCAGGCAAGAGCGGCATCACCGATGCACAAGGACTGAAGGGGGTCGAAATCGGTGTCTCACAAGGAACGGTCATTGAATATGTTACGGAACGATTGCTGCGAGCCGAAGGCTTAAGCTCCGACGAGATCAAGACTATAGCAGTACCAAAGATTCCTGACCGGATGGCACTGCTTGGATCAGGCGAACTTGCCGCTGGGGTATTACCGGACCCACTTGCTTCACTAGCCATCAGCCAGGGTGCAGTAAAAGTATTGGACGATTCAACTCACCCAGAATATGGATTTAGTGTGTACTCTTTCCGCAAAGAGGTAGTGGACAAAAACCCAACCGCTGTAAGTGCATTTCTCGCCGCGATCGAAGAGGCAACCTCACTTATCAACGCAGACCCGACCAAATACACGTCTCTATTAAGTGACAAGGGACTCGTCCCCCCGCCGTTACTGGAAACTTTCAAAGTTCCAACCTTCCCTGCTGGCGAAATCCCCACGGAAGAGGAATGGAATGATGCATTGGCATGGGCGAAAGAAAAGGGGATGTTGACCGTGGATGTTTCATACTCCGACTCTGTAAACGGAACTTTGCTTCCATAAAAAACAATTTCAGGCGAGGGATGCCCCTCGCCTGAATAACCGAACTGCTTAATGATATCCATCCGCTCTCTCGCCTTTGAATACACAAATGGCTTGCCCCTCTTTCAGAACTTTAATTGGGCGGTCTCGCGCGGCGAGACTTGGGCGATTTTAGGACCTTCAGGTTGCGGTAAAACGACCTTGCTATATTTGCTTGCAGGGCTAAAATTCCCCGCATCAGGCGAAGTAAAGATTAGCGGCGAGCAGATCACCCGTCCGCGCCCACAAAGCGGATTGATCCTGCAGGATTACGGTTTGCTGCCCTGGTCAACTGTACGTGAGAATGTAGAACTGGGTTTAAAAGTCCGCAATTTCTACGGACCTGACGGGAAGCACACACCCAATAATTTTATTTCCAAAAATAATACTGAAACCTGGCTCAACCGCTTGGGATTGAGTGAAGTGGCAGATAAATTCCCCGGTCAGCTCTCGGGTGGTCAACGTCAACGTACGGCAATCGCCCGCACATTAGCTCTTGAACCAGACCTGCTGTTGATGGATGAACCATTCTCTTCACTCGACGCCATCACCCGCGAAGACCTGCAAAACCTGACCCTTAGCTTGTGTGCCGAAAAGAGCATTACGTTCATCATCGTGACTCATGCCATTGAAGAGGCAGCGGTGCTTGGGAGGAAAATCCTACTTCTTGGAACAACGCCCAACGACAAACCATATATAGTTGAGAATCCAAATGCAGGTTCAAGCGGCTACCGTAATACAGCCGAATTCCATGCTACATGCGAACACCTTTGGAGCGAAATGCAAAAAAAGGATATTACAGCATGAAGCGGCGGGACATTTTCTACACTACCCTTGCGCTCTTCGTCATCTGGCAGATCACAGCAATGCTTGTGAATTTACCCATTCTGCCTGAGCCAATAACCGTACTCGCGGTATTCTTCAAGGAATTACAGAGTGAGTTGCTTATTCATTTCTCGGTCAGTTTGTGGCGCGTTAGTGCCGGGATGCTCCTTTCGGTTTTGATCGCCGCGCCAGCCGGGTTGGTTATCGGTGGGTCAAAACGGTTGAACCGTCTGTTCTCCCCCATCATTTACCTGCTCTACCCCATTCCTAAAGTGGTTTTCGTACCCATCATTATTCTTTTCCTTGGTATTGGCGACACATCCAAGATCGTTATCATGTTTCTGATCCTGTTCTTTCAGATCATTGTGCTCGTCAGAGACCAGGCGAGCGGAATTGCGCCGCAATTAATTCAAAGCCTGCAAAGCCTCGGTGCTGGTCGCCGTGCACTGTTTCGGTTCGTATATTTACCGGCAAGCCTGCCTGCCATTCTAACTGCCCTGCGCCAATCCATCGGAACGGCAGTCGCAGTGTTGTATATCACCGAGCTTTCAGCAACAAAGTATGGGCTTGGTTATTACATCTACTATAAAGGCAGCACCCTGCTGGATTACCCATCCATGTATGCAGGTGTGATCGCCATGAGTCTGCTGGGGCTGGGTATGTATTTTTCAGTAGACTGGTTGGAAAAAAAGTGGTGCAAATGGAAGTTCGTAAGTTAGGCAGTGACGAGCAGAGTTCCGAACTAGAGAAGCAAGCCCAGCCAAAATAGCAGGCTGAATAAAAATGCAGTCTGCCCTGTGCCTGCCAACGCAGCATTTAAAGCACGACCTTTTTGAGTAAGGACAACGCGTAACGTACGCAGCGCAAAAGGCAATGACAACCACGCCAACAACCCGCCAAGTGGAATGAGCTTCATCATTACAAAGAACGGCAGGATCAGGTAAGCCACTCCCATACACAGCACGTATTCGATCTTCGTTCCGGTTTCACCAAAGCGAACTGCCAATGTATGTTTGCCTGCCTTGCGGTCACTCTCGAGATCACGCAGGTTATTTACAACCAGAATTGCGGTAATGATCAAACCGATCGGTACAGCCATCCACCAAGCGGCTGAAGAGACGAAGCCTGCCTGAACGTAGTATGTACCGGCAACAGCGGCAAGACCAAAGAAGATAAATACAAATATATCGCCGAGTCCATGATAGCCCAATGGATACGGACCGCCGGTATAAGCAACAGCGGAGAGAATGGCTGCAGCGCCGATCCAGATCACGGTCCAGCCGCGAAGCGCGGCAAGATACAAACCGAACACAACCGCCAAAGCAAGCACAACCATCAAGCCGCGCTTAACCTGCGAGGGTGAAAGAAGTCCAGCTTGAGTGACACGCAAGGGTCCCATTCGTTCTGCCGTATCTGCCCCGCGTTCAAAATCAAATACATCGTTCGCCACATTGCTGGCAATCTGAAGAAGTAATGCCACCATTAAAGCTGCCAATGCTGGCATCCACCGAAATGAACCGTCGTACCACGCAAGCGCACTGCCCATCGCCACACCTGATGCTGCTGCCGGTAAAGTACGCGGACGTATGGCAAGCCACCAGATTTGAAAAAGATTCGGTTTATCATTCATAAGTGCCGCAGTATAACATGGGTATAATTCCAACCCGCAAGACAAGCTGCACAATTCAGGAGAATTCATGACCCAACTCACCGGGCGGGAACGCGCCAATTATGTTCAATCCATGTTCACTCAGATCGCCCATCGCTACGATCTGATGAATCGACTGATGACAGGCGGACAAGATGTTCGCTGGCGAAAGGAAGTCATTCGCCGCGCGCGCCTGATGCACAACGCCTCTCTACTGGACTTGGGAACAGGCACCGGCGACCTGGCTCGGGAGGCGCTGACACAGTTCCCTAAAGCCCGTGTAACCGCGGCGGATTTCACTCTGGAGATGATGCGCGTTGGTAAAAAAAACGGCAATCTCAACTTTTCATCTGCGGATGCGTTAAACCTGCCATTCAAGGAAAAAACCTTCGATGCGATAGTCTCCGGTTTCCTAATGCGCAACGTCACCGATGTGCAACAAGCCCTGAAGGAGCAGCATCGCGCGCTCAAGCCCGGCGGACGGATCGTCATCCTTGATACGACCCGACCGAAAAAGAATCTCCTTTCGCCGTTCATTAAATTTCATATGCATGTCATCATTCCAACATTGGGCGGTATATTGTCTGGGGTACGCGAGGCGTACACTTACCTGCCAGACACTACTGAAGGATTTTTAACTGCGGAAGAGCTCACCGTACGCATGGTGGCGGTCGGCTTCCGAAGGGTTAATTTTGAACGTTTGATGTTTGGCACCATTGCCATTCATTGGGGAGAAAAGTAATGTCTAAAACAAAGCAACCCAATTCACGGCATTGTTTCATATGCGGAGTGGAAAACCCTGTCGGTTTGCATTTGCATTTTTACGAAACAGAGCCAGGGGTGATAGAAACCCAATACCTTGCACCAGACCATTTCGAAGGGTTCCCGGGTGTTTTGCATGGCGGCATTGTAGCGGCGATCATTGACGAAGTCTCAGGGCGTGCGTACATGGGCAGCGACCCGACGAATCCACGCTTTATGTTCACCGGCAAGCTTGAGGTTAAATATCGCAAGAACGTGCCGATCGGAAAGATGCTGAAGATCGTCGGCAAGGTATTGAAGAATAAGGGTCGCATTGCCGAAGCCTGGGGCGGTATCTATGATGCTGAAACAAATGAACTACTAGCCGAAGGCACAGGGATGCACATCAATGTACCCCCAGATCAATTTGACATGAGTAAACTCGAGGAACTGGGCTGGAAAGTTTACCCGGATCAATAATAGACATTTACAAATAGTCTGCGGACGCCGATGTCGCCACAATCATCGTCTGTAGGCTATTTTCTTATTTTGCCTGTTACTTTTCTCCGCCTCCTGCAACATAACCATGTGCACACACTACCCAGGAGGTTTATGACTACCCTAACAAATATGGACATTAAAGAGCTGGACGAAGAAGACCTAGCACGTAAGGCTGCCACAGATGTGGATGCCTTTGCCGAACTGTATCGCCAACACGTGACGCGGGTTTACCGCTACCACATGGCACATATTGGCAATGTCAAAGACGCCGAAGACCTAACTTCACAGACCTTCGTGGCAGCCATGGAAAACATTCGTTCCTACCGGGGCGAAGGGTCATTTGCAGCGTGGGTCATGGGAATTGCTTCAAAAAAGCGCCTTATGTTCTTTCGCGAAAACAGACACGAAGTCTCGCTGGAGACAGTGGAACATTACCCAAATCCCAGCCTGCCTACAGATAAAGCCGCGATGCAGCGCATTAGGCTGCAATCCATTGCGCAGGCACTCAAACAGGTTTCAAGCGACCGCTGCGAAGCCATCATTCTCATTTACTTTGGCGGACTAACCTATCTTGAAGCCGCGCACATAATGAAGAAAAATGAAGCGTCCGTCAAAATGCTCGTTTCACGCGGATTACAAGATCTGCGTGAGCGAACCACCCTCAGAATGGAGGTGGAAGAATGAATGAATTGGATCAAGAAAAAAACATCGAAAATTTATTGGAAGAGACTGCCGAACAGATTCAGCCGAACCTGATGTTTAAGGCTGAATTGGAAGAGAAGCTCCGCAAAGAATACCGCCCCAAAGCAGGTTTCTTTTCCAATTTCAGCAGGAGTATTACTGCAAATCGTCCCACACTGACCGGCATTGCTGCACTAGGTGCATTGGTGATCGTTATCTTTTGGATTTTCCAAACCATTCGACCTCAAAACAGTGCAGGCACCAGTGAAATACAAATCACACCCGAAAGCGTCATTGACCCGCAAAACAGTACCAGCGAAGATAACGGGGAGAGCTACGACTACCGTGAAGGGAAATTAGTCCTCACGGCTCCTTTACCAGAATCACCTGTCAGCGCAAACATATATACATACCGCAATGACCAACCAGCAACCCAGGAAGAGGCGCAAGCCCTCGCAGATAAATTTGGATTAAAAGGTGATACCTACAAGGTGGCTTTTCCGCAATCGCCAGAGCAAACGGGCTATGTCATCTCAGACGGAAAACGCATTCTTACCGTTTACACAAAGAATTATTTCACCTACACCCCGGATATCGTAGTGACAGATCGTGGATACTACGGTGTTTTTAACGAAAATGCAGAAGCGATCATCTTCGACTTCTTCAAAGCGAATGGCTTTGACTTGAAATTAGATATCAGCGAATCTCCCATGGAAGGCATCTATCAATTTGCGCAAGTGTCACCGGATGACATCCCTATGCAATATGATATCTATACCATCCAGGGTTCAACAGTCACCCTCGACAAGAATGGCGAGGTGACAAACCTTACCGCCAACCTGATGAGTTACGACCAGAACCCAGCAGGAACCTACGACATTATCAGCGCCAAAGATGCCCTTGATGCGATCCTGGATCCCAACTCCACTGTTGGCATGACAGAAAGCGGTTCATCTGGCGGCAGCGGTGAAATTCCGCAACAATGGTATCGAGAATATCCAAATAATGAAACCGTCACAATTTCTGGCAGCCTCATAAAATATGACGCAGCAACTCCAGGGCAACCGCCATTGATCTTTATTGGAAGCACCCCCGCAATTGGGAATATTGAAGCTCTAAAAACAGTCAATGACTATACGTTCGTGCAGGCAACCGGTCAGTTTTTGTTAGAGGATGGAGTCCGTAAATTCAACGTGGAGACTGCCGATGTGAACTCGATACAAGGTTATATTTCTGGTTCATTGCGCCAGGAAGGCAGCCAAATCTTACTTATCGGTGACGATGGCAAAAGCGAGTACATCTTACTCGATCCGCCTGCAGATCTGCCACTGAATACCAAGATCGAAGAATCTTATATCGGGATTACTGGCGCGCTCATTGAGAATACATTGGACTGGTCGAACATCCAATACATAGCGGACGCCAGCAGCATGGGCGGCGGTGGCGGCGGTGGCGGTTACGGGTTTTATCCACTCAATCTAACCGGCACGCCAGCGGTCTTCCCAACGCCTATCCCGTCAGAAGATCAATACAGTCCCGCAGAAATAAGTAGCTTTTTAAACTACACAGTAAAAAGCGGCGACACACTGGAAAGTATTGCAGCCACCTTCAATGTTCCGCTTGAAGATCTTAAGCGCGTCAACTACATCACAGACTTGAACGTCATTCAAAACGGCTGGATCATAAAAATTCCCGGTGTGCCGGGACCCACCCAACTGGAAGGCGCGGAAGGGATCGTCAACGTCTATCAATTCAAAAAGCCCGATGGCAGATTGCGCTATCAATACAACTTTGTCAGTGTACAGGACAGCGCCTACTATGAGCTGACGGGAGACGAGCTCGAGCCGCTTCAAAAGATGATCAATCGTCCGGTAAAAATATGGGGCGACATCAGTTTTTCAGAGAATGGTTCAGCATTTCTGGATGTGAAGCAATACGAGGAACTCTACCCGGGTTTGCAATATCAGATCCTGCAAGGCAAAGAGACTGTAAAAGAGATCAATGGATATCCGATGGCGTTCTTCACCACCGGGAATGATACCTACGTTATTCTCTCAGAAATGGGTACCTACCAAGACATAAGTTTTAAAGGTGATTTCCCTGAAGGTGTAAGCGTCGAAGCTTTGATCGTCCCCGGCGAAACGTACGAAGGGATGCCTGCAATAAGAGTATTCAACATGGCACCCGCCACCAACCCAACCACCGGACTTCCGCTCGACATTGAGCCCATGGCAAATAAAATCCTGCCACCAGGACCAGACCCGTATGGAAATTCGGATGAATACATCCAACCTGATCTCATAGTGGACAGCATCCAGCTTGAATATTACGTCTCGGATCCCAAAATGCTCTACGACTCTCCAACAGACGCGGCAGATGGTCAATACATCCAGCCAGTCTGGCATTTCCACGGGCACTATATAGACGGCGCTATTATTGACATCCTAGTGCAGGCGCTTAAACGGGAGTACCTATCTCCATACGAATCGCAGTAAGATAAATAAATGCCCGCCATCAAACGATGGCGGGCATTTCAGTAAAACTTGTGTGATACTAGGCGAATGGATCAAATTCTACTCATACTCACTTACATCGCGGTGGCGGCATCGTCCATTTCTGGCGCACTTGAAGCACGCAAACATCAAATGGACATTGTCGGAGCCACAACAATCGCCTTTGTCACTGCATTTGGCGGCGGCACAGTACGCGACCTGCTCCTTGGACGCACCCCTGTCTTTTGGGTCAATGACGCCTGGTTGACCGTAACAACATTCGTTGTAGCCATTATTTCATTCTATCGACTCAATCGGATATCCAATCGCCTGCTCGTGTTTGCAGATGCCATCGGACTTGGCATTTTCAGCATTTTAGGCGCTACCTATGCACTGCAACTAGGCATTCCATCCATTGTGGCTGTGCTCATGGGGGTGGTTACCGGTATTTTCGGCGGCGTCTTGCGTGACGTCATGAGCGTACGCATCCCCAGCGTTTTTGGTCAAAGCACAGAACTCTATGCCACTTGTTCACTTGTCGGCACGGCACTTTTCATCATACTCAATACGCTCAACCTTAATACATTGGTTGCCTCGCTCACTGGCGGGTTAACCATTTTTACCATGCGGCTTCTGGCGGTCCGCTTCAAAATGACCCTACCCTCTCCATAAGCATTTATAATCAAGCTATTACGGAGGCACTCTCATGATCTCAACCTACCATCGACCGAAAAATCTCGACGAAGCCCTCACCCTTCTATCACAGCCAAACACCGTCCCTCTTGGAGGCGGTACGCTTCTTTCTCACGGGACAGCTGATTCCGTCGCCGTTGTAGACCTACAAGCTCTCGGGCTGGATGCGCTCCGCGTCAACGGCAATGAACTGCAAATTGGCGCCACTGCCACATTACAGTCATTGCTTGAGTCTGGCATGTGCCCGGAACCTCTCAAGAAAGCCATCAAACTCGAAGCGCCACTCAACGTCCGTAACACCGCCACTGTCGCCGGGACGGTCGTTGCCAGCGATGGACGCTCGCCTTTTGTGACCATGCTTCTGGCAATGGATGCCAAACTCGAAATCCGCACCTCAAAAAGTGACTCGCGCGCTTCGAACATTGGCGAATACATCCTCACCCTTCCCCGCGGACTTGTCACATCCATCGCCATTCCACTCAACACAAAGACTGCATTTGAATTTGTCTCCAAGACCCCTGCTGATAAGCCTGTAGTTTGCGCTGCCGTTGCACAATGGAATTCCGGTCGCACCCGCCTGTCACTGGGTGGATATGGGAAAACGCCCTTGCTCGCCATGGATGGCACCGAAGCTGACGGCATTCAAGAAGCCGCAGCCAACGCCTACCACGAAGCGCACGATGAATGGGCATCGTCAGAATACCGCATGGATGTTGCTGCAACGCTGGCAAATCGCTGCCTGGGCTCGTTGGTTTAACTCGATCATGAAAGCACAAGAATCCTAATGACCCCAAAAGACAAGAGTAAGGCTTACGAAGAAATCGCGCGTATCTTTGAGATATCGAACGAAAGCGCAAAATATTTTCTGAATCACGTTCAAAAAAGTTTCAAAGTGGAAAGACCGCCCCACAAATTGATCCTTGAATTTGTGGCAAAACAAAAATACGAATATCAGCCCACTCCGTATGATGTCGCCTCTGCGATGAAAGAAGGCGGCATTTGGGACTTCGCCCTCGGTTCTCCGCCCCCAGCCCTGGAAGACGAAGAAGACATCTATCAATAAAGAAATTTCAGGCAACAATAAAGTGATGTTAACTTTTACCGATCAAAGGAAAGAACCGTATCGGTGATATAATACATTGTACATAACAGATTGACAGTGTCCATGCGCCAGTCCTTTTGTCGGACTGGCGATTTTTTTATCCAATTGAACAATTAAGGAGCCCCGTATGAATTTTCAGACCGGCGAATGGGTCGTGCATTGTACGCATGGATTGGGGCAGGTAAAAGCCATTGAAGAACGCTCCTTTGGGAACAGCACCGTGCCTTATTACATGGTTCAGATCGCAGACCTGACTATTTGGGTGCCAGATGATGAAAACCTGGGAAAAAGATTAAGAAAACCAGTTAATGAGGGTGAATTCAAAAAACTGCTCAATACTCTCGCCGGACCTCCGGAAGAACTCCCCACTGACCGCCGCCAAAGAAATCAATATCTCGTGGAAATGCTGAAAGACGGCAGCGCCGAATCGCTTTGCAGGGTGATCCGTGATCTTACAGCGCATCGCGGTCACCGCTCATGGAGCGAATATGACAGTGAGTTAATCCGCCGCGTAAAAAAGACATTGATCGGGGAATGGAGTTTCATTTTATCCATCACCCCACTCGATGCCGAAGTAGAGATGCAAAAACTATTAGCTCAAAACGCCAAATAAGGAAAACGCCATGCAATCAGAAGAGAAGACCATCCTGCAACGAGTTGTCGAAAACTTCGCCCTTACCGGCAACGCCAGTGACGAACAGGTCACTGTGGTGAATCTGCCCAAGGGAAAATCCAGCATTGTCGAAAACGACCGCTCAGTAATGTTGAAAGAATATAAGTTCAATGAAAAGTTGATCTGGGCGGGCTATAGCAGCCGCAGCAATACCGTCTACTTGAGTGTGATGAGCGGATAAACCTAACCGTCCAATTCGCCCCAGCGCTCGTATGTTTGCGCTAATTCTTTGTGAATCTGTTCAAGCCGCTCGACGGCTTGTGTGATGATTGCGCCTTCCTGTTGATAAAAGGAGGGCGCTTCCATTTTAAGGGTGAGCTGTCTCTGCTCTTCTTCAAGCGCTTCTATACGTTTGGGCAGTTCTTCAAGCTCGCGTTTCTCGTTATAGCTTAACTTGCGAGACTTAACCTCAGGCTTGGATTCTGCTTGAGCGGACTGAACAGGCTTCGGCGTTGGACGTGAGGCGGGACTTGCATCCAATTGCTTTTGCCAATCTTCGTATCCGCCAATGAATTCTTTCACATCCCCGGAGCCATCCAGAATTAACGTGCTGGTGACGATGTTATTGAGAAAGGCGCGGTCGTGGCTGACGAGCAGGAGCGTGCCTTCGTAATCCAGCAAAAGGTCTTCCAGAATTTCGAGTGTTTCAATGTCAAGATCGTTGGTCGGTTCATCGAGGATGAGCAGATTGGCAGGCATGGCAAAGAGCCGTGCCAATAATAGACGATTACGCTCACCACCTGACAATGCCGTGATGGGCGCACGGACACGGTCTCGTGTGAAAAGGAAATCTTCGAGATACCCCATCAGGTTACGCGTACGTCCATTGATGGTGACGGTGTCGCGTCCCTGCCCAACGTTATCGAGCACGGATTTGGATTCGTCGAGTTGGGTGCGCAGTTGGTCAAAATAGACGATCTCAAGATTCGTACCGTGACGCACCTCGCCCGTCTGCGGTTGCAGTTGACCCATGAGCAGTTTCAGCAGTGTGGTCTTGCCTGACCCATTCGCGCCGACGATACCGATCTTATCTCCGCGTTGAATGGTGGTAGTGAAGTTACGAATGATGGTTTTCTCGGCGTAGGCATAACTGATGTTCTCAGTCTCGATCACCAGCCTGCCCGAACGTTTCTCGGTGCCGATCTGCATTTTCACTTTGCCGAGCAGCTCACGCCGTTCGGAACGCTGCTGACGCAATTTTTTCAACGCGAGCACACGTCCCTCGTTGCGGGTGCGGCGGGCTTCAATGCCTTTGCGGATCCATTGTTCTTCCTGTGCAAGTTTTTTATCGAAGAGGGCATTCGATATTTGTTCAGACTCGAGCATGGCTTCTTTGCGTTCGAGGAAGGTCGGATAATCACATGCCCAATCGTAGACCTTGCCGCGGTCGAGTTCGATGATGCGGGTGGTGAGTTTCTGCAAAAAGACACGGTCATGCGTGACGAATAAAAGCGTGCCGCCCCAGCGTTTGAGGAAATCTTCGAGCCAGTCAATGGCTTGGATGTCGAGGTGGTTGGTGGGTTCATCGAGAAGCAAAAGGTCTGGGTTGCAGACCAAGCCGCGAGCAAGAATGATGCGGCGCTTCATCCCAGCAGAGAGAGTTTCAAAGCGGGCATCGCCGTCGAGTTCCATCAATGAGATGGTCTTTTGTACCTGATTGTCGCGCTTCCAGTGATGTTCATCGTCGGCAAAATCAGAATCGATGAGACCCGACGCGATGATATCTTGGACGCGCCCTGTGAGGTCTTGCGGTACTTCCTGCGGCAAATATGCCGTGCGGACATTCTGCTGGCGGGCAATGACCCCATCATGCGGCATGAAATCATCGTTGAGCATCTTCAACAGCGTGGACTTGCCCATGCCGTTACGCCCCAACAGACCGACGCGCTCGCCGCGTTCGATCTGAAAACTGACTCCCTCCAAAAGCGGGTGCCCGCCAAAGCCGATACTGACTTCCTGCAAACTAATTAACGCCATGCAAAGAACCTCGCGAATGATTTCATGAGGGCGAATTGTAGCCGATAAAATGGATGTGATGCGAGTCTGACGAGGGTATAATCCTCGACTAATTAATAACCTTATGCTCATCATCGTAAAACTCGGCACCTCCTCTCTTACTGCTGGCACATCAAAGATCTCTGCGCCTTTTCTAGTGGACCTTGCTCGGCAAGTGACCCAATTGCAGACAGCGGGGCATCAAGTCATTTTGGTTTCCTCTGGCGCCATCGCAGCCGGTCGCGAGAAACTGGGTTTTCCTCAACTACCCAAAGACATTCCCGCAAAGCAAATGCTCTCTGCCATTGGTCAACCACGCCTGATGGCGATCTATGAGCAAGTATTTGGTTTATATGGGCTGACGTTGGCACAAGTCCTGCTCACACGCTCAGACCTTGCCGATCGGCGCCGCTACCTGAATGCACGCAATACGCTTACGGCTTTGCTTTCACATCAGGCACTTCCCATCATCAACGAAAATGATACGGTTGCCACCGAAGAGATCCGTGTGGGAGATAACGACAATCTTTCTGCCCTGGTTGCCAACGTCGTCGAAGCGGACTTGCTCGTCTTACTCACTGACCAACAAGGTCTTTACACCGCTGACCCGCGCAACAATCCCGACGCAAAGCTCGTTCAAGAAATCAACACACCTGAAATTCCACAAGAAATTTGGGAAGCCGCAGGCGGCAGCGGCACAAAACTCGGCACAGGCGGCATGGTCACCAAATTACAGGCTGCCGATCTTGCACGCCGTTCCGGGACGACCGTGGTAATCGCACAAGGCACAGAACCCAATGTGCTTTCACGCCTTGCAAGTGGGGAGCGCATCGGCACTCGTTTCATGCCCGTCCTCTCTACATTGGAAAGCCGCAAACGCTACATCCTCTCCGGGCGGCTTTCGCCGGGGCAGATCAGTGTCAACGATGGCGCCGCCTCCGCACTCAAAAAAGGCGGCAGCCTATTGCCCATTGGTGTGACCCAGATCACTGGCGACTTTGACCGCGGCGACACCGTCCGCGTTCTCGACCCGAGCGGACGCGAACTCGCGCGCGGCATTAGCAACTACTCCAGCGCCGACCTCGCCCGCCTGCGCGGACGTCATTCCGACGAGATCGAATCCCTGCTTGGGTATGACTATGGCGATGAAGTGATTCACCGCAACGACCTGGTAGTTCTTTAGACCATAGACCGCCGACCACAGACGATAGACGGCACTGCACGGTCAGCAGTCTGTCGTCCGCGGTCCATTACTCAACCTCTTTAATAAGGATTTATATGCTGACTGAACTTGGAAAACGTACCCGCCTCGCCGCCCGTGGACTCGCTCGCTTAAGCACGACTCAAAAAAATACCGCGCTTCATCACCTAGCCGATGCCTTGGTCGCTGACCAGAAAGCGATTCTCACCGCCAACGCGAGCGACGTCGAGTCTGCCAAAGCAGCAGGGCTTGCCCCAGCCATGATTGATCGCCTGATGCTGAACGAAGCCCGTCTCGCAGACATTGCCCACAACGTACGCCTCGTCGCGGACTTGCCTGACCCGGTTGGCGAGATCTTCGAAGAATCCATCCAACCAAATGGACTCCACATCCGCAAACAACGTGTGCCGCTGGGTGTGTTAGGCGTCATCTACGAAGCACGCCCCAACGTCACGATCGATGTCGCCAGCATTGCCATCAAAAGCGGAAACGGCGCCATCTTGCGCGGAGGTAGTGAAACGTTGAACACCAACCGCGCCATGATCGCCGTTTTACAAAAAGCGCTCGCAAGCAGTGACGTCTCTGCCGATGTGATCCAATTCATAGACAGCCCCGACCGTGCCCTTGTACTTGAGCTTCTTCATTTGAGAGACTATGTGGACATGATCATCCCGCGCGGCGGCGCAGGCTTGCATGAGTTCTGCCGCGAGAACAGCCTCATCCCTGTTATCACTGGCGGCATCGGCATCTGTCACCTCTTTGTCGATGACACCGCCGACCAAGATGCAGCCCTGAAGATCATCCACAACGCCAAGACCCAACGTCCCAGCGTGTGTAATGCGCTGGATACCATTTTGGTTCATCAACAGGTTGCAAAAGAATTTTTACCACGTGTCGTGGAGCACCTCACCCCGGCTGGCGTCACCTTCCGCGCCGAACCGAAAGCCGCCGCCTTGCTTCAGCATGAGACGGTCTTCCCTGCTGGCGAAAAAGATTTCGACACCGAATGGCTCTCTCTCGTCCTCGGCATCAAAGTCGTGAGCGGACTCGATGAAGCCATCGACCACATCGCCGCCCACAGCACTGCCCACTCTGATGGCATCCTCACCCGCACAGACGCACACGCCCAACGCTTCATCGCCGAAGTGGACTCTGCCGCCGTCTACGTCAACGCCAGTACCCGCTTCACCGACGGCACCGAACTCGGCTTGGGCGCGGAAGTTGCCGTCTCCACGCAACGCCTGCATGCGCGTGGTCCGATGGCGTTGAGGGAACTCACCACCTACAAGTGGGTCATCGTCGGGGATAATCACGTACGGGCGTAAGAAGACTCTGGCAAAGGTATAATTCCTTCCGTGCCCACCCTCCCCCTCAACCAGATCCTGCAAGGCGATTGCATAGACGTTCTCAACTCCCTGCCTGAAAAGTCAGTGGACTTGATCTTTGCCGACCCGCCCTACAATTTGCAATTGCAAAACGACCTCTTCCGCCCCGACCTCAGTAAAGTGGACGCGGTCAATAACGGTTGGGACAAATTCTCCAGTTTCTCCAAATACGACGAATTCACCTCTAACTGGCTACGCGCAGCAAGGCGGGTCTTGAAAGATACAGGCACCATCTGGGTCATTGGCTCGTATCACAACATTTATCGCGTTGGCGCGGTGATGCAAAATTTGGGCTATTGGATCCTCAACGATGTGGTCTGGCTCAAAACGAATCCCATGCCGAACTTCCGCGGCGTGCGCTTCACCAATGCACACGAGACCCTGCTCTGGGCGCAAAAAGAACAAGGCGCAAAATACACCTTCAATCACAAGGCGATGAAAGCCCTGAACGATGACCTGCAAATGCGCAGTGATTGGGTCATTCCATTGGCGACGGGAAAAGAACGCCTCAAAACCAACGGGACGAAGGCTCACCCCACCCAGAAGCCGGAAGCCCTCTTATACCGAGTCATCCTATCCACGACCAATCCCGGTGACGTGGTGCTCGATCCATTTTTCGGCAGCGGCACGACTGGCGCAGTTGCAAAGATGCTTGGGCGCAACTTCATTGGTATTGAACGCGACAAGAAATACATCAAGGTCGCGCAAAAGCGCATCGCCGCGATTCAGTCCGCACCGGCTGAGGCGTTGGACCTGCCTGAGAGGCGCAACCTGGCTCGAATTCCGTTCGGAGCGCTGCTGGAGCATGGCTATCTCAAGCCGGGGCAAAAACTCCAATACGCCAAAGGCAAACGCGAAGCAACCATCCTCGCCAACGGACATCTCAAATGCGGCAAGCTCACCGGCTCGATCCACACCGTTGCAAGAGAATTGACCAACGCCCCCGCCAACGGCTGGGAAATGTGGCTTTATTCAGAACGCGGTACACTTAAGCCCATCAATGAACTACGAGAAAAATACAGGCAAGCCCAAGTTATAAGTAAAAAGAAACGAGTAAATAGTAAATAGTAATTACCACGCACCAATTACCATTTACCTAAAAGGAACCCATGACCAAATCTTTCACTCTTATCAAAGAACAACAAATCCCCGAGATCAACTCACTCGTGCAACTGTGGGAACACAAACGCACCGGCGCGCGCCTGCTCTCGGTCATCAACGACGACGAGAATAAAGTATTCAGCATCAACTTCCGCACCACGCCAAAAGATTCAACCGGTGTGGCGCACATCCTTGAACATTCGGTTTTGAACGGCTCGGAGAAATATCCGGTCAAGGAACCGTTCGTGGAATTGCTCAAAGGTTCGCTCGCAACTTTCGTCAATGCCTTCACTTTCCCCGATAAGACTTGCTACCCCGTTGCAAGCCAGAACGAAAAAGATTTCTACAACTTGATTGATGTCTACATCGACGCGGTGTTCAATCCCATCCTCAGCGAACAGACTCTCATGCAGGAAGGCTGGCATTACGAGATCGAAGACCCATCTGCACCACTGAAATACAAAGGCGTGGTCTTCAATGAGATGAAGGGCGCGTATTCCTCGCCCGATAATTACCTCGCCAAGGTCATCATCGAGTCGCTGTTCCCCAAACACATCTACGGCGTGGACTCTGGCGGCAACCCCGCAGAGATCACAAACCTAACCTACGAAAACTTCTTCGCATTTTGGGAGACGTACTACCACCCCTCCAACTCGTTCATTTTCTTCTACGGCAATGATGACCCCGATACCCGTCTCAAACTGATGGATGGTTATCTCAAGCCGTTCAAAAAGAAGAAGGTCAAGTCGGCGGTGCCGCTTGCCAAGCCCTTCAAGAAACCAAAGAAACTTGAGTATGCCTACCTCGCCACCGAAGGCGAAGACCTCGACAAAAAACATTTCCTCACCGTCAACTGGAAACTACCCGACGCATCCGATCCCGTGCAGGCAATGAGTTTTCACATTCTCACACACACCCTCATTGGCACGCCCGCTTCCCCATTATATAAAGCGCTCACCGATTCAGGTTTGGGTGAAGACCTCGCGGGTCTCGGTCTCGAAAGTGACCTGCACGAGATGATCTTCTCGACCGGTCTCAAAGGCACCAAAGCCCGCAACGCCAAGAAGATCGAAACGCTCATCTTTGACACGCTGCAAAAACTCGTTACCGAAGGCATCGACCCAGACACCATCGCCGCCTCCATCAACACGCTCGAATTCGCCATGCGCGAAAACAATACCGGCGGCTTTCCGCGCGGCATCGCCATCATGTTGCGCGCCCTCAGCACCTGGCTCTACGATGACGATGCTTTCAAGACTCTCGCCTTCGAAGCCCCGCTTGCTGAGATCAAGAATCGACTCGCCACTGACTCACGCTATTTCGAAAAGATGATCCAGACTCACCTGCTGGATAACATGCACCGCACGGTCATTCGCCTCACACCAGACGTGGAATTGGCTCAGCGCCTCGAGGCGGAGGAAACGCTCAGGCTGGATTCTGCCAGAAAGACCATGAGCGACGACGACATCCGCAAGCATATTGAGAACACCCAGAAGTTGAAAATCCGTCAGGAGACTCCCGACTCGGCGGAAGACTTGGCAAAACTCCCTGTGCTGGATTTGGCAGATTTAGACAAGCAAGCCCGCACGATTCCAATTGAAGAAATCCAAGTGCAAGACTCGAAGGTCTTGTATCACGACATCTTCACCAATGGCATCGTCTATCTTGACCTCGCCTTCGACATGCGCGCCATGCCGCAAGAACTCCTGCCGCTGACGGAAGTCTTCGCACGCGCACTGTTCGAAGTGGGCACCGAAACTGAAGACTACGTCAAACTGTCGCAGCGGATCGGGAAAAGCACCGGCGGAATCTACGGCTCGTCGGTCACAGCGACCACGCAAGGGTCAAGAGAGAGCCGCGCATACCTCACCATCCGCGGTAAGTCCACGATGAGTCAAGCCAACGAGATGTTGAGCATCCTGCGTGATGTCCTCCTGACCGTGAAGTTCGACAACAAGGAACGCCTCAAGCAAATTGTGATGGAAGAGAAGGCGGGCTTGGAATCTGGCTTGGCGCCTGCGGGCATCGCTTTGCGAACATGCGCCTGCGCTCGCAGTTTGGCGGCACAGGTTACATCAACGACCAGACCAAGGGCATTGGCTATCTGTTTGCACTGCGCGAACTCGCGACCGAGATTGATAAAAAATGGGCGAACGTGCTGAAAAAGTTGGAGACCATCCGCGAGACCTTGATCAACAGCAAGACCCTGCTTTGCAATGCGACTCTCGATGCTCACAACTGGAAAACCTTCCAACCACATCTTGAGAATTTCATCTTCGCCATGCCCGTGAAGGATGTTGAAATTAAGCCATTCAACTTTACAGCTGCAACTCAAAAGGAAGGCTTGGCGATTCCTGCACAGGTCAACTATGTGGCGAAGGGCGCGAACCTCTACGACCATGGATATGAGTTGGATGGTTCTTCATCTGTAGTTGTTGGCTACCTCGGCATGACGCACTTGTGGGAAAAGATCCGCGTGCAAGGCGGCGCGTACGGCGCCTTCGCCCAGTTCGACGACACGACAGGTGTGTTCACCTTCCTTTCTTACCGTGACCCGAACGTGGATAACACCATCGCCAGTTATGACAGCTCCGCCGCGTTTTTGAAAGGTCTTGATGCTTCACGCTTGAACGACAACGAGTTAAAGAAGTCCATCATCTCAGCCATCGGCGATCTGGACTCGTATCAACTGCCCGACGCCAAAGGCTACACATCCATGATGCGCTACATCACCGGGCGCACCGATGAGATCCGCCAAAAGTATCGCGATCAAGTGCTCTCCACCAACGGCGAGGATTTCCTCGCATTTGGCGAAGTATTGGAAAAAGTTGCACAATCGGATGCGGTTGTAGTGGTCGGAGCACAATCCGCGTTGGAGGGGTCGAAAGTTAAGTTGAAGGTGACGAAGGTCGCGTAACAGTAGAACAAGTCTATAGACTTGTTCTACGAGTCTCAAACAATGGCAGATTTCTTTCAACGCAACCTCCCGCATTACCATCAACCAAATGCCACATATTTCATTACTTTTCGCCTAGCAGGAAGTCTACCTGTGGAGATTTGGAAGAACTTGAAGGAAGAGTACGAGCAAGAAAAAAGAAATCTGGCAACAAGACATTCAGGAGCTAAATTACAAGAAGAACGGTATAACCTGCAAAAACGTCATTTTGCCCGTTTTGACGCTTTGCTTGAAAACGATGAAGGAAGTCCGCGCTGGCTGGCAGAGCCTCAACTTGCAGATATCGTTCAACGCGAGCTTCATACGTTGTCCCCCGAACATTACAATTTACACTCATATTGTCTAATGCCCAATCACTGCCATTTGCTTATTAATCAACAAGACATTCAGGAACCACCATTACCTATTGACGGGAAGCACTGAATTACATCCAATTCAAGCAAGTCATGTCATGCGTCCTCACAAGTATCAAAGGGTCGAACAGGGTATTTACCTGGTCAAAATTCACTGGGGCGCAAAGGCGCCTTACAGCATGCACTAGAAAGTTAGATCATGGTCTTGTAAGATTTGATGACATGATATTTTACAAAAAGGTAATCCTTGAATTTATCATTGTCAATAATCCAGTCAAAGCTGGGTTGGTTGAGAAATGGCAAGACTGGTCTTATACTTACGTCAACCCCAATTTGCTGTAGAACAAGTCTATAGACTTGTTCTACGAGGAGCAATACATGAACATCACACTCAAGATCAACGGAATTGAACACATCATCGATGCACCCGCGTCCACCACCCTGCTGGCAGCTTTGCGCGGACTGGGTTTTCATGGCGTGAAGTTTGGCGATGAGCAAGGTCTCACCGGCGCAGATACGGTTTTGCTGGATGGCAAACCGGTCAACGCAGGGTCGATGCTTGCGGCGCAGGCGGAGGGTCATGCCGTAGCAACCATCGAATCTCTGGGCGAACACCCAGAACAAGGCTGGAGAAAGACCGATGGTCTGCATCCACTGCAAAAGGCTTTTGTTGAATCAGGCGCAATTCAGTGCGGATATTGCACGCCTGCACAGATCCTCGCCGCGAAGAGTCTTCTGGAGAAGAATCCGAAGCCCAGTGAAGATGAAGTCCGTGAGGCGATCTCTGGCGTGTTATGTCGCTGTACAGGATATCTCAAACCGGTGCAGGCAGTTTTAAAAGCAGCCGCAGTGATGCGCGGCGAAACACCCGAAGATGGAGAAGCAGTCAACTGGGATCTGGGAAACTGGGGGAATCGTCCGGAAGCGCCTAACAGCCCAAGTGACCAACTCACCAACGTTATGACCAAGCCCAAAGTGGTGCTCACATCAGAGACACAAACCTGGAAAACCGTCGGCAAACCTGAAAAGAAGGTGGACGCCATTAAATTGGTGCAGGGCAAACCTGCCTTTACTGCCGACATAGACATGCGTGGAATGTTGCACGCCAAAGTGCTGCATTCGCCTCATGCACATGCACTCATTAAGAACATAGATGCAAGCAAGGCATTGGCACTGAAAGGGGTGGTCTCGGTGTTAACATGGAAAGACCTGCCTCGTGTGGTGTACTCCACTGCCGGGCAATCAGACCCCATTCCGGGTCCACTGGATGCATTTTCACTGGATCACAAGGTACGATTTGTAGGTGACCGCGTGGCGTTCGTTGCCGCAGAAACGCCTGAAATCGCCGAGCAGGCGCTTGCATTGATCGATGTTGAATATGAGATTCTGCCTGCCATCATTGACTCACGCGATGCAATGAAACCCGATGCAGTCAAAATTCACGACGAACCAGAATATGTCAACTTTGCAGATTCCAACCCTGATAAAAACCTCGCGGCTCACATCCGCATTGATATTGGCGATGTCAACAAAGGATTTGCAGAAGCCGACGAGATATTCGAAGCTGAATACGAGGTACCCAAAGTACAGCATGGTCATATCGAACCGCATGTCTGCGTAACCTATTGGGATGAAGACGACCGCTTGGTGATCCGCACTTCCACACAGGTGCCATTCCATGTGCGCAGAATGATGGCGCCCGTGTTAGGCTTGCCTGTAAAACGCATCCGCGTGATCAAGCCGCGCATTGGCGGCGGCTTTGGCGGCAAACAGGAAGTGTTGATGGAAGATGTAGCCGCCCATCTGACGATCGCCACCAGACGCCCGGTGATCTACGAATACACACGCGAAGAGGAGTTCATTGCTGCACGTTCTCGTCACCCCATGCGTGTCAAAATGAAGACCGGCGTCAAAAAAGATGGGACAATTACAGCCAACGAAATGTATGCGCTTTCAGACACCGGCGCATATGGTTGCCACGCGCTGACAGTAACCGGTAACACGGGACACAAATCCATGGCATTGTACGTTGGCGATGGCGAATATCGCAAAGCGCCCAACATCCGCTTCTATGCTGATGTCGTCTACACTAACACCCCGCCTGCTGGAGCCTTCCGTGGGTACGGCGTACCGCAAGGCTACTGGCCCCTTGACCGTCATTTGGAAAAAATTGCCCGCGCCATGGGCTTTGACCCAATCGAATTCCGTTTGAAGAACGCCATCCGCCCGGGTGAGTATCATCCCTTCTCAACCGCTTGGAACGAAGGACGCGAACCACGTCCCGAGATCATCCACACCGTTGGGCTGGAGCAATGTGTGGCTCAAGGGAAAGCCGCCATTGGCTGGGATCAGAAATTCGGGAACAGCGAGTTCCATAAGCAAGGTACAAAACGAAAAGGCATCGGCGTGGCAATGGTCATGCAAGGGACAGCCATCCCCTACCTGGATATGGGCGGGGCATCGATCAAGATGAACGATGATGGTTCGTTCAACATGCTGGTCGGCGCGACCGACCTCGGCACCGGCTCAGATACGGTCCTTGCCCAAATGGCAGCAGAGGTTTTGGGCGTCCCCATCGATGACATGATCACATACTCATCGGACACTGACTTCACACCGTTTGATGTTGGCGCATACGCCTCCTCGACCACTTATATTTCCGGCACAGCAGCAGTCAAAGCAGCTCAGATCGTGGCAGAGCGGATCAAAATCCGCGCAACGATGATGCTGGATCTGCCAGAATCAGAAGCGGCAAACATCCGCTTGGTCGACCGAAAAGCCATGTCACCAGATGGGCGTTCAGTATCGTTCGCCGACATTGCACTGCATGCCCTGCACAAGGCAAATCAAGAACAGATCATGGGTGTTGCGAGCTATGTCTCGCCGGTCTCACCTCCGCCTTTCGCAGCACAATTTGCCGAAGTGACAGTGGACACGGAAACAGGTCAAGTGACAGTGGATAAATTGGTCATGGCAGTAGACTCCGGTGTGATCGTCAATCCGCTTACGGCTTCAGGTCAGATCGAAGGCGGCATGATGCAGGCGCTTGGCTACGCCGTCTCGGAAGAGATGCGGTACGATAGCAAAGGCGTTGCCTATGAACGCGATCTGGAGCGCTACCACCTTCTGCGTGCAGACGAAATGCCGGAGCTGGAAACCATCTTTGTGGAAACCTTCGAGCCAAGCCATCCGTTCGGCGTGAAAGCGGTGGCGGAGATCCCCATGGACGGGGTGGCACCAGCAGTTGGCAACGCCATCCTCGATGCTATCGGCGTCAACGTGGATGTGAACCCAACCACACCAGAACGAGTCTGGAAGGCGATCAAACATCAGTAAGCAGGAACGGGCAATCACAATGAAGACGCGCGGAGTCAAATCCCGCGTCTTCATTTTTGTAATGAGTTGGCTTCCGGGGGAGAGGCGGGATATAATAACGAGCATTCTTGATCAGTGTGCCCAATTATGATTCTCCGTACACATCGCTGCCACCAACAATGTCATTATGAGTGAAGAAAAAATTATTTTTTTGATCCCATATGCAGGGTCGCTGGGAATTTCCCTGGGACTCCTTTTTTACGTTTGGGCGTGGAGAACGTCCAGAGGCGCAATCTCCTTTTTTTTATTCACCCTCAGTCAAACCATGTACATCACCGGAAATATTCTGGAGATGGTTTCACCCACATTGAACGGAAAGATTATTTGGGAAAGTTTTCAGGCGGTCGTTGGGAGCATGGCGGTCATTGCCTTTCCCATCTTTATCATTCAGTACACCGAATTTAAAATCAAGAACCAAAACCTGCTATTTGCACTTAGCTTTGTATTTCCGATCCTATTTTCTGTCCTGAGCATCGCAAAGGATTATCACAGCCTGATCTACCTAAACCCAAGAATCTTACCCACCAAACCATTCACGGCATTGGTCTATGAGTATTCGCCGGTTTTCATCACGTACACAGTCTATATCTTCTTCATTGTTTTCTCTGGTTGCGCAGTTTTGGTCCACAAAATGATCCAGCCTCACAGCCTGTACAGGAATCAATCCGCGTTCATTCTAGCCGGGCTGATGCTGCCAGTGCTGGGCTCGATCCTTTCGCTTGCCGGTATTTATATTACTGCACAACGAGACTCTTCTCCATTCACGGTTGCCATTGGAAACTTGCTGCTAGCCTGGGGGTTGTTCCGTTTTCGTATTTTTGATATGACACCCGTTGCACGCGACAACGTATTTGAGACTCTGGTCGACCCGGTTGTGATCCTCGACAAAAACAACAGTATTCTGGATGTCAACACAGCCATGCTTGACCTGCTTGGAAAAGAATCGAAAGATGTCGTTGGGCAATCGGCAAAGATCGTTTTCGAGAACTTCCCGATCCCGATCAAGCAATACACACAAGTTTCGTATGCACGTACCGAAACCTCGTTCGAGATCAACAACATTGATATCCATTACGAACTGACCGTCTGGCCGCTCTACAATACCGCCAAGGAAATGGCGGGTCGGGTTTATATCTGCCACGACATCACCGCCTTAAAACAACTGGAGGGTGAGCTCCGCAAACTGAACACGAAACTTGAAGACCGTGTTCAGGAGCGCACCCGCGAACTGGCGGAAGCCTACGAATCCATGTTGGAGGGTCTCGCACGAGCACTCGAGCTAAGAGACAAGGAAACTGAAGGGCATTCACGCCGGGTGACCGAATCTGCCTTGAAGATCGCCCTGAAGATGGGGATCCAGGGAGAAATGCTTGAAGATATTCGCAGCGGGTCGATCCTGCATGATATTGGAAAGATCAGCATACCAGACGAGATCTTGCATAAACCGGGCAAACTCACTCCCGAAGAACGCCTGATCATTGAAAAACATCCTGAGACGGCATTTAAACTACTCTCGCGAATTCCCTTTCTGAGCAAAGCCGTCGAAATCCCATACTGCCACCATGAGAAATGGGACGGGACGGGGTATCCACGCAAACTCGCAGGAGAGCAAATCCCCCTTTCAGCCCGCATCTTTGCCGTCGCTGATGTTTGGGATGCGCTTAGCAATGACCGTTCCTACAACAAAGCCTGGCCCCGTGAACAGATCATTGAGTACTTTATTGAACAAACCGGTAAACATTTCGATCCCGTTGTTGCAAAGTTGTTTTTATCCATGGTAGAAAAAGGCGAGATATAATCAGGGATAATATCCCTTTGGGGATAAAAGAATTCAAGGAAGAAAAGAAAAGAATGCCTGATCAGATCTATGTTGTAGGACACATCAACCCCGATACCGACTCTGTTGCTTCCGCCATGGGCTATGCCTGGTTGTTGCGCGAACGGGATGGGCTCAACACCGTCGCAGCCCGAGCCGGGGCATTAAACGCTCAGACCTCATGGGTGCTAAAAACCCTCAAATTGGATGCCCCCTACCTGCTTACCGATGCATCACCGCGTTTTGATTCCGTCATGCAACGGCTCGACAGTCTACGCCCTGATGCACAGCTTGGCTCTGCTTGGACGCTTGCAAGCCGCACCGGCGGGCTTGCTCCCATCGTCAATGAAGATGGGACTCCGTATGGCATGGTTAACGGTATGAGTCTGTTCAAATATTTCAGCGACACACTCGGTCCACGCCCTGGCGATACGACCGTGCGTGAAATGATGTCTGCTCAGTGCCGCGATGCCGCCGATACGAATGTCCCTAAATTTCAATCAAATGCCCACATCCGTGACTCACTCAACCGCATCCTGCGCGCCGAGATCGACGACTACTGGGTCGTAGACGAAAGTGGACGTTACCTTGGCATTGCACGCCAGCGCAACATCCTAAACCCGCCGCGCCTTAAGATCATCCTCGTTGACCATAACGAACCGCGCCAATCCATTGCCGCGCTCGAAGAAGCCGAATTGCTGGAGATCCTCGACCATCACCGGCTTGGCAACCCGTATACCCATCAGCCCATTCGCTTCACGGTAGATGTGGTCGGATCGACATCCACACTCGTCACAGAACAGATAGCGGAAGCAGGCTTGTCTGCCCTTCCCGCCATTGCTGGTGCGCTTCTTTCTGGACTTTTATCTGATACGCTCATCCTAACATCTCCCACCACAACAGAACGAGACCGAGCCGCAGCCGAGCGATTGGCGCGCTGGGCGTTCGTTGGCGGCAGCCCGCTGCAAGGCGAGACCATCGATTCTTTCGGGAAAGCCGTTCTCAGCGCCGGAGCGGGACTCTCCAACCGCAAACCGGAAGAGATCGTCAGCACAGATATTAAACCATTCGAAGGCGGCGGTTTCAAGTTCGCGGTCGCCCAAGCCGAAGTAACCGATATCATGCAGCTTTCGGAACATCTCTCCCCGCTCACCAAAGCCCTTGATGAACTGCGTGAAAAACGCGGGCTGGACTTTGCCATGCTGCTCGTCACCGATGTCGTCCGCGGCACCAGCCGTCTGCTGCTTTCATCTTCTGCTCCGCCAATTCTTGACGACCTGCCCTATCCGCCCATGCCCGACGGAACCCGTGACGCCGCTGGCGTGGTTTCCAGAAAGAAACAATTGCTGCCCGCAGTCCTCGGTCTGCTGGAAAGATAATAAAAACTCCAAAACTTTTAAAAGGCACATAGACACCAAAAGCACTTAATCGTCTTTGTGCCTTTGCACTTCCAACAACAAAATGACCTTTCCCTACCTTGACGAAACGCTTGCGTTGAACGATGAGACCCGCAAAGAATTGCCTGGATCGTTCATCACCCTGCCAAGCGGAGTAACTCACTTTGAGGAAGGCGGCAACCCAAAGGGACAACCCATCGTCCTCGTGCATGGATTCTCCGTCCCGTATTTTATTTACGACCCCACCTTTGAGTTTCTCTGCAGCCAGGGCTTCCGTGTTCTGCGCTACGACCTGCTCGGACGCGGCTTCTCAGATAGACCTCGCATGCGCTACGATGCGGCATTATTCGTACGGCAACTCCGGGAATTGCTGGAAGCTTTAGACTTTAAGCGCATTAATCTTTGCGGAGTTTCCATGGGAGGACCCGTCACCAGTTCCTTCATTGCCGCCCATCCTGAGTACGTGAAAAAACACATCATGATCGACCCTTCCGGCGCAAGAGCCGTTACACTTTCGCCTTTTCTCAAGGCGGTGAAAATGCCAGTTTTTGGCGAGCTGGCTATCGGTTTATTTGGAACCAACAGCATGATAAAAGGGATAGCCTCAGACCTTTTTACGCCCGAATTAGTGCAACAATTTCAGGAAAAATATCAAGTCCAAATGCAGTATCAAGGATTCAAGCGCGCCATCCTATCCAGTATGCGCAATGGGATGCTGGATTCCTTTATAGAAACCTATAAAAGGATTGGAGGGCTAAAGATCCCAACGCTCTTATTCTGGGGTAAGCAGGATGCCACCGTCCCATTTGAGCACAGCGCAGATATCATACGAGCGATCCCACATGCAGAATTTCACGCCTTTGAGGATTGCGGGCACATTCCGCATTACGAACGCGCAAGCGAGGTTAACAGAATTCTGTTAGAATTTTTAGGTCATTAGATTCGATCATTGGGGGTCATATTTCTTTCCATATAAGCAGACAAGGAGTTCACTTGAATCAACAATACATTCAGAAGCTTTACAGATACAACCAATGGGCGAATGCACGCATTCTTGATACGGTTGCCAAACTCAGCCCGGAACAATTCCTTGCACCCGCAGGACATCCACACCGCTATTTACGCGGCATTCTTGTGCATACCCTCTTTGCCGAATGGGTCTGGTGCAAACGCTGGACCGGCGAATCACCAACAACACGTTTGAAACCGGAAGACTTTCCAACTTTTGAGAGCCTGCGCTCACGCTGGGCACAGGAAGAAGACGACTTGATGAAATTCGTGGAAGGAATAACCGAAGAACGTTTGAATGCGCCATTCCAATATACAAGCATGGAGGGCGTAAAGTTCGAGAACACGCTTTGGGAAGCCATGGCTCATGTTGTCAATCATGGCATGCAGCATCGCAGCGAGGCTGCCGCCGTCCTTACAGAATTGGGATTCTCCCCCGGCGACCTGGATATGATCCTCTTCTTCCGAAAGAAATTATGAACCCGCAACGGATCAAAAATTTTATCTTTCGCAACCGCCACAACATTGCCGTCTTTGTGCTGCTAAACCTCGCATGCCTGACTTGCATTGTCTTGGTTGGTGCTCGCGTGGTATATACAGACTCTACCCGTCATTCTGGCTTGATCTGGAACCTTTTCCTGGCATGGATCCCGTTCATCCTTTCATACTTTGCCCACGCCCTATCATGGAAACGCATGTGGGTGTACCTTGTCATCCCTTTGGTCGCCTTCCTCTGGCTCTTGTTCTTCCCCAATGCTCCATACATGTTGACCGACCTTCAAGACCTTGCGCGTGGAACCGGCAGGGAAGCCCCGCTCTGGTACGATGTCATCATCGTCGTTTGGTGTTCATGGACCGGCACTTTGTTAGGGGTCATTTCCTTGTATCTTATGCAGGATATCATCACCAGAACTTTCAACCGCTGGATGGGCTGGATATTCATATTCGTTATTTCGGGGCTGAGCAGCTTTGGGGTTTACATCGGGCGTTTTGTCCGACTAAACTCGTGGGATATTCTACAGAACCCAACAGAAACCGCCATGGAGATCCTCGGTATCGTCATTGACCCCAGCCGCAGGCTGGCTGCCTTCACCCTGTTGTATACAATCTTTTTCTTATTTATCTTTTTATTACTGTATTCATTCAGCCATATGTTACAGGAACAATCAACACTCGCACAAAGTTCGCCGGAACAAATGGCGTCTACGCAGCCCACACAACCGGTCAGATAGGCTTTGGAAGAGATTGGAAGCAGGCGTGCATACAATGCACAAAAGCCTGGAGGCAAAATGTTCAAACAGTTTTACGAAAAGATCAAACCCGCCCGATTTCGTCTTGCCGTTGTTGGTCTATTGTGCATAGCAAGCCTGATCTCTGTAGCGTTATTCCGCATCCGCACCATAATGAGCGGTACAATGGATTACGACTTCCTGATGTGGAACCTTTTTCTCGCCTGGCTGCCGCTTGGCATGGCTTATACAGCCTCAAGTTTTGCAGGTAAGCGCCGCTTTGTCACATTGACCGTTCCGATTGCCGCCCTGCTTTGGCTCTTATTTTTCCCCAACGCGCCATACATTCTGACCGACTTGTTCCATTTACGTCATCCGCGTGAGAATATCCCCATCTGGTTCGACACCCTGCTCATCAACTGGTTTGCCTGGACGGGAATTCTGCTCGGTATTTTTTCGTTATTCCTGATGCAGGATATTGTGCGCAAAGCCTTCGGGCGTGTCGCAGGTTGGGTCTTTGTGATGATCGTCAGCACCTTATGCGGCGTTGGCATCTATATGGGTCGCTTCCTGCGTTGGAATTCATGGGATATGCTCCTGCATCCTTTCGAACGTATACGCGAGATGCTGTATTATGCAACACATCCCAGCTTGCAAGCCATTATGTTCATCAGCGTATTTTCTTCGCTGTTCATTTTTATATACATCACCACATATGCGTTCGGTTTGCTGTTTCAGGAACAAGCGCATCATCCTATTTCAGAGGACACTCCATGAATCCACTCATTCTTATTCGCGGCGGCGGAGATCTGGCATCAGGGGTTGCGCTTCGCCTGCACCGTGTCGGGTTTCAAGTTGCGATCCTTGAGCTCGAGAAGCCCCTCGCGGTGCGGCGCACTGTCTCATTTTCTGAGGCGGTTTATGAGGGCACTCAAACTGTTGAAGGCGTAACGGCAAGGCTTGTTTCAGGAGACCAGTTCCAAGTCACGATGGAAGCGGGCGAGATTCCAGTTTTGGTCGATCCAACTGCAAACATCCTCAATAATCAATTTCTAACAAGTCCAAATTTCACTTTTGTTGTAGATGCACGCCTCACAAAAGCAGAGCCCGATCCGCTGCCAGTGAACGTTGCGCTTCATATCGGGCTGGGACCTGGTTTTACAGCCGGAGCCAACTGCCACGCTGTGATCGAAACCCAACGCGGACATACTCTCGGCAGGGTGTACTGGGAAGGAAAAGCTTCGCCAGACAGCCGTCAACCTGACGGTGACCAGCGCCGGGTCTTGCGCGCACCGGCGGCTGGAAATGTTGAAACGAAGAAAAGGATTGGCGATCTTTGCAAAGAAGGGGAAACGATCGCAACAGTAGGCGGCAAAACCATTATTAGCCCATTCGATGGGATTCTGCGCGGATTAATCCACTCGCGTGTGCAAGTCACTGAAGGGATGAAGATCGGTGATGTGGACACACGCAATGATCCGAGTATGATCCATTTCGTCTCTGACAAAGCACTATCCGTTGCAGGCGGCGTTCTGGAAGCAGTGTACATGAAATTAAAGGGAATGGAAAATTAATTTTTCAAGATCACGCCAGTCATAATGACTCACGATAAAAAAGGAGACAGCCATTCTCAGCTGTCTCCTTTTTTATCGAATACCACCAAACAAAACTACCCGCCCTCGTATAGATACCCCGTTCCGCGCACACTGACAACTTTTTCTGAAAGGGACGGGAAGGCTTCCAACTTATGGCGCAGGCGACTGACAAGCGGGCGCAGGATCTCGGGAGCTTCGCGCGCTGAAGTGTCGTAGCCTTGTACAAGCAGCACTAGTTCGCGATGCGAAAAGACCTTGCCCTCATTTTCCATCAGGATGCGTAACAAGCGTCCTTCGGCAGGCGTTAGATGTTCGATCTTGCCCTTGAAACGGATCTGACGCCGGGAAAGATCGACCATGGTGCCATCTTTGAGCGTATATACTTCCTGGGTAGATTCGGTACCGGTCACTGCGGCATTATTGACCCGTGAACGGCTGCGTCGACCCAAGCCCTTCTTTACGCTGGCAAGAATCTGCGCGGGGGAAGCGGGCTTTAATAAATAATCATGGATGCGTAATCGCAACGCCTGAATGGCAGTTTCGATGGAACCATGCGCTGTTAAAAGGATGATCTCGGTTTCAGGTGAAGATTGATTCACGACCTGAATGACTTCCAGCCCATCCATTCCCGGCATTTTCAGGTCAACGATCATTAAGTCCACGGCATGGGTGCGGATGTGCTCAACAGCCGCCTGCCCATTCGGGACGGAAGAAACGATAAACCCCTCAAGCTTTAGAATATCAGATAGGGATTGCCGGGCTACAGGTTCGTCATCAACGACAAGGATGTTAGACTTCATTGTGTTCCTCCGGTTGGCAGTAGGATTCTAAAACAAGCCCCGGGAGCGCGGTCGACGAGCAGTTCGAGCGAGCCTCCGTGTGCGGTAATTATATTGTAACTTACGGTTAAGCCCAACCCTGTGCCTCCATCTTTGGTACTAAAGAAGGGTTCAAAGATATTGGCTTGTTCCTCGCTTGAAATCCCCTTTCCGCTGTCTTGAAATAAAAATTCAACCCCATCCTCCCAGGTGCGGGCAGTAATGCGCAAATCGCCACCCTCAGGCGCCATGGCGTCAGCAGCGTTCAAGATCAAGTTTATGAAAACCTGCTGGATCTGACTCCCCACCGCTGTGATCAACGGCAAGTCGTCACGAATATCCTTGATCACGTTCACCTTCGCCTCAGACATCTGCTTCGCCATCAGGCTCAAGACATATTCCAACATATCCACCAGATTGACCTTGGTTTGGGTGACGGCATTTGGGCGATAAAAATCAAGCATGCGTCGGGCAGTGACCATCAGGCGTTCAAGTTCTGTGCGTGCCAGATCAAAATATTCCTTGCGTTTTTCTTCAGGCAGGTCATTACGCCCGGCAAGATGTAGACAGTTTTGCACAGCCTGTAATGGATTATTGATCTCATGTGCAATGGATGCGCTTAAACGCCCGGCGGCAGCCATCTTTTCGGCTTGGATCAATGCCTTCTGTGAGGCTTCGATCTGGCGTACATACTCCAATTGCTCAGCATACAACCGTGAATTCTCAAGCGCCGTGGCAGCCTGCCTTGCCAGAATTTGGAACATCTCCAGATCTGATTCGCGGAAGGCAGGCTCACTGACTCCGCGTGCCGCAAAGAAAACTGTGCTAAGGCTGGGGTGGCGTACAGGCGCGAGAATCGCCGAACCCAGTTCGAGGTCTGCAAGAAGCGCTTTGAGAGCATGGTCACCAGGACCGGCAATGTTGATCAGGATAGGCGAATCCGTCGTAGTGGCGCGGGCTAGTAACTCCATCAATGGTTTGGATTCTGATGCCCCGCGTGCAGCAAGACGGGTGTATCCCTGCACATCGTTCTTTTTTTGGTAGCATGCCGCCTGTGAACAACTTAATTGCCCGCCAATGGCTTTGATGATTAGATCAAGCAGCGGCGCCTGCCGTCTTTCAGAGAGTAATGACTCTGTGATAGCAAAGAGCGGACGAAGTGCCTGTGTACGGGCGGCATCGCGTTTCTTTTGATTATCTGCAAACGCCAGCTGAACGGCATCGACAAGTTCGGCACCCTGTTTGAACGGTTTGAGGATCAAACCATCGACGCCTTGCCGCAGGGCACGAATGGCGGTATCCACCGTGCCATGACCGGTCATGATGAGGATCGCAGCATCGGGCTGCCAACGTTGGACGTGCTGAATAACTTCGAAACCATCCACATCCGGCATGCGGATATCTACAAGCAGCAGATCGATCGGGTTATCTTCAAAATAGTCAACTGCCTTACGCGGATTGGTCTCAGTGGCAACTCGATAGCCAGCGCGGGTAAGTACGCGGTCACATAGCATGGCAATGCCAGGTTCATCATCAACGACGTAAACAAAAGGTGATTCCATAAGCCTATCCTGCTCGTAAAGCGGGGCTGAAACCCATCATGTAATTTTTGGCTAAAATGGTCCAGCGGAAAATAAATTCTGAGTACATAGCCCGACCTACATTCACTATCATAACGGCAGCCAGACTTCAAAAACCGAGCCGCGCCCAGTCTGACTTAATACCTCGATCGTCCCACCATGATCGGCAACAATGCCATACGTAACCGAAAGTCCCAGCCCTGTGCCGCCGCGATTGCCCTTGGTGGTAAAGAACGGCTCAAAGATCTTGGATTGGTCTTCAGGTGTAATTCCCGTCCCCGTATCACGCACAGACAGGACGATCCAGTCCCTGTTTTCACGCTTTCCCAAAAGGTACGCACCTGCATCTCGCCGCCCTTGGGCATGGCTTGTAACCCATTATGAATTAGGTTGAGCAGGACTTGCTTCATTTGATTCGAGTCAATGGATACCCAGGGAAGTGATTCATCCAGGTCAAGAATGAGTGCAACATTATTTGTCTGAAGCAAATGCCGCGTCAATGCGATCACATCATTCACAACCTCGTTTAAATCAGCATTAGCACGGATGCGCTCGCCCTGCCGTGAGAAATCCAGTAAGCGGCGCACGACCGAACTTGCCCGCCGCGCCTCCTGCAAGACCATGAGCAACTCCTGCCGATGAGCCGAATCTTCGGGCAGGTCTTCCAGTACCAACTCAGAAAAACCCGTCACTGTGGTCAGCGGGTTGTTTAATTCGTGCGCCACACCCGCCGCCATTTCACCGACTGCTGCAAGTTTTGCCGCTTGCAAAAGTCGATTCTCTGCAGCACGCTGGGCTTCCATGCGCTCTTTGAGCTCAGTCTCCGTCATTCTCAATTGCCGGACGGTCTCCTGCAGTTTCTGATATTGGTTTGCGCTGGTTACCACCGAAGCAAGAATACCCGCCAGCGCTTCCATCGCAATGAGGTCGTTATGTGAAAAAGCGTTGAGTTCACGGCTTTCGACATCAATAATACCGAGTATTTGTTCGCCATCCTTTACGGCAACACATATTTCCGAACGCGCCAGCCAACCCTTGGATGATTTATAAAGTTTGCTTTGGGTCGTGTCATTGAGCAAAACACTTTCGCCTTTGCGGGAGACATGCCCCGTTACCCCGCTCAATTGCAGGAATTCCTGATCTCCTAATGCCTCCTTAAAGATCTGCGCCTGTGTACCACCAATGCCTTGAATGGAATACTCGCTTCGTCCATCCATAAGCAGAATGGCAGCAAGCTCATACTTGAAATATTGCGCAACCAATTCAGCCGTAATGGAAGCGACCTCTTTTTTATCGTTTAAGCCAATGACTTGTTGCACGACTTCATGGATCAACCCCAAGCTCCTCGCCCTGCCTTCCGCTTCCTCACGCAGACGGGTGTATTCGATCAACCCTGCCAGATGGCTTGCGATCACCACCATGAGATGCTCATCATATTGGCTGAACGTCTCGGCATGAGAATTTTCAATGACCAGTACGCCGGTTGCCTGTCCGCGATAACGCAACGGGACGACCAGTTCGGAACGGGCAGTCTTATGAATGCCGACAAAACCTTCACGCGACGAATCCGAAATGCGACGAACCCGACCCTCTTTCAATAACGGCTGAATGGGATGATCTGCCACAGAAACGCTGATGACGTTCAATTTTCCTTCGAGCAGGCGATAATCACGCAAAATACGTCCGTCACTGGAACGAAGGAAGAGGGCGATCAATTCCGTGTTAAACGCACGTGAAAGCAAGCCAAACATGCGCCGCGCGATCTGATCAAGGTTTTGCGCCGAAGATACGGTCAACACGAAATCATTGAGCAAACCCAGACGCCTCAAATGAGAAGACATCTCGGAAAAGGTAACAACAATATCCACCGTCTGCGGGACACTCGCCGCCAACTCGCGCAGTTGACCTCGCTCTGCCATCGTAAAGTCCTTTTGACGCCACATCGCTACAATGCCGATCAAGCGTTGCCCAATAACTAATGGCAGGCAGATCCATGCGCCGCCGCTGGGTTTCATGGCAGTGAATGGAAGTTGGTCAAAATTAGGTTGACCGCGAGTAAGCAACAGGTCAGACAGAGACCGGTTCACTCGGCGGAAGATCGGATTGTCATCAATCAATAAGGAGGCGCCACGTGACTTCGGCGCGTTCCATTCGGCTTGGATGTCGAGCGCGTCGCCGCGGCGGATGGCTAGCCAGGCTCCCTGACAAGACACTGCCTGCACGAAACTGCTGAGAACTTTTTCGAGGGCAAGCGGCAGGTCGAAAGCCAGGCCAGATTGCAGGTCAGGCAGAAGCGCCTGCCCTTTCGGTGTGAATTGACCGGCAAGCAAGGAAGCCGTGAGTCGCCAGATCCGTTGCGCGGCAGCGGGCTGATCCAACGCGCCTACGAGAATCAATTTGGAACTATTAGAAATGGGAAAGGCAAAAAAACGCCCCTGCCCTACTGAATTATTTTCCGGGATCTCTGCCGAGCGCGTATGTCCCCCACTCAGCGCACCACACAACCACGCATCTGTGGATGAGCCAGCCATAATACCGGTCAACTCATTCTGAGCAGACTTATTCAAATGATGCGAAGCCCGCACCAGCCAAACCCCTCCGACGCGTTCCGCCAAAACAGCCCACAATGCACCGGTAAGCTGCACTGCTTCTTTGAGTTGGGAATCTATGAGGGTATCAGTCTGCATGGTATGTGCTGTTCAAATTATACATTACGATGCAAGCTCCTTGAGTTTTCCGGATGGTAAAATAGCGCCCTATGAATACTATGATCGTAATTGGCGGCGGACTCGCCGGAAGTGAAGCCGCCTGGCAGCTTGCCCAGCAAGGCATTCAAGTAAAACTTTATGAAATGCGCCCCGGCAACCCGACAGGCGCGCATGTGACCAATGATCTGGCTGAACTCGTCTGCTCGAATTCACTCGGTTCCAACCAACCTGACCGCGCCTCCGGTGTTCTGAAAAATGAACTGCGCCGGTTGAATTCGCTTTTAGTGGAATGCGCTGAAGCAACGGCACTCCCTGCCGGGGCAGCTCTCGCCGTAGACCGAGAAGCCTTTGCCCGCCGCGTTACTGAGAAAATTCAAAGCCACCCAAATATTGAGTTGATCCGCGAAGAGGTAAAGGAGATACCCGCCCAACCTGTCATCATCGCCAGCGGACCCCTCACCTCAGACAACCTCTCCAAGTCCATTGCGGCATTGAGCGGCGACGAGCACCTATTCTTTTTCGACGCCATCTCTCCCATTGTCCGTGCCGAAAGCATCAACATGAACATTGCCTTCCGCGCCTCGCGTTACGACAAGAGCGAGCAGGAGGAAGGTGATTACATCAACTGCCCCTTCACAAAGGAGCAGTATTACGAATTTCTCAATGCACTCCGCACCGCCGAACGGATCGAATTGCGCGCCTTTGAAGATGCCATCAAAAGCGGCGTGAAAGCAGGGCACTTCTTTGAAGGCTGCCTGCCAGTCGAGATCATCGCAGAACGCGGCGACGAATCTCTGGCTTTTGGTCCCATGCGTCCGGTCGGCTTGCGCGACCCGCAAACCGGCAAACGTCCGCACGCTGTGGCGCAGTTACGGCAGGACAATCTCGCCGGAAGTTTATATAATATCGTCGGCTTTCAAACAAACTTGAAATTCCCCGAACAGCGCCGTGTCTTACGCATGATCCCTGGCTTGGAAAATGCCGAGTTCGAGCGCTACGGACAGATGCACCGCAACACCTTTATCGCTTCTCCCAAACTTCTGCGCCCCACTTTGCAGCACATCACGCGAGATGATTTATTCTTCGCAGGTCAGATCACCGGCGTGGAAGGTTACATGGGCAATATCGCTACAGGTCTTGTGGCAGGGCTTAACGCCGCGCGATGGCTAAAGGAACAAAGCCTGCTTACCCTGCCGCAAGAGTCCATGCTGGGTGCCTTGTGTCATTACATCACCCATGCCAGCCTCAAAGATTTTCAACCAATGAAAGCCAATTTCGGCATCCTGCCTGAACTTGGCTTGGAGAAGAAGATCGGCAAACGCGAAAAGGGGCAAGCCTACGCAGACCGCGCTGCACAGACATTGGATAATTATTTGCAAGCCAATCCATGATGAATAAACGCGCTGTCGTCCTTTATCTGACCCTGATCAGCGGCTTGTTATTGATCGTAGCCGGATGGTACACCGCTTCATTTCTAACCTTTGGAGCTGGTACTGAATCTGCGGGCGAAACCGCAGCTGTTAACTTCACCACGGCTACCGCCGGCGTCACCGCACAACCAGAATCTTTTGACGGGGCACGTGCTTACATAGATGTCCAAACACAGGTGGATATGGGACCGCGTACACCCGGGTCGGAGGGGCATGCCCAAGTCCGCGAATGGATGCGTGAGGAGTTGGAATCTGCCGGATGGACGGTGGAATTCCACGAGTCGGAGCGACTGGGTCATCCTATTTACAATCTCATTGCCAAACGCAGCAGCGAGCAGCCACAGATCATTTTTGCCGCACATTACGATACGCGCTTCGCCGCAGATAATGACCCCGACGAAAGTAAGCGCACGCAACCTGTGCCCGGCGCCAACGACGGCGCTTCCGGTGTGGCAGTTTTGCTCGAATTGGCTCGTACCCTGCCGGAGAGTACCATTCCTGTGTGGCTGGTCTTCTTTGACACGGAAGACAACGGACGCATCGAAGGCTGGGACTGGATCCTCGGTTCACGCGCCTTTGTAGAGGAAATATCCATCCAACCCCAAGCCGTGGTGATCGTGGATATGATCGGGGATGCCGACCTGAACCTTTATTACGAAAAAAACTCCGACAAGACCATCCGCGCTGAAATTTGGGAAACGGCAGCCCGGCTTGGGTACGGAAATGTGTTCATTCAAACCGAAAAACACAGCATGTTGGATGACCATACCCCCTTCCTTGAGAAGGGCATCCCGGCAGTGGATATCATTGATTTCGACTACCCGTACTGGCATACCACAGCCGATACGCCAGACAAAGTCTCACCAGAAAGCCTGCAAGCCGTGGGCGATACCCTCTGGCACTGGGCAGCCAGCCGAACGGGGGAATAACAGTATGGTCAAAAGTTGGGACTGGGCGTAAACTTACGGGAATGGTAGTACAAACTTCGCTGCAAAAAATACGCGCTACATGGGTGGAACGCATTTCCCGCGAACTGGCCGCAGGGGAAGGTGTGCGTGCAGGTTTTTCCGAACAGCTGGAACGCTTTTACGAACTGCTTGAACAGACCATTATCAGTGGTGATACCGCCTGGCTGGATCCCATTCTGTATGATTGGGGACGCTCCCCCACAGAAACAAACCTGGAACAAGCCGATTACAACGTCTCTTTTGTACTTAATCGGATGATCGCACTTACCATCGAAGTGGCACAAGATCATCTGGAGTACAAGGACGCCCTGGAACTGCTGGCGGCAGTGACACCAGTACTCACACACAGTTTGAGTGTGGTGATCCGCTATGAAATGGAAACCCGCGTTGCGCACATCTCGAAGGAATTGGGGCTGGTACAGGAAAAACTGCAAACCCTCGACCAGAACAAATCCAAATTCATTTCAGTGGCGGCACACGAACTAAAAACCCCACTGACCCTCATTGAAGGCTACACGTCCATGATGGCAGATTTGGTGCAAAATTCAGAACAGGCTCAGATGAAAAATTATCTGAGCGGCGTAAATACCGGCATTTTACGCCTGCGCGACATTATTGACGACATGATCGATGTCTCCCTGATCGATAACAATCTACTGACCCTCAATATTCAGCCCATGTGGATCAGCCATCTGTTGAACCTCATGCGCAACGAGTTCAAAAAACCTATTGCCGATCGCAGACAGAACCTGGTGATCAACGAATTTGAAGGCAGTGATATGATGATCTACGGTGACTCAGAACGCCTGTATCAGGCGCTCAACAATGTAGTCACAAATGCGATCAAGTACACGCCCGATAAAGGGACCATCACCATTGACGGGCGCATGCTCCCCGGATTTATTGAAGTAACAGTGAGCGACACAGGCATCGGCATTTCTCCCGAAAACCAGACCTTGATCTTCGATAAGTTTGGTCAGCTTGGCAGGACCGATCTGCACTCAAGCGGCAAGACCAAATTCAAAGGCGGCGGACCGGGGCTGGGTCTCTCTATTACACGCGGTATCATTGAAGCACACAGCGGTACGATCTGGGTCGAATCTGCAGGCTATGACGAAGTAAAATTACCGGGTTCCACATTCCATATTCTGTTACCCACACGCACCGAGCCTAGCAACCCGGTGATGATCAAATTCTTTGGAAATAACGACAAGCAAAAATTAGAAACGGAAACCAGTGGCAAAGAAAATACCCCAACCAACGACCCCTCCGCGTGAACGAGCCTTTTTAGCGGGCGTGGAACTTCACGATAACAAACAACTCCTTTCCCTTGAAGACTCTCTCGCAGAACTAGCCTTACTGGCAGATACCGCCGGTGTGGATGTAGTTGGTGAGATCACCCAAAAACTCAGTCGCCCGCACGTCGAAACATACATCGGTCCCGGCAAGGTGGAAGAACTCAAACTACTCTCTGAGGAAACCCTGGCAGAAGTTGTCATTTTTGATGATGAATTATCACCGCGCCACCAGCGTGAATTGGAAAAAGCGCTCGGCAAGAACATCCGCGTTATTGACCGTACCGCGCTGATCCTCGACATCTTTGCTCAACACGCCCACACAAAAGAAGGCATGCTGCAAGTGGAGCTTGCTCAGTACGAATACAACCTCCCCCGCCTCACCCGCGCATGGACACATTTGGAGCGTCAGGCAGGCGGCGGCGGCGGACGAGCCGGTTCGACAGGCGGTGTGGGTTTACGCGGTCCCGGTGAAACCCAATTGGAAGTTGACCGCCGAACTATTCGCAAACGTATCTCGCATATCAAAACCGAACTTGAGAAAGTAGAGGCACATCGTCTGCGCTATCGTGCCCAACGCAAGCGTTCACGCATTCCAACCGTCGCACTTGTTGGCTATACGAATGCCGGGAAGTCCACTCTGCTAAACCGCCTCGCCAAAGCAGATGTTTATGTTGCCAATCAATTATTTGCGACCTTAGACCCAACCACCCGCCGAGTACAACTCCCTGGGGATAACCTTGCCCTCATTACCGATACGGTTGGATTCATTCAGAAACTTCCCACCGCATTGATCGCCGCCTTCCATGCAACGCTGGAAGAAATCGCTGAAGCCGACCTGCTCCTGCACATGGTCGATATCTCTCACCCCAATGCATTGGGGCAGTATCAAGCCGTGCTGCAAACATTGGAAGAGATCGGCGCGAATCATATTCCCATGATCACCGCCTTGAACAAGGCAGACCAATTGAAAGATCCGGAAAATGCCGCGCGCATTCTGGAAAACTTCCCCAAGTCGGTTGCCATATCTGCACTGAAAGGCACAGGAATCGATAATTTGCTCATGCTGGTTCAGGCTGAATTATTCGAAGCCTATGAGCAGATCGGTGTGCGCCTCCCTTATAAAGAAGGAGCTTTGATCTCACTTTTTCATGAGCTTGGGCAGGTAGAGCGTGTGGAACACGAACGCGGCGGCGTCGTCATCCATGGCAGCATCCCCGGCAGGCTTTTGGCGCAATTTTCAGCCTGGAAAATAAAACCGAACAGCAGTTCCCCCCATATCGCTGAAGAAGAAAACGACCTGGAGGAAGTATGATCTCTAAACTACTTGATAATCTTTCCAACTATCTTGCTCACCGCAAAGGCTTGTTGCCGATCATTGGATTAGTTTTGATCTTCCTCAACCTGCTGATTCAATTTATCGTCCCTGGTTCACTGCTTGCCACCAGTAATCTCTTCCTGCATATCGGCTTGATGATCGCCATCTTCGGCTTGATGCTGGCATGGGCGCTCTAAGAATCCATAATGGCGTCCGCGGTTACGCATAAAATTTTATTCAATCAATATCGGGTTGAAGAGCTCATCGGCATCACACCGTTGGGCGAGTTATACCGCGTCACCGATGAACGCAGCAACCTGCCGCTTGCACTTACCATCCTGCCTAAATCCATTTCAAGCAATCCTGAAGCGCTTAAGGAGCTTGAAGTCAATTCAACCCGTTTGCAGGGTCTCAGTCATCCCAATTTAAACAAATACCTTGGAATCCAAAAAACATCCGAACAAACCTGCCTGCTCGAAGAATGGGTCGATGGTCCCTCACTTAAAACTGTCCGCGAACGCGGGAGATTAAATGCTGTAGAAGCACTCTTCTTCGCGAAACAGATCTGCAACGGGTTGGAAACCCTCCACAAACAAAAACTAATCCATCTTCACCTCGCCCCCGAATTGATCCGCATCAACAAACGGGGCGAAGTCATTCTTTGCGGAATCGCTGGCGCCCAGTCAGTCGGCGCAAAAATGAAGAGCAAACCCGGCAAGTATCAACCGCTATACAATGCTCCTGAACAATTTCTCGAGCAAACACTCACTCCCGCCGCAGATATTTATGCACTGGCGGTATTGCTCTACGAATTGACGACAGGCAGCTGGATCAACGGGAAGTCCGCGCCGAAAACCAGCGACTCGATCCGCAAAACGCATCTGGACGTAACACCGCCTGCTCCCGCCTCCCTCAACCACGACATCCCCGACAACTTCTCACGAATGGTTCTATGGGCTTTACGAAAAACGCCGGATGACCGCCTAAAATCAACAACCGAATTGCTGTCCTCTCTTGCACTTGGTACTCAACTACCCTTGGAAAAGGTCCCATCGCGTGCCACCCCCGAAATGACCCCAATCATCTCGAACATCCTTAGTGATTGGGATTTCCTCCCGGCACCTCAACCAACCACCGTTCGCGCAGATACGATCCCACTGGAGGAACGCCTTGCAGCGATCACTCCACCGAAGAAACCAACTCGACGCGTGGGTTACTTTCCCGTTTTTTTGTTCCTCCTGCTCGCAGGTTTTCTTTCGCTCTTTCTTTTCGTACGCCCCGCCGCAGAAACGCTGCTCCCCACACCCATCGTTTTCACATCCATTGTCGTTGATTTCACTCCCGAACCAACCGCCACTCTCACCCCGCGTCCGACGTTGACCAATGGCGGGCGTATCGTCTTCACCTGTACCCGCGGCGAATACAACCAACTATGTATGATAAATCGTGACGGGAGTAACCTCGTCCAGTTAACGGATATGGGAGCCAGCAACTACTATCCCATCTCTACTCTGGACGGCAGCTCAGTGCTTTTCGCCTCCAACCGCAGTGGACCTGCGTTCGACTTTTTCATTTTGAACTTCAGCGAACGGGAAGTCTTTCAAGTAACGAACAATGTCGGCAATGTTATCTCGCCAGATTTTTCGCCGGATGGGCGTTTTATTGTTTTCGCCAACCGTGTTGGCGATAATCCCACCGCCATATGGATGGTCAACGCAGACGGTCTAAATCCGCATTTGGTGTATACAGGAGCAGGTGATATTGTCTCTGTTAGTTGGTCGCCTGATGGCGAAAAGATCGCCTACGCCATGAATACGGGTGTCCCCCAGGAATACGAGATATTCACGATGGATGTGAATGGGCGGAACCACATCCAGATATCCAAAGGGCTGCAAGGCATTGGCGGCAGCGTGGACTGGTCCCCTGATGGGACGTCACTTTTGATATACGCCGGTCCGTTTGGGGATAAAGATATCTTCAAGATCGACGTTGCCAGCGGCAGCTTCGATCAATTAACCGACGGCGGCAATAATGCTGGTGCATCCTATTCACCCAATGGTCAGTTCATTGTTTTCAACTCCCTGCGCAACAACGATCAGGCAGATCTTTACATCATGGAAGCAGACGGCTCCGGTATGAGGCAACTCACAAACGATCCTGAGCCCGATTGGGGAGCAAATTGGATCGAGTAATGTGGGTATTTTGTGGGGAAATAAGGGCAAAATGGGTGGAATCAATTCGGAGCGAAAATGAAGCGCAAACAGGTCTTGAATCGACGATGTCATTTTTGCACTCAACACGTCAATGCAATATCGTTTATGAATTGCAAAGAACTCCACAATAACGAATCATTAATCAAACGAAAATAATCTGCGCAATTAAAACCTTTACACTGCGGATATTTAATGTATTATTGATACATCAATGGCGTTTTTCGCGGCTCGTCCACCGCGGGAGGCGCTGTTAATCTTTAATCCACAAAAAACGAAAGGTAATTATATGAATGTCCAAGCAACCGAGTTCCTATCTGTCTTCTAAGTTGGAAGGTCGCCTGAAAGCCGACGAAAGCGGAAACAGCATTTTCGCCATCGAACCCATTAAGAAGGGTGAGTTAATTGCTGTTTTCGGCGGCGTTGTTTATGAATGGGAGACCTTTATCCACCTACCCGAACTTGAGCGCATGTTATGCATCCAGGTAGAAGATCGTCACTTCCTGGTACCGCGCCCCATTGGAGAGGGAGATTATGTCAATCACTCGTGCAATCCGAATGCGGGTCTTTCGGGCCAGATTGGACTTGTTGCCATGCGCGACATCCAAATCGGCGAGGAAGTTTGTTTCGATTACGCCATGAGCGATACGATGGCGTACGATGAATTCGAATGTTTATGCGGCGCTCCCACTTGCCGCGGGAAAGTTGGCGGCAATGACTGGCAGCGCCCGGAATTGCAAAAGCGGTATGCCGGTTATTTTGCCCCGCACGTCCAGCGCAAGATCGATGCGCAGAAGGCGGAACGACGCGCCTTTGACCGGGCAATGCGCGAAAAAACCAGCAGCAGCTACGTGAGTAAGGTCGCCACACCCACTGTTGCATTCAAGTAATAACAAAAAAGACAGCCTTGCAAGCAAGGCTGTCTTTTTTGTTGCAATTGAGGTATCTTGGGTTTAAGCCGATAAATCATTTACTTTCTTTGCTTACAAATTACTCACAAGTAAAAGCGCCGGTTTCCACATTCACTGCCTGATCCCATAACTTCTGATATTCCTGTAAATAAAGCCCAGCGATCTCCGGGTTATCCAGGATAATAACGTTTTCTTCATTATCTTCATCGGCGCTGGAAGAGAAGTTCAAAGACCCCGTCACCACAATGCTGTTGTCAATGATGATGATCTTATCGTGTAAAAAGCTTGAGTTACCGTCCTGCCTCACAGGCAGCCCAGCACACCAGAACGTCTTTAACTCCGAACGCGGGCTGTTACTGCCGAAGGTTTCAAATACTCCCTGCACGTCCACGCCAGATTGGGCACGCGCGATCATTGCCTGCGCCATTGGATAATCCGTGAAACTGAAAGCAAGAAAACGAATACTGACCTGCGCATCATTAATCAAGGCGATCAAATGACTTACTGCACTGTCCTCTGGCGAAAACAAAACCTGAATAGGAGTCCCCTCCAGAATCGTCCATTGAGTATTTACAGTGGAAGGCGCACGCCGACCTAATTGGGCATTCCACAGCTCCTCCCATTCCCGTTCATAGATCACTGAAATCTCTGGCGAATACAACACAATGGCATTGTTATTTTGTTTATAAATCCCATTAACTGTAATGTTTGTAGAACCGGTCCATGTGATCTGACGGTCGAAGATCCAGAATTTATTGTGCATCAAGGCAGAACGCCCCGCATCATCCTTAACCTCAACTCCGCCAGCCATCAAGCGGGTGAATTGCCCCCGGTTCGGATTCGCATCAATATCCAAACCGTTTTCATTATCAGTAACCCAGCGCACGTCCACGCCGCGAGCTTTTGCTGCGAGCAAGGCATCCGTGACGCGCGGCAGGTTAAATTCAAACGAGGCGATATGAATGCTAACCTGCGCACCATTGATAAACTGGATCAAGCGGTCTTCAATGGAACCATTCGAATTATTCGGGTCATTGATGATTAAAGGGTCAGTGAAGTAAACCTCCCATCGCTTCACAACAGGAGCCGGAACAGGCGTATCTGTTACAGCAATCGGCTCTTCAATCAAGGTTTCCGTGATCGGAACAATGATCTGAGGCGTATCAGTGGCAGGGACGATGAAAGGCGGCGGCGTTTCGCTTGCGTAAAACGAGATCTGGGTAACCGGCGGCAGAACCGGTGTTTCAACATCCAGAGGCTCACATGCAACAGTAAGGACAAATATCAGGAGAACAGCAAGTTTCATTTTCATGGCGGGTTTATGGTTCCTGAATCAAAAAGTGACAGCTGCAATATTGTACCGGAAAGCAACTGTCACTTTGGGTTACAAAAAAGCACTACCCCAACGCGGAAAAGTCCTGAGGATTACCCAGTGGATAATTCACTCCCTCGCTGATAATTCGTTTGACCAAACCACCTAATACGGAACCGGTTCCTACTTCTACGAACGAACGCATGCCCATCTCGCTCATTAACTTAACACTGTCTGTCCACCGTACACGCGATTGCATTTGGGCTTTGATATCTGCCCGGGCATCATCAGCTGTCTTTAGAATGGACGCATGTACATTTCCGATCACAGGAATCTCCAGTGTGTTCATTGTGATCGAATCCACTGCTTGATTCCATTCCTCTTGAATGGATGCCATCAATGGTGAATGAGCAGCAATGGAAACCGCCAGCGGCAACGCGCGCTTGGCACCGGCTGCTTTTGCTCCAACCATGGCGCGCTCCACCGCGGGCTTCGAACCAGAGATGACCACCTGCCCCGGGCAGTTATCGTTTGCAACCTGCACAAGCTCATCCGCAGAACTGGCTTCAGCACAGACTTTGTCTAGGGTGGGAATATCCACACCTAGTATGGCAGCCATACTGCCGGGAGCAAGCTCGCCTGCGCGCTTCATTAACTCGCCGCGTTTTCGAACGAGGCGCAAGCCGTCTTCAAAAGATAATGCACCAGAGGCGGTCAACGCCGATAACTCACCAAGAGAATGTCCGGCAAGCACTGCAGGCTTGAGGTCTGGGAAGAGGCGTGAAAAGGTGCGGAACGAAGCGATGGAATGCAGGAACAACGCGGGCTGAGTATTGACCGTATCGTTCAATTCGGCATCGGGCCCATTCCACATCAGTGTTGAAAGTGAGAAACCCAGGATGGCATCGGCTTCAGAAAAAGCATCACGAGCTGAAGCATGTTCTTCAGCAAGGCTTTTTCCCATCCCCACGGCTTGCGACCCCTGCCCTGGAAAAATGAAGGCAGTGGCATTGATATTTAAGTTCATTCGATCTCCTTGATAAAAATTTCATGTTTTAAGCAAAAATTACAGCATTGTTAGGCACGGCTATTAAACACAAAAATGAAGGGTTGGTCACGCTAGGCTGGGGTAAAATTTCAATATCATTACAATTTTTTGTGGCAAGAAAAGGCAATTAATCCCATTAAAAGCAAGCATCAAGGAGGCTCCCAATGACCGAGCTTTTCATTTCATACTGTCGTCGAAACAAGGGGTTTACTGAAGATTTTATTAAAACCCTGGGGGAACACGGATATTCAGAAGACAAGATATGGATAGATTGGAATAACATTCCCCCATCCTCAAAATGGGAAGACGAGATCCGCAAAGGCATCGAAGCAGCAAATGCAGTGATCTTTATCCTCAGCCCAGACTGGATCCTTTCCAACGAATGCGCCAAGGAATTGCAGATCGCGGTTGAATACAACAAACGCCTGCTTCCTGTTATTCATCAAAATATTGACCCCAAAACGACTCCCGCCGACCTGGCTTCTTTAAACTGGATCTTCCACCGTGAGACAGATGATCCCAAAGGCGCCATGCAAAAATTACTTGAAGCGCTCAAGACAGATCTAGAATGGGTCAGCCAACACACCGTAATTTTGAAGAGAGCAAACGAATGGAAAGAAAAAGCGCAAGACAATAGCTATTTGTTGCGAGGCAGCGAATTACAAGAATCGGAATTATGGCTCTCAAAAAGTTCTGAAGGCAAGGAACCACGTCCAAACCCGGTACAAAACGAATACATCTTCGCAAGCCGCCAGGATGCCACCAGACGGCAGCGTAACACGTTGATCGGTGTCAGTGCCGCATTGGTCGTTTCGATCCTGTTGGCGATCGCGGCGGTTATTGGCGGGATCGAGGCAGTTCGAAAAAGCCAGCAGGCACTTGCCAGTCAATTGGCTGCTCAAGCGATCACCTTAGTCGACACTCAACCAGACCTGGCCCTGCTATTAAGCCTTGAATCGAACTATATCAGTGACACAATGGATGAATCAGATCCAGCCAGACTGGGAAGTTTGATTACCAGTATGAACAGCATGCCAAAGTTGGAAATGTATTTGCACGGGCATGAAGGCGAGATTCGCACTGTAACATTCAGCCCGGATGATCATTGGATGGCATCTACAGGCAACGCATCAAATGACGTTGGACAAGTGTTCTTGTGGGATATGACCTCCACTACGAACCCCAGGACTCATCAAATATTTACCGGTGGCTCACAGCGCATCCTTGGTTTAGCATTCAGTGCAAACAGTAAGGTCCTGGCTGGAGCGGGCGATGAAAAGAAAGTCTTTATATGGGATCCACAACATTGCTGCGAACCTGTTCAAGTATGGGAGATGGATAATAAGGTCCGCGCCCTTGAATTCATTCCTTTATTTGGACACGAGTATCTTGCTATTGCATCAGGAACACAACTCACTTTCTGGGATATCAAAACCGGAAAAATGAATCCAAAGTTAACACTGGAAATACCGACCGAAGATCCTACAGTAAGGATCTATAGCATCGCATTTTCTCCTGCGAAAAACCTGATCGCAGTTGGCGGTGATGATGGGAATATTACAGTATGGGACGCAAGGTCGCGCACGATGAAATTTCACGCCTGTAGCTATGGGGATCCCAAAAAGAATTCAGAAACCGTTTGCAAATCCAGCGGAGCAGGCGTCGTCGAAATCCGGGGTGTGGCGTTTAATACAAGTGGAACGCTGCTGGCTTCCGGAAGCTCAGATCATCGGGTTTGGCTTTGGGATACAAGCACTGGCGAACTCCTGGCGCAATCCATTAGCGGCGTAGAGGGTGGTCACATTAACTCAGTCACAAACCTAGCATTTGACCCCATAACCGGAGAGATCGCATCTGTTAGCTGGGATAACACCGTATGCCTCTGGCAGCCCGTCATTACAAATAATGGGAACTGGCAATTGAACCTGGTTGAAACGTTGACTGGGCATACAAATTCTGTCTGGGCAGTTGCATATAATTCTTCAGGAGACTGGCTTGCAACCGGCAGCTCGGACAAGAGCGTTATCCTTTGGGATCCTCGTCAGAACAGCCAAATAGGAACCCCTATAAAGACCATGGAAGATGATACATGGGCAATGTCCGTTTCTCCGGATGGCAAACAATTTTCGGCGGCAGACATGGCAGGCAATATTTATCTATGGGATTTTGATGGAACCACGCTATCGAATGAAAGGCATGTGATGCACGAAGGCGGGGTTCTTTCACTTGACTACAGCCACAACAGCAAGCTCCTGGCATCTTCTGGCTACACAGACTCATCCATTCGAGTTTGGAACGCTCAAACAGGGGAGGAAGTCTGGCACATTGAGAATGCGCACGATTCTGAGATTTGGGCTTTGACATTCAGTCCGGATGATACCCAAATTGCTTCAGCAAGCTTCGACCAAACCGTGAAGATCTGGGATGTGGCAACACAAACCCTGATTTCCGAACCATTAAAACACGAGACCGGGGTGTTTACACTAACATATAATGAGGATGGTTCAAAGCTTTTTGTAGGAGGGTTCGCAACCGATATATATTCCTACGATCTAACAGATATTAAGAACATTCCCTCCCCCAAAGTATTGTTAGGGCATGCATCTGCTGTTAACTTGATAGCAATCAACCCCAAATATCCAAACTTACTCGCATCCACCAGCGACGATAAAACCCTGCTCATCTGGAACGTTACCAACAATGAACACACCCCGCAGGTGCTGGGTTTGAACGAAAGTATGGAGGCGGTTAATTTCCGCCCAAGCGGCGATTGGCTGGCAAGCGCGACCGATAATAATACAGTTCTGCTTTGGCAGTTAGACTCAAAACGCTGCTCAAAAGAGTGGGACAAAAATGGATGCCAGCCGGAAATGATCGGCTCCCCGCTGACTGGCAGTGAAACACCCGTTGAAAACGTAGTGTTCCTGTCAGATACAGTAATGGTATCTTCCAGTGAAGGTGGACAGCTAATTCAATGGAATTTGAAGAAAGAGGATTGGTACCAACAAGCCTGCAGCATTGTCAACCGCCCGCTTAGCGACTCAGAGTACAAGCAGTATGTTGGCGAAGATATCAACTCCTCGTTGTTAAATCTGGTTTCCAAGGTATCCAATTGGTTCAATAACGAGACGCCTGATACCATCCCTCCCTGCTTAATAACCAGCGAACCGGAATAAATAACGGGCTGCAAATTAAACACAAACGGGTCGTGAGTTTCACGACCCGTTGTGATTATTCAGCTGATTTCTTTTCTTTTTTGACCTGAACAACTTCACGTCCTTTGAAGTAGCCGCAGTTCGGGCAGACGAGATGCGGCAGGCGCTTGTTACCGCAATTGGAGCAGGCGACCAAATTCGCGGTGCTCAGGGCGTCCTGAGAGCGGCGGCGGTCACGGCGTCCTTTTGAATGTTTGCGCTTTGGATGTGGGGTCATGAAACGTTCTCCTTTATACATACATCAGACGGGCAAATGCCCGTCTGGATTGGTTTTATTATGAAGCCCGCTGATTATATATGCGGGAGGCAGTGACGTCAAGGCGAATCCGATGTAAAATCCTGAGTATGGAAATCCAGATCGCAGTCGCAAAAGTCAACAAATACGCGGTTTCCGAAAGCGGGGATACGCTTGAGGTCATTGAACGCCCCACGGGTGGACTTTCCGTAGTACTAGCCGACGGACAAACCAGCGGACGAGGCGCCAAAGCCGTTTCCATGATGGTAGTACGCAAGGTGATCAGCCTGATCGCCGAAGGAGTACGCGATGGAGCTGCTGCCCGCGCCGCCTCAGACGCCCTCTTTACCGAACGGGCTGGCAAGGTCACTTGTACCTTAAACATAGCTTCTGTAGACCTGCACAGCAAAACCATTGTGCTGACTCGCAACAACCCCGCCACCGTGTTCATTTGTAGAGACGAAGTGATCGAAGCACATACTGAAGAAAGTATCTCCCTCGGAACTTCACGCAATGTGCGCCCGATCATCACCGAATTAACGATCGAATCGGGTTTGACCATTGTCATTTTCTCAGATGGCATTAGCCATGCCGGAGAACGGCGCGGCACCCCAATGGATGTCCGCCATACTCTGCGATCTGTCCTGGAAGACCAGGACCCCAGTCCACAAGAGCTCGCCGACGCTCTGCTTGCCCAGGCAGTTCGCCTCGACGATAACCGTCCGGCAGACGACATTAGTGTACTAGTATTACGCGTCTCAGCGCGTGCTGGGGATGAAGTCCGGCGCATGGCAGTTAGACTACCAATCAATGCATAAAAAAATCTCCTTCATCGATAAACATCGCTGGCGCCATATTCAAGCGGGAATTCGTGATACAGTCATTCTGTTGCGCGAATTCCGTAAACCGATTTTCTGGTTCTCTTTTGCAGTGATCGGCGGCGGGGCTCTTTATCACTATTTGTCACAGCGGTTAAACGAGCCGGTCTATAGTCTTGTTGAATCGATCTACATTGTCTTGATCGCAACATTTCTACAGCCAGCCAACCGCGACTTTCCACACCACATCCTCTTGCAAATATTTCATTTTCTCATGCCCGTCATTGGACTGAGCGTGTTGGCGCAAGGACTAGCCGACTTTGGCAGTCTGTTCTTTAACAGAAAATCACGTAATAAGGAATGGGAAATGGCTGTCGCATCTACTATGCAAGACCATATTATCCTCGTCGGACTTGGTCATCTCGGATACCGGGTAGCGCTCAAACTTCACGAAATGGGTGAACCATTAGCTGTCATTGAATTCAACGCCGAAGCAGACACAGTTAATGCCGTAAAGAACAAGGGCGTCCCGGTCATTCATGATGATGCCACACGACCTTCCATTCTTGAAGCTGCTAATATTAAGAAAGCGCGCACGATCATCATGGCAAGCCAGAACGACTCGATGAATTTGCAGATCGCACTAAAAGCCCGCTCACTCAACCCAAGCATTCAGGTTGTGATCCGCATCTTCGATGACGACTTTGCTCACGCGCTTCAGGAACAGTTCTCCTTCATTGCATTGAGTGCCACCGAAATGGCGGCACCCGTCTTTGCCGCCGCCGCCGCCGGTGTGGATGTCACCAATCCAATCTCGGTCGAAGGGCAATTGCTCAGCCTTGCCCGCCTGACGATCTCCAAGAAAGCACCTTTTGCCAATAAGACCATTGGCTTTATCGAGGACACATATCACCTAAACATTGTTCTTCACCGCATGAACGGGAATTCAGAAATGCACCCTACCGATAAGACCGAGATCAAACCCGGTGATGTTATCGCCATCCTTGGCGGACCTCACCAGTTGAACCAAATCTTTCACGATAATGGACAATGACCCTGCGTCTCCACTTGTGATCGGCGTCGTTGGTCCATGCGGATCCGGGAAATCCACGCTTATCGCCGGGCTGGAAAAACACGGTTATTCCTGCCGGCATATCGCCCAGGAACATTCCTTTGCAAAACATATGTGGCAAGTCATTGCCAAACCGGATATTCTCATTTATCTGGAATGTTCCTATGAAAACTCCACCCACCGTCGCAAACTAAACTGGCTGCCCCGCGACCACGAAGAGCAATTACGCCGTCTGACGCATGCCCGAGAGCATGCCAACCTTATTATCGATACAAACACACTCAATCAAGAAGGTGTCCTCGCCCAGGCTTTAACCTACTTGAAAAGTTGAATCCTCCGCCAAGCCTTTCTGCGCTTCCAGCGTAGTTCCAGCCTGGGGTTTCAACTCAGGCATCTCCCAAGCTGGAGGCGATTCCCTTCCTCCAAAAATCAAATATCGGGAGTATAATGTCGTCCGCGCCAGCCACAGGCTGGCATTTTCGTGGATGGAGATATTTCCCGCATGATACGTAACTTAACCAATCGCATCATCCTGATCGTGGTAATCCTTGCTCTCGCCTTATGGATCGACCTTACTCCCGAGATCAAGATTATTAATCCGATCAACGATGAAACCCTTTTCTCACAAAACGTCGAGCCGCGCCTTGGGCTCGACCTGCAAGGCGGCTTACAAGTCCTGCTTGAAGCGGATATTCCTGAAGATCAGCAGATCGATCCGGAATCCCTTAACCTTGCACGCGACATCGTGCAGCAGCGTACAGATGCCTTGGGCGTGAACGAAAACGTCATCCAGATCGCCGGAGATCGCCGCATTGTAGGCGAATTTCCAGGTTTGGAAGACACCGAATCTGTGCTTGCCATCATCCAACAGACCGGCTTGCTCGAGTTTGTTGATACTGGCGACTTCAGCCCCGAAGAAGGCTCTGTCCTCGTTACCGATTACAGCCCCACCGGTGAACCTATTACATCTTCAAATCCGGATGAAATTGTATATCACACCATTATGACCGGTGGAGAACTCTCTGCTGTGACTGTTGCACCCGATAGCATCGGCGGCAGCTATCAGATCAGCTTTACGCTGACCTCAGAAGGTACCAAGATATTTGCCGACCACACTGGGAAGAATTCCGGCAAGTTTCTGACGATCCTCCTCGACAAACAGGTGATCTCCGCTCCAGTCATTCGCGAGCCGATCACTGGCGGTCAGGGCTCAATCAGTGGTAATTTCACTGCTGATTCTGCAAATGCCTTTGCTGTTCAACTGCGCTACGGCTCCCTGCCGGTTCCCTTGAAAGTTGTGGAAACCCGTATCATTGGTCCGACCCTCGGCGCCGACTCTCTTGATAAAAGCGTAAAAGCAGGCTTAATCGGTATGGCAATCGTGGCGCTGTTCATGATCATTTATTACCGGATGCCCGGCTTGGCAGCAGTGATTTCCATTTTGACCTATGCGTTGATCTCCTTCGCCATCTTCAAGTGGTTCCACTTTACGCTTACTCTGCCCGGTATCGCTGGCTTCCTGCTCAGTACTGGTTCTGCTCTTGATGCGAACATCCTGATCTTTGAACGCATCAAGGAAGAACTTCGTAACGGGCGCAACATTGTACAGGCTCTTGATCTTGGCTGGACGCGCGCTTGGTCTTCCATCCGCGACTCCAATCTTTCAGCGATCATTACGGCGGTCATTCTATTCTGGTTCGGATCCTCCTTTGGCGCGACCATTGTAAAGGGCTTCTCTCTCACCCTCGCCCTCGGTGTCATCATCTCACTCTTCACAGCGATCTACATCACCCGCACGATCCTGGCGTTGCTCATCAATTCCTTCAAACCTAAAAATCTCGAAACCTGGTTCGGTCTGTAAAGAAAAGCTGCAAGGACAAAAACATGAATATTCTTGGTAAACGATATTACTTTTTTGCACTCTCCCTGATCTTGATCGTGCCAGGGCTCGTGCTGCTCGGCATCAAGGGAGTCCCCCTTTCCATTGACTTCACCGGTGGGACACTTTTGGAAGTTTCCTTTGCAGACGGCAAAACCCTTGATACGGCGAATATCCTATCAATTTATGATGATGCCCAGATCGGCGATGCGCAAGTTACAACGACTGAAACTGGCTCTCTGATCATCCGCTCTTCTTTCTTGACGAACGAAGCCCGAGATGTAGTCTTGTCTTCAATGAAGGCTGCCTCTGGCGGTGATGTGACCGTCATCAAATTCGACAGTGTGGGTCCAAGCATCGGCAAACAGGTTACCCAACGTGCTGCAATCGCGGTAACCGTATCCTCGCTTTTGGTGGTGTTGTTCATCATCTGGTCGTTCCGCAAAGTAGAGAATGCGTTCCGCTATGGCGTGTGCGCCATCCTGGCAATGATCCATGACATCGCCATCATTATCAGTATTACCGGTATCGGCACATATTTCTTCGGCTGGGAAGTGGACTCACTCTTCCTAACCGCCTTACTGACCGTAATCGGCTTTTCCATGCAGGACACCATTGTGGTGTTCGACCGTATCCGCGAAAATGCGAACATCTTACGCCGTGTGGAATACGAAACCCTCGTTAACCACTCCATTGTTCAAACTTTACAGCGCTCCATCAACACCCAGTTGATGACTGTTGAGTTCCTGCTCCTTGCGCTTGCGATGTTTGGTGGTATTACCCTGCGCGAATTCGCCATTATCCTGCTCGTCGGTCTTTTGAGCGGAACCTACTCCTCAATTTTTGTAGCGGCTCCCATTCTCGTACTGTGGGAAAAGCGCGAATGGACCACTTGGTTCGGACGCAGCGCCAACGCGTAAAACTCTCTCAAAGACAGCCATCAAATTGATGGCTGTCTTTTTATATCAATGGAGTGGCAGATGAAAAAGAGCATTCTCGTTCTCATTGCAGCCCTTCTTATTTCTTGCTCGAACCCACCAGAAAAAACAAAACAATCACCATCTTCAAAAACAACACCGGTTGAAATACCGATCACACCCTATCAAATAAATGAAAACCCAGCATCCCTTCCACTGGAAATGTCCTGGCAGATCCAATATTCCGGCGATATGGACTTTTCATTAGGTGTTGAAATGTACAATATAGACCTCTTTGATATTTCTAAAGAGGAAATAGCTCAACTTACAGAGCAAGGAATATTTGTCATGTGTTACTTCAGCGCCGGTTCGCATGAAGACTGGAGACCCGACGCAGATGATTTTCCAATTTCAACTTTAGGAAAATCCATGGCAGGCTGGGAAGGCGAAACCTGGCTTGATATTCGGCAAATCGCCGTACTCCAACCCATCATGGAAAAACGTCTTGATATGGCTGTCGCCAAAGGCTGTAATGGCGTAGACCCAGACAATGTGAATGGCTACGAGAATGAAACCGGGTTTCCACTTACATTCGAGGACCAGATCGCATTCAACATTTTTCTTTCAAATGCAGCCCATGCACGCGGACTAATGATCGGGCTGAAAAACGATCTTGGTCAAATAAAAGAGCTGGTCTCTTACTTTGACTGGATCTTAAACGAAGAATGCTATTCGTTTCACGAATGCGACCTGCTGCTGCCTTTCATCGAGGCAGGTAAACCCGTTTTTGTAATAGAATACGATTCTTCTCCGCAGGATTTCTGCGAGCAGGCAAATCGAATGAATTTCAACGTTTTGCATAAAAATTTGGACTTGGACGCATATCGCGTTTCATGCAGGTGATTTCATGCTTTTTCTACGTGCTTTTATCATTGGTATTTCCATCGCTGCCCCGGTTGGACCGATTGGCGTACTTTGTATCCGCCGCACGCTGGCGAATGGCAGAGCCGCGGGTTTCATTTCCGGCTTGGGGGCTGCCAGTGCAGATATGGTCTACGGAGCGATCGCCGCTTTCGGGCTGACTGCTGTGACAGGATTACTGGTTGACAATGCTTTTTGGCTGCGGATCATCGGCGGGATATTCTTGCTGTATTTGGGAATAAAAACATTCCTGGAAAAGCCTTCCGATAAACCAGCGCAGGCAGCCCAAAGCGGATTATTTAGTATGTACACCTCTACATTCTTCCTGACCATCACCAACCCAATGACCATCCTTTCATTCGCCGCCATATTCGCCGGGACCATGCTGGGAAAAAATACCGGGTCACCATTGATCATGGTGGCAGGCGTTTTTGCTGGCTCTGCAACTTGGTGGCTAACCTTGAGCTTCATTGTTGGGATCCTGCGAGATCGCCTAACTCAATCTCACATGGCTTGGATCAATCGCATCTCCGGCGCGATCATCATTGTATTTGGAGTTTATGCGCTGTTCAGCGGAAACTAATTCCATCTTGCAAAACATAAAAGCGGCAGCCCCTCAGGTCTGCCGCTTTTATGTTTCCGATTAATCCATCAATCATCTCTACGCCGACGGTGATGCTCTGCCTTGCTGTTATACATTGCATTATCCGCAAGCTGGATTATCTTTTCCATATTCATCCCCGGCTGCCCGGTCGCAGTTCCCAAAGAAACGCTCAAGATTGGGTCGCGGTAATATTTGTTATTTATATCAATTAACGCCTGGATTTGCTTCAGGTAATCAGCCGCCTCGGTTTCATCAGTACGCGGGAGGATGACAGCAAACTCATCGCCGCCGATCCGTGCTGCGATCTGCCCATTATTGAATGCTGCAGTCAACACCTCGGCGGCACGTCGGATCAATTTATCGCCCGCTTGATGCCCAAGTTCATCGTTTGTTTTTTTGAGGTAATTGAGATCGAGAATAATAATGCTGACGGGGTCCTTTCGGCTGAATTCCAACCGCTGAATGGTCTCTTCAAAAAAACCACGATTAAACAACCCAGTCATTACATCATGCGTCCCCAGGTAATGAAGATATTCCTCCGCTTTTTTACGCGCTGTAATATCCTGAATGGAAACCATCGCCCAACCAAAGTCATTTTCATGTCCTGGCATGATCCTAAAGTTCAATAGAATATTGATCGGATCACCACTCAAGGAGTAATTTACGCCTTCGCGCTCATACATCAAAACGCCATTCCAAAGGTCGATCAACTCTTTAGCAAAATGATGCTCCATCTCATCACGAAATATCTGATCTAAATTCGAGAGTAAATGCTCCTTCGAAGCCGCACCAAATAAATCCAGCGTGCGGCGGTTGACATTCAGAACCTTGATCAATTTTGTACAATGCTTTACGGTATCAGGGTGTTCATTCAAATAAGATTGCAGATCCGTCACCCCCTGACTACGAAGTAAATTAAAGAAGTCCTTAATAGCGCTGTAGTCTTCCTCCCACAAAGAGATCGGAGAAGCTTCAAATAAATTATACAAGCGCCGCTCCGCTTGCTTGCGGGCAGAAATATCTTGAAAAGTGACCAGAACCTTTTCCCAGTTTTTTTCAAACTCCGGCAGAATGCGCCAATCCAGGAGAATATCCAACGGCTCTCCAGCCAAAGTGTAATTGACCCCCTCCCCTGACCAACTAAGGTCTCCATTCCAAAGCGCCCGCAGTTCGTCACGAAAATGATGCCGCATGCCATCTCGAAGTACCTTGTCCAAATTAGCAAGCAACTGCTCCTTTGAATTTGCCTTCAGCAAGGAAAGTGTTTTGTGATTAACCTCCAGAACTCGTATCTGCCCCATGCAATGATCAATGAATTCTGGGTGCATTAGAAGATGGGCATCCAGCGATTTGACTCCCGCCTCACGCAATTCATCAAAAAGCCTTTTGATCTGACTAAAATCCTGTTCCCATAAAGAAATTGGCGCGTGCTCAAATAAAGTCACCAAATACTCCTTATCCGAAGAATCGAACATAAAAACTCCCTTATCCAAGATTACACTTGGAATAGCATTATGAATTATATCTGCAAACTCTGGCGGTCAAACCTTGCAAGTTGTAATATCATTGGGTAGTTTTTACAAAGGACACCCTATGTTCACAACTGAAACTACATTCCTTGAATTTCTTCACGCAAACGGATTTACTCCACAACGGCTGGAACACCCGGCTGTTTTCACCTGCTCCGAAGCCGAAGCGCATCACACTGGTGTGGAAGCGATTAGTACCAAGAATCTTTTCCTCTGCGACAAAAAAGGACGCCGCTTCTTTCTGGTTGTGACTGCTTGCGAAAAAACGGTGAAACTCGAAGAACTGGCAGAGCAGTTGGGCGTCGCTCACTTACGTTTCGGCTCCGAAGACAATCTTATGCGTCTGCTGGGTGTAACGCGCGGCTCGGTCACGATGATGGGGCTGGCAAACGACACAGAACACACCGTAGAACTCTGGGTGGATGATGATATCTGGAAAAATGAACGCTTCCTTGCGCATCCACTCGTCAATACAGCGACTCTTGTCTTTTCAAAAACGGAACTACAACGATTCTTTGGGTTGACGGGACATACATTAAATCTTTTCAAGGGCTAGTTGGTGCCTTCTAATTACTTTAATGACTGACTTACCACATAGCGTTTTCCGCGCGCTGCAAGCAAATTGCACTCAGATTCCAGTCCGCAATCGGTACAACATTTGCCGTCGGGTCCGATCTCGATCAACTTTCCCTTCTTAACAAGCAGGTCGAGCATGGCAAGAACCGCCGAAGGTTGCGCTTTCATCTCGCGGCTGATCTCCGATAGGCTTAAGCCATTCTCTTTACCTGCCAGTAGTTCAACCAACTGTGTCAGCATGATCGATCAACCGAATCCCAGAACATGCCCGCCCTGATAAACCACAAAGGCGACCAACCAGGCGACGACGGTCTGATATACCGCAGATGTCACCGCCCAGGATGTTCCAAATTCATGTTTGATTGCACCAAGGGTTGCCACACAAGGCACATACAGCAGAACAAATACAAGCAAAGCAACAGCACTCAATGGTGAAAATTTCTCGCGCAATGCAAGGCTTAGAGCCGTATCTTCGCTTGTTAAGCCATCATTCACAAGGTTTACACCAGGGATGATGCTAATAAGGATCTTCCCCGAACTCACACACGCATCCCAAAATCCTTGCACAATGCCGATCAGATCTTCTCCCAAATCGACAGGTTCAACGACTTGTGCAGTTTTTTCGCCGCCAAGGTAGATCTGACTCATAGTACTAACCACGATCTCCTTTGCCATAAACCCGGAAACGAGCGCGCCGCCGGTTTCCCAATTATCAAACCCAAGCGGAGCAAAGATCGGCGAAATAGCACCGCTAACCCTGCCAAAATACGAATCGCGCTGATCCACAACTCCCCAGGGAAGGTTTAACAACACCCACATCACAACCGAGGCATACAGGATCATTGTGCCTGCCTTGCGAACAAATTCTCTGGTGTTCTCCCACATATGAATAAGGACACTCTTTAGAGCTGGTCGACGATATGGCGGCAACTCCAGCACGAACGCCGAAGTCGCATCTGGTTTAAGGATGGTACGGGTGAAGACCATGCCTGCAAGCATGGCAACAAGAATGCCAAGTGCATACATTGCCCAAATGACCGTCCCTGCGCGAGCGCCAAAAAAAGCCAGCCCAAAAACCACGTACACAGGCAATCTTGCAGAGCAGGACATCAGTGGTACCAACAATGCCGTCAACAAACGGTCACGGTGACTGGCAATGGTTCGTGTGGCATAAATGGCAGGTACTGCACAGCCAAACCCCAAGATCATCGGAATGAACGATTTTCCGTGCAAACCCACTACACGCATGAATCGATCCATCACAAAAGCTGCGCGAGACATATATCCCGAATCTTCCAACAAGGCAAGAAAGAAATAAAGGATCAACAGCCCGGGGACAAAGACCAGCACGCCTCCAACCCCGGCGACGATTCCGTCAATGATAAGAGAATGTATCCACGCTGGAAGAGGCACAAGGTCCAGAATGAAACGCAGCCAATTGGCAATGGGACCGTTAATGACTGCATCAGTCCAATCCAAGAACGGTGAAGATACATCAATAACGAGTCGAAAAACAATATACATCACCGCAAAAAAGACGGGCAAACCAAACCATTTGTGCGTCACAATATCATCAATGCGGTCTGTGAGGGTGATCCGGTCGAGGCGCGGACGGTGAAGGGTTTGACGGACAATGCCATTAATAAATCCATAGCGTCGGTCAGCCGTGAGCAGGTCAAAATCATCCCCAAGCATCGACTGGACATGCTCTGCTCCCCGCTTTGCACGTTCAATGATCAACTCCCCTTTTGTCATAGATTGGACTCGGGCAAGAATATCCGCGTCAGCTTCAAGCAGCTTTAGCGCCAACCAACGCCGGGGATAGCGCCCTGTATCAAATTCGACTTCATCGAACAGAGTAGTAAGTTTTTCGATCTCTCGTTCGATCTTGCCACCGTAATCAAGTTTAAATAAAGTGGGCGCCAGACTCATGCCAGCTCTCTCTTTCGTGCCGCATCCACCGCCATCTTCACGAGATTCTTTATGCCACTGCCTTTATTCGCTGCCGTCTGCACGACAGGAATATTCCCCAGCAGTTGCGAAAGCTGATCGACATTAACTGTCGCTCCGGTCTTTTGCAAATCATCGGTCATATTAAGAGCAAGAATAACCGGCACATCCAGTTCGAGAATCTGAACCGTCAGGTACAAATTACGCTCAAGGTTGGTCGTATCCACTACATTGATGACAACATCCGGACGTTCCTCAATGATATAGTCACGCGCAATGATCTCTTCAGGTGAATAAGCAGTTAAACTGTAAGTGCCGGGCAGGTCAACAACGTTGATCGTTTTGCCTTCATGCTCAATCTCCCCTTCTTTTTTTTCAACTGTTTTTCCGGGCCAATTCCCAGTATGCTGATGCAAACCAGTTAATAGGTTAAAGATCGTGGTCTTGCCAGCATTGGGATTCCCCGCCAGCGCGATCGTCAGGTCAGGCATTTTCGCCCTCCAACAAAGAGACTTCTATAAAAGCGGCTTCTTCTTTTCGCAAAGCAAGGTGATACCCCTTAATAAAATATTCTACAGGGTCACCTAAAGGTGCGCTTCGTTCGATCAGGATCGTTTCGCCCTTGACGATGCCCATTTCTACAAACCGCCTGCGCAATGCACCGTTCCCGTTGATTTTTGCAATGGTAGCCTGCTGACCAGGACGAAGCAGGTGCAATTGGATCAATTCATTCATGGATTCCTTCTTTTTTCATTTCACGAACACAAGCTCAGCAAGTGAAAGCCCAAGTGCAATTTCTTTTCCGCCGACTAATAATGTCAACGGACCTTCCAGCGGCGCAGCTTCCAATATTTTTATTTTTTGACCCGGCAAGATATTTCGCTCATATAAATACCTGAGCACATCTGTTTCAGTTGCGTCAATCGCTAAAATCGTCACCGACCTGCCAATCTCAACCTCGCGCAACATCAACCCATCCATAGCCACAAATAGCCCATCTTCATCAGGTATCGGGTTTCCGCGCGGGTTCACCTGCGGATGACCAAGAAATTTAGCCAGCGCTTCAGTCACCTCAGGCGCTGTAGCATGCTCAAGCGAACAGGCCAATTCGTAGACCTTTGACCACTCAAGGTGCAGATGTTCGTATAAAAACACCTCCCACAAGCGCTGACGGCGAATGACATTCGAAGCCACCTCACGCCCTTTTTTGGTCAAGGTCACACCTTTATACGGTGTATGCGACACCAATCCTTGCTCCCCCAGACGACGCATCATTTCATTGGCTGAAACGTTCGTTACCCCCAACCGTTCTGCGAGCCGTGCAATCGAAACATCACGGTCGCCCAGTTCCGCCATCGCTTTCAGGTACATTTCCGTACTCTCGCTTAACTGCCGAAACGACATAAGGGTATCCTTTATAAAATCATATGGCTCACCTTATTATCGCCTTCATACAGGGGTTTCGTCATGGATGGAGGTCACAATTTCCATGGAAATTTGTCATCATGCTATACTCGGCTCATCTTATTCATAAACGAGGAGTGAGTTATGTATCAAACGGATATGTACGAAGGTCTGCTCGCAGAAACCGTCACCATGACCGGCGCAAATGGAGACACGATCAACGCCTATTTTGCCCGTCCATTGGGTGCGGGTCCTTATCCGGCAATGGTTCTTGCACACCACATGCCCGGGTGGGATCAATGGTACCGGGAAGTGACACTGAAATTTGCACATCATGGGTACATTACCATTTCTCCTAATTTATATTTTCGCACCGGCCATGGCACCCCGGAAGATGTTGCAGCAAGAGTCCGCGCGGACGGCGGCGTTTCAGATACCCAAGTGGTCGGTGATCTCGCGGGCGCAATGCAGTACGTCCGTTCCCTGCCATATTCAAACGGCAAAGTTGGCGCATTTGGAACATGCTCGGGCGGAAGGCATTCCTACATAGCCGCTTGCAACACCCCCGGTTATGATGCGATCGTGGATTGCTGGGGCGGGCGTGTTGTGATGACCCCTGATCAATTAAGTCCTAAAACACCCGTCTCGCCTCTTGATCTGACCCGCAACCTGTCTTGCCCCATCTTGGGTCTATTTGGCAACGACGACTCCAGCCCCACCCCAGAACAAGTCAATCAACATGAAGCTGAACTAAAGAAACATGGCAAAAATTACGAATTCCATCGCTATGATGGCGCTGGTCACGGCTTTTTCTATTACGACCGTGCAGCCTATCGCCAGGAACAGGCAATGGACGGCTGGCAAAAAGTATTTGCTTTTCTGGAAAAGCACCTTTCATAACAAGGAGATTTACCATGTGTACCATGATCGTTGAAAAAGTAAAAATTGAGGGAAGCGGTAAGGGTGTAAATGGCTGGTTCAAATTAAATCAGGCAAATATCTCTTACGACCATCCATTTGACGCTCCATACGAACATGCCCTCAACATTGATTTCGTGAACGAAGCCCAGGGTGTGGGTGCCCGTGTCGCTGTGGAATTAAGCGAGCAAGCCGCCCGCGAACTCGTTAAGACGATCCTCGAAGTATTAGATCAAGCCGAAGCTGGCGGGCATCTGCCAAAGTAATCTTACGCTTGAATTAAATAAAAAAACCAGCCAAAAGTGTAACTTTTGGCTGGTTTGCATTTACAGGCTATCTCAGTTGGTTTCTTGTATGACAGGAGTTATATATTTCTCCAGCATTTCGTAACTGATCTCACCCGTCCAGGCATAGCGAACAATACCGGAGCGGTCTAATACATAGGAACTTGGCAGGCTCCCATTCTTGAAAGCATCAAGTGCTGCACCGTTTGGGTCAAGCCATACGTTAAAAGTGAGTGAATAATCAGAAACGAATTGGTCCACTTTAGATTTAGTGTCGCCAGCGTTGACCGCAACGATGGTAAATCCTTGCTCATGATGCGATTGGTAATATTTCTGCAGAGATGGCATCTCTGCCTTACAAGGCGGACACCAAGTCGCCCAATTGTTCACCAAAACGACCTGACCGCCAAAATCTGTCAACGACTCTGTGCCGCCTCTGACATTCTCCAACACAAGAGCGGGAGCGGGAAAGTCAACTTTAACAGGCACAACAGAATTAGCAACACTGTCAGCCGCAGATGCATCTGCGGGTTTTTGAAGAACGCCGATCAAAGCAAGACCGAGGAGGATCAGTCCACCGCCAATGATAAACGGCAAAATGGAATTACTCTGTCTCTGCTTGCGGTATTTTTGGTGTTTTTTCATCTTGCACCAACCTCAACTTTGCAAAGCACGTTTGATTTCAGCCAGCATTTGCGCCTCAGGGTATGCCCCAACAAATACGGCTTTCCCAGAATCAATAACGGTTTGAGGCACTCCCTGTACATGGAACTGATCGGACAATTCCGGGAATTCCATTGCGTCCACCGCTTCTGCGCGGATCATGGACGGATTTTCCATTGCCATTTGATGTGCGAGCAACACGGCTCGCGGACAATGTGGTCAGGTAGGGGTTACGAATACCTGCAAGTGCAGGGGTTGCGTCAGGGTTCTCAAAAATTCACGTGTGGCAGCACCCAATCCCGTCGCTTGCTTTGAAGCGTATATGATGTCCGTGATCAAGGTACTAAATTCATACCCCGCGGGAATTCCCGCAAACTGCACGCCCAGATCCACGATCTGCCCGCCATTCTTTGAGGCGATCACGATCGCAGGAACTTTATCGACACGATATTGGGAAGCCAGAACGGCATCCTCTTTCAGGTCATGAACCGAAAGGCTCACACGTGCATCGACCATGCTGATCTCGGTCAACAACTGCTGGGTTTCACCGCAATAATCACAACCCTCTTTTGATCCAAAAAAGAGGATCTGGACAGGGTTGGTCAGATCGGCAAAAGCCCGCTTGAGCTGCCCGACAACTTGTTCATTTAACAATTTTTCCATGAGGTCTCCAATCAGTTTCAGGTTCAATATTTTGGATGCACAAGCCGTAATAAAGTTACAAGTCTACTCATCTGTGATGTATACTCGAGCTGTATCTTTTTGAACCTGAGCGCATCAAATGATTGAATCACTAACACCAGAACTCTCCATTGAAGCTTTACGGGCAGGCGACCGGGCAGAATTCGCACGACTTGTGGATCAATTTTCAGCACCGATCTACCGTCTGGGCTTGAAAATGCTTGGAACCCCCCAAGACGCCGAAGATATATTACAAAATACCTTTTTGAACGCGTTGACCCATCTCGCCTCCTTCGAAGGACGCTCAAGCATATCCACCTGGCTGTATCGCATTGCGACAAATGAGGCGTTAATGCTCATTCGCCGTCGGAAATCGAATATAAACCTTGAGGACATGCAAACTGAGGACAGCGAAGAGGTTTCCCTGCCAGAAACCTTTGTAGATTGGAGCATTCTGCCGGAAAAAGAATTACTTTCCAGCGAAAGCCAGCATGCCATTGAGGCAGCAGTCAGCAAGTTACCGGAGCCGCTGCGAATCGTTTTCATCTTGCGAGACGTGGAAGACCTCTCTATCAGGGAAACTGCCGAAATTATGAACCTTACCGAAGCCAATGTTAAAACCCGCTTATTGCGCGCCCGCATGGCATTACGTGAACAATTATCATCTTATTATGTAGAACGGGTTCAGAGAAAGGATTTGCAATGACTTCTCACTCACACGAAAATTGTCAGGCTCTTTTAGGCTCCCTGTCAGAGTACATTGACGGCGAGTTGCCATCTGATCTTTGCACTGAGATCGAAAAACACCTCGAAGGCTGTGAAAATTGCCGGGTTGTTCTCAATACCACGCGCCGCACCATTGACCTTGTGCAGATACCCGCTGAAGGAAGCCCGCTCCCCAGCGAAGTGCGTGAACGGCTTTTCAAACGGCTCGATTTGAATGAATTTCTAAATTCAAATCATTAATTTCCATCGCAGAAAGAAAAAAAGACTCCCTAAAAGGGAGTCTTTTTAGCTGGGGATCAAGGATTCGAACCTCAAATTTCGCGTCCAGAGCGCGACGTGATGCCATTTCACCAATCCCCAATGTATTTCCATTTTTCCAGCGGGCGGTATTTTATCACGCCCATCGGCAGAGAGCAAGCCCTATTTCCCGCGAGCAGAACGGCGAGTGTTATCTTCAATATCGAGCAGAATCAGAAGACCTTGAGCAAAAGCCTGCAAAGCGGTAAAAAATATCAACCCTGCCAGGCTCGGCTGAATCTGCCACAGAATCTGCATCATCAGGTCGGTGGGACCACCGACATAAATCAGGTGGCGGATGAATTGCAAAATAAAAACGCCCAAATTTAAGACTAACTGATAGATATATACGCCAGCCACAATCCAAGAGGCGACTTTTATAAAGCGTACAAGCCGAAATACGGTGTCTTTATCGAAGTAGGTACCTGAAAAATGAGTGCCAGTTTGCTTGGATTCGGTCATAGTTTCCTCCAGAGAAAGGTATTATAAAGCAGTTATAATTGAGAACGCTTTCCATCTGAAACGCATTCCAGTGGAAAAAAGTTCCTGAAAGCAGTATCAGATTCGAGTCAAGAACGAAGCGGACCTTGCTTATCCGCATAAATCCATCACGAAGGTTAAGTCATAGAATGAGTTCCGAAGAAACAACCAAGCCCACTGATTTTATCCGCGAAGCTGTTGCAGAAGACCTGAAGAACGGACGCTTCAAAAGCATCCGGACGCGCCTGCCTCCAGAACCAAATGGGTATCTTCACATTGGGCACGTCAAGGCGTTCATGATCGATTATCTCATTGCCAAAGAAAATGGCGGTGAGTTGGTTTTGCGTTTTGATGATACCAACCCTGCCAAGGAAGAGACTGAATTTGTGCAAGCCATTGAAGAGGATGCACGCTGGCTTGGCATTGAATGGGTAAAGGTAACGTACGCCTCTGATTATTTCGGTCTGTTATACGACTGGGCGGTGCAGTTGGTCAAAAAAGGTCTGGCGTATGTGGATGACCAGACTCCCGAAGAAGTAAGCGCCAACCGCGGCACATTAACCCAGCCAGGGAAAAATTCACCCTTCCGTGATCGTTCGGTGGAAGAGAATTTGGACCTACTCGAACGCATGAAGAACGGTGAATTTCCGGAAGGTTCGCGAATTTTACGCGCCAAGATCGACATGGCACATCCGAACATCAATATGCGTGATCCTGCCATGTATCGCATTATCAAAACACCGCCGCACCATCGCACCGGGGATGCATGGAAGATCTATCCCATGTACGATTGGTCTCATGGGCAGAACGACTCAATGGAAGGCATTACGCATTCTTTGTGTTCGTTGGAATATGAAAATCACCGTCCATTGTATGAATGGTTTCTGGATCAACTTGGCGTGTTCAAGCCGCGCCAGATCGAATTTGCACGCTTGAACATCAATTACACTGTGATGAGCAAGCGCAAGTTGCGCCGCTTAGTGGAAGAAAACCTGGTGAAGGGCTGGGACGATCCGCGCATGCCGACTCTGCGTGCCATGCGTCGCCGCGGATATTCCGCCGAGGCAATTCTGGAGTTCATCCGCCGTGTGGGCGTGGCAAAGAATTACAGCGTCAGCGATGTAGCACTGCTCGAAGAATGTGTGCGCGACGACCTCAACAAACATTCCCTGCGGCGCATGGCGGTCATCCGTCCACTCAAAGTGATCATCGACAATTATCCTGATGACCTCACTGAAGAGATGAGTGCCATAAACAATCCTGAAGATCCCGAAGCAGGCTCGCGCAAAGTTCCATTCTCAAAGGTTTTATATATCGAGCAGGACGACTTCCGCGAGACGCCCCCGCCGAAATATTACCGTCTCTTCCCCGGCAATGAAGTCCGATTGCGCTATGCATATTTCATCAAATGTACGCATGTGGTCAAGAATGATGCCGGTGAAATTATAGAGGTCCATGCCACATACGACCCAACCACCCGCGGCGGTGATGCGCAGGATGGACGCAAGGTCAAATCGACGATCCATTGGGTATCTGCGGCGCACGCTCGAAAAGTGGAAGTGCGTATGTATGACCGTCTGTTCACCAAGGAAGACCCCGAAGAAGGTGATGAAGGCTTCCTTAATTGCATGAACCCGAACTCATTGGATATCCTAACGGGGTATGTAGAACCAGCGCTTGCTTCCGCCGAAATCGGTTCGCGCTTTCAGTTCGAGCGTCTCGGCTATTTCTGCGTGGACAAAGAAACCACATCCGAAAAGCCTGTGTTTAATTTGACGGTCAACTTAAAAGATACCTGGTCGAAGGTTGAAAAGAAGACAAAGTAATTGTGTAGGCTTTGGAGAAAATAATGAGATTAATTTTCAGTCGCAATATTGCGCTTGCAGCTTTGGTTTTGATCTTGCTTACAGCCTGTGCACCGCAAGCCGCCACCCCAACCGTTGATATTGTAGGCACGACCGCCGCACAATTGGCAGTCGTTATGTTGACCCAAACCGCTGGCGCTGTTACCGCTACCCCCATTCCGCCTACAGAAACACCCACCCCTGCGTTCACAGATACGCCTTCTGGACCACCCACCGACAGACCACAGGCAAAGCCAGCAGCATTGATCGCCCAAACTGGCTGCTGGACAGGTCCAGGGGATACTTATACATTGATCAGCAATATTGAACTTAATGCACGAGGGCGAAAGAATGTGATCATCCTCGGAATGGGAACCGAACCAGGCTGGGTCGTGATCCGAAACCCTTACTTCAATAATCCCTGCTGGGTCAGAATTGAAAATATGGATATTGACCCCAATATGGATATGAGTCAATTCCCGCCCATGACCCCCGGTCCGTAAAAGTCATCGGTGCTATAATAAAAGTAAATAAAGGAGTGACCCATGAACACCGAAAAACGCAAATCCATGAAAGACAAACTTCCGCCCGAGGCGTTGGAACACATGAAAGCTGCCCGTGCTGAGATGCGCAAAAGCATGGAGACCATCCTCCCGCCCGGCTTTTTAGAACACCGCCGCGCTGCCCGCAAAGAAGCGCTTCTCGCCTTCCGCAGCTTGATCGATGCAGCCATCAAAAAGACAGAAGAAAAATCCTCATAAAGCAAAACTCCCAGCCAAATGGCTGGGAGTTTTTTTCTACTGAAATGGACGTCTGCCGCGCACAAGAAAGGCGGTATAGAAAAGCACCAAGCCTGCCCCACCAAAAAGACCTTGCCCAAGTAAAGTGTGGCTATCGTACAGGATCGCACCTGCGATCAACAGACCTAAAAACACAATTCCACTCGTCAGACGATTGACCGAACGTTCCAAATAGCTGATCTGCAAATTGACCAGCGGGGCTTCCACATTCAACTGTCCGCGTTCGATGCGCCCAAGCACACGCTCTGCCCTGCCGGGGATGGCGATCAGGGTCTTGAGCAGTTCGCCTGCTTCGTTCAAAAACGTATCGAAAACCGAGCCACCTTCGCCTTCGGTAAGTTTCTTAGCATAGGGTGCAAGTTGCAGCCACAAATTGAAATCAGCGTTCAAGCCGGTACACATGCCGGACAATATTCCGATGGTACGCCCCAGGAGCAAAAGGTTTTCAGGAATCTGAAATGGCATCGAGGTCATCAACTCGCGGAATTGCAAGCCGAACTTCATCATGTCACTGTGTTGAATGCTGCGCAGCTCGTTCATGCTCTTGCCCCAAAAGCGGTCAAAGACTTGGGCACTGGCTTCTTCCAACAATTTGATATTTGCACTCGGCAACAAAACACCCAGAGTTTGATACGCCCTGATCAATCTTGTCGCATCTTGCAGCCCTACCGCAATGACCACCTCGCGCAAACCTTCTACCAGTTTGTCGGGCATGCGTCCAACCATACCAAAGTCGATAAACGTCAGGCGAAATTTGGTAAAGCCATCCTCGTCTTTTTCACTCAATGGCAGTACGAACAAATTGCCGGGATGAGGGTCGGCATGGAAAAACCCATCTTCGAAGATTTGCTTTAAGTAGGTTGCCAATAAACGATCTGCCACCGCGGCGCGACTGATCCCAGCGGCTGTGATGGCATCGTAATCTGTGATCTTGATTGCAGTGACATCTTCCAAAGTCAGCGTGCGACGCGTGGACCGATTCCATACTACGCGTGGAACATGAACGCCTCCATCGTCTTTGAAGTTGGTCGCAAACGTCTCGGCGTTTTTCCCCTCTGACAAATAGTCCAGTTCCGCGTTCAGGACGGCGGCGAATTCCTCCACAATAGCAGGGACATCCGCCCGGTCGCTGACAGGTTTATAGCGCTTGAGCCAGCCACCCACTACCCGTATTGCGGACATGTCCACTTCTACTATCTGTTCGATGTTCGGGCGCAGGATTTTTACGACGACGTTTTCAAATCCCATCGCTTCGGCTTCGTTAGGAAGAAGCTTCGCGCGGTGGACTTGCCCCAATGAGGCGGCGGCGACGGGTTCTTTCTCAAAGGTAAGAAAAACTTTTTCGATGGCAGAACCAAGCTCGAGTTCGGTTTGGAGGCGAATGGGTTCGTAGTCCACGGGCGGAACTTCATCCTGCAATCCAGAAAGTTCATCCGTGATCTCCGGCGGCAACACATCCAAACGCGCCGAAAGGAACTGCCCCACTTTGATCATCACACCGCCAAGACGAATCGCCAACGCACGAAACCGAATGGCGATATTTTGAAGCCGCCGCGGACGAGTATTTTTCACCCAAGCGCCCAGCCCAATGCGCCGCAGAAAAATATCCCAAAAGATGATGCTCGCCGTAACGCGGGCAAAGAACAGAACGATGCGCCAATAACGCATCCGTAAAATGGTTTTCATGAAGCCTCCATGCGAGGTAATTGTAGCCCGATTATTGAGTTTGTCAGGATGACGAAAATCTTGAATCGCCTTGACAACTCATCCCACTCTCATGTAAACTGACAGCGTAATTAAATTTCAAAGAAAGGAGCGCACTTCAAATGCTATTACATCTTCTGCGTAGGAAAGCCAGCCGAATAACAACTTACCCCGAAGTGCGCCTATTGACCGTTTAACTACGGCTCAATTCCCTGTGTCTTTACAAACACGGCGCACCCGCGCCGTGTTTTTTTATTTTTATTCGTGTTTCTTCGTGTCCTTCGTGGACAAAACTGGAACCAACCATGAACCTCTCATTCAAATCCTACTGGAACCTGCTCGCTGACCACATCCGCCCTCAACGCGGACGATTCATCCTGCTGGCTGTCTTGTTATTTGGCAGCATCGGCTTACGCATCCTTGCCCCGCAGATCATGCGCCTCTTTATCGATGACGCGCTGGCAGGCGAAGCTCTCTCCACACTCATGTGGACAGCCGTCGGGTTTATCGGTATCGCGTTGGTACAGCAGGTTGTCCACATTGGCGTGACCTATCTCGGTGAAAACGTGGCATGGACCGCCACCAACGCCCTGCGCGCTGAGCTCGCGGAACATGCCCTCAAACTCGGCATGAAGTTCCACAACGACCACACACCCGGCGAGTTGATCGAACGCATCGACGGCGACGTGACCGAGTTGGCAACCTTCTTCTCGCAATTTGCGCTCAACCTCATCGCGAACGGACTTCTACTCGTCGGCATCCTCATCACCCTTGCCATTGAAGATTGGCGTGTGGGCTTGGCATTCGCGGTCTACTCCGCAATCACCATTGGCGTGCTTGGCAGGCTCAAAGACATTGCTGTGCCACATCAAAAAGCAAGGCGTGAAGCAGAAGGTCAGATGTACGGCTTTATCGAAGAACAACTGGCAGGCACCGAAGACATCCGCTCGAGCGGCGCAGTCGGATTCTCCATCCGCGAACTCTTCCGCCATCAAGCTGAGATCCTCAAGCACAATCGCCGCGCGCACTTCAAACGCTGGATCATCGAAAATGCGATGGGCTTGGCGCTCACTACTGGCACCCTGCTTGCCGTCACAAGCGGATATTGGCTCTTCACCGCGGGCATCGTCACCATCGGCACGGTTTATCTCTTTGTCCATTATCTCAATTTGCTTGAAGAACCCTTCTGGGCGATGACACATGAGATCGAAAGTTTCCAAACCATCGGCGCCTGTGTCGAACGCCTGACCGAGTTCAAGCAGTTCCAACCTGAAGATAGGAATGAGACCGGCAAAGTGATTGACTCGCATCCGCTTGCATTGGAATTCAAGGATGTGACCTTCTCCTATATCACCCCCGATGAAGGGGGCAACGGTGACAACTCGGTCATCAAACGCCTCTCACTCGACCTCAAGCCTGCTTCTGTTTTAGGGTTGCTGGGTCGCACCGGAAGCGGAAAGACCACCCTCGGGCGATTGATCTTCAACCTGTATGATGTGAACGAAGGCAGTATCAAGGTCAATGGCGAAAATTTGCACAACATCCAACTCGACTCGCTGCGGCAAAACATCGCCATCGTAACTCAGGATGTACAACTCTTCCGCGCAACCGTCCGCGAGAACCTGACCTTCTTTGACCGTTCGATACCCGATGACAAGATCATCACCACCCTCGAAGACCTCGAACTCGGCGACTGGTTCCGAACCCTGCCCAACGGTCTGGACACTGAACTGGAAACAGGATCAAGGTCGCTCTCCGCGGGTGAGGCGCAATTACTGGCATTCACGCGAGTCTTTCTGCGAAATCCCGGTCTGGTCATCCTCGACGAAGCTTCATCCCGCCTTGACCCTGCCACCGAGCAGAAACTCGAACACGCGATAGACAAGCTGCTGAAGGGACGTACCGCCATCATCATCGCCCATCGACTCGACACCCTGCACCGCGCTGACGATGTGCTCATCCTCGATAACGGCTCCGTGCTCGAATATGGCGACCGCAAAGAACTGGCAGCCAACCCGAACGCAAGGTTTTATCAATTGCTGCAAACGGGCTTGGAAGAAGTATTGGCTTAAGAGCATTAACCACAAAGGACACGAAGGTCACTAAGGAAAACCTTTGTCAAACCTTCCCCTTTGTGTACTTTGTGCCCTTCGTGTTTAAGGATTTTTGACTATGACCGAAACCACCCTCACCTCAAACGACCTCAACATCCCCGCCCTGCCCGCGTGGAAAGTTGTGTTGGAACTCATCCGCTTTCGCACCTGGCTTTGGATCGTTGACTTTTTCAGCGTCGGGCTCATTCGCTTTTGTTGGCAAGTCGCACCTGCCCTCATCATCAAAGCCTTCTTTGACTATCTAACAGGCGCCGCACCATTGACCTTTGGCATCTGGGCTGTGGTCGCTTTCCTCGCCGCCACCTGGCTCGGACGCATACTCGCAAGTTATGGCTTCTATTATGCCGATGTGCCTATCTTTGCAGACATGGGCACGTTGCTGCGCAAGAACCTGCTCACATATATCCTGAAACGCCCCGGCGCATCACAACTCCCTGACTCCGCAGGGGAAGCCATCAGCCGTTTCAAAATGACGTGCAGGAACTTCCGCTCTTCGTCATTCTCGTCAACGATGTGATGGTCGGCATTGCCATCATCTTCTACTCGATTTACCTGATGGCTCAGATCAGTCCGTCTGTGACGATCATGGCACTCATTCCATTGGTCATCGTCGGCATCGTTGCTAACATCGCCACCAAGCGCATTGAACATTATCGCAATGCATCGCGTCAATCCGCTGGCAAAGTGACGGGTTTCATCGGCGAATTCTTCGGCGCCGTGCAAGCCGTAAAAATTGCCACCGCCGAGAAGAACATCATCAGTCACTTTCACAAGATCAACGAAGAACGCCGCAAGCTAACTGTGCGTGACAAGTTGTTCGATGAAGTCCTTCGCTCGCTTTATCGCAATACATCCACGCTCAGCACGGGCGTGATCCTGGTGCTGGTTGCTCAATCCATGCGCACAGGCAATTTCACCCTCGGTGATTTCTCGCTCTTCGTTTATCTCCTGCAAAGCATGGGCGACCTCACCACACTCGGCGGCGAACTCTGGGCGCGTTACAAACAAATGGATGTCTCTGTCAAACGCATGTATCACCTGATGGAGAATGCGCCACTGGATGCGCTTGTCGAACATTCTAAAATTGATTTGGATCACGAACTGCCTGAAGTGACCTACGCGACGAAAACCGCCTCAGACCGACTGAGCGAACTGGTCGCTGACCATCTGACCTTTCACTACCCGAATTCGGTCAACGGCATCGAAGACATTTCGCTCAAGGTCAAACGCGGCTCGCTGACAGTCATCACCGGTCGCATTGGTTCTGGCAAAACAACATTACTGCGTACATTGCTGGGGCTGCTCCCCGCCGACTCTGGCGAAATCCGCTGGAATGAGCAAGTCGTCACGGACGCTGGCAACTTTTTCGTGCCGCCGCGCTGTGCATACACCGCGCAAGTTCCACGCTTGTTCAGCAACTCCCTGCGAAATAATATTTTGCTCGGCATGAACAAAAGCGATGACGAGATCTACAAAGCGACCAAACTCGCCGTCATGGACAGAGACTTGGAAATTCTCGACGATGACCTCGAAACGATGGTTGGCTCACGCGGAGTCAAACTCTCTGGCGGACAAGCCCAGCGCACCGCCGCCGCCCGCATGTTCATCCGCGAACCAGAACTGGTCGTCTTCGATGACCTCTCCAGCGCGCTGGACGTGGAAACCGAAAAGCAACTTTGGGAGCGCATCTTTGAATCAGGCAACGAACTCACCTGCCTCGTCGTCTCCCATCGCCGTCCGCTTTTGAGGCGCGCTGACCATATCATCGTCCTTAAAGACGGCAAAGTTGAATCCGAAGGCACGCTCGATGAACTCCTCGAAAAGAGTCAGGAAATGCGTGAGCTTTGGAAATTGGAAGAAAGTTAATCCGTCATTGCGAGCCACGCTCTTGCTCTTAGTGGCGAAGCAATCCCATGAAATAATTATAAGATTGCTTCGGGCGGACGAACATCGCCCTCGCACGCGTGCCTGCGCACGGTACAGGCAATGACGAAGTGAAAACAAAAGGAAAACCATCATGACCCAACCCACCTCCACCGACCTCATCCGCGCAGCACGCGAAGCCTTCAACCACGCCATCGCTGAGAAGGACGCCAAGCGTATCCGCCCGTTGCTGGCTGCAAGCTATCATCTGGTAACCGGTCGCAGCGACCAGTTCCACGGAGCCGACGAGGAAGAAATACGTTGGGCAGAGCTTTTCCAAAACGACCCGACCTCCGTCTATCGTCGAACCCCGCGGGAGATCACCACCAATGATTCCTGGGGCATCGCCGAAGAACTCGGCAACTGGCAAGGCGAGTATTCGATCAATGGAAATCTCGTCCGCGCCTCGGGTGTCTACGCCGCCAAATGGCAACGGACACAAAATGGTAACTGGGTTTTGCAGGCAGAAGTTTTTACGACAATAAAGTTTGATGAAGCCTGCATCCCGCCTGATCCGATATAAAATATCATGTCACTCTGAGGGAGCGATAGCGACCGAAGAGTCTCTCGCAACATCGTAGAGATCCTTCGCTCCGCTCAGGATGACATGCTGGAGATTTACAAATGGACATCATCACAGGAAAAATCCTGAAACTCAACAACTGGGAAGACGGAAAAAGTATCGGTCTTGCCAAAGAAGCTGGAAACAAAATGATCGCGTCCGGCATGGAACGCGACGCGGCTCTTGCCACGCTCGAGGCTGTTCGCACCAACCCGGGCAACTTCCTCGCCGACACCTTGCTCGCCGACCTCGCCCGCGAGATTCTGCGCAAGAATAAAAACAACGAACCGTCTGAAGACACCCTTCGTGAGTCACCTCTGCCCTTCCCCATCTGGGGCACGGACAATATCGACCCGGAAGCCATCAAGCAGATGGAAAACGCCATGCGCCTGCCCGTGACCGTCACCGGCGCGCTCATGCCAGACGCACATGTCGGCTACGGTCTGCCAATCGGCGGCGTGCTGGCGACGGAGAATGTTGTCATCCCTTACGCTGTCGGCGTGGACATTGCCTGCCGCATGCGATTATCGCTATACGAAGTCTCGCCGATTCTCATCGGACAGAAGAAAGGCATGTTCGAAAATGCTCTTATGGACGAAACTGCCTTCGGTATGGGCGCTGCCTGGAAAGGCAGCAAACGCGCCCAGCATCAGGTGTTAGACGATGAAGCATGGCTTGCCACCAAGCAACTGCGGACTCTGAAAGACACCGCCATGAATCAGCTCGGCACCAGCGGCACAGGCAATCACTTCGTCGAATGGGGTTCGTTCCGTTTGCATGAAGAGATGTTTGGCTTAAAACCCGGCGAGTATCTTGCCTTACTTTCACACAGCGGCTCACGCGGAGTTGGTGCGAAGATCGCAGATCGCTTTAGCAAGTTGGCAAGAGAAAAGCATCCAGATCTTGATCCCAGCGTCAAACACCTTGCATGGCTAACATTGGATTCAGAAGATGGTCAGGAATATTGGCTCTCGATGGAACTGGCTGGGCGCTTTGCTTCGGCGAATCACTACATCATCCACAAACGTGTGGCGGCAGCCATTGGGCTGAAAGAAGTGGCGGTGGTTGAAAATCACCACAACTTTGCCTGGCGTGAGAAACTTCCCGACGGGCGCGAAGTCATCGTCCATCGCAAGGGAGCCACGCCCGCGGGTGCTGGCGTTCTCGGCGTGATCCCCGGCTCGATGGGAGACGCAGGCTACGTCGTCCGCGGAAGAGGCGTGAGCGAGTCGCTTGAGTCGGCTTCTCATGGAGCCGGTCGCAAGATGAGCCGCAGAGTTGCCATCAACTCGATCAGCAAACGCGAACGGGATGATTACCTCAAAGAGCGCGGCGTCACCCTGCTTGGCGGCGGCATCGACGAATCGCCTCAGGCGTACAAACAGATCGAAGAAGTCATCACTGCCCAGCACGACCTGGTAGACGTGATCGGCAAGTTCACCCCACGCATCGTCCGCATGGCAGATGAGCCGGGAGATATTTAGGTAAAAAGGGTCATGGGATTGGCTTACATTCCCATGACCCTTTTCGTTATAATCAACTCATGCATATCCAACCAAAAGACCCCATCCTTCAAGAAACGCTGTTGAATTACTCGCAAGAGTCGGATCCCACCAAACGCAAGCAGCTGGAAGAATCGATTTGGCAGCGTTATGGCAGCGAAAACACCGCCTTCGTTTTGGATATGTCCGGGTTCTCGTTGTTGACCCGCAAGTACGGCATTGTGCATTACCTCTCCATGATCCGTCGCATGCAATTGACTGTTGAACCGATCATCACAAGCCATGGCGGGCGCATCATCAAATTTGAAGCGGATAATTGCTTTGCAGTCTTTCCCGAACCTTCTTCAGCGACCCGCACGGCTATTACTATTCAACATGCTCTTGCCGCATCCAACCTGCTCACCAGCGAAGATATGGATGTACATGTTTCCATCGGAATTGATTATGGGAAGATCCTTATTCTCAATGAAGACGATATGTATGGTGACGCCGTCAATCGTGCGTGCAAAATGGGTGAAGACCTTGGCAAGGCAGATGAAATCCTCATCTCAAAAGAAGCCATGGATATGATCCCAGAGGATGCTCAAATTCATGGAAAACTGATCGAAGTCAGTATTGGCGGGCTGACAATGCCAGCGTATCAAATTATTTACCGAACCGACACCGAAGAAGAACAACAATAAAAAAGACGGAGCGAGTGCTCCGTCTTTTTCGTTATTACATCTTTTCCAAAATTGAAATTGCATTTTGAACACGTTTCAAACAGACATCACGCCCAATGATCTCCATGCTTTCGAACAACGGCGGACTGACCTTCTGCCCGGTGACCGCGACACGCAGCACACCAAAGACCTGCCCGGCATTAAATCCGCTGGCTTCAACATAATCGCGGAAGGGCGGCTCGCTTCTTTCGTGACTGATATCTGGTTGCGCAGACAGGAGCTCATACGCCTTTCGAGCGATCTCTGCCGACTGTTTTGCGTCCAAGCCTTTGGCGATAAGTTCTTCAGGGTTTGGCGTAACCTCATCTTTGAAGAAAAATGCGCCGAAGGAAATGCAATCATCCAAAGTGGTAAGGCGTTCGCGGATGATGGGAATCATCTTCAACAAGACGTCATCTTTGACGGCAAGTCCCTCACGGGCGAAGTAAGGCTTGAGGCGGGCTGCCAGGTCTTCGGTTGTCAGGAGGCGGATGTGCGTCGCATTGAAGTGATCCAGACGCTGAAAGTTGATCGCAGCCGGGGAAGGCGTCAACGAGTCAATGGTGAAGCGCTCCACCATTTGAGCCGTGGTCATGACATCATCTTCTGCAACGCCCCAGCCCATCAGCCCGCACCAGTTCAAAACGCCTTCGGGGGTGAAGCCAAGGTCTTGCATGTCTTTGACGAAAATGGAATAGCCATCTTTCATGGCATCTGCCGCTTCACGTTTGGACATTTTACCCTTGCCGCTCGGCTTGAGAAAAACGGAAAGGTGGATCCAAGTCGGTTCATCCCATCCGAATGCGCGGACAATGTTGACATGCAACGGGAAGGTGCCCAACCATTCTGAACCGCGCATCACATGAGTGATCTTCATTTCATGGTCATCCACCATCGCGGCGAGGTGATAGGTTGGCAAGCCATCTGTTTTGAGAATGACCTGGTCATTGAGTTGCTTGTTCTCAATGGTAATGTCACCACGCAGATGATCATGTGCAACGGTCACACCATCATGGGGCATCTTGAAACGAATGGTATACGCCTCACCATTTGCGATGCGCTTTGCGGCTTCATCGGGAGCCAGGCTGCGACAAGTTCCGTCATATCGCGGGTTTTCCTTGCGGTCCATCTGCTCCTTGCGGACTTTATCCAACCGCTCAGTCGTACAGAAACAAGGATAAGCGCGCCCTTTATCCACAAGAGTTTTTGCATGAGCTTGATAAATTTCTCGCCGCTCTGTCTGACGATAGGGTCCGTAAGGTCCGCCAATATCTGGACCTTCATCGTAATTCAAGCCAAGCCAACGCAAACCGTCCATGATCTCTTGTTCAGCACCGGGGACAGTACGTTTCAAATCCGTATCTTCGATGCGCAAAATGAACTGTCCGCCGGTCTTTTTGGCTAACAGATAGGCATACAAAGCCGTACGTGCACCGCCGAGATGTAAATGTCCGGTCGGCGAGGGTGCAAAACGAGTGCGTGCTGGTTGAATGGACAAAATCTTTTCTCCTTAAGAGCGCTTATTATTCTGCAGAAGTCTAAATTAAAACTCAAGTTCTTTCTGGCGCATAACGACAGATTCTACCAACCCGATACCGATCATAAGAGCGGTTAAACCGCTGCCGCCATAACTAACAAACGGCAAAGGTAAGCCTGATACCGGCAAGAGGTTAAGATTCATTCCGATATTCACTGCCCCTTGAAAAAAGATCAGGGTCGCCACGCCAATGGCAAGCATAGCACCTGCAACGTCTCTGGCTTTTTGCGCCGCACGGATACAACGCCACACAACTACACCAAGCGTGGCAATGATCAGCACTCCGCCCGCCATGCCAAACTCTTCAGAGCTTGCAGCAAAAATAAAATCAGTATGGCGAACTTTCAGGAAGCGCAACTGGGTTTGGGATCCATACCCGTATCCTTCGCCAGAAACGCCGCCCGCGCCTACCGCAATCAACGCCTGTTGAACGTTATAACGATTCCCAAACGTATCGTTCGGGTTTGGTACAACGAAGTTCACGATACGTTCCTGCTGGTATGCCTGCAAAAAGGGAATGCGTACTCCCAGCACCGACAGAGAAATCACCGTTACTAATAGAACTGCGCCGATCCCGGCTGCCGAAAACACATGCTTGATCTGAATGCCATTTACCCACAGCATCACCCCAAGGATCACGGAGAGTACCATCACATTACTCAAGTTCGGTTGAAGCAGAATCATGCCAATGATCCAAATCGCACGAAAGACCGCTCCGAAAATCCACTGCAAATCACGCGGTTGGTCACGGGTAAATTCAAAATAACGCGCCAGAATAATCAATGCCACAATTTTGGCAAATTCGGTCGGCTGAAGGAACAAAACGCCTACCTGAAACCAGCGCTGAGCACCGAAGGCGGTCTGACCGAACCCCGTCAGTGTTACCAAAAATCCCAGGATCACAAAATGAATGGGACGGTAAAGTGCCAGCCAGTAACGATAGTCAATGGATGCGAGAAAAAAGATCAATGCCACACCCAAAATTGCGAAATAGACCTGACGCAAGATCAGGGGTTGAAGCACTTCATTTCCCGCGACAGCAGAACGGATCATGACTGCGCCAAAAGAGGACGCCAATACAACTGCGCCTAATAAAAGAAAATCGAAATTTCTCCAGGAAAGTCCACGATTCATAATAAAAAAACATGGATAAACCCGCATCGCTACAGGTTGATCCATGCCCTTTAATTTAACATATCAACCCGCGCGATGACGCGATGTACTCTTCAATGGGATATCCGCAACCAGACGTTGTGAACGCCCGTCTTTTTCCAATTCGATGCGAACGGCTTCAGGGTCGATCTCGATATATTGTGAGATCGCTTTCAACAAGTCGTCCTTTAAAGATTCCAGCTGACCAGGTGTCAGATCTGTGCGGTCATGCACAAGAACCAGTTGCAAGCGTTCTTTCGCACTGGAAGCGCTCCGTTTACGTGTGAAAAAATCCATGATACTACTTCCTTCCAGCAAGGCGTTGAATGGTACTCCATAACCCGCCCTGTTGAGCAAGATCCATGAAAGGCACATCTTCACCTTGCAGGCGTTTGGCGATATTGCGAAACGCCTGCCCAGCCCGGCTTTTTCCATCTGTAACCACGGGAGCACCCCGGTTTGAACCAATGATCACATTTTCATCTTCCGGCACAATACCGATCAGGCGGATGCCTAAAAGATCAAGTACATCTTCGGCTGATAACATATCATTATTTTTGACAAGGGTCGGATTCAAACGGTTGATAATGAGAGATGGATTTCCTTTTTCTTCCGCTTCGAGGATGCCCACCACACGATCCGCATCACGCACCGCACTGACCTCAGGATTGGTCACCACAAGAACACTGTCAGCAGCAGCGATGGCATTTCTAAATCCACGCTCGATGCCAGCTGGAGAGTCGATCACGATGAAATCCGCATCTGGTCGAAGGTCATTACATATGCGGATCATATCCGAAGGTGAAACGGCATTTTTATCGCGGGTTTGTGCCGCAGGGATCAGATAAAGGTCCGGGTTATGTTTGTCACGAATCATTGCCTGCTTGAGTTTACAACGCCCTTCGATGACATCCACAATATCATAGACGATTCGGTTCTCAAGCCCCATCACAACATCAAGATTGCGCAGACCAATATCACCATCAATACAAACTACACGCTTGCCGTCCATGGCGAGCGCAGTAGCAAGGTTTGCAACGGCAGTGGTCTTGCCAACGCCGCCTTTTCCAGAAGTTACAGTGATCACTTGAGAAGTCATATTATTTCCTAATAGTGGTTTCGCCGGTATGCCAGAGTTCTGCTTGTAATTTACCCTCGCCATTGATGCTGGCAATCTCAGGCTTGGGGTCTTTTTGTGGCTTCAGCATGGCGGACGATTCATCCGCGATGCGCAATTGATTTGCGGAAAGGTCAAGGGCGCAAATGAAAGCAGAGCGATCGCCCTTTGCTCCTGCATGGATCACGCCGCGCACGCGCCCCCACACGATCACATTTCCTTCTGCAACGATCTCCGCACCCGGGTTAACATCCCCGAAAACAACGATGGTGCCGGGGTACTCAATGCGCGTCCCTGAGCGTACCGTCTTGGAAACAAACAACGCTGAGTCGCTAGGCACAGATTCATGCACATGCCGGGTCTCTTCGGGGCGCGGCTTTGAGATTCGGGTCGCCAAGCCCAGCAATTGAGCCGTAGTTTCTGTAGTAGGCGACTCGCTGATAACTGCCCACAATGTGATGTTTCGTTCTGACAACCAGTCCCGCAGGTCTACCAGATCATTTACTTTCAAGGGCTGCGAGCCCACATCCATCGCAAGGCGCGCGCCTTGAAAGAAAGCAGCGCGCTCATTGATCTGGATCATGAGTGCATTGCGCTGCTCCAGCCAAGGCACATCCATGAAGGTAGCAAGAAGACCATCACGGATACCCTTGATCTGAACGATCGATGTGGTTGATTCCATAGGCGTATTCATACAGATAATGAAAAACAATTATACCTGATGAGCAACTTGAATCTACGGAGCTGCACCTGAACCGCCCGCACCTTGAGCAATATCCAGTGCTTTTATTTCAAAGTAAGCCTTAATCATGCGTGAAACCATGGGGCCTGCCACACTGGCACCCTCGCCGCCATTATAGGCAAAAGCGATCACCGCAATTTCAGGGTCTTCATAAGGCGCATACGCGAGCGTCCAGGAATGAGTTGGCCAGGCGCCAAAGTTACAGCGTTCAGCGGCACGGGCCACATCGTCACAATATTCGGCGGTTCCTGTCTTTCCGGCAACGGCGATCGGGAAATCAAGGAAGAGTCTATATAACGTACCAAAGGATGTGTCAGTAACTGCCCGCCTTGTCCCTGCCCGTACAGCCGCTACGGTCTCCGGATTTACTGCCTTTAAATCATCTGTCAGTGTGCAATATGGTCCGTCACAAGAATATCCATGAATTAGAGGGTCCACTGTAATATCCCATTTCATGTTGGGAGTAAAGGGAGATATCTGGTAACTGCCTTCAGTTTGAAACGGAGAAGCCTTAAAATCTTCAGGGTCTGGGTCAAACCACATTGGCACCACGTTCCCATCACCATCCGTCACTTGGCGAATAATGGTAGGCTGCATCAACTTTCCATTATTTGCGATCGTCGCTCCAGACATTAAAACCTGCAGCGGGGTCGCCAGGACAAATCCCTGACCCACGCTTGCAATGTACGTATCGCCAGTAGACCAGTTCTCACCCGTGTTAATACGCTTCCATTGCGGGTCAGGAATCAAACCATTTTGTTCACCCGGTAATTCAATACCCGAAGGAGCGTTGTATCCCAACGCAGTTGCATATTCCTTTAGACGCTCAATTCCCAAGCCCTGGAGGATCTCATCTTCAAAGCCGCCGCCTAATTTATAAAAGCACACATTACTCGAATAAGCAATGCATTGCGTAAAGGTAATGGGACCAAAACCCTCTGGGCGCTGGTCAAAAATATGATCAACGAACGGGCGTGTATTTCGGTCCGTACAAATATCGTTTGGGTTAAAGCGCTCACAAAGCAAGAGTTGACCTGGAGCATTAACGATCGTATCTAGGTCCACCACGCCTTCATTGAAAGCACCGGTCGCCGTTGAAAGCTTGAATGTGGATCCAGGCGGATATTCGGCAGAGATGGCGTTGTTTAATAGCGGCTTGCGGGGATCCTGGCTTAATTGCTCATAGTAATAAGCAGGGATAAGACGGCTAAAACGGTTGTTCTCATAACTCGGGTAAGAAACCATGGCAAGGATCTCACCCGTTTTCGGGTTCATTGCAATAATTACACCGCTCGAAATACGAACCTGCCCAAAATACGTGTTCCAAAACTCAATCTCTTCCAACAAAGTTGCTTCAGCAGCAGCTTGCAGCCGGGTATCAATAGTGAGATATACATTGTTCCCCGGCTCGGGCGCGATCGGCGGCTCAAGGTTGCGGATCTCCTGACCGGCAACGTCAACTTGGACAACACGCAAGCCATTCCTGCCAGCAAGAATCTCCTGCATGGAAGTTTCTACACCGGCATAACCGATCTTATCGCGGTTGGGAATAAATCCCTTGGCACGCAATTCTTCCTCTTGGGATGCAGGGATCGGTCCTAAAAATCCAATTAGATGCGCAGTCAGTGAACCCGTTGGATAATCACGGATCGGTTCGATCTCTACGCTCACGCCCGGCCAATCCATCTTCTTCTCTTCAACCACCCGGGCTATTTCTTCACTAACATTACACTGGACCTTAACCGAACTGTATGGGGCAAGCGTATCCTGCAGAGCAACCAACTGAGCAATGCTCGGACCCGGCACACACGCTGCAAAAAGTTTCGCCTCTTCCAACGATTCCTCTGTCATCAAGCCGCCAGGAACGGATAAAAATATGGCGTCACTTTCAGGGTCGTTCGCCACAAAACTACCAGCTGGTACACCGACCAATTCGGATAATTCGCGATAGATCAACTGAATATCTGAATCATCCGCTGGAAGGTTGGCAGGTGTAATAACTACGTTATATGCGGCAATATTTCTCGCAAGAATGTATCCATTACGGTCGTAAATAATACCGCGTGGAGCAGGAATACTGACCTCATTCGTGTAATTGTCAATGGCACGCGCCTGGTACAACTCGACATCGAACACCTGTAAATTTATCAAACGGATAATGAATCCGGTCAACGTGAGCGCCACGACAAGATAGATCAATCCAAGCCGCCATGCCTCAAATCGAACCGGACGAGAATCTGAACCAACGCTCATTCCTACTCCTCTATTGGGTATACCCAATAAGATACATCACGCATAAACGCATACATTGGAACCGCAAGCAACATATTCAACAAAAGGCTTGGCAAAGTAAGTAAAAACACTATGTCTTCAAGCATTAATGGGGTTCCAGAAAAGCTTAGAACAATGAATGAAAGCATATGAAAAAATATCGTCCCTAAAAAAACAACGCTGAACATGGCAAGGAGCGGAGCCTGCCACACTCGCCTTTGGAGTACCCGTGCCAGAAATACCACAGCCAAATATCCTATAACGATCACAGGCACAGATAAGCTTGAAACAAATCCAACATACAAACAGACCAATACACCCCAATGCCAGGAAGTTTTCACGCGCTCTTGTAACGCCCAGGCGGCAAGCAACACCAGAGGCAGGTCAGCATACCCAGAAAGCAGTTTAACCTGACTCACAACCGCAGATTGCAAGATCACAGCCAAACCTAAAAGTGGAAAGGCGATCAAATTTCGCATGGTTTTATGGGGCGGGGGTTACAGCCGGTTCAAGCGGAGCAATATCCACAGGGCGGAAGTTGGTAATGACCAGCACGATCTCAAGTCGGGAAAAGTCTACGGCAGGTTGAACTGTCGCCTGCTGGAACAGCTCAAATTCCAAGGCGCGAACCGTTACGATCTGCCCAATAATGAGGTCGGCAGGGTAACCACCGCCCAAACCGGAGGTCAGGATCAAGTCTCCCGATTCCACGGCTACATTTTGAGAGATAAGGTCCAGAGAAACATCGCCAGTGACTGAACCGTACAAGACCGCGCTGGTATCTGCATTTTGCAAATACACATTTACAGCCGATGCCGGGTCCGTTATGAGTTGAACGCGCGCAGCATCTGCAATGACCGCATCCACACGCCCAACCAAACCCTGGTTCGTCACCACAGGCATGCCACGGCGAATGTCATCATTTGACCCGCGATTAATAATAATGTAATGAAGAAATGGGCTGGGATCGCGACCGATCACAGAGGCGGCCTTGTATGTACTCTCTGGATTGGAACGGGAAAAGTCAACGAGTGCAGCAAGAATTTCAGTTTCGTTGACGCGCTGCTGCAACTCGATCAACTGCGCCTGCAACTGCGAAACCTGGGCTTCTAATTCAGCATTGCGTGTGCGCAGTGTAACGATATCGCGAGGCGCAGTAACAAAATCCTGAAAGCCAAGGAAGCGGCTGGAGATCCAGGTTTGAACATCAACCAGAACTGAGGTAAACCCTCTGGAGGCTGAACCCAATGCGCCGCTAAAGGCAAGCACAAGAATACCCCCAACCACCAGAAAGATTATCGTCGTTTGTAAGGAACGGGAATTCATTTTTTATTCAGCCCAAGAAGGGACTGTTTCAATTCATCCTAAATATGTCGGGTACTGCCGCGCTCAAGCCCAATAAGATAACGGGAAAGGTTTTCGAGGTCTTCAAAGACAGTTGCCGCTCCACGGGCAACGCAGGTGAGCGGATCTTCCGCCACCCACACGCGCAGTTTCAATTCATCTGTAAGTCGTTCAGCCAGTCCTTGTAACAACGCACCGCCGCCGGCAAGACAAATACCAATATCCATCAGATCTGAAACGATCTCTGGAGGGATTTCATCCAAGGCATCGCGCACGGTATCAATAATAACCTGCACTGAACCGGAAAGCGCTTCGCGGATCTCAACAGAAGAGATCTCAACCGTTTCGGGCAAGCCGGTCACCAAATTCCTGCCACGTACTTCTGTTGTTTTCTCCGGCTGTAATGGGTAGGCGGAACCGATCTGCCATTTGATCTGCTCTGCAATACCAGACCCGATCAACAAGTTATATTTATTGCGCAAGTACTGCACCACATCCTGGTCCATCTCATCGCCAGCAACACGTAAAGAGCGAGATGCAACCACACCACCTGTAGACATGACCGCTACTTCGGTAGTACCACCACCAATATCGACCACCATTGAACCACGGACTTCGCCAATGGGAAGCCCGGCTCCTATCGCCGCCGCAATTGGCTCCTCGATCAACATTGCCTGACGCGCCCCTGAAGCCATTACCGCATCATAAACCGCCCGTTTTTCCACTTCGGTTACACCGGTCGGCAGACCAACAATCACACGCGGACGCGGCAAAGGCACCACACTCTGTTCATGCACCTTGCCAATAAAATATTCAAGCATGACGCGTGTGACATCAAATTCGGCGATCACCCCATCCCGAATGGGACGCACCACCACCACATTGGCAGGAGTGCGGCCAACCATTTCCTTGGCTTCGAGACCGATCGCCAGTGGTTGTCGCAATTTCTTGTCGACAGTCACCCAGGATGGCTCATTGATCACGATCCCCTTGCCACGGACGTGTACAAGGGTATTCGCGGTGCCAAGGTCAATGGCGATATCCAGAGAAAAAAGGCCTAACAGCCAATTAAGTGGGTTGAAGGCCAAAATAGGCTCCTATGATACAAGAATGGGCTCAAACAAAACTGCCGACCCATTATACCATGAGGAAGAGTCGCATTTTTTCACAATCCCTCAAGGCAATCGGGGTAAAATCAGGAAAATTTTCAACTCCGGAGGAACGAGACATGTCCAAGTTCGCGATCGTTACTGACAGCACTTCCTATATCCCATCAGAGGTTAGCCAGAAACATGGCATCACCATCACCCCACAAGTCCTTATCTGGGATAACCAGACTTACCGCGATGGGATCGACATCCAACCGACAGATTTTTACAGCCGTCTCAAGACCGCCAAAACCATGCCGTCCACCTCGCAAGTTTCTCCCGCTACCATGCAGGAGACCTTCCAAGGGCTTGTTGATAAGGGATTGTCTGTTCTTGGCATCTTCATTTCTTCCAAATTATCCGGCACTCTTCAATCTGCAATGCAAGCGAAAGATATGATGGGAAGCGCGGGCGAAAAAGTAATGCTGGTGGATAGCCAATCCACTGCGATGGGGCTTGGGTTCCAAGCGATCGCCGCAGCACGCGCCATGGAAGCTGGAGCGAGCATCGAGGATTGTGCTGCGTCTGCAGCAAATGCTCACACTCGCACAGGTGTCCTTTTCGCTGTGGATACGCTTGAATTTCTGCATCGCGGCGGACGCATTGGCGGCGCTCAACGTTTTATCGGTTCAGCGTTAAATCTCAAACCCATCCTTGCAGTCAAAGATGGAAAAGTGGAAGGGATTGAACGCATTCGCACCAAAGGCAAAGCTCATGACCGCATCCTTGAATTGGTTACCGAACAGGTTAAAGGGAAGTCGAATGTTCGCATTGCAACTCTGCATGCCAATGCTGCAGATGATGCGAAGATTCTATTGGATCGTGCCACCACAGCCCTATCTCCAGTGGAATCTCTTTTCACCGAGGTCAGCCCGGTTGTAGGAACACATGCCGGACCTGGCACTGTGGGTCTCGCCTATATCTTTGATTAATGAATGATCGACGAAACGCAATTTAAACGCATCGTAAAGTCGATGCCTTTTCTACAAAACGCAGACCTGGATTTCGTAAAAGACTTCCAACGGTCTGCATTTGTTGCACAGATCCCGGCAGGGCATGATGTTTTTCTGGAAGGGGATCATGTGGAGGCGATCGCCCTCCTGATCTCAGGTGTGGTGCGCGTTTACAAGGTCGGCGAAACGGGACGAGAGATCACCTTATATCGATTTGGAAACGGCTCTTCTTGCATCCTGACCGCCAACGCCATTTTGAGCCGAAACACTTTCCCTGCCATTGCCACAGTCGAGCAGAATGCGGAAGCTGTGATGATTCCAGCGGATGTGTTTCGTGACTGGGTAAAACGTTACGATCTGTGGCGCGATTTTGTTTTTGACCTTTTATCACAACGGCTCTCCACGGTCATGGCAGTGGTAGACGAAGTGGTTTTTCAGCGCATGGATCGCCGGGTTGCCACACTATTATTAAAACGTGGAAGAATATCAAATCCTATCCGAATCACCCACCAAGAGATTGCCTCGGAACTGGGCAGCTCCCGCGAAGTCATCAGCCGCCTGCTGGAGGATTTCATCCACGAAGGCAGTATTCAGGCAGAGCGCGGAAGCATCGAAATCCTGGACTTTGAGCTATTGGAATCGCGTTCGCGTGTGTGACATTGTCACAGACAGAAATCTGGAAGTCTCCTATACTAACAACATCAATTCAAACTTCCAAAGGAGATTTTCCAAATGAAACGCAATATGTCCAATACCGATCGCATCGTCCGTGTCTTGATTTCCGCTCTTTTTGCCTATTTGTACTTTAGCGGCATTGTCACCGGTACCCTTGGCATCGTACTGCTCGTGCTCGCTGGTGTATTTACCTTGACCGCAGTGATCGCCTTCTGCCCGCTGTATGCACCCTTCAAGCTCAGCACCTACAAAGGTTAAAGGATAACATCGAGAGCGGACGAGTTTTCGTCCGCTCTACGCTTTAATCATGAACAAACAAGAGTTTCAACAAAAACTGGAGTCCGGCAAGCCACTCGTAGTGGATTTTTGGGCGCCTTGGTGCGGACCTTGTAAGATGACGAAACCAATCCTAGACAGGCTGGGCATGGAATTTACTGAAGATGTAGAATTTCTGCCGATCAACGCCGACGATTCGCGCGACATCATTGAACACTATCGTGTTTTTGGCATCCCAACCGTGGTCGCCATTCGCGATGGAAAAGAAGTTGCGCGGCTGACGGGCGCTCAGAACGAAGTTGGGTATCGGGCGGTGTTCGAAGCGCTGGCACAGGGAAAAGAAGTGAAAGTTTCCATGTCGCAGTTCGACCGTACGCTGCGGCTTGGCGCAGGCGCCTTATTCATCATGATCGGGGTGTCGAATAACAATTGGATCGTGGCTGGCATTGGCGGCATCCTCGCTTTTATGGGAATCTATGACCGATGCCCAATATGGAACGCATTGACCCGATCGCTCAAGCGTAAGTAAAAAAACTGAATGACAGTAAACAGGCTCCGGTTTTGCCCGGAGCCGTTTTATTTGCACCGCATGGATGGCGACGGGTATAATCCTGTTCATGATGCAGAAAATCCCATTGGTGATCGGAATTGCGGGCGGGTCAGGGTCTGGAAAGACCACCGTTGCACAGGAATTATTAAGGAGAGTGGGATCAGATCGCATCGCCTACCTTCAACACGACTCGTACTACAAAGACCTGCGCATGCTGCCATCGGCACAGCATTCTGAGATCAATTTCGACCACCCCAACGCACTCGAAACCGAATTGCTCATCGAACACATCACAACCCTGCGCAGCTTCAAGCCTGTGCAGGTGCCGATCTATGATTTTTCCAACGACACACGCAAATCAGAGACTTTTACCGTTCAGCCAAGTAATGTGATCCTTGTTGAGGGCATCCTGCTTTATGTGGAGCCCGAGCTGCGGAAATTATTCGATGTAAAGATCTTTGTGGATGCTGACGCAGACATCCGCTTCATTCGCCGCCTGCACCGCGACATCACCGAAAGAGGTCGCAGCACCGAATCTGTGATCGAGCAATACTACGCCACGGTGCGTCCCATGCACCTGGAATTCGTAGAACCATCCAAACGATATGCCGATGTCATCATCCCCGAAGGTGGGCATAATATTGCCGCCCTGGACATGGTGACAGCGAGAATCGAATTGCTGCTCAAATAAGGCAGTCAATCTATTTTATTTCATCACCCCAAGGAGAGACGTATGGCAAAACAATGGAGCACGCCCCCCGCAATGCAGATCGACCCCAAAAAGAGTTACCGCGCCCGCATGGAAACCGATAACGGCACGATGGTGATCGAACTATTTGCAGACAAAGCACCGGTCACTGTAAATAATTTCGTTTTCCTTTCACGGGAAGGTTATTACGATGGGGTTATTTTTCATCGTGTGATCTCGAACTTCATGGCACAGGGCGGCGACCCGACCGGCACCGGACGCGGCGGACCTGGCTACAAATTCCAGGATGAATTTCACCCCAGCCTCAAGCACAGCAAGCGCGGCATCCTATCGATGGCGAATGCAGGACCTGGCACGAACGGCTCACAATTCTTCATTACCCACGGACCCACCCCGCACCTTGATAACCGGCACACTGTGTTTGGTCAGATCGTGGAAGGTGAAGATGTGCTCATGTCCATCCCCGAGCGCGATCCGATGAAGGTCAATGCTCCGGCGGTTAAGATCATCAGCGTCACGATTGAAGAAATCTAAAGGAACAAACCCTGCCAACTCCAAAGCCAGAAAATAGGACGTTTACAACCATAACACGCATTCTTGCTGTGCTGGTAGTGATCGGGATTACGGTTTACGTTTATTCCATTCGCGAACATGTAGAAGAATTTGCCCAATATGGTTATTTCGGCGCGTTCCTGATCATGTTGATCGCTAACGCGACGGTCATCCTGCCTGCACCGGGTGTGGCGGTCATTTTTGCGATGGGCGGCGTATTGAACCCATTGGGTGTAGCGCTGGCTGCAGGGGTTGGCGGCGCCCTAGGTGAAATGACCGGCTATCTTGCCGGTTACAGTGGACAGGCGGCGGTGGAAAATACTCAGCTATACAATCGCATCCTACCTTTTTTACAAAAATATGGTGCTTGGGTCATTCTCGTTCTTTCATCTTTCCCCAACCCTTTTTTTGATGTTGCCGGGATCGCGGCAGGGATTGCAAAGATTCCCATTTGGCAGTTCATGCTGGCATGCTGGGTTGGGCAAACCATAAAAATGGGTTTATTCGCTTTTGCTGGTGCCTACTCACTTGATTGGATCGCAAGTTTCTATAAATGAAATTCAAAAGGAGCGTGCCATGAGTAATTACGATAAGATCGATACCTACATCGATAAGAATCTGGATAAAAATCTAGATGAGCTTAAAAAATATGTTGCCCAACCCAGTATCAGCGCTCAGAACTTGGGATTGAAAGAATGCGCCCAACTTGTAAAAGGGATGCTTGAACAACGTGGCTTCAAAGCCGAAGTCATGGCGACGGATGGAGCGCCGGTAGTCTTTGCAGAACGTAAAGGCAAAGTGGATAAAACCATCCTCATCTACAACCATTATGATGTTCAGCCGCCTGAGCCATTGGAATTATGGGAAAGCCCTCCATTCGAACCCGAGATCCGCAACGGCTATTTTTATGGGCGCGGCGTCAGTGATGACAAGGGGCATCTCACCGCGCGCTTGCATGCCATTGACGCGATCCTCGCGGAAGAAGGTGAACTGCCCTGCAATATCAAGTTCATCATCGAAGGCGAGGAAGAAACTGCCAGCGAACATCTGCACGAATACATTTCCAAAAACCTTGACCGGCTCAAAGCCGATGCCTGTATTTGGGAATTTGGCGGTGTGGACCATCGCGAGCGCCCGCAGCAATATCTTGGTTTGCGCGGAATCTTCTATGTGGAGCTTTCAGTAACGGCGTTGGGAACAGACGTCCACTCGGGCTTGGGTGGCAGCATCCTGCCAAATGCGGCGTGGAGACTCGTTTGGGCATTGAACACGCTCAAAGGCGAGGATGAGCGCATCCGCATCCCCGGCTTTTACGATAACGTTGTAGCACCCACCGAACGTGACCGCGAATACATGGAAAAACTTCCTGACCCGGCAGAAGAATACAAGACCCGCTTCGGCGCCAAAGCCTTCATCAAAGGTTTAACCGGCGGCATGGATCTGAAGATCGAAGAAGTTTTCACACCGACCTGCACCATCTGCGGTTTGACCAGCGGATATCAAGGTCCCGGCTCGAAAACTGTGCAGCCTGCCTTTGCCTCTGCAAAAGTGGACTTCCGCCTCGTGCCAGACCAAAAGCCGCAGGATATTCTAAAGAAGCTGCGCGCCCATCTGGACGCGGAAGGCTTCAGCGATGTGGAGATCAAATTCCTGGGCGGCGAGCCCGCGGCGCGAACGGATCCGGATCACCCCTTTGTCAAACTGGTGGTGGAATCTGCAGAAGAAGTCTATGATGCCAAAATGGATATTGTCCCCATGATCGGCGGCTCAGGACCCAATTACCCATTCGTGCATGACTTGGGCGTCCCCGTGGTGACAATGGGTTTTGGCTACCCGAATACTAAAGCCCACGCCCCCAACGAAAACTTCCGCATTGACCTGTACGTACAGCACGCCAAGCACACGGCCAGGGTCATCAAAGAATTCGCAAAATAAAAGCAAGACAGAGTATTGACCACGGATAATCTTATCCGTGGTTTTTTTTATTTGACTATCGTCCAATCTAAAGTGACCTTTTTCACTCCGATTTCGTGACTTTCTTTTTTCAAATTTTGTATATAATGGACTTGTAACAAATTTCACAATTCAAACAAGTACATTTGGAGGTACTCATGTTCGTCGGCGAAAGAATGTCTCACCCTGTAATTTCTGTAACCCCTGAAACCCCAGTTCACGACGCATTGGTCATGTTCAAGAAAGAACACATCCGCCGTGCGCCCGTGGTCAAAGATGGAAAAATGATCGGCATCGTCTCGGAAAGCGACCTGCTTAACGCCTCGCCTTCCCCGGTTACCAGCCTGAGCGTTTGGGAGATGAACTACCTGATCAGCAAAGTAACCATCAAACAGGTTATGAGCAAAAAACTTATCACAGTTGATGTCAACACCCCCATTGAAGAAGCTGCACGCATCATGGCAGACAAAAAACTCGGCGGTTTGCCTGTAATGCGCTCAGGGAAATTGGTTGGCATCATCACAGAGACAGACCTGTTCAAGATCTTCCTCGAACTGATGGGCGCCCGCACCAAAGCCATGCGTGTCACCGCAGAGATCGACGATAAACCCGGTGTGCTTGCCAGGGTCACCAAAGCCATTTCAGACGCAGGCGGTAATTTCGTCTCCTTTGGTCAGTTCTCAGGCGACGACTCTACCAGCAAGATCGTCACTTTCAAGGTCGCCGGATTGAAAAAAGAAGAGATCACCAAAGCGCTCAACAAGGTGGTGGTCAAGTTTTGGGATATTCGTCAAAGCTAACTCCTTCATAAATTAAAATCAAACTCACCCCGAAATTATTTTTTTCGTGGGTGAGTTTGATTTTAAGATAGTACAAAAAATTTAATCAAAGCTCAGACTGGAGTAATGCTCACAAACGGATCACATCCCACGGCGCGGTCCCTTGCCCAGACCCGCCTCGCAGGGACCTTTGAATGGGTCCTGCCAACTCCGGGAGTATCTCCGCTGTCGCCGCCAGTAACCCAAAACAGCCTGCAATCATCATGTCGCCAAACGGGACGGCAAAATAAGGCTTCAGCGAATCTGCAGAACGAGAACCTGCAAACATGCTCCGGCGTGGACCAGTCACTACCACGTCGAATTCGTCCCTGCCGAATTCGAACGCATCCTGCGAATACATTAATGCACCATGCCCCATATCATCAAACACATCGGCGTGACGAAGTGATCCATCTGCCAGCTTGCGGATCAAACCCTCAAGTTTGGCAAGGTCGATCTCGCCGGTATGGTGCTCAAATACACCCTCGATTCCCCTCTCCCCAAGGCGAAATGCCAATGTATGGAAATTACCCACATTGCAAATGATCTTGTTCACGCTTTTAGCAACCATGGGGTCAAAGCCCGCACCCCAAACCGCGGCGGGAGCTGTATCCATTACCACCAAAGGACAGGGCAAACCACGCCCAGAATCTGCGACGGATTGCAAACGTGTCATGATCTTTGGAACTTCCGTTGACAGAAATGCAAAGGAAGATAGTGAGTTCTTTGCGCGAATTCTTTCATCCAGATAATCGAAACGAAACTGCCGGTCGGAAACCCCAGCCGGAGCATTGCCATGGTCAAAGACAGCCACTGCTGCCGCGCCAAGCCCCTTCAACGAAACACCGTAATCCTGAAACGTCTTTGAGATCAAGAGGAAATCAAAATCTCTTAACTCGAGCGTCTCGACTCTGGAGCGCAATTTATTCGCTTCGTCTTCAGAAACGATCTGAATCCCAAGCGCTTCCACTTTATCCAATTCGTCGTTCAAAGTGGTGGCAGCCGAGGGTGTCATGTACACGGGGATTCCCGCACGAGCATATTCTTCGATCGCCCAGGCTGAAGGACCGCCGCCCATTTGATGTCCAGTTAAAAGGATCGGGGTCCGCGCAGGAAGCGCCGCTTTAAGACGACGGTGAATCATCATTGTCGGCGAAGGCAGGACGAGCTTGAATCCGTTCTCAATATCAAGATCTGAATCGTACAAATAAATGTCCTGTGTACCTGTACCAATATCTACCGTTAATATTTTCATATGCACCTCGCAAGGAATAATAACAAAAAAAGATGCGCCGCATGGCGCATCTTTTTTTGTTTCTACTTATTGGGCATCACTTACCACATACTCTTCATCGATCTCGCCGTCACCGTTCAGATCAACGCCGAAGTAAATACCATCCGGGTTGGCATCTGTCCATTCGGCATAGTTGACATAGACCAGTGCACCTTCTTTCAAGGCGATATCTTCAGCAAAGAATTCTTCTTCAGCTTCATCAGTAATACGAGTGAGGTAGAAATTGAAGCTGCCTTCGCCGGTCAACTTTTCGGTATTAATGAGCAGGTCACCTGCAGTGCTATCGAGCCAGGCTGTAATGGTGCCGCCGCCGATCATATCCGCGCCGTACACTTCGAAGTAGTAATCGGCATCAGGGTTCTCAACACCAAAAATAATACTGGGCGATTCGTCTGAGGTGGTTTCATAAGCAATCATTTGGTCGGCAGGGTAAATATACGCCACATCCACCTGACCGGGGGTCAGATAAATGCTTTCCACGCCAATTGTAAAACCAGCACCGATCATAACGAGATCAGTAAGAGTCTCTTCAGTAAGGTCCGTTCCGTCAATGGTGACGGTCAGGTCAAGCCCGGCAGGGATCGAATAGATCGGCTCGGGGGTTTCGCCGTTCGCCAACATGCGCATCTGAGTATAGGAAGCATTCGGAATTTCATTGATGATCTTCCCGTCCACATAACCAAGACGGTTGCCGCTTTCATCGGTAATCAGGATGTGTCCTTCGCCATCCAAAAAGATCTGATTAAAGGGCTGGTTGGCGGCCGCAAGTTTCCCGGCACTTGCCTGCCCTTCTTCACAAAAATAACAGTATTGCGATTCAAGACGGGCAGATGTGGGCGTGAGATTAAGGGTCTGAGTCTCAGCATTGCCGCTCCACACTTCAGATTCCACCTGCGGGTTGATCGAAGTCTCATACGTCCAGGAATTATCGCGAGAGTCAACAAATAATTCGCGGGTTTCACCAGGATAATTGTTATCATACACAAGGATGGCATACAAACCATCGCCTTTGTCTTCCACGCCAAAAGGGGTAATCGCATGACCTGAGCCATTCCCATCATAAATGCCGATGGTGTAGGTCTCGCCGCCGACTTCCATTTGACGGATGGTTTCAAGAATTTCCATGGGAGTGCCCGTCACCGCACTGGATTGGGTCGGGTCCACCGACTGGGTTGCCCACCAATAAGCGATCTCGCGCTGAAGCGTTTCGTCGTTGATATCCAGCTCACTGGCAACCGAAGCGCCAAAATCCGAAGGTGAAACTTGCTGGGTGTACATCATCAAGCTAAGAACTGCCATGCCCTCACAGTGTCCGCCTGCCATGTCGCCATTGATCTGCTCCATCCACTGTTCGGCGGGTGGAGTCAGGATGCACTCATCTCCGTTGATATCCGCACAGACCACATCACCGAACATGCGGCGCATTTCTGCGGCGGTCAGGTTGGTGACTGATATTTCATCTCCATAGTTTTCAAAACTGAACCCATTTTCTTCCGGAACGAAGCCAAAATCATAAATAACATCGCCCGGTGCAGACTCTATCGGCGCAGCCGCTTCTGAATCTGCCTCTTCTGTGACTGCCTCTTCCAAATCAGATGTAGTCTCGCCAGATGCATCCACATCCGCGCTATCTACCGACTCTTCTTCCACTGTATCACAGGCAGAAAGAACAAGACTAAAGATCGTCAGGATCATAACAAGTATATAAAACGGTTTCTTTTTCACAGTTGCCTCGGTTAGGTGAATTATTAGATCGCGCTGATAGAGTCACGGGCTCAGCCAGCAATGATTTCTTTCGGACGTATCGAACGATTATGCTTTTTGCAGAACAAAATACCAGTATCGGCGTCTTTCCAAATGCGGTACAGCCGTCGGCGAGTCCAGATCGAGACCGGCAAAATGATAGAACTGCTTGCGCAAGATCACCGGAATGTAAGTGTCCACCAGGTGAATACGGCGCTCCCTATCCAATTCCATGGCTTTGAGCACATTATCGGTAATATCTTCCTCCTTAATGATCTTCAAACCAATCTCTTCGATCTGCGTATGCCATTCCGGTATCTTTTCTTCGTAACGCAGGTCTGTGTAGAGAAAATACCCTCCTGGTTTCAAAACTCGCTTCACATGTTGAAAGAATTTCTTGACGTTCGGATAATACAAAGAGGCTTCCACATTCACAATAACATCAAATGAGTTATCCGGATATTTCAGGTCTTCGGCATTGCCATGTTCAAAACGCAATCCTTCCAAAATATGATGACTGCGACAAAACTCGATCGCCTTGGCGGAGAAATCCACTCCCACATACGTTCGGGGCTTGAAATGACGCATGATGAAAGACGCGCCGCCGCCGCGCCCCGAACTGACTTCGAGTGCATCGGCGTTCGTCCAGCTGACATGCTTTGCCACATGATGATACAACTGCATCGGATAACGGTGAATCTCATCTTCCGGCTCTAACGGGATCGGATCCACTCCTTGATGATGGGCAGTGTAGCCAAAATTCATAAATAGCACATCACGTTTGAGATTTAATGCCGAAATGAATTCATACTGCAGTCGTGTCAGGAGGCTTTTTACATTTGGGAATCGATGGAACAGCAGTTTGTTGAGCACGTCTTTCTCCTATGATGTAATTACAAAAAGCACCCAAAATCTGGATGCCTTTTTGAATAACGTCAATTATAACCCTGAGATTTCGCGGAAGATACCGCCTTTCAAAGTTGACGAGAATTATGCCAGCGGCAAATGCAAACCTGCCCCCGTAAAGTCATCATGGAGACGAACCGCCTCAAACGACCCGTGATTTGCTCCAGCAGTTTCGACGAATTTACATACGCTGAAGTTTCTGCTCGCCTGTTCATAGCTCTGCAGCCAGGCTTCAAATTGAAGATCCGCCTCCACTCGCGGATACTTCACCTTATATGCCTTCATTTTTATTCGATTGGGTTTAGGCGTTAACCTTGCACGAAAACAGCCCTGTTTACGACAAAGAGCGGCATACAAAGGATCGGTATTGAACTCCCGCATCAACTCCATGGCAAACAACTCACGCGGATCGAAACTTCGTCCGGTCACGATCACCCGTGCTCCCTGAAAGGTTTCGTAGATACGAAATCCCAGCCCGGCGTATTTTGAACCTGATGCCAATTTACGCACCATATCAAAAATTTTTTCTTTATCGTCTCCAGGCGAGCTTTTCCTGAAAAGACCTGCCAGAGTTGCTTTTGGTTTATCAATGTCAAGAAACATTAAGTTTTCTGCATTCATCACCTGTGCTCCATAACGGTTACGAGTGATGACAGTATGGTCATCCACAGTTCGAAGAATTTCTTCACGGATCTCTACTTCATATTCTTCAAACGCATCTCTATTCCCTTCTATTTTTCTTTTTATCAAATCTGCCTTTTGTCTTGCCTTTTGTGCGGCGTCATCCGTTGAAACATTTGACCCACCATAGATGGTAATTTCTTTTATTTCGCCATACACATCCATCCGCACTTTTTCTGTAACCCAATACTTAAAAACCTTCATATTTTTTTCTCCTTTACATCCACATTACTTTTCGCTTGATCAAAAAAGCGGAAGCGATGGAGATTATAGGATCCAAATTTAAATACAAACATCCTCCAAATTGGGGATATGGAGGATGTTTGTAGAATTAATCCCCATCCTTACTGGCATGCCTTAAATTGTGATATACCGTGAAATAGAGCATCTCGCGCATGGTTAAATTGCCTAAAAGCGGATGTGGAAGCTGCGCTTCATCCAAGGAAGGGTCGTCCCACTTCTCGATATTTAACACCAACTTATCCATAGCTTTGAAGAGCTCAGCAAGAATTGCGGATTTTCTTTCCTCGGGGTCAGCCGGATCTTCCTGTTGAGGGAGAAAACTGCCGCTTGCTACAGCTCCTTTTGCGATCTCTGCACGGTAGAGGGAACAAATTTCCTCATAGCTTTTCGAAGATCGATCAGGTTTTCCAAACATTGCATGCAAAGCTAATTTGGGAAGCCCCAGCGCCTTGGCAATAGGCTTTATCGCTTTGATCAAATGGTCAACATTATCTGATGCAGACCAGACCTCTCCATGCCTTGCGAAATACTCTTTAGCTGAAAAGGAAGAGTACCATTCTTGCATATATTTACTAGATTCCTGTAAAGCAGAAACGATCTCAAGTTTGGTTTGAATAGGTTGCATAAAGTTTTATCCTTTATCAATAAAACCATCAAGTTGAGCATAAGTTACTTAAACACAGTCTGGGCAGACGGATGCCTGCCCAGACAAATACTGATTTCTAATTGCTTCGCTACACTAACTGTTCATAATTCTCGGGCAGCCAACAGCAGAGGACCAACTCTCTCGCGGCTTTGACCTCGTCCATGCGACCGAATTGCGTGGTGCTGGGTGCGTTGTGGAGCAGCTCGGGCTGGGTCTTGGCTTCTTCCGCGATGGCGATGAGCGCGTCGGCGAAACGGTCGAGGGTGTCTTTGTTCTCGGTCTCAGTCGGCTCGATCATCAAAGCTTCGTGAACAATGAGCGGGAAGTAGTTTGTAGGCGGATGGAACTTGTAATCCATCAGGCGCTTGGAGATATCCAGCGCGCGCACGTCGCTGCCTGCGAACTGCCCTTCCATCACGAACTCATGCATGCAGATACGGTCATACGGGATGTGATAGGTGTTGCGCAGACGGGCTTGCAAGTAGTTGGCGTTGAGCACCGCGTACTGAGAAACATCTTTCAAGCCATCGGGTCCGTGCATGGCGATGTAGGTGTACGAGCGGACAAGCCCGCCGCCGAAGTGACCATGGAAGGCTTTCATGCGACCGATGCTGTTCTTGGGGGTGACGAAACCATAGAGAGGCGCGGTCTCGTCGTCGCCTTCTTCGATGATGCCAACCAGGGGAGAGGGGAGGAAATCCACAAGGCGCTGGCTAACACCGACCGGACCAGAACCCGGTCCACCGCCACCATGCGGGACGGAGAAGGTCTTATGCAGGTTGAAATGCATCACGTCAAAGCCGAGGTCGCCGGGGCGGACGATGCCGAGCAAGGCGTTGAGGTTCGCGCCGTCGCCGTACATCAAACCGCCGCAGTCCTTGACCATGTTTACAACTTCTTCGATATGTTCATCGAACATGCCAAGGGTATTCGGGTTGGTAAGCATCATACCGACCACGGTATCGTCACAGGCGGCTTTGAGTTTTTCCAAGTCCACGTTACCGCGGGATCGGAGGGAATGGTGACGACTTGCATGCCAAGCATACCGACGGAAGCAGGGTTGGTTCCATGTGCCGCATCGGGTATGAGCATCTTGGTGCGTTTGGTATCGCCACGCAGCTTGTGATACGCCGCCATCATCAACACGCCGGTGAATTCGCCATGCGCGCCAGCGGCAGGCTGAAGGGTCACACCGGCAAAGCCGCTGATCTCTTTGAGCCATTCCTGCGTTTCAAACATCAAGGCGAGGTTGCCTTGCACGGTTTCGATGGGCTGCAAAGGATGAGTGTAAAGGAAGCCCGGCAGGCGGCAGGTGTCTTCGTTGATCTTCGGGTTGTACTTCATGGTGCAAGAACCCAATGGATAGAAGCCGCTGTCCACAGAGTAATTGAAACTGGAGAGTTTCATATAGTGACGTACAACGTCCACTTCGGCGAGTTCGGGCAGGGGCAAGTCAGAGCGAAGCAGATCATTGGAAGGCAGGGCAACTTCGGGCACGTCTGAGGCGGGCATGGTCACGCCGCGTCGCCCGGGAGAGGAGAGTTCAAAAATGGTGGGTTCGATCACGGTAGCCATTATTTCATCTCCTTAAGGATTTCGACGAGGGTGTCAATTTCATCTTTGCTGTTCATTTCGGTGACTGCCACAAGCAGATGATTCTTGAGCGAGGGGTAATCGTTGCCGAGGTCGTAGCCGCCGAGGATGCCATTATCGAGCAGGTACTGGTTGACTTCGCTGGCAGGCGTGGGGCAGCACAACACGAATTCATGGAAGAACGGGTCGGTGAAGCACATGCCAAAGCCGTCGATCTTGCTGAGTTCGGTTGCGGCGTAATGCGCTTTTTGATAGCACAGGTTTGCAACTTCCTGCAGCCCGCTCTTGCCGAGCACTGACATATAAACCGAAGCAGCGAGCGCAAGCAAACCCTGGTTCGAGCAGATGTTTGAAGTGGCACGTTCGCGCTTGATATGTTGTTCACGTGCGGTCAGGGTCAACACATACGAGCGATTGCCGCGGTTATCCATGGTTTCGCCGATCAGACGCCCTGCCATTTTGTGAACGTAGGATTTCTTAGTGGTGAAGAAGCCGAGGTAGGGTCCGCCATACCAGAGCGGAATGCCAAATGGCTGTGCTTCGCCCACGACAATGTCTGCGCCCATTGAGGCGGGCGTCTTGAGCATGAGCAAGGCGGTGGGATTTGCCACGATGCAAACAAGCGCGCCCTTTGCATGGGCGTCGTCAATGAGCTTGGTGTAATCGTAAATGCGACCGAAGAAATCAGGATATTGCACCACGACCAGCATGGTCTTGTCATCCACAAGCGACATCAACCCTTCGGGACCCGCTTCGAGATCTGCATTGGGGTCGTCTCCCGCTTCTTCAATTCCCATCCCCTGCGAGTAGGTGCGAATCACTTCGCGGTACTGCGGGTGGACGGTGGGTGACATGACGACCTTCTTACGCTTGCCGCGGAACTGGGCAAAGGCAAGGTTCACGGCTTCGGCGGTGGCGGTTGCGCCATCGTAGTGAGATGCGTTGGAGACATCCATGCCGGTGAGGTTGGTCATCAACGATTGATATTCGAAGATAGCTTGCAGAGTCCCCTGCGAGATTTCAGGCTGATAGGGGGTGTAGGCGGTGTAGAACTCGCCGCGGCGCAGCATGTGATCTACAACTGACGGAATGTAGTGGTTGTATGCACCGGCACCGAGAAAGGAAATGAGATGATCGCGCACGTTCTCGTTCGTGGCTGCCATATCGCCCAGGTGAGCGGCGGCTTCCATTTCGGTAAGTGCGGGGGGAAGGTTCAACTCGGGAAAACGATGCGCGGCGGGAATCGCCTCAAAGAGATCATCAAGCGATTTTACGCCGACGGTCTCCAGCATCGCATCCCGTTCTTTGGGACTGATCGGAATGTAAGTCATGGGTTACCTCTAATAATCGCAGGGACGAGGCACCTCGTCCCTGCGAAAAAATTAATGCGCTCTTCCTGCACAATCAGCTTCATAGGCAGCTGCATCCATTAAACCATCTGCAGAGCCGCCTTCGATCTTGATCATCCAGGCATCACCGAAGGGATCACTATTGAGTGTTTCGGGTTTCTCAGAGAGTCCTTTATTCACAGCGCTGACCTTACCAGCCACAGGCGAGTAAATTTCAGCAGAAGCCTTCACCGATTCCACGGAGGCGATGGCTTTGCCCACGGTCACTTCTTCGCCTTCATCCACAAGAATTTCAACAAAAACAATATCTGAAAGTTGATTCTGGGCAAAATCCGAAATACCTACAGCGCCAGTGGCAGGGTCAAACCATTCATCAGATTTAGCGTACTTGAGGTTGGCAGGTGTGTTCATTTGTTGTCTCCTATTTGGAAATAATTTTTGGCGAATCAAAAGAGGACGCACGATTCCATAATCATGCGTCCTCTGTAATTGAACCTGAGAGATTAGTCTAGTTGTGTAGTTTTTGACTACCAAACTAACTTTACACCGTCGGTATCCTGTGAGTCGTTTCAACAGGAATTTTCCAGAGTGTCGTCGGTTACAGGGTCCTTTTGCCTGAGAGATTCATCTGGATTCGCCTTGTCTCCAGATTTGCACCTTCGGCGTCCTCTTACGGGGATCTCTTCCCTGTGAACCGTTTAATTGTTATACAAATTCTAAGGTCGAGAAGAGACAGAGTCAAGGGGAAAATGTAACCTTTAAGGCTGAGATGTCCTTGGCTGCCGTTCGGCTTGCAGGTATTGTTGTAAAGTAGCGATCGTTTCCTGATATTGAGGGTCGGAGATCGCATTATCCAGTTCAAATGGATCAAGGTTCAGGTCGTAGAACTCCGAAAGGTCATTCTCTGTTTCAATATAAATGTATTCTCCAGTATGAATGGCAGACCAGGCACCCCGGTCTGGCCAGGCTTCCAGCAAAATGTGATCACGCCAATCCGCTCCGCCTTGAAGCATATTGACCAATGAACGCCCATCCACAGAGTCCGGGATGCGTGTTTCAGAAAGTTCATAAAGGGTTGGGGCAATATCGATATTAGCAACGATGCGGTCGTCCACATAAGGCGTGGGGACAAGCACCGGGTAACGAATGGCAAACGGCACTTTGACAGATTCTTCATACGCGGTACTCTTCGAATCCAAACGGTGCTCACCCCAATGTTTACCGTTATCCGAAATAAAGATAATAACGGTGTTATCCAACTCGCCGGTTTCCTTCAACTTATTAATAATGTCCGGGATGGTACGGTCGAGCGCCATCAAGGTCAGGATCTGACGCCTGCGAGTGTTGTCGATCGAAGTAATATCTTTCTCTGTCAGCGGAGCCATATTTGAAATTGAAGCAGGTTTATCTTCTATGTCTGCTTCATTAAAACTTGCCGGACGATACGGCACCAGATCGGTTAAAAGTGCAGTATCCTCTTCGGCAGGAGTAAAAGGTGCATGTGGCGCATTAGGCGCATAAACAAGAAGGAAAGGTTTCGACTGTTGACTGGCTTGGTCAAGAAACTCAAGACCAAAATCCCGAAAGAGATAGGTTGAATAGCCTGTATGTTTTGACCATGTCCCGTTCACATTCAAGTCTGGGTCATAGTAGCTTTTCAGCGTACCACCCCAAAACGAAACCCAGAAATCATACTCAGGGCGGGCATCCCCTTTCCATGAGTTTAGATACTTCCCCACCAACCCTGTGTAATAACCGTTTCGCTGAATATCTTCCACCATAGTGCCAAACTCTAGCGGATCTTCATTGACATGCACCCAATGGTTATGCGCATACATACCTGTCAAGATACTCGCCCGACTCGGGCAACAAAAAGGAGTCGTCACATAACCCTTTGAGAAGGTCACACCCTGATCAAAGATCAATTCCTGGGTGTTCGGCATATACTCCATCGTGTCATACCGCTGGTCATCTGTGATGATGATCAGAAAGTTTGGGCGTGTGTCATTAAAACGCGGAAGACCCTGACAAGCTGACATCACAGACACCGCCAAGGCAAAGATTACAACGTAATATAACTTCTTCATTTACTTCCTTCTTTTGGGAGACGGTCCAGTCCGTTTTTGGGAAGCAGGCTCAGCTCGCCTTCTCGAGGCTGATTCGTTTCTCCTATTCGGAGTCGTATCGGTCGTCCGTTGCATGGGTCGCCTGGGCGGACGCGGCTTCATGGATTTCTGTTCCATCTTCGGGACATTTTCCCCTTTCAATTCCCGAATTTCATCCTCGGTCAAATATCGCCACTGACGGGGCTTGAGATCGCCAAGTTTCAAGGTACCGATCCGCAAACGGATAATTCTTACAACGGGCAAACCGAGCAATTTCCCGATCTCACGGATCTGACGCTTCTTGCCTTCCCCCATTACCACCCGGATCCACGCGCCTTTGCCGGAAGATGAAATAAAGTGGACATGTGCAGGCTGGGTACGGTCACCATCGGGAAGTACCACCCCTCTCCGCCAGGCATCGATCTGTTCGGTATCGGGGCGACGTGCCACAAGGACGCGATATTCTTTCTCATGACCAAAACGCGGATGTGTGAGCTTATTTGTCAGCTCCCCATCATTGGTCATAAGGATCAAGCCTTCGGAATCATAATCGAGACGCCCCACCGGATAAAGATGCCCCGGTACAGGGATCAGATCACGCACGGTCTGGCGGTCATCCGGACCCTCTGCAGCAGACAGCACATTGCGTGGTTTGTATAAGGCAATATATGCCATCGTCTCAGGCTTGGCAAGCGCCTTACCGTCCACAGTGACACGGTCAACAGCAAGGTCAGCTTTCTGTCCCAACTCGGCGGGTTTCCCATTGACGAAGACGCGCCCTTCAATAATAAATTCTTCACAGGCGCGGCGCGAGCCATATCCAGCCTGGGCGAGCAATTTTTGTAAACGTTCCTGCATGTTTAGCCTTTCAATAACTCTGTCGGTTCCGGTTCAACTTCAATGGGTGCGGCAAGTGGCGGCAATTCCATAATCGAAGTCAACCCGAAATGTTGTAAAAATTCAGGCGTGGTCGAATACAAGATCGGACGCCCCGGACCCTCTGTTCGTCCAGATTCCTGGATCAAACCTTTGCTCAATAAACTCTTCATCATACCGTCACTATTCACGCCGCGGATCGAATCCACCTGCGGGCGCGTGACCGGCTGTTGGTACGCAATGATCGCCAGCGTCTCCAATGCGGCTCGACTGAGGTGTGTGATCGCCTCCAAGCCAAGAAACGTCTCGACCAAAGAAGCCAGTTCCGGAGCAGTCGTCAACTGCACGCGACCCGCATTGCGCTGCAAGCGCAAGCCGCGCGACTTTAATGCTTCTTCCAATTCTTTCAAGCCACGTTCCACCACCGAAGCCGTCACATCCAACGCCTGAGAAAGCTGCACCATCGGCACTGGCTCCGCCGAAACGAACAACATCGCCTCGATCTTCGCCGACAGGCTCAACTCTTCATTTGAAATGGATTGAGATTCGCTCATGCTATAATTGCTCCGCATTCAATAGATTTATACATACAAAATGAAACCAAATAATCACATCCAACTCTTCTTCATTATTCTTGTTGCCGCGTCGCTGGCTTGCTCCATCAACGTCGGTGGACCCGAGTATCCGGCACAGACAGTCCCTGCATCTGCCACCGATGCGCAAACCTTGCGCGATATGATCCAGCAGGCAATGGTCACTGGCGCAGAAACGGGCGTCATCACACTGCAGATCACAGAATCTCAACTCACCGGATACATCGCAGAAAAGATCGCCCTGCAAACCACCCCACCATTTACTGAGCCGCAGATCCTACTCCGCAACGGACAGATGATGATGTATGGCAAGTTCACACAAGGCTGGTTCACCGGTAACATGCTCATCACCATGAATGTGACCATTGATGAAGCCACCGGTCAACCCAAAATTCAAATCGCCTCGGCAGATTTCGGTCCCGTCCCTGCACCGGAAGGTCTCAACACCGCCATCAGTGCCATTATTGACGAAGCCTTTACCGGCTCATTCGGTCCTGTGGCTGTCGGCTTCCGATTGCAAACCATCAGCATTGCAGATGGCATCATGACGGTAACAGGAAGAATTAAATAGCGGCTGGATTATACCCGACATGCCCCGCTTCCCTCTCCGCTCCAGCCTGCCCTTCATCATTTTACTTTTTGCTTCTCTGTTGGCGGCTTGTCGCTCACCCCAGCTTAACAGCAGCATCAAGATCAGTATTACCGCAGACGGACAAACCCAGGAAGTAACCGTTGAGCCTGGCGCGACCGTAACCCAGGCACTGGAAAGCGCCGGTATCGAATTAGGCAGCCTCGACAAGACCGAACCGCCGCTTTACACCGTCATCAGCGATGGCGACAGTATTACTTTGACACGTGTGGAAGAGGTCTTCGAAACTGCCGAATCTGTCATCCCATTTGAAAGGCAGATCGTCCGCAATGAGACCCTGCCTGAAGGAGAAACGCGCCTTGTGCAGGCAGGCGTGAACGGACTCGAAGAGGTCACCTACCGCAGGATACTGGAAGACAAAGTAGAGATCAGCAAGAATGTAGTTAAGAGCGTGGTCGTAAAAGAGGCACTGCCTGAGATCGTCATGGTCGGCGCGCAAGCATCCTTTGTGCCGCTAAATGTGCCGGGAACACTTGCCTATTTGGCAGGCGGCAATGCCTGGATCATGGAAGGCTCTACTGCCAATCGCCGCGTCATCGTCAGCACTGGCGATCTGGATGGACGCATATTCACCCTTTCTCCCAATGGGGAATATCTGGTCTTCACCCGTAAATCAAGCAAACCCGCCGACGAAGAGATCAATACGCTTTGGGCGGTACGCACCCGCAACCTTGAACCAAAACTGATCTCATTGCAAGCCCGAAATGTCGTCCACTTTGCGGCGTGGATACCTGGAACAAACTCAGTGGCGTATTCCACTGTCGAGCCGCGCAGCACAGCACCTGGCTGGCAGGCGAACAATGACCTGTATCGCGTGAGCATCACCAACAGCGGCAGTCCACGCAAACTGCTAGGTTCTGGCAGCGGCGGTGTGTACGGTTGGTGGGGTATGTCCTTTGCCTTCGCACCAGACGGGCGCCTCGCGTATGCCCGCCCGGATGGAATCGGTCTTGTTGATCAAGATGGCGGCTATTTGAAACCCTTATTAGATATCACCCCATTAAACACACACAGCGACTGGGCATGGATTCCGCCCATCGTTTGGGGGGCAGACGGAAACAGTTTATACTTCGTCAGTCATGCCCCTGCACCCGCACCCATTTCCGGCGAAGAGTCGCCTTACTTTGACCTCTCCGCCCTCTCGTTCAAAAACGAATCGGCGGTCACTCTGGTTAACTCAGCCGGCATGTTCTCGTATCCATCCATTTCTCCGGTCACATACATTGGAAGAGAAGCCGCCTTTCAAGTAGCGTTCCTGCAATCCATTTTTATTGACCAAAGCGATTCGAGCCGTTATCGGTTGATCGCGATGGATCGTGACGGTTCGAACAGCCGCGCGCTTTTCCCACCGGCAGACAAAAATGGAATCGAACCACAAACACCCGCCTGGGCACCCGGACAGGTGGAAGGACAAACCGGAAGTTTTATCGCAGTCACCTATCAAGGCAACCTGTGGTTGGTTGACAGCGGCAGCGGCAACACCTATCAAGTTACCGGGGACGGATTGATCTCCCGGATCGACTGGAAGTAACTTAAATAAAAAGAGGTACATACGCAATGCGAATACTGATCACAGGCGCAGCCGGATTCCTCGGCTCTCATCTCTGCGACCGCCTTCTTGCAGACGGTCACGAGATCATCGGCATGGATAACTTCATCACGGGCAACCCTGATAACATCGCTCATCTTGCTGGCAATGAAAAATTTCAATTCTTCAAGCGAGATGTTTCCAATTACATCTTTGTGCCCGGCAAAGTTGAAGCGATCTTGCACTTTGCTTCTCCTGCCAGCCCAAACCCGCTTTCCAAATCCGGTTACTTTAACTTGCCCATTCAAACCATGAAGGCAGGTGCGCTTGGAACGCATAACTGTTTGGGTGTAGCGCGTCGCGATGGGTCTCGTTTCCTGATCGCTTCCACCAGCGAGATCTACGGAGATCCAGAGGTTCACCCGCAGGCAGAGACCTACCCTGGCAACGTTGACCCGGTTGGTGAACGCGCCGTATATGACGAAGCCAAACGCTTCGCTGAGTCGATGACCATGGCATATCACCGCTTCCATGGTGTGAATACAAGCATCGTGCGCATCTTCAACACCTATGGTCCACGCATGGACATGGAAGATGGTCGCGCCCTGCCCAATCTGCTCAAACAAGCCCTGTTGGGTCAACCACTGACCGTATATGGCACTGGCAGCCAAACCCGCTCCTTTTGTTTCGTAGATGACCTGATCGAAGGGATCGTAAAACTGCTGTACTCCAATGAGCATATGCCCGTCAACATTGGCAACCCGGTGGAAATGACCGTGCTTGAATTTGCAGAAACCATCAACCGCATCACCGGCAACACCGCCGGGATTACCTTTATGGAAAATGCCCGCAGCGCCCGCGACCCGCAGCGCCGCCGCCCCGACATTACCCGTGCAAAAAATATCCTGAATTGGGAACCGAAAGTCAGTCTGGAGGAGGGTCTGCGCCGCACCATCCCATTTTTCAAACAAAAACTGGGGCTGGCATGATCCTGACGGACGCAAAAGAACGAAGGCGTTTTCTCAAATTTGCATTCGTCGGAGCCATTGGCGCGGCGATCGATTTCGGCGTGATGAACCTGCTTTCCCATGGGATATTGCAACTCCCCCTGGTTGTGGCAGGGACCATTTCCTTCATTTGTGCCGTCATTAGCAACTTCACATGGAATCGCTACTGGACCTACCCCGAATCACGCTCGCGCCCGCTTCTTAACCAATTAGGAATGTTCTTTGCCGTCAACGTGGCTGGCATGGCGATCCGCATTCCGATTCTGCATTACCTTGAACCACCGCTTCTGCAACTGGTTGAAACTTCCTTCCACACCTCCTACCTTACCGCCGAGTTCTACGCAAAAAACCTGACTCTGGCTGCCGCTGTGGGCATTGTGATGATGTGGAACTTTTTTATCAACCGTTACTGGACATACAACGACATTGACGATGACATAGGATAGGGATATTCACATGGCACAACTCACATTAATTCCAATCTACACCACCAAAGGCGATGCCGAAGCTTTTCTTTTATATCCTTATTTATTCAACCGCAACGGGGATTGGATCGGATTTGTCACCCCAAACCGGGATGTGTATTCAGTGATCGGCGAATTTGTCGGCACGCTCACCAATGACCCGCGCATCGTCACTAAACGAGCCATCGAAGAGACCAACCCACGGGTCTCCCCGCCGCCAACTCCCAAGAAAGTCCAATTACCCGCCAGCGTCCCGCTTGCACCGCTTATGCCCGAACTTAGCCACTCTCTGATCGACGTTCTACTTGAAATGCCTGAAAAACTTCACACAGTAGATAGTGGTGAATTCCGGCAGGATATGGATTGACCGATGAATCAAGCAAAAACGTCTCGCACGTCTCGTGTTTACCTTTCGCAGCTGATGCAGCCCGAACACGCCAACCACCACGGCAACGTCCACGGTGGCTGGATCATGAAATTGGTAGATGAAGCCGGGGCGCTTGCCTGCATGCGCCACGCTCAAACCCGTGTGGTCACCGTTGCAGTGGACTCGCTCGTCTTCCGTGAACCGATCAAGATCGGCGACCTCGTCACCTTTACCGCCGAAGTGACCTACACCGGGCGTACCTCCATGGAAGCCGAAGTGCAGGTCACTGCCGAGAACCCTATCACCGGCGAACGCACTCACACCAATACCGCCTACCTCGTCTATGTTGGTTTGGACGATAACAATCACCCAACCACCATTCCGCAGCTCAACCTTGAGACTGACGAAGACAAAGCCCGGTACGAACAAGCCAAACTGCGCCAGCAGCGACGCATTTCCAAATAAACTCTTGAAAACATTTCGGCAACACCCTGTTTTGATTCTCCTCGTCATCAACCTCATCATCGGGTTGATGACGTTTCGTTCCTATGGCTTATCATGGGATGAGCCGCTGTTTTATGAGTATGGCGCATCTGTAACGTACGCCTACAACCCGGCTAACTGGTTTAGCGGCAATTTCAACATTGAGAATGCCTTTGGTGCCAGCGCCAGCGACCATGCCAATCGCGGTCCGGCCTATTTATTGCTCGCAGTTCCATTGATCTCTTTTTTGAAATGGCTGAGTGTAGACACCGCCTCTGCCTGGCACCTCTCAAACTTCCTGACCTTTAACCTGGGAGTTTATCTACTCTACCGCCTCGCCTCAAAATGGATGAGCCGGGAGGCTGCCCTGTTCGTTGCCGCGCTTTACGCCTGGCAGCCGCTTCTCTGGGGGCACGCCTTCATCAACCCCAAAGATTCTGTCTTCATGACGTTCTTCATTGCCAGCGTTTACACCAGCTTTGGCATGGTGGAAAAATTAACAGAAACTGATTCGGCTTCAAATCTACTAACGAGCCGACAGATATTCAAGATCGTTCTGCTTCCCGCCATCCTGCTCGGGCTGGCTACATCCATCCGCATCCTCGCCCCGCTGGCTGGGATCCTTGCCATACTCTATGCAATATTAATTCTCAAAGCCAAACTTTTCTCACGCACGAATTTCATTGCACTAACTTTGTTCGGCGTGCTCGCATTGCTATTCATGGTGCTCGCCTGGCCCTATCTCTGGATCGACCCGCTCCATCAATTCCGGCAAGTGCTGCAACTTGCCAGTGAACACCCAGCGTCCATTCAAGTGCTCTTTAGCGGCGAGCTTTACCGCGCCTACGATCTGCCTCAAAATTACCTGCCTAAACTGCTTATCCTTACATTGACCGAACCTGTCCTGCCGCTGTTTTTTATCGGCGTCCTTATTCTTGCCTGGAAGCGCAAAGACTGGCAAGCGCTGATCCTGATCTTATTGTGGTTCGCGATTCCCTTCCTGTATGTTGTACTTAGCCAGCCGCCCTTATCAGATAACTATCGACACTTCCTTTTCATTTTGCCGCCCATCTTTATCTTTGCAGGCATCGCCACAGATCACATTTTCGGCTGGCTAAAAACCAAATGGATGGTTGCTGTGTTTTCGGCGCTGCTGCTCCTGCCTGGAGTTTACGCGAGTATTTCCCTGCATCCATACGAATATACGTATTACAACAACCTGGCAAGTGCAGTGAACGGTAACTACGAAACCGATTATTGGCTGACATGCTACCGCGAAGCCGTATTGAAGTTCGAACAGGTCGCGCCGCAAAACGCCCAGTTATTCGTCCGCCGCGAGCCGTATATTGCAGCCTACTATGCCAGCCCAAATATCACCATCCGTGATTTTCGCAGCGAAGAAAAAAACGTACAAACCGGCGACTACTATCTCGTCAATACTCGAGCGAACGAACAATTAAATTTCCTCAAAAATGATCCAGCCCTGATCGAGATCTCCCGTCAAGGTAACGTGTTCTGTCTCATCAAGCAAGTCCCCTAACCCTGCTATAATCCCCGCGCCATGACCCCCTCTCCGCGATTACTCCTCACGATCGACTATGAATCCTGGTTCGCACTTTCCCGCAGGTATGATTTTCTGCCGCCGGAAACGCGCTTTCAAATGGACGAAGAATATTCGCGCCGGGCGATTGACCCCATCCTTGAAATGTTGGGAAATTCCAAGATCACATTTTATCTCGTGGGCGAAATGGCGGGGTGGTACCCTGAACTTCCTGAAAAGATCAGCAAAGCCGGTCATGAAGTCGGCTTTCACTGCCATGTCCATCGCAGATTGAACAATATCCACGAGATCGAAAAAGACCTGAATGCCTCTGCTGAGTGGATAAAAAAATATAATGTCCGCGGTTACCGTGCCCCCATGATCACCACCGTCGAAGAGGTCTACCCTCTGCTGGCGAAACATAACTTCACATACAGTTCATCCCAATACGCACCGACCGGCGTCACTATAAAAAAAGGCAGTATTTGGGAGATCCCTGCCAGCACATTGCCACTCCTCAGTATGCCCGACGAATTCAACGCGCCGCGCAACATGAATCTCAAACTCATCCGTGGCGGCGAATTCCCCTACGGCTCCAGTTTTATGAGCGGACTGTTCCGCCCGATCGTTTACAAGATCATCGAACGAGAATTCAAAGCGGGCAAAAGCCCGGTCATCTTTTTACACCCCTACGAACTCGTCAGACCATTACGCTGGTATGCGCGGTTTGCAAAAGACCTGCTCCGCGACCCATCTTTGCTTCCATTTACTTTTCACAAAGTCAACTTCCTCAAAGACCTGCTTAGGAATTTCCCCACCTCCAGCATGCAGGACTACATCAAAGAGCTATCATGAATATTCAACGCGTCAATTCTCTCGACTACCCCTCGCTTGAACCAAAACTCAGCTACATCGGGCTCGACTCGTGGATGAACTTCATCAACGATGTTTATGGTCATCCCGTCCATCGTTTTGCAGTGCTGGAGGGAGACCGCCCGCTGGGTGCGCTTTCATTGTTGGAAGTCAAGCATCCGGTCTTTGGGCATTATCTCGCCACTGCCCCGTTCGGAAATTATGGAGGCTTCACCTTCGAGGATCAAGCCGTCCGTGACCTTTTGTTGAATGAAGCCCGCCGCCTCGCGGAAGAAATCAAAGCTGAATACGTTTCCCTGCGCTTCGACGATATCGCTTCACCCCTCGCCGAAGGCTGGGTTGAACACCCGGTTTACTCCACCTACCTGATCGACCTCGCTGCCACTCCAGACGATCTGCTCAAACGCTTCTCCTCAGATCACCGCAACCACGTCCGCAAATCAATGAAAAAAGGGTTCTCGATCCGCTTCGGTCATCTTGACCTGCTTGATGATGCCTATGAAGCGCTTGCCCTTTCGATGCATGAGCTTGGCTCGCCGTATCACTCTAAAACCTATCTTCGCAAGATGGCAGAGTATCTCGGCAATACGCTTGAATTTGCCGTGACGTATGATGCAAAAGGCAAGATCACCGGCGGCGGTGTATTCATTTACCAAGGAAAAACCATCTTCAACCTGCATGCCAATGTTTTACGCTACGCCCGTTCTGCCTATGCGGGTGAATATCTTTATTGGATGGTCATTGAACGCGCCATGCAAAAGGGCTGCACCACTTTCGACCTCGGACGCAGCCTGATCGGTTCTGGCAATGATGTGTTCAAATCCAAATGGGCACCAGAGAAGAAGCCGCTCGCCTATTGGTTCTGGCTCGCTCCGGAGCAGGAATTGCCTTCACTAAATCAAAAGAATCCCAAATTCCAATTTGCCATTGCAGCCTGGAAACTCATGCCTGCCTTCATCATTCGCCCGCTTGGACCATACATCATTCGCGGGCTGGTCTGATCTATTTTTATGCCTCATACTCTCCATTCCCTCAAAACCATTCCCGCCAGCCTGCTCCCGCGCATTGCCGAGATCCATTTGGGAGATGCGGGTTTGCTTTCAAAACTTGGGTATCCTTTTGTTCTGCGGTATTTCGAGGGCGCTATCAAGGACGATCGCGCATTTGGTTTTTACGCACAAGACGATGGCACTGGCGAAATCATGGGCTTCAGCCTCGCCTCTCCGGAGCCTTCTGCCCTCACATCCAAATTGACCGAAGATAAGGGCTGGTTCATCCAAAATATTATCAAGGTTATTTTCACCCGCCCGGCGGCTTTCCTGCAAATGGCAATCTCCAGCATTACCATTCGCGGGCAAATGTATGAACCGAACACCATTGAATGCGTATACTTCACTGTTGACCCAACATTCCGCGGGCGCGGGTTGGGGCGTTCCCTGCAAAAAGCCCTCATGGACGAAGGACGTAAACAGGGGTATAAAAAAATCTACGCCAGCGTTGAAACATGGAATATCGCCAGCTTGAAAGCGACGCAGGCAAATGGGTTTAGAATCATCAAAACCTTCCGCGAAGGGATCTATCACAGGCATCGCCTGGAAAGCGAGTTGTAAGAATATATGACCACCACCCACCGAGAACGGATCAAAGCCTGTATCAACGGCGAAATGACAGACCGGACACCGGTCGCATTATGGCGGCACTTCCCCGAAGAGGATCAGAACCCTGAAACTCTCGCCGCTGCCACACTGAAATTCCAACAAGCCTATGACTTCGACATCGTCAAAGTGACACCCGCTTCCTCTTTTGCCGTCAAAGATTGGGGCGTTGAGGATGAATGGCAGAATAACCCCGAAGGCTCGCGGGCTTACACCAAACGAGTCATTCAAAAACCACAAGACTGGGAAACGCTCAAACCGCTTGACCCCACTGCTCCGCACCTCGCTGCCCAGTTGAAATGCTTAAAACTTGTACGCGATGGCATCGGTGCAGACACCCCGGTCTTGCAGACCATCTTTAACCCCATTTCGCAGGCAAAGAATTTAGCTGGGAATGACCTGCTTTTAGAACATATAAAAAAACATCCGGAAGCGGTGATGAAGGGGTTGGAAACCATCACCAAGACCACAGTCAAATTTATAGAAGCTGTTCAGGACTCCGGCGCAGACGGTATTTTTTATGCAGTGCAACATGCCCAGGGTCACATGCTTGAATTGGATGAATATAAAAAATTGTGCCTGCCCTATGACCAGGAATCGTTGAAAGCCGCTGAAGGCTTTTGGTGCAACCTGCTCCACCTGCATGGCAAGGATGTTTATTTTTCCCTGTTGCGGCTGCTAAACGTTCACATTGTCAACTGGCACGACCGCGAAACATATCCGTCCCTTTCTGAAGCGCAGAGTGTACACCGCGGCGTATTGTGCGGAGGTATCCGGCAGGATACGCTTTACTCGGGCGATCCAGAACAAGTTAAGAAAGAGGCGGCGGACGCCATTCAGCAGACGAAGGGGAAAAAATTCATCCTCGGTACCGGCTGTGTAGTTTATTATCAATCTGCCCATGAAAACATCATGGCGGTACGAAAGAGCGTGGAATGAGTCTTCGAGTGATCGCAGGGACTGCAAGGGGCAGGAAGTTAAAGTCCGTTCCCGGGGATACAACCCGCCCTGTTATGGATCGTGTAAAGGAATCGCTGTTCAATATTCTGGCAGGCGATGTGATCGATTCGAACTGGTGGGATCTCTTCGCTGGGACTGGTGCAATTGGCATTGAGGCACTCAGTCGCGGCGCTGCTTTTGTGAAGTTCACCGACCTGAACCGTGCGCCGATCGAAACGATCAAGGAAAACCTGGAGCACTGCAAATTCATTGAGCAGGCGGAGATCAAACGCGGCGATGCCTTTAGTATGTTATCCGGCACAGCAGACAAGCGTTTTGAATATGTTTATATTGCTCCGCCACAGTACAAAAAAATGTGGGTGGAAGCCTTGAAATTGATCGACGACAATAGCGAATGGTTGAGCGATGATGGCACGGTCATTGTGCAGATCGATCCACGGGAGTATGAAGAAGTTGAAGTTAGAAATCTGGTGGAAAGTGAAGAAAGAAAGTACGGCAGTACTCTTTTGATCTTTTACGACCGCAAATAAACTCATTCAAGGACAAAGTTATGATCCTCTCGATCTTGCAATACATTGCATGCGGCTTTACGATTCTTGTGGGTGCTTACGCCCTTTTCGCTCCACAAAGCGCCGGGACGTTTACCGGACTAACCCCCAATGGCGGGCGTGGCGTGACCGAGATTCGTGTGGTGCTTGGGATGTTCTTTGTTGCGCTGGGCGCCTATCCCCTTCTTTTCCGCAGCGAGACTGCATTTCATATGCTCGGGTTTGCCTATCTACTCGTTGGCGCGGCGCGGACGGTTTCGATCTTTATCGATAAGTCTGGCGAACAGTCGAATTGGATCAGTGTCGTGAGCGAATTCGTACTTGGCGCGATCTTGTTCTTCTAAAACATCTTCCATCCACGAAGCTTCAATAGCATAAGTGAACAAAAACAACTATTTTTGATTTCCGGGAATTCCAAACAGTCATAGTATCTTGCTCCGAAGTAAATTAACTGCGTGGAATCCCCATATTGTTCAGGAGCAATGTGAATTATCCGTATATCATTTCTTAAAACCCAAACAAGACGAGTTCATAAGTGTATAATTACCTCACTATGAGCGACACAAAACGTTCCCCCTACGTTTGGGACTACGACATAAGTGATTCACAGTTTAGAGATATTCTTGAAGGACGATTAGTGTTGGGACGACTGAATAGGGATTGGGCAGCACGTCGCCTTCTGGATTATGCACCTTACGAAGAGATCATTCGCTTGATTGGATTTAAACAACTTGTGGAGAATTGGTCTCGCTGGCGCCCAGGAGTACGTTCCAAGAGGCGTATTCGTGGTCTGGATTTTCTTGTTACTTGGCTTCCAGTCAAGCACCCTGAGGTTCTAAATGGATAACTCATCATACTACTTCGATGTTCTCTATCCCTTTCAAGATCGGGTGATAAAAGTTGTCACTCAAGTTGATACAGAATTCTATTTATCAGGTGGAACCGCCGCGTCACGAGGTTATCTTGAACATCGGTTTTCAGATGATTTAGACTATTTTGTCAATGATGATGATCGATTTGGGTTATGGACTGAAAGGTTGTTGCGGGCTCTAAACTCTCAGTGGAAATGTGATGTAATTCAAAAGGAAGAACGATCTTATCTTCAATAATATTGAAGATAAGATCGTTCTAAAAATCGAGTTGATTAATGATGTCCCTGCATGGGTTGGAGAAACACAGAAGCACCCCATCCTTGGACGAATAGATAACGCTGAAAACATTCTCGCAAATAAAATTACAGCCCTACTTGATCGCAATGAACCGAAAGATTTGGCGGACATTTGGGGTTTCTGTTGTGTAAAAGGATTAAGTATCCAAGATGCAATCGCGAACGCCCAGGGAAAAGCAGCGGGGGTGTTTCCTGCCGATTTGGGGCGTGCTTTGTGTTCTGTTACTAAAGAAGATTGGGAAACGATACGCTGGATAAACCAACCATCTCTAGACAGCTTTTTGACCCAATTGAATGAGCTTGGGGAAGGTTTGTTGTTACCGGGGAATTTGTAGCCTCTATCCCAGTTTTGATGGTGAACAATATGATACTTACATTAAGTTAATTTATCTGCGCTCCCGAATGTACTTCCCCACCAGCAGACGGTCTCTCCTAAGAGCGCAACCGCTTTGTACTATTCTTCTTCAGGCTCGGTACCATATACTCGTTCCACTGCCGTTTTCACTTGTTCATCGTTATGATGCTCACATGCAACCAACGGGCGGCTCTCATGTACCACCCGTTTACCATCCGCGCTCATCACCTTTAGATCGAACAACTTCCCATTTGCATCATAAACAACTAATAGTTGGTGAAGTTTTCCGCACACAATACAGCCGTGCATTTCAGTGCGAGTGGTTTTTTCGCTCATCTCATCCTCCAATAGGATAAAAAAGAGGCAGCCTCCTCAAAAAGCGGCTGCCTCTTTTTTTTATTACTCTTCCGTGATCGTCACAGACTTCATTACATCACCTGTGAAGTTCGGGTTTTGTTCAGGGTCACGGCGGGTGATCGCATTGACCACATCCATGCCTTCAATAACCTGCCCAAAAATGGTATAACCGCCGTTCAAAAATTCCTGCGGACCGTATGTGATGAAGAACTGACTGCCATTTGTGTCGGGTCCGGCATTCGCCATTGCGACCACACCATCTTTATCAAAGGTCAAATCGCTGTTCTCATTCACGAACTGATAACCGGGACCACCCATACCGGTGCCGGTCGGGTCGCCGCCCTGCGCCATAAAGCCATCGAGCACACGATGAAAAGTAACGCCATTGAAATAGCCTTCCTGCGCAAGGAACACAAAACTATTAACGGTGATAGGCGCCTTATCAGCGTACAGCTCGATCACAAATTCACCGCCTTTTTCCATCTCAACAGTTGCAAAATATTTCTTCGCAGTATCAATGGTCATGGGCGGAGGGGCATCATAGGTCTTCGGTCCGCTCGAAGCGGCGCTTTCGGTGGCAGTTTCTGAAGAAGCGCCGAAAGAACTCCAGGGAACGTAGCGCACCAGGAAGAAAATTGCAACGAGCGCGATCACCACTACCGCAACGATCTGAACGGTCCGGTCAGTTTGAGCCGGTTGGGTCTTTTTACCTGCTAATTTCTTTTTTGCCATACAAACATCTCTCCTAAAAAATTTTCTCAATTATACCCACTCTGAATAATGAGTATGGATGTCACCTTGCGGACAAAATCTTTTTCCTTTATCCTTGTTGAAATGCAATCCTATTTAAAACGCCAGATCGCCCTGCCGCAAGACCACGGCGCATGGGTTTTCATCTTCAGCCCATTATTAGTAGGCGTGTTTGCGGGCAGAACCTTTCAGTTGCCCAGTCTTTGCCTCGTCATTGCGGCGATGTCCGCTTTTTTGATACGCCAACCCGTGACTGTGATCGTCAAATCCATGAGCGGACGACGCTCCGCTGCGGATCTGCCCGCCGCCCAATTCTGGGTACTGGTCTACGGCATTCTCGCCGTTGCCGCCTTAATCGGGCTTATTCTGAACGGCTATGGGTATGTTCTCTACCTTGCCATACCAGGAGCCCCCGTATTTGTTTGGCACCTTTGGTTGGTAAGCAGACGCGCCGAGCGCAAACAAGCAGGTGTTGAGATAATCGCCACTGGAGTGTTGGCATTGGCTGCCCCTGCTGCGTTTTGGGTCGGGCTCGGGAGTTACGACCCGAACGGCTGGTGGCTATGGCTATTCGCCTGGCTCCAATCGGCAGCCAGCATCGTATATGCTTATCTTCGGCTGAGTCAAAGGGACCTATCGCCAGAACAAGCCGCGGCGAAGAGTCGAACCGAATGGTGGCAGATGGGGAGACGTGCCCTGGCATACACATCTTTCAATGTACTCTTTTCCGTTGGGCTGGTTATGTCGGGGCTTGTCCCATTCTTTATATTTGTCTCTTTTCTGGCACAATGGCTGGAAACCCTTTGGGGCATCACACATCCCTCCGTGGGATGGAAACCGGTGCAAATTGGCACACGTCAATTGATCGTCAGTATCTTGTGGACGGTGCTTTTTATTGTATTTTGGAGGCAGGCATGGACGAGATGAAATACGAATTATTGACCGAACTAAACAGCCGCATGCAAGCGGACTTATTGGAGAGTTTCCTCGAGGCGAACGGAGTTGATGTTGAGTTATTTCAAGAATCAGTGGGGCATTCGATCTACCCCGTCAATGTGGACATGCTTGGGCGGGTGCAGGTCTTCGTGCCGAAGGATAAGATACAAAAAGCAAAAGAACTGCTTGAATATTTTGAAACATAGGAGTTACTTTGAAAAACACGATCCTTCTCATCACAAAATTTGGAATGGGGCAAACCGACCTTCCCGAACTGGGTATGAAGTTAACCCAGAAATACTTCTCACTGCTGCTTGAAAACGCAGACCTGCCCGCCGCGATCTGTTTTTACACCGATGGCGTAAAATTAGTCGTCGCCGGGTCGCCGGTCATTGAGCAACTAAGACAATTGGAGAACAAAGGCGTGCGCTTGATCGTCTGCTCCACGTGTCTGGATGCAATGAACTTGACCGATCAGTTACAGGTCGGCATTGTAGGTGGAATGCCCGATATAATCGAAGCGCAAATCAAAGCAGATAAAGTTATTACGCTATAAATTCAGGAGCCACAATGAATTTCGATCTAAATGAAGAACAAAAAACATGGAAGAAGATCGTCCACGAATTCGCAGAAAAGGAATTGCGCCCCAAGGCGCGCGAAGTGGATGAAAAGGAAGAATTCAATTGGGAAGCCTTCCGCAAAGCAGGACCGGTGGGTCTGGCAGGTATGAGCATCCCGGAGGAATTCGGCGGTTCGAACGTAGACATGATCTCAAATGCCATTGCCATGGAAGAATTGGGCTGGGGCTGCGGTTCGACGGCACTCGCATTCACCGCTCACAATGGGTTGGGAACCGCTCCGATCGCACTGTACGGTAGTGATGAATTGAAAAAGAAATGGCTGCCCATTGTTGCCAGCGGAAAGAATAAACTTGGCGCATTGGCGCTCACGGAACCCGGGGCTGGTTCCGATATTCAGGGCGGCGTAACCACTCGCGCCGAAAAAGACGGGGACGAATGGGTCATCAATGGCGCGAAAATGTGGAACACGAATGCGAGCATTGCTGAATACATCATCACCCTTGTGCGTACCGACCCGAAAGGCGGCTCAAAATCATTGAGCATGATCCTCGTACCAACAGACTCAAAGGGCTTAACCATTCATCCAGCAGAGAAAAAGATGGGGCTGCGCGGCTCTCCAGCCCACGGCGTTTCTTACGATAATGTACGTGTCCCCCTCAGCAACCTGATCGGACCCGAAGGCAAAGGCTTGCAGCAAACCCTGTCCACTCTGGATGCAGGTCGCATCAGCATTGGCGCAATATCGATCGGTCTGGCACGCGGCGCAATGGAAGCTGCTGTCCTGTATGCAAAAGAACGCAAGGCATTCAATCAATCGCTCGCAGATTTTCAGGCGATCCAATTCAAGATCGCGAATATGGATATGGAGATCGAACTGGCACGGACATATATCTACAAAGCCGCATGGCTCAAAGACCAGGGTCGCCCATACAGCAAGGAAGCAGCGATCGCCAAATTGTACGCCACCGAAATGGCGGAACGAGTCATCTATGATGCCATTCAGATCCATGGCGGGTATGGATACAGCCGTGAATACAATGTGGAGCGCATGTACCGCGATGCACGCCTGATGACCATCGGCGAAGGGACAAGCGAAATTCAGCGATTGGTAATCTCAAGACATGTATTGGCTGGCTAACTAAATTTCAAAATAAAAAGGAGGTTTCTAAAGAAACCTCCTTTTTATTTTTTTACGATCACCCAAGTTGTACCATCGGCAGATCTGGTTTCTTTTTCCCCTGCGTCGATCAATTTCATTATGGCATCCGGCTTAAGGAAATGACTGCGCATGAGCAACAACTTCTCAGCGATGGCGATCAACTTCACGCCAAATGTACGAATATCGGGCTCTTCAACAACAAGAACGCCGCCGGGCTTCAGCACCCGGTACATCTCGCGCATCGAATCAGTATGATTGATCACATGATGCAGGGCATCTACCATGATGACTCTTTCAAAAAAATTATCAGCGAAGGGTAAAGATTCAGAAGCGCCGCACACAGGCTGAAAGATAGTACGAGGCGAATGGGCTAACATCCCAAAAGAAACGTCAGCGATGATGATCTCATCCACGTATTCGCGAATGGCTGCAGCGACGCGCCCCGTACCGCCGCCCACATCCAAAAGGCGACCCTGAACCGGGAGCGAAGCGATCTCACGCATCGCATCTTTTTTCGAATAAGTGACACGTGCATAGATCGGGGCAATGGCAGAAAAATGATCGAAGCTCATTAGGTTGAAATTAATTCCTTTATATTCTCAAAAGTTGACGGACCAATACCGGAGACATTCATCAGGTCATCAATTGTCTGAAAAGATCCATTCGCCTCACGGTATTCGACGATCCGTTGGGCAATGGTTGGACCGATCCCCGGCAGATTATCCAGCTCTTCAGCAGATGCCGTATTGATATTTACCAGATCCTGCCCGGCTTCAGATGCGGCTGGTTTTTCAGTAGCGCCAGGCAGAACAAGCGCATCATCGCCATTTTCATTTGAAGAATCTGTGCCCGCCTTGTATGGAATATCCAATTGTTGCCCATCTTCCAGCAGGGCGGCAAGGTTGACCGAATCAACATTAGCACTGGTCAGCAAGCCACCTGCGGCATCAATGGCATCCTGCACACGTGAGCCCTCAGCAAATTCATACAAGCCGGGTCTCGGCACAGCCCCAATGATATGCACAGCAATCGGTTCTTTTGTCGGCGCAGGCTGTAATACGATCGGTTCTCCGGCAGGCGCGCGTGAGACAAACAATAACATGCCTGCCAATGCAAATCCCGCCATCACACCGACCAGTGTGTAGATCACATTTTTCATGCCCCGAATTCTACTCCAACTTCATGACCAACAAACCCTCATCGATCTTACGAATCGCCTTGGAAACATCGAAAAGTTTCTTGATGCGCTGAAAATATTTTGGCATTCCGGCATTATCCACGGCTTTGAAACCAAATTTCTCATACATCGGCCCGTTATGTTCAATGCACATCAAATACAAAGGGCGGGGATTTTGCTCCAACAAGATCTCAATGATCCTGCGTGCAATGCCCTGCCCGCGCCGTTCGGGTGAGACTGCAATAGAAGCCAGTTCGAGGATATCCTGCCCATGCGGTTTGATCTGACCACACCCAACCAACCTTCCATCTTCATCCAATGCGACAAGGAAACGCTTCCAGTCCAACCCCATGGGATTGATTCCCACTTCGTGGATCAGGTCTTTGATCTGAACTGACTCTGCTTCAGTTGCAGGTCGATATTGATAATTTCCCATATTAGATCGCTCCAGCCGCCACAATGATAATGAATGTTCCGATGAACCAATGGATCAGGAATGGATAGATGAACGAGCGTGTACGCCATGCAACCCAACCGAAGGCAAATCCACCAAAGATGGTGGATAGTGTCTCGACCTCTGGTTTACCGATGTGTGCAAGCGCAAAGGGAACGGCATGCAGCCACAAGGCTTCCGGACCGAATTTGCGGGAATATGCAAACAGAATCCAGCCGCGGAAAAAGAATTCCCAGCCGAACAGGTCAAGGAACGTTGTCCAAGGCAAGCCTGGCAAAAATCGCTCGTAATATTTTTTCATGACCTCGTCGCCATGCCCAAGATAATAAATGATCGGAGCCATGAGCAAAATGCCGATAACTGTGTACGTCAGACCGAGTTTCCAATCACCGAGGGAAAAACCGTAATCACGCGGGTTTTCGCGGAAAAAGACAACGGTGATCAACAACGGAATGACCAGGTATAGCAGGATGCGGTCCCAATATTTATATGCGAATATCTTATGGTAATGGTCAACCATCAGCAAGAGAGTACTGACAATGGTGACCGAGACGACCTTCCAATCAAAATTTATTTTTTCGCCGGTTAAATATTTCATAGTTCACTCAATACGAGAAATGTGATTGGTTTCCGTTTGGACCAAAAATGGCTGAAATTTTATCCGCATCACGGTTTAATTCCAGCCCCCAATTAAGCAGGAAGAAAAAGATCAACACAGAGGCAATCAGTAATACCCTGCCATTAGTATTTTCTTTATATTCCCGCTCTTTTATCAAGGTAAATGCATATGCCGCCCAAATTGCCATAACTGGAATCAGTGCCAGATGAAAACGATCTTCCGCAAGAATGAGAACATGCGGGGCGACATAAGCGACTAACAGGAGGGTAAACACATCCAACTGCGGAGTATGTCTCAGAACAACGCCGCCCAAGACGGCAAAAATACTTACAAACACCAGAGGCAAAAGCAGGATGGCAGCGGTCAATAAAAGCCCGGGCAATGGAATATAACCAAGGATATTATTGGAATAAAAATACATCAACACCCGCTTTTCCAAACCGAAGAAAAAGCCAAGGCGATTTAGGGCAAGCGGCAATACCCGTTCTGGCTGAGCGCGGATAAATTCCAAGGCTCTTTGTGTCCCAACAGCATCGCGCTCCGAGTCATCCATGACGGTTAGCAAATCCAGCGACGGTCCGAAAATAAATGAACCATTTCCGTCAGGGTGGTAGCCAAGATAAAGGTTATATCCCATGGAAGTTTCAATACCGGTCAATTTATGATGCAATATGGAATTACGCACAACCCAAGGTGCGATCAGCAAGGCAAAAGAGAGGGCAACCAGTAAAGCCCTGGATCGATGAAGATACAGGAAGTACAAGATAGCCAGCCCGACAAAAGGCAAAATAACGGAGCGCGTTAATGCCGTAAGCGCAAGGAAAAATCCAGAAAGTAACAGATTAAGTGCAGACGAATCCTCAAGCGACCGCAGCAGGAAAAGAACCGAACAAAGCAGCAGGACAAAAAACAGGTTCTCGGTACCCAGCCCAAGCGGATAAACCAGCAGCATGGGATAACAAGCCACGATCCAGGCGGAGAGGCGCGCACTTTTTTCGGCAAGATCGTCTTCGTTGCCAAAAAACTGCCTGGCGGTGAGGTATGTCAACGGCGCAAGCGGTGCGCCGAGCAAGATCACCTGCGCGAGCCGGGCAGCAAAGAATCGCGAGAATTCAAGTCCGCTAATCGAGTAGACCAGAGCAAGGAAGGCGGGATAAAGTGGAGCACGAAAGGAAGTGTAAAGCCCATACTTTGGATCGTAACCAGTTGCCGTGGAGAGGTCAAAATCTACATAGGGTTCGAGAAGTTTCAGATCGTCCTGGGCGTACCAACGGAACCCATTCCCTACAGCAAGGCTGCGTGCAAGCATATCGTACTGAAACATGTCATCTAAGCCGATGCCAAGGTTCATGGTCAACAGCACAGGGATCAGTCTCAGGACGAGAGCGACAAAATAGATCTTTACAGGGAAAGGAATTTTCATTTCCGCAATTGTTCGATACGGCGTGCAAGGTAGGATGAGAAGTATCCGTCGTATTTCTTCCACAGTTGCGGCATTGCCCAGTCATTCCCTGTCACCTTATGACGGCAGGTAGGGTTGCCGCAATCGCATTCAAATTCATCATACGGCGCCCCATCCGACATGGCGTAATCAAAAGTTAATTCTTCACCCGCTTCAATATCCCGCATTGCCACCAGCCCGATCTGCCCAATAAACCCAAGGTTTGGCTCACAAGAGTGGTTGAAACAATCATTCGGTTCTTTTTCTGCAGAAGTTAATAAATACAGTTCTTCGTCGATCTGTATCACGCGTTCAGTAAAGCGCGGCATGTCAGGGTCAAGCTGGTCTTTTGTAATCACTGTTCCACCCCATAGAGACACTAATTCCCCTTTGGTGATCAGACGAAGAGCATAAACAGCACAGCCGGAGCCGCGCTTTGAGCGGGTTTCACATTTTGGGTTGAGATAAGAGTTATTCATGGCGTGTATTATACAAAAAAATCCGTCCAGGGTTATCACTCTGGACGGATTGCAAATTCTTATGTTTTTACTTCGAGCCACCTTCAGATTCGGAATTTTCAGAGGTGATCTTTTGTGCGTACAGAATGGGCAGGGCTGTGATCAAAACGACCAGCATCGCAGTCACATTGGTAATGGGACGATTGCGCGGTTTCAGCATTTGCGAAAAGATCCAGATCGGAAGGGTTTGTTGATTTCCCGCGGTAAAGGTTGTCACGATCACTTCGTCAAACGAAAGTGAAAAAGCCAATATCGCGCCTGCCAGCAGCGCAGTGCCAATGTTGGGGAGAACAACATGCCAGAATGTCTGGAAGGAATTAGCCCCAAGGTCCATTGAGGCTTCGATCATGGAATTGCTCGAGCGTCGAAAACGGGCGATCACATTGTTATAAACCACCACCACACAGAAGGTGGCATGACCAATAACAATGGTCCAAAATGTGAACGGGATCTTGAGTAAGCTGATGGCGGACCGCATGGCGATGCCAGTGACAATGCCCGGGAGCGCCAGGGGTAGAACCAGCATAAATGATATTGCTTCTTTGCCGAAAAAATCAAAGCGATAGACCGCCGCTGCAGCAAGAGTGCCAAGGATCAAAGCAACAAATGTGGCAAGGATGGCAACGCGCAAGGTTAGACCCAACGCTTCCTGCATGGCACTATTTTGCAAAGCTTGCGGAATCCACTTTAACGTCAACCCTGGGGGGGGAAAAGTATACGCCGACTCTTCAGTGGTAAACGCATATAAGAAGATCAACCACAATGGAATATGCAGGAAGAGTATCGCCGCCAAAGAACTTAACTTCAGCAACCAAGAGGCTTTGGGTGCATTCGAATCAGAGACAGTTTTAGAGGGCATCGAAAGCTCCCAATTTGCGTGCGATCAGCAAATAGATAATCATGATGACGATGGGTCCCATGGTGAAGGCCGCCGCCAATGGAATATTCCCGGATGTACCTTGATAGGTCAGCACCGCTTTACCGATGTAGAAGCTGGAGGTTCCAAAAAGTTGCGGCACAATAAAATCGCCAAGTGTTAGTGAAAAGGTGAATATTGAACCGGCGACAACGCCCGGAAAGGATAAAGGCAGCAATACTGTTCGAAATGTTTGCGCGGGAGACGCTCCCAGATCACTGGAAGCCTCGATCAGAGATTTTGGCACACGTTCCAATGCAGTTTGAATTGGAATGATCATATAAGGAAGCCAGATATAAAGAAAAACCAGAAAAATGCCTGTCGCAGAAACCGCAAGAGAGGGTCCGCCGACGACCTCATTACTTAAATACCAATCGAGCAGTCCGTCCAAATGGATAATTCTTGCAAACCAGGAAATGATGCCCTCCTGCGCCAGGATCAACTTCCAGGAATAAACACGCACTACATAACTGATCCAAAGAGGCAGGGTAACAGCAAGATAAAGAATTGTTTTCAAGCGCGGAGAGGCAAAGCGCGCCATGTAATAAGAAATGGGAAATGCAATAATAACACTTGCAACCGTAACCAGGATCGCCATAATGGTCGTGCGAAAGAATATCTGAAGGTTGGTGGGCAGAAGTAATTTGGCATACGTTGCCAATGTGAACTCACGCACAACCTGCCCGGTAAAGCCATCGAGATAAAAAAAGCTGTTGACGAGCAAGGTGAGCAAAGCACCAATGTAAACCACCAGAAACCAAAGCAGAGGCGGGGTTAAAAAGAGGGCAAGGACAGCCTTCGGGCGCAGGTAAAAATAGGTGGAGATTCTTTTTAGCATCCTACCCTCCCACGTAGCTGACGTGATCTTTCTTCCAAAACAGGCGGACGCTTTGTCCTTTTATTTTGGTCACATCCATGGAGGTTGTTTTCAGATTTTGCTCCACAACCACCAGGTCGCCGCCACCATTCATTTCCACAAGATAACGTGTATACAAGCCCAGGTAGACCACATCACGCACAGTCCCGTCTGTGCTGAACATGTCGCTTTCCACTTTATCCCCAGCTTGAGCGAGATGGATCTTCTCCGGGCGAACGGAGAAACGTTTGGGTGAACCTGTAATCCGTTCGGCAGTCTCACCTGAGACGAGGTTTGATGTACCAACAAAACCTGCAACAAATGGTGTAGAGGGATGTTCGTAAACTTCTGCCGGAGATCCGATCTGCTCGATCTTGCCCTGGCTAAAAACTGCGATGCGATCACTCATCGTCAGCGCTTCCTCTTGATCGTGAGTCACAAAGATAAAGGTAATACCAACTTCACGCTGAATGTTCTTCAACTCGACCTGCATTTGCTGGCGGAGTTTTAAATCCAAGGCGCCGAGGGGCTCATCGAGAAGTAAAACTTTGGGGTGATTGATCAAGGCGCGGGCGAGTGCGATGCGTTGACGTTGTCCGCCGGAGAGTTGGGATGGTTTCCGGGCACCAAACCCTGTCAACTGCACCAACTCCAGCATTTCATCCACGCGTTTTTTTCTTTCCGGTTTGGATACGCCTTTGATCATGAGTCCATATCCAATATTTTCCTCAATGCTCATATGAGGAAAGAGCGCATAGTCCTGAAAAACAGTGTTAACCGGTCTTTCATAAGGGGGCAGGTTTGAAACATCATCTCCATAAAGAATGATCTGCCCGGCAGTCGGGCGATCGAACCCGGCGATCATACGCAGGCAGGTGGTCTTCCCTGAACCGGATGGACCAAGCATTGAGAAAAATTCTCCATCCTTGATCTCCAATTCAACGTTATCAACCGCTTTGACTTCCCCAAAATGACGGCTTACATTCTTAAATAGGATCGCAGTTTCGCTCATAAATAGCTGCCCTCAGAAATGGAATAGGGACACGGCAATTGCCGTGTCCCTATAATCATACTCAGAAAATTATTGACCTACAATGGCGGTGAACTCTTCAGTCCAGCGATCATAGGTAACGCAGTCGGTATTGCCGTTGCCGCAGGCGGCGATGGGCGTCTTCCAAAAGTAGATCTGATCAAAGGTATCGTAACCGTTGGCTTTACAACCTTCGGTGCCGAGCAATTCACTGGCGCCGTCACAAGCTGCAGGTACAGACGGAGCAGAACCAAACCAGGAAGCCACGTCACCCTGAACTTTCGGGTTGATGGAGTGTTCCAGCCACAGATAAGCGCAGGAAGGATGCGGTGCATTTGCAGCCATCATGGTTGTATCTGCCCAGCCGGTAGCGCCTTCTTCAGGAACAACGCTGGCAATCGGTGCGCCGTCTGCCTGAAGCAGGTTCACCTGCAGAGGCCAGGAGGAGGAAGCCACAAAGCCTTCGCTCTTGAAATCTTCAACCTGAATGAGGTAATCGCCCCAATATTTCGGAGTAAAGCCACGCTGTGTGCGGAGGAGATCGAGCGCCGCATTGAACTGGGCTTCATTCAACTCATACGGGTCAGTAATGCCCAATTCAGGATTGTGCGCCTTCAGGTAAAGAGCAGCATCTGCAATGTAGATCGGACCAGAATACGCCTGGACGCGGTCCTTGTTAGACTCGCCATCGGGCAGGGCTTGTTCTTCGAAGACCACACTCCACGAAGTGGGAGCATTTCCGCCAAAGGCTTCAGTGTTGTACATCAACACGTTAGGACCCCACTGATAAGAGACGCCGTAATGCTTCCCATCCACAGTGTGCCAGGGAGCATTCTGCAATCGTTCGTCAATTGTGTTGTACGAAGGGATCTTTGTGATATCGATCTCCTGAACGATCTCACCATAGACCATGCGAAGACTGGCGTCACCAGATGCGGTCACAAGGTCATATTCACCAGTGGACATCAAGGACACCATTTCGTCTGAAGTGGCAGCATCTTTCACAGTAACCTTGCATCCGGTTTCCTGTTCAAAGCTGGTCACCCAGTCGTAAGCGGGGTCATTTGCACCACGTTCGATATACCCAGGCCATGCCACAATGGCAACCTCGCCTTCGGGCTTGGCGGCTGCGCCACCACAAGCCGAAAGAACAAGGCTGGCGAACACGAGCACGAACATTACCTTAATTGCGAACTTATTCATTCTCTCTCTCCTTTTGTGAGTTGAATGGATTCGAATCGACAAGCCTCCAAAAAATAAATCGCCACCTTTTCGGAATGCAATCATTATCATCTGAATCCGAATCGGAAAGCGCTGTGGTGACTATTGTCGAAGTTCGGGCATTATAACGTGTTTAGATGCCGCGTCAATATAAATAATTCCGATACCGACACACGCCTCCTGCTCCGCCGTGCCCTGCCCCTCCCCCGCAGCCAATTCAAGCCGAAAGTTTACGCATGCATCACGGTATAATTCACATACCAATTCAACCGGAGGAATCAGTGACCGACCTTCCTATTTACCCGCTTACAAATGAACACAAAATGCTGCGTGATGCCGCGCGGGATTTTGCCGAAAAAGAAATCGCGCCAATTGCCGCTGAGTTCGACGAAAGCGGAGAATTCCCGCACGCCACCATTAAGAAAATGGGCGAATTGGGCTTTATGGGCATTGAACTTCCCGAAGAATACGGCGGAGCAGGTATGGATGCCCTTGCATATGTACTGGCGCTTGAAGAGATCTGCAAAGTGGACGCCTCTCACGGCGTGATCATGTCGGTCAATAATTCTTTGTATTGCCACGGTATCTTGAAATTTGGGACAGAGGAACAAAAGAAAAAATTCATCGCACCCATCGCATCTGGCAAAGCCATCGGCGCCTATTCCCTCACGGAGCCCCAGAGCGGATCCGATGCCGGAACCATGCGCAGTCGCGCCACTCGTGACGGTGATTTCTACATTTTGAACGGTCGAAAATCCTGGGTCACCAGCGGACCTGTTGCAGACTACTTTGTTGTATTTATGATGACGGATCCTGAGAAAAAACAAAAAGGCGTAAGCGCCTTCCTTGTGGACGGGAAGACACCCGGATTGGTCCGCGGAAAAAAAGAACCAAAGCTTGGCATTCGTGCTTCAGCAACAAGTGAGCTGATCTTCGAAAATTGCCGTATCCCGGCTGAGAATCTGCTTGGTGTAGAAGGCGAAGGTTTCAAGATCGCAATGACCGTGCTGGACGCAGGTCGGATCGGGATCGCCACACAAGCCCTCGGAATTGCCGAAGCCGCCTACGAAGCGGCAAGGCAGTATGCAGGTCAACGTGAGGCGTTTGGTCAACCGATCGGCAGCTTTCAAGGAACCGGATTCAAACTCGCGGATATGAAAACGCGTATCGAAGCATCACGTCTGTTGATCTACAATGCCGCGATCGCAAAAGAAAATGCAAAAGGCTCGAATGGCAGATACTCTCTTGAAGCCTCAATGGCAAAACTGTTCGCTTCAGAGACAGCCATGTTCGTAACCCACCAGGCTGTGCAGATCCATGGCGGTATGGGGTACAGCAAAGAATTACCCGTTGAGCGCTATTTCCGTGATGCAAAGATCACAGAGATCTATGAAGGCACGAGTGAAATACAAAGGCTGGTCATCTCACGTATCGAATTAGGATCTAAATAATTTGGCTACGAACCACATCCTCTTCTGGTCTTTTGTGCCGGCAACCGCGGCGGTCTTATTCGCATTTGCACTAATGTTCATGGCACGCCGCCATAAATGGACAGACCCGGAACCTGCCGCAGCGTCCTTAGTAAGTGAACTTGAAGCAAAGCCAAGAATCGATTGGAGCAGCCAGGGATTGCGCACCTTTATCTCAACTTATCGTTGGGAAGTTGCACTGGCAGCGGTCTTCCTCGGGCTGATCCTTTTCCTTTGGGCTTCTGCTCCGGTTCAAATGACAGGCGAAGTACCAATCACTCCAAATAATCCGGGGCGCCCCTTTTATTTTGTCCATTGGCAACGAAATCATCTCTTTCTTTTTTATAACCAAACGGCAAGCGCAAGCAATCTTCTGACTGGATTTCTCGCACTTGCCATGACGGTCTATGCTGCCGTCCGCCGTTCGCCGCGCAAGGTGCAAGCTGGTCTTTTGTGGGGTGTGATGGCACTCGCAGGCGGTGCACAATGGATGGTTTCTGATGACGCCCAACGCGGGGTAGGCATTGCCATTTATTTGATCGCAGGTGCAGGGCTGCTGATCTGGAGTCTTATAAATCACAACGTGCTTGGTTCAGACATCAGCGAGTCACGTCCACTCTCATTTCAATGGGAAGTTGCATTGGTCGTTGCAGTTATAGCCCTCGCTTCCTTTGGACGCATGTATATGCTTGCTGAAATACCATATGGGATCGAAGGAGATGAAGCCAAATGGACGGCTGAAGTAGTTTCCCTTGGTCTGCGCGGCGAGCCCGATTCGAACGGACTATATCACCGCGATTCATTACCCGTCAGCTTTTACATGCAGACGATCTTCCACAAGATCATGGGTCCTTCTTTGTATGCAGCGCGATTTGAGGTGGCACTCTTTAGTGTCCTCGGCACACTTGCGTTTTACCTGCTCCTGCGTCAGATCACAGCCATGCCGCTCGCATTACTGGCATCCTGGCTTTTGAGCGCTTCCATGTTTGATATCAGTGCCAGCCGTCTTGCGAATGTAGAGAGCCACGTAAAATTCTGGCCCATCCTAACATTGGCTTTATTTGCCTGGGCTTTACAAAAGAAACACTGGGCAACTTACTCCATCGCAGGCATCGCACTCGCGATCGGTTTATTGACGTATGACACAGTCCTGCCTTTGGGTATCATAATGGTCATTATTGCCATTGTCGAAGCACGAAGACAGAATGACAGTCTTGCAGATGCAATTCGAAACCTGATCGCGCTGCTTACCCCCGCCCTGCTCACCTTGCCATTTTTAATCCCCTACCTGACAGGCAGGTTGGGATATTACGGCGTAAGCGAAAAAGGCTGGGAAAGCGGGATCGCAACCTTGTGGGCACATTTCCAAGATGTACTCTTCACCTGGTATGCCCGTTCGTTTGAAGATTTTCTTTATAACCGCAACGGACCTCTATTAAACGCCTTCCTCCTGCCCTGGCTGACATTTGGACTTACAGCATCGCTTGTAATGATCCGCCGCCGCCTCTCTTTCTGGGCTCTAATCTGGTTGCTACTCTTCATCCTCCCCGTCCCGATCGCGACTCATACGCCACTCGGGCGTGTGTATTATCCCGGGCTTCCTGCCGCATATATTTTGGCAGCCATTGGTTTATATGTCTTCAGCCGTGAAAGCCTGCGCGCACTGGGCAATGAATTCCGTCCCCTTGTTACAGCTGTTTCCGTTGCAATACTGGTCTGGCTGCCTGTATTTAACCTCTATATCTATTTCAATGAAGTCTTCGACTTCGCAGACAGACAGATGCGCCGCGAAGTTGCCGAATTTGCAGGAGAGGTTGCAAGCAACGACAACATGATCATTCTTGCATCCGTTCCGCGCGCCAATGAAGCCTTGAATAACGAATACCAAATGATCGAACTCTTCATGATGGATAAACTTGACATCGAGGACGTCAAATCATCATACAAAAACGTCCCTCTCGAAGAGGTTCTGCCCACGTTGCAAAGCATCAGCCCTCGCATAAACCGTTCTGTGCTTCTTGATAAATCAACAGAGAATGATCGTCAGAAAAGGAACAACCTCACCCAGGCATTACACATGTGTTACCCAAACGCCAAATGGACCGAGGGCGTTTTCTTCGACCGAATGGATATTGACGAGAAATCGCTTGTAAACCCTGCCTGTATAAGTACAGTTCTCACTTTTACTCAAAAATCAAGCGACACGTTTTCATGGGAGTTATCCCAAGGCGTGGTAAATCAAGTCGCCTTACAGTGTGATCTGTTACAGGCAGATCGGAATTGGATAGAAGCCGAAAATCTGCCGCTCAATGCTGGCTGGCAATTCGAAACCGCCTTCGCTGCCGACTGGAATGGTGACGGCTTTATCATGGACAATTACGACAGTTCCCCCATGATCTTCGATGTTGAAAAAGTACAGGATGGCAGCATGTATATCTGGGTACGGTATTTCAAACGCGCCGTAGATAACTCTCCTGCCGAAATCACACTTAACGGTCAAACCCTAACGTTCAGCGACATCAAGGACGACCAACTCAATCAGTGGGTTTGGGAAAAGGTTGGACCGTTCAACTCTTCTGCCGGAAATTACAGTGTATTCCTAAATCGTCCATACAAAGACGACCCATACGGATTCATCGCTCTTTTTATCGATTCGTTAGTGTATACGCATGACCCCGATTTTATTCCAACCGACGCCCAATTTCAGGCTCTGCCGCCGCACGTATTCTCCTTCCAGAACGACCGCAATCAAGGCACCATCACCACACAACTTGCCCCAGGTACGTACAGCTGTTACCTCGAAGTGACGAATAAAAAACTTTCTCTGGTGGATGCGTTTGGCTTCACACCAATAAAATCAGAGATCATTGAATTTTCGGTCAAATAATCATTTTGATGAAAACTATTTTTTTTCATAAACATGGCGGACCGGAAGTCCTTGAATATGGGGAACTCCCAACGCCAACCCCAAAATCGGGTGAAGTTCTGGTTCGCCTGAAAGCTGCAGCCCTTAACCGAGTGGATGTATTTGTCCGCAATGGCTGGCCCGGTTTAAAGCTGGAACTTCCTCACATTCCCGGTGCAGACGGCGCAGGGGAGATCGTCGCACTCGGCGAAGGTGTGAACGGATTCCAAATCGGCGAGCAGGTGGTTCTCAATGCAAACCTCGGCTGCGGTGAATGCGACGCTTGTAAATCCGGGCACGATAATCTTTGTAAGAACTGGCATCTATTGGGTGAAACCACTCGTGGGACGTATTGTGAATACATTTGTATGCCAGCCAGGCAGCTGTATAAAGTACCCACAGGATTCGACCTGCGCCAAGCCGCCGCGGCTGCCTTGGTCTATCAGACCGCATGGCATTCGATGGTAAAGCGCGGGGGCGTCCAGGCTGGAGAAACCGTGGCAATTGTCGGCGCGGGTGGAGGCGTGAATTCCGCATCCATTCAGATCGCCAAATTTCTTGGTGCCCGGGTCGTTGTCATTGGCTCGAATGCCGAAAAACTCAAACAAGCCGAAGCCATTGGCGCAGACATCCTGATCGATCGTTCGAAAGAAGAAGATTGGTCGAAAGCGGTCTTTTTAGCAACGAACAAACAAGGCGTAAATGTTGTAGTTGATAATGTTGGCACTACCTTCCCCCTCAGCTTGCGGGCACTCGCAAAAGGCGGAAGATTGTTAACCGTGGGGAATAGCGCTTCACCAAGATTCGAGATCGACAATCGTTTTATTTTCGCCAAGCATCTCTCGATCCTTGGTTCTACCATGAGCACCCTATCCGATTTTCGTGAAGTCATGGATCTGGTCTTTTCGGGCAAACTCAAACCCATCATGGACAAAACCTTCCCTCTGCAAGAAGCCGCCATCGCACAGGAACGTTTGTGGCGTGGTGAAAATTTCGGAAAGATCACATTGAATATTTCTTGACAATGAATTTTATTAAACGAATCGCACCCTTCGAAGTCCTGTTAGTGCTCGTCATGATGGGGCTGCATCTTTTTGCCGCCACGGCAGACCCATATGTTTTCCCTAATCATTGGTTTGTACGAGATGATTCTTACTACTACTTTAAAGTTGCTCAAAACATCGCAGCTGGATACGGCAGCACCTTTGACGGCATCAACATGACAAACGGTTACCATCCACTGTGGATGTTGATCTGTATCCCGATCTTCGCGCTTGCAAAATACGATCTGATCCTGCCCTTGCGTGTGCTGCTTATGGTCATCACCGTGATCCACACCGCAACTTCAGTAATGCTCTATCGGTTGGTCAAAACACATCTCTCGCATGCAGTGGCAATTTGCGCTGCGATTTTTTGGTCTTTTAACGGCTACATCCACTCGGTAGTTTATGAAATGGGTCTTGAAACCCCCATTGCAGCATTTTCACTAGTACTGGTCATCTACCTGCTGTCCAAATTTGAAAACGAATGGCGTTCAAATCCGATTCCGCTTTCACGAATCGCATGGCTGGGTTTTTTCTCTGCGCTGGCTATGTTCAGCAGGTTAGACCTGGTCTTCTTTGCAGTAATTATCGGTATTTGGATCATTTTCCGAAACACTCCCATTCGATATTTCCTGCCATTGGATATCGCGATCATATTCATCACCATGACCAGTTCCGTCATTCTGCGAACAAGTTTTTCTTCATATAACACCGTCTACGCTGGATCAGGGATCGAAGTAACCATGATCGCTTTGGTTATTAAAAGCCTTTCGTTGTATTTCTTTGGTGCGTATCAACACCCACATACCTTGCCCAAATGGCAAATGCTGCGACAGGTATCGCTTGCCCTCCTCGTCAGTTCACTCCTTACTGCTGGAGTTTACACTTTACTTGTCCAAATAGGACTAGGAAAAGGCTTCCCCCGCTCGGCATTTCTTCTAGACTTTCTTTTCAGCCTGATTCTCATTTCCGCTTCACGCTTAATTTCAGCCTGGTTCACAACCCAGAGAAGTTACCCAGCGGAAGCCCCGCTCTCACAACTCAGATTACAGTGGAAGAATTGGCTGAGAGAAGGCGCCGCATATTACGGAATCCTCGGTGGTTTGCTGCTTTTCTACATGATATTTAATCATTTTGCGTTCGGCACCTCCAGCCCAGTCAGTGGACAGATCAAACGCTGGTGGGGCAGCATGGGCGACACTGCTTACGAGCGCCCGGTTGCCAGCTGGGATTCTTATTTCGGTTTGGGTGAAGATGCCTACCAAACCTGGCAACCCTACTCAGAATTCTTTTGGAAGACGTCAGACTATATTCGTCCCTACATTCTGCCAAGCGAAGATGCTGAGTTTCTACGTTTTTATATTACTTCGGCTGCATTTGTCTTGTTATGGATCATCCTAGTGTTAATCAACAAACGCCGTTCTACACAGGCATTTATAAACCTCGGCATCGTCCCGTTATTTGCAGCGAGTATCGTCCACATGCTCTCATATACAGCTACTGCCTATGGTGGTGCGAAAGAATGGTACTGGTCCAGTCAGATGATCCTTATTCTGTTGGCATTCAGCCTGCTATTCGACTTGTTATTAAAACCGCTGCGCCGTGTTCGCTATATCAACATCCTACTGATATTTACTGCCTGTTTCTACGGCATTAGCTCAGCCGAGAATTTCTGGCGGACTATTGAATACACCATGCCGCATGGACGCTTCGAGGCGGATCGTCCGTATCTCGAGGTGGTCGCTTTTCTTGAAGCTAACACCTTTCCAGGCGAAGTGATCGGCATGACTGGCGGCGGTAACGTCGGCTACTTCATCAAAGATCGTACGATCGTCAATATGGATGGGCTGATAAACAGTTATGAATATTTTCATATCCTGCAAAGTCAGCAGGCAGCTCCCTATTTGCGCGAGCGTGGCATGACCGTCATTTTCGCAAATCCACGCCTGTTAGCCCTACCGCCATACTATGGTCAATTTGCACCGTATCTGGAAAAATACAGTAGTTACGGCGGCAAAGACCTCCTTTATCTACTGGAAGAGCCGAAGTACTAGACAATGAAACGTCCCTTTTCAGTAACCCTTGCGGGCATGCTGGTGTTAATCCTAGCATTGTGGAACGCCCTGCGGGCATGGACATCCCTAGCCTGGCAGTCGATCCTTAATGAATACTCGGTGCAAATGCCGCCCTTCTTCAGTGCCGGCATGGGTTCCTTTTGGTTTATCATTGGGTTGACCATCGCAGCAAGTATTTGGAAGAAGAACCCTTGGAGCATTAAACTGCTCTCATTGGCGGCAATAGGCTACACCATCTGGTATTGGAGTGAGCGGATGATTTGGCAAAATCCACGCCCAAACGTACCATTTGCGATCATCATAAATCTCGCATGTTTGGTCATAATCTATTTCGCATCGAAATCACTGTCGAGAGAGGCATATGAACGAGATATCGAAAATCCAGCAACTGAATAACCTGAAAGCACAATCCCGCCTTGGCGGCGGGCAGGCACGCATCGATGCCCAGCACAAAAAAGGACGCCTGACCGCACGCGAACGTCTTGATCTTTTATTAGATCGCGGCTCCTTCCGCGAAGTGGACCCATTCGTCGTCCATCGCACTCATGACTTCGGGCTGGACGAACAAAAAATCATCGGCGACTCGGTCGTCACCGGCTGGGGTACCATTGATGGACGGCTGGTGTACGTCTATTCACAGGATTTTACGGTTTTTGGTGGCAGCCTTGGTGAAGTGCATGCCGAAAAGATCTGCAAGATCATGGACATGGCAATGAAGAACGGCGCTCCAGTCATCGGCTTGAACGACTCTGGCGGTGCGCGCATTCAGGAAGGCGTTGTCGCCCTCGGCGGATACGCAGACATCTTCCTACGCAACACAATGGCATCCGGCGTCATCCCACAGATCTCTGCCATTATGGGACCCTGCGCCGGCGGTGCAGTGTACTCCCCGGCTCTTACAGACTTTATTTTCATGACCCGCAACACCTCATACATGTTCGTCACCGGTCCGGATGTGGTCAAGACCGTGACTCATGAAGAAGTAACCCAGGAAGAACTCGGCGGAGCAGGCGTACATTCGGAAAAATCCGGCGTCTGTCACATTGCCGCAGATAGTGAAGCTGATACGCTTTATCTCATCCGCAAAATGATGAGCTACCTGCCGCAGAACAACATGGAAGATGCTCCCGTCGTCCCCACTTCTGACGACCCGCTGCGCATGGAAGAAGCGCTCAACACCCTCGTCCCAGATGACGCGAATAAACCGTACGATATCAAAGAGGTCATTCGCCATATTGTGGATGATGGTAACTTCTTCGAAATCCACGAAAACTACGCCGCCAATATCGTGGTAGGCTTTGCCCGCCTCGGCGGACAATCTGTAGGCATTGTCGCCAACCAACCAGCAGTACTCGCAGGCGTGCTTGATATCGATGCCAGTGAAAAAGGCGCCCGGTTCGTCCGTTTCTGTGACGCCTTCAATATTCCGATCATCACATTTGAAGATGTCCCTGGCTTCCTGCCGGGAACGTTTCAGGAACATCACGGCATCATCCGCTCTGGTGCAAAATTGCTTTACGCCTACTGCGAAGCCACTGTGCCGAAATTAACCGTCATCACTCGCAAGGCGTATGGTGGCGCGTACTGCGTCATGTCTTCCAAGCACATTCGCTCAGACCTGAACCTCGCCTGGCCCACCTCGGAAATTGCAGTCATGGGTCCCGATGGTGCAATCAGCATCATCTTCCGTCGTGAGCTCGAAGCGGCAGAAGACCCCATCAAACGTAAAGCGGAATTGGTGGCAGAGTACAGGGAAAAATTTGCCAACCCTTATGTGGCGGCTTCCCGCGGTTACATTGACGATGTCATTGAACCTAAAGAGACCCGCCCACGCCTGATCAACGCACTCGCCATGCTCAGCAACAAGCGCGATGCGAACCCTGCCAAGAAACACGGCAATATTCCACTATAAACCGAGGAGCAACCATGTTGTTCAAAAAAGTACTAGTTGCAAACCGCGGTGAAATTGCCGTCCGCATCTTGCGCGCCTGCCGCGAACTGGGGCTCGAAACCGTTGCCGTGTTTTCAGAAGCAGACAGAAACGCGCTGCACGTCCGCTATGCCGATGAAGCCTATTTACTTGGTCCCGCCCCTTCGCGCGAATCGTATTTGCGCGCCGATAAAATTTTCGATGTTGCAAAACGCTCCGGCGCCGATGCCATTCACCCCGGCTACGGATTTCTCGCAGAACGGGAAGATTTTGCCGCCAAATGCGCTGAATTAGGAATAACATTTATCGGTCCTAAACCTTCTGCCATTGCTGCCATGGGCGACAAAGGCAAAGCCCGTGCCACGGTTATCAAAGCCGGAGTACCGGTTGTGCCCGGCACTGAAGACGTTGGCAATATGACCAACGATGACCTGTTGCGTATCGCCCCTACCATTGGATTTCCGCTGCTTATCAAGGCGACGGCAGGTGGTGGTGGAAAAGGCATGAGAGAAGTCCGCAGCTTGGAAGAAATGCCAACACTTCTCGCGTCGGCGAGGCGTGAAGCAGAATCGGCATTTGGCGACGGCAATGTCTATCTTGAAAAATTGATCGAAGGCGCACGCCATATCGAATTCCAAATCATGGCAGATGAACAAGGAAACGTCATTCATCTCGGTGAACGAGAATGTTCCATTCAACGCCGCCACCAAAAACTTGTAGAAGAAGCACCGTCTCCATTCCTCGACGAAGAATTGCGCAAACAGATGGGCGATGTCGCTGTCAAAGCCGCTCAAGCCGTGAACTACGTCAACGCAGGCACGATTGAATTCCTGGTTGATAAAGACCGTAACTTCTATTTTCTGGAAATGAATACCCGCCTTCAGGTGGAACATCCGGTAACCGAATTGGTAACCGGTATTGATATCGTTGCTGAACAATTACGCATCGCACGCGGACGCCAGCTCAGCTACACTCAAGAGCAGGTCCAATTTAAAGGTCACGCCATTGAATGCCGCGTGAATGCAGAAGACCCTTTCAACAACTTTATCCCATCCACGGGTCGTATTACCCACAGCATCATCCCCACTGGTCCGGGTGTACGCGTGGACACAGGCGTTTACCCTGGCTTTGAGATCACACCGTTCTATGATCCAATGATCGCCAAACTCATTGTGTGGGGCGAGACCCGTGCGCAAGCCATTCTACGCATGCGCCGTGCCCTGGAAGAATATCGCATCGTAGGGGTACGCACCAATATCCCCTTCCACCAAACCCTGATGGATTCACACCGCTTCATGGGCGGTCAATTCGATACCCGCTTTGTCGAAGAACGCTTCTCGATGGAAGCCGCGTCTGAAATTGATGAGGCCCAGGCGGAGATCGCCGCCATCCTAGCCACTCTGGTCTCTCACAAGGAAACCGAACGCTCGGCGCAGATCGTGCGCGGCAATGAACGCGATACCAGCAACTGGAAGTGGGTCGGTCGCTGGGAACGAATGCATCGTTAAATTACGATTGAGGCAAACGCATGAAATATGTGACAACCATTGACGGCAAGGAATTCGAGATCGAAGTGGTGGATGACCACCATGTACGTGTGGCTGGGCGCCTGCTGGAGGTTAATTTTGAATCGGTCAGCGGGCAGCCCGTTTATTCGCTGATTTTGGATGGAAAATCCTACGAGTCGTATGTGTACCCCGGCGACGAGGACTGGCAGGTGTTGCTGCGTGGGCGGCAGTTCCAGGTAAAGGTCGAGGATGAGCGTGAAAAACGACTGAGGGTTGCAGCAGGCGGCGGCGCAGCAGAAGGAGGCGAATTCCACCTCAAAGCGCCCATGCCGGGTCTTGTTGTTGCCATACCGGTCAATGAAGGACAGGAAGTCAAAAAAGGACAGGTGCTCGTAATCCTTGAGTCGATGAAGATGCAAAACGAGCTGAAATCGCCCCGGGATGGCACTGTCAGCCATATCAAGGTGAAAGCGGGCGAAAGCGTTGAACAGAAGCAGATCCTTTTAAACCTGCATTAACCATGACCGGACAAGAAACCGAAGTTAAGCTCTTTGTAAAAGATCTGGGTCGGATCGAAATGCGCCTTCGCGAGTTGAAGGCGCATTTGATTCAGCCACGGGTACATGAAGTCAACCTGCGTTTCGATAACCCAAACGGCGACCTGCGGCGGGAGTTCAAAGTGCTGCGCCTGCGCAACGATACCGAAGCGAAATTCACATTCAAGGGACCCAGTGAAGAACGTGCTGGCGGAGTCCTTAGCCGCCGGGAGATCGAATTCTCGGTCGGCAGCTTTGAGGCGGCACAGGATTTCCTGGAAGCACTGGGGTTTATTCCGGTTGTGTTCTACGAAAAATACCGAACCACTTATGAACTACATCAGGTCCACATCATGTTGGATGAATTGCCGTACGGAAATTTCGTTGAGATCGAAGGGGAAGATATTAATGCACTGCATAAAGTAGCAGACTTACTGGCTCTGAATTGGGAAGCCATGGTAAAAGCTGGTTACCATGCAATATTCGAACGTATCACCAGAAAATTCGATCTTGACCCAAGCCAATTAAGCTTTGAAGCCCTACGTTCAACTCAGGTAAGCAAACAGGATCTGGACATAACCTATTCAGATGAGTAGGCAAAAATGAAAAGACCAAAATACAATCCGATCTTCACGATCCTTTTATATCTGGCAGCAGCATTTTTTGCGATATTTGCCCTAAAGCCACTAGACCATCCGCCTGGTTCGTGGACTGTGACCATCATGATGCTTGGATTGTTTTCAGTCTTCTACTTATGGGCATTGCTTCGCACATTACAGGCACGGGATGAACAGCGCGCTGAGGCATACAAAACGCAGAATGCCATCCCTACTCCGCCACGCCCCGAATTAGAAGGGACGGCATATGGGCTAACGCCCGGAATTAAATACAAGGTCGTACGATCATTCAAAGACTTTTACGGAAATTCGTTTAATGAGCACGAGGTATTGACTTTTAAAGAGCAGCATTTTTTACCTTACCATGGCGGGTATACAATTATCTTTGTTGAAAGATCCTTGTTTTTACAGGAAAACACGAACAAGGATATTTTGGAAAACTTTTCGGAACACATCGTAAAACTTACTTAACAGAATCGAGAGGGCGTCATGCAAATCAAAGGGTGCAAAGAACTGAGTGACCTCGTTCTCGAACTTGATACAACAGAAGGAAGTTGCAAAGTCGCTGCGATATAATTTTTTTCAAAGTCTTGATAACTGGAAAATAACATGCTAGAAAAACGCCCCACACCTCTACAAAAATATTTCTTCAAGATCCCGTTATTTATGCATAAATTGGGCTTCGGCGGCTGGGAACGGCTCATTGGAGCTCAATGGATGCTGATCGCCACCACCGGCAGAAAAACCGGCAAACGCCGCGAAACACTGGTAGACGTGATGGATTACAACCCAACCACAGATACCTACTACATTGAAGCAGCCTATGGCTCACATGCAGATTGGTTCAAAAATATTCAAGCCAATCCTTTATTTAACGCACAAGTTGGCAGGCGAAAGTTTATTGCCCAGGCAGAAATTCTCAACGAAGGCGATACGGGTGAAATACTCGTCCAATTCTTTCGACGTAAACCCGCCTATACTCGTTCTGTCATGGCAATGGTTGGTATGAAATTCAAGGACGAAGACGAGTTAAGGGTACTGGGCAAAAATCTAACCTTGCTGGTGGTCAAGCCACAATCTCCAAATCGTTCTTCCAAATAATCGTCTCAACTTCGCTATTGATCCCCAATAAAATATTTAAACTGGACTTAAGTGCTGCTGCCTCGCCAGAGGTGACAAAACGCAGGATGCCGCCAGTCTCGTTTATCATCCCCCGCGTCTCCAGCAGACGTTTGACCTGCCGCGCCACTGCAGGAGCGGGGTCGATCACCCTGACCTTCTCCCCAACGATCTCTTCAACCAGCGGGATCACAAACGGATAATGCGTACACCCTAACACCACGGTGTCAATATTATTCTCCAGCATGGGTTGTAACGCATTCTGCAGGATTTGACGCGTCTTTTCGCTGTTTAAATCTCCGGTCTCGATCTGCTGAACCAATCCATTGCATGTGTTCTGGAAAAGCTCCACACCATTCGCAAAGCGTTCCACCACAGAAGCATATAATGCCCCCTGAAATGTAGCTGGGGTAGCCAGTACACCTACTTTGCCAGTCTGGGTCTTCTCCGCCGCCGGTTTGACGGCTGGCTCCATGCCCACAAAAGGCACCTCAGGGAAGGTTTGCCGCAAATAAGTCAACGCCGCTGCAGATGCAGTATTGCAAGCGACAACAATTATTTTCGCACGCTGCTTCAGCAAAAATTGAGCGATCCCTTCGGAAAAGTCCTGTATCTGTCCCATTGCCCGCGGGCCATAAGGGACATGCCCCTGATCACCGAAATAAATAATGTCCTCCCCTGGCATCAACGAACGGATCTCACGTAAAACGGAAAGCCCGCCTACGCCGGAATCAAAAACACCGATCGGTTCTGTATTCATATTAATAACCGTTAAATAGGCTTCTTTCTACGCACATACAAGAGCTTTTCAACACTGGCAACGACTTCGCCTTCTTCGCCGATAACATCAACAAAAAAGACGGGCTCGATCTTGCCTTGTGCATCAGCATCTCTGCGAATTTCTTCCACTCGCTCAACAGGAATATTGAACCGCGCTCGCACTCTGCTACGCCCTGGCTTCTTAAATTGGATGCTGGCTGCTTTATCCCAAACAATATAGTCTCTGCCCAACAAACGCATCAAGATCAACATAAACCATGGGTCGCACATGGCATACAGCGACCCGCCAAAATGTACACCGACCAGATTTCTGTTGAAGGAGGTCAAGTTCATTTCAACTTCAACGGTTCGATCATCAATGGTGTGGGAACGAATGCCCGCCCCAACAAGCGGCGGGTAAAAATTAATGAGCCTCTCCATCCAACGTTGACGCAGATTCATGATTCAGAATTCTATTTTTGAGATGCATCCACAAAAGACTTAAACAAACGACGCATTACAGGCTGGTCGGTCAACCATTCGGGGTGCCATTGCACACCCATTGCATAGGGATGGTCGGGCAATTCAACAGCCTCGATCATGCCGTCTGGAGCATGACCAACCACCTTCAGGGAAGAAGCGACGTCTTTCAAGCCCTGATGATGCAGACTGTTCACATTCAAAAGCGTTTCACCGAAGATCTCCGCCAGGCGCGAATCCTCATCAATATTGACCGGATGAGCGATGGTTGTAAATTCATCCTGACTATGCTCCAGGGTCGTGTTAAATTGATCGGGAATGTGGGTGTAGAGCGTACCACCCAGGGCAACATTCATCACTTGAACACCGCGGCAAATTGCCAGAAACGGCTTGCCATCTTCCACAGTTTTCTTCAATAAGGTGAGTTCTGTAATATCACGAGAGTCATCCACCTCTGCGATCTTGGGATGATCTTCTCCCTGAAAATACTTGATCGAAATATCCCCGCCGCCGGAAAATAACACACCTTGTACGCGAGCATACAGATCGTTCCGGTCTTCTTCTTCCAATATAGACGGGATCAAAATCGGTATCCCGCCCGCCTGAACCACGGCGCGAATATAAGTATGTTGCACACCCGACATGGGTCTGCCATAATCATTATTACGGTTAAAGGTGGTAATTCCGATCAACGGTTTGGTCACAGGTTCCTCCAAAAGGGGAAATTTACAATACAGAAATCCAAGGATACCACAAGCATATTCAGGATGAAATTAAACAAAAAAAAGACTCCGATGAAAAATTCATCGGAGTCTGGTAAGGAAAAACTAGGAGAACTTTTCCTTGATGCGGGCGCTCTTGCCGGTGCGATCACGCATGTAGTACAGCTGAGCGCGGCGGACTTTGCCGTGGCGTTCCACCACGATCTTGTCTACACGCGGCGAGCGGAGCAGGAAAGTACGCTCCACACCGATGCCGTTCGACGCCATACGGCGGACGGTCACCGAGGAGTTGTTGCCGCTGTTTCGCAGGCGGATCACCAAGCCCTTGAACTCCTGAATACGCTCACGTTCGCCTTCCTTGATCTTTACGTGGACGCTAACAGTATCGCCAGCAGCAAGCTGGGGGATCTTTTCGTTGTCTTTTGCCTCTACGGCTTTAATCAGGTCTGCCATTTCCGTCTTCCTTACTTTGTGATTAGGTTTCCAATATACGCGAGGGCGGATTATAGCATGGATGTTCTCAATACACAAGAAAAAACGGGTTGTTCTAACCACCCAATTCCCGAGCCAACCGGTCTACCTGAGCCAGCAAATCCGGGATCCTGCCCTCCCCAGACATTGAACCAACCAGAGATTTTGCCTCGTCCAAGGGGATGCCTGCTGCCGTAATATAAAGGGGCTTCCGGCTGATACCTCTGATCAATTCACATTCAGACGGTGTGTTCAAATAACGCGTCTTGGCAACCCCTATCACTGGCACATTGGAATTTAGTGCTTCAAAAAGGTAACGTCCTAACCCCGGTTTGGCATCGAAACCCAGGCTAACATAACCATCAATAAGAATGACATCCAATTCAAGATCAACATCAGAAAGAATAGCCATGAGACAGGGCAGCTCACGCTTGTAGAAAGCACCCGGCTCATAAGCTTGGACACTTTCGATGCGCTTGCGAATGATCTTCTGGATCGAAGCGGAAGTCCAATTAGAGAATAGAATTCCAGCCGCATAAGCGGCATCATCAACATATTGAACATCAACAGCCAGGATCATACAGCCTCCGTAAAGAAAGAGACCTCTTGGAAGAGGTCTCGATTGGTTGATTCTCTAGCTATATTTTCGAACCGCCAGCACAGCGTTGTGTCCGCCGAACCCAAAGGCATTGCTGATCGCTAAAGAGATTTTCGCCTCGCGCGCCTTGTTCGGAATATAGTCCAGATCACATTCAGGGTCAGGGGTTTCGTAATGGATGGTCGGGGGCAGAATGCCTTCACGAATCGCCTGCACACAGAAAATGATCTCTAATGCACCCGTCGCACCCATCATATGCCCGGTCATTGATTTTGTTGAAGAGATCGGAACCTTATATGCCAGGTCACCAAATGCCGCTTTGACCGCGCGTGTCTCCGCCTGATCATTAAGGGATGTCCCCGTCCCATGGGCGTTGATATAACCGACTTCATCCACATTCGCTTTAGCAGAAGCCAGCGCCATCTTCATGGCTGCCGCTCCGCCTGCGCCATGCTCATGCGGAGCCGTCACATGAAATGCATCTGCTGTAGCACCATACCCGGCAAGTTCCGCCAAAATATTCGCGCCACGCGCCTTCGCATCCGATTCGCGCTCCAGAACGATCACAGCACCACCTTCCCCCATCACCAGACCATCACGGTTCTTATCAAAGGGCTGCGGCGTCATCGAATAACCATCGTTACGACGAGACATGGCACCTACGCGATCAAACGCAGCCACACCCGTGGATGTGATCGTCGTTTCGGCAGCGCCAGTCACCGCAGCATCGATCATCCCCGTGCGAAGCATCATCAGTGCCGTTCCAATTCCATCCGCACCGGAAGCACAAGCCGACGCCACCGAAAAACACGGACCCTTGATTCCAAATTCAATGGCAGTCATACCTGCACCACCATTCGCCATCAACATGGGAATCAAAAACGGACTAACCTTTCGGGGACCTTCCTTATAATTGATCAGAGTGGCTTCCTGAAGAGAATGTAAACCACCAATGGCAGAAGAAATGATCACGCCAATACGCCCTGAGTTGGCTTCAGTCACTTCCAACCCCGAATTCGAAATAGCTTCTTTGGCAGACGCCACAGCAAACTGTTCAAAACGATCACGGCGACGTGCTTCACGAGCGTCCATATATTCTTCAGGCTTAAAGTTCTTCACTTCAGCAGCGATATGCACCTGTAAATTCGCCGCATGTGAATCGAAAATAGTGATGGGACCCACCCCCGATCTCCCCCCGATCACATTTTCCCAACTCTCTTTAACATTCAAACCGAGCGGGTTGACCGTGCCCATACCCGTGATGACGATACGTTCCTGCATTTCTCCTCCGAATTCAGTGAATATAACTACAGTAAGAACACAGAATTTACGAAATCGTGACGCTCCGCTTCGCTTTCCGCCCATGCCTGCCAGCTCTCTCAAAAAGGGGTTTACGTCGAAAATATTTTCAGATCCCGCCAGCCATATACAGATTCTATTATTTTAATACCGCCTAATCAATCTGAGATTGAGCTCACCCACTGCTCTGCCCGTCGCTGAATGGAAAGGCTGCCTAAAAACTCATCTGAGACGATTCCACGGTAACTCTCTCTCCAAGCTGTCCCATGGACGGTGGCAATGGCAGATGCATCATCAACAGTTTCTAAACGCCGCTTTCGCACGCCATTCGCGTTGAAGCAAGCCATAGTGGTATTCACTTACATAATCATTCCCTATAAGCAAGCTTTCTACAAAGTGAGCTTCCCGCCGGAAACCCAACTTCTCAAGAGTTTTCCATGAGCCTATGTTTTCCGTATCGCAGTCGGCAATGACGCGGTGCATGTCCATGTCTTCGAATAGATAATCCAGCAAGGCTGTTGCGGCTTCGGTAATGTATCCATTCTTTTGGTGAGTGGAGGCGATAGTGAAACCAATTATGGCCTGTCGGGCATCGTCTCCTTTTATGACGAAAGCAATATCACCGATCAATTCACCCGTCTCTTTTAGCTCAATGGCTAGCTGCAGCCAATCATCCACTTTAGGCGCGTGGACGTCCTGCATTTCACGGATCAAAGCCTCCGCTTTCTCGCGCGGATATGGCAGTGACCAACTTTGATATTTTGCTACCACGGGATCATTACGATACGCCAAAAAAGCCTCCAAGTCAGAGGCGTTGAAATTTCTAAGAAGCAGACGTTGGGTATGAAGGAACATGATTTTCCAAAACAGGGCGGGGTGAACCGCCCTTACAAATTATTCGCCAGGCTTCGGAATGTAATCGCCTTCGACCCATTCCTGCCCATCAGGACCGATTTCCTTTTTCCAGACAGGGACGATCTCTTTGAGACGGTCAATCCCATAACGGGCAGCCTCAAAGACACCTGTATCACGATGGGCAGCAGTGCATGCAATCAACACAGTTGGGGTCTTCGGGTACAACTTGCCAATGCGTTGAACGATGGCAATACCTTCCACAACAGCCCACTTCTCACGGATCTCATCGGCAACCTGTTTCATTTTAGCTTCTGCCATCGGCACATACGACTCGTACTCGAGATATTCCGTCTCATGAGCATCGCCACGTGAGGTAACACCACGCACCATACCGGTGAAGATGGCTGCTGCCCCCGTGGAGGTAAGTGTGATCCTGGCAAGCAGGTCGTTTAAATCAATTTCTGATTCGGTGATGGAATAAATGGTTGGGAATGTTTCGGTCATAAAACTCTCTTGGTTCTAGTATGAATTATGCGTGGTATCTTGCATACGCACCTTATCCACCGCTGACGGGTGGGAATAAGGCAATTTCAGCATTACTGGGAACAACGGCTTCATCGAAAGCATACTCACGGTTGATCGTGATCAACACAGATTTCATCGACTCTCTCAAATTGGGGTGATCAGCGCCAAGCTTTTCCTTTAATTGCAAGATGGTCATGTCCATTGGAATATCCATCTCCATCGATTTAGTCCCGGCACGATCACGAATAGTTGCAAAAAATAATAGTTTGATATGGTTCATATTAAATCCAGACATCAGTAGGGGCTGTTAGCGTGGAATCTTTTGCAGTACCTGTGTTGACCAAGCCCGCAGGTTCGATCAACAGAATATGACACTCCTGTTCAGCAACAGGCTTGTGCTCCACCCCTTTGGGCACTACGAATATTTCACCATCACTAAGAGAAACTTTACCATCACGGAAAAGAATATCAAGGTTGCCCTTCACGACAATGAAGACTTCGTCGGTTTCGGGATGGCTGTGCCAGACGAATTCTCCCTGAACTTTGGCAAGTTTGAGATGATAGTCATTCATTTGAGCAATGATCTTCGGCGACCAGTGCTCGGAAAATTTCGAGAGCTTTTCTTGGAGGTTGATGGAGGGGTAATTCATGGGTTCACCAAAAATAAAAGGGACAAAGTCGCCATTACGGGTTGACAATATCTCCCGATTGACCACCATGCTTTTCAACGAGACGGATATTTTGAATCCGCATGGTTTTCTCGGCAGCTTTCGCCATATCATACACAGTGAGCGCAGCGACCGAGACAGCAGTCAGCGCTTCCATTTCTACACCGGTTTTGCCGGTGACCTTGGCAGTAGCGGTAATGACAACACCTGGCAGCGTGTCATCCAACTCAAGGTCGACATCAACTTTTGAGAGTGGCAAAGGATGACATAACGGAATCAGGTCTGAGGTCCGTTTTGAGGCGGTAATGCCTGCAATTTGAGCCACTGTCAAGACATCGCCCTTCTTGATCTGCCCGGCACGGATCAATTCCAATGTCTCCTTTTTCATGTGGACTTCACCGCGGGCGATGGCAGTGCGGGAGGTGTCGGGCTTATCGCTCACATCTACCATTTTTGCGCGACCGTGTTCATCGAGATGAGTTAGCTTGGACATGAACTGAATTATAACCGCTCAATTTCCGCCATTGTGAGGGCACCAGAGCAAAGCCCCCTTGCAGTGACGGGAAGATGCAATGATATAATTCGCCCGCTATGGATGGAATTCTTGGAAATCAACTCGGCACATATAAGGTTCTAACCCCTGTTTACGAGGGACCACTGGATCTTTTATTGAGCCTGATCGAACGCGCCGAACTGGATATTACAACGGTCTCGTTGGGTTCTGTAACAGACCAATATCTCGAACATTTGCGCATGGTGGAAAACCAATTACCGGAAGAGATCTCGTCGTTTTTGGTAATTGCGGCGAAGCTGGTACAAATCAAATCAGAGGCACTTTTGCCGCGCCCGCCCGAACGCGAACCCGGTGAAGAAGACCCTGGACTGGCGCTGGTGGAACAGTTACGGCTTTATAAGCGCTACAAGGAAATCGCGGTATGGATGGAAGAACGCCAGACCTTAAACTTACGAACATTCCTGCGCGTGGCACCACCACCCAAAGTGGAACCAAAACTTGACCTATCGAATCTGACTTTGGAAAAACTGATCTCCGCAGCGGAATCTGCGCTCTCAAAGGGTAAAGATAAGAAACCACTAACCACGGTCATCAGTGCGCCAAAGGTAACCATCCGCGAGAAGATCGATTACATTACAAAGACCTTGAAGAACATTCAACGCATGCACTTTAGCGGACTCATCACTGATAAAGCCACCCGTGTGGAAATCGTGGTGACTTTTCTTGCACTGTTGGAATTGGTCAAGCGCTATCGTGTAACAGCCAAACAGGACGTATTATTCGGCGATATTGAATTTGAACGCAGCGAAGACTGGAAAGAAGACGAAGAGATTGATATCGAGTTCGAATAAGGGCCGGAAATAGTTAAGTGGGACAGACTTGCGATTCGCCTCCTATCTCGCAATTAGTTTCGTATTTAATAAACCTCGAATTTTAAAAGGTAGCCAATGAAATATCGTGCGGAAATTGACGGACTACGAGCTATTGCAGTTATTACTGTGATGTTTTTCCACGCAGGTTTTAAATATTTCCATGGAGGGTATATCGGAGTTGATATCTTCTTTGTAATTAGTGGGTATCTTATTACCACTATAATTCTGACGGAATTAGAAGAGGGAAAATTCTCACTGGTCCTTTTTTACGAAAGAAGAGCCAGACGAATCATACCGCCTTTATTTGTCGTAATGGCAGCTTCGCTTCTTTACGCTTGGTTTTGGTTACTCCCAGTTGACATGCGCGAGTTTTCGCAAAGTCTAGTTGCTGTTTCGTCGTTTTCTTCTAATATTCTATTCTGGATCACATCTGGATATTGGGATACCTCGAATGAATTCAAACCCCTTTTACACACGTGGAGCTTGGCTGTTGAAGAGCAATATTACTTCTTATTCCCTTTATTCCTTATGTTGCTATGGAAATACCAAAAACAGTGGATTTTCAGCTCAATTCTAATGCTTACAGTGATAAGCCTGGGGATGGCGCAATGGGGGGCATACAACGAACCCATTGCAGCTTTCTATTTATTACCAACAAGGGTCTGGGAACTTGCAATCGGCGCTGGAATCGGATATCTTTTCTTGCACCGAAACCCTGAAATTGAAAAAATTCTTTCACACAAACTACTTAAAGAAACACTCTCGTTTTTTGGTTTAATTCTGATTATTTTCGCTGTAATTATTTTCGATGAAAAGACTCCCTACCCAAGTTTATACACTTTATTTCCTACGATAGGAACCGGGTTACTCATCACTTTTTCATCCAGCGAGACAATGGCTGGACGCCTCTTGAGTTTCAGACCTCTGGTTTTTATCGGACTCATTAGTTACAGCGCTTACTTATGGCATCAACCTTTATTTGCATTTACACGGCTTCGAAACCCGGAAAATACAGATGAACTTGTATTTACAGCACTGATCCTTCTATCATTGGTTTTGGCTTATTTCAGCTGGTTATACATAGAAAAACCTTTCAGAGACAAGGCTGCTATAAACAGGAAAAGTATATTTACCCTTTCTCTTAGCGGCTCCCTTATATTCTTAACTGTCGGTTTTTCAGGACATCTATCTAATGGATTCGAAAATCGCCTTACAGATGACCAGAAGAGGATTATGGCATTTAATTCAGACGAGACAAAGGAAATATACAAAAAACTATATCGCGAAGAGCAATGCCTTTTATCACCGCGTCAAACATTTACTGATTTCAGCAGCGACTGTTTTTATTCTAACTATGCTAACAACACTATCTTTATCTGGGGCGACTCACATGCCGCAGCTCTATCGTATGGTATTCGAAAAGCGCATCAAGAGACTGCTCAGCTTACTGCTTCAGGGTGCTTACCTTTGACGGGCTACGATCCGATCAGTCGTCCGTATTGTCAAGAGATTAATGTCTACATATTAGAGAAAGTAGGGGAGTTAAAACCCAATACACTGATACTCCATGCCAACTGGAGCGATCCGCTAGGCGGAAATGACCTCGATCTAAGACAAGCATTAATAGACACAATTTTATTAATAAGATCAAAATCGCCTACCACACAAGTAATTATTGTCGGCGGCGTTCCTCAATGGATGCCCAGTTTACCAAGTGTATTACTCCGCTCGCATATTGCACTAGATGATGAGGCGTTGGTTTACTCAGGTTCATTTGAAACTATCCGAAGCGCCGACAATATCCTAAAAGATGCAGCACACTTCAGTAATTCCGATTTTATTTCATTATTAGATTTATTTTGCAAAGAAAAAGAATGTCTATCATCAACTAACATTGAAGGCAACTACGAACCGTTTACATGGGATTACGGACACCTCACAAAATCAGCATCCCTCCTCACTGCCAACAAGTTACTAGAAATCATCAACGGCCAACCATAAATTCGGTTATGTAATAATTAGCAATCAAATACTAATTCGCATACTCCTTTTCTTTTTCAGCAATGAAGGAGGGCTATTTCTCAGCACGATTCAAACCTATATCTCTTCAGCAGCAGCCACGCCTGAAAGATATGCTCCATGTACCGTGCTGGGGTACTCACGCCAGGTCGCCTCACCGGCAAAGAATAAAACATCGTCCACGGGCTCAAAAAGCGCATCATAATCAGCGCCGCTCGCAAAAGGCGGAATGTGCGAATATGCGCCAAAGGCAAACGGGTCTTTGCCCCAACGTGTCACCAACATCCCTTCAGGTTCAGGGATATCATCTCCGAACATCATGCGCAACGCATTCATGGCACCTTTATGGATGTCGTCATCCGAAAGGTCTTCAAGCGCAAAGCCCTTATCGCCACCATGAAAAGCCATCAACACAGGCTCACCCGTGAACGGAGCAAAACTCAACCAGTCACTCCATTCGCCAAGCTCCTCACCCATATAACTGATAGTCTGTATATCCTCATCCCAAAACGTTTCTGGAAATTTCAAATAGACTTTATTGAGGACGCCCATTGCAAGACGCTTAATTGCCGACTGTTTCGACTCGGGTAATTGCGGCTCCAAACTTAACAGAAGCCTGTTTCAACACCCCAAGCGGAAACGTCACCACGGCTTTATCGGCCACAAAGCTTCCTGCAGACGTTTCCACCTCAACCCCATCAATTCCATAACGGACAGTGTTAACCACGGTCTCCAAGCGAATATCCAATCCTTTTGCAAGTCCATCCGTAATCTGGTTGTACCCGCCAGGAAAAATAACTTCCTCGCCGCCAAATTCTTCATCTTGATCCCATTCCCAAAGCGACAGATCCTTCGGGTCAGCGCCATATTCCAATGCTGTTCCAAGGTAGGCGTAATAATTTAATCCACGCAGTTCTTCTTCTGATAGATCATACTCTGCCAATACTTCATTAAATGCCTCTTGTAAACTCATATCGCTATCCGTGTCTTCCTGCATAATTTCCACTTCAGCATAAATTTCCTCGAACAAAGCCTCGATCTCTGTCCATTCTGCATCTGACATTTCACTGCCATCCGCATGGAACATGATTCCATTTTCGCCATCCGTTGCCATGGGTTTTGCCCCAAACTGTTTCGCCAGCTTCGTGATCGGATTACCACTCACGCCATGGATCCATGATGCGCCAAGATCGAGCGGCAACCCCAGCGACGAATCTGTCCACATGCGCCCACCGACACGAGTCCGCGCTTCGAGAACGATGACGTTTAAGCCCTTATCGGTCAAAGTACGCGCGGCAGCAAGCCCTGCGATGCCTGCGCCAAGCTCAAGCACGTCGGCACTGGTGGATGAATTTTGATTTGGCATAAGTTTGGTCTCCTCTTCCAGGGTTAATACACCACACGCAAGGGCAAGCGCTGAGGCTGTCCCGATCGAAGCGGCTTTCAGAAAATCTCGTCTATTAACTTTATTTTTCATGTAAATTCCTTTGTGTGTCACTCTAAGGGAGTGTTCTTCACGACCGAAGAGTCTCTTATTATTGACGTAAAGATCCTTCGCTACGCTTAAAATGCATAAAAAGTGCGATCATCGCGCCAAAGCTATCGAACACTAGAACATCCGTAACTGCAGCGTGGCGCCCCGGCACAAATGACTGGTGAAACTCATCTGTCGCAGAATACAACACTGCCAGCAACCATGCCAAAAAATAATTTCGCTTTGGCAATGCCCGTAAATAGGAGAGAGCCAACAAACCATAACCGACCCCATGCGCACTTTTTTTGACGAAATAGTCCCAGCCGCCAAAACTCGGCAATTCATTACTGGTACGTGAAGAAATGGCAAAGATGGCAAGCATCATCAAGAACGCTGGAAGCCATCGCGGTACAATTGCAACGAATTTATTCATGAGAGGTTTACTTGAACGGTGACGTGATTCTCAAAAACGACGATGTTTGGTGGAAGTTCCATGATCCGCATCGCGTGATTTTAACCGAGAAGCTGGAAGATGTTCGCAAGAGATTGGAAGAAGTAGAAAAGCTGGTCAATGAACACGGCTGGATAGCGGCAGGCTTTATCAGCTACGAAGCCGCTCCTGCGTTCGACCCATCACTGCAGGTTATCCCATCCCACGGATTTCCGTTACTTTGGTTTGGCTTGTACGATGCGCCACAGATTCTTCAGACAAACGAAGTCTTCGAAGACTTTGAAGGTCTTGCGCCATTAAATTGGCTGCCGGATACTGATAAAGAAACCTATAATGCAGCCATTCAAACCGTAAAAGACCGCATTGCCCAGGGGATGACCTATCAAGTCAACTTCACTATGCGCCTCAGCACAGACTTCCATGAAAATCCCTTGAAGTTATTCACCCACCTCGCCCGCTCACAAAACAAATATGCCGCATACCTCGACATTGGCAATTGGGCAATCTGCTCCGCCTCACATGAACTCTTCTTCGACCTAGATGGAGAGATCATTACTGGACGCCCCATGAAAGGGACGGTAAAACGCGGTCGTACTACAGCTGAAGATAAAGCTATTTCTGATTGGCTACACGCATCCACCAAAAACCGCGCCGAAAATGTGATGATCGTGGACATGATCCGCAACGACATTGGGCGGATCGCAGAGACAGGCAGCGTGCATGTCCCTGAGTTGTTCACCATCGAAAAATACCCCACCCTCTTCCAAATGACATCAACGGTCAGGGCAAAGACCAAGGCATCGACAAGCGAAATCTTCGAGGCGCTTTTCCCATGCTCCCTCCATCACCGGTGCGCCAAAGTCAGCACCATGAATATCATCGCGGAATTGGAGACGAGTCCGCGCAGAATATATACGGGCAGTATTGGTTATATTGCGCCGAATCGCAAAGCACGTTTCAATGTGGCAATCCGTACCGCACTTGTGAACAAACAAGAACAGACAGCCCAATACGGCGTTGGCGGTGGTATTGTGTGGGATTCCACCTCCGCAGATGAATACGGCGAAGCCTTGTTAAAGGCGCGGGTGCTGACCGACCCTCCGCAAAATGAATTCTCCCTCTTTGAAACCCTGCTCTGGACACCGGAAAGTGGCTACTTCCTTTTGAACAGACATATTGCAAGAATAATGGACTCTGCAGAATATTTTGGGTTTTCTACAGAGAACTCGGAAGGAATGATAAAAAAATTCTTGAGCACGTTGACGGCAAACGCCATTTCACCCAGACGCGTAAAGCTTGTGATGAATTCTCGCGGAGAAATATCGGGTGAAGCGAAGGATTATCAACCAAGTGAAAAGATATTCAACGTATGTTTGGCAAAAGAATCCATAAACTCCAATGATAGATTCTTGTTTCATAAAACAACACGGAGAACCGTTTATGAGCAAGCTGGCATCCAAGGGTTCGATGATGTGCTTCTCTTCAATGAAAACGAAGAATTGACCGAGTTCACCATTGGGAATCTGGTTGTAAAGTTGAACGGCGAATTGTTCACGCCGCCAGTGGAATGCGGGTTGTTGGCTGGTACGTTCCGGGCGGAGCTGGTCGCATCAGGCGAGGTAAAAGAAAAGGTCTTGAAGAAACAGGATCTGGCGAAAGCGGAAGCGGTGTTTTTGGTCAACTCTCTCAGGAAATGGGTAAAGGTTCGATTCGGGTAAAATAAATCCACTACTCTAGAAGGATAATAAATGGAAAAGAAAAACTCAATCGGGCAGATGACTGTCTTTTTAGGAAGTATTGCGCCGATCATCGGGCTGGGGCTCATGATCTACATTGGTTTTTATAATCGGTTTTGGGGCGATGACTGGTGTTACAACTTTGACTTCAAAACCCTTGGCATCGATGGCGCGATCAAAACATATTTCATGACAGGACCCGAAGCCTTGCGGGGATACGCAAACAACCGCTATTCCCTGACATTGATCTCCGGCTTGTTGTATCTTTGGGTATAGTAGGTGCAAAGTTACTGCCCTTTGGTAATTACCAGCTGGTTCATCGGTCTTTACTGGACCCTCTCAAATATCGCCAAAATATCTGGTTTCGCCTCCAGGACTGCCATCATGGCAGGAACGGCCACCCTGCTTTATTACACGTTATATATCTCTCCGCAGAGATTCCAAGTCTTATATTGGACAGCGGGCATCCATTACAGCCTTGCGATCATCTCCGGAATATTCCTCTTTGCCTTGATCACATCTCAATCCGTCCGCGCAACTCGCAGCAAACTAATTGACTACATCATCATTCCAGCAGCAATTCTGGCGGGTGGATTTTCCGAAACCTGGGAATACCTTTTTGCTCAGTTGCATGACTTTGTTTTTGGTTCTGCTTTTGGTTGCAAATAAAATAACGGTCCGTCTGGGCAGAGAAAGCGCTTCCCACAGCGATCATCGCTTTTGTTACCCTGCTATTTTCCCTGATGATCCTCGTTCTAGCCCCCTCAAACGCAACTCGCACTGAAGTGATCCCGGCAGAACGTACAAGCCTGCCCATGACGATCTTCCTCTCACTAAGGTTTGCCTTTGATTTCATCACAGACTCTATTCGCAGCCTGCCAATGCCGCATCTTATTTTCCTATTGGTCTTTCTTGCACTGCCGATCCTGATTGGAGTATCGTCTAAAGAAAAACTAAATGGGGTTTTGCGAAACGTCATCTTGCCTGTGCTCGTGATCCTTATCGCCATATGGTTGATCACAGCTGCAGTTCAGGCTCCCAGCGTTATGTTTTATGGCGCTCCACCCGACCCGCGTGGGAAATCGCTTGCCCGGTTCGTCATGCTTGCAGGGTTGGCAGGGATCGCCTGGTTGCTTGGCAGGGAATTAAACTCCCGCTGGAATAATACTTGGGTACACTCAATAGCCATCCTAGCTGTAATCCCTCAGTGCTGTATACACAGCCCGAACTGTAACACGGGTTTATGCAGAACTGCCTGCCTATCGCCTACGCGCAGAATTATGGGACGCACGGGATCATGTCATTCAAACTGCGGTTCTTGAGCAACAGAAAAGGGTAGAAGTCAGCGTGATTGACATGAAAGGTCTGGGCGTACAGGACATTATGAAATCCCGCGATATGACCGGGGATTGGATAACCGCCTGTAGCAGCAAATTCTACGGGTTTGAGGCAATTAAGCCGCCCAACCCTAGGCGGGGATGTTTGTTATAATCCAGTACGATAAATTAGTAGAAAAGGAAAGAAAAAATGTATATTGACCCTGGCTCTGGTGGAATGTTGTTTCAAATTCTCGCGGTTATGTTTGGCGTTTTGTCTGGCACCGTATTGATGTTCTCTGGGCGTATCAAGATGATCTTCGCCAAGTGGCGCAGAACCATGCGCAAGGAAGATCAGCAGGACGAAACACCTAAAGACGATAACAACTCCAATTCATAAATCACCCTTCAACTCATGCGCACACTGATCATTGGTCTTGACGCCTTCGACCCCGCTTTTTTTGAAAAACTACACGCACAAGGAAAAACCCCCAACCTAAGTAAACTTGTAGAGGCTGGGGGGTATTCTCGTTTTAGCGTTTCGAATCCTCCACAAAGCGAAGTCTCGTGGACAAGTATCGCCACCGGCATGAATCCCGGCGGCCACGGCATGTTCGATTTTGTCCATCGTAACCCTGCAAATTACAGCCTGCAAGTTTCGCTGTTACCTACACAAAAGAATTTACTCGGACTGCAATTCGTTCCGCCATACACTGCACATACCATCTTTGACCAAGCTTTAGAAGACGGATATCCCGCCACATCCATGTGGTGCCTGCCACTTTCCCGGCGAAACAAGCATCCCCTGTGCAAACCATACCTGGTCTCGGCACCCCTGATATTCTAGGGCGCCTTGGGGTGGGAACATATTTCTCAGTAGATAAATTGCAAGAAGATCCAGAAAGAAAAAGCGCAGTCCGCGGATTGACCCAAAAAGGCGCTTCGCGATTTACAGGTTCGCTTGAAGGTCCAGCCAAAAAGAACGGAACCGTCAATATTGATTTTGAGTTGGAGGTTGAGAGCGGCGCAGTGTCTCTCAAGATCGCCAAACAAAAGGTTACTTTGAAACCAGGTGAATGGGGCGATATTGTTGAGCTACCTTTCTCCGTCGGCTTTGTATGACGGTCAAAGCCATTAGCCGCGCTATTGTTACAAATCTAAATCCCTTGTCGGTGTATTTCCGGCCGCTGCAGCTCCATCCGCTGGGCTCGCCCTGCCTTATGCCACTCCGAAAAGTTTTATTCAAGACCAGTGGAAAAAGAACGGTCCCTTTCTCACACTTGGCTACCAAGACACAACCGCTCTCAACGAAGGTTTGATCAACGACGGGCAGTTCCTCAAACTGTGTGAAATGATCGACGACGAACGTGAGCGCGTCCTTAACCATGCATTGAGCACATTCGACGAAGGCATTCTCGCTTGTGTGTTCGACGTTCCGACCGCGTCCAACATATGTTCTTCAAAGGACGTGAGGATGTCATTGAATCATGGTATATCCGCCTCGACCAACTGGCGGGACGAATTATCGAAAAAGCATCCCATAAAAAGAAAACCCGTGTGCTAGTCATTTCGGATCACGGATTCCGGGCGATTCGATTACAAGGTCCATTTGAATAAGTGGCTGGTTGATCGTGGATACATGAAAACGACTAGCCCCGCCTCTTCCGACCTTCGAACGGCAGACTGGTCTCAGACTCAAGCCTACGCTTTGAGGCTTGAACAGCCTCTATCTCAATATCGCTGGTCGCGAAGGTAGCGGTATGGTCAACGAAAATGAAGCCATGCAGATCCTTACCAAGATCAAGGAAGACCTGTTGCAATGGAAAGGTCCCGACGGCGGGCAGGTCATTCAAACTGCATTGATCCACAGAGGTATTCCAGGGACCTCTCGCTGCTTATGGTCCCGACCTCTTTGTCGGCTACCACCCGCCTTATCGCGGGTCTGCTGAAACAGGTCTCGGTCAGTGGCGCAGCGAAGCACTTGAAAAGAATACAGAGCACTGGGAAGCCGATCACTGTTTCGATGCGAAAGCTGTTCCGGGTGTGCTTTTCTCCACCGACGGGCTTGGCAACTTTCCTTCGCCTTCCTATCGCGATATTCCTGCCTTGACGATCGGCAAAGACCTTAAAGCACAAGCCTCTGCGCCGCCGCCCTCCTACAGCGATGAAGATCAGGACGAGATCGAAAAAAGGTTAAAAGATCTTGGCTATCTTTTAAAAATATTATTCACGGCAGGGGTTGTGGGCACTCTTTCTGATCTGCGCCCTGCCGTTGCATCTTTGGGCACTCTTTCTCTCTTTGCGGGATTTCGACTGGATCACCGCTCGAACCAATTCATGGGATGCGGTTGGGGTTGTTTCTTACGGATTATTATTTGCGTTCCTGGAAAGCCTTGCAATCTTTGCTCTGGCAGCATTGCTCGGCTTTTTGATCTCAACAAATGGATTGAAAACAAACGTGTCGCGTTGATGGGCACATTTGTGATCGTTCTTTCGTTTTGGTCTATCTTGAACCAAACTTATTTCCTGCGGGCAGTCACACCTTCCGGGCAAATTCTCAGCTTATTCGCCGGAACCGGTCGTCCCTTGATCGCGTTGTATATAACCGCGTTGTTCTTAATCGGGCTGACAGTTATCCTTCCCACATATTTCATCCTACGATCTGAAAAGGCGGAAAAGATCGTGCTGGATGGGTTTGAGCGTTTCTCGCTCCTGATGACCCTGTACCTGTTTTTTGATTTCATTGCCCTGGTCATCGTTCTTGTGCGTAATTTTTGAGGTCCATTATGAATCGCTCAATTAATCGGCGTGACTTTAAAACTGGCTGGGCTAGCCTCGCTTGGCATGGTTATTCCGCCCTCCATCAACCATATCTGTAACACGGCACAAGGCAACAAGAAAAATGTCCTGATCATCGTCTTCGATGCCATGAGCGCCTATAACCTTTCACTGTATGGCTATGACCGCGAGACCACACCCAACCTTGCCCGGCTTTCCAAACGCGCAACGGTCTTCCACAACCACTTTGCCGGAGGGAATTTCACCACGCCCGGCACCGCATCCATTTTGACCGGCTCACTGCCATGGACACATCGCGCCATCCGCTTTTTGGCGGCGTGGTCAAACCTGAATATGCAGACAAAAGCATCTTCCACGCTTTCAACGATTATTACCGCATCGCCTACTCTCACAACAGCCTGGTAGACACGTTGTTCTATCAGTTCCGCAAAGCCATCAACGAGCGAGTCCCGCTGGAAGAACTATTCCTATCCAACGACGGGCTGATCCGTGAAGTATTTAAGAACGATGAAGATATCGCCACTCTGGGTTGGGGTAGAGCGATCAAACGCCCGGATGGATATTCCTATTCGGGTTTCCTTTCAGTTGTACGAAAAATATATACCAACCGCATGAAGGATATTGCCAAGCTCTATCCATACGGGCTTCCGCATCAACTACGATAATTATTTTGTTCTTGACCAGAATTGACACACTAGGTGACCGGGTACTTGAATTGCCTAAACCTTCCTGGGATATTTCACTTTCTTCCTCCACACTCTCCCTACAAAACCCACAAAGGACTTTTGCGGGTACATTCTCGACCGATTCGTACAAACCCGCTTGCCAAACCCGAAGATCCATTCACAGAAGAAAAAGACTTTTGAGTTTCTGCGAAAAGCACGAAGTCAATATGATGAATTTGTTTTGGGAAACGTAGACCATGAGTTCGGTCGGTTGTTTGAAAAGCTCGAAGCCGCCGGGATTTTGGAAGATACCTGGCTGGTCTTCACATCAGACCACGGCGAATTCTTCGAACGCGGAATTTGGGGCATTCCACGGGCGCCCTTTATCAACCCGTTGTGCGCGTACCGCTGATGATCTTGAGCCCGGCGTTCAGACCGGGCGGGATGTATACCACCACCAGGCGCCATCGACCTCATGCCAACCCCCTCCTGCACCTGACAGGGCCATGAAACCCGCTTCCGTTGAAGGACCATTCTTCCGCCTATGCATCGACACCCACTCCTGAAGATAAAGGTGCATTTTACCATTCAAGCGCGTTTCAACGAAGCCACCTATCCTCTCACCCAGACGTCCATCATCACGGTCCGTGACAACATAAAATGATCTGTGCACTGGGGTACGAAGAACTTGACGGAGATCAGGAACGCTTCTATTTGTATGATATCGAAGCCGACCCACAAGAATTGAATGAGTTATCACAGGTCAAACCGAAACAGCTGCCGAGATGTTGAACATCATAAAGACCAGACTGGCAAAATCAGCGAACCCTATCTATAAAAGAACGGCGAGGTTGCTCTCGCCGTTCTTTTTACCTTAGTTGTCGGTAGAATTGCTCTTGCGGCACGTCGCTCATTGCCTGGTATTCATGGGCACGCCTAGAAATGCCGCCACTTTTTCCGGCATAATCAGCAGGATGAGCGATCATCTCATTGTAGCGGATGTAAAGCACGCTTATGTTCGGTTGACCCGCGAGCCAGGCTTTCACTTTCTCCAAATGCTTCATATAACTCGGCAAACTTGCCATCCTCGGCAGGATTTCCCGGTTTACCACGGCGCTCCAGCATTTTTCGCTGCGAACAAGGATTCCATCATCTCATTCCATGAAAATAACCTTATATTGATGGCTGGACGGCAAATGCTCAACAGCGAGACCACTTTCACCCACCTTCCCCTGCGATTTCTTCCACCCAGGCTCGTATCGCTTCTTTCATTGCTTTGACTCGCTCAAATCTGCCACAACCCTGCAGGTTATCATCATCCGCTGTTCGGATATTATCAGTAAGCGGGCTTAACCCACCTGCTTCAAGCATTTTCATCATCATGGACGTCCCCGAAACGGGGCAACCCAGAAACAATATAGATCGGTTTTGCTGCTTCACTCATTTTTATTACCTGTCCTTATTAGTTTGTGCCAGCATCATACCCGTAAATGAGGGATTTGAAAATGCGCCGCATCCGCTTATAATCCACTCATTAGAGGTATTATGTCAAACCAACTTTCAAATTCAACCTCCTATCTTCTCAACACGCTCACAACCCCTGTAAATTGGCACCCTTGGGGCAAAGAAGACTAAAAATAGCCAAAGCTGAGAACAAGCCCATCTTTTTTATCCATTGGGTATGCCGCTTGTCACTGGTGCCATGTCATGGCTCACCGAATCATTCGAAGACCCTGAAACCGCGGCTATCATGAACGGGCGCTTATCAACATCAAAGTAGACCGCGAAGAACGACCCGATCTTGATAACATCTACATGCAGGCAACCATCGCCAAGCCGGCTCTGGCAGGTTACCCATCTCCGTATTCCTTACACCCGAGCTAAAGCCATTCTACGCAGGCACCCCTACTTCCCGCCAGGTGCGCAGGTATAACGTACCCATCATTCATGGAAGTCCTCTCCGGACTTGCAAACGCATGGGCAAACGATCGCGAAGAAGTGGAAAAAGACCGGCGGCAAGGTCTTTCAACATTTGAATGCCCAAACGAAGTCTGAAAACGGCGAAGTGTTAACTACTGCACATCTTGATGCGATTGCCAGATCCATGCAGAATCTCGTACGACTGGGGATACGGCGGCTGGGGCGACGCCGCGCGGAAATTCCCTCAGGCGATGGCGGATTCCTACTGCTACCACAGCCGGCGTCCACAAGGCGGTACGAACATGCAAAACACAAACACTATCTTTACGCCATGGCGCGCGGCGGTATGTACGATGTAGTTAGTGGAGGGCTTCTCACGTTACAGCTGAGACAATCAATAGCGGGTGCCGCATTTTGAAAGTAGGGTCCCAATCGATAGCTTGTTTCTGCAAGAAACACCATACATCTACATACTTTGATTGTCTTCCACTATAAAAGACACCCTCACATCCAACAGTTCAATAATTCTCGCGATCTTCAGACGGTTACGTCCCTGGTTCCAACCCTCTCCAATCAGAAAGTAGATTCCACAAGTTGACGGATCTCATTATCTATTAAAGCTTCCGAATTCAGGTTCAAATTCAATTCATCACGTTCCTTCTCAAAAGCTGAAGGGTCGATTCAATTGTTGTTTCTATCAATAAGCGTATCCTTGGAACCGTCGGAGTACCTTAGATCGAGAACACGATCCAATTGTGATTTGAACCCTGACAGAGATCCTCTAAAACAATCAAGCAATCGCAGATCAGGGCTTAGAACTGTTCTCTTCCTTCCTGATACTTTCTCAGCAGTCCATACTCAACTTCTAGGTTTCGTGAGGAGATCTTTTACCCGGTTCCAAACTGATGGGTCCCAACAACAACATCAGACTCGAAAACTCGGAAGGTTACACTCGACGTTGGCAATGTTCCCAATATATACATTACAACGGTAGTAAAGATAATATCGAAGATCATACCAGTTGGTGGGAGTAGCATTGAAAGTTGACTACTGCACAATCCACACTAACCCGACTCCGAAGTAAAGTACTCTCTCTCTTTATATGGCGGTGATTACACTGGGTGTTCAACTTTCAAATTGAATTTGGACGCATTTCCAACTGTTTCCTCGGAGACAATCGCCGGTACATCAAAAGGACTATCCCCATTCGCGGGCGTTGTTCGGGTGGTAACCCCGAAAGTGTTCGCTTTCCGTAATCTAATGGCTGCATATGTTTCAGATCCCAAAATCCACGACCAACCTCCGGACCATTCTCGCTTTTCCGCGCTTTTTGAACATCACGAATATCCTCCCAGGTGGGAACTTTCATTGCGGTCAATCTTTTGGCAATATCACGTACAGACAACCCTTTCGTTCGTCGCCCTCAACCCAAAACCCTATAAACTATTCGTACGACTTCCTGCCTCTCTTCATAGATCTGGGTACATACAATCTTCGATAGCGATATAGACGGGGTTTATTTCGCAAGCATGATTTTCCCGTTTTTGACTACGCGCCTTCCACGCACCATGCGTTCGGCAATTTTCCGCGTTCGTATTCAGCTGCGTGCTGGGGCCAACATTTCAAGGCGTCCTTCTGGCAGGAGTTTTCATGGCTCGCAGGGAACGCCATGGGCTGCTTCGACGCCGCTCGGTCAATTTTGTTCAACGATAAGTTAGCTTCACCGAGTTGCGACTGAAGGCCAGTCCAATCTCGCGAACCGTATTACATCGACTCTCCTTTTGTGCCATATCCCGTGCGTGATTAAGTT
>JADKIL010000014.1 GCA_016721315.1 Candidatus Villigracilis vicinus
TCAACCCCGCCGTCTCCCTTCCTCCAAAGGACGCCCCATGGACGACTCGCTCGACTTCCTCGCCGAGTGCGGACTCTCCGTGCAGAAACTTAATCCGCGTCAGTATCAGGCAAAGATGCCCGCCCTGCCCGAGATTGACCTCCTCTTTCAACGCCCGCGTGACATCGTCGTCAGCGTCCGCCAGGGCAGCGTGGACTTTGGCATCACGGGCATCGACTGCTCGAAGAAAATCGCGGCGACAACGGCGAGATCATCGTCCTACATGATGAACTCGGTTATGGCGGCTGCGCGCTCATGCTCGCCGTCCCCGAAGCGTGGATGAAGTCACAGACATTCCTTCATTGAAAAAGTATGTGACGAGTCCAACCGTCCGCTGAGAGTGGCGACAAAATTCCCGTCCTCACCGAACGCTTTCTCAAGGCGCAGAACATTCCGCACACGCTCATCACCGCCGAAGGACTCCCGGAAACGCGCGCCTACCATCGGCTGTGCCGACATCATCTCCGACCTTGTTTCATCGGGTCCAAACCCGCAAGACAATCGTCTGCGTGCGTTGCGCGATGTCATTCAAGCATCGCAAGCCGCACTATTGCGAATCGAAAGCTTGCAAACGAATCCACAAGCGCTGGAGATGGCGCGTCGCTTGCTCGAATACATCGAGGCGCACATGCGGGCGAAGGAAAATCTTCTGGTCATTGCGAACATGCGTGGGCGGGAGTCCCAAGGCGATCGCATCCAAACTATTTGAAGAAACATCAGTCGGCGGTCTGCAAGGTCCCACCGTCAGCCCCATCATCACCCGCGAACCGAATCAAGATTGGCACTCTGTCACCATCGTCGTGCCGCGCAAACGCCTGCCGCAAGCCATCAGCGAATTGCGAGCTATCGGCGGCAGCGGCATCATCGTCTCGCCCGTCACCTACATCTTCGAAGAAGAGCCGCCGCGTTACACCGCCATGCTCGCAGCACTCAAAACCAGTAATTAGTAATTGGTAATTACCCCTCAAGCCTGCTCCCGTTTCGACGGCTTTGATTCAGTCCGCGCTTGATTCGATCTCGCCTGCGCAACGTGACGCGCTCGAAAAAGCCGCCGCCCGCGTGGAAGCCTTCCACAAAAAACAACCGCTGACCTCATGGTTCACCAACGAACTCGGCGGCACCGTCGGGCAGATCATCCGCCCGATTCAACGTGTCGGCTTATACGTCCCTGGCGGTACGGCTCCACTACCTTCAACAGTCTTGATGAGCGCCATCCCTGCAAAAGTTGCAGGCGTGAAGGAAATCGTCGTCATCACGCCACCTAATCGTGACTTTGCAAAATTCAGAAGTGCCAATCAATCCCAATATCCTCGCCGCATGTGCCATCGCAGGCGTGGACGAAGTATATGCCATCGGCGGCGCGCAAGCCATTGCCGCACTCGCGTATGGCACCGAAACCATCCGCCCCGTCGATAAAATTTTGGACCCGGCAACCTCTTCGTCACTCGCAAAGCGACAAGTCTACGGCGTGGTCGGAATCGACGGGTTGGCAGGTCCCACCGAAACGGTGGTCATCGCCGATGACTCAGCAAATCCCAGTTGGGTCGCGGCTGACTTGCTTGCCCAAGCCGAACATGATTTGCTTGCTTCTGCAATCCTTCTTACTCCCTCACAAACCCTCATTCAAAAAGTCCAAGCCGAAGTTGCGGCTCAGATCGAACAACGCAGCCGTGCAGATATCATTGTCGCTTCATTAGAAAATCGTGGCGGCGCCGGTCACCCGCGACCTCGCCGAAGCCGTTGACCTCGCCAATGAGTATGCGCCCGAACACTTGGCGTTATCCGTCACCGAGCCGTGGCGTTGGGCAGAGAAGGTCAATAACGCAGGTGGTGTCTTTATGGGCGAACATTCCTTTGAAGTACTGGGCGATTACCTTGCTGGTCCCAGTCACGTTATGCCGACTGGTGGCTCCGCCCGCTTTGCTTCCCCGCTCAACGTGTGGGACTTTGTGAAGATCGTCAGCCTCGTCGCATTAGATGATAAAACCGCGCAGGCAGTCGGTCCCATCGCCGCAACCCTCGCGCAGTCTGAAGGATTGGATGCACACGCGAATGCCGCGTTGTTGCGGAGTGAAAAATGAAAATCCGAACCCACCTCGAATCCCTTCCACCATACACACCTATCGAACCCTTCGAAATTCTCTCGGCGCGTATCGGGCGTGAACCATCGCAGATCGTCAAACTCGATGCGAACGAAAATCCCTATGGCATTCTGCCCGCTGTCCGCAAGGCACTCGCGGAGATGGACTTTCCGCACATCTACCCCGATCCTGAGTCGCGTGTCTTGAGAAAGTCGCTGGCAGAATTTACTGGTGTGAATGAAGACTACCTACTCGCTGGCTCTGGCGCGGATGAACTGCTTGACCTGCTCATGCGCGTCTTTCTTGAGCCGAGCGAGTGTATCCTTTCCTGCCCGCCAACCTTTGGCATGTATCCCTTCGATGCCGAGTTGAACGCTGCGCGTTGTATCGAAGTGCCACGCAATGCCGACTTCTCTTTGAACATGGATGGCATACGCAAAGCAGTTGATGAATACAAGCCAAAGTTGTTATTCATCGCTTCGCCCAATAACCCCGATGGCTCTTTAATCCCATCGGATGTGATGGATGAATTGCTCGCGCTTCCGCTGTTGGTGGTCCTCGATGAAGCGTACATTGAATTTGCTGGCGAGAACCTCGGCGCGAGTCTTAGCCGAATTCGCGAGGTGCCGCAACGGGATAATCTGGTCGTGTTGCGCACGTTCAGCAAATGGGCGGGGCTGGCGGGTCTGCGCATTGGCTATGGCGCGTTCCCGAAATGGCTCATGCCCATTTTGTGGAAGTCCAAGCAGCCGTACAATGTCAACGTCGCCGCGAGTGTTGCCGCGCAAGCGTCACTTGCCAATGTGGATGAGTTGAAGGTGTTGGTCGAAAAACTCAAGGACGAACGAACCCGCCTCCTCTCCACGCTGACGGAGATTCCGTACCTCAAGCCGTATCCTACGCAATCGAACTTTATCCTCTGCCAAGTGGATGGGCGCAATGCCGCCGAGTTGAAAACGAAGTTGGCGCAAGAATTCGGAGTCTTCATCCGCTACTTCAACAAGCCTGGGCTGAGAGATCATATCCGCATTAGTGTGGGACGTCCGAATGATACGGATGTTTTGTTGGAAGCGTTGAAGAATATATAAGAACGCTTTGTGGTCTCGATACGCCCCGACGAACACGGGGCTACTCGACCACCAGAGTTTGGAGAAACCATGAGAACTAGTGAAGTATCCCGTCAAACAAACGAAACACAGATCGAAATTAAGTTGAACCTGGATGGCACAGGCAAGCACGAGATTTCCACAGGTGTGGGATTCCTTGACCACATGCTGACTCACCTTGCCGTGCATGGTCTCTTTGACCTGACCGTCAAAGCGCAAGGGGATCTGCACATTGATGTCCATCACACAGTAGAAGATGTGGCGCTGGCATTGGGACAAGCCTTCGATAAGGCGTTGGGCGACCGCAAGGGAATTGTCCGCATGGGAGATAGTTTCGCACCAATGGATGAGACTCTCGCGCACGTGGCAATGGACTTGTCAGGGCGTCCGTATGCGGTGGTGCAGGTCGAATGGCATACGCCGTATGTAGGCAACATCCCTGTGACATTGTTCCCGCATTTCTTTGAGTCGTTTGCGGTGCAGGCGCGTTGCAACCTCCATGCACGAGTCTTATACGGGCGCGATGACCATCATCAGCCGAAGCCTTGTTCAAAGCCTGGGCGCGCGTTGGATACGTCCACGCAGTTTGACCCAAGACGCGGTGGGGAAGCATCCCTTCGACAAAGGGAAGTTTAGAAGCAAAACGCCGAAGGCGTGAAATGATTATAGAATTTGAAATGCGATAAATCAACCCCGAAGGGGTGTCATAGGGTTGGCTGTGCTATGTCATCCCTTCGGGATTGGCAGAGAGGAAGTTTATGAAAGAAATAATCTTGATAGACGCGGGTACAGGGAATTTGCGCTCGGTGCAGAAGGCGCTGGAAAATGTTGGAGCGAACGTCGAACGAACTGATGACCCGCAAAAAGTTTTAACAGCAAAGAAAGTTGTGCTGCCGGGCGTGGGTGCGTTCGGTGATTTTATGGATGGCATGAAAGCCAAAGGACTCGATGACGCTGTGAAGCAAGTCGTGTCGCGTGGTGTGCCTATGTTGGGAATTTGTGTCGGTATGCAAGCCTTGTTCGAGATCGGTGAAGAGATGGGCGAGCACGAAGGCTTGGGTCTGCTGCGCGGCACGGTGGTGAAGTTTGCAGATACTCTATCGGTGAAGATTCCGCATACGGGGTGGAATCAACTCACAGTCAAGAATGAGGCGGCGCTCTTCGATCAAATCCAAGATGGGGCGTATGTTTATTTCAATCACTCGTTTTACTGTCAGGCGGGCGATCCATCCGATGTCATCGCGGAAGTGGATTATGGCATTCGGTATGCGTGCGCGGTGCGGCGCGAGAATGTGTTTGGCGTGCAGTTTCACCCTGAGAAAAGTCAGGCGGTGGGGTTGCGCATTTTGAAAAATTTTGTGGAGGCGTGATGTTTACGATCTATCCTGCGATCGATCTGCGCGGCGGCAAAGTGGTGCGCTTGAAAGAAGGCGACCCCGCGCGAATGACGTCGTACAGTGATGACCCCGCCGAGATGGCGAAGCGTTGGATCGACGCTGGTTCAACTTGGTTGCATGTTGTGAATCTCGATGGCGCGTTCGGCGAAAGTGATAATACAAATCGTGATGCGCTCGAAGCAATTTTGAAACTCGGTGTGCGTGTGCAATTCGGAGGCGGGATGCGTTCGCTTGAGTCGATTGAAGCGGCGTTATCGTTGGGCGTGAGCCGCGTGATTCTTGGAACGATTGCGATTGAACAACCAGAGATCGTACGCGATGCATTGAGTCGTTTTGGCGCGGAACATATCGCCGTTGGAATTGATGCACGCGATGGACTCGTGCGGACGCGCGGATGGAAAGATAACAGCGGCATGCCTGCACTTGACCTTGCGCTTCAAATGCGGACCTTTGGGCTTGCTACCGTTATCTTTACCGATGTCAGCCGCGACGGTTTGGGCAGCGGGTTGAACATCCCTGCGACGCGAGAGTTATCCGAGAAAAGTGGACTCGATGTGATCGCTTCAGGTGGCGTGCATACCATTGATGATGTGAAGGCGGCGAAGGATGCGGGGCTCGCGGGCTGTATCATCGGACGGGCGTTGTATGACGGGACGGTTGATCTGGAAGAGGCTTAATCTGTTAAACACAAAGGGCACGTGTGCCCGGAGCAAAACAGTGAAAGGTTGTTTCCTTCGTGACCTTAGTGACACTTCGTGGTGGAAAGGTTTTTTTATGTTAGCAAAACGAATCATCCCTTGTTTGGATATCAAAGATGGACGCGTGGTGAAAGGCGTGAACTTTGTGAACCTGCGCGATGCAGGCGACCCTGTGGAGCAGGCGCGTCTGTACGATGAGCAAGGCGCGGACGAGTTGGTCTTTCTCGATATTTCTGCAACCCACGAAGGACGCAAGACCACCTTGGAGTTGGTCAGCCGCGTGGCAGAGACGGTCTTCATGCCGTTGACCGTCGGTGGCGGAATCCGCGAAGTGGACGATATGCGCAATCTGCTGTTAGCTGGCGCGGACAAGGTCAGTGTCAACTCGGCGGCTGTGAAACGACCTGAGTTGCTTTCTGAAGGCGCGAGTCGCTTTGGGGCGCAGTGCATTGTGCTGGCGATTGATGCACGCAGGAATGGCTCAAGCTGGGAAGTCTATGTGGCGGGCGGACGTACCCCCACAGGCATTGACGCGGTCGAGTGGGCAGTCCGTGGCGTGGAGCTGGGCGCGGGCGAGATCCTGCTCACCAGCATGGATGCCGATGGCACGCTCGCAGGTTATGATCTTGAACTAACGAGTATCATCTCGAACATGGTCTCTGTACCCGTCATCGCGTCGGGCGGGGCGGGGATGCCCAGTCACTTTGCGGATGTGCTCACGAAGGGCATGGCAGATGCGGCATTAGCGGCGTCGTTGTTCCATGATGGGAAGTTGAGAATCCCTGAGTTGAAAGAGGAATTAAGATTGCAGGGTGTACCTGTAAGACAATGATGAAGGATGAATTATGAATGATGAAATTAAGTTCGATTCAAACGGGTTGATTCCTGCAATTGTTCAGGACTCAAGAACAAAAGATGTGTTGATGATGGCGTGGATGAATGCTGAGTCTCTGCGATTGACAATAGAAACAGGTGAGACGGTTTTCTGGTCACGCAGTCGTCAGGAGATTTGGCACAAGGGCGCGACATCGGGCAATGTGCAGAAGGTGGTCGAGATCCGCGTGGATTGTGATGCGGATACGCTGCTGGTGCTGGTCGAGCCTGCGGGTCCAGCGTGCCATACGGGTGAGCGGACGTGTTTTTATAGAAGCATTTAATCCGTCATTGCGAGGGCGGTGCTCTTCCGCCCGAAGCAATCTCATGTTTTAGTCATAAGATTGCTTCGTCGGGCTGCCGCCCTCCTCGCAATGACGAAACGAGGAGTGAACATGAGCATTCAATGGTTGTTTGATGTGATCGAAGATCGGAAGAAGAATCCCAGCGAGAAGTCATACACGACGAGTCTCTTCAATGAAGGCTTGCCGAAGATCGCGCAGAAGGTGGGCGAGGAAGGGACAGAAGTTGTCGTCGCGGCGTTGGCGCAGGAAGACCAGCGACTGATCGAAGAAGTCGCGGACTTGACCTATCACACGCTGGTTCTGCTCGCCGCACGTGGGCTGACCCCTGCGCATGTCCTTGCCGAGTTGGAGAAGCGACATAAATGAATCGCATCATCTTATTAGATATTGATGGTGTGCTCGTCCAGCCGGGCGGGTATCGAGCGGCGCTGCGGGCAACGGTGAAGCGCTTCATCGGCGATTATGTCATCGAAGAAGAATTACCCGTCAGTATGGAGAAGCGCGGCATTTCAAGCGAGTGGGATATGTCGCCACTTATCATTGCCGCATATTGGGAGGATGTGCTTTCGCGTCAGCCAATGGAGAATTTATCGGATGACCCTGTCCTTGCTGGGGAACAGATTCAACGTCAACGCAAGGTGGAGGAGCCGATGCATTTATCCATTCCTGCGTTTGAGTTGATGGACGGGCAGTATCCTGTGGATGCAGCATACGAGCAGGAATGTTTTTCGTCTATACCGAGTGAGTTGCGTAAGAACTTAATGACCGAGTCACGGGATGTGTATAAGTCGCACACGTTTCGCACGTTTCAGCATTTCACTCTCGGGAGCGAAACGTTCGGGTCCACATATCAGCTACCGGCGGAGTTTGAGGCGCAATCCCTTTTGCTGACGGAGGATAAGGCTAACATCAGTGTAGAAATCCGCGAGAGGTTAAGACACGAGTGGAATTCCATCTCCGGTTTTACTGCCCGACCTTCCAAGCCACCGCGCGAATGGGATGGGTCACATCGTGGATACGCGCCTGAAGCAGAGTTGGGCTTGGAGTTGGCTGGGCTGGCGGATATCCCGTTGATGTCGTTTGGAAAGTTGGAATTCATTGCGGCGCAACACGGCTTGAACCCGGCGACGTTGATGAAGCCTGCGCCGTTCCATGCGCTGGCGGGAATCCTCGCGGCGTGGACCGGCGATGAGTTGGCGGCGTTGAATGCGGCATATGAGTGGCATACCTCGGGCAAGTTGAATGGAAAGTTTAGCGAGCTGCCGAAGTCGTTTGAACTGTACGTCATCGAAGATACGATGGGCGGGGTCCGCGCCACACGGGCGGCGGGAGATATCTTGCGCGAGGCGGGGTTTGAAGTAAGTGTGCACACGCTGGGCTTGACCTCGGGCATCGCACAAAAAGCAGAGGCGTTCCGCAAGGCGGATGTACCATTTTTTGAAAATTGGGAGTCTTTGATAGCGGGTGCGGGGTTATAAATAACGACGATGGACCATAGACCGCGGACGATAGACGATCTTTTCCATCGTCAATGGTCTACCGTCCATCGTCAATTTTCTTCAGGAGTCTTCCTTTGAATAACTACATCGCTCTCGCCCTCACGTTCGTACTTTCTCTCGTTTTTCTGCGTTCGATGGATTTCATCGCGCATCGCGGCTGGATGGACAGCAAGCTTAGCCGCAAGGTGATCCACATCGGTACAGGTCCGCTTTTCGTGCTGTGTTGGTTCCTGTTCAATGATGCCCCCTCTGCCCGCTGGCTGGCAGCCTTGGTTCCGTTTGCGATCACAGTGCAATTTGCATTGATCGGCTTTGGCGTTTTGAAAGATAAAGCTTCCGTGGAAGCCATGTCGCGTACCGGTGACCCGAAAGAGATCCTGCGCGGACCGTTGTACTACGGCATCATGTTCGTGGTGTTGACGGTGGTGTACTGGAAAGATTCTCCCATCGGGATCATTGCGTTGATGATGATGTGCGGCGGAGACGGCATTGCCGATATCTTCGGGCGGCGCATCCCTTCGCCCAAATTGCCGTGGAGCAAGGAAAAATCTGTAGCGGGCATGGTGAGCGTATTTGTGGGCGGGTTCGTGATGTCTGCGTTGATGCTCTTCATCTATGTAAATGCTGGCGTATTCGCGGCGCCGTTCACCCGTTATCTGCTGCCCATTGCTGCCATTGCATTGGTCGGCGCACTGGTCGAGTCTTTGCATTACAAGGATATCGACAACATCAGCATGACCCTGGCTTCGGCGCTACTGGGGCATTGGTTCTTCTAACCTTGTGAAGCCCGGCAGCCTATTTGCAGAAACCTTCCAGCACCGTCAGGCGTATACTTATGGAAGTTGCTCCCATTCTGCAAAGGACTCATGACATGCACAGACATAAAAGATTTCGGCACGGACCGCATTTCCGCCGGGGCAGAGGCAAAAATTTAAGCGGCTTGATCTGGCTGGTCGGGCTGGCGATCCTCTTTACCACTGGAGATTGGTGGCCCGGCATTTTGATTCTGGTCGGCATCAGCATCGTATTCAGATCGCTTTTTCGAGATGAACAACCGCCAGAGCGACCTGCGCCTCCTCCATTTGATCCGCCGCCCTTCGCCCCTCCGCCTCCTCCTGCGCCAAGACCTGCCCCGCCCCCCGCAGACCCGGTGCATCGCGCAGACCTGTTACCCGCCACCTGCCCCAACTGTGGTGGTCCCGTCCGCTCAAACGACTTGAAATGGACCAGTTCTCACTCCGTCGCCTGCTCCTATTGCGGGGCGAACATTGAAACTAGAAAAGAATAAGAAAAAGCTCTGTCCACCCCCTCTCCCGTCTACCACTCACTATCGCTCACCCTTCGGGTAGAGGGGAGAAGTCAAATCTCCAAACAGACTAGTCCCTTTCCCTTAAGGCGGGGGAAAAGGTCTTACCCAACACAAACCAAAAACACTGGGACATTCATCCCAGTGTTCTCTCGTTGACATTCCATTGCCATCCGTAGGGGCGGACCCGCCCATCGCCATCCATCATCCCCTCTTGCATGGACAGTTTCCCCGCCAAATCTCCTGTCTCCCCAGAGAGACCACTTAACTTGAGATTCTTCTACTTGAATTTAGCCAACAGATCAAACCAGAAGGTTGATCCCTGTGAAGCAAAGACAGCTGTAATTGTCAGCCCCACGATCTTGGAAGCAATGAAACCCGCCCAATCGAGAATCGAATTGGTGCGGGGAAGGGTCAATGAAAACCATCCGAACCGGATGTAATCCAAGTCATCCAACGTTTCGAGCATGTCATTTATTTCTACTATATCCGTGCTATCTTGTTGCACAATAGCTTCCGCTTGTGCTGCAACAAGTGCCCTCAATTGTGGTCCGTATATAAGATCCTCGACTATTTGGATACTATCCACGTTAAAAAATATAACCATAAAAACCGCAAAAGAGATCACAAAGCTGCGGGAGCGTGCGTTGGCAGTCGCTACCGATTGCTCCAGAAGCCCTGAAAAATAGACCTGCGTATTCAAGCGTAGATCTTCCAGGTTGGAGATGCCCTGCTCGAGCCAATTTAACAAGGCTTGTTTCCCTCCGGATTCAGGCATTTTACGGATAGCGGCCTTAATCTCACGAACGCCTTGTTTCTTTTTGGTATTCCCCAAACCCATGAGGCTAAAAAAGGCATCCACTAAAACGGAAATCGGAATATTTTCAAGCTTCTTGGGCTCGGTCTGCGCACCAAATATGCTGAACCAGGATTTGAATTTAATGGGTTGGAGCGCACGAATTTGGGGCAAATTCAACAAGTCATCCGCATTCTCACCGGCGATCAAGATCAGGAACCGTTCAAGGGTCTTTCCCCGAACTTCGAACGTATCCATCAAGATCTGGCTCAAAGTGGACGAAATCAGGCTCAGAACAAAATAAACAAAAACGAGCGGCAAACCATAATCGAGTATGTCCTGAAATGTGATCATGGACTCTGGTCTCCTATTCTCGTAGATCATAGTAGAAAAGGATTTAAATTAAACGGCTTACATATAAAATTATACGTCTGATGCTTCCAAACCCCAACCGGTTCAAATCCCCTTTGCGGAAACTCTTTCCCGCAATTCGGACAAAGCACAGGCTAATTCGCCCACCCTACCCCATCACGCGGACATTCCACCTCAAATCAAAAACACTGGGACATTCATCCCAGTGTTCTCTCATTACTCAATCCCTTTGACCCATTTCACCTTGAATGGTTTCAGCGAATTGACCAGCCTCATATCCGCTGTCCATAAATCGATCTCCATCCATTCTGCCAAGGCAAGGTAGTGGGCGTCATACGTGGCAGGGAGGTTATACCGCATGGCAATTTCACGCGCTTTCACATGCAAATTCGCCTCGTTGACCAGAGCGATCGGTAATTCCAAAGACAACTCCAATGTCTCCCAGATCGTTTCAGCCGAAAGGATGTTATTTCTCTGCTGTTGGTATAGCGCATTTGTCACTTCATAAAACAATAAAGACGGCGCAACGAGATTTACTTCATCTGCCATCCATTTTTGCCATCTTGTTTGAATGGATACATTCTCAGGCTGTAACAAGTACCTGAGAATGACACTGGCATCAACGCAGACTGTTGTTGATTTGCTCATCGCGTTCTTCTCTCCCTTGGCGAATGATTTCAGCAATATCCACTGGGGATTTCCCAGCCAATTCAGCGCGGATTTTTTTATGCAGGGCTTCGATCCGTTTTTGCACATCGGCGTGCGTTTTTGCCGCGACCAATTGGTCGTATGCCTTCTTGGAAAGGACAACGACTTCGGCTTTGCCGCCGCGTTCTACAATGACGGGGGCGATCTTGGCTTGTTTCATCACATCCCCAAAGTTGATTCGGGCTTTTGTGGCGCTGATCGTCTTGAGCATGGTTACCTCTCGATTGATTAATCGATTAATCAATCGGAAATATACTCTCAGGCTGACCTTTTGTCAAATCCCCCCAAATCAAAAACACTGGGACATTCATCCCAGCATTCTCTCGTTGACATCCATTGCCATCGTAGGGGCGACCCACCCATCGCTATCCACCATCCCCTCTTGCATGGACGGTTCCCCCGACGATTCTCCCGCTTGTCCTGACGGGTCGCCCTACACCCCATCACGCGGACATTCCACCTCAAATCAAAAACACTGGGACATTCATCCCAGTGTTCTCTCGTTGACATTCCATTGCCATCCGTAGGGGCGACCCGCCCACCGCCATCCATCATCCCCTCTTGCATGGACAGTTTCCCCAACAATTTTCCCGTCTTGCCCTGCCGGGTCGCCCCTACACCCCATCACGCGGATTTGTTGTGAAATGCGTATATAAGTTGTACGTCTCTTTCCATTAATAATTTCGTTCTGAATACAATGGCAAATAAACACCTGTATAATATGTCTCAGTCTTTTTATGGAGGTCTACACAATGTCAGAGTCAATTTCAGATAATAACATTTATGCCAAGCTAGGATTAAGCATTCCTGTTAATGAACGGGAAATAATTATCAGAAATCTTATTGAGATACACAAGACTGATACTTTATTTGCAGAAGGTGGAAAATGCAGTAATGTTCCTCTTAAGGTTTATCCCAATAGATATTTTTTGGCTCAAAATTTTGATAAAAAGAAAGAAGACATGAGAAATGCTCTACGAGAAGCATTTGAAAATTACAATTTAAGTGTAATTACAGTTGATGAGGAAATTGGCGGAGCCCTGTTTTGTAATATAGCATCTATGATATTAGGAACTCCTTTTGGGATATATCATATCGATAAAGAACAAAAAACCAATGTGTACTTGGAACTAGGTGTTTCCATTGGATTACAGAAGCCTTTTATTCTTGTAAAAGATCATAATGCGAGTATCGCAAATGTGCTTGAGTTCATTCAATATTATGAAATGAATGATTATTTTAGTTTATCAGAAACCCTGGGTAGCCTGACGGACGATTATATAACCCGCGTAGGTTACTTCGATAAAGCATTAATACAAAACGCGACTGCAAGGACGAGAGAAGTTTGTGTTTCTTTGGGAGAACTAGAAACTGAAGACATCGGAGTAACGCTTGCAATTCAGCTAGTTAAACGTGGTTACCAGCCTGTTTTTCTTTGTGAAATGAATAAGAAATTAGCCAAATTCCTTGAGCAAAAAGAAATTGAACCAATTTTTTATCACAAAATTCCTGAAGTCAGCGATGCAATCGCTCGTTCAAAGTTCGGAGTTTATCGGGTAGATAATTCTGCATCATCGAATTCATTTATCTATTTAGGAATTGCTATTGGACTAAATCGTCCCACACTCATGATAAATAATGAACGCGAAAAAGCCCCGAGTGATTTAAGCATTTTTGACGCGCTAAAATTCGCAGGGCGAACAGACTTAGAAGAAAAGTTCGAGTTAGCCTTCCCAAAATGGGAAGAAAGATTTTTAGAGTAAAAGAGGTTTCTATGAATGACAAGAGCCAGGATGGGATTTTTTTTGTCAACATCAACGAAGGGCATAAACGCGGTCATAATAAAGACACAATTTATGCTTTAAGAAGTTCCAAATATTCCAAGCGGCTCAAAATTTATCAAGAAACTCCTAAAACCCCAGACTCAATTTTGCAATCAGTCCTTGAAGGCATCCTTACGTCTGATGTGGTTTTGCTAGACGCAATTCTTGATAAACAAGAGTCTTACAAAGACAGATTAACACAATTTGGTATTGCATTTGCGCTTGAAAAACAAAGGTATTTTTTCTACATTCAAGATAATTCATCTAGGGAAGATAAGTTATTCTCAGAGTATATAGAGCCGTTTACAGTAGAAGCATCAGGGTACTTACAATTTACTGAACTGTTAAACGAAAAAGCTGAAGTATTGATTTCGCAGCCACAACCCAAACCTCAAAAACCAACAGACAAGTCCTATCAATCATTTTCCGTGATCGGCGCAAACGAATCTACAAATCCAGACTTAATAAAAGCTATAAAGGAATTTGCGTCTCAAAAAAATTGGCACGCTTCTTTTTATAAACCACTCTCAGGAACAAATATACACGACGAGATGTCTCGGCACGTGGTGATGAGACCATTTTGTATTTTTTGTATAAATAAATTCACTGACATAAATACATATGTCGCTATCGGCTTGGCATTAGGTTTTGGTGTCCCATTTTTAATACTAATTGAAAAAGGCGACACTATTCCCAAAACCCTAAACGGGTATGCAGGTACTGTTATGTATGAAAGTAACTCCGAGTTACTTGCTAACTTAGAAAAGTACACTTCGATTTTTTCTTCTCCAGAAAACTTCAAATCATGGGATGGATTTACTTATTTCTATTTACTCTCTAAAACAGAAAACGCTTGAGCGAAGCTAATACAGCATCAGAAATTGAAGAAATTGAAAAGGTTATTCTTGCCGTGTCCAAAGTTGGGCGAGCACCCATTGTCCTATCATATATTTTATTAGGTGATGTTTATCGAAGAAAAAACCAAATTATCGACCCATTAAATACCGAATTCTTAAGACAAGCAATTTCTTGCTACGAAAAAGCATTAAAAAATCAAGAAGATAATACAAGATGTATTGATGGAATTGATTCAACCAATAAGTTGATTAAGGTAATTGGCTTAATTAAAGACAAGAACTACGAATCAATACCCGAATTAATCTATCTACTCGGCAATGGTATTAATTCCGATCAATATCAATATCTAAGATCGTTCCTTATTGTTGAAGTTAGAAAACTGCTTAAAAGTGAGGAGTATCTTCCAGCAATAGCATTACTTGCCGCAATGCAAAAACATGACAAGTCGGAAGAATTAAGCAAACTATGGGAAGAAGTAAATCCTAAGAAATTTCTAGAATCAATTCAGAAATATCAAGAAAATGAATTGAAAATCAAAAATAAGCTGAGCGATGCTCTTGAAAAGAACAAGGACATAGACAATCAATTAAGTAATGCGTATAAAGAAGTCGAACAAGCAAATCAAATTAAGGCTAAGCTTGAAGACACAAAGAATTTCTATGGCAAAGTTATATTTGTTAACTTTGGAAGAGGCTGGGCAACTTATACTCCAATAAAGGGATTGCCTTATATACAAAGAGATGATCGTTAATAAAGGCAAAAGAAGGAATGGGTATTCAAGGCGGAGACACAGTTTTCGATGAAGATGGTAATTCGCAATTCCATTGGTTGAGCAAAGAAGAAACCTTAGCCTTGGCTTATATCCAAAACACTGATTCGTAGGTGGTCTTCTTGAGAAGAAATCCACTACATCAAATCAAAACCCCAACTCCTTCAAATTCTCCTCGCGGGATTTTTATGAACATGCGTGCTATAATCCAAGCATACCATCAATCTACCAAGGTGGACTTTCAAATAACTCATGGCACAAACGCGCTACTCACTCTACTGCGATGAAAGTAATATTCATAACGCCCGCTATATGCTTATTGGCGGTTTATGGATTCCGCAACAATATGAAATGGAATTACGGGAAGGTCTATCCAAAGTTCGGCATGACTTCAACATGACCGCCGAATTCAAATGGACAAAAGTATCAAATTCAAAACTAGCAGGGTATTACGCGTGGGTGGATTGCTTTTTCCGAAATAAAAATATAGGGTTTCGTTCCATTGTCATAGACACAAACCTTTTAGATTATCGAACCTTCCATAAAAACGATCAGGAACTTGGCTTTTACAAGTTTTATTACCAACTGGTCAGCCGAAATATCAAGCCTGAAAATTTATACTGGCTTTACACCGATGAAAGAAGCAACCGAAAGAAAAACCGCCTTGAAGTTCTAAAAATCGTCACAAATCATTATTGGATGAAACAAGCAAGTATAGCTCCGCTTCGCGGCGTGGAACCACGCCAGTCTCACAAAGAAGATTTATTGCAATTAACTGACGTTTTACTCGGCGCACTTGGCTATTCATGGAACGATTCAAAAGAAAGTCCCGCCAAACTGGCTTTGATTGCTCATATTCAAAAACGACTGGGTTGGTATACACTTAAACAATCAACCTCTCCATCATCCACCCGTTTTAATATCTGGCAATGGCGCCCATCGGCACAATCCCAAGTTAAAAGCAAACGCCCCCGCTCCTAACTGCTTCCTTGTGGAAGACTCACCGTACACTAGGTACGGGGTTCGGTGGCGAGTGGCGCTTGTCTGCAATTAGTATACAGGATTTAGCCCATTTTTTCCATTGCAATTTTATGGGTTTCCAAACCCTAATTCTCTACTTATCTCCTCACTACTCCTCTTGCCCTTCCCCCCGCCCATCTCCTTCCAAAACGCCTCATCATACCTGCGTGACCGTACAGGCAGCGGCATCGGCACACCCCAACCGAGCAACAGCACCTCTTCCTTCGGTTGCAAACGCGCCAGCATCCCGCGCAGAGATTCGCGCCCCGAAAGACCCGAAAGCACCGCCTGAATATCCAGGTCATCGCCCAGCCAGCCGCTGATGCGCGTGCCCAACTGACTCATCACCTCATCATAGATCTGCGACGGACGCTGGTCCACGATCAACAACGTCACATAATATTTGCGTAGCTCGCGCGCGATGGTCGCAAAGGTCGTCTGCGCCGCCATCTCGCGGTTGAGCAGTTTATGCGCCTCCTCCACCACAATGATCAACGGCTTCGGCTCCGCTTTGCCGTGCGTGCGGAACTCATTCGTCTTCTTCTCCCACGCCGCGCGGATTCTTCGCGTCAGCAAATTCGACACCAGCAGATAATCCAAATCACTCTCATGCTCGCCGAACGACAGCACCACATGCTTGCCCGCCTCCAACGACTGGATGATCTGCGCCACCGAGTCCGCTGCAGGGTTGTCCACGATATAGGGTTGGCTGAACAGCCGTCGCAGTTTGTCATGAAGCGCTTCCGCCGCCATCACATTCACACCGTTCTCCATCGCCCACTTCGCCACACTTCCCTCCGCAGGCACTTCCTTCGTCTTGCCGCGCTCATCTTCGATCACAACCGTCTCACGGCTCATCGCACGGAACGCCGCAAACCACTTATCCTTGAACGTGCCATACAACGCATTCAGAATCGTCGGCGTGGTCTCGCGCAGATTCAACTCGCGTGAAAGCGTTTCAATATCAGATGTGGAAATATCACCCGTTGAGATTTCCAAATTAAAGTCAACTTGATTGCCTCTGATGGTGCTTCCTGCTCCCAAGCCAACGCATCGGACTCCGCTCTTGAACAGGGTCTTCAAACCCTTCACGGCTTTTTTCGTGTCTGACGCCACATCGTCAAACCCATACTCGTTGTGCATGTCCAGCACCAGCACCGCCGCCTGATTGTGCTTCATCAACCCCGCCAGCACCAAACGCGTCAGGAACGACTTACCCGTGCCCGTCGCCCCGAACACTCCCGACGAGCGCTGCACGAACTTATCCAAGTCAATGCACACAGGATGATTCTGCTCGCGCGTATACCCGATGACAAAATTGCTTTCCTTATTCGGGTCACCGAAGATCTCGGCGATATCGCCCTCATTCGCCAGCGACACGACCGCATGGTGCGGCGGCACATTCTTGACGGGCAAAATGCGCGGCGCATCTTTCAAGCCCGCATCAATCTTGCCCTGCCAATCCTTATACTCAGGCGTGCCCAATTCAGGACCCACCTCCAGCATCAGATTCGGCAGCACCTCAAGGTTCGCATACAACGTCTGTCCATGCAGCGCCTTGGCGATGTGCGCAGGGAAGCGCACCTCCGTCTGCTCATCCGCAAACCGCGGATCTGTCGCACCGAGATTGATGTCGGTCACAATGCCGTAATAATTCCATTGTCCGCTCTGGATGACGACAAACGCCCCCTCCTGAATCTCCTGCGGAGAAACCGTGAGCCGCACGCGGAAGTTTTCTTTCAATCCGCCACCGACGAGATAACCAATTTGAGTTCGTTGTATGTTCATAAAAACCTCTTCATTATTCTTCGTCATTGCGAGGAGCGCCTTTGCTCTTTGCGACGAAGCAATCCCATGATTAAGTCCGAGATTGCTTCGGGCGGAAGAGCATCGCCCTCGCAATGACGGAAAACTCTAATTACGAAATATCCGCTAAAGCCCCTAAAACACTCATAAGGGTTGGATAATCATCTCGCAACAATGTAATCACTTCCTGCGTCGCGGACTCGATCCAGCGCGTGCCATCCGCGCCTCGTGCCTTGCCCGCCTGCAAAATATGCGCCGCGAGCACTTCACCCACAGGCACATCCTTGCCATTCAAGATATGACGGAAATACCCGAACTTCTCGGTGAACCGTACCATATCCTTATCCTCACACAAATAGATCACATCCAAGCTCAGCGGTGGGCGCGGCGGCAGCAGGTGATGGATTTTGCCATCCTGCTCATACCCCACCGCCAGCACGGACATTTCCACGGGCACAATGCGCCGCTCGCGGTTGTCCTTCATCACTTCCTCGCTCACACCGTCAGCAGTCACGAGTTGACGCACCAGCCCATCATCATCAATGTGAATATCGTGGATGAGTCCATACACCTGATACCCATCCCCCAGCGGCGCGCGGACAAGCGCCCCGAACGAAGGCACGCTCAACTGATTCACGCGGCAGCCCGCTGTGAACCCTGAAATCCCTGCACTCAGTAAACGTCCGATCTCGATTGGTTGTGTCATGTAGTTATTCTCCCTGTATCTTTTTAGGGTACTTAATTATTAAGAACTTTTTTCTAAGTCGTTTCATCCCATCCCAATGAAGGGGCAGGAGTAGGATAAAGCAAATAACACAAACTGAGAAAAAATCATTATTTGCACTTAATTTACGAATTGCAGGATGGTCATCAGTAACTAATGCCATTATGAATGTTTTATTATCTACATTATTAATAAATTGTGGTGAGCTTGGTGAATTTGAGATTTCACTTCCGTCATGTGCGGTAATAATTGCATCAACAAATAGCAATGTCACCTTATCTTTCCAAATCTCTATAAAAACTTTTCGGTTTTTATAGAGATTCATTTCGAAAAACGATGCATCTTCAATAGATGGAACGTACAAATCAGAAACATTCATATCTATTTTGTTGAAGAAAACACCAGGCGTTATGACAGCTTTATAATTTTTTAATGGGGAAAAAACTAATAATTGATAGTTTACATTCTTTTCAGTGGAGGTTTTTCCTTGTTTATTTAAAGTGGTGATAGAGGTGTTTTTTTCTTTGCTTTCGATAATTTGCGATTCCACCTTTTCTCGGCAAATCCCTTCATCACTACATGGCTTCGCAGATAGGTATTCTTCTAATTCTATTCCGGTGATTTTCATACGGAAATAAGAGAAAACAATCGCAACCAAACAAAACATGGTGACAATAGCCTGTATTGACAATAAATTTGTAACGAAATCTCGGGCTTTACCCATATTTCGTTCTCCCCTTCAAATCCTTCGCAGACTGTTTAAACGAACCATCTTCAACGTCTTCGTTATTTCTTCTTAATTCCAGTGACAGCATCTGCTCGATCTGCTGTTTTTCTTCATTCTTTACCACTGCCGTCTCATGCGCGCGATGTAGAAGATAGGGATACGGCTTGCTGCCCATCATGCGGCATTGCTCCACCAAAACGGCATGGAGTAAATCCAGTTGCTTTTTATCATCCACCACCCAGCGCGGAATTTCCACGCGCACGGGCCAGGGGTGTCCTTCGCTGCCGACGTTGAGGTAGAAGAAATGCAATTCTAAAACGCCTTTGTAGCTTTTTTCGGAAGTGGATTGAATCTTGAACACCGCCGAACGATGACCCGGCGGAAGCAGTTGGAATAATTTGTTTCCATAGCCAAACAGCCAGCGGTCTGTGACGTATTTCAGCGGCGGGGCATTGCGCAGTTTTTCCATCTCTTCGGGGATGGTGATCTGAGTCAGTTCCAATAATTTCACAACCAAACTAGATGAAGGCTTGTCAATATACCCCGCTGAGATAATGCCGCGTCCCTGCAAGCGCGAGAGGACGGAGATGTACTTGTCCACGGTGTTGCGATACATGTTGGCATTATCAATATCTTTGGCACGGAAGATTTCCAGTGTGCCGTCTGTAAATGAAACGACCGAGCCTTTCATGCCCTTGCTCATCTTTTCGATGACGCTGCGTTCAGCAAGGTCACGCCGCAGGGCAACGCCGCCATCGGTGGTGAGTCCGTTCTCTTCGATGGCGTCGCCAAAGAAAAGTTCGCTTTCTACTTCTACGGTGGGGGTTTCGCCGGAGTTTGGCTTTAGTGAAATTGCCCCCACGTTGATGACGCAAAATTGAACCGGGCTGTGACGGTCCGCGATGGCTTGAGAACCGTCAGCGGCGATGAGTGTGGCTTGGGATGTTGAATCAGGTGCGGGGTAGGAGGAGGCGAGGGCTTCATCCAATGGCACGGCACAGCGAATATTGGCATCCGCCGTTTTGGCAGAGTCCACTTTGGAGCGCAGGAAGTCCAGATCAGAAGAATGTCTTTCGAGGAGCTCTTGCGCCAATTTCTGCGCGTCCTCTTTCTTCTGTTTTCTTTCCTTGGCGCCTTTACCCACTTCCTTGATCTGTGTGTAGATTTCCTGATAGTTTATTGGCATGGCTAAGCTACCTTAGAACATTTGTGCAATTCTAGCCGTTAATGGGTCAAAATTCAAGTATAGTACCTCCAAAGTTACAAAAGAAAGGGACAGTGGGAACTTTTTTTGCTTAAGGGCGTCTTTATGGTGCATAATCAATGTATAAAGGAGATCAATATGAACAAGAAGTATTTTGCTTTTGCCATTTTAACGGTATTTACCCTGGTGCTCAGTGCCTGCGGACCAACCACCATCAATCAGGCGGCCCCCGAATTAGCGCGGACCTTGAATGTGACTGGACTCGGTGTCGTCTACCTTACGCCAGATATCGTTTACATTAATATCGGTGTGAACACCCAGCGTGAGAATGCATCTGAAGCCGTGGCGATCAATAAGGAACAGACCAACGCGGTCATTCAGGCGATCAAGGATTTCGGTGTAGACCCGAAAGACATCCGCACCACGAACTTTAGCATTTGGTCGAACCCGCAGTATGATGAATTTGGTCAGGTTAAGGGCTCGAACTACGCGGTGGACAACACTGTCAACGTGACCGTGCGTGATCTCGACAAACTCGGTGACCTGCTCGACGCCGCCATTCAGGCGGGTGCCAACAGCATCTACAGCATCCAATTCGATGTGGAAGACAAGACCGAAGCCACCAAGCAAGCCCGCACTCAGGCTGTGGAAGACGCCAAAGTTGAAGCGCAGGAATTGGCAGATGCCGCCGGTGTTTCACTGTTGACCATTGATAACATCAGTTACTATGAAAGCAGCCCCACCCCCTACTATGAAGGCAAGGGCGGCGGCGGTGGCGCAGTCAGCGAATCGGCTGCTGTACCGATCCAGCCGGGTCAACTGGCCATCAGCGTAACGGTCAACATTACCTACTCGATCAAGTAAAAGACCTTTCTAACCCCTCCTCAAATTGAGGAGGGGTTTTTATATCCATTCGCCGCAAATGTGTTTTGTTGGGACGGACTTCCCCCTCTCCAGGCAGCAGCCGCCTGAGTTAATTGTTTTTTGAGGAGGATGGGTGGGGGTGGCTTATAATCACGCCATTCTCACTCAAGGAGTCTCTTTATGTTAAGAGTTGGTTATATCGGTTTGGGATTGATGGGCAAATCCATTGCGCGGAATATCATGAAAGCCGGGTTCCCGCTCGTGGTTCACAACCGTTCACGCGCAGCGATAGATGAACTGGTTGCCGAAGGGGCTGTCGCGGCGAATTCACCCAAAGAGGTTGCCGAACTGGTGGATATCGTCTTTACCAACCTGCCCGATTCACCCGATGTGGAAAAGGTGGCATTGGATGCTGTAAACGGAATCATCGCAGGCGGGCGCAAGGGACTCATCATGGTGGATAATTCGACCATTAAACCAGCCTCCGCTCGTTTAATTGCAGAGAAGTTAAAAGAAAAAGGCATCCTCGCGCTTGATGCGCCCGTCTCGGGCGGCGACATTGGCGCGAAGAACGGCACACTCACCATCATGGTCGGTGGCGAAGCGGAAGCGCTCGAAAAAGTGATGCCGGTCTTTCAGGCAATGGGCAAAACAGTGACGCACGTCGGCGAAGCGGGTGCGGGGCAGGTAGCCAAGGCAGCGAATCAGATCATGGTCGCAGCGCAGATGGTAGCAATGGGCGAATTGCTGGTCTTCGCAAAGAAGGCAGGTGTGGACCCGAAGAAAGTAGTCGATGCCATCAAGGGCGGCGCAGCCCAATGCTGGTCGCTTGACGTCAAGCCGCCGCGCCTGTTCGATGGCAACCGCACACCCGGTTTCAAGGCACACATGCAGTTGAAAGACATGGGCATTGTATTGGATACAGCGAAGGAATACGGCATTCCGGTTTCTTCGGCAGAAGAGCACACAAAATTCTTCCAGAGGATGGTCGAGCAAGGCATGGGCGAATTGGACAATTCTGCCGTGGTGGGAGTCATCGAAAAATTGGCAGGTGTTGGGATTTTGGATTAACTTCTTCACCACAGAGAACACAGAGAGCACGGAGAGCCTTTTTTAATTTCTCTGTGAGCACTGTGCCCTCTGTGGTTGATTCTTTTTTATGGAAATCAACCACCCCGCTTCCGACTTTGAATTGCCCGACCTCAACGGCAATGTACACCGCCTTTCCGAGTATCGAGGGCGCATTGTCATTGTCAACTTTTGGTCATGCGAATGCCCGCACTCGGAGCGCACCGATAAAGCCATCATATCCATGTTCGTGCAGTGGCAGGACGATGTGACCATGCTCACCATCGCATCGAATCGCAACGAGTCCGTTGAGGCGCTGCAAGAGGCTGCTGAAAGCCGCCGCCTGCCCACCGTCCTGTGGGATGCGGATTGCGCAGCAGCGGATCTCTTCGATGCACAGACCACACCGCATGTCTTCGTCATCGACCGGGAAGGCATCCTACGCTATCGCGGCTCAGTGGATGATGTCTCCTTTCGCCAAAGGAAGCCCACACGCTTCTTTCTGGACGAGGCGGTTGAGTCGCTGCTCGCCGGGCAGCTGCCCACGCTGACAGAATCTCCCGCCTACGGCTGTGCCATTGTGCGCGAAGTTTGATAGAATCAAACCGTGATCGAATTCAAGCAGATCGTCATCTTTCTCGATAAAATGCACCTCTTTAGCGGGCTGGACCAGGAACAACTGGGCAGTATCGCCAATAGGCTCGTTGAAAAAGAGGTCCCGGCAGGGTCTACGATCTTTAAGCGCGGCGATAAACCCGAAGGGTTTTACATGATCTACAAGGGGAAGGTGAAAGTGACCCTCCCTGATGCCGAAAAAGGGGAACGCCAGATCGCCACCCTTTACGGCGGCGATTATTTCGGCGAAGAAGCCTTGTTCGAAAATCGCAACCGTTCCGCCACCATTACCGCCGTGGAAGATAGTGTCTTGCTTCTCCTCTCCCGCCCGGGGTTTGACACTTTATTAACGCAGCACGAAAAATTAAAACCGAATTTCCGGGTATCCATCAGGAGCCGCAAGCTGGCGCGCTCCACGAACTTTAAGTGGCTTGGCAAGAATGAGGTGATCTACTTCATTGCGCGCCGCCACAAGATCCGTTTGTTTCGGGCACTGGTGGCTCCATTCTTCTCCATGTTGGGCGCCGTTCTGCTTATCCTGTTGGGCATCTTCGTTAGTTCGGCGATCCCGCTGGCGGTTGGGCTTGCGCTCGTAGTGGGCATTCTCGGTTGGGGTATTTGGAATGCGATTGACTGGAGCAATGATTATTATATTGTCACCAACCAGCGCGTCATCTGGCTGGAAAAGGTCATTGGTCTGCACGACAGCCGCGAAGAAGCGCCGCTGGGCACTATCCTTTCTGTGGGCGTGGAAACCGATTATCTCGGGCGCATTCTTGATTATGGCAATGTCATCGTACGCACCTTCGTCGGCAAACTTGAGTTCGATCATGTCGACCACCCCGTGCAAGCGGCGGACATGATCCGCGAATATTGGGAGCGCACCAAAGCCATCACCACCCGCAGCCAGATGGATGTTATGAAGGACACCATCAAACAGAAGCTGGGGTTGCCGCTGGATAAACGCCAGCAGGTGGAACTGGCTCCTGTAATACCAGTCGATGAAGAAAAGATCATTAAGACCCCGCTGTGGCTTTTGGCGCTGCAAAACCTCGTCCAGTTGCGGATCGAGGAAGGCGGCAAGATCATTTATCACAAGCATTGGCTCATTCTGCTTCGCCAGGGCTGGAAACCGATCGGACTATTCTTTTCCGCCATCATCTTATTCTTCTGGCGGCTTATCTATCTCGCCACCACCAGCGGACATGCCCTATTCCACACGAACGCAGCCGGGTTTCCCACACCCGATACACTTGCCACCGTAATTTTGATTCTGTTCATTCCCATTGGTGTCTGGGTCTGGTACGAATACACAGACTGGAAGAACGACACCTTCATGATCACCAACGACGAGATCTTCGACATCGACCGGAAACCGTTCGGCACAGAAGAACGCCGCTCCGCCCAGATCGAAAACATCCTGAGCACTTCCTATAAACGTGTCGGGTTTATCGCGTATATATTCAACTACGGCACCGTGTTCATCACGGTTGGCGGTACCCAAATGGCATTTGAAGATGTCATGGATCCTGCCGCAGTGCAGGCCGATATCAACCGCAGACGCGCAGCCCGCATCACCAAAAAGAACGAAAATGCCGGCAAGGAAGACCGTGAGCGCTTCGCCACCTGGATCGCCGCCTATCACCAGAATATGAATGAATTTAATAAACCGATCAAACCGCCACCCGCTGAACCAGGCACTGGTCCATTTAGGGCTGCGGGGAACGAGCTTGAAGACCTTCCACTCGGAGGGGATGATGGTATTGGCGGTGAAGAAAGCCTTGGCAGCGGAAATGAAGGTAACGAAATGCCGGGTGATTTCTAACCCAAGGCTGGCGGGGAACGGACAATACAAGTATTATTGCCGCTCAGATATTCTCTGATGCGGCATTTTTTTCAAGCAAGATCCATAAAAGAGGAATAGAACAAGCATGACATTAAGACAGATCGTCCACCTGCCGGAACCCATCCTGCGGAAGAAGGCAAAACCCGTCACAAAATTCGATAAAGACCTTCAGACTCTCATCGATGACATGATCGAAACCATGCGCGAAGCTCCCGGTGTGGGGCTGGCAGCGCCGCAGATCAACCTGCCCATGCAACTGGCCGTGGTCGAATACGCCGAAGGCGAAGATGAAGAACTGGAAGAAGGCGCGCCCGAACCCAAGAAAAAACTTTATGTGCTTATCAACCCCGAAATCATCAAGGTTTCGGAAGAAAAGGTAATGGGTATTGAAGGCTGTCTTTCCATCCCCGGTTTGGTCGGTGAAGTGGAACGCTACGAAGCCATTCAGGTCAAAGCGCTCAACCGCCACGGCGCCCCGGTCAAGATCAAAGTGGATGGCTGGATGGCACGCATCTTCCAGCATGAGATCGACCACCTTAACGGCGAGCTTTTCACCGATAAAGCTGTGCGCGTTTGGAAGCCCAGTGAAGAGCAGGACGAAGAAACACCGCTCGATTAGCTGAAAGCTGTATGTATCTCAAACACCTCTCCCTCACCAACTTTCGCAGCCTCACCCGCCTGGATGCCGAGCTTCCACGGCGGGCTGTTGTGTTGGTAGGGCAAAATGCGCAAGGGAAAACTTCTGTCCTTGAAGCCATTTATTTTCTGGCGGCATTCACATCATTCCAAACCCATGCCGACCGGCAGATCGTCAACTTTCACGAGGCAAAGAAACCGCTGGCAGTAACGCGCCTCGTGGCAGATTATCAGCGCGGCAAGACCAAACACCGGCTCGAAGTACGCCTCATCCTCGAAGCGACTGGCGCCACCGGGCAACGTCTCCGCAAAGAGATCCTGCTCGACGGCGCCAAGCGCAACGCCAACGATGTCATCGGTCATTTCAACGCGGTCATCTTCGTGCCGCAGATGTCACAGATCATTGAAGGCGGACCCGACGAACGCCGCCGCTATCTCAACCTGGCTTTGTCGCAAGCTGTCCCTGCGTATGCGCGCACTCTCAGCGAGTACACCCAAGCCCTCACCCAACGTAATGCCCTGCTCAAGGCGTTAAGCGAAAACGGCGGCGCTGCCCTGAGCTTGTCGAAGGGGAACAGCAACCAGCTCGAAGTCTGGGATGAGGCGTTGGTCAAATCTGGTGCGCAAATCATTCTGTGGCGCATTCAGGCGATCCAGGAAATTGAACGCCTCGCCTCGCGCGTGCATCACGAACTGACTCGCGGCGCCGAAATTTTGCGCCTCGCCTATGAACCCGCCTACGACCCGCTGCCCAAGCCCGATGGACAACTCGGCTTGAAACTCGATACCGCCATCGACCGCTCTTCGATAGAACTCAAAGAAATTCAAGAAGGCTTCCTCACCAAACTCAAAACGATCCGTGGCGAAGAGATCGCGCGCGGTGTAACGACCATCGGTCCGCACCGTGATGACCTGCGCTTCATCATCAACAAAGCCGATGTGAGCGACTACGGCTCACGCGGGCAGATTCGCACAACATTACTCGCCTTGAAGCTCGCCGAAGTGGAATGGATGAAAGAACGCACGGGCGAATACCCGGTCATTTTGCTCGATGAAGTGATGGCTGAGCTTGACGCATCCCGCCGCGTAGACTTGCTGCGCTACGTGACCCGGGAGTCGCAAGTCCTTTTCACTTCCACAGACTTGAACTTATTTGCGCCAGAAGTCACCGAAAGTGCAGAGATTTGGAGCGTACAGGGCGGGGTTGTCACCCCGGGAAATCCCCCTCACGCTGCGGAGGATTGAAATGGTCTCAAAAAAAACGTTGGGGTTGATGGGGATACCGATCCTGGTAGTGGTACTTTATATCCATTTCACCGGGTTGAACATTCCCTTTTGGGATCAGTGGTTTTTCGCCAGACATTTAAGACTTTTCATGAACGGTCAGTTGACCTTCGACATATTGCTTTCTCAGCACAATGAGCACCGTCCATTTTTCCCGCGGCTGATCTGGCTGACTCTGGCAGGGCTTACCCACTACAACATCAAAGCGGAACTATGGACAAACTTCTTCATCGCCATTGGTACCTTTACCTTTTTCGCCCGCCGCGCACTACGAACATGGCAGGAACAAAAAGCCGAAACACCCACATTCCTGCTGCCGCTATTAGCTCTTTTGATCTTTAACCTCGGCTCTCGCGAAAGCTGGATCCAGGGCTTTCAAACGGTCATGTTCCTTGGCATGGCATGCATCATCATTGGGGTTTTCTTTCTTACAGACAAAACTTGGGGAAAATTCATAGTCGCTGCCCTGTTGGGGGTAATTGCAAATTTTTCAATGGTCAACGGGCTTTTTTACTGGCCCCTTGGCGCAGCGATTTTGCTCCTCAACGAAAGTGGTCGTCCGCGCATTGTAAAAATGATCAGTTGGCTGGCAATCAGCGCTGTAACGGTGGGATTTTTCCTGAACGGCTGGAGTTCCTCTGCAAAGATCAATTTTCCGTACCTGATCACCCATCCGCTTGAATGGCTGGCTTGGCTGCTTAACTTTCTGGGCGCTCCCATTCTGGCATTTTGGTATGTCGCCTGGGTCTTCGGCATATTGGGGAGTATTCTCTTCACGATCATCCTTGCACAAACGTTTCGGTCAGGTGCATGGCGGTCGGTATTGCCTTATCTGGCTATTGCCGCATTCGTGCTTGGCACTACATTCGTCATCTCTCTTGGGCGGATGGAATTCGGACTGCGCCAATCCACAGTTTCCAGATACCTCACCATGTCTGCATGGTTTTGGGCATCGTTGATCAGCATGCTGCCGCTTGTGAAAATCCCACGCCTGCGCAGCGGATATATCTATCTGCTCCTGACTGCCTCATTGACATTTCTAACCATCGCTGGCGGATGGGTGGGGTACGTCCGCTTATATATGCGTATCTTACCCGCTTATCAAGCCGTCATTGCTGGCGAACCTCTTTCCGCAGAAGCCCTTGCCCAAGTCCATCCTTATCCCGACCAATCGGCGGAAGACATTGACTTCATGTCAAAGAATCAACTCGCTGCCTGGTATTACGCCAAAAAATAAAATCATCTGAACCATTCTTGTTTTGCGCAGCGATATGTGATGTAAAATAACCTTCATGGCAGATATCATCATCGTTGGTTCCTTAAACGCAGATCTCGTCGTGAGATCGCCGCGCTTCCCACAGCCGGGTGAAACCATCAGTGGGGAAGACCTGCAGATCATTCCCGGCGGCAAAGGTGCCAATCAAGCCGTGGCGGCGGCAAGGCAAGGAGTGAAAACAGCCATGCTTGGGCGAGTCGGAAGCGATAGCTTTGGCCCATTCCTCGTTGAAAATCTCAAAGCCAATCAAGTAGACACATCGCATGTCATTGTTGATTCGTCGGCAACCGGCACCGCCATTATCGTAGTGGATTCAAACGGGCAGAACAGCATTGTGCTCTCGCCAGGCGCAAATGGCAACGTTTCGCCAGCAGATGTCGACTCCGCTTCCTTCTCGAACTCAAAGCTGCTCCTGCTCCAGTTAGAGATTCCCACACCGACCGTTCTGCATGCCGCGCAGCAAGCCCGCGCCAATGGACTGACCGTCATCCTCAACCCCGCGCCCGCAAAATCTTTACCCCGTGAATTAATTTCCGTAGTTGACATTTTGATTCCAAACGAAAGTGAGCTTTCTTTACTTACAGGCTTGCCCGTAAACGATATCGGCTCTGCTGAACACGCTGCAAAAGAAATTTTGAAACAAGGTGTAAAAACCGTCATTGTGACCCTGGGCAGCAAAGGCGCATTGCTCGTAACGGCTCACCAAACGACTCAAATAGACACGTATAAAGTTAATGTCGTCGATACCACTGCCGCAGGCGATGCCTTCATCGGCGGGTTCGCCTCTGCGATGCTGAACGGTAAATCGCTCGAAGACTCGGTCCGCTATGGTTGTGCTTGTGGTGCTTTAGCCACTACCAAATTTGGCGCACAACCATCATTACCCACCAAAGAAGAAGTAGAAAAAATTATAAAGTAGGGGCGAGGAGACCTCGCCCGAATTTTTAGACACCCCATTATTGGGCGGGGAAACCTCGCCCCTACAGGACAACATGCCCACAACCCGAATCATTTTAGATACCGACCCCGGCGCAGACGACGCGCTCGCCATCCTGCTGATGCTGGCTTCGCCAGAGATCAAACTCGAAGCACTGACCACAGTCCACGGCAATGTGACTCTGGACAAGACCACGCGCAATGCGCTGGCATTACTGGAATTTATGCAAGAAAAAAACATTCCAGTGGCACAGGGATGTTCTGTGCCGTTGGTCAAGCCGCCGCATCAGGCACAAGGTGAAGTTGTGCATGGCGCGAGCGGCATGGGACGAACCAACTTACCCGGCCCAAAGACTCAGACCATTAAGGCACATGCCGTTGATTACTTGATCGAACGCTTTCTTGCCGAGCCAAAGGAGTTGACCTTATTTGCCATTGGTCCGTTGACGAATGTTGCCCTTGCGATCCGCCAAGAGCCCAAATTCGCTGAATGCGTTAAAGAATTGGTCATCATGGGCGGTGCTATTCGATCGGGCGGGAATATGTCTCCATTGGCAGAGTTCAATATTTCAGAAGACCCGCATGCCGCACATATCGTTTTCAATTCCGGCATTCCCATCACCTTGATCCCCTTGGACGCAACCTATAAATGTTTGCTCACCTACGCCGACATTGAGCGATTGAACAAAACCGACTCGCCCATTGCAAGATTCGTCCGCGATGTGACTGCAGACTACATGGAATTCTATTTGAAGTACGAAGGCTTTGCAGGCTGTGCCTTACACGATCCGCTCACAGTGGCGGCAGTCATTGCGCCAGAGCTGCTCTCCCTCGAGTCACATTATGTGGATGTGGATATTTCGGGGGGAGTTTCCACAGGCAAGACGTACGCAGACTTTATGAAAGTGGCAAAGAAACCCGCCAACATCAAGGTCGCGTTGGATGTAAAAGGACGCGAGTTCGTGGAATTATTTATTAAGAGAATGGAAAACTTAGCAAAACAATAGGAGATTGCTTCGGGCAAAGAGCAAGAACGCCCTCGCAATGACGAACATGCCAAAACACATCATCATTGACACTGACCCCGGTATTGACGATTCGCTGGCGCTTTTGCTGGCGGCGGCTTCGCCTGAACTTGTTTTGGACGGCGTAATCGCTGTCCATGGAAATGTTTCCACTGAGCAGACGACGAAGAATGCATTATCTGTTTTAGAGCTGGCAGGCTTGAGCCAGGTACCGGTCTTCAAAGGCTGTGACCTGCCGCTCGTCAAAGAGTCACTACTCTCGCCAGAGACTCACGGGAATCAAGGTCTCGGGTATGCCCAGCTTCCAGAATCAGCGACCCAGCCACAGTTAAAGCATGGAAGCGATTTTCTCATCGAGCAGATCATGTCGCATCCAGGTGAGATCACGCTGGTGGCGATCGGTCCGCTCACGAATGTCGCGCTGGCAATTCGCAAAGAGCCGAAGATTGTACAAAACGTGAAAGAGGTGTTCATCATGGGTGGGGCGATCCAGCACCCGGGCAACACCACGGCGCTGGCGGAATACAACACCTTTGTGGACCCACATGCGGCGCACATTGTTTTTCATTCGGGCATGCCGATGATCCTCACGCCGTTGGATGTGACCTATCAATGCATCTTCACAAAAGATGACCTGAACCGTTTACTAAAGATAAATTCGCCGATCACAAAATTCATTGCGGACTCGACCCGCTTTTACATGGAATTTCACGATGAATATCAAAGCATTGACGGTTGTGTCATTAACGACCCGATGACGCTGGCGCTGACCTTTATGCCGGAAATTTGCGACTACCAGGACCTGGTGGTGGATGTGGATATTTCGACGGGAGTGGGTTTGGGCAACACCTTTGGAGACTTCTACAATTATGAGAAGAAGCCCAAGAATATGAAGGTGGCAATGGGCGTACGTCCGCGTATGTTTATGGAATTGTTCCTTGAGCGTATGGAAAAACTGGCGCAAAAAAATCGTGACATTCCAAAAACAACAGTGTTATCATAATCAGTACGTGTCTTATTTAATCAACTTTTTCGGAGGAAACTATGTTGGACAAAATCAAGAGCAACTTCAATACACAGACGTGGGTACTCATTCCCATCGCCATCGCCATTAATATTGCGGTGGGTCAGATCGTCCTCGTTCTCAAGCTGCCCGTGTTCCTTGATTCGATCGGCACTGTGTTGGTGGCTGTCCTGTGTGGGCCGTGGGCTGGCGCTCTCACTGGCGCTCTCTCTAACGTCATTTGGGGCATTGCCATTGACCCCGGTGCGCTACCATGGTGGCCCGTCGCTGCAATGATCGGTTATATGGCGGGTCGCATGGCGGGTTGGGGCTTCTTCAAGAGCTGGTGGAAGGTTGTTGTGACCGGTTTCGTGGTTGCACTCACCGCCGCCATTGTCTCCACCCCGATCGCCGTGTATCTTTTTGGCGGCATCACTGCCAGTGGTTCCTCCTTCATCACCGCATACCTTCTCCAGACCGGGCAAGGCATTTGGTCGGCTGTGGTCAGCACCAGCTTCTTAACCGAGCCGGTCGATAAGATCACCACTGCCATGATCGCCTTCGCCATCATTCAAGGCTTGCCCAAGCGCACCATTGGCGGCTATCCCAAAGCGAACCAAGTTGCAACCGAAGGCGGTGCAAGCAGCACCCAGTTGTACATCGCCATTGGTGTGGTCGTTGCCCTCGTCTTGTTCGCGGCGTTCATGCTACGCAACATCCTCGGCGGGTAATTGAAATGCTTTACCGTCATTGCGAGGAGGGCGACAGCCCGACGAAGCAATCTTAAGATAATGCCTGAGATTGCTTCGGGTGGAAGACCACCACCCTCGCAATGACGGCTTGTAAAAGAGACCAGAAAATATCTGGTCTCTTTTTATTCGTCCAAATGGGTATAATCGCAACCTATGCATGAACGCCTTTCCTTCCATATAAAAAGAGACAGCTTTCTGCACAGTCTCAACCCGTTGACCAAATTGGTGCTCACTCTGGCGCTCATATTGATCGCGTTCACCTTCCCCTATTACTGGACGCCGCACATCCTTGTGCTTGCCGCCATCATTCCACTCAGTCTGTTGGGAAAAGTTTTTCGTGAATTTTCCGTCACAGCCTTACGGCTCATCATCCCAGCGGCGGGCTTTCTATTTTTGATGCAAGCCTTCTTTCAACCCGTCGGCACAGACATCATCTTCAAATTCTATTTTCTGGATATGACCATGGAAAGCGTCCTATTCGCTTTCCGAAATGCCATGCGTGTTTTCGTGATGGTCTCGGCGTTCACACTTTTCCTCGTCACTACCCATCCCAGCGAATTGATGTCGGACCTCACGCGTCGCGGCTTGCCCGGTCAGTTCGCGTACGTCATCATTTCCACACTGCAAATTTTGCCTCAAATGCAAGCCAAGGCGCAGACCATCATCTCTGCCCAACGCTCACGCGGACTCGATACCGAAAGTAGCTTTCTCAAACGCGCTGGTTCGCTTATTCCGCTGATCGGTCCGCTCGTGTTCGGCTCGCTCGTGGAAGTGGAAGAACGCGCCATCGCCATCGAAGCGCGCGGCTTCACCTCCAAACAGGTCAAAACCTCTTTGCATGAAGTTCCCGACTCTGCATTCAATCAATTTCTGCGTTGGGCACTGCTGGTGTTCATCATCATTTCCATCGGGTTGAATTTATGGCTTTCGTAAATCTTCAAAACGTCACGTATAAATATCCGCTCACCAAAGAGCCGGTCCTGCAAAACCTCAGCTTGCAGATTCAGGAAGGTGAGTTTGTTTCGGTCATCGGTCCTAATGGCGCGGGCAAGTCCACGCTATGTTATGCGCTGGCGGGTTTCGTGCCGCATTTCTTCAAAGGCGAGATCTCCGGCGAGATCGAAGTGGACGGAAAACTCTCGAGCAAGTCCACGCTCGATACATGGGTGCTCAACGTTGGGCTGGCGTTTCAAAATCCATTCAACCAAATTTCCGGCGCGAAGTACACCGTCTTTGAGGAAATTGCGTTTGGGCTTGAGAACATCGGCGTGCCGCGTGATGAAATGAAAAAACGAGTGGAGGATGCCATGTCCCTGACGGGAATCAGCGAGTTAGCTGACCGGTCTCCTTATTCTCTCTCTGGCGGACAGCAACAACGCGTCGCGCTGACCTCGATCCTGGTCATGCGACCCAGGCTTTTAGTCCTCGACGAACCCACCTCGCAAATGGACCCCATCGGCACCCGCGAAGTCTTCGGCGTGGTGCGAAAGATGGCAGAAGAAGGCATGACCGTTGTAATGGTTGAACACAAAGTGGAATGGATCGCTGAATTTGCAGATCGCGTCATTGCATTAAAAGAAGGTCAGATTCTGATGGAAGGCAAGCCAAACGAAGTGCTTACCTCAGACCTGCTGACAGAAAACGGCTTCGGCGTTTCGCGATACACCTCCACAGCACGAGAAGCGAAGAAACAAGGCTTGTGGAAAAAGCAAAATCTACCTGTCACGTTGGATGAGGCGGTGGAAGGGTTTAAGAAGTAAGGGCGAGGTCCTCTCGTCCTTTTTTGGATAACATATCATTGGGCACGGAGACCCCGCCCCAACAAAAAAAATTATGAACATAAACATCAACAACCTTCGTTTCACCTACCCCACCGGGTTGGAAGCTCTAAAAGGTATCAACCTCACTATTGATTCTGGCGAGCAGGTTGCTATTGTTGGGCAAAATGGCGCTGGAAAAACTACATTGGTGCGCCATTTCAATGGGCTGCTCAAACCGACTACCGGCTCTGTATCCATTGGCGATTGGGAGACGACGAAGCATTCCACAGCAAAGCTCGCTTCACGGGTTGGGTATGTATTCCAGAACCCCGATGAGCAGTTGTTCTCAAGAGACGTATTGACCGAAGTCTCGTTTGGTCCAAAAAACCTGGGGTACGCCAAAGAAAAGATCGATGAACTCGTCAAACGCGCGTTGAGTCTGACCGAGTTGAACGACAAGACGGAAACCAACCCCTACGACCTTTCTCCCACCTGGCGAAAAATGGTCGCACTGGCATCCATCATCGCCATGGACACGCCCATCATCATCTTTGACGAACCCACCACCGGGCAGGACGCCGTCAATGTGGGGCGCATTGCGCACGTCATTGCTGAGTTGAAGAAGGAAGGCAAGACCGTCATCACCATTACCCATGATATTGATTTCTGCGCCGAGAACTTCGAGCGTGTCATCGCCCTCGCAAAGGGACAGGTCTTGCTCGACGGCGCTGCCCGCGAGGTCTTGGGGCAGGAAGAAATTCTCGCGCAGACCTATGTTGACCCGCCGCAGTTGACGAGGCTGGGAAAACGATTGGGGTTGAAAGAGACAGTAACGAAGCAGGAAGAATTTCTGAAGGCAATTTAATAAAGAAATGGCGACTCGCAAGTCGCCATTTCTTTATATTTTCATTCAAACCTGGGCGCGGTCTCCGCGCCCCTACTTTTTGTAAACTACCAACTCTTCATAGCCAGAATCATTTTCGAATAATTCACGCTTATAAACGACATCCTCTAACTCGAGAAGAATAATTTCAGCGGTGGTATAGATTTTGCAACCACTCACGAGATGTCCGCCGATGGTCACGCCGTCGCCGTCTGAGATGGCAACGTGGATGTGTGAACCATGGATGGAAACTGTCCCGGTCATGGAGACGATCTCGAAATGACCGTCATAATCGTTGTAATATCCACGATTGGCGAGGCGCAGGGTGGCATGGGTTAAGCTGCCCACGCTGGAAAGCACACAACCTGCTTCGATGTTGTTTTCTTTTACAAAGCCTTCGATGGAGTCGAACAGGTCTTGTTGAGGTTTGAGGCGGAAGGTGTGAGTTTTCATAGTTGCTTATTCTAAAAGAGTAATTCTCCACTAGCGCTGACCACCTGCCAGGTATTTATACGACAGGTTTCCAACTTACTTGAATAAATTTATGAGAGTTCTCCTTGTTTCTTCAAGTTAAACAATTGAATCAAAAAAACAATCCCCATTAACACGACAAAGAAATTGACGCTACGCCCTAACATAAGGTCGCCGACGACATTCACTAAAACAGCTCCGCCAAAAGACCAAATCGCAACAACTTTTCCTTTGAAGGTCATAATGGACGAAAAGAGAAGCAAAGCTCCATAAGTAATGTCGATTGCAACCGACAAGGGGTCTATGGAAATAACATTCGCAGCGGCATTCATCAAATATAAATTCATGACGCCAGACACGACACTTAAAACACCCAACACAGCAAGGATGATCATATAAGGCAAACGAATGTTTGACTTTTTTGTTATTTTATCTTTCAATTCTGTTGCTTCATTTAATGCCATTTATTCCTCCATTATTTTAAATTATTTAATTAGGCATCTTGCATAAACAATTTGGATTCTTGAAGTTTTACTTCAGGTAATGTTGCCGAAAGCAAAACTTTCGGAGTCTTTTTTACCTTTTCACAAAGTCTATCCAGAGAAAGTAAAGCATAAATTCCCGCTCAAAATGTTTTGGTAAATTTACCAGAACATAAAACCGGTCAGCCCGGTGAACCAGTCTATGAGAAATTGATAGAACTGCAAGCCGAGCAAAGCAACAATGGCTCCGAGAATGGCTCCAGCGATGATGTCTGAAAGGTAGTGTACGCCCATGGCCACACGAGCTAAAGCTACCAGCGGCGCCCAAACCCAAAGGATAGTGGCAAGCCAGGGCGGGGCAAGAGCCGAGGCGAGGACTGCAATGAGAAAGGCGCGGGCGGCGTGTCCCGATGGGAAGGAGTGCGGGTCGGTGTTGCGGTAAATCCCGCCCCATTCGCCTTCAGGACGTTTGCGTTTGAAGAGGAACTTGACCGCCAGCACCACGACTGCCAAACCGGAGAGACCGAAGAACTCCACGGTTTCCCAGTGCCGCCATTCAGAGCTGCTGAAGAACCAGATGATGATGAGTGCCGCCGCCCAGAACCAAGAGTCGCCGGAGTGCGCGAAGAAGATGGCAAGGTTGCGCAAAAAACCCGGCTTTTCAGCAACGCGCATCTGACTGGAAAGTCGGGCATCGAGTTCGAGGATGGAACGCAGACTCATTTTTTCGCTGCCGCCCTTGCTTTGGCTTTTTCAGAACGGATCTGGCGGGTGAGGTCTTCGCGCATCAGTTCGAGTTGATGAGGTTTGTCCACATCCATACAGGGTTCGGCTTGCTGCCAGACAATGGCGCGACCTTTGATGCCGATGCGCTCTGAGGCACGCTCAACCAGACTTTCAAGGGTGAATTGACGGGTGGCAAGTTGAAAGAGGGTGTCGAAGCCGATAATACCAGCCTGGCGCATAGGACTTTTACGGTTGCCGATGAGGGCTTCCCACACATCCATATGTTCTTTGATGATACTGATACGGGTGATGTTGATATCTGCGCCGCAAAGTTCAATGTCTTTGAGTTTGGTATATGTTCGTTTGGATTCGGGATAGCGTGCTTCCATCACTTCTTTGGGGCACACGCCGTAGTACAGGTCATCTTCGGTTTGCATGGCGGTTTTGACGAGCCAATCCACCATGCTGCCGCGCAAAGCGGGAATGTCTGCAGAGCAGACAAGCAGGTGATCGGTATTGGGTTTCAACTCAAACGATTTTTCAGAACCGGCAACAATATTCGCCAACATACGTCCTTGATTGGAAATATAGTGTAACGGTTTGGAGCAGGCTAACTCGCTTTTTTGTGAAAGACCGATGATAATGATCTGGTCCACCGATTTGGATTCAGCAAGCGCGTCCACGATCCACTGTACCATGGGCTTGCCTGCCACATCGATCAATGCTTTGGAGCCGCCTTGCGAGTAGCGATACAACGGCTCATTGGGTTGCGGGATGCCCCCAGCGAGGACAATGGCATTCATCTTCATACGTTAGTTTAACTCCTGCAATTGGGGTTCAAAACCAAGTTTGATCAGCATTTCATCCAGCTCTGCAAAGGAGAGCGGGCGGTTTTTACCTGAGATGGCAACCAATGCCGCTTCCATCATGTTCGTACCGAAGGAACGTCCTTCTAATACAGGCGTGGTGGTGATGAGGTATTTAATACCGCACTTCTTGAAAAATGCCACATCGTCGGGCGTGGTGGTGTTGGTGACAACCACTTTGCCTTCCATGTCGAGGGGCATATTGCGTTTGATGTAATGACAGTCACCGGCAATGACAGTTGCCCAGTGATAGTACTTCTCCCACTTGGGGGTATGTTTTTCCTGCTTCTCGCCGGTGGGATAGATCCAATCGAAGGGCAAACGTCCAGCGATCGGCATGAGCAAAGCGGCAACGGTCTTTAATTGGCTTATTTTATGAATGGCGATCGGAATATCCAACCCGAACATGAGGTCACCGAAGACGGTTTCATACCCGGCATCTGCAAATGACTGCGACATCCCCCAGCGATCCACACCAACCGTGACCAACACCTTACGCCCGCGCTGGCGGATGTATTCGCCGATCTTCGCATCCAAAAACGCCGGGGCTTTATTTTCCAACGTATTCTTTAATCCACCGCCATCTACAAGCGGCGTCTTCTTTACAAAACGCACCATCGGTTGTACAGAATATAAGGGATACCATTTGCCGTCTGCCAATGCCCCCAAGTCTGCACCACCAACACCGAATGCATCCACTTTTCCGTCCAGTTCCTGATATTTGAGTGCGGCAGCTTCCATATCCCCATCCGTGCCAATGCGTTCGATGCGTACGGTCTCGCCCAAGAGAGTAACTTCCACAGACTTATTTCGTTTCGATGATCCAATGCTGATGCTGACCGCATGTTTCATAAAAAATCCTCCAAGGAAATGTATTGTCAGGTCAGTTATATCACGATTCAGCTTTCGGGTTCGGCAGACGGCGCTTCAGCAGATGGCAGGGTAAAGTAGAAGGTAGACCCCTTTCCCGGTTCACTATTGACCCAGATCCTGCCATTATGGATCTCAATAATTCGTCGGACGAGAGCAAGTCCCACCCCGGTGCCTTCCGAATCGGCTTCCAATTTGTTAAATAACCCAAAGATGCGTTCATGATGAATCGATGGAATTCCAATTCCGTTATCGCGGATGTAGAAGATCAGCATACTGCCTTCCTGACCCAATTGACCAATCTCGATCCTTGGATTTTCGCTCACGAACTTTGAGGCATTATCGATCAAATTCTGTACAACCTCCACCATCCGCTGGCGATCCACATAAACAGCATCCATGTCTTCCTGGATATGCACCTGAACACGACTGGTTTGGATGCGTCCTTGCACTAAGTCAAGTGCGTCGTAAACGATCTCATTGAAGGGTACCAATTTCGGCGGGTTGACCAAACGCCCGATCCGCGAGAGGTCGAGCAGTTCATTCAACAGGGTTTGCATCTTATCCGTTGCATCTGAAATTCTTTTTACATCCCCACGCAGCCTTGGCAGGTTACCGGTGAGTGCATCCTGTTCAAGAAAACCAAGAAACCCGCGGATGGTGATGATCGGGGATTTGAGATCATGCGAAACGGTATAGGTAAAACGCTCCAATTCGGCGTTTTTCCCTTCAAGTTCCTGGATTAATCCCTTTCGAGCAACAAGCTCTTTTTGTACCTCGCTGAAAAGACGGGCATTTTCCAAAGCAATGGCGACCTGATTGGCATAGGTTACAGCCAATTCGGCATCTTTTTCGGAGAACTGACTAACACTATGCCCATCAAGGACGATGATGCCAATAACATTCCCCTTCACTTTTAACGGAATAGCAAGCCAGGATCGAATGTGCGGATTCGGTCGGTCCCCTTTTTTGAAGGTTGGCATGGAAACTTGAACATCCTCAACAAGGATGTAAGGCGCTTGCCCCACGATCAATGGATAGGATGGTTCATCCAAACTAACCTCGAATTTTCGTCCTATATGTTCTTCGGGCGGGTCCAACCTGCGGATACTGACGATCTCCAGCACATCTGCCCTGAGCAATTGAACGGAAGCACTATCGTAGGGAATTACTTTTTCAAGCTGTTCGAGGATCAGGCTGACTGCCCGAGTCTCATCAAGAGTTTCAACGATGATCGCCATGCTTTCGCGCAGAGTCTCTGATTCAGCATTCTTATCCTCCAACTCTTTGATCAGTTTCTCGCGTTCGGTCTCCACCCATTTTCGCTGGCTGATATCACGCACCATGATAATGGCAGATTCAGAGGTGACTGGTGCCACACGCGCTTCAAAGAACTGGATCTCCTCCCCTGGCGGCATACCATACTCAAAGGCATGGACTTGTCCCGAAGAGAGGGCGCGCTCCAATGCGAACATGGTTTGCTGTAAGATACCCGCCGGGAACATATCCTTGATATTCCTGCCAATGAATTCATGCGGTTCCATAATGGGCACCAGATCAGCAGACGCCATAAAATCCAGGAAGACACCGTCTTTTGATATCTCAAAGATCATATCCGGGATCGAGGCAATAATGGCGCGGGTACGCTCCTCGCTTTCCTTCAGATTACGCAGCGCCTGGCGTTTATCAGAGACATCATAGAACATGCAAAGAATACAGTTCTGATTCTTAATATTGATCAATTCATAGTAAGCAATGGAAGAACGGGTCTCGCCATCCTCGCCAGTGAATTCCACTTCGACGTTTTCAAGCGAACCATTCTCCAGCAAGTCTTTTATGAACTGTCCGCGGGCTTCTTCATTCTGCCAGAAATGCAGGTCAAGAGCAGATTGTCCCAGCGCTTTTTCAGGAATCAGGCTGGACAATTTCCAGAAAGCTTCGTTCGCTTCAAGAAAAACACCTTCATCCAAGGTCACAATGGAAATGGCGATGTTACCGTTGTTAAACACCTTACGGAAGCGGTTCTCACTCGAGCGTAATGCCTCTTCCGCAGCTTTCCTTTCGTTCAGTTCGCGCTGCGCTTCTTCATATAAACGAGCATTATCAATGGCAAGAGATGCCAGCGCCGCCAGTTTCTCGAGCGCAGAAACCTGCTCTAAATTAATGCGATGTTCATCTACTGTCGTGGCAACAAGCAGTACACCAAGGACTGTATCCCCAGTTTTTAGCGGAGCACCCGCTACAGATAATATTCTTTCATCAATGCCTTTAGGGTCTCTCCCCTCCCATGATTGGTATTCTTGCACCAAAACGGTTTCGCCGCGCTCCCAAACTTGGCCAGCGACGTCAACCCCTTTTTCAATAAGAACGCCATTTCGCTCTTCGTAAATCCCATTTCCCAACTCCTGCCTGAGGCTGGACCCATCCGGAAGGATAAGGTCAATACCAACATTGGGTGTACCAAGCAGGATACTAACCCGGACAAGAAGGGATTCGAGCAGCGGTTTTAATTCAAGGCGGTTAAGCAAGCCAAAGGTCGTTTCGTGAAGTGCAGTCAGGTAACTGGCTTGAACCTGCAGTTTTTCATCTGCGCGCAAACGCTCACGAAGTTCCAAACGCGCATCAGAAAGCGAACGGTTCAAACGCCGGATCAGAATATAGGTCAACACACAGGTGATGATAAAAACAGCGGAAAGATCGCGGGCATAGCTCAGCGGTGGGTCAATGCTGTATTGTCGAATCCCCATATATTCCTGGTACGCAAAGAACCAGATCACCCCCAGACTAAGCAACCCTGTAAAAAGTCCTTCCATCCACCCAAGCAACAACGCTGCCAACAACACAAGAATAGAGTAGGCAAAGACGGCTATATCCCGCAACCCGTCTGCTTCGACCGCCTGATAGGTAAGTGCTGACCAAATCAGAACGACCATAAAACTGCCAGCCGTACGCACATGCCCCTTGCGGATCAAGACCTGGGTAAAGAAAAGGATAAAAAGTAAAGCTGGAAAAAATAACCTGGAAGAGACGCTTAGCCACTCCCCCGAAACCATACGGGAGATTGTCAGCAGAAGAACCATAAAAAACGCAACCCACCCAAATGTATTCAAGGTTTGAGCTGTGCGAGTCTTTTCTTCGTCTTCAAAAATAGATGGCGCAAACAAACGCCGAAACATATTTCGCATCAAGGTCATTATAAAACAATAGGCATTAGTAAGAAACGATCAGATTAAATAAAGAGGCGGAATGCATGGCATTCCGCCTGGTCGTATTAGTAAGGCTTTTCCAGCAGTTGATCTAAAACTTTTCTGGAGGCTTCATCAATGACCGTATGCTGGCTGCCGCCATGCGAATCCATGGTGACGACAACCGGGAAGTCTTTGACCTCGATCAGCCACATGGCTTCGGGGACACCGAATTCCATTTTGAACACACTGTGGACCTTGGTCACCGTTTGCGCAAGAAAGGATGCCGCACCGCCGATGGCATGGAAGTACACACTGGGTGTTTCCTGACAGCCTTTTAACGTTTTTGCGCCCATGCCGCCTTTGCCGATCACGCCTTTGACGTTGAAGTGTTTCATGACATCTGCTTGATACGGCTCTTCACGGATGGATGTAGTTGGACCCGCAGCGATAAATTTATATTCTTTGGTATCCAACCCGGCAACCACGGGACCGCAATGGTAGATAACGGCACCATTAAGCAGTTTCTTCAGTTCTTCATACACTTGCAGGTCATCACCCTGGGGTGGGCGGGTCTTTTTGATGAAGGTATCGATCATCCATTTATGCGCAGCGTCGCGCCCAGTAAGCATCATACCGGAGATGGCAACAGAGTCGCCAACCTTTAGGTCGCGGATGGCTTCATCACTAACAGGAGTGGTAATTTTTTTCATGATCCAAGCTCCTTACGCATCACGCAGTGAGTGATGCGTAAATGGAATTCATCAATCGTACACGATCTCGTCGCCCTTCACTGTCAACTTACGGCGGCGATATGCCCAGCACATATAAGATACAGAGACAAAGTAGGACGCCGGAAGGCGGCTTAAGCCGACGATCTTGGTATCGAGGACGGTAGTCTTGCCGCCAAATCCCATTGGACCGATGCCCATTTCATTGGCTTCCTTTGTCAGGCGTTCTTCCAGTTCGGCGAGTTTCGGGTCCGTATTACGGGTGTCCATTTCACTGAACAACACTTCTTTCGACTTGATATAGGAAGAACCACGGTCACCGCCAATGGAGACTCCCAATACACCCGGCGCACACCCCTGACCTTGAGCCTTCTGCACCGCATCCAGCACCACCTTGCGGACACCAGCCAAGTCGCGCCCGGCACCGAGAGAATTCTCTGGCAAAGAATATTGGCGACCAACATTCTCACAACCGCCGCCTTTGAGCATCAACTCAATGACAAGTTCATTCCCTTCTGTCTCTTCAAAATGGATATAGGGGAAATCGTCGCCGCCCAGGTTGTTGCCGGTGTTCTTGTCGTAGATGGCATCCACTGCATTGGGACGCATAAAAGATCGCTTGGTCGCTTCTGCCATCGCCGCTCGGATCTGCTTCTTAAGCTGGATCGTAGACCAACCGACAGGGTAATGCACTTGAAAAATGGGCGTGCCCGTATCCTGGCAGATCGGCGTGGAATTGGCGCGAGACAGGTCGATATTCTTAAGAATGGTCTCCAAAGCACCGCGCGCCGCCGAACCCGGCTCTTCCTTTTCGATAGACTCTTTTAATCGTTTTTCCACATCAGGCGGCAGGGAACTGGATGTGCGCCGGATGAGTTCAAGGATTTCATTGGTTAGATCTCGCATGGGTACCTCCGATACAGGTATTTATCTTACTCCCGAAAAGGGGATTTTGCAAAACAAAAAGAGACCGTCGTTTTCAACGACGGTCTCTTTAGCAGGTCACTTGAGGATTAGTCTCGCCCGCATCACAAAGCGATTAACGCCCCCCAGGCGGTATTTGTAATCTTCGTCGCCACGCATAAAGTCGAACTCATGCCGATTGTTCTCACAACACCATTGAATGGTATTTGCCATTAAGACCCAACCGGGGGAAAGCTCCATGTGCGCTCGACTAACGCCGGAGTTGTACCCCCAGAATTTGCCGTTGTAATCGAAGTTTAATGAGGCGGCAGTTTTTACGCCACTGATCTCCAGAAAGCCAAGCCAGAGATAACCACCTTCATGTGCAGCACGTAAAAAGGCGGTCATTTGCTCACGCATGGCAGGATGTAGGAAGGTCGCTTTGTTGGAATCTTGCACCATCAGGTCGAAGAAGGCATTAAGTTCAGGCTCGATATCCGCCGATTGGTCGACGATCACGAAGCGCACGTTCAAATCAGACTCGGCAGCACGGCGCATTTTGCGGCGGATCTCGTGGCGTTGTTTCTTTTCGATATTAGCAAGATAATCCTCAAAATTTCCATTGAGGGCAATGCGCGGCGTGGGGCGGTACATCTCTTCGAGGTGAGCCCAGCCGCGTTTCTCAGATTCCGCTTTGAGCGCGGCAAGAGTCGGAGAGTCGTCGGGGAGGTTATACCAATCGAGTTTGGACCAGTTTCCGGCCAGAGATGAAGCGAGAAAATCCAACAAGCCAGTGACGAATTGAGCATGGTCATCCTTGCGGACGATCAGGTCCAGATAGTCTGAAATTTCGATACTGCCATTGAGCAGCAGCGCGGGCTGACCTTCATATTCTGCGATGAAGAGCGGAGCGATGCCAACGAGCCGATCCCCCTCACGTGCAGAAACCAGGATCAGTTGAGCGTTCTTCCATTCGCCGCCGCCACGATGCTCCCACCAAAGGCGTTGATATTCATGACGAAGAAAGGGCGTATCGCTGATGGACTCTTTGAGAAGTGCATTCCATTCGTGCGCCTGTAATTGAGAGAAATCGTTGAGAAGGGTATAGTCCATAGCCGTCGAATTTTACCAGTTTGTATGTTTATCTTTATATGTTGACCCAGAAAAAAATTCACCCCTGAAATCAGGGGTTTTTCTGATGATAAATCTTTAAAAATCGGCACTCCCCAAATTTCGAGGGCGGAAATAGCAGGGACGTTACCAGTTATAATGAAGGCGACACAAGCGGTTATCTTACATGCCTCTCGACATCAATCTTTCACCTTTATACCGAATACAGGGTCAGGAACCCACAGAAATGCCCGGCGTGCTGGCAGTAAACCCGCCCAAAACCGCCGCGCGTGGACGCGAGCAGGATCGTCTGGTCGTTTACCTTGCCCTAACAGGCAATGCCACCATCACCACCACCGAATACCGCAAATTTGCTGAAGATATTGCCAATGTCTTTTATCAAACACCGCGTGCTGTAACCAGCGCCCTGCGCGCTGCTGCCGATTCGCTTAACCGCATCCTACTTGAGCGCAATATGGGCAGCACCAGCCGCGGACAATACACGCTGGCATGGCTGGCACTCGCCGCTTTACGTGAAAATCAATGTATCTTTTCACTCAGCGGACCCATGCACGCCTATTGGTTCGGCGCAAACGGGTCGCGCCATTTTTTTGAGCCATCGATCTCCGGCAAAGGCTTGGGTTCAAGCCAGACGATCAACATCCATTACGCGCAAACCGACCTCGTCACCAATGACCTGTTGCTTTTCTGCGGACGTGTACCCAACGCCTGGGTCACCCCGCTTGAAGACGCCCAGCCCTCCTCCTTTGATGCAATGCGCCGCCGCCTGACCTCACTCACCGGCGAAGATTTGAATGCTGTCCTGATCCAAACCACAGAAGGTACAGGCACGGTTAACCTCTTTCGCGGCGCAGCACCCACACCACAGATCGAGCCGGCAGAACAACTCGAACAACAACCCGTAGTCGAAGAAGAAAAGATACAGGATGAAGTGCCCGCGCCTCCTGTTCTGGAACCAGACCTGCCTGCCACCAATCAAGAAGTTGAATCTACGCCTGAAACAGGTGCCCATCTTCTTCAACCTTCGGCGTATGCAATACCGGTGCAGCATGAAGACATGCCGCCTGCTGTTTCAACACCGGCTGCCAGCCCGTTGGCGAGTCTCCCACAAAAGACCATACCGCGCGATTTTCCTGCATCCATTCCAAGAGCGAAACCAAAAACAGAAAACGACCCTATCCCTACACCTGCTCTTGTTTTGAATGAAACACAAGTTGCTCCGGCAGTGCAACAAGAGATTGCTGAACCCGAACCAACAAGTGAACCTGTTCCCGAGATCGCCAGCCAACCGGAAGTAAAGCCGCCGCCCGCTCCACGCGAGCCTTCACCACAAACGCGCCAGGCAGCAAAAGCCGTGGTCAACGTCATGCAAGCGATTCGCAATGGCGGTGCCTCGCTTGGGGAGCGCTTTCGAAACTTCCTGCCGCGCCTGCTACCTGCTGAATCGCCGGTATCAACGACTGTCTCATCGACCGCATTCATGGGCTTCATGGCGGTTCTAATTCCGCTGATCGTAGTCACGCTTTCCGTTGTCGTCTATTTACGCTATGGGCGCAACGAACAATACGATGTGTATTACAACCAGGCACTGCAAACAAAACAACAGGCACTCACCCTCACCAATCCCGTCGAACAACGCATTGCGTGGGAAAATGTCATTGCCAATGCGGAACGGGCGGAGGAACACCGTCAGACCAACGATACGATCAACCTGAAAAAAGAAGCGAACGCAAACCGCGATGTATTACTGGGCATCACCCGTTTACAATTCAACCCCGCGTTCAGCTCAAAACTCGGCGTAGACGTCAGCCGCATGGTGGCAAGCGAGAATGACCTGTACCTGCTCAATGCCGCCAATGGCGAGATCATGCGCGCCATCCCCTCTGGCAGCGGCGGCTTTGAATTGGACACCACCTTCGATTGCAAACCCGGCAGCAACAACAGCGCCGGACCTCTGGTGGATATCCTTGCCCTGCCCATTACGAATATTTATGGCGCAACCGTGCTCGGCATTGATGCGTCTGGAAACCTGCTCTACTGCAAACCCGGCGGACCTCCACAAACCGGTCTGTTGCCCGCTCCCGATACAAACTGGGGACGCATCACCAGTTTCATTCTGGATGGCGGTAATTTATACGTTCTTGATGCCCCCTCTCGCGCTGTATGGGTCTACACCGGCAAGGAAGCTGCTTTTGTAGACCGCCCGTATTTCTTCTTCGGTCAACAAACCCCCACACAAGATGTGATCGACTTCCTCGTCACCGGCGATGAGATGTACCTCCTACATGCAGATGGGCGCATCTCAAACTGCTTCTTCAGCCGGGTCGATACCGCCGCTTCGAAATGTCAGGATCCGCTTGTGCGCGTGAACCCCTTCCCTGCATATTCAGACATGGACCTGTTCAGCACGGCACATTTCACCCAGATCCTTTTTGCCGCCCCGCCAGATCCTTCCATGCTCCTTCTGGATTCGGATGGACAAAGCATTATGCGCTTCGCCCCGCGCTCGATGGAATTACAAAACCAATTTCTCCCCACATCAGATGGAAACCCCGTTCCACGCGGACCTGTAGGCGCCGTAGCGGTCAGCCCGGATCATGTGTTGTATATTGCAGTGAACGGTCAGGTATATTTCGCAGTCAACATGCCTTGAAACAAGGAGTGCTCCATGCCCACTGTATTGGATTCCATTTTTAACATTTTTCGCCCGGCAAGTTACCCTAAAGACAACACTACCGAACCCGCCCAGATCACCCGCAGTAAGGTATTGGTCATTGTCTACGACCCGATCATGGACAAAACCACCGGGGTGAAACTTTCCCAATACCTGAAGTGGTACGACCCCTCAGACCTGCTTGTTAATTTCATTTCCGATATTACCGAAGTCAGCAAGGGGCTGGTGCGGTATGAGATCGTTCAGCGCATAGACGTGAACGAATTCCCCGCCAAAACAGACGGCTTCCGTTACACACCGCAAACTTTTTTGGATGTTTGGAATCGCACTGCCGCTCCGCACACGCCACAGGAAGTCAACTATGCCGCCATCCTGACCCAATTCAACGTCCTTAATCGCATCGCCCGCAGCGAGATCGACGAAGTATGGATCTTTGGCTTTCCATATGCCGGGTTCTATGAATCCACCATGGGCGGACCAGGCGCCTTTTGGTGCAATGCCCCCCCACTGGCAAATACCGCCAATAGCAAACGCCGCTTTGTAGTGATGGGATTTTCGTACGAACGCGGCGTCGGCGAAATGCATGAATCATACGGGCATCGCGCCGAATCTATTTTGGAAAAAACCTTCAGCAAATTAACTGGTGACGCCAATTTGTGGCAGCGTTTCATTCGCTACGAAAAATCAGCACCGGGCAAAGCCGCCTGCGGCAACATCCACTTTGCGCCGAATAGCCAGGTCGATTATGAGTGGGGAAACATGACCCCGGTCAAGAGTGAATGCTATGATTGGTTACTAAACTTCCCCAACTTCAAAGGAGATACCCGCATTGTGGATGCCTCCGAATGGGGCGGCGGGGAAATCCGCGCCCATCACAAGTGGTGGTTCAGACATTTCCCGCGTGTGATGGGGCGTAAGAACGGCATCCACAATAACTGGTGGCAGTATGTGGCTGCGCCGCAACAAGTGATCTTATAATAGAATTGCGCTTCGTATCTTTTTATGCGCGGGGCGCAATATTTTTGAGTCCACTGAAAGTATTGCAAATCTTCACATTGTTATCATGTAAAAAGCGCTGTAATAAAATTACAATGATATAAAGCAATGTTCAATTCTGGTTTTCTTATCCCATTCATTTATGTCCTGGCGGCGATTTTCTATGCGCTGCTGGGTTTGTATGCATGGAGGAAGCGGCCCGTCGTAGCGGTCATTCCATTTGCATGGGCAATGCTCTCCATATCCATATGGTCGTTTCTGTATGGATTGGAGATCTTTTCCCCATCCCTTAACACCAAAATCTTAATCATAAACCTTGAATATATTGGCATCATTGGATTGCCTGTCTTTTTATTTTTCTTCGCACTGGAATACACCGGCAGAAGCCACCTGATCACACTACAGGTACGTGTGTTGACATGGATAATACCCGTCATTGTATTGCTGCTAGTCTGGACAAATCCACTTCATCATTTCATGTGGGATAGTGAAACCGTTTCACACCAAAGCTCATTGTGGTTCTTCAAAGTTCATTACGGAGTTGGCTTTTGGATCCACATATTCTTTTCCTTTGGTCTGACCCTGGTAGCCAGCATTCTGATCCTGATAGATTTTCTGCAAAGCCCCCGTGCGCTGCGGCTGCAGGTCAGTCTGGTCATTTTTAGTATGCTGTTCTCAATATTGGGAACAGTGCTATTCGTTTTCGACATTAGTCCCATAAAAAACCTGGACTACACTCCGCTATTCTTTTTGCCTACTGCCAGCAGCCTCGCATGGGTGACATTGCGCTACCGCCTTTCGGATATCCTGTCGCTGGAACACATGACGGTTCTAAAGAATATGCAGGATAGTGTAATCGTGTTGAATGATCAAAAGCGCATTCTGTATATCAACCCGGTCACTGAAAAATTGATAAAACGCACAGAAAACGAAGCCATCGGTCAACCCTTCAATCATGTGGCAGGCGCGTTTGCGCAAATCTTGCACCCGCATTTGAGAGACAGCGACTACCGTGCCGAGATAGAGATCGACGATAACAACAATACAAAAACCTTCGAAGCCGCCATATCCACAGTCACAGCAACCTCACGAGGCACATCAAATATCGTTATCACGCTGCATGATGTCACCGAACGCAAGGAAAAAGAAGAGGAGTTAAGCCGCCGCAGTTCGATCATGTCTGCCGTCAGCCGGGCTGCCGAGAAATTCCTCAAGGCAGCAGATTGGCAACAAAACATAGAAGCCGTATTAATGGATCTTGGACTGGCAGCAGATGTAAGCCGGGTGCAGTTCATCTTAAATTCCACAAACAGCCAGCTCGCAGTCACATCCAGCCTGAAGTATGAATGGACAGCAAATGGAATTTTGCCTCAGATTGAAAACCCCGACCACCAGAATATCCCTCTCGAAGCAGCAGGACTTGGCAGATGGCTTGACGACCTGTCAAATGGATACCAGATCCATGGGCTGGTCAAAGATTTACCCATAGCGGAACAAAGACTGCTCAACCAGATGGGCAGCCTGTCCATTGCAGTGGTACCCATTTTTGTAGATAGTGAATGGTGGGCATTCATGCTATTCGATGAATGCAGGGCGGAACGTCAATGGACGGGCATGGAATTGGATGCATTCCAAACTGCTGCAAATATTCTAGGTGCAGCAGAATCGCGTACTCGAACCGCTCTGAAATTATCCCGCCGCCAACTTGCCATGGGGCTATTGCAAGATATCGTAACTGTATCTCTTCAGGCGGCAAACAAGAACGAAATGGCTGAGATTGTGGCAACGCATTTAGCAAAACTGATCACCGCAGATGGCTGTTTCTTAACCTTATGGGACGATGTCAATGAACAAACCATCCCATTTGCCGCTTACGGGAAGATGAAAGACACCTACCCAAAAACTGTGATCAAACCAGGCGAAAAGACCTTCACTCGGTCTGCCCTTGAGCTCGAACACACCTTAGTCATCGACGATGTAAACAACACCCCATATGCCACGTCGTCCGTTACCGGGTTATTTCCCTCAAAATCCATTCTTGTTCTACCGCTCATTGCAAAGAAAAAAAAGCTGGGGGCTGTGTTGGTTTCCTTTGAACAATATCACCAATTCAATCCAGAAGAAGTGCAGGTTTGCGAACAAGCCGCCTCTCTGATCGCGTTGGCGCTTGAAAAATTCCAGGCAATGGAAGATGCCAACCGCAGGGCAGACACTTCCGAATCCCTGCGCAAAGCTGGTATCGCCATTTCTGAACAAATGGAGCTTAAACGCGCAGTCAACCGGGTACTCGAACAGCTAAAGCAAATGCTGCCATATGATAGCGCCTCATTACAGCTGCTGGAAAACAATGAACTGCACATCATTGGAGGCAATGGCTGGGAAAACGAAGAAGACATTCAAGGACTGCGCTTCCCTGTTCCGGGAGACAATCCAAACACGGTCGTACTCGAAAGAGGTACTTCCTACTACCTCCCCGACGCAGCACTGGTATACAAACAATTCCTTAATCCTCCGCACAACCACATCCGTTCCTGGCTTGGAATCCCCCTGATTGTGCAAGAGAAAGTGATTGGGCTCCTGGCAATCGATAGCGCAAAACCGAACGACTTCAGCGAACAGGAGATCATGATCGCCACTGAATTCGCGAACCAAGTCGCTATTACCCTCGAAAATGCCCGAATTTTGGAAGAGACTCAAAATCTTGCCATCACCGATGCACTTACCAATATTCACAACCGCCGCGGGTTGTTCCAATTGGGCGAATATGAATTCCAGCGCTCGCGCCGTATCAACCGCCCCTTCAGCGCCATCATGTTCGACATTGACCACTTCAAACAGGTCAATGACCGTTATGGTCACGCCGCGGGAGACCAGATTCTCTATCAAATTGCTCAACTTTGTTTGAGGTCATCACGGACTACAGACCTGGTTGGCAGATACGGTGGCGAGGAATTTATTATCCTGCTCACAGAAACGAATCTCGAAGCAGCCAGATTTATCGGTGAGCGCCTGCGTCAATCCGTCATGAATACACAGTTTCATACAGAGGTGGGTGCGATCACGATCACATCCAGCATTGGCATCGCTCAGGCAAAAAATGCCGATACGCTCAACTCTCTAATCAAGCGAGCAGATTCCGCACTTTATCAGGCAAAGAACGCCGGGCGCAATATTGTTATTGTAGACGACTGATCAAGCGTTCACCCAAACCTGATACAACCCCAGCCTGCCATTCTCCCCATCGGAAAAAAAAGACGCTTCAACCTGCATTTGAACCTGCTCTGCCAACTCATACAGTTCCTTAGCTGAAAACTGATGCGCATAACGCAAGCCCACGCCGCCACTGCGCCAGTCGAGCAAACAATCTCCTTCATCCACATCTGAATCTGAAAGCCCCGCCTTCTCCCACGGCTGGACTCTGGCTTTTAACTTTTCACTGTTTAAGAACTGCCAATTAGAAAGATAAAATTTTCCACCTGGCTTCAACACCTTTTTCACTGTTTGCAAAATATCCAAACGCATTTCTTTTGATGGAATGTGATGCATGGTCGCAAACATCGTGATGACATCCCAGCCGCCTGCTACTGAAAGCTGATCGCTAAATCTCGAAAGCTGCATGAGATCCAGTTCTCTGAACTCAACTCCCGGCGTGGATTCGGCTTCTTGCAGCAGAGGCAGGCTAAAGTCTGCGCCGAGAAGCGTGGCTCGGTGACCCCGGTCATGCAACGCGCGCAGAAAAAATCCATTGCCACAACCCAGGTCCAGCACGGATTCATCCGAATTAATTGATTCGAGAATCTTTTTTACACCCGGCTGCAAACGTTGACGGGTGGCAGAAAAAGAACCGCCGAACTGGTCATAGAACTTGCGATTCAATTCGATCAATTGCATGGCAACATTGGAATTCATAATGCGATTATAACGTCGGACTGGGTATAATCTTTTCATGCTTTCTGCACTTGAGATCGCCAAACTTTCTGAAGAATTTGAAACGAAGACACCGCAAGAGATCATCCACTGGGCAGTGACAAAGTATTTTCCTGCTGTGGCAATGAGTTCATCCTTTCAAACCCAGTCCATGCCGCTTTTACACATGGCAAGCCAGTTGGAACACCGCGTAACCGTATTTTTCATCGATACCGGTTATCACTTTTGGGAGACGCTGATGTTCCGCGAACAACTCGCCGCTGAGTGGAATCTCGATGTCGTTGACTTGCATCGCGACCCACGCTGGGATGTATTTGTGTTGCAAAACCTACGCAGGCTGCCACTCGAAGACCCCAACCTGTGCTGCTACCTTCATAAGGTTCAGCCAATGCAAAAAGCTTTGACCGGCACCAAAGCATGGGTATCGGGCATCCGGCGCGACCAAACCTCCGTGCGCTCACAGGCTCAGATACTGGAACTACAAGACGATGGCTTGTTGAAGATCAATCCACTATTGAATTGGACAAAGTCTGATGTACAAAAATACGCCCAGGAGCACAACCTGCCTTCACACCCGCTGTTGGAAAAGGGTTACCGCAGCGTAGGCTGCGCGCCCTGCACCATTGCCATCGGCGCGAATGAGGATGAACGTTCCGGTCGTTGGGCTGGACGCGGCAAAACTGAATGCGGGCTGCATACTGAAATGTTCGAAAAGAAGAAATTAACGGAAGTAAAGCAGGAATTTAATTTAGAGATAAAATAAGATGTGCTGGTTACTTTATAGGCTGTAGATGGAATTCGCTGAAAAACGACAACTCTGGAAGAAGATCAACGCGCTAACCCCAAAGAAAATGGAGTTGGCGCATTTTCTGCTTAATAAAATCCGCGAGGGCGAAGATGTGATGACGCTCATCCGGCGGCATCCGCTTGAGGGCGGTGGATATTTGAACAAGGCGGCTCTTGTGGCTGCTTATGAGCAGTTGATCGCAGCAGGCAGCATGGAAGCGGATACCGCCCTGCTGGAGCGCATCCGCATGAAACCGATGCGCACCCTCTCCGGTGTGACCACGGTGACAGTGCTGACCAAGCCATATCCCTGCCCGGGCAAGTGCATCTTCTGCCCTACCGATGTACGCATGCCCAAGAGCTATTTACCCGACGAGCCCGGCGCGATGCGTGCGCTCGAACATAAATTTGACCCGTATGAGCAGGTGACGAACCGCATCCGCGCCTTGAAAAATTTAGGACACCCGACTGATAAGGTCGAGTTGCTGATTTTAGGCGGCACGTGGTCTTCGTATCGCCGTGATTATCAGGAGTGGTTCATTGGCAGATGTTTCGACGCCATGAATGAACTCGAAAGCCTTCCGGCTGTGGAACCACAACGGCAGGAGATGTTGGACTCTTCCAAACTTCCTGGTATCCATTCGATTAATGAAAGCGCTCCGCACCGTAACGTGGGACTAGTCATCGAAACGCGACCCGATGAGATAAATCCTGATGAATTGCACTGGCTGCGTCACCTTGGCGTGACCAAAGTGCAGATGGGCGCGCAAAGTTTCGACGACCATATTTTAGAGATCAACAAACGCGGGCATGATGTGGAAAGCACCCGCCAAGCGACGGCATTACTGCGCGCTGCCGGGTTCAAGATCGTTTTGCATTGGATGCCGAATCTGTTGGGTGCTACGCCTGAGTCAGACCGTGAAGATTTCGCAAAACTATGGAATGACTTCTGCCCCGATGAAATAAAAATTTACCCAAATCAACTTCTTGCCAATGCCGAGTTATACGAATACTGGCAGCGCGGCGAATTCCACCCTTACACCACCGATGATCTCGTCGAACTCATCGCGGACATCAAACCGTCCATTCCAAAGTATTGCCGCGTGAATCGCGTCATCCGCGATATTCCGAGCACCAATGTGGTGGAAGGCAATCGCCGCACCAGCCTGCGCCAGGATATACAAGCAATCATGAAGAAGCGCGGCACGAAATGTCAGTGCATTCGCTGTCGTGAAGTGAAAGGCAAGGTCGTCGAGTTATCGTCGCTGCAATTGGATGACCATGTCTATCAGGCAGGCAGTGCTGAGGAACATTTCATTTCGTTTGTCACGCCCGAAGATGGGCTGGCGGGATTCATTCGCCTCTCTCTGCCTTCAAATGCATCTCCCGCTACGGGCATGTCTGACCTCGACGGTGCGGCACTCATCCGTGAAGTGCATGTCTATGGACAGTCGCTTGGCGTAGGTGTAGAAAAAACAGGCGCGGCTCAGCACGTTGGGCTGGGCACACGCCTGCTCGAAGAAGCGGAACGAGTTGCAAAAGAAAAAGGTTTTGAGAAACTTGCCGTCATCGCGGCGGTGGGCACGCGCCAGTATTATCTGGATCGCGGCTTTGAACGTGGGGAATATTATTTGGTGAAGGATGTCATTGCGAGGAGCGCACTTGGGCTTCGCGACGAAGCAATCTCATAATTCAAGAGATTGCTTCGGGCGGAAAACACCGCCCTCGCAATGACATTAACTTAACTCTTTCATCCGCTTCATTCTTTCAGCTTCATTCGCCATCATCCATTCATCCTGACTCAATAACTCATACGCCTTGGCAAAATAAGGCTTGGCTTCGCTTTCGCGCTTCAAAAGCAACAAACATTCCCCGATCTCTTCGTCTACATAACCATCGCTGCCGCCAATAGAATCAAACTCGGCTTTCAATGCCATCTGTTTGGAGAAAGCTTCTTCGATGCGATTCATCGAACGCAGACAGCGTGCCACTGTCCATTTGGCGATACGCAGCCGGTCTTCGCGTCTCACTTCGCCGAAATAGGATTCGGCTTTCTGAAAGATTTCCAACGCTGATTCATACTCGCCCGTGTCGTGATATGACCAACCTGTGTTGTTGTAAAGTGAGCCGAGCCAGCCGCGGGCTTTTTCGTCAGCGGAGGATTCAGCCATCTGGATGGCACGCAGATTCCAGTTAAGAGAAGAGGCGGGGTCGGCGATGATCGCCAGCATGTGAGCCGCATCCACGGCGTAGAAATCCTCGTTCAATTCCTGTGCCATGGTCAGCGCCTGCTCAAAGAATGGACGGGCTTCATCGGGATGCTTGGATGAATTGAAGACGCGCCCGCGTTCCAGCAAATAACGCACCCGCGCACGTGAAGACTCGATGCTCAGTTGATTTTCCACCTGGTCGAGGGTGAGATGCGCATCATTGAATTCTCTTTGTAATCCTTGTGCGCGCGCAATTTGAGTCAATAGCTCCAAACGGGCGGGGTCTTCTTCGGGAAACTGCGGAAGAAGCTCAAGGAATTTTGTTTCGGTCTGATCAGGATGTGAATAATCCCAGAGCGAGTCAAAATCAGGCAGGTTCGGTTGTGACATGGCACATCTCCTTTTTTACGATCATTCCACTATAAGAAACACGATGATAACGGCGAGATACAAAACGTACAACCTTCCACGGAAGGGGTTGACATCTCTTGAAAGGACAGTGATACACTCTCGCCTTCCATAAAACAAGCAAGAATCGGGTAGGAAAACAAAAGCCTGCCAGCTACAATGTTTGGCAGTTAAACAAAGGAGTTAAATTGAAAACAAAACATTGGGTGATCTTTATCACCCTCGGCTTGATCTGGAGTTCATCCTTTTTATGGGTGGAACTTGCTTTGCGTGAAGTAGGTCCGATTACGTTAGTCGCTTTCCGTGCTTTCTTTGGTTTCTTGTTCGGTGTGGCAGTTGTGGTGACTCAGCGCATCCCCCTGCCGCGCACATGGAAAGAATGGGCTCCGCTCATCGTGCTCGGGCTGACCAATATCGCCATTCCCTTCTTCCTCATTTCCTGGGGACAAAAATCCATCGACTCGGGCGTGGCTTCCATTCTTGATGCCACCGTGCCACTCTTCACTATTTTAGTAGCGCACTTCATGTTGCATGACGATAAGATGACCACGCCCAAAGTGCTGGGCTTGCTGACCGGTTTTGCAGGTGTGGTCATTCTGATGAGTAAAGATCTTGGCGCTTCCGCCAGCTCTTTGCTTGGGCAATTGGCGGTCATCTTGGCTTGTATCTTTTATGCAGCAAGCTCCATTATTGCACGCGTATATACAGAAGGCACATCCGCCACCATGCGCGGATTGGGTCCGCTTGTTTCTGCGTCGGCTGTGATGATTACATCGGCTTTCATTTTTGAATCGCCGATCAAGATTCCCACTCTGCCCATTACCTGGGTCGCCTTGTTGTGGATGGGTATCCTCGGTTCGGGGTTGGCGTTCATTATGTTGTTCTATCTCATCCATGAAATTGGTCCCACCCGCACCACCATGGTCACCTATCTTTTCCCGCTGGGCGGCGTTACACTTGGTGTGATCTTCCTCAACGAAGCACTGACCTGGCAAATCATTACCGGCGCGGTGCTGATCATCAGCAGCCTCGCCATAGCAAACTGGAGTCCCAAACAAGCATGACCCATCGTTCCGGCTTTATCGCCATCATCGGACGCCCCAATGTGGGCAAGTCCACCCTGATCAATGCGATCCTCGGGCAGAAGATCGCCGCCGTTTCCCCCCGTCCGCAGACCACGCGTAAAAAACAGCTCGGCATTTTCACGGTCGAAAATGCACAGCTCATCTTCGTCGATACGCCCGGCATTCACAATGCCAAACACAAACTCGGTGAGTTTCTAAACTCCGAAGCCGAAGAAGCTCTCACAGGCGTGGATCTGATTCTCTGGCTGGTGGATGTTTCCTCCTCCCCAACCGAAGAGGACAAGAACATCTCGACTCTCCTCCACGGAGTCTCGCCTCGGACTCCCCGCATGCTGGTCCTCAACAAAACAGACCTGGTGCAACCCGACGAATTATCCGCCCGCGAAAAAGAGTATGCCGCGTTGGTGAACAATGCCAGCATTGTGAAAGTCTCTGCGGCGCGCAGGCATGGGGTTGGCGAACTGATCGAAACGCTGATTCAAGCCGTCCCTGAGAGAGAGGCGGAGTATCCCGATGAGCAGATCACGGACTTGTATGAAAAAGAAATTGCGGGAGATTTAATCCGCGAAGCCTGTCTCATCAAATTGCGTGACGAAGTTCCGCATGGCATGGCGGTGCGCATTGACGAGTTCAAGGAACGCGAGAACGGCATGGCATACATCGCCGCGACGATCTATGTGGAACGCGAGTCGCAAAAAGGGATCGTCATCGGCGAAGGCGGAAAGATGCTGAAGTCGATCGGTTCGGCGGCAAGAAAAGAGATCGAAGACATGGGCGGGCACCCCGTCTATTTAGAACTACGAGTGAAGGTCTCAAAGGACTGGCGCAATGATGCGAATATGTTGAAGCAATTGGGGTATGGGAAGAAGAAGTAAGAGTTCGTCATTGCGAGGGCGCTCTTGTTCTTCGCCCGAAGCAATCTTCAAGGAAGAATATAAGATTGCTTCGCCGCAAAGAACGCGGCTCGCAATGACGGGATTATCTGCCTTTGAGCGGCTTGAACCCCTCACCCCAAGCCTCATGTGCCACACCAATGACGAGAAATGATTCGGGGTCACTTTCATGGACAATGGCTTTGAGGGTCGCCACTTCGGCGCGACTAACCACACAATATAGAACGGGGCGCGAGTTACCCGTATAGGCGCCACGACCTTCGAGCCAGGTCACACCGCGTTCCATTTCTTCCATGATGCGGTTCGACACATCGTCAGGCTTGCCCGTCACGATCATCGCCGTGCGGACGGTTCCGCCGCCTTCGAGCACAGTCTCTGCAACCAAGCCGCTGATATAGAGTGTGATCATGGCATACAAGGCTGCCTTCCAACCAAAGACAAATCCCGCCGAGAGGATCACCACTGTATCAACCATGAGATAACTTTGGGTCATGGGAATCCCGCGCCAGTTGTTGAGGATACGTGCGAGAATATCCGAGCCGCCGCTGGTACCGCGCGCGCGATAGACCAACCCATACCCTACACCGCTGACGATGGCGCCATATAACGAGTTAAGAAAAATATCGCCTTGCAAGTCGTTGATGAGCAGTTGGGTGTATTCCACAAAGGCAGGGACCTTCATCAGCAAGTCTGTAAACAGCGAATACGTCACAATGGCAACAGCCGTGCGCATGGCGAATTTAAATCCGCCCAAAAAACGCCAGCCTAATAGAAAGAGTGGGACATTTCCAATCAGCACCATTAAACCAATGGGCCAGCCGGTGAAATGATTGATCAACTGCGAAATACCGCTCACCCCACCCGAAGCCAGGTTGGCAGGAATAAAGAACAGGCGTAAGCTGACCGCCTGAAGCAAGCTGGATGCGATAATGAGGGAATAGTCTCGAATAGTGGGGAAATATTTTTTCATGCACGTTCCTTTCAGGGCTGGAATTATAGCCGAGCCGTCAGGTGACAGTCACTTTTAAAGTGACTGTCACCTTTCATTTTGGTACAATCGCCCCACTATGCAAATGAAGAAATGGCAATTCTGGCTCGGTGTGCTGATCAGCATCCTATTTTTATGGCTCGCCCTGCGGGGTTTGAAGCTGGGTGATTTCTGGGGCGCCATGCAAAAGGCGAATTACGTCTGGCTCATCCCTGCAATTTTGGTGTATTTCGTTGGGGTGTGGGTACGAGCCTGGCGCTGGCATTATTTACTGGGCCCCATTAAGAAGATTCCCACCAGCACCATGTTCCCCATTACCACCATCGGATATATGGGCAATAACATTTACCCGGCACGTGCTGGTGAAGTTCTGCGCGCCGTCATTCTGAAACGCAAAGAAGGTGTGCCTGTTTCGGCTTCGTTGGCGACCATCATCGTGGAGCGCATCTTCGACGGCGTGGTGATGCTGGCGTTCGTATTCGTGAACTTGTCTGAGTTGGCAAAACTGACCGGAGCATCGGGTTTCGTTGGGAACATCCAACAAGTGGCAGTGATCGGAACCGGGGTCTTCCTCGGCGCTTTGTTCGTTTTCTTGCTGGCAGCCATGTTCCCGCAAGCGACCGCCAAGATCGGCGCATGGATGATCGAACGCCTGACTCCCAAACGCCTGCACATCAAGATCATTGGCATCATGAATAAATTTTTGGATGGGCTGGCTTCTCTGCGCTCACCCTTCAACGTTTTGATGGTCTTCTTTACATCGGTCATCATCTGGTTATTGGAAACCGCCAAATATTGGCTGGTGATGCACGCTTTCGATTTCACCGTCTCGTTCTTCGCGTTGATGCTGATGAACGGGATCGTTAACCTTGCCACCACCATTCCATCCGCGCCGGGCTATATCGGTACTTTCGATGCGCCCGGCATTGCCGTGCTCACCGCCTATGGCGTGGACCAGGCAACAGCAGCAGGGTACACCCTCGTGTTACATGTGGCGTTGTGGGTACCCATCACGCTTTTGGGCGCCTACTACCTTACCCGTGAGGGCATCAAATGGAGCGATTCTCTGCGGGCAGAGGCGGAATGAACAGGCGTTATACTTAAGCCAGAATTGAACATTGCTCTATCGAAAAGGCAGGATACCATGCAGCCGAAGCTCAAAAAGAAAAAAGTGCTCATTGCAGATGACGCACACGAAACCCGCCGCAGCACACGCCTCATGCTCTCGATGGTTGAAGAGGTGGAAGTGGTAGCCATTGCGTTGGACGGCACACAAGCCATTGAAATGGCTCAACAACGCAAACCGGATATTGTCATCCTTGACCTAAACATGCCGCGCGTCAACGGGCTGGCAGCCTACAAAAAGATAGTCGCTGAAAATCCGCACACAGCCTGTATCATCATCTCTGCAGAAAAAGACCCCAAATCCGTACAGACCGCGCTGGACATGGGCATTGAACATTACCTCATCAAACCCTTCACTGCAGACGAGTTGGAAAATGCAGTGAGAGCAATCGTCCACAAACTTGGGCGGGAAGAGGTCAACGACCCTGCGCCGATAGACAATACAGCCGAACTAAGAAAGCTTGCAGATGAATACATTCAAACCAAAAGAACGGACGAAGAAGCTGTACGCGTCTTTGAAGAACTACTTCCCCTGCCTGATTGCGAATTACGCTGGGTGCAAACACTCGCCATGATCTACGTCGTTCGTCAGCGCTGGAGCAAGCTAAAAGCACTTACTGAATTAATGCAGCAAAGAACAAAATAGAACGGAGATATCTTTTGAAAATCGCAATTCTTGGAGCAGGGTACGGCGGCATGTCCGCCGCATGGGACCTGAAAAAAGCAGGACACGACGTTACCATTTTCGAATCGGCAGGCTATGCAGGCGGGCTGGCAAGCGGCTTCAAAGAGCCGCATTGGAATTGGTCGGTGGAGAAGTTCTATCATCACTGGTTTCAATCGGATAGCGAAATGCTCGGCATCATCCGCGAGCTGGGGCTGGAGGATAAGGTCATCTTTCCGCGCCCGTTGACGGTGATGCTGCACAAGAACAAGTGGTATCCCTTCGACTCAATTCTCAACGCGCTTCGTTTCCCCGGACTGGGATTTGGTCTGAACAAAATCAGATTTGGTTTCGTTCGGATTGTTTTTACGCATCACCAAGAACTGGCAAGCCCTTGAAAAAGTGACCGCCCATGAGTGGATGTTGAAGTACGCGGGCAAACAAGTCTACGAACAGATGTGGCAGCCGCTTCTCATTGGGAAGTTCGCTTCGTTCTATAAAGATGTCAACATGGCTTGGCTGTGGGCGCGCATGCATGCCCGCACGACTCGACTCGGCACCTTCGAAGGCGGATTTCAGAAGTTCGCTGACTTATTTGCAGAGAAGCTGCGCGAAAAGGGAGTGGAGATTCGGCTTGGGATGAGTATCAAGTCGATCAAGAAGGATCAAGCCTCGGGTCGTTTGAGCGTGGACGGTGAGCTGTTCGACAAAGTCCTTGTAACCACGTCTCCGAATCTGATGGCGAAGCTATGCCCTGAGTTGCCCGAATCTTATTTGAAGGGCTTACTCGAATTGAAGTCGATGGGCGCGGTGGTGATGACGCTCTCGCTCAAGCATTCGCTTTCAAAGGATGGCTATTACTGGTTCAACGTGCCGAAGGAAGAGGGCTATCCCTTCCTTGCGCTGGTGGAACACACCAACTTTGTCTCGAAAGAAAATTTTGGCGGCGACCATATCGTCTATGCCGGTGACTACCTTGAATTGGGGCACGAATATTTTGATATGACCGATGAGCAATTGCTGGAGCGCTTTATTCCCGCCTTCGAAAAATTCAACCCCGAGTTCAAACGTGATTGGGTCAAGAAGATTTGGGTTCACAAAACAAACTATGCTCAACCCGTGCCTCTGGTTGGGCATTCCAAAAACATCCCTGCCATTCAAACGCCCATCGAAGGCTTGTACTTCGCCTCGATGAGCCAAGTCTATCCGTGGGATAGGGGCACGAATTTCGCGGTAGAGATCGGCAGAAAAGCCGCGAGGCTGATGAAGTAAGTACCCCAAAACAGCATGAAGAAAAACTTCATGCTGTTTTTTTATCAGGAATATATCAAGCCATTCACTTTGCGTTTCGTGGGACATGCCGCAGCGCATCCCAGCCTGAGTAGATCAAAGTAAAAGCAAGGGACAGAAGGATTCCAAGCAGGACGAGCAGCCGCCAATCAAGGAGAGTCCGCAAGGTAACTTGTCCTCCTTTGCTGTTCCCGGAAATCGTAGTCGTTGATTTCGTACTGGGTAGCAGGCTTGGTGTTGTGGCATTATTATTTTTCCACGGCGGGCCACCTCCGCCTGGGCGTGTAATGGTGGCAACCTCAGGCGCGGTCGGCTCCCATTGGCGGATGAAACCCACAATGGCTTGAATATCTGAATCCGTCATACGGTCACCCCAGGTGGGCATGGCTGTGCCGGGAACGCCCAGTGTGATGATCTGCTGAATAGCTTGGTCGCTCGTATCGGTGAGAAACGATTTGACGTTGAGCGATGGCGCGCGCGGCGTGCCCTGTCCCTCAGGTCCGTGACAGCGTGAGCAGTTTGCCGCATAAAGTTGAGTTCCCAAGGCTAGACTCTCTTCAGTAACAGGAATGGGAACATCCGGCGCGGGGATGGTTCCGAGCGGAATTTCATCCCAACGTTGGACGAGGCTCACAAGCGCAGTGATATCTTCTGGAGCAAGGATATTGCTCCAACCTGCCATAAGCGTGCCTGTATTGCCATACGTAATGATGCGGGTAATTTCCTCTGCAGTTTTCTCACGAACAACAGGGTCATTCAATGCGGGGGCAATGCCTGTGCCGAGACCATCCGCTCCGTGACAAGAGACGCAATTGGCGGCAAAGAGTGTGACCGCAGTTTGTAATGTTGCGCCATCGGATAAATTACCAACCTCGGCAAGCAAAGCAGGGTCTACTTCGGTGGTGAAAGGAATTAATGGCGCCAGCCCGAGGTTGACGACACGATCCCCCGTCGCACCCCAATCGCCGCGCAAGATCAGCAGAACCAGTTCGTCGATCTGATAATCCCCGAGCGCTCCGCCGTCTTCGATTGACCAGGCAGGCATGGCAGTTTGGTAACGTCCACGCGCAATGGTTTTGTAGAGGTCTTCGTAAGGCATGGTCAGCAAGGCAGGATTGTTTAATGGAGGTGTTGCGCCCATACCTTCGCCGCTCAAACCGTGGCAGACAGCACAGTTTTCGGCGTAGAGGGTCATGGCTTCATCCAATTGAAGTGCAAGCACTTCATCCTGCGCCTGCACAATGCGGATAGGTTCATTGAGAATGTAATAGCCAAGGGCAGAGACGATGAGCAGCAAAGAGCCCAAGCCGATAAGGGATTCAGTGAGAAAGGAATGTTTGGTATTCATGGCGGCTCCTGTTATGGGTAAACGACCTGCGCGGTTTCGTACGTTTGGCGTTGAGTGATATTCCCCGTATCCACTTTGACTTCGCCATTTTCGATGGTGAGCGCAAACAAGTCGAGTGGACGCGGCGCGGGCGGATTCTCTACGATGCCTTGCTGGTCAAACTGAGAGTTGTGACACGGACAGATGAATTTCTGTGCGGTGGAGTCCCACGGAACGGTGCAGCCAAGATGGGTGCAACGATGATAGACAGCCAAAAAGCCGCCATCTCCGATGCGGACGATATAGAATCGTCCGTTCGGGATGTGGGTAACGGAGTTGGGCGGGAAGTCATCCACCAAGCCTGCGGTGATGATGGAGCCGAATTCACCTTCGGCTAAACGCGGTTGGAGATAGGCAAGGAAGACGCCCGCCGTTTCGAGAGCAGCAACTCCGCCAAGGAATGCCCAGGCGATTTTGAGAAAGTCGCGGCGGGAGAGATTGTTTGGGGTGATTGTTTCAGTCATATCAGTATCCAGTAATCAGTAATGATGGGTAGATGGTGACTATTTAACTAATCAACTACCCAACTATTCAACTAATGAACCACAACAGGCATATTCCATGGGAGGTAAAGGCTCATGCCAGGTCCGCGGAAGAAGATGCCGATGAGAGTGAGGACGATGAATGCCGTAAAAATGAATGTGGCTATGAACAGCACACGTTCTTCGGTATCGGCTTGGTATTTTTTGCTCATCCATTCATCAAGGAAAATGAGCGGAAGCAGGATGACGACAAGCGGGATCAGTCCGTTTGAAAGCAGGGTGTTCCAGGTTGGGAGCCATTCCGTCCAGTTGAGAGCGTATTCATCGAGCAGTACCCAAATGGGAGTGGCGATCAATGCCAGCCCAGCCGCAAGCAAGGTGAGGGCACGTCCGCGATTCGAGCGGAAGTAGATGCCTACACTTGCGAGGTTCAGGTCAAAGAATGGGAGGAGGAAGATGCCGATCACCACGATACTTGGAATGACGATCGCGCCAACCAGCGGGTGGAAGTGCAGCAAAAGTTCCTGCAAGCCCATGAAGTACCACGGCGCTTTGGCAGGGTTGGGAGATAAGGCTGGGTTGGCGATTCCCTCCAATGGAGCTGGAACAAGCATGGAGAAGAGCAGAAGCGCGGAAGTCCATGCGAGGGCGAAGATCAATTCCTTATGCACAAGATTCGGGATGGTGGTCACGCGTTCGACTTTTTCCACTTCAATTTGATTCGCAGATTTCGGGCGCGTCAGACCGCCATCTTTGCGGACGCGCCAAAAGTGGTAGGACATTAGCCCGAAGATGGCAAGCGGAATAAATGAAATATGCATCGAGTAGAAATTAAGCAGGGTGTTCGCACCTACTTCAGGTCCGCCGAGGATAAGTTGGGTAAGCCAACTGCCGACAAGCGGGACATAACTAATGATGCTTGTGCCAACCGTGATCGCCCAAAATGCGAGTTGATCCCAAGGGAGCAGATACCCCGTAAAGTTTGCGCCGAGCACCAGCAAAAGCATGGCAACGCCGATCAGCCAGTTCAACTCGCGCGGCGGACGATATGCGCCCGTTACAAAGACGCGGATAAGGTGAAGCACTGCCACAACAATGAGTAGGTTCGCACTCCAATGGTGCAGGTTGCGGATCAACTCGCCGAACCAGACGTTGGAGTTGATCTCAAGAATATCGAAATACGCTTGCGGCGCGGCGGGTGTGTAATTGTTGAGCAGAACAATCCCCGTGAGACCGAGGATGGTCATGAGCAGGGCAGAGAGTCCGCCCAAGCCCCAGGTATATGTCCACTTGAGGGTGGAGACTTCCACTTTGGATGGATGGATGTGGAGGATGAGGCTGTCCACCACCATGCGGATGCGTCCGCGATCATCTTCGGGGATGCCTTCAGGCACGAGTTTTTCGCGCATACGCTGGAAGATGGAAGGTTCGGGTTGAGGTGTTTGTTCGTCCATGATGGGTTCCTGATAGTTGCAGTTGAAATTGATTGCCTCATTTTTAGCAAGTGGACTTAATGGATGAAAAAAGGATCTGTGAAGATTTGGTAAAGAAGTTATCCCTCAAAATCGTTTCAAAATCTTGAACTGCTCTTTACGGTCTCTTTACATTGAAAAATTATCATGCTGTCATCGTTGCGAAACGCAATGAAATCAAACTAACAAACAACCTCTGAAAACAAGGAGAACCTCATGTTAAATAACTTCAAAAATATTCTGATCGGCGTCCTGTCGGCGGTCATTGTGATCGCCATCGGCGCAAGCGCGTATACGGCTTTTGCATCTAATGCAACAGCGCCTATTTCAACCCCTGATGCCTCTGTCGTGGTCAGCAATGGCTATGGAAACGGCAACGGCGACGGGACAGGCACAGACCTCACTACCATCCCAGTTTCGGATCTGAATGCGGAGGAAACCGCCGCTCTGCTCTATATGCGTGAAGAAGAAAAACTTGCGCGCGATGTGTACAATGCTCTCTTCACCGTCTGGGGACAACCCACCTTCTCGAACATTGCTTCCAGCGAGCAGCAGCACATGGATCAGATCAAACTTCTACTGGACCGTTACGGTCTGACCGACCCCGCGCTTGATCCAGGCAAATTCACTGATCCTACACTGCAAGCGTTGTACGATCAGCTCGTCGCTCAGGGTTCTGTGTCACTGGCAGACGCTCTCAAAGTGGGCGCTGCCATCGAAGAGATCGATATTCTGGATCTGCAAACCCGCCTCGCTCTCACCGATAATGCAGACTTGCAACTGGTCTTCAATAACCTGATGAAAGGTTCATACAGTCACTTGAATGCCTTCGCGGGTGTCTTGACCCAGCAAACGGGCGAGGTCTATCAGCCGCAGTATCTCACTGCGGAAGCGTATCAAGCCATTGTTACAGGTGCAATGGGGAATGGTAATCAGGGCGGCAATGGCAGCCAGGGTGCGAATGGAAAAGGTAACAGCGGAGGAAATGGTCAGGGTGGGCAGTCCGCTCAAGGTCAGGCAGGAAGCGGTGTTCCGCAGGCAAATATTGCGGGTACGGTCAACGTCCACGGCGTCATCAATTCCTATGACGGCATGGGAATCAGTATCACCGCCGACGATGGGCAAGCTCTGTATGTGGACACGGGTAATATGCGCTACAGTCAGTCGCTCGGATTTGCGCCGCAGATCGGCGAAGGCGTAACAGTGCTGATGTTCATGAGTGACCAGGGTACGAATAGCGCGATCTCAGTCACGATGGATGCAACTGGAATGACCTACACCTTCCGCAGTGAAACGGGGCAGCCGCTTTGGGCTGGCGGGAATGGCAAAGGTAATGGAAGAGGGAACACACCCTAAACGGCTTCCCACATTTTTTGGGGATTCCACACAGTTGCTGTTCTTGCGGGCAAGATACTACAACCCCGCCGATGGGAGGTTTACAGCGAGAGATACGTTTGCTGGATACGTCAGTCAGCCTCAGACCCAAAATCGTTTCTCGTATACCCAAAACAACCCGATCCGCTATACCGATCCAACTGGGCATTACAGTTGGGAAGATTTCATCGCTGAAGGCAAAAGCCTGATAAACGATCCTGTCCAACATACTCTGGATCAAATACAAAAGAATCAAGGCGTACCTTGGGAATGTACTGATGTGGGACAAATAGCACTGTGGGCGGCGCCTGCCATTGCTCCATTGATCATTGTTGCTGCAATCCCAATGATACTGGTCTCCCCAGATGCACCAGTAGACCTCGTGTTTATGGTGCATGATTACTACATGGATGATTATCAATCCTTTGCACTCGATGCAATGGGACTGATGATTCCTGGGGTAATGGGGTTAGGAGCATTATCTCATGCAGATGATGTATATCGTGTGTTAATACTGCGGATAATTTTATGATACATCACACATTGTTAATGTATCTGATAATGCTCTTAAAGAACGTATGCAGCTTCAGTGAAGAGACAAAAGTAGCGACACAAGAAGGGGAAGTCGAAATCTCAGAAATTGAAGTTGGGGATTATGTACTTGCATGGAATGAGGAAACGGGAGAGACAGGGTACTACGAAGTCACGGACACTTTCTCGCATCACGATCTAGTCCTGACCGAGTTGGTTATTGATGGCGAGCGGATAGAAACCACCCCTGAGCATCCGTTTTATACCTTGGAAGAGGGGTGGGTTCCTGCGGATGAACTCAAGCCGGGCATGCATGTTCGACAGGCGGACGGTGATTATAAACTCGTCTGGCTGAAGTGGAATATTCGTGAAACGCAGGAGATGTATAATCTCATTGTTGACGAAGCGCACACTTTCTATGTGGGCGAAGGTCAATGGTTGGTGCATAATAGTTGTAAAAACCTTTTAGATCAAACCGTAATTGATGTAGAAGGACAATGGCTCGTTGATAATGCTGTCTATTATCACAAAATACTTCGACCTAGTGAACCAATAACAATAGCAGTTGGACAATCTCGAGGACGGATAATAGTTGCGCTTAATGGCAAAGCCGAGATTGAAACTTATGAAAGATTATTAAGAATAACTAATTCTAATAGCGATGTTAGGTTGGTTTTTGATACTGGAACTTCTTTGGACAAACATGCAGAAAGAATATTATACGAATATTACCAAGATGTTCAAAAAATAGGTATCTCTAATGCTAAAAATGGTGCATGCCCTTCCTGTTACAATTTCTTTATAGATTTGCAACAAAAAGGTGCTTTCATAGATTTATTCAAACCAGCAACTATATGGAAATAAAAAATGAATTCTCTCGAAATAAAAGAACAAATCCTAGAAGAATTAGAAAAAATACCCATAACAGCAGGTATTACAGATAAGATTTACTCCCAACTAATCTTGGCAGGAAATGAGTTCTCTAAGAATCTTGCACTTGAACTTCTTGCAAGTGAAAACGAAAACAAGAGATCAAAAGGTATGCAAATTGCCAGGATAGTAGATGGTGAAAATAATTTAAACTTGGCAATACCTTTGTTGCAAGATAATAACCATCTAATTAGATGGCAAGCTATGCAATATATTACTGAAACAAACAAGTTTCTGGAAGATATTGACATTATTAAAATAGTAATTTATCAATTACTTAATAATACTAGCCCTGTGGTTAGAATTGAGGCTGCTGCAAGTCTCGAGTACTGCAAAATCATTCCTGATGCAATTCCGGCATTGGAGTACGTGCGTGATCATGATCATGAAGAGGAAGATGGGTTTTCCGTAAGTTATATTGCATCAAGAGTTTTAAAAGATTTAGCAAAGAGAACGAATGATAATATCTCTTACCGCTGGAAGCCTGATGGCACACTTGAGGCGATTAAGAATAAATAGTAGCCCTCTCTCGACTTTAATTTTCAATTTGCAATATAAATGATGATTCACATATCCAAAGTTGCTGTTGTTCCATTCTTGCAAGTTCATGTAAACTCTCCAGCGCCTTTTGGATCGCGCGATCATAATCAGCCTATAATGTAAGGTCCGAGAGATTGATATAGCGCGGAGAAAATGCCGTTTTACGACAGGGCAATCCAGAACCTCTTCCTGAATGATCCTGAAGAAATAATAAAACAACCGCAAGGGGGAAAGCCTGCGGTTGATGGTGAGAGGGGAGAGCGTTTTTTCAAGACAGTGGTGAATGTACCGGTCTATATTCTGTGGGGATATTTCTGCTGGTGGTTTATCGATCCATGAAAAGAATAGCGCCAGGTCACTAAGATAGTGTTTCCTGGCGCTGGAGTGCGGATACTGGCAGTTCAGCCAGTCTTGGAATGGGGTAAAGTCGATGTGCATGATAATCTCCTGTTAGTAGTTTTGCTGGAGATTATCATGATTCCTTGTAAAAAATTCATGTTATTCACAAAAAGCAAAAGTAGTTCATTATTAATTTTGATGACAATCACATCATTGGGTCCATGCTATTAATTCCAAAAAATAATACGAGAAATTTAATTTTGTGATTTGAAGAGTAGAAATATTCATTATGTTAATCTTGTCATATTCATTTAGAGTAATAAAGGCAATGTAATTCCCGTCCGGAGACCATATAAACTTATTCAAATAATTTCCTGGATGCATCTCGCCATTAAATAATAGCTTAATATCTCCAGTATTAATGTCCAGCAATACTAAGTCGGATGAACCCTGATTTGTGATAGCCTCATAGTTTTGGAGAAGGATAGAATTACCGTCTGGAGACCACGCTATCCCTCCGATCAGTTCCTTGGGAATGCTGAATAAATTAATTGAACTTGTTTCCACGTTTATTATTGCAATTTTATTAGGACTAAACCCGCCAATGGCTAAAAACTGTCCATCAGGCGACCAATTAAACGCAGATGGATCGTTTATTTCAAAACTATTGATTGTTTTTTTGCTGACTGTATCTAAAATTACAAGAGAGCGGTTAGTCTTTTCGTCAACTGGAAGACTCAAAATTGCAAGTTTACTGTCGGCAGGAGACCATTTGATCATGAAAGGATCGTTGCCCTCCAAGAGGATATTTTCATTATTAGTTTCTCTACTGTAGAGTATTACTTTATGTCTATTTTCTAAACCCGTTTGATCAAAACGGTCAGATACATATGCTAGACTCATACCATTAGGAGATGCAGAGAGGTCATAATCCCAATAGCTATCATTTGTAAATCTTACAACTTCCTGAGAACTACCATCAAACATAAATAGATCTTCCGGTTCATTTTCGGCACCAGTTGTCTGTAAATAAAACAAGTCCTTCTTTCTAGTATTAACACTCTTTAATAAATGGAAGGTATCTTCGCTTAATACAGTTATTTTTTCTGAATTGACATTAACAGAGTAAATTCCATGATTATTATTCGCTAATATCTCTCCAGAAGCTTCAAAAGAAGAACTATCTACTAATAGAGTGGACGCAGGAGAAGGTGAGGTTAAAACCACAGGGATCGCTGTGTTTGTTGGAATAACAACTATATTCTTATCACCAGCACAGCCAGTAACCAGTATAAGGCTCAAAAGAAATATTTTTTTATTCATGTTGAGACCCTGATATTTTACTTTTTCCATAGTTCGACTAGTCCCCATCCATTATTGGCGATAGAAGCTTTGAAATCTCTCCACATATAAACTTCTTTACGATTGTTATAAGGATTATTTATTCTAACGTAATTTCGATTTGAATTCTCATCTATCTCGTTCCAATTTGTCGAAAATCCAGTAATTAATACCCAATGTAATATTCCGGTTCCGGTAACAAGAGGTCTCCACTCGCCACTTTCTTTTAAGGTAGCAAGAGCTAATAACCTATGCCCACTTGCAAGTTTTTGTCTTAATGCACTTGCAGCATTAGTGCCATAAGGCGAGCCAGACCATGACTCTTCCCCATCAAAAACACCTCCCTCAAACCACCAGTTATTATTAGGAAAACTCGAAATTTTCGCAATCTCATCGCTATCCAAATAATAGCTTTGAGAATAATAATATGCCTTTCCAGCCCACAGATTTCCAAATGTTTTTATCGCAGCATATAATAATGTATACGCATCTGTTGGGCTTTGTGTACTTCCTGTATTTTGCCAAATATTTGACAGGTGATTTTCTCCGCCTGTGATTTCGGATGCAATCATAGACAGTGCAACTTGCCCGCATAAATTTGTTTCCATATCCCCAGCGATAGGGTTTAGCTGAGCGTCGGGGAAATTTTCAAGAAGACCAGAAGAGAGAGGAATGTCAGGTTCTCCAAAAACAGGTTGAATTCCTACACTTGCACAGTGACCTGAAACAGGATCATAATCATAACAAGAGCCTGGACCTTTTGGTTCATTACCTGTTGGATCTGTAAAATTAATTGGTTTCCCCTCCACGTACATCCACTGATTCAAGGATAGAGGACGGTTTACATCCCCACTCCATGTGTCCCGTGATTGGAATCTCCCATCGGCAGGGTCGTAGTATCTCGCCCTCAGGAACAACAACTGTGTGGAATCCCCATATTGTTCGAGAACAACAAACACAAATTGTATGTAGATTTAAGAAAAGACCGACTGGGAGAGTTCGGAAGTGTATAATTGATCTGTTGCTAAGTGTTACTTGTTTGGAGAATATATTACCCCTATGACCACTCTATCTTCTGATACTGATCCGAGAATTGAAAAAATCCAAATTGAGTTGCTGCGAAAAATGCCCCCTGAACGAAAACTTCATATGGTCGCGCAAATGAACCAAACAGTTCGATCTTTTATGATGGCTGGGTTAATAGAACGCAATCCCAATCTCCCTGCAGAAGCATTACGAACCATGTTTGCTGAGTTGTTATTGGGAAAACAGCTGGCAGAGCGGGTGTTAACATACCATGTTCAGTAATAATGAACCAATTCAGGTTACGCTATTAGTAACGAACGTTCTTGAAGAACTTGGGGTGAAATATGTCCTTGGAGGTTCCTTAGCCAGTGCTCTTCATGGGGTAGCTAGGGCAACAATGGACGCAGATATTGTTGCAAATTTTGAATTAAACATATCGCACCCTTTGTCAATGCGTTGAAGGGTGCATTTGATGTAGATGCTGAAATGATCCGTGACGCTATATAGCATCAAATGAGTTTTAATATCATCCATTTGGAAACGTTGTTTAAGGTTGATATCTTTGTTGCAAAAGATCGAGATTTCGATCGTTATCAAATCGAACGGCGCACTGCCTATTCCCTCTCAGGGAATACTCAACAGAGTGTTTATGTAGCAAGTGCTGAAGATACAATCCTTGCAAAATTGGAATGGTATCGAATGGGAGGCGAGGTATCCGATCGCCAATGGCGTGATATTTTGGGAATTATGAAGGTCCAAGCTAATAAATTGGATATGGACTATTTAAGTAAAGGATCACAAACCCTTCAAATAGAGGATCTTTTGGATAAAGCAATCAAGGAAGCATTGTAATAATGGGCGGATTATCACTTAAAGGTTTCCAAACTATGTAGGTAAACACAAATAGTTTTGATAGTGAACAATATGGGGATTACAATCAGCATGAAGTTAAACTTCATGCTGATTGTTTATTAGAAAGAAACCATGCACCCATCTTTTATAAAACCCCGTTATGACTCCGGCGGCTTTGCCGGAACACCCCAACGCATTCAAGAAGCATTTGCTTCCAAAAAATATGATGCAGTTGTGCTCTTCTTTGTAGATGCCTTCGGCTGGCGTTTCTTTGAACGTTTTCAAGAAGCGCCCTTCATCAAACGCATTGCCAAACATGGCAAGGTCGAAAAGATAACCTCGCAATTCCCGTCCACCACGGCGGCGCATGTGACCACCATGCACACAGGGCTGAACGTCGGGCAGAGCGGCGTGCATGAGTGGTATTACTATGAACCGCTCGTAGATCGCGTCATCGCGCCGCTGTTGTTCTCGTATGCCGCAGATGGGAAAGGTCGCGACTCGCTCGGGAACAAGATCAAACCAGATGCCCTATACCCAAAAGGAGTGTTCTATCCCGCATTAAGCGCCATGGGAGTCGAGTCGCTTAATTATGGCATCCGCGATTACACACCCTCCTCCTACTCCAAAGTTGTCATGCGCGGCTCCGAGATCATCTCGTTCAAAACACTTTCCGAAGCGTTGATCAACCTTGGTCTGCGTCTTGAGAAACAAACCAAGCCAACCTTCGTCCACCTTTATTTCGACAAGATCGACGCCATCGCCCACGAATACGGACCCGCCTCGCCACAGACCGAAGCCGAGATCGAGACCTTTTTATTGATGATGGAGAACTACTTCGATAGAGTCTTCGGCAGCGGAAAACGCATTCTCTTCCTCATGACCGCGGATCATGGCATGTGTGAAGTGGATCCACAAACCACGACCTATCTCAACACTGACAGAGAGTTCGCGGGGGTCGAACGTTTCATCCGCTCCAACAAACGCGGACATCTCATTGTCCCAGCTGGGTCGGCAAGGGACATGTTCATGTATATCAAACCCGATATGCTCGACGAAGCGCAGGACTTTTTCCTAAAACGTCTCGAAGGCAAGGCAGATGTGGTCAAGACCGAAACGTTGATCGAGGCAGGCTATTTTGGTGCGTCTGTTTCTGAACGTTTCACGGAACGGGCTGGGAACCTGATCCTTTTGCCGTACCGTTATGAGTCAGTGTGGTGGTATGAAAAAGACAGGTTTGAAATGAAATTCCTTGGGCACCATGGCGGGCTGACTCCGCAAGAGATGGAAACGGTGCTTTATTCATTGGAAGTCGGGTAATAGAAAAAAGGAACGAGCCGTCCAAAAGATATGATATCTTCCGACATCCTCAACCCGCTCATTACTTCGGCGTTCACCAAACAGACCACCTGGCTGAAAGCATCTGAACAGCACTCGCTTGACGATTTCATTGAAACCTTCCATCACACCCGCGAGCGCACCCAGGAATTACTGGATGGGTTGAGTGATACCCAGGTTGCTTTTGCCTCCGAGGTGCATCCGTTCTGGTCCATCAGCGAATCTATCACGCACTTGATCTATTCACAGGGCTTTTATCTCAACACCTTGTTGGATATTGCCACCAGTCAAATGCCGCATGTCGTGGAAGCCGCCCGCGGGTTCGGCGAAGGCGCAAAGCATAACATTCCTGCAGAGGCGTTACGCAAAAACCTGCGCGAAGCGACCGACCAGATCCGGGCGGCGATCGAAGCGACCCGTCATGCACACGATCCGCAGAAGACCGAGACAAATCCATTTTTTGGAACCTGCACATATAGAACATGGATATTGCTCCTGCTCGCCCACGAAGTCGATCATCTGCGCCAGATCGCGGCCATGCGTAGTGTAGCGAAGACGAACGCATAGTTCCATAAAAAGGTACAAAAAAACAGCCCTTGAATTTAGACTGAACCCTTCGAGCAAGACAAAAAAAGAAAGCCCCACTGGTCAAATGGACAGACACCTGGTTTCGTAAGGTGTCTGTCTTGTTTTCAATTGTATCCGTTCATAGTTGTAAAAGTAAATGTATTCATCAATAAGTTGCTCTGTATCTTTAAAGGTGGTTTGCTTGAATTGTCGCAAATATTCCTCTTTGAGATGTCCAAAGAAGTTCTCCATCGGAGCATTATCCCAGCAGTTTCCACGACGCGACATGGAAGGCGTGATGTTATACTCGCCGACAAGGACATGATATGCCTGTGAAGTGTATTGCGTCCCCTGGTCACTATGGAGGACAAGTCCATCAGTGACCTTTTCTTTTTGCTGGGCTCGTTTCAGAGTCTGTGTTACCAGAGCGATCGAATTGGTTTGGTCAAAGACATGTGCCACAATAAAGCCATCGTAGAGATCCTTGATGGTGGACAAATACGCCCAGCCCTGCAAAGTGCGAATGTAGGTGACATCCGTGACCCACTTCTGGTTTGGCTTTGTCGCGACAAAGTCTCGATTGAGAACGTTGGGATAGCGATGGTAGGTGCCGATTTCTTCCAGCTTTTTGTACATTTTGGGCTTTCTGGCTTGCGAACGAATACCCAGCTTGCCCATCAGCCGTAAAACAGCCTTGTGATTGATTTGCAGACCCAGTTTTTCGCTGGAGATGGATCGTGATCCGCCGATACCCGTAGCTTTTGTGTGAAGCCTCATAGACCGCCTGGATTTTCTCCATGCGTCCCTGATCCGGGTCTGTTTCTCCCAGTTTCCTCTCCCATGCATAATACGCCGCTCGCGAAACACCAAAGAATTTACACATCGCCTTCACTTCGTATTCTTCCTTATGGTGGTGGATCGCCCGATATTGCGCTGCGCGAGCTGCACTTTCCGCAATTCGGTATGGAATTTTTTTAGGAGTGCATTTTCCATTCGCAGTCGTTCCAGTTCCCGCTCTTCCGCTTGCGATTTCAACGGTCTCCCAATTGGTTTATGAAAGGAGGCTTCCCCTTCCTCTCGATACTTCCGTACCCAAACTTCGATCCGTTCGGCTTTACGGATTTCCAGCCGAGTCGCCACAGCCGCATACGTCAGATGCTCTTCCAGCACCAGACGCACCGCCTCCTGCTTAATTTCCACCCGATAGTGCTTCATTCCTTTTCGTCCTGACATAAAAGCACCTCCTGTGCTTAGTTTCTCACAGGAGGGCTTTCTTTTCATGTCTGCTTTTCGGGGGTCAGTTCAATTCGAGGGCTGTTTTTTTTATGTAAGACTATTGTCTCATTCGCAATGACAGGTAAAAATTAAATATCCAGGTTTCTCACACTCTTAGCATGGGTCTGGATAAACTTCTTGCGCGGGTCCACTGCATCACCCATGAGCATATCGAAGGTGCGGTCTGCTTCGGCGGCATCGTCCACCGTTACAAGCAGCAAGGTGCGGTTTGTGGGATTCATGGTCGTGTCCCACAACTGGTCCGGGTTCATTTCACCCAAGCCTTTATAGCGCTGAAGGTTGGCTTTATCACCGATCTCTTTGATGGCTTTGTCCTTTTCCTTGTCGCTATACACATACTTAACTGTGTTCTTGTATGCAATACGATACAAGGGCGGCTGGGCGATGTAAAGATGACCATCCTCGATCAAGGTCGGCATGTAGCGGAAGAAGAAGGTCAATAACAGCGTACGGATGTGGCTGCCGTCCACGTCGGCATCGGTCATGATGATAACGCGTCCGTAGCGCAGACCTTCGAGACTGAAGTTATCACCAATGCCGGTTCCCAAGGCCGAGATGAGCGCCTTGACTTCGTTATTGCCGAGGATCTTATCGAGGCGGGCGCGCTCGGTATTAAGGATCTTACCGCGCAACGGCAAAATCGCCTGGAAGTGACGGTCACGTCCTTGTTTGGCGGAACCACCCGCCGAGTCACCTTCCACGATGTAAAGTTCGGTCTTGGAAGTGTCACGTTCGGAGCAGTCTGCCAGTTTGCCGGGCAAGGTCAGCGACTCGAGCGCAGACTTGCGGATGACGAGGTCACGCGCCTTGCGAGCCGCATCACGCGCACGAGCAGAGGTGAGACACTTCGCAATGATGGCTTTCGCCGCTTGCGGATTCTCTTCGAGGAAGGTCATGAACGATTCGCCCACCACTTGCGCCACATAGGTCTGCACTTCGGGGTTCATCAGCTTGACCTTGGTTTGCGATTCGAACTGCGGACCGGGGTGCTTGACCGACACGATGGCGGTCAGACCTTCGCGGGTATCGTCACCAGAGAAATTCGGGTCGGCGTCTTTGAGGAGTCCGCTCTTGCGGGCGTAATCATTGATCACACGAGTGAGCGAGGAGCGCAGACCGGTCAGGTGCGTACCACCGTCAATGGTATTGATGGTGTTTGCGAACGAGTAAACCGACTCGGTGTAGGCATCGGTGTATTGGATGGCAGCTTCAATGCCGATATTCTCAACTTCTTTTCAACATGCACAACAGAGTGCAGGTTTTCGCGGTTGCGATTCAAATAGCGGACGAAAGACGTAATGCCGCCTTCGAAGTAGAAAGTCATTTCACGGTCGGCGCGTTCATCCACGAATTTAAGAGTGATGCCGCGTGTCACAAAGGACATTTCGCGGAAGCGCTGCACGAGCGTATCGAAACGGTAATCAATATCTTCGGTAAAAATGACCTTGTCAAACTTAAAGGTCTGTGTGGTACCGGTATCTTCCTTATCCACTTTGCCGATCTGCTTGATCGCGCCCTGCGGGACACCGCGTTTGTATTCCTGTTTCCAGAGTTTACCGTCGCGCTTGATCTCAGTCGTTGTCCACTCAGAGAGGGCGTTCACGGCACTGATACCCACACCATGCAAACCACCAGAGACTTTGTATCCGCCGCCGCCGAACTTACCACCGGCACCGATCACGGTCATAACCACATCCACGGTTTCCATGGGCTTGCCATTGGCATCTTTTTTGGAAGGATGCGGACCGACCGGGATACCGCGTCCGTTATCTTGCACACTAACGCTGCTATCTTTATGGATGGTAATGTCAATGCGTGTACAGAAACCCGCCAACGCTTCATCGATGGCGTTATCCACCACTTCATAAACAAGGTGATGCAGCGCCTTGATGTCGGTACCACCCACATACATACCCGGGCGTTTGCGAACGTGTTCAATGCCTTCCAGCGCTTGAATTGAACTTACATCATATTTTTGTTCAGCCATAAAATCCTCCAATACCTGCGATACTCGGGAATGCCCCGTTATCATGCTTGTTTATCACTTTATTCGGGCGAAGCCTATCCAATACAGCCTGCACCCAGATCGTCATCTCGTGGTAATAAATGAAACTAGCCGACAATAAAGCCGTAGTCACAAAAGAGTGACCAAAAATACCCAGCAAAGTCATCCACGAATCCTGCGAAGGCAGACGCCACAGAAAGTTCAATCCGTACGAGAGCAGGAAAACCGTCATAACGAAGAGGCTGCTCGTTGGGAGTGTAAAACGCGTCAACTGGATGCTGCTCAACGCCGAGGTCAACACGTTCTGGCGGTTGAGAAAACACCGTGCGCCCAAAAAGATCGGGACGATCACCCACCGACCCCCAGGGCAATCAAAAGCACCACCAGGTTTGCCAGCACAACGCTGAGTTGCATAGCCACAAAAATGATCAACAGGATTGGCATGGTGAGTGCAAACAGGAACATGTTGCTGGCAATGGAGATCAAACCGTTTGCAAGGCTGCCTGAAACGTGCTCACGGAAGTTATCTTCTCCCAAAGAAGCCCCAGCCACGCTGCGGAAGTAAAACGCACCGCCGATCCAGCCGACCAGAGTCAACAAGATCAGCGAAAGTGGGAAGGTCACACCGGTCACCTGCCAGATGCCGGGTTGCCCCAATGGTGTGGCAAGAACTCCGTCGCTCGGCAGAAACAGGCTCGAGATCCCGATCGGCAGCGTGCGTACCACCCCGAACAAATTGACCGACTTCGTCATCTGGTCGTACATTTCCAGCATATTCTGGATCTCATCCGCGGGGATCTGGCTCGCCTGCCAGAACCGCACCATGTCACCTTCAATGGATTTGAACAACGTGTCCATCTGCAAACGCGGACCCAGCCACAAAAGCAGGTTTAAAAGCAACGGCATCAGAATGGCAGTGACATGAAGCAATAGCGTCAAAACCAGCCTTGATGGAATTAATGATGCCGGGCGGCGGGGGGAAGGTTTTCGATCCGTGAAACTTCCATAACTGGTTGATTCTACCATACCGCCGCGCCCGAAAGTTCGTGCCCGTTATATAAGAAAATTCAAATTAATCAGCGCCCCACGAGAAACCTTCCGGCACGAAGCCTCTTCTTGGTACAATGCGCCCATGCAGGAAACCCGCTCTCAACTGCCTTCCACAGACCGTATGGGGATGTTGATCGCTTCTGTCTTGTTGACCTTTGCCCTCTCGCACTTTATTAAATCACCGGGACTGACCCTCAGCCTCAGCCTGCCCGGTTTCTACTACGCCTTTCCGCTCACCCTTAGTTCGTTTCTAACTCTCTTTGCCGCGGCTCTAACCGCCGCCGGAATGGATTGGCTCACCCGTGACCACCCCTCCGCTGAAAGCCGACTCTCCAACCGTGAGCACCTGCTCCTGCCCACTCTAACTGCCTTTGTAATGGGAACTCCGTTGGCGATCTTGTCTGATAGCCCGGCATGGTGGTGGGGCTTTGTGGTTGGGGCGATCCTGCTGGCAGCAGTTTGCAGCGCCGAATACATTTCCATGGACCTATCCGCCCTGCCTACGGATTCGCCCGCGCCGGTTTGACCGCGGTAGCCTATGCATTATTCCTCATCCTTGTCACCTCTCTGAGATTTTCAGGTGCACGCATGGTGCTGGTAACCCCATCCATCCTAATCGTTGCCGGGCTGATCAGTTTACGCATTCTGCACCTGGATGGCACCGATCGTTGGGATTTCCCCTGGGCGGTTGGCATTGGCTTGGTCTGTGCTCAGATCGGTGCAGGGTTGCATTACTGGCCGCTCTCGCCGGTGCAATTTGGGCTGGCAGTCACCGGTCCGTTGTATGCACTATCCATGCTCTCCACCAACCTGACCGAGAATATTCCATTGCGCCGTGCAGTAGTGGGACCAATATTGGTGGCAGGAATTGCGTGGATCGCCGCAATTTTTTCGTAAGTCATGCGCACCCTTTCCCTTACACAAGAACAGATACAACAAATGATCGCACACGTGGACGCGCACCTGCCCTACGAGGCATGTGGTCTTTTGGCAGGGAGAGGCTCCAGTGTGGAAAATGTTTTGATGGTGACGAATCAGGCACAAAGTCCGGTGCGATACCTGATGGATCCCATCGAGCAGCTCCATGCCTTTGAGTGGATCGAAGCCCAAGGGCTGGACCTTCTCGGTATCTTTCACTCGCATCCCACCGGACCGGAAACTGTCTCGCCAACTGATATCGCTGAAGCCGCCTACGATGTTGTGTATGTGATCGTTTCCCGATCGAATGGCATATGGCACACCCACAGGGTTCTGGATTCAAGATGCCGCATATAATGGAAGTCACCTTGCAGATCGATTCAACTAGCAACCAACCCTAGTCTTTTGTGTTTTTATTCTTGTTCGTTTCATGATGAAAAGCCCTGAAAACCAACTCTTGGAGGAGTTTTAAATGCAAATCGTCTTAGCCATTCTGGCAGTTGCGCTGGCATATGTGATCGGATCCATTCCGGTTGGTTGCTGGTGGTCAAGATCGCAACCGGAAAGGACATCCGCGAAGTGGAAAGTGGGCGCACAGGCGGCACCAATGCCATGCGCGCTGCGGGTTCTGGGCGGGCTTCGCAACCGCCATGCCCGATATTGTGAAAGGTGCGGCAGGTGTGTGGGTGGCAAGATTCTGACCCCGGGCACGCCCATCATTCACATGATCGCACCGCTCGCCGCGATCCTTGGGCATAACCACTCGATCTTTTTGCCGGGAACGTGACGAGACCGGAAAGATCATCCGCTTGCGTGGCCGGGCAGGCGGCGCGCCTTCCAGTGGGCGGCGCAATGGGGTTATACCTGCCATCCATTTTGATCGTACTGCCGCTCGGCATGCTGACCTTCTTCACGATCGGCATTGCATCTGTCACTCCATGGCGGTCGCTTTATTCCCACACTGGCATTTGCATACTACGCTTCACAAGGCATCATCCCCTGGGCATGCGTCTGGTATGGTATCGGCGCGGAAGTACTGCTTAGTGTTGGCATTGCAACCCAATATCAAGCGCTCTTTAGGAAACGAACGCGTTAGGAAACACAGCCTGAATGGCTGGTTGAGAGCACGGAAAGAAAAAAGCGGAATAGAAGAATAGAACTCCCGAAGCCTTGAAAGCTTCGGAGTTTTTTAACCTTGATGAACTAGAGTATTTACTCTAAAATTCTAGAGTAAATACCTCTAGGAGATATCCATGTCCACCCGTGAAAAGATACTCGACACCCTGACCTCTTCAACACCGAAGGACGGGGTCCTGTCAGCACCAATCATATTGCCGAAGCAAAGAGGCATCAGCCCGGAATCTGTATTATCACTTCCGCAACAAGGATGGAGATCATCCGCGGCTTGTTCGAGCGTTTGTTCGCAGCGAATGACGCCGCCTTCGCACTGCCAGGCGATCAACTACCCAGGCTGGATGACCTGCAAAAATGGTGAAGATCAACCAAGATCCTCTGGCAGTATCGTTTTGCACACCGTGAACTTGCCGCCCTTCTGGCGTGCAGATGCAGAACTGCGCGGGCGCTTCCTCACCAGTCCGCAAGCGCGGCTTTGAGGTTTCATCAACTCTTCCAGGCATTTGCCGCAGCGAGTCCTTGCCATGGAAGACCCAAGTCCATTGGAGAACCTTGAGATCGTCTGGCTTATCAACGAATCATGGCCGAACAGTATTGAGGTCAGCGGCAGGAACGTCAACGAAGCGGCAAATGGAACGCGGCGTGGAATTGATGAGGAAAAGATTGGAATCCGTATATCAAACCGCAATCAAACACAGAAGCAATCCGATGTCTCTAACAAACTTTAGAAACTCTGCTGGCATCTTTTTCAATGCGTTGGTGCAGTGCTTGTCAATATCTCCTCACACCCTGCCGATCGCGAACTTTGATTACCCCGACATCCTGCGCCTGCCTACTGCTGAGATCTCACCCGCCTCCATGCAGGCGGGGACGCTCATTTACACTAATTGGCTTTGTGGCGGGGTCGGGTCGCCAATGCTTCTCGGCGCAATGATGCCTTGCTTAACTTTGCCGAGGAAAACGCCCCATTTTTGATCCAGCGACAACGCTCGGAGTGATCGGTTTCAGCCGTCCAAGTGGTTGGACCTTTGCGCTGGGTCTTTACCGTCTCCGTGCTTGCCCGCCTCTACACCGCTCCTGGAATCCCACGTCGTTACCCAAGTCACCATCGCCGCCGTTTTCAGTGCTGTTCACCAATATGGCGGCGTTGTCCCTTGGCGAGCATCTGGGTGCAGTTCCTCATCATCCATGATGTCCATGCCGAGCGGCATTATGTATAGATCGAAGATGTTCAGCAAATGGGTTGCGTGGGTTGGGGCTGGTTCGCCTCCTTGCCGTTTACCTCCTCGTAACAAACGGAGCTCTTTCGCCACCGCTATCCCTGCCTCTTCCTGTGGTGGATTGGGCTGGTCTTGTTGGAAGTTTGTCATTGGTATGTGATGATCGGGATCGGGAATTTCTTATTTGTTGAAATATTAAAGAAACAAACACAAAGAGGCGGCTGTCTAAAATTAGACAGCCGCCTCTTTATTCCCAACACGACCTTATTTCCAAGCCACCCAATGCAGCCGCGCGGTCAAAGAAAACCGAAATGGAGTAGCCGTTATTATGGCAGACCGTTTCTGCAGAATTTTAAATTATCCATAAACCGAGCGGGGCACCACCAGCGCCATCTGAAGGTCACGGGGACGCCAAGTTCCTGTACATTTTGGGAAGATCATAAATATCCATATGGTAGGTAAGGGCATCGCCAGACCAACTCGCCATGATCGAGTAAAACAAGTAAACAGTCATGTTTACGGATCAAAGCAATACCGTCGCGCACACCGAAGCATCTGAAATATTTAGCACGCCGGTCGTTTTGGTGTAGACGATCTTTTCTTTTTCATCGTAATACATTTGCCACCGTATTATTTTCCTCAATGGAGCGCTGTCAGGGGGTTTTATAATGAATACATAAATTATATTATCAGCCCCCATCGTTGGGAATATTATTAAAACAACCCAGGCAGGAATTCCTCATTGTATGCCAACCCTCTCCACAATCCTCATAAACACCATCCACGGCCTGGGCTTACCCAGGAAGCTGGCAGGAAATTTCTTGCCGACCTGCCAGAGTTGATCGAAGAAGCATCCAAGCGTTGGGGCTGGGCGAGGTCCAACCTGTGCTCAATTCATCGTATAACTTTGTGTGGCATTCGCAAACCAGGATGCAAATGAGGTCATCCTCAAACTTGGCATTCCCAACCCTGAATTAACCAGTGAGATGCATGCCTTGGAAGCTGTTCGATGGCGGGGGTATTCCACAATTACTGGATTGCTATGAAGACAAAGGATCCTTGTTGGATCGAACGACTCGTCCTGCTCGATGCTGGTTGGACTAATGAACGATGACGAACGCACCTACATTGCCGTGGATGATGCAAAAGCTTTGGCGGACTGCTCCACAAAACGAAGGTTTCATACCCTTACAGATTGGTTCGATGGATTAAAAATATCCAATCCCTGTTCAATGGTGGAACGGGTCCCATCCCGAAAGAATTGGTTGCTTGAGAAGGTCGAATTCATGTTGCCAGATCTTTTCGCGGACGAAGAAATATACTTAATCCACGGCGATTTCCATCATTGCTAATATTCTTTGTCATTGTGAACGCGGCTGGCTGGCGATCGATCCAAAGGGAGTTATTTTCTGAAGATTGTGCAGGCTACGAGATCGGTCCGGCTTATGATCAACCCACGTCCCCTGCCGTCGGACAGGACACAGTTCAAGGTTCAGGCAGAGAGGCGGGTGAGTATCCTGCACGAGCGATTTGGTTGGGCGCGGGAGAAGATCATTGGCTGGGCATTGGGCACATTCAGCCCCATTCGCTTATTGGGATCTCGATCTTGGAACCGGAATCTTCCATTGAAGCGGCAAGGATATTTGCCAAATATCTTTAAACAAAATATGACCTCCCA
>JADKIL010000015.1 GCA_016721315.1 Candidatus Villigracilis vicinus
TTTCATCTGGGGCGTGAAGCCTGCCATAATAGATGCCTTATTGAATTACCCGCTGAGGGATCCCATCCTCCCAAAACAATATTCATTCGGCTCCATTCCGATCGTAGATTATTTCTTTCCCCCTTTGAGCGAAAACTCTCGAAACCCCCAAGTACTCAAGCTAGAAGAATCCTGAATAAGCCGTAACATTTCTCGAAGCGGGTCAACATTTCTTTCATCATCTGTGCTCTATACACCATTCTCCAAATGTATACAAAGACTGAAATGGGCGAGCGCTAAAACCCCGCTCGAATTGCTTTTTTAGATTTTATTGCATGAAAAGCAGGAAGATGTTTTCAGCTTTGTTAGGGGAAGTTCAAGTGGGTATAATCCTTGTGCAAACCACAACACCTAATCGCCTTTCACGCAACACCATCCTTTTGTGCTGCTTGCCGTGCTCACGGCGGTGAGCGCCAGCCTGCTGCCGAACGGAGCCTTCACCGGCTGTGGGACAGGCTCAACGTCTTTGCCACTGTCTTCCTCGGCATCTTTGGAAGCCGTGCCCTACCTGCTGCCCGGCACCTTCGGCTCCGGCTTGGTGGAAGTATTCGTAGACCGCGACCAGATGAGTCGCTGGGTCTCGAACCAGTCCTGCCGCGGCGGCGATCAGCGGCGCCTTCATGGGCATGATCTTCGGTCTGCGAGTGCGGCGTGGTACCCGCTCACGCGCCGTCTCTTCAAGGGACTGCCGCTCTCGGCGGGCATCTCATTTTGCTGGCGGCGCCGGTCTTGGAACCCATCGTGATCCTCAGCACCGCTTCCGCGTTCGGCTGGGGCAGATGCTTTTTTGGAGATTCATCATCAGCCGATCATCGCCGTCACCGTGGGGCTGGTCTTTTCGGCGCAGGAGAGGCGGGCGAGGTTCTTCGTCCGGTCCTGGCTGAGACGAGCACGACCACATCCACGCCGAAGCGGGGATTCAGTCCGCGAAAGATCCGCAAAGCGCTGCTCATTACGGTGGATGAATTCTTCGACATGGGACGTTACCTCATCATCGGCTCGCTGCTTGCGGCGGGATTGCAGACCTTCATTGCGCAGTCTTCCCTGCTTGCCATCGGAAGCGGACCGCTTCTTTCGGTCTTGATCATGCTGCTGCTTGCCGTCATCCTTTCCATCTGTTCGACGGTGGATCCGTTCGTGGCGCTGGGCTTCACAGGCGTATTCAGCTTTGGCGCGGTGCTCGTTCCTGGTCTTCGGTCCGATGGTGGATATCAAAAGTACGATCATGTACCTGCAAGTCTTCAAACGCCGCGCCGTGACGTACATCATCGCCATTCCATTTATGATGAGCCTGATCGCCGGGTTGGTTTTTAATTACTTTATTAAATGATGTCATGCTGAGCAAAGCATCTCTCGATAATCACAGAGACTTTTGCTATCGCTCAGAGTGACATGGAGAAACCCATGCCTCAACGAATGTTCCGCTCGTATCAAGGATTATTACTTTTCGGGTTGTGTATCTTTTTCGTACTAAAGCCGTCAACGGGCAGTTGACCTGGTACATTAACTCGCGCTTCGTGCCGCTGACCATCATCGGCATCCTCTTTTTGGCGCTGCTGGCACAAACCCTCTTTTCCGAGATCCGCCGCTCACGCCAGCATGAACTGGAACATCCCGAACATCACCACGAACACGATCATGCGCCTTCTTCTGTGACCTTGTGGGTCATGCTCATCCCGTTGGCGATCGGTCTGCTCATCCCCGCCCGCCCGCTGGATTCTTCGGCATTCTCCACCAAGGGCTTCAACACCAGCGCGCCGCTGGTCAGCTCGGATTCATCTGCAAGTATCTTCGAAACTGAATCACAAGAACGCAACATTCTCCAATGGCTGAAATTGTTCAATTATCAGGACGACATCACCGAATTCATCGGGCAGGAAGCCTCGGTCGTCGGCTTTGTCTACTTCGATGAAGATACCCTCGAAGCGGATCAATTCTTCGTCAGCCGTTTCGTCGTCTCCTGGTCACATTCACTTTTTCTGAGACCATCTCGGCAGAGATCACCTCAGACCTGGTCTCGGTTGAGCCCATCCACGATGGTTATCTTGAATCAGTGGATGACCGCAGTGTACGTTACATTCCGCTCAAACCCTATGAACCGGGCACGGTCTATACTGTGAAAGTCATTGCCGGAGAAGTGAACATCAAAGGGCGCGAATTAAAAAAAGCGCAAAATTGGAACATCCATACACGGGAACCACGGGTCGCTTATGTCGTTTCGGAGAACAACCAAGCAGCATCTGGTCGCTGGGGTTGAACGATAACGCCCCGTGAGTCTCACAGATGAAAGCATCAAGGTCATCTCGTTCGACGTTGCCCAAAGCGGCGAGTTCCTCATCTTTACTTCCAGCAACGAGAACGGCGGCATTGACCTGTGGCGTGTCAGTCGTGCAGGCGGCGATGCCGCAAAATTATTGATTGCGGTTTCGATCGCTGCACCACCCGGTGATCGCGCCGGGCGATAAACGCATCGCCTACTCACGCGAAGCCGCAGGACCCAGCCCAGACCTGCCCTTCGGCTCGCCGCGCATCTGGGTCGTAGACCTGGAAAGCGGCATAGACCAAGCCGTCTATGAAGACCAAAGCATACTGGGCTATAACCCATCCTGGTCGCCGGATGCGACCCGCCTCGCCTCCTTCGACGGTTTGGCAGACTTCATCCATATGATCAATCTGCAAAACGGCGAAGAATTCCTCTTCCCCTCCACCACCGGCGGACCCGTGACCTGGTCACCCGACTCGACCCGCTTCCTCTACACCACCTTCCGAACAGACCGAAGAAGGCGGGCGCACACAGGTCAAACTTGCCGATCTTACGACCAACGAAACCATCGCCTTGATCGGTGAAAAAGACATCTACGATTATTCATATTACTCCGTCGCCTGGTCGCCGCTGGAAGACCGTGCCGTGCTCAGCCTGCGCGCCGATGCAGAAAAACCCATGCAGGTCCTGTGGGTCTTCGATCCCTCCATGCTCGGCGGCATTATCATTACTGACGATACGGAATACACCTACAACTCCCCGCAATGGGACCCGTGGGGCAGCGCCTTGCTCTTTCAGCAATTCAAATTAAAGGGACAATACAAACCAGAAGTAGGGTTGTGGCAGGAAGGCACGAATCAATCTGTCATACTCACAGAAGGCATTCTGCCGCAATGGTTGCCGTGATTCAACGTCCGAGTTCGCGCTTTTCGTTCTTCTTTTCATACATTTGTATATCGGCACGATGCAGCAACTCTTCAAATGTCTCATCAACTACTTCCAGCACGGAGACCCCCACACTCACGGTCGAGTTGATTAGCAGCCCAGAAACCGGGGTATCCACCTGTGCCCACACATCCTGAATGCGGTTTGCAACCAGCCAGCCGCCTTCAAAATCCGTTTCAGGCAGTAGTAACGCAAACTCTTCACCCCCCAGCCGCCCCAAAAGGTCCGATCCGCGTTTTTGTTCCATGACCGTCTTCACAAAAGAGATCAAAACTTGATCCCCTGCCAAATGACCAAATTGATCATTGATGGATTTAAACTTATCCAGGTCAAACATGAGCACACAAAACGAATGTCCGTATCGCTTTGAACGGGACAACTCACGTTCTGCCAATTCGAAAAAATACCGCCGAGTCAAACACTCTGTTAACGGATCCGTCTGGAGCAGCCGGGTCGCCAGTTGACTGGCTTCGCGTTCCTTGATGTAGGCACGGAACGCCGTCCGGCGAAAAGATTGGGTCTGAAGCGCAGAGACGAACCCCACTCCCTGCACGAAAAAATGCACAGTTGATACCAGGCTGCGTGTGGCAAGCGGCACATCGGTTTTTGTCAGAAAGATCAACACGATCGACATTGCCGAAAAGCACACCATAATAACGAACAGCTTATGCAACCGGATATTCGAAAAAACATACGCGCCAAAAATGAACAGGATATCCACACTGGTGGTCAGATGACTGGCGGAGCGCAGGAAATTAAAGATCAAAAAATAAAAAACAGCCGTCCACAACCAGACCGTGAACAACCGGTCGATCACTTCATAGGACGGCTTGCGTTGAATATACACCACCGCCCCCAATGTAAAAACAGAAAAGCTAACTCGAATAAGGTATGCGAACAATTGATTCTGAACCTCACGCAGAAAGACCGTATCCAAATAAAGCATGGCGATGTTCGCAATAATAATGAAAACGCCAATGATCGAATACATGGTAACAACATCTTGCAGGTAAAATTTCTGGTACTCCCCTCCCTTTCTTTTAAATCCGGCAAAATGCCATTAAACAGATTCTTGATGACAAGCATATTCGAATTTTAGTCCATTCATTAATTAAAACGAAGTCATTCGAATGTCAGATTTGAAAGCATTCCCCTACAGACCCAAAATCCATCAGACATGTATAATCGTTCCGTGTCACAAAAACCTCCCATCTCTTTTATTTCCGCGCAGTGTTTTACTTGCTCTGCTTGCCGCGCAACTGCGCCCCGCCGAAACCGTCAAAGCGCATCCCGCCGACATCTATGCCCACACCATTACAGTCACACTCTCGCAAACCGAGATGCAGATCAAATGGCAGCTCGCCGGGACCGTTACTCGTCAACTTCATTTGGAATGAAATGGACGCAGACCAGGATGGCTCGGTCAGCGAATCGGAATCCGCATCCTGGAGCGCATCACGTCTCGATTTGTTGCTGGTCAGCCTCGACGGCAAATCCCTGCCAGTGACGGTTGATTCCATTGAAATTCCATCCAGTATGCAAGCCTTTCAGGCGGGTGAAGAACTCATCATTTTCAACCTCTCTGCAGATTTAAGCCAGAACCCCAACAACGCCCAACGCATTGTCATCGAGAACGGCATGGAAACGACCAAATCGATCAATTGGTTCTACCTCACTGCCGAAGACGGCACCGCCTTCCTCTTCCCCACACAAAGAGCCACATCCTCACTATTGACAACATTCGCAACCCGGAGTCCATCGAAGACCAAAGCCGCCTGCTCACCACATGGGATAGCGGCGCACCTGCCCTGCCATTTGGTCAACAAAAGGATGTCGTCACTGAAACTGCCGAACAAGTGGTGCCAGAGCTTCAACAACGCTCGCCGCAAGAGATCCTCCTGGACCTGGTTCGCAGCAAAGAACTTTCCATTTCCTTTTACCTATTTGCCCTGCTCATCGCACTTGCGCTTGGCGCATTGCACGCCCTGACGCCCGGGCACGGCAAGACGGTGGTTGCCGCCTATCTCGTCGGTTCGCGTGGAACGTCCTGGCATGCGATCGTACTCGGGACAGTGGTCACGCTGACGCACACCGGCTCGGTGTTCTTATTGGGCATTCTCACGCTGGCAGCATCGAAGTATTTTCTGCCAACAACGGTCATCCCTTTTCTTGAAATCTTATCTGGTGCGCTGATCCTTGGGTTGGGTCTGTATTTGCTCTGGCAACGCTTTGTCTATTGGCGCGATTCAAGAAAGCCAAAAGAATCACAACCAAACCATATTTCACTCACACCCAAAGCAACCAGCAAAAAGCCGGTTGGGTCGGTCAAAGTGCAAACCATGAAGCCGGGTATGCATCATCATGGTGATGGCAAAATGCACTCGCATGATGTCCCAGAAGCCATCACCTGGCGTTCGCTTATCGCCCTGGGAGTCAGCGGTGGGCTCGTCCCCTGCCCGGATGCGATCGCCATCCTTCTGGTTGCCATTGCCATTAACCGTCTCATGCTTGGGCTGGCACTCATCCTTTCGTTCAGTCTAGGGCTGGCAGTGGTGCTGATTGTCATCGGTTTGCTCATGGTCAACAGCCGCCGTCTCTTCGATCGCATGGGGTTCCTCGATAAATTCGCGCCGGTCATGCCTTTGGTCTCTGCCATTGTGGTTGTCATCCTCGGCGCAGCGTTGACTTGGGGTGCGGCAGTTCGAGCGAAGGAAAATGCCGGGCTTGTGCTGCCAGTTCAAACGTCTGTAAACGAAGCGCGCATCCTGTATCTGCGCGAGGACGAGAATCGCGTCAAGCAGTTATTCATCACTGAGTATGCCAACGACACGTCAAACGTGGTTTCCGAAGAAACTCAAAGCGTGGATGATTTTGCCGTCTCGCCTGATGCGACTCAAGCGGCATACATCACACAAAAAGACAGCGCATCCAGCGAACTCTGGCTCGTGGATTTAACAACGAACGCGCGCAAAAAATAACCGACTGTGTGGAAGCGAGCTGTTCGGGCATGGTCTGGTCGCCGGATGGCAGCCGCATCATTTACGAGAACATGAGTTTGGACGGCAACGGCTTGCCAACTTTATGGTGGGTGGATGTAACCACTGCCGAAGCCCAACCTGTCTTCCAGGATACACAATTGCCCGGCGGTAACCCGCGCTGGTCACCGAACGGGGAATGGCTGAGCTACGCCACGCCGGAAGGCATCCGTTTGTATAACCTTGAGAATGGTGAAACGCGCGTCATCGAAAATGTTTTAGGCGCAGCGGCAATGTGGTCACCGAACAGCAAAACCATTTTGCTGCGTGATGTGGTCATCAAGCACGATCAATTCGTGACGCAGTTATTCATTTACGGCATGGAATCACAAACGTTGGTAAATATCAGCCCGGATGCGGGGTTTGAAAATACACTTGCAGCGTGGTCGCCAGATGGCGAAACGATCGCTGTTGTGCGGCGCGACCTTTCCATCACACGCGGAGATCAAGTTTGGGTCATGAGCGCAGATGGCAGCAACCCCCGCATGCTCACAAATGATGTCGATGCCTTGCATGGCAGCTTGAATTGGTCACCGGACGGAAAATATTTACTCTACGAGGTATACGCCCTCGAAGTATTCCCTTTCTCTTCACGCCTGCAAGTGTTGGATGTGGAAAGCGGCGAAGTGAATGATCTGGAGCTACAAGGCTTTAATCCTAAATGGGTGTGGTGAAAATCAGACCTGTCAGGTTTTAAAAACCTGACAGGTCTCTTCTCTTGACTCTTCGAAAAACTCCCCTTATACTAATTGAAAATGATTTTCAGTAAGGAAATCCATGATAACATCCTCTGAAATGTGGCTGGAACAATTGCACGATAACGGGTACCGTGTCACTGCGGCGCGGCGGGCGGTGGTGGATACGGTCTTTGGTTCCACCCATGCGCTAACCCCGATCGAAGTCTATGACACGGCACGCAAGAAGTATCGCGCGTTGGGTTTGGTCACGGTTTACCGCACGCTTGAAAAGCTCGAAGAACTGCACCTTATTCAACGCGTGCATCAACCGTTGGGCTGCCAGGCATTCATTTCAGCCGGGCATGGGCATCAACATCTTTTGTTATGTCAGCAATGCGGGCAGGTCGAATTTTTCGAAGGCGATGATCTCGATGCCTTGACCAAGTCGATCGCACGCAAGACCGGTTACCAAATTCAGGAACACTGGCTGCAATTGTTCGGTCTGTGCGCAAATTGCAAGTAAATCAACGCCTTCACAAAGGCTGTGTCTTTGTGAAGGCGTAAATAAAAAAATCCCTCACAATGTGAGGGATAAAAAATAGGAGCTCTAAATGAAAAAGATTTTCAATACCATTATCGCGACATTAACTCTCTCGGCTCTTCTCCTCGCCGGGTGCGGGTCTGCCCCTCAAAGCGAAGGCGGCACCTTGAACATCCTCGCCTCCACCACCTTCCTGGCAGACATTGCCCAGAACGTCGCGGGCGACCGGGTGCAGGTTGAGTCCTTGCTTCCCGTTGGCGCAGATCCGCATGCCTATCAAGCTGCGCCTTCGGATGTTTCCAAGATCGCGGAAAGCGATGTCCTGATCCTCAATGGCGTGGAGTATGAGCACTTTATCGAACCGTTGCTGGAAAACGCAGGCGGTGAACGTTTGATCATTGAAGCGACAACCGGGCTCACCCCGCATCAGATGGAAGAACATGCCGCCGAAGCCGAATCAGGTACAGATCACGAGCATGAGGCGGGCGATCCGCATATGTGGCTGGACCCGAATCTTGTCATCACGTATGTAGAGAATATCCGCGATGGCTTGAGCAAAGCAGACCCTGATGGTGCAGAAACCTACGCCGCCAATGCAGAGGCGTATATTGCACAGCTCAAAGCGCTGGACAGTTTCATCATGGAACAGGTGCAAAGCATCCCTGCTGAACGTCGTCTGTTGGTCACAAATCATGAGGCATTGGGTTATTTTGCCGAACGCTACGGTTTTGAGATCGTGGATACCATTTTGCCAAGCTTTAGTTCTGAAGCAAGCGCCTCGGCACAAGAGATCGCTGCGGCTGTCGATGCGGTCAAGAATTCCGGCGCACCTGCCATTTTCCTGGGCGAAGTGGAAAATGCAGACCTTGCAAATCAGATCGCTTCTGAAACCGGCGTCAAAGTGGTGAACACACTTTATTTAGAATCATTGACCGACGGTGCCCCAGCCCCAACCTATATTGACATGATGAAACATAATGTGACTGAAATTGCGAATGGTTTGAAGTAAGATAGAAGTGAAACAAGCGCGTCTCTCAAGTGCCATTCTAAAATCGTAAATTAGAAATCGTAAATCGAAATGTCTCATACACCTCATCGTCTTGAAGTAAAAAACATCAGCATCGGCTACGGCGACAAAACCATTTTGCGGGATTTGAGTTTTCAAGTGCCACATGGGTCACGGGTCGCTGTGGTCGGACCCAATGGCGCAGGCAAATCAACCTTGTTCAAAGCCTTGGTTGGTCTACTGCCCTTGCAACAGGGCGATATCATCATTCATGGCGAGTCACTCGGCACGCATAAGGATTGTGTCGCTTATGTTCCTCAGCGCGAAGAAGTGGACTGGCGTTTTCCCGTTACTGTAGATGATGTCGTGATGATGGGGCGTTTCTCGCAAATGGGTTGGTTCAAGCGCGCAAAAACATACGATAAAGAAATGGTACAAAAAAGTCTGGCTCAAATGGGCATCGCGGATCTTGCCGGGCAATCCATCGGTCAACTTTCGGGCGGGCAGCAACAACGCGCATTTTTGGCGCGTGCCATTGCACAAGAACCGCATATCCTTTTGATGGATGAACCCTTCACCGGTGTGGATATCACCACCCAGGAGGCGACTCTGCGTCTGCTCGATCATTTGCAAGAACAGGAAGTGACCGCCATCGTTTCCACTCACGACTTAAATCTTGCAGGCTCACGCTTCGACCTCGTGCTTTTGCTGAATCATCGCCTCATAGCTTTTGGAACTCCCCAAGAAGTCTTTACCAAGGAAAACCTTGCGCAAGCCTTTGGAAATTCATTACTGGTCATGGATGGCGGCATGATGCTCGTAGATGAGTGTTGTCCACCAGATGAAGAACATCACCATCATCACACCGAGGCACAATGAGCTTTTTACTGGAACCTCTCACCTACGAATTCATGCAGCGCGGACTGCTCGCCTCCGTCATTGTCGGCGTGCTTTGTGCTGTGATGGGAACCTATGTTGTCTTGCGCGGCATGGCATTCCTGGGCGACGCGATGGCACATGCCATTCTGCCCGGCGTAGCCATTGCCTACATCCTAAAAGGGGATTTGCTCATTGGCGCAGGTGTCGCCGCGGTTGCGGTCGCTCTCACCATTGGTCTCTTCACCAAAGACGGAGCCGTCAAAGAGGATACTGCCATCGGTATTTTGTTCGCAGCGGCGCTATCCCTGGGCGTGGCACTCATCAGCACCATGCAAACCTACGCCGTAGACTTGTCCCACATCCTCTTTGGAAACGTGCTCGGCGTCAGCGCCTCGGACTTATGGCTGATCGGCGGGTTGAGTATCGCCATCCTGCTTACAGTGGCAATACTATACAAACCCTTCCTCGTCATTTCCTTTGACCCTGTCCTTGCTGCAACCTTGAGATTGCCCGCTGAATTGCTGCGCAACCTGATGCTTGTCTTGCTGGCACTCACTGTTGTCGTCTCTCTGCAAACGGTGGGAGTCAGTCTCGCCGCTGCCATGTTGGTAACCCCTGCCGCAACCGCATACCTGCTCACCCGCCGCCTGCTGCCGATGATGTTCGTTTCCGCAGCGATCGGCGCTTTATCTTCAGTGATCGGGTTGTATCTTTCGTATTACTTCAATATCGTCTCCGGCTCCGCCATTGTATTAACTGCTACGTTGTTCTTTCTGTTTGCCTTCATTTGGAAGCGATTTAGAAAGTAATACATGACCGCAGGTGAAAGACCGCCGACTATGGACAGCCGTCCGCCGTCGGCGGTCTTTTTATATAGTACCAATGGTCAACTGCCAAATCCCCCTTAAGTTCATTGTGAGAATGAGCAGCATCCATATAATCAACGTTACATTTACTTATCATTCCAAGGAGAAAAATCATGGCAGTTCTTGAAGCTTCACTTAATCTTAACAAATCTGCGGCGGAGATCTTTGCATATATCACCGACCTCAATAACCAGCGCAAAATGAGCCAATACATCACCGAGATCCGCGTGGATGGTCCGCTCAAGGTCGGCAGCCGCTACACCGTAGTATCCAATGCCGCCGGTCGCAATCTTGAATCTGTCAACGAAGTAATCGGCTATGAACAAGACCGCCTCTTCAGCGTCAAAACTTTTGCACCGCCCCCTGCTTCAGACATGGTCAACACCACCATTCTCGAATCCGAAGGAAGCGGCACCAAGGTCACCATGAAGATGGAGGTCAACCTCGTCCCGCCCGGTATGCCCAGTATGCCCGGCATGGAAGACATGATGAAGGGACAAATGATGGGCTTATTGAACGACTCGCTTGCCCTATTGAAAAAGAACATTGAAGGATAAGCGTCTCCATGACCATGTATGAGTCATCACTTAATTTCAACAAGCCCCCTGCAGAAGTCTTTGCCTATCTGATAAATTTCGAAAACCAGAAAAAGCTCAATCAGTACATCGTCTCCATGGAAGTCCCGAAGCATATTGAAGTCGGCTCCAAATACAAGATGGTCACCGCTAATGGACCCGTCAAGTTCGAGATAACAAATGAGATCACGGATCTGCAACCAGGGCGATTACTGCGTGTCAAAACACACGCCGCACCACCCGTTGAAGAAATGATCACCACCCAGATCCTTGAAGCGGTTGGAAGCGGCACCAAAGTTACCATGCAATTGGAGATGCCTCCCTCCGCACATGGAAAAGAAGATTCGATGAAACAGCAAATGTTGGATCTGATCAATGACAGCCTCACCATGTACAAGAATGACATGGGAGCGTGATCAAAGCAATTTGCGAAAAAGCATTACAGAACCGAGACCACAGCCTCCTGAATGACCGGGAGGCTGTTCCATTATCCCGCCTTAACAAGCGGTAGAATTGCGCCTATGCGTACTCACCAAAAATACTACTTCTTTTTGCTTTTTATTCTGCTTATCCCTGCAGCCTGCACCGCCAAAACCCCCGCAGATGTACCAACCGCCACCGCGCCGGTCTTCGTTACGCTTCCCATCACCGAAACTCCCGCCGCACCGACAGAGACACCCCTGCCGACCAATACAGCACAGCCTGCATTGGAACGCGCCAAATATACGCTCAACACCAGCATAGATTACGATCTTCACACCGCCAGCATAGACCAGACCATTTTGTATCCCAATTTGAGCGGCAATCAACTCAATACGCTCGTATTGGCGGTCATTCCAAATCTATGGGACGGCAGCTTTGCGCTGACCAGCCTCAACATCGACGGTGAACCGGTCACCACCTATTCACTAAATGGTCAACGCCTTGACATCTCGCTCGCCTCTTTCCTGTTTGCAAACGGTATGACCGAGATCAAGCTTCAATACACGCTGGTGCTCCCCTTCGCCGAACAGGAAGACCCGAGCATTTCCCGTCCGCGCATTTACGGCTATACCAGCCGCCAGATCAACCTGGTCAACTGGTATCCATTTGTTGTGCCGAACATCAATGGTGAATGGATCCTGCATGACCCGTGGGTGTACGGCGAACATCTCGTGTACGACTCCGCCGACCATGAAGTCAATCTCAGTTTTGTCCCATCCGGTCTGACTCCCATCGTCGCCGCGAGCGGATTGCCCGAACCGCAGCCCGATGGCAGCACCCGCTACACCCTCACCGCCGGGCGGACCTTCGCCCTCGCCGCCAGCCGCGACTTCCAAACCGCCAGCACCCAGGTCGGCGAGGTCACATTGACCAGTTACTATTTCCCGTTCAGTGAAGCAGGCGGGCAGGCAGCGCTGCAATCCTCGGCTCAAGCTTTGCAAGTGTATAGCGCCAAGTACGGAGCCTACCCGCACAAAAGCCTTGCCATCGTCATGGGTGACTTCAACGACGGCATGGAATATTCGGCTTTCTATTATCTCAGCCGCGACTTCTACAATCTGTACGACGGCACATCCGCCAACTACCTGACATTTGTTGCCGTGCATGAAACTGCCCATCAATGGTGGTTCGACCAGGTCGCCAACGATCAGGCACTTCAACCCTGGCTGGACGAATCGCTCGCCACCTACTCTGAACGAGTCTATTATGAAAACACCTACCCCGACCTCGTCTCATGGTGGTGGTCTTATCGCATTGACTTCTACAAACCTGAAGGCTTCGTAGACATCCCCATTTATGAAGGACTGGGTTTCCGTCCATACACCAACGCCACCTACTTTCAGGGCGCATACTTCCTTGAGAAAGTTCGTCAGCGCATCGGTGACGAAGCCTTCTTTGCGTTCATACAAGATTATTTCAATCAAGGTCGTGGCAAGATCGTTACCGCCAACGACTTCTTCCGCATCCTGCGCTCGCACGCAAGCACTGACATCTCCGACCTGATCAACCAATACTTCCGCAGCGTTTATCAATAATGAAACATTACGCATTCCGAATCATGTATTATGCAATCCTGGCTGCGCTGCTCGCCGCCTGTGCCGCGCCGACTCCCGCGCCCACACCGCTGCCTTTTGCACAATTCATCCTGCCCACGTACGACCCGAACGCCGCAACCGCCACACCCTTCCAACCGGCAAAAGAGACCAACACCGCCATCTCAACCTATACCGCATCACCGCAGCCAAGCGCGACGTTCAGCCCCACCAACACACCCACGGCGACATTAACCGCGCCTCCCGCCACGCTGACAGTTGCTACGCTTCCCCCAGCTTCACCCGCGCCGACAACGCCGTCCTCAGGGGCAACCTCTTCGCGCACAAATTACATTCTCTTCGCAACGTTCGATTTCGCGAACAAGACCATCGGCGCCGACGAAACCATCCGCTACTACAACAACACGGGCACAGCCCTCTCCGACCTGGTTCTCTCCGTGCAGCCGAATATCTACACCAGTGCCTTCACGCTTAACACCATTGCACAAGATGGAACCGCTCTCACCTCTTATACCCTGAGCGGACAACGCCTGAGCGTAAATCTCAACCAGCCTCTCGCACCCGGTTCTGCCACCACCATCACGCTGAACTTCAATCTCCGAATCCCTAAAAAGGGGTCGGGCGAAGTCTTTGGCTACGACTTCAACCAGATCAATCTCGTGGATTGGTATCCTTTTGTAGTGCCAAATCGCGGCGGCTGGATTTTGCACGACCCTATGCCCTGGGGTGAGCATCTCGTCTATGATGCCTCAGATGTGGAATTGAACATCAAAACAGACTCTGGCGTAACTCTTGCCATTGGCGCTTCTCCCGAAGCCAACGGCGAGTGGACTCGTTACCGTATGTACGGTGCGCGAACGCTTGCGATCTCTGCCAGTAACGAATTCCTGGTCAGCGAGACCACACTTGGCAATATCAGCATCCGTTCTTACTACTTCAGCGGTTACCAAAAAGGCGGCGACGATATGTTGATCTACGCCAGCAAAGCCATCACAACCTATTCAGAACAATTCGCGCCCTATCCACACCAGGCGCTTGCCATTGTCCAAACCGATATGGACGATGGTCAGGAATATGATGGGCTGGTCTTCCTCGCCACTGATTTTTACAGCCAATATACCGGTTCTGCCCGCAGTAATCTAACGACGATTGGCGTGCATGAGATCGCGCATCAGTGGTGGTTCAGCCTTGTAGGCAGCGACCATGCCATGCAACCCTGGCTGGATGAAACTCTTGCCACGTACAGTGAACGCATCTTCTACGAGAATAACTATCCCGCCAATATCAGTTGGTGGTGGCAGTTCCGCATCAACTACTTCAAACCCAGCGGCTACGTAGACGCGACCATCTACGACTACGGTTCCTTCCGCGCCTATACCAACGCGGTTTACTTCCAGGGCGCTCTCTTCATGGACGACCTGCGTGAGCGTATGGGCTATGGCAATTTTTCGAAATTTATTAAAGCTTACGCCACACGGTATGCCAACGGGCACGCCACCAGTGCCGATTTCTTCGCCCTCGCGCGCGAAACCATCAACGTCAATTACGACGACCTGATCGCCGAGTATTTTTCCGGTTCGTATTAACACCACTAACTTTGGGCAGGTCTGTTTCATACTTTTAGAGTTGGGGAACAAATCTCCTAAACATATAATCACTATGAAAGTGACGGTCACTATACAAGTGACTGTCACTTGATTTAAGGCATTGTAAGAGAAGTGCAGTACACTGAGTCTGAGAACAAATCCAATGAACAGACCCTACACCTTCATAAATGTCGCCATGACGGCAGACGGCAAGATCGACACCTTTGCCCGCAAGGGTGCGGCAATTTCGTCTAAACAAGATAAGCAGCGTGTGGATGAACTGCGTGCAGCCGCAGATGGAATCCTTGTCGGCGGAAAGACCTTGCTGGAAGAGCAGCCCAAACTAACGGTCAAGAGTGAAGCGCTGCGTGAGGGCAGGGTAAGGCAGGGGCGTTCACCCAACCCAATAAAGATCGGCGCAGCTACTCGTGCAGACATTCCCCTCGATTCAGATTTCATTAAGGTTGGCGATGCGCGGCGCGTAATATTTACAACTTCACAGACATCTATGTCTCAGCTTGATAATTTGCGCACCGTGGGTGTTGAGGTTTTTGTGGACGAAGCGCCACGCGTTGACCTGCACCAGATGATGCTGACGTTGAAAAAGATCGGCGTAGATCATTTGATGGTGGAGGGCGGCGGGACGATGAACTTCGAACTCATGCGGCTGGGGCTGGTGGACGAAGTGTTGATCTACGTGGCACCCATGATCTTCGGCGGCGCGAACGCTCCCACCCTTGCAGACGGCACAGGGCTGCTGCGCGAAAGCGCGATGGAAATGAAACTCACAGACATCGAACGCTGGGACGATGGCGGAGTTATTTTAAAATACAGATTTTGATAGTGCGATTCACATTCAAAGTGGCTCGCACTTGATTGGAGAAACCATTATGACAACAGACATGCATGAAAAGATACAAGTTTTACTGGAAGAAGATTGCTGCCATGAATGCGAAGGCTACGGTGAAGACCATGTGTGTGTTCACATTGAAGCCATGGCAGAACTACCCACCCGTTTCGGCGATTTTCATATTGTGGCTTTTTCGAACAACAAGGATAACAAGGAACATGTTGCCATCATCAAAGGCGATGTGATCGGCGCAGACGATGTGCCTGTGCGCCTGCACTCTGAATGTTTAACCGGTGACGCCATTGGTTCGCTGCGCTGTGATTGCCGCGACCAGCTTGAAGCGTCGCTCAAGAAGATCGGCGAAATGGAACGCGGTATGGTCTTGTACCTGCGCCAGGAAGGCCGCGGCATCGGGTTGACGAATAAAATTCGTGCCTACACCCTGCAAGACCAGGGTCTTGATACCGTGGAGGCAAATATTGCGCTCGGCTTCCGCGACGATGAACGTGATTACGCCGTCGCCGCACATATGATCCATTCACTTAAGATCAGTTCCATCAAATTGATGACCAACAATCCCAAGAAGATCGCACAGCTTGAACAGCACGGCGTGAAGATCAACGAACGCATGCCGCATATCCTGCCGATGAATGAGCACAACATCTTCTATCTCAAGACCAAAGCCGCTAAATCCGGTCATATGATCGACTTCCACGGCAAGGAACACCTGCCCGAACAAAGCGACCGCCCCATCGTGGAGGGTATGACCGAAGACCAGATCAAAGCGTTGTATGAATAATGAATAAAAACATCGTTATCACCGGTGCAACTGGCGCACTGGGAAACCTTGCAGCCAAAACCTTTGCAGGTATGGGACACAATTTGGCATTGCTCGACCGTGACACAGAGAAATTGGAATCCCTCGTCCATGGCTTGAATCTGCCCTCTGAACGCATCTTCTCCCAAACCGTGGACCTGCTCAATGGGCAGACGGTTCAAGACTCCGCCGAAGCTGTGGTGAAAAAATTTGGCAGTGTCCACGCCTTATTCCATCTCGTCGGCGGCTGGACGGGCGGCAAAACCTTTACCGAAACCCCAACCGATGACCTGGAGTTCATGCTCAACCAGCATGTCCGCACCACCTTTAACTTGTTCAAGGCATTTGAAGAACCGCTCTCCAAGAATGGCTGGGGACGTGTGATCGTCATTTCCGCTTCCACCGTGCCCAACCCGCCCGGCAAGACAGCCGTGTACACTGCAACCAAGTCTGCACAGGAGAACATGGTGCTTTCTCTCGCTGCAGAGTTGAAAGATTCAAAAGTGACGGCAAACATCATCCACGTCCGCGCGATAGACATAGACAACAAAGGCACCGGCACCACGCCCGCCGAGATCGTCTCTGCCATGCAATATCTATTCTCGGACGCAGCAGATAAGGTCAATGGGGCGAGGATTCCGTTGTATTAGAAGGTCCGTCACCCTGAGGGAGCATTCTTCGCGACCGACACATGCACCGCGCTGCGGATGCAGTGCGGTGAGGGCCTCTGAGTATAGGCGTAAAGATCCTTCGCTATCGCTCAGGATGACAATAAAAACATAAAAAGTGACCGCCGAATGGCGGTCACTTTTTATAATTGTATATAAACAACTCTTTGCCTTTTTCAGCTTTACCTTGTTTGTAATTATTCATCCCATATTGCAATTCCCATTCATGGATATGTGCAAATTTGAAATTATTTCTAATTTCAGGCGAATCGTCATAGGTAATAAGCCACGAATGCTTACAAGTTTTCATTGCTTGGGCAAAATCTTCATGACTAAAATCGGTGTGCAAAATGCCGTTTTTTCCATAAAGCTTTGATTTTGTCGCCACAAGATAGGGAGGGTCTAAAAAAGTAAAAATTGTCTTGCTATCATTATTCAGCAGTTGGCGATAATCAAGATTTGTGATCTTAACACCTTGCAGAAGTTCGCCCATTTGTGCAACCCGCTCAACAGCAGATTGAGTAAAACGCCCTTCAAAGGCTTGCTGGGAAAACCCACCCGCCTCTACCAAGCCTGAAAAAGTAATGCGATTCAAAACAAAAAAACGGACAGCACGCTCTATTTCGCTTAACTTTTGGGCATCCATCGCCACGAGCCTGTCAAATAGATTTCGACCGTTTGTATCATTCTTTTTTATCTTCAACACTTCGCGGGCAAGCATCTCCGAGTCGATTTGGATATGCTTCCAGAAAAAAATACAACTCTGGATTGATATCGTTGATCCAAAATCTGACTTCGGGGAATTTCTGCTTTAGGTGGATAAAAAAAGAGCCGCCACCGATGAACGGTTCGCGATATTCCTCAAACTTCCCAGGAATGAAAGGGCTGATCTGAGCAATGGCTCGTGTCTTGCCGCCGGGATAACGAAGAGGACTTTGGATTTTAGGCATAAGGAATTCTTAAATTACATAGCAATGGCAGAATCTTCTAAGGATTTTTGAATGATCTTTACATCTACATCTCAAAGATACCATATCATCGCGAAGAAATGCTTTTGTGACTGTGTAACCTTTTACTTTGTTTACAAAATATTCAAGTAGGGGATTCCCGTATATACGGCACAGGGGAAAAATGAAAGAATCTTCACAACAGAAATTCCCATTTACATGACACTTAAAAACAGATCCAAAAAGTTTCCTGAGCAAAACAGAGGCGGCATGAATACAAAAGTGAAAAGCTTCCTGTCTTTCATCGATCGGCATATCTCTCTTCCTCCCAACCTGCTGGATGAAGTACAAGCTCGTACAGGTCGCCTGCTAAGCATCTATCTTTGGACGTTCATGATCACCATGACGACCGGGTGTTTCATTTTGATTTTGCTCTCTCCCGAGCAGATCTTCCGCCCTCTCTCTATCACACTTACCATCGACTCTCTCTATCTAACCTTATGGATTTTGATAAAACGCGGTTGGGGGCGGCTTGCAAATATTCTCACCATTGGCATTACCTGGTTCTTATTGACAGGCGCCGTGCTAACCGGAGGCGGAGTCCACTCTGCGGCGTATGCAGGATATTTCATACTGACTTTTCTAACAGGCATCACACTGGGTGGTCGCTCCATGGTGCTGGTTGCCGTACTTAGCGGGTTTGCAGGGCTCGGCATGGAATTTTTTGAAAGCAATGGCTTGCTACCCGCAGCCCGTTATCAATTTACCCCTTTTCGCTTTACGATCATTCAAAGCATCATGCTGTTCATCCTGGTGCTTCTGCAATATTACGCAAGCTGGATCGTCAAACAGGCACAGAAGAAAGCACGGGACGAACTAAATGAACGCATGTTGACCGAACAGGCACTATCTGCCAGTCAACAGAGGTTTGCTGCCATATTTGAAAACAGCCCGATCCCTACAGCGCTCACACAGGCAGATAATGGGCATTTGTTGGATGTCAACCCGATGTGGCTAAATTTAAGCGGCTTCACCCGTGAAGAAGTGATCGGCAAGAATGTACTAGACCTTGGCGTCTGGTCCAAGCCTGAAGATCGCGCTCACATGATCGAAATGCTGAAAACACAGGATTATGTTCACAATTTTGAAACCCTTTTGTGCAGAAAAGATAAAGTTCTCCGTAATATTTCAGTATCTGTCAGAAAAACGAATCTAAACGGCATTGACTGCCTTGTGTTTCAAACCCTGGATATAACCGAAAAACTTGCGCTGGAACGTTCGCTATTTGAAAGCAATGAGCGGTTCAACCAGATCGCCATGCACATTCCACAGGTGTTCTGGATCTCTGAACGTATCGGCGGGCTTTCCTATGTCAGCCCGGCGTATGAGACTATTTTTGGGCGGACCATAAATGAGATTTTCGAGGGCGGCTACGAATACATAGACATGATCCTGCCGGAAGACCGCCCCATTGTCCAGAATGCGTTCGAACTTCAACTTCGCGGAGAACCCACTCAGGTGGAGTATCGGATTTCACGCCCCAATGGAACGATCCGCACGATCCATGATCGTTCCTTCCCGGTTTTCGATGCAAAAGGTCAACTATTACGAGTCATTGGCGTTGCCACTGATATCACCGAACAAAAACAGGCGGAATCGGAGCGTCGCGAACTGATCGCTACTCTTGAAGATGCCGAGCAGCAAGTGGGGCTTGCCAGCTGGTCGCATGATGTTCTAACCGGAAAAGACAAGTGGAGCCCGCGTATGTTCACCCTGTTTGGGTTTGACCCCCATGGGAGCATCCCAAGCATCCCAGAGTACTTGGAACGTATTCATCCCGAAGATCGTGCAATTCTGGGAGGTGTAATACTTAAAATGATGGAGGGAGGAATAGAATCCAAAGACCCATTTATCTATCGTACCAATCCAGAATATGGGGAAATGCGCATCTTACAACCCTCCTACAGGCTTGAAAGAGGTCAGAACGGGCAGACGGTTAAATTTTACGGAACTGTTCTGGATATTACCGAGCGTACACGCGCAGAGGCGGAGGTCTATAACCGCCAACAGTTGCTGGAAAAAGTCATCCATGCCGGAAAGAACATCACAGCCATCTCTGATTTTGACCGATGTTTACGTGAGATCCACCATAATGTAATCACGAACCTTGGTTTTGATCGTGTCGGTTTATTTTTATACGATAAAGAGACGAATTTCATTCGCGGAACATACGGCACAGATCGAAACGGAAAGATAGAAAGGAACGACTGGTACCAAAGACCCGTTGAAGAATGGAGTTCATGGGATGTGGTCTTGAAAAACCCGAAAGGCATCTCATTGGATAATGATTTTCAAACACAGCACAACCTGCCTCAAGAAAGCGAAATGCATGGCGTGAAGCAGCATGTCACTATCGCAGCATGGGTGGGAGAAACCCCTGTGGCGTTGATCACCGTTGATAATTTAATGACGCAAAGAACGATCACACCGGCAGACCTTGAAGCGCTGCAACTTTTTGCCGGTTATGCCGGGCTGGCGATCGAAAATGCGCGCATGCAAACCGGGCTGGAAAAGCTCGTTGAGCAGCGCACCAACGACGTCCGCCGCAGCGAAGCCACCTATCGCGCCCTATTCGAAGAATCTAATGATGGCATCTTCCTGCTCTCATCTACAGGAAAGGAATTGCAGGCAAACCAGCATGTGCTGGACATGCTGGGTTATACACATGAAGAGTATCTGGAAGCGACCCACAATACTCAAAACCCTTTTACAACAGATGCAGATCAACGCATCGATGCAAACGAAAAATTGGCAGCCATCTTGCGCGGTGAACAAATTGCTCCTTATGAGAGGATCTTAACTAAAAAGGACGGGCAGAAAATCCATGTGGAGATCAACCTTTCCCCCATCCGTGATGAGACCGGGAAGATCATCATGATCCAAAGCCTGGTGCGTGATATCACCCAACGTAAAAAGGTGGAGGAGACCTTACGCCAAGCCAATCTCGAAATGGCGCGCGCCCTGCGAATGAAAGATGAGTTCCTGGCAAATATGAGCCATGAACTGCGTACACCACTTAATGCAATTTTAGGGCTCTCAGAAAGCCTGCTGGATGGCGTTGGCGGCAGCACCACCGCACTGCAGCAGAAATATCTGAATATCATTCGGGAAAGCGGAGTCCATTTACTTGAGTTGATCAACGATATTCTGGACCTTGCCAAGATCGAATCCGGGCAGATCCAACTCAACCTCAAGGAAGTGAATATCCGCCAGATTTGCGAAGCCAGTCTACGCATTGTGGACCAACTGGCAAAAAAGAAGCACCACAAAATGGACTTGTTTATCGCAGATGGTGATGTTCCTCTCCTGGCAGATGAGCGCCATCTCAAACAGATGATCGTCAACCTACTTAGCAACGCCATCAAATTCACGCCGAATCATGGCGCGATCGCTATAAAAGTAGCGACGGATCCAGCCCACAATATGGTATCCATCGAAGTTTCAGATACAGGCATCGGCGTGAAAGAAGAAGATTTGGAACGACTCTTCAAACCTTTTGTGCAATTAGACTCTGGGCTGGCACGCGAATCCTCCGGCACCGGACTGGGATTAGCGCTTGTGGCGCAAATGGTGCGCTTGCATGGCGGTGGTGTGAAAGTCATCAGCGAGATAGGGAAGGGGAGCAACTTTATTCTGTCTCTGCCTTTGACTCAGGCTATGGAAAAAAGAAACACCCCCAATCCTAAAGCGGCAACTCCAGGCATCGCAACGCAAGACGTAAACAAAAATAATTCCGTTATATTGATCGCCGAAGATACTGAAAGCGCAGCCATGATGATCAAGGATTTCCTTGAAGCTTTCTCCTTTACCGTAGTGAGCGCTAATAACGGCGCTGACGCAATTGCAAAAGCAAATACGGTTCACCCAGATCTTATTTTGATGGATGTGCAAATGCCCGGCATGGATGGGATTGAAGCCACCCGTATACTCAGACAGCAGTCGGAGTTTCAAACAACCCCGATCCTGGCTCTCACAGCACTTGCCATGACAAGTGACCGCGAACAATGCCTGGCAGCTGGCATGAATGACTATATAAGCAAACCCGTTGTATTACGAGAGTTATTGGCAATCATCCAAAATCATCTGAAGAGAAAAGAAGCGCCTGATATTTCCTAAGCGGCACACATCACCACATACGGTCTGACCTCTCTCGCAAAAGCGAGACGTTTTCCGTTATACTCGCGCCCATGCACAGCCAATTCATTCAAACCAATGGAGTCAAACTCCATGTGATGACCGACGGACCGGCAGAGGGAACGCCGGTCATTTTATTGCACGGCTTTCCTGAGTTCCATTATGGGTGGCGCAAACAGGTCCCAGAGTTGGTGGCGGCGGGCTTTCGCGTCATCACACCGGACCAACGCGGGTATAACCTCTCGGATAAACCGCGCAGTATCCGTGCCTATGATGTCAACACATTGGCAAAAGACATCGTTGGGATATTCGACCATTTTGGGATTCAAAAAGCGCGGCTCGTCGGGCACGACTGGGGAGCCGTGGTGGCATGGACGGTAGCATTGAACCACCCCGAACGCCTGGAAAAATTGACCATTCTCAATGTGCCGCATCCTGATGTGATGCAGCGTTTCATTTTGGAGAATGCCGAACAACGCAAGAAATCCTGGTATGTATTTTTCTTTCAGATTCCTTTCTTTGTAGAATGGATTTTGCGCCGTGACGATTACCGCAACATGGCGCGTATGCTGGTCGGCTCGGGGCGCAAGAGTACCTTTCAACGCAGCGATATTGAGGAATACAAAAAGGCATGGTCTCAGCCCGGCGCGTTGACCGGGATGCTGAACTGGTATCGGAATATTTTCCGGGGAAGTCTGCGATCCATTTTTCAAAAGAAATCTGCAAGGCGGGTGAGCATCCCTACGTTGATATTGTGGGGCAAGAACGATGTGGCACTCAGCCATGAAATGGTCCAGCCATCGCTGGAGTTATGCGATAACGGCTCGGCGGTCTTCTTCGAGAATGCCACTCATTGGGTGCAGCATGATGAAGCCAATAAAGTCAACAAAAAACTGATCGAATTCCTGAGGTAATCCATGCCGATTCTTGCACTAGTGATGTTGTTTCTATCTGCTTCGATGCACGCCTTGTGGAACTTCCTGCTCAAGAGTGCGGAGGAAAAATATGTTGCCATGGGGTGGCAAACCATCTTAAGTGGCATACTGGCGCTGGTGGTGGTGGTTTTCTATGCTGGTCTGCCGCCGCGTGATATGTGGCTGTTCGCCATCATCAGCATGCTGCTGGAAGCTATTTATTTTATTTTGTTGTGTATTGCTTATAGCGATCATGACTTTTCATTGATATATCCCATTGCACGCGGAGCGGCGCCCGCCTTGTTGGTGTTGTGGACGGCGATCTTTTTGCAAGAGAAGTTGACGACCGGCGGATATATTGGTCTGGCAATGATCACCATCGGTATGATGGTCATTGGCGCAACAGCGTTGCTGCAAAGTAAAGGCGAAAAGGTTCACCTGAAAGGCATCCTGACCGCGTTGACGGTGGCATTGATCATCTCCATGTACACTTTTATCGACGGCAAAGCAGTCCGCAGTGGACCCGCATTGCCGTATGGGCTGTCCATGTTCGTGATGGTTCCCTTCGTGACGACGCCCTACATCGCATATCACTATGGTATCGATTCATTCTCACGTGTTTGGAAGAAAAACAGAAATTATCTATTGATCGGCGGAGTTCTGGGACTCATCGCCTACATGTTGGCTTTATTTGCTTATACTTTTGCACCGCTCAGTTATTCGGGCGCGATCCGTGAGGTCAGTGCAGTGATCGGGGCACTGCTCGGCTGGCGCTTCTTGAAGGAGCAAATGGGCGGGGTGCGGGTGCTCGGCTCTGCCATTGTGTTTGCAGGGGTGATGGTCATTGCCATATTCGGGTAAGGATCGTTATTGGTTCGTTGATAAAAAGAGGTAAACATGCCAGATCAAGTATTCCCGGAACCCACAGTAGGAATCTTCATTTTCAATCAAGCCGGAGAAGTGTTGCTGCTAAAAAGCCACAAATGGCCCGGCAAGTATGTCGTGCCGGGCGGGCATGTGGAATTGGGTGAGCGGCTCGAAGAGGCGGCGATCCGTGAGGCAAAGGAGGAAACCGGGTTGGATATCTACGACCTGAAGTTCATCATGTTTCAACAGTTCATTCATGACCCGGCATTTTGGAAACACCGTCATTTCATCTTTTTCGATTTCGCCTGTAAGACCGATTCGCTCGAGGTGAAGCTTAATGATGAAGCGCAGGAATATGTCTGGGTCCAGCCGGAGGCGGCGCTTCAACTCGCTGTGGATACATACACACGGCTGTCCATCGAGAAAATCCTTGCAGGAAATTTGTCATAATTTTCAATACGCTTACAGTTACGAAAAACAGTTGCGCCCATCCCGGAAAATGAGTAAGATAAGGGTGCCATGAATGGATTTCTGGCTATACAACTTCCCGGCATGTTCATGCCATGAATCAGCAAGCCTGATGGGTACCCGTGTACCTGTCAGGCTTTTTTTATCTTTTTACCAAGGAGTAAGAATGCAGACACCCTGGGAGTATCGCTTCGCCCACCGCACACAAAAAATGGGAAGCTCGGTCATCCGTGAGTTATTGAAGTTCACAGAACAGCCCGATCTTATTTCTTTTGCAGGCGGGCTGCCCGCACCGGAGGTATTTCCGGTTGAGCAGTTCCAGGAGGCATGTAACCGCGTGCTGACGGAACATGGAGCGCAGGCTTTGCAGTACAGTACGACCGAGGGCTATCGCCCATTGCGCGAGATGATCTCGCGGCATACAGACCGTTACAAAGTTTCGGTAACACCGGAAAATATTATGATCACTTCCGGGTCGCAGCAGGCACTGGATTTTATCGGCAGGTTGTTCATCAACCGCGGCGACTACATTGTGGTTGAGTCACCGACCTATCTTGGGGCGTTGCAGGCGTGGAATGCATATGGAGCTCAATATATTTCCGTGCCCGCAGACGAGAACGGCATGATCGTGGAAGAATTGGAGAACGCGCTGCGGGTCGGACCGAAATTTATCTACGTGCTCCCGAACTTTCAAAATCCCTCCGGTTCAACTCTCAGCCTCGAACGCCGTAAACGCTTGGTGGCGCTCGCCGACCAATATGGTGTACCGATCATCGAAGACGACCCATATGGTCAATTACGCTACGACGGAGAGCACCTGCCTTCGGTGGTATATCTGGATGCACAATATCGCAACGATGGCAGCCATGAATATACAGGCAATGTCATCTATCTCAGTACATTCTCAAAACTGCTGGCGCCGGGGCTGCGCCTGGCATGGGTGGTGGCACCGCCAAAGGTCATTCAAAAACTGGTGATGACCAAACAAGCCGCGGACCTGCACACCTCGAGTTTCAATCAACAGGTTGCTTATGAAGTGGGCAAAGGCGGATTTCTGGATGAGCATGTGAAGGTCATCCGCGCCACGTACAAGGAACGCCGTGATGTGATGCTTGAAATGATGGACGAGATGTTCCCCTCCGAAATGCGCTGGACTCATCCACAGGGCGGCATGTTCCTGTGGGGCATGATGCCCGAAGGTGTGGATGCGGCGGAAGTTTTGAAGATCGCCATCGAACGCAAGGTGGCGTTCGTGCCGGGCGCAGCCTTCCACCCGAACGGTGGCGGCGCAAACACCATGCGTCTCAACTTCTCGTATTCTTCACCGGATCTGATCCGCGAGGGTATTACCCGACTTGGCACTACTCTCAAAGAAGCCCTGCAAAAGAACGGCAAACACTAACCTCGCATCTGTTCGTTCTATCATTACCGTCAGAAAACAAAACTCACCTTCGAACCTCCTGGGTTTGGGTGAGTCTTGTTTTAAGAGCAAATGAAACGACTGTCCTTTTCACATTTATGTCTACAAGGCAGTTCAAAATCCTTCTCACGCCTGTCTGTACCATGTGCAGACAGGCGTGAGATTTTTAGATAAGGTCTAGTACCAAAAGTGGATGGATTGATTCTGCGCCAAAGGGTTTAATTCACCCATCGAGATCAACTCAACGATTTAATCGTACCAGTTGGGAAAACAAAAGGAGAATTTATGTTTCCACTAAAGATCAATGGCATCACCTATAACAGCTATCAGGAACTTCCCCCAGCCGAAAAGGAAGATTACGACAAAAAGATGGGGCTGGCGGGAGACAGGAACGGAAACAACCTTCCTGATTTTATGGATGGTGAATTTGCCCAAAGCATCTGGAATGCCACCCGGGCAGGTTTTGTGCTCAGAGGAAAAACGTACGCCAGCCTGGATGAAATGCCCGCCGACATGCGCGCTGAAATGATTACTGCCTTTAATAATTTATGGAACAATGGCATGCCGCACCCGATCGCTTACGAACTGATCTACAAAAAAAAGATCACCGCCTGATAAACGCCACAACATAACTTCAGCAAAAGACCCGTCTCGCCAGGCGGGTCTTTTGCTTTGATCTGCAATCTCAAATATGCGATCAACACATAAAAACTCCCTGCTCGAGAATTCCTTTACGAGTCGTTAATCAGCGGTTCAAAACCGGTTAAGTATGGGTCTTTATAATCCCGGTACAAATCATGAGAATTTCTCAGGTTCCACATTACTTCAATATTTTCCCAACAGGCAATATCCCTGTGCCAGTCTGCATCGGTGACCTGCCCATGTCGGACTATATCGTTTCGGATAATGTCATGACCGATGAAGTAGCGGATTATCTGGATGCAAATCCGCTAGTACCTGGCGCGATCCTCATTCGAGATAACCATCTGACAGGCATGATCCCCCGTGGAAAAATGTTCGAACGCTTGGGGCGGCGATATGGTGTGGAATTGTTCCTGCGAAAGCCGATCTGCGAAATGCGCAACGAATTAAAGGTGGAAGCGCTTACTCTCAAGGGACATCTTTCGATCAATCTGGCGGTTAAACTTGCACTCAGCCGCAGCCAGGAACAAATTTACGACCCGGTTATTGTGGAATTCGAAAACGGTGAGATGCGTCTCCTTGATATCTATCTATTGCTTCTCAGCCAATCCCAATTATCGAACAACCTGAGCGGAATCGTCAGTTCATTAAATACAATAGAAATGATGCTGGCAAATGACCGCGCCAATTCCATTAATATTCTGGATCTCATCATGGAGAGCCTTGCCAAAGTGGTTCCAGCCCATCATGCCAGACTGGTTATTCAACACCACGAGGGCATCAGCATGCTCCACAGCAATCACATTATGTACCATATTGAACCCCTCGAACTTAATTCAATCTACCGCTCGGTACTCGAAATGAAACAACCTATCACACTGGAAGATGTGAACCTCGTTCCAGCATGGATCAATCTGGACACCCCCCGCAATACCCGCTCTTGGATCGGCGCCCCAATTATGGATCAAACAGGGGCAATTGGCTTGATCTCTCTCTCAAGAAACACATTCTCCCCTTTCACGCCCCATGAAAAAGAGATATCACTGGTTTTCTCACGTTATCTCGGAAAATTATTTGAAAACCATACCCGGCAAATGGAAAAAAGACTTGCATTTCAAAGAAAATATCAAGTGCAATAGTTTTTTCAATGACTTCTGCGTGTAAAATTGGTGGACATTCGAAGGAGAAGCGCATGTCCACCATCCTCTTTAACGGCAAGACCTATAACAGTGTCGAAGAAATGCCCGCCAATGAAAGGCAGGCATTTGAGCAAGTGTCAAAAATGTTCGTGGATGAGAACGGCAATGGCATCCCGGATTTCCTTGAAGGAGACCTGGTCCAAAATGTGCTGGCTGCCCACTCTACAAAAACACAGATCAGTGTGAACGGAAAAACCTTTCACACTCTCGAAGACCTACCGCCTGACCTGCGCCAAAGCGTGGATACGGCATTTCAACTCCTTGCAAAATCAGGTGTTCTCTCTGCAACGCCGGTTGCACAACAGACTCCACCTCCTCCGCAGGAGCCGCTACAGTCCAAACCGTTCTTATCCCAGCAGACCGCTTCTGCGATTGAAGAAGAACCCGACCGGAATATTTTTTCACTGGTGCTGGGCGGCATTGTCCTGTGTTTTGCCGTCGTCTCAGCGACCATAGCCATCTTATATTTTGCAGGCAGATAGATGAAACTCATTCTGCTGTACACCCTGATCGCAGGCGTGGTTTCCGCGCTCACGGCACCCATCCCCGGAACGTCCCTGCTTTTAACAGCATTAGAGGTGTACATGATCGTACACCTCTCAAAAAACAACGAAGCCAAGCTGGGGTTAAAAGAGATCGGCTATTCTGCCATGGCTCTATACGGACTTTCCACCGTCCTGAAAGATGCCGCGCTTGAGATCCTGACCTTTATCCCTGTCATCGGCTGGGCAGCCGAAGTGATCGTGGCAATGCTCTTTGTCTTCTTTCTGGGAATGCTGGCAAACCTATACTTCAGCAAACCATCACGGCAGGGGCGGAACCTTGAGAACCACACCGACCAGGTATCCAGCCATCGCACTGATCGTACCAATTAACATCATTTCCATACCGCTGCGCATGGGTCTGCCTACCGTCACCCGCGCCTTGTAAAAACCGATCGCAAACAAGACCAACGCTGTCACCAACACAGACATCCACATACTCGTCGCCACTGGCAGGAACATGAACGGTACGATCGGCACCAGCGAGCCGATGATGGCAGAAAGCCCCACCACCCAGGCAGCTTTCCTGGCAGAGCCGCGGTCCACCGGTGAAAGTTGATGCTCCTCCGCCATCATCACCGCCACCCAGACATCATTGTTGGCAGTGATCGTTTCCACGATACGATCCAGCAATTCCCCGCTAAACCCTTTGCTTTCATAAATATCGCGGATCTCTTTCTTCTCGAGGGTTGGCGCCTCTTGAATATGACGAAACTCCCGCTCGCGCTCACTCTGATACAGATCCGCATCAGCGAGCGTGGTCGTGAACGCCACCGCGCCCATCGAAATGGACTCAGCAAAAGTCGTGGCGAGCCCTGCCACCAGCACCACACGTGCATCATTTGTCGCCGCCGCGATCCCCAGCACCACGCCGAGGACGTTGACCAATCCATCTTGCGCACCCAGGATAAAGTCCGAAAGACCCGAACCGCGCTTGTGCGGATCAATATTATTATGATGAACAAGCTCTTCATGTAATGTTCTAGGTGTTGTATCCATACATCGATAATACTCCATCTGCAAAAGTATTTATAATGGACAAATGTCACACATAAAACTTATTGTTATTCTTTGTATCGCATCGTTAGCCTGTCAACTGCAAACCGCTCCCATCATGCCAACTGAAACGCCGACGCAAACGCCCACAGCGACTCTCCCTCCCACCGCCGCACCAACCCTCACACCTTCCATCACGCCCATACCATCCCCAACGGGGACACCCGCGCCTCCCGCCCGCCGGGTATTGATCCTCTCCATTGATGGTTTCCGCCCCGATGCCATTCCGCTTGCGCCGATGCCCTTTCTGACATCCCTATTGGCTCAATCTGCCTATTCCCTCACCGCGCAGACGGTCTACCCCAGCGTCACACTCGTCTCGCATACTTCCATGCTCAGTGGACAATGCCCCGCCAAACACAAAGTGGACTGGAACGACTATATCCCTGCGAACGGTTACGCCCAGGTCACCGACCTCTTCGATGTCGTTCACACGGCTGGCATGCAAACTGTGATGTATGTAGGCAAGGAAAAGTTACGTCAGATCACCGAACCTCCAAGCACCGATATTTTCAAGTTCATCAACGACCGCGATCTCGTTATCACCGATGACCTCATTGCAAACTTCCCCGCTGACTTTCGCTTGATGTTCGTACACTTCCCCACCACCGACTGGATGGGACACGAATACGGCTGGCTCTCCGGCGAGCAGCTCAGCGTACTCTTCCGCGCCGACCAGGCACTTGAAAAGCTCGTGACAGAATTGAACAATCGCGGCTTGATGAGCGAAACACTGTTTATCATCACTGCCGACCACGGCGGACACGCCACCACTCATGGCACCAGCCTATACGAAGACATGACCATTCCGTGGATCGCATTCGGCGCGGGCATTCACCCTGCCGCGTTGACCTCACCCATCACCACCGTAGACACTGCTTCCACCGCCGCTTTCGCGCTTGGGCTGCCCATCCCAGCCGAATGGGACGGCGTTCCCATCTATGAAGCATTTGGTTTACCAGTGGAAAGAACTTCTGTAGGCTGCAACTAGTGATGTTCACCCGGCTGGCGGCGCGTACGACTCCAGATACCCGCAGTCTACACAGCGAAACGTGACCACCGCCAACCGCGGACCCACACGACGCTTCCCTACAGATTCACGCCCTAGAAATTTATCGACAGCATCCAGTGTCTTTTGCCAGTATTCCCTCACCCGCTCCTTCTCTTCGATCACATAATCATCGGAAAGCTGGAACAGGTCTTTCTCAAAATTCAAGCCTTCCTCCATCACACCCGAACATTTTGGGCACACAGTTGGAACCATAAATTTATTCGTCATTGAGGTTCTCCTTCTTTCAAAAGATATTTCGATTCTCAATCCTCCGTCAAATTATCACAAACCCCCGAAAGAACTATCTCCAGTCGACGCTCCCCATACCTATGGTGGAGCGTCGGCTTACCCCTTTTGGGGGAGTGTCTTTTATTGCCCATCCCCATCCTCTTCGCTATACTCCATCAATCGTCACACTTATCTTAATCGTATGAGGTTTAGCATGTTGATGGAAAAGACCGCCATTGAGATCGAAAAGAATAACGTCCCGGAAGGTGGGATCCTTGAGCTGGAACAGGACGGCGTGGAAGTTGCCGTCTGCAAGGTGGGACAAGCCTTTTACGCCTTTCACAACAACTGCACCCATGAAGATTGGAAATTAAGCGACAGCTACATGGTGGACGGACACATCGTCTGCTCACTGCATGGCGCCATGTTCGACCCGCAAACCGGCATCTGCAAACGCGGACCCGCCTGCGACCCGCTGCGTACATACAAAGTCACCGCCGAGGGTGAAAAATTATTCATAGACCTGGAGAACTCTTAATGAGCCACAAACTGCATGATGTCTTCCCAACTTTAAAAGTATATGTCCCCGCGGTTTTGCCTGACCAACGCCTGAACGACGCCATCCTTGGGCTTGACCAGCTGGATAAGGAAACCCTTGCCCATGTTGCCAAAGTGGCTGGGAATGCCGACCAACTGCTAACCCATTTTGGCAGTCAAGTGGTGACTCTGCCCGAGATGCCCGGTTTATTCGCCCCGCTGCAACGCTCATTACACGCTTTGTTCGCCCACGTCCATGCAGATTATCAAGCACTCACCCAGCGCGCCACCGACAAGACCAGCGAAGAGACCGTCCGCTGGCAGCTACCGGAGGGCACGCCCGAACTGCACAATGGATACAACGTCTGCGATCACTACTTCCGTTTTGTGCGTGTACGCGATATGCAGGCACGAGAATGGCTTGGTACTCTGACCTTCGTGACGCTTGCCACGGTCGAGGACCTGCCATACACCTTACTAAATTGGGACGAAGTCATTTCACTGCTGGCAGCCATCACTGAAATGTTCGCATGGGCGTTGCCAGAAGGCATGGACCCCGCACCCAGCTCAGAGAGTGAATCCCTGCCGCTTGCCGCAGAGACCAAGCCGTTATGGCAGAGCGAAGCGGAAAACGTCGGGCGCACCGTTGCGATCGCTTATTACCGTCTGCTCATCGGTCACCATATCTGGCAGCATATCAACATCGTTGGGCGTGAATGTTTCGAGCATAGCGCCGAGGCTTTTGAAAAAGGTGATGACGAAGAAGGCACACGCTGGCTATTCAAAGCCACACGCCTCTTCCGCGGCACGACTGCCAGCATGTGGTATGCCAGTATCTTCCCGCTGCAAACCTATCAGACCGAGCTGCGTCCCACCATGGTCGAGACCGATAGCATCGATGCCCAGCAACAGCACCTGACCTACAACCTGCTCAAACACGGCATCAAACGGTTCAAGACCGTCATGGAAACCCGCGTTACCAACAACCAGCCGCTGCACTCAGAACAGACCTATACCATCCTCAAACAGTTCCACGAATATTATGTGCAAGACATGGAGCAGCACATTCTGGTCGCTTCTTCCAAGGTCGGGTTGGATGCCTCTCTCGCGCAAAAGATCTGGCAAAGCAAACTACCTGCCAATGTACGCGCCAAGAACGCCATGGACCTGCTGCGCGACATGGCCGGCTTGCGCCGTAAAGACTGGCAAAAAGTGTTGAGCATTCCCGTTGCCGAACCTGAGGTGAGCGCATGATGATGGACCGCATCCTCGAACCCGAACTGATGGAAGATATGGAGCAGGCGATCGCCTATGCCCATGCGGATTTTTCAAGCTCGCATCAAATGCGTGTGACGTGGTTTCATCAACGCTTCGGCATGGGTTCCGCGCCCGCCTCGATCCTGGACTTGTGCTGCGGTGGCGGCGATATGACCTTTCGCTTTGCCCGAGCCTTTCCAAATGCACACATCCTCGCCGCAGATGGTTCACAAGCCATGCTTGATATTGCCGCGCAAGATGTAAAAGCCGAACCGGAACTCACCAAACGCATTCGATTTATAAAAGCCTTCTTACCCAACGATGACATCCCCCAGGAAAATTACGATCTGGTGATGTCGCACAGCGCTTTGCATCATTTCCATGATCCACTGGCGCTATGGGAAACCATCCGCGCCCATACTCACCCAGGGACGATGGTCTTCGTCTCAGACCTGCGTCGTGTGGAGAGTGTTGAAACCGCACAACGTATCGTCCGCGAACGCGCTGGAGGTGAGCACCCGATCTTACAGAACGATTTTGCCGCATCCTTGTGTGCCGCTTTCACCATCAGTGAAGTGCGCGAACAGCTCAAAATAGCTGGCTTGCCCTCCCTGCGTGTCGAAACGGTTGGAGATGTGTATATGTTGATCCATGGTGTGATCTAAGACCTGCAAAAACAGAACGAACTCCCCCGAAACGTTTCGGGGGAGTTCGTTCTTAAACCATAAATCAGCACGATCTAAAAATTTATTTACATGCCTACGTATCCAGACGCGATATCAACAGCTTCGGCAAGTGAATCTGTGAATGCCAGGCTGCTCTGCCGCACGAACTGATAATCTAAGCCATTCTCCTGAGTGGGAGCATATACTTTTTTCCAGACTTCCACTTGATACCTGCCATCCGTCCGTTGTTTGATCACCGCCCGCAACAGACCATCCGTTGAAGTGACCGTCTGCACATCTTTCGCCGCAGACGTACTGATTGAATGTCCATACCCGCCCCAAAAGGATGCGACCATGATACTGCCTCCCAATACAACGAGCAATGCCCCGAACAAGGCATTCCCCATGATCAAGCTTATTACGGCGAGGCCCATCAGCAGGGAACCCAACAGGAATGAAGGTTTCTTTCTATGCACACAGTGAATTTTCATGGATAGTTCTTTTTTGCGCCAACCCCCGAAAGAACTAGGGCAAAAGAGGCATAAAAAAACACGACGAAATGAACCAAGACGGGTTATAAATGGCAAACCATAGTATTGAGGTTAAATATGAATTCCAAGGATCTGCTGAGAACCGCAAGCCGCACGTTTGCCATTGGCATTGAACGGCTGCCGGGGGTGCTGTGCGAAGCTACCACCATTGCCTATTTATTGTTACGCGTATCTGATTATCTTGAAGATAATGAAGAGATGGAAACCGACCAAAAAGTTGGGCTGTTAAATCTCTGGGTCAACATCCTGCGTGAAGAAGCCGATATCGAGACGCTCACCCGTCAATTTACCCACGCCGACACCACCAACCCCGACGCCATCGTTGCCCAGCACTCCAAAGAGATCCTGCTGCAAATGCGGTCTTTGCCGTACGCTGTGCAGGAGATCATCGTGCGGCACGTCATTCACAGCACCCAGGGCATGGCACGCTGGACCCAGATCGGTCCCAACGTGGCGGACGAAAAAGAAATGGACGACTACATGTTCGAAGTTGCCGGGCGGGTTGGGTACCTCGTCACTCAGTTATTCGCCTGGTATTCGCTCACCATCCGTCGCAAGGAACAGGAGATCATGCCGCTGGCACGCGAGTTCGGTCTCGGGCTGCAGACGGTGAACGTTATCCGCGGCTTGCGCGAAGACTTTGAACGCGGCTGGGTATACGTGCCAAAGAAATTTCTAAGTGAAATAGGGCTGACGAAAGAACAACTCTTCGACGCGGAAAACCGCGAACGAGCCTTGCAAGTGCTGGATATGCTGACCGACAAGGCAGAACGTCACCTGCATGAGGCGTTGAAGTATGTCAAATCCCTGCCGTGGTGGCAGCATGGGATCCGACTGGGCTGCATCTTCCCGCTCATGTTCGCCATCCGCACGCTGGCAGTCTGCCGCCGCAATGCACAGGTCTTTGAGAGCGAAGCGAAGATCACACGTGCCGATGTAAAAAAGATCGTACTGGATTCCACGTTGTGGGGCTGGTCGAATCTATGGTTGGATAAATATTATCAAGAGTTGAATACGGTTAAGAGCTGATCTCATTCTTTGAAACAGAAAATGCCCTTTTTGAATACAAAAGGGCATTTTCTGTTTTCGGCACCCACCCCGCTCACTAGCCCAATGCTCAAGAACAAAGGCAGGGTATCGTTACACACCAGGCAGGGTTTTCATCTCAAGGAGAAGAAGTATGACAGAGAACATCCCCAACGGACAAAAGCCAAAGAAAACCAGCAACCAGACGTTCATCATCATCCTTGCGCTGGTCTTTTCGTGTTTGGTAAGTTTTATTTTTCTATTCGATGTGAACGGAACCAAATTACTTCAAACCACGTTGAAACTGCAGTTCAACGGTGTCGTCACCACCGGAACGGTCAGCGAAACCAAGGAGATCCCAAACAGAAACCTGGCATTCCCCAGTTCCGATTATCAACTAACCGTGAGCTTTGAGGTGGATGGGCAGACCTACACAACGCTCAGCAACATCTACTATCCGCCGCAAGATGGTGATTGGGTGGGCGAACCCATGCAAGTGATCTACGACCCCACAAACCCAAACACTGCACTGATCAACAACTTCAACGAACGCTGGATGTTCCCACTGGGAGATGCATTGCCTGATTAAAAAATACCTAGTATCGAAATGATAAAATGATTCCCATCTTATTGGTAAAGAGGAGCGCAAGATGAAAAACGATGCCGTGCTTCCAATCACCCGTGCCATCGCGGGCGTTGTAGTTCTATTTCTAGTCACAGCTTTTGTGATCTTATTCTTCCTGCCAGACCGAACAGGCAGCTTATTCGCCTGGGCGATCAAACCGCATATGTCGTCCATGTATTTTGGAGCAGCCTATTTGGGCGGCGCGTGGATCCTTGCCAAAACCGCCATCGGCAAACGCTGGCATCGTGTGCAAGCCGTCTTCCCGGCGGTGACCGTCTTCACGATCGCCATGCTGATCGCCACGCTTCTGCATTGGGAACGCTTTTCACTCGGCACAATTCCATTCATTGCCTGGTTAATTCTGTATATTGTTTCACCCTTTTTGATCCCAGCTCTTTGGGTCTACAACCGACGCACCGACTCATACGAACCCGAAGAATCGGATGTGACCGTCCCAGACTCGGCGCGACGGGTCACTCGCCTCATCGGGACCCTCGTCCTGATCCTCGTCACAAGCGGATTCTTATTCCCCAGCCTGATCATCCCCATCTGGCCCTGGGAGTTGACGCCGCTCACTGCGCGAGTCCTTTGCGGCTGGCTTTCTGTGATCGGCACCGGCGCTGTGATGATCTCCCTCGACCCGCGTTGGACAGGCTGGCGTGCCATCCTTGAGGGCATCTTCATCGCATACTGCCTGATCTTCCTCGCCGCATTCATGAATCCGGCAGATTTCAAGACAGGCATATTCAATTGGTACACCATGCTCATGGCAGCTATGCTGATCGAGATCTTCGTTTTTTACGGCATTATGGAATCGCGCAGGCGCAAAGAAATTAAATAAATAATCCTTCCCACTCCCCACACATCACAAAGGGAGAAGGAAGGATTTTCTTTTGCATACAGTCTTTTTTTACTTCAACGCCCGCCGCAATTTCTCGGCGACCGTGCGCAGGGACTTAATGCGTGCAAAGTATTTATCGTTGGCTTCCACCAACGTCCAGGGGGCATCGGGAGTGCTGGTTTTCAAGAGCATTTCTTCGGCGGCGATGATATAGTCTTCCCATTTGCCGCGATTGCGCCAATCTTCATCGGTGATCTTCCAGGTTTTGTAATGGGTGCGTGTACGCTCTTTGAAGCGGCGCAGTTGTTCCTGTTTGCTGATGTGCATCCAGAATTTAAAGACGATCGTGCCAGCCTCTGTAAGTTGACGCTCGAACTGGTTGATCTCGCTATAGGCGCGGCGCCAATCCGCTTCGGTGCAAAAGCCTTCCAGCCGTTCCACCAGAACCCGTCCATACCATGAGCGGTCAAAGATGGCGATCTGCCCCTGCTCGGGTAAACGCCGCCAGAAGCGATACAGGTAATGACGCTCTTTCTCTTCGCCAGAGGGGGCAGCGATCGGCCATACGACATACCCACGCGGGTCCATACGTTCTGTGAGACGCTTGATCGCGCCGCCCTTGCCTGAAGCGTCCATGCCTTCATAGACGATCACCACCGGGCGCTTCTGTGCATAGACTTGAAATGCCAGTTCATGCAGCTCAGCCTGCAATGATTTGAGCTGCTTGTTGTATTCTTCGCGTTCGAGTGCCAGATTAAGATCGAGTCGCTCAAGCATTGACGGCTCCTTTCATTTCCTTGGTTGCACGCGGACGTTTAGGCTTTGTCCCTAAAGAGGCAGGTAACCCCAGGCGGGCTTCAAGGGAGGCGATGATGGTTTCAAACACTTTGATGCGCATGTAATATCGGTCGGCAGCTTCCACGATCGTCCAGGGAGAGTGAGGCGAATCGGTCCGTGCGATCATATCTTCGACATAATTGGTATATTTTTCATAACGCTTGTTTTGCAGCAAGTCTTCCTCGCTGACCTGCCATGCGGTCAACTTGTCTTTGCTCAATTTCTTAATACGCTTCTTCTGGTCGGCTTCGCTGATATGCAGCCAAAACTTCAAGATGACCGTTCCATCGGCGCTGAGCATCTCTTCAAATTCGGCAATGTCTTGATAGGCGGCGCGCAGATCATCTTTGTCGACCGTCTTGTTCAGCCTGTCGATCAAGACGCGGCGGTACCACGACGTATCGAAAGCGACCATTTGCCCACGGGCAGGGATCTTTTGCCAGAAACGCCACATCCACGGATAACGCGTCTCCGCTGTGCGCGGCGGCGTGATGGGTACCACGCGAAAACCGCGCGGGTCCAGCCGTTCCGCGAGCAGACTGATCAGGCGTCCCTTGCCTGTAGCAGCCCAGCCCTCGAACACAATAATGACCGGAATTTTCGCATCAAAGACCGCATGCTCCAATTCATAGAGCCGCTGCTGCAAAGGGCGCAGTCGTTTTTTATATTCCTCCTGCGGCAAAGCCAAGTCAAGGTTGACGTATTCAAGCATGGCAGACTCCCGTTCGTTGGTTTGATAACTTGATCATCTTATCGGTTATTTTACCCTCCCCGGTATCGTTTATAAGGAATACATATTATTGCAGAACAAATCAAAAGACCCCGCCGAAGATCTGGCGGGGTCTTTTGATAAAGGGGATGTTGACGACTTAATTACAATACGTGACTGTTCCAGTGACCATACCGGAACTGCCATTGGCATTCACAGCCTGCACGCCGTAAGTCACGCTCGGAGATGTAGGCAGTAAAACGGTGAAGGTCTCTGAAAACTTTTGTGTATTGGCTGGCAACGTGGTGTAAAAGGCGCCGTCTTTGAAGATATTAAAACCGGTCTCATTGCTGGACGCATCTGACCATGTAAATTGGACAACCATCTTAAAGCTTGGAAAAAGGTCATCAGGCTTCGTGAGGGTGGTGCACTGACGGGTAATGTCCACATTGGTGGGCGCGGCAGGCGGAGGCGCGGCGGGCTGCGAAACATCCTCCTCTTCGTCATCATTCGAATTTGAATTATTAGATTGGTTCGAATTGCCGGATTGACTCGAGTTATTCGAATCCGAGCTCTGTGCAACTGGTGCTGGCGGAGGTGTGATCTCAGGCAATACACTGGCATCGCCTACGAGGACTGCGTATTGACCCCACAACCAACAAGTGCCGCCCGTGGGCATTGTGATGATCCAATATCCTTTTGGCGAGTACTTGCCCACTACATCAAAGTCGCTGCCTGGCTGCACGACCATCAAGAGTTGATAGACCACATCTGGACCAGTACGGCAATTGGTAGCCGTGCTGACAGAAACTTTGACTGTCTTTGGAGCCGTTGTTGCGGTAGCTGTGGCAACAGTATCCCCCGTACTTAATTCGGTGGGTGCTTCTGTTGCATTGACCGGTTCTTCTGTCGCATCGGTCTGCACTTCTGCGGTTGTTGGCAGGTTACACGCGAATGCTGCAATGGCAAGAATGGTGATTAACATAACGATGGGGTGTTTTTTCTTCACGATGATTACTCCATATAATTTGATCGGTTCAAATTATATGGAGAACAAGCAAGATCAACATCCCACAATGGATGGATGACTTTCGGCTTTATCACAAATGCCCCCAAATTCCCATTGCATAAAGAAGCTGGCTGGATTCATTCAAAATATAAATTATCTGATTTGCCTACAGGGTGCTTCGTAAGGTTGTGGAGGGGAGTGAACAGCAAAAAATACCCTCTCGCAAAGGAGAGGGGCAAATAGAGAAACTTGATTATGACGCCAATCAGGGAGAGATCCCACAGACTTATTCGATCATTATTCTTATCAGGAAGTGGGTTTCAACCCTGTTGCTCGAAACACCAACCAATAAAACCATGCCGCAAAAACAATATAAACCAGAGTCACAATTAACATTAATGGGCTAAACCCAACGAACAAATTCTTCGCCAACAATAACGCCCCAGAAAAGAAGTGGCTGAAATTCGCCAGCGACACGGGTCGCGCATAGATGCCGCCGATGGCGCTATCTTTTGCCGTCCAGTTCATGATCGCAAAGCCGAAATATAACGCACCCATTAATTGCACCAACACGGAGGCTGCCTCTGTCACCACCACACCCTGCATGGACAGCAATACATCCGGCATGAACAGGGCGCATATCCCTGCTATTGCGAGGATAAGGCTGCTGGAGGTCATGAGTAGTTTTGTGTTCATTGAAAATTCTCCTCGTTTTAAGTTGAGGCAATTATCCTGCATTTTCACCATCACCCAAGCATTGACTTGGAACCTCAGCGCCCATCCACAGAACAGCAACCAAAAAAATACCTCCTCCTTTAGCCGATCACGGCAACCATCAGGGAGAGGGAACTGGCTTAAGTTGAATTCCCAGCAAGCCGCTTATCTCTTTGCTTTTCAAGTTCCCGATCTTGTTTTAGATCATCTGCCATAGAAGAACCACCTTTCAAAAATCCATATCCTTTTTTGATAGGGTCATCTTCTTTAGAGTGCAGCAGTGGAATTAAGACCAAGACACCATCTTGAACATCCAATCGTAAAAGTGCTCCTGCACTGATGTTCAATCGCTCTCTAATGTGACGCGGGAGAGTGATTTGGTTTTTCGCGTTGAGTTTTACGGAAAGGCGCTTAATAGCTGTAGTTCGAGCCTTCTTAAGAATTTTTTCTTCTTTCAAGAAATCATCAAAGTCGCTTCCGATATGCTTTTTGTTCATAAGCATCCATTTCTATTGAGAAGCACTTTGCAATTCTTCACGGACAACACGCCGAAGAATAACCTCAATGGGCTCCTCTTGCTGGTGGATAAACTCCCGTAAGGCGTTATTGATCAATGTCTGATAATTACCGCCACCTGATTCTTCGACTTGATTTCGGAACCAGTCCAAAACATCATCATCGAGACGAATGGTGATACGAGTTTTTCCCTGCGGCGCGCGGACAACGGCTCCGCGTTTGCCTTTGCTAAAGTTATATTCACTCTTCATGTTCTTCTTGTGCCTCATATTCAGCCTTTTCAAGGGCTGTAGCCTTCCTCGCGGAGATGAGTCGGATAAGTACTCCGCGAAACGTATAAACAACGACCAGAATCCTTCGAAGAAAATCTCTACCCAGCGTGATGAAGCGGTCTTCACTTTCATGCTCATCTTCGATGGTGATGGCGTTTTCATCTTCAAAAATGCCTACTGCATCAGAAAATTTGACACCATGCTTCTTGTAATTTGATTTTGCCTTTTTAGGATCCCATTCGTAGTTCATGGATATATTATATGCACAAATGTACACAGACGCAACCTCTCCCCGCCTCCCCTGAAGGGGAGGAGCTAAAACCAACCCATCACCCAAACATTGACTTGGAACCTCAGCGCCCATCCACAGAACAGCAAACAAAAAAATACCCTCTCCTTCAGGAGAGGGCTGAGCGGACATGCCGATTATTACGCCAATCAGGGTGAGGTCAGCGGACATGCCGATCACGGCACTCATCAGAATTCAAAAACCGCCCCCACCCGTCCTCCCCCAAATACGACATTGAAAG
>JADKIL010000016.1 GCA_016721315.1 Candidatus Villigracilis vicinus
CCACCTCAAAGGTGGCTGTCACGTTAATCAGCTACAGTGCGTCGCACCAGACGGGTTAGATTTTTCTGATTAAGCAGATTGATCTCCTCGATGGAGGAATCCCATTAAGTAAGGTGCGACGCACCCCTCACCACAAAATCCTACTTATTCTCATCCAACTTGATCAACCCGATGCGCATGGCGGCGAGGACTGCTTGTGCGCGATTGGGTTGTTTCATTTTTTCGAGAATATTTTTCGCGTGGCTGCGCACGGTCTCTTCGCTTACGTTTAATTGCCCCGCAATTTGTTTGTAAGTGTTCGGCGATGCCATGCGTTCCAAAATTTCGATCTCGCGCGGCGTCAGCGAAACCGACGGTGCGTGATGCGGCTGCATTCGTCCAAGCACCTTCTTCATCACCTCGGGATGCAAATACGCCTCGCCATGCACCACCGCGTGAATGGCGCGCACCAACTCGCCCGGCTCGATATTCTTCAACACATAGCCTTCAATGCCCGCCGCCACGAGGTCAAAGACTCTATCGTCCACTTCGGTGCCGGTCAGCATCATGATCTTGATCTTCGGGTTCGACTTCCGCAGCGCGAGCGCCATCTCCTGACCGTCCATCTCAGGCATGATCAGATCGACGAGGACGATATCTGGATTTAGATTTCGCGCCGCTTCCAGACCGATCCGACCGTTTTCCGCTTCGCCTACTACCTCCAAATCTGGTTCCAGACGAAGGACCATTGCCAACCCTTTGCGGACTACGGCATGGTCATCTACGATAAGAAGACGAATCGACTCAGGCATGTTTGTTTCCATTAATGGGGAGATTGATCATAATCCGCGCGCCAGCATTGGGCTGAGAGATGATCTCGCAATCGCCGCCCATGGCGCGGGCGCGTTCCTGCATGCCATGCAAACCGAAATGCTCGCGGTTGAGGCTACGTGACAGCGCAACTGACGGGTCAAAGCCTTTGCCGTCATCTGACACAACCGAGATAGACTTCATCATCTGTAACGTCAGGCACAAACGCGCAGTTTGGCCCTGAATGCCGCGCCGAGTTTGCCAATGCTTCCTGCGCCATGCGGTAGACCGTGCGCCGCAAGCCAGCAGATAACGAGTTGAAATCACCGTTGTTGCTGAACACGATGCTGAATGAACGCGGACGGCAGCAACTGCTGACGTAGTTTGTCAGATCAGCCATGAATAATTCGATGTTTAATGCGGAGGGCCACAGGTCAAAGATCGAGCGGCGGACTTCGTCATGCGCGCCGCTGGCTAATGAGCGCAATTCGATGAGTTCATTCTTGACGTCGTCCGCTTGTTGGGGGAGCATGTTGATGCAGGCTTCGAGCGAGTAGACAATGCCGAAGAGCGATTGTGCGACGGTGTCGTGAATATCGCGGGCAATGCGGTTGCGCTCGGTTTCGACGGCGAGGCGTCGGGCACGATCAATGCACAGGATTGTTGTACCAAGCGCCAGCGCGGCTTGATTCGCAACCGTCATCAGCGTGGACTCTTTCTCTTTGGTCAATCCAGATTCTTCGACGAGCAAAATGCCCACGGGGTGTTCCCTCAAATAAAGCGGCATGACGAACCATTTATTCTGGTTGAGCCAGTTGTTGAGTTGTGAGTCGTGGATGAGGGTTTGATTTTCGGCGGTGAAATTGTCGCGGTTGAACAGCGCCTTGATGACTTCGCCGTTTTCAGATTTGAGGGGAGTGGTTTTGTTTGCGGGAAGGAGTCATCGGGCGGATAGACCAGCCAGCCACCGATCTCTTCGCGCGAAGGATCAACCATGGCGACGACTGCCTTTGAAAAACCGAGATCGGTGACTACTGCTCCAAGCACGCGTTCCTGCACAGAGATGAGATCGGGCGCGGCTTGCAATAAAACCGTGAGATCGTGAAGAATTTCCAGTTGGCGATGCGCGGCGGAAAGTTCGGCGGTTGTTTGATTGACTGATTTGAGCAGTGTGGATGGATAAGCAAAGAGCAATGGGAGCATCCAGATGCCTGCAAGTTGTGAGGCCAGTACGATGTTATCGGACGGTGTTTGGCTGAATAGATTGGCGAGGATGTATAAAGGCATGAAAATCAGGGATGCCATCAATGCGCCGCGTACCTGAAAAAAAAGCGCGCCCGCCAATAATGGACTGAGCGCATAAAGATAATACGGGCTGTGGGATCCGCCGCTCACGGCGAGGATAAATGCGGAGAAGAGCAGGTCAGCCCCGAGCAGGATGGGGGAATCGATAACCAGTTTGTTCAATGGTCGGTTGAAAAACGAGACAACGCCATTCACCGCCAATGCAAGGATAAAGACCAGCAGGGGAGGCAATAATGTGTTTGTTTCATTCAGCGTTAACAACGCAGGGATCAGGGATGCCCAGCGAAAGATGACCAGAAATATAAAAACCCGGTTTGATTGGAAAATTGTTTCTATTTTATTGATCATAAAAGTTGTAAAATCGATTATATCCGAATTGATCCATCTCCCCCGTGCGGGTGAGACAAAATCCCATGTGCGCGGGATGGTATATCGAAGGTCAATTCATTATCATTTATGAGTTCCAAAGGAGGCACAAATGACAGATGTAATCAAGGAAGATCAGGTATTGGATTGTTCTGGAATGCTTTGCCCTATGCCGGTGGTGAAGACTTCAAAAGCAATGAAGGAATTGCAATCGGGTCAGGTTTTGAAGATGGTCGCCACTGATCCCGGCGCACCGCCAGATATGGAAGCGTGGAGCCGCCAGACCGGTAATGAGTTATTGCGCTCCATGACGGAAGGCGGCAAGTTCATCTTCTATCTGCGCAAGAAATAGATCCAATCCTTTTTCAACTTTTAATTATGAAGTAACAGAGGTGCATATGTCTAAATCTGATCCGAATGCCCCAAAGAGACTTGCCCTGATCGCGAGCAAAGGAACATTGGACTGGGCTTATCCTCCATTTATTCTCGCCAGCGCGGCCGGTGCGATGGGTTGGGAAGTGGCTATTTTCTTTACCTTTTACGGATTGACTCTACTCAAGCCCGAACTTACCGCGGCAGTTTCCCCGCTTGGCAACCCTGCCATGCCGATGAAGATGCCTTTCGGCCCCGAAGGATTTCAAAACATTAACTGGTCCATGCCTAATTTGCTTATGGCAAATGTCCCCGGCTTTGAAAGCGTGGCAACCGGCCTGATGAAACAAACCTTCAAAAATAAAGGTGTTGCTTCCATTGAGGAATTGCGCGAAATGTGCATGGATCTCGATGTCAAGATGATCGGCTGCCAGATGACAATGGATGTCTTCGGCTTCAAGAAGAGACTTCATCAAGCATGCGAGATTGGCGGTGCCGCCATGTTCCTGAATATGCCGCAGATGCGGATGTGCAGCTCTTCATAAAGCTCCGGGGGGGGCCGCCCAGTTTGTTGTAAAGGGAGGAAAACTTCCAAGGAGTAAGCTATTCAACGCAAGGGCTGGCGCCCCGAGGGGCGGGTGTCGGTGTACAGTGGGGCTGAATCAAAATCGGCCTTTTCACTGTTGATGAAGCATGTCCAGTTTCTAATTATTCGGAGAGGGCAGCATGAGTGTTTGGAAGACGAACGATCCTGGAACCAAAAAGATCTTGTACGTTCAAACCCATGGGGAAAAGATCCGGAACGCACCGCAACGCCGTTTTTCTGGCGACTGCTGGAGCGGCAATGGACAATGAAGTATGCATTTACTTCACCATGAACGGTCCGCAGTGTGTGGCGAAAGGCAATGGCGACACGATCATCATTCCGCGCAAGGGCGGCGGCGGCAAGGAATTGAAGTTCTTCATCGAACAGGCGCAGGAGATCGGTGTGCGCTTTCTCGTCTGCCAGCCTTCACTTGATCTGCACGGCTACACCATGGACGACATGATCGAAGGCGTGGAAATGATCGGCGGCGCGGCATTCAACGACATGGCGTGCGATGCAGATGCGGTGATTGGTTTCTAAATGCAGAATGATGAATGAAGAATGCAGAAGGCGATGAAATTCATCATTCTGCATTCTTCATTAGGAGATTTCGATGCCGACTACATTAGAAAACTGGAATCCTGGCAAAGCACAGGATCGCCACCCCGAAGTGACCTACGAAGAGAAGGAGAAACTCTTTCTCGAAGTGAAAAATGACCCGCGCTACGAAGACTTCCTGTATGGATGTTACGAGTGCGGCATTTGCGTTTCGACTTGTCCTTCGGCGCGCTTCTATGATTACTCACCGCGTGTGATCGCTCAGGCAATGGCGCGTGAAGATATCGAACGCGTGTACGACATCATCTCGGAAGATATTTGGAATTGCGCGCAATGTTTCTCATGCTTGCGCTGTCCGCGTGGAAACAACCCTGGTGGACTTGTGACCCTGCTGCGCGAAGTGGCGGTCAAGAACGGTTTGCAGGAAACCAAAGACGTTCTGCAAGGTTACAGCCGTGTGATCTACAAGGTCATGCTCAAGGGCAACCAAGTCTCGCCCGATATGCTCCAGCCCGACTTCTTCCCCGATTGGGGTCCGTGGGTGCAGAACTTCTCCGCGAACATGCCCGTGTGGAGAAAAGCCATCCCCGTGGACACCCTGCGCGGCGTGACCGATGCGGCGTGGAGGACGGATCGCAAGACCCTGCTCGAACTTTATACCATCTGGTTTGAGACGGGCAATATGGAGATCATCAAGGAAATTGACGAAGGTTTGCACGATTTATTGGCAGATGTGATGCAGGAAGAATTGGAAGAAGGATAAAGAGATGAAGATGAAGTCAACGTGATGAAAAGAAACCTGAAAAACCTTCTACCTTTGACCTTCGACCATTCTACCTTATTGGAGAACCTATGACTACAACCGTAGAAGAAATCCTTGAACGTAAATCGCACGCAGTCACCCGTGACCCTGAGGATCGCGCCGACACACGACATCCGTGAAGCCTTGTTTGAACTTGAAGCCAAGGGCGAAATCATCGTCCAGCGCGTGCCTGAAAATCACGTGGATGTGACCACAAAATACGGGCGCACCAAAAAGATTCCGATTGACCACACCTGGCACCACAAATCCTGCGGTCAGTGCGGACATATCCCCGGCTACACCACGCCCATCCTTTGGCTGCACCGCCAATTCAATCTGGATTATCTCGACCCCACCGACCAGACCTCCTGCACGGGCTGGAACTATTACGCCTCTGCGACATCCAACGCTGCCGCGCAAGCCGCGGTGATGGTCCGCAACTTCGCTGCCGCGCATGAGACGGGTACTTCCCGATGATTCACTGTGGCACATCGTATGGACATTACAAAGAGATTCGCGAGCAGTTGGTTCATCACAAACCGTTGCGCGACGAAGTCCGCCGCATTCTGGATAAACTTGGCAAGCCGCTTGTCATTCCCGAAGAAATCGTCCATTACAGCGAGTGGGTGCATGTCATGCGCGGAAAATTTGCGGAGAAACAAACCGTGGACATGAGCATGATCCGCGCTACGGTTCACCCTGCCTGCCACTATTACAAAATCGTCGCCGAAGACGCGATCTATGACCCAGACATCTACGGTGGTCAGCGCACGGCCACCGTGACAGGCACACTCGAAGCTTTGGGCATTGACGTAGCCGACTACTCGACCTGGTTCGATTGCTGCGGCTTCGGCTTCCGTCATGTGCTCGTTCAGCGCGACTTTACTCGCTCGTTCTCCACGCTGCGCAAGATCGAAGTGATGAAGAACGAAGTCAATCCCGATGTGACCGTGACCCATGACACTGGCTGTGTGACCACGCTCGATAAGAGTCAATTCTCAGCTAAAGCGCATGACCGCAACGTGGGAATCCCCGTGTTGTCAGACGCGCAGGTTGCGGCACTGGCGATGGGAGCACATCCCTTCCGCGTGGTGCAGTTCCACTGGCATTCCACAGATTGGCGTCCGTTCCTGGATAAACTGGGAATCAACTGGCAGAAATACTGGGACGAATTCCAAGGCGACCTCGAATCAATTCGTGCGGGGACGAAATCGGGCATTACCTTGGGAAGACGCAGACAAGCCCGTAGTGTATGGTTAGACGAATAGTTTGATAGTCGGTTGATTTGACAACTTAACGTTCAAGATTTCAACCTGAAATCACTGATTACTTGAAACAGTCGGAGGAACTTCCATGTCATCAAACAAAGTGTTAGTCATCGGCGGCGGACCTGCGGGATTGGAAGCGGCTCGGTCTGCGGCTGAACTCGGCGGGGAAGTCATTCTCATCGAAAAGCGTGAACGCCTCGGCGGCACGCCCGACCGTGAGAACTACGCCAAACTCACCCATCACTGGCGCGACGCGTCTGAAGCGATGGCGGAACTTTCCAATGCTGTCACCAGCAACGCCAATGTGCAAGTGAAGTATCAAGCCGAAGTGAAGGGAATGTCTGGGAGCGCTGGCAACTTTGAAGTCCAGATTGAAGCGGGCGGCGCAGCCGAGTCCCTCAATGTGGGCGCAGTCATCATCGCCACGGGCTTCCAACATTTCGACCCAGGTCGCGCTACGCAATACTACAACTACTACTCGTTCCCCGATGTCGTCACGCTCACTGACCTTGAAAAAATGTTGAAGGAACACAACGTCGTGCGCCCGTCGAATGGACAGGCGCCGAAGAAGATCGCGTTCATTCAATGTGTGGGTTCGCGTGATCGCCAAATTGGAAACGAATATTGCTCGAAGGTTTGCTGCGGCATTGCCAGCAAGCAAGCGATTGAATTGCGCGAGCAACTGCCCGATAGCAAAGTGATGATTTTCTACATCGACATGCGCATGTATGGCTATTGGGAAAATGAAATCTACTGGCCCGCACAGGAAAAATATAAAGTCAATTATGTGAAGGGCGTCATCAGTGAAGTGCTCAAGAAGGGCGACCAACTTTTGATCCGCGGCGAAGACACCACGATGAGCCGCCCGATGGAAGTGACGATGGACATGGTTGTTCTGTCGGTCGGCATGGAGCCGAGCGCAGGCACACGCGCCATCGCGCAGCTGATGGGCGTTCAGCAAAATAAATACGGCTTCATTGATGCAGGCGGTGCGGGCGGTCTCGATACCGTTGCAACATCCGTGCCTGGCATTTTTGTTGCAGGCGCGGCGGCGGGTCCATCTGACCTTGATGACTCAATTTCCGAAGCAGGTCTTGCGGCTGCTCGTGCGGTGGCATTGACTCGCAAAGTGATGGCGTAATGCTCCCTCAGCGACAGAGTCACATCATCAAGCAAAAGACGGGACCCGACGACCCCGAACTGCAAAGCAATTTGCAAGAGGCGTTGGGACAAGTCGCGCCTGAGGATGTGATCGCGATAGCAGACGAATTGGCGGAACGTCACGCCCGCCTCTTTCTTAATCTGAAAACTGATTCAGCTTCGTTGAAATCTTCCTTCGCTGACATCGCTTCCGCTGTCGCGCACACCAAAGCGAACGCGCGAACCATCACCAACTATTTTGCCCAAGGTGATTATTCGCTCTTCGAGCAATTGCTAAAAGGCGAAGCGCCAGCGCCTGTGCGTGTGGCAGTCTTCGTTGAAAAGTTGAACGCGCTCGATACGCGTCTCGCTCTCGAACTCGCTACTGGACTTTTACACAACACCTCCCCCTCCCAACACTGGCTGTGGACTCGCTGGCTGTGGGATCCCACCGTCGGCACGGGCATTCTGCCTTTGCTGGCGGGCAGCACCCACAACCTCAACGCCGAAAATCTCGCGGACGGATATGCCCGAGTCGGCGTAGTGACGGCGATGAGCGTGAAGTTCGGCGAAGGCACGGGCTTGTTCACCCCCGCATTGATGGACGACCCGAAGCGCGCTCCGTTTGCGAACAGCGCCTTTCTGGCTTGCGCTTACAGTGTGTATCTGTACGGCACAACGAGTTGGCGTTTGAGCAGAGAGTTCAACGGCTTGTTGCCCACGCTGCCCAATATGGCGAGACGGTTACTTGGATTGAAGAAATCAGGTAATTAGAGATTAGTAATTGGTAACTGGTAATTCAATCTCCAATTACTAATTACCAATTACCAAAAACAGGAGACCATCCTTCATGGCACCTAAGTTTGAAAAAGCAAAAGCAGTTGAAAAAGAACACGCAATTGTAGATGGCGTGGACGTTTCGGGTCACTGGAACCGCATGTTCGAACAGCGGGTCATTACCGAGTACACGCCCGAACTGATCGAAAAGATCGCGGACATCCCCAACGCGGAATCATTTGCGAATTGTTATCAGTGCGCCAAGTGCGTCGCCGTCTGCCCTGTGGATGTGGTCGGGAATTACGGTCCGCGCAAGTTGTATCGCTACGCCCAAACAGGCATGGACTTGACCGAAGCGCCCGAGTTGTGGCTTTGCACCACCTGTGCCAACTGTCTGCGCGTGTGCCCCAAAGAAGTGAACATGGTCAAGATCATGCCCGCCGCACGCGAGCAGGCAATTCTGGATGGCAAGTTCGTGCCGAACGAATTGCAGCAGGCATTTGAAAATACCGCCAAGAGCGGCAACCCGCTTGGGCAACCTCAGCGCAAACGTGACGCGTGGATCCAGTCCGCGGGTGTGCCTGTGCCGATCATCAAAGATGTAGCCCGTCCTGTGGATGTGCTTTGGTATGTCGGTTCGTATCCGTCCTATCACCCGCGCGGCATTGACGCGGCGGCAGCGGCGGCACGAATCTTCTCCGCGCTGGGAATTGATTTTGCGATTCTCGGCAAAGAAGAAAAAGATGACGCCGATTCTCAGCGTTTGGCTGGAGAAAAAGGTCTCTTTGAAATGATGGCAGAAAGCAATATCGCCACATTCAACAATTATGAATGGAAAGAGATGGTCGTCACGGGTCCGCATGAGTTGAATGCCTTCAAGAACGTGTACCCGAAATATGGCTTTGACCGCCCCGTCGTTCATTACTCCACCTTCCTTGCGCGTTATCTTGACCAACTCAAGCCGCTGCTCAAGCACTCTGTCAAAAAGAAGATCACCTATCACGATCCGTGCTATCTCGGACGTCACAACGGCGAATACGAAGCGCCGCGCAAACTGCTCGAAGCCATCCCTGGTGTGGAGTTGGTTGAAATGCAGCGCAACCGCGAGAACGGTTACTGCTGCGGCGGTGGTGGCGGCGGCATGTGGATGGACTCGTTCACAGCCAAGCACACCACCATGCGCCTCTCCGAAAAACGCGCGATGGAAGCCGCGTCCACGGGCGCGAATGTGCTGGCAGTGGCTTGCCCGTTTGAAGTCTCACGCTTCACCGACGCGGTCAAGTCCACGGGCAATGAGCATGTGGATGTGTTGGATATTTTGGAATTGTTGGATAGGTCAATGAGAGGCGAGTAATTAATTCGTCGAAGGTCAAAAGTCGAAAGTCGTTCGACCTTTGACCTTCGACTTGACAAGAACCTGAAACCGAAACACAGGAGAACTTCATGAACATCGTAGTAGCCATCAAACATATCCCCAGCATTGCCGATGACCTGCCCGTCAAAGGCAATAACGTGGATTTCGACTCGGTGGATTTTGTCCTCAATGAATGGGACGAGCATTCCATCGAGCAAGCCGTTTTGATCAAGGAAGCCGTCGGTGGGACGGTGACCGTGATCGGCGTGGACTTGATCGGGGAGTTGGACAACGCGCTTCATCTCGCGCTGGCAAAGGGTGCCGACAAAGTGGTCAAGATCACCGCTGACGACCCTGCCGCGGATTCGCACATGCAAGCCAAATGGCTGGCGGAAGCGATCAAGGGCATGGGAGCGAACATGGTCTTTGCAGGCGTGCAGGCGTCAAATGATCTCGACGGACAAATTGGTCCGATGATCGCGGCGTATTTGGATATGCCCTACATCGGCGGCGTGAGTTCCATCGAAGCCAACGGCGACTCTGCCACGGTCAACAAGGAATTTGCGGGTGGCGCGGGCGCGAAGTATTCCGTGTCCATGCCGTTCGTGGCGGGTGTGCAGTCTGCGCCGAAGCCGCCGCGTTATGCGCCTGTGAGCAAAGTCCGCCAGATGGCGCAATCTGCCACGGTGGAGAAGGTCGCTCCGTCGGGTGACGCGTAGGAGATAAACATGAGCAATGACATTCTCGTAATCACCGAACACATGGATGGCAAGTTTTCTGATGTGTCGTTTGAAATGGTAGGAAAAGCCAAAGAGTTGGCGTCCGCTTTGGGTGGGCAGGCAGTTGCGGTCGTAGTCGGAGGCGGGGTTTCATCCAATGTCTTCGCGTCTGATTCCACGATCCATGTGGATGACGCGGCGCTGTCAAATTTCAATCCCGAAGCGTATGGGAAAGTCATCGAAGCGCTGGTCAAGGAAAAGTCGCCGAAGGTCGTGATGTTCGGCTGGACGGTGACAGGCATGGATATTGCCGCGTGGCTTTCGGCGCGGATGGGCGCTCCGTTGGCGGCGTATGCGAAAGATGTGCGCATGGAAGGCGGCGCACTGATGGTGAGCAGCCAGGCATACGGCGGCAAGTTGATGGCGGAAGTTGCGCCCGAAGGCGACATGGCGATCGTGGCGTGTCTGGCGGGTTCGTTCCCTGTGGAAGCGGGGCAAGGCTCGACGGCTGCAACGACGATTGCGTCACCTGTTGATTTGGGTTCGTTGAAAGTGAAATTCACCGAAGCGATCAAACCTGCTGGCGGCGATGTGGACATTACTGCACAGGCGAAGTTGGTTTCGATCGGTCGTGGTATCGGCGGCAAGGAAAATGTGGAACTCGCCGAAGAACTTGCGAAGGCGCTCGGCGCAACGGTCTCCGCTTCTCGCCCCGTGGTGGACGCAGGCTGGTTGCCGCGCACTCGTCAGGTGGGCAAGTCGGGTTTGAAGGTCAAGCCGAAGTTGTATTTCATGCTCGGTATCTCTGGCGCGCCTGAACATCTTGAAGGCATGAAATCGGCTGAATTAATTATCGCCATCAACACCGATAAGAAAGCGCCGATCTTCAACGTGGCGCATTACGGTGCGACTGCGGATCTGTTTGAAGTTGCTGAGGCGATGTTGGAGTTGTTGTAAATCTTCGATACTCGATATTCGATATTTGGTTTTCGAATAACCAATATCGAATATCGTTTTTCGTTTTCGGGAGGGTACGTTGCTCAATACGGTTGAAAAAATCATCTTCATTGTGCTGGCGATCACGGCGGCGGGGTTCACATTTCATGGGTTCAAGGTCATCATCGACTCGATCCGCAAGGGACGACCTGCGCCTGAGTTGAAGAATATCCCTGCGAGTCTGCTCAAAGCGGGCGTCGCGGTTCTGTTCCAGCAGACGATTTTCAAAGCGCGTAAAGTTCTCAGCGCCATTCACATGGGTTTGTTCTTCGGTCTCATCACCTATGCCGTCGTCAACCTTGTGGATGTGCTCGAAGGACTCGTCCCAGGTTTTGATCTGGTCTATGGCGGGGTACATTTGCCCAACGCGCCCACTGGACTCATCAACGCCTTCAATCTCATCGCGGATGTGATGAGCGGATTTTTGTTAATTGCCATCACCACGTTTCTTGTGCGCCGTTTCATCGTCAAAGACAAGGCGCTCACCTATCGCGATAATGTCTTGCTGAATCCGAAAGTCAAGGCGGGCGGGCAGGCGCGTGATTCGCTCACCGTGGGCGTGTTCGTCATCATGCATGTTGGTGCGCGCCTGATGAGTCAAGCCTTCCGTCTCACCGAAGGCGCTGACCCGTTCATGCCCATCGCAAGTTTTCTCAATTCCATTTTCGGCGCGTCTGAAACGGGCGTGCATGTTGCGTGGTGGATCAGCCTCGGCTGGGTGATGTTCATCATCCCGTATCTTTCGCGCAGCAAGCACACGCACTTTTTCATGTCGCCTGTCAATCTCGGTTTGGCGAAACAAAATCCGCGCGGTCAACTTGACCCCGCGATTCCGCTCAAGGTCATCGAAGGTCAAAAGTACGACCCTGGCGCGAAGGTCATTTACGATCTCGCCTGGACGCGCGTGATGGACGCCTACGCCTGCGTGCAATGCAATCGCTGTCAGGATGTCTGCCCCTGCGAATTTTCAGGGACGTCCGCTCTCGCCTTCGGCATTGGAAGTAAACAAGCGTTATCTTCTCAAGGAAGCGACCTTCGGCTCTCACCCCGACCGATTGCTGGTTCCGCTTACTGAAAGTGTTATCTCCCCTGAGGCTGTTTGGTCTTGCACAACCTGCTACGCCTGTGTCCGCGTGTGTCCTGTCGGCAATGAACCGATGGCAGACATCGTGGACATCCGCCGCCGCATGTTGATCGACGGCTACGAAATTGACAGCGGCGTGCAGAACGCGCTTCAATCTCTCGCCACCAACGGCAACTGGATGAGCAAAGGCAAACGTCTGCGCGGACGCTGGGCGAAGGAGATGGAATTCCCCGTCAAGAACGCGACCGAAGAACCCGTGGAACATCTCTGGTTCGTCGGTGATACCGCTTCCTTCGATGAACGCGTCATTCCGAATACAAAAATGGTTGCGCGGCTCTTCAATCAAGGCGGCTTGGACTTCGGCATTATGTACCAGAACGAATCCAACTCTGGCAACGACGTCCGCCGCGTGGGTGAAGAAGGTCTGTTCGAGCAACTCGTTGAGCAGAACATCGCGGCGTTTGGCAAAGCGCAATTCAAGCAGATCGTCACCACTGACCCGCACTCGTTCAACACGCTCAAGAACGAGTATCCGCAATTCGGCGGGACGTTTGAAGTGAAGCATTACACCGTGACCTTGCTCAAGTTAATTGAAGAAGGCAAACTCACGATCAAGAATAAACTGTCGAATTACAAAGTCACCTTCCACGACCCGTGCTATCTCGGACGCTACAACGGCGGATTCACCGCTCCGCGCAAGTTGCTTGAACTGCTCGGCGTGGAATTCGTCGAAATGCCGCGCAACTGCGAGAACTCGTTCTGCTGCGGCGCAGGCGGCGGTCAGATCTGGATGGGCAAGGTTGCGCCTGGGGAACGTCCTGCCGAGAACCGAATCAAAGAAGCGTTGACCACCTTCGGCGAAGGCGCAAACGCGAAGACCCAACTCTTCATCGTCACCTGTCCCAAAGACATGGTCATGTACTCCGACGCGGTCAAGACCACTGGCAACGAAGGCAAGATCGAAGTCCGCGACATCATTCAGTTGGTGGCGGAAGCTGTCGGTGTGGAAATGCCGCTCGAAGCAGAAGCAGTTGCGGCTTAAGAGAGAAGCGATACTCGATATTCGAAAATCGAATTATCGAGTATCGAGTATCGACCATGTTCACATGTCCCTATTGCGATTTTAGCGGTAAGCGTTCTGAAGTCCACAATCACCTTGCTGAAAAACATGGCGATACGCTGGGTGTGCGCGTGGACGAATTTACGAAACACACCTTTTATGTAATCACCTGTCCCGTTTGCGGCGCGAGTTATGAACAGGTCACAAAGAAAGCGCGCCGCGACCCGAGTTTTGTGTCAGAATATGAATACGAGATTCGGTTGGTTGTTTTCGATCTACTTCTGTATCACCTGCAAGGTGAACATCAATTAGGAGAATAAAAAAATGGCAACAGTTCGTGGATGTAACATTCCTGAAAATCTCTACTACTGGGTGGAGAAACACGCCTGGGCATTGCCCATGGACGATGGCACGGTGAAGATCGGTATCACCGATGTGGCGCAAAATTTGGCGAAGGGCATTGTCAATGCCACGCCGAAGGAAGCGGGACGCACGGTGCAAAAGGGCAAATCGGCGGGGACGTTGGAAAGCGGTAAGTGGGTGGGACCTGTGACTTCACCAGTGACTGGCGAGATCGCGGAAGTGAACGAAGCGATGAAAGGCAAACCTTCATTGATAAATAGCGACCCGTATGGCGAAGGCTGGTTCGTGAAAGTAAAGCCCACCGATTGGGCTGGCGAAAGCGCGTCGCTGTTGACGGGTGAAGCAGCGGTGGCAGCGTATCAGAAATTTATGGAAGAGCAAAATCTTTCGTTTGAGTAATTTGAGATTGGAGATTGGTAATTACCAATCTCCAATTACCATTTACCAATGATCTTCTACGCCTGCGACATCCCCGAAGACCTGACCTACGACATCGAGCGCGATGTGTGGATCCGCTTTGATGGTGAGTTTGCCACGCTCGGCATGACCGATGTCGCCCAAACCCGCTGTGGAAAATTTGCAGCGCTCAGTTTTCGGGAAGTTGGCAAAAAGGTTATACAAGGCAAGGCGTTGGTGACGATCGAATCCGCCAAGTGGGTGGGACCGTTCCCTGCGCCGTTCTCGTGCGAGATTATCGCAACGAATGAAGAAGCCTTTGCAAAGAATATTCTGCTCGCCAACAAAGAACCGTATGCCGATGGCTGGCTCGTCAAAGTAAGACCGACGAATCTCGAAGCAGAATCCAGTCACCTGGTCACGGGAGAAGCGGCGGCAGAGAAGTACAAGGAACGAATCAAGGAACTGAAAGTCAATTGTTTGAGATGTATTGATTAGACGATGGACGACAGACCGCGGACGATGGTCAATGGTCTATCGTCCATCGTCATGATTTCAACTTAGAGGAGACCTCGAATGTCCAAGAAAATCCGTTTACTGTATATGGAAGGCGTATCCCCGCTCCGCTCGCAGACTGTTTATCACGCGGTCGGGTACGCCATGAAAGAAAGCACGCCCAACACCATCATCATGGTCTCACCCAATGGACCGTATGTGAGTGTTGGTTACCATCAGGATATCCAAAAGGAAGTGGATTTGGATTATTGCGAAAAACACAACCTGCCCGTTTATCGCCGCGAAGTAGGCGGCGGCGCAGTGTTTTTGGACAACGGTCAATTGTTCACGCAATGGATTTTCCACAAGGAAGATTTGCCAGCCACGTTGGAAGAACGCTTCAAACTTTACATTGACCCCATCGTGCAGACCTATCAGGAACTCGGCATTCCCGCCAACCTGCGCCCGATCAATGACATCCATGTCAACGGCAAGAAGATCGGCGGTACAGGCGCGGCGCAGATGGGCATTGCCGAAATTCTCGTCGGCAGTCTGATGTATACCTTCGACAAGAAGACCATGTCGCAGGTGCTTGAAAGTCCCTTCCGAGAAAATGCGCGACAAGATCTTCGAATCGCTCGAAGCCTACATGACCACGATGTCTGAGCAACTTGGTTCCACGCCCGACCGTGCAACGGTCAAAGACTTGTATATGAAGAAAGTCTCCGAAGCGTTGGGTATGGAAGTTTACGAAGGCGAATGGACAGAGGAAGAAGAAGCGATGGCAAAGGAAATTGACGCGCGCTTCCTCTCTGATGAGTGGCTGTATCAAAAGGGTCAACTCAAACAGCAGGGCGTGAAAATTCATCAGGATGTACACATCGTCGAAGCGGCATTCAAGGCGCAGGGCGGTTTGATCCGTATCATCGCCCGCTTGCGTGAAGGTCGCATTGACGACGTCACCATCTCTGGCGATTTCACCCTGCTGCCCGTCTTCGCTCTCGGCGCACTCGAACAATCTCTGCGCGGTGTCGCTGCCACGCCTGAGAATCTCAAATCCAAAATCGAAGAAGCATACTACCGCCTCAACATCCAATCCCCTGGCGTCACACCCACTGATTTCACAACGGCGATCATGAATGCCGTAACTCCTCCACAAGCAGCCTAACCAAACGAAAGAAGAAAGACGAAAGAAACTTCTTTCCTCTTTCTTCTTTCATCCTTATCAAATGACTCAAAACTACGGCTTCCTAATCGACCAATCCAAATGTATCGGCTGTCACGCCTGTTCCACGGCGTGCAAGTCCGAGAATCAAGTGCCGCTTGGCGTGTATCGCACGTGGGTCAAGTATGTGGAGACAGGCTCCTACCCCGATGTGCGCCGCCGCTTTCAAGTAACGCGCTGCAATCACTGCGCCAACCCGCCTTGCGTGCGCATCTGTCCCGTCAGCGCCATGTATCAACGCCACGACGGCATCGTCGAGTTCGACCCGAGCATCTGCATCGGATGTAAATCCTGCATGCAAGCCTGCCCCTACGACTCGATCTATCTCGACCCCGAAACCAACACCGCCGCGAAATGCACCTTCTGCGCGCATCGTTTGGATGTGGGACTCGAACCCGCCTGCGTCGTTGTCTGCCCCGAACATGCGATCCTCGCTGGCGACTTGAACGACCCCGCTTCGGAAATAAGCCGAAAGTTGTCCACTGCGCAAGTGACAGTTCGCAAGCCTGAGCAGGGGACTGCTCCCAAACTGTTCTATATCAACGGCAACGATTGGTCGCTGCATCCTTCTGCGACTCAAACCCACGACTCATATGTGTGGGCAGATAAAGTCACCGAACAAAACGTCACTGCTTATGAGCGCGGTGCGATCGCTTTGCCTGTCTTGAAATCCAAATCGGGCACGCCCATCCGCACCCCGCAGACTCAAGGCGAGCCGCTCAACGGTCCCATTCAATTTGGCGGACGCGTCGCCGAGCATATGGTGCAGACCGCATACACCGCACAGCACAAGATCAACTGGCATTGGGAACTGCCTTCGTATCTCGTCACCAAAAACATCGCAGGCGGACTCTTCATGCTCTTGAGTCTCGGCTCGATGTTCAACTTGATCAACTACGACCCAGCCACCTTCCTTGTAATGGGATTCACGGCGATGGTCTTTATGCTTATCACTGTGATATTGCTTATCAAAGACCTCTCACAGCCGAAACGCTTCTTGAATATCATGCTGCGTCCGCAATGGAAATCATGGGTGGCACGCGGCGCATATATCCTTGTTGGCTTTACCGCCATTGCTGGGTTGTGGTGGTTGGTGGAAGGCGCAGCGTTTATCGGTTTGACTTCATCCTGGATGTCTTTCATGCTGCGCCCCGTCTTTGCATGGATCACATTCCCGTTCGCGCTTTTTGCTGTGATCTACACTGCCTTCCTGCTCAATCAAGCCGAAGGGCGCGACATGTGGCAAGGTCCGTTGCTGCCGTTCCAATTGCTTTCCCAGTCCATCATGGTTTCAAGCAGCGTCTTCCTTGCATTGTATGCCATTCCAGCCTTACGCCTTCCAGACGGTCTTGATGGATTTTTGCGCATGGTTCTCCCCGCAAGCATCGTCGTCAACTTAATCCTGACGCTGGCACCCAAATTCACTTCCTTCGCAACTGATACCGCCATGCTCGCCTCGCGTGAAATGACCCACGGCAAATTCCGCAATCACTTCTGGTGGGGCGGCATTGCATTGGGGCACATCGTTCCCATTCTGCTCTGGCTCTTCGTGCCAGCCACCCTGCCCATTGCCCTGACGATCATGGTCGGCATGTTCTTCTACGAATATGCCTTCGTAATGGCGCCGCAGTACATTCCGAATTCGTAATGCGAAGATCGAACTCAACCGAGACCCTATGACCCAATCTATTCCAAAAACCTCCGCAGGCACCGCCGTCCCGCAATTCACGGACTCTAATCGTAAGCCCATCAAACTGACCGAAGTCGTCCACGAGGATGGACGCATCAGCCAGTATCCCCCAACTGACGTATGGGATGAATGGGTGGAATGGGACGGTAAGGAGTGGCCCAAGAAAGTAGCGCGGAGATATACGCTCGTGCCGACCGTCTGCTTCAACTGCGAATCTGCCTGTGGACTCCTCGCTTACGTGGACAAGGATACCTACGAGATTCGCAAGTTTGAAGGCAACCCCGTCCACCCTGGCTCGCGCGGACGCAACTGCGCCAAGGGACCCGCGACTCATAATCAAGTTTATGATCCCGAAAGAATTCTTTATCCACTGAAACGTGTCGGCAAACGCGGCGAAGGTAAATGGGAGCAAATCTCATGGGAGCAGGCGCTCTCTGAAATCGCGGAGAAAATGCGCGAGAGCAAGAAGCGCCGCCCGAATGGGATCGTCTATCACGTCGGTCGCCCTGGCGAAGACGGATACACCAACCGCGTCGTGCAGACTTGGGGCATGGACGGTCACAACAGCCACACCAACATCTGCTCATCATCGGCGCGTGCGGGCTATAACTTCTGGCTCGGGCAGGATCGTCCCAGCCCAGACTTTGCGAATGCACGAGTGATCCTGCTGATTTCAAGTCATCTCGAAACGGGACATTATTTCAACCCACATGCCCAGCGCATCATCGAAGCCAAAACGGATGGCGCAAAACTCATCACCTTCGATCCGCGCTTGAGCAACACCGCTTCTATGAGTGATGTCTGGCTGCCGACCTACCCTGGCAGTGAAAACACGATTTTGCTTTCTATTGCGAATCATCTGATCCAAAATAATCTGTACAACAAAGACTTCATGCAGAAATGGGTCAACTGGAAGGAAACACTGAGTGCAGTGGTCAGTGGACAGTTGACAGTGAATAGCAGTGAACTTGCAGAAAAGATTCGCACTGCATTAGCAACACCCAAAGACCTTCGACCTTCGACTTTCGACAATGAATTATTCAATCTGTTTGACGCATTACTGAAAGATCTCTACGCCGAATACACCTTTGAACGCGCCGCAAAGGAATCGGAAGTGCCGATCGAGCGCATTCAAGAAACTGCGCGGCTGGTTGCCAATTGCGAAGGAAAACTTGCCACGCACGTTTGGCGTTCTGCAAGCGTCGGCAATCTCGGGGGATGGCAAGTAGCGCGCTGTCTGCTGTTCCTCAATGTGCTGACGGGCAGTATCGGCAACAAAGGCGGTACGTCAATGACGGGCTGGAACAAATTTGTGCCCAAGCCGTTCAAGGGTGCGCCCGCTCCCGAAACATGGAACGAATTGCATTACCCCATCGAGTATCCGCTCGCGCATTATGAGATGTCCATTCTTTTGCCGCACATGCTCGAAGAAGGTCGCGGCGACATTGACGTGTATTTCACGCGCGTCTACAACCCGATGTGGGTCAACCCCGATGGTTTCATGTGGCTCAAAGCGCTCAAGGATGAAGACTCAAAGATCAAGTGTTATGTGGCGCTCACGCCCACGTGGAATGAAACCGCATGGTTCGCGGATTATGTTTTGCCCACGGGTCACGGACCCGAACGTCACGACCTGATGAGTCAGGAAACGCACGCGGGACAGTGGATCGCATTCCGCCAACCTGTGCGCCGCGTTGCGATGGAACGCGCAGGCATGAAAGTTGATTTCACCTATCAAGCTAACCCTGGCGAAGTGTGGGAAGAGAACGAGTTTTGGATTCAACTCTCCGCGAAGATGGACCCCGATGGTTCGCTCGGCATTCGTCAGTGGTTCGAGAGCCCATATCGCAAAGGCGAAATCATCACCGTGGATGAATACTATCAATGGATTTTTGAAAACTCCGTGCCGGGTCTGCCTGAAGCGGCTGCAAAGGAAGGATTGACTCCATTGGCGTACATGCGCAAGTATGGAGTCTTTGAAGTTAAGAAGGAGAATTATTCTCCCTTCGACAAAACGCTTCACACTACGCCTGAAACTGGTCTGACCACCGACGAATTTGATCGTGCCCGAGACGCTTCCGGCGCTGTCCTCGGCTTGATGGTGGATGGACAACCCAAGGCGGGCTTCGATACACCCTCCAAGAAACTTGAGTTCTTCAGTGACACACTCTCCAATTGGGGCTGGGCTGAAAAAGAAAATGTCATCCCGTGGACGGTGAAGAGTCACGTCCACCCCGATACGATTGACCGCTCCAAAGGCGAGATGATCCTGCTGCCCAACTTCCGTTTGCCCACACTGATTCACACGCGCTCTGCAAATGCGAAGTGGCTGTATGAGATCTCGCACAAGAATCCGATTTGGATGAATCCCGAAGACGCACAACGGCTCGGGCTGGACACAGGCGATCTCGCTAAAGTGGAAACCGAGATCGGTCACTTCGTGGATACGGTCTGGGTCACCGAGGGCATCAAACCTGGCATCATCGCCATCAGCCACCACTTGGGGCGCTGGCGTTTGAAGGAAGATAAAGGCGTAAGCAAAGGCTCGTCGAATCTCGTGGAACTGCACGACGATGGCAAAGGCGGATTCCTCATGCGCGTCATCCACGGCGGCAAGGCATGGGAATCATCCGACCCCGATACCAGCCGCATCTGGTGGAGCAACGTCGGCGTGAACCAGAATCTCGCTCATGCGGTGCATCCTGATCCGATCAGCGGAGTCCACTGCTGGCTGCAAAAGGTATTCAGCATCCGCAAGGCAGAACCCGGCGAAAAAGCAGGCGACCTGTTCGTGGATACGAATAAGTCGATGGATATCTATCGCAAATGGCTGGCAATGACCCGCTCCGCCGACAAGGTCAGCCCCGATGGCAATCGCAGACCGATGTGGCTGAGTCGTCCGCTCAAACCGACGAAGGAAGCGTATAAGCTGCCGAAGTAATTTTGTAGGGTGACATTAATGTCGCCCTACTTTACAACGAAAGCAGTACGAAGCAATCTAAGCTATGGGTGTAGACTCACTTATAGCGCAAGAAAAATTATCAGAAAATAGAATTAGCTCTTGGTAAGTCTGAGACGGTTCTTGATCCAGAAAGAAAAATCTAATGGCAGTAAAAAAATCCACAAGAGCAAAATCCAAACCAAAACAGGAAGAAGTCGCTGAAGAACCCGTATGGACGTATCGCGGATATAAACTCAAATCAGGTGAATTCGTCACGGCGATGGTGCATTTTTTTCGCGCCGAAATTCAGCGCGCCAATGTTTGGCGCACACGTTTGGATACGACCACGAACTGGGCTGTGGTGGTTACAGGTGCGACGCTTTCCATCGCTTTTGGGCAGTCGACGGTGCATCACTCAGTGGTGTTGTTGAACACGCTGTTGGTGTTGTGGTTTTTGTTCATTGAGGCGCGGCGCTATCGCTACTATGAGTTGTGGAGTTACCGTGTGCGGCTGATGGAGACGGATTTTTACGCCGCGATGTTGGTGCCGCCGTTTCATCCTTCACCTGAATGGGCAGAGAACCTTGCCGAGAATTTATTAACGCCTAGTTTCCCTATCTCCATGTGGGAGGCGTTCGGCAGGCGTCTGCGAAGAAATTATTACTGGATCTTTTTGATTCTGCTGGCTTCATGGGTGGCGAAGATCTATCTGTTTCCTGAGGCTCCAAAAGATCTGGCAGAATTTATGATGCGCTCGTCCGTGGGTCCTATCCCTGGTGAAATCATGATCGGATTGGGGATTATGTTCTATGTTTTTCTTGCCGTGTTTGCTGTTGCCACCATCAATATGACCAAGGCAACTGGTGAAATTCTTCCCCGCTTTGGTGACGAATCTGCACCGGCAGCCCCATCTGAACAGGGCAAGCCGAAAAATATACTTTCGTTGCTAATTCCTCGCCAGCGCCGCAGACAATTACTGGCTCTGATCATCACTGACAAAGCAGATGCCGTCTCCAATCGCATTCTCACGGACTTAAAACGTGGCGTGACTGCCATGCAAGGCAAGGGCATGTACACTGGCAAAGATCGTTCGATCTTGATGTGTGCCTTGACCATTACAGAAGTTCATAACTTAAAAACAGCTGTGGCAAAAGAAGATCTAAAAGCTGTGGTAATCGTCTCGCCTGCACAGGAAATACTAGGTGGTGGGTTTGCCCCACTGGATGGAAAATAAAAATCTTGGTGTAATGGTTCCCATTATCCTTGGTTTTCTTTTTCTGCAAATTGAATGGGCGAACTACCAAGTGAAGAGCATCTATTCACTCGATAATAGCCCATTTTCGCACATGTATTACATATAATTACTCCCTCATGTAGAATACCCCGATCATTCATGATCTCTTCACCACACACACCACAAATAATGCGCATTCCAGGTCTTGATACGATTTTTTCAATCGAAGTAAGCAGCTCGACTTCTGTAAATGTGAACATCTCTTCATCCGGCATGGATTGATACGCCTGCATCTGGGCAAAATAATGGCGCGGCTCGTTCGGAACAAAGGCACTGGCACGTTCGCGGATATCCAGCCTCGGCGCAATACGAATTGTGTATCCCGTTCTCGTATCTACAAAGGTGACGGCGACCTTGCCGTAATCTTCCACACGCAGGGTGCGATGCCCGACCGTGCAGCCTGTTGCGGCGATGACTCCGTCTACAAAGCAGCCGTCTGTTTCAGAGATGATGAGCAGTTCCTTCTTTTTCGGTGGTTCCGTGAAGTTAAGCGCTTTCATGCCAGCCATGCCAATCCGTGCGCCAAGGATCTGGCGCGGACAAAGATGGTCGTGGTCTTGCATGGATTTCTCAAGGATTTGGGCAAGGTTCATGGGGATGTCCTTCAAACAGTAAATACTTTTATGCTTTCATCTTCAGTTATTTCGATGCGTAAGACCTGCAAAGGTTTCACTGCCGGACCATGCGTGACATTCCCTTGCGTATCAAAAGCAGAGTTGTGACAGAGGCAGGCGAAACCAGTTTTATTCGGTTCGAGAGTGCAGCCGAGATGAGTTGTAGGTCAGGCTCAGGGCGGTGAATCCGCTTTCGGTGTGGATGAGAAACGCGGGAACCTCTGTAATGGATGTGCGCGAGCCAGTGGATACTGATCCACGGAGCCGAGATCGAATTCCGTTTTTTGTTCAGGCGCGGGGGCGTACGAGAGAAAACGAAGCAAGCCGCCAAAGGTGAGCGCTCCACTCAGGTAAAGAAAGCCATAGGATTAAGAAATGCAAGCGTGAAAGCAATGTCATTCGGGTCGGTCAGCGTTTTGGTCAACGGAAATTCATCCAGCGTACCGTGACAGGTTTTGCCTTCACGCCAGAACCGATGGAGACTCCGACACTAACATCGTGATAGGTTGAAACAGGATCGTATCGCGTTATGTGTCAACTCTATATGATATTGCATCAGTACAAATCAAAAACTGTGGAAAGAATTCTTTCTGCAGTCTATGCTCGTCTGCGAAACATATACCCGTATACCGGGTTTGTACCCTGCTAGAATGATTTTGGTAACGCTGTAGGTTTCTTACTTACTCTCAGGGATTACTAAACGCAGGTCACCTGATCTAAATCACTCGCAGTATAATGCAGCGAATTTTACGCCGAAAACAGACACAAGGAGTGTTTATTATGCAAATCGTTTTGATGATTATTGCCGCCGTAGTGGTGGTGGCAATTGTAGCTTTGTTGGTCTACGAATACCGCATTAGCCAGCCTGATGTATTGGTCCTGTACGAAACGAATGGACAGATCAAACTGCGCAAGGGTTTGTTCTTTCCGCGTCATTTTAGTCTGCCCATCAAACGCGCGACTCATCACTTACATCTGAAGATCGAAGCCACTGCCATCGGTAATTTGGGAGTGAACATCAAACTCGCGGCGTCGCTTGCGCCTTCGCTGGAAAATATTCAGGCGTTGATCCGCATCGGTGGTTGGGATAGTGAAGCGGTGGCGCGCGCCGCGGAAGAAGTCGGTGTGCGGCTCGAAACGATGGTGAAACAATTCGCAGAAAAAGCGGAAATCCACGCATTGTCATCCACCGGGCTGTTAGCGCACCTGACCGAAAATTCTGCACAGTTCAAGGGAATTTTCGGTGTGGAAGTGATCTCCCTTGCTGTACAGTCCCTCGAACCCGTTGACCCCGAAATCGCGGATGCGCTTCGCCAGCAGGAACAGGCGCGCATCCTTGAGCAAACCGAACGCTTGAACAATCAAGCGCGCGTGACGGCGGCGAAGGTCAAATATCAGGCGGATGAAGAAATCGCGGAGATGGAACACAACCTCGAAGTGAAGAAGTCCGAATTGAAAAAGACCTTGCTCGAACAGGAAAGCACGCTCGCACAGCAAAGGCTCGAAGATGAACTGGCGCGCAATCGGATGCGCCTCGCGTTTGAAAAAGAAGAACTGGAAATTTTGAAGAACAACCCCGAGCTGTTGGTGTTGACGCCGCAAGCTGCGCGCCTCGCCGAAGCCAGCCAAAGTTTGAAGAATGCCCGCACGGTTATTTCACTCTCGCCACAGGAAGCGGCATCGGGTTCCGAATTGCTCAACTTATTCCAGTCCATGCTTCACAAGGCGCTGGAATCCAAGAATAAAGAATAATGCCCCAAACTGATCCCCTGGCTTTCTTCCGCCTGAAGCAGATTCGGGTTGCGCGGGTTTCGGAAATCAGCGAAGCCACGGCTGCTGCGCCTGTTCCGCCTGAGGAACGGGTCAATTTTCATATCGGGAATCCGCTGCAAGACGCGCGGCTCTCTTCCGCGTTCCTGCGCATCGCACTCGGACTCGACGTCAACCAGCAGGAGATGAATGATGCCGATCCTGACACGCTGTTGGAATACATGGGGTGGGAAAAATCTGAAAAGCCCAAACTTGAATTTTTGATTCGTACGATCCAAAAAAGCACGCCCTACATGCCGCGCGGCGGATACAACCGCAAAGCGCCGCACACGCTCATCAAAGCATTTGCCAGGTGGCTGGAGAATCAACAAGAGCCGCTGAAGTATGACTTCGGCGAGAAATCCGCGAGGCGTGAAGTGATCCTCGCTTCGGGCGGCATTGATGAAACGCTGCGCGTGATTCTATTTGCGATTGCAAATTATTTGCAGATCACGCCCGCGCGGATCTTGTGTCATCGTTACACATTTCCGCAGGCGCTTATTGGCATTCCCAATTTGATGGTCGAGCAGTTATCCGATGATGAGCGCATCGCGCGTGCGGAGTTGGAACAGTTCGTCAATCAGCAGCCCGAAGTTCCCACCTTCATGTTGATCGGCGAAATCATGGGCGAAGAGACGCGTCGCATGTTGCGCTTGTTGAGTCTCGAACGTCCGTTGTTCTTCATCGAAGCGAACAACGCGCCCAACCATCTTTCCCTCGCACGTGAAGCAAAACTGGTCCAGCGCGTGATTCGTTTGCTCACACCCGGGATTTTTTCTCCGCGTCTTGATTCGCTTTCCACGATGTTTATCGCGGGCAATGCGGATTTTCTCAGCGTCATCGAGAATGTTCACTTTCAACTCAAAGGGTCGCCCTCTGCCTCAGAAGTGGAACTGCTCAACTTTTTACTTGAAAATAATTTAGCCGACCAGCAAAAAGACCTGCCAGCCGAAATCTTTGCGGATAAAACCTGGCTGGATGAACACGGCGAAGGCAGCATCGCTGAAGTGTTGCTGTCACAACTGGCAGCGCGGGCGGGGACGCGTCTTGAAGGGCGGATGCAATCGGGCGCACAGTCACTGGCGAACGCGCTTGCCATGCTCGATAAAAAAACAAGCCTCGTCAACCGTATCATGCAAGACCGTGCCCAGGGTGGTTTGGTGGATGAGTTTGCAGGCAGTTCAGCGCTTGAACTGCTGCAAGAGTTGATTGACAATGTGCATGACCTTGAATGGCAAAAGAAACTCCAGCAAAGTTTTCTGAGTGTTTTCACCAGGCATCAACCGCAATACAAACCCGAAGCCTGCATGGTGGCGAGCGGTTCATCGCGCACGGGACTGGGCTTGCTCGGCTTCCACTGTGGATTAACTGATGTGCTCATCACCGACTTGAGTTGGTCTTACGAGCAATGCTTCCCCAATGTTCACGTTATCCCGTTGACCAGCGACCTCGCGCTTGACGTGGACGCGATGATCGCCAAACTTAAACAGTTATGCCAGAACGATCCGCGCTGGATTCAGTATGGTTGTGTGTCCATCAATAACCCAAACAATGCCACCGGCAGAGTCTTTGCGGAAAACGATATTCGCAAACTGGTCGCGTATTGTTTAGAGCATCAGATCTACGTGGTGGACGACCTCTCGTATCAGAACGTCGCGCCGATCAACGGTTTGCCCGAGATCAAAACCGTGCGGCAAGTGGCGTCTGAACTTGTGCGCGAAGGACTCATCCACGAAGAGGATGCTGACCGCGTTATTACCGTCCACTCAATGTCGAAGACGGACTGTCTCGCAGGTGCGCGCCTTTCGGTGGTGGAAATCCGCGAAGTCGCGTTACGCGAACGCTTTAAGCAAATTAACGATTTGATCCTGCCCAACCTCGCCGCAATTTTTATCTGCTATCTTTTCTATCGCGGACCCCTCGAAGCGGCGCGAACGTATTGGCGCCTGCGCAACATGCTCTTCATGGAACGCACACAAGCCCTGTTGACCGCCGTTGAAAATCTACCGTCTGACCGCAATCCGTTCGAACTCAATATCATTCCCCCAACGGGCAGTATGTATCCGCTTTTGCAAGTGGGACGTTTACCCTTCGGTTTGTCGCTCGATTGGCTGGCTTCGTCACTCGCACGGCGTGGCATTGGTCTGCTGCCACTGGCAACATTCGCCCGCACCGAAAAAGGGTTCGATACAGGACGCACGACCTTCCGCCTGACATTGGGCGGCATCGATCACGCCGATGTATTGCTTATTAAAACACGCCGCTTGTTGATTGACTTGAACCGTCTAATTGCCGAAGAAGACGCGCGTTATAACCGCAAACGGCTCTCGGTACAGATTCCATCCACGCACAGTGATGCGCTCAGCGAACGGTTACGCCAATGGGATGAACTCAGTGGAAAAATGCTGAAACAGATTCAACAGAGTCCAGCCTTCGAGCGCGTCACAGATCTGCCGTCTGCCGATGGCAGCCGTCTGCAAAAAGAGTTCGCCAAAAGTTACGCGCCTGAACGGTTGAGCATCTTCCGCAGACGATTGCTTGACCGCTCGCTCATCAGCGATGAAATGATGCGTCGCGCCACGCTCGAAAGCAATTGGCTGCCGAGCCACCTTGACCACGAGTTCATGAAAGATTCGCTTTCAAACCGCCAGCAGTTGTTTCAACAGCGCACGTATGACCGCACTGTGCATCCCACGCAAAAATATTCACTGAAAGCAGAGATGGCGTTCGACACGCTGCTCAACTCGTTGACCTTCCATCACGCTGTTGCGCCTGAAAACGTGGAAAGGGCAGGACAAGCCCTGCTCGCTGAATTTCTAGGGAACAACGTCAGCATTGACTCGCAACTCGAAGCCGATGAGATCATCATGGATTTCGATGCGCTCATCGCGGGTGAAAATTATTCTGATCTCTTCGCTGAGAAGAAGATCGCTCCCTTCCTCTCCTTCTGGAGCGATTGGGACGGCAGCAATCGTCCGTCGGGGCAGGGGCATCGTCTCATCGCAGCGGCGGTGATGGAAAACATCCATCGCCTCGCGCGCATCCTGGAATTGCTGCGCCAGGCAAATCCGCGCCTCGTACTTGATCCCGAATTGCTGCTTGAATTGGAACGCCTGCCACTGCAAAGCCAGCGCTTCACCCAACTGTTGAACAGTATCACGCATCTTACGCATCAGTTGGAGCAACGCTATCGCGGCATTTTGCCGTTCGCGGTTGATTCTTCGCCGCTCGAACGTCTCGCATCGCAACTCCACTTGCGCCGCGATACCACGCGCACCCTGTGGCAGCACAATGATCGCTACGAGAAAAAAATGATCGAGTTGCGCGGTCAACGCCGCGAGATGTTGGATAAATATTTCGCGCTGAACAAACGCCTGCGCAAGCAACTCCATGCGCTGATTCCGGAGATTCAAGCAAACCGTGCCGCGGAACCGCTCCTGCGCGAAGCGGTCGGCTACCGTGATATTTTGAAGCGTTTCGTGATTACGCCGCGCATCCATCAAGGGATGATCACCGCGCGCGATCAATTCGCCATCGAGACCACCGCATACAACATGCAGGAGATCAACGCCACCGCAGGCAAGTACGGCAACCCGGGCATGGCGCTGGCAATGCAAGTCAGCATGTCCACCAAGCCTGAGGCGTTCATCGCACTCGACCGAAAAATGATCAATCAGGCAGAGAAGGTCCGCCGCGAACACCCTGAGGCAGATCTGCCCGCGATCTGGATCATTCCGCTGTTTGAAGACCTCGACGCGGTTAGCGACATCCCACAATACCTTGACCGCATTTGGGACTACGCCGCACAGAGTCGTCACACTGATCAGACTCCGCAAAGCCGTTTTGGCGAATTGCTGCCCGAAGTGTTCATTGCGGGTTCGGATCTGAGTCAGCAGATCAGTCAGGCGAACGGCGCATTCCAATATCATAAAGCGAAATACAAAATGCAAGCATGGCTGGCGGAGCATGGCGTTGCCGAAGCGGTGCGCGTCAAATTGGGCAGCGGCGAACCGATGCAGCGCCAGGGCGGATATTATTCGCACGTGGCGGGTCAGCCCGCGTTTGTAGACCTCGATAGCCATAAGCGACGCCTGGCGCGTAACCTGCCCGAAGCCGCGCAAAAAAGTACTTCGTATGCAGTCACTCCGCTGCAAGGAGTTTTCCTCGGCGGTGATTTGCGCACCTTCCAAAGCTGCATCTCCGAAGAACTGCGCACACTGCCTGTGCGTGATTTTGCAGACTTGCACTATCACATCCGTGAAGCGCAGCAAGTGCATCGCCAGAATCTGTTACGCGCGGCAGAGACGCTCGCCGAGAGTCGCTTGAACATGCAAAGCCGTAGTATGCAAGAACTCGAGCGGCTCACGATTGGCATGCCCGAAGCATTGTACGAAGGTTTCCTGCAAGAACTCACTGAACATTTCCGCCACATCCTTTATGGGCGACCTGAAGATGTGATCGGCATTCACATCATTTCCTATTTCATCGGGCGTTCGATGCCGCAACTGCGCGACCGTCCCACCTCGCGCCGCCGCGCCGTGGCGGGTGTGGATCGCGGACAGCAAATCATCGCCAATGTTGCGGAAATGATCCCGCTCTCGAAGCAAGGTACTTTGCTCCGCGCCATTGCACATAATCAGGCACAGACCAGCGTGTTGGGCATCAACCAACTCACAACGGGCTTGTTCCGCGCACTGGAGTATTTCGCACAAAAAACGTTTGCGGATGCCGAGCGCGATAACATGATCGCGGAGCGTATCCTGCCGCGCCTGCCTGTGTATGAAATTCTGGAAACGCTGCGCCTGTATCAAGATTGGCGCGGTGAATTCCTCAAACGTCTCGAGACCGCTTTCCCGGCTGGCAACAGTGTTTTTGTCGCGCTGCGCGAAGATCAGGATGCCATGCAGCGCTTCCTGCCGCTCTTCCAGCAGGAACTGCTGCGCCGCCACGGCTTGAACGTCAGCAACTTTATTGCGGATGGAGTCTTCATCCCCGATCTATTGCCCACGCTGCGTCCCGACCTCGCCGTGTTGATGCAGCGCAATTTGTTCAACACCGATATCGACAAGATGCTCGAAGGTGCGAGAGGGAAAATGGACGCCGATTGGCAGAAAGAAGTTTCCGCCTTACTCAAACAGCCTGAACAGATCCATTATTGGCGTTCGATCATTTGGGAGTTAATGGGCGACTCGATTTATCAGCGCGTGCAAAGTTTTACCGAACTCGCCACCGCGTTGCATTCCTTCTCCGCTACGCGGTCCTTCGGCGCTTCGAGTTCCGCCGCCCGCGGACAAAAGATTCCCACCGCGCTGGCAGGCTTCATCCGCACCGCGCGCGCAGATGATGAAATGCGCCAGTTCCTCGTCGGCGCGATTGATTACCTGAGTTCCTTCACCGAAGGCAGCATCGAAATCCCCGTCAGCATCATCCGTGCAATGAACGATGTGGAGCGCATCGCCGTGATCGAAGAAAGTTCCCTGCCGGCAGATAAGCAAGCCATGCTGCGTTGCTGCACGCTGCAGATCGCAAGGATCGCGGGTGATAACGGGTAAGCGTTCATTGCGCAGCACGCGGATTTTTTAAGATCTGGTAAAAAAACATGTGTATTAAAAAACAAAGCCTTCCCGGCATTTTCGCCGGGAAGGCTTTGTTTTGCACAATTATAGTTTCTCCACTTCGAGTTCTGAAGCTAACTCCTCTGCTCAGGAAGTTGCTGCTGCTGCGATCGAAGCTATCAAAGCCTTTGGCGCGAGCGCGTCATTTGGATGGAGGAGGGGGAAAGTCCGCTTGAGTGGTATGTCCAAAGAAGTGCAGGCTTCAATGCCGAAAATCCCGCTTTCATTGGGCGTGTCCCGCCGCGGTTTTAAGTTTTCGCACCTTCCTGTTTTTCTGAAAATATATCGAAACAGAATTATTATTTTCGACAAACCACAAATATGACAGTTTTTGGTAGTTTTAGCCAAGTTATGTCATAATATTGTGAAAATCCAAGCCTCGCTGAAAGTAGCGGGAGTTGCAGTGTTATCGAATCAGGAGACTGCTTCATATGAAGATCACACTTATTTCACCAAAAGGACCGTTGTACCGTCATCGTGGGGGGATTTTCAAAAAGAACCTTCGTTACGCGCCACTGACATTATCCACGCTTGCCGCCTATGTTCCGCCCGAGCTCAATGCCACCGTTGAGATTCTCGACGAAGGTATCGAAGATGTGGACTTGAACCTACAAACCGACCTGATCGGGATGACGGTTATCACCGGCTCGTCGCATCGTGCTTATGAACTCGCGGCTCACTATCGCGGACGTGGGATTCCCGTCGTGCTCGGCGGACCTCATATCACGCTGATGCCAGAAGACGCCCAGCCGCATGCTGACTCCATTGTTGTGGGATATGCAGAAGATACCTGGCCTCAACTCTTGCGCGATTTTGCCGCAGGGCAAATGAAGCCGCGCTATGATATGGCGCCTGATCTCAGCCTGGCAAACCGTCCCTTCCCGAAGCGTGAGTTGATGAAGAAGCAGCACTACCTCACCACGCATGTTTTCGAAGCGACGCGTTCCTGTGTGCACAGTTGCGAATTCTGCGTTGCGCCTGCTGCATGGGGTATTCATCCGTACTTCAAACCTGTTGAAGATGTGATCGCGGATATCAAACAGCACTGGGGGCGCAAGATCATCTTCATTGACCTGAACCTCATCTCGGATAAAGAATACGCCGCCCGTCTGTTCGAGGCGATGATCCCGCTTAAGGTGAATTGGTTCGGGTTGTCCACCACGCTTCTCGGTAAGGACGATGCGCTTTTATCCCTCGCCGCCCGCAGTGGCTGCACAGGTTTGCTGATGGGTTTTGAGTCCATTTCAACTGCCAACCTGCGCCAGACCAAAAAGGGATTTAACTCTCCTGACCAATACAAAGAACTGACACAGAAACTCCATAAGTATGGCATCACGCTCATGGCATGTTTCACCTTTGGTCTCGACCATGACACCACCGATGTCTTCATGCAGACTGCCAAATTTGCCATTGATGCAGGCATTGACCTGCCGCGCTATGCCATCGTCACACCTTTCCCGAATACTGGTTTATACAAACGCCTCGAATCCGAAGGACGCATTCTCACCAAGAATTGGGAGTTGTACGATGCCCAGCACGTTGTCTTCCAGCCCAAGTTGATGACGCCTGCCGAGTTATATGAAGGTCACGAAAAAGCCTGGAAGTACACCTACTCCGCCAGCGCCATGGCGACGCGTTATCTCAAATCGCGCATCCAAACTCCTGTGTGGTGGATCGCGAACATGGGCTATCGCTTCTACTCCCATCACCTCAAGGATTTCTACAACTGCGATTGGATCATCGGTCAACTTGACGAAAGACCCGTCAGCCCGGTCTTCATGCCTGAACCCGTGACTGAAATGGCACTGCCAATGGTGGATAAAGGGGATAACGCCCCATGCGGTTAACCCTCATTCATCCCTGCATCGGTCGCCGCAAAGACCAGCCCTATATTCGTCTCTGGCAAATGGAGCCGCTTCCGCCTGCTGCCATTGCCGGGCTTACTCCTGATGGGGTGGAGATCAAATTCTACGACGACCGCATGGAGCCCATCCCATACGACGAGCCGACCGATCTGGTCGGCATCAGTGTGGAAACATACACAGCGAAACGCGCTTATCAAATTGCCAGTGAGTATCGCAAGCGCGGCGTGCCTGTGGTGATGGGCGGTTTTCATGCCACGCTTTGCCCTGAGGAAGTCTCTCAATATGCTGATGCTGTTGTCGTTGGCGAAGCGGAAACTTTGGGAGACCGTCCTCAAAGATGCGGAACGCAAAACGCTCAAGCCGTACTACCGAGCGGATTCCCGTCCCTCTCTTGCACGGATGAAACCCCAGCGCCTCATTTACAAGGGTAAGAATTATCTGCCCATCGGCTTGGTCGAAGCCGGACGCGGATGCCACTTCGTCTGTGACTTCTGCGCCGTGCAGACCGTCTTCGGTCACACTCAAACCCGCCGCCCTGCCGACGATATCTTCACCGAACTTGAGCAACTGCGCGAAAAACCTCTCATCTTCTTTGTGGACGATAACATTACTTCCAATATGGCACAGGCGAAAGAGTTCTTCAAAGAATTAAAGAAGTTGAAGATTCGCTGGGTGAGTCAGGCGAGTATCAACGCCGCGCACGATGAAGAATTTTTACACCTCATCAAAGAGAGCGGATGCCAGGGAGTCTTGATCGGCTTTGAATCTCTCAACCCCGACAACCTCAAGAAGATGAACAAAGGTTTCAACACCATGCAGGGTGGATACGAAAAAGCGCTTGCAAATTTGCGCAAGCACAATATCCGTCTCTACATCACCTTTGTCTTTGGCTACGATGAAGATACCGAAGCCAGTTTCAAACAAACCGTGGACTTTGCCCTGCATCACAAGTTCTACATTGCCGCCTTCAATCACCTCACGCCCTTTCCAGGCACGCCGCTCTACAAACGCCTTGAACAGGACGGCCGCCTGCTCTTCGATAAATGGTGGTTGGATGATCGCTACTCGTACAACATGATTCCCTTCCAGCCTGCTCACATGACTCCCGAACGCCTGCAACGCGGATGTGTGGATGCCCGCGCCGAATTCTATAACTGGAGCAACATCTGGAACCGCAGCATGGATTCGGTCAACCGCTCCAGCGCATTGATGTGGTGGCAGTTCTACGGTATCAATGCCATGTTCCGCCGCGAGGTGCGTCAGCGTGATTACTATCCGCTGGGGGATGAGTCTTTTAGCGGAACCCTGCTCAAAGTCCGCGAACGAGGCGAGCCGATAAACTGGTAAAGACCTTAACCACAAAGGACACGAAGGGTCACAAAGGTTTTCCTTCGTGCTTCGTGGTAAAAAAATCAAATCCCCATGTCCCTTCCTCCCGCCACCCTTCCCCCTGAATACCTGCCCCTCAAACGAAAGTTGATGAGCGAACACAAGGACGAGTTCGCCTCCTTCCGTAAAGAGGATGTGCGCCTGCGTCTGGTCGAGATCGTCACCTTCTTTTTCGTCTGGTTGGGCGGCGCGGCGTTGACATTGTTTGCCGTTTCGCTTTCAACCCTCTGGCTAAAACTTCCGCTGATGGCTCTCGGCGTCTTTCTATGCGGACTGGCATTCTTCGTCTTCTTCCTTGAAGTCCACGAAGGCATGCACAGCGTCTTGTTCAAAAATAAATTATTGAACGACCTTGTATCGTTTGTATTTTCCCTGCCCCTCTTCATGTCGTTGACCAGCGCCGTCATCCTGCATCTGCGGCATCATCGCTATCTCGGCGAGCAAGGCGACCCGGACGAATATCGCTTCTATGCCAAAACGAAATTGGGTTTGATGCTTCTATACTACGGACGTTTGTTCATTGCCCCTACGATCTATATCTTCTTGATCCCCGTGCTGGGCTACCGCCATGGCACATCCCAACAGCGGCGGCGTATCCTGCTTGAGTTTGCCGTGATGCTGGCTTTCTACGTCTTCATATTTTCTCAAGTGCCGTTCATGGATCTTTTATTCATCTGGCTGATTCCAACTTCTGTCACAGGCTTTCTGATCGGTTTGTGGGGGCTAGCCCAGCACGCGCTGACTGACGCCAAAGATCCCTTGCTTGCCAGTCGTTCCGTCCATGCCAGCCCACTGGTTTCGTTTTGCTTCATCAATCAGAACTATCACCTCGAACATCATCTCTTCCCCGAAGTCCCCAGTTATCACCTCAAAAAAGTTTACGAAGTCACCTGGCAACAACTGCCCTATGCTCTCTCCTCCGATTCGTACATCGGCTTCATGCGGGATTTCATACGTCTGAGCATCAAACTCGAAGACAGACCCATCGGTTACACCGAGATCATTGGTTGGTGATATGCCTGCCCATCATTACGAACTCGCCACGCAACATGACGACCCCGAACTGCGCCGCCTGCTGCGTGAGAATCCATTTGCGGGTTCGATTTCGTTGTCATTGGAGCGTGAGCCGAATTACTTCCTTGCCTCCGCCACGGAAGGCACGTTTCATGAAACCCTGGTCGTGCGCGATACGAAAACGAATCAACTCGTCGGCATCGGAGATCGTTCGGTGCGCCCGCTATATGTCAACGGCGAGATAAAAGATATCGGTTACTTCAGCGGCTTGCGCGTGGACTCGAAATATCAACATGGGCTGGCGCTTGCGCGTTTTCTCGGCAAAGGCTGGGAGGGTCAGCGCGAGCAGCACAAAGATGGACGTGCGAAGTTCTATCTCATGAGCATTGTTTCCGACAACAACCCCGCCCAACGTTTGCTTGATTCAAAGTTGCCGCATTATCCGCGCCTGCATCACCATACGCACATGTATACGTATGCCATTCACCCTGCTCGCCCCAAAAAAGAATCAAAAATAAAGATCTCTCGCGCCGCTTCGGAATCAATTCCAGCCATTTTGGATTGTCTCCACCGCAACGGGATGCGTCACCAATTTGCCCCGCACTGGACGGAAGAGACGCTTCTTTCTCCGCTCACACCTGGTCTATCCATCTCCAACTTTTTCCTCGCCCCAAGCGGATCCCGCATCCGCGGCTGCCTGACGTTGTGGGATCAACAAGCTTGCAAGCAAACCGTCGTGCGCGGATACAGTGGCAACATGGCGCGTTTTCGCAAAGTCATAAATCTGTTCACTCCGCTTCCCGAGCCTGGCACACGCCTCAACCAATGCTTCGCCTGCTTCCTCGCCGTGGACGATGACGACCCAGAAGTCTTTTCTGCTTTGTTACGAACTTTGTACAACGAAGCCGCCCGCCTCCGCTACGATTACTTTCTGCTCGGCTTGACCAAGGACAGCCCCTTTCATTCCATCGTCAAAACCTACCGACCCATCACCTACGAAAGCGACATTTACCTCGCCGCCTGGGAAGATGGCTTTGACGACATTGCCCGCGTGGATAACCGTCCCTCCGCGCCTGAGATCGCCTTACTTTAGAGGATGCGTATGAGAAAAATATTTTTAGCGCCAATTCTTGAAGTGCTTGCCGAAGGTCTTGTCTGGCTTTGTATCAATCTCGAAAGACTGCCTTTGCCATTCCTTGTTTCGCGCACGGGGTATGCCAACCCGCGTGTGCGCCGCATTACGGGGTGGGTGGGGTACTGGGCGCATACCTTTCGCCTGACCCTGCCCAACATCCATAAATGGATGAAAACCAAAGGTGACCTCTTTCCGCTTGTGGTGCAGGTACAAACTATCAACCGCTGCAACGCCTCGTGCAGTTTTTGTCCTTACCCTTACACCGTTCATTTACAGGAAAAGCGCATCATGGATGATGAGTTGTATTCCAAGATCGTGGATGAATGCGTCAGCGAGCCAGGGTTGTTGGATTTTGTCCCCATGTCCAAGAACGAGCCACTACTGGATGTCAACATGGAAGAACGCATCCGTGAGTTCAGAGCGAAAGCCCAACCTCATCAGATCGTGGAGCTTGTCACCAATGGCAGCCCGCTGACGCCCGCCCGCGCCAAACGCCTGATGGATGCGGGGCTGGATATGATCACGGTCAGTGTCAGCGCTTCAAATGAAGAGACGTATAAAAAGGTGATGGTGGGGCTTTCGTGGAAGCAGGTAATGAATAACCTTGAAGCGCTTGCGCAGGAAAACCTTGCAGGGTTGAATGTCTATTTGCGTTTTATCAAAGAACAGGGCAATCACAGAGAGTTGAATGCCTTCCGCAAACGCTGGCGGCATTTTAATCACTTCAACTTCAATGTCAACAATCGTGCCGGGGCACTGCGCGGATATGAAATGAAGGTCATTCGGCATGGCAGTTTTGCTGAACGAGTGAAGCATACCCTGGGCAGCCACATTTATCCTGCCTGTCCGTATGTGTTCAGTTCCATGCATATTTTGGAGAATGGCAATGTGACCATGTGCTTGAACGATTGGGGCGACCGTGAGGTGATCGGCAATGTCCGCACGCAGAGCATTCGCGAGATATATAACTCGCCGCGCATGAAGGAAGTCCGCGAGTTAATGGTGCAGGGAAGGTATGAGGAGATAGAGGCTTGCAAGGGATGTTCGTTCTACCATGAGTGGCTGAAACCGCTTGAGGCGCAGGAAAATGTACAGGTGGCAGTACCAGCAACCCGTTAAGAGAGAGGCGAGGCACTTTATCCAATGAGAATTACGTTTATCCGTCCACATATCACATCCCGCCGCGCGGCAGATGCGCTTGAACCGCTGGTCTTTGGCATTCTGGCAAAGTTGACTCCGCCCGATGTGGAGGTCAAATTTTATGATGCGCGCATTGAGCCCGTGCCGCTCGATGAGCCGACCGACCTTGTAGCGTTGACGGTGGAAACCTTTACCGCAAAATATGCCTATCAACTTGCGATGCATTATCGCGCGCGCGGTGTGCCGGTGGTGATGGGGGGCTATCATCCCACGCTGCTGCCCGATGAAGCCTTGCAGTTTGCCGATGCGATTGCCATCGGCGATGCAGAAACGGTCTGGGCGCAGATCGTGGAAGATGCGCGGGTTGGCAGGTTGAAGCGTGTGTATCAATCGCAGCCGAATCTTGAGACTGATGGTGTGGTTCCAGACCGCAGTATTTTTGCAGGGAAAAAATACAAACCGCTGCACTTGATGCAGATCGGGCGCGGATGCAAATATGCCTGCGATTTTTGTTCGATCCATGCTTTTTATGGGCGCGACATGCCGCGCCGTTGTTTGGACGATGTCTTGAAGGAAGCGGAAGAACTACGCGGTAAATATGTTTTCTTTGCCGACGATAATCTGTTTAACGACCTTGAATATGCTGAGAAGTTGTTTGAGGCGTTGATCCCCTACAACATTCACTGGTCTTGTCAGGTCAGTTTGGATATTGCTCAAAACCCGCATCTGTTGGACTTGATGGCGCAGAGCGGCTGCATTGGCTGCCTGGTTGGGTTTGAAACGCTGGATGAAGCCAACCTGGTACAGATGCGCAAAAAATGGAACAAGAAATACGGCGACTACGCTAATACGCTGGCGCGCTTCCATGAACGTGGAATCATGGTCTTTGGTTCTTTTGTGTTCGGCTATGACCACGACACAACCGATGCCTTTGCCCGTACATTCGATTTTGCGATGCGTTCCAAATTGGCACTGGCACAGTTCAACCCATTGATTCCCACGCCTGCCACTTCGTTGTTCGAACGATTGAAAAAGGAAGACCGTCTCATCTATCCGCGCTGGTGGCTGGACGATTCCTACCGCTATGGTGAGACCATCTTCCGCCCCAAAGGTATGACGCCCGATCAATTGGCGGAAGGCTGTTTCAAAATTCGGCAGGACTTTGGCAAATACGGTTCCATCTTTCAGCGCATGCTTTCGTCAAAGGCGAATTCGGGCTCACTGTACAACATGTTCGCTTTTTTAGCGGTTAACATTGCTTCCATCAAAGAGATCTACAACAAACAGGGTGTGCCGCTTGGTAATGGCGCACCGCTCGATGTGGCTGAACTGGCTTTGGAAGTACCCAACTTTAATAATGTGAGGTTTGTATGAAATTAACTCTGATCTATCCCGCCATTGGACGCTATCTGGATGAAGCCTGCATGGAGCCGCTTTCGCTTGGCGCACTGGCAGGTTTCACCCCGCCCGATGTGGAAGTGGTGTTATACGACGACCGTCTTGAGCCGATCCCCTTTGATGAGCCGACGGACCTGGTCGCCATTACGGTTCAGATCTATGCGGCACGGCGCTCGTACGAGATTGCGGCGGAGTATCGAAAGCGGGGGGTCAAGGTCATCATGGGCGGTGTCCATGCCACTTTGCTGCCTGAGGAAGTATCCCAGCATGCCGACTCGATCTTCATTAGTGATGCCGAGAATCTCTGGCATGAGGTCATCGCCGATGCGAAGCAGGGCAAACTCAAACCCGTCTATCGCGGAGCTGCCACCACACCTCAGCCTGATACGCTTACGCGCCGCGACCTTTACAAAGGCAAAAAATATCTACCCATCTCCCTGCTGCAATTTGGGCGCGGATGCCGTTACGTCTGCACATTTTGCGCGGTCAGTTCATACTTCGATCATCGCCATTTCTACCGCAGTGTGGCGCAGACCATCGAAGAGATGAAAAGCCAGGATCGCAACACCTTCTTCTTTGTGGATGACAACATCGTCTCGGATCATGAGGCTGCGAAGGCTTTGTTCCGCGAGTTGATCCCGCTTAAGATACATTGGGTCTCGCAAGCCAGCATCGACATGACCCATGACCGCGAGTTGATGGACTTGATGGCGAAGAGCGGCTGTCTGGGGAATGTCATCGGTTTTGAATCCATCGAAGCCAAAAGCCTGCGCTCCATGCACAAGGGACAGAACCTGAAAGGCAAACACGGTTACGAAGCCTATGCCGAGCAATTAAATATCTTGCGCGATCACGGAATGCAAACCTGGGCGGCGTTCACGGTTGGGCACGATTACGACACGCCCGATTCCATTTTGCGCACCCTCGATTTCGCCCTGGAAAATAAATTTACCTTTGCGGCGTTCAATACGCTGCTGCCTTACCCGAACACTGCTCTCTACCGTAAATTGGAAGCGGAAGGGCGCCTGCTTTATGATGGCAAATGGTGGCTGCATGAAGAGTATCGCTACAACCAAGCCGCCTTCCGACCTGCGTTAATGACCCCTGATGAATTGACCGAAATGTCGTATCATGCCCGTAAGACATTCAACAGCGTCGGCTCCATCTTCAGCCGCGTTTGGGATTTCAAGACCAATATGCGTAATCCATATCGCTTGGGCGTTTATCTCGTCTATAACCCGATCTTTAGAAAAGAAACGCTCAAGAAGCAGGGAATACGTTTGTAAGGTCAGACTATAGACGATAGACCGCTGACCATAGACCGCGGTCTTCAAGATATTAGAAAGGCTTAAAACCTGTCCATCATGCTCCCATCCCTTGTCAGTCAAACCCTGCCACGCCAAGACCTGACGCCTGAAGCTATTCAGGAAATGTTCAACGTCTTCAACGAGAACTTTTCCCAAACCTCGCTCGATCTATTCACCCGCGACCTGAATAACAAGAACTGGGTCATTCTCATCCGCGACGATGAGCAAAACAAAGTGCAGGGCTTTTCCACGCTTGGTATTTATGAGATCGAATATCAAGGTCAATGTATCACGGCGGTTTATTCTGGCGATACCATTATCCGTCGCACGTATTGGGGCACACCCGAACTCCCTAAAAAATGGATCCACACCGTGCTCGAAAAAACTGCAAACATGCCCCAACCTGTCTACTGGCTGCTGATCTCATCTGGCTACAAAACCTATCGCTTCCTTTCGGTTTTTTATAAAGAGTTTTTTCCCTGCTACACCCAACCCACGCCACCCGAAACCCAAAACCTGATGAACTTCCTCGCCTCACACCGCTACGGCGACGATTTTTATCCCGACCTTGGCGTTGTCCGCTTTGAAGATGGCGCGACCCCATTGCGTGAAGGCGTTGCCGAAGTGACCGATGAACGTCTCTCCGACCCGCATGTGGCGCATTACATTAAGGTCAATCCGCATCACGATCAGGGCGATGAACTCGTCTGCCTCACCCGTGTCCACCCTGATAACTTCACCCCCGCAGGCAGGCGCATGGCGCGATGAAAGCCGCACTTGCAAATCGTCTCTGGCTTTTCACCTCTCGCAAAGCCGCCAAAGATTTTCACCAAGCTTCGCAGAATGTCGCCGAAACACAGGCAGGTATTTTGCGAAACTATCTAACCAAAAACGAAAACACCAGTTACCTCAAAACCAAATTACCAATTACCAATTACCAATCTCTCCCCCTCACTACTTACGAAGACTACCTCCCCTACATTGACCGTATCGCAAACGGTGAACAGGACATCCTTACCCGCGACCCCGTCCAACTCTTCGAACTTTCCAGCGGCTCCACCTCTGCTTCGAAGATGATTCCCTACACGCGGACTCTCAAACGCGAATTTGGATTCGGACTCTCAGCCTGGATCCACGACCTGTACACGCATCATCCCGCTCTGATGGCTGGTCCCGCCTATTGGAGCATCTCCCCGCTGACGTCTGGTCCGCGCCGTACCCCCGCAGGCATTCCAATTGGCTTCGAAGAGGATAGCGCCTATCTCGGCTCATTCGGTTCGGTCATCGAATCATCCCTGATGGCGGTTCCCAACTTCGTCAAACACATTCAAGATGTGGATGATTTTCGTTATGTCACCCTGCTATATCTATTGCGCTGTGAAGACTTGCGCCTGATTTCCGTTTGGAATCCCACCTTCCTCACGCTTTTGCTTGCACCCTTTGAAACCTGGTGGGACTCGCTCCTAAAAGACATCGCTGATGGAACCATCACTCCGCCCAATCAATCTCCAATTCCCAATTCCCAATTCCCCAATAAACCCCGCTCTCGTACCCTTTCCAAACTTTCCCCAACCAACTACCCCTCCATCTGGCAACACCTCTCCCTCATCTCCTGCTGGGCAGACGGTGCATCCGCTCCCTATGCAAAGGAATTGCAATCTCACTTTCCAAATGTGATCATTCAGCCTAAAGGTTTGCTTGCCACCGAAGCCTTTATCTCTTTCCCGCTGACGGGATACGACGGCGGCGCGCTGGCGGTCACCTCGCACTATTTTGAATTCCTCGCTGAGAATGGCGATATTTTTCTTGCCCATCAACTCGAAAAAGAAAAAAAATATTCTGTCATCGTCACTACGGGTGGGGGACTGTATCGCTATCAGCTAAACGACATTGTGGAAGTAACCGATTTCTACAACCAAATCCCCTGCGTAAAATTTATTGGCAAGGCAGATAAGGTTTCTGATTTTTTCGGTGAAAAACTCAACGAGCAGTTTGTGGCAGGAGTTTTGAAAGAACTTTTTGCGAAACACAATCTGAATCCAACCTTCTACATGCTTGCCCCCGATGACACCCCACCTTTTCATTACACCCTTTATATCGAACTTGCCGGCAACTCGACTACTCAACTATCCGACCACCTGACCACCGAACTAGATAACTCCCTGCGCACCAACTTCCACTACGACTACTGCCGAAGGTTGGGTCAACTCGCTGAAACGCAAACCGTTCAGGTCAAAGATGGAGGCGCCGCCTACATCCGCGCTTGCCAGGGACGCGGACAAAAACTGGGTGATATCAAACCGTCTGTGCTGCAAAGATCCACGGGCTGGGGGGATGTGTTTAAAAGTTAAACATAGATGTGTGGACTGTGTGAATGGAAAAAAATACGCATTGATATTCCCATAAAAGGTAATGGATGGAGAAACGTTGTAATCCAGATACATTTTCTGTAGTTGAGTTGTTGACAAGAGGGATATCTTTGGTGTATATTGTTATAATGTTATAACATTTAGCCTTGGAGGCGGTCTTTGGCTGGTAAAACTAAAATTCGAGCGGCGGCGGTGCAATTTGGTGTGGTGGCTGATGTCGCTGCGAACCTGCAAACTTGTCTGCGGATGATCGATGAAGCGGCGAGGTACAAGCCGGATGTGATTGTGTTGCCAGAATTCGTCAATCACATCGCCTGGTATCGCGATGCGGCTCATTGTTACGGGGTGGCTGTTTCGCTTGACGATGACTTTATCCACGCGATAGGCAGAAAAGCCAAAGAGCATGGCTGCTATATCAAGATCAACGTCACATTGAAACGAGATGATGGCAAAGTTTCGGGTACGAATGTTTTGTTCGACCCAGCAGGAGCTGTGGTTGGGTTGACCGATAAGCAGATTTTGATGGGCAATGAAAATAACTTTTTAGAGAAGTCTGCGACGATTGCGCCAATCCTTGAAACGGACTTAGGACAAGTGGGCATGTACGCCTGCATGGACGGAGTCATTCCTGAGGTGGCGCGGGCGTTGGCGGTGAGACGTCCACAGATGCTGCTCAATAGCCTGAACTCGTTCGCGCATGATGAAGCGTCATTGCATATCCCTGTGCGGGCGGCGGAGAATAAGGTGTTCGTCGTTGCGGCGAATAAGGTCGGGTCGTTGGTGCCCGAAGAGATGCGTGAGGGAGTCGCGGCACGTTTGAAGATCGACCCAAGTTTTCTCGAAGGCGCGGGTGAGAGTCAGATTGTTGCGCCTGATGGGACGGTCTTAGCCAAGGCGCCGATGAAAGGCGAAGCAGTTGTGTTCGCGGATATTAACCTGAGGGAAGCCGATAATAAACTTCGACCCGATGGCACGGATATCATGTCCACGCGCAGACCTGAGTTGTATGCGCCGCTTGGGGTTGAGTCAGTGAGTGGCGGGAAAAAGCCTGGGGCGGAGAGTCTGCTTGCGGGGGTGGGGCAGGTTTCAGGTCAGGGCAAAGAGGCGATTGATTCAGCGTTGAAGATGATTGCGGAGGGGGAAAAGGCTGGAGTTAAGTTAATTGTCCTCCCAGAGTTATTCCACATCACGAATTTGGAAAGCGCGGAAAAAGAATCAGTTGAGATGATTCGCGCGTTGCAAAGTGAATTGAAAGATGCATATGTGGCGACGTCGATTGTGGAAGATGGAACGCATGTTGGGGTGCTGTTCAATAAAAGCGGTGTTGTGTTGAGACAGCCGCAGTTGCATAAGTCGGGCAGACATGCGTGGTCGAAGTTGGGCGATGAAGTGAATGTGTTCGATGCCGAGTGGGGGCGCGTGGCGTTGGTGATCGGCAATGATGCCATTTACCCAGAGACGTTTCGACTCGCGGCGTTGAAAGATGTGGAAGTGGTAGCGGTGCCGACGATGATTTTGGAAAAGTGGGAAGTGGAGCACGGCTTCAAAGAACGCGCGGCTGAAAACAGAATGAATGTGATCGTGGCGAGTAAAAGTGACAGCGGCATTTATGCGATCACTGAAGATTTTACATTGTGGACGGAATGGAAGAACCGACCATTCGATGGAAATATCAATTATCCCGTGATAACAATGGCACAAGGTGATGGCTTGACGATTGCAGAGATTCACCCTGCTGCTGCGGTGAACAAGATGGTTTCGCATCGCACTGATGTTTTGAATGGCAGACCGTGGAAGTTGGCGGAGCCGTTGATTAGCTAACCCGTCATTGCGAGGGCGATGCACTTTCGCCCGAAGCAATCTCCAACATGTGGGATTGCTTCGTCGCGAAGAACAAGAGCGCTCCTCGCAATGACGAAATAAATAAGGAGACAACCATGAGTGGAGATACAGTTCAACACCTGGCAGATGTGCTTGACTCGCGCGCGCCTGTCAACAATACGGAAGTGTTCAACTATTTGTTGAACGTGCGCGAGCAGGCGTGGGCGATGGTGAATAATGGCTTGAACCTGCGACGGGACATGAAATGCGCGGACATTGAACAGATTCCTGATTTGCAGGGGAATGTGGTGGGCAATATGTTCACCTACACGGGTGACAAGATCGACTGGGTTATCCGTTCGTGGATCGGCAAGGCAGAGATGGGCTTCACGAATATTCATCTCACTTGTTGGGTGAAGGATGAAATTGATGTGCCGCATCTTGGCATGGCACTCGGAACCGCGCCCGATGTCTTTTGTTATGTCGATTATCTGCCGCGCTATGAACCTGTCATTTCGCCCGATCATCTCGACCAGTATCACGAATCGATGAATCAAAAGTGGATCGAGTTGCGTCGCAACCCTGCGTATAAAACTTTCAATCCTGTTCATCTTTATACGCGTGGAACACTGTCACCAATTGCGATTTGCGGATTAATCCCGTTCGCGGATTTCAAGGCGAATATTGAGTCGGTCATGCTGGATTACGTCCGCAACTGGGTGGAGTTGGTGAAAAATGCCAAGCCTGTTCCGCCTGAAAAACGCGCGGCGTTGAAACAACGTGATGAACTTGTCCGCAGAACTATTGTGGAGAAAGACCCTGCAAATGTTCTGGCGGATCGTATGCTCGGTGTGCCGATGCGTGAACGGCTGGTGCGTATTTTGCACGCGGGCGAGCGCGAATAACCCCCTCCCGTCCTCCCCCAAATGCGACAGAAATACCGTCGCATTTGGGGGAGGAGTTCCAAACACCCTATGTCTGAAAAACAACTTCCTATTCTCATTGCTGGTGCAGGTCCTGTGGGGCTTTCGTTGGCGTTGGCGCTTTCTCGGGCGGGCATTCCCGCGGAAGTCTTCGAAATGGACGCGGAGCTCAACACGCAGATCCGCGCGAGCACCTTTCACCCTAAAACACTTGAGATGTTCAAAGAGTGGGGCGTGGTGGATGAGATCATCCAGCATGGATACAAAGTGGATCAACTTCAATATTGGGAACGCGCTCCGCGCCGCCTCATTGCGGACTTTAGCTATGCCTCCATTGCTGACGATACTGCCTACCCGTATCGTTTGCAATGCCCGCAGCATATCGCCACGCGTGTGCTCAAGCCTGCCGTCGAAGCGACTGCGACGGGCAAAGTCTACATGGGTCATAAACTCATTGACTTTGCTGACCACGGCACTCACGTCACCGCGCGATTTGAAACCGCCAGTGGAATTGTCGAACGCGAAGGTTCGTACATCGTCGGTGCGGATGGCTCGCATAGTGTGGTGCGCAAGCAGTTGAATATTGGTTTCATGGGCAAGACTTACGAAGACCGCTTTCTGCTGATCGGCAGTGACTTGAAGACCGAAGACCTGCTCCCAGGCGCGGCACAAGTCTGCTACATCTTTGACCCTCAGGAATGGGTCATCATTTTGAATCTGCCTGATATTGTCCGCGTAGTGTTTCGCATGACGGATGATGAGAATGAAGAAGTGGCGATGAAGGAAGAAACACTGCGGGCGCGGATTACTAATTTCTTCGGCAAGGTCCCAGATTACAAAATCAAGACGACTCAACTGTATCGAGTCCATCAACGCGTGGCGGACACCTTCCGCGTGGGGCGTGCCTTACTCGTAGGCGACTCGGCGCATAACAACAATCCGTCGGGTGGCATGGGCATGAACAGCGGAATTCACGACGCGGCGAATTTGACTGAGAAACTTGTGCGGATTTGGAATGGCGAATCGTATTTGATTCTGGATGATTACTCCAATGAGCGCAGGCAATATGCGGTTGAGTCTGTGCAACTTTATACCGACCAGCAATACAACAACATGGTGATGAGCGCGGAAGAAGAACGCGAGCGCAGGAACAAGTCGCTTTCGGGCGCGGCGAGTGACCCTGCAAAGGCGAGGGCGTATTTGTTGCGGGCGAGTATGTTGGAAGAGAGAATCTAAATACTTGACCACGAAGGGTCACAAAGTGTCACGAAGGAATTGATTTAAAACCTTTGTGTACCTTCGTGACCCTTTGTGGTTGAAAAAGAAGGCAACCATGAAAACATACGGACACTTCATCCACGGACGTGAAGTCCCTGCTGCAAATGGCGAGACATTTCCCAGTTATGCACCGATGACGGGTGAGATTCTCGGTCATGCCGCGCGGGGACGGAGGCGGATGTCGAAGCCGCGGTGACGTCTGCGCGAAAAGGATTTGAGCATTGGTCGTCGCTGCCGCCGTATGACAGGGAGAGGATTCTGCTCAAGTGTGCGGATCATGTCGAAGCGAATTATGACCGTCTGTTGAACCTGCTCATTGACGAAAGTGGATCATCCATCATCAAGGCAAAGTATGAAGTGTTGTACACGGCTTCAGTGTTGAGGACGGCGGCAGGGAGAGGTGCGGCGTATGTATGCGGACACATTGCCGAACGAAAAAGCCGCACCGTATGTCGATGGTTGTCCGCGAACCCGTGGGAGTGGTGTTGGCAATATCGCCGTTCAATGCGCCGTTGGTATTGCTGGCGAAGATGATCGTCTTTCCACTTGGAGCGGGCAATGCCGTGATTGCGAAGCCGTCAGAGGAGACTCCGCTTATTGCGGTGGAACTGGCAAAGGTCATGAAAGAGGCGGGACTTCCTGATGGAGTCCTCAATGTGGTGACGGGATTCGGCGCAGAGTGCGGAAGTCCACTGGCGAGACATCCCAAAGTGAATGGCATTGCGTTGACGGGTTCCACGGCGACGGGCATGAAGATCGGCGAGATCGCGATCCAATCCATGAAGCGGATGCAGTTGGAACTCGGCGGAAAAAATCCGCTGTTGGTGTTGAATGATTTCGACGTGAACAAGGCGGCGGAGATCGCGGCGGTGGGCGCGTTCACGCACGGCGGGCAGATCTGTATGTCGAGCGCGCGCATCATGGTCGAAGCCCCGAACGGACGCGCATTTGCAGAGGCGTTGGCAAAGAAGGCGGCGAGTTTACATCTTGGCGATTTGCGCGACGAGAAAACCGCGTATGGTCCGCTGATCAATCAACGTGCGGTGGATAAAGTGTTGCGACATGTGCAAGCCGCGAAAAATGGCGGCGCGGAAATTCTCACGGGCGGCGCGGTGCACAACGGACTTGTGTTTCAACCGACGGTCATCTACAACCCGCCGATGTCGGGTCCGTGTTGGGATGAGGAGACCTTTGGTCCCGTAGCGATGGTGATGGAAGTGCCATCGTTCGAAGAGATGATCGCGATTGCGAACGAAAGTGATTACGGCTTGAGTGCAGGCGTGCTGACCAATGACCTTGTGCGCGGCATGACCGCGGCGCGCCGCATCCGCTGTGGTTCGGTTCACGTTGGTGCGCACTCGTTCCAGTCTGACCCGATGGCGCCGATCGGCGGGTATGGCATGTCTGGTATTGGCAGGAGCGGCGGCAAGTATTCGGTGGAGCATTTCACCGAGTTGAAGTGGATCTCGTTAGAACTCGGCGAGACGCCGCGTCCATTTTAGGATGATTGACCGCACAGCGGTCTGTTTCAAAATTCGACATACCATCAAAGGAATTTCAAAATTTATGGTTGAAACAAATGCAGGAACCAACATTCCACCTAAAGTTAATAATTTTCAGAAGTTCGGGCTGGCGATGCAAGTTTTTCTCCTCCGTCGCGGTTGGATGGGACCCGCTGAGAACTTTCTGATGGTCATAACTACGACTGGGAGAAAATCGGGAAAGACGCATACCATTCCCATTGCTTACAAACGTGATGGCAATGACATCATTGCGCTCAACCCAGGCAACTCCAACTGGTTTCGTAATATGCTTGCCAATGGGCAAGCCGTCATAGAGGTGAAACGCCAAAGAATGGAAGTGTCGGGTCTTCTTGTTGAAGATGAATCGGAGCGTCAGCGTATCTTTGGTATGTATCGCAGTGATGACCCCAAAGTCTTTGAACGTATTTTTAAACTTTTACCTTCTGCCCCTGAAGAGGAGTTGCAGAGAGAGTTGAATAAGTGGAAGTTTGTGAAATTCAAAGCGAAGTAAATACAGCCGCCGACAATAATCTATTGTCGGCGGCTATTTTTTTAACCAAAAAACTCAACTACCTTCTTCACAAATTCATCTGGCTTTTCGATCTGGGGCATGTGACCTGCGCCCATGAATAACTTAAACTCCGCATTCGGAATCATCTTTGCCAGATTTTTCCCCATTGAAACTTTTGTAAATTTATCGTCCTCGCCCCACAGTACTAAAGTTGGAACTTGCGGAACGACCTCCGTGCCAACACCCTCCGAAGCCGACTGACGCATAAGTGTGACGAACCCCAGGGAATCTGCTTCGGCTTGCGTGATGAACTCGTTTGTTAAAAACGATCTGTCCGCGAACATGGGCGCAAGACCTTTGAAAGAAAACGTCTGCTTGCGGATCATGTTGAACATGCCATTGAAAATGGATGACTGCATCATGCGCCCCACGAACGGCGGGATGTTCGGAATCGCCCCGCCATTGACGAGGATCAAGCGCTTCACTCTCCGCTCATGCCTGCTCGCCATCAAACGACTGACTCCACCCCCGAACGAGTTGCCAAGCACATTTGCCGACTCGATGCTCAATGCATCCATCAATTGAGCAACCCAATCTGCAATTTGAGCAAACCCCGCCCGCTCCAGCGGACTTGTACCACCGAAGGACGGCAGATTTGGCGCAATAACCGTGTACCTGTCCGCGAGTTGATTCACGTGCTTCCAATGCAACTCTGCATTCCCAATCCCACCGTGGATGAGGAGAAGCGGTGCGCCAACTCCGCCTTGCCAGTAAGAAACTTTTTTCTCGTTAATAATGATCTCAGCTTGTTGCATCTACGGGACTCCATAACTGATACGATAAATAGCATCATTAATATAATCACCAACATATAAAGCGCCATCTTTGCCAAATTGAATAGGCAGTGGCATAACCCCTTTGGGGAATTTCACAAACCACGAAACTTCGCTGGTGTACGTTCCATTTTGTGGGGTGAGGATAACGCGCTTTACCCCTGTTTCGAGCGCTGGATTAAGCCACGAGCCAAAAATGCCTACAAAAGCATTGTTCTGATATTCAGATGGGAATTGAGTGCCGGTATAAAAGTCCAAGCCATCGGCGGAGGAATGTGGCTCAAAAAATGCCACGGCGGGAATTGTCCCTTCACAGCCGGGAGCATCTTGTGCATCCCAACAATTGGGGAAGCCATAGTTCCCATTTTGGAGAATGAGATTTAATTCTTCCTGCGGCGCGCCCAAACCGAGGTCATCGCGCCCATTGTCGGTGGCGAATAATTCACCAGTGATTGGGTGGAAGGCAATGTCGAACGGATTGCGCATCCCCGAAGCGTAAATTTCCTTTTCGCCTGTTTCAATATTGAAGCGCATGATGGTGGCGTTTCTTCCATCTGTTTCGGTGCAGGCGTCGCAGGTGGAACCCATGCCCATGTATAACCAGCCATCTGTGCCGAATTCAAGATTATTGTTTTGGTGGAGCCCGGTAGACGGAAGTCCTTCCACCAGGGTACGGCTTGAATCAGATACTCCATCTTGATTGCTGTCAGTTAATATTGCAATTGCACCTTGATAAGAGACGTAAACTTCGCGTGTCCGTCTTTGTCGTTATCGGTGAGGATGTAGATGTTACTGTCTGCCGACGCGACTAGTACATTGCCACTCAAGTCGAAGGTCAATGCAGTGGGGCGGTATAAGGTGGCGAATTTGAGAATTGAAAAGCCCGGCTGAAGGATTGTCCCTTCGAGTTCGCTTGTGGTTGCAGGAATAGTTGCAGTGTATACGAGGGTGGGTGATGTGTCTGGCTGTAGCGATGGAGTAATCGTCGGGCTCTCTGTAGAGAGCGGCACGGTTGTTGGTAATGCCGTAGCTGATTGACAGGCTGTAAGTGCCAATGTCAGAGAAAGAAAAATGATTGGTATTTTCACAAGGGAATTATAGCGGCTGAATGTACTCGATCAAAATCCCCAGTATCATTTGGATCAAAATAAACCATCTTCTGATGCGGCATGGTGATGATGCCATTCGGTGTCACATGCCCTGGCGGATGCCTTTGGCTGCCATCTCTTTCACGGCGATTCAATATTATCCACGGTGAAGCAGATGTGATTGATGCCGACGCCAGATTCAGAGAATCTTCTTGAAATGCTCCGAGATGGGCTCGATCAGTTCGAAGGTTAAACCGTCAGCGTGAAAAAGGCAAATCGAGTGTCAGCAGCCAGATCAAAGGGGGAATGATGCGAATGTCTTCATCCTGCAAGTCGAACAGGCGTTGAAAATCCGCGACCGATTGCTTCAAGTCGCGGACGATGTATCCGATGTGGCGGAAGGAGCGTTTTGGATTCATAAGAAAAGATGAGCCTCAAAGCCGACTAGGGTTCGTCGGATTTGGGGAGGTGCCCAAAGGGCGGAGGGGGTTAATGCTCTCTCAGCAAACTCCGGCACCCATACACTTTATCGGTTATGCCGTTATCGCGCAGAGCCATCCAATACGTGGCGGCGTTGATCGCGATGACAGGTTTGCCGAGCCAGCGTTCGGCTTCATCGGCGAGGCTGACCATGCTGAGGTTGGTACCGACTTGAACGAGAACATCAGCATCTTTGTTGACTTCGATGAGAGCATTGCGAAGTTCATCTTGCGAGACATTCGCGATCGCGATCGCGGTGGGGCAGCGGAAGCCCTTGATGGCGGTCACGTCGAAACCGAGGTCATTGAAGAAACGGGTGACGTTCTTATCGCCGATGGGTTGTTACGGTGTGACCACGCCGATCTTCCCGGCACCGAATAATTTCAACGCGCGTTCACATGCTTCTGCGCCTGTTGCTACTTTCAAACCGCCTGCCCAATCAGAGATCATTTTGGTGAATTTGCGGTTGCCTTCCACGCCGTCCCAAAACGTTTCGGCGCTCATGCCCATCACCATGTAATCAGGTTCAGCAGTAATCACGCGTTCCACCGCATATTCGATTTCCACGCGGATCTGTTCAAGCAAATGCTCAAAGGCTTCGTCGCTATCGAGCTTTTGATCGCGGATATGAATGCGCGACACGTGCGGCGTGACGCCGGGCACCGTCATTCGATAGAACTCAGGTTCCACAATCGTGTTCGTGCTGGGAGGATCACACCGAATTTTTTCTATAGCCGAGTTGGTCTGTCATGGGGAGGTCTCCTGATGTGAAATGATGACGGCAGACCGGTGCCCACCGACCGCGGCCTCGCCGTCTATCGTCCGCGGTCAATAATTAACTTGACTAACAACTCTAAATGTTATAACATTATAACATTCCTGAGAGAGATGTCAATTATTCGCAAAGCTATGCCGAAACATCCGAAGGGCAAGTCCATTACCGTGAGGTGCATCGCGTCGCGGGCACTCCGCTTGTCTTGCCTCACCAAACTGCCAGCTCGGGGGGTGATGTTCGAACCGGTGATGACTCTCCTCTCAGTTCGTTTCACACTCTGGCATTGGATACCCCGGATTCGGCGCCTCTTTCACCCCCAAGCGGATTCAGCATCCGATATTTATCAGACTTCCTTTATGCCGCCTGCACCAACTCGGTGTGGAGTTCCTGTTTATGTTTGGGGCATCACACTGGCTCTGCCATCGCCGCAGATGGCACATGACCATCCTGACTTTATGCAGAAGATGGTCTTATCAGGTGCGCCATTGTTGAATGAAGCGCAAATCAACGGATTGAAAGCCAGCCTCAAACCATTTGCATTGCAGAAGACGGCTACACACCTCACCAAGTCTGGGAGCGGATCCGAAACGAGATCCCGGGTTTACGTTGGAAACAGTTCATAGAGAAGTCCTCCTCACCCAGTCCAACATGAGAGAGGCGGCAGAGCGCGTTTCGCCTGGTTCGATCGCTTCCTTCGCGGAGCAGTTATCTCGCGCTTGAGATTCCAACTTGTGATGTCTGGGTGAAAAACGATACCTTGCGGGCAAGCCTTGAACCTGCGTTTTCCATCTTGAAGAACGGCGCGATGAAATTAATTCGAACGAAGGTCCCTACATCTGCGACCAAAATCCGCAAGCGGTGGCAGATGT
>JADKIL010000017.1 GCA_016721315.1 Candidatus Villigracilis vicinus
GGGCAAGCCGTCATAGAGGTGAAACGCCAAAGAATGGAAGTGTCGGGTCTTCTTGTTGAAGAGACAACGGAGCGTCAGCGTATCTTTGGTATGTATCGCAGTGATGACCTCAAAGTCTTTGAACGTATTTTCAAACTTTTTACCTTCTGCCCCTGAAGAGGAGTTGCAGAGAGAGTTGAATAAGTGGAAAGTCTGTGAAATTCAAAGCTTAGTGAAATGACAGCCGCCGACAATAGATTATTGTTTGGCGGCTATTTTTTAACCAAAAAAACTCAACTACCTTTCTTCACAAATTCATCTGGTTCAATCTGGGGCATGTGACCTGCGCCCACGAATAACTTGAACTCCGCATTCGGAATCATCTTCGCCAGATTTTCTTCATTGAAACTTTTTGTAAATTTATCGTCCTCGCCCCACAGCACTGAAGTTGGAACTTGCGGAACGACCTCCGTGCCAACACCCTCCGAGGCCGACCTGACGCACTGAGCGTGACGAACCCAGGTAATCTGCTTCGCTTGGGTGATGAACTCGTTTTGTTCAAAACGACCTGTCCGCGAACATGGGCGCAAGACCTTTGAAAGAAAACGTCTGCTTGCGAATCATGCGTTGAACATGCCATTGAAAATGGATGATTGCATCATGCGCCCCACCGAACGACGGATCGTTCGAATCGCACCGCCATTGACGAGGATCACGCTTCACTCTCGCTCGCCTGCTCGCCATCAAACGATTGACTCACCCCGAACGATTGCCAAGCACATTTACGACCTCGATGCTCAATGCATCCATCAATTGAGCAACCCAATCTGCAATTTGAGCAAACCCCGCGCTCCAGCGGACCTGTACCACCGAAGGACGGCAGATTTGGCGCAATAACCGTGTACCTGTCCGCGAGTTGATCCCACTCGTGCTTCCAATGCAACTCCGCATTCCCAATCCCCACCGTGGATGAGGAGAAGCGGTGCGCCAACTCCGCCTTGCCAGTAAGAAACTTTTTCTCGTTAATAATGATCTCAGCTTGTTGCATCTTTACGGACCCAAACTGATATGATAAATAGCATCATTAATATAATCACCAACATATAAAGCGCCATCTTTGCCAAATTGAATAGGCAGTGGCATTACCCTTTGGGGAATTTCACAAACCATGAAACCTCGCTGGTATACGTTCCATTTTTTGGGGTGAGATGACGCGCTGTACTCCTGTTTCGAGAGGTGGGAGTTCAGCCATGAGCCAAAAATGCCTACAAAGCATTGTTCTGATATTCATTTGGGAATTGAGTGCCGGTATAAAAATCCAATCCATCTGCAGAGGAATGGGGCTCAAAAAATGCTACGGCTGGAATTGTCCCTTCGCAGCCGGGAGCATCTTGCGAGTCCCAACAATTGGGGAAACCGTAATCCCCATTTTGGATAATGAGATTTAATTCTTCTTGTGGTGCGCCCAGTCCGAGGTCATCGCGCCCATTGTCTGTGGCAAATAGTTCACCGGTGAGTGGATGAAAAGCAATATCGAAGGGATTGCGCATCCCCGAAGCGTAAATTTCTTTTTCGCCTGTTTCAATATTGAAGCGCATGATGGTGGCGTTTCTTTGCATCTGTTTCGGCGCAGGCGTCGCAAGTGGAACCCATGCCCATGTATAACCAGCCATCTGTGCCGAATTCAAGATTATTGTTTTGGTGACGTCCGGTAGACGGAAGTCCTTCCACCAGGGTATGGCTTGAATCAGATACTCCATCTTGATTGCTGTCAGTTAATATTGCAATTGCACCTTGATAAGAGACGTAAACTTCGCCTGTGACCGGATGAACCGTCAGCCCGAGTGGGATGTAATAGCCTGAAGCAAAAATGGATTTGGTATCGGCATGTCCGTCTTTGTCGTTATCGGTGAGGATGTAGATGTTGCTGTCTGCCGAAGCGACCAGACATTGCCTTCAGGTCGAAGGTCAACGCAGTGGGCGGTATAAGGTGGCGAATTTGAGAATTGAAAAGCCCGGCTGAAGGATTGTCCCTTCGAGTTCGCTTGTGGTTGCAGGAATGGTTGCAGTGTATATGGAGGGTGGGTGATGTGTCTGGCAGTAGCGATGGAGTAGTCGTTGGGCTCTCTGTAGAGAGCGGCACGGTTGTTGGTAATGCCGTAGCTGATTGACAGGCTGTCAAGTGCCAATGCCAGAGAAAGAAAAATGATAGGTATTTTTCACAAGGGAATTATAGCGGCTGAATGTACTCGATCAAAATCCCCAGTATCATTTGGATCAAAATAAACCATCTTCTGATGCGGCATGGTGATGATGCCATTCGGTGTCACATGCCCTGGGCGGATGTCTTTGGCTGCCATCTCTTTCACGGCGGAATCAATATTATCCACGGTGAAGCAGATGTGATTGATGCCGACGCCAGAATTAAAGAGAATCTTCTTGAAATGCTCCGAGATGGGCTCGATCAGTTCGAAGGTTAAACCGTCAGCGTGAAAAAAGGCAAATCGAGTGTCAGCAGCCAGATCAAAGGGAGGAATGATGCGAATGTCTTCATCCTGCAAGTCGAACAGGCGTTGAAAATCCGCGACCGATTGCTTCAAGTCGCGGACGATGTATCCGATGTGGCGGAAGGAGCGTTTTGGATTCATAAGAAAAGATCAGCCTCCCCCAAATCCTACTGGGGTTCGTCGGTTTTGAGGGAGGTGCCCAAAGGGCGGAGGGTTAATGCTCTCTCAACAAACTCCCCGCACCCATACACTTTATCGGTGATGCCGTTATCGCGCAGAGCCATCCAATACGTGGCGGCGTTGATCGCGATGACGGGCTTGCCGAGCCAGCGTTCGGCTTCATCGGCGAGGCTGACCATGCTGAGGTTGGTGCCAACTTGAACGAGCACATCAGCATCTTTGTTGACTTCGATGAGCGCATTGCGAAGTTCATCTTGCGAGACGTTGGCGATCGCGATAGCGGTGGGGCAGCGGAAGCCCTTGATGGCGGTCACGTCGAAACCGAGGTCATTGAAGAAGCGGGTGACGTTCTTATCGCCGATGGGCTGATATGGTGTGACCACGCCGATCTTCTTGGCACCGAATAATTTCAACGCGCGTTCACATGCTTCGGCGCCTGTTGCTACTTTCAAACCGCCCGCCCAATCAGAGATCATCTTGGTGAATTTGCGGTTGCCTTCCACGCCGTCCCAAAACGTTTCGGCGCTCATGCCCATCACCATGTAATCGGGTTCAGCGGTGACGACGCGTTCCACCGCATACTGAATCTCCACGCGGATTTGTTCAAGCAAACGCACAAAGGCTTCGTCGCTATCGAGCTTTTGATCGCGGATATGAATGCGCGACACGTGCGGCGTGACGCCTGGCACCGTCATTCGATAGAACTCAGGTTCCACAATCGTGTTCGTGCTGGGAAGGATCACACCGAATTTTTTTCTATAGCCGAGTTGGTCTGTCATGGGGGAGGTCTCCTGATATGAAATGATGACGGCAGACGAGTGCCCACCGACCGCGGTCTGCCGTCTATCGTCCGCGGTCAATAATTAACTTGACTAACAACTCTAAATGTTATAACATTATAACATTCTGGAGAGAGATGTCAATTATTCGCAAAAGCTATGCCGAAACATCCGAAGGGCAAGTCCATTACCGTGAGGTGCATCGCGTCTCGGGTACTCCGCTTGTCTTGCTCCACCAAACTGCCAGCTCGGGGGTGATGTTCGAACCGGTGATGTCTCTCCTCTCAGACTCGTTTCACACTCTGGCATTGGATACCCCCGGATTCGGCGCCTCTTTCCTACCCCCCAAGCGGATTCAGCATCCGATATTTATCAGACTCCTTTATGCCGCTCTGCACCAACTCGGTGTGGAGTCTTGTTTTATGTTCGGGCATCACACGGGTTCTGCCATCGCCGTGCAGATGGCGCATGACCATCCCGACTTTATTCAGAAGATGGTCTTATCGGGTGCGCCGCTGTTGAATGAGTCACAAATCAATGGATTAAAAGCCAGCCTCAAACCATTTGCAATTGCAGAAGACGGTTCGCACCTCACTCAGGTCTGGGAGCGGATCCGTAAACGAGATTCGGCTTTGGCGTTGGAAACAGTTCATAGAGAAGTCCTCCTCACCCAGTCCGCGAGAGAGGCGGCGCAGAGCGCGTTTCAAGCCGTGTTCGACCAGCCCTTCGCGGAGCAGTTATCCGCGCTTGAGATTCCAATCCTTGTGATGTCTGGTGAAAACGATACCTTGCGGGCAAGCCTCGAACCTGCGTTTTCGATCTTAAAGAACGGCGCGATGAAATTAATTCCGAACGAAGGTCCCTACATCTGCGACCAAAATCCGCAAGCGGTGGCAGATGTATTGCACGAATTTTTAAGGAGATGATCATGGAACAAAAGGTTGACCGTCAGCAGATCGAGATTCGACGTAAATTACGCATGCAGTTAGTCGATCGTTTGGTGGGGTGGTTCACCTTGTTCTGTTATTTCTTTCCGATCGTTGGGCGTTTTTTGAACGCACAAGGCATGACCAATTTCAATGATGATTTGATGCAGACGTTCAGTAATTTATTCTGGATCATGATCTTCCTGCATTCGATCGCGGCTTTATATTTGTATGGCATTCCCCTTTTTAAGAAAAATATGCGCATTGTCAATTTGTATCTGGGCATTGCCATTCTGGCGCTGATCTTTATTAACCGTTCCATTTCACGCTTTGAAACTGCTGAACAGATCGTCGCAACGCTGATCATGATCCCCGCTCTTTCCATTCTTTAATCGGTGTGCGTTTGATCTTGCAAAGGCTTTTCCGCAAACAATGGGATGCGCCCATTCCGTTCTATACAGGCGGGAGCATTTCGCGCGACGTTTAAGGGTATTCGCTCCATTTGGAGCTGACCAATTTCACCAGAGGAGAGTGCAAGATGAGTAAGCAGAATTTGGCAAAATGGAATCGCTGGTTGGGCTGGGCATTTGTGGTTGTGACGTTGGTATCTGTCGTCACCGCATACCCCCGCAGCAACCCATTGATTCCCCTTGATCAGAGTGGTGCGTTATATCAGACGATTAATTACGCCCTGATCCCCTTGTTGGCGCTGGTTCACTTTGGCTTGACGCTTTATCTGTTCGGTTTTCCCCGCGGTGGCGGTGCAAAAGCCTGGCATGTGTATCTTGGCTATATCACGTTCCTTGTCATGTTCGGCAGCCAATCGCTGATCGGTGCGGATGGTCCCATTCAACCGTGGTTTGATTATGGCAACATCCTTATGTACCTCCTGATCATCATCCATGTATATATGGGCTTCACGCATTGGCAGGCTCGTCGTGCAGGAAGCGATCAGATGGCGTCCATTCAGCGCGGGGCGAAGGCGTAGCTTACTTGACCATTTATAACTCGCGACCAAAGACCTGCTTTATTTAGCCTATCGAAATGTCAGCGCGGGTCTTTGGCCTTTTTAGAGTTCATGCAGAACATTATCTTTATAATTGTAGGTTTTATTCAACTTGGCATTGCCATTTATGGCACAATGCAAGTACGCAGGCATTTCAATTGGTATGCTCTGTTGGTTTTGATCGTTGTGTATGGCTTGGCATACGATAACTTTGTCATTGGGCTGGGCGCAACCATTGGTGAAGGCGATTTACTCAAGGCGCTTAACACTCCGCGCTTTTGGGTTCATGCACTCTTTACTCCGGCAATGATGATTTCTGCCTTTGGCGCTTTACGTATGACCGGCTCGAAATTCGCACAGAGCAAGATTTGGCATACTATCATCTGTGTGCTGGCGACGGCTTTGATCGCCTTGGGTAGTTATATTGATATTCTCAATCTCGATCTGTTCTTCAACCCAGATGGTGTAGTCGCCAGATATAGCAATGGATTTGAGTTCATGAAAGGTCCGCCTATCCCGGCGGTGTTGACCATCCTTGTCGTCATCGTTTTTGGCGTTATCATGTGGCGCAATATCCAGTGGAAGTGGCTCTTCCTTGGCGCATTGTTAATGTTCATTGCCGCGCCGATGGCAAGCATTCCGATCATGCAGAATGTTGGCGAGATCGCATTTTCCGCTGGGTTGGTGACGACCCAGATCCGCGCCGCACGAGGTAAATAACGACGGCAGACTGCACCTTCGGACCCGGATTACTCAAAAGGTCATGCGGAATTTGGGGAGGCGGTCAGTTCAACAACAGGAGACTCGCATGGAAACCTACACTCTCGGGCTTGCCCTTGAAGATTTTATTCCTGTCATTTTTTCTTCGATCGGTTTGTTCTTCGTCAGCCGCATGGTGAAGAATGTCAACGCCCGTCTCGGTAAAATGGCGACCATCGGTTTCGTTTTGGTCAGCATTGGCGGCTTTCTCAAAGCGACATGGAAACTCACCATGGCGGCAACCAACGCCCAGACGAACATCGCCTGGTTTGATAAAGGCATGTTCATGTGGATGTCTGTCGGCTTCACCTTGCTGGCGTTTGCGCTCTGGTTCATGAGCGAGACCCGCAGTGGAAAACGTCAGCTTGGGCGCATTTGGCTGGGACCTTCCATTGTGCTTGGGTTGAGCCTCGTTGCTATCCTCTTCACTGGCTTCCCCGACCTGACCGTCAATACATGGCGTTTCATTTTGCTTGGCGTGATGACCATTGGCAACGTGGTCATGGTTGTTCTTGCTCATTCAACAGGCGCGCTATAACAACTTGAATAAAATGGCGTGGCTCTTCCTTGCGAATATCGTCATTGTCTTCGTCCTCAGTGGACTCGCCCGTATCCCAGAACAATCCATTCCGCTGCAATGGACGGAACAATTGTTGAATACCTTCGGGCAAGGCGCATTCGCTTATGCAGCGTGGAAACTGGCTGGAGTTATCTCTTCCAGATCCGTGACAGCAACAGGACAAGCCAGTGTCTGATCTGGCAAGTAATTACAAAGGCGTCTTCGACGGTCGCCTCGGGTTTGGAAGACGCCCCGCGCTCCTAATCGTGGACTTCATCAATGCCTATGTGACGGAAGGTGCGCCTCTTTTCGCGCCCGATGTTGTTACTGCCGTCGACGAAACGATTCCACTCCTCAGCCTTGCCCACGAAAAGCAGATTCCCGTCTTGTACACGAAAGTCCTCTATAACAAGAACTTCCGTGACGGCGGCATCTTCATTCAGAAAGTCCCTGTGCTCAAGACAATGGTCGAAGGCGAGCCGCTGGCAGAGATTGTCCCGCAGCTTACGCCCATCGAATCGGACATTATCATTGTCAAGCAATACGCCTCCGCCTTCTTCGGCACCTCTCTCGCTGCCACCCTCACCTCCCTCGGCGTGGACACGATTCTCCTGACAGGCTGCTCCACCTCGGGTTGCATCCGTGCCTCCGCCGTGGACGGAATGCAATACGGCTTCCGCGTCATCGTCCCCCGCGAATGCGTGGCGGATCGGCACCCAGGTCCGCATGAAGCGAATCTGTTCGACATCAACTCGAAGTATGGCGATGTGGTGTCGAAGGCGGAAGTGGTGGAGTATTTAAGGGCTCTTTGACCATTGACGATGGACCATTGACCATGGTCTATCGTCAATGGTCCATCGTCGAATTATGCATCCCATCTTCTCTCCCTTCTGGACCTTCACCAACTCCGCAATGGATTACTTCCTCTTTGCGTTGATTGGCTTGCTTTTATTTCTGACCATCACCCTGCAAACCCAAAAGCGGACAGTCACTGGCTACAGTCCGCGGCTGGCATGGATTCGCGGTGGCATCTACTTCACCAGCGGATTCATCCTCAGCATTCTGACGGGCGTTCTGCCCACACTAATCAACAAACCGATTGCGACAAGCGACCAGGTTTCAAATTTTTACTGGTGGCTTTTCACATTGTTGTGCTGTAGCGTGATCTATTTTGCTTATTTCTATCTCTGGCCCCGCGGCACCCTCACGCATGGACGTGAACTGCACCTGCCGCAGGTTTTATTCTTCGGCTTGTTTTGGGGACTTGGCGAAGGTCAAGTCTTCCTCTCTGCCTGGGCAGTGACCGAAAAATTCATCAGCAACGTCTGGTTGACCGCGCTGGTAACCTTCCTTATTGTTGGCACCTTCAAAGGATTATGGCAAAGCCAATACTGGGATATTCATGTTGCGCCCGAACATAACATCCCTGAATGGAATCTAAAAAAGGTTTTGTTCGGTCATATCCCAAATTTGATCTGTACGCTCTCGTATCTTGCCGTCTTCGGCAATGCGTTGATTTTTTTGCTTTTACAAACATCAGGGTTGATGTATATGACCTATCGGATGCGCTTCCCTGCTTGGAACGACGACAGACCATAGACAATTGACCACGGACGGACCTGCTTGTCTATCGTCCATGGTCGATGGTCAATCGTCAAACAACAATTTACAACTCACAAGGAACCCCAATGAAAGCCCTCCAAGGAATTCGAATTCTCGACCTCACTCACATGCTCAGCGGACCCTACGCAGGCATGATCCTCGCTGACCTCGGCGCGGAAAGCATCAAAGTGGAACCGCCTGTCACCGGTGAAGGCACACGCCGACTGTTGGAGAAAGACCCGAAGAACAGCCTCAACGGCTTCGGCGCATATTACATGACTCTCAACCGCAATAAGAAAAGCATCACCCTCGACCTCAAATCGGAAAAAGGCTTGCAAGTCTTTTACGAACTGGTAAAGACCGCCGACATCGTCTTGAGCAATTTCAGCGCAGGCGTAACGACGCGTCTCAAGATAGATTACGATCATCTGTCCAGGATAAACCCGCGCATCATCACCTGTACGGTCACTGGCTTCGGCGAGACGGGTCCCAACAAAGACCGCACCGCCTTCGACATGGTTGCCCAAGCGATGGGCGGAGGCATGAGCATCACAGGTCAGCCCGATAATCCGCCCACACGCTCAGGTATTCCCATCGGCGATCTCGGCGGCGGACTGATGGGTGTTGTCGGTGTGCTCGCGGCATTGCAGGCACGTCACACCACGGGGCGCGGACAACATGTTGATATCTCCATGCTCGACGCGCAGATCAGTCTGCTCAACTATATGGCGACCATGTATTTTCTTTCGGGTGATATTCCCGACAAACTCGGCAATGGGCATTTTGTTCACGTCCCATACGATACCTTTCAATGTTCCGATGGCTTTATTATCATTGCGGTCATCACCGATAATTTTTGGACTGCTCTCATGGAAGTTGTTGACGCGCCCGAACTCAACACCGAAGAGAACAAAGGTCAGCCTGGACGTTGGAAGAATAAACTCCTCATCAATCAACGTCTCAACGAAATTCTTTCGACCAACACGCAAAAGCATTGGCTCGACAGTATGCAAGCCAAACGCATTCCCTGCGCGCCCGTCAACAACATGGCGCAAGCCCTCGCCGATGAGCAAGTCCTCTCGCGCAACATGGTCATCGAAGTGGAGCATCCGCTCGGTGGCAAAGCGAAGATGCCTGGTAACCCAGTAAAATTATCGGAGACGCATGAAGAGACCTTCTCGCCGCCGCCGACGCTCGGTCAACACAATGACGAAGTGTATAAAGGTCTGCTCGGTAAGAGTGATGAAGAGTTGAAAGCCTTGCTAGCAAACGGAGTTATTTGACCATTGACCACAGACGATTGACCATAGTCTGCGGTCCGTCGTCGATCGTCAGGAGTTGACATGTTCATCCAAGAAAATCGCCTCAAACTTAAACTCAAAGCTGGTCAGCCAGCCTTTGGCGTGATCTCCACCTCGACCGATCCGCAGCTCGCGGAGCTCTTCGGCTTGGCTGGCTACGACTACTACATGCTCGACGCCGAACATGGACTGCTTCACCCCGACCAAGCGGTCAACGTCATCCGCGCCTGTGAGTTGACGGGTATGACCCCTCTCGTCCGCATCGGACCGAAAGACCCGAAGCTCGTCTTGCAATATCTGGACGCAGGCATGCTGGGTGTGATGATGCCCGACCTGAGAAATGCGTCAGAGGTGAAAATGCTTGTGGATGCAGTGAAATATCCACCCGTTGGGAAAAGAGGCGTGGGCATTTCGCGCGCATCCAAATACATGGCATACAGTGGGGGAGCAGAGAAATACATCCAATTCGCCAACGAACAGACCATGGTCATCCCGCAATTCGAAGACCCAACCCTGCTCGACGACTTCGAAGCCATGATCTCCCAACCGCACGTGGATGCCGTCGTCATCGGTCCTCGTGATCTTTCGCTTAATATGGGCTTCCCCGATGGACCCAACCACCCCGAAGTGCAAGAGATGATCGACAAGGTGATTGCCGTTTGCAAAAAAGCAGGTGTCGCGGCAGGAATCACCGCAGGCACCAAAGCGGATGCAGACAAGCAAGTAGCTCGCGGTGCAACGATGATCCTCGGCATTGCTCAATGTTGATCATGAACGGCGCGAAGACCTCTGATAAAATGAGCAGACGCGCGGGTCATTCAAAATCAAACCGATTGACGAAGAACAATTTCAGGCTGTGGTAACACAGGTCAACACCAACAACGCGCGTCTTCATGGGGTACGATCACCAATGACGAATACATTCACGATGCGCTTCGCAAAAATTGCCAAGAAGAAAATATCCATGCCGCCACCTTTGAAATGCTGGGCGGCGATTTGACCCAGGTGGAATTCACCGAATATAACTTCATCAACAAAATGCGCGAAGAGCCGTTGTTCTTTGCCCGACCGTTGGAAATCCTTTCGGGTCATGGCACAATTTCCAGCTTAATGAATGAGCCGCATGTCCACCTGCACCTCACCTTGTCGTATCAAGATGAAGTCCCCACCCAATGGGGTGGTCGTGATCGGTGGACATGCCTCCAGCGCAAAAGCCTTTGCAGTTGAGTTCACGCTCACAGCATACGACGGCGTCCCCGTCCACCGTGCCATGCACGAGGGGACAAGTCTGAAACTTTGGGATCTCCCCGCCTTTTAGTCTGACACCCAAAAACCTGACACTTGACACCCCATCGGCAAATAGGTATTATTGTTATAATGTTATAACATTTAGCCAGAAATCAGGTTCCCATGCCAAAAGTTGACCGAAGTTCACCTCTGCCCTTGCATTACCAACTCAAACAGCATCTGCTCGAAAAGATCGAGTCGGGTGAATGGAAGCCGAATGATCTCATCCCCTCTGAACAGGAAATGCAGACCTCGTTCGGCTTGAGCCGCATCACGGTGCGTCAGGCGTTGAGCGACCTTGTCTATGAAGGTTTGCTCATTCGCGAGCGCGGACGTGGGACTTTTGTTGCGCCGCCCAAAATGACTCACAGCCCCGAAGAACGCAAAAGCCTGACCGAGTTCATGACCGAGAAGGGCATCAAGCCAGGCTGGCAGGTCATTGAAAAAGGATTTGTCGAAGCCAATAAAGAAGTGGCATCGAATTTGAAATTGCCGCATAAATCGCGTGTCTATCGCATTCGCCGCTTGCGCCTCGCGGCAAATGAAGCCATCGGGCATCACACGGCTTATTTGCCAGAAGCCATTGTGGGTCAGATCGATGAAGCGGGGCTGTTGGATGGGGGATCACTTAACTATATTGCTCACATTCCACAGATGGCGACATCCCATGCGACTCGTTCCATCGAAGCCGTTGCCGCCTCAGACCTCGACGTGAAGCTGCTTCACCTTTCTCAGGGCTCGCCTGTGCTGATGATTCAACGCGTGGTGTTGAGCGCGGCTGGCGAACCGCTGGAATTTTTGCAAGCGCGTTATCGCGGCGACCGATTCAAATATCAAATTGGAGATTAATATGACGAAGACTTACGGTGACCCGAAATCAACCATCCCATATCAATGCTTCATGGGGCGATGGGAAGGCTTGTGCAAAACCTTCAGCCCGAAGGGCGACTTCATCGAATCCGCTGCGGTGCATATGGATGTGTCTTGGAACGAAGTGGGCAAGAGTTGGCATTTGATGGAAAACTTCGAAAATCTGTATGAAGTGGGCAAGACTGTCTTTCACTCTGACATCTCTACCGACGGAAAATTTTGCTGGGCGACCAGCGAGCAGTTGAGTCTGCATGGCACCGAACTTACGCCGTATAACTATGTCTTTACCATCGACAGTAAAATTTCACACACCATCGTTCATAACAATCATTACTTCATCGACCCCAACAACCGCCGCATCATCACGCATAAATTACGCGAAGGCAAGACGCATATTTTTCAAATTCAGGATTTTGTGAGAATACAGCAACCTTAAATCGCGGGGGCGGGTTCTTCCGCCGAAGCAATCTCCGCGTATGTACGAAGCTCGTCGGGCTATCGCCCTCCTCGCAATGACGAAATGGAGTCATTATGATTATCCAGACCGCCATTGAAGGCAAACCCAACTTCGCCATCGAACAACCTGACCATACGCGCACCTGCGGTCAACTCGCACGCGCATTTGGCAACGCGGACTTTGCTCAACCCACGCCGCGTGACCTCGTCGTCTACATCGTTGAACATCACGACGAAGGCTGGGCGTCCATCGACGCGCTGCGTGAACAATCACCGACCACGGGTTTGCCGCATCACCTCACGCAAACGCCGCTGCCATATCTCATCCAAACCAGCAAAGGCTCGCCCGAGTTCAACGAAAAACATCACGCGTATAGCGGCTTGCTCTCGTCCATGCACACCTATGGTTTATTCAACGGACGCTACGGTCTGTCGGATTTTATTTTCATCGACAAGATTTCCGCAGAGCACAAAGCCGCCGCAGATGCGATGCTCGCAGATGAACTGACTCGCCAAGCCCGCCTCAAAGCGGACCTCGGAACTGATTCCACCTCCCAAGCTTGGACCGAAGAGAAAGCCTTGTTCAATAACTACAAACTCTTGCAGTTCTTCGATACCTTGGCGTTGTACTTCCACACCACACACACCGAAGGACGCAAGGAAGGCAAGTTCCTCAATGTGCCCGATGGCAAAGGGACAGATCACACCATCAGTATCACCCCGCGAGAAGACGGTTCGTATGCTATCTCTCCGTGGGTCTTCGAAGGCGACTCACTCGAAGTCTCTGTTGAAGGACGTTACATCACCGCTCAACCTCAAGGCGCAGACTTCAAAGCCATTTTCGATAACACGCCCAAAGAGAAACAAATCTACAAATTGGTACGTGGGTAATCACCAATTACCAATCACTAATTACTATGAATCAACCCATCCAATTCAAGCAAGGACTTGGTCGCTGGGCAGGCAACGCCGAAGTGTTCGACAGCAAAGGCTGTTTCCTCGGCAACGGCTCAGATTATCGCAATGTGCAATCGCTCCCCGAAGGGCGTGTGCGCATTGACGTGTCTTTCGTCGGTCCCTTCAAGCATAGCGGACATTACTTTATTCAACAGCAGGATGACCACCGCCTGTACGAAGGTCCCGCCAACATCGGGTATGCCGAAACACTTAGCGAAAACCTTGTGGATGCCAATGCATATTGGTCAGCACTTGGGTTGAGTCAACGCTTCTTTTTGATGATCGTGGACGGCAATTTGCAACTCTCGCTTGCGCAAATGTCCCGCGGCGAACACATGATGTATGTCGTTGTTGGACAAAACGACCGCGTGCCCGAAGATACCCCCGTCCCACAACCGACCGTGGTCAGCGGCACACATTATGACCTGCATGATGATCCCACCTCTGGGCGCGGCGAGATTCTTTTGCATCGTCCTGGGCGATGGAGTGGTGAACTCTCCGCGTTGGATGGTGAGAGAAAACCGCTTGGCAAGAAACTTTACGAAGAGATCATTACTCCCATCAAAGAAGGCATGTTGGGTTTACGCATCGAAGGTGGTGCTTTCGGACCCGAAGTCCGCAAGATGTCACTGGTTACGAATCAGTGGCAGGCGTGGGCAACGGATGACTCGGAAATCGTCGGCAGTTACTCTCTCAGTGGTGGACGTGCTCTCAGCGGACAGTTCTATCATCGTGAAGCGCATCTGCGCTGCTGGCGGCGCGAAGTGGTGACGTTAGATGGTACGCGCAAAGCCGTTGTCCAGCATTGGTATCGCGGCGGGCAGCGAGTTGGCTCGCAGTTTGGTGTGATGGAATTCGAGTCTGCATGAATCAACCATCCTTCCTCGGCGACTGGCTCGTGAGCGAATACGTCTACACTCCTGCAGGCGAATATGCGGGTGTGATCCATCAACGCCGCAAACTCCAGCCGCAGGGAGATGTGATCCGTGTGATCCAAATCTGTGAACCAGTAAAGGCTGCGCATAGCCTATCCGGGCAAGCGCAGGAAGTTGTAAATGTCATGAACAAGCGTGTGGGTGAGTTTGTTTTTGATCTGAAGATCGTTGGCAAGGCTCGGCATTATCTCGGTGAAGATGTGGTCGGCGGCGGGTTCTCCTGGAAAGATGGCGTGCTGACCGCGCATGGCATGTGGACTCGCTTTGGCTATAACTTCACTTCTTTTTCGATATTGGTCAACCCTGGGAGGCAGGTGACAGGTGGCAAGTTCTTTGTCGCAAACGAAGAAATTGCGACCATCGTCGGTGTTGGCGTCCCAGAGGAAGAAGGCTTTCCAACATTGGAGCCGACCACTCCAAATGGTGATTATCAGGGTGAACGCTATTTGATCTCACCCAATGGTGAGTTGCTCGAAACCATTGCGATCACCGCAAACGATGCGACCTTCAACGAGACCGAAGGCATGCGTGGGCGTCAAAAGCAATACGGCGCCTTGCGCGAGATCGAAGCCGTGACTACTCCTGGTGAAACGGTCTCATGGCTGGAAGTGAACGACGAAACGACAGGCATGGTCGCTGGTCTGTGCAAATGGAACCGCGACGAAAAACTACATCATGTGCATGTATATCTTTTGAGGAAATCTTCGTGATTCGCGCCCTCTTCCACGCCACGACTCTTCCGAATGCCAGTGCACCGTATAACGTGCTGCATTTGAAAGTTTATTATCCTGCCGCGCCGACTAACAGCGACGCGGAACGGATGAGTGGCGTGATTTCCGCGGATAAAACGTCCGCACCGATGCCAGTAGTGATCTTCTTCAATGGCATCAACGTGGGCATCGAGAGTTATCACTGGTTGGCGGTGAAACTAGCGGAAGCAAATATTGTCACGGTGATGTACACGCATGTGGCAGAGACATTGCCCGGCGTGATCGGGCTGACGCCTGCGATTGATTTATCGAAAGTGAAACCTGACACGTATGGGAGCGGCGCAACCTGCCCTGCAATTCAACCGATTCTCGATTCGCTGATGCAGTTGAATAGCGACGAAAAGAGTCCGCTGTGTGAGGTGATGGATTTGAACAACGTCATCCTTGGCGGACATTCTGCGGGCGGCACGGTCGCTTTGCAGAACGCGCAATTCTTTGCGCAGGTGAAAGCGGTCTTTGCGTATGCAGGGCATACGATGGCATCCACCATGTTGGGATTTGCAACGAACACTGTATTGAGTGTGGGCAGCAAGTCGGTGATGTTGATGCGCGGTGATAAAGATGGCGTGATCGCGGCGAGCCGAGTCCGCTATGGGACGGAGGGGCAGAGCGCGGACCCAGTGGAGAAAACGTTCGACGAAGCGTGTCAACCGTCGGCGGGGGAAGAGGCGTGGGACGTCCTCTTGCAAGGCGCGAATCATTTTGCCATTGCACATCCGCTGGACGAGACGACAGGTCGCTTCTTCCTGGATATGGAAATGATAAGACCTGCGGAGCAAGTGCGCGAGCAGATCGCAGGGCTTGTGTTGGCATTCATCAAGAAATCGGAATTACGGACAGAACAAACTGTCATTCGAAAAAAATAAAGGAGAGAAACATGCTAAAGAACTTTTGGTGGCCGTTGGAATTTTCGCACGTTATACAGAACAAGCCGATCCGCGTGACTGCGTTGGAGCAGGAGTTCGTGTTGTATCGCACGCCTGATGGTGTGGCGCATGTGTTGAGTGATCTGTGTGTGCATCGTGGTGGGGCTCTTTCAGATGGCTGGATGCAGGGCGATTGTATTGTGTGTCCGTATCATGGTTGGGAATATAAGGCGGATGGTTCATGCACGAAGATTCCTGCGCACCCTGACTTACCTGTGCCAAAGAAAGCGCGCGTCGATTCATACCCGACTGTGGAAAAGTACGGCTACATCTGGGCTTTTCTCGGCGATCTCTCTGAAGCCGAACGTCCACCTTTGCCTGAATTACCTTATTTTGATGACCCGAATTTCAAAGTCGTACGCGGTAATTTCGAATGGCCTGTCTACTACGAACGCGCGCTCGAGAACAGCATGGATGCGGCGCACGCGCCCTTCGTGCATGGCGGCGCATTTGGGAATCGTGAAGAACCCGATATCCCTGATTACGACATCGAAGAACATCCGCCCATTGGCGCGACGATGACGGTAACGCTCAAACCCCCGAAGAAGAACATGAAGGGATTTTGGAACCGTCTTTACAAAGAAGAGCGCCCTGGTGTGAAGACCCGTGCAGGGTTTTGGATGCCCTGCATGACCCTGCTCGAAGTGAACCTGCCGATGGGACAGATGATCCTGTTCAACTTCCACATCCCTGTGAACGAATATAAGACCATCACCAAGTGGACGCAGTTGCGCACTTTCTTCAAAGGCAACTGGGCAGATGGCGACGCGCTCAAGCGTGTGTTGAAGATTTTCAATCAGGATTATCCCATCGTGCTTTCGCAGCGCCCCGAACTGTTGCCGTACGACATCGGCGCGGAACTTTCGGTGAAGAGCGACGGTATTCAGATCGCTTATCGCAAGATGCGCAAAAAGTATATCGACATGGGCTGGCAGATCGATGTTCACCGCATTAAGAAAGAATATGGTCGCCAACATGCGGTGGTCATCCCGTCGCCTGCCCGCAAGGAAGTGCCCGAACTCGCCAAGGCATGGGTCTTGAACGAAGTGCCGACGGTGGAAGCGAAGAAGTCGGACGATTGACGATAGATCATTGACCGCAGAACTTCATGGTCTATCGTCAATGGTCTGTGGTCAAAATTGAATTCAACTTTATCGGAGATTAACTACATGTCCCTGCCCCAACAACTTTCGCTCGGCGCTTTAGAGAAGATAAAAAGCCGCTTCGGACTCACCGAGGTCGGGTCGCCATACCTGAGCCTTTCCTCACCGATGAGCCCTGCTCCTGTTGGCAGTGTCCGCGTGTTTGGCGGTGATAAGGTGCATAAGATGGTTTACATCGGCTTGGTCGTTCCGCCCATCGGGCTGGACTCGCATATGATCTTTGCCTTCACCAAGCCTGAGAGCCACATCCCGCACTTCACACTGGATTCGGTCATGGCAGGTCCACATTTTGCTTTTCACCTTGACCTGATCCCACGTGCAGATTTGGGCGCGAATCTCAAGTATCTCAACGCGGTGTTCGATACCTTGACTCCCATCTTTGATGAAGCCAAGAAGATCGAAGGTCTCACCGCTGCACAACTCGGACCCAAGCAATACGCACTCATGTCCCCGTGGATGCTGGCGTATCGTGCAAATGAATCCGCGTTCGAGCAGATCCAAACTCCCGTGAACGGTTATCTCGATCATTGGTTCAACTTGGTCGAGAACGGTGTCCCTGCGGATGCTGTCCCTGTAGGTGATTTTGCCGCGCGAGACCAACTCAACCGCAACGCCATCTTCGACCCCGAAGTGGACAAGGTCTGGGCGCAGGTGGAACGTCTCGTTGGGGCAGAGACGGGCGCGAAGATGCGCGAGATCTTGAAGAACCAGAGTGTAGAGAAATAGATGGCAAAGACAGTTGTCGTTACTGGCTCCACCCGCGGAATTGGTCTTGGGCTTGCTAAAGAATTTCTCAAGCGTGGATGCAACGTCGTTGTATGCGGACGGTCACAAGTCGGTGTAAACAAGGCTGTAGAGCAGTTGACTGCTGAGGCGGGCGGAGCGAATCTGCTTGGGGTGCGGTGCGATGTCGCTTCGTTCGAGCAGGTTCAGGCGTTGTGGGATGCGGGCGCGAAGCGTTTCGGTCGCATTGACATCTGGATCAACAACGCAGGTACGACGACCAATCCGCTGCCGTTCGGTCAACTCGAAAAAGATGAGATCGATGCGACGCTTTCGACCAAGATTTTTGGCTCACTGTATTCGGCGCATGTCGCCATCAACGGCATGTTGAAGCAGGGCGGCGGTGATATTTATTTCACCGAAGGCATGGGCGGCAAGGGCGAAGTGCAGGAAGGTGTGGCAATGCTCGGCACGGGCAATGCGGCTGTGGTCTATTTTGTGAAGGCGCTGCGCAAGGAATATACAGGTTCGAATGTTCACTTCCATACTCTGCGACCTGGCATCAATGTGACGGAACACTTTCTGCACGGCGTGGAATATCTCGATGAAGCGCGCTGGGAACGCTCGAAGCGTGTGATCAATATTTTAGGCGATACACCTGAAACCACCACGCCGTGGCTTGCGGATGCGATCTTGAAGAACGATAAGAAGGAAGGTCACATCGCGTGGCTGACGCCGATGAAGATCATGCTGCGGTTCATGACTGCTAGCTTCAATAAGCGAGATCTGTTTGCGGGATATGAAAGACCAGTAAAGAATTGAATATCTTGCTGACGGCTTAAGAAAACACCAGATACCCCTCTGATAAGGACTCAGGTAATGACTGACAACAACCAACCCTCCAAATGGCAAAAGAATATCGAAGGTGAGTGGCACGGATATCCGTCCATCTTTGATGTGAACGGCAATCATAGCGGATACAACAAGGTCTATCGCTCGTCCACGTTCGTTGATGGGAAGACGACTTACATGATGAACACAAAGATCCAGCATGGGCAGGGTCCGCTGCTGCCACGGCTGGAAGTTTCGGATATTTTTCTATTTGGCGTAGTCGACAGTGACCAGGATCGCATTTATCTTGGTCCCGATTTCATCGGCGCGGGTCATCCGTATGGGACGCTTGTGGACGCCCACTACTACTCCCCTGGTTGGACGGGTGATCTCAAGACGATGGTGCATATCCTGCCTGATGGCGAGACGCAGGTGTATTCATCGCTTTTATATGATGGTCCCACTATTTTTTCAGTTTTCAATGGCATTTACAAAGTCGCCTTTGATTACCACTCCAACCCCGAGACCAAAGCCCGCATCGATGCCTTCTGCGAGACCGAACGCGTCAACGGACTCAAACCGCATATTCTGCCTTCGAAGAAATCTGGCGCATGGGATGGCGAGATGATTGTCTGCGGGGCAGACCAGAAGCAGGTCGGCGTGAACAAGGTTCATATCGATTACAAGCCGATTGACCTGCTCCGTGCCGAGATGACAGTGGAGATTACGGGCGTATTCAACAAGAAATACACCTTCAAACGCTATCGCAATCATGCCAAGCATTACTTTGAAGGACCAGATGTATTCGGAAACTCAATGGGCTATGGGCGCGCATTGTATACAAGCCAACATTTCTATGGCGAAGCGCTCAAGGTCAAGGGACGTGAATTCATCATTGACGACAACTTCAACATGAGCGTGGTCTGGCAATTTTATAAGTCGGATAAGATGCAGTACACGACGTTTGGTGTGCTTAATTGGAAGGAAGCATGAGCAAGGTTATTGTCATCACAGGCTCCACCAAAGGCATTGGCTATGGACTCGCGGAGGAATTCCTCAAGCGCGGGTGCAGTGTCGTTGTCAGCGGACGCAAACAAGACGTTCTGGATCAAACCCTCTCGAAGTTATCCGCGACCTATAAGGACAATGTCGCTGGTTGTTTGTGTGACGTGACTAAACTGGAAGACCATGAGCGATTATTTGCCTTCGCCAAGGAGAAATTCGGGCGGGTGGATGTTTGGATCAACAACGCGGGCGTGGCTCATCAGCAGCGCAATTTGTGGGAGTTGTCCAATGAGGTCGTGGAAACCGTCGTGAAGTCGAACGTCTTGGGTTCATTATATGGAACGCGTACGGCATATAACGGCATGATGGCACAAGGCGGCGGCTGGATCTATAACTTTGAAGGCTTTGGCTCCAATGGGAACGTCCGTGAGGGCATCACGCTGTATGGCATGACCAAGGCTGCAATTGCATTTATGGGTAAATCGTTTGCCGCGGAGTTGAAAGGCTCGCCTGTTAAAACCGGGTTGATCCAGCCGGGCATGGTCATCACCGATATGGTGGTAGGACAGTACAGCGATCCGCAGGAATTTGCGAAAGTGAAACCCATCTTTAACATCATTGCCAGTCGCTTGGAAGATGTTGTGCCTGCGATTGCTGAAAAGATATTGTCCAATGAAACCAACGGCGCGCGGATCGATCTGCTCCCGCGTTGGAAGGTGATGCTGCGGTTTTTGTCTGCGCCATTTGTGAAGCGCAACGTCTTTGATTAGGAATTATTCATGACCTTTGATCCAAACGATTTCAAACGCGCAATGGGACAGTTCGCTTCGGGTGTGACGGTGGTCACGTCCAAGCATGGCGAGACGCCTATTGGCATTACGGCGAGTTCGTTCACCAGCCTGAGCCTCGACCCGCCTCTGGTGTTGGTTTCGCTCAACAAAAAACTGTTCACGCATAACGTCATTGCCGAGAGCGGATATTTTGCTGTGAATGTTTTGTCCGCGCGGCAACTTGAGATCGGCATGCGCTTTGCAGGTATGAAGCCTGAGATCAAAGATCGTTTTGCTGGGCTGAAGACTCACACGGCGGTGACGGGAAGTCCGCTGCTGCCTGATTCGCTGGCATGGGTCGATTGCACGGTTTGGGCGACGTATGACGGCGGCGACCATACCATTTTTGTGGGTGAGGTCAAGGACTTGTATGTGTCAGAGTTGGACATGCCCCTTCTTTACCACAACAGGTTATGGCGTCGAAGCGAGGCGATTGAAATCCCCACGGTGCCGATGGAAGTTAATTTGGTCGAAGTCGGGCTGCGGGATGGAATCCAGCGTGAGGAGAAGTTTATCCCGACCGAGATGAAGGTGGAATACGCCTCTCTCTTAGCCGACGCTGGACTCAAGAATATTCAGGTTTCCTCGTTTGTGAATCCGAAGATCGTGCCGCAGATGGCGGATGCTGCCGAAGTGTTTGCGCGTTTGCCCAAGCGCGATGACGTGACCTTTAGCGCGTTGGTGCTGAATATGAAAGGCGTGGAGCGTGCGATCGCGGCGGGTGTGAAGCAGTTGGAAATGGGTGTGCCTGCCAGTGAAACGCTTGCGAAGAAGAACGCTAACACGACCGTTGAAGATGGCATCGCGGAGACTGCCGAGATGGTGAAGATGGCACGTGAACATGGCGTGAAAGTGCGTGTGGGCGTGCAGGTGGCGTTCGGTTGTGCGTATGAAGGCAAGATCGAACAGGCGAAAGTCGTTTCGATGGCGCGTCGCTTTTTGGCGATGGGCATTGACGAACTCTCGCTGGCGGATTCGGCTGGACTTGGAAACCCACAATTGATCCGCCGCGTGGTGCAGGAAGTTTTACCGCTGGCAGGGAGCGTGCCTGTGGTTCTGCATTTGCACGATACACGCGGACAAGGCTTGGCGAATTTGTTGTCCGCGTTGAAATCAGGCGTGACCATGTTCGATACATCCTTTGGCGGTTTGGGCGGTTGTCCGTTCATTCAGACCGCGAAGGGCAACGTCGCCACCGAAGATACGGCGAACATGCTGCATGAAATGGGCATTCAAACAGGCGTGGACTTGAAGAAAGTCGGCGCACTGTCACGACGGATGGAAGAATTTTTGGGCAAGGAATTGCCTGCGAAGATGCATAAAGTTGAGCGACGCGATCGACGATTGGATGAAAGACGATAGTCAGGGTCATGGCGGTCTATGGTCAATCGTCCATCATCGAAAAATACTATGAACCAAACGATTAGCGAAAAAATCCTCTCCCAACACGCTGGCAAGCCTGTGAAAGCAGGCGATATTGCCATTGTCCGCGTGGATGGTGTGATGGCGACCGATGCGACGTCACCGTTTGCGATCAAGGCGTTCCGTCAGATGGGCGGGAAGAAACTTTGGGATAGCGAACGTGTGTCGTTGATCATTGACCATGCTTCGCCTGCACCGAATGAGATCGTTGCGAATCTGCACAAACTCATGCGCGATTTTTCAGCGGAGATGGGTTGCAGGTTGTACGACATCGGCGAAGGGATCTGTCACCAGTTGATGGTGGAGAATGCACACGTCAAACCAGGTGACCTCTTCCTCGGCGCGGACTCGCACACCCCAACCTATGGTGCGTTGAACGCTTTTGGCATCGGCGTCGGTTCGACGGACTTAGCCGCGACGATGCTGACTGGCAAGACCTGGCTGAAAGTCCCAAAGACCATCAAGATCACATTGAACGGCGAACTGAAAAAAGGCGTGACATCCAAAGATTTAATTCTCTTTCTCGTCAGAGAACTTGGCGTGGAAGGCGCGAATTATCAAGCCGTGGAATTCACAGGCGAGACGATTAAGTCCATGACATTAGCCAGTCGCATGGCGATTGCCAACATGAGTTCTGAAATGGGAGCAAAAACGGGCTTGGTTGACCCGACTGGACTCGACCTTTGGTATCCCTTCGAACCGACCTTTGCCGACAACGACGCAGAATACGTTCGCGAGTTGACCTTCGATGTTTCAGCTCTTCGTCCACAAATTGCCAAGCCACACTCACCTGAGAACGTTGTCGCCATTGACGAAGTGCTGGGCACGAAAGTTAATTATGCCTTTATCGGTTCTTGCACCAACACAAGGCTCGAAGATCTGCATGCCGCGGCACAAGTGTTGAAGGGCAAGAAACTTACCAGCACACGACTCATCATTGCGCCCGCCTCCAAAAAAGTTTTCAATGACGCGCTCAAAGATGGCACGATCCAAATCCTCTCCGATGCTGGCGCGACCTTTATCACCTCAGGATGTGGTCCCTGTGTGGGTTCACATCTCGGCGTGCCAGGGGATGGGGAAGTGGTCATCTCATCCACGAACCGTAATTTTCAAGGACGCATGGGTAACCCCAAAGCGCAGGTCTATCTCGGTTCGCCCGCTGTTGTGGCGGCATCTGCGTTGGCGGGTGAGATTACGGAGCCAACAGAATGACCACTGCTCACGTTTACCCCATCGACAACATCGACACCGACCGCATCATTCCAGGCAAATACACCAAGACCCTGGATATGTCCGCGTTGGCTTCGCATGTGCTCGAAGACCTCGACCCTGAATTTTCAAAGAAGGTTCAGCAGGGCGATATTCTCGTCGCAGGAAATAACTTCGGCTGCGGTTCATCGCGTGAGCAGGCGCCGATCGCCATCAAAGCCGCGGGCGTTTCAGTAGTGGTTGCAAAAACTTTCGCAAGAATTTTTTATCGCAACGCTATCAACATCGGTCTGCCCGTCATCGAAGTGGAACATCACAACATTCAATCGGGCGATTCCATTTCGGTTGACCTTGAGAATGGTGTCGTCACAAATCATACAAAGAACGAAACCTATCAAGCCACCAAAATGCCGCAGCAGATGATCGACATTCTGAACGCGGGTGGGTTGGTGAATTATCTTATCCAACACGGCGACTACGTTTAGCAAATGACCCTTCACACTCTCTCCTCCCTCCGCGTTCTCGAATTCAGCCATGCCGTGCTCGGTCCTGCCTGCGGACTTGTCCTCGCCGACCTTGGCGCGGAAGTCATTCGCATCGAGCCGCTGGATGGTGACCCGACACGCAAACTCAAAGGTTTCGGCACGGGCTATTATCCGTTCTTCAACCGCAACAAAAAGAGTCTCGCCATCGATATCAAATCTGAATCGGGGCGTGAGGTCATTTTCAAATTATTGGAATCGACGGATGTCCTGATCGAAAACTTTGCGCCTGGGACAATGGATCGACTCGGCTTTGGATATGAAGCCCTCGCCTCACGCTACCCGACGCTTGTGTACTGCTCCCTGAAAGGATTCCTCCCTGGACCCTATTCCTCCCGCCTCGCGCTCGACGAAGTGGTGCAGTTCATGAGCGGCATCGCCTACATGACGGGACCGATCGGTCAGCCGTTGCGTGCGGGTGCATCTGTCATCGACATCATGACAGGGACATATGGCGCGATTGCCGTCCTCGCTGCGTTGCGTGAACGCGATGTGACAGGCAAAGGTCAACTTGTGAAGAGTGCCTTGTTCGAGACCGCCGCCTTCTTAATGGGACATCACATGGCATACGCGGCTGTGACCAAAGAACCTGTCCCGCCGATGCCAGCCAGAGTCAGCGCATGGGCGATCTATCGGACATTCAATACTTGCGAGAATGAACTGGTCTTCATTGGCGTGACCAGCGACAAGCAATGGGTGCGCTTCTGTGAGTCGTTCGAAATGCACGACCTGCTTGCGGATGAACGTCTCGCCACGAATAACGGACGCATTGACCAGCGCGAGTGGTTGATCCCTGACTTGATTCAGCGGATCTCAAAGTACTCCAAAGCCGATGTGTTGAAACGCTGTGAACTTGCCGACCTGCCGTTTTCTCCCATCGCCAAACCCGAAGACCTCTTCACGGATGAACAATTGATTCAGGGACATAGTTTACTGGAAACGATTTTGCCTAACGGCGACACGACTCAACTTCCACGTTTACCGTTATTGCTCGACGACGAAGGCTCGCAGTTAGAGATCAATCCACCCGAGATTGGCAAACATTCCAAAGAAATATTAGCCGAGATTGGAATTGACCAAGCCACTATTGAAAAATTAATTCAAGATCATATCGTAGCAGCCTGAACAATTACCAATTACCAACTACAGGAGTTGTCCATGTACGACTTACTCATCAAGAACACAAAACTTGTCCGCCCGAACCAGACGAACGTGGAAGTGGCAGATATCGCCATCAGCGGAGGGAAGGTTCAGAGGGTGGCACCAGCCATCCCTGCGGAAGAGGCGAAAGAAGTCCATGATGCGAAGGGACTGTTGGCGTTCCCAGGTCTGGTCGATGGGCATATGCATGTCGGTATCTATTCTCCGCTGGCGGAAGATGCGATCACGGAATCCAAAGCGGCGGCGATGGGTGGTGTGACGAGTGCCATCACGTATTTTCGCACGGGCGAATATTATTTGAACAAGGGTGGCGCGTATAAGGATTTTTATCCTGAGGTGTTGGATATTTCGAAGGGCAGGTATTGGGTGGACTATGCCTATCACCTTGCGCCGATCAACCGTGGACATATCGATGAGATGCCGATGTTGATGAATGATTTCGGCGTGTCGTCGTTCAAGATCTTTATGTTTTATGGCGGGCATGGGTTGCATGGCAAGTCTGACCAGCAGCATAATTTTTTGAAACTCGAAGGCGATGAGAAATATGACTTTGCGCATTTCGAGTTCATCATGCGCAAGTTGAGCGAGATGATCGAAGCGAACCCGAAACAGGCGCCGTACATCAGTTTGAGTCTGCATTGCGAAGTGGCGGACATTTTGAATGCGTACACGTCGATGGTGCAGCGTGACGGCAAGTTGAAGGGACTGCACGCATATAATGCGGCGCGCCCTCCGCACAGCGAAGGCTTGGCGGTGTTCATCGCTTCGTATCTTGCGCATGAGACCAGTTGCGCGAATATCAACTTATTGCATCTCACATCACGCAAGGCGCTTGAAGCCGCGTTGATGATGCGCGACTTGTTTCCGCATATCAACTTTAGGCGCGAAGTGACGATCGGACATTTACTGCTCGACACCGACGAACCCAACGGCGTGCTGGCGAAGGTCAACCCGCCGATTCGTCCGCGTGCGGATGTGGAATTTTTGTGGGAGAAGGTCTTGAGCGGCGATGTGGATTGGGTCGTCAGTGACCATGCCTGCTGTTCGACCGAGATGAAATACAACGCCGACCATCCCGATGACATCTGGATGGCGAAGTCTGGTTTTGGCGGCACGGAATACATGTTGAGCGGATTGCACAGCGAAGGCTCCAAACGCGGACTGTCCTTGAATCGCATGGCGGAACTCGTCTGTTGGAATCCCGCCCAGCGTTATGGACTTTTATCAAAGGGTGACATTGCCGAAGGCTACGACGCGGATATCGTGTTGTTCGACCCGAACGAGTCATTTGTTGTCCGCGCGGCTGAGTCTGAGTCGGGGCAGGGGTACACGCCGTTTGAAGGGCACGAACTCACAGGTAAGGTGAAAACAACATTCGTGCGCGGGAATAAGGTGTATGAGAACGGGAAGATTTTGGGTGAAGCAAAAGGTCAATACGTCAAACGCCCAACCCTGTGAGATTTCTTTCTTCTTTCCTCTTTCGTTTGCAAGAAAAGAAGAAAGATGAAAGAAACCAAGTTGAAAAGGAACATCCATTGAACAAACGCCTCTTGAACGTCGGACTCATCGTCCTCATTGACATGCTCGGCTTCGCGCTGATCGTGCCGCTGTTAACTTTCTTTGCTGATTCCTTCGGCGCGACAGAATTCCAAACGGGACTTCTCGTCTCCTCCTACGCGCTGATGCAGATGATCGGTGCGCCGATCCTTGGGCGTCTCTCCGACAAATTTGGACGCAGACCTGTGTTCCTGATTAGCATTGCTGGCACGTTCATCGGCTTTTTGATTCTCGGCTTTGCCAATTCACTGATTTGGTTATTTATCAGCCGCATTCTTTCAGGTCTCACGGCTGGGAATATCTCCGTGGCACAAGCCTACATTGCCGATGTAACCGATGAAAAGAATCGCGCTCGCGGCATGGGTATGTTCGGCGCGGCGTTTGGCATTGGTTTTATTCTCGGTCCTGCCATTGGCGGTATATTGAGTCAGTTCGGCTTTGCCGTCCCTGCTTTTGTTTCGGCGGCGCTGGCGTTCATCAATTTGCTGACCGTCTTTTTCTGGCTGCCCGAATCACTCACAGATGAGCGGCGTGCAGAACTGGCGACGCAAAAGAAAGCGAATATCTCGTTTGCTGCGCTGACGGCTGCACTTAATCATCCGAAGGTCGGTTCACTCTTGTGGGTGCGCTTCGGGTTTGCGATCGCGTTCAATTCCTTTCAAACCGTCTTTCCGTTGTATGTGCTCAACAAGTTTGGACTCGGCGCACAGCAGACGGGTTACATCCTTGCCTATCTCGGCATTGTGCTGGTCGTCATGCAAGGCGGACTCATTGGTCCGCTTTCGGCGCGCTTCAAAGAATCAAATCTCATTGTCACCTTTCTTGGCTTTGCGTTGGTTGGCATGATCGGTTGGGCAATCGTTCCCACAGTTCCACTTCTGCTGGTTGCCATGTTCCCGATGGCGGTGGGCGCGGGTTCGTTCAACGCGCTCATCAACTCCGCCATTAGCAAAGCCGTCACGCGCGATGAGGTCGGCGGCATGTTGGGCTTTGGCGCTGGTCTCGAAAGCGCTACTCGTGTGGTCATGCCCGCGTTGGCGAGTTATTTGCTCGGCGCATACGGCACGTCAACACCTGGGTATATGGGTTCGATCGTGATGTTTGTTGTTGTGGTGTATGCATATGTTCAATTGATTGCGAAACAATGAAATTCGGCATCCATTCTCCCTCCTTCATTTATAACGATGCCAACATCTTTGATGGCATTAAGAAAAAAGCCTTGTGGATCGAAGCACACGGCTTTGACTGGTTCTCGGTGATGGATCACATGATCCAAATCCCTGTGCATGGACTTCCCGAAGAGCCGTTCATGGAAGGCTGGACGCTTCTTTCCGCGCTCGCGGCGGTGACTGACCGAATCAGATTATCCACGCTGGTCACTTCGACGTCTTACCGCAACCCCGCACTGCTTGCAAAGATGGTCGCCAATTTAGACCTCATCAGCCACGGACGCGTCACACTTGGAATCGGCGCAGGTTGGTATGAAGCGGAATACAAGCAGTACGGCTTTGAATATCAAGAGAAACCTGCCGAGCGGATCTATCGACTCGAAGAAGCCATCAAATTGATCAAAACCATGTGGACGGAAGAACGCGCCACGTTTCACGGCAAATACTTCCATGTGGAGAACGCCATCCTTGAACCCAAGCCAAGTCAGAAACCACATCCGCCGATTCTGATCGGTGGGGCGGGTGAACAACTCACATTGCGCACGGTGGCTCGGGTTGGAAATATGTGCAACTTCATCGGCTCGCCTGAGGATGTAAAACACAAGTTCGAAGTGCTGAATCAGCATTGCGTTAAAGAAGGACGCGATTACAACGATATCGAGCGCACCGTGTTGTGCAATATCCTGATCGCCAAAGACGAGTCTGCCATCCAATCCAAATTAGAAAAAGCGACATTGTTCAAAGGGCGTGGTTTGACTGTGGACAGTGCAAAGAAATTATTTACCGAGTATCAAGCGGCGAGCGTGCAGATGTTGATCTGCAGTATTTATCAGAACGATGTGGAAACGTTGGAATTTGTTGAGTGAATTGAAAGATGAATATAAATCGTAATTGGTAAATAGTAATTACCAAACCATAACCAAATATAGGAACCAACCATGACCGAAAAACTAACAGGTGAATTGCTCGTTGAACGAATGACCGAAAAAGAGCGCGGGATCGCGGCGCGGGTGGAGAGCGTGTTGCCTGCGTTGCGGGCGGGCGCGGAGAAGGCAGACGCTTCGGGCGAGTTCCCGTTGGAAAATATTGCGTTGCTGCGTGAAGCGGGTTTGTTCGGCTTGATCGTCCCTGAAAAATACGGCGGGTTGGGCGGCACATTGCGTGACCTTGCTGCCGCGGCGTTTGCGCTCGGTTCGGCTTGCCCTTCAACGGCGTTGTGTTTCTTCTTCCATTGTTCGACCGCATCGCGCGGCTTGCTTGGACTCGAAGCCATAGAAGCGGGTTTGTTCACTGATGAAGAAGAGGCGAAGCAGGTGCGTGCCTTTGGTGAAAAGCTGCTGACCAAAATGGGAAGTGGACGTTTTCTTGCCAACTTCGCCAGCGAAGAAGCCAAGTCTGCGACGAGCGCGGTGTTGATCTCCACCGAAGCGACTCCCGTTGAAGGCGGCTGGCTGCTCAATGGCACGAAGTCATTTGGCTGCTCCACAGGCGTTGCCGATGAATATTTGGTGCAAGCCAAGATCAAAGACTCTACTGACCTGAACGGGCTTTCGATCTTCTTTGTCAGCAGCAAAGCGGAAGGCGTGTCTGAGCGCGCTCACTGGGATTCGATCGGCATGCGCGCCACTGCCACACATGGAATTATTTTGAAAGATGTCTTTGTCAAAACCGAAGACGCGATGACCGTCCCTGGCGCGTTCCTCAAAATGATGCAGATGAGCCGCGGAAGTTATGTCGGCAATCAACTGGCGGTGGTGTGTTTGTATTTAGGCATTGCGAACGGCGTGTTCGATTACACCATCAATTTCCTTTCCAAACTTAAATTTCAAGATACGGGCAAATCCATCTTTGCCGAAAGCGCATTCCATCAGGAATTGGTCGGTCACATGGCAGTGGATCTGGAAACGGGCTTCCTGTGGACACGTCGTCAACTTGAACTTGAAACTTCCGAGACTCCCATCTTGCCGAAGAACAAAGTCGTTGAGCATTGGCGTCTTGCAAAAGGGACGGTTTGCGAGAGCGCTCATAATGTTGCAGTCAATGCACTGAAGGCGTGCGGCACCAGCAACACAGGCAATCATGGCGTTATCGCCCGCGGACTTCGCGACCTTGCCATGGGTCTCGTCCAAGCCTTCCCAGCCGAACGCGGACGCATTGAAGCGGCGAAAAGTATCGTCACAGATACAATGCAATCAGGCTTTGCGGTTGCAGAGAAGAAGTAACCTGGAACCTGACCCATGACCCTTGCTTTCCCCCTCGGCTCTGTCGGACACTCCCTCACGCTCATGCGTGGAGTTTGGCATGACCACATCGAAACCTTCAATCTGGATGGAACCCCGCTTCCGCACGACCCGTGGGCGGGTGCGCCTGGCGATTCGCCTTTTGATAATCTGGTCTATATCGACTTCGACGGCGAGAACTACCAGCAGACCAACGTCACCTTTCGCGGCAGACCGTTCCATGCGCGTTCGTTCACGGCAAAATATAAAGACGGCAAACTCTACTTCGACAAACTCGGACCCGAAGCCCCACAGCACATCGGCATTTCTGGCGGAGTCGGCGTTCTGTGGTTCCTCTCCGAGAACAACACCGATGAACCTCTCAGCCGTTACAGCGAACCCGATTGCATTACGCTTGACGGCTACGACCATCGCACACGCATGACCGTTCTATATCGCAACGGAGTCGCCGTCCGCACACTGACCGCCAAAGGAGTCCGCGTCGCCTCCACCTGCGAACGGCGCGTTGAATTTGACCCCCGCGGTGCAGAAGGACCTGTGCATGATGTGCGGAGTGTGACGAAGGTATATATGAAGAACAACGGCTGACCGCAGACCATAGACCGCAAAGAAAGATGAAAGAAGAAAGAACAGATCTATCGCCAAAAATCTTTCCTCTTTCCTCTTTCCTCTTTCTTCTTTCTTCTTTCATAATCATTACCATTTACCAACCACCAAAGGAGATAACCCATGTCTTTCCCCGAAATCACCATGCCCCCGCTCGACGAAGTCAAAAAACACTTCACCCTCTTCGATTACATTGACGGTGAACGCATCGCACCCACAGTCAACATGGGCGCGTTCGTCCACAACCCGAACACGGGCGAGAAGATCGCGCCGCAAATGGCGACCAGCCCAGAGAACATCGAACGCGCTTTACAGGTTGCGCAGCGTTTGCATGAGTCAGGCGAATGGGCGAACACCTCTCCCGAAAAACGCGCGGACATTCTTGACAACGCCGCCAATCACCTGATGGGACTTACTCCCATGATCGCCGCGGTTGAATCGTACAACACGGGCATCGTTTTCAGCACCACGAGTTTCGTCAACGCCATTGTGTGGCTGGCGTTCAAAGCCGCCGCGGGCGTTCTCCGCAGTGGATACGCCGTCAACAAAGTCCCTGGTCCGCATGGCGATGTGGAAGTTCTGCGCAAGCCGCTTGGTGTTGCGGTTGCCATCGTGCCGTGGAATTCTCCCGCCGCGCTTGCCGCGCATAAAGTTGCCAACGCGCTCGCCGCGGGTTGCCCCGTCATTCTCAAGCCCACCGAGTGGGCGCCGTATTCCTGTCTCTTCCTTGTGGATGGTCTCGAAGCCGCGGGTTTGCCCAAAGGTCTGTTCCAGATCGTCAACGGCGGTGGTGATGTCGGTGCGAAACTTGTCGGCGATAAACGGGTGCGTGCCGTTTCGTTCACGGGTGGTTTGCATGGCGGACGCGCTGTCGCTGCAGCCTGCGCCGCAGATTTCAAATCGCTGCAACTTGAACTCGGTGGCAACAACGCCATGGTCGTTCTGCAAGACGCCGATATTGATAAAGTCGCCGATGGCATCGTCGCGGGCATGACCACGCTCAACGGTCAATGGTGCCGCGCGCTCGGTCGCCTTATCGTTCATGAATCGATTCAAGATCAGGTCGTCAACGCCGCGCTGGATAAATTCAAACAAGTCAAAGTGGGTGACGCACTCTCGATGGAATCTCAACTCGGACCGCTCGCCAACTCTGCCCATCACGGTCGCATTGTGGACGCGGTCAACGCGCTCAAAGCCAAAGGCGGACAAACGCATCATACCGCCCCGACGCCTGATTCAGCGGGCTACTATCTTTCTCCCACGCTGATCACGGGAGTCGCGCCCGAAGAGACGCTCGAAGAAATCTTCGGACCTGTCGCCACAGTCCACTCGTTCAAGACCGACGAAGAAGCCGTGAAGCTTGCCAATCAAACTCCCTATGGACTCGGCGGTTACGTCTTCTCGAAAGATGAAGACCATGCCATGCAGGTGGCACGTCAAATGAACACGGGTGGAGTCAAGGTCAATGGTGTGAGTCTGCTCGAATTAAATGTCGACGCGCCGCGTCCCGCCTGGGGCTTGAGCGGATTTGGCGAAGAAGGCACATTGGAAACCTTCGATGTCTTCTGTGGAAAATCCATAGTTGGGATTGCGGGTAAATAAAGTTGAGAGAATATACAGGAGAGAAATAAAATGGCAACCATTCGTAATGATGTTTTCAAGATCGGAGATAACTTTGTCACCCTGATCGGTGATGAAGTCAAAGTGGGTGATGCCGCGCCTGAGTTCACTTCAGTGATCGCAGGATGGGCAAAGGTTAATCCGCTTCAGGAATCCAAAGGCAAAGTCATCATCCTTTCGGCAGTTCCTTCATTGGATACGGATGTTTGCGATCGTGAAACCCGTCGCTTCAATGAAGAAGCCGCCAAGTTAAGTGATGACATTATCATCTACACCGTCAGCTGTGATTTCCCCATGGCGCAAAAACGCTGGTGCGGTGCGGCAGGTGTGGAAAAGGTCAAGGTTGTTTCGGATGTGCTCGAAGCTGAGTTCGGCGAAAAATACGGCATCCTCATCAAAGAACGCCGCTACTTACGCCGCTCTGTCTTCATCGTTGGGCGCGATGGAAAATTGACCTATGTCAATTACCTCCCTGCACTTGGAGATGAACCAAATTATGAAGAGGTCATCTCTGCAGCAAAAGATGCGTTGAAAGCATAAATAAAAAAGCAAACACTCCTTTCACAGGGGTGTTTGCTAATCTATTAATGTACACCGAGTGACACGATATTCCTAAAGATAAGTTTCAAAGATAATCGCACATCTAAAAGTTTAAGCTAAAACAAAAATACTTCCAATTCATTTTTAGTGTTTGTCTGTGTATCTTATTCTTGTTGTAGGTGGAGTTAACGAAGCCTAATTTTTGAATATCTCTGCGGGGTCGATAGGGTAATGCATTATGCCAGAGACGTGTTTTTGAGAGTTGCCATGATAGCCGCAGGGACAGGGGTGTATACAATCGACTTGTATTCCTGCTAATACAATAACAAAAAAAATGAATTTGCGATACACTGTACGCAATATGCACCTTTCCCACGTCCTTCGCACAAAGTTGATCCCTCCGCCGCGCAACACCCGTACGCTATCTCGCCCTCGAGTGATTCAAACCTTGAAGCAGGCGTTGGACTATCGTTTCACTATTTTGCAGGCAGAGGCGGGCTACGGTAAAAGCACAGCGCTTGCGGAGCTGGCAGCCGATCATCAACCTGTCATCTGGTATCAAGCCAACGAGGAAGATAACGATCCATTGGTTTTCCTGCTGCAACTGTGTCATGCGATACAACATACGTTGCCACAAGTTGCCACCTTGCCTTCGGCGTTTTTAGAAGCATGGGATGGCGCCCAGGGTCCACTCCCGTGGCGCGGTCTTGTTGATCAGATCATCAATGCTATTGCAGAATCATCCATCCCGCCGACATTGTTCATCCTCGACGATGCGCATCTGCTCACCGACACCGGCGAAATGCCTCACATTCTAGATCGGCTGATCGGGTTGGCTCCCGTAGACTTTCACATTTTATTGGCGGGACGTCCCACCATCACCCTGCCCAACCTCACACGCTGGCGTGCAAAAGGTGAGGCGCTGATCCTCGATCAAACCACCCTGACCTTTACTAAGAACGAGATCGGCTCTCTCTTCGGCACGCGCTACGGACTCGAACTCACCAGTGAAGAACTCGACTCGCTTCTTGAATATACAGAAGGCTGGGCGATTGGCTTGCAGCTCATCTGGCAAAGCATTCGCTCGCAATCTCCGCTGACCCTTGAATTTCCATTGCGCTGGCAAACCGACTCGCTCGAAACTCTTTTCGATATGCTTGCCCATGAAGTCTTTGAGCGCCAGCCCGCCGATGTGCGCGAGTTTCTGCTCATCACTTCCATTTTGCGCGAACTGAATCCCGAAGTCTGCGACGCGTTGCGAAATGCTTCGGGGTACCCGGCAGGCGATTCACAGTCTATGCTGGCGTATCTTCGCCGGCAGGATCTCTTTGTCGCAGAGACTGCCGTAAGCTCACTTCGCTATCATCACATCTTTCACAACTTCCTGCGCCAGCAATCACCGACCGAAACGCGCACAAAATGGCATCGCGATGCCGCCGCCTATTTCATCTCCCGTAATAACCCGGAGGATGCGATCTATCACCTGATCGAAGCCAAAGCCTGGGATGATGTTGCCGACCTGCTCGATACCTATGCCGCCACGCTTCTTTCTACGGGGCGCCTGGATACGCTGGCGAGTTACATTGACTCCCTCCCAAGTCTTTCCCTTCAACAACACCCCACGTTGATGTTCACGCTCGGTGAGCTGGCACGTATGCACAGCCGTTTTGATGAAGCGCAAGGCTGGTATAAGCAGGCTGAAGTCACCTGGCGTCAACGCGGACAGCAGGATGGCATTGCTCGCGCCCTGCGTGGACAAGCCCGTGTGTACCTTGATACGGTCAACCCTTCGCAAGCCGAAAAATTACTTGAAGAAGCCATTCGTTTGAGCGACGGTTTCGAAGATCGCGAGGCACAGGTCCGGTTGTTTGAATTGCTTGCAGAAAACAAGCTCAACTCCGGGCACGTCGAGGAAGCGGATCGTCTGCGTCAACGAGCCGATGAATTACAAGCCGAAGGTCCATCCAATGACCAGTTATGGTTTCGCGTATTGCTGCGCACGGGTCGCCTTGAAGAAGCCAGAAGGGGATTGGAAGAACTCGCCGAAGCCGAGAATCGCGAACCGGTTCAAACTCCCCGCGCGCACCGCGAGACGAAATTATTGCTTTCCCTTATTTATTCGTTAATGGGCATGAGTAAACATGCGTATCAATCTGCCTTGGAAGGCATCCAACGCGGTGATAAATTGAAATCTCCTTATGTCACTGCAGTAGGGCACATGCGCCAGGGACATGCCTTCAATCTCATTCAATCTGCCAATGAGGATAACCTGGCCCATGCCATAGCAGCATTTGAGACGACTATTTCCGTTAGCAAGAACCTCGAAGTTCCGCGCCTATCGGTCGAAGCCAATTGGGGGTTGTGTCGCACGTATGGCTATCGCGGCGACTTGCAGCGTGCACAACGTTATGCCCAGGAAGCCATCGACGTTGCCGTTGAAGCGGGTGATGAATGGGTTGCTTCGCTCACTCGTCTTTCGATGGGGGCGAGTCTAATGCTTGCCGCTCGTTACGAAGCCGCGGAAGTCTGGTTGAATCGTGCAGTGCGCGGCTTTGAAGAATGCAGTGACTCGTTCGGTCGCAGTGCGGCGCGTTTGTGGCTGGCGTATGGGCATTTCAAACAAAAGAAACTTGATTTTGTTGCGCAGACCCTGCCCGATGTGCTTGCGGTTTGCCAACAAAACGGCTACTACTTTTTATTCACCCGTCCGACCCTGCTTGGAACTGTTGATGAGCGTATGTTTGTGCCCCTTCTTTTGCATGCGCGTCAATTTGGCTGGGAGAGCAGCTATGTAGACCGCCTGCTGAATATCCTTGGCTTGCGTGAGATCAGTGCCCACCCCGGGTTTCGACTCAGCATCGAAACGTTGGGCAGCTTTCAGGTCAAGCGTGGAAGCGAGGTCATTCCATCCAATGGCTGGCGGCGTGAGAAGTCACGCCAGCTGTTTCAATTGTTGCTTACCTATCGACAATCTCCGCTCGACCGCGACCAAATTTACGAACACCTCTGGCCTGAAGCCGACCCTGCTACGGCGCAACGCAATTTCAAGATCACCTTGAATACGCTTTATCAAGTGCTCGAACCAGACAGGGATGCAGGCAGTGACTCTGCCTTTATCGTCCGTGATGGGACGACCTACACCCTGCGCCTCCATGCCGACCTCTGGCTGGATTCTGACCATTTCACCCGCCTTACCCGTGAAGGACTCAAACCCACCTCGCGCTCTTTGGAGCAATTGCAAGAGGCGGTAAATTTGTATCGCGGCGATTACCTGCCTGATTCATTGTATGAGCCGTGGGCGGCGGAAGAACGTGAACGGCTAGCCACTCTCTTCCTTGAATCGGCAGATAAGCTCTGCGAGTTGTATCTGGAATCCAACCGTTTCAATGAGGCTATAGACCTCAGTCAGCGCATCCTTGCCCGCGATAATTGTTGGGAGCGGGCGTATCGTCATTTAATGCAGGCGTATAACGCCTTGGGAGATCGCGGTCAGCTTGCCCGCACCTACCAACGTTGCTTACAGATATTAAAGGAAGAGCTCGATGTTTCGCCTTCGCAAGAGACGCAGGATTTATACAAGAAATACATTCGTTCGTAATCTGTACCGCGAGAGACCCTCGCGGTATTTTTTTGTTTGTAACCCGCCTGTTACCACCTTCAGTTATCTTATATGCGATGGAAGCCGATCCTGCACCGTTGATTTCCTCCTTCATCATCCGCTTTGTGCTGGAAGAAACCCCCACTCACAAGTTGGCGTATCACGGCACGATCCGTCATATTCAAACCGCGGAAGAGATCAATTTTAACCATTGGTGCGAAGTGACGGAGTTTATGCATCGTTTTGTAAAGTTGGACGAACTTCAACCTTCATCCGCTTCAGAATCTTCGGTTACTAATCTCTAATCCCCAATTTCTCTTACACCGGAAGGTATTATGCGCAACGTACAAATTCTAAGCACGGGTAGTTATGTCCCTGAGCGAGTCGTCACCAACGCCGAAGTGGACGCCATGATGGGCGAATCTACCAGTGAGTGGCTGGAAGCCAACGTCGGCATCAAAGAACGCCGTTGGATGGCTCCCGAGCAAGTGACCTCAGACCTCATCGTCGAAGCGTCGAAGAAAGCGCTCGAACGCGCTGGCATCACCGCTGCCGACCTCGACCTCATCATCGTCTCGACAGATACCCCGGATTACCTTTCCCCAAGTACCTCCATTGTTGTGCATAATAAACTCGGCGCAGAGAAGGCTGGTTGTTACGACATCAACTCTGCTTGTGCGGGCTGGGTGACGGCTCTCGACCAGGGCGCAAAATACCTGATGACCGAACCCCAGATGAAATATATTTTGGTCGCGGGCGGATACGGCATGAGCCGTTTCCTCGATTTCAAGGATAAGAAGACTGCCAACCTTTTCGCTGATGGGGCGGGGGCTGTCGTTTTAGGAGTGGGCGAAGAGCAAGGCTTCCTTGGCTCGAATTTATTGGCAGTTGGTTCCTTTCACGACGCGCTGGGAATTTACACCGGCGGAACGTATCGTCCCTGCACACCCGAAAACATGGCGCAATTCGGCGGACCCAAAGTGGAGTTCGTCAAGAAATTCCCCAAGACCTTCAACACCGAATACTGGCCCAAACTGATGCAAGGCGCGCTAGACAAAGCCGGTTTGAAGTTCGATGATGTGAGTCATTACTACTTCACCCAACTCAACCTCCGCACCATCGAGTTCATGATGGACTTGCTCAAACAGCCCATTGAAAAAGCGCACTGGGTCATGGACAAATGGGGCTACACCGGCTCGCCTTGCGTGGTGATGGCACTCGATGACTCGATTGCTCAAGGCAAAGGACCCAAGCCAGGCGACGTGATCCTCTTCTGCGCCAGCGGCGGCGGCATTACGATGGCGTCATCTGTGTGGAAGTGGACAGCGAAGTAATATAAAGAAGAAAAGAAAGATTTAAATTTCTTTCTTCTTTCTTCTTTCATTTTGCATGGAGTGAACATGTACATTGGTGACTATCTTGCTCGGCGCGAACTGTACTCTCCCGACAAACTCGCGTTTATTGACGCGGGCAAATCTCCCGAATGGCGATTAACTTTCCGTGACGCAAATCGGCGTGCCAATAAACTTGCCAACTGGCTTAAATCACAAGGTATCGGAAAAGGAGATCGGGTTGCCATCCTTGCAAAAGACGGATATGAACACCTCGACCTCTTCTTTGCATGTTCCAAGATCGGCGCCGTCCACACCGCGCTCAACTGGCGTTCGCACTGGCGTGAACTGCTTGAGATCTTCCAATACACCAATCCCAAGATTCTCATTTTTTCGGATGACTTCAAAGAAGGTGTCGCAAATCTAATTACCAATTACCAATTACCAATTCTCCATTTGGATGGTGATGGACTTCCCTCATCCCTTCATTTTGAATCTACTCTCCAATCCGCCTCTGACTCCGCCGTGACTTGCGAGGACCTCGAAGCGGAAGATACCGCCGCCTTGATCTTCACCGGCGGCACGACGGGACTTCCCAAAGCCGCGCAGGTTTCGCACCGCATGATCGCATGGAATACGCTCAACACCGTCATTCACGATGTGACGCATAACGATGTGTATCTCAACGTCTTCCCCATGTTCCACACGGGCGGACTCTTTGTCTACACCCTGCCGCAGGTCATCTTTGGCGGGACGACGGTTCTCATCCGTGCATTTGACCCGGTACAGGTTCTAAATCTGCTTGAACGTGAGAAGGTGACTATTTTCGCCGCTGTGCCGACCATGTATCAAATGTTGACCACTGCGTCAAATTGGGAAACAGCAGATTTATCTGCGTTGCGATTCTGCACCTCAGGTGGCGCGCCGTTGCCTGTTCCGCTGGTGGAGAAATATACAAAGGAAAAGAATATCCGCTTCAAGCAGGGCTTCGGCATGACCGAGTTCGGTCCTGGCATTTTTGCGCTTGCGCCCGAAGACGCCATCCGCAAGGCTGGCTCGATTGGCAGACCAAACTTCTTCGTCGACGCAAAAATCGTCGATGAGCAGAATCAGTTCCTCGGTCCGAATGAGGCGGGGGAGTTGATCCTCAAAGGTCCATCGTATAGCTCCGGTTATTTCAACAATCCAGAAGCGACAAAAGCCGCCGTTGACGAACGTGGATATTTCCACACGGGCGATGTCGCGCAATATGATGAAGAAGGTTATTTCTATATCGTCGATCGCATGAAGGATATGTTCATTAGCGGCGGCGAGAATGTGTATCCCGCCGAAATTGAAAAGGTGTTGTACCAGCACCCATCCGTGCATATGTGTGCTGTTGTCGGCTTGCCTGACTCGAAGTGGGGCGAGGTCGGCAAGGCTTGTGTGGTATTGAAACCCAATCAAAGCGCGACGGAGGATGAGCTACTGAAATTTATGACCGAACGATTAGCCAAATATAAAGTTCCCAAGTCTGTGAGTTTCATGGAAGCCCTGCCCATTTCTGCTGCAGGGAAAATACTCAAGCGCGAATTGCGCGACCAATATACCAAAGGAGAATAATATGGCAACAGTCCCAACTTTACCCGGTATCACATCCAAGGTTGTTGATACCTCCCGCTTGAAGCAGCACGTCCTTTTCAGCGGACCTGAGAATGGCACGCCTGTTTTGTTCGTACATGGGAATGCGTCTTCCGCTTCGTATTGGGAAGAGATCATGCTCAAACTGCCTGCGGGCTTCCGCGGCATTGCGCCCGACCTGCGCGGTTATGGTGATACCGAAGATAAGTTGATCGACGCCACGCGCGGCATGGGGGATTGGATCGATGACATTGCCGCATTGCTCGATGCGCTCAAAGTGGAAAAGACTCACGTCGTCGGTCACTCGATGGGTGGGACGATCGTGTTCGGCTTGGTCGGCTCATTAAGCGGACGTGTGCTCAGCGGAACCGTCGTTAACCCCGGCTCGATCTACGGCTTTGGCGGTTCGAAAGATTTGGATGGCACACCTTGCTACGACGATTTCGCCGGTTCCGGTGGCGGCGTGGTTAATCCCGAGTTCCCCAAGTTGATCGCCGCTGGTGACCGTTCTTCTGATAACCCGCAAGCCTCTCCACGTGTGGTCATGAATGGTTTCTATTGGAAGCCTCCTTTTGTCCCTGCCCGTGAAGAAGACCTGCTCTCCTCACTAATGACCGAAAAGATCGGCGACCAGAAATACCCCGGCGATTTCGTCCCCTCTGGTAATTGGCCCAACGTAGCGCCCGGCAAGTTCGGTCCGATCAATGCGCTTTCTCCCAAGTATGTGGGTGACAGTGTGAAGAACTTCGTTGGTGCTGCCAGCAAGCCCTTCATCCTGTGGGTGCGCGGCGACTCGGACATGATCGTTTCGGATAGCTCGTTCTTTGACTTCGGCACGCTCGGCAAGTTGGGCTACGTCCCCGGCTGGCCCGGCGAGGAAGTCTATCCTCCGCAGCCGATGGTGGGACAGACCCGCAGTTTGCTTGAAAAATACACAGCTCAGGGCGGCTCGTTCGAAGAAGTCGTCATCGCCGACACGGGGCACACTCCCTACGTGGAGAAGCCCGAAGAATTTATGAAGGCGTTTGGGAAAGTGTTGAAATAAAAAGATAGGGGTGACCCTTCATGGTTGACCAAGTCATTTGCATAATGCCAGGCGGGTCACCCCTACTAAATAATGGTTGGATAAGGAGGCGTAATGCCTAAAGTGAAATCCCTTCCTCGCGGGGTAGCCATGGTTGGTGCGGGGATGTCGAAGTTTGGTGCCTTTGCTGAAAAGAACTCGCGTGACCTGTTCGTTGAGTCTTACAAGGCAATGACCAAATCGGTGGACAAAGGTTTTGATCCAGCGATCATTGAAGCCATGTACGTTGGTAATTTTTCCAGCGACCAGTTCGAGCATCAGGCGCATCTCGCGCCCATTCTCGCGGACTCGGTTGGCTTGCTGCCGATTCCAGCCACGCGTGTGGAAGATGCGTGTGCCTCGGGCGGCGTTGCCTTGCGCCAAGGCGTGATGGCTATTGCATCAGGCATGGCGGATGTTGTTCTCGTCGGCGGCGCGGAGAAGATGACCGCGCTCAGCACGGCGGCTGTCACCGAAGCGTTGGCAACCGCAGCCGATGTTCCCTTTGAAATTCCCGCGGGCTTTACCTTCCCCGGCTTCTATGCCGCGATGGCGTCCGCGTATATGGCTCAATACGGCATGAAGTCTGAGCATCTCATGAACGTGGCGATCAAGAATCATGACAATGCCGCGCTCAACCCGAATGCGCAATTTGGCGTCACCATTCAAACCTGGATGGAAGGACGCGTCGCGGCTGCGCTCAAAAAGGGGAAGCCCGCCCCAACTTGGGCGAACATCTGGGATTTTCTCCACGACGAATCAGGCAACCCGACGATTGCTTACCCGCTGCGCCTGTTCGATTGCTCACCTGTCTCTGACGGTGCGGCGGCAGTCCTGCTTGTGGCGGAAGAGATCGCGCATCAATTCACCGACCATCCTATTCGAATCATCGGCACGGCACAGGCTTCAGGCTCAGCTTTACATGACCGCCCCTCACTGACCAGCATCCCTGCTGCAAAGACTGCGGCGGCAAATGCTTATGAAATGGCTGGCGTGAGTGCGAAAGACATCCGCATTGCAGAAGTGCATGATTGCTTCACTATTGCTGAAGTGATCGCCAGCGAAGACCTCGGTTTCTTTGCTCCGGGTGAAGGCTTCAAAGCTGCCGAAGATGGCATGACCGCACGTAACGGCGCGAAGCCCATCAATACCTCGGGCGGCTTGAAAGCAAAAGGACATCCGGTCGGCGCTTCCGGCGTGGCACAAGCTGTTGAGGTGTTCAAGCAGATGCGGGGGCAGGCAGAGGCGCGTCAGGTTGATGGCGATGTTTCACTGGCATTGACTCACAATGTCGGCGCGACCGGTTCCACTTGCACCGTCCATGTGTTTGAGCGGAGGAATTAATCATGGCAGAAGTAACAACAATCCGCCCGTTCACTGCGGCGGCGTTCAATCAATATCTTGCCGAGCATAAATTGATGACCGTGAAATGCATGAAGTGCGGCGGTGTGTATGCCCCTCCGCGCGCGATCTGCCCGAAGTGCCACAGCGAAGAGATGGAATGGGTGGAAGCCAGCGGCAAAGGCAAGTTGGCAGGCTTCACCATCATCTACAGCGGACCGACCTTCATGGTGGAGCAGGGCTTCGACAAAAAGAATCCTTATGTGTCGGGCATTGTTGAGCTGGAAGAAGGCACGTTCATCAGTGCCCGCATCACCGGTCTGGATATGTCCAAACCGGCTGAGATCAAGGTCGGTACACCTTTGAATGTGGACTTTGTTGAATTTGGAGAAGGCGAAACAAAAAAGACCTATTTAGCCTTCAAAGCTTTGTAACTGGCGTGTAACAACAATACGTTAACCTAGCATAACTACAGGATGTTCTGACTATGCCTAAAGTCCATGCTAACGGCGTTGAACTCTACTACGAACTCCACGGTTCCGAGGCTGCCCCTCTGTTGGTTCTCAACAATGGAATCATCATGAACGCAACCACCAGTTGGGCGTTTCAGACCAAGGCGTTAGCACAACATTACCGCATCCTGCAATATGACTGTCGTGGACAGGGACAGTCGGAGCATCCTGTTGGTAAGTACAGCATGGAAATGCACGCGGATGATCTCGCGGCATTGCTTACAACTTTGAACATTGACAAAGCACATATCGCGGGCATCTCCTACGGTGGGGAAGTGGCGCAGGCATTTGGATTGAAATATCCCGAGCGGACTCTCAGCCTGATCCTTGCCGACACCGTGAGCGAAGTGGGCGCCGAAACACGCATCATTGTCGACGGGTGGCTTGACTCTGCTCGAGCGGCAGATGCCAACGCCTTTTTCAATGCCACCGTCCCGTGGAACTTCTCGCCCGCATTTATCGCTGCCAACCCTGGCTTGCTCGCAGACGCAAAAGGACGCTACGCCCTGCTCGACTATCCAGCCGTCGTCCGCTTGTGCGAATGTTTTCTGGACGTGAACTTTACCGCGCAACTGGGTGAACTCAAATGCCCAACCTGCATCATTGTCGGCTCGCTGGATATTTTGAAAGGTCCAACGTACGCGGCGATCTTGAAAGCAGGCATTCCACATGCAGAGATGCATATTTTACAGGGAGCGGGTCACGCCTCCTGCTGGGAAAGACCGCAAGAATTCAACTCCGCCATTTTGGGATTTTTGGCAAAGCAAGTTTCATAAAAAATAAATATCAAGAGGAAACTCACCATGCGCATGAAAGATAAAGTAGTGCTCGTTACAGGCGGCGCGGCAGGAATTGGCAAAGCCACTGCCCTGCGTTTCGCTGAAGAAGGTGCGAAAGTTGTCATTTGTGATGTGAACGAAGCTGTTGGACAGGAAACGCTCAAACTTCTTGGTGAAGGCGCATCCTTTTACAAAGTCAACGTGACCAGCCGTGAAGATGTCCAAAAGTGGGTGGACGATGTGGTTGCCAAGTATGGTCGCATTGATGTGATCGTCAGCAACGCCGGCGTTTTGCGTGATGGACAATTGGTCAAGGTGAAGGAAGGCAATTTGGTCGGGCAAATGTCTGAGCCTGATTTCGACCTCGTCATCTCGGTCAACTTGAAAGGCGTGTTCAATTGCGCTCAGGCAGTTGCTCCCATAATGGCAAAGCAGGGCGGCGGCGTAATTCTCAATGCTTCCTCTGTTGTGGGTCTCGATGGTAATTTTGGTCAGACCAACTACGTCGCAACAAAATTCGGCGTGATCGGCATGACCAAGGTCTGGGCGCGCGAACTCGGAAAATTCAACATCCGCGTCAACGCTGTGGCTCCTGGCTTCACCGCCACCGAAATGGTCACCGCCATGCCCGAGAAGGTTTTGGACGGCATGAAGTCTCACACTCCGCTCGGACGTTTGGGCGAACCACGTGACATTGCCAATGCCTATCTCTTCCTCGCTTCGGATGATGCTTCATTTATTACTGGTGAAGTCCTGCGCGTGGATGGCGGAATCGTCGTTGGGACGTAAATAAAGTTTCAAGTATCACGTGTCAAGTGTCAGGTTCTCCACACTTGACACGTGATTTTTTCTCGCAGCACTTTACCTGACACTTGACACCTGGAACCTGACACCTTCATCATGAATTCTGCCGACATCCTCACCAAACGAGCACTGCTGACTCCCAACCGCGAAGCCATGATCGAACTCGCGAGCGGAGTCCATTACACCTATGCGGAATTAAATCAGCGTGCCAATCGTGCCGCGAATTTCTTGCGTGAGAAATACGGCGTCGGAAAAGGTGACCGTGTCTCCATTCTGGCGCACAACAGCGTTGCCTATGTGGACTTGTTGTTTGGTTTGGCAAAGCTCGGCGCGATCCTTGCGCCGTTGAATTGGCGGCTGACCTCGCGTGAGTTGACGTATATCGTCAATGACTGTCAGCCCAAAGTGTTGATCGTCGGCCCTGAATTCGCTTCAGTCTACAACGAGATGAAAGACTCCATCAAAGTGGAACATCTCATCTCGCTGGAAGGCGCCGATGTTTCAGTCAAAGCGTATGAAACATTAATAGACCAAGCTTCGGCGCAAGAGCCGAAGCAGCTTGATATTTCAGGCGATGATGCTGTTTGCATCCTCTATACCTCTGGCACAACCGGACGCCCCAAAGGCGCGATTCTTCCGCACAGACAGGTGGTGTGGAACTCCATCAACACCATTGTCTCGTGGGGCTTGAATGAAAAAGATATTTCCCCGATCCTCACGCCCATGTTCCATTCGGGGGGCTTGTTCGTTTTTCTGGTGCCTCTTTTTTATATTGGCGGCAAACTGTTACTCGGACGTGCCTTCGACCCCGATGCTTCGTTGAAGTTGATCGTTGAAGAAAGATGCACAGTCATTCTTGGTGTACCGACTCTTTTCCAAGTGTGGATGAACTCGCCGCAATTTGAAAAGGCGGATTTTAGTCATGTGCGTTTCTTTATCAGCGGCGGTGCGCCTTGCCCGCCTGCGCTTATTCAGGCATGGAACGAAAAGAAGGGCATTGTGATGCGTCAGGGCTACGGTTTGACCGAAGTGGGCGTGAATTGCTTTTCAATGACCGATGAAGATGCGTTGCGAAAAGTCGGTTCGGTGGGCAAGCCTATTTTCCACAGCGACATGCGCTTGGTGGATGAAAAAAATAACGATGTCCCTGTCGGTTCGACGGGGGAACTCATCATCAAAGGTGACCATGTTTGTGTGGGTTACTGGAACAATGAAGAAGCCACAAAACAATCCCTCAAAGAAGGTTGGTTTCACACCGGTGACATGGCTCGCATGGATGAAGAAGGTTATTACTATATCGAAGGACGTTTCAAAGACATGATCATTAGCGGCGGCGAGAATGTCTATGCCGCCGAGGTGGAAGCGCTTTTTCGCGAGCATCCTGCTGTTGTGGATGCAGCCTTGATCGGTCAGTCGGATGAGAAGTGGGGCGAGGTGGGTGTGATGATCGTGGCATGCAAGCCGGGTCAAACCGCCAGCGCGGATGCATTACTGAAATTCTGTGCGGGACGTTTAGCGAAGTACAAGCTCCCGAAGCGGATCGAGTTTATGGATGCCTTGCCGTATTCACCATATGGAAAAGTGATCAAGGCTGAGTTGAAGGCGAAGTTTATAAAGTGATGAAAGAAAAAAGACGAAAGAATTTGGTTTCTTTCTTCTTACATCTTTCGTTGAACGGAGAATTTCATGCCGAAAATTAAAACCAACAACATCGAACTCTATTACGAGACATACGGCGAGGGCAAGCCTCTTGTCTTGATCTCCGGTCTTGGGTATTCAAGTTGGCAATGGCACAAGATGGTTCCGCTGTTGGCTGAGCATTTTCAAGTCATCACGTTTGATAATCGCGGAGTCGGGCAGAGTGATAAGCCTGCCGGTCCTTACACGGCTGCGATGCTTGCACAGGATACGGTTGGATTGTTGGATGCGCTGAAGATCGATAAGGCAATTATCGCCGGTCATTCAATGGGCGGGTTCATTGCTCAAGCCATCGCGTTGGATTTTCCGCAGAGAGTAGAAAAACTAATTCTGTGTTCGACCAACTTTGGGGGACCGAACCATGTTCCGGTCACGCCTGAGGCGATGAAAGTCCTCACGGATGTAACCAGCGATGCGCTCACTCGTTTCAAGAATGGGCTTGGTGTGAGTACGGCTCCGGGTTGGTCTGAAAAAAATCCAGACATGATCGCAGAGTGGATTCAGTGGAGGGTGGCGAACCCGATCGAGCCGGTTCATTATCAAGCGCAGATGGCGATCGGGTTGGGGTTGATGCCCGAAGCCGCCGCCTTTGAGAATAAACTTTCGCGCCTCAACCTGCCGACCTTGATCTTGTTCGGCGCACACGACAAAGTGGTGCCCCCCGCGAACGCGGATTTGCTTTCGAAAAAAATTGCGGGCAGCACTGTATTGATTTTCCCCGATGCGGGGCATTTCTTCCCCATTGAAATTGCGGAAGCCGCCTCGTACGCGATCACGGATTTTGCAGCATAAGAGGCGTTCTCTTGTGCTGATAATCGAACCATAATTCAAAGGAGAAGAATAAGATGAAAGTTTTACGCACGCTCGCTTTCTTGCTTGTAGCCACCTCGCTCGTTTTGGCTGCTTGCGCCCCCGCGGCGACTGAGGCACCTGCCACAGAAGCTGCCGCCACTGAAGCCGCAACCGAAGTTGCGACCTCCGCTCCTACCGAAGCTCCCGCCGCTGGCTTGACTTGTGCCGAGCCGATCAAAGTCGGTCTCATTACCGATGCTTCCGGTGCGCTCGCCATCTACGGCGCTCATATTTTGCGCTCCTTCATGCTTGGCATGGAATATGCGACCGGTGCCGCTGGTTCTGCGGGTGAGAAGTTTGACTTTACCCAAACCCAGGAAAATGTCTTCAAACTTGATGACTGCGAAATTCAGGTCTTCGTCCGCGATGATGGCAGCAATGCTGAGAACACCGCCACCGTTGCACGCGAGTTGATCGACGTGGAAGGCGTGAACATTCTCGTTGGTACCGTTTCTTCCGGCGCTACCGCCACTCTTCAGGGAATTGCTCTCGAAAGCGGCATTCCGCTCATTGTGGCTCCTGCCGCGGCGAATGACATTACCGGCGTGAACTTCAACGAATTCACCTTCCGCACCAGCCGCAACAACTATCAGGATGCGATGAACGAATGTATCGCCCTGACCCAGCAGTACAAGACCTTCGTTCAGATCGCACCTGACTACGCGTTTGGACAGGGTTCCGCCGCTGCCTTCCGCGATGCTTGTACCCTTGAAGGTGCTGAATTCGTCGCTGACGATATCTTCGCCCCGCTCGACACCACCGACTTCACCCCGTACATGGAACAGATCGCCAACTCCGGCGCAGAAGCTTACATTGTGACCTGGGCTGGCTCCGGCTTCGTCTCTTTGGTGCAGGCTGCCAAAGATCAGGGCGTGACCGAATCGATGGCGCTCGGTGCGACCTTCATCGATAACGTCCTCATGCCGACATTCTTTGCGAATGCGGTTGGTACCACCGCGGGCATTCTGTATCACTACAGTGCTCCGCAGAATGACATCAACGCCTGGCTGGTGGAAAATACCAAGGCTCGCTATGGTGTGAACCCCGACCTCTTCGATGCCGATGGCATGAACGCCGCCATCTTCGCTGTGGAAGCCATCAAAGCTACCAACGGCGATGTGAGTGGTGAAGCACTCAAGACTGCCATGGAAGGCATGGAATTCGAAGGACCCAAGGGCACCATCTACATCCGCCCTGAAGATCATGTTGCCATTCAGGATATGTACATCCTCAAGCTCGTCAACGTGACCGACCCCGAAGCCGCTTTCTACGAATACGTAGACACCTCCCGCCCCGAACCGCCCTGCTTGCTCCCCGAAGCTCTGAAGGATCGCTGCGGTGGTCTGCCTTACGGCAACCTGAGCGGACAGTAATTCCGTACTACAATGAGTGACTGGGATCCGCAAGAATTTCAGTCACTCAATTTCGACCACGGACGACAGACCATGGACGATGGATCTTAAACCATCGTCCATGGTCCATCGTCAATCGTCACATCTGGAAGGCTTTATGGAACCCGAGATCATTTTCGAAACCCAAGACCTGACCAAACAATTCGGCGCGCTCGTGGCTGTGGATAGTGTGAGCATCAAAGTCCGCAAGAACTCATTACATGCCATTATTGGTCCCAATGGGGCTGGCAAGACCACATTTTTTAATTTGCTTAGCGGAAATATCGAACCCACCAGCGGCAAGGTCATCTTCAAAGGACGGGATATCACCCATCAACCCGTCCATAAAACGATTCATTATGGCATCGGGCGATCCTTCCAGATCACGAACATCTTTCCCAACCTCACTGTCTTTGAAAACATTCGCCTCGCCGCCCAGGCGATGGGGCACGATAACTTCAAGTTTTGGCAAGCCGCGTCATATTTCAAATCCTACGAAGCGCGGACGTTAGACGTCATCGAAAAAGTCGGATTGAAAGACCGCGTCCATACCCTGGCGCGGACTCTTCCGCACGGCGACCAACGCAAATTGGAACTCGGCATGATCCTCGCACCCGACCCCGAAGTACTCTTGCTCGATGAACCCACCGCCGGCATGGCGTCGGAGCAAGTCCCTGAATTGATTGCGCTCATTCAAGATATACAAAAAGCGGGCAACAAAACCGTCATGCTCGTAGAGCACAACATGAACGTGGTCATGAGCGTTTCCGACCAGATCACGGTCATGCATCAGGGCAAAGTCCTTGCCGAAGGAACTCCCGCCGAGATCGCAGCAAACAAGGAAGTACAAACCGCGTACTTGGGCGGGTTGTACGAACTGAATGTGTAAAAACAGTTGTTAGTTGGTGGTTGATAGTTGGCAGCAAGAATTTAACTGTCAACCACCAACCATCCACTACCAACCAACTGAGGTCAAATGGAAACCATCCTCGACGTACAGAACATCCATACCTTTATCGGGCAGTATCACATCTTGCAGGGCGTGAATGTGCGCGTGCCGAAAGGCTCCATTGTTGCATTACTGGGGCGCAACGGCGCGGGCAAGACCACCACACTCAAATCCATTTTGGGATTAACACCACCGCGTGAGGGCAAAGTCATCTATAGTGGGCAGGAAGTGAACGGGCTTTTGCCGAACGCAAAAAGGGAGATTACCTCCGCAAGAGAGATTTCATTTTCGATCTTTTCCCCGACCTCAAACGTCTTATCGCCTTGCCGGGTACGAGTCTTTCCGGTGGGCAACAGCAAATGCTTGCCATCGCGCGCGCACTCGTGCCCGATAACCAACTGCTACTCATCGACGAACCCAGTGAAGGGCTTGCGCCGGTCATCATCGAATCCATGATGGCTGCCATCCGCGAACTATCCAAAGACTCAACTGTCATTCTCGTGGAGCAAAATTTCCTTGTGGCGAGTCGACTGGCTGAATACTATGTCATCATCGAAGAAGGGCGCTCGGTGCAGGATGGCAAGATGAAAGACCTCGCCGCCGATAAAGCCGCCATTCACCGTTTTCTGGGAGCCGCATAACATGAACTCCTTCCTTCGTAAAAATATCGTCATACTCGTGGCTGTCCTCATCATGGCTGCCTTCCTCACTGCCGCCGCACAAGGCATGGAAAAACAAGACTTCGTCATCACGCTTCTGCGTGGTCTCGCCGTCGGCTCGATCACCTTTCTCGTCGCTTCGGGCTTCTCGCTCATCTTCGGTCTGCTGGATGTGCTCAACCTCGCACATGGCACGCTCTTCATGATCGGCGCCTACCTCGGCTGGACAGTTGTCGTCCGCCCGGATACCTTTGTGGATATGCTGACTCCGCTGGCGTTGATCATTTCGGGCTTTGCACTTGGGGATGTGTACCCGCTTCTCGCTAACCGAATCAGGCTCGGCTTAAGCATGAGGCGGATTCTTCCCTGGGCTCTGATCCTCATCTCAATTCTCCTCTTCGGCTTTATCCTCCCTCGTTATCCCATCGCCATCTGGGATGTGGGCAACTATGGGCAAAGCCCCGTCACCTTTGCCTTCATGGCGGACTCGGGCGCGCGCCTGCCTGTGCAGCCCGCCGCTTTCACTGAAATTCCCATGCCGCTCGCAGTGATCGGTTTGCTGTTTGCCAGCATCCTTGGCGCGTTTGGCATTTCGTTGTTTGATAACACTCCGCGCACTGTTCGCTTAAGTTGGAAGAATTTTGTCAGCATCACGATTACGTTGGTTGTTGCTTTGGTTGGTTTGATCTTCAATGACCAACTCAGTGCATATTTGTATAGCTTGAATTCCAATTGGCTCTTCTTTATTGCGGTGCTGGTCGCCACGCTAAGCGGAGTTGCCCTCGGCGGTCTCATGGAAGCCACGCTCATTCGTCCGCTGTACAGCCGCCCGATCTATCAGTTGATGCTCACGCTCGGCATGAGCGCCATCGGCATTGAAATGGTGCGCGCGATCTGGGGACGCCCTGAATTTGTGATGCCCAAACCCGCTTTCTTCAATGGCGGCGGTGAAGCTTGCCCTGCCACGAATTTTGCCGATTGGTGGGCAAATCACTGCTCAACGATCTTGCTCTTTGATGGACGTGTGCGCGTGTATAACGAGATTTTCATTCCGTTGGTCGGCTTGGTGGTGTTGATCTCGATCTGGATACTTTTGCAACGTACCCGTCTCGGTATGATCATCCGTGCAGGCGTGCAGGATAGCCAGATGGTGGAAGCGCTCGGCATTAACGTCCGCCGTGTGTTTACGATGGTGTTCGCATTGGGTGTGGGTCTTGCTGCATTGGGTGGTGTATTGGGCGCTCCGTCCACGGGTCTTTCAAATGTGATGGGGGAGAGTCTTTTGCTCAATGCGCTCATCGCCCTCGCCATTGGCGGGTTGACAAGTTATCCCGGCGCGGCGCTGGGCTCGGTTATCGTCGGTATGATCCAGCAGTTCATCATCAAATATGGGCAGATCGGTATCGCCATTCCATTCACCGAGATCATCTTCAAACCCACACCGCCGCTCGTGCCTGCTTCCACGGTAATGTTGATGGTGATTGTGTTGCTCATCCTACCAAACGGCTTGCTCGGTAAAAAGGAATAAAACAAGCCATGAAAACATTCTTCTCTTCCTATCGCGGCGCGCTAGTAATTTTGCTGCTTTTGATCTTGATGCCCTTCATCGTTGGCTTGTTCGATAGTGCATCGCCTGCCACGGTTTTCGTCAATGGCAGCGGACAATCCAAGTTCATTCAGGGTCTAGCCATTGAGATCTTCATCCTTGCCATTTACGCCATCAGTTTTGACTTGATCTTCGACATCACAAGCATGTTGTCCTTTGGTCACTCTCTGTTTTACGGTGTAGGCGCGTATACGACTGGCATTGCCATTAAAAGCTTTGGGTTGCCGTTATTGCCCACCTTTGGCTTGGTGCTTGTCGCTGCTGTGGTGCAAGCGATTCTCTTTGCTTTGGTTTTACCGCGCGTAAAGGGTATTACCTTTGCATTGGTGACCCTGGGGCTTGGCTCTGTCTTTCACATCCTTGTCATGTCCAGTGAGTTTGGTCCCTACACTGGCGCGGACGTTGGCTTGCAGGGCGTCATCGTTCCGGCGTTCATCAGCCCGGCAAATGAACGCTTGCGTTTTTATTTTGTGATGCTGGCAGTGATGGTGTTGGTGTATCTGGTCTATCAACGCTTTGTCACATCCCCAACAGGACGGGTCTGCGTTGCCATCCGCGAGAACGAAGGACGTGCCCGCATGTTGGGTTACAACACCTTCTACTTTAAATTTGCCGCGCTTTTGCTTTCATCTTTTACAGCGGCGTTGGCAGGCTTCTTCCATACCTTGTATCAACCCATCGTCAGCCCGAATGTGGCAGGCATGGGCTTCACCGTTACTGCCTTGCTGATCGTTTTGATCGGCGGTGTAGGGACGCTCAACGGAGCGTTTGTGGGCGCACTGGTCTACCGGCTGCTGGATTACGGTCTGCGGCGTTACATTGGCGAAAGTGCCAGTTTTATCAATGGCGCGATCTATGTGTTGTTTGTGCTCTTCATTCCGTATGGAATTGTGGGCACATGGCGTTTGAAATCTCTGCAAATGAAGCAGGGCTGGGAACGGCTGTTGGGGATGTTTAGTCGATAAATGATTGAAAACGGGCTCTGATTTTCTCAGGGCTCGTCTTTGTTTACATCATCAATTTATGATGATATTACAATGCCCCTGCCGAGTGGGTGGATTGGATATCCCTGCCAAGCGCGATATTCAGGTGGTGTTTCGAGCTAAAATCATGGATTAGGCAGTGAGAAAAAAACTACTGGATTTTCCGAATGGTGGTGAAATTGTAGTTTGGCTGTAGCGATCAGCTTCTAAAGAATAACGCCTTGACAATCCCTCAAAAGCGAGTGGATTATCAAGGCGTTTTTTTCATCCATTGATGGAAAGTGCGGCATGATCGTTTATGAGAGAAATTCTATTCCCGTACACAGTCATTCAGCTATATGGAGAGTTTTATTCTATTCTCGGCACCCTATCTCCATATATGGGGGCAAGGTGTGGTATGTATTAAATGTGGTTCAATGTGGGGCGAAACTTATACCCATATACGATCAACCCGCGTTCGTCACCATCGTTGCGCATTTTGCGAGTGACCATTTCCACGGGCATGCCGATCTGAACTTCGGAATTATCCACATCGGTCAATTGTGCTGTGAGCATGGGACCTTCTTCAAGCTTCACCAACGCCACGGTGTAGGGGACATTGGCTTCATAGCCAGCAGGGGCTTCGTAAATGGTGGTGTAGGAATACACTTCACCTTTGCCGCTAAACGCGAATGTGTCTTTCGCTTCGTCGCCGCAGTTCGGGCAGACATCGCGTGGGGGGAATATCTTGTGATCGCAGTGAGGGCAAACCTCACCAACGAGACCATATCGTTGTTTTTTAAGACGCCAGTGTCTGGGGATTTCCATGTGTGCAATTCCTTTCGTTGACTGTAATTCTACGCACGCAAACTCTCAAAGACTCTCAGAGTTCGCGCTTTGCGCGTAGCCAGATTTACAAGTCTGAAAGTTTGCAAATCGAACATGCGAGAATAATTTCAACCAAGCCATGGACTAACTATCGTCCATGGTCTGTTGTCCATCGTCCAGATGCTATAATCTCTCCTCGCATGAAGATACTACTAATCAACCAAGTCTTTGTCTCACCCGAAGAGCCGGGTCATACGCGTCATTTCGAGATGGGGCAGTACCTCAAACAACATGGGCATGAACTCGTCATCGTTGCCAGCGACCTGAACTATCAGACGGGTCAACGCACCGTGGAACGACGCGGACTTTTTGCCGAGCAGACCTTCGATGGTGTGCGCGTATTGCGTTCATATATTTACCCTGCCATTCATCGCAGTTACTTTTGGCGCATTATCGCCTTCTTCAGTTTTATGTTCTCTTCGATCTTAACAGCACTGCGCGTCAAAGACGTGGATTTGGTGCTGGGCACTACACCTCCGATCTTTCAAGCGGTTTCGGCTTGGGTGGTGGCTGTTCTTCGCCGCAAACCGTTTCTGCTCGAAGTGCGCGACTTATGGCCCGAATTCGGCATCAGCATGGGGGTATTAAAGAACCCGCTCATCATTGCGCTTTCACGTTGGCTGGAAATGTTTCTTTACAAGCGTGCTACACATATTCTGGTTAATTCACCTGCCTATCGCGAATATATGCTTGCTAAAGGCGTGCCTGCTGAAAAAATAACCTACATTCCCTATGGTACCGATGTGGATATGTTCAATCCGTCCATTGACGGCTCATCCATTCGAAAAGAGTTAAACCTCGAAGATAAATTTGTAGTTTTGTATGCGGGTGCATTAGGGCAGGCGAATGACATTGACACTCTGCTTCGTGCGGCAGCACGATTGAAAGAAGAAGAAAGAATCAGATTTGTATTATTTGGCGATGGCAAAGAGCGTGCCCGGTTGGAGTCTGAAGCGAAAAGCAAAAGCCTGACCAATGTTATTTTTGCTGGCACACGCCCTAAAAAGGATATGCCTCTTATCGTCGCATCCGCCGATGCTTGCCTTGCCATTTTGCAGGATATTCCCGCCTTTCGCACCACATACCCGAACAAGGTCTTCGATTACATGGCAGCCGGACGCGCCAGTATCATCGTCATAGATGGCATTACCCGCGACCTTATTGAAACATCAAAAGGCGGTGTGTATGTCAACCCAGCAGATGATGCCATGCTTGCACAAAAAATCCTTGAACTCTCGCGCAATCCTGTTCAAGTCAAAGAGATGGGCGTGAATGCCCGCGAGTATCTTGTCAAGAATTTAGACCGCCGCGAAAAATTAGATGAAACATTGAGCTTGCTAAAGACGTTGGTGAATGCATGAAAGTTTTAGTAACAGGCGGAACAGGATTCACCGGCTCACGCCTTATCCCTCTCCTTCTCCAAAACGGATTCCAAGTCCGCGCCCTCACTCGCCCCACAAGCGACCGGTCGCCTCTTTCTGCGCTGAGGGTGGAGTGGGCGACAGGTGATTTAGCCAACGCCGAATCATTCACCGCCGCCCTGCGCGGCGTGGATGCTCTGGTCAACATCGCATCGCTCGGCTTCGGGCATGTAGAGACCATTCTGAGGTCCGCAAAAGAGGCGGGCGTGAAGCGTGGGATATTCATCAGCACCACCGCCATCTTCACACAGTTGAATGCGGGCAGCAAATCCATCCGCCTTGCCGCTGAAGAAGCCATTCAAGCGAGTGGACTGAACTACACCATCCTGCGCCCGACTATGATTTACGGCAGCCCGCGTGACCGCAACATGTGGCGGCTGATCCGCTTGCTGCGAATCACTCCTATTATGCCCATCTTCGGCGACGGTGAATCTTTGCAACAACCTATCTTTGTGGACGATGTTGCGCAAGCCGTTTTACTTGCTTTGAAAAATGACATTACCATCGGTAAAAGCTACAACATTGCAGGTAAAGACCCGCTGACCTATAACCAGGTCATTGACACGGTAGCGGCGGCGCTTGGTAAACGCATCTGGAAACTTTATCTGCCTTACCTGCCAATTGTTCGTGCCTTGCAATTCACCGAGCAGATGAAACTTCGCCTGCCTCTCAAAGCAGAGCAAGTTCTTCGATTGAACGAGAACAAGGTGTTCTCCTATGAAGAAGCTCAAAAAGATTTTGGCTTCACCCCGCGTGGTTTTGGAGAGGGGATCCAGTTGGAGATTGGAAAATCGACATGAAGATCACAGTCATTGGCGGTGGGTCTACATATACCCCGGAACTCGTGAACGGCTTTCTTGCCCGTGTGGATTCTTTGCCCATTACCGAACTCTGGTTAATGGATATCGACCCGGAGCGGCTCGAAGTCGTTGGCGGGTTTGCGCAAAGAATGGTTCGAGCGAAGGGCGAGCCGTTTAAGGTGATCCTTTCCACAGTCCAGAGAGAGGCGGTGGCAGGGGCTTCCTATGTCACCACCCAATTGCGAGTCGGTATGATGCCCGCCCGGCGCGGCGATGAATATCTTGGTTTACGGCATGGGTTGATCGGGCAGGAGACCACTGGTGTGGGCGGCATGGCAAAGGCATTGCGTACCATACCCGTGATTCTGAACATTGCGAATGACATCCGTGAAGCTGCGCCTGGGGCGTTGCTGGCAAACTTCACCAACCCTGCCGGGCTTGTCACCGAAGCACTCACACGCTATGCGCCTGATGTACCCTCAGTGGGTGTCTGCAATGTCGGGATCACTGCTAAGATGAAAATCTTAGATGGATTGGAAAAGGTCACTGGCAGCAAGATCGAACCACATCGCGCCCTGTTGAACACGCTTGGATTAAATCATCTCACCTGGCATCGCGGCTTTAAAGTGGATGACGAAGAGATGTGGCAATCAATTTTTCCTGCCTTCCTTGAAGACCTGAAAAAAGAAGAACATCCCGAATGGGATGTTGATGCGCTTGCAACTCTGGGTATGATCCCCAATTATTATCTGCAATATTTTTACTACACCGAAAAAAAGCTCAAAGAACAAACTCAGTGGCCGCCCTCGCGCGCCGAGCTTGTGATGGCGATCGAAAAAGACCTGCTGAAAGAGTATGCTGACCCGAACCTGACCGAACCGCCCGCCGACCTGATGAAGCGCGGCGGGGCGTATTACTCCACGCTTGCCACACAGCTTATCAACTCCCATTACAACGACCTGGGCGAAGTACACGTGGTTAATACCCGCAATGATGGGGCGGTGCCAAGTTACCCCGCAGATTGGGTTTTGGAATTACCCGCCATCGTGGATAAAGCAGGCATCCACCCGCTTCAAGCGGACCCGTTGCCTGATTCGTGCTTCGAGCTGATCTCACGCGTGAAGCGTTATGAACTACTGACTGTCGAAGCTGCGGTCCATGGCGATAAAGATGCCATGCTTAATGCGCTGATTGCGCATCCGCTTGGACCCAGTGCCGACAAAGCCCAAGCCGTGCGAGATGACATGCTGGCGACCAACCAGCAGTGGCTTCCGCAATTTAAGTAGTGATTTGACGCATGAAATATTTTCTCGGTATAGACGTTGGCTCGTCGAAGACCCACGCCTTGATCGTGGATGAGCACGGGCGTTGCGTTGGCTTTGGCAAGGCAGGTGCGGGTAATTATCAAACCGTTGGCTATGACGGCTTGTTCACGGCTTTGCAAGAGGCGTTTGAGCGGGCGAGAGTCGTGGCTGGTGTAGATGCTGTTCAAATCGCAGGAGCAGGATTCGGCGTGGCGGGATACGATTTTCCGTCTGATCGTGAAGCGCATTTGAGAGAAATATCAAAGTTGGGTTTAGCCTGCCCATTGGAAGTGGTCAACGATGGCTGGAATGGTCTGTATGCCGGTGCGGCGCAAGGCATGGGCGTGAACGTGACTGCAGGCTCATCGAACAATTGTCGTGGACGAAACCGTAACGGTAAAGAAGGACGTATTGTCGGCAATGGACCGACCTTCGGTGAGTATGGCGGCGGGATCGAGATCGTTCAACACGGATTGCAATTGGTTAATTATGCCTGGATCAAACGGATTCCTGCTACAAAACTGACGCAGGTCTATCTGGATGCGGTCGGTGCCCACGATGAGATCGACATGATGGATGGGCTTTCAAGCGGGCGCTATCATTTATTCCCATATCTTGCCATTGATGTAATACGGGTCGCGAGAGAAGGTGACCTTGTTGCACAAGAGGTCATTCGTTGGGCAGGTGCGGAACTGGGCTGGCTGGCGGTTTCGGTGGCACGTCAGATCGAAATAGAGCAAGAGGCGTTCGAGGTCGTGCTGTCGGGTAGTATCTTTGAAGCAAGCGAGATCGTTATAGGTCCCATGCGTGAGGTGGTGCTGGAACACTGCCCACGTGCCAGATTGATGCGGCTGAATTGTCCGCCTGTGGTGGGAGCGGTTATCCTCGGCATGGAGCAGATGGGGTTTGATGGTTACGCTATACGGGATGAAATGAGAAAGACGGCGAGCGAAATTGTGAAGTAGACGGGGAAAAACCTGTCGGCGAAAAGCATCCAACTGATGGGGGAACAGCCATCCTATAGGTAAGAGGCGGATTTCCGATAGAATCCAATTCAGTATGGTATCAAAACTCAAGATCGAAAAAGAACGCGTTTCTGCGCTGTATTCCATTGCTTTGGATCTTCTTCATCACCAAAGCTTGGAGGACGTTCTAAAAACAATCGTGTATCGGGCGTCTGAATTGCTGGATTCTCCGATCTGCTTTCTGGATCTGGTGGATGGGGATGAGTTTGTCATTCAGGCTGCCACGCCGATGGTTGAGTCTTATATTGGTATGCGGGTTCCGGCAGAAAAAGCCGTGTTGACCGGGCTTGCCATTCGAAATCGTACGCCCGATTTCAAATGGAACACCCTCGTAGACTGGACCTCTCAGCCTCCCTCCGCAAAGGCAGGGACGTAACCACCGCCTGCGCGTCATCATGCACGGCGAAAAAATGCGCGTGTACCTCAATGGCGTGCTGGCAACTTCGCTCAAAGATAACCGCTACAAGATGGGTAAACTACATGTCGTTGCCGAACCCAACGGCGAGACGAATTTGGGCGTCGCCTACTCGGATTTGCAGGTGAGAGGCTGTGGGTAGCTGAAGCTCTCGGTTTCAGTTTGTGAAGTATTGGGAAGGTATAATTCAATCAATGGAATTTATTGATTTGGTTTCTCTCAGCTATGAGCGGGGAAAACGTATCCTTGAAAAGCGCAATGCGGATATTCTCAAGGAAAACGGGCAATTTTTCACGCCTCCATCTGTTGCTCGTCATATGGCAAAGCAGTTAGGTCAAATTCAGAATGGTGCATCACTACTTGAGCCTGCAATTGGTTCTGGGGTATTGGTTTGTGCAGTAATTGAGCGGTTAATTGCTGAGAAACGCTCAATTGAAATATCAATTACGGCTTACGAAATAGACAATGAGTTGTGTGAATTAAGCCGGGAAATCTTGAAGTTTGCGAGCAAGGAAGCCAATAAGGTTGGAGTAAAAATTAATTGGCAAGTGCTTCAGGAAGATTTTGTGCTTGCATGCCTTCCTGACGATCAACCCTCTTTATTTGATTCGAGTAAGTCAAGTAAAAAGGCTTTTACCCATATCATTAGTAACCCGCCTTATTTTAAACTCAATGCAGAAGATAAACGTGTAAAAGCCGTTTACGGAAAATTGAACGGACATACAAACATCTATACATTGTTTATGGCTCTTTCCGCAAAGTTGCTTTTGCCAGAAGGAAAAGCAACTTTTATTGTTCCGCGCAGTTTCTGCTCAGGTGTTTATTTCTCAGAATTTCGTCGTGACTTACTTAAGGATGTTACTCCATTCTCACTTCATGTTTTTCAATCTCGTAATGACGTTTTTAAGAATGATGCGGTTCTTCAGGAAAATGTAATTTTTTCTTTTGAGAAATTATCTCAGCCGCATGAGAACCGATATTGGGCTGGTTATATAAATATTTCATCGTCGAATGACGATAAAAATTTGGAAGAAGGAATTATTTCCCGCCAGGTTTCTTATAAACATTTTTTGAGCGATCACAATGGGCTTCTCCAATTCCGATTACCAACTGGAATGCTTGATGAGCAAATTTTGGATACCGTTGATAAGTGGAAAGACACGCTTGAAAAACTTGGTTTTCAAGTTTCAACAGGGCGAGTTGTGCCATTTCGAGCAAAAGAATTATTGAAGGAACGAGTTAAGGCGGGAAACGGAACTGCCCCCTTGCTGTGGATGCAAAATGTTAAATCTTATCAAGTTGAATATCCACTTGAGGGTTTTGAGAAACCAAGCGGTTTCAGTAAACGACCCTTCGTTGCTTGTTCCAAATGCAAATTATGTTTTGTTGCGCCGTTTTAGCGCAAAGGAAGACCGCCGTCGCTTGATTTCTGCTCCGTTTATTCGTGAAGAATTTGAATTTGAACAAATCGGTTTTGAGAATCACTTGAATGTGATATTTAGAAAAACTGGAACTCTTTCTACCTCTGAAACCATTGGTCTTTCTGCTATCTTGAATAGCGCAATCATTGATCGTTATTTTCGGATCGTGAATGGGAATACTCAAGTTAATGCAGCAGAGCTAAGAATATTGCCTATTCCTCCGTTAGAAGTAGTGAAGAGAATTGGCGAAGAAATTCAAAAAGCTCAGGCAGATACATCAGAAAAAATTGAGAATATTATTTTCTCCATACTTTCGGCGTCTAAATTGCTTACAGAAGACTTTCCAATGATACAGGAGACAAGAATCACTATGGGAAAAATCGAACAAGCTCAAGAAATTTTGGAAGCGCTTGGTTTACCTTCTGCCCAACAGAATGAAGTTTCGGCTTTAACAATACTGTCACTAGCTCAATTGTCGGAAAAAAATGCGTGGAAGGAAGCGTTGAACCCGATGCTGCGCGTTCATGATATTTTGATTGAAATAAAGCAAAGATATGGGCGTGAATATGCGGAAAACAGCCGTGAGACTATTCGACGCAAAGTTTTGCATCAATTTGAGCAGGCAGGAATTGTTGTTCGAAATGCTGATGACCCAACTCGCCCTACAAATAGTGGCTTGAATAACTACATGTTGTCAGAGGCGGCGTTAGATGTCGTTCGTGCTTATGGGAGTTCAAAATGGAAAATACAAGTTAAAAAATTTATTGAACAACAGGGTAAATTGCTGGATGTTTATCAAAAGGCTAAAGAACAAACGAAAATTCCTTTGCAAGTCGCAGAGGGCGTTGTATATAAGTTGTCCCCAGGTAAACATAATAAACTTGAGGTAGCAATTGTTGAAGAATTTGGTCCGCGTTTTGCACCTGGCGCAAAATTGATTTATTTTGGAGATACGGCGAAGAAAACATTGATTCTTGATGAGGCTGTGTTCAAGAAGCTAGGGGTGCCTGTTTCAGCACATGGAAAGTTTCCTGACGTGATTTTATATGATTCGAAACGGAAATGGCTCTTTTTAATTGAAGCTGTAGCTTCTCATGGACCAGTTTCGCCCAAGCGACATGTCGAACTTGAAAAGCTTCTTGCGAATTGCAAGGCTGGGAAAATTTATGTGACAGCTTTCTTGGATTTCGCCACTTATAAAAAGTATGCGAATGATATTGCCTGGGAAACTGAAGTTTGGATTGCAGAAATGCCTTCTCATATGATTCACCTTAATGGGGATAAATTTTTGGGTCCGCGATAAATAGAAATTTCCCGTGACTTCCATCCTCATCTTCGCACTCCTCACCATCCTCTCCGCCCTCGGCGTGTGGATCATCCGTCAATACGCCGAACGCCGCCGCATCATGGATCATCCCAACGAGCGCAGTTCCCATTCCGCGCCCACTCCACGCGGCGGGGGACTCGCCATCGTCATCGTCGTCCTCGTGGCGGGATGTGTCGCCGTTTTCAAATCCAACATCACCCACAGCCTCATCTACCTCGTCTGCGGCGCGGTCATCGCCTATCTCGGCTGGCGAGACGACGTCCATTCGCTCAGTCCGCGTGTGCGCTTTGCCGTGCAAGGGCTGGTCGCACTCGCGTCCGTGCTCGGCATGGGCTATTTCAAATCTGTCACCATTCCGCTCTTCGGTCAACTGCAACTCGGCGCGGTCGGCTTCATCATCACCCTCTTGTGGATCGTCGGTCTCACCAACGCCTACAACTTCATGGATGGCATCGATGGCATTGCAGGCGGTGTCGCGCTCTCTGCCGCCCTCGGTTGGATGTTCCTCGCCGCAAACACAAATCAACACTTCGTCTATTGGGTCGCGCTCGCCATCGCCGCGGGCAGTTTGGGCTTTCTCTTTCACAACTGGTCACCTGCCAAAATTTTCATGGGCGACGCAGGCAGCACCTTCCTCGGCTACACCTTCGCCGTCCTGCCACTGCTCTCCGCCGACGAAGGCGGCGACGCCCTCATGCTCGGCACCCTCCTGATGTGGACCTTCATCATGGACGCGGGCGTCACCTTCATCCGCCGCGCCCTCAAAGGTGAACGCGTTTTCGACGCGCATCGCACGCATCTCTATCAACGTCTCGTCATCGGCGGCTACAAACACGCCCAAGTCAGCGCGCTCTACATTCTGCTCACCCTCCTCGCCGCCGCCCTCGCCTACGCCTGGTCCTGGGGGCAACCCTACGCCCCGCCCTTAATTATCATCGGACTTCCCCTTCTCTGGCTTCTCCTTTCTCGTTACGTTCGTTCTTTAAACACAAAGGACACGAAGGTCACAAAAGTTTAAAGATTTTCCTTCGTGTACTTTGTGTCCTTTGTGGTTAAATTCTTTTCACATGCTCAATCGGATAAAAACCCTCGCCTCACTCTTCCTCGAACTGGGTCCACGTTGGTCAGCCTTTCGCCTCGCCTACGCCTTCCGCCTCCGCACCGGACTCATCCGCCTGCAAGCCCCGCAATACAAATGGAGTGACCGTCCGCTCAAGCATTGGCTTAAGCCGAATATTCCATCTGATTCTGATTCCTACGCCCAATGGCGCAAACAAAACGCGCCTGCGTTTTTCCCTAACGTAGGGGCGGGATCCCCCCGCCCTGATTACGGGACAACCGCCATCGAAGAAGCAAATCGCCTTTTAGGTGGCGAACTCAAATACTTCTCTCACATTTATCAAAAAATAGGATTTCCACCTAATTGGAATGATGTCATCCTGAGCGATAGCGAAGGATCTCTACCAACATCCTCAGAGATTCTTCGGTCGCGAAGAACGCTCCCTCAGAATGACATGACTAAGCATTGGTCCCAAATCTCCGACGACTCCGCAACCGACATCAAATTCATCTGGGAACCGAACCGCTTCGCCTTCGTCTACACCCTCGTCCGCGCCTACGCCGTCACTCAAGACGAAAAATACCCCCAAGCCTTCTGGGGACTCATCCAGGACTGGGCAGACAAAAATCCCCCCAACACCGGTGCCAACTGGAAAGACGGACAAGAGATCGCCCTCCGCCTCATGGCATGGACATTCGGCTTCTACACCTTTATCCATTCTCCATCCGCCACATCTGAGCGTATTTCACAATTCACCCAACTCGTCGCCGCCCAAGCCGAACGGATTCATGCCAACATCGGCTACGCCATCTCCACCCGCAGCAACCACACCATCAGCGAAGCCTTCGGTCTTTGGATGGTTGGCTTGCTATTCCCTGAACTAAAAGATGCCGAAAAATATTTCAACCTCGGCAAACGTCTACTCGAAGAAGAAGCAAAGAAACAAATCTTCCCTGATGGCAGTTATTCTATGTACTCTCTCAACTACCATCGCTTCATTTTGCATCTCTATCTCTACGCTATCCAACTTGGAGAACTTAACCACGATAATCCGTCATTGCGAGCCGCGCTTTTGCCCTTTGTGGCGAAGCAATCTCCCAGTCTGCTCATGAGATTGCTTCGGGCGGGAGAGCACCACCCTCGCAATGACGGAATAGGGTTTTCGGATGAATTGAAAATATCTGTAGCCAACTCCATCCAATTCCTCTCCTGCCTCATTGACCCTATTACCGGACATATGCCCGTCTACGGCTCGAACGACGGTGCATTAGTCTTGCCTCTCAATAACTGTGACTTTGCCGACTATCGTCCGCTGCTGCAATTAGGCTCGGTCATCTCCACCGGTCAACCCATGTTTGACGCAGGCGTTTGGGACGAGGATGTATATTGGTTATGCGGCATTGAATCCCTCTCCCAACGGGAGAGGGTGTCCGAAGGACGGGTGAGGGGGAATTTCCCCCAAGGCGGTACCTATATCCTTCACAACACCAACTCCCGCGCCATCCTGCGCTGTACCGACTTCACCTCCCGCCCCTCCCACGCCGACCAACTCCACATGGACTTGTGGATGGGTAGCGACAATATCGCCATTGACGCCGGAACCTACCTCTACTCCGGCAAAGGCATCTGGCGCAACGGACTCGCCCGCACCTCCGCGCACAACACCGTCACTGTGGACGGCAAAGACCAAATGACCATGGTCAGCCGCTTCACATGGACGAATTGGGCGAAGGGCAAAGTCCTCAAGCACACCGAGAATCTTTGGCAAGGCGAACACGATGGCTATAAACCCGTCCGCCACAAACGCACGGTCATGGCATTGGAAGGGGACAGGTGGCTGATCATCGACGACCTCGAAGCGAATGAGTCCCATCACTACGCCTTGCATTGGCTATTAAACGATGTGCCGTTCACACAAAATAAAAACTCGCTTCACCTGAACTATGAAGCGAGCACATACAAAATTCAAACCGGGCTAACGAATGGCACAGGCAAACTCTCTATCCTCCGCGCCGACCCTAAATCAACTCTTGGATGGCGCTCACGTTACTACAGTCACAAAGAGCCTGCCATCTCCCTCCTGTTCGAAGTCACTCAACCCATTGCGCAGTTCTATACCTTCTTCGGCTTTGAAAACGACTTCGCAGATTCCTATCTCTCGCAAATAAAAAGACTGTGAACGCCCATCGTCCACGGTCTTTCGTCTACCGTTTAATCCAACCTCTGCAAGATATGACTCACTGCCGTGGAGGCGGGACCGCCCAGCGACTGGATCAACCCGAACTTCGCATCCTTAATTTGGTTCGCCTCAGCCTGACCTCGTAACTGTATCGCCGCTTCGACGGCTTGGTACACACCGGCAGCCCCGCCGGGGAATCCGCGGGCTTTCATTCCACCCATGGTTGCGCAGGGGATACTTCCTTTCAGACCGATCGCGCCATCTGCGGCGAGCTTCCAGCCTTTTCCTTTGATCGCAAATCCCACGGCTTCCAATTGCAGTGCCGCATAAATGCTGAATGCGTCGTGATATTCAAAGAAGTCAATGCCATCCAAGGTTAAACCAACTTGCTTCATGGCTTTGCCCGCCGAAAGTTGCGCGGTGTCGAAGTACAGCATGTCCTTGCGGTCGTGTAACGCCAGCGTATCAGACGATGCCGCCGAGCCAGCGATCTTTACGAGTGGACTCTTCCAACTGGACGGAAGCAGCTCACGGCGAGTCAGAACGAGCGCGGCAGCGCCATCCGCATTGGGTGCCATATCAAACATATTGAGCGGGTCGCTGACCATCTCAGCTTTGGCGTATGTCTCTGCTTTGATGGCTTTGCGGAACATGGCGTTCTTATTCGCCACACCATTGACATGTGCCGTGAGTGCAAAACCCGCAAACCCATCGGCAGGGACTTCATATTCATGCATGTAACGCTTCATTAGCAGCGCAGCCTGGGCGGCGGGAGTCATGCCTTGTACGGCTTCATAATCTGAGTCCGATGCAGTGGCGAGGGCTTCATCCACACCGGCGCCGACTTTGTCTGTAAATTTTTCCACGCCCACCACGAGAGCCACATCCACAAATCCGCTGGCAACGGCGAGATAGCCCTGGCGCAGCGCTGCTCCGCCGGACGCTCCTGCCGCTTCAACGGTCACGGCTTCGATACCATTCAACCCGGCATAATCCGCAATCAACACGCCGACGTGTGCCTGACGTGAAAGATTCGGCGCGAGCATATTGCCCACGAACAGCGACTGCGGTTTGAGCCCGCCTGCATCTTCGATCGCATCGTGGATGGCGGCATAGGCTAGGTCACGTAGACCAATATCCCAATGTTCGCCAACTTCGGTTTGTCCTATTCCTGCAATAACGACTTCTGTCATGTTGTGAGCGAATCCTTTATGTGTTTAATTCCAGAATTGCCACCAGGCTTTGCCTTTTGCGTTCGCCTGGCTCGAAGTTTTCATTCCTTTAATGACTTCGCCGACCTTTGAATTCTCATTGATCGAGCGGACGTGCATTTTATAGTCTTTTAGAAAACCGCCATTGATATTGACGTAGTCCACTTCACCTGCAAGCATCTTGTTCCATTCCCCGATCGTTTCTTTTGCCACATACTTGCGAGTGCCTGCATTCCTATCCGTCGATATTTCAACGACGACCGTTTCCAGCAGGCTGATATGGTACTTGACCCATTCTTCGATAACTTGCGGTTGTTGCTTGCGCAGGGTATCAAGAAGCTGCTTTAATTCAGCTAACCCGGCGTTGATCTCAACATCAAGTTTCTTGAGGGTGTCCTCAGCTTCCTTCAACTGTGCCGGGTTGGGTTTGCCATAATCAATGTAATTTGCGCGGTCGCCTGATTTTTCTCTCAGGTCTTCGATCTTCTGACGTAGTTTTTCGAGTCTTACAGTTTCTGACAACATATTTCTCCGATTATTCCCAAATAGTTTTTAAGAATTTCAATTTTTCCAGGTCATGAAAACTTTGTCCGCCTTCGTGACCGTTATAAGTGTAGGTCTTAATATCTTTTTCTCCAGTCCAATGGTTGTATGCTGCATAGACTGTCGATGGCGGGCAGACTTGATCCATGAGCGCCACTGAGAATAAGGTCTGCGCTTTGGCACGGACAGAGAAGTTGACCCCGTCGAAATACGAAAGCGTGTTGAAGACCGTCTCGATCTTGTCGCGATGAACATGGCAATATTCGCCAATCTCTTTGTAAGGATACGCATCACTAATTTCAGTCGCACGGCGATAGTGACATAAGAACGGCACATCGGGCATGGCAACTTTGACGTTGGGAACGAGCCCTGCCGCGGCGATGGAGATGCCTCCGCCTTGCGAGCCGCCCGTCACCGCGACTCGCGCTTCATCTACTTCGGGATGGCTGGTCGCTGCTTCGACGGCTCTCACTGCATCTGTGAACACTCGTCGATAGTAATAGTGTTGCGGGTCGAGAATCCCTTTGGTCATGCTGCCGGGGAAGTGCGCATTACCGCCGTCACCATACAGGTCAGGGGTATCGCCCGCAGACCAGGTACTGCCTTGTCCGCGCGTATCCATGACGAAATGAGCGTAACCCGCACTTGCCCAAAGCAGCCAGTTGAACCCGAATTGACGTCCGCCGCCATAGCCGATGAATTCCACCACAACCGGTAAGGGCAGTTTTGACGTGCCCTTACAGCTGGCAGGATCAACCAGCCTTTGACGGGTTGACCGCCAAAGCCATTGAACGTCACGTCAAACGTTTCTTGCGCAACGAGACCATAATCCACTTTTTCAAATTTTGCGTTCAGTGGGAATGTTCGTGCTTCGGCGAGGGTGTTTGCCCAAAACGAGTCAAAGTCTGCGGGCTCGGTGCGGGCGGGTTTGTATTTTTTTAGTTCGTCGAGAGAAAGGTCGAAGAAGGACATGGGGTCTCCTCGTCATTGCGAGGAGGGTGCTCTTCCCGACGAAGCAATCTCATGATTAGGTCATGAGATTGCTTCGGGCGAAGAACAAGAGCGCCCTCGCAATGACGGATTATTTTTTTACTTCATCGCCAACTTGCCACGGAAGCGCACATAGGTCGCGTAATCAATTTCGGTGCGACGGGCAATGTATTCACGAGTCTTCGTGGCGAGGTTTTGTCTGGCAGGAGCTTTATCAGTGACGGTAATGTCGAAGGCATCGGACCCGGCACCGGAGCCGAAAGAGACGACGAGGATTCGGTCACCGGGTTGGGCGATGTCGAGAGTCGCAGTGAGTCCGATCATCGCTGCACCAGCATAGGTATTTCCAATAATCGGCACGAGCAGACCGGGCTCGATCTGATCCATCGAAAAGCCAAGTTGACCTGCCACGCGCTGCGGGAATTTTGTGTTGGGTTGATGGAAGACCGCCCACTTGTAATCTTTGGCGGTGGTGCCGGAGGCTTCCATGAGGTGCGTGGCAGCTTCGGTGACGTGTTTGAAATACGCGGGTTCGCCGGTGAAGCGCATGCCGTGTTCGGGATATTTCTGATATTCGCGCCGCCAGAAATCAGGCGTATCGGTGACGTAGGAGTACGAAGCATTGATGGTTGCCAAAGACTCTTCGGCGGGACCGACAATGTACGCGCCGCCGCCCGCGCCTGCGGTGTATTCGAGCGCGTCGCCGGGTTTGCCTTGTGCCGTATCCATGCCGATCGCCATGGCATAGTGACCCATGCCCGAGCCGACCAGACCCATTGCTGCGACGAGCGCCTCGGTGCCTGCCTTACAAGCGAATTCCCAATCTGCAGCCTGCGTGTTCGGGACGGCTCCAATCGCTTCGGCAACGAGTGTGGACGTTGGCTTGACCGCATACGGATGTGACTCGGAGCCGACCCATACCGCGCGCAGTTCATGCGGGTCGATTTGAGCGCGCGCCATCGCATTGCGCGCTGCCTCAATCGACATGGTGATCACATCTTCGTCCAACCCTGGCACGGCTTTTTCTTTGATGGGAAGTCCGCTGGTCTTGCCCGTCCACACGCGGGCGACCTCCTTGGCAGGCAGACGGAAGCGCGGCACATACGAGCCATAGCCGACAATGCCAACGGGTTTGATGGGTTTGAGTAAGGTAGGGGAGGGTTGAGGAGTTGTCATTTGTTTTTCCTGAATACGTAGGAGGATTGTAGTGGGTGAGGGCTTGCAAAAGCTATCTTGTTATTTTACCGCTCAATAACCCCAATCAATTCATGCGGAGAGTTAACCACATATTCTGGTTTACCCTTTATTAGAGTCTCCAAACCCTGATGCCCCCATGTGACAGCAATGCTAGTCACGCCAGCTTCCTTCGCGGCGCGGACATCACTCAACGCATCACCGATCATAAAGACCGCTTCTCCATTTTCCACAAATCGCTCCCGTGCAATGGATATTTTCTGTGCTTTTGAGCCGGGCGTGTCCACACCGTAAACGGCATGGACGAGACTGTCCAGTCCGTGTTGGGTGAGAAAGGCATGCACGTTTTGCGATGAATTTGTGGTTACGATGGCGATCTTATGGTTGGTGGAAAAATGCTGAATTACTTCGCTCACTCCATCGAAGATAGCGGGTGGGGATTCTTTTTCTGCGAAGAGTCTCAAGCTGATTTTAACGAACTCATCTATGAGATGCTCAGGTACTTCACAGGCTCGCCCGTAGGTAGCAAAAGACATCACTTCAAGGTTGCTCAAATCGTCTTTTGTCACCACATGCTTGACGCCTAATTGGTCGCAGGCTTCCTGCCCGAAGCGGATCAAGTCGTCGAGCGTGTCTGCCAGGACGCCGTCATAATCGAAGATAACTAATGCCATGAAAATTTTCCGTTTCTAAAATGCGGTTGCAACAATGCCAAGAATGGCAATGACAACCCCGATCAATTGAAGTTTTGAAAGTTTATCTTTCAAAAAAATGACCGCCAGTGCAATGGTCACAATGGACAGAGCTGAGGCGATGGGCGTGATCAAGATGGCATCTCCAATGGTCAAGCCGTAATTCACGAGAGCCACGGCGCTGACTTCGATGATTCCCATCAACAAAACCGCGTATTTTGTTTTCGTTGGAATGTTCGTCAGTCCAATTTCTTGCTTTGCAAAAAGAGAAAAACCCAACAAGAAAATTATGATGCCAAGTTTAGTCAGTATTGTGGACAAAAGCCAGCCGATCTCTTCAGAGACGATTTCGCTGATGTTCCAAAACACTCCAAAGAAAAATGCTCCCAGAATCGCTTCGCGTACACCCAATGAAAGCTGAAATCCCTGCTTATTGATGCTCTTCCAATCAATGGCGGCAAGCGTCGCGCCGGAGAGGATCAAGAATACGCCGATGGTTTGGGTTGTACTCAAACGCTGTCCCATAAAGAGGAAGGCGAAGGACATGGTGAAGACTGCCCACAGGTTCATGGTCGCGGCAATGATCGAGACGTTGCCTTTCTCAAAACCTTTGAAGAAGAATAAATATCCCGCCGAATAGACGATGGATGCAAGCGGTGACAAAGCGATAGCCAGAAAGGGAATGTCGAATGTTGTTTTAAGAGCAAAAGCAAGTAACAGAATGGATATTAATCCCGCTAACTGTGACCAGAACAAAGACTTGAACGAACCGATCTGTTTGGAAAAGACCCCGCCCAGAAAATCATAGATTCCCCAGCCAAGCATGCCGCCGATTCCCAATATTATGCTAATGATGGTTGTGCTCATAAATACTTTGGAGTTGTATGCCTATGCTGGGAAATTTCAATCCGATGAAATTTCCGTGTCACAGCTTTCTGCTATGCATAAGATTTATATTGTGCCATCGCCTCGCCCGCAAAGGGTCTGTCGCTTGAGCGATAAACATCAGCCATCTTGTCCATGTCCAAAGCGACGCGGATGAATTCCAGTTGTGTGTTTGATTTTTCGATGGTTAGTAGGGCATATTCTGCCCAAGGGTCGAGTAGTTTTTGTTCACTGGTCTGATCGTGGTTGTATGCAACACCGACGCTGCCCGGGTTGAAATAAAAATTTTGGCTGTCTCGCAGGCGGCGGGTATATTGCAAGTGGACATGCCCGCCGGTGAGGATATGATCTGAATACGGTTTGAAAACTTCTTGGTACTCTTCCTCAGAAGTGGATGGCAGGAGGACTTGGTCGAAGGATGTGGGGGAGCCGTGAAAGGCAAGCAGGCTTTTGCCGTTCCCTAGATCAATGGTCACTGTTGGTTGAAACGATGCAATGAAGACTTGGTCATCTTTGTTTAGTTTGCTCAAAGACCACTCGCGGACAGTGTCCAGTTTTTTGCGGCGTTCTTCTGAGATCGAATCTGCGTCGGTTTCTTCTCCGGTTAATAGCCATGCATCAGAATTACCCATCACTACGGGACTTTTCATTTCACGCAAAAGTTGAACGGTCTCATGTGGTTGAGGTCCACCCTGGATCATGTCGCCATTGCAAATGATCTGATCGAACCCTTTCTTTTTCGCATCTGCCAAGACAGTTTCGAGCGCCAGACAATTTCCATGAACATCGGATAAGACAAGGATTCTCATTGTAGGTCCTTTATAAATACCAAAATTTCGACATCAACCCAGCCTGTTTAAAAATCTCTGCAACTTGTTCCATACTACGTCCATGATACTCAAGCGACATACGATTGCCGTACCAGAGTTTGGAAAGCTCCCAAACCTGCTGAATCGACAGCATCTCTCCGCGTTCGAGGTTATTTCGTTTGCACCATTTGTCTACCCATTCTTCCGACCGGAAGAGAAGCATCGTCGCTCAGGTAAAGACCAGGTCATCGTACCATTGTGAGAAGGCAAGTGGAAAGTGAACAAGCAAGTCACCATTTGTAACCTTGCCGTCCTTTACTTCCAATTGAACCGTTTCATTGCTTTCCGTGAACACCGCATCAATGACCGCATCGCAATGCAATGCCGCAGGGATGCCGAGCATGTCCCATGCACAGTTGGCAAAGTAGGTCTTGCCATTGGCATGGACTTTGAAATCTGTTGGAATCCCCGAGAACGGATTTGCCATGCGGATAGCCATTTTGTCAAAATCGAGAAACACGGCGTGGCGGTTATGAAGTTCTTTAAAAAGTTCACTGGCTTCTTCTGTTGAAATACCAAAATGCGCAGCGGTTTCATCCACACTGGGTGGGCGGGTGGTATCTGCGATGTGCGAGTAAACAAAGTGACGGGTTTGCCAGATAACAGAGTCGTCTTTCATCTTTCCTCTTTCATTTTAATAATCACCACTTACCAATTACTACTTACCCAACACCGACTCTATAATCCCCGCATACCCTCGCGCCGTCTTCACAAGTTCATCGAGGCTGAGTTGTTCATCCACCACGTGCGCATCCCCTTCCGCGCCGGGACCAAAGCCAATGGTTGGCACGCCCGCTGTGCCGATGCTGTACGCGGCGTTGGTACAGAATCGGTAGGCACCCAGTTTCGGATCCAGACCGGAGGCGCGCAGTCCCTTCAATGCTTTTTGTAAAAATTCATCGTCTTCATTCAGTTCCCAAGCTGGGAAGAATTTATTCGCGGTCAAGGTTTCGCCTGTATAAGTGACGTGGTCACTTTGCGCGATCTTCGCTTTGAAATTTACATCCTTCAACGCAGGCAAAGAAGTAATTTCATTCAATACACCTTCAGGTGTTTCGCCTGGCAAGAGACGGCGATCGTAGGTCACTTTGCAGAGCGCGGGAATCACCGAATAACCGGGATACGGCTCCGAGATAATATCGGTCAACGCAAGGATGGCGGGACCCATCAGTGGATGTTCGCCCAATTTCACCTTTTCCACTTCAGCAATGACCTTCGTCATCAGATGCACAGCATTCACGCCTAAATGTGGTGACGATGAATGGGCAGGCTTGCCGATCGCTTCGAGATGAATCTCCGCCCGTCCGCGCCCGCCGCGTGCGACGTTGAGCTGAGTTGCTTCGCCGATGACGACATAATCCGGCTTGACCTCATCCATCACGGCTTTGAGCGCGCCACCTTCATATACTTCTTCCATCACCGAAGCGGAGATGACAACCGTCCCGGCGAGCTTGCTTCTGTCCACACTCGCCGCCGCATGGATCATCGCCGCGAGCGAGCCTTTCATGTCCATCACGCCGCGCCCGTACATGTGCGTATCCGTGACTTCGGCGCCGAAAGGGGCGCGAGTCCAGATGGACCCGGGAGCGATTCCCACCGTGTCAGTATGCGCATCAAAAAGCAGAGTCTTCCCCGCCTGCGCCCCGCGGATCATTCCCACGGCGGAACCGTATTTGTCGACCCAAACCTTATCGAAGCCGAGAGCGTTCATCTCGTCCACGACGATCTGCGTGACCGCGCCTTCTTCTCCAGACAAACTCTGCTGGCGGACGATTCTTTGAGTGAATTCAATTAAGGCTTCGATATCCATGTTGGTCTCCGTTTGTCACCCTGAGGAAGCGCGCTCTTTGCGACCGAAGGGTCTCTACCTTAGATTAGCAAGACTCCATGCAGTGGTAGAGATCCTCACCGCACTGCATCCGCAGCGCGGTGCATGTGTCGCTATCGCTCAGGATGACATTAAATTATAGTGATTTCAAAATTTCTTCTGCCCTATCAATTCGGACAACTTTCTCCACCACCATCTGCGCCGCGACCTTTTCAACCAGATCGCCACTTGCACCAGCCGCAATCGCAACCTGACGGGCATGCAGCGACATATGTCCGCGTTGAATGCCTTCGGTAGCGAGGGCGCGCAAGGCTGCCATATTCTGTGCCAAGCCAACCGAGACGATGATCTCAGCCAGCTCGTTGGCAGTTTTCACGCCCATAAGTTTGACCGCCGCCTGTGCCGCCGGGTGAACCTTGGTCGCCCCGCCGACGATGCCGACTGCCATCGGCATTTCGAGCGTGCCGACGAGGTTGCCTTCACTGTCTTTGCCCCAGGTGGAGAGGGAGGTGTAATGTCCATTTTTCACGGCGTAGGCGTGAGCGCCTGCTTCAATGGCGCGCCAGTCGTTGCCAGTGGCGATGACGACAGAGTCCACGCCGTTCATAATGCCTTTATTGTGAGTGGCAGCGCGGTATGGGTCCACAGCGGCGAAGGCGTAGGCGGCGATGATGCCATCACGGACTTGTTCGCCGGAAAAATTATCGAACGCCAATGATTTCACAGGGATGGTGCAACGTGCGCGGGCAATGCGTCGGTCGGCGAGGTTGGAGAGAATGCGCAAATGAACTTTTCCGCCTGTGATAGCTTCGATCTTCGGGGCGAGTCTTTCGCAAGCGGTGTTGACTGCATTCGCGCCCATTGCATCACGGACATCATAAATGAGATGAACAACGAGAAATCCGCCAATGGGCGAGTCGTTGAAGATGCGTACTTCCAAGTCTCTTGCGCCGCCGCCAAATTTTTTGAGGATGGGATCAATCGAGTCCGCTTCGGCGAGCAACTCGGCTTTCTTTTCGTATATCTTTAGCTTTGCTTCATTGAGATTGGTGACGTTGATGACCTGCATCTGTCCGATCATGAGCGGGTCGGTAGTGGTGGCTTGGTATCCGCCGCCGGCACGGGCAAGCTTTGCCATGAACGATGCGCCCGCCACGACAGACGGTTCTTCAAGCGTCATGGGCACGAGTACGTCTTTACCGTTTACCATGAAGTTCAAGGCGATGCCCAACGGCAGGCTGTGCATGCCGACCACGTTTTCAATCATGTGGTCAGCGGCTTCGGCGGAGATTCCGCCTGAGGTCCACGCGCCAAGATCGGGCGGGGTAAGAGCCGCGGCGTCCGCTAGTTTTTGGCGGCGCTCTTCAATGGTCATGTTGTAAAAACCGGAAATTCGGGAGGTTGTCATAATAGTTCCTAGTTTAGTTTTTACTTACTCCCAAATTCTATCAAATATCAAGAGTTTGTTATAATTTTGTCGAGGAGTTTGGATGTTGCTAACCAGAGAGCAGTTACAGGAACGTCTTTTTGCGCTGCACCGTGCCAGCCTTGAGCTGGTTAAGGAGGTCACCCTCGAAACCTTGCTGGAGCGCATCGCCTCTACTGCTTGTGAACAAGCAGGTTCGCGGTATGCTGCTTTGGGGGTTCAAGATAGCAACGGGAAGCTGGAGAAATTCATTGCGGTGGGTATGAGTCGTGATGCCATCAAGCGTATTGAGCATCCGCCGGTTGGGCTTGGGCTATTGGGGGAATTGATGGATACCGAGGTTCCTTTGCGTATCCCTGTTATTCAAGACCATCCCAAATCCATTGGGTTCCCCGCTCATCACCCTAAAATGGTTTCTTTCTTGGGTGTTCCCATCCTGACTACGGATAGGCAGATCGGTCAAATTTACTTGACTGAAAAGTTGGATGGCGATGAATTCTCATCTGACGATGAGATGATCATCCAGATGCTTGCGACGTATGCCGCTACTGCCATCACGAATGCGCGTCTCATTGAAAAGATGACCGAGCGTGATGCCGCGTTGACTCGCCGCAACGTGGATATGACCTTGCTGAACGATATCGCCTCCACTTTGACCTCAAGCTTGGAGCTCGATGAGATTCTGAACAAGACCCTCGGGCTTGTGATGAACTATATGAAGGTCGAAGCCGGAGAGATTTTCCTTCTGGAAGAAGACAAGACAACCTTGCGCATGATGCTGCATCGAGGTCAGGCTGCCGAAGCCTTCTGGACTCAAAATATTTTTCGAGTCGGCGAGGGGTACCCGGGAGTTGTGGCTCAGACTTGCCGTCCACTAATCAGTACCGACTTGATAAACGACCCCAATTTTTTGCGCGAAGCGGTGGTTAATGCTGGTTTTCATCAAGTATTGAGCATTCCTTTGGTTTCTGGCGAGCAGGTTATGGGGGTGATGAGCGTCGCTTCCCGCTCCAAGACACCTTTTGAAGAACGTAGTGTCCAAATGCTGACAGCAGTAGGGGCGTGGGCGGGGCTTTCGATCGAAAATGCCCGTCTTCACGTCAATGCACGGCGTTTGGCTGTGCTTGAAGAACGTAATCGCATTGGGATGGACTTGCATGATGGCATTATCCAGTCCATTTATGGGGTTGGGTTGGCATTGGAAGGCACAAAACACCTTGTAGATGAAGACCCCATTGCCACAAAGGAGAAGATTGATCATGCCATTGCCGGGTTAAATCAGGCAATTCGTGATCTTCGTGCTTATATCCTCGACCTTCGCCCGCGTCAACTTGGCAACGACGGCTTAATGAGTGGAATTAAACGCCTAATTGCCGAATATCGAGCCAATACCTTCTCTGAAGTCAACTTTATGCCGCCTGAATCAGATATGAAAGAGCTCACACAGACGCAATCCCTGGCTTTATTTCATATATGTCAGGAGTCATTAGCCAATGCCGCCAAGCATGCCAAGGCTAAAGCCGTTCAAATTTCATTGTGGACAACGGATGATCGCGCATTAATGGAGGTCCATGACGATGGTAAAGGTTTTGATACCACCCAAATGTCTTCATTCATTGGTCATGGATTGGCAAACATGCATACTCGTGCGCATGCATCAGGTGGTGATATTGATATTTCATCCATTCCTGGTGAAGGAACGACCGTACTTGTATGGGTTCCACGTGGAATAAAACAATAAAACATACGAGTCGTTGAATAATGTTAATTGAATCCCCAAAACCCGAGGTTCATGCTTTTTCATTTTGATCTGTTGTACTTGATGATTCTTTAAGATAGGTATGCCATGCCCATGCCAAAAGCGCCTCTGATACCCATATATGGGGGGTGTTTGGAGGCGGAGCGGTGCTCTTGCCTGAAACGCCTGTTCTAGGAAATAGTGAATATCTTCTTGAAATCAAAGCGATTCTTTAACATAAGGTAATCTTAAAAAAAACAAGTTTTTTAACTTAGCGTAGGCTGAACGACTGTTACATATCCGAATGTTCTGCTAGAATACAACTACGCTGATATAACGGATGTTTGCCCGAAAGAACAACATCCGCAATCCCTGAAAGAAATATCCCAAAAAGATGGCTTTGAAGCCGCTAAACAGGCGGGCTAGTTCATCTACACTGTTTTTACAAAATATTTGCACATTGAGGAACGTTTATGAACGCTGAGCAAGCATGGCAGACTGTCCTTGCACAACTCCAAATGGATATGCCGCGCGCATCCTATGATACTTGGGTGCGCGATACCCGTCCCGTTGGCTATGAAAACGGGATGTTAACCGTTAGTGTTCGCAATGCGTATGCGCGTGACTGGCTCGATAGCCGTCTTGCGGTCACAGTTAATAAACTTTTGATCGATACTTTAAACTCAAAGGTCTCTGTAAAATTCATAGTTTCCCAAACGGAAGAAATCGCCTCTCCTTTAGACATTGAATCTGCTCCTGCTTCCATAGAGATCACCCCGCCTGAGCCAAAACCCCGCCATGTAACGCTTAATCCCCGTTACACGTTCGATACCTATGTTGTCGGTTCAGGGAATCGGCTTGCGCATGCGGCTTGCCAGGCGGTTGCAGAAAAACCTGCCCGCGCATATAACCCGCTTTTCCTGTATGGTGGTGTGGGGCTCGGTAAAACCCACCTTTTACATGCCATCGGCAACGCATGTCACGCCAGCGGATTGAACGTTCTCTACGTTTCTTCCGAAGAATTTACCAATGACCTTATTGCTGCCATTCGTACGCATACCACTCAGGCATTTCGGGAGAAATACCGATCTGCCGATGTGCTGTTGATCGATGATATTCAATTTATTGCAGGCAAGGAATCCACGCAGGAAGAATTCTTCCACACCTTCAACACCCTGCATGGACAGGACAAGCAGATCATCGTTTCATCTGATAGACCTCCCAAGTCCATGGTTACGCTTGAAGAACGTCTGCGTTCCCGCTTTGAATGGGGGTTAACCGCCGACATTCAAGCGCCTGACCTTGAAACTCGCCTTGCCATTCTGCGTTCGAAAGCCGAACGCACTGGACGCCTGATCTCTGATGAGATCCTCGAAACCGTTGCCAAGCGGGTACAGTCCAATATTCGCGAGCTTGAAGGTGCATTGAACCGCATCATCGCCTATGCTGATTTGAGTGGAGCCTCCCTCACACCGAATCTCGTGGAAGTGGCTCTTGCTGACCTGATGCCCTCACGCGGCGATATTGGAGCCGATACCATCGTCACCGAAGTGGCGGACTATTACAAATTGACAGTTGAGAAATTATTAGGGCGAGACCGCACCAAGGAAGTGGCTCATCCACGCCAGATCGCCATGTATCTTTTGCGTGAAGAAGCGAAAATCTCCTTCCCGCAGATCGGCGAAGTGCTTGGCGGGCGCGATCACTCCACGGTGATGTCTGCCATCGAGAAGATCAAAAACCAATATGACAATGGCGAAGGTCGTGTGCGAAAAGATATCGACTCGCTTCGGCACCAACTCTACGGACAAAACGCTTCAGTGTAATTAAACAGGAACCAGAATCAAGCAGGCGCACTCCATTGGGTGCGCCTGTTTTTTTAGTTGAGGTCATTTCTTTATGCTGAAGTTGTGAACTGTGATATCGATCAAGGTTGGTGCCGGCAGGGGCTTTCCAGATGGCGAACGAGGCGTGACCAACCTGCGTGAGGTGTAAACGAACCCATCTCCTTGTTTGTGCTCAAGGACAACATTCGCGGCGGTGGCGAGTTTGCTAATGATATCCGCGGTGTAGTCATGTTGAATGAGCAGACCCGTTTTCAGGTCAAAGCGGAAGCGCTGAACGTTGTTATGGGTGGGAATGCTTTCCGGGAAGGTCGCTTCCAGCCAGCCAGGTTCGATCTCCTGCCAGTCAATATCTGCACGCATGAGCAAGGCGGGCAGGGTGAAATAATTCCAGAAGGCGTAGTTGGCGAAGTAGGACATGTCCAGATCGTCCCAGTAGAAGAGACGTCTGCCGCCGGGAAAGTAGCGTCGCGCATCCTTGCGCTCTTCAATGACCTTGTTTATGGGACCTTCCAGCCGGACATTGTGCTCATCCAGTACGCCAGACGGTCGGGATCGTCCCAATAGGTGAGAGCCTTGAGAATGGATGGCTGATTTCCATTGTAATTATGGCTCGCTCGAAGAACGGGCGTCCCTTTAATGTGAACGCCCAGCCATGCACACTGACTTCGGCTTCAATGCGTTTTGCCTTCGACCAGAGTTCTTTACCACCATAGGCGGCAATAGCTTTTTCTGCGGTTGGGTTCATGCTTTCAATGCCTTGATCACTTCTTCCGGCGCTTCTTCGGGCGGGTAGTGACCGATCTTGTTCAAGATTGTGAGTGTGTGATTCTTCATCAGATCAGTCCACACTTTTAGTTCACCTTCTTTGAAGGCAATGTCTGAGTCGCCCCATACGATGGCAGTGGGGATGTGCTCAATGCGGTCGCGTTGTGCCCATAAAACCTGAAGCCAGGCTGTTGATCCGATGATCTCACGCGGGAAAACCCATGTGCCTTTGCGCGCAGTTTTCTCTTGATGCGGCATGTAGTAATGCTTGCGCACTTCTTCTGGCATTTTCTTTTTCGGTCCGTATGCTGCCTTCGATAAAACCTTGCCGATCATGTTGAAATTCAGCGTGAAGAATTTGCCAATAGGTCCGCCTGCCATACCGCTAAATCTCGTGAAATTCGGGATGTGCGTGACGGGCCAGAACCAGCTATTTGTAACCACAAGTTTTTTGATCTTTTCAGGATGCTTGATCGCATACGCCATGGCAAATGGACCACCCCAGTCGTTGAACACGAGGGTGATGTTATCCAAGTTCAGGCTGTCGAGCAGGTTGCTCACATGCTTTGTATGGTGAATGGGCAGGTAATCCCAATCGGCGGGTTTGTCCGAAAGCCCGAAGCCGATGTAATCGGGTGCAATGCAGCGCTGGGTCTTGGACATCTCCTTGATAATCTCGCGGTATTCAAAAGACCAACCCGGATTGCCATGCAGCAACACGATCGGGTCGCCGGTGCCTTCGTCCACGTAGTGCATGTCACCTTGCGGAGTTTTGAAATAATGATCCTTGAAAGGATATTCTTTTTCGTCCAACCAACTGGGTCGTGTCCTGTTTGTCATTTCATCTCCTCGGCTTCCTCTACGATCATCGAAATTTGATGAAGCCCTCGCATCATCAAATCCCATTGCTTGGCACCGATCTCATTCACAATGTGTGACTGCGCCTTCTGCCAATAGGGAAGCGCCTTCTCCAGCGTGGACTTGCCTTTGGGCGTCAACGTCAGCGGGCGGGAACGACGATCGCTTCCCACCTTGACCTTGACCAGTCCCGCCCTTACAAGCGGATTCAAATTCCGAGTCAGAGTCGTCCTATCCATCGCCAGCACGTAGGCAACTTCCTGCATCGGCGCTTCGCCCATCATATCCAGCAGGCTGAGCAGCGAATACTGCGTCGAGCGGATTCCCGCCGGGGCGAGCATCTTGTCGTAATACTGGGTGATCAGCCTTGTGGCGCGGCGGGTGTTGAACCCCACACACGGCACGGCTTGACGCGAGAACTCATACAACTTTTCTTTGGGTAAGTCCTTGAACATAATTAGTGTATATACACGTATTTGAAAGGTTTGTCAATGGTCAAAGAGTGCTGCCCAATGGATGCAAGGCGCTACAACTCAAGTGTATTTATGACCGGGAGGGTTTTATAATAAAGGGTCTTCGCGAAGTTTGTTCTACAGGTATGGTATATGGAGTTTTATTTGATTTATCTTGATCGTATCTACGGTAATGCGGGTAAGTATGCTGCCAATTAAGATGGACATGCCCACGATCCTGTTGTTCCTGTTTTTTGGGAACCTTATTATTGCTGGCATGTTGGCTGTTTATTCCAGTAATACGATCGTGTATTCTACAAATCGTCGGTATTTGCTGGGAAAGATCATGCAAAGTGTGGCGTGGATTTTGCTTGCATTGCGCGGCTATATTCCCGATCTGTTTTCGGCGTATGCAGGGAATTCGGTTCTTATCGCCGGGCTTGCATTGGAAGCTTTGGCATTGGTTTCTGTTGAAAAAGGCAACAAAAAATTTGCAATTTTTTATGCTTTCCTTGTAACTGTATTTATCCTGGCTTTTTGGGGATTTGCAAGAAGACCAAATGAATATGTGTATGTCTCATCCTTCTTTGCATCTGTGATTTTTCTTTCGGTGACGGTCTTATTGTCACGCAGTGGTAAAAGATCGATTCTTCGCTATTTGCTCAGTGCTGTTTTTGTGCTTTCAAGCGTTATTCTGCTGGTTCGTGGTATCAATGCTATTTTGGATACCAATTACAGATTGATGTCGAACGAGTTTTCTCAAAACCTGACCTTCCTCTCGACCTACTTCCTTATGATCATCAGCGGAAGTGGTTTTTTGCTGCTACAGCGCGAGCGGACCGATAACCTGCTCAAAATCGCGAATCAAGAATTGGAACAACTTGCGCACTTTGACAGCCTGACAAATCTCGCCAACCGTCGAAGGTTCAGGGAGCATCTGACCTATGGGATTTCGGAAAGCCGCCGCCGCGCAGAGCCGCTGGCATTGATCATGGCGGATATTGATTTCTTCAAAAGCTACAACGATTATTACGGTCATATTGCCGGGGATAAGTGTCTGATCGAGGTGGCGCAAAGTTTGGCACAGCATTGCAGGCGCAGCACAGACCTGATCGCCCGCTTTGGCGGAGAGGAATTTGCGATTGTCCTCTTGAATACGAATATGACCGAAGCGTGCAGGATCTCTGAATTACTTCGCAAAGAAGTTTCAGACCTTGCCATTGCACACGAAGGTTCCTCTGTCAGTGATTCGGTTACCTTGAGTTTGGGCGTGTTTTCCGCGACCCCAACCTCAGATGAGCATGATTACGACTGGTTCATCCTCGAAGCGGACCGGCGACTCTATGCCGCCAAACATGCCGGGCGGAATCAGAGTTTCGGGCGGTGGTTGCAGCCTTTTTGGGAAGTCGTTTGCTCCGTGCTTCGTCAAATCTATGGGCAAAAGACTTAGGAATGAAAGGCTCGTCCTAAGCGAATCAACTTTTCACCGAGGAAATCAAATGAAATATTTATTGATCAAAGGCTCAATGCATGTGGTGGGATATTCGCCGGATGGCGACTCGATGATGTTCAAGGCAGCCAACCCTGCCCTGTGGGATGGATTGGAAAACGATAACAAAGAACTCTTTACCGAAAAGTTGACCAAAGAGAACGGCGCGGTTCAATTGCGTTTGGAAGGCATTGACGCGTTGGAGACGCACTTCGGACCCATGCCGTTGCCTACTCCGCCTGACCTGAAATCTAAAGAAAAAGACAAGGAAAAGAGACCTGCTCCGGGTCATTACAAGCAGCCAGAGGAAATTGGACGCATCGCCGCCGAAGCATTTATGTGGCTGGTGGGTGTAAAAAAGCCGCAGTGGCGCAAATTCGGCAAGACCACCTGGGTTGCCAAAGCCTGTTTTGAAAAAGATGGACAGGAAGTTTGGCTGGACGAGAAACAGACAGACAACATTCCCGCCTACATCGTGACCAGCAATATCGAAAAAAATGGACGTCCGCTCGCCTGGGTGTTCCCTGGCGATACGAATGACCCTGACGGTTCTGAGTTGACGAAAGAGATGCTCGCCAACCGCTTGGAAAAAAGCGTCAACTATCAACTCCTGCGGTACGGATTGGTGTATCCCTATTTCTTTATGACCCTGGCTGGACGGCTGCGCGATAAATTGATTGAAGCCGTGCGTCGTGCCCAAGCGGACGCACATCAAAAAAGACAAGCCCTTGAAAATAGCGCCGCTGAAAGAACTCGTAAAATTCCGAACCTATGGGTGTACGATCGAAGCGTTGCCGATGGGATAAAGATCGCTGACCTCAAAAATATCACGGACGAGATGGAGATTCACCCGTATCTTTTCCGCAAAATCGCCAAAACCTGGTACTCCCAGCGCATGCAGGGCTATTGGAATGCCTTGCGCGAAAATAGCCCCTATGATTTCGATGAAAATGATAAAAGCCTGAGGTTGGCTGGGCTATTTGAAGACGGCGACCCCACTGTATTTATTATCAGCGACCAGGATTTTGTGAAGCTGAGTGAAATTGTTCAAATAAAAGATAATACCTTGCAGCTCCTGCGCTCACCGATGGATATTGTCTTTTTGTCGTAGTAACTAAACGGACCTTTCATAGCGAAGGATAATCTCGTGAGTACACTCCAAATCCACAATGTGCCCGACGATTTGTACCAACGTATTCAGGTCATGGCAAATGCCAAGAATCGCTCTCTGAACGCGCAGGTGATTGATTTGCTTTCCCAAGCCATTGAAATCGAAGAAAGCCGCATAAAGCAGATGAAAGTTTTGAATTCCATCCAAGGTAGACGTTTCAAGGCTCCAGAAAATGCGCCCCCGTCATCAGACCTGCTCCTTGAGGATCGCGAGCGATAACCACTCATCACCGCGGACG
>JADKIL010000018.1 GCA_016721315.1 Candidatus Villigracilis vicinus
CGACACATACCATCGCAACTACAGCCTTTATCGCCTTTACAAGAACAAGATTTACCTTTGATGACAACAGTCAACACACCAAACTGTTTTTTTGTTTTGCGTCCATGAAATTTCACCTCCTTTCTCTTACAGATTTTTCAGAATTAGGCAAATGCAACATCTTACTTGAAAGTTATTGCTCAATTGCCAAATCTCGAATTTCATACCAAACTATATTTCTTACAATCTCACACCAATATTCTGGCATGGCATTACCGAAAGAAAGTCTGTCATGAGGACATCCACCAGAACACACATATTTTGCGAAGCAAGGCTGACAGTAATTGAAAGAATATAAATTTAGATGAATCAATTCACTTGCTTTTTTTTCGTCAACCAAAAAGCCAGATTTATTTACTTCGCCAATCATAAATACTGAGGCAAGTGGGTCGTTTCCTTTCGTAACTCTTGAACATGTAGATATTTGACCTTCAGGTGTAACAATACAATTTGAACCAATCGCTCCACAGAAATATGTGTTTATTTTGTCAATTTGCGTTCCTGCCATGCTTAAGTGAATATCATATTGCTTCGCTATTTTCTTTGATTTCACATAGTTATCTATAAATAATTGAGGATTTAGCGGGGTTATACCTATTGCCCCACTTCCAATGGCTGAAAATGGCATTAATTGAAATTTGCTTACATCCCAAATCTGCTGCACATAACTGAACAAAATCGGGCATATCTTTAAGATTATCTCCTGTAATTGTAGAGCGTACTACAAAGAGAGACCCTTGACAAGTGATTGTATTTTTCCTTTGATTGCGCTGTCGAATGAACTCTTTACCATTCGCTGTTGGTCTTTGTTTGTCTTGAACGGCTTGATTCCATCCATTGATAAAGACACAAAAAACCATATTGCGCTAAAAAATTGCTTTATCGTCATCTAATAATGTTCCATTAGTTACTAAAGAGAATTCAATTTCGACTGATCTTGGCTTTATAGATACAGCATAATTAACTGCTTTACGAATTCATCCCATTTACAAGTGTTTCCCCTGTTCCATGAAATGCAATTTCAACACTATTCTCGTTTGTTTCAATTGCAAACTCAAAACTTTTGATAGATTGTCGAATTGTATTTTCTTCCAGTGCTTTTGGCTGAATTCGTCCCGCTTCTGCATAACAGTAAACGCACCGCAGGTTACATAAATTACTCAATGACAACATTACGCCTGTTGGCTTATAAGGGAATTTTTGGGGCGTTTCAGGGTTTTCTTGTGTTCTTGATATTCCCGCTTCATCAAGAACGCTTTGAAAAAAATAGTCATTGGAAGTATTGTCGGCTATATATTCTTTTACTGTTTCTTGTGCTTCACCATCTGCTGAAAAAAACTTTCCCTGTAATGGAGAATAAATTAACCCTTCATCTTGATTGCGGATTATAAAGAAAACGTTTTTATGAATTTCTTTCCAATTTAAACCCGTTGACATATATCTTTCCTTTTGTGATTTCAAATCTTCAAACAGCCCAACGGTTTGCGTTACCTGCGCTGGGGTGCGGACGGCGAAGCCGTCCGACCGAAAAATGCTAAGGCGTAAAAACTGCTTGAGATTGCCGCGCAGAATCCCCAGCGTCAGGTGCACGCGGTTGGGCGCGATTTTCATTAACCGTATTTATCTTTTTGCGCTTTCCATTTTCCAACTGGTGAAGAAAGATGAAAAGATGCTTGCTCATTTGGGTCAAGATTTTCTATTACTAGCGAGAGTTCATCTAGAAGCACTTAAGGCGTTTTTTTGCTTTATCAAAAAGAGACCTGAAAATTCGCGCATACGATTTGCCTTACTACCCAGGCTCCAATCATTATTTTTTTCATCGTAAACTAGAGCAGGCGCAGATTTGGAATGGGCTAAATAATTTCGATCACTTACAAGTTGTTTAAGTAATTGATATGCTTTCCCATCCTTCGGAAATCTTTCCAGTAACTAACTGAGGGATAAATACCCATTTGCTCACAATGTCAATTTTTCAATATCATCTACAAAACTGTCAGACAGGTTGCGTGCTGCGTAATCGTAAATATATCCTTCCGCGGCAAGAGCAGACATAACTATTATGATACAGCAAGACGAATTAATCTCTATGGTTCAATAGGATCAATCTCATTGTACTCAAAATAATTTGCGTCATCGCCAGTAAGTTGAGACAATTTTTCCACGCAATTCAGGTAGTTTTTCTATACTTGCTTGTATGGATAACCATTGCTTGCGGGCTATATCGATAAAACCGCCGTAAAGGTGTGTGCGACCAAATGGTCATTTTTATACCTTATAAGTTAATATTTATTGCCAGCGCCCAACGGTGTGCGTTACCTGCGTGTGGGCGGGCGTGGACCATGCTTGGGAGCAGAAAACTCGAAGCCAAAAAATGCTTGAAATCGCGCAGACACACGTCAGGTGCACGCTTTGTTGGGCGTTTTTTGTTGTATTATAACCTCTAGATTTTTTGATGACATATCTCTTACCGATAGTTCGTGATTATTTATGACGTTATGGATATCTTGTTGACAGTGAAGGAATGATTGAATTATATAAAACAGCGCCTAGTCCTTCAAAGCCATCTATTTCATTGGATGGACTGCGAAAAGCGTCCCCGACGTAAAACTCAAGTACAGTGTTAAGGGACTTGTCGGCAATAACGAATACATAAGTTGTTGAATATCTTTTTTCGATTGGCACCTCAACAGGGCAGGGTGAGTTTGCTGTGCAAAGCATTAGTGATAAATCACTAATTACATTTTCATATTTAATTGTCCGATTTTCGGGAATAGTGAATGAATTGGTTAATGCTAGTCCTTCGCAAAATATTGGAGCAGAGGTTATACCTGCGTCAAGATCTGTTGAAACAATGCATTTACCTGGTATAGGTGATGACGAAACAATGTAAGGGTGTAATACAATATCGAAACCTGTGCCAGTTGATGTCTCAATCCTATATATCGAAACTGTTGTAGTGGAACTTGAAAGATTTTCACGAACAGTGAAGTCTTTGGGGATTTCAATTACATATTTATCGGCAATAAATACTTTTTGAACTTCACTATTTAATGCCGACTCGGAAGTTGGTGAGGTAGTGTTAGTTGATGTTGTGACAACTACGGGAGTAATTGATGGATTTGGCGTAGAAGTTACAACTGGGGCACAAGCGTTAATTATTAGGGCGATTGTCAGTAAGGTTAATGGCTTTTTCATTGTCTTCTCCTTGTAGAGAATGACGAATGAAGGGGATATAAAGTTCCGTCAGGGCATGGCTAATTACTTATTTACATTTTGCAAGGAAACGCCCAACGGTTTGCGCTAGTGGCGTGTGGGCGGGCTGAGATTCTGTTTGGGAGCAGAAAAAACTCGAAGCCAGAAAAATGCTTGTGAAAATGCCGCACGCGAAGCGTCCCACACGTCAGGCGCACGCTTTGTTGGGCTGTGATAGAACACCTTGCGCCTTGAACAACCCGAGTCGTTCTCATGGATTGATGGGCGGAACTAAATACCTGACCACATTATCGGAACGAATTTGAGGTGGGTATACAAAGCCATAATCTATTCGAATTATTTTCCCTTGCTTTATCTGTAGAGTTAAGCTTGTTTTATTCTCCTGATTGCCAATAAATACAATCGCATAATCTCCTGTTGGATAGTTCTTATCTGAATACGCAGACTCCGAAACCTGATATACGGCATATAACTCAGAGACATCCAGACCTTGCCAACTTCCAATATCTTCTTTCCTAAGAAAAGAACCTTCCGAACCAAGGAAAGGGAGAACTTCAACAGAGTCGCCTTCCTTCTCAGTTTTCAAGCACTTAGGCGGTCCACCTAAACCTTCGGCAAAAGTGCAGTTGGTAGATGTGAAATCGAGAAGTTGTTGCAATTCAGTTACATCTCCTCCCAAAACCACGGTAATGATTTTATCTATTTCTGCAAAACCTGTTTGGTTCAGAGTAGCGCTGATGGTAGGACTCGGTATTGCTTGCAACGTAGCACTGATGGTGGGACTTGGTTCAGATTGCAAACCAGTACAAGCAGTTACAAGAACGCTCATTGCGAAAAGAAACACGGCTAAACGACTCGTCACAGGTAGGCATAACTATTCTCCTAGGTAGTATAGAATGGGTGTCATCACAGCCCAACAGTTTACGTTAGCCGCGTGTGGGCGGGCGCGGATTCTGTTTGGGAGCAGAAAAAAAACTCGAGACTAGAAAACTACTTGTAAACCGCGCAGAATCTCACACATCAGGCGTACGCTTTGTTAGGCACGGTTACTTTATGCAGAACCTCCCGCAGGCTACTTGAACTTATTTGCAGAGTAAACTGCGGGAGGTGTAGCAATGTTAGTTACTCAAGCGTTATCGATTCTACGATTTCGTGAAAGAAAGTCAGATTTGCCTCATCTATTGTTCGATAAACATCGCGCCATTCCATGCCACTGCTGATCTCAACATTATACGGCTGCCCCATAATGGTTACTAGGTCATTTGTCTGCTCATCAAACAACATAACTGATCTGGAATAGAAATGGTTTATTTGCCCTGTCTCTGAAAGTTGTGATGTATTCAAACCCCTTAGAACCTTCCAATATTAAGTTGGCTAATTCTGATAAGCAGGCTTCTTGCGTCAGAGAGCGACTCGCCGTCTTTCAAGTTCAGTAATGATTGGTACGTAGTATCTTCTTTCCAATCCGGCTTCTGAGCATTCATTGTGTATTGGATTACGACATTATAGGAATTCGCGAGTTCATTGATTCGTTCCGATGGGTCTGTCCCATACGGATATACTTTGTCAGACCCGATTTCAATGCGGATGGTATCGTCTGATACATAATCTAGGACGAACCAATTGGATGGATATTGAAAACCAAGTCCGAAAGTGTTGTTCACATACAAATTCTGAATCGCAGATGGATTCATCTCTGTTGGTGAAACGGCGATGGGTATCTGCGTTTCTACAAATGCGGCTGGCTCGGTAGTTAGCAGGGGTGCGGCAGTGGTAGTCACCAGTGGAGCACAAGCATTAAGTGTTAATATTATTGTCAATAGGAATAGGGTTAAAGTTTTTTTCATTATATTCTCCTTGCGGGTAATGACGAATGGCGGATAAATAAAGTTCCCGCTAGGAGCGTAAATTTACTTACTTGTGATTTGTAAAGGAAACGCCCAACGGTTTGCGTTACCTGCGCTGGGGCGGGGACGGCGAAGCCGTCCAGCCAGAAAATGCTAAGGCGTAGAAAACTGCTTGGGAATGGCGCAGAATCCCCAGCGTCAGGTGCACCTTTGTTAGCCCGTTTTTGGATTATGAATGTACTCTTCTCTGTTCGAAGGACGATAAGGTTCTTCTTTACCAAATGCCCGTCAAAATCTTAATCAGCGGGCTGGAACAAAACCATTCAAATCCTTGAATAGGAAAAATAACATAGATATTCAATAATAATCTAAAGATATGGCAAGGAACGCTGCGGGTCTTTTGAGATATAGGGGGGTATTAATGATAATTATCATGCTTGCCATTAGAAAGACATACCAAAATATTCCATAAAAATAATCCGCAGCACTGAAAAGATTGTAATTAGTAAAGTGTGAATGTCCAAAGCGGAAAAGGCTAAATGATTTTTGAGAAAGCAGTATATTGTGCTCGTCAGATTTGTCGCTGTATGGTAAAACCGCTTGCAAGAATTGAGACTATTGGCAACTACACCACCAATAACATCGAACGCAAGAAATCCCGCCAAAATGTGTTGCCACCAAGTCCAGTTTTAGTGCATGTGTGTAAGTATAAAAATCCATAAAGGCTTGCGCCTGTTGAACTTGCTATCCAACCTAAAATCTGGTCTGCATTATTTACCAGTACCCAGTAAAAAATCTGCTTTCCCGTAACTCCAATTGATATTGGATTCATCATTTTGCATGAGTTTCTCCGTGCGGTTTTGTTTGCAAGGAACGGGCTAACGGTTCCCGCATTACCGGCGCGGGCGCGGGCGTGTGGGATACGCCAACCAGAGCCAATCATTATCAAACCATTAGGAAGCAAAAGAGCGCGCATAACCTTTCAATCCGTCCGGTGCATGTAGTTCGACGGCGTGTGCCGCCAAAGTATGACTGCCTAGCAAGCAGTCTTTACCCTAAAGTGGCCGGATAATTCAAGCCTTCAGCGAGGCTGGCGCATTTGTTTTCGCCGTGCCGCGCGTCCCCTTGACATGAGCGTTGCGAGGGGTATGCTTGCGCGCTCTGCGGCGGACGCGCTCTTGGAAACAACCCCTTGTCTTATGGTCTATCTGAAAAAAAACGTATTGCAAAAAGCAATACTAACTGATAGAATGGGGACTTACGAAAACAGCAAAGACTTTCGATTGTCCAAAGAAGATCCGACACACCTGACAAGCCTGAAAGAACGAACGCGGGTCGAATGAACGGCGATTGTAGAAATTGCCTGGCAATGCTAAATCAAGGCATGTTTGAGGGGTTCCCGCGCGTGAGCGTGGTGGCTCAACATGCCTGAATTCGGCGAGATAGAAGCCCCTAGGAGGAAAAAAAAGTAAACGGCAGGGTCAAGCCGTCGAACGGTTCGCATTGCCGGCGGCGGGCGGCGGGACGCCGTCCGACTGGGAAAATGCTGAGGCGTAGAAAAGGCTTGGACTCGCCAGGAATCCCCAGCGTCGGGTGCACGCTTTGTTGGGTGCACATTGATTCTGCGGACTTGCTTGTCTGAGATACTTCGACCATAAACTGCCAATGCAAAGGCTTCCTGTCAACACGGCGGTCATGGACCAGACATTTTGTGAAAGAGTCGCAAATTTCTCACAGCCAGAGTAAAATGCAGCAAATAAAAGAGACCAGATAGATTCAAAAAACGCCTGCCCACTTAGAAAATACCTTTGCCTTTTATTGTCAGCCCCAACTAACAAATAGCCACACAAGGCGCGAAAGAAATTGTGGTTCTAATCGGACAGAATTGTACCCAAAGAAAAATGGAATGGAAAGAAAAGATTTGACCTTGTCATTTCCACGAGCAATAAGCGGAATAAGGAATAACAATGATTTCTATGGGGCGGATAATCATCAGAATAAGACCAATTTGTCCAATGCGTTTTAGTGATGGCACAAATTGGAATTCCTAACAGAGCATGAACAGGACGGAAATCACAATTTCTATTGAAATAAGTGGAATTGCAATGTATCGAGTGCAAATAATGGTATTTCATAATATTTTCGAAATAATTAAACACAATAACTATGAAAAAGAAAATGATATGCAAAGTGTGCAGATAATTAATGCCCATCCACGAACTTCGGATAATAGAAAGTTCAGTTTTTATTCTTTTAACAAAATGTTGTTTCCATTAATCATAAGTGGTTTCTTTATAAAAATTACGCAAGCGCCCAACGGTTTGCGTTACCTGCGCTGGGGCGGGGACGGCGAAGCCGTCCGACTGGGAAAATGATAAGGCGTAGAAAACTGCTTGGGATGTGCGCAGAATCCCCAGCGTCAGGTGCACGCTTTGTTAGGCAACTTTTATTTTACCCAAACGACGGCAGAAAAAAGACACCGCCGCTAACAAGCCTAACTTTTACACATAACTTTGATTCTGGCAATGATAAAAAAATTACCAGAACATTTGCAAAAAAGAACCTCAAATTTTTCCGTAAATAATTAAGGTTTGGTTAGGTACTTTTTCTATAAGCACGACTAGAAATTGCAACTGAATTTTTATCAGGGTCTTTTGCATTTGCAAATGAGTAACCATTTGCTTGGTGTGTACTGCCAAACTCAAGCCCTTGTGCCGCAGATTCTTTCTTGAATTTTTCAACGTCCTCAACATCGAACATGAGTTTTACACCAACCTGACCTAATTTTATGCTTTTCGCAGCTTGGTGAATCAGAATATTTGCACCACCATTTTGAGACTTCAATTCAATAAGTCCTTCAACTACTTCGCCAGTTGAAATAAAGCCAAAGTATTTCTGATAGAACTCGGCGGTTGCTTGCATGTTTTTTGCGTAGAGCAAGATTGTGTTTAAGGATGTTCGCATTAGATTTTTGGTTGCCTAACGGTTCGCGTTACCGGCGGCGGGCGTGTGCGGGATAGCTAACCGAGAGCCAATCATTACCAAAACCATTAGAAGCAAAAGACGCGCCATAACCTTTCAATCCGTCCGGTGCACGTATTGTTCGACGGCGTGTGCCGCCAAAAGTATGACTGCCCAGCAAGCAGTCTTTACCCCGCAGCAAGGGGTCGCCATGTCAAGGGGGTTCAAGCGAGGCTGGCGCATTTGGGTCCCCCTTGACATGAGCGTTGCGAGGGGTATGCTTGCGCTCTGGGCGGTCACACGCGCTCTTGAAACAACCCCCTTGTCTTATGGTCATATCTGAAAAAACGTATTGCAAAAAGCAATACTAACTGATAGAATGGGGACATGAAAACAGCAAAGACTTTTCGATTGTCCAAAGAAGCCCTGACACACCTGACAAGCCTGAAAGAACGAACGGGGTCGAATGGAAACGGCGATTGTAGAAATTGCCTTGGCAATGCTAAATCAAGGCATGTTTGGAGGGGTTCCCGCGCGTGAGCGTGGGGTGGCTCCAAACATGCCTGAATTCGGCGAGATAGAAGCCCCTAGGAGGAAAAAGCGTAAACGTAGGAATTAGAAGCCGTCGAACGGTTTGCGTTACCTGCGCTGGGGTGGGGACGGCGAAGCCGTCCAACTGGAAAAATGCTAAGGCGTAGAAAACTGCTTGGGATTTGCGCAGAATCCCCAGCGTCAGGTGCACGCTTTGTTGGGCGCATGTGCTTGAAGTGACTTATGCCAAAAACAAGAACCGAAGCCCGAAGACAAATATTCATACCATCAACTAAACTTTATTCATTCAGATATTTTTTCTTACGAGAATATAAAAACTTATTAATCGCTTTCAATTTCCGAACTTGCTTTCATTATAAAACTGAATAAATTCTTGTTTATGTTCTAAAAAACCCAATGAAGAAATTAACTCATCCAATGTGTTATAGACATCAAATTTTATTGGAACTTTGCTCGATAATATTTTAATCGCATTACTAATGAGTTGAATTCCCTTGCTATGTGTAAGAACCACAACCTGTTCAGGTTCAATACCTTTTTGCGATAGGTTATTGGTGAAGTCAATGGCATGGTGCATATCTTCTAATTCAAAGTCTGTTTCCGCAGAAAGCGTGTCAACTATTGTTATCATACCCCATTTGCGACGTTCATCATGTTCTGCTAAATCTGCCGCTTTAAAAAATTCGGAACCAGTCATTAATCCTTCGCCAATGAAAAGGATTATATTTAATTCAGGGCTAATACAATAACGAATCGGCATACTAAAATTTAGTTCTCCTTACTTTGATTTTACGCACTTTCGCGCCAGCGCCCAACGGTTTGCGTTACCTGCGCTGGGGCGGGCGGCGGAACGCCGTCCAACTGGAAAAAGGCTGAGGCGTAGGAAAATGCTTGAAAATGCCGCAGAATCCCCAGCGTCAGGTGCACGCTTTGTTGGCAAGAACTGGGGCTAAAAGACACGCCGCCTAAAAACCAAAACCCAGCCTTTCAGTGACTTGATTTTACACGCGCCACAATTTTTTACAAGCCCGACTTTGTTTTGGAAACCGAGACTGACTTACCAAAATGCCAGAGCCGAGAACTTGCCAGAACCTTTGCCGAAAACTGACTTTGCTAAAAAGTTACTTTGCCAGAAAAAGATGCAGACAAAAAAGCCTGAACCAAACTAGCAGAAACTTTAGCTGAAAAAATGTAGCTGATTTCAGAAACCTGATTTGACCAAAAAGAACGCCAGCCAGAAAAACGGACTTTGCAAAATGAAACCGCTTGCTTGCCAAAACCTGAGCAAAAACCACGTAGCTAATTTTGGAAACCTGAGTAAATTTGACACGAAACTTTTGAAACAAAAACCTGAGCCAATTTTCGAGGAACCAAAATTTAGAAAATTGCCCACCGCAAAAATGCCTGACTTTACCGAAGCAAAAACTTTGCTAAAACCAAAACCCTGATTTGCAAGACACAAAACGCCAATTTATAAACCGACTTGATTTTTGAAGCCGCTAGAAAGATTGAAAGCAAGTTCTTGCCAACGGCTTGCGTTACCTGCGTTAGCGGGACGGCGAAGCCGTCCAGCCAGAAAAAGGCAAGGCGTGTAAAACTGCCTAAGATGTGCGCAGAATCCCCAGCGTCAGGTGCACGCTTTGTTAGCCCGATTTGAACAAGCCTATAAAATCTATTTTTTAGTTCTTTTTGTTTTAACAACTCTTCGAAAAACTCCTTTGTGACTCCTTCCCACTTTTAAACGTTCCTATAAAGAAAATATATAATAAAGCAAAGAAACAGCCAACCCAAACACTTCAGTAAACGAAATGGAATTGTCTTTATTTATTCCTAAAACTGAACCTATAAAAGAAATAAGAAAGTAAAGGAAGAGAAAACCAGAAGGTATTAATGTTTGAAGCATAAACGCTAAAAAATCCCCAGCGTCAGGTGCACGCTTTGTTGGGCGTTTTTGGATTGCGAGATTCTGCCACAACTTTGCACTCTACACAATTAAGAAACGCCCGATGAAGCCAATAGGTGTTCGACTTCAGTCTTATATTCTTCAATATACCAACTATCAAGTAAGGGCAAGTATTCAAGTTGCAATGTGATGGGCAGATGAAAGAAATCAGAGTGGATTTCCTTTCTACATCGTTCACTGCCGCAATTGCAATGCCAAAGAGTATCGCCAGAACTATTGATACAGTAATCGTAAGTTATCTCTTCACCCGCAGAAATATCAGATAGAGCAAATACATACCGAGCGCCATTGATAGTTTTTACGAATGAATTCGGATTGCAACTGTGATTAATATGTCTTTCAGGGAGTTGCATGAGTACAACCTTTTCGCCTGCCAAATAATCGCAATGGTATTCATGCTCATCATCTTCTTCGCGCAAAGGATTGTCTGCTGTTACCACGCGGGTATCATCAATCTTCAAAATGGGATTACCTTTTCGAATATCAATATGAGCGAAAACTCCAATACCGTTTATTAATGACTCTTTAGGAAAGACTTTGTTCATCGTGAATATCGATTCTCCAACTCGTTATTGTTTTTTGGTCTGTACGTCAGTTAATGAAGGAAGCACCCAACGGTTTGCGTTACCTGCGTGTGGGCGGGCGTGGACTCTGCTTGGGAGCCGAACAAACTTGAAGCGAGGAAAATATTCGAAAATGCCGCAGAATCCCACACGTCAGGTGCACGCTTTGTTAGGCGCATTTTATGAACGCAAGACTCATTGGCTGTAAAAGAACCTGCCCGCAAACCTGACTGAATTTTACACACAACTTTGATTTGACCAGAACCAAATTAATTTTTATTTTTGTGTCTGCAACAGGAAATTCGTACTTTTTATCGAGCAGCCAGCAAAGCAGAAAATACCAATTATCAAAATAGTCACAGCGAACGCATGAATGAAAATATTCTCTTCGGTCAGGCGGTTTGACACAATACCATAGGTAACATAAAGGATTCCCCAAAACTGGCTCAGTACCGCACCAGTAGAGATAACACCCTTTGGAAGGTTTGAAGCTCTTGGTAAACCACATAAAAGGTAAATCAAGAAAGGCAGGCGAATAAAAGACCTAAGGAATGGAGGACCTTCTAGGAATCTAAAGCCTGCGCGAAAAAAGCCAATAAGCCAAAAGAATATTCCAAGTTGCAATACAAGATTCTTTCCACATGTCAATTTTTTCCTAAAAACTTAAAGCCAGTTTTAGAAACCTGACATAATTACCCGATGAAAAAGATGACAATATTTGCATGGATGCGGCTAACGGTTTGCGTTACCTGCGCTGGGGTGGGGACGGCGAAGCCGTCCGACCTGAAAAATGCTAAGGCGTAGAAAACTGCTTGAGATTGCCGCAGAATCCCCAGCGTCAGGTGCACGCTTTGTTGGGCGCGATTTTATTAACCGTATTTATCTTTTGCTTTCCATTTTCCAACTGGTGAAGAAAGATGAAAAGATGCTTGCTCATTTGGGTCAAGATTTTCTATTACTAGCGAGAGTTCATCTATAGCACTTAAGGCGTTTTTTGCTTTATCAAAAAGAGACTCTGAAAATTCGCGCATACGATTTGCCTTACTACCCAGGCTCCAATCATTATTTTTTTCATCGTAAACTAGAGCAGGCGCAGATTTGGAATGGGCTAAATAATTTCGATCACTTACAAGTTGTTTAAGTAATTGATATGCTTTCCCATCCTTCGGAAATCTTTTTCCAGTAACTAACTGATGGATAAATACCCATTTGCTCACAATGTCAAGTTTTTCAATATCATCTACAAAACTGTCAGACAGGTTGCGTGCTGCGTAATCGTAAATATATCCTTCCGCGGCAAGAGCAGACATAACTATTATGATACAGCAAGACGAATTAATCTCTAGTTCAATAGGATCAATCTCATTGTACTCAAAATAATTTGCGTCATCGCCAGTAAGTTGAGACAATTTTTCACGCAATTCAGGTAGTTTTTCTATACTTGCTTGTATGGATAACCATTGCTTGCGGGCTATATCGATAAAACCGCCGTAAAGGTGTGTGCGACCAAATGAAGTCATTTTTATACCTTATGAAGTTAATTATTTATTGCCAGCGCCCAACGGTTTGCGTTACCTGCGCTGGGGCAGGGACGGCGAAGCCGTCCAGCCAGAAAAATGCTAAGGCGTAGGAAACTGCCTGAGATTGCCGCAGACTCCCCAGCGTCAGGTGCACGCTTTGTTGGGCGCTGTTGGGTGGAAGACGCGTTCATCTTTTCTCCCACCACGCATATCTATATTCTTTCTCGTTTTGATAACCAAGTTTTTTTGCAAGACGCACAGACGGTGTATTTTGTTTTGCGCAATCCCACCATGTTGAATACCCTTGCATTTCGCATGTTTCAATAAGTTTTGCACACGCTATTGTGGCAAGACCTTTTTGACGATAATTTTCATGGGTGGTTACTCCGACTTCCATTAACCCATGCGTGGGTGCGCCCGTCGCCGCTTCACAGACCAAATAATCATCTTGAACTAATGATACCCCAAGCGTGTATTGCATGACATTTTCTATTGAATCAAAAGATGCAAGAGTTGAATCATAGTCAAAAGATTTTTTAAACAAGTGCTCATCACGGGATACCAAAGCATAATTTGACGGAAGTTGCGAAACAAGTGTTTCTAAGTTCGTTTCTGCAGATGAGCGCTCAGTGAAATATAAAGTAAATCCATCATAATCTGGGCTGTCGGGGAGTATTTTATTTAGCGGATTGTCTAACCAACACCCAACACCGATACCGCCAAATTGAAAAAAGTGCCCGAATATAGATGGGATAACCGAAGAAGTTATTTGACCGCCAAAATAAAGTGTTCCATAAATGCCTTCACGTACCACTGCCCAACTTGGTTGAGTAAGGTTGTCAACTAAAATCTGTCCTGAGATGATGCCTTCAAGAACATTGAAAGCGCGAGGCATAGTTGGATTATTCAAATCAAACAGATTCAAGATTTCTGGAGTTACTTCTTGTTGTGAGATTGATAACATAAGAACCACTCATTCTGTTGAATATTTACAAGATTATTTTATGACCAAGCGCCCAACTAGTGTTTATACAGCTTGCTGTATAAACACCGTTTTGGCGTGTATAACAGCGATTTCGCTGTATAATACCTTATATTCAATAACAACCATTATACAATCACCTACAGGAGGGGACAAGCCATGCAACAAAAACCCAAAAAACTACTCGACCGACCCCGCACACCCTCCGCCGCAGCTTCGTAACCCACATCCAACTACCAACCCCCAACCCCCAACCACCAACTACCCAACTACCAACCCCCAACTACCAACCCCTACTCCTCCCAAACTGAATGATACGCACCAACGGCTTCAAAATACTTCACCAACTTCTCATAGAACGGATGCGCCGTGATCGTTGCACTATCCCCAATCACCACCAACTTGCGCCGGGCACGCGTCAGAGCGACGTTCATGCGGCGCGTATCGGCGAGGAAGCCCACATCACCGTCACGGTTCGAGCGTACAAGGCTGACGACGATGGCTTCTTTCTCGCGTCCCTGAAAACCATCCACGCTATCGATCTCTAATTCGCTCAAGCTGCCGTCCCCGGCGGCGGTTTTGGATAACTTCTGACGTAACAACTTGACCTGCGCTGAATACGGAGAAATGACCGCGATATCTTCGGCAGAAACGCCATAATCCATTAACTCATTAACTTTTTTAATCACCAACTCCGCCTCAAGCGGGTTGAGTCGACTCTCACCATCCGGCTCTGGTTCTTCGTCGTAGCTGGCGCCTGCTGTGTCGATGAAGTGGATGGCGCACTCTGTCAGCGGCGACGAACTCACATGCGGCAGATCAACCAACAGCGCAGAACGAACCGACTCATCCGCTTGCAAATGCCCATCGTAGAAAGCATCCGAAGAAAAATTCATAATGTCGGCATGCATGCGGTATTGCACATCCAACAGCTTGCGCGGACCACCCTCATTAAGCAGGCGCTCCATCAAACTGATGTTGAGTCCGCCGCGCGCCGCTTCGGGCGAAACCACAGTAGGTGGAAGTTGACACGGGTCACCCGCCAACACCAGCCGTTGCGCATATTGGATCGGGATCCACGCCGCAGGCTCGGTACATTGACTCGCCTCGTCCATGATGCACCAATCGAAATGTTTTCCCCCCAGGCGCTCACGGTCGAGCCCGGTGGCAGTCGCGCAAATGATGCGCGCCTTGATTAAGATACCCGAAGTGATCTGCTCCTCGATCTGCCGCGCCTCGCGCAGCATCTCTTTGGCTTCATCGCGCATGGCTTGCTTTTCACCGCGCTCCGGTTTGGCGCGCGTATATTTAAAAGATTGATCGCGCAAAGCATACGCATCCCGCGTGAGTTTATTCGCGATCTTGATATCAGGGTGATGCTCCACCAACAGGTCGAGCGTATGCGCGCGCAGCTCCGGCGTCACCCGCGCCGGGTGCCCCAACCGAATGGCATGTTCGCCCGCTGCAATTAATTTCTCAAGCAAATTATCTACAGCCAAATTGCTCGAAGCCACAGCCAGCACACTTTGCCCGCGCCGCGTAATTTGCTTGATCAACTCCACCAGCGTCGTAGTCTTCCCTGTCCCCGGCGGACCATGCAAGATGGCAACATCTTCGGCGCTCAAAGCGAATTGCACTGCCTCGATCTGTGAAGCATTCAAGTTTTTATTGAACACATCTAACGGCTCGCTTTTCTCAAAGAGCGCACCGGCATTCCCGATCAATACATCCCGCAAAATTTCAAGCCGCGAATTGCCGCTTGCCGCCCGCGCCGCCTCCATGGCTTGCCGCTGACGAAAGCGCGCGATCTCATCCGAAGCTCGGTCGATCCGAAAAGTCGGCTTCTCGGCTTCGGTCTCAATGAATTGATTCAACGCCACCTGGATCGCATCTCTACGGATCGCACTGACGATTCCCCGCCAACCGTTCTCTTCATTGTTAGATGAAGTGCCGCGGCTCTCTTCTGAAACGATCACTGGGCTGCCCACTCCAAGCCTTGTCCACGGCAGGGGCAGAGTCTCATTACGCTTGCCGAACCCCAGCAGAAAATGCCCCCCCAAACCAAACCCCTCCTCGCGAATCACCAGGTTAACGATGCTATTCCCCGTCGCCTCCGCCTCGGCAGGCGAGTACTTAACCCGCTCGCGTACCGCCTCCTTTTTCTCGGCTTCGGCTTCAAGGTCTAACAACAGGGTAAGATTCCCAAAATACTGCGTCGGTGAAATTTTCATGGCAAATTATTTTACCTCATCTCAAGCTTTCCTCCCCCAAATATGCCGGACGGAACTTCCGGCATATTTGGGGAGGTTACAACGAAGGCGGAGGGGGGACGCGCATTATAATCACCGCATGAATTCCCTCCTATTTCGCGCCCATGCGGTGCAACGAATGTTCGAACGCGGCGTATCCGTCGGCAAAGTCCGCGAGGCGTTGAAAGCCGAAGATGTCATCGAAGACTACACCTCCGAAATGCCCGAGCCCAGCCGCTTATTATTCGGCACGCAAGGCAGGCGCCCCTTCCACGTCGTCACCTCCGAAAACGAAAAGCACACCACCATCATCACCGTCTACCTGCCTTCCCCCGACAAATGGAAAAAAGACTCGCGGAGCCGTCGATGATCTGTGTCGTATGCCGAGAGTCCCACACCGTGAGCGGATTTTCCTCCATCAGCTTTGCACGCGACGAATTTCGGGCAGTCGTTCATCAAGTCCCTGCACAGGTCTGCCCCGCCTGTGGCGAATCCTTTTTAGATGAAGCAACCACCATCGACCTCTTGAAGAGGGTCGAGCAAATTTTAGAAGAAGGCGTACTGGACGTCGTTCACGATTACGCATCTCTCCTCTCCCTCTGGGAGAGGGCAGGGTGAGGGCACTATGCTCAAACCAAATTTTTATAAAGATAGTTTTTTGATTTTGGCATTGTGTATTACTGCCTGTACAACGGCTCCTGCTTCGCCCACTGCCACCCTCCCTCCACCCATCGTGACGGTGATTCACCCAACCGAAACGCACACACCAACCTCCACGCCGCAAGTGACACCCACCGCCACAGCCTTGCCGCATCTCATGTATCCCTACACCATTGCGGGCTTGCGTGAACGTCAATTCGAAGGCGGAGTCATCGAGATCGGCGCACGTATCGCCTTCAACGATCAATTCAGCAGTTATCTCATCTCTTATCCGTCAGACGGGTTGCGTATTACTGGCGTGTTAAACCTCCCGGCAGGGGAGGGGAGCTTTCCCGTCATCGTCATGAACCACGGTTTTTATCCGCGCAGTGAATACACCTCAGGCGACGGCTCACAGCGTGCCGCAGAATATCTAGCGCAACGCGGCTATATCACTATCTCGTCCGATTACCGCACCTGGGGCACTTCTGACTTTGGCGTTTCCTTCTTCCACACCGGCTTGGTTACGGATGTCATGAACCTGCTTGCCTCCCTCGATTCCATCCCGCAGGCTGATGTCTCACGCATCGGCATGTGGGGGCATAGCATGGGCGGCGGCATCACGACAAAAATCCTCACGCTCAATTCTCCTGTGCGAGCGGCGGTCTTATACGCACCCAACTCCGCCGACGATGCCGACCTGATCGCGCGCTGGGGCTATGGCTGCATTGGCGATATCGCTGCCGGTGAGCTGCTCGAAACTTGCAACTCGGCAGATGTGCTTCCCGAGTCGCTCCCAGCGCAGGTCATTGCCGCTTATAAAGAATCAGCTCAAAGCGCAGAGCGGATGCGCGAGGTCGCTCCGTTCTATCATTTAGACCTCGTCTCAGTCCCGGTGCAGATCCACATCGGCTCTGCCGACGGCGATTACATCGGCTCGACTCCGCCAGAATGGTCGTATAAATTAAATCAAGGTCTGCTCGACGCAAACAAAGATGTTGAAATGTTCGTCTACCAAAATCAGCGCCACTCCTTCACCGGCGACGCCTGGACTCTGTTCATGGATCGCGCCGTCGCATTTTTTGATGAGAACTTAAAATAAGCGCTTGGACTCCTAAAGTTCTACTTCAGGAAATTCTGAGCCTACAAGCTCAATTGGTGATATATGAAAAAAATTACTCTTATCCTTATTTCTATAATTATTTCTGCCTGTAGTAGCACAGCCCCCGCTACACCTGTCATACCAGAATTGGTTGTCACGATTGTCCAGCCCACCTCTCTACCGACCAAAATTCCGCAGCCCACTGCCACCCTCACCACCGAGCAGGCAATGCAGCCATACACCATTGCAGGGTTACGCGAACGTGAATACGAAAGCGGCACCATCAAGCGCGGCGAACCCGTGTTGGAAACCGATAACTTTACCCGCTATCTCATTTCATACCCAAGTGATGGGTTGACCATTACCGGCGTTTTGCAAATCCCAAAAGTAGGCGAGTCGCCTTATCCGGTCATCGTTATGAACCACGGATTTTTCTCGCGCTACATCTATAACTCTGGCGACGGCACCGACCGCGCCGCCGAATTCCTCAATCGCCGCGGCTATCTCACCATTTCATCCGATTATCGCAGTTGGGGCGATTCAGACACCGATGTCAGCCTGTTCTACTCCGGGCTTGCCATCGATGTCATCAACCTAATGAACGCGCTTCCGTCCATCCCCGAAGCCGACACACAGCGCATTGGCATGTGGGGGCATAGTATGGGCGGCGGCATCACCGCCAAAGTCCTCACCATCGACTCGCGTGTCAAAGCGGCGGTCTTATACTCATCTGTCAGCGCCGATTTTGCCGACGTGATCGGTCGTTGGGGTCCCGGCTGTGTTGGGGATGTGCTGGTGGGCGAAGCGACGTTCGGCTGCAACTCTTCGGATATCATCCCATTGAGTCTGCCCGCCGATCTAAGCGCCTCCTACTTTGACGCGACAACGGATCCTGTAATGCTGGAAGCGGTTTCCCCGATCTATCATTTTGAAACCGTCACCGCCTCTGTCCAGGTCGTATACGGTACCGAAGACGGCAAAACCTCCGCAGGCACCCCGCCTGAGTGGTCACAGAAAATGTATGCTGCCTTTGTCGATGCCGGCGTCGAGGCGGAAATATTTGGCTACGAGGGCGAAGAACATTCCTTCATCGGCGACCCGTGGTTCGTGTTCATGGCAAAGACACAGTTGTTCTTTGATAAGCATGTGAAGTAGTACCAGACGATCCGTAATAAATCAATCGAAACGAGACTTCATGACAGAAACATCATCGCACCTCCCAGATAATAAAGTCCTTGCCGCTTTTATTCTGGTCATTCTGCTGGGCGGCTCGAACTCGGTTGCCATCCGTTTCAGTAATCTGGAACTCGCCCCATTCTGGGGTGCCTTTCTGCGTTTTGCCCCCGCCGCCTTCGTCTTCTGGATGATCTTCCTCGTCAGAAAAATGGAATTACCCAGCCTGCGCGATTCATCCGTGATCGCTCTGAACGGATTTCTCTCCAGCGGCGCGAGCTTTGCTTTGTTGTATTGGGCGTTGCAAACTGTGCCAGTCAGTCTTGCCACTGTTGTGATCTCCACCAGCCCATTGTTCACCCTCTAGCGTGGAATTTTTGCCCGGCATCTTTGCCTTGGTTGCAAGCGCCTTGATCGCCGCAGAAGGCAACGTCATTTTTAAAATGGTCTCCCTGAAAAGTGACCCGATCATCATTAATGCGTTATCAATGAGTTCCGGGGCTTTGTTTTTAGTTTCTGCTTCTTTTTTTGCACATGAAGCCTGGGTTTTGCCCTCTGCACCGAAAGTATGGGGCGCTCTGGTCTATCTCATTCTGGGCGGCTCGGTGGTGATGTTCTACATGTTCGTTTACGTCCTCTCCAAATGGACGGCGTCTGCGGCGTCTTATGCCATTCTTTTCTTCCCGCTCATCGCCACCTCTCTGGCTGCCTGGCTGGCAAAAGAGACAGTCACTCTGCCTTTCATTCTGGGCGGGTTGCTCGTGCTTCTTGGGGTGTGGGTGGGAGCCTTTTATAAGAAAACTGGCTCTTGACGCGCCTTTGCGATTGTCATAAAATTTCTTTAATATCTTATTCCACGAAAGGAGGCTCGAAAACATGCAAGCTATCTTAGTATCCACAGTTCAATTGTTTAGCGCGCCTCCCTGTGAGTTGATGTAGTTTCGTCTATCTCAAACCCTCAACCGCAGGCGTGCTCCGCCTGCGGTTTTTATTTAAACCCCGTCCACCCCAGACCGCAGGAGAGTTCTTTCTGTGGTCTTTTGTTTAACATACGATAAGGCAGTCACTGACAATGAATACAAATAACGACCTGTACGAACTTTTTGATGATCTGGATGATGAAGAAAAACTGAATACCACCCTGGAATCTGGGAAGCGGCGTCCGCGCACTACGGGGAAGCATCCCAAAAGTCTATCCGCGGCAGACAGGCTTTTCAAGCACAAGCAGGACGATTCGCGCACTACATTTAAGTTCACCTACAAAGCTGCCCGTTTTGAGGAATGGTGGCTGCTTGAGTCGTTGGGTGCGTTCTATGAGCACAAATGGATCTCGGATGTCTTGCGCAGGGTCAAAGGCGGAAAAGAAGCCTCGGTATACCAGTGCAAGCCCGGCGTCGAGGTGGATGCGCCGCTGCTGGCTGCGAAGATCTACCGTCCGCGCTCACTGCGCAATCTTAAGAATGACCAGCAATACCGCGTCGGTCGCCATGATATTGACGAAGACGGTCACGCTTTATGGAAGGAAGCCGACATCAATGCCATTGCCAAGCGTACAAGCTATGGTGAAGAAGTGCGCCACCAATCCTGGATCGCGTACGAATTCGTCACCATGGAAAAGTTCTTTGAAGCCGGCATGGACGTGCCCAAGCCGTATGCCAAAGAGAAGAATTCCATCCTGATGGAATTCATTGGCGATGCCGCCACTGCTGCACCAGCATTGAGCGGCATATCCCTGGACCGCGACGAGGCAAAGCCGTTATTCGAGCGCGTCGTCCGCAACATTGATATTATGCTCTCACTGGATCGTATCCACGGTGATCTTTCGGCATATAACATTCTCTATTGGCAGGGTGAGATCAAGTTCATTGATTTCCCGCAGGTGGTTTTTCCCGAATCGAACCCGTCTTCATGGGGCATCTTTCAACGTGACGTAACTCGTATCTGCCAGTATTTTTCCGCACAGGGTGTCCGTACGGATGCCCGCAAACTCGCCGCAGACTTGTGGACTTCACACGGGCATCGCGTGTTTGAAAAGGTGGACCCAAAATATCTTGACCCGAACGACCCCAATGATCGCAAGTTGTGGGATCAGCAGAGATAGGAGCGTCTTCCTTGATTTCTTTAAGTGCGCATAGGCATAATATAACTACCTAGTTTACAAAACATTCTTCGTCCCAAATAAACTTCCCTCTCTCCCAGCGGGTGAGGGGGAGAGGTGCATTGAGCCCGCCGGAATAGCGAGGGTCTCCGACGAAATACGAGCTTAATGTTTTTTCTTTGCGCCTCTGCGTCTTTGCTTTAATTTTTTTGTGCAAAGCGTTCAATATGGCTACGTAGGTCTTTCTTCTTTTCCCATTTGCCCTTCCTCAATTACAATTAACCACAGGAGATCATTTATGAACAACGTCCGCCCGCAATTGAAATTGATGAACGAAGAACAAGTGCAGGAAGCCCATAAAAATGTTTTGCGAGTGTTGAGCGAAACCGGCGTGCGCGTCGACTCGCCAGAGATCTTGCAGATGCTCGAGTGGAAATTAGGGTTGAAATCCCAGGACCGTATCATCAAATTCCCGCCAGCCGTTGTGGAAGAGGCGATCAAGTCTGCACCCAAGACGATCGACGTATATGACCGCCGCGGCGAGCCGAAATTGAAATTGGGCGAAGACCGTCTGCGCTTTGGGGTGGGGGTGACGGCGCTGTTTTATCAAAATCCTGTCGATGAGACTCTTGATATTTTCAAACGTGAAAACTTTCGTGACTTAGTGAGACTCGGCTCAAGCTTGAAACATTACGACGTGATCTCAACCGTGGGCATTGTTCGCGATGTGAAGGAAGAATTGGGCGATATGTATGGTTCGTTGGAGCATATTTCCAATACCACCAAGCCCCTCGTTCTGCTCGTCTCGGATGAGAATCGTTTCCCGGATGTGCTGGATATGTTCGAGCATTTGAACGGCAGGGAAGTTGGCGATAAGCCTTATGTGATCCCGTATTTCAACCCGGTCAGTCCGCTTGTAATGAACGCGGGCACGGTCGATAAGATGAAGGTCGCCATTGAGCGTGGACTCCCCATCATCTTCTCCAATTACAGCATGGCGGGCGCGTCCACGCCGCTCACCCCGGCGGGCACTCTCACGTTGCTCATGGCAGAACTCCTCGCTGGTTTGGTTATCAGCCAGACCATTAAGAAAGGCGCGCAAATTTTACTGGGCATGTTGCCCGTTTACTTTGACATGCGCACCATGCTCAACTTCTATGACCCGCAAAGTATCCTCATCAGCGTTGCCTGTTCCGAGATGATGAAGTTCTATGGCATTCCCCATTGCTCCACATCTGGCAGCGGCACCGGCTGGGGCATGGATTTGATCGCCGCAGATACCTACTGGATGAACACCCTTGCGCTTCTTCTCTCTAACGGACACCTTGCTCCGTTCATTGGAGATTCTCTTGGCTCGAAATCCATCTCGCCAACGACCTTTGTTCATTGCCATGAGATCATCGATCAGGCATTGCGCATCCATAACGGCTTCCAATTAGATGATGCGAATTCAGCTGTGGACGAGATCTTCAAGGTGGGTCCCGGCAAAAGTTTCTTGAATCAGCCGTCCACGTTGAAGAACTACAAAACTGGCTATTACGTCAGTGGTGTCTATCCGCGCTATAGCATGGAAAAGTGGATGGACGCCGGTCAGCCGCCTGCGCGCCAGGTCTTGCGCCAAAAAACGCAGGATCTCATGGCGTCTGCACCTGTTTTGGACGAGTATGCTGAGTTCATTGCAAAAGGGGAGGAGTTCATTAAGCAAAGATTTCACGATATACTTTAAATAGGAGTTCATGTGCGTAAATATTTATTTCAAGTTACCCTGCTTCTTGTCATGTTTGCTTGTGTTGTGCCCGGTATGCCTGCGCCGCAAGTGGAGCCTTTGCCAAGTTTTGATCCCAATGCGCTTGGGACTACCATCGCTCTAACCGCCGCAGTGGCGCAAACTCAGACCGCTTTGAAGCTGCCAACTGCCACATATACTCCATTGCCAACGCGAACTCCATCTCTGACACCAACCTATACGCCAACCTTTCTCTTTGCGCTGCCAACATTGACCCCGATCCCAACCTTCACGGTTCCACCAACTATTGGCACACTTGAAACCCCGGGCGAAAAAGCCTCGGGCGGCGACGAGGGTGAAGAAGGCAAAACAGAGACAAAGAAGAAAGATGAAGACCCAAGAAAAATGTCCGGGAAGGAATGGTCTTGTGTTTGGTACGGCTTGAAGCCGCCGCGTCATACGATTTTTAAACCCAAAACACCATTCACAGTAGAGTGGACATTGTTTAATAGCGGTACAAAGACGTGGCCGTTTCAGGGCGTCGATTTTATTTATCAAAGCGGGTTCCGTCATGAAGGAACCAAGATCCAAGACTTTTTCAAAAGCGTACCCTCCGGTGGCGAAATAAGGGTAACAGCATCGTTCATTGCTCCCAAAGCTCCGGGTGAGTACCAGACCTTTTTCAATTTATTGGTTGGTAAAAGAAAGTTTTGTCCGGTAGCGTATTACTTTAAAGTAGAAGACTAAAGTTTTTTGCATGCCTGAGAAAGCCTGTATACGAAAAATGCGCATAGCCAGTAAATCCTTAAGCCCCATCTATTAAAGTTAAACTTTCACTATACAATTAAACAAAGTAAAATCACTCAGGTAACGATGTTTGCTTATTCCGTGTCTCGTACCTCGAAGATGATAAACTCAATGCGCCATGCCGCAAATTCTGCCATGGCGCATTTTTGTTTGTGTATAACCCACATTGCCAATGGAGGATGATTTTATGAAACAAAAAAAGATATATTTACTTTTCACCCTGATTGCATTATTTATATCTGCATGTAGCGGCGGGGGAGCTTCGCAGCCTGCTGTGGTGCGAGTTGGATGGGCTGGCAGCCCTGATACGCTCAACCCAGGGATCGCGATCTTAGCTGAGGCGTATACAGTGTTTGAGCTTGTATACGATTCAATGTACGATCTGAATTTGGATGGCACCTTCACGTTGAGTCTTGCTGAAAGCGCGGTTGTTTCAGAAGATGGGACAGTGTGGACCTTCAAGATCCGTGATGGTATCAATTGGCACGACGGACAGCCCCTTACCGCGGAAGATGTTGCCTGGACGTATAACCTGTATAAGGATACGCCCGAATATCCTTATCTGAACGGCTATTACACAGCCTACTTCAGCAAGATCGAGGCGACACCAAACAACGAAGTGGTATTAACCCTTACAGAAGCCATTCCCAACATTGAAAGCCAGTTGGTTTTCCTCTACATTCTTCCCAAACATGTCTGGGAAAATGTAGACAAGATAGAATTCGATAATGTTGAAATGATCGGTTCTGGTCCATTTAAAATGACCGAGTATGTTGCAAATGAATTCGTGCGCCTGACAGCTAATAAGGAACATTTCTTAACCCCTCCAAAAGTGGATGAGGTCATTTTCCAAACCTTTGAAAATCAAGATGCGCTCGTCCAGGCGATCAAGACCGGGCAGGTGGATATGATCACCGAAATGCCCAACACTGCTGCAGAGTCACTGAAATCCGATGAGAACATTGAGTTAGTGGTCGGGGCTCCGTTGGCTCCAAGTATCACCGATATCATCTTTAACCAGATCGACCCCGAAAATTGTCCGACCGACGCGGGCGGGCTGTGTACAGGGCACCCGGCGCTGCGTGATAGAAATGTCCGCCTTGCGATGTCGCATGCCACAGACAAACAAAAGCTCATTGATGTGATTTTGCTTGGGCTTGGCACTCCTGGTCTGACCTTGATCCCTGACGGTTTGGGCGTTTGGTACAACGACTCACTCGTGGATTATGGTTTTGATGTCGCCAAAGCGAATTCGATCCTCGACGATGCGGGGTATCTCGATGTAGACGGGGACGGCATTCGCGATATGCCCGACGGCTCTCGCCCTTTGACCTTCCGCTTGAACTGGCCCAGCGACAGTATCGTTGCACCGCGCATGTCTGAACTGCTTGCTGAGATGTGGAGTGAGATCGGCATCAGCCTTGAACCACAGGCAGTGGACCCGGACGCGTTAACCGCCCAATGCTGCCCCGCATTTGATTTTGACATCATGATCTGGGGCTGGGCATCAGACCCGGACCCAAGTTCCCTGCTTTACGTGTACGCATCGGATGGTATCTCGAGCGGCTCCAGCGAAACCGGCTACTCGAACCCGGCATACGATGATCTTTACGCAAAACAACAATTGGAACTCAACTTCGACGCGCGCAAAGAGATCGTTTGGGAAATGCAAAAGATCGTCCATGACGATGTTGTGTATGTCATTCCATTCTATACTGCAAGTGTTCAGGCGTATCGCAAGGATCGTTTTACCGGCTGGGTAACTGACCAGTCCAAGGTGGAGCTTGCAGATGTAACCTCCCTCGTCCTGATCGAGCCGGTTACAAAGTAAACAACTTTTAGAATATGGGCGCCGACCCGCGAAAGGTCGGCGCCCAAAGAGAGTGCCCCTTGGATCGCACCCGCGCTGTACTCCGTAAAATAGCCTGGTCTGTTTTCACCATATTTTTTGTAATCATCCTGAATTTTTTTCTATTTCGGGTACTGCCTGGAGACCCAGCACGGGCGGGCATCCGTGATCCGCGCTTAAACAAGGAAGCAATCGAAATTTTGCGCGTCCGCTTCGGGTTGGATAAGCCGATCATAAATTGCTTTGAAACTTTAAATCCGATCAAGCTGGGGAATTGCTTTATTAACCCCATGGAGACGCAGTTCTTCATTTATGCCCGGAATCTATTGCAAGGGGAACTTGGCTTCAGTTACCACACCAATCGTCCAGTGGTGGATATCCTTGGTGAGCGGTTATGGAATACGATCCTTCTGATCGGAGCCGGGCAGATCCTTTCCATTCTCCTTGGCGTTGCATTTGGCATCTTTGCCGCATGGAAGGCGCGCACAAAGGTGGATTATGCTGCGGTTAGTATCAGTTTGGTGGCATGGAGTTTGCCAACGTTCTGGCTGGCGATTCTGCTGCTTTTTTGGGGTAGTGCCATTGGTCTGCCGGTTGCAGGGAAGGCAACCCCGGGCATGAGCTCCTATCCGTTATTACAGCAATGGGGCGATATCGCCAGACACATGTTGCTGCCCACATTTACATATACCATTGTTTATATGGGGGAATACACACTGATCATGCGCTCCAGCCTGCTGGATGTACTTTCTGAAGATTACATTCTGACGGCGCGTGCAAAAGGATTAAGCACCCTCCAGATCCTGCGTGACCATGCCCTAAAGAATGCCATGCTTCCGCTGGTAACTGTGATCGCCATCAACCTTGGTTTTACCGTGGCAGGTGTGATCCAGATCGAGTCGGTCTTTTCTTGGCCGGGCTTGGGGAGCGCCATCTACGAAGCAGTGATCCGGCGTGATTTCCCTGTACTTCAGGGAGCTTTTCTTCTTATCGCCGTCACGGTCATTCTAGCGAATCTATTGGCAGACCTTACATATTCATATCTCGATCCGCGGGTAAAGGTGGAATAACCAGATGCAGACTGCATTACAAGTTCCTTCAACTTCTACCAAACCTGCTTCCGGACTGCGTTCGTTTTGGACAGCATTCAAAAAGAGCCGCACCGGTTTGGTTGGTTTTTGGATGCTTTTCATTGCCATATGTACGGCTGTTTTTGCTCCCATCATTGCACCGTACGAACAAGGCACATCTGTGGATGTGACGATTTCCGATATTTATCAGCCGCCCAGTGCCGCCCATATTTTTGGGACAGATGATGCCGGGCAGGATGTTTTTACAAATTTTGTCTTTGGCGCACGCGTTTCATTGACCGTGGGCTTTTTCGCGGCGTTCATTTCCATTGTGATCGGCGGCGTTTTCGGTCTTGTGGCGGGCTTCTTTGGCGGGCGTTGGGAAAACTTTCTCATGCGCCTGACGGATATTATGCTCGTCATCCCAGACCTGCCGTTGACGGTGGTGATCGTAGCGCTGACCAAACCTTCCCTTTGGAATATTATCTTTGTTATCGGCATTCTCGGTTGGACGACAACCGCACGTGTGGTGCGCTCACAAACACTGGCGGTGAAATCTCGCAAGTTTGTTCTGCGTGCGCGCGCCATTGGTGCCAGCCGGGCGCATATTTTGCGCAGACACATCCTGCCCCTGGTGCTGCCGATCCTGGTTGTGCAGGCGGTCCTTGCTATTTCCCTTGCGATCTTGAATGAAAGCACACTTGCCTTTATTGGTTTGGGCGATCCCTCTGCACCTTCATGGGGACAGATGTTGAACTTCGCTTTTGGGCGCGGCGCAATGTCGATTGGAGCATGGTGGGCGTTGGTCGTTCCCGGTTTTGGGATCGTGTGGGTGGTGCTCTCGTTGACGTTGCTTGGACAGGGGTTGGAGCAGGTACTTAACCCGCGGCTGGAAACTCATCACTTAGTGCCAGGTAGACCTGCACTCCAAAAAGAGGCGGGGGCGCAGCCCATTCCAAATGATGTAGTGCTTGAGGTCAGAGACTTATCCATTCACTATATTAATGAAGGCAAGGCGCCGGCACGCGCAGTTGAGCATGTCAGTTTTTCGTTGAAACAAGGCGAGTTGATCGGTTTGGTTGGTGAGAGCGGCTGCGGCAAGACAACCTTGATGTTAGCACTGTTGAAGCTTCTCCCCGCTGCAGGACAGATCGTCAATGGGCATGTGTTTTATAACGGAAACGATCTTGTTGGTATGAGTGAAGAAGAGATCAACCGGGTCCGTTGGAGCGAAATTTCGATCGTCTTTCAGGGTGCAATGAATGCGCTTAACCCGGTGCGGACGGTTGGTGACCAGATCGCAGAAGCCATCACAAAACATGACCCTGCCTTTGCAAAAGATAAATTACAAGAGCGCGTCTCTGAATTATTGGAATTGGTTGGGATCGCAAAGGACCACAAAGACCACTTTCCACATCAATACTCGGGCGGAATGCGCCAACGTGCCATGATCGCAATGGCGCTGGCATGCAACCCGAAGGTCATCATTGCCGATGAACCTACAACGGCACTGGATGTAATGATCCAGGCGCAAATATTGGAATTGTTGGATACCCTGCGTAAACGACTTGGGCTGGCTGTCATTTTTGTAACTCACGACCTGGGTGTGGTCGCAGAGTTATGCGATAAGGTAATGGTGATGTACGGCGGCGTGACCGCCGAATACGCCGAAGTGGACGTAATCTATAACGCTCCCCAGCATCCGTACACACAGGAACTGCTCAAGGCATTCCCAGACCTGACAAAACCGAAAAAGAAGCTTTCATCCATTCCCGGTTATCCACCGCGTTTAGATAATCTGCCTGCGGGCTGCCGCTTTGCACCACGCTGCCCAGCGGCTTTTGATCGCTGTCATACGGAAGAGCCTGCACTGCATGTTGTGCAAAGCGGGCATATTGTGGGCTGCCACCTCATTGAGGTTTCAAAATGAATAATCCAAATGCCGAAAATTTTCTCGAAATTCGCGGGCTGAAAAAATATTTTGAAGCAGGCAACTCAACTCTTTTCTCGCGAGAAACCCGCCAAATTCATGCTGTGGATGATGTGAACCTAACCCTGCGCCGCAGTGAGGTCATTGCGCTGGTGGGCGAAAGTGGGTGCGGGAAATCAACCCTGGGTTTATTGCTGATGGGTCTGGAAGACCCCACCGCTGGGACGGTCACATTTGAAGACCAGGACATTACCCATCTCAACGATACGCAACGGAAAGGGCTGCGCCGTAAGATCCAGATGGTCTTTCAAGATCCTTACGAGTCTCTCAACCCAACACAAACCATTGCAGAGATCGTCACAGAACCGCTATTGGTACATGGTATTGGAGAGCGGGAAGAACGTGTTAAGAAAGCCATGGAAGATGCCGGGTTGAAACCCGCCGAAGTGTACCTTGGGCGTTATCCGCACGAACTTTCGGGAGGGCAGCGTCAACGTGTGGTCATTGCGGCGGCGTTGGTACTCGAACCGGAGATCATTATTGCGGACGAACCCGTCTCCATGTTGGATGTATCCATTCGAGCCGAAGTGATCAACCTTCTCGCCGACCTTCGTATTTCGCGGCAGATCGCAGTCATATTCATTACGCACGACCTGGGTTCCGTGGGTTTCTTTGCAGACCGGGTTGCGGTCATGTACCTTGGGCGCATCGTCGAAGTCGGCACCATGCTCGATGTCCTTGAAAAGCCGCAGCATCCCTATACCAAAGCGCTGCTTTCTGTCATCCCCGTACCCAACCCGCGCCTGCGCCATGAGCGTATTATCCTTCAGGGCGAAACTCCGAACCCTATCAACGTCCCCTCCGGGTGCCGGTTTCACCCGCGCTGCCCTGCCGCATTCGACACCTGCAAACTCAGCGACCCACCCATGACAACGCTCACCAAAACCCACCAAGCTGCATGCCTGCTGGTTGCAGGGAGCAAGTAAAATAGATGAAATGGATATCACCAGTTTACAAAACCCGCGTGTAAAACACCTTGTCAAACTCAGGGAGGATAAGAAGCAAAGACAAAAAGATGGCTTGATCCTGGTTGAAGGTTATGATGAATTAACCCTCGCCCTAAATTGTGGATTTAAACCAGACACGCTTCTTTCTGCGCCCGAGCTTATCAGCCAGACCTTGAACGTTCCAGACACTGAAGCTCTGACGGTTAGCCGAGCAGTCTTTGAAAAGATATCCTATCGTGATAACCCGGATGGCTGGCTGGGAATTTTCCCCATGCCATCTCCAAGCCTCAACGACTTAAAACTTTCAGAAACTCCCCTCGTACTTGTCGCAGAATCAGTGGAAAAGCCGGGAAATCTTGGTGCGATCCTGCGAACCGCCGATGCCGCCCATGTAGATGCTGTCCTTGTTTGTGACCCTCGCGTGGATGTCTGGAACCCAAATGTGATCCGTGCCAGCCGTGGAGCTGTCTTTGCCGTACCTGTTTTCGAGGTGCGCTCCCCTGAAGCGCTGGAGTGGCTCAAGTCTAGAAAGATGCGTGTACTTGCCGCTACACCTTCCGCAGACGCATTGTTTACTGGTGTCGATATGCAAGGTCCGCTTGCGATCGCCGTCGGCACCGAAGATAAAGGTCTGACAGACTTCTGGATGGATAATGCCGACCTGCGGGTAAAAATTCCCATGGCAGGCAGGGTGAACTCGCTGAATGTTTCGATTGCCACCGCCCTGATGACCTACGAAGCCATACGGCAAAGGACAAAATGAGATGAATCAATCAAAGTCACGCCAAACCGCAATGGACGTCTTTGCCACATTGGGTCGTGACCTGGCATCTACCACCGAGGCAAGCGCAGCCGCGCAGATTATCTTAAATGCCGCGAACACGCTGATCGGCTGGGACGCTGCTTATCTCATATTATACGATCCCGAAATTGGCGGGGTGCCGCGTCCATTACTTACCATCGACACCATCAATAATGAGCATGTTGAGCAAACCAATGCCATGCCGGATAAGCCCAGCGAAAATATGCTTAAGGCGATCAAGCAGGGTGAATTCATGTCGTTATATGACGGACCATTTGAGATTCCCGCGGCTTTCTCTTTTGGCGACCGCCGGAAACGCACGCTTTCGCAAATGTTTGTTCCGGTCGTCAGTGGAAAACGGACCATTGGAGTGCTTTCCATTCAAAGCTATGAAGTTAATTTTTACAAAAGCGAGCAGCTAAGCCTATTAAAAGACCTTGCCAGCCATTGTGCGGGTGCCTTGGAACGCATTTGGGCGCAGGAAGCCCTTGGAGAGTTCGTAGAAAGGCTAAAGGTTTTGCATACGGCGGTAAATGAGATCAATGCCAGCCTTGAAATGGAGCGAGTCTGTCAGGTAGTTCACGAGACCGTTTCACGGATAATGCCCTGTAATGACTTTGTGATCGATGGGTATGATGGAAAAAGCAACGAGATCATTCCCATCTTTGCAGTTGAACATCCGAACCGCAGGGTATATGCAAATCGCTACATTGCCGACCATGGACTGGCGGGTGAGATCGTACGCACAAAAAAGCCGCTGTTGTTCCATACTAAAAAAGAAATAGATGGAAGCAACATTCAATTCGAAGACTTTAGTTCCTTTGAAGAGGACCCAACCGAATCGATCCTGGCGGTTCCCATGATCTTACATGGCGAGATCTACGGCATGGTCTCGGCGCAATCCTACCAGCCCAATGCGTATGCCCAGGAAGATCTATATCTGCTTGAAGTGCTTGCCTCTCATGCGGCGATCGCCATTGAAAATGCCCGTCTATTTGACTCGATACACCGTCTTGCCAACACCGATGAACTGACGGGGATTTTGAATCGCCGCCGTTTCTTCGAGCTTACCGAGCACGAATTTATCAAAGCTCAGCAGACGCAGATCCCCTTATCCATTATTATGCTGGATGTGGATGACTTTAAATGGTTTAATGATCGGCATGGGCATAAAATGGGAGACGCCGTATTAGTACTTGCGACACAGACCTGCAAAACATCCCTTCGCCAGGATGATATCTTTGCTAGAATGGGCGGCGAGGAATTTGCAGTCGCCCTTCCTAACACACGGATCACAGATGCGGTCGAAGTAGCGTCCCGACTGCGGTCAGCGATCCAGATCGCCAGGTTTTCCGATCAGAGTGATTTGCCATCTCTAGATGCGCCTGTGATCACTGTCAGCGTTGGCGTTACAGAATTTGATCATACTTGCAAATCTCTTGATGTATTGCTCGACCGTGCCGATAAAGCCATGTACCTTTCCAAAAATTCTGGGCGAAATCAGGTCCAAATCTGGAATAAAGATTAATTGCATCAAATATCCACCTAAAAACCTCTTGATGATTTCTTGACTCACTCAAAGCACTCCTTAACCCCAAATTGACCTACAACTGAATACACTGCTTCCATATGGAGGCACGCATGAACGACCTTTTGTTTCTTGGAATAACCGTTCTGTTCTTTTTGCTTTCCCTTGGGCTGCTCTATGCACTCGATGGGTTGCGGGAGGACAAGTCATGAATCCACTTTATTGGATCACTGGAATCGTGGCGTTGGGACTTTTGCTTTACCTCGTTTGGGCGCTGGTTAAACCGGAGTGGTTCGGATGAACACCTGGCTGCAATTGTTTCTTTACTTCGGGATTTTGCTCCTGCTGGTGAAGCCGCTTGGCGTGTATATGGCGAAAGTCTATCAAGGCGAACGCCTCGTTTCGATGAACTCAACGCATCGCTTTCTGGACCCGGTTCTGGGTCCCGTTGAGAGATTCCTTTATCGCCTCTCAGGCATTGACCCGCAAACCGAAATGACGTGGAAAACCTATGCCATTGCCATGTTGGTCTTCAACATCTCCGGCGTGATCGCCGTCTATCTGCTTCAACGCCTGCAGGGATTTCTGCCCCTCAACCCGCAGGGACTCGACGCAGTCTCGCCCGATTCCGCGTGGAATACGGCGGTGAGTTTTGCCAGCAACACCAACTGGCAAGGCTACGGCGGCGAAACGACGATGAGTTATCTCACTCAAATGCTTGGCATGACCGTGCAGAACTTTGTCTCTGCCGCGACGGGCATGGCGGTGATGGTGGCGTTGATTCGCGGCATCGTCCGTCACACCAGCAAAGAGATCGGTAACTTCTGGGTGGATATGACTCGCTCGGTCCTTTATATCCTGCTGCCGCTTTCTCTCGTGTTGGCATTGGCTTTGGTTTCGCAGGGTGTAGTGCAAACTTTTAGTGAATATAAATCCGTCACATCTCTTCAGACAGGCGAGTGAGTGTGGCGATTTGGGTAGAGCAAGGCGGAAACCCCATGTTCGCAAAACTTGGCATTGACCAGACGCAGTCTGCAACCAACCCAGGCGGAAACATGGAAGGCAAGGAAGTCCGCTTTGGGATCGTGAATTCCGTGCTGTGGGCAACTGTGACGACCGCAGCCTCGAACGGCTCGGTCAACGCCATGCACGACTCCTTCATGCCGCTGGGCGGACTCGTCCCGATGTGGCTCATGCAACTCGGCGAGATTATCTACGGCGGCGTAGGCTCAGGTTTGTACGGCATGTTGGCATTCGTCATCATCGCGGTCTTCGTCTCTGGCTTGATGGTGGGACGCACGCCCGAATACCTCGGCAAAAAGATCGAAGCTTACGAAATGAAGATGGCATCCATCATCATTCTCATCCCTGTCATGGTGGTATTGCTCGGAACCGCTGTGGCATTGATGACCGAGTCCGGGCGTGCGACGATCTTCAACCCGTCTGCGCATGGGTTCAGTGAAGTGCTGTATGCATTCTCATCGGCTGGGAATAACAACGGCTCGGCATTTGCTGGGCTGGGTGCGAACACGCCTTTCTATAACATCGCGCTCGGCATTGCCATGTTCATCGCGCGTTATTGGCTGGCGATTCCCGTTCTGGCGATTGCAGGCTCACTGGCGAACAAGAAGAAAGTCCCTGCCAGTGCCGGGACCTTGCCCACGCACACCCCGCTTTTCATTGTCTGGGTCATCGGCGTCATCATCATCGTCGGCGCGTTGAGTTTCCTGCCCGCATTGGCGTTGGGACCAATCGTAGAACACTTGATGGTGTTTGGTAATTAGTGATTAGTAAATGGTAATTACCAATTACTAATCACCATTTACCCGAAGGATATATAAAATGACTACTAAAAAAACCGCCCGCCGCGAGATGTACCAACGCGCTGTGCTGGAATCCTTTATCAAACTTAACCCGCGCTGGATGGTACGTAATCCTGTCATGTTCGTGGTGGAAGTGGGCAGCGTACTCACCACCTTGTTGTGGATTCAATCTCTCGTCGGCAAAGGTGAAGCGCCCGCTGGTTTCATTGGCGCGATTGCGCTTTGGCTGTGGTTCACGGTCTTATTCGCCAACTTTTCTGAAGCGGTTGCCGAAGGACGCGGCAAAGCCCAAGCCGAGTCATTACGTAAAGCAAGGCAAGATACACCTGCAAAAAAAGTTAGTGCAAAAGTTGAGAAATTTGAAAGCTCAAATGTTGAACATGAAATCGTTTCTTCAACGACATTGCGAAAAGACGACTTATATCTTGTTGTAGCGGGAGATATTCTCCCCGCCGATGGCGAGATCGTCGTTGGAATCGCTTCGGTGGATGAAAGCGCCGTGACGGGCGAATCCGCTCCAGTCGTACGTGAGGCGGGCGGTGACCGTTCCGCAGTCACTGGCGGCACGCGACTCCTTTCTGACTGGCTCATCATCCGCGTCAGTGCCGACCCCGGGCAGGGATTTCTCGACCGCATGATCAGCATGGTCGAAGGCGCGAAGCGTCAGAAGACGCCGAACGAGATCGCACTTAATATTTTGCTGGCAGGCTTCACCATCATCTTTCTTGTAGTAGTTACCACGCTGTTACCGTATTCAATTTACAGCGTCGAAGCCAGTGGAAGCGGTACGCCCATCACCATCACAGTGCTCATCGCGCTGCTCGTGTGTCTCATTCCCACCACTATTGGTGGTCTGCTTTCCGCTATCGGCATTGCGGGCATGGACAGAATGATCCAGCGCAACGTCATCGCCATGTCGGGTCGTGCCGTTGAAGCGGCGGGCGATGTGGATGTGCTGCTACTCGACAAAACGGGCACCATCACGCTCGGCAATCGTCAGGCGGTCGAGTTCATCCCCGTCAATGGCGCCAACGCAAACGAACTCGCCGAAGCTGCCCAACTCGCATCCCTTGCCGATGAAACTCCCGAAGGTCGTTCCATCGTGGTGCTTGCCAAAGAAAAATTTGGTTTGCGCGGTCACACCGTGGATGGTATGCACTTCATCCCATTTACCGCGCAAACGCGTATGAGCGGAGTGGATTTACCCCCCTTACATCCCCCCAAATCGGACGACGATCTTTCGTCCTATTTGGGGGGAACGAGGGGGGTGCAAATCCGCAAAGGCGCGCCAGACACGATGATCGGATTGATCCAATCGAACGGAAACGGCGTCGCCTCAAATCTCAAGCCGACAGTGGATTCCATTGCCCGAGCCGGGGGGACTCCGCTGGTAGTGACTCGCGACAACAAAGCGCTGGGAGTCATCCACTTGAAGGACATCGTCAAAGGCGGCATGAAGGAACGCTTTGCACAACTACGCAAGATGGGCATCAAGACCGTGATGATCACGGGCGACAATCCGCTCACGGCTGCCGCGATCGCCGCCGAAGCAGGCGTGGATGATTTCCTGGCACAAGCCACGCCCGAAGCCAAACTTAAACTTATCCGTGAATATCAAACGGGCGGACGCTTGGTTGCGATGACAGGCGACGGCACGAACGACGCACCCGCCCTTGCCCAAGCCGACGTTGCCGTAGCGATGAACACAGGTACTCAACCCGCGCGTGAAGCCGCCAACATGGTGGACCTGGACAGCAACCCGACCAAGTTAATTGAGATCGTGGAGATCGGTAAACAATTACTGATGACTCGTGGTGCATTGACTACCTTCAGCCTTGCCAACGACGTGAGTAAATACTTTGCAATTATCCCTGCTGCATTTGCTAGCACATACCCGCAATTGAATGCGCTGAACATCATGCGCCTTGCCACACCCGAAAGCGCCATCATGTCAGCCGTGATCTTCAATGCGCTCATCATCATCGCGTTGATTCCGCTGGCGTTGCGCGGCGTGCCCTATCGTGCTGTCGGTGCGGCGCAACTCTTACGCGACAATCTCTTGATCTACGGTCTCGGCGGTTTGCTCGTGCCATTCATTGGGATCAAGGTCATTGATATGTTGTTGGTGGCTTTACATTTAGTGTGATGTCATTGCGAGGAGGGCGCTCTCCCCGACGAAGCAATCTCAGACTTAATCATGGGATTGCTTCAGGCGGAAGAACACCGCCCTCGCAACGACGAGATACGGAGTACAAAATGAAAACAAAACTTTCCCTTTCCAAACTTATTGGCATTCTTTCCACGGCTGGGCTTGCGGCTGCCAGTGTCGCGCCGAATACGTTTAATATCCCCGTCGCTATGCGTCCGTGGCTTTTCATGTTCACCATTGTGTGGGCGTTACTGCTCGCTTCTGGAGTCTTTTCATGAAAGCACAACTTCGCCCAGCTATCACGTTGCTGGCATTACTCACGGTTATTACGGGTGTGATCTATCCGCTCACTGTAACGGGACTTGCCCAAGTTCTCTTTCCGCAGCAAGCAAATGGAAGTCTTATAGTTATGGATGGAAAAACCTACGGCTCGGAGCTCATCGGTCAGCAATTCGATGACCCGAAATATTTCTGGGGTCGTCCTTCTGCGGCTGGTTATAATGCCACCGCCTCGTCCGGCTCCAACTTGGGACCGATGAATCCATCGTTGGAAGAAGTTGTCCAAGCGCGGATGGATGCGCTCCAGTCCGCAGACCCGAACAACTCGCTTCCCATCCCCGTGGACTTGGTCACCGCCTCTGCCAGCGGACTTGACCCGCACATCAGCGTGGCTGCGGCGTTGTATCAGGTCTCTCGTGTAGCAGCCGCTCGCGGGTTGAGTGAAGCGGAAGTCGAAGCCTTGGTCGAGAAATATACCGAAGGGCGTCAGTTTGGAATCTTCGGCGAGCCGCGAGTCAATGTCCTGTCCTTGAATCTTGCGTTGGATGGGATACAATAATTTTGATGGACAAACGCCCCGACCCAGATGAATTACTAAAAAACATTCAAGCCGAAGAAACCAAGCGCGGACGGCTCAAGATCTTTCTTGGTTATGTGGCAGGTGTAGGCAAGACCTATGCCATGCTCGAAGCCGCGCATCAACGAAAGATACAAGGTGTGGATGTGGTGGTGGGCTACATCGAAACACACAAACGTGCCGAGACTGAAGAATTAGTAGAAGGGTTGGAGGTTCTACCGCGCAAGCAAGTGGAATATCGCGGTGTCACTCTGCCTGAAATGGATGTGGATGCGGTCATCCAGCGTAAACCGCAGTTGGTGTTGGTCGATGAGTTTGCGCACACGAATGCGCCAGGCTCACGGCATGCCAAGCGCTATCAGGATGTGCAGGAGATTCTTACAGCGGGAATCGATGTGTACACCACGTTGAACATCCAGCACCTGGAGAGTCTGAACGATATCGTAGCACAGGTGACGGGAGTCATTGTCCGCGAAACCATTCCAGACCGCGTCATTGATGAAGCCTCTGAAATTGAAGTGATCGACCTGCCGCCTGATGAATTGCTGGTACGTTTGCAGGAGGGGAAGGTCTATGTTCCCGATCAGGCAGCGCGGGCGATACAGAAATTTTTCCGCAAGGGGAATCTCACCGCATTACGTGAAATGTCTCTGCGCCGCGCCGCCGAGCGCGTGGACGATCAAATGCGCGCCTACATGCAGACCCGCGCCATTCAAGGGATTTGGGCGGCAGGTGAACGTTTGTTGGTCTGCGTCAGCCCCAGCCCGTTGAGCGAGAGACTCGTCCGCACGACAAGGCGGCTTGCGGATGAACTCAATGCCGAGTGGATCGCTTTGTATGTGGAAACGCCGCAGTTTGCATCCATGTCTCCCGAGAAGCGTGACCGTGTGGCGAATATTTTGCAGTTGGCAGAAGACTTGGGCGCACGGTCTTACACGCTATCCACCAGCAATTCGATGGATGCGGTTTCAGAGACCATCATTGAGTTTGCCCATAAGAACAACATCACCAAGATCGTGGCGGGCAAGCCGCTCCGCCCGCGCTGGCAGGAGATGTTACGCGGTTCGCTGGTGGATAAGTTAATCCATCAGAGCGGTGATATTGATGTCTATGTCGTCACCAGCGCCGATAAACCATCCGTGCCCGCAGAAGAAAGCCCGTTGCATTTGCATAGTTCGGTCAGCCGGTATGCATGGAGTCTGTTTTTGGTTACATTGGCAACCGGGGTGGGGGGGATGATCGGCGGGCGGATCGAAGCAACAAATCTCGTTATGGTGTATTTGTTAGCGGTCGTTTTTGCGGCTGTGTATCTGGGGCGCGGACCCGCCATATTTGCTTCGTTCATCGGCGTCCTGGCTTTCGATTTTCTGTTTGTACATCCCTTCTTTACATTTACAGTATCCGATACAGAATACATCATCACTTTTATCGGTTTGTTTTTGGTAGGAGTGGTCATCAGCCAGTTGACGGCTCGGGCGAGCGAACAGGCAGAGGCGGCGCGTCAGCGTGAAGCGGAGACGGCGGAACTGTACGACCTCAGCCGCGATCTTGCATCTGCTGCCGATATCGAAACGATTTTGTCTGTCTTACAAAAACACATGGAACAGACCTTTAGCCGTAGTATTGCGGTCCTGTTGCCTGAGAGCAATCATCTCGTTACGCGCGCGCTGAGCAAAGAGATGAATTTAAACGAAGAAGAACTCGCAGTGGCCGATTGGGTCTATCGTCATGCCGAACCAGCCGGGCGGCACACCAATACCTTGCCTGCGGCGCAGTTGCGCTACCTGCCGCTCAAAACTTCCAAAGGCGTGGTGGGCGTGCTTGGCGTTGGCAAGCCAAGCACTTCCAACTCAGACCTCACGTCCGCACAACGCCGATTGATGGAAGCCTTTGCCAATCAAGGCGCGCAAGCCATCGAACGCGCACAACTCGAAGAACAAAACCGTCAGATTGCCTTATTGCAATCGGCAGAGAAATTACAGAATACTTTACTCAATTCCATTTCTCACGACCTGCGTACACCTTTGGTTGCCATCACAGGCGCGCTCTCGGCGCTCGATGAAAAAGACATGGAGATCGATGAGCCCACCCGAAGCGCACTCATCGAAAATGCACGCGGCGAAGCAGATCGACTCAATCGGCTGGTCGGCAATCTACTCAATATGACGCGCATCGAAAGCGGCACGATCAAACTGCGCTTGGAGCCTGGTGATATTCAAGACCTGGTGGGTACAGCGCTTGAGCAGCTTGGCAAACGCACTGAGAATAATCCCATCAAAGTGAATATCCCTGCCAATTTTCCGCTCGTGCCCATGGACTTCACGCTCATGGCGCAAGTCATCGTCAATCTTTTGGAAAATGCCATCAAATATTCGCCGCAGGATTCATTGATCGAAGTGACCGCTTCATTGGATGAATCAAAAGCCCGCCTCCAAATTCTGGACCGTGGGGTTGGGATTCCCTCCGATGACCTTTCGCGCATCTTTGATAAATTCTACCGAGTCCAGCGCCCCGAGAGTGTCAGCGGGACCGGACTGGGACTCTCCATCAGCAAGGGCATCGTCGAAGCGCACGGCGGGGATGTTCGCGCGAAAAATCGTGAAGGGGGCGGCACGATTTTGGAAGTTGAATTACCATTGAGTGTATGACGACAACCACCAATCAACGCATTCTGGTCGTGGACGATGAAGCGCCCATCCGGCGCTATTTACGTGCGGCATTAAGCGCACAAGGTTTTACCGTGTATGAATCCGCCTCAGGGGAAGAAGCATTGCAAGCTGTGCTCAGTCACCGCCCCGATATCATCATTCTGGATCTTGGTTTGCCCGATATCGACGGTATTGAAGTGACACGCCGCCTGCGTGAGTGGAGTCAGACTCCCATCATCATCCTCTCTGTACGCGAATCGGAGCAGGATAAGATCGCCGCTCTTGATGCAGGCGCGGATGACTACCTCACCAAGCCCTTCGGCACGGGTGAACTTCTCGCGAGGATGAGAGTCGCATTGCGCAAACAATCGTCGGCGGCGAATGAACCGGTCTTTGAATCCAAAGGCTTGAGCGTGGATTTTGCCCGTCGGCTCGTGCAAGTGAACGAAAATGAAATTCAACTCACGCCGACGGAATATGACCTGCTTAAAATTCTGGTGACGCATGCCGGCAAGGTCATCACGCATCATCAATTGCTGCGGCAGGTGTGGGGCGATGGTTACGATGACATGCACATACTGCGGGTCAATATCAGCAATTTACGGGGAAAGATCGAGCCAGACCCGTCGCGCCCGACCTACATTCATACCGAGCCTGGGGTGGGGTACAGGCTAAAAATCTAACGACCTTAACCACAAAGTAGACAAAATCGTCACCCTGAGCAGTACGAAACTTCTCTAAGATAATTAGAGATGATTTGTTTTGCTTGGCACGACATCCCATATGGTAAATTGATAAAATCTTGACCTTTTCTTGACCTCTCTTGATACTTTCTTGATGCCAATTTGACAGACAACTGAATAGACTCTTTCTGTTTGGAACGCGCCGAATTTTGCGTTCTACATCCCAAGAGAATGTTTTCAGAATGATCAATAACCATGAAAGTGCAAAATCCCCCATCATAGAGCGGGATACAAATCACACGCCTCCACGCACGTTTCGGTCCTTTTTTATCGGCAGGCCGCTTTCCACAGCCGACGCGCCGCACCAGACCATCGGTAAAGCCGTTGGCTTGGCTGTTTTCGCGTCTGATGCTTTATCGTCCACCGCATATGCCACGCAGGAAATTTTAGGGGTTATCGCCGCCGCTGGAACAATTGCCTATGGTTATCTGTTTCCGATCTCAATTGCCATCATTACCCTACTGGCAATTGTTACTATTTCGTACGAACAGACCATCCATGCTTATCCCGGCGGGGGTGGAGCGTATATCGTTGCCCGCGATAACCTCGGTGAGTTGCCCGCTCAAACTGCTGGCGCTGCCCTGCTCACCGATTACATCCTGACCGTTTCCGTATCAGTTTCATCTGACGTTGCTCAGATCATTTCGGCATATCCAGATTTGTTTGAGTACCGTGTTTGGATCGCTGTTGCGGCTGTCTTCCTGATCATGTTGATCAACCTGCGTGGCGTGAAAGAATCCGGCACAGCATTTGCCATCCCAACCTACTTCTTCGTAGTTGTGATGGTCTTTACCGTTGGCTACGGACTCTTCCGCTTCTTTACAGGTTCTTTGGGCATGGTCATTGATCCACCGCATTTTGAAGCGCATCATGTCATTTCGGTTATTACCCCGTTCATTCTTCTGCACGCCTTTGCCAACGGCACCACCGCCCTTACAGGCGTGGAGGCCATCTCGAACGGCATCACTGCTTTCAAAGAGCCGCGCAGCAAGAACGCGGGTATCACCTTGATCTGGATGTCTGTGATCCTTGGCGCATTATTTCTCGGTCTTTCATTCCTTACCGGTGAGGTTCAAGCTGTTTTCTCTGAAGAGGAGACGGTCATCTCACAATTGGCGCGTACCATCTTTGACGGCAGAGGCGTTTTATATTACATGTTGATCTCTGGTACGACCGTCATCCTCATCATGGCTGCCAACACTGCCTTTGCAGATTTCCCGCGTTTAGGTGCGCTCCACGCTGGGGATGGATTCCTCCCGCGCCAGTTGACCTATCGCGGCAGCCGCCTCGTCTATTCACGCGGCATCATGACGTTGGCAGTAATCGCCTCTTTTCTCATCATCATCTTTCAGGCAAGTGTAACAAGGCTTATTCCACTGTACGCCATTGGCGTATTCCTTTCCTTTACCCTTTCGCAAGCGGGCATGGCTCGTCGCTGGTGGAAGATCGGTCACTTGCAGGCGGGCGAAGAGATCGTCGAGCCGGGGTCGGTGCTCAAGTTTGAAAAAGGCTGGCAATACCGCATGGTTATCAACGGATTTGGGGCAGTATGTACTGCTATCGTGATGGTTGTATTTGCGGTGACGAAATTCAAGGAGGGGGCTTGGGTTGTACTCATCCTGACGCCCATTCTTGTGACGATCTTTTTCTCAATTCATCATCATTACAAGAACGTCGCCAACAATCTATCGCTTGATAATTTCGGTGCCATCCCGCCGCATCAGACCCGTCACCGTATCATCATACCAATCAGTGGTGTACATCAAGGCTCATTAGCTGCTTTGCGCTATGCGCGCATGCTTTCAGATGATGTGACCGCCGTACATGTCGCGATCGAACCCGCTGAAGCGGAAAAGGTCAAAAAGAAATGGGAATTATGGGGCGAAGGGACTCGTATGGTGATGTTAAATTCACCTTACCGCCTCTTCCTTGAGCCCTTGCTGGAATACATTACAGAAATCTCCGAGCGCCGACAGCCCGGTGAGACCCTGACTATTGTTCTATCAACTGAGAGAACATACTCACTAACAAAAAGAGAGTGCTCGGTTGAGCACTCTCTTTTTGTTTAATCTGCAGCTATGGCGTCACGCTTCACAACTATAGAGTCTGCTGTTACGTTCGCTCGCTCATTAGTGCTATCATCTGCCACCCCGTATTGCACTTCCAATTCATGGCGGAACTGCTGGGTGTACAGGCGATAGTAATGCCCGCGCGCGCGCAAGAGTTCGGCGTGAGTACCCTGCTCCGCAATGCGACCATCTTCGATCACAAGGATCCGGTTCGCACGGCGGATGGTCGAGAGTCGATGTGCGATTACGAAGGATGTGCGACCTTTCATCAAGGCTTCCATGCCTTTTTGGATCAACGCCTCGGTCAACGTATCTACGGAGGAAGTGGCTTCATCCATGATGAATAGCTCCGGCTTGGCAAGCACGGCGCGCGCCAATGAGATCAATTGCTTTTGTCCGACGGAGAGCAGGTTGCCGCCTTCGCCTACATTCTGGTCATAACCCTTTTCCAAGGTAGTGATAAAGTCATGCGCCCCGGCGATCTTCGCGGCTTCTTCCACATCCGCATCACTTGCTTCCAGCTTGCCGTAACGGATGTTCTCGCGCACCGTCCCAGAGAATAAGTGCGGTGTTTGCAGCACGATGCCAATGCGCTTGTGGATCGACTCCATGGTGTATTCGGTATAGTCACGCCCGTTGATGCGGATCTCGCCTTTGCCGGGTTCATAAAAACGGCAAAGTAGATTCACAATGGTGCTTTTGCCGCCGCCTGTCGGTCCAACCAGAGCGATGGTCTCACCAGGCTGCACCTTCAAAGTGAAATCGGTCAATACGGGCTTGCGGTCTTCGTAGAAGAAATCCACATGATCGAATTCGATCTCGCCCAGCAGGGTTTGCGCTTCGACCGCCTCGCTTTTATTGTGGACCTCGGGTTGGGTATCTACCAACTTGAAGATTCTTTCAGCTGAGGCGATACTGTGCTGGGTCTCGGCATAGACGCGCGCCAGGTCCTGCACCGGCCACATCATGAAGGTCAGGTACGAGACGAAAGCCTGAATGCCGCCAATGGTGATAAAGCCCAGTTGGATCTGCACACCACCGTACCAAACAATGGCTCCCAATGCCACCGCCGCAACGATCTGCACAGTGGGGAGGAAGAGCGCCGAAAGCCAGGCCGCGCGGTAGGATGCCTTGTACATGTTTGTGGTCAACTGCTGGAACTCGACCAGGTTTGCATCTTCCCGTCCCAACGCTTTGACCACACGCACACCTTGAATATTTTCGTTATACGCGCCAGTGATCTTGCTGTTTGCGCGCCGACTCTGACGGAACTCTACCAGGATCAATCCCTGGAATTTCATCGCCACGAAGATCATGATCGGGATAATCGCAGAGACGATCAATGCCAGCCGCCAGTTGATGATCGCCATGAAGGTCAACGAAGTAATGATGTTCATCAACGCCCAAACACTATCGACAATTCCCCAGGTCACAAGTTCTGAGACACGCCCCGTATCTGATGTGACACGGGCGATCAATCGTCCTACCGCATTTTGGGCATAATACGAGAGCGACAGGTCCTGCAAATGGTTGAACAACAATTTGCGCAAGTCATATTGCACCCGTTCACCCAGTACACCGGCAAGGTAAATGAACGTAAACACAAACACCGATTGCATCAGCAGGAATGCACCATAGATCCAGGCAATATGGATGATATAGGCAGTATCACTAAATTGAATCCCTTGATCGACGATCTGTTTGTTGAGGTATGTGAAATATGCATCCAGGCTTGAGACCAAACCGATGGTAATCAGGAAACCCAGTACCCACTTCCAATGCGGCTTGAGAATGCCCATGATGCGCCAAAACACCGGTGCAGTGAACTGAGATGTATGTTCTTCTTCTTCGAGTTCGTATAATTCTTCAGACATTTTAGTTTCTCCGTAGGGGCGACTCGCGAGTCGCCCCTACTCGCGAGTCACCCCTACATAATCAATTCGCTCTTGCGATCTCTTCTTCCAATTCCTCGTCAATTCGCGTCTGGATCTCATACACCTTGCGATACATACCGCCAATCTGATTGACAAGTTCTTCGTGCTTGCCATGCTGCACAACTTGACCTTTATCAAGCACCAGGATCAAGTCTGCTTTCATCACGGACTGAATGCGATGCGCAATGATAAAAGTGGTGCGGTTCTCCATCAGGTTATCCAGCGCTTCACGGATGACAGCTTCAGTTTCAGTGTCCACTGCCGAGGTGGAGTCGTCAAGGATCAGGATGCGCGGATTCTTCAGGAGTGTGCGCGCCACGGTAACACGCTGCTTCTGCCCGCCGGAAAGTGTCACGCCCTTTTCGCCTACAATGGTGTTGTAGCCGTCCGGAAACGAGACGATGACATCATGCACGGCAGCGGCTTTCGCAGCGGCTTCGATCTCTTCCTGCGTCACTTTGCGACCCACGCCATACAAAATATTCTCGCGGATCGAGCGGCTGAACAGAAACGGTTCCTGCTGAACAATGCCGATCTGCTCACGCAGATACTTGCGTGGATAATCCTTCAAGTCCACCCCATCGAGAAGGATGACACCGTCAGTATAATCATGGAAGCGCGGCATCAAATTAACCAGCGAAGTCTTGCCAGAACCGGTCGAACCAAGCAAGGCGATAGACTGCCCCGGTTTGATGTGGAAGGAAACATCTTTGATGACGTGATGGGTTCCATCTGAATAAATGAACGAGACATCTTTGAATTCGATCTCGCCTCGTACCGGACCAACCGGCTGGACTTTGCCACCATCGAGGTCTTCCCGCGCCTGTTTGGTGATTTCCATTAAACGCTGGTACGAGACCATGCCAGTTGACGTTTGCACGATGGTACGTCCCAGGTTACGAATGGGGAAGATCAGCCAGATCAATAAGCCGGTATATGCAACGAAATCGCCAATAGAAATCTCGTTATTGATCGCCATAAAGGCGGCATAGATGAAACCAAAGAGCATTTGTCCGCCAAGCACGATATCTGAGAGGGGCCAGAAGAGTGAATGCATCAAGAGCAGCAATTTACCCTTCAAATACTTCACCCAATTATCTTTCTCGAACTTCTCCTTCTCGTAATCCTGCCTTGCAAAAGCTTTCACCACGCGAACACCGGTCAGATTTTCCTGCAAGGTGGTGGAAAGAATGGCTTCCTGCGCCTGATAGTCTTCATAGGCTTTGGTTACTTTCTTGAAGAACCACAAAGATACCCAAAAGATGAGTGGAATGGTAACTACTGAGATGAGTCCCAGTTTCACGTTGATATATAGAATTGCAGCCCAATTGATAAAGAATAGCAGCACAATTCTGCCAACACCAATGGCTTGTTCTGAGTAGAAACGGCGCAGGGCATCCACATCTGAGGTGACTCTCTCGATCAAATCACCGGTGGGGGTGGCGCTGTGATATGCGAAGCTCAAGCGTTGAATATGATCGAAGAGGAAGTCGCGCAAACGGCGCGTAATGCCTTCAGCGGTATAGGCAGCCAGCCGTCCTGAAAGGAATGCGCCGCCGCCTTCGATCAACGCCAGCAAAATGAAGCCAAGACCGATCCACAGAAAGGTTTGCGTCATGGTGGAACCAAGCATTTTTCCCTGTTCAAGCACATCATCGGCGAAAAAGCGCAAAAGCAGGTAGACAGAGGTCTTTGCCAGGGCAGAAAGAGCGAGAGCAATGGTTGCAGCCATGTAAGACAAACGGAAATCCGTCATCATGCGCCACAAGCCAAGCAGACGGTTCTCATGCAGGGCATCGCGGAAATCAAAATACTGGGGAGGGGTCGATTGGGTATTCATGAGTGTTTCTCCAAACAAAAACAATTAAACAAAAAGGCTGCGGCGCATGCGCCACAGCCCAAAACGATACGGGAACTGAAAAGACCTAGAGACGGTCTATAGGCGCACTCAGAGAAGGCAATTTGCCATCTGCGATGGGATTGGTGAAAAGTGTGTTGGACATCAAGAGTGCGCTCCTTTCTTTGGATTTTTATTACGCCGAGAGTTTACACCCGCGCAATGAGTTGTGTCAAGACCATATTATGCAGGTCGAAAAAAATCATGGAACAAAAACTTCACACAATCCGGCAAAAATATCACAACGAGCTACTTCTTCTTCCAGCCAATTAACGCGGAATTGGGTCGAGCCGGTCTTTGGCGTCCAAAACAGGATCTCACCGGGTCTATCGAAACGTGGTTGGACGGTCTTGACCAAACCGCCAAAGCAATCTGCCGGGCTTAAGTAGGGCGGTTGCTGGTCGCCATAAATGGTGATGTTGGCACAAAAGTTACGCGGAATATAATCCACCTTCGTGGTTACCCATTGATGCCCCTTAAAGAAATCTTCGTCAGGCTGTCCGTTTTCATCCAGACGTTGAAAGCTAAACCCAGACACACTGCGTCGGTTGTATGAACGATTGAGAATAAAAAAGCTCGTATCGTTATAGAACAATGTGTAATGATTGCCTTCAGGATAAAGAACCGTTGGCGTCATATAAATAGTTGGAGATGGCTGGACAGTTGACGTGGGCGGTACGAGAGTCTCAGTTGGCAGTGAAGCAGTAGGGGAGGGGGCGTCTGTTCCGGTTGGAGAAGCAGGACTCGGCGTAGAAAGAAGCGCCGCACCTGAGGATTCAGTTGGAAGGGTTGCGGAGTTAAGTCTGCTGCGGGTGAAGAAAAAGGCTCCAATTCCAAGTAAAAGCAACGCGCCTGCCATGAGCCAGTAATTTCTCTTTTGCGTTGGGCTGCTTGCACGGACCGTTGCCGGCATTTTCTTAATAGGTGTCTGTACTTCAGCTTTGGGCAATGTATAGTGTTCAGAGAGCGGTTCGAGCGCGCGTTCACTACGTTGAATAGTTGGAACCCCGACTGGCAGCGGCGGCAGTGACGCTTTTTTTGCAGAACCCGTGGAAGTGAAGGCATCTTCCAAAGCCTCCATGAATTTCGATGCAGACTGAAAACGCTCTCTCACATCTTTTTCAAGGACTTTCAATAAAACGACTTCAACAGCAGGCGCAAGCTCTGGGTTGAGCGTGCGGGGTGCGGGCGGCTTTTGGGAGATATGCAGCAATGCGAGGCTCGCCGGGGAGGGATCATTAAATGGAACGGAGCCGGTGAGAATCTCGTACAGGATGACACCCAGGGAGTAAATATCGGACTGCGGAACCGCATCTGCTGAACGTTTGGCTTGCTCTGGCGATATGTAATGAGGCGTCCCGAAAATGTTTCCTTGTGAGCCGTCGCGGACTTCGAGTGCCATGCCGAAATCACCCAACAAAACACGTCCATCTTTCGAGAGCAGGATGTTGGCAGGTTTAACATCGCGGTGAATCACCCCATGACGGTGGGCGTAATCCAACGCGCTGGCAACCGCTTTGCCAATTCGTAACGCGTCTACGACGGGCATTTTTTCGCCTTCTTCATGATGCCGGCTCATGATCGCACCCAGATCCTGCCCGTCCACATACTCCATCACGTAATACGGGAAGCCCTGAGTATCGTCGGCGTAATAGATCTGAATAATGTTCTCATGATGCCATTTCGCCATCATACGCGCCTCGTTGACGAAGCGGCTGGCATAGGCAGGATGGTTCTTATAGCGCTTATCCAGCACCTTAATCGCAACAGGGCGGTGCAGTTTTACATCCTGCCCGAAGTAAACCATAGCCATGCCGCCCTGTCCAAGCAGACGCTCGACAGTAAAGTTGGCAAGCTGCATTCCGATCAACGGATCTTTCATGATCTGGTTTTTCCTTTGGTCTGCGGCTTGGTCATGGTTTCGCGGCTCGCGGTGGTAATACGAGAAAGGTCACGGATAAATCGATTGAACCCTTCGGCATAGGAGGCAAGATAATCCTGTGTGATCAGGTTTGCCAGATCCCTGCGACCAATATTGAGGAGGGTTTGCACATGCGGACGGAAATCGCGCAAATGAATGCGCAATACAGAATTCGCGTCAGTAATGATGCTCCAGGCAAGTTGCTTCTGATTGTTATCATCCTTGGCGGTCATAAAGCGTGTGAGTGTGCTGGAAGGTACGACCGCACCCACGTTTGAGATCACCTCACGCCCTTTGATGAGGTTATTGAGCACTTCAAAGCGCTCAGGTATTTTATCCAAAAGGCGCTGAATTGGGAGGGGCAGGTGCGCCATCAGTTTGATCGCCCCGGCAGCCGGACTGTCTCCCTGGGCTGCCATTTCTTTTGCGCGTGCAAGATAGGCACCAAACCCAGCCAGGGTAGAAAGATAGTTCCTTTGCATGCGGTTAAAACTGGCGAAGATTACTGTGCGGTCGCCCTTTTGAGCAGATTCAAAAGCATCCAGCATGTTTAGGGTTTGAGCATGCATGGCGAGCAGGTTCAAGTCGGCGAGCGGAACTTCTACATTCATCGGGTAAACGCGGTCACGCGGCGTCTTGAGGCTGGCATCCATAGGGATGAGAATCGCAGGGTTGGTGCGGCTGCCCTCTTCCACAAGCTGGCGAAGCGCAGCGGCAACCTCAGGCTTGGTAGCGGAGAGGCGCTGAATTTCATCTGTCACTTTGCGTGATGGAGTGTAGGTTGCCGCATGTATGGCGCGGTACAGCACCAGCAGATCATTGACCGTTAGCTCGATCCTATCATTGCGCTGTTTGAAATCTTTACGCAGGGAGAGGCAGGCTTTCAAGTCTATGATATCGGTTTCAGCCCCAGCCTCTGGCGCAACGTGCGGGGCTTGCTGTACGAGATCCAGATCGGCAGGGGAGAGCTGTAGGGTAAGTGAAGTATAGATCCGCATATCGGTTGGGACGGCGGCGGGCAGCATACTCAAGTAACGTCCCCATGAAAGGGCTTCATTGGTCATCACTTCCGAGAGCGCAGTTCCCCAGGCGCCGTCAAAGAAAATATGGGATTGATCAAAAACAAAAGATTCGCCCGTGTCGAAGATGGTCAGTGCGTGCGAGCCGACGCCTCGCTCGGTCTGGCGCAGCTCTGAAAGCGGCAGCATTCGCGCATGAGGGTCAACAGAGATCAAGATGGGGGCGAATTTCAAGTTATCCAGGTCGTTAACCAGCACTGGGTTAAGTTTTGAACGCAAACCCGCCATGGCTGAACGTTTGATGCGGGCAAGGGAAGATATCTGCGAAGGCGTGGCAAATGGAGATGCCAGTAGAGCCGCGATCTGCGCACGGGCTGTCAGCACATCCAGCGGATTCCCTGCTTCATCACAGACCGGCAGGAGATAATAACTATCATTATGGATGATACCGATCTTCGCGTCAGATAAATTAAATGGCACACGAATCTCACCGTAGGGTCCCGGCTCAAGATAAGCAACTATGGACATTTGGTGTTGATAGGCATGCAACCCTTGCCCCATGGCACTGCGAAAGGAATTATCCCAGCGGGCTTTAAGCGCTTCAGGCAGAGTTTGAAGTTTTCCGCGCATAAATTCTTCGAACTTTTTACGGCGATATGCAGGGTAGTCATACTGCGCACCATCTGCTTCTCGCCGATACGGACGTTTTGTTTCCCACTCCCGCAGAATTCGCTTGGCACGCTGGGTTTCAAGCCCGGCTTCCAGGAAAGTCCGCTCCAATAGTGCGATCGAAACCCGTTCACGCCATTCATTCTCGAGCAGGGAAGGGTATTGATGCAGGCAGGTCACTGCGGACATAAACCAGGCAGTTAACCGGTCGGTCTTATTCAAGTGAATGTGATGCTGTTGCAGTAATGTATCGAATCCGTGGGTTTCATTGGCGTGCCGCGCCGTATCCTCACGCAAGGCATAGTCCACATAGAATTGCCACATGCCTTCAGGGAATGCCGATTCGGGGTCTTTGCCTGCCAGTCGCAATAAATTTTGATATCCCCATAAAACCGCGGCAGGTCCGGCAAAGAAAGCACCATATACAGCCTGATCGAGGATCTGTTCCACGCCGCTGAAGAGAGCAGTCACATCTTGCTGCAATTTTTGCACAGGGATGCGCCGTCCCGGCAGGCGCGCCAACCCGCTTAGAATCATGCCGGGTACATTTCCCGCCGGCATGATCTTTGAAACCATTTGCACCACCGCTTCGATCTCAGGCAGAGTCAGCCGCGAAAGCTGCTGGGCAGAGATGGTCTTTGCCACACTGCGCAGACTGGCAGCGGTCAACTCCGAAGCCCGGGTGATGTTGGATGTGTCTGCGCTCATTAAATGAAATTATATTTCACGTTCCCGGTATGCCCCTCTATTACATCTTGCAAATTTGTTAGGTGGTGGATATATAATTGACACATGAACACTCAAGGCTTTCACCTCACTGGCAGCTTGGCTGTGCCGTTGAATTTCAACGCCTCCACCCTCGACGAGATCACGGTTCAGCTTTCTGACGGTTTTTACACCACTTTTAGCACGTTGAGCGGCGGGACAAAAGTTCTCGGACTGCAAGCTCACCTGAATAGACTGTTCACCCCTGCAAAGGAACATGGATTGCTTCCCTCTGTGGATGAAAAAACACTGCGCCGCCATATCGTTGAGGCGGTGCGCCTGTATTTACCAGACGAGGCTCGCATCCGGCTCGTGTTGACCAGGGATACGGGTGACGTTTACCTTGGAATTCAAGCCTTCACACCGCCACCAGCGGAGATCTACGAGAAGGGCGTACATGTCATTACAGTTTCCATGGCACGGCATGACCCTCGCATCAAAGGTACAGACTTCATCGCACAAAGTGCAGAGCAGCGCAAACTGGTAAGGAAGGATGTGTACGAGATCCTCCTTATGGGGAAGCGTGGGAATATCCTTGAAGGAATGACATCGAATTTTTATGTCATAAAAGGCAAAAACCTTATAACCGCCCAGAAGGGCATTCTGCTTGGAGTGACACGTCGTGCCGTTCTGAGACTCGCACGAGGGCAGGGGATGCCCATAGACTATCGCTCTCCGCGCGTGGACGAGAAATTTAATGAAGCCTTCATCACGTCCAGTTCTCGCGGTGTGGTTCCGATTATCTCTATTGATGAAAAGAATGTGGGGGAGGGCGGGGTAGGGGAGTGGACAAAAAAACTATCTTTAGTGTATCAGGCATACGTTCACAATAAGAGTGAGGATATTTGCTCTTAGCATTTGAGCTTGCGCAAAAAATAAAGCAACTGTCTAGATTGACAGTTGCTTTATTTTTTCAGCTTATTTTTGTTTTCAAAGACATCGTAGTAGGCTTTATCCAATTCTTCATCAGATAAGTGTGTGTATCTTTGCGTGACTTGAATGTTCTTATGCCGCGCAAGTTCCTGCACGATCCGCAGATTTCCAGTGCCTCGTAAAGCAGAGGTGACAAAATAATGTCTGAAAGAGTGCGGGGTGATGACACCAACCAATTCGTTGCCAAGAAATTGCTCTACGCGCTCTTTAACGATGTTGCGCCCAGTTGTAGGAGTCATGGATTTGATCTTTTTTCCGGCTCCTTTATCATGGCCTTGCGAATACAGGTAGGGGAACTGTAGTTGCTTTTCCTGTATTCCCATCGATCCTGGAACGACAGGGCCTGGAATAATCTTGATGTAATGGATAATGAACGCGAAGAAAAGCGCACAACCGCTTGTTTATTACCTTTACCAATGATCACGGCACGACCTTCATTCCAGTCAATATCGCCGCGCCTAAGATTACAAGCTTCATGCACCCGAAAACCGGTATCTGCCAAAGTAACCAGAAATGCCCGGTCTCGATATGCGCGTAGCTGAACATTGAGGATAACATCTTGTTCAGCGCTTTGCATTGATCATCCACAACCTGCACTTCCAATCAATATCACTGCGTTTGTCCACAATGGGAAAGCCGGTATGTACAAGGTCAAGACAGCCGGGCAGGGCGCAAGATACTGAGGTTGGACGGATAAGCTCCACCAGGCGTGACTGACGCCTGTCGCGCCTTCGCGTAATTTTCGGAGTCGACAAACAAGAAGCCTTTTACGGCTTGCAAATACAACTGCTCCGTAGCCGTAGAATAGACAGATAAATGCTCCACGAACTTTGCAAAAATATCTTCAGTTAGATTTCCAATGGGGGTGACGGCTGGATCCATGGATTTTTTCCAAATCATTCACTGAACGCTGATAGTGCATTTTTATAGGCAAGCATTGTCCGTTTGCTGCGCGCACGTTCGATCATTCGTAAATATTGATCTATTACATCTGCAACGGTAAGCGATTTACTCTCAGAGGTATCTGCCATGCCTTAATTATACGAAATTCCTTGTTCTTGTCAATGATTGCGATAATAATACTTATCGAAAACATAAGTGGGATTTTATTTTACCAGCTCGTGTCCCCTCTCCCCTGCTTATATAAAAATGCAGAACGATGAGGTAGGATGCCGAATTAAAAACGAAAGGTGAAAAGCGTTTCACTTCACTTCTATTCATTATTCCTAGTTCTGCATTCTCATTGCCCTCCCCTCCCCCACGGCACTGCGGTCACATTTGTAACAACTATGAGGAATAAGGGGTTGCCGAGGTTTGGTAGTGTAGAATTGCGGACTTCGGAGAAGGAAGCAAATGCCCAATATCATCATTTTGATCATCTGCCTGACTTTATTGTTCGGTTTCCTAAACGGCATGCATGACTCTCGTAACGTGATAACGACCATTGTCTCATCACGGGCGTATTCGCCCCAGATCGCTTTGGGTATCACTGTTCTAGCGGAACTATCAGGTCCGTTCATTTTTGGAGTGGCAGTTGCAAACACGATCGGACGCGGCATCGCCGACCCGGCGAGTATCAGCCTGAAGGTCATTTTGATAGCGTTATGCAGTGCAGTGATATGGAATTTATTCACCTGGAAATTGGGAATTCCGAGCAGCTCCTCCCACGCTCTGATCGGCGGGATCATCGGCGCTGCATCGGCGCGGGCTGGCGCTGGAGCAATCCAGGCGGATGGGTTGCTAAAGATCCTGATCTCATTATTCGCCTCCCCCATCCTCGGTTTTGTACTTGGCTTTATTTTGCTCAGGTTTATCTTCGCATTGTGCGTAGACGCCCCATTGCGGATCAACGAATTCTTCAAGAAAAGTCAACTTTTGACCGCCATCGCACTCGGGCTAAGCCATGGCAGTAATGACGGTCAAAAGACCATGGGTGTTATTACTCTGGCACTTGTCACTGGCGGATATATCAACTCATTTGCTGTGCCGCTTTGGGTGGTGGCTGCCTGTGCGCTGGCACTTTCCGGTGGAACCGCCATTGGCGGATGGGCTTTACTCCGTAAGCCGGGAAACACCTATTACAAGATCCGCCCCATAGACGGCTTTTCTACCCAGATCACTGCGGCATTGGTGATCATTGGCGCCTCTATCGTTGGTGGACCCGTCAGTGCCACACAGGTGATCAATACCGCCATCATGGGGGTTGGAGCGGCAGAACGGGCGAACAAAGTCCGCTGGGGTACGGCCAAGGACATCATCGCCGCATGGATCCTAACCATTCCCGCCACGGCTTGTATTTCTGCAGGCATGTACTGGCTGGCAACAAGGTATTTGATCGGATTATAAGAAAAGCCCCGAACGGGGCTTTTCTTATATGTGATTAGTACAATCCTGCTGCTGCAGGAACATTTTCACGAGGATGCAGGAGGATGGCATCTTTGTGGCAGCTTGCCCGGCAGACTCCGCAGCCAAAACATGCTGTTGGGTCGATGGAGACCTTCTTGTTATTTGATGAATAACGGATCGCTCCATACTGACACTGCCGCATGCATAAGCGGCAGCCGTTGCAGGAATCCGGCAAAACTTCAGCAACCCATTCTGCGCGGAACATCACAGGGTAATCTTTACGGGCATGTGTAATACGATATGCCATGCAGTCCTGATCGCAATTACACAGACCGCCGATAAACGGGGTCTTGAATGTCCACACGGAATGGACCAGTCCCTCTTTATCCAGTTTGCGAATGGACTCGAGCGCCTCTTCCTTGCTCAGCGTTTCAAGACTGAACGAATCATCAAGTGACTCCATCAACTGTTTATCCATGGTCAACCCGTAACAATATCGGGCGTTCATATTCCCCGTGGTCACTCTACGGCACACACAAGGGAGACGCACTGCACCCTGCACCATGGTTTCAAATATTTTTTCCACATCCTCCATGGGCACCACCTGCCCATAATGATCTGCTTTCTGCATGCGGGTCAGCGCCGGCTTGGCGAGTTTCATTAATGGTGTGCGGCGGACCTTATCCAGCTGTTTGACGCTTTTTGGCACACGGACATGAAATCCGTTCAGAAAGTCTGCGGCATATTCGCGCCGCTGGTTCTGATCCAGCAGGTCTTTTGAATAATTCTCCATCGTCAGGTACCACTTCTCCCCTTCCCCGTGTTGAGTGCAAAATTCACACATGACAGCCTCCTTATTTTCAAAAAGTATAGCCATGCAAAGAAAACCATCCAAGTGACATTACTCCGTGATTTTCCAACTTTATTAGACAGGAAAATCCATTGCGTAATTAGAATTTTTGTTCTATAATTATTCCATGAACGCTCTCGATACTCTCGTCGAACTCTCCAGCCAGATGACCTTGGAACACGCCGAAGAATCGCGAGGCGTCTCGGCAGCACAAGAGCGGGGTTTCTCCGCCCCTGCAAAACCCGGCTGTTATTCTCCAAAAGAACAACGTGCCGCTTTCGTCCACCCGGCGCAATTGCCGAATGGCAAGAGCATTCAACTGCTCAAGACCCTGCTTTCTTCTGCCTGTGAGCGCGATTGTTTCTATTGTCCCTTCAGGGCCGGGCGCGATTTCCGGCGCGCCACCTTCAAACCAGATGAATTTGCGGGGCTGTTCAGCAAAATGAATCAGAGTGGCTTCGCTCAGGGCGTCTTCCTCAGCTCTGGCATTGCAGCCGGAGGCGTCCGCACCATGGATAAGCTGCTCGACACCGCCCACATCCTCCGCGCAAAGCACGGCTTCAAAGGCTATCTGCATCTCAAGATCATGCCGGGTTCCGAGAAGGCACAAGTCTATCGAGCCATGCAGCTCGCTGACCGCGTCTCGGTCAACCTCGAAGCCCCCAGCACCGAACGCCTCGCCAAGCTTGCACCCCATAAAATTTTCATCGAAGAACTTATGCGTCCGCTCAGGTGGGTTGAAGAGATTCGCCGCAGCGTGCCTGCCTATAAATTTTGGAACGGCAAATATCCCAGTACGGTCACCCAATTTGTAGCTGGTGGTGCTGATGAAAGCGACCTCGAACTGCTCAATACCACTCAATGGCTGACGAAGAACGTCCGCCTCAAGCGCGCCTATTTCTCTGCTTTCCATCCCATTTTGGATACCCCCCTCGAAAATAAAGCCGCTGTGAATCCCATGCGTGAGCATCGCCTCTACCAAGCTTCGTTCTTGCTGCGTGATTACGGCTTCGAACTGGAAGACTTACCTTTCGCTTCGGATGAAAACCTTCCGCTTCACACTGACCCGAAACTTGCCTGGGCACAAGTGAACCTGACCCACGCGCCGATCGAAGTCAACCTGGCAGATAAACAACAATTGATCAAGATACCCGGTGTCGGCACCAAAGGGGCAGATGCGATCCTTTCGGCACGGCGAACTCAAAAATTGCGAGATCTCTCTGCGCTGAAGAAACTCGGTGTTATCGCGGAGCGCGCCGCTCCCTATGTTTTACTGGATGGCAAGCGCATGGCAAGTCAGCTCGCGTTGTTTTAATAACCTGTAGTAAAAAACGACCAATCCCCAAGTCAGCTGCTTGGGGATTGGTCGTTAAATCCCTGCGAATAAAGATGCTTTTATTCTATGGTAAATAAGGCGCAACACTCTCCATCGACTCTACGCCATTACTTAATTCATAAGCTATCATACAAACCTTATAAGAGTCTTATCTACCTCACCCGTTACATTCGTTACATTATCAATTACGTACTTTAAACATATTAATATTATCGATAACCTCCGGACATTCTCATTGAGAGAAAAATAATTTCTTAACCTTAAAATATTTTATTTAATGAGAATAACTCTTGTATTTAATTTTATTATTGCTATACTGATGCAACAACAAACAAGTTTATAAAGGAGATAGTTAATGACAACTACAGCTGCAACGATGGATAAGTTAACCATCAAGACTGAAAATAAATTTAGAACACTAGCAACAAAACAAAATTATAAGAAGGGTGAAGTTATCAGCGCTATCCCCAGCGAAGATGTACGCGATCATCCTAACCGTTACACGGTACAGATCGGTCACGATAAACATACGCACGTTGGGAAACTTGCTGCGTTGAATCACTCCTGCGACCCCAATGTTATTCTTGATACCGAAAACATGGAAATGGTTGCTGCCCGTGATATCGAGAAAGGCGAGGAGCTTTTCTTCTTCTATCCTTCCACTGAATGGCAGATGGATGCTCCATTTATTTGCTTATGTGGTTCAGCGAACTGTATCAACGTAGTTGCAGGAGCTCGCTTCCTGCCTCTCTCTACGCTGGAACGACATTACCTCAATCCCCACATCCGCGATCTGATGATCGAGCTGCTCAAGAACACAAAGAATAATCTCAAAAAGATAAAATCGTAGTAAACAAAAAATCCGAAGCTAAGGCTTCGGATTTTTTGTTTATAGTTTTTGGTGCAATGCCAGCAATTTGTACGCACTCGACCATGGTTTCCCCAAGCGATGGTTATCAGAAACTTCCACTTTATTGAATTTCTGTGCAATCGAAGGAAGCATGATGGCGATCGTGGCCCAATCATCAGAAAGGACGGCTTCCTTCAATTTGGCAGCGTACTGCGAAGCCCACATCCATTCCATACGGAATTTATCGGCTTTCACCCAGTAGTCGCGTTTTTCCCAGGCTGCGACCGAGGCATCGATACCCTCCGAAATGGCTTGCAATGCCAGCGCGATATATGCTGCCTGATCTTTCGTCTCCGGCGTTACCTGGCTTTGTTTCGCCAACTCACGGATGCATAACACGATCGATTTCGATAAACGGGTTCTTTCTTTTCCTACAGAGTCAGTATTGATCAGTCGGCTCAAGGCAGTTCTCCATTTGGATTTATACCCAGCGTGGCCGCAAATCGGATTTTCTCAAAGGAAAGAAAATATAATTCGTGACCGTGGGGAATTAACAATCGCGCGATTATACCGCCAGATTTCACTTCTTCGGATAAAATAGCGCGGCAAATATGACACACCAAATTAACGCTATTATCTTCGACCTTGGGAACGTCCTCGTCGGCTGGGACGCCTTTTTGCTTTATAAACGCTTCTTTCCAGATCGTGAAACGGTCGACCGATTCCTAGAGGAGATTCGTTTCCTCGAGTGGAATGCAAAACAGGATGCCGGGCGTCCATTCAAAGAAGGCGTCGCAGAGCTTTCAAATCAATTTCCACATTACTCTGAATTAATTCAGGCATACGACACTTATTGGGAAGAAAGCCTGACCGAGCCATATTACGAAAGCATAGAGATCGTCCACGCCTTGAAAGATGCGGGCTGGCGGTTGTATCTATTAAGTAACTTCTCTTTGGAGAAGTTCAAGCTTATTGAACATAAATATCCGGTCTTGGAGTGTTTTGATCTCAAGATCATTTCTGGCGAGCAAAAAACCGTAAAACCAGAAGCAGAGATCTTTCACATCACCTTGCAAAAAATTGGACGCAAGGCAGAAGAATGCCTTTTCATAGACGACTCTCTTCCCAATATCGAAACTGCCGGTCAGCTGGGCTTTCAAACTATTCACTTCCAGTCCCCCACCCAACTAAGGCAGGACTTAATCACTCTCGGAATCAAAGGAATCACTTCATGAGTAACACACTTCAACAAAGTATGTTCGATGCCATTGAGACAGAATTGAAACAACAGGTGAACCGGTTGGATCAACCGCATACTCAACCTTTCCATGAGATGCTCACCTATCATATGGGCTGGACGGGAGAGGGGGCAGGCGCTCAGGCAGCCGGGAAGCGTATTCGTCCATTGCTTACTTTGCTTTCAGTGGCTTCAATAGAAAATAAAAAGGAAGCTAATGGCAGTAATAATTGGCTACACGCAGTTTCATTAGCCGCATCTATCGAACTCGTGCATAACTTTTCACTTGTTCATGATGATATCCAGGATAACTCAGAACTGCGTCGAGGCAGAAAAACCGCTTGGGTCAAATGGGGCGCGCCAATGGCGATCAATGTTGGTGATGCCTTATTCGTCATTGCAAATCAGGCGGCTCTTAGTTTGAAAGCACATTACCCTGCAGAAATAGTCGTACGCGCAGCCGAAATATTGAATAACTGCTGTCTTGATCTGACCCGTGGTCAGTTTCTCGATATGTCTTATGAAGAACGCAATGATCTTACGATGGAAGATTATTGGCCCATGATTGGTGGTAAAACCTCTGCCCTACTCTCTGCTTGCACCCAAATCGGAGCTCTTCTTGGCTACGCGCAAGAAGAGGCAATAGAAAATTATCGGCTGTTTGGATATCACCTTGGACTCGCATTCCAGGTTCAGGATGATGTGTTAGGCATTTGGGGTGACGAATCCGTAACGGGTAAATCTGCGGCGAGTGATCTGGTCGAAGGAAAAAACTCACTGCCTGTCTTATTCGCTCTTGAGAAAAAAGGAGAGTTTTCCAAACGCTGGAGGCAGGGACCGATCAGACAGGATGAGGTTGGGTATGTGTCGGGACTTCTTGAAAATGAAGGCGCAAAACTTTATGCGGAGAAAACTTCTGAAGACCTAACCCAGAAAGCACTTGGTTACTTAAAGGATGCCGCCCCGCAGGGAGAAGCTGGAAAGGCGATCCTTGGGCTGGCAAACACGCTCTTAAAACGCAAACAATAACAAGTGGCAGAGCGAGACGGTGAATATCGGGCTTGACATAGCTTTTCAGCCTAACGTATAATCCCGCCGTTGTTTATGCGGGTGTAGTTCAGTGGTAGAACATGTGCTTCCCAAGCACAATACGCGGGTTCGATTCCCGCCACCCGCTCAAAAAAAGCCGAGGAAATTTCCACCTCGGCTTTTCGTTATGCTATACTAGTCACACAAACTATATCAAGTTGTAAGGTAGCTGTCATGATGACGTGTCAGCAGTAAAGTAAAATTTTGCGTGGAGAGTACCAGGCATGCCAGACCATGGACGTGGAACCATTTTGTATGTAGAAGATAACCCTGATAATCGAAATTTAATTAGAAGGGTACTGAACGCGGAGGGGTACGCAATGGTGGAGGCTGCCCATGCCGAACAAGCCTTCAAAAAACTCGAAAATGAGAATATTGATCTGATCCTGATGGATATTAATATGCCTGACATGGATGGATATACCCTGACGGCAAAGATCAAGAAGATGGAAAAATATAAAAACATCCCAATTGTGGCTGTAACAGCCAATGTGATGCGCGGAGATCGGGAAAAATCTCTTGAAGCAGGATGCGATGGCTATATCCAAAAGCCGATCGATATTGATACTCTCGCCCTGCAGGTCGAACGCTTCATCACAAGGAGAACCAATGCCTGACCAAGAACCAACCCCAGCTGTTTCAGATACCCAACCCATACGCAAGCCGACCATTCCAAAAGATGCGGCAGTGCTTGTGGTGGAAGATAATGTCTCGAATTTCGTTTTGATCGCCCGTATGCTCGGTTATCTGGGCATTCATTGCGAATGGAAAACCTCCGGTTACGAAGTGGTTGAGTATGCTGACACCCTGCCGCGACTGGATCTAATCCTTATGGATATCCGCCTGCCATATGAAGATGGGTACGGCGCGCTAAAAAAGATCCGCGCGTCAGAGCGTTTTAAATCGGTTCCCATCATCGCTGTTACGGCAGAAGCCAGCCATGAACAAATGAAAAAAGCAAAAGAATCCGGGTTCGATGGTTTTCTAGGCAAGCCGCTTGATCCGGATCGTTTCCCCGACCAAATTCGCCGGATATTAAACGGAGAACCAGTCTGGGAATTTAGTTAGTGTTAAAATTTTGCTAAATGACCATCCCTGCTGCGCCCAAGTATGAAACTCAAAAAGGAAAGCCCATAAGCAGTCTTACGAGCACCCTCGTCAGGACGCTTCTGGTCTTTACATTTATTCCGCTTGCCTTGATGGCGGGCACGGCTTATTTCCGTGCCCGTAGCTTATTAAAGGAACAGGCAAACCATCAACTTGAAAGCCTGCTTGTAAATCAGGTTCAAGTGATCCACGATGGCGTACAAGCCAGGGAAAATAACTTAAGAGAAATACTCGAAAAAGAAAATACTTCTCCCCTGATCGAAGCGGTCTTGCAGACTAACTCACAAAGTGATCAGTTCCGCACAATCCGGAGTGATTTTTTTAATAACCTACTTAACAAGGATTCCGAAGGGAGATTCAACGGCTTCGACGAACTCATCCTGGTAGACTCCGAGGGCGTTGTAAGGCTCGCTAGTAATGAAGCTTGGCAGGGTGCAACCCTGTCCCCCACCCTGCTGGAATTTGAAGACACACAGTCGAAACTTTCGAACGGGCTCTCACCACTACCTGGAAATGAACTCGTTCTGATCACGGCGGTCAAATATAAAACGGAGAGCGCGCCGTTTCTTGCTGTACTGATCGGCATTACAAAAGGCGACGCCTTGCAGCAACTACTTCGCCCGCTCAATATCGCTCCATATGCAAGCACTTATTTCATAACTTCAGCCGATGATACCTTTACAGCAAATCACGAAACGGGTGTGTTTGCCCACTACGACATGGAAACCGAAGCCAAAGCCCGGTTCTGGTCGGAATTAAATTCAATACAGGGACAGGCTGAACAGCCGTCTTCCACACTTGAACTTAAACTAAACGAAACAAGTGTCATTGCTCAAGTGCAGTGGGTACCCATCCTTCAAAGCGGGGTCGTACTTGCAATTGAGACATCAACGATCTTTGCCCAGATCAACAGCCTTACACCATTCACGATTCTGCTTGTACTGGGTACCATCAGCGCCATGGGAGTCGTCCTGTATTACGGGACAAGGCGCGTGATTAAACCACTGCAATCCTTATCTTCCAAAACTCGAAAATTCGCCGAGGGAGATTTAAGCCAGCGCATTGAGATATTGAATAGCAACGACGAAATCGGGCAGCTTTCACAATCTTTCAATTACCTTGCCGACCAAATCGAAGACAATTACAAGTCACTTGAGCGAAAAGTAGAAGAACGCACCTTGCAGATCCGCACAGCAGCTGAGGTGGCGCAAAGTATCACGACCATCCCAAACCTTGACGCAATGCTAAAGAAGACGGTTGAATTACTGGTACAACAATTTAATTTCTATCAGTCCAGCATTTTTCTGATGGATCGAAGCAGAAAAAATATTGAGTTTAAATCCGGTTTTGGCTCTGCTACGCAAGGTTTATTGGAACAAAAATACAGCCTTCCTGTCGGATCGAATTCGATCATCGGTTGGGTGGCGGCAAACAACAAACACAGGGTCGCTTCAGATACCGCAGATGATGAACTACACCTGACAAACGAACTCATGCCGGAAACAAGGTCAGAGGCTTGTGTACCCATCTCACTACATAACCTAGTTCTGGGTGTGTTGGATGTTCAAAGTACTCAACCAGAGGCGTTCAGCTCAGATGCGATTCTCATGTTACAAACGCTTGCAAGCCAAATCGCAGCGGCAATCCAAACCGCAAGTCTCGCGGAATCGAGCCAGATCAACTTCCAGGAACTGGACCGACTCTACCGCTCCAGCCGCCTGATCGCTGAAGCAAAGGATGAGGCAGATATCCTGCGGGTTGGCGGTCAAATCTTAAAGGGCTCCCCCTACCCCATCGTCCTCTTCAAAACATCCAACGGATTCTTAAAGGTTGCCGCAGTCTCAGATGTAATTCGCGCCGATATCCCCACAAACATACAGCAAAATGGCATTCAGTCGAGCCAACAAGAGTTGAAGGATTATCTGTCTCACGGTGCTGTTTCGTCTTCCAGTGCAAGCGCCGATCTACCCAAAGCATTTAAAGAGACTCTTCGCGCATTAGATCTGTTGAACGCGGTATTCCTGCCGATCAACGGGCGGGATTCGCTGGAAGCTGTGATAATGATCGGATCCAGACAGCAAACCCTTTCCATGGCAACGCTGCAACCGTATGAAAATCTCGTAGACCTTATGTCTGTAACAATCCAGCGCGCAAAGGCTGTGGTCGAAACAGAAAAACACTTAAGCGAAGTGGAATCTCTCGCTTCAATGAATGAGTTGATCTCATCTACTTCAGATATTCAAGGGTTTTTCCATGCCTTGCTGGGCAAGATCCAGCAGATTATTGGCGATTACAACCTGATCGTAGCAACGTACGATGAAGAAAACAACTCCGTCCAGATCCCCTTCAGTTATGAGAATGGAAAAATCCTATCCATCCCGTCGTTTCCGCTGGGTGAAGGATTAACTTCTATTTTGATCCGTACGCGCCAGCCATTGTTGCTGGTAAAAGATACAGAGAAAAAAGCAGTGGAACTTGGCGCAAAAGTGGTTGGCAAGCCTGCAAAATCATGGATGGGTGCCCCCATGATCGTTCAAGGAGTTGTACTCGGTGCATTGGTCATTCAAGACCTTGAACATGAAGAAGCATTCAATGAAGATGATATGAAATTCTTCACTACGGTTGCGAGCCAGGTTGCAGGCGTCATTAAAAGCGTACAACTCCTGGACGAAAGCAAGCAACGAGCCATTCAAATTGAAACGGCTGCGGAAATTGCACGCGACATCAGCGGGTCATTAAATCTGGATGAACTTTTGAACAAAGCGGTCAACTTGATCCGCGAACGGTTCAATTTCCATCACGCCGGCATCTTCCTTCTGGATCTGCCCGGTGAATTTGCCATCATTCGTGAAGCCACGGGTGAAGCTGGGGCGCAAATGAAGCGTCAGGGACACAAGATCGGGGTCGGTTCGAAATCGATCGTGGGATATGTCACTGGAAAAGGCGAAACGCTGATCGTAAGTGATACGACAAAAGATTTGACCTACTACCCTAACCCGCTTCTGCCTGAAACCCGGGCTGAAGTTGCCATTCCATTGCGAGTCGGTGAACGGATCCTGGGTGCGCTCGATGTGCAAAGCACACAGCCGTATGCATTCCATGAAGATAACCTACGCAGTTTGCAGATTCTCGCAGATCAATTGGCGATCGCGGTTGCGAATACTGAACTGTTCGCTGAGACTCAAGAACATCTCTCTCAGCATCGCTTATTGCATCACATTACTTCCTCTGCAGCTTCGGGGACCACTCTTGAAGAGGCTCTTGAAAGTGCGGTCAGTGGTCTTCAAGTAACGCTTGGCGGCGACAGGGTTATGATCCTTCTGGTAGACCGCGAAAAACGCGTGCTGGAAGTGAAAGCTGCAGTTGGTTATGCGGAAGATATCAGTACCATGAAGGTTGAGGTAGGAAAAGGCATCACCGGCTGGGTTGCTGCGCACAGACGCCCTCTACGCCTTCGTGATGTCAGTGAAGACTCCCGATATATTGAAACCAGCCCGAACACCCGGTCTGAATTAGCCATTCCATTGATCTATAGAAACGAAATTCTGGGTGTGATCAATGTGGAAAGTGAACAGGCAGATGCCTATTCAGAGAACGATGAGGAAATGCTTGGCACGCTTGGCGGCAGCCTGGCAGCAGTGATCGCAAATGCCCGGTTGTTGGAGCAGATCAGGGCGCAGTCTGAACGCGAACGTCTGATCAATGAGATCACAGCCCGAATCCGCAGGTCTTCCGACGTTCAGTCAATTCTTCAGACAACCGCAGGCGAGATCGCAAGAGTTACCGGCGCTCGGTACACAAAGATCCAGGTGGATCCAAAACCCGGCGAATCCACGCGTGAAGAGAGTCAATCATGAAGTTACCCTTCAAACAGGATAATCCCTCAGAATCGCTTGGAACCACAGAAAGAGTCTATGCAGCATGGCGCGAGCGGTTCATCGTCCCGCTGCTGATCGGGACGATGATCTTCGGTGCCATCGCACTGTTGCCAGCGATCATTGCATCTGACAGTATCTTGATCGATGGGATCTTTATAACAGCCTATTCGATCGTTGGACTAACCGCTATTAGCCGGGTTTCTTATACGATCCGCATTGCTGCATTCCTCATCGGCATTTATGCGATTGCGCTTGGAGAGGTTATTAGTCTTGGAATCCTTGGCGATGGTCTGTTCTTCTTTTTGGCACTGGTTGTTTTTGCAACAATGCTACACTCGCCGCGCTCCGGGATCCTGTCGATCGCAGCCAGCATCCTTAGCTTTGTGATACTTGGCTGGCTAATGCTTTCAGGGCGGCTCATCCCGCTCAACCTAAATGCAACCCCGGCAAAATTTGAAGATTGGATCAGTGCTGGGGCAGCGCTTCTAATGTTCGGTGTTGTGATCATTATTGGCTTCCAACAATTGGAACGAGAGTTTACCCAAGCCCAGGGGCAGGTCGCCACGTCTCTCTCCGCGCTACGCGAAGAACGCAACAACCTCGAAACCAGGGTTCAGGAGCGCACCGTGCAATTGCGCCGCATCAATGAAGTGGGACGGGCAGTGGCTGCAATCCTTGAACTCAACGAGATCATCTCACTAACACCGAAGTTCATCCAAAATGAATTCGGCTTTTACTATACAGCGATCTATCTAATTGATCCATCAGGGCAATGGGCTGAACTTAAGGAAGCCGCGGGCGAAGCAGGCAAGATCATGAAAGATAAAAAACAACGCTTCAGCCTCAACGGAAAGAGCATGGTTGCACAGGTATTGCGCACCAAAAGCGGACAGATACTGCATGATGCCAACCAGATCCGGACGGATAACCCCATGTTCCCTTATACACGTTCGTTGATCATGGTGCCGTTAATCGTTGGTGATACCGTCCTTGGTTTGCTTGAAATGCATTCCTCCAAAGACAATGATTTTCTGCCGCAAGATCTGGATGCCTACCAAAATATGGCAAACGGTATAGCAATTGGCATCGAAAATGCCAATCTGTTCCAGGAAGCGCAAAAAAGTATTACAGAAATGCGCGCCACACAAAGACTATATCTGGAAAATGCGTGGACATCACTTGCCTCAGAAAAGTCATTAAACTATGCTCTCGGCGATACTGATCAGGCTGAAAACTTCCCGCTTGAAGTACCTTTGGCATTACGCAACCAGACCATTGGTCAGATTCTTGCAGCGGGATCGAACGAATGGACAGCAGAACAAAAAGACCTGGTCGAGTCGATTGCAGAACAAGCTACGCTTGCCATCGAGAACGCGCGCCTGGTGGAAGAGAGCCGCTTCGCCGCATCACACGAAAGACTTACGAACGAGATTATTTCAAAGATCTGGGCGTCGCCAAACATGGACGGCATTCTGCAGACAACAGTGCGTGAATTAGGACGCAACCTGGAAGCTTCTGAGGTGGAGATCGAAGTTTCACTGGAGGATATGAATGAGGAATAAAAGCATTCAATTCTCAGCATTCGATCTGAAGACATGGCGGGAACGTTTCATCCGCATTGTTTTGCGGGTTGCATCCATCCTTGGTGTGATCATGATCAGTGCGTCTTTTTCCACTGCCACGAACACCGACAGGGTTTTATTCATCGTCATGTATATCATCCTGCTCGCAATAACGCTCCTGCCGACCGGGTATACATTACGGGCTTACCTGCTTCTGATCATTACCACAATTGTCGGTGTGAATGCAGTTCTAGCATGGGGACCGTGGGCAGATGGGTCTCTCTTTCTCTTATCAACTGTGGTCATGGCAACCCTGTTATTGGACAACAAAATAGATTTTGTTCTTCTCGCGGGTAGTATTTTATTTTTAATTACACTCGGCTTGCTTTCACTACACGGAGTCTTTGATGTCCGCTCACCCCAGGCACCACCCTTAGACCTTGCAAGCTGGGGTGTATATATCGCCGACTTTTCGATCTTGGGTATCATCATCATTTCAGCAACAAATATGCTCAAAAGCGCTTTTACCAAGGTTGTTACTCAAATGCAAACCGCTTTTGAGGCGCTTGATATGGAAAGAAAAAATCTTGAACATAAGGTTCAGGAACGCACCACGGAACTTGAAACACGCATGTCGCAGTTGCGTGCATCAGCCCTTACAGCCGGAGTCATTGCCGAAACGCAGGAAATCACAGAATTATTAAACAAAGCAGCCAGTTTGATCTCGGAGCGGTTCGAGTATTATCATGTTGGCATTTTTATTTTGGATGCCCAGAGAAGAAACGTTTACCTACAATCGGCATCTTCTGAAATCGGAAAAAGTTTGATCGGGCGTTCGTTCCATGCCGAGCCAGATCGAAAAAATCCGCTGGCAGTGGTCGTGGAAACCAACAAGACCCTTATTACATCCGATCTGGATAGAACGAACTTTACACAAGATCCAAATTTCCCGCTCACCCGTTCTCGCATGATCCTGCCACTTTCTGTCCGCGGAACAGTGATCGGGCTCATTGATATTCATTCCGATCAGCCACGAGCCTTTTCGTCTGAAGAAGCGGAAATCATCCAGACTCTGGCAGACCTAACTGCCATCTCTTTTGATAATGCCCGCCTTTTGGATGAAACACGGAATCTTTTGACACAGCTCGAGTCAAATACAGCCTTACAGACACAGAGAACCTGGTCTAAATTCACCAGCCGACACAAAAGTGCTTATTTATACACACCCGCTGGTGTACGCCCTATCTTTGCGCGAGACAAGCAAACTAATGCAGACGATCTTTATGTTCCGGTTTCTCTTCATGGGCAGGAGATCGGAAGGATCAAACTCAAAAAGAGAAAGGGTATTTCGAACGAATGGTCTGAGCGTGAACGTGACCTGGTGGAAAAAATATCCTACCAAGTGGCACTTGCCCTTGAAAACAGCCGCCTTGTGGATGAGGCTCAAAAAAATGCGCTTCGAAACCAGATGGTTGCCAATTTTTCAACCTTTGTACGTGAAACACTTAACATTGAAGAGGTTGTTCGTTCTGCTGCTACCGAGTTACGAAAAGTGTTTGACTTAAAAGAAGCAGAAATCTTGATCAGCACTTTATCTCCGCAACAATCCGAGCAAGATTCCTAGTTTTGCAAACTGGTCAGACTTTATTTACGAGAAACTCTATGGAAAATTCGTCACAACCAAAAGCGCGCTCGTCCATTGGAATTTGGTCAAGGCTAAATTTTTCGCAAAAATTTGCGATCTTAGCAGTGTTCTTTGCACTGCCTGTGATCGTTTTCATTCCTGTTTCACTTATTGAACAGTATGATCACGTTAACGAATACGGTATTAAAGAAAAGCTGGGACGGTTTACCTTCGTGCGCTATGGGAAGTGAACATTAGCGTCCAAAACTACAGTAGTATCTATAATCAAGGTGCATCTGAAGAGAGCTTTGAAGAAGCCCGCAAAAAAGTTGATGCCAGCCTCAAAAACCTCGTGGCAGTAGAGGAGGCTACTGAAAGTTTTGAGTTAAGTTTCTCTGCAAATGAATTAACCCAGATTTGGGGAGTCGTTGAAACACAGGAGAATATTGCCTTATTCCTCGAAAAATTATCAGATGCGATTCTTGAAGTCGGCAATAAATCCAATTTGGTTCTCGATCCCGATCTGGACACGTACTACCTTATGGATGCAGTTTTACTCAAACTGCCGGATAGCCAAAACAATATCTTCAGATTAGGCATAATTCTTGATAACGCCGAAAAAAATAAAACTCTCTCAAATGAAGAACAACGCGAGCTTGAAAGGCTCATATCGAGCACCAAGGAAAACCTGGCAAGTCTCGAAAAAAACCTGAACACCGCAAATGAAAATAATATAAATCAGTCTATAACCCCGGAACTTTTTGCAAATTTTACAATTTACAAAAATAATCTGGAAGCTTTATTGAGCACTCTAGAGCAGGATGTTCTTAAGTCAAACGTTGCACCAAATTTCGAAAAAGTAAACATCCTCCAGACTTCCGGAAGTGAATCAAATCTTAATTTTTATTCATTGCTATCCACCCGCCTTGAAAGCGGCATAGATAACCGCATTAATAATACGGTTGCTCAAGTGTCATCTCTGCTTGTTTTGATGGTCATTAGCACGTTGGGTTCGTTCTTCGTCGGGAATCAACTTATCCGCTCCATCAGTATCCCCTTGCAAAAAACAATTCAGGCTGCCGAAGCCTTCTCATCCGGACAATTTTCAACGCGTATTGATTATGAGGCGAGCGATGAGGGCGGACAAGTGATTTCTGCCTTTAATAAACTGGCTCAGGAAGTTGAATTACAGCAGAAGAATCTGCACACCCGAACCGTAGAGCTGGAAAATAAAACCCGCAAACTCGAAACAATCTCAACTATTGCCCGCGAAGTTACAACTTTCCGCGATATTTCCACGTTACTTACAGCAGCGACCAAACTTGTTCATGAAAACTTTGGGTACTATCATGTAGGCATCTTCCTGCTGGACGAGAGAAAAGAATTTGCCGTTCTGGCAGCCGCCAACAGCGAAGGCGGTAAACAAATGCTCGAGAAAGGTCATCAACTCAAAGTCGGCGAGACGGGTATCGTGGGGTATGTATCGGAAAATCTTCAAGCCCGTATTGCTTTAGATGTTGGCGCTGACGCAGTTTTCTTTAATAATTCATACCTCCCCAATACACGTTCCGAGATGGCGCTCCCCCTTGTAGTTAGCGGGCAGCTGCTTGGTGTATTGGATGTGCAAAGCACCGAGCCGAAAGCCTTTGTTGAAGATGACATCAATACCTTGCAAATTCTGGCAGAGCAGATTGCTGTTGCAATTCAAAATGCAAACCTGTTCAGTGAAGCAGAAAAGGCACTCAGTGCTGCGCGTGCCACATACGGACAACTGAGCCGTGAAGCATGGAGCAAAATGCTTCGGAATCAGGAAAAGATCGGCTTCCTGGCAACACCGCCCGCCACCATCCCGATCCAAAGCGATATTGCCGAACCTGCGATTTCAAAAGCAATTGAAACCGGGGATCTCATTCTCGGTAGTGATGGTCTAACAATCAGCGTGCCTGTAAAGATCCGTGGGTTGGTCATTGGTGCAATCCGTTTGAAAAAAGCAGAGATTGCAGATGCTTGGACACAAGACGAAACCAATCTCGCCATTTCGTTATCTGATCAACTAAGCGGAGCCTTGGAAAGCGCCCGTCTTTACCGGGAGTCTTTGCAACGGGCAGCCCGCGAATCACTGGTTTCTGATATTTCTGCCCGGATCACTTCTTCCGCTACAAGAGATGCGATCATCCGCGAAACAGTTCAGGAATTAGGTCAATCTATTCCACGCACATCAGTAACCTTCCAGTTGCTCGATCAAGATAATGATCAGGATCAGAGTCAAGCCACGGGTAAAGATGCGAAGGTCTCGATCAATGAGTAACGAGAATATGAATCAAAGAAACGTACTCGATTTTTTATTTAAAGATCGACCGGGCGAGGAACTTGGTCAACGTGCTGAGGCACTTGTAGCCCAAGGGCTTGGATTCTTAAGCACACTTGTTACAATCCTGGTTTTTCAAAAACCTATTGTGCTTGTAGCCTCTCTAATTGTCAATCTTGTGGCGGTCTTCACATTGATTCAAGCAATTCGAGGGAAGTTCAAATATTTGATTCTTTTCCCATTAGTGACAACATTTGCGATCGCTCTGGTCGCGATCGTTGAAGGCAGGGGGTCGCACGACCTCATTTGGATTGGCACTCTTGGGCTTTTCCTGCTTGCAAATATCCATGGTCGTCAATCTACTTGGGTGCCTATAATGCTGGGCGTGCTTATGCTTGGATTGTTTATCGCCACCGGGGTGGCTGAGATCAATAACATCTTGCCAAACAAATACGGAACTGACGTTGAGCATATCTTTCTTGGATCTCTTTACTTAAGTGCCATTATGGGCGCAATGACAGCAATATTTCACCGGCATCGCAGGCTGCTCAAAGTTGCGACCAGCAGTCATGAAGAAGAAATGGAAGCCAAACAACAGCTCGAGCGCATTAATAACGCACTTGATGAGCAAGTAAAAACCCGCACTGAAGAGTTGGACAAGCTCAACAAAGAGCTACTGGTCAAGACGGCTCGCCTTCAAGCAGCGTCCGATATCACCCAGGATCTGACAAAAGTGCTGCATGAAAAAACATCTGACATGCTCGCGCGCGCTACGCGCCTGGTAAGCGATAAACTCGGCTACTATCATGTGGGCATTTTTCTTGTGGACACTGCTCGCGGGTTTGCAGTATTAAAGGCAGCAAACAGCAAAGGCGGGCAACAGATGCTGGTAAAACGGCATCAACTCAAGGTTGGCGGAACTGGGATCGTTGGTTACGTTTCTCAAAGTGGACGTCCGCGTATCGCGCTTGATACCGGGGCGGACGCCGTATTTTTCAACAACCCATACCTGCCTGAGACCCGTTCTGAGATCTCGCTCCCCATCGTCCTCGGAAATACAGTAATTGGTGTTCTTGATGTGCAGAGCACTCAATCGGCTGCTTTTAATGAAGAAGATACCAACATCCTCATGACGATCGCCAATCAGCTTGCAGTGTTATTACAGCACAATAATGAACATTCAACTGAAGTTAAAATCTCTGCAGGTACCAGTCGTTCTGTCATTTCTCTCACAGAAAGCCAATTCGGATATTCCTTTCATTCGGACGGCACCATTATTTCAAATGTCACTCTGGAATCAAACCCTGTATTGGATAAAGCCATCGCATCAGGTGAAACCTTGGCAGTCAACCGCACTTCCAAGAACGCTCCATCCATGCTGGTAGTTCCCGTCAAATTCCGAGACCAAGTCATTGGCGTCATTCATATTGAGTCAGAAGAGGCAAATCGAACCTGGAGCGAAGATGAGATATTGTTGGTTCAGTCAATTTCCGACCGTGCAGCTCTGGCGCTGGAAAATGCGCGCTTGTTTGAAAATGCCACACGCAGAGCCGAGCAAGAAGAAACCATCTCCCGTGTAACAACACAGATCGGATCCTCAACAGATTTCGACCGCATTATGCAGACTACGATCCAGGAGTTAGGGCTTGCGCTGGGCGCATCTCGATCTTTCATTCAGATCGGAACCCAGGCTACTCCGGATGAGAAGGCTTCAGAATGAGAAAATTAAGAGATACGACCAAGCCGATGATTCGAACCAACGAACCACGCAATGTAGACAGTCGCAGATTCAGCTTAAGCCTTAAGCTCCCTTCGGCTGTGATTGGCGTACTGATAATCGCGTTTACGATTTACACCTTTCTTAGCATTCGTCTTTCACAGCAAGCCCTTCTCGACACATTACGAGAGGAACTGCAAGATCAAGCCGCAGCAAAAGTAGAAGTGATCCGTTCAGACTTATTCATTGCACAAGCAGTCGCCAAACAATTGGCAGTTTTTGCAGAGACCGATAGCATTAATGATGCTAATCTTAAACAGATACTGGAAACATCAGTATCCCGTAATGAACGCGTCTTTGGCTCTACGATTTCTTATGAGCCCAACCGTTTTCAGCCTGACTTGACATACTACGCACCATATTACTATCGCCTGCCAGATAATACTGTGGGGTACGCAGACCTTGGAACTCCCGACTACGACTATTTCAACAGGGATTGGTACTCCCTGCCAAAGGCAAGCCTAACCCCAATGATCTCAAAGCCCTATTTTGACTATGGTGGTGGTGAAATTTGGATGGTAACTTGGAGTGCGCCATTCTTTGAAAACAACGGTGATTTTCAAGGAATAGCCACTGCCGACATAGCATTTTCTCACACACAGGAAATCATCAGCACGATAGATGTCGGTCAAAACGGCTATGCCTTTATGATCGATTCAGCGGGAATCATTCTTGGGATCGGCGAAAATGGCGGTGAATACAAGATCATGTCTGATTCGATGGTCCTTGCTGCTTACACTGAAAAAACAAACCGTTGGATCAAATTAATCGCAGATATGCGGGCCGGCAAAAGCGGTTTCATCGAAGCAACCGACCCACGCGGCGAACCGATGCTGGTTGCCTACGCCCCCGTAGGGTTGGATACCGGCTGGTCCATTGCACTCGCCTATCCGCGGACAGAGCTATCCACTAATACTGCACAACTACGCCAAACTCTGATTGGTTACACAGTCGTTGTTGTACTCATCTTCAGCATCCTGCTCTTCTTATTTACACGCTCCATCACTGAGCCACTGCGAAAACTTAAAGATTTCGCCAACCGTGTATCAGATCGGACTCTTGCCGGAAACGAACAGGATTTCCCCGAAAAAGTCCACATTCAAACGCAAGATGAATTGGAAGACCTCGGAAACGCATTCAACCAAATGTCCGAAGATATTAAAAGGTCATTCGGAACACTGGAAGACAACGTCGCCACACGCACCAAAGACCTTGCCCGGCTGGCGCTTCAACTTCGCACCGTTGCAGAAGTAAACAGCGAACTCGCGGTCATTCGCGACCAGAGCACCCTGCTCAACGTTTCAGCGAGCCTGATTCGTGAACGCCTTGGTTATTATCACGTGGGCATTTTCCTAGTCGATGAGAAAGGCGAGTTTGCGATCCTGCGTGGAGCCAGCAGCACTGCGGCAGACGAAATGCTAGCCAGAAACTATAAATTACGGGTTGGCGAAACTGGGATGGTTGGCAATGTTACAAGCTCAGGGCGAGCATACATTGCACAGGATGTTGACATAGACTCGGTACATTTTAACAACCCATATCTTCCTGAAACCCGATCCGAAATCACCCTACCCTTACGTAGTTACAACGTAACCATCGGGGCTTTGGATATTCAAGCAAAAACTCCTCAGGCCTTTGGTGACCGTGATCTCCAAACCTTGCAGGTCCTGGCAGATCAACTTGCAGCCGCTATTGAAAACTCTCAATTGGTAGAGCGTCTTGAAACAACACTTAGTGAGCTTTCAAAAACTAATCAAGAGCAGACCAGGCAAACATGGCAATCTGCGATCAACAAGCGGAGTATTCCCGCCTACGAATATGATGGACTGCAAATCCGCCCCATGCCGGATAATCTGTCACCGGAACTCGCAGCAGAACTGGAAAGTGGTAAGCCGATCATTCTTAACCCGGCTGGAAGCGCCAAAAACACGCTTTTGGTACCGCTGACAATTTTCGGGCAAGTCATTGGCGTGATCGGGTTGGAACAGGATATCCGTAACCGAACATGGAGCAAAGATCAAATTGCCATCGCCCAGGCAGCAGCCAACCGTGCAGCACTAACCCTTGAAAATGCGCGCTTGTTCGAAGAAAGTAACCGCCGCGCTATTAAAGAAAGCACCATCTTTGAAGCTACCAACCGCATAGGCTCTGCTGTAAGCATGGAAAACATCCTCCAAATCACAGCAGAAGAGCTTGAAAAAGTGCTAAGCAGCACTGAGATCACCATCCAATTTACGGACGGATCGTCCGACAAGAAATAACAAGGAAGATTTTATGCTGCAAACCATTCGGCATACCCTGGCTCCACCGATCTTTAACGATGAAGAGAAAACGCGCATTGCCCTTTTGTTGAATAGCATCTTATGGGCGGTTATCTTCATCGGCTTGATTTACACACTCATTGCACCGATCATTCTTGATCAGTTATTTTCCGCCATGCTCACTGGCACAGTTGTTGTCGCCGGGGTGATTGCCCGTCAATTAATGTTTCGCGGGCATGTACGTGCAGCCTCAATCATCCTTCTCGTTGTGTTCGATCTGATCTTGATCCTATCCATCATCATTTCAAATGGGACGTTTGGTGCAAGTTATAGCAGCCTCGTACTGACAACCGTACTGGCTGGCGTCTTGCTTGGAGGACGCGGAGGGTACACTTTCGCAGGAATCAATACCCTGATCGGACTGGGCATTATGCTGTTCCAGGATTCGCTACCAGTTACGATGATCCCCCAAAACCCGGTCACATTCTTTTCTTCATTGGTCGTATATGTGTTCTTTATTGCAGCACTGCTTCAAGCATCTGCCCAGGGGTTCGACAAACTCACAGAAAATCTCCGCCGTACACAGCAAGAATTGACCGAAAAGAATCAGGAAATGCAGAAATTCGCCGTAGGGCTCGAAGCCACCATCGCCGCCCGTACCGCAGAATTAAACACCGCCAATATCCGTATTGAACGCCGCGCAAAGCAGTTCGAAGCTATTTCAAAAATTTCGCGGGTAATCAGTCAGACACAAAACCTTGATATCCTGTTGCCCCAAATCACAGAGTTGATCAGCCAGCAGTTCAATTTTTATCACATTGGCATTTTCCTAATGGATGTCAACATGGAATACGCAGTATTGATCGCCGCCAACAGTGTTGGCGGAAAAAAGATGCTGGCGCGAAATCACAAATTAAAGGTAGGTCAAACTGGCATTGTTGGTTATGTAGCCGGATCAAAACTTCCGCGCATCGCTCTCGACACAGGCGCAGATGCCATCTACTTCAATAACCCAGATTTGCCTGAAACCAGATCTGAATTAGCACTTCCTTTATTACGCAAAGCTAACGAGATCATTGGCGTTCTGGATGTACAAAGCCAGACTCCCAACGCTTTTAGCCAGGAAGATGTCCGTACCCTGACAACACTCGCAGACCAAGTGTCGATCGCAATCGAAAATGCCAAACTTTTTGAGGAGCAGCAAAGAGTATTGCTTGAAACGCAGGCGTTTTACAACAACGACCTTCGAGAAGGTTGGGGACGCTTCACACGAGCCCAAAACATTGCAGGGATTCAAAGACGCAATTTGAAGAACAGTTTTCTACCCGAACCTCTCGAATTGCCCGGCGCAGTAGAGGCGGTTCGGTCTGGTGCTGTGTTTCAAAAAGTCGAAAGCGACGGCACCTCACTATTGACCATACCGATCAGATTACGCGAGCAAACCGTGGGAATCCTTAACGTCAAATCGGGATACAACCGCAACTGGAGTGACGACGAACTAGATATCGTATCTGCGATCGTAGGACGTGCGGCGTTATCCATCGAAAACGCCCGGCTACTTGAAGATAGCCAACGCATCGCCCAACGCGAGCATGTGATCGGTGAAATCTCCTCCAAGATCGGAGCAAGCACTCAGATCGAAGATATTTTGAAAACAGCAGTCCGTGAGCTGGGCATGCACATTAGCGGCTCTCAAGTCACTGTTGAGATCGGAAGCGATGACTGATGACAAATCAAAAGATCTTTAAAAAGTCCGATCACTCCGAGAATGTAAACCGACAGATTCGGAATGCATACAGCATCACTATCACATTGATGCTCGCTACATTACTCACTGTGGGTATATTCGCATACTTCGGTTTTACATACAACCTGCCGCAATTATTCATTACCACTGGCACATTAGTGGTGACTTTTTTCTTTGATTTCTATCTGCTTTTCTTGATTTCGCGCAATAAAAAGAATCTCGCCATGATGTTGGTCATCTCGACCTTCATGTTAAACGTGGCGACTGTCCCATTCATTGCACAGGGATTTGGATTTATTATTGCGGTTTCCATCATGCTGGTGATCTTGGCGGTCGTTGGATTGACACTTGATTCTTCCTATTCAACATCCGGTATTGCACTGGCAATTATATCTGGGGTTATTGTGATCCTGCTCGACAACCAACTTGGTACTGGGCGCATCCGTGTTCTTGAGTTGGAACGTCTTACGCCTTTAATATTGATCATCATAGCAATCCCAATTTCGATCATCCTGATACGGGAGTTCAACCATTTCAGCCTGCAATCGAAGATCACATTAGGTATCCTTTTAACCGGCGGTATAACGGTTGCAACTCTTGTGGCATTCGGTGTAAACCGGGTTAATTTCATCAACACATTCCTGCAAAACAAATACCAAGCCAATATCACCAAAAAGTTGGAATCCGAGATATCAAACACTATCAACTCAGAAGCAAACGAGATCAAAAATCTACTGACTGAAATACAAAATGATACTCAATCTCTGGCAAGGTATCGCTCCAACATAGAGAATCAACAATTGTTGTTACCAAATGGCACATACTGGAATGCAACGGAGAATGTATTCCAACTGCCAGGCGGGCAGTTAGGGAACAAAGACTCTGCTATATCTTCCATTTACATACCGAACACGATTCCATTCTCTGAGGCATTGGCAGCTGACTTAAACGCAAGTATCAATCTCGACCTGCTTGCACCCGGGGTTCTCGAATCGCACCCGGAAGTTGCTGCAATTTATTTTATTAGCGACCTCGGCTATACCGTTTACTATCCAAATATCAATCTTGCGGCCAACGTGCCGCCCGACTTCGACCCAACACAACAACCGTTCTTCACCATTGCCGAACCAGCAAACGACCCTGAAAAACTTCCGCGTTGGACGCGCCCTTATCAAGACCCGGCAGGAGCTGGTTTGATCGTGACGGTATCTGTGCCAGTTTATGACGGAAATAAATTCGAAGGTGTAATGAGCGTCGATATACAGCTGGACCGCGTCACCCAGATCATTTCCCAGATCAAGATTGGAGATGTAGGCATTCCAATTCTTGTGGACGAGACCGGAGTGATCCTCGCCATGTCAGAGGAAGGGTATACGTTCTTTGGGCTGGAGCCTGAAGTTGTACCATTCAACGAATCGCCCAAGCAGACACTTTTCGATAGCAGCACATCCGATCTACAGGAAGTGATTCTTCAGATAATCAGGGCTGAATCAGGGATTTCGAAATTTTCTGTGGGCGGGGTAGAGAATTACCTTTCCACAACTGCACTGGAAGTACCGGGGTACAAGCTGGCTTTCATTGCTCCAGTGAATGAATTGAACAAAGAGGTCACCGCACTGAACACCGAAGTCGAAGAGGAAGTTTCAAAAACGATTCAGAATATGTCGATCCTCCTGACTGTGCTGTTCATTGGTGCATTTATCGCAAGTCTTGCAGTTGGGCAAATCATTACCCGCCCACTGACGCGCCTCACCGAAACTGTTCAAGAGATTGCCGGGGGAAACTTCTCCTCACGCGCCATAGTGGAAACTGGTGACGAGACTGGCGTTCTTGCACAATCCTTCAACACGATGGCTGAGCAATTAACCGAAACCCTGCAAGGTTTGGAAGACCGCATCACAGAACGAACCAACGAGCTAGAGAAACTAAGCCAGACCAATGCGTATCGCGCTTCTCTTTTTGAATCGATCTCGCGCATTTCGCGCATTATTAACAACACCCGAAGTCTGGAACAACTCCTGCCGCAGATCACCGAAACCATTTCGTCGCAACTTGGTTTTTACCATGTAGGCATCTTTCTGGCAGATGTTCACAAGGAATACACTGTTCTCGTGGCGGCAAACAGCGAAGGCGGCAAAGCGATGCTAGCGCGAAATCACCGCCTCCGCATTGGCGAGACAGGCATTGTCGGGTATGTCTCTCAATCGGGCTCACCGCGCGTTGTGCTTGATGTAGATCAAGATCTGATCTACTTTAATAATCCGGATCTTCCAGAAACACGTTCCGAAATCGCGCTGCCTCTTCAAAGTGGCTCAGAGATCATCGGCGCATTGGATGTGCAAAGTAAAACGACTAATGCATTTTCTGAGGAAGATGTTAACATTCTTTCGGTTCTGGCAGACCAGGTAAGTATTGCCATTCAAAACGCGCAATCCTTCCAAAACAGCCTGGAAGCACTCGAAAAAGCCGAACGGGCAGCAGCGCAACTAAGTGAACAGCAATGGAGCAACTTCCATATGAGTCAGTCATTAACTGCCTATCACTTTGATGGCGTTACCACCAGGAAGAAAAACCGAATCAAAAGATCCAATCAAATCACATTGCAATTCCGATCGTATTGCGTGGCATTCAGATCGGATCATTGAAACTCAGCACAACAGACCCCGACCGAAAATGGGATAACAACGAAATTGCCATGGTACAGGCAACTGCCGAACGTACCGCGCTCGCCATTGAAACCGCACGCCTCTTACAAGAAGCTCAAAAACGGGCATCCAAAGAACGCACCATCGGACAGATCTCCGCCAAGATCGGTAGCCTCGTAAACATCGAGAATATTGTTCAAACCACCATCCAGGAACTGGGCGATACCCTACCCGGAACAGATGTAGCCATTCAATTTACATCAGGTACTAACGGGTAAGTCCCGCCCAGGAGAATCCAAGCCATGCTAAATAATTTTATAGATTTTTTTAGAAGCGAAGAAGATCAAGACCCGTCCTTTATTCGATTAACGCGGAATATCCTGCTGTCTGTGATGGCGGTCAACCTTGCAGTCCTGCCTCTGGTTTCAGGGCTGCTCGGCGGCGAATCGCGAAACATCGTTGCGTTCATTATCCTCACAGCCTCTTTAATTATAGAAGGCATTTCGCTGTACTTTACATATCAGGGAAATATCATTCTTGCGAAGGTTAGTGTACCGCTGACCTTGGTTGTGGCAATCACTGCCATTGCCTTAAACACCAACGGCGTTCGAGATACATCCTTTCTCGCCATTCCCGTGATTTTGACCGTATCTGCAATGCTTTTAGGCAGACGTTCATTAGCATTAGTCACACCAGCAGTTGTAATCGCAGTTCTTATTGTCGCATACCAGGACCTAACAACGCATCGCATTCCCAGATCCATCGGCATTGACGATGCCATCATCGTTCCAATCCTTATGGTTGCCAGTGCCGGAATCACCCATTTGTTGATCCAGCGGCTTAACGAAAGTATTGTCCGCGCACAGCAAAGCGAACAATCACAAAAACGGGAGAATGAGGAACTGCTTTCCCTGCGAGCCAGCCTCGAAGAAAGAGTGCAAGCAAGAACAGTCGAACTGGAATACGCAAATCAGACCACAGAAAAACGTGCGCGGCAATTCCGTGCAGTAACCCAGGTCATGAGCGCCGTTTCTACCATCCAGGCTCTCGATGAACTCCTCCCCCGCATCACACAGGTGATCGGAGAGCAATTCAATGTATATCATGTTGGCGTATTTTTGCTTGATAACAAACGAGAGTACGCAGTTCTGCGCGCCGCCAACAGTGATGGTGGACAAAGAATGCTCGCACGCAAGCATGCCCTTTCTATTGGACAAACAGGTCTCGTAGGATTCGTGACTGCCACAGGGCAGGCGCGCATCGCGCTGGATGTTGGAGCAGATTCCATTTACTTTGATAATCCTGACCTCCCAGACACTCACTCAGAAATTGCGCTGCCCTTACGTTACGCCGGGCAAGTCATTGGCGCTCTCGATGTCCAAAGTATCGAAGCGAATGCCTTTCAACCTGATGATGTCAATGCGCTCTCAACATTGGCAGATCAGGTCGCTGTTGCAATAAACAACGCCCTCACTATTGAAGAAGCACAAAAGGCGCTAGCAGAAGCCCAAAGTGCGATCGGTCAGGTAACCCAAGAAGCCTGGCAAGTGCTGCGCCCCGCCAAATTAGGGCTTGGTTTCAGTTATTCTGATGCAGGCATAAAACCCTTACATCACCCCATCAACAACACCCAGGTAAATGAAGCCCTGCGAAAAGGAGAAACAACTCTCTCCAGTGACCCAGATCGGAAATCCCGGCTTGCCATTCCCATTCGTCTGCGTGGACAGGTCATAGGCGTTATGCAATTAAGCACACGAAGTATCGGTCAATTCTCCGATGACGACGCAGATATTGCCAATGCCGTCGCAGACCGTCTGTCACTTGCCATCGAAACTGCCACTCTCCTCCAATCCACCCAGCACCGTGCAGATATCGAAAAGATCACAGCGAATATCACCAGTCGTGTAAGTTCTTCTTCCCGCTTTGAAACCATTTTGCAAACCGCTGCTCAGGAACTTAGCCGGGCACTGGGGGGCTCGGAAGTTCTCGTTCAGATCGAACCCGATGCCTTGCAGATGTACAGTTAACCTTGATTACGGCATCATAAAAGAGATTTATTCATGATAGATCAAACCAAACAAATGCCCTCAGAAGAGATCAACGACCTTGATGCGCCTCCAAGGACGAGTATTGGCTTTAAACTAACGCTGATCTCGGTCGGCTTACTGATGGTTGCATTTATTACCTTTTCAATTCTGAGCATCCGTATCGGGCAGGACACACTGGTAACTACAGTGGAAGATGATCTGAAGATCAAAACTGTCGAAACGAACGAGTTAATTCGAAAAAAGTTATCAGAAGCTGAAACGATAGCTACCAATCTTGCAACGGCTGTCGAATCCAGCTCTTACTCTGAAAATGAGTTAAAACGGGTTATTCAAAATACTGTTATCCGCAACGTGCAGATCTATGGCGCTACGGCAGGATTTGAACCTTACCAATTCAAGTCCAGTTCCTATTACTGGGCGCCTTATTACAACCGAACCCCAAATAATGAAACGCAGCTTACCGAGCTGGGTGATTATGATTATTTTAGTCAGGAATGGTATTTCCTCCCAAAACGAACCCTCGAACCCACTTTATCTCCGCCATATCGCAACAAGAGTCGTGGTGATGTTTGGATCGCGACCTGGAGCATTCCGTTTTTGGATCGCAACAATAAACTGAAAGGTGTTGCGGCTGTCGATATTGAATTTTCCAAAATTCAGGATATCTTTTTAAATCTAAAATTTGGGCAAAGCGGATATGCATTTCTAATCGATTCAAATGGCACAATCCTTGGCATGGGCGAAGGGGGAGGCGCATACGAACCAATGATCGATTCGATGTTCGCTCTTGCCAATACCGGTGCTTCAAACGATTGGCTGGAATTGGTCAACAAAATGACCGATGGAGAGACCGGCTTCGTAGAAGCTTTGGATAGAAAAGGCGACCCCATGTATGTTTCATATGCGCCGGTAGGGTTGAATACTGGTTGGTCGCTCGCCCTTGTGTACCCTCGCGAAGAAGTCATTCAACAAACACGCCAATTGCAGACGACCTTGACCGGGTACAGCTTCCTGCTTGCGCTCATTTTCGGTTTTATTATTTTCTACTTTACCCGAAGTATCACCACACCACTTCAAAAGCTAACCCGTGTGGCTGAAGAGATATCGAATGGTAATCTTCAAGTCACGGCACCAGTCGAATCACTTGACGAAGTGGGCACCCTTGCAGAAACAATTAACCGCATGACCGAGCAGCTGCAAGACACGTACAACAATCTGGAAAGGCGCATCACAGAACGCACAGTGGATCTGGAAATCTCCCGCCGTCAAACAGAAGCACGCGCTTCCCAATTGCTCGATATCGGCGAGATCACAAAAACAATCAACAGCGAGCAGGAATTGGGAATTCTCCTCCCACTGATTACCCGGCTGGTCAGTGAGCGTTTTAATTTTTACCACGTGGGCATTTTCCTGCTGGATGATTCAAATCAATATGCCATTTTGCAAGCAGCAAACAGCCTTGGTGGGCAAAATATGATGGCACGTGGACACAAACTCAAGGTCGGTGAGAGCGGTATCGTAGGTTTTGTCGCCAAAGCAGGCGTTGCCCGAATCAGTTTGGATGTAGGTCAGGATGCGGTCTTCTTCAACAATCCAGATCTTCCCACCACTCGCTCTGAAGTGGCGTTCCCACTAAAGACTCGCGAAAAGATCATTGGCGTTCTGGATGTGCAAAGCGAAAAACCTGGCGCCTTTACGAACGAAGATATAAATGTCTTTAGTATTCTGGCAGATCAAGTTGCGATCGCGATCGACAATACCAAACTCCTTGAGCAAACTCAACGGGCATTGGACGAAGCCCAATCTGCCTATCTTAAAAACCTGCAAGAAGGTTGGAAGAATTTCGGACAGGAAGAAAATATGGTTGGTTATTTCCAAACCATGAGCGGCGGCAAAAAATTATCCCGCCCCATGAACACGGATGAAATCACCCAGGCAATGTTCCGTGGTGAAGTTTTAGTTTTTCATGCTGATGGAAAGACGGACGATCCAACTCTGGTTGTTCCGATCAAACTTCGCGATCAGGTCATAGGCGTCATGCGCATCAAGTCGCCTTCACGCGAACGTCAATGGAGTACAAGCGAGATTAATCTCACAGAAGCTGTATCTGAACGGCTCTCGCTTGCATTGGAAAACGCACGTCTCATTCAAGAATCGCAGCGGCAGGTCATCAAAGAGCAGGCGATCAGCGAGATTACCGGCAAAATCGGTTCATCCATCAATCTCGACAATGTCCTGCTCACCGCTGTTGAGGAATTGGGGCGCTCCATCCCCGGCTCAGAAGTGACCATTACAATTAAAAATGAGAAGTTGAATGACGGTAACCAATAAGGAACGAGGCATGAAACTGCGATCTTCCATTCAAGATTTGCTTACAAACTCCGTGCTCAGACGGCTCAACTTACGCGCCAAATTGACACTCGGCAACCTGGCGATTACGTTTCTCGTTGTGATCGTCATGGGTACGTACGTATATTTGCGTATCCAGGAAGCGAGCACCCAGCTCATAGCAAGTGTGGAGGAGAATGCCCGCGCCAGAGCAGAAGAAGATCTTCAAAGTGCGAACCGTGAACAGGCGGCATTTTTGGAAAGTTTCTTTGAAAACATGAGCCGGAATACGCTAGTTGCGGCAGCCTCTGTTCAGAATATATTGGAAGATGATCAACTTGAAAACAGTTCATATTGGGATGCGGAAACTCAGTTAATTCGTCTGGCATCCGGCAGCTGGGACAACGCCAACACGGAAACGGCATCTGTTTTCATTCCTTCTGATGTCATCCTGACTAGTTCACTTGTCAGAAAACTAAATCTTTTAAAGCACTCAGAGCTTGTGTTTCCATCGATGTTAAAAGGCAGCCCTGATATCGTTGCCATCTATTTTGGAGGGCAAAACAAAGAAACTTTTATTATCCAAACATAGATCTTGCAAATATTGTTCCGCCTGATTTCGATGTAACTGGGCGACAATGGTATGTCGCTGCAAACCCTGATAACAACCTACAGAACTCCGTCGTATGGTCTGCTCCTTACCAAGATGCAGCGCTAAATGGGCTGGTAATAACGACAAGTGCGCCGGTAATTGATTCCAAGCGGGAATTTCAGGGTGTTACAGCCATGGACGTACAAATCACCGGTATTATCGACTTTGTAGCCAATTCGCAGGTTGGTGAAAACGGATATGCTTTTTTGATTGACAGCAACAACCGCATGATCTCCTGCCTGAACAAGGTTTTATAGATTTTGCCATAACAGACGAAAATGCGAAACTCAGCGCGATCATGGATCCTGCAGTCCTCACCTCAGCTTCTCCAGAACTGCTGGAAATTATGGATGCCATCAAATCCAAGGATAATGGTATTTTTTCCATCATCCTAAACGGCAGCGAACGACATGTTGCATTCTACAAAGTTCAGCAAGTGCAATACAAGCTAATTTACATCATACCGTCTGAAGAATTATTTTCAGGCAGGGCGGCGATCGCCGATCAAATATCGAGGGAAACCAGAACCACGATCAACTTCAGCCTGTTGCTGATTGCTATGGTTTTTGTTTTAGCCGCAGCTGCATCCTTTTCCATTAGCAACTTCTTTACCTCCCCTCTACAAACTTTGAACCAGTCAGCAGGCGAAATCATTAAAGGAAATTTCAATACCAGAGTAAATGTTACATCCGGTGACGAACTGGAAACTCTGGCTATCACCTTAAATACCATGACAGATACTGTCAAAGACCTGATCTTCTCCCTTGAGCAACGCGTATTAGACAGGACTGCTGAACTACAAAAAGCTAACAATGAAGGTGAACGCCGCGGAAAGCAATACGAAGCGATTGCCAAGGTAGCGCAAGCTATTACAACTCAAAAGAACTTGAAGGAACTCCTCCCGCAGGTCGCTGCAGTGATCAGTGAACAATTTGGGTTCTATCATGTAGGCATCTTCCTCAACGACGCCATGAATAAGTATGCTGTATTGGCAGCCGCCAACAGTGAAGGCGGCAGAAAAATGCTTCGACGCGGGCATCAATTAAAGGTTGGGGCACAGGGCATCGTGGGGTATGCGACCGGTACAAAGAAACCGCGCATTGCTTTGAGCGTGGGTGATGATGCTGTCTATTTCAACAACCCCGATTTACCTGAAACACAATCTGAATTGGCTTTGCCCTTGCTCGAAGCAGGGAATGTACTAGGCGCCCTAGATGTTCAAAGCCGCGAATCAAACGCCTTTTCAAACGAAGACCTTGAAGCTCTGTCAATCCTCGCTGAATTGGTAAGTATCGCCATCCAGAACGCAAAACTATATGAACAAATGGACAGATCGTTGGCAGAGGCGGAAGCAGCTTCACGGCGATTCTTCCGCGAAAATTGGAATCGCCTTGCAGAAGAGTTTAAAATAAGCGGATACCGGTATACTGCCGGTGGAACAACGCCGCTTTCATCTTCAAATGAGTCCATTGAAATGACAACAGGCAATACTGACCACAAGCAGGTCATGGTCCCAATCATCATGCGCGGGCAGGAAATCGGCGAACTTTCAGTGATTGTCCCCAAAGATGAGAGTATCAAGTCAGACCAAATGGATATCATTAGAGCTGTGGCTGACCGTGTGGCAGTTATTGCCGAAAATGCCCGTCTTTTCGATGAAACCACCCGGCGCGCCGAACGTGAACGGCTTGTCACAGACATCTCCACCAAGATCCGCAGCACCAACGATCCCCAAGCCATGATCGAAACCGCCATCCGTGAACTCCGCGATGCCCTGAAAGTATCACGAGTGGAAGTCATTCCACAAAAGAAAAAATCGCCGGATGTATAAACGAGGAACTCCATGATAAAAACTATTGCTGTATCCAATGAAAAAGGCGGCGTTGCTAAAACGACCACGGCTCTTTCTCTTGGCGCCGCCCTGGCAGAACTAGGTAACCGTGTCCTGCTTTATAGACCTCGACGCGCAGGCAAACCTCACGCTTGCTTTGGGCATGGAACCAGGCGAAGCCGAACTGACCTCGAGCAACATCATGCTCGACAATGAACTTATAAGCAGGGTCATGCGAAAAACCGAGATCGATAACCTGGATCTTATCCCATCCAGCTCACGCATCGAAACCTCGGAGCAATTTTTTACCCGTCCGCACCAACTACACCACCATTTTACAGCGCGCCATTCAATCCTCATCACCACATGACTACATTATCCTGGATTGCCCGCCAGCGCTGGGCGCTATCACGCGCAATGCTCTTGCCGCCGCGAACTTGCTCTTGATTCCCACTCAGGCAGAGTATTTCTCAGCATATGCCTTACGCAACATGATGGCACTCATCCGCAGAACACGTGAAGTGGATAACCCCAATTTGTCTTACCGTATCCTCGTTACCATGCTGGATCGCCGCAACCGCACACACCGCAATATCCACGAACAACTTCGCGCCACATTCGGCACAGGCGTATTCAACACCGTTATCGAATTAGACACCAAACTTAGAGAAAGCCCAATCGCCGGACAACCTATCACGCATTACAAAACCGCTGCGCGCGGCTCCACGCAATATCGCGTTCTCGCCCAGGAACTCAGCCAAAGGTCCAAAAAGAGACGCCTCTACCGGCAAATCCGCCGGAAGTGCCCTCTTCGACTCCAGCGGATCCGAAACCCGCATATCCAACCCAAGCCGCATCCACGCCGGTAAAAACCACCCGCCGCCAAACCGGTATTCTATCGCTGCCCCAGGAATTTGCGGCAGCTTCTACTTCAAGTGATTCAAAATCATCGTACGCAACTACCATTCAACTCGGAGAAGAAGAATGGGCAACTCTCCGGCTGCTTGACGAAGAACAGGGACGTACTTTCTCAACGGATGAGCAATTGCTCATTCGACAGGTGACCGACCAGCTATCCTTGGCGCTTGAAAACGCCCGGCTGTTTCAAGAAACCCAGGAGCGCGCTCAAGAACTTACCATCGTCAATAAAGTAGTTTCTTCCGTCTCCAGTTCATTGGATCTTCAAAGCACGTTACAAGGCATTGCAGACAATCTTGTAGTACTGCTTTCTGCTCACAACGTTGGTATTGCATTGATCAACGCCAAAAAAACTCATTTGGTCTTAACGGCAGAGGCAGTACCTACATTTGAAAAATCGAATGATATTGGCTTGCTCATTCCCATAAGCGGAAATCCTGCCACAGAAGAAGTGATCCGCACCGGCAAACCTGTCTTCATTAATGACGTGGCTACAAACCCGTTGGCATTACCCATTAAAGAAATTCTTGAGCAGCGTGGAACCAAGAATCTTTTGATCTTGCCGCTGCTTTCCAACGAAGAAGTGATCGGCACCATCGGTGTAGCCTTCTACGACGAAAATCGCACCATCACTCCGAATGAAGTTCGCACATTGGAAACCATCGTTCTGCAAACATCGACTGCCATCCAAAAAAGCAGCCTCTTTGAACGTATCGATGTTTCAGAAAAGAACCTGCGCACGCTTTTCAGCGCCATGGAAGATGTTGTGTTGGTTATTAACAAGGAAGGGCGGTATATGCAGATCGCCCCGACCAACCCTTCTTTGTTGATTCGCACGCCAGACGTAATGCTAGGGAAAACCTTTCACGAACTTTTACCGACCGAGATCGCAGATTCTTTTTTAAACAAGGTGCTTGAGGCATTAAACAGTAATACCAAAGTTCAATTTGAGTACAAACTCCCAATTGAAGGGCGGTTATTCTGGTTTCTTGCCACTCTCAGCAGGCTCGATGAAGACAGTGTCTTTTGGGTGGCAAGAGATATCACTGAGCGCAAGATAGCAGAAGAGGGCATTCGCCGCAGGAATGAATACCTCGCCGTTTCCGCAGAGATCGGTAAGCTTGTTACCTCGATTTTGGATCTGAACACGATCTTCGCCCGCACTGTAAATTTGATCACGGAACGATTCCATTTTTATCATGCAGCTATCTTCATTGTAGAGGAAACTGGCTTCAATGCTATTATGAAGGAAGCGACCGGTGAGGTGGGGGCTGAATTAAAAAAGTTAGAGCACTCTTTACCGCTCAACGACAAATCCATTGTTGGGTCTGTGGCATCCAGCGGCAATGTACTGGTAGTAAACAGGGTGATCGAACACCCCCTGCACAAAATTAACCAGCTGCTTCCGGATACTCGAGCCGAAGCAGCAATTCCATTACGCGTTGGTTCCCGTGTCATTGGTGTGATCGATATCCAAGCGAAGGAAGAAGATGCCTTCAACGAAGATGAGATATCCGTTCTCCAAACCCTGTCGGATCAGGTTGCTGTAGCCATCGATAATGCCCGATCGTTCGAACTCTCGCAACAGGCTGTTATGGAAATGCGTGAGGCAGACCGATTAAAAGCCAGTTCCTCGCCAACATGAGCCATGAACTACACACCGTTAAATTCCATTATTGGCTTTTCACGCGTCATCCTCAAAGGAATAGATGGTCCCGTTACCGACCTGATGCAGCAAGACCTGACTGCGATCTATAACTCAGGTCAGCATCTATTGGGTCTCATCAACGACATCCTCGACTCTGCCAAGATCGAGGCAGGTAAGATGGAACTTGCATTCGACGAAGTTAATATCGCGGATCTGGTCCACAGCGTACTTTCAACAATGAGTGGTTTGATCAAAGATAAACCGATCGAAATGCGTCAGATCATCGACCCTGTTCTACCCACAGTACGTGCAGATGCAATCCGTGTCCGCCAAGTGATGATCAATCTGCTCTCAAATGCAGCTAAATTCACCGAAGAAGGTGCCATTACGGTCAGTGTTGCTCCGATCCGTGCTGAAGATGGGCGCCGCCAAATCAGAGTCAGCGTAACAGATACGGGACCGGGCATTTCAGAAAAGACCAGGAAAAGCTCTTCCAAGCCTTTTCGCAAGTGGACGCCTCCCCCACACGCAAGAGCGGCGGCACAGGTTTAGGGTTGTCCATCTGCAAGCAGCTAATCAATATGCATGGTGGAGATATCTGGGTAGAGAGCGCAGAAGGCGCAGGCAGCACGTTCCATTTCACCCTGCCACCTTATCACAAGGAGAACGAGTCAGACCAGGAAGGATCCAAGGTTATCATGACGATCGATGATGACCCGCAGGTCATTGGGCTTTATGAGCGTTACCTCCATCCCCAGGGTTATCAAGTGGCTCCCCTAACCGACCCGAAGCGGGCAGTGGAATTTGCCCAACGAGTAAAGCCATTTGCAATTACTTGATATCATGATGCCTGGAGTTGACGGCTGGACTGTCCTTGATGCATTAAATCAAACGCGAAACAAGGAATATTCCTGTCATTATTTGCGCATTGTTGAAGATGTCGAAAGAGGATTCGGTCTCGGCGCGTCTGATTATCTGGTAAAACCCATACTTGAAGAAGAACTGGTTAATTCACTCGACCGGCTAAATTCGGATGGCTCAATCCGTGAAGTTCTTGTGGTCGATGACAACCCGAATGATCTGCGTCTGATCGGCAAGATGCTGACAGATGATGGACGGTATAAACCAATCCTTGCAGAAGGCGGTCTTAATGGCTGGTCATTTCATCTGAAACCCCGCCGCATGCCGTCATCCTGGACCTGTTCATGCCGGAAATGGACGGGTTCCAAATTCTCGAACAGATGCAGTCAGACCGAAAACTGCGCGACATTCCCGCCATTGTGATCAGCGGCATGGATGTGACCCTGAACAAAGAACCGATTAAAAGAGTTTGGTCAGCGTTTGCTCACCAAGGGCTCCTTTAACGACAAAGAACTGCTAACCTCACTTCAGCGTTCGCTTGATAGGCTACAGGCAAAGAAATAAACGAAATTGCAGGAGACCTCGTGTCATTTATCATTAAATGCCTGGACTGCGGGCATAATGCGCCATATTTCCCTACATCCACGACCTGCCCAAAATGCGGCAGCCAATGGCGCGAAGCGGAATACGATTATGAATTGCTTGGAAAGACCTTGCCTGAGAAACTCTCAGGCGCCAGCAGGATCTTTGGCGTTATCGGGAATTGCTCCCAGTCCGCAATCCGAACATCAGCCTTTCCTAGGTGAAGGCTTCAGTCCGTTGATTCGTGCAGTTAATTTGGGAATGATGTTAGGTTGCCCCAATATTTTTATCAAGGATGAACGGCAGGGACCCACCTCTTTAAAGACCGTCAGGCATCGGTAACGATTGCAGCTTTGAAAGAAGCAGGCATCACTGAAATGGTGGCGGCTTCTACCGGGAATGTTGCGATATCGTATTCGCATACGCATCACGGGCAGGATGAAACTTTGGGCGTTTGTCACCAGCCTTGTTCCGGCAGTTAAGATGCGTGAGATCGCTTTGTATGGCAGCCAGGTGATCAAGATCACCGGTTCATATGATCAATGCAAACACGTGGCTGCTGAGTTTGCCCGTCAACGCAAGTTATACCTGGATATGGGCGCACGAACGATCACGTCCATTGAAGCCATGAAGACCCATCGCCTTCGAGATCGCGGAACAATTAACTATTGCACTCGGTCCCGAAGAAAACTCCCCAGATGCGTACCCCGGATTGGTACGTGCAGGCAATTAGCGGCGGAATGGGACCGCTAGGTGTCCATAAAGGGTTTCGCGAAATGCAGCAAATGGGATGGATCAATAAGATCCCCGCCTTTGCACCCATCCAGGCAGAAGGCTGCGCACCAATGGTGAACAGTTGGAAAAAAGGACTTGAGAAAGCCGAGCCCGTCACCAACCCGAAAACAAGGATCGAAACGCTTGCCACTGGCGACCCTGGGCGGGGGGCATATGAATTCTGAAACATCACGTGGATAGCACGAACGGTGTATTTGAAAGCGTCACCGATGAAGAAGCTATTCGTGCTATGCATGTCCTTGCCAAGATGGAAGGCATATCAGCGAGACCAGCCGCAGGTGCGGCATTTGCGGGTTGTTCAAATTGATCCGCGCCGGGTGATAAAAACCCAGTGACACGGTGGTTGTCAATTGTACAGGACACACTATGCCAGCCGAGCAGGGAATTCCTCGGCGAGAATTGGGCACGCGATGTGAAGTTCCCGACCATTGCCCAGGCGCCGCAGGAAGAAGGATTGCTCTCAGCACTTACACAAGTTGCCCCGGAGCGCTTCCCAAAATTGTCATCGGAGAGGACACGCTTGAAGCGCGCCGCTCGATCGGCGAATTTACAATCACAAGGCAACTTCACCATCCTCGAAGCCGAAAATGGACGTGAAGGGCTGGATTTGATCCAGCGTGAACTGCCAGACCTTGTGATCCTTGATCTCATGATGCCGGAAATGGACGGCTTCTCTGTTATCGAAGCGTTACGGTCAAACCCAGAAACTGCGACCATTCCCGTGATCGTTGCCACCGCCAAAGAACTTACTCCCGACGAAAAGAACCGTCTCAGTGGACACATTCAGCGCACTCTTGCAAAAGGCGATTTTCTCAATGATGAATTCCTGGATGAGGTAAAGTCTCTTTGAAATAAATTCAACCACCAAAAAAGGCTGGCGATATTGGTAAATAAACACACAGCCGGGGTCTTTGCAGCATTTAGTTCTGCGATCTTCTCCTAGCATGGCACCGGTTTTCGGAAAACTTGCCATCACACAAGGTTCTCCCCTTTTGCAGTGGTCGCCTTACGAACCGGGTTTGCAGCGGGCATCTTATTGATAGTGATGCTGCTCTTTTATCGTCAATATCTATACATTTTCCGGTGGGTTTGATCGGCAGCATCCTAGCAGGCACCATCAATGGATCTGGATCCTCTTTTATTACATGGCACTGCAAAGGCTGGATGCAAGCCTAGGCAGTTACTCTACTCTTATATCCGTTCTTTGTCGCCTTATGGCTGGTACTTGACCATCAACCACCAAGCCGCCCCACTATTTTCCGCATCACCCTTGCCACGATTCAGCCTTACTGCTAACATATGTTCCAAATCGACCAATGGACACCGTTGGTGTAGTCATGATGATCATGGCAGCTATTCTATATGCCATGCATCTGCCTATCACCAGCGTGCCCTATATGAGGTCCCTGCACCAACCGTAGCACTTTTATACACTATTATCAATGAGCGCAGTTGTCATACTCCGGCATATTTCATCTTGATAACAGTTACGCTGCCCAGCACCCTGGCTGCCAAGTTGCAGGTTGAATTCTTCGTGACCATTTTCTCGCGGGTGGCTTTGTTCCCCGGCGTGAAAAGATCGGCGGGTGCAGACCGCATTACTTGACTTGCGAGTTGTTGATCGCCATTCTATTCAGCAGCCATCATTCTGTGGGAAAGCTCTCTCTTCTTATTACTCAGTGGCTGGGCGCATTAGGGCTGGGAGTAAGCCTGATCCTCGTCATGTATGAAAACCCACTCCTTTTCAACCTCATCCAGACGAACCGGTTGGCTATCGCCGGATCCGCCCTTCCAGGGCTGCCCAAAGATACCTTTGGTCCGTAAATGAATAGTTTAAAGCCAAACAAAAACATCCTCGTGAGCACAACTATTAATTAGGATGTTCGTTTATTAAAAAGATTTTATCGATGTTCAGCCAGCATTTCGATCAAAATGGAGGGGTTAGTGTACAACCCTGCGCGCAAATGCCAGAACCGCCAAATCCAGGTCACGCAAGATGAGGGATATCGACGTAGTCTGTATCGCACAGCAACACGCCAACATTCGCACGCAGCCCCAAACCGCGATCATTGCTTGAGAAAACGCTTTCATGCTGTCACGCAGACGTCCGGCAACTTGGCGGCGCCTCAGGCGGGAATATCCTCGATCAGGGTAAGGAACATGCTCGTATCTGACGACCATGCCATGGTATCCGTAGGACGAAGCGTAATACGGAATTGATCCGCAAGGTTTCGCAGAAAATTTCGCACCTCGGTCTCGTTCGCGATCGCGCAGTTCATTCATTTGAGATACATCTGCAAAAGAGAACGCCAAAGCGCCGAAAGGAGCTGGCTTGACGCTCCAATGAAAAGTCATGCGGACGTTGAAGAACGGCAGGGTATACAACCCTGTCACAAAATCATGTGCGGGTTCATCCAATGCAACCTGAGTGGCTTGTAGGCGTTGCACAGGGCCGCTCAGCTGGTTGATATCCACCGGCTTGAGCAGCAACAGATCCGGCTCTACCGGCAGGCTGTCTGCACAGGGAGCATAGGCGGTAACGACAACGACCGGCACACGCATGAGGCGTTCGTCATCCCGGCATGCGCTTCAAGATTTTTTCAATGCCAGACATGCGTGGCAGCTGCAAGTCTAAAAGCACAATGTTCGGACGCATGACTTCCAAACGATCCACGGCATCCTTGCCGTCCAAAACGATCCCCGTTTGGTAACCGGCAATATCAAGCACATGCCTGAACAAAGCCACAATATCACGGTCATCTTCAACGATCAATGCAATTGGTTTCCATAAATACACCTTATACAATACCAGAACGAATAAGATGAATCCATTATACGTCCTGGAGCACCCTGCCTGTATACGGAATCACACTTTTATCATACAATTACAACGAAAAAGCCATTATGAACCTTCTAAAAAGCAATTCGAGTTGAAAAACTTCCCTGCCCCTGTAATCTGCCTCCAAGCGGCTCCGGCGGCAAGACCACTGCCCTATTCCAGCTTGCACGCCAGCTTTTTGCCTGGCATGAAATGGTCATTGTCACTGCCACGTCACATCTTGGCATTTGGCAAACATCATTGGCTGATCATATCATTGCAAGCGCCCAGTATGGAGGTAGATATCTCTGTCAAAGGTGTTGTTCTAGTCACAGGAAAGGTTGAAGGCAATAGGACAAAGGTCGTCTCACAAGAAACGCTTTATTGGCTACACGCAAAATCAAAATCCGAGAAGACCCCCTTTTGATCGAAGCGGATGGCTCCCGCCAAAACCACTCAAAGCACCTGCGGCGCACGAGCCGCCTATTCCTGAATTTACCGATATCGTTATCCATGTCACCGGGCTACGCAGCCTTGGGTTCCCTTTGCATGAAGATCAAGTGTTTCGAGCAGAAATATTTTCGCAACTTACAGGGCTTTGAGTTTGTGGACCAGTAACGCCTCAATCCATTCAGGCATTTCTCAAACATCCACAAGGCGGTTTGAAAAATATTCCAAGTCAGGCAAAACGAGTCGCCTTGCTCAATCAAGCAGATACACCTGAATTATTATCCATCAACGGCGGTATGAGCTTGATTTGCTAAACGACTTCGATGCCGTCATTGTCGGATCTCTGCAACAAGATAACCTTCATCTGATAGAGCGAACTGCGGGATCGTCCTGGCAGTTGGAACGTCCAGCCGGTACGGACAACCAAAACAACTTCTGGATTGGAAAGGTAAATCTTTCATTCGCCATGTAGCAGAAAACCGCGATTCATGCCGGACTTGAACCTGTTGTGGTCGTTACTGGCTGCACCACGCCGAAATCGATCTCACCCTACAAGACCTGCCGGTGATATTGGCTCGCAACCTGGAGTATCAGCAAGGACAAAGCACATCCGTAAAAACAGGAATTACCGCCCCTGCCCCCCAACACGGGTGCAGCCGTGTTTTACTTGCAGATCAACCGCAAATCCCCGTCGAGGTCATCCGGGCATTGGTTGAATCACACACAAGTGAACGTCACTCGGTCATCGTGCCCCCTCGTTCTAGGAGGAACGCCGGGCAAACCTGGTTTTGTTTGACCGCGTCACCTTCTCTGACTTGCTTGCAATTAACAGGCGATGTAGGTGGGCGCGCAATATTCGATAAACATCGAGTTTCATTTCTACCCTGGCATGATGATATTCTTATCTTTGATGTGGACAAAACCCGAAGATTACGAACGTCAAAGAACCTCGAATGAACACGATCTCCGCCATTATTCTCGCCGCCGGAAGTCCACACGTATGGGTCAGCAAAAGATGCTGATGCCCTAATTAGACGACTGTTCTCAGAACGGTAATTCAGACTTTACATGCACTTGCCGGCGGAGACGTTTCGAGGATATTACCCTCGTTACAAATGCAGAGATCGCCGAAAAAATGAACACCGGGATGTACGCATTTCAGAAAACAACAACGGCGAATGCTGATGTCGCTGCAGATAGGGCTACAAGCAAAAGCCGACAGCGGAAGCCACTTGATTTGTCTGGGTGATCAACCGCAGATCGAAGAAGGAAGCGTGCGAAGCGTCTGTGAAGCGTTCTCTGAAAAAGCAGGTCAACTCTGGCGTACCAAGCTATCAAATGAGGCGCGGACATCCCCGGAAGAAGGCGCGTTCAGTATGGGGAGATCCTGACAACGCAGGGAAATTCGATGCGTGAGTTCTCGTAGAGCGGACATGCAAAACCAGATCGAGTATGTGAATTTAGACATAGCTACGATCCTGCAAGATCCTCGACACCCCGACGATTACTTGAAATATAAACCGCGCATGATACAACTCGCTCCACTTTTGGCAATGGGAGCAGGCATGTTAATTTTGTGATCGGGTCAATCCAACATCAGGGCGCGGACTGGGAGAAAATCCATACCGCAGATCGACCATCTGAAAGATAAATAACTTTGATTTCACTTTGCGCGCACGACTGGCGTGTGGCATGCAGCAGAGCTTGCTGGAAGGCGCTGCACGCGCTGGGTACGATTTGATCGTTTGCGCCAGCGGTGATGGTACCGTGAACGAAGCCATCAATGGGATTATGCGCGCAAAAGCGGGCACAACAGTGTTGCATTCACCGTGCTGGGAATTGGCACTGGCAACGACGCGGGCGGCACGGGCATCCCCACAACACTAGACGAAGGCTTACAGGCCGAAAGCAAACAAGCGCAAAAAGATCGATCTGGTGTCGTCAAAGGCGGAGATTATCCCGACGGAGACAGATCAACGGTTCACGTTATCCATGGCAGTTCAAAATTGATCCGAAGATCGACAAGAACTTTACCATCAAAACAGGAACAAAGAAGAATGGCGAAGCACGTAAAGAAGTTATGCAATATCTACCTGCAAGTATTGAATGTATTGAATAAACTTAACGTGTCTAGCAGTATATGCTTTCGCAACAGGTAGTCCAAGTGATGATGGTTACATCAGCTCACCGACGCACAGCTCGATCGCTTCTAAAGTTAGTCCGCAAGCATACATGGATCTTTATCGTGTTGCTGTTGACGATCCGATAACTATAGTCAACCCGCGCCGTATTCGTTTAGGTGTTCAGTTTAATTTCTAATCTCGACAAATCACTCTTAACCAATGAAAAGATATATATATACCGCTTTTTTATTCCTCAGTATTGTAGGAACATCAACAGCAAGGGAGAATGTCAATTCTGGGAAATCGCAGTTCAGCACCACAGCAAGGGAATCAGATCTTTGCGGGTTGCGAACCGTCAAAGTCCCGTGCTGATCTTAATATCAACAATGTTCGTACTCCTATATGGATCAACGGAGATATGTGGTGGATCTTACAGGTAATGCACTTTATGAAGTGCCCGTTGGATCAGGAAAGCACTCATTGTTTGCAGGAGCGATCTGGATCGGTGGACTTGAAGCAGGTTCAAACAATTTGAAGGTTGCTGCCCAGACATACCGTCAGTCAGGAAGTGATTTCTGGCCGGGACCGATTGACCGTACTACAGTTTCGATCACTCCTGATCAGTGTACAAAATATGATAACATTGGAATCTTTCCTATGCAGAAGTAAAGGCATTCCACCTGGAATATCACACGAAAGGCAATACTTCATATCCGGTTCCGACAAATGTGAAGGATTGGCCCGGTAATGGTGATCCTGCTTTTAATCAGGATCTGCTTTTAGCTCCGTTCTTTGACCGTGCAGGTGATGGTATCTACAATTACGAAGATGGAGATTATCCAAAATACAACATCGATGGTAACTTAGACAATTGCGATAAGAGCTTGTTGAAAGGTGATCAAACGATCTGGTGGGCATTCAATGATGTTGGTAATATTCACAATGAAACAAATAGTCAGTTTCCGGTTGGAGTTGAAATTCAGGCGCAAGCTTTTGGATTCAATACAGGTGATGAGATCAACAACATGACATTCTATCGTTACAAGATCATCAACCGTGCAACAACAGATCTTAACGAAACATACTTTGGTGCATGGGTAGATCCGGATCTTGGAAATTACCTTGATGATTATGTTGGTTGTGACGTTGAAAGAGGACTTGGTTTCTGTTACAACGGTGATGCAGTTGATGATGGTGCTTTAGGTTATGGAAATAACCCACCGGCAATTGGTGTCGATTTCTTCGAAGGGCCGCTTGCAGATGCAGGCGACGGAAAAGATAATGATCGTGACAGTATTATAGATGAAGCGGATGAGCAGATCATCATGTCAAAATTCGTTTACTATAACAATGATGCGAGTAACTTCGGTAATCCGGATAACGCTCAGCAATATTACAATTACCTAAGAGGTATCTGGAAAGATGGTTCTCCAATGGTTTATGGTGGTAATGGTTATCAATCAGGTGGAGTGGAATGTGATTTCATGTTCCCCGGTACATCTGATCCATATTGGTTAGGAACTGATTCTGTTTCTCAGTTCATCTGGACGGAAACAACTCCTGACGGACCGGGCAGTACACCGAATACACCGGACGATCGTCGTTTCTTACAATCTGCCGGACCGTTCACATTAAAGCCGGGAAATGTCAACTACATCACTACAGGTGCAGTTTGGGCACGTACTTCTTCAGGTGGTCCTGAAGCTTCAGTAAGCTTATTGAAACTTGCAGATGCAAAAGCACAGAACTTATTTGAATCATGTTTCAGAGTAATCAACGGACCAAGTGCTCCGGAAATTACGATTCGTGAAATGGATAAAGAACTTATTCTTTCGATCAGCAATCCTGAAGGTTCTAATAACCTGAAAGAAGATTACAAAGAAAAAGATATTAATATTCCTGCAGTACCAAGTGCGATCTTCCGTTTTGAAGGCTACAAAGTATTCCAGGTTATCGATCCTTCTGTATCAGTAAATGATTTGAAGAATGCAGATAAAGCGCGTTTGATTTTCCAGTGCGATATTAAAAACGGAACAGCTCAGATCGTAAACAAAGTATTTGATGGCGATCTTAGTGCATTTGTACCAACAGAAGAAGTGTATGGAGAAGACAATGGTCTTCGTCATTCATTCCGAGTAACGACAGATGCATTTGCTTCCGGTGACCCAAGATTAGTTAACCACAAGACATATTACTTCTTTGCAGTTGCTTATGCGTTTGATCCGGTTGCTGATGTACCTAATCCGGGAGATCCCGGTTTGAATGGTATCTACGGACAGCCATATGTTCAAAGTCGTCAGAACGCTGCGGGTGAGAAGATCGAGATCTTCACAGGTATTCCGCACATTTCAAGTCCTGAAGAGAATGGATTAGTACTGGGTGCAGCATATGGTGATGGACCTGAAATTACACGTTACACAGGATTTGGAAACGGCCACAACATCGGTTCTGATCGTGGTACACTTGATATCAAACAAAGTCAGATCGACAATATCATCTTCGCTCAGTCGAATAACAGAATTCAGACACCTACTTACGTAGGAGGACATGGTCCGGTTGATATTCGAGTTTACGATCCGTTTGCAATTGAAGGTGGTGATTTTGAATTATGGTTGAATGATACAATTACAAGTGTAGTGTTTACCGGCGATTTTGATGGTTCAGGATTTACGATCAATAATGTTCCAAGTGTTGACCTGCTTAAAGTTGGTTTATATCTGAATGCCGGCAACGACGCATTCCCTCAGAATACCAAGATCACTGCGATCAGCGGTTCTGCACCTTCTTATACGATCACAATATCTGATTCGATTATCGCTGATACATCTCTCCATGTTACAGGACTTTCTATCACAGCAAGTGCAAGATGGTTCCTGAAGAATATGCAAACAGGAAAAGAAGATGTTGCATTGAAATCTCTTGAATTCCCTTACGATCAATTATTCCCTAACTACGGATTCTCAATCAGTATGAATCAGGTTAAGAATGCAGGTGAAGTTGTCGGAGATGGAAATGGTTATATTGAAGCGACAAGAGTTTATTCTAATCCTGACAACCGTTGGTTATCCGGAATTCAAGATGTAAATAATTTCGAGCCACTGAACTGGATCATGTCTGGTAAAGATGTAGCTCCTGATTACTTGAGTCCTACCCTTGACGAATTAGATCCAAATGAATTCTACTCTAAATCATTGGGTAGTTCATGGGCACCTTTCCGCTTAACTAATTCTAAAGCTACTGAAGGAAGAGTATCTCCTGCACCATCAGATATCTTGTATCCAAATAAATCAGCACCTTATTATGATAATTTGGCTTGGCTATCGAATGTTGATGTTGTCATTACTCCAGATAAATCAAAATGGAGTCGTTGTGTTGTATTTGAAATGGGAACAAATTCATTGAATACAGAAGGAGGCCAGTTCCATGGTATGATTCGTAAACATGCATCAATGAATCTTGACGGCACATATAGTACCACTGAAGAAGGGTACAGTTATTTCCCTGGTTATGCAATGGATCTTGAGACCGGCGAACGCTTAAATATCGCTTTCGGTGAAGACAGTCGTTTTCCTTCAGAAAACGGAGCAGATATGAAATGGAATCCAACTTCTAATTTAGGATCCTTTGATAACACAGGAGCATTCAATCTTGCAGCAGGTGGAAAACACTACATTTATGTATTTGGAAACAAAGCTAATTACGCTGATACTATTTATTCATTGAGTTCTAACCTTGTATTCCCAGGCGACATTCTTCCAAGTGATACTTCGTATTGGGGTCCTGCTTATGATGAATGCCGACATATATACAATGGATTATGGAATCTGAATGTCCTTACTGCCTCAAATAAAAAAGTGCTTAAGAAAATCTGGAAAGATTGTATGTGGGTAGGTGCTCCTTTGCTTACACCAGGACAAGCTTTACTTGACAATGAAGTGAAAGTTCGTTTGCGTGTTGCTAAACCATACCGTCAGTATGTTTCCGGAGTTAGTGGTTCAATAAACGACAACTTCCCGTTCTATAGATTTAGTACTGCTAATTTAAAGCCGCAAGTTCAACAAACAGCTGTTGCAACAAATGCATTAAGTCTGATCAACGTTGTTCCGAATCCGTACTATGCATATTCATCATATGAGATCAATCAGATCGACAACAGAGTGAAGATCGTGAATCTTCCTTCGAATTGTGTGGTTTCGATTTATACTCCTAGCGGATCATTAGTTCGTAAATTCGAAAGAAACGTTGGAAAGAACAATAGTGCAGGGGCATCGTATCCTGAAACAAATTTGGACTCATCGATTGACTGGGATCTGAAAAACTCTAAATCAGTTCCGATTGCCAGCGGTATGTACATCATTCATATTTCTGCAGATGGAATTGGAGAACGAACTATTAAATGGTTCGGTGTAATTCGTCCGATTGACCTTGATACATTCTAATTATTACTTAACAAAGCCACAGAAAAACTAGTCATATGAAATCTGTTTATAAAATAAAGTTGGTCAGCCTCGCGCTTGCAATGCTTTCAATTCCATCGGGAATTGTTAAGAGGGAAATCCGGACCGTATTGGTCAGGCAGGAGCAACAGAATTGTTGATCAACCCTTGGGCAAGATCTTCCGGTTGGGGCGGAGCGAACAGCGGCTCTGCACAAGGCCTCGAAGCTCAGTTTCTGAACGTAGCAGGAACTGCCTTCACAAAGAAGACGGAAGTATTGTTCAGCCATACCAACTATCTCCAAGGATCAGGAATTACTTTGAATGCTTTCGGTATCACTCAGAAAATGGGAGAAAGCGGAGTGCTTGGATTGAGCATCATGTCAATGGCCTTCGGGGAAGTTGATATCACAACAGTTGATCAACCTGAACCAAGTCTTGGAACGTACTCGCCTCAATACATCAATCTTGGAATCTCTTATGCGAAAGCATTTTCGAATTCGATTTATGGTGGACTAACACTTCGCATCATCGACGAGAGTATTTCGAACGTAAGTGCAGGTGGACTAGCAGTAGATGCAGGAATCCAGTATGTAACAGGTAATAATGAAGCGAAGGATAATATCCACTTCGGAATTGCTTTGAGAAATGTTGGAACGCCGCTGCAATTTGGTGGTGATGGACTTTCTACGCGTGTGAATGCGCCGAATACAAATAATGTATATCAGTTAACAGTTGAGCAGCGCACAGAAGGATTTGAAATGCCTTCACTGCTTAACATCGGATTCGCATATGACCTTGAATTGGTAAAAGATCATGAACTTTCAATTGCAGGTAATTTTACTTCGAACTCGTTCACAAACGATCAATTTACAGCCGGACTTCAATATGGTTTCAAGGAGATTTTCATGCTTCGCGGAGGATTTACCTATGAAGACAATTTATTCGACGATGCTTTGCGTACAACTGTGTATTCAGGCCTTTCAGCAGGTTTGACAGTTGACTTGCCATTGGGTTCAGGTGGTAAAAAATTCGGAATTGATTACTCTTATCGCTCAACTCAGCCTTGGGACGGTATCCATAGCTTTGGATTCCGCTTCATTTTGTAAAAAGAAAATTTTATATATTTGTAAGATCAAACAAGACTCCGACCCCGGAGTCTTGTTTTTTTAATTTAAAACAAGAAAGAACATTAAAACTAGTTAGGTATGACATTACAATATTTCACAGCTGAAGGATTAAAGAAATTACAGGACGAATTAAATCAGCTTAAAACTGTTGAACGCCCGAGTATTTCTCGTCAAATAGCGGAAGCCCGCGATAAAGGTGATCTTTCTGAGAATGCAGAATATGATGCAGCAAAAGATGCTCAAGGACTACTCGAATTAAAAATTTCTAAGTTAGAGGAAGTGGTTTCCAATGCTCGTGTATTGGATGAAAGCAAGGTCGACATTTCGCGCGCACTTGTTCTTTCAAAAGTAAAGATTCGTAACAAAGCAAATAATTCCGAAATGACGTATTTGCTAGTTGCCGAAAACGAAGCAGATTTGAAAACAGGGAAAATTTCTGTTACATCACCTATCGGAAAAGGATTGTTAGGAAAGAAAGTCGGCGAAGTTGCAGAGATCGTTGTTCCCTCAGGGAAACTGGAATTCGTAATTATCGATATTACTCGTTAAAATTGGTAAGTAGTAATTGGTAAGTAGTAAGTAGCACTGCTTCCACTTACCACTCACCACTTACTACTTACCAAATAATGGCATCAATCTTTACCCGCATCGTCAATGGCGAAATTCCCTGCTATAAAATAGCGGAGGACGAAAACTATCTTGCATTTCTTGATGTGAGTCCGCTTGCAAAAGGACATACTTTAGTTATTCCAAAAAAAGAAACTGATTACATTTTTGATATTCCGTCGGCAGAACATCAAGGCCTTTGGAGCTTTGCACAAACGGTAGCGAAAGCAATCAGCAAAGCAGTTCCCTGCAGAAGAGTAGGCGTTGCCGTTATCGGTCTGGAAGTTCCTCATGCCCACATTCACCTTATCCCAATGAATAAGGTCAGCGATATGAATTTCGCTAGTCCGAAGTTGGCGTTTTCGAAGGGGGAGATGGAGGAGGTTGCAGGTTCTATCAAAGCAGCGCTCTAAGATTTTTTTGCAAATGTTAAATTAGTTTGAGTTTGAGTGCGAAGTGTGGGGTGCGCTCCTACAACCAACTCAAACTCACTTTTAGGCAGTTTGAGTTAGAGTTTGAAGTGTGTAGTGTGACGCTATCTACAATTCTTCCCCTAATTCAATCTTTTAACTTTTTTGCAAATGTTAAATTGGTTTGAGTTAGAGTTTGAAGTGTGCAGTGTGACGCTATCTACAATTCGTTCCCCTAATTCAATCTTTTAGCTTTTTTGGCAAATGTTAAATTGGTTTGAGTTGGAGTTTGAAGTGTGCAGTGTGGCGCTATCTACAATTCGTTCCCCGAATTCAATCTTTTAGCTTTTTTTGCAAATGTTAAATTGGTTTGAGTTGGAGTTTGAAGTGTGCAGTGTGGCGCTATCTACAATTCGTTCCCCTAATTCAATCTTTTAGCTTTTTTTGCAAATGTTAAATTGGTTTGAGTTAGAGTTTGAAGTGTGCAGTGTGACGCTATCTACAATTCGTTCCCCTAATTCAATCTTTTAGCTTTTTTTGCAAATGTTAAATTGGTTTGAGTTGGAGTTTGAAGTGTGCAGTGTGGCGCTATCTACAATTCGTTCCCCTAATTCAATCTTATAGCTTTTTTTGCAAATGTTAAATGGGTTTGAGTTGGAGTTTGAAGTGCAGTGGCGCTATCTGCATTCCCGAATTCAATCTTTTAGCTTTTTTGGCAAATGTTAAATTAGTTTGAGTTGGAGTTTGAAGTGTGTAGTGTGGCATTATCTACAATTCGCACAATTAGACTGGATCTTGAGATTTATTTGGAAACCCGACCGGGATTAGCCGCCACAAAAGCCTTCCAGCTTCCGCCTTTTTTGCTACCTCCGGCAGAGATACCTGCTTTCCCTTGAAAATGATGACACAGAGCGGCTGCAAGTCCGTCGGTGGCATCAAGGTACTGTGGCGTCTCCTGATAGCCTAAAAGCGTCTGTAACATCGCTGCGACCTGTTCTTTGGAAGCATTGCCATTGCCGGTGATGCTTTGCTTGATCTTTTTTAGGCGAATATTCGAAGATGGGGATTGATCGAGCCAATCCGGCAGCCATGGCAACACCCTGTGCGCGACCTAATTTTAACATCGACTGCACATTCTTTCCGAAAAATGGGGCCTCAATTGCTACCTCGTCAGGGTGGTAGCTATCGATCAAAGTAGTCGTTTTTTCAAAAATGGTTCTGAGCTTCAAAAAGTGGTCGTCCATTTTTTCCAAAGAAATAATTCCAAGGGCGATCAGTTTTATCTGTGAGCCCGTCACGCTGATAATGCCATACCCCATGATATTTGTTCCGGGGTCAATTCCTAAAATTATTTTTTCTGACTGCGACAAATCGAATGTGGACGAATAGTTTTTGAAAGCAATTTCTCAACAAATACTTTCCTTATACTTGTTGAATTCTTCTATGGAACAAAGAAAGTCAAATATTTCCATTTACGGTTGGCGTGCCTTCAAAATACTACTTGCGGTTTTTGCTTTTTGGTTCGTTTACGATAAAATTTCTGAACAGAAAGACGCAGAAGGATATTTAATGCAATTGAAAGAAGCATTTCAGAGACCAGAGACGATGTACAGTCTGATCGTTGTGTTGATTCTGATGGTCTTCAACTGGCTCACAGAGGCAATGAAATGGAAATTGATGATTGATCGTATCGAGAAGATTTCACTCTTTCGTTCGTTGGAAGCGGTTTGCTCAGGATTAACGATCAGTATTTTTACTCCTAATCGTGTCGGTGAATTTGCCGGTCGTGTCTTTCACCTTGAAAAAGCGAATAAAATTCAGGCTACGATCATTACTATCATCGAAAATATCAGTCAGCTGTTGGTTACGTTACTCATCGGATCAATAGCGGCGGTGTACTATTTTTCTGTTTATGCTGAACTGTCATTTGTTGTCAGCTTCTCTGTCTGTATCACCTTACTCGTCGTTGCTTTTATTTCTGTCCTATTATTCTTTAACATCCGTTTTCTGGAAAATGTATTCAAGAAATTGAAGTTTCCGCAAAAATGGTATGTGATGTTTCATGTACTTTCTGAGTACAGTTCGACAGAATTATTTCGTGTCTTTATCCTGGCGATTATAAGGTATTTTATTTTCGTTGTGCAATTTTATATTTTGATCAGAATGTACGGAGGCGACAGTACGTTTTTACCTTCACTGGTCATGATCGCCATGACCTACCTTGTCATAACGATTGTTCCCAGTTTTACATTGGTAGAACTAGGAATCAGGGGTGCAGCTGCCACTTACTTTTTTTCGAAGATTACTCTCGATATACTGCCTGTCTTAAATGCAGTATTTTCACTCTGGATAATAAATCTTGCGATTCCTGCTTTGGCGGGTGCGATATTTATGCTGAACTTTAGGCTGGGAAAAACAAAGACAGAATGATAGCTTCATGTTCGATTCTTGCTTTAACAATTATTTATGCGGGTTTCATTCTTTGGTGTCACCGAGGCTGGAAGTCTATTGAAGTTGCTAATAAAAAAGCCAACAGTAAATTATTGAATGTAGATGTTGTTGTTGCCATCAGAAATGAAGAAGATACTATTCTCAATTTACTGGAAAGATTAGTAATTCAGAATTACCCTAAAAGTAATTTCAGGATCGTTGTGATCGATGATCACTCAGATGATGATAGTTTTACTACAGCAAGTAATTTTTTATCACATCATGCAGAGATCAATAGCATGATTCTGCATTCTGAAGGTCAAGGGAAAAAAGCAGCATTAGCGCAAGCAATAAAAAATTCGGCAGCTGATCTTATTCTGACAACCGATGCTGATTGTCTTGTACAAGATGGTTGGATCCGATCAATGGCCGAACCTTTTTCACGACCGGAAATATCATTTGTTGCCGGACCAGTAGTTTTGAGCGGAGGCAAAGGATTGTTTTCTTTGTTGCAGAAAATGGAGATGATCGGCCTCACCGGCATTGCAGGTGCATCGATTGCCAATCGCCGTGCAATGATGTGCAATGGTGCAAACTTGTGTTACCGAAAAAGTGCCTACGATGCTGTGCAAGGATATCTTGGTTCTGAATTTGCTTCCGGCGACGATACTCAGTTGATGCGAAAAATTCATTCTGAAGATCCGCGAAAACTATTATTTGTCAAGTCGAAAAATGCAATTGTGAAAAGCCACTCGCTTTCAAATTTAAAATCCTTCTGGCAACAGCGTCGCCGCTGGGCTACTAAAATCCCATTTACACTTTCGTTTTTTACAGTTTTTATTGCTGTGGTTTCTTGGTTGGTACATGCCGGATTGTTTTTATTGTTGATCGCACTCGTTTTTTATCCTGAGAATACTCCTTTATTTTTAGCAGCTATTATAATCAAGATGACATCTGAATTGTTGTTTCTGAAAAATGTTGGGAAAGATCTCGATCAACAAATTCAATCTTTCTTGGTAGTCTTAATTCAACCTTTATATTGGCTGTACATTTCTTTGATTGGATTAGCGGTGCCTTTTTCATCGTATGAGTGGAAGGGCAGGAAGGTTAAATAGAAGTCTACCTAATTCACTAAAGGATTCCCAAGGGAATGACGCGCGTTTTTTGAAGGCAGTCATCGAGAATGGGTTAGGATGGAAGAAAGGCACCGCAGGCGCCTTTCTTCCATCCTAACCCATTCTCGATGAAATATAAAATGGCTACTGTCATTCCCTTGGGAATCTTTTAGTGAATTAGTAAAAACAGTTTTTTTGTTGAAAACTACTCGGTCCAACTCCCCTCAAAAACCCCTATCTTTACCCCTCAATTCCCACAATAAAATGTCTTCCTTTTCCCACCTCCACGTCCATACGCAATTTTCGCTCTTAGACGGTGCTGCCGATATATCTGATCTTTACAAAAAAGCTGTTGCCGATAAAATGCCTGCAATTGCCATCACTGATCATGGTAATATGTTTGGTGCTTTTAAATTTGTAGCCGAAGCACAGAAATTCAATAAAGACGGAAATGTAATTAAGCCAATTGTCGGCTGTGAATTTTATGTTGTCGAAGACAGACACAAACGTCAGTTTACTAAAGAGGATAAAGACAAACGTTTTCACCAGTTGTTTCTTGCAAAGAATGCTGAAGGCTATAAGAACCTGGTGAAGATGTGTTCGCTTGGATACATTGAAGGGCTATACGGTAAGTATCCACGAATCGATAAAGAACTTGTTCTCAAATATCACAAGGGTCTGATTGCGACAACTTGTTGTCTGGGTGCATCTGTTCCCCAGGCAATTTTGAAAAAAGGCGAAGCAGAAGGCGAGAAGGAATTCAAATGGTGGCTGGATCTTTTTGGTGATGATTACTATGTTGAATTACAACGTCACGATATTCCGGAACAAAATACAGTAAATGAAATATTGTTAAAGTTCGCTGCAAAGTACAATGTTCCTGTTATTGCTTCGAATGATTCGCATTATGTGGATCAGGAAGATTACAATGCGCATGACATTCTACTTTGTATCAACACAGGCGAAAAGCAAAGTACTCCGTCGATGAAAGAATTTTCTGACGACGATAATTTTTCGAAAGGAAAACGTTTTGCTTTTTATAACGATCAGTTTTATTTTAAGACGACAGAGGAAATGGGAAAATTGTTTTCCGATATTCCTCAGGCAATCGATAATACCAATCGTATCGTTGATAAAATTGAGCCGTTAAAATTAAAGCAAGATATTCTCCTTCCTCATTTCAAAATTCCTGAAGGCTTTACTACGCAGGATGAATATTTAAAACATCTCACTTACATAGGTGCTAAGGATCGCTACAAAGAACTTACTCCTGAGATCGAAGAGCGGATCAATTTTGAATTGTTCACCATTCAGACAATGGGATTCGCAGGATATTTCCTCATTGTTTCTGATTTCATTCAGGCCGGAAGAAATCTCGGCGTATTGATCGGTCCCGGTCGTGGTTCAGCTGCCGGTTCTGCAGTTGCCTATTGCATTGGTATTACGAACATCGACCCGATCAAGTACAATTTACTATTCGAGCGTTTCCTTAATCCGGATCGGAAGAGTATGCCCGATATTGATACGGACTTCGACGATGTTGGTCGTCAGAAGGTCATCGATTATGTTGTCGACAAGTACGGCAAGAATCAGGTTGCGCAGATCATCACCTATGGTACGATGGCTGCGAAAATGAGCATCAAAGATGTTTCACGTGTAATGGATCTTCCTTTGCAGGATGCAAATGCTCTGGCTAAACTTGTTCCTGAACGCCCGGGCATTGAATTGAATCGAGTAATACTTGCTCCCATTGATGGCGAGAAAAGTTTAAAGACAAAAGAGAATTTAAGCAGTGAAGAAATAGAAGACGTAAAAAAACTTCGTGTCATTTATGGCGGCAATGATCTTGCAGCGCGTGTTTTGAAAGAAGCTGTTATTCTTGAAGGCTCTGTCAGGAATACGGGAATTCACGCTGCCGGAATTATCATTGCTCCGATGGACTTGACAGATATTATTCCTGTCGCGACTTCGAAGGAAACAGAATTGCTCATCACGCAATATGATGGAAGAGTAATTGAAGATGCCGGTGTTATCAAGATGGACTTTCTTGGATTGAAAACATTGACCATCATTCGTGATGCATTGGTTCTGATTGAAACAAATCATGGTGTAAAAATAAACATCGACGAAATTCCACTCGACGATGCAAAAACATTTGAACTTTATCAACGTGCAGAAACAAATGGAACATTCCAGTTTGAGTCTGCCGGTATGCAAAAATACTTACGTGAATTAAAGGCCGATAAATTCGAAGATCTTATTGCAATGAATGCCTTGTATCGTCCGGGACCTCTGGAGTACATTCCGAATTTCATTGCACGTAAGAATGGAAGAGAAGCTGTTAGTTACGATCTTCCTGCTCAAGAAGAGTTTTTGAAAGAAAGTTACGGTATCACAGTGTATCAAGAGCAAGTGATGTTGCTCTCGCAAAAATTAGCAGGCTTTACAAAAGGCGATGCAGATACATTGCGAAAAGCGATGGGTAAAAAACAACTCGACGTTCTGAATAAAATGAAGTCGAAGTTTGTTGAAGGTTGTCAGAAAAATGGCCATGATCCGAAGATCTGTGAAAAGATCTGGACAGACTGGGAGTCTTTTGCTTCTTACGCTTTCAATAAATCGCATTCGACATGCTATGCATTTGTTGCTTTTCAGACAGCATATCTTAAGGCGCATTATCCGGCCGAGTACATGGCTTCTGTGCTAACGCATAACTTAAGTAACATCGATAAGATCACATTCTTCATGGAGGAGTGTCGTCGTATGGGTGTTCCTGTCTTAGGTCCCGATGTGAATGAAAGTATCTACAATTTCGGTGTAAATAAAAGCGGACAGATTCGTTTTGGACTGGGTGCAATAAAAGGTGTTGGTGAAGCTGCTGTTCAATCAATCATCGATGAACGCAATGCTAATGGGCCTTACAAAAACATTTTCGATCTGGTGCGTCGCGTGAATTTACGCAGTGCAAGCAGAAAGACATTCGAGAATCTTGCCTATGGCGGGGCGTTTGATTCATTCACTGAAATGCATCGCGGACATTTCTTTACAGAAGACAAAGATTACAATACATTCCTGGAACGCATCCTTCGTTATGGAAGTAGTATTCAGGAAGCAAAAAATTCTTCTCAACATTCATTGTTTGGTGAAAGCAGTGGAGTTGAAATGCCTGAACCCGTGATTCCGAATATCGAACCGTGGCCAAGTCTGGTAAGATTGAAATTTGAAAAAGACGTCATCGGATTTTATATTTCAGGACATCCTCTCGACTTGTATAAAATTGAAATGCGCAAACTTCAGAAGATAAAAGATCTGAAGGACGTCGATAAAAATAAAGGGAAAGAATTGACACTAGGTGCAATGATCACGAGTGTAAATCATCGTATGAGTAAAAACGGGAAACCGTTTGGAAGCTTCACCATTGAAGATTACGAAGAAGGACATGAATTGATTTTATTCGGTGAAGACTATCTCAAGTTTAAAATGTGGTTGAATGTCGGTGAGTTTTTATTCATCAAAGGTAAGCTCCAGGACCGCTATATGCAGCCCGGAAATACTGAATTTAAGATCAGCAACATTCAGCTATTGGCAGACATGCGCGAAAAAATAATGAAGAATCTGACTGTCAAGGTGCCTGTAAATCAGGTAAGCAGCGAGTGGATTGATAGCATCATAAATGTCATTAAAAACGACACCCAGCACAAGGAAGGCACTTGTACGCTTAAATTCAAGGTTTATGACCCCGCTGACCCTAGTTTGAACATTGATCTGCCAAGTAAAAAGTATCGTGTTAATCCTCAGAATGAACTGATCAATTCGCTCGAAAAACTGGCAGAATTGGAATATTAAGGTCATCAATAGACTATATTGCAGTCCCATTCGTTAGTAATATCAGAATGTCTGTCTAAGTGGCAGAAACTCTCTCACGGCGTAGAATTTGCAATGCATGCGGGAGTTAGAAATAAATTAACAGTTAAAACAAAATAAAATTATGGCACTCGAAATTACAGATGCGAATTTTGAAGAAATGGTCCTTAAATCGGACAAGCCCGTTCTAATAGACTTCTGGGCAGAATGGTGTGGACCTTGCAGAATGGTTGGTCCAATCGTAGAAGAATTATCAAAAGAGTATGAAGGAAAAGCAGTTATCGGAAAAGTAAATGTCGACAACAATCCAAATATCTCTATGAATTACGGTATCCGTAATATCCCGACGTTATTGATCTTCAAAAACGGCGAGATCGTAGACAAACAAGTTGGAGCAGTTCCAAAATCAATTTTGTCAAACAAATTGAATGCTCAATTAGCATAATCAAAATTGAATCGCATTGAGAAGCCGGGTATTGTGCCCGGCTTCTTTTTTGAATTCAAAATTGAACACTAAGAACACTAAGAATTTGCCACGAATTCACGAATAAAAAAATATTTCACGAATAAAAAAATGATTCATTTGTGAATTCGTGGCTAAAAATTAAGTCTTGGTGTTAAATATAGACACAGTTCGCTATCTTTGAAAAGAAGAAAATCAAACTTTTATGCCAATTTCACAAAACGAAATCCAGCAACTAGGTCACCTCGAGCTTTTAGCTCGTCAGGTTGTTGAAGGATTTATTACAGGCTTACATAAAAGTCCGTTTCATGGTTTCTCTGTTGAGTTTGCGGAGCACAGACTTTACAATAAAGGTGAGTCAACAAAGCATATTGACTGGCGGTTGTTTGGACGGACAGATAAATTGTTTGTGAAACGATATGAAGAAGAAACCAATCTTCGCTGTCAGCTCATCATCGACAATTCTTCTTCCATGCATTTTCCGGAAGACGGAAAAGTGCAGAGCAAGATCAACTTTTCTATTCATGCAGCGGCTGCGATTGCATATATGTTACGTCAGCAACGCGATGCTGTCGGACTAAGTATTTTTTCGGATAAGATAGAGATCAATACAAAAGCACGTTCCAGTTCAGTGCATCACAAAATGTTGTTTTCAGAAATGGAAAAACGCATTGCTGATACTAAGATCCAGACCGGTACTAAAACGATGGGTGCGCAAGCTCTCCATGAAATAGCAGAGACAATTCATCAGCGTTCACTCGTTATTATTTTCAGTGACATGATGGATAACAGTGAAAATCCGGAAGAACTTTTCAGTGCCTTGCAACATTTGAAACATAATAAGCACGAAGTAGTATTGTTTCACGTGACAGATAAGCGAACCGAAGAAGATTTCAAATTCGAAAACCGTCCGTACCTTTTTGTTGATGTAGAAAGTGGCGAAGAAGTAAAAGTTCATTCCAATGAAATTCGCGATACGTACATTAATTCAATGAAAGAATTCAAGCATACGCTTAAACTGCGTTGCGCTCAATACCGAATTGATTTCATCGAAGCCGATATCAATGAAGGGTATAGAAATGTTTTGTTGCCTTATTTGTTGAAGAGGGAAAGGATGGGTTAGGAAAATGTTTGAGGTTACAGGTTTCAAGTTGTAGGTTGCCGAACTTGAAACTTGAAATCTGTAAACCTGAAACTTTCAATTATTGAGAAACAAAAAATCCCCCGGAATAATCCCTGCCGGCAATCCCGAAATTTCTGAGCCGGTAGTAGTGTATCTGTAAATTCTTCCGGCTTGCTGATAGTCGATTGCATCAGACACATAAAGTAGCATGCTTACTTTATCGTAGCCCATTGCATAGAAACTTTTTCCGGCAGCATCGACGAAAACTGTAGCCGGCAATGTTGAATCTGTAATTTGCATTTTATAGACGTTCGTATTCAGGAAAAACAATGCATCATTTGTTTCATTAATGCAAAGCTGCGAAGGGAAGTCAGGTGCAGGAAACGTCAATGATAATTCAGCAGTCTTCGTAGCAGGATCTACTCTGTGCAGACTAGCTGGCGCACTGGTAACAAAATCGCCGCCACAAAGTACCCAGATCTTATTATTCATGTCAAGCTGAAGTGAATTTCCACCGCTGCCAATTGCAATGCTGTCTTCGACAACATCTGTTGCAGCATCTATGACATACAAAAATGCAGTCGACAGATTAGTGACATACATTTTTCCATTATACAGCAACATATCTTCTGTTGACCCGGTTAGATTGATCGATCCTGAAACAGTATTTGTTGTCAGATTGATGATGGCGATCTGATTTGAATAAAGATCACTTACATATGCTTTGTCAGATGTCGCTTTGACAATAAATCGAGGGGAAGTTAATCCGGAGATGGTCTTTACTTTTTTCATAGTCAGAGGCTGAACAACTTCGATTTTTGATGAGTTGTTTACCACGAGATAGATCAAGCCATTTATGGCTGCCATGCTATGGCAAACATCACCGAGGTTTTCGTCATTCGCTATTCTGAAAACATCCTGAATTGTTTCTGCTTCCGTGCCATCTGAGTATGTTATCGATGCTTTGCCGGCAGTAAATCCGCCTTCATTGCTGATATAAATTCCATCGGCATTGGCTTCAAAACTTTTAGTTGTGGTTTGATCTTCAGTATCTTTTTTACAAGAGAATGTTGTCAAAGCTAAAAAGAGTAGTAAGGTTGATTTTAATTTCATGAGTGATTTTTTTATTGTCTGAATGTTAGATTTATTCCAATGCTGTAGGTGCGCAAAGGTTGTGGTCGGTTTTGAACCGATTGATAGTCTGTGTTGAATAAATTATCTATTCTGAAAAATGCTGCAATTGAATTATTCTTCATATCGAATCGCTGATCGATCTGAACGTTACTTAATCCGTAGGATTCGAGAAAGTCTGAATTGTCAGTATTAATAAACCTGACACCGGTGAAGGTGTGATTTACTGACACGATTGACTTTTTATAATATACAGAAAAAGTTCCGCCTGCTTTGTGAAAGGGAACATATATCAATTGCTTTCCAACAGAAGCATCATAAGGTATTTCCGAAGAAGTGGTTTCTGAGACAGTATAACCATAAAATGCACTCAAACGAATACCGGTCTTTGCAAAGTGTTTTCTGAAAATGAAAACACTTTCACTTCCATAGGAGTGTACACTTTTTATATTACCCGGTGTCCAGAGAATGCCGTGTGGAGTCCAGGCAATCCAGTTGTCAATATTTTTATTGAATGCAGTAAGTTGAATTGAAATAGCATTTGTGTCATTGTGAATTTTCCTTGCAAAGTGTAGCAGATCAAGATCGATCGTTCCTTCATAAGTGTATCCTGTCTCCGGTAACAAATCGATATTTCCGCCCGGCTGCCAATACAAATCATTCACTTGAGGATTTCGATAAACAGTGCTATAATTTGCTAATAGTTTGATCCAGCTATTCATTTTATAATTTGCGCCAAGCGAAAATGCAAATGGCGGTTTTTCATAGTTGTTGAATTCTTTTCGTGCAGAAGCTGATAGTATTAATTTTCGGAATTGAAATCTGTAGGACAGGTAGATCGATTCACGAATGACCTCTTCCTCTTGATTGTATTCAGCTGTTATTGCATTGATCTTTGTGAAATTAATTCCGGTTTGAATAGAATGGTGCTCATTGAAAGCGTAAGAGTATTCGGGTTCAGAAATAAATGTTTTACATAGTGAATTAGAAGGTTGAGATAATGCTGAATCATTGTAATAAAGACTTTCATTAAAATACGCATTTCGAAATGCAAATCGACCTTTGTTTCCATCTTTTGTGAATGTAATATTGTAACGATAATTTCTGTCGCGCTGAACGGCATTTGAAATTGCTTCAGTCATGACGGGAGCAATATTTCTATTCGCATATTGATACCAGAAATTAAAATTAATCGCTGTGGTAGTATTGATAGAATAGGTATTCTCAGCAATCAATCCTGAGCCTTTAGATTCAGCATGAACCTGTTTTTTCATTTCGTCATCCTGTTGAAAAGGGTATGCATTTTTTCATCGGTAAGAAATAATTTGATTGACGAACTGAAATTTTTGATTGAAAACTTTCCGTCGATGAAATTTGCCCAACCGGAAGCGTTCGAATATCGGCTTCCGACTTTCAATGAATTTCTATTGATAAAAGTGTTGTTATCGTTTAAATGAATGACACCACTAACAGCACCACTTCCCCAGATGGCTGTAGCTCCGCCATATTGAATGGAGATGTCTTCAAATAAAAATGTTGGAAGAAGGTTGAAATCCATAACACCATTCATTGGATTGGCAAGTGAAAAACCTTTCCAGAGGACTGCTGTATGATATGCGCTTCCGCCACGCATAGAAACGGATGACAACGCACCCGGGCCGTAATTTTTTACCAGAGCAGGTGATTGTTCACTCAAAACAGTGCCCATACTTTTATCAATACTGATCATTTTTATTAATGAATCAGTTTTTTCTTGTTTTAGTCCGGTTGAATTGTTCTCATTTCGTATTGAATTGATCTGAACTGTCCGCAATTGAATTGACGAATCAATTTGCGCAGATAAATTCAGCGAAAAAAGTAACATTAAGAAAAAAGAAATTAGTTTAGCAAGCATTGATCCCAATGGGAATGAACAAAAAACAATGCAGCAGCGGCGTCGACACCAAGTATGAATCTGGTATCAAACGACATTAGCTTTTTTTCGCGAAAGCATTGTCAATAACAAAATGGCAGGTCTCCTGGCTTACTCTTTCGGCACCTTCCCATATACGAAGTATAAAGTGGTGTATCGCCGAAAACTAATGAGTTTTACAGTTGCGCGTCAGCCCGTGATTTTCACACGGTTCCCTATTAATTCATTCCGATGGTGGAATGAAACCAATCTGTGTTCAAAGAACCGTTGCGAAGGTATTATATTCCCGGAAAAATCCAAGTTGATTATTTTAGCGGTTAAATCTGTGTTTTTCTTGTTTTATTTTACCATTTTTGCCGTCGACAGGGAGCAATTGTATTCAAATTCAAAATTATTCTTTCCGCTCTGATTGTCATTCACTGATTATTAAATTAAAATTCAAAAAACAACTATGTCATTCACATCAGAATTTCGCGATTTCGTTTCCAAGGGAAATGTGGTCGATTTAGCAGTCGGTGTTGTTATCGGAGGAGCCTTCGGTAAAATCATTGATTCATTAGTAAAAGATATTTTAATGCCTCCAATTGGATTAGTGATTGGTGGAGTTGATTTTACAGAATTAAAAATTGTAATTAAATCTGCAATCATTGATGGAGCAGGAGCAATTTCGCAACCTGCCGTATCAGTTAACTATGGAAATTTTATTCAGTCAGCAATTACATTTCTTTTAATAGCGCTAGCAGTATTCATGTTCGTGGTTAAACCAATGAATGCAATGCGTAAAAGAATGGAAAAAGCTGTTGAGCCTGCAGGACCACCGGCGCCGACAAAAGAAGAATCGCTACTTACTGAGATTCGGGATTTGTTGAAGAAATAAGCAGTAAATCCATTTTGCATCAATCCTTTTATCCGTCGCCTGAAGGCGACGGCAATGAAGACACGCTTCAGCAAGTTGCATGCGCAACCCAAAATCAAGACGGGGGCATGTATGCATTACAAATCAACTTTCTGCATTGACAATCCGCCTCTTCATTGCCATCGCCTTCAGGTGATGGTAATGAAGACACAAGTCAGCAAATTGCATGCGCAACCCAAAATCAAGAGGGAGGGCATGTATGCCTTACAAATCAACTTTTGTTCAATGCTAGCTCGCATCATCTTTGCCATCGCCTTCAGGTGATGGTAATGAAGACACAAGTCAGCAAATTGCATGCTCAACCCAAAATCAAGAGGGAGGGCATGTATGCCTTACAAATCAACTTTTGTTCAATGCTAGCTTGCATCATCATTGCCATCGCCTTCAGGTGATGGTAATGATGACACAAGTCAGCAAATTGCATGCGCAACCCAAAATCAAGAGGGAGGGCATGTATGCCTTACAAATCAACTTTTGTTCTTCACTTCACTTCACTTCACTTCACTTCACTTCACTTCACTTCACTTCACTTCACTTCACTTCACTTCACTTCACTTCACTTCACTTCACTTCACTTCACTTCACTTCACTTCACTTCACTTCACTTCACTTCACTTCACTTCACTTCATTTCACTTCATTTCATTCTTCATTTTTCTTACAGTTTCACATTCACATGTAAGATTCCCCCCGTAATTAACCCGCACCAGCCACTTCAATGTCGTTCCTTGCCTCTGCAAACGCACGCACATGAGAACAAAGCTACTTTTCTTAGCATTATTGGTTTCAAATATTTCATTAGGGCAAGACATGCTTGGTGTGTCGAATGGAAACTATGCCGGAAATTCCGGGATGGCCATGAATCCGACATCCATGGTTTTGATGCCTTATAAATGGGAAGTACAGATCCTGAGTTACAATATTTCTGTCGATAATAATTTTATCGGTATGCCTAAGAAAAGAATTCTAGGTGGTCCGGAAGCAATGAACAATGTACCCTATGGCGGATTAAATTTTTATACCAATTCAAATGATAAAGCAGCCAATATGCATTTTGCACTTGGTTTGCCTTCGATTATTTATCGCTTTAACGATATGGCGATTGGTTTTAGAATGACTGTTAGAAACGACATCAGTGTACATAATCTCTCTTCTGATCTTGCAATTCTTGCGTACAAAGGAACTGACTATAAAGCTATTCAGGGAAAAGATATTGTTGTAGACGGATTAAGAATCGGCGGTCTTACGTGGTTAGAAACTGCGATCTCTTTTGGAAAACAATTGAGTAAAAGTGAATCCAGAAAATGGCTGGCAGCAGGGTCATTAAAATATCTCACAGCATTTCAAGGATCATATGCAGGAATCAGTGACGCAACGCTGAGAGTTCAGAACGACAGTACAATTTATGTTACAAAAGTGAAAGGAAGTATTGACTATTCATACATAGAAGATCCGACGGATCTTTTGAGATTCAGGTGTACCGGATTTGGGGTCGATCTAGGTGTGCAATATGTTTCAAACCCATTTACACAGAAGTATTCAGGTGGCCGTCCAATACCGATGAAAAAGTATGATTACAGAGTAGGGGTGTCTTTGATGGATCTTGGGTTTGTACGTTTCGCAAGAAATGCTCACGCAATGGATTTTGATACTGAAGCATTGAACTTCGATAATGTAAATAATACACAAGTGAATGGCACTGCAGGAATCGATTCAATGATCTATAATACAGCAATGAATGGAGCAGAGATAAAGCGCAGTTTCGTAATGTCATTGCCAACAGGATTAAGTGTTCAATATGATCATTGCTTAAAACCGCGTTGGTATTTTAATGTAACTGCGATTCAAAGAGTCCCAATGCCAACTGCAAGAGTTGATCGGCCGAATATGTTGGCAGCTACACTTCGTTATGAAACGCCTTTCTTTGAAGTAGGTTTTCCATATAGCTTTTACGACTATTATCGCCACCGTTTAGGGTTGGCTTTACGTTATCATATTTTTTATTTGGGAACAGATCGAATCGGAACTTTCATCAACGATACTTATGCTGCGAATGATGTTACGGGTGTCGATCTTTATTTTGGTTTTAAATTGACGAGTATCGATTTTAAACGTAAAGCAAAGACGCATTCACATGTAGGATGTGCGGCTTATTTTTAATGATATTTATCATGATTGATTATTAATTCAGCATTAGAATTTAAAAACTCGTTAGTTATTTCTTTTGCATTCCGCTTCGAATGCTCTTTTTCCCTGTTCAGCTATATAATTTAAGTAGTATTCCGGGAGAGAATTAGATTTGGATTGTGAAAAGAGTATTACTAATTATTCTTATTGTCCTTATTAATTATCTGGTGCTGAATGCCCAAAACTTGTGTAGTAACGGAAGTTTTGAGACCTGCACTTTTTTCCTAATAACTATGCACAGATCTGTTGGTCTACAGGATGGAGTAACCCAAATAATTCTTGTTCGCTAATCCCAGGGACCGGAAGTCCGGATTTTTATCATACTTCAGGAGTTGGTGGTGCAAAAGCTCCAAATACATGGTGGGCCAATGTGATGCCACATACCGGTGGTGGATTTGCAGGCTTTGCAACTTTTTATAGTTCGGCAAATTATCGTGAATATATTCGTACGACTTTAACTGCTCCGTTTACACCGGGGGCAACCTATCTCGTGACTTTCTGGATAACAAATGGAATGAGCACGTTGCATTTTTACGGGACAAATAATATTGGTTTTTACTTCTCTGCTGCACCGGCAACACAGACACTAGGTACACCAATAGCTGTAGTTCCGCAAGTTGAAACAACTACAGTAATTTATTCAACTACATGGACTCAGGTTTCTTTTTTATATACTCCTGTTTCTGCATATCAGAATTTATGTATTGGAAATTTCAGGAACGATGTTTCTACTGCCAGGACTTTATTCGGGCCAAACAATCCTTCCAGTTATGGTTGCTACTATTATATCGACGACATTTCAATTACAGAAGTTTCGCCGCTGCCTGTTGAGTTATTGTCGTTTGAAGGAAAGAATGTGAATCATAAGAATCATCTTGCATGGTCAACAGCAACAGAAGTGAACAATGATTATTTCGAAATTGAAAGCAGTGATGATGGTTTGCTTTTTTATTTGATCGGAATTGTGGACGGAAATGGAAATAGAACAGAGCGATCTGATTATCAATTTGCAGATAGTAAAGTTAGTCCGGGATTGACTTATTATCGATTAAAGCAAGTAGATTTCGACGGAGTATTTAAGTACTCAGGAACAATTGTTTTAGAAGATAAAATTGACGAATTCGAGTTTTTAAATTTCACAGTAGTAAATAACAATCTGCATGGAATGATTTTGTTAAATACTGGCAATCCTGTAAATCTAAATCTCGAACTCGATGATGTCCAAGGAAGAGTTGTTTGTACTAAAAATATTCATTTAGAAAAGCAACAACAAATGATTGACATTGATTTTGATAAGCCTTTAAGTGGGGTATATTTCATCAGAGTGACCGATGGTGTCCATCTTTGGACGAAGAAAATAGTCGTGTGAATTAATTTCTGTTTTTGAAGAAATGGGATTGTATCCTTAAAAGTCATTTTATCATTGAAAATTCAGCGTTTTTTAAGGCAAGTGAATTTTTGCCCATTTTTTAATTTTTCCCTAATTTTTTTATCTTTGGAAAGCAGTCTAGCCGTAAGCGATTTTGGCTATTAATTGATTGACAAACGAACAACACAAAAACCCTAAACATGAAACTGAAAAAACTACTATTTGCATTCTTATTTGCATTACCTTTTATTCAAAAGGCCGGTGCACAGGTCGTCTATTGTGAGCCTACTTTTAACAATGGTTGTTTCTCCTGGAATAACAAAGAGATCACTCTTGACAGCATCAGCTGGACTTTGGGTTCAAGCGATTGTACTATTTCTGATTACACAACTATGGGAACTACATTGACGGCAGGATTACCAACACCAATGGAAGTGCTTAATGGTTCCTGGTGTGGAGTAGGGTGTGGGTCGATTTTGATAACAATGGTGATTTTGATTCGACAGAGAACTTGTATTATGAATATACTGCAGGTGATCCCCAGACATACAGCTTTCTGATAACAATACCACCTACGGCAGTCAATGGAGATTACAGAATGCGTGTAATTGCAGGATGGGGAACTGATTGCTATACCATGAGCGCAAACGGTTATGGTGCTTGTGGTGTTTACGAATATGGAAATTTTGTCGATTTCAGAGTAACTGTTACTGGTGGTTCTGTAGGAATTGATGAGAATGCAAAAAATGAATTTGCCGTCTTTCCAAATCCAGCTTCTAATCGCATCAATGCAACGATCAAAGAATCAATGATAGGCTCTGAATACACGATCGTTGATCAACTCGGAAAAATATGCAGCAATGGAAAGTTTGAACAAAGCACTTCTTCAATCGATATTAGTAATCTGACGGAAGGGATTTATATTTTGAATTCTGGTACGTCGAAAAAGATGTTTAGAGTAGTTAGATAATTTGTTCAAAGTTCAAAGTTCAAAGTTGGCTTCGTAGGTGCCTACGAAGCCAACTTTAACTTTGAACTCTGAACAGAATCCTATCGTTCCACAAAGTACATATCAATCTCCCCTTTGCCTTTCGCTTGTATCTTGCCTCTATGTATACAATCGAATTTATGCTTAACTTTTTCGTAAGTAGTTCCTGAAATATTTACTTTGCCGATCTCGCCACTGCTTTCCATTCTGCTGGCAGTATTTACAGTGTCGCCCCAGATATCGTATGCGAATTTTTTCACACCGACAATTCCAGCAACAACCGGTCCGGTATGCACTCCGATTCGGATTTCAAAAAATAATTGTCCCGCAGCTATTTTTTTTGCTTTATGTTCTTCCATGAATTTCTGAACATCCAATGCAGCTTTAACAACATCAATCGGGTGGGTGTCATTTGGAGTTGGTAGTCCACCGGCCGCCATGTATGCATCACCAATGGTTTTTATCTTTTCCACACCGTATTTCGACATGATATGATCGAATGCCGAAAAGCACTCGTTGATTTCGTTGACAAGTTCTTTCGCACTTAGTTTTTCAGACAGTTGTGTGAAGCCTTTGAAGTCGGTAAACATTACGGTGATCAGGTCAAAGCTTTTTGGTTGAGCAGTGCCGGTTAATTTTAATTCTTCGGCAGTTTCTTCGGGAAGGATGTTTAACAATAATTCATCACTCCGTTTTTTCTCTTTGCTGATTCTGTTACGTTGTCCGAAGAAGATGAAAGCAAATATTCCAACAACTAAAAATCCGCCAATAAAACTATTTCGAATCATCTTCTGACGACGAATAGTCTGTTCCTGGATCACTTTGTCTTTTGTTAACAAATTGATCTGTGATTCTTTTTTCTCGAGATCAAATGTAAATTGCAGTGTACCGAGTTTTTTGTCAGTGTTGATGTTGTAGATCGTATCTTTTATTGCCAGCAACAAATTCTGATACTTGAATGCATTGGTATAGTCATTTTTTTGCGCAAATGCTTTTGTTAATCCTTCATATGCATCTTTAACTTCTGTGGTAGCTTTTAATTCTCTTCCGACTTCAACTGCTTCTTTGAATTTAGCAATTGATCCTTGCAAATCCCCCTTTGCCAGATATGCCTGAGCTAATCCAACAAGAGATTGTGTCATATCTAATTTAGTGTCTAGTTTTTTTGCAATTCCTAAGGCTTCTTCATGAATTTTTATCGCTTTGTCGTATTCCTTTTGTCGAATGAAAACACGGCCCATGTAATTCAATGCATAGGGAAGATCCTCTGTATCGTCGTATGCTTTACGTGCTACTAACAGGTATTTCATAGCCGTAGAGTCGTCATTCATCTTATAATAGATCTCTCCCAGATTTACTGCTGATGTCCCTATTAAATATTGATTATTGATGATCTGACTCAATGAATAAGCTCTTGAAAAAGTTGTCGATGGCTTTTTATAAGTAGCGGGTTTATTCAGGTAGATTGATGCCAATATTCGTAAGTGAAGTCACATCTCAAAGTATCATTTAATTTTTCTGACATTTTAACGACTGAAGATGTAGTTGCAGAGAATTTAGCATCGTCGCCTTGGTTAAAATAAACAGCGCCTTGGTTACTTAACATATTTGGCAACTCCAACTTTGTCTCAATTGACTTGTATACTTCCAATGCCTGTTGCCAGTGATTGACGGCATCAATGTATTTTCCTGAAGAGATAAGGCAATGCCCATTTGTTTTAATGCAAGAGCAAGTCGGTTTGAATTTTATTTTCTCTGCAAGGTCTCTGGACGACGCACCAATAGTTACTGCCGTATCCGGGTTGTCATTGCAATAGGCTTTACTAAGTGCATTTAAAACATTGACTCGGGTGGTATCAGCAATAGCTGTAGAAAGAACTTGCCGAAGACTGTCTGATTTACTTGCCTGAGTATCTGGAATAAGAAAAAGGAAAGTCAAAAGGCAGAACAAAATAAACCGGCCATTTTTGTTTATCATATGCTAGCGTGTTGGTGTGGTTTGTAAAACTAAGAAAATACGATATAGTTAGACAGTGTTTTTTAAAATAATTGAAAAATTCCTTGTTTTATTCCTTTTTTGCCTATGAAAATACCGAATAAAAAAGGGGTGCAAAAGCAATCGCTAAGCACCCCTTTCAGAATAAATTCAATTTGCTATTGTACGATCAATCGGATCGACTCAGTAGTGAAGTCCTCTGAGCTTAGACTAATGACATATACGCCTTTTGACATCTTGGTGAGGTCAATTTCTCTGGTGTTA
>JADKIL010000019.1:0-135000 GCA_016721315.1 Candidatus Villigracilis vicinus
CACATAACTTTCTTTGGGGCGCGGCTTCGGCTGCCTATCAAGTAGAAGGTGCATGGAACGAAGACGGCAAAGGCGAATCGATCTGGGATCGTTTCAGTCATACCCCCGGCAAGATCAACGATGGCAACACTGCCGATATCGCCTGCGATCATTACCACCGTTATGAAGAAGACATTGACCTAATGCGCCAAATTGGGCTCAAAGCATATCGTTTCTCCACTGCATGGAGTCGTGTCTTGCCCAACGGTCGCGGACGTATCAACCCCAAAGGCTTGGATTTTTACGACCGACTCGTAGACCGTCTGTGTGCTGCTAACATCGAGCCGCTGCTCACACTCTATCACTGGGATCTGCCTCAAGCTTTGCAAGATGAAGGCGGCTGGGAGAATCGCAACACTGCCCATGCCTTCGCCGATTACACCGCGCTGATGGTCAAGCGTCTCGGCGACCGCGTCAAATACTGGACGACCTTCAATGAACCAAGTGTCATCACCTTCATCGGTTTTCTCACAGGCGAACACGCGCCCGGCTTCAAGGATCGACGCATGGCGTATCAGGTGGCGCATCATCTCATGCTGGCGCATGGACTGGGGATGCAAACCATCCGCGCCATCAAACCGGATGCGAATGCTGGCATCGTGCTTAATTTATGGATGTCAGAACCCGCCTCAGACTCCGCCGAAGATTTGGCAGCTGCTAATAAATTTTGGGACGAAAACGAAACCTTGTTCCTCGACCCGCTCTTCAAGGGGCATTATCCTCCCGCCGTGTATGACATGATTGGAAAAGACATGCCAAAGATCCAGGACGGTGACATGGCATTGATCGCACAAAAGATGGATTATGTTGGCATCAACTACTATTCACGCAATGTGCTCACTGCAAAAGGAAAAGCGGAAAAGATCGAGGGCTCAGAATACACCGAAATGGGCTGGGAAGTTTGCGCACCGGCATTGAGGCGTATGTTGGTCAAGATCAACAGCGAATACAACCTGCCGCCCATCATCATTACCGAGAACGGCGTGGCATTCAAAGATGAGGTCAGCGCTGATGGCAAAGTCCACGACCCGCGCCGCATCGAATACCTCAAGAACCACTTCATCCAAACCCGCCTTGCCATGCTGGACGGCGTAGACGTCCGCGGCTACATGGTCTGGTCCCTGATGGATAACTTCGAATGGGGGCATGGTTTTTCCAAACGTTTCGGTCTCGCTTACACCGACTATGCCACCCAGAAGCGCACGCTCAAGGATTCGGGCGAGTGGTATGCCGATGTGATCCGAAAAAACCGGGTGGCAGAGTAAGCCGTCTTTCGCTTTAGGTAAAGAAAAAAACCCGCAATTTGCGGGTTTTTTGTTAGTGCCGAGGGGGAGATTTGAACTCCCGACCAAGGGCTTATGAGTCCCCTGCTCTGCCACTGAGCTACCTCGGCGTGGTCAAAGCGGGGCAAATATTACTACGGGCACGGGGAATTGTCAACTTTTGCGGCTTTTCATGTCAAAATCCGTTCAGCCGAAAAATCCACAAATTGTGTGAATGCACCCTGCTATAATGGGGGAAAGGTGCATCCATGAATATTCTTGTACTGGAAACAGACCCAAGGGAAATGACAGTCATTCAAAAGGCGGTCAATGGAGATGACAATACAGTGACGCCTATTGCCTCAAGCGCACAAGCATGGCAGGCATTTGAAGGCGGCGGCATTCAGTTCCTGATCGCTGATCAGGATAATACAGACTTGAGTCAGGCGCAGTTGATCCAGCGTATTCGTACGATGCAGACAGTGGAACCGGTTTATATTTTGATCATCTCCTCCAAGATCCCGGATGGAGTGTTGATTCCCAAAGGCGATGATTATTTAATACGCCCTTATACTGCTGAGGATTTGAAAAACCGCATTGAGATCGCAGAGCGGATTATTTCGTTAACTACCCGGTTAACCGAGGCAAATCAACAAGTTGAAAGCCAGGCGGCGTTTGATTCTTTGACCGGTTTTATTAATCGCGCCGGGTTTTTGCGCCAGGCAGCCGGAGAATTGGAACGGTCACGTCGCGCATCCATGCCAATGAGCTTGATCGCATTGGATATCGATAATTTTAAATTGATCAACGATAAATTCGGCGCAAAAACGGGGGATGATGTACTCGAGGTGGTGGCACAGTCCATTCGAGACAAGAGCCGCCCTTACGATTGCATCGGACGATGGACCGGGGACGAGTTCGTGATTGCGCTACCCGGTGTGATCGGCGCGGATGCGGAAAAGGTGGCAGGGAGAGTTATCGCCGGGGTACGGGGCACCCGTATCGAGGTCCCAAATGAGCCGCCTTTGAATGTAAAGGTCAGTGCGGGTGTTGCATCCATCATGCGGATCACATCCACAACCGAAGTGGAGCCCATCATCCAAAGCGCGCGCCAGGCAGTGGCACGCGCAAAGGAAGCGGGGGGGAATCAGGTCTATCTGGTCTTTTTATAGTCCCAGCCATTTTAGTAGAAATAATGCTGCCATCCCAACCAGGATGGTGACCAGTGTATTCCGCGAAAGCCAGGCTGTGATAATGGCAATGCCGCCCGCCAACAGGCGTGTGTTGGTGAGTGAAACATCGAACGCGCCATTTCGTATGAAGAGTTCGGGGAAAATAATGGCAGAGAGCACGGCAGGTGGGACGTAATGTAAGGCTTTACGCATCGTCTCCGGGAACTCGAATTTGCCGAACAAATAGATCAGCGAGAAACGCATCCCGAAGGTGATCAGTCCGCCGATGACCATAACCAGCCAGATATTCATTTTGCCCCCTTAGTAGAAATTCCACTTTCCAATATTGTGCCTACTGCAATGCCAACCAATGCGGCAAGGATTAAGCCCAGTTTGAACGGCAGGCTATACGCGAGCAGTGCTGTGATGCCTGCACTCAATGCGGCAGCGACCATCGGCTGTTTTTTTAAGACGGGAACTACCATGGCGATGAAGGTGAGCGGCAGGGCAAAATCCAGCGACCAACTTTCAGGGATGGCCGCGCCAAGAAAAATGCCGATCGCCGTGCTTACCTGCCAGTTGAACCACAGGGAAAACCCTGCACCGAGCAGGAACCAGTGTTTGTGTGTTTGCAGACCTTCTTTTTCGTAATTCAAAATGGAGGGGGCGTAGGCTTCATCGGTGAGGAAATAGGAAAGGATCACCTTCCATTTGAGTGACAGGTCTTTCAGGTAGGGGGCAAGCGATGCGCTATATAGCATGTGCCGCAGGTTAACAACGGCTATGGTCAGGATCATGACGAACGCAGGCGCACCTTCTCCGGCTAATTGGGTCGTGATGAATTGCGCCGACCCCGCAAATACAATCGATGACATCATTTGCGCCGCCGCATTCGACAGTCCGGCATTGACTGCCAGCGCGCCATAGATCATCCCGAAGGGGAACACGCCGATCAAGAGGGGCACTTCAGCACGGACGCCCTCTACAAAATTCCTTCTTGCTTCGCTCATTTACTGTCCTTTTTCTATGATGTTTCTTGCCGCACGTTGACCGCTCTCTACTGCGCCTTCCATGAAGCCTTGATAGATCGTGGCGTGTTCCCCGGCAAAATATAAACGCCCGGCAGGGGAGAAGAGTGCTTGCCAGTGGGCAGTCACTTGATTGGGAGCATACGCCATATAAGAACCCCGTGTAAATATTTCGTTGCCCCAGGCAATGGTTTGGGTATTTTCGATCAGATCGGAAAAACCGGGAAATATCCTGTCGATTGCTGAAACCGCGGTCTGAATACGCTCTGTATCAGATAATCGGGTGAGTGCCGCGCCGGGTTCCCCGCCTGTATAGGCAGTCAGGATGCCGCGCTCACCTTCCAGGTGGCTTGTTGCATCCCAGGTATATATGATCGGGAGATCCGTGTTCACCCGCCCGTTCCAGCCGCGTTCATGCCAGAAGCGTCTGCGGTATTCGATCATTACCTTGGTCACCGAGCCGTAGGAAAGTCCATTCAACATGGCATGATGGGCTGTGGGCAGACTTCCGTCAAAGTCGATCTGCCTTGCGGTCGTCAACGGTATGGCGAGGATCGCATACGCCGCGCGGATGGTATGGAATGAATCCGCTTGCTTGTATGTGACGACCACTTCCTCTGCTTGAACCTTGACCGAACTGACAACCGCATTCAAACGCAAATCGGGCAGCCGGCTGGCGATCGCATTTGGAATTTGGTCATTGCCGCCGATCACACGGAAAGCCGGGTCTGCGGCGTCCGGGTCGCTGTAATAAAGCGCTCCATTGCGAGCCAGGTCAAGGAGTGAAAAATTTTTCGGTTCGCAGGTGTACTCTGCGCGAATATGATTCGCGAACAGTGTCTTTGCCAGCGGGTGTACCTGTAAACTTTCGATCCAACTCTGCGCATTTTGAGCATCAAGCTCCCTGGCGTTGATGGCGGCAATGGGATTCGCAGGGTCTGAAACCTGTTTGCCGAGTTCAGCCAAAGCCACCCAAACCTGCTTGTATTCTTCGCTGAGATCCGTGCCCCATAGGGCTTTATCTTCCATTAGACCAGTCTTGCCTTCAAGCGCCGCCCAATCCCCGCTCTGGTTTTGCCAGGTGCCAACGTTACCCAAACGCAGGTCAAATTCCTTTGCCAGCGCGATCATCCGAAACTGGCTCTCGTTGATATACTCCGCGCCGCCCTCAGCGATCAATCCGCTTGAGAACGCCCTCACAGTGTGAACACGCCCGCCCACACGCTCACGCGCCTCCAGCACGGTCACATTCCAACCGGCTTTGTTCAATTCATGTGCGGCAGCGAGCCCGGACATGCCTGCGCCAATAACAATGATCGATTTTTTATTCATAGATTTGGATTTTATCATCAGGATGAAAAAAGCCGTCCCCAAGACGGGACGGCTTTCGCTCTTTCCAAGGCGTGGGCTTGATGCTGCCGCCCAAACACTTTACTAGCCGAGAGCTTTCTTCGCGGCTTCGATCACTTCGTTGTAATCCGGCTCATTGCCAAGGGTCGGCAGGTAGTTGACATAGGTCAGTTTGCCATCACGTCCTACAATGAAGACCGAGCGGCGCAGGTAGCGGCGTTCCTTAATAAGAATGCCATACTTGATGCCAAATTCACCGTCAAGCACATCCGAAACCACCTTGACCTTATCCACACCGGCGGCGCCGCACCAGCGTTTCTGTGCCATGGGGAAATCCGTGCTGATGGTGTAGATGACGATGTCATCGCTCAGTTTGGCGGCTTCTTCATTGAAACGGCGGGTTTCGCGGTCACAGACATCCGTATCCAGTGAGGGAACGGCAGAAAGGATGATCACCTTGCCCTTGGATTCCTGAAGCGGATTCACTGAAGCCCATCCGGGCACAACACTGGTAAATTCCGGCGCAGCCTGCCCAACCTGTACTTCATCACCAATAAGAGTGGCGAAAGCATCGCCCAATTTAAATACATCATTTCGAATCGTGGTCATAAACGTTTTCTCCAGAAGTTTTTTCTTTAATTTTATCAGATGCGATTACCCTTGCCGCTCTTACATGAGCCGCTTTGATTGCAGATATAATAAGGAATTGCAGTAGAATTTTGAAAACTGGAGAGCCCGTCAGACCATGGAGTTCCTGCCCACTAAGATCCCCGATGTCATACTCATTAAACCTAAAGTCTATGAAGACCCGCGCGGTTATTTTATGGAAACCTACCGAATTGACCGCTTCTCTACCGGGGGCATCCCGCAGAATTTTGTTCAGGAAAACCAATCTCGTTCTCAAAGAGGCGTCCTGCGCGGGCTGCATTACCAGATCCGTCAGGCACAGGGGAAGTTGGTGCGGGTGATCGCCGGAGAGATATTTGACATTGCTTTAGATATCCGCCGCAATTCACCGACCTTTGGGGAGTGGGTTGGTATAATCCTTTCTGCTGAAAATCGCCAACAATTATGGCTGCCTGCCGGGTTTGCCCATGGCTTTTATGTCATGAGTGCATATGCCGAGGTTGTTTACAAGGTCACTGATTATTACGCGCCAGAATGGGAACGCAGCATTCAATGGAATGACCCAAAACTCGGCATTGATTGGCCTCTGTATAACAACGAAGCCCCGATTCTTTCCTCAAAAGATGTCAACGGAAAACCCCTGGCAGAAGCAGAACTTTTTGATTAAGTAAAAACATTCCCCAAGGAAATCACTTTTTGATGAAAAATGTATTGGTCACTGGTGGGGCAGGGTTCATTGGCTCGAACTTCATTCACTATTTTCTACGCACCGAAACGGATGTCCGTCTTATTAATCTGGATTCACTGACCTACGCTGGTAATTTGGATAGCCTGCAAGATATTGCAAATGACCCGCGCTACCGTTTTGTGCAAGGCAATATATGCGACAGTGAGCAGATCGACGCGGTATTGCGTGAGTATCAGATCGATACCATTGTACATTTCGCTGCAGAATCGCATGTAGACCGTTCCATTTTGGGACCCCGTCAGTTCATTGAGACGAATGTGATGGGTACCTTTACCCTGTTGGATGCTACGCGAAATTATTGGATTCGCGACAAAGCGCATGCGCTGGATGATGTTCGTTTTCACCATGTTTCCACAGATGAAGTCTTTGGGTCACTTGCGCCCGGCGAGCCCGCATGGACGGAAGAAACCCCGTATGCGCCCAATTCTCCATATGCCGCCTCAAAGGCGTCCAGCGACCACCTTGTCCGTTCATATGGGCATACCTATGGTTTGCCATACACCATTACGAATTGTTCCAATAACTACGGTCCATATCAATTCCCTGAAAAATTGATCCCATTGACGATCCTAAATGCACTGGAGGGCAAACCCCTGCCGGTATATGGTGACGGTCAGCAGATCCGCGACTGGCTGCATGTGGAAGATCATTGCGAGGCGATCTACCTTGTACTTGCGAAGGGAAAGACTGGCTCAACTTATAACATTGGCGGTGAGAACCAACCTGCCAACCTGACCATTGTAGAGACCATTTGCGATATTCTCGACGAAGTTAATGCCGGGGCGGAGTTTACCCCGCACCGAAACCTGATCCAATTCGTGAAAGATCGCCCCGGGCATGACCGTCGCTACGACATGGATACTCACAAGATCAGCACCGAACTCGGTTGGCGCCCGCGGCACACCCTGACCGAAGGTTTGCTGGATACAGTGCAGTGGTATCTGGCGCATCCAGAGTGGGTGAGTGTCGTCCGTCAGCGGCAGGAATATAAAGGCTGGTTGGATGCGAACTACAAGTCACGTTAACTTGAAGAGGAGCGCAGAGAAATGAAGGGAATTATTCTGGCGGGTGGGCGCGGCACACGTTTGTATCCATTGACATTGGCGGTGAGCAAGCAAATGTTGCCGGTGTACGATAAGCCGATGATCTATTACCCCTTATCCATGCTAATGTTGGCAGGGATTCGTGAAATTTTAGTGATCAGTTCTCCTGAAGACCTGCCCGGCTTCCAACGATTGTTGGGCGATGGTGCTCACTGGGGCATGAAATTCTCCTACGCCGAGCAGGCAGAGCCGCGCGGGCTGGCAGATGCATTCATTATTGGCGAGGATTTTCTTGCGGGTGAATCAGCATGCCTGATCCTCGGTGACAATATCTTCTTTGGGCATGGCTTGTCAGATCATATTCAACGCGCAGCTGAACTAAAGAAGGGCGCGTTGGTCTTTGCTTATTCCGTTCAAGACCCGGAGCGTTACGGGGTGATCGAATTTGATTCGGCTGGCAAAGCCGTAAGCCTGGAAGAAAAACCAAAACAGCCCCGCTCGAATTATGCGGTTCCCGGATTATATTTTTACGATGAGCGCGTATCAAAATTTGCAAAGGCGCTCAAACCTTCTGCCCGCGGTGAGATCGAGATCACAGACTTGAACCGCATCTATCTGGAAATGGGGGAGTTGCAGGTCATTCCGTTGGGGCGCGGCGTGGCGTGGCTGGATGCCGGAACACACGAGTCTCTTTTGCAGGCATCCAATTTTGTGCAGACCATCGAAGAACGACAAGGGCTGATGATCTCGTCGCCCGAAGAGATCGCTTATTACAAAGGGTTTATTGACCGTGAGCAGCTCAAAGGTCTGGCTGAAAAACTTGCCAACACCGGCTATGGAAATTATCTTTCCCGCCTTGCGGCGGATACCAAAAACACAAAAAATATCGATTTATGAAGATCCTTTTGTTTGGCAAGACCGGTCAATTAGGTTGGGAAGCGCAGCGCACGCTGGCTCCCCTGGGTGAAGTGGTTGTGTTGGGCTCCAAGGATGTTGATCTGACCCGCCCGGATGGACTTGCCGATCATATTCGACAGATCAAGCCGCAGGTCATTGTAAATACGGCAGCCTATACCGCCGTGGATAAAGCCGAATCCGAGCCGGATGCGGCTATGACCGTTAACGCCAAAGCACCCGGTGTGATGGCAGAAGAGGCGCGTGCGCTCAAGGCTGTGTTGATCCATTTTTCCACCGATTATGTTTTTGATGGGATGATGGGTTCACCGTACAAGGAAGAGGATGCCACGAATCCGCTCAATGTGTACGGTCGAAGCAAATTGGCAGGCGAACAGGCTATCGCTCAGGTTGGAGGCGGGCACGTCATCTTGCGCACAAGTTGGGTCTACAGCCTGCGCGGAGATGGGTTTGTCAATAAGGTGCTGGCATGGTCTCGCAAACAGGAAACGCTACAGATCGTGTCTGACCAGGTTGGCAGCCCTACCTGGGCGCGGATGCTGGCGGAGACCACGGCGCTTCTTCTTCGACGGGGGAGCGGGTACCTGCACGAACGGGCTGGTCTTTATCATCTGGCAGGGGCAGGGCACACCAGCCGCTTCGAGTGGGCGCAGTCCATTTTGGAGGCGGATCCGAATAAGCAAGAGCAAGTTACAAAGGAAATAGTGCCAGCCGTCACCGCCGATTTCCCAACCCCGGCGCAACGTCCGCTTTTTTCGGCTCTGGATTGCTCAAAATTCGAAAAGACTTTTGATTTGCATCTACCCGGTTGGAAAACTACCCTCAAGCTGGCACTTGACCCGCTAAATACCGCTTAATGCGGCATTGTCATTAAATGCTGTGACCATGATCTGTAAAATTTTGGTTATGGTAAACTATTTGCATGCTTTTCAATGGAAATGAGTTGAATGTGTTGGCTATAAGCCCAATCGAGAGGTTGCGTTGAATCAGAAGTAAAATGTTCGAAAGATCGAAGCGTTTTCCTGTAGATTCTGCTGCAGCCTGTATGATTTATATAAATTGGCGTGCTTGAAAAAAAAAGAGGCCGGGGGATATGATATTCGACGTCTGACAATATTGGAGAGCGGATTCTTGTCAAAGTGGGGCAGGATGCCCATGATAGAATCTTTTTTTCTTGTAAATTATCGTTAAAACGAAATCTATTTTTGCTTGCGAAAGGTTGTAGTCTGTATTTTCATGGATATAAAAAATAAATCTATCATGCTTATCGGCGGGGCAGGTTTGGTGGGCTCGCATATCGTTGATGAATTGATTAACGAACCGGTGAAAGAGATCGTAATTTTTGATAACTTTGTGCGCGGTTCCCGTAATAATTTGGATCTCGCTGCTAAATCTCCTAAAGTTAGAATTATAGAAGGTTCCATCACCGACAATGATGCTCTGCGCCAAGCCATGCAGGGCATTGACGGCGTGTTCCTGCTTGCGTCACTGTGGCTGGGCGAATGCGTCAATGATCCACGCAGTGCCTGGGAAACAAATGTGATGGGAACATGGAATGTGGTTGAAGCCTGCCATGACCTAGGAGTGAAGCGTGTTGTTTATTCCTCTTCGGCTTCAGTGTATGGCAATGCACTTATTACGCCCATGACCGAAGAGCATCCCTTCAATAATCGCACAACTTATGGTGCGACCAAGATTGCAAATGAGCAAATGTTTCGTTCCATATATGAACAATACAAACTTCCATATATCGGTTTTCGTTATATGAACATTTATGGTGAACGTATGGATTACGAAGGTGCTTATGTTAGTGTGATTATGAAGGCCATGGATAATATCCTTGCCGGAAAGCCGCCCGTGATCTTTGGTGACGGTTCGCAGATGTACGATTTTATTTATGTGAAGGATGTGGCGAAAGCTAATGTTCTTGGTATGAAAGCAGAATGCGCGGACGAGTTCTTCAATATCGGTATGGGAGTGGGTACCACCATCAATGAACTAGTGGATATGTTGTTGGAACTATCCGGTTCGGACTTGAAGCCTGAATACAAGCCGCAGGCACAAAGTTTCGTTACGCATCGAATTGGCAGCACTGAAAAAGCCGAACGTATGATTGGTTTCAAGGCAGATACGAATCTCCTGGATGGTTTGCGTCAGGTTGTTCAATGGCGTATGGCGAAAAAATAAATTGACTCGCAGTTGAGAAACTTCATTAGGAAGAAATGAAAGCCCAATTATAGAATTTATAAAGGCAAAATTACTTATGAAAATACCTATTTCAAAACCTTTTTTTGGAGAAGAAGAAAAAAAAGCAATCCAGGAACCTTTAGAAACTGGTTGGGTGGTGCAAGGTCCAAAAGTAAATGAGTTTGAAGGTCTGTTTGCAGAATATACACGGTCTTCATATGCACTGGCTACAACATCTTGTACTACGGCTTTACACTTGGCTTTGATCGCATTGGATGTGCAGCCGGGAGATGAGGTGATAATTCCTCCATTTACATGGGTCGCGACTGCAAATGTAGTAGAAATGCTTGGCGCTCAACCTGTTTTTGTCGATATTGAATTGGATACATTTAATATTGATGTGTCTAAGATCGAGGCTTCCATTACACCGCGTACAAAAGTTATTGTGCCAGTGAGTTTGTTTGGTGTAAGTGCTCCAATGCGTCCGATTATGGATATTGCAAAAAAATACCATCTGGTTGTTGTGGAGGATGATGCCTGTGCTACCGGGGCTTGGTATCAGGGGCACCATGCGGGTACATTGGCTGATATTGGCTGTTTTAGCTTTCATCCTCGTAAAGCGATTACAACAGGTGAGGGTGGGATGGTGGTCACAAATTCAACTGAACTTGCTGAAAAAATACGCTCCTTACGAGATCACGGCGCATCAAAAAGTGATTTGGCAAGGCACCTTGGCTCACGAAGTTACCTTTTGCCTGAGTTTAATGTTGTTGGTTATAACTATCGAATGACCGATTTTCAAGGTGCTATTGGTGCGGCGCAAATGCATCGTTTAAAATGGATTCTTGAACAACGGTCACGGATTGCAAGTCGATATGACAGGGAATTGTCAGATTTGAAGTGGTTGCGTACACCAATGACACCTAAAGGGTATCAACATGGTTATCAATCATATGTTTGCTTGTTCCGACCTGAAGAACCATCTCTTGAAAACGTTGAGCGGTTATCAAACAGTCGGAATGCTTTGATGGATAATTTGGAGTCATCTGGTATTGCTACCCGCCCTGGTACCCATGCTGTTCATATGTTGGGATATTACAAAGAAAAATATTCTATTTCACCATCAGATTTTCCTAATGCATATCTGGCAGATCATTTGACTATTACTCTGCCTTTGTATGCTCAAATGTCTGAAGATGAACAAGATTATGTGATTGAGCGGTTGAAGAGCTATATTCCACAGGTTTGATAAGATTTTTTGACGGTTGTTAGGTTATTCGAAATGAATTGAGGTGATATTCGATGTGTGGAATAGCAGGTATTATAAATACTAATGGTGCTCCTGTAGATAAATCTGTTGTTAAAAAAATGACAGATGCAATTGCACATCGTGGTCCAGATGGTGAAGGACAGTGGATTGAGGGTAATGTAGGATTTGGGCATCGTAGATTGGCTATTATAGATCTTTCTTCAGATGCCGAGCAACCGATGATTAGCATTGATCATCGGTATGTCATGGTCTATAACGGGGAGATGTATAATTTCAAAGAATTGCGTGCAGAATTAGAAGAATGTGGATATTGGTTTCGTTCACATTCTGATAGCGAAGTGGTATTAAATGCGTTAGCTGAATGGGGACCAAAAGCCTTGGTTCGGTTTAATGGAATGTTTGCTCTTGCACTGTGGGATCGTAAAGAACACACCTTGCTTTTGGCTAGGGATCGATATGGTGTCAAGCCGCTTTATTACGCACAGCAGGGTACACGTTTTGCCTTCGGCTCGGAGCAAAAGGCAATTTTAGCATTGCCTCAGTTTGAGCGTGTTCTAAACAAACCCGCTTTGCTCGAATACTTTACCTTCCAGAATATTTTTACCGATCAAACTCTGCTTCAAGATGTTACACTTCTACCGCCCGGGTATTTTCTCACTTTTGATTTTGTATCCGGACATCAACAACGAACCCAATACTGGGACTACAATTTTCGTGAGTCTGAAAAACCTGCTCGCTATGAAGAATATCTTGAAGAACTGGATCGTCTTTTTCGTCAAGCTGTCAACCGACAGCTTGTTAGTGATGTTGAACTAGGTGCCTATCTTAGTGGGGGAATGGATAGTGGTTCTATCACTGCCATTGCCTCGCAATCTTTGCCGAAACTTAAAAGTTTTACTATCGGTTTTGACCTTACAACTGCATCTGGTATGGAATTTGGGTACGATGAACGTGCCAAAGCGGAAGCAATGTCTGCTCGATTTAAGACTGAGCATTATGAGATGGTTTTGAAGGCAGGTGATATGGAACGTTGTCTGCCTGCACTTGCCTGGCATCTGGAGGAACCACGAGTCGGTCAGAGTTATCCAAATTACTACGCTGCAAAACTTACGAGCAAGTTTGTTAAAGTGGTGCTGTCTGGCAGCGGCGGTGATGAATTGTTTGGTGGTTATCCTTGGCGATACTACAGGGCTGCAGGAAGCCAAGACTTTGAACAATATATAGATCAATACTACCTTTATTGGCAGCGTCTAGTTAATAATACCGAATTAAAGGCAATGTTTGCGCCAGTGTGGGGTGATGTAAATAAGGTTTGGACACGGGATATCTTTCGAGATGTTTTTTCTTTAAACGACAATAAACTTGAGAAACCCGAAGATTACATCAATCACTCCCTTTATTTCGAAGCTAAAACCTTCCTTCATGGCTTGTTCGTAGTGGAAGATAAGCTCTCAATGGCTCATGGATTGGAAAGTCGTGTCCCATTTATGGATAATGATTTGGTTGATTTTGCCATGCAGTGCCCGGTAAATTTAAAGTTGAATAACCTGGCGGATGTTATTCGAATTAATGAAAATGAGCTGGGGAGCAAGCAGGATAAATACTTCAAAAAAAATAACGATGGTAAACAATTAATGAGGGATATGATGTCTCATTACTTACCTGCAGATATTGCGAAAGCCGAGAAACAGGGTTTTTCATCTCCTGATGCAAGTTGGTTTAAGGGCGAAAGCATCAACTTTGTTGAACGCGCTCTTCTGATTGGACAACCTCGTATTTATGAGGTGTTAGACCGTCACACGGTTGAAGAATTGGTACTTGAACATCTTAGCGGAAAAAACAATCGCCGATTGTTGGTCTGGTCATTATTAAATGTTAATCAGTGGATGGAAGATACTTTACTTTCATGATGGATCAATATGAAAAATAAATTTAATTCCCAGAAAAAAGCTGGTGATCAGAAAAAGAATGATCGCATAGATGAACTTCTTGAGGAGCTTCAAAAGTTGTTTTTGCAACAACAATATGATGTGCGTGATCGTTTAAACCGTAGTCTTCCTTTTGCAGACTACATTGTTGACCGTTGGAAGAAGTCCCAATTACTTGGTTTTGGTGAGGGAACGAGTATATATGATAGCGCCGTTGTATTAGGTGATGTAAAAGTAGGTATGCATACCTGGATTGGACCTTTTACAGTATTGGATGGATCAGGTGGTCTTGAAATAGGGAATTATTGCTCTATTAGTGCTGGTGTACAGATTTATACTCATGATACAGTAAAATGGGCAATTAGTGGGGGGAGCAGCCAGATCGAGCGCCGGTTCGAATTGGGAGTAATTGTTATATTGGGCCAAATACGATCATCAGCAAAGGAATATCAATTGGGGATGGCTGCATAATTGGCGCAAACAGTTTTGTTAATCGAGATATTCCGTCGGGCAGGAAGGCTTGGGGAACTCCAGCTAGAATGATTGAATGATAGAACGATGAAAAATTTTAAGAACATTTCTTCCATTGTAGTAAATGAAGAATTATCTTGGAAAGACAAGATTTTCTTGACGTTTGATATTGATTGGGCACATGATGACGTGCTCAACGACACCATTGATCTTGTCGAAGAGGCAAATATAGCTGCCACATGGTTTGTGACCCATGAAACACCCTTGTTAAGTCGATTACGCGCGAATTCAAAATTTGAGTTGGGACTTCATCCAAATTTCAATTTTCTGCTTGAGGGTGATATTCGTAATGGAAAAAATTGCCATGAAGTAATTGACCGAATGTATGCTATTGTGCCTGAGGCAGTATCTGCGCGTAGTCATTCTATGACACAAAATTCAGGTATTCTTGAATTATTTAAAAGTAGGGGATTAACTCATGAAGTAAACCATTTCATTCCCGCCCAAACGCATATAGAACTTAAGCCGTGGTTGTTATGGAATAATCTGGTTCGAGTTCCATACAATTGGGAAGATGATGTTCATTGTATGTACGGATTAGAGAAGCGTCTGAGCAGTTTTATCAGGTTTTCTGGGCTTAAAGTTTTCGATTTTCACCCCATTCATATCTTCCTTAATACAGAGAATCTTGATCGCTACGAGCGCACCCGTCCTTTACACCAAAAACCCGATGAATTGATCAAACACCGCTATGAAGGTTATGGTACTCGCAACAGGTTGTTGGAGTTGTTGATGATGGCAAAAAATGATTAATTCCGACTCGGTGGAATTGCATTGAGGGTAAAAAAATTTATGATCGAGATCAATGGGAAAGAATGGACTGCATGGAAAATATGACTCTAAACCTTAAAACCGCGCTGGCCAAGGTGCAATCTATGAGCCGGCAAAGTATTGGTCATAACGACGAGATGTTCTTGCAGAGAATTTATGGTGAAGGACTAAATAAATACACAGAACGCCTTCGGGCTATCGGCTTTGCAGGGCATGAGCATGTATTGGATGCCGGCTGTGGTTTTGGGCAATGGTCGCTTGCGCTTGCGGGCATGAATCAGAAAGTCAGTGCTTGCGATATTTCGCCACTACGTGTGGATTTTCTTGGTAACCTGGCGCGGGAACTCGCCGTTCCCAATCTCGATTTCCGTCTGAGCGGTATCGATGAATTGCCCTACGCTGATGATAGTTTTGACGCCATCTTCTGTTATGGCGTTGTATTTTTGACGCCCTGGCGTAAATCGCTGATGGAACTAACGCGGGTGCTAAAACTAGGTGGAACGTTATATGTTAATGCCAATGGGCTCGGTTGGTATATGTTTCTCTGGCAAGAGGAGCATAACAAGGCAGATGACTACGACCCCAAAGCGATAGCCGCACGAACCTTCACTGACACCCAGCGCTATGACCGCGAGAATGTTTTTGAGCCTGGAATGAATTTGATTATTGAGCCGAGCGTTTTAGAGGGGGAACTTCAAAAACTGGGCTTTTCAGCAATAAATAGTTCTGGGGAGGGTTGCATTCATATCGATCCATCTACACCAACACCTAATCCTTTTTTTAAGGGCGATTACAAAGGGCAAATTGGAGTGTACGAGATTTTGGCAACTTTAGGAAACAAACACTATGAATAAAGAGAAAATAAAAGTCGCACTTATTGGTAATATTGCAAATAACTTTTTCCGAGAGGCTCAATCCTTACAATCCTCTTCGAAAATTGTCTGCCATTTATATGCAGTTGTCAATCAATTTACACCAAACACTGAGCTTCCAGAATCTGATCAACCGGAACTTAAAGGGAACTATCCTGAATGGATTAAATTAATGGAAAGTATTCCTGTTAAGCATCTCATTTTGTTGAGTCTTGGTTTAGGTTGGATACGTAGCCGCAAAGAGTTGAACATATTAAGAATATTAAGCCAATATGATCTATGTGTTTTTTCCAGCCAGAAGTAGTGCTTCTTCCTTGGGTAAAAACGAAAACCATATTTCGTGTTACTGGGAGCGATATTACTGTCTTTCCAACACTTACCTACAGTGAATTTAAGATTATTAGATCTTTGCCGCGGGTTGGAAATCTTATGGATAATTTTCGATCTAAGCTTAATTATTATCTTAACCAGCGACTATACAGAATAGCTGTTAGAAAAGCTTCTTTTATATCTGCTCCCATTACAGCTCTACCATATAAACATGCTTTGAATCGGCTAAAGAGGTATGATTTTATCGAAGATATTTTTAGGTTGGCAGTGGACATGGACGTCTTTAAAAGAAACGAAAATTCTGCTGAATATTCGTTCAAACGATGGGGAATCCAAGAATTAAATTTCAACATTTTTGTTCCGTCTAGAATGATGCTTCGTAATACGGAAATCCATAAAATAACAGGTCAATGGAAAGCGTCTGAGAAGATTTTTTATGCCCTTCAGTTATTCCTTAATGAATTAATACCCCAACAGCGCTCTCGAGTGAAATTAATTATTCCTGATAGGACAGCTTCTGATGATCTCGACGCAGCCAAGGAACTAGCAAATCAACTAAATCTTAATGACAACATCATTTATGTTAAGGGAGATAACATCTCGGGATTAACACGATCTGAAATGTTGAACATTTATTCCGTGTCGCAAGTGGTGTTAGATGATTTTGGCGCAGGATGGTACGGTTCTGTTTCAGTGGAAGCACTTTCTTGTTCTTGTCCAGTGATTACATTTGTTCCAGATAACCTGATGTTTGAAAGTTTTTCGTGGCATCCCTTTTTAGTGGCATTTACCCCTGATGAAATAGCCTCTCATTTACGATTTTTATTTGATAATCCTGAAGAGACAAAGAGACTAGGGGCACAAGGCTGGCAATGGGTTTCAGAGTTTCACTCTGAACAGGCAGTACGAGAACGTTTGGAATCTCGTATTGCAGAGATAGTTAAGTAGGTTTTATTTAATGCATAAATATTTTTCATCCTTAAAGTATGTATTATCAATTTCTATAAATGCATTCATCGGTATCATCGTATTCTTAATATTGCTTCCCTTTGTATTAATTTTTAGACAGATGAAAAGTAAAGTTGTTGGTGAGAATGAAACCTTATTGTTAGCCGGGGTGGAAACTTCTAATAATATGAGAAATATTTCCGCCGTGTTGGCAGAGTCCAGAATTTACAAGGTGTATGTTCATGAATTTATTGAGAATCCATTATATAAAGAAGATGGTTTTTCCCCTTGGGTGCATAATATCCGTTTTGGTGTTTGGTGTTCTTCCGACCATTTCTTAATAAGATCGGGTAAGCGGGCGATCCGTTTTATTGTCTTTTTGAAAATGCTTCTAAAAATTGATATATTTTTCTTTAATTGGACAGTATCCTATTTGCCTCTTAACTTGGATTATTTACTCATCAAGGCAGCTAGAAAAAAACTTATTGTCAGACACTGTGGAAGCGACGTGAGATATCGCCCACTTCAACATGCTATCCATCGTTCTTTTGGTGTTTCCCAGTGGTTTGGTGCGAAATCTTCACCTGTTGATTTGGCAATTAAGCTGTATAAGCAATGCTTTTCTGAATTAACTGCAATCGTGCTTTCTACACGGGATCATGCAACTTTTCAATACTATCCATTGGTCGAAAGACCATACATTCAGATGCCTTTGCCAAGAACTGTTGGTTTGTCATTAGAAAAGAAATTAATCCTTCATGCCCCATCTGATCCATCTATTAAGGGGACTTCAATAGTAATAAAGGCAATTCAAATTTTGGAAACCTGCCGAAAGGATTTTGAGTTTTTATTGCTTACTGGCATGCCTCACGAAGAGGTTCTTCAGGTATTGAAACGTACAACGATCTTGATTGATCAACCTGGGGCAGTACCTGCTAGACTTGCAACTGAAGGCTTTGCTTCTGGTTGCGTAGTGATTGGCGGGAATGTTTTGGAGCTTCATGGGTACGATGATTGTCCGTCAATTCAATTTCCTGATCATGCTGAGAAATTAGCACAAATTCTTGATAAATTACTTTCAAATCAGGAAGAAATGGAAACCCTTGCTGATTTATCATACTCTTTCTGGCTTGATCACTTTTCACCAGAAGCTTATAACTCTTATTTTGTTAAGGTACTAAAAGGGCAGGCAAGGATGTTTTCAAGAGTAAAGAATCACGAAATTATTATGATAAATGCAACAACTGTTTGGTACGAAAAATTAGCAGTGCGTTTACGCTATGGTAAATGGTTTGAGGCAATATAAATAATTCCCAAAAAGATCCTCGAATTTATTGTGTCTATGTATGTTTAATTTTGATTTCAGAGGGTATTGTCGTATATGTACTACTCTTGTTGCTTGGGTATTCATGCTTAATATCGATTTTTGGTTATTAGCCCTTCTTTTGGGCCAAAATTTTTATACTGGAAGCTAATTTATGAACTTAAGATTTTTTCGGCAAATTTTTACAGACAGTGTAGTTTATGGTGGGGCGGACCTTCTTACAAAGATGTTGTCGTTTTTTACTTTCCCGCTTCTTGCTGCCGCATTATCTCCTAAGGCATTCGGTGTTTTGGATTTAATTATTACAATAACTGGGCTATTGGGACTTTTCATTAATTTCGGACTAAATAATGCTGTATCTATTTATTATTGGGATGTAAATACAACAAATGTAACCAAACCTGTAATTGTGACTTCCGGTTTGGTTGCTCAAACATGTTTTGGATTTCTAGCAATTGGGATAGGACTTGCGGTCATCCCTTTTATTTTGCCAAAGATAAAAATTTTAGAATTACCAATTACTTGGGTTTCATTGGTTGCCGCCTTGCTTTTCATGGCGTTTTCTCAGTGGTCACAGTATATTTTAGATGTTTTGCGATTGCATTTTGCCCCATGGCGTTTTTTCTTATTAGCTATTATAACAAGGGTTGTGTCAACATTCATTGGTTTGATAGCTGTGGTGAGATTAAGTATGGGTATTGATGGTTTGTTACTTGCTCAAACTATTGTATTGATGTTGACTGTACCTTTATCCCTTTGGATGATTCGCACCGATTTTAAACCTGCCAGCATAGATTATCAGTGGATGAAACAGCTGGTTCTCACTGGTTATCCTTATATCTATGCTGGGTTTGCATTTTGGTTGTTTGGATCGATAGATCGTTGGATGCTTGCTACAATGACTTCTGTGGAAGAGGTTGGGATTTATTCAGTTGCATTTCGCTTCGCCTCTTTTGTGATGTTTGTGTCAGCTGCTTTTGGGAAAGCATGGAGCCCTCTAGCCTTTAAAGTAAAAGCCGACCATCCTCAAGAATACAGCACCATATATGGAGATGTACTCTTGTTGTTGATATATGTTATGTTGCTTTTTGGCGGAGGTATGGCGTTATTTTCAGGAGAAATTATTAACCTTTTGATGCCGGACGAATATCTTCGCAGCGGGTTACCTCTTGCGATACTTTGTATTGGTATTGTTGTTCAATCTACGCAACAGGTAACAGGTATCGGAATTTCACTTGAGAAGAAAACATACTTGTTTGGGCGACTTGCTTGGATTACAGCAGGATTAAATTTTGTTCTTAATTGGTTGTTTATTCCAACTTATGGTGCTACTGGTTCTGCGAGTGCTACGCTAATTTCTTATTTATTTCTTACAGGCAGCTATATGTATTATACCCAACAACTACACCCAGTAACTGTGAATTGGAAAAGATTTATGGTTTTGTTAGCATTTTTCATCTTGATTACAATAGTTTCGATTATGTTTATATCTGAATCGTTGGTTTTATCTGTTATCTTCTCTAAGGTTATTTTTGTCGCAGTCAGTTTCTTAGTGGTCTGGAGATTCCTGCCTATCCCATCACTCAAAGAGATTTAACTGCAATATACCGGGCAAGAAGAATCTGGCAGAATAAACATACCCCGTCAAATGTATTGACGGATATTCGACAGGGTAATCTCCTACAGAAAGTTATCGCTGGTGTATTACCGTTTCAACTGCAATATTGGCGTTTGCTTAATTTTTGCCGCTGGTTGTCCTTGATCGAACCGACTCGCTAACCTGAAGCTCTATTTCATGAAGATCCTGATCATCGCCACCTATTTTCCGCCGCAAAATTCTGTTGCCTCGCTGCGCCCGTATTCCTGGGCGAAGTATTGGTCGCGTGCTGGGCATGATGTCACTGTGTTAACAACACGAAAACATGATCACCCCACAAACACAGTCTATCCATACACAGGGTTTGCAGTTCGTGAAGTAGAAATGCCTTTCTTCAATTTGTTGCGCGGTTCACTGGGAAAAAAAAGCGCCGAAAAATATACAGATTCAAAAAATATGCCCAAGGCAAAATTGAGGGCGTTTGCGGTGGGCGTCATAAATAAAATGATCCAATGGCTCCAAACGAAATATGGAGTGCTCAATGCTTGCAGGATGCCCGACCTGACTGACCTATGGGTGGAACCGGCATTTCAAGCCGTCGCAAACGAACGGTGGGATTTGGTCATAAGTTCAGCATGGCCATATACGGTTCATCGTGTGGCGTATAAATTGCGAAAAGCCGGGATCGCGAAATTATGGATCGCAGATTGGCGTGATCTGTGGACAGAGAATCACCTATACCCTGGAATATGGCCGTTCACGATCTTCGAAAAGAGAAGCGAACGCTTCTGGATGACTGTGGCTGATTTCATTACAACAGTATCAGACCCCCTGGCGCTTGTGTTGGAGCGCAAGTACGGCAGTAAGGTTTCTGTGATCTATAATGGTTTTGACCCTGAAGATTATGAAAATCTCCCAAAGGAGAGGTCATTTCCGCAAGATGGGGTCTTTCGCATTATATATACCGGTTCGGTCTATGCAGACAAACAGGATCCCTCAGCATTGTTTCAAGCTATTGCACGCCTGCATGAAGCCGGGCATCTTTCACCTCATCGATTGCAGATAATTTTTTATGGAAACAATGCCGATATGCGAACATTGGCGAAAGAAATGAATATTGTTGATTATGTTCAATATGGAGGATTTCTTCCCCGTCAGCAGGTGCTTCATTTTCAGCGAGATGCGGATGCGTTACTCTTTCTGGAATTCAAGTCTGACCATGTGCAGGGAATCCTAACTGGAAAATTATTTGAATACTTATTTGCAGGTCCTCCCATTCTTTCTGTAGGGATCGGCTCAGACATGTCTGCAAGTACAGTACTCAATGCAACCGGGCGTGGAGGGTCTTTTGGCGAAAATGTGGACACTCTTGCTCAAAGAATTCATGAGTTGGTAGATGGTAAAGCGAATGGTTTGGAACGGCACCTACCTGTAGGTGAAGAACGCCGCAATTCGGCTGTCATCCAATACTCAAGAAAACGACAGGCTGAAAAACTGATAGGTTTAGTGTCAGATACTTAGCTCCTTTTTATGCTGTTTGATACCTATGGATGCAGTTCGGCGGTTTTTGGGCTGAGCTGCGTTTTTTATTCAAGGCTTGGTTCAAAATGAAATTCAATAATAACGAAATGGCTTTAATTGTGTTTGCGTTCTCTACTCATTTATAATAGGCAAATGCCAGAACCTTTTGTATCAATTGTGATTGTTGCTTGGAATAGCGGTGCCCACCTGTCTCGATGCCTATCCTTGCTTTTGGAACAGACTTACCAGGATTTTGAAATCGTTCTTGTGGATAATGGCTCCACAGATGGTTCCGTAAAGGATGTACGGGGGCAGTTCCCAAGTCTAGCCATAACAGTGAAACATCTTGAAACCAATCTTGGGTTTGCCGTTGCCAATAATATTGGTGTTCAACTGGCGAAAGGGAAATGGATTGCACTCTTGAATGCCGATGCTTACCCCGAACCAGATTGGTTGAATCACCTTTTATTGGCAGTTGAGAATAACCCAGGATTCATGGCGTTTTCCTCGAGACAACTTCAATATAGTGCTCCTTTTTTACTTGACGGAGCTGGCGATGCCTACCATATCAGTGGTCTTGCCTGGCGAAATAGTTATAACCTGACTGCTGAAAAAAACGGGCTGGAAGAGCGGGAAATATTCAGTCCATGTGCCGCCGCTGCATTATATTCACGCGAAGTATTTTTGAAGGTTGGCGGCTTTGATGAGGATTATTTTTCTTATTTTGAAGATGTCGATCTGGGGTTTCGTTTTCGGATCCATGGTAAGAAGTGTTTATATGTACCCAACGCCATTGTTCATCATGTAGGCTCTGCCAGCACAGGAAAGCGTGGTGACTTTTCTGTTTATTATGGGTATCGCAATATGATCTGGACATTTGTGAAAGACATGCCCTCCCCATATTTTGGCTTGTTTTTACCGCTTCATCTTTTTACCCTATCTTTCTTTATTGCTTACTTGACCATGCGGGGGCAGGGTGGGGTTATTGTACGGGCGATTCGAGATGCTTTGCGTGGGTTGCCCATGATATTGAAAAAACGAAGAGAGATTCAAAGTAACATTCAAGTGAAACCTGGAGAAATCCTGCAATTCATGTCCAGGGGACTGCTGGAGCCTTATCAGGAATTTGTGAAACGGAACCGCCGCGGATGACTGACTTTCCTCTTATTACAATTTCCATTGTCAGTCACGGAGATGCAGAAAAAATCGTGCATCTGCTGGATAGCATTCAAAAATCTGAGCCAGAGACTGCTATTCGTTTTCAATTGATCCTTACCGATAATCTGAAAAATAAACTGCCTGATTTCGACCCATCCCCATGGCATTCTTTTGTTATGCTTCGAAATGAAAACCCCTTGGGGTTTGCCGAAAATCACAATCGCGCATTTGAGGTGGCACAGGGGGAGTATTTTGCGGTACTTAACCCCGATCTGATCTTTGAACGTCCGGTGTTTGCTGACTTGCTCAACACTCTAAAAGCGCATCAAGCAGACTTGGTTGCCCCCCAGATCATTGACGAAACTGGAACCGTGCAGGACTCTTACCGCCCGCTTCCAACTCCATTTGAAATGATCCAGCGCCGACTGCCCGGCTACACCTTCAAGCCATTCCTGCCAGACAGTGACGGCATGATCCACCCGGATTGGATCGCAGGTATGTTTTGGCTGCTGCCTTCCGCTTCCTATCGCAAGCTTGGCGGTATGGATAAACGTTTCCGCCTCTATCTGGAGGATGTGGATTTTTGCAGCCGCCTCCGTCTGGGTGGCATGAAGCTGATGGTGGATAGCAGGCTCAAGGTCCGGCATGATGCGCAGCGTTCCAGCCGTAAAAAACTCTATTACCTCTATCTACATTTTCAAAGTGCATTACGATTCTTCTTGTCGCCTGTTTATCGGCAGATACGTCAAAAATGAGGTCTTGATGGGGTGGTGGGGACGGCGAAAACTCTGATAAACTACAAGCCGCATCGTTACTTCAGGAATTTTTGAATATATGGGAACCCCCCTTCAGTTTGGAATCATTAGTTTGCTTTTGAGCCTTGTCCTAGGAGTCCCCGCTGCCCTATTGGCAGAACGACTTGGGATCATGGATGTTCCCGGCTCCGCTCCGCATAAACAACATGCCCGTTCGACTCCGTTGGCGGGCGGTATTTTGCTGTTCTTAGCGTTTTTTTTTCTTGCATTGTTTTACTATTCGTCCTTGAGCCGAGACATGCTGGCTGTTCTAATTGGTGCAGTGGTTGTCTTTACATTCGGATTGTTGGATGACCTCAAAGGCTTATCTGCAGGTCCCAAACTTTTGGGGCAGTTGATTGCTTCTGCGCTATTGATCTCCTTTGGTGTGCAGGTTCGATTTGTGACCGTTTTATTTGAGACTAATGCATTCTCTTCCACATTTGCTCAGTTGCTCAATATATTGATCACCATATTTTGGTTAGTAGGCATTACAAACGCAATGAATATGATTGATAGTATGGACGGCATTGTGGCGGGGCTTGGTACGATTGCATCGGCTTTTTTTGTAGGCGCTGCCATTCTTTCCCAGCAACCCATGCTTGCGCTTTGGACTGCGGCATTACTGGGAATCAGTATTGCCTTGTATTTTTGGAACGGGGTAGCAGTTCGATTTTTTCTTGGCGACTCTGGTGCGCAGACTATTGGATTTTTGCTCGCTTCATTTGCCATTTTGTATAATCCCTTAAATCGTAATCCTGAGTCGTCGTGGGTGGTGCCGATCATGCTTTTGGGAGTTCCCATATTCGATACTACATTAGTCGTTGTCTCACGTTTGCGTAGAGGGCAATCCATTGGCAGCGGCAGACGTGACCATACTTATCATCGCTTTATCAAGTTGGGTATGATGCCCCGATACGCAGTTTTTAGTGTCCACCTCATGGGGCTAGTCATAGGCGGACTGGCATTCCTGACCTTTTACCTTGAGCCGTGGCTCGCGTTGACTTTTTTTCTTGCTTCGATTATTGGCGGACTATCCTTCCTTTTCTGGCTTGAGCGTAAACCAACATTAGATGATGACGCCGGAAAAAAAATATCATGATCTCAATTTCAAAACGCTTCCCAGCCTACGTTTTTTTTCTGTCCCTTGGGACATTTATCACTTTTGCCATTCTGCTGGCATCTCCATCAGACCCGAAGAATGCAGTTTTTCTAGGGTACTCTATTGAACGGACCCTGCTTGGTGTATCTGTTTTATTGATTGGATTCTCGCTGCTTTTCACGAGCGTATATTTATTGCGCAGACGCGAGCTTTCCATGAACCTATGGGCAGATATAACCCAGCCTGGTAGAGCGGGTGACTTTGTGTTGGTCATCTTTTTGTTAATGTTTTTATCTGGAAGTGCCGCACTGTTGATGCCCTCATACCGCCTTGGTAGGTTCGCAAGTTACATTACCACCCTCTCACCTATCATAATTTGGCTGACCATTGCAAGTATCCTGACAGTTGTTTTGACCCTTATCGAAAGGAAAGGGATAAATTCCCTGAATACCAAAACGACCCATCTCATTCTGAAAGTTGGATTTGTCGTTTTTGGGATTTCCATTTTATTAATACTATTCATCCTTTCTACCGGCATTGGTATTCGCTTCCCATCAGATTATTGGTATAACGCTGGTGTGCCTGTTCTTGGATTTCAAGTCTTGTTGTCCCTTTTTGTTGGGACGCTATTTTTGTTTTTTGAGCGCCGATTTAATATATTCAAGCATGCCAAGATAGATTTTGTACTTTTTATCTTGATCTGGGTGCTTGCTGCCTGGTTTTGGGGACGCGGTCCCTTGAACCCGAATTATTTCATGCCTGACACTGCCAAAAACGTTATCTATCCCTATTCTGATGCTGCAACGTTCGACCAGGGTGGGCAATTTGCTTTGATCGGACAATCATTGCTTAATGGGCTTTATTCTGACCGCCCTTTATACAGCATCTTTCTGCTTGTCCTGCACCTGGTATTCGGTCAGGATTACGTGATTTTGATGACGGCTCAAGCCGCCTTGTTCGCTGTGTTCCCTGCTGTGATCTATCTTATCGGTAATGAATTGCATAGCCGAGCACTGGGTATCTCTGCAAGTGTGTTAATCGCCATTCGAGGGGTGAATGCCATTATCGCCGCAAAGTGGATCGATACTGCCAGTCCTAAAATGATGCTGACCGATTTTCCAACTGCGATTGGCATCTCTATTTTTATACTATTGATTCTAAAATGGATGAAACATCCATCCAGGCTTAACATTTTGATCTGGGCGGGCGCTGTGTTCGGGCTTGCGCTGATGATTCGCTCTCATGTATTGCCTCTTTTACCTGTGGTTTTGATTTGTTCTCCATTATTTTTAAGGATTCGTTGGAAACAGGTCGTTCTTGTTGGCTTGTTAGTCATCGTTGGAATGTTGACAGTCACTCTGCCTTGGGAAGTGCGGAATTCTACGAAGGGAATTCCCATGTTTTATACGTATTATTCCCGTATCGAAATTTTACTTCGATACAGGTATGGTATTGGTGCGGATGCTTCCACTCATTCCGAGACTGTAAATGCTCTAAATTCATCCGATTCTTTTTACCAAGTAAACACTCATGCCTTACTTCGCCAGCGGTCATTAACCCAAGCCGGTTCTTTGACCTGTGAATCTGTGCCTTGCTCTCTTCTAAATCACTTATTGCATAACACCATCACATCGGTGATTTCCCTGCCTGCAACACCGGTCTTTCATGATCTTTGGAACACTATAAAATCAGACCTGCCCTATTGGAAAAAGAGTTGGAAGGACGGGTTCGTTGACACGGTTGGCTCAGGGATGATCATTCTAAACATCGCCTTGATTTCTCTAGGCGTTGGATCCATATGGGAGCGCAAGCGGGCAATTGCACTCCTGCCAATCGTTTTTTTTATGACGTATCTCTTCACTAATTCACTCGGTTTGACATCTGGTGGACGTTATATTGCCCCAGTGGATTGGCTTGTTCTCTTGTATTATATGGCTGGTGGAATACAACTACTTAGTTGGCTTTTGAGATTTGCAGGCGTCCCCCAGAAAGATTACAGCCCAGCTTCTGGGATTAATGTTTTTCCTGAACTGAGATGGGGATCCTATGCCAGCATAATACCTGTTTTAGGCGCTATTCTTGCGCTGGGGGCTTTACTGCCCGTGTCTGAAATGTTTTTTGAGCCGCGATATCAGATCCGCGAGCCGGAAAAGATATTATCCGAATTGGAAGAAACTGGTTTGTTGGAGCAATCTGGTTTTACTCGTGCGGAACTTCTTACATTCCTTTCACAGCCAAATGCCATGATTCGTGAAGGACGTGCACTTTACCCTCGTTATTATCCTTCCGGTGCAGGAGAACCCGACCGAAGTACCTATTATCGTTTTTTGGATTATCAGCGCCTTGTTTTTACCTTGATCGGACCTTACTCTGGTTTCCATGAAGGGGTGGTGATCCCTGGAAATCCCCCACCTATATCTTTCCACGCTGCAGATGTGGTTGTTTTGGGTTGTTTGAATACATCCTATTTCGCAACTTTTATTGATGCAGTGGTAGTTTTTACCCCTTCAGATGGGGGCTATGTTTACAATCGTTCGCCGGGCTCCCCATTGCAATGCCCATTACCAGAGCCAAAGTAGGGAGCCGGTCACGTTTCGAAACGTGACCGGCTCTTTTTTTATTCCATCTCAATGCGGCTGGGGACGCTTCCTGCCGCCCTCCAGGCTTGAGCGGTTTCTTCAATATTTGCCCAGCGGACAAAGGTATAGCCATTCATTTCGCTTACAAACGCTGTGATCTCGGCAATGCCATCGTCGCTTTCGACGATCTGTAATGTGGTTGGGGCGACCATGAGCGTAAAACTGATGACAGGGTATGTGTATTGTCCATTGGCAATGCTTTGAGCGAGCATGCGACCATCTTTGAGCTGATGTGTACCGCCGCCTACACGGACATATTGTCCGTTCGGGTTGTGCGTGGTGTACTGTTCTGCACTGAGCGGAATCCACAGCCCGGCAGCAAGATCATCACATCCCGGGCGGTGACCGGGACAATTCGTGCCGCCCCATAACACTTGTGGAGTCCATGTGAAACCCTGATAGGTTTGTGGACCGATGTTGCTGAACTCACTGACCAACATGCCCGAAACGACAGAATTAGGATGACCGCCCATTTGTGTGATGAGATAGGCGGCTTTTGCTCGGTCTTGCGGACTGTGCGTGTGGACGTCCCACTGCACGCCCAAGGCTTCGGATGCTTGGATCAATTCGGCGGCGCGTGGCTCACCTTCAAGCCAGCCAATATCTGCACCGATAGACCACTTCATGCCGAGGGCGGTCACTTGTTGCAAGAATACAAGGAAAGCATCCACATCAGGCCAGACCTGCGGTTTGGATTCGATGTGGGTGGTGCCGGAGATGTAGAGGAGGGTTGTGTTGGTTTCTGCGGGTTGTGCGGCAGCGGGGGATGTTTCGGCGGGGACAGAGGTTGGGGATGTTGTGTCCGCTTCGGTGGCAGGGAGAGGCGCAGCTTCGATTGTTGAAGTTATGGCGCAGGCGGTCGTCAAGAACAGGGCAAGGATCAGGGGCAGGATTCGTTTCATTTGCATTCTCCTTTTGAAATGAATTGTACGGAATGCTGAAAGTTTGACGAGTGACGCCAGTCATTTGATTGTAAACAGGGTGTAAAAATAGCGGGCAGGTTATCCCTGCCCGCTATTTTTTGATTAAACTGTTATTTCACTGTAAACGTTAAAGTGTCTGAAAACCCACTGGTATTCCCAAGGTTGTCGATTGTGCGTACGCGCCATGTGTAGGTGCTGTTACCGCATGCAACAATGATCTCTTGAGAAGTGCTTGCGGTGGTTCCGGTTTGTTTGCCGCCGGGACCGTCGATCTCCCATTCGTAGTAGGCGACTCCGTTCGGGTGTGAGACGGGTTGCCATGTCAATTGAACGGATGAGGTGCAATTCAGTGTGCCGGAAGGCGCGCTGGGTTGTGGGGCACTCAGGGGAACTGGGCTGGGTGTAGGTGTAGGCGGTGCTTCCACAATGGGCACATTGCTGGTATCGCCACTGACTTCGACCAGTTCATCCCAGATCCAACACTTTACGCCTGCTTCGGTTTGAATGACCCACCAGGTAGAGTCTGAGCGGCGTCCGACAATGGGGGCGGTTTGTTGGCTCAGCAAATAGCCGGTGATTTCATACGCCTGTCCGGGACCAAAGCGGCAATTTGAGTCTTTGATGGCGGTGGCTTGCGGAGCCCCAAGTGTGGGCGTGGCTTCAGGTGTGGGTGTGTAATCAGGCGCAAGCGTGGTTTCAACTGTCGGCGGAGTTTGAGAGGCGGCGCTTTCTCCAACTTGTACTTGCACCACGTTGGAATCATGTGAGCCACCATCTGCAGTGAGCAGCTTGGTCTGCAATTGATACGTCCCCGGTGCGGAGGCGCGCCATGGTTGTTGGATGGTTCCCGACGGGATCGAGCCATCCAACGCATCTTCACGGACGACCTCGCCGTTGACGAGCAGTACCACGTTTGTTGCGCCTGTCTCTACACCGAATGTTGATTTGACAATGATCCAATCCTGCACCGTGTATACGGTTCCATTCTGTGGGGTGATGATCTGCAAACCAGATGGTTGTGCATTGCCCGGAAGTCCGGCGGGGAGGGTACATCCGGTTAGAAAAACCAGAAACATGCTCAGCAGGAGCCGCTTTTTATTTAATGGTTTCATGGATTTGCCTCGCCTTCCGGGGTTGCTGATATGGACCAGGGTTCTTCGCAGCTTGGCGTCCTTATTTGAATACTTGTTCCGTTTACAAAAGAGGTGGTTGCGAATCTTTCGCAATTGGGTCCGCAATAATTGATTGCGCCCATGCGGTACAAGTAGGTTGTATTGCAGCCGACTTCGGTGTCAATATAGCTGGTTGCATCGGTGGGTACAGACAGGGGTAAACCAACCAACGCCCATTCCGGGTTTGCAGCATTCAGACGTTTCCGTTGAATAAAAATAGAATTGACGGGCAGGTAGCCGGGTTCGCCTGAGGCTTGGTATGGCGCCCAGTTAATGACCAGACACTTTTCTGCGCCGTTGCAGGCATTTGTGGCGGTGACGGAAATCAAAGTGGGCGGTTCTTGGGGGGCACAATCTTCCAGTTCCACCTGATAGATGCCGGTCTCATTAAGCCGAACACCGTCACTTTCGAGGCTGAGGAAAAATTCAGCCCGGTCTTGTGTGCAATCCACAGGGGTGGTGAAGGTGTGATGTCGCAGGTTATTTTTTGGAAAATATCCAGGTGATGTTGCACTGCCATCTTCCATGACTTGCCAAATATTCAAGCGTACATCGCGCCCGGCAGGCCAGGCAAACCCTTGCGGCAGATCGAGTGTGATCAATACCTCTTGATAACTGCCTTGTTCCCATACTGCCCAGTTTGGCTCAAGAGAAAGTTGAATATTGCTCAATGTGTCTGTGGGGCAGAATCCGCGCACTACGGTTTGACTGGTATGTTGAAGCCAGCCGGATGGAGAAAACCCGGGGCGTGCATTCGCTGGGTATACGCCTAACGAGTAAATATATTCATGTCCACAGATCACATTGGCATCTACATCTGTGAAGAGTAAGCCCGGGCGCAGGTCTTCCTGCGAGTAGACTTCTTCATACAGATTTACTTCGCTTAGAACAGATGGATCAGTGTTGGTTCTATCAAAGCGATAGAGAATGACCCCGGCTCCTTCGGGGGGATAGTTGCCCGGCGGTATGCTCCATTCGAGCATCACCCCGCCAGGCTGGGGATCGGTAACCAAAACCAGTGGACCCGGACCATTGGGTGTGCATCGTCCGTTGGCTTGAACTCTTTCCCATGCAACGGTCGTCCCAATGGGATAGGCGCCGCCTGCAAGATACGCGTCCACTGCACCCGGCGTGTAGGCTTGCAGCCCAACGATATAGGTATATACATCGCCGCACGCGAGGTCATTGTCAATGTATGAAAACTCCGTTCCTGGGTTCAACGTGGAACCCTGACTGGCAACCCAATTGGGCGGGACGATCAATTGTGACGAACTGTGGTTTCCGATGGTTCGTTGAATGTACGGAACCAGCGTTTTGCCTTCAGGTGCTTCGAACGGTTGCTCCAGCCGTAATGTGATTAGATTTCCAGCCGGGTCATTGCTGTTGACTGTGACCACGATCCCTGCTCCGTATACACATTCCCAGTCGTCCTGCTCACACACATCCTCCACCTGGGCGTCTCCGCCTGCGTTGGCTTGCCCGATCCAATCCAACAGGTCGGGCACACTTAACACCGGATCAATCGGCAGGAAATCACTACCGTCCAAGTCAGGGGTCATGTTATCGATGATCTCATCCAGAATTGTGTTCTCTTCCTCTGGTTCCACTGCTGCGGGCGGCAGGTTGCCGCCGGGCAATACCTGTAACTGATCGATGACGACTGAAACATGCCCGCTGGTATCCTTTGCTGTAAACCCCACCCAGTATTCACCAACCTCCAAAGGTACATAAAAATATCCGATCTCGCAAATTTGCTGTCCTTCACAGTCGATCACATTCGTGCCCCTATCGATCAACACTTCTCCGTCCCAACCGCTCCATGCGAATTCCAGAGATCGAAGCCCAAGATCATCCTCGGCTTTGGCATAAGCAAACAAGGTAGGGACGGGGTCTCCACCAGAGGCATCAAGTTCTATGTGTAGATCATATAGTGGGAATTGTGGCGGGGCATCGTTGGGTTGAGGCGGCAAAGCCGGCAAGGCTTCATCGTCTGCCCCCGGATTTTCTCCATCTGCGGGTGGATTTGCCTGCCCATCTCCGGCAGGTGGATTGTTACCTGCATCGCCTCCACCAGCAGGTGGATTTGCCTGCCCGTCTCCGGCGGGTGGGTTACCCGCATTGTCTCCACCAGCGGGTGAATTCTCGCCTCCATCCCCGATGCTGACGGGTAGATCGCCCTGTCCATTCCCATTGGCGTCGCCTGCTTGTTGCACTGCTACAGCTACATGGATTGCGTTGCTGTCACTAGTTTCGTTCTGCCTGTTGGTTGCTCTGGCAGTAATTTCATGCCAGCCTGTATTTTGATTCAATACAACAAAAACTCTACTGACGGATGTGACCGAAGGATCTGGCAGGGTGAATGTTTGAATAACCTGACCGTCGATTAGCAGTTCCATTTGCTTCAGCCCGCCCTGAGATTGCGCGGTGACATACACCAATAGCGCGTCTCCAGAGTTCATTTGAGTTTTATCCGCGGGTTGCACAATGGCGACGACAGGTGCAGATCCAAATGCCCCTTCGTCAGTATTTGAAGATCCGCTCTGTGTCAGATAACCTATTCCTACCAGTATCGCCACACCCAAACACAAGAGGATAACAATGATCAGCGTCCAGACTACAGTTTTATTCATGAAACCTCACAGACCAAGATAGATTCATGTTTTATAGTGATATACAAATATTCGAGACTTAATCGGTAAGGGCTGCTTCGATAAAGGCAGAGAAACAATTACCTTGCCATGATTTTATCAGACCTGATCTTTACTCAATAAAAAAGCTCAGAGGATATATCATTAAGTCCTCTGAGCGGAGAGCAGGTCTTTCAAATATTCTGGATGCAAGTTCATAGGTCAAAGCATCGGTATAAAAAGATCATCAGCGGTTCGGTCATTACAGTATCACCTGCCGCACCGATCTGGTTGTTGACTTCCTCATGTGAAAGGGACGTTGCATCCACCAAGGTGGCTTCGATTCCCATGGCTTGCAATGCCGCGATAAACTCAGTTTCGATTTGCTGGCGGCTCTCATTTCCACGCATCACTCCCAGCATGGGCGGGATGCCGCTGTTTGGTTGGATAAGCAGTGTTGCAGAAGTTTCAGTGATGTAGTTGGGATTATTGCCTAGCGCGTTTACCCATTGTTCTTGTTCGGTGTTGCCTGCTTTGGCTTTATCAAAGCCAGCCGTATCGAGTGGAGCAGCACAAGTGATGGCGGAAAGTTCCAAGCCGTATTCTTTCAAGTAAATTGGATTCACTGCCACATTCGAAACGATATCTGCGCCTGCGGAGTGACCCAGCAGGGCGACGCGGTTCGGGTCGCCGCCGTAGGCTGGGATGTGCTCCCGAACCCAAGCCACCGCTGCAGCGACATCCAAAAAATGATCTGGAAATTGCGCTGCGCCTTTTGTTGGTGTACTCAAGCGATAGTTGACGCTGACCAATATCCAGCCTTGCTCATTGAACAATGTGATCTTATCTGCCATCTGATAGGCTTTGTCGCCGATGGCGTATCCGCCGCCATGAACCCACATCACCACAGGCGCATTTTGCGGATTGGCAGGCAGGTAGATATCGAGGCTGAGTAGGTCAGGGTCAATACCTTCAACAGTTTTGTAGGCGACCGTGGTTGGTGGATTTTCGAGAGATGCCTTGGATGTAAATCTGCAAGAGGAAATCAGGAAGAGCAACACGAGAGAAAGAGATAGAAAGCGTTTCATGAAATTTTATTGGATCATATCCAGCACCATGGGCAGATTGACGATGCCGATACGGTTGTTTTGCGAAGCGACATAGAGGACGGTTTGCTCATACATTGCCCACATCGCATCCTGCTCGGCTTGCGAGAGCAGCGCCGATTTGAGGTTGGGATCCCAATTCGGGCGTTTGCCACCATCCACATACACGGTCAGCCAGGCAGATTGGGTTGAGAAAAAATCGTTGTCGTGCATTTTCACACCGACGAAATAGGGGGCAATGCCTTGCGAGTTGTGAGCTTCGTTGAGCGCATTCTCAAAAGATGCTGCCGGGTCTGCGCCGACATTTTGAAAGAGCATGTAATCGTAATGTTCAGGGCGAATGTATAAGCCTTTCTTTGTGTCGCCTACATTAAGCGCGCGCCCGTGGACAACGGTCATTTGCGCGCCGAGTTCTTTGAAGACGCGCATGAGAGCAGAGTCAACTTTGGCATCGCTGGATAGGGACGAGGCGGCATAAGGCGGATACCCGATCAGCGAAGCCACGTATTGATAGCCGCCGGGTGCGTCTGTCGTTTGCCCAGTGACGGGGTCAACTGCGTGGGTCTCGTAGCGCAGGACGGTTTGGTAAAGTTCGTCCGCGCTCATGTTTCGCAGACCGAGCCAATCATAATTATTGGCATACGGACGTGGCGCACGGTAGTGATACGAAATGGCAACCACAGGCGAGGTCTTGAGCCGTTCCAATAATTGCGGGAATTGCTCTGCGTAAATCTGCGCCATCACATCGGTCAAGTAAATATCCACAGGCACGTTGTAGGTTTCGTGCAGGGTGATGATGCGATCCAATACAGCAGCCGATTGTTCGGGATACGAGAAGTCCTGCACGTTGATGGAGAAGATGGCATAGTCACTGACGTTGACAGGCGCCTTGGTTGGCGCGGATGTTGCCGCCTCAAGCGTAATCTGGGCTGGTTGCGTTTCAGCAGGTTCTACCTCCGCTGTGGGTTGGTTCGTGCCAAGGTTGCAAGCGAGGGTGAAGAGAATAATTATAGGCATAAGCATTGCGGCTTTTCTAACCATGACGTCTCCTTGATAAAGCGAATATCTAATCATACATATATGGTGTTTGGCGCAGTTTATATTGCTGTAAATTATTTGTAAAATGACAATTTTGTTTGGGGTTAGAATTGCGCGGTTGGAAAACACGAAACTATTGGTGAAATATGAAAATAAATAAGGACTTTCTTGCCGGTGCGCAAAGCTCACTGCCAATCTTGATCGGTGTAATTCCCTTTGCAATGATCACTGGGGTGGGGGCGGTGAGCGTGGAACTGACGTTTTGGGAAACGATGGGGATGTCAGTATTGGTCTTTGCGGGTGCTTCACAATTGGTGGTCTTTCAGCTAATGAGCGCGGGCAGTCCGTGGATCATCATGGTGTTGACGGCATGGGTGGTGAACGTACGTTTTACGATGTACAGCGCCACGCTTGCACCGTACCTTCAAAAACTTTCGACTGGCAAAAAGGCATTGTTGGCATATATGCTATCTGACCAGGCATTTGGAGTGAGTATGAGCCGTTTTGTTTCAGCACAAGCTGAAATGGATCACCGTTGGTATTTCTTTGGCTCAGCCCTGACGGTTTGGACGGCATGGCAGATCAGTGCAGTAGCCGGGGCGTTGCTGGGTTCGCTTGTTCCTGCCAGTCTCGGTTTCGACTTTGCCTTTCCACTCAGTTTCACTGCATTGATGTTTGGTGCCTTGCGAGACCGACCAACTGTGGTGGCGGCTGTAGTGGGGGGCATGGTCGCTGTGATGGCGAAGGGACTTCCGTATAACACTGGTTTGGTGCTGGCAACGTTTCTTGGCATTGCTGCGGGATATTTTGCAGAAAGTCTGAATCTGCAAAAAGGAGCAGCGGTATGAGCACGTTATCCATCTGGCTGCTTTTCCTTGCAATTGGGTTGGGCACATTTACTCTGCGTTTTTTGTTCATTTATCTTTTCGGGAAGATCGTAATGCCAGAGTGGTTGAGCCGCGCGTTACGTTTCGTCCCTGCGGCAGCGCTGGCAGCCTTGGTCTTCCCTGCGTTAACCCACCCAGCAGGGCATCTTGATGTTTCGTTAAATAATTTTCGATTGATTGCAGGTTTAGGTGGGGCATTGGTGGCGTGGCGTACACGCAATGTCTTGCTTACCATCCTTGTAGGAATGGCGGTCTTATGGGCGCTTGAAGCGGTGTTTGGAATTTAGATAAACAAAACATTCCTCGAAATTATATTTCGAGGAATGTTTTGTTACCAGATAGAAAGTGGATAATTTCTGAGAAATTCAGCAATTACAGATTTTTTGTGTCAGTATAAGGTTGCTCAAAGAGCAATCGAATTTATTGATAATCCTGCTTTTGGGGAAGTTTACATTATGTCGGCTTTTGAGAAGAAATAAATCCGCGTGACCATTCACGAAAGGGTTTTTCAAAACGAAGGTAGAGAATTTGGCTGGTGATAAAAATTAAGAAAACAATAACAGTGACAGCCACCAGAGTCTCGAAAAGTGAGAGCGGTGTAGCCCATGCCCCATATAATCCCTGGACTTCAGTTCTTTTCAATACTCTTTTAAGAAAGTTCGTCGCGACCCAAATGATAAATACATGGGACATATATACTGAATACGATAGTTCTCCCAGCCAGGTTAACGGTTTCTTCGAGAGGATGTTGTTGAGCCAGCCGCTCGTATTAAGTACAAGTGATGCGATCAACGCAGCTGTCAGAAAAAAAATGACGAAGTCGTACCTTGCATCCATTTTTAGCTGAAGGTAAATACCCATTAAGAGCAAAATCAGAAGAGAAGTGTATTTTGGAAGACTAACGCTCCGTTCCCCAACTAAATGTGCCGTTAAAGTCCCGAGAAAGAATCCCGCGAGTCCGCGCAACACCGGCTCCATACCGAAGGTCGATTGTGTGATAAGCAGCAGCATTGCGACGGTGCAAAGTAAAGCTAGCGCCAGAGTTTTGACCCGCTTGAAGAGCAGGATGATCAACCCGAAAATGATATACGTATAAAACTCAACACTGATCGACCAAGAAGGTGCGTTAAATGTGGCAGTGTTGCTATATGGTAATACTGCTTGTAAAAGGAAGATATGTTCGATAAATTCGGCGGCATTGTTCATTGAAAAAGGGGGACGCGTGTCTTGTCGAGACCGTATCGCGAAACACCGATGAATTTCATAATCTCCACCCAAGGAATATAAGCAGGAAAAGAAGATGAAGCGGATAAAGCCGCCCAAACGGAGGAATTGGAATTTAAGCAGGTCAAACCATGATGTGATTCGCTCTGAGTATGCTTTGAAAATCACGATCCGGGATGACAAAGAACAACTCAACCATCAAGTAGCTGTTATTAATTAGGTTGATATCCAGAATCGGATTCCACTTGGGCAGGTGAAACAAAACAACTAGCCCACCCTCCACCGGGCCGGGGGGGGGAACCCGCCGGGGGGGGGGCCAGGCAGACCAGTAACGACTGGACATGTATACTGAATACGATAATTCGCCCAGCCAAATAAGCGGTTTCTTGGAGAGAATGTTGTTGAGCCGTATTAGTACAAGGATGCGATCAAGCTGTCAGAAAAAGAAGTCACTCATCCATTTTTAGCTGAAGGTAAACCCATTAAGAGCAAAATCAAGAGGAGTGTATTTTGGAAGACTAACGTTCTCAACTAATGGCGTCAAAGCCCGAGAAAGATCCGCGCAACACCGGCTCCATACCAAGGTCGATTGTGTGATAAGCAGCAGCATTGCGACGGTGCAAAGCTAGCGCCCGAGTTTTGACCCGCTTGAAGAGCAGGATGATCAACCCGAAAATGATATACGTATAAAACTCAACACTGATCGACCAAGAAGGTGCGTTAAATGTGGCAGTGTTGCTATATGGTAATACTGCTTGTAAAAGGAAGATATGTTCGATAAATTCGGCGGCATTGTTCATTGAAAAAGGGGGGACGCGTGTCTTGTCGAGACCGTATCGCGAAACACCGATGAATTTCATAATCTCCAACCCAAGGAATATAAGCAGGAAAAGAAGATGAAGCGGATAAAGCCGCCCAAAACGGAGGAATTGGAATTTAAGCAGGTCAAACCATGATGTGATTCGCTCTGAGTATGCTTTGAAAATCACGAATCCGGAGATGACAAAGAACAACTCAACCATCAAGTAGCTGTTATTAATTAGGTTGATATCCAGAATCGGATTCCACTTGGGCAGGTGAAACAAAACAACTAGCAGGGCAGCCAGCCCTCGTAAACTTTCCAATTCCAATATCTTTTTTTTGTCGTTCGTCATTGTGCATCCGTTTAGCTGTTTTGTAGATCGTCTGCCTGAGTTTGCTACCTATTACTGAGGACTAATTATAAAGTATGGTTGTAACTCCATATAACATAAAAGCACCTGAGCTAGATCTCAGGTGCTTTTATGTATGAGCTTTACCTGCAAGAGTACAGTATCATATTTTGGTTTCGTGGTCCGCCCTGACCTTGAACTGAGCTTACACTGCTGAAATCATTGACGACAGCACAGGATGAACTCAACCAATTGGTTATATCCTGTTTGTTGCCGCGGTCGCCGCCGTATAGAACATAACGGAGTTCGCCGTTCGCGACCATCGTGGTAAGGTCATCCGCGGTGACGACCTCGTCCTGCCCGCCGAAGCCGCCCATATAGAGTACCGGACGACCGGTTGCCAGTACCAATTCTGCACCCTGCTGGGATGATGGTACAGCGACCAGGTATTCCACATCCTGTGTATTAGCTTGCAGGAAGTCTACCAACTCAGTGTTTGCGGTTTCGCCGCCATTTCCACCTGGCGCCGGACTGCCGAGGAAACCATCTTGCCCAGTTTGAGCCTGACCTTCATAGGCAGTGGGTAGATTGTTGTTCGAGCTGGATGTGACTGTCATTACACTCCAATAGGCAGGGATGATAAGCGCTGCGCTTAATAAGATGGCATACGCTGCGCGCCTCGAGACTGCCATGAGCAGGATCCCCAGCCCAAGCAGAATACCCGTCCCGATCATCCACCACGAAAACTCATTGTATTGTGAGGCTGCAAAGACTTGAAAGCCAAGTGTGACCAGTACTGTGAGGATCAACCCGATCACTGTCCAATTTTTATTTTTGCCCCAGGAGTACAACTGGGCAAAGCCGATTCCAACCATTGCACCCAAAGCCGGAGCGAGCATGATGGCGTAGTAAGCATGGAAGATACCTGAAACCATGCTAAAGAAAACTACACAGGTGAGCAGCCAGCCGCCCCAAAGGATGAGAGCTTTGTGTACACCTGACTCAATCGGGAGTTGAATGCGTGAGCCGAAGAGCGCCAACAAGACACTGATGAGTGCAAAGGGCAGCAACCAGGACATTTGCTTGGAGAGTGGAGAAGTGAAGAAACGTAATACACCGGGGGAGCCTGTTTCCTGACTGAAGGGGGTACCGCCATTCTGTCCATTGGGTCCACCAGCAGGCATTTGCCCGTTTGGAACCTGTCCATTCTGGGGAATCCGATCTTGTGGAGCACAAGCCAGGGCGGTTTGGTTGGGAGGTATGATGCACGAGCCGTTGATGGTATTTCCGTTCTGCGTTGTGAACGAACAGGATGCCCCCTCAGTTTGTCCTTCACAGGCGTTCAGGGCGGCAGGCGGCGGACCTTGGAACTGACCCTGCTGACCTTGACCGGGATTCTGCTGAGGCTGAGTCTCTGCATTGGAGGGCTGCCCCGGCTGAGTTCCAGAAGGAGGCGCGCCTCCTCCGCCGTTACTTTCCAAACGAGAGACACCGTTATGCCCGAAGATCAATCCCATTACGGTGTTGTCATCGCTGGAGCCGATGAAAGGGCGATTCTCTGCGGGGACAAGGTCTACAACGACTGCCCATGAAAGCGAGACTGCTACAAGCAAAACAGTGGCAATACCAAGGTTGATGATCTTCTTCAACCAGCCTTCTTTCGAGCCAAAGAAATACAATGCATAGAATGCGGGTAAAGGCAGAAAGGCTTGCAGCATTTTGATGTTAAAGCCCAAGCCCACGATGAACGCACCGAGTAAGACCCAGCGCAGCTTGCCCGACTCTGTGGCTTTGATGAATGCCCATGCTGCTACTAATAATGTAAAAACTAGAATACCATCCATAGTGTTGTTGCGATTGGTGGCGACGAACACTGGAGTGATCGCCATGACAAGGGCGGCGGTGATGCCCGCTAATTCACCCATGTATTTCTTGACCATGCTGTATAACAGACCAATGCCGAACACGCCTGCCAGGATATTGGGCAGGGAGACGCTGAATCCGCTTACGCCGAGGAAGTAGGCGAAGATGGCTTCGATCCACAGCCCCAGCGGGGGTTTATCGACCGTGACCGAACCGCCCGGTTCGGCTGCGATGAAGAAAAAGTTACTCCATGATTTGAGCATGGATTCGACCGCGGCCGTATAGTACTCATTGGCATTGCCGATCGAGTTGATGTTGATCATGTGCAAACCGAACGAAGCGACCATGATGATAATCACGATAAGTGTGCCAATGGTCACACCGGGCAAAATCTTTTTGCCAAGGGTGGAAGGTTGTACTTGTGAAGGAAGGGTTGCTGTTGTCATTTAGAACTCCTAGTTTTACGATGACTATGGTCTATCGTGTATGGTCGAGATGTTTGAACGTCCAGGTTCGATTTGCAAAATAATTCCAAAATACCACCACTCCTGTTGCAAGCACTTTGGCGGGCAAATAGCTCCATTGAGCTGAGCCGAGCCACGTACTGAAAATACCTTCCAACGATAGCACGATCAGGTTGCTCAATCCCAAGCCCACCAAACTGACCATGGTGAACTGCACCAACTGCCTGCGCCAATCGATGTTGACGGTGTCTCGGAAAGTCCACAGGCGGTTCCAGGTGAAGTTGTTGAGTAAACCCGCTGCGAACGATAGACTGTTAGCAGCCAGTGTTGGAAGCCCTGCTAATTTGAGCAGGGTGAGGATGCTGAAATCGAGCAAAGTACCGATGGCGCCAACGGTGAGAAACCGTGCAAAGCGGGTAACTTCTTGTTTCGGAAGGGGAGTGGATAAAGTTGCCATGTGCGTCCTTTTGATTTGTAGATTGTGCTTTTGCCAAATACCAGTTGCATCTTCCCAAAGTTTAATTTTTTACTGAAAAATAATAGAGTGTTTCCAATCATGATTCCGAAAATTCACCCATGACTACTGTCATGGGTGCTTGTGACAGGTCATGACACCCGTCACACCCCTGAAAAATCCCTTCGTGATAAGATGCAGGCATGCGCACAACAGATGACTCAACCCGTGTTCTCCGTATTGCCGCCTGGATCTGGCTGGGTTTCCTGTTTGGCATGGCGTTGATGGATTTTGCGCTTTATACACCTCAAGTCCAGCAGTTCTTGGGCGGTGGGGTACGGCTGCAGTCAGCCTTTCCAAACCAGCCATTGCTACCAAACCCTGGCAATACCTTGGGGCAGCCTCCGCGTAGTATGTATTCACCGGTCTACATTTTTTATTTTGCCAATGGATTGATGGCGTTGATTTTCCTGATCTTTACTTATTGGGAGGATGTTCAAGAGAATATCGGTAGAGCTTATTATCCCTTTATGCTGGTTGTCATTTCAGCTGCGCCCATTCTCATTAGTGCGCTGGTTGTACCGCGCTTTCCGCAGGGACCACTCTCGAATGCAGAAGGGATGGCGTTGCGTCAGTTGCCCGTGATGTTCGTTGCCCTGGCTCTTGTGGCATGGAAGTATCGTTTTACACACGTTGTCTTTTTTAGCCTGGTTGTCACCACTTTTGAGCTTGGTTTGACAGCGATCAATCCATTTGAAAATCGCAACATATCTGTTTATTTGTTCATTGCCATTATCCGAACCATCAGTTTTGTTGCTGTTGGTTTCTTTATTAGCTTCCTTGTTTCCCGCCTGCGCGAACAACGGGAGTCACTGCGGGAAGCGAATGCCAACCTCACGCATTATGCGTCCACGCTGGAGCAGCTCACAGTTAGCCGTGAGCGCAACCGTCTTGCACGTGAGCTGCACGATACGCTGGCTCATTCACTCACTGCCATATCCGTTTCGCTTGAAACTGCCAAAGCTTATTTTGATATCAATCCCGAACAATCACGTGAGATGATCGATATCTCACTCGAATCCACCCGCAAAGGTGTGGACGAAACCCGCCGCGCTTTGAAAGCCCTGCGCTCATCTGATTTGGTGGACTTGGGATTGAATCTCGCCATTCGGAAAGCCGCTGAGTCTGCCGCCTCTCGCTTCGGGTTGGACCTCGAATTGGATCTGCAAGACCCAATGCCTTCCCTCAGCCCAGACGTGGAGCAAACCATCCTGCGAGTTACCCAGGAAGCCATTGAGAACCTCACCAAACATTCGCGCGCGAAAAAATTCAGCATTCACCTTTCCAGTAATGGGCTTACCACCCTCATGGTTACAGATGATGGCGTTGGCTTTGACATGCATTCACGCGAAACTTCCGGTCATTTTGGTTTGGTTGGCATGCGTGAACGCGCTGAACTTTCCGGTGGGAGATTGAAAATTGAAAGCGATAAAGGCAAAGGTACCCGCGTGGTACTGACAATATAATCCTGATCGATGGGCGAATCTATGAAAATTCTTCTTTGTGACGACCAGGCAGTTATCCGCGACGGATTGGAAATGCTTCTCACTCTTGAGAAAGATTTTCAGGTTGTTGGTTCTGCTCAAGATGGTTTTGAAGCCATTGAACTTGCCGGGAAAAAGACCCCTGATCTCGTGCTGATGGATTTGAAAATGCCAGGAATGAACGGCATTGAAGCCACACGCGAGATCCGCAAGAAATATCCAGCTATCAAGATCCTGGTGCTGACCACCTATGACGATGATGAATGGGTGTTCGACGCCATCCGTGCGGGCGCTTCCGGTTATTTGCTTAAAGACACACCGCGTCAGAAGATCATCGAAGCCATTCGCGGTACGATGGATGGTAAATCTTTTGTAGATCCTGCCGTGGCGGGCAAATTGCTCAATCAGGTTGCCAGCAATCAGACCCAGCCTGCATCCGTTCTGACCGGTAAGCTTACCGAGCGCGAACTGGATGTATTACGTCTGCTTGCCAAGGGAATGACCAATTCGGATATAGCTGCACAACTTCATCTATCTGAAGGTACTGTACGAAACCATGTCAGTGCCATCCTGGAAAAGTTGGGCGTATCTGATAGGACGCAAGCCGCAGTGATCGCGATACAACATGGGTTATAAAAGAGAAGGTCACCTCAAAGGTGACCTTCTCTTGTTTTATGGCTTGCATTCTTTCTGAAGTAAAGTTTCTGCTTCTGAAATATCTACAGTCCCCGAAACCCTGGTCCACATTGTATTCAATGCCGGGCAGAGCGTGGGCTGACTTTTGATTGTTTTCTCGGTCAACTTGAGTGCGGTATCCATATCACCAGTGTGTACGAAGGCTTCGATAAAAGGCAGATATTCTACAGGCAGGGTGGGGGCGAGTTCTTCTTTTTGCGCATTTTTGTAGATAGCTGCCACATCTTCCCAATTCCCTGCCTGGCGGGCGAGTTCGGCTTGGGCGTAGGTGTAGCACCAGCCATGTGACGGCTCATTCCCGAATAGGTTTTTTTCCATGGCAGGGGTTGATGCATCCGTACGGATCAGCGCCGGATTGGATAGTGCAATAGCATCGGTCAGATAGAAACTTGCGCCGGGAATGGTTTCGGCATTGTTATAAACCGGATCCAACACGCGCAGGCAGCCATCCGCTTCTTTGTAAATGACCACACTGTTTGATGTGTTGCCGCTAAATTTGACGGTACGATAGGTCACTTCGATCGGGCGATTGGCTTTGATCTCCGCGGCTTCAAATCTTGTTTTGAGGTATTGCAATGCATAGGGCAGTTCGCGTCCTTCAAAGTCTGGGGCATACATCCAGTTCAAGGTGGACATCAGTTGGTAGTCTGAGAGATATTTCAACGGCAGTTCGTAGGTCAGTACGGTTGTGCCTTCCTGCAAGTCTGGCATACGCCAAGCCATTTGCCAGAAGAGGTCTTGCATATTTGCCCAATCGCGACGGTAGGTATTCGCCGAGGTGAATTGATATGCCGTAGATATGCCGATAAGAAGGCTCAAGAGGATGAGTTTGGCGCGTCCTTCACGTAAGAGTAGATCTGCCAGCCCAATGATGAATAAACTTGCCCCGAGCATGATCGAGACGAAGAAGCGGTCATAATCGAACTCGATCTTCAGGGGGAGACCCGCAGCCCACGAGGGCAGACGCCCGGCGAAAATGGTGACGATGCCGATGAGGATAAACCAGTAGTGCGTGCCAGAAGATGGCAGGTCCTTGTTATGCGATTCGTAATTCGCTTTTGGTAGTTCAGAATCAGCATTACGTTGTGCTCCGCTAAGGAAATAAACGACCAAACATGCCGCAGTGAAGATCACAAATGCTATGACCTGCGTAGCAGACCCGTCCACTGGCGAGAAAATGCCGAAGGTGCCCAGCCAGGAAACGAAACCGGAAAGCGAAAGTGTGGTGACAAATTCATTGAGGAGGGCAAGCGGGGAAAGTAAAGAGAGGAGACTGATCTGATAGGAGTTGTATGCATCTGAGCGGTGATAGGAATATGTCCATGCGGCGTTGATGGTCCATACGATCAGATAGGGCAGCCATTGAATAAAGGTCTTCTTGATCAGGTCTTTTTTATTTGCATTGGATTCGGCAAAGATCACAAGGATAAAGAAAAAACGCAGGATCTCCAACCCGAAAAAATATTCGGTGGTGAATAGCCCCAGAACTTGTAGGAGAATGGCAAGCGCAGTGCTTGGTAGTGATGGTTTACCGCTCCGCAAAAGACTTACTGTGAGGATGAAAGAAGAAAGGAGGAGGAAAAGCGGAATTAACTCTTGATTGATGTGGGTCAGGGCGACCCATTGCTGTCCGTACGCGGGGTATACGGTGAAAAGCAGGATGACCCATAGGACCGAACGCTCACGGGTGGGAAAAACTTTCCGAAGCAGCGACCATACCTGAAGTCCAAGAATGAGGCGGATGATCAAGCCAAGCAGCTGCCACGTGAAGGGCTGCCCGCCAAAAATGGCGGTCGTTGCGGCAAAGATATATCCCAGCCCTGGGCGGAAAGGGCGAAAGGCTTCAATGAATTCGATGGGACCGAAGAAGTGCAGGAACCATGCAAAAGGCATATCGTCCCAGTAAAAGCCCATCCATGGGGTGAGTAAACCGTATGCCAGAAGAACCAGTAGGGATAATGCGGCTGGAATTGCAAATGGTTTTTGCAGGAGTTGTTTGATCTTTTCTTTCACAGGGTGATTTTACCATTCTGACTGCGGCGGGTATAATCCGAATCATGAATCGGAATAAGCTTATTGATGTTGCGATCTATATTGGGTTGATCGTTGTTTTTCTTGTGCCGCGCCTTGCAGGGATTGGGTCGTTCGTTACACTCGATGAACCTTCCTGGTTAAGTCAGGGTGCCAACTTCTATTATGCCTTGGGGCAGCGTGAATTTGAGAACACGGTCTATGAATACCAGCCTGCTGTTACAACCATGTCAATCATTTCGCTTGGCATGCTGTTGTACTTTCCTGAATATCGCGGCTTTGGTCAAGGATACCTTGATTATGAAAAAGGACGGCTTGATCCGTTCATGATTGAGCATGGCAAAGACCCATTGATGCTGTTGATCTATTCGCGCGTTATTCAGGTCTTTGTATTGCTTATATTGTTCTTATTGTTTTATTTCCTTCTTCAACGCATGATCCGAAAATGGATGGCTGTATTTGTATCTGTTTTTATTTCGTTTGACCCCTTTTTTCTAGGGCATACGCGCATGATGGACCATGAAGCGATGGTCTCACTTTTTGTTTTTGTCTCTATTCTTTCCTTTGCAAATTATATGCACGACTCCAGAAAATACTTTCTTGTTTTATCTGGAGTCGCTGCAGGGTTTGCTCAACTTACAAAATCGTCTTCTATTGCCATGTTTGCTGCGATTGGTGTCTTGTTGTTGATTCAGATTGTACAGGAACGTCAGCAGGGATGGATTAAGCCTTTTATCAAGAATACAAAAGTGTTTGGCGTTTGGTTGATTCTGTTAGTAGGGACCTATATTATTTTCTGGCCTGGTATGTGGGTTGCCCCCGGCAAAATGCTCTATACAGTTTTTGGTAATGCTTTTAGCTATGCTTTTCAGGGTGCTCGTCTTACTGTCACTGAAGAATTGGAACCTGCACAGTTTAGCCTTGAAGCAAATGCAACCGGGATTTGGGATGTTGCAAAGGTTCTACTTTATCGTATTACACCTTTAACTTGGATCGGTATGCTTCTTGGAACGATCTACCACTTTAGCCCGAATCGTGACCCATTTCATCCTTTTCGGCTTTTGTTTACTATAACTTTAACTATTGCCACTGCTTTTATTCTCATGTTTGGTGTTGCTCAAGGACGAGACTCTCCGCATTACATTCTCTCTAGTTATTTTGCGTTAAATCTGTTGGCAGGGGTTGGTTGGGTTTATACCTTTTATTGGATAAAAAACCGTCTTGCAAATCTATTTCTGCCTTATGTGTTGGCGGGAATAGTTTTACTATCCCAGATCTGGAGTGCGCTTGCGTATTATCCTTATTATTTTACGTATCGCAATCCGATTCTTTTTGCGGCAGGTTGGTATAACGATACTCCTGAGTTTCCGTACGGCGAGGGGTTGGAGCTTGCTGCAGAGTATCTTTCGTCCATTCCGGGATCGGCTGATTCGACGGCGCTTGTGTATTACAGTCGGGGTTGTTTTTCATATTACTATCCTGGTACGTCACTCAGTTTTCGCCCGTACTATATAGATGGGCAACATGCAGAAGATTTGGTCATTAATATCAAAGGCTCAGATTATTTAGTGATTTATTACGCCAATCAGAATAGGTTGGAAAAGTATCACCCTTATCTGAAGATCCTCGAAACCATAGAGCCAGTTCATGTGATTTGGATCGATGATTATGAATACATTCGCATCTATAATGTAAATATGTTTACACCAGAGATGTATAAAGCCTTGGCTGATTTATGAACACAACCATTATTTCAAAGAAATTCGAAAGTTTATTTCTTTTTGCTCTCCTGCTTGTTTTGATTGTCCCTTCGCGTTTGATTGCTTCTGATCGTCCGACTACTATGGATGAACCTTGGTGGGTTATATCTGGTTCGAATTATTACTATGCTCTTGCCAACCGTGATCTTGCCAATACACTCTACGATTACCATCCTGCTGTTACAACAACATGGATGGTAGCAACTGGGATGATTGCATATTTTCCTGAATATCGAGGTTTTGGTCAGGGCTATTTCGACGTTCGGAAGCCAAAGTTCGAGGAATTTCTGCACGAGAATAACAAAGAAGCATTGAATGTGCTGCTATATAGTCGCTGGTTACAATCTTTGTCGATTCTGGCGTTTGCTTTGTTAGGTTTTTTTCTTTTACAAAAATTGATGGATTCTCGAATGGCATTCCTGTCCATTTCGCTGGCAATGATTGCACCTTTTTACTTGGGGCATTCGCGTCTGCTAAACCATGAGGGGTTACTTTCAATAGTAGTGCTTACCTCTATTTTGGGAATGCATGTATATCTTGAAAAGGGTAGGGACTTATTTATCCTTCTTGTTTCAGGGGCGTCATTTGGTTTGGCTCAGTTGACTAAATCTTCTTCTGTTGTAATTGTAGTAGTAATTGGCTTGATGCTTCTCGTAAATCTTGTTACCCAGGATGGTAGATCCTTCACGTCAAAACTATGGAGTGTAGTGCGAGTCTTTGCCATTTGGTTCGGTGTGGCGGCATTGGTCTATTTCATTTTATGGCCCGGAATGTGGGTGGACCCGGCACGGATGCTGCGTGAAGTGTATGGCAACGCATTTAGTTACGCCTTCCAGGGTGCCCGCCTCGATGTGACCGAGGAACTGGATCCTGCTGAATTCACCGTGAACACCCGCCTCGACGGAGTCTTTCTCTATCTGCGTTATTGGATGTCAGGGACGACCTTTATTACCTGGTTTGGCATTGTGTTTGCGGTCTACTTCTTGTTTTCAAAAGATAAAGATGGTATGCCTGCACACGTTAGATCGCTGATCGGGTATCTGGCATTACTGGGAATCCTGTTCGTATTGATGTTCGGCATTGCACAAGGGCGGAATCATGCACACTACATCATGAATACCTTTGTCTCATTTGATGTCATTGCAGGTATGGGGTGGGGAATGCTTTGCTGTGGGCTGGGCAGCGTTGGAAGATAGTATCAAGAGCAAGTGTTTCTGTGGCAGCATTGGTCGTCATCACACTTGCCCAGATCGGGTTTGGTTTGCCATATGCGCCATATTACTTCACGTACAAAAATCCGTTCGCGAAGGAAGCTGCAACCTATGCCTATGGTGAAGGCTTCTCTGAGGCGGCAGAATATTTGGCGCAAAAGCCGAATGCAAAGGATCTGCGAGCTTATGTTTACATTGGGATGGGCACATTCTCCTATTATTTTCCTGGTGAGACGGTGGTGTTGAAGCGCCCGAACGTCCTGTTCAACGATTTTGTGACTATTACTGAGGAGATGCGCAGTGCCGATTATTTGGTGTTGTACCCGATCGCCCGCGAGAAGCATCCTGAAACTGAAAAGATCTTGAGTGAATTCGAAGGTGTAGTAATGCCAGAGAAGGTCATCACGATCAATGGGTTGGAGTATCTCCAGATCTACCGGGTGGCGGATATCCCCGAGTCGGTTTATGAAGCATTATTGAAAAAACACGAACCGTAAGCAGATAGACGGCATCGCGAGGTGCCGTCTATCTGCTTAACCAGCCCGCAGCGGAGAGATCTGTCTGAGGATCACTGAGGCAGGCTCAAGTCAGGGGAGGCGGGCGCGTCACCTTACGCCTTTGTTATGAAAGTACCATACACCTCCGGCTGGAATGTAGAGTAAAATTTCCCTCACATTAAGCCATGAATTTCAATTCAATGAACGGTCGTTTCTCTGAAAAATCGCTGGGACGCATCCTGACGGGGATCGTTTTTCTCTATCAAGTTGTTGCAGCGGTTGTGCTTGTTTGGGCGTTGGTACTTGCTGTTCAGTGGGTGCGTGAGCCTTTTATCGGCTCGTTTTATGAACATTCATTGATATTTAACGACACGGGCGGTTCCAAAGGTGCCTGGGCGTTCAGTGCGGAAGTGAAAAATTGGGATCAAATTCTGGCAGTCAATGGGGTCAGGGTTAAGAATAGTCAGGATATGCGTGACGCGATCGTGGGGAAATTTGCGCCTGGGGAGAACATTACTCTGACTGTGGAGTTCAAGGATGGGGAAGTACGTGACTTGCCCCTCGAATTGCAGCAATTTCCAGACAGCGACATCAGTATTTATCTGGTACTCCCAACCATCCTTAGTTTGATTTTCATGGGATTGAGCATTTGGACTTTTGGCTTACGCCGCAATGAGCCAGCAGGGCGTGCGTTCACCATGTTCGCTTCATCATTCTCGATTGTTACTGGCACGATCTTTAATTTGTGGACCACCCACGAATTTACGCATCTGTGGACATTGGCTGCTGCACTAACAGGCGGCTCTGCGATCGCGCTTTCCCTTTCTTTCCCCGCTTCTCCTCGAATCATTATCAACCGTCCCTACCTCCGTTGGGTGGGGTTTGCTGTTAGTCTTGTTCTGGCAACTATGGCCTTTCCCTCCATTTTTGATGCTGGGAATCCGAAAGCATACATACCTCTTTGGCAGAATATTTTCACTTATGATGCCATTTGTATTTTATTTCTACTTGGGTTTAGTTTTTATTATGCGGCGTATTCCCAGTCGCCAGTTGTAAAGTCACAGGCACGCAGCACTTTGGTGGGAGCCTTCTTTGCATTTACCCCACTGGGAGTATTCCTGGCATTGGGGAAGGTTCTTAACATCGCTTTTTCTCCGTTGTTCTTTTTGCCGGTTGTGATCTTCCCAACTTTAATGGGATATAACATCATGCGTTTCCGCTTCCTGCGCACAGACGATCTTGCGCGGCGGGGTGTGATGTATGCAGTTCTGACGGCTCTTGTTACCTTCGGGTATGCGTTAGTTGCGGCGGGGGCAGGCTTGTTGTTTGGAAATGCGCTTCCTGAAAACTATCTGGCAGGAATCGTGATTCTGGTGCTTGCGCTGGGGCTTGAACCGCTGCGCGTCCGTTTACAAAACCTGACCGATTCGCTTTTTTTTCGCGGCTCACGCGTGATTGCCGAACAGCTGGAAGATTTTTCTCATAGGTTGACGACCACTCTGGACCTGAACTCCATTGGGTCGCTTCTGCGTGATCAGATCGCCTCAACCCTTGCTCCAGATCATATTCACATCTTTACCTACGATTCCCTGAATGACTTTTTTGCGGCTCTTCCTGTGGACGGACGCAATCCCACTACGGATATTCGCTTTCGGGCAGCGAGTCCGTTGGCTGAATATTTCAAGAAGGAAAGCCTGCCTTTATATTTGGATAATGTGGCCAACCTTCCGGATCAGTTAAAACCGGAGCAATCACGGATTGCATTATTAGGCGCACGTTTGTTTATTGCTTTCCCCGGTAAAGATAGACCCAACGGCTGGCTGGCATTGGGCTCACGTCTGACGGGTCAGCCGTATTCACCGGGTGATCTTCGTTTTCTTGAGAACATTTGCGATCAGGCATCTGTTGCAATTGAACGCGTACAAACCGTTGCTCACCTAGAACGCCGCATCCAGGAAATGAATGCATTGACCCGCGTTTCGCAGGGTGTCAACGTTACCCTGACATTTGATGATGTGTTGGAATTGATCTATGCCCAGACTGCCCAGATCGTTCCGACTTCGCATTTCCACATCACACTGTATGATAAAGACAGTGACTATTTCTATTATGGCTTTTGCCTTGAGAATAACGAACGCATTCACGAGCGGGAGAACCAGCCGTTCTCTGCGAATGTTGGGCTTTCTCCAGAAGTGATTCGTAAGAGCCGCCCGATCATGACTCAGGATTACATCCGCGAATGCCAGGCACGCAACCATACCCCCACCATCGAAAATATCTTTGCGTGGATCGGTGTGCCGCTTAATGCGGGCGCGGAATCCATCGGTGCTCTTAGTGTGGGCAGCCGCGACGGTTCCACGGTCTACACTCGTGCGCAAATGGAATTGCTTCAGGCAATTGCCGATCAGACCGCTGGTGCCATCGTCAAGGCGCGTTTGTTGAAAGAGACCCAGGAACGTGCCCGTCAGTTGACGACTTTGAACGAGATCACGCGTCAGTTGACCTCGACGCTGGAGTTGAACCCGCTTTTGCAGAATATTCTTGAGAATGCGGTTGGTATTTTGAATTGCGAAGCGGGTAGCTTGTTTTTGGTGGACGATCAGACGGATGAACTTGTCTTCAGAGTGACGGTTGGTCCGGTGGCAGGTAACTTGATTGGTAAACGCCTTGCACCAGGAACGGGAATCGTAGGTCGCGCTGTCGATATGAAAAAACCCGTCATTGAAAATGAAGAGCATAGCACTACCAACCGCTTCAAGGGCGTCGATCAGCAAACAGGGTTCGTCAGCCGCTCCCTGTTGGCTGTGCCGCTGCAAGCTCAGGATCGTGTCATTGGCGTGGTGGAAGTTATCAATCGCCGCGATGGTCTTCCTTTCGTTCAAAATGATCAGACCTTGCTGGCTGCTTTTGCCGGGCAGGCAGCGGTTGCGATTGAAAATGCGTGCCTTTATACTCTGACCGACCAAGAGCTTGCCAGTCGTGTGGAAGAGTTGTCAGTCATGCAGCGCATTGACCGTGAATTGAACGCCAGCCTCGAAATGGACCGGGCCATGCGCATCACGCTTGACTGGGCGTTGCGACAGTCTGGGGCAGAGGCGGGGTTGATCGGCATCCTTGAAGAAATCAAGCTGCGTGTAATGGCGCATCAAGGGTTGGATGATCAAATGGCATCCATTCCTGATCTGGTGATGAAGGTTGAATTGCCTTCCATGCTTGCTGCAATTGAAACTGGTTTGCCGCAAAACGTGGAAGTGGCAGTCGAAGCCTCGAAGAATAAATTATTGGTGTCCTCTCAAACGCAAATGGTCATTCCGATCCGCCGTGAAACAACGGTTATCGGTTTGTTGTACCTTGAAAGCACCGGCGGCTCGCAGGTGGATATAGATTTTCTGACCCGTCTTACCGATCATGCTGCCATTGCCATCTCAAATGCCCAGCTATATAGTGAGGTTCAACGTGCCAACCTGGCAAAAAGTGATTTCGTATCCTTTGTGGCGCATGAGCTTAAGAATCCAATGACTTCGATCAAGGGATATACAGAATTGCTTGCAAGCGGCGCGGTTGGACAGATCACCGAAATGCAAACGAACTTCCTGTCCACCATTAAATCAAATGTGGAGCGTATGTCCACACTTGTATCCGATCTCAACGACAATTCCAAGATTGAAGCGGGACGGCTGCGCCTTGAATTCAAAGCCACCAAAGCAGTTGACCTTGTGGATGACGTTATTCGCACGTTCAAACGCCAATTGGAAGACAAGAAGCAGACACTCGAGTTAAATATTCCTGCAGACCTGCCTGCCATGTGGGCGGATCGCATCCGTGTGGGGCAGGTGCTTACGAACCTGATCAGCAATGCATTTAAGTACACCCCTGAAAGCGGTTCCATTATTGTAGGCGTGGAAGATAGTCCGAATCATTGGGATGCAGAAGGCGCACCCCGTGTTATTCACTTGTCTGTGAAAGACAGCGGCATTGGTATGACCCCAGAAGACCAACAAAAGATCTTCCAGAAATTCTTCCGATCTGATGACCCCAAAGCGCGTGAAGCGCCGGGAACCGGCTTGGGGTTGAATATTACTAAAAGCCTTGTGGAAATGCAGGGTGGTAAGATCTGGTTCGAGAGTGAATATCGGCAGGGAACCACTTTCCATTTTACGGTTCCAGTGGCAGAGGAGTAAAAAATGCCGATCATTTCAGCAGTGGGAACCGCTCAGGCCTTGGATGGACGCGAAGCCGGGTTGCAGGCTACACATCAGGCATTGAACCGACTCGGGGCGAATGCTCCTGTTTTGGCGATGGTTATTTCATCGCATCAATATCAGCCGCGTGAAGTGTTAAATGGCGTATCCAGTTTGTTGGGTGATACACCTCTGATCGGATTTAGCTCGCCAGCAGGAATGACTCGTGAAGGCTACCATCCGCACTCGGTGGTGGTTGCCATTCTAAGCGGAGATTTTCAAGCAGAGACGCTCTGGCTGCCGGGGTATGCACAGTCTGGGCGTGAAACAGCTTCAAAGATCGAGCAGCATGTCTCGGCGCGGGTGGAGCGGCAGTCCGTTCTTTTTTTTGCAGATGGTTTCAATGGGGATGCTGAGCAATTTTGTAATTCGCTTTCCACCACGTTAGACGTCATGGGTGCGCTTTCAAGCGGTGACCTTCATACAGGGAATACCTATCAGATCAGCGGGAGTCAGACCGGCTCCGGCGGCATGGCGGCTGCTTTGTTGCGTGGCGGTATCCATATTGGAGTTGGTGCGGATCATGGTTGGGATCCGGTCGGGAATCAATTTCGTGTAACTCGTTCGCGCGGATTCTGGTTGCGCACACTGGATGGACGTCCCGCTTCTGAAGCATACGCGGCTTTGTTCGGTTACCCGGCGCGTGATTGGGCATTTCCACCGCTCAGTTATCTAGCTCGCTTGTACCCGTTGGGCATAGAGCAAGGTGATGGAATGGTGCTTCGCGCTCCGATCCGTGTGGAAGCCGATGGAAGTTTTCGCATGAATGCCGTCATCCGTGATGGGGTGGATGCATTCCTCCTGGTGGGGAGCCGCGCCTCATGTGAACGAGCTGCAAAGACCGCTGCGCAACAAGCCTTGCTCAAGCTTGGCGACTCCAAACCCAAGCTTGCCCTCGTGCTGGTGGATACTGCCTGGCAAATGTTGCTCAAAGCTCAGCCCGGCGCAGAAGTCGCAGCAGTGCAGGAGATCTTAGGCGAGTCTGTCCCAATTATTGGTGGTTACACTTTGGGGCAGGTATTCAAACCTGAAGATGATGAGGTCAAACCAAAATTTTTAAACCAGCATATTCTGGTCATCATTTTCGGTGAACCGAAGGAATAATCTGAAACCGCAGGATGCCCTGCGGTTTTTGTTTTCGCATAGCCATTAATATTGGGGGATTTTTTTCGTTACCTTGCAAGATGGTAAACCCCTCACCTGTCAGATTATTGTATACTGAACTTATACATCGAGGCTGGCTATGACTGGCAAAAAAATTTCATCAAAGAAAACAACCAGACAACAAAGTCCTGAGTTAGAAATTCAAGCGGGAGATGCAAGCGTCGCCGTTGGCGGCTCAATAACGGACAGCGCCATTATTCATGGGCAAACCATCGTGCTTGCAGACCGCTTCTGGCGTGACCTGCAACCTGCAATTCCAGCAGACACCATAAAACAGGCTACGGCTGCATATCTCGCGTACCTTACCGATCGGCATTATTATCTTAGCCTTAAAGGTATGGGGGTTTCAGACCGGGTTCCGCTGAAACTAAAACTGCTTGATCTGTATGTGCCTCTTAAAGCACGTATGGAACTCCCGGAAGGGGAGACTTGGAAACGCGACTTGAGCCTTGCCGGGCGTGACGTTGCCGAATACGAAGACCCGTTGCATTTTGGCGACCCTGTTCCCTTGTTGAACGTCTTGAAGAATTATTCAGGGGTCATTGTATTGGGTGACCCAGGCGCAGGGAAGACCACCTTTGTAAAATATTTAGCAGTGCGATTGGCGCGCGGTGAAGGCGCCGATATGGGGTTAAAGGATTACCTGCCCATACTGCTTCCGCTTGCCGCATTTGCGAACGCACTACAGAATAAAGATACACGCCTGGATGATTTTATTGCCGAGTATTTTTCGGCGATTGGATCAGACCTGCCGATCGGACCCATGCTGGGGGAGGCACTTAAAGCCGGGCGCGCGCTCATCCTTTTGGATGGTTTGGATGAAGTCCGTGACCTGAACTTGCGTAACACCGTTGTTGAACGCGTGGTGGATTTTTATACTTTCCACCGTCACCAAGGTAATAAGTTCGTGCTCACCAGCCGGGTGATCGGGTATCGTGCCGTGCGTCCATCTGCAGAAAACCTGGCTGAATGCACCATCGTGGACTTTGACGACGATGAGATCGAAGGTTTTGTCACCCGTTGGACAAGTGCGCTAGAAAAGCAGGCACAGGGGCATACCTCGGTTGCGCAGGCAGATGCCGAAGCCGACCGCCGCGAATTGTTGGATGCCATCAATCACAACCCGGGCGTGCGGCAGTTAGCTTCCACCCCCCTTTTGCTGACAATCCTGGCTTTGATGAAACGCCAGGGTGTTACTCTACCTGAACGGCGCGTTCAACTTTATGACCAATACGTCTCGACCTTGCTTTCAACCTGGAATCGTGCCCGTAGCATAAGCGGACGTGCCCCAGGGCGAGACATCGACGAAATCCAGACCGTGCGTATCCTTGCACCGCTTGCATTGTGGATGCACGAAGTCAGCCCGGGGGTGGGTTTGGTAGGGCGTGAGGATATGCGCCGCAAGCTGGAGGAACTCTTTCACGAGCGCGGCGAAAGCTCACCACATCAGGCATCCCGTCAATTCATGTTGGATGTGCGCGAACATGCTGCCTTGCTTCTTGAACGTGGACCTGGGGAATATGGGTTCATCCATCTTACATTTGAAGAATACCTTGCCGCGGTTGCATTGGCTTTCATGGGGCAGGGCGATTCAAAACCCATCATTGACACCTTATCTCGTCATGTCGGCGAGCAAGCCTGGCGCGAAGTTACACTATTGACCATTGGGTATTTGGGCATTCGTCAACAACTGCCAAAGATCGCTGGTGAGGTTGTCGAGGCGTTGGTGGATGCGCAGCCCGGACCCGCAGGTGAAGCGGTTGTTTTGGCTGGTGATGCCGTGCTTGATACGTGGCCCAATGGTGTGCCTCCACGCAGCCGTGACCATGTCATCGACGCCTTGGTGACTGCCATGCAAGACGAGGGCATTCGCCCTGAATTGCGGCGGCATGCGGGGATCTTGCTGGGGCGACTTGGCTGGAGACCAGGCGACTTGGATCGGTTCGTGGAAGTTCCGTCTGATGAGTATCAAGCCGGAGTTAGGAAAGAGCCGAAGCGTATTCCGCATAACTATTTTGTCGCGCGGTATCCCGTCACCAATATTCAGTTCGCACGCTTCGTCAAAGAGGATGGTTACCAGAACCGGGAGTTCTGGAGTGACCTTGGCTGGGAATGGCGTACCGGCAAATATGACCAACGCACTATGGAAGGGGTTGAGCGCGACTGGCTGGAGCATCGCCCGCTTGCCAAACGTAACATGCCGTATTATTGGCACAACATCGAGTTGAGCAACCCGATCGTACCAGTGGTGGGGGTATGCTGGTTCGAGGCTGAAGCTTATTGCAAATGGCTCTCGAAGAAGATCGTGGCAGTGCCAGATGGGTATTATGTGCGTTTGCTGACCACCGATGAATGGGAGCGCGCTGCACGCGGTACTGACGGGCGCGAATATCCGTGGGGTGATGGCTTCAACAAAGCCGCCGCCAATACATGGGATAGCGATAGCACCGGTTCGGGATTGGGCGGTACCACCGCAGTAGTAACCTTCCCGCAAGGTGCCAGCCCTACAGATACCTGGGATATGAGCGGAAATGTCTGGGAGTGGACTGGCTCCTGGTATGACGAAGATAAAAAATACCGCATCGTTCGCGGCGGCTCTTGGATCGGCTATCAATGGTTCGCCCGTTCATCTTTCTGCAACTGGTCGATCCCATTGATGTTCAATGACGACCTTGGCTTTCGCGTTGCGATCGCGCCAAAAGATTCATAGGAGAGTATATGACAGGCAGATCAAAAAGCACCAGAATAAGCGGAGGGGATCATAGTGTTGTCGTGGGCAACCAGATCAATAACACGAACATTGTCATTGGAGGGAGTGGCAACGCCTCAAGTACCACGATAAACCTCCCGGCGATCTTCGACAGACTTTATGAAAAGCTGCAGGATAACAAGGCGATCCCTCCTCAGGAAATGGCAGATATAAAGGCAGAACTGCAAGATGCTCAGCAGGAATTGGAAAAGCCCGAGCCAGATGAGTCTTTTCTTGCACGGCGCTTCCGAAACGTTAAACGCATGGCTCCCGAGATCGTGGAAGTGGCGTTCGAAACGCTGAAAAATCCCATCAGTGGTGTATCTGAGGTCATAAAAAAGGTTGCGCAAAAAATGACTGAAGATGCAGGCCCAAAAGAGTAAAATGAACTGGCGGAGACCCTCCGCCAGTTTTATTTTGAAAGGATGAAAATGAAGCGTATATTTCTTCCCATTTTCGTTTTGACTCTCATCGCCTGCTCCGCACCTGTGGACGTGCCTCCGCCTCCTACCTCTATTTTTTCTGCTACGCCGCTGCCAACCTATTCCACATTGATAGCTATTCCTGCCACCTCCATCCCGGCAACAACACCCACAGTGGGCTTGAATGAAGTCCCGGCTTTGCTCACTTCCATTCCTGAAAATTACAATCCCACCTTTTGCCAGGATACCCGTGCTTTGCAGCTGGTAAGTCTCTTGCAAACTTCCATTAAGTCCCGTAATGGAGAATTGCTTGCATCTCTAGTCAGCCCGACCAGTGGAGTGGGAGTTCGTTATCTGCGTGGGGGTAATGTAGTTACTTATTTCGACAATATCAAGTTCATTTTTGAAACCACCTATCAGGCAGATTGGGGACCAGGCATTGGTAGTGGGGAACCGGTGAAAGGCTCATTTCAGGATGTCGTATTGCCCTCACTTGAAAAAGTATTTGAAGCTAATGCTGTTGTCACATGCAATGAACTAAGAACAGGCGGTGTAACTTATCTTGCGGAGTGGCCCTACAATGGCATGGAGTATTACTCTATCCATTTCCCGGGCACCGACCAAAATGGCGGCTTGGATTGGGAAACCTGGGCGGTTGGCATGGTTCGTGAAGAAGGCAAACCCATGCTTGCTGCGCTTGTCCATTTTGTCTGGGAGCCCTAGCTCTTCTTTTTGTACAGCAAAGTGGGTCCCCTTTTCTGACTTCCGAAAAGGGGACTTTTTTGTTTGTAAGAAAACATCCGTTGCGCTCTTCTATAAAATATATTATTGCAAAAAGTTGCAATAAGGAGAAATATGTCCTGTGCCAATGAATATTCCCCTCAACTGCGCGCCCGCGGCTACCGAATGACTCCCCAGCGGCTGGCGATTCTGCATGTGCTTCATCATTCACGGGGACATATGTCACCGGTTGAAGTTTACGAGCAGGCTCGCCATGAATTGCCCGGTCTAACCGAAACCACGGTTTACCGAACTCTCGAATTCCTTGCCGAGAATGGTCTGGCGCGCCCGGCATTGACGGGGAACGGGCACCTTGTTTACGAACTTGCGCGGCATGAGCACCATCACCTCATTTGCCGCACTTGTGGGAATGAAATGGAGGTGGAGCACGAACTTATTAAGTCTATGTATCAAACTCTTGAAACTGCGAGTGGCTATAAACTAACCGATAGCCACCTTACATTTTTTGGTTTATGTCCGAATTGTCAATCATAAAAAGGAGAGAACACTATGTTTTATTCCCCCGTACCTTTACACATCCCCGACGGTTTTCTCAGCCTGATCGTTTCGGTCATTTGCTGGGTGATCACTGCCTTGGTGATCGGCGCTGCCATCTCACGTACGAACCGGTCTTTGGGCGAGAAACAGATTCCGCTTATGGGTGTAATGGCAGCCTTTATTTTTGCCGCCCAAATGATCAACTTCCCAGTCGCGGGCGGTACATCTGGTCACTTATTAGGCGGAGCGTTGGCGGCGATCGTGCTTGGTCCTTGGGCTGCCATGCTGGTGATGACTTCTGTCATTGCGGTACAGGCATTACTCTTTCAGGATGGTGGACTGCTTGTGATGGGCGCTAACATCATGAACATGGGGCTTGTGACTGCTGCCATCGGGTATGGACTTTATCGTTCTGTGGCTGGGCGATCGCGTACTGTCAAGCTTGGTGTGGCAGGTTTTGCCGCCTGGCTTTCGGTGATGGCAGGTGCTCTATTGACTGCTCTACAACTTTGGTTGAGTGGGACTTCTCAATTGAGTATTGTCATCCCTGCCATGTTGGGTGTGCATACATTGATCGGGCTTGGTGAAGCCTTGATCACAGTTTCAGCATTGGCATTCATCATTCAGACCCGCCCCGACCTGTTGGGTGAGGGGTCTGAATCGGCAAAAGCCAGCCAGAATTGGGTCTATGTTGGCGGTATCATTTCTCTGGTGGTTGTGCTGCTTTCACCGCTGGCTTCCGCCGACCCGGATGGCTTGGAGCGTGTCGCCATCAATATGGGCTTTATCGATGCAGGGCAGTCTTCTCCATTCCAAATCATTCCTGATTACACCATTCCATTCCTGGGTGAAACTGCCTTATCTACAATTATGGCTGGAGTGGTGGGTGTGATCGTAGTTGCCGCCATTATTATGCTTGTCGGTCGAGGAATGAAGGCGAAGTCTTCATAAGTAGACATAGAATCGAGGTGCGTAAATTTATAATTTATGCACCTCTGAATAGGTTCACATGCACTTTGATGCTTTTGATCGGTATCACGAAAAAGAAAGTTTTTTTCACCGCCTCGATCCGCGGGTAAAGACGCTTGCAACGGTGGTATTTATCGTCTCGAATGCCTTGCTACCGGATGGCGCCTGGCTGGCATTTGTTTTTGCCTGGCTATTTCTACTTGGCTGTAATCTTCTTTCAAAACTTGGGTTTGGCTATACCCTTAAGCGTTCCATCATTGCATTGCCATTCGCTTTGATCGCGATCACGGTTTTATTTTCCATTCCTGGTGAGGCATTGTTATCGTTTCGGTTTTTGATGCGTGATCTGACCATCACGGATGCCGGTTTATTGCGCTTCGTCAGTATCCTGATCCGTTCCTGGCTCTCAGTGCAGATGGCGATCCTGCTGGTAGCCACAACGCGCTTCCCGGATCTGATCCATGCTTTGGAGCATCTGCGTGTGCCTGCGATCCTGACCACCATTATTGCATTTCTTTATCGGTATCTCTTCGTGCTGACAGATGAGGTCTTCCGCCTGCTGCGGGCGAGGGAAGCCCGTTCGGCGGCAGTGACAGGTTCGAGATCCGGTGGAGGCGTGTTGTGGCGGGCGAAGGTGGCGGGGAATATGGCGGGACAGTTATTCCTGCGCAGCTACGAACGTAGTGACCGTATCTACAATGCGATGGTTGCACGTGGATACTCCGGTCATCTTTATACGTTGAATGCGCATGAGATGAAATCTACAGATTATTTTGCAACAGCGTTCGCGGTTGCTGTTATTTTTGTAATACAGATCATTGGAAGGTTCTAATGCCGGTTACTCATATAAAAAATCAATTTACCCAGCCAGATAATAACGGGGATGTACTCGTCGTCCGTGACTTGCACTTTTCCTACCCGGATGGACATACGGCATTGAACGGCGTGTCGCTTAATTTGCACGAAGGTGATAAGGTTGCGCTGGTGGGTCCGAACGGCGCGGGCAAGTCCACGTTGATGCTGCATCTGAATGGGATATTGATGGGGCAGGGCGATGTGGATATTGCAGGGATGCGCCTCACTCGTGAAAATCTACCCGCCATTCGTTCCATGGTAGGGCTTGTTTTTCAAAACCCGGATGACCAACTTTTTTCACCAACTGTCTTTGAGGATGTGGCATTTGGTCCATTGCACATGGGCTTACCTGAAGCAGAAGTGCGCACACGCGTGGATGCTGCACTCGAAGCTGTGCGCATGTCTGCATATCGTGATCGTTTGTCTCATCACCTAAGCGTGGGGGAGAAGAAGCGCATTGCGATCGCTACTGTGCTTTCGATGAACCCCAGTCTGTTGGTGCTGGATGAACCCTCAGCCGGGCTTGACCCGCGTGCCCGCAGGACACTGATCAACTTGCTGCGCGACCTGCCCATCACGATGCTGGTTTCCACGCACGACATGGCGCTGGTGCGCGAACTTTTTCCCCGTACAGTTGTGGTGGATGAAGGGCGTGTTGTGGCAGATGGCGCAACCGCGGAAATTTTGGAGAATGAAGCGTTGTTGACAGCACATGGCTTAGAAAAGCCATAAAATAAAATAGTAAAGAATTAATCAAAAAGCGCCTCTGAGAGATCAGAGGCGCTTTACCTTACTACTATCTAAATTATTACAGACCAGCAGCTTTTTTCAAAGCGGCAGCCTTATCGGTGCGTTCCCAGGGGAATTCGATGTCATCGCGACCGAAGTGACCGTAGGCAGCGGTCTTGCGATAGATCGGCTTGCGCAGACCGAGGTCACGGATGATCGCGCCGGGGCGCAGGTCGAAGTGTTCTGCGATGAGCGCGGAGATCTTTTCGTCCGCGATCTTAGCGGTACCAAACGTTTCCACGTTCACAGAGAGCGGGTGAGATACGCCGATGGCATACGCAACCTGAACTTCCACGCGGTCAGCCAGACCTGCAGCGACGACGTTTTTGGCTACATAGCGCGCCGCGTAAGCAGCAGAGCGGTCCACTTTTGTGGGGTCTTTCCCAGAGAAGGCGCCGCCGCCATGACGACCCATGCCGCCATAGGTGTCAACGATGATCTTGCGTCCGGTCACACCGGCATCGCCCATCGGACCACCGACCACAAAGCGCCCGGTCGGGTTGACGAAAACCTTGAGTTTCTTGTCTACAAGGTTTTCGGGCAGGGTCTTCATGATGAGTTCTTCAGTAATGATTTCAATGAGCTCATTCTGCGAGATCTCAGGAGCGTGCTGGGTGGAGACGAGCACAGTATCGATGCGTTTGGGTTGACCATTGGAATATTCAATAGTCACTTGGCTCTTGGCATCAGGGCGCAGCCAGGAGATGGCGCCACTCTTGCGGAGTTCACTTTGTTTGCGGGTGAGCTTGTGCGCGAGGTAAATGGGCATCGGCATCAAGGTCGGGGTTTCGTTACAAGCGTAGCCGAACATCATGCCCTGATCACCTGCGCCGATGGATTCAACTTCTTGATCTGTCAGGTGATGACCGTCGCGGGTTTCGAGTGCCTGATTGACGCCCATGGCGATATCGCCGGATTGCTTGGCAATGGCGACCAGTACACCGCACGAGTTACCATCAAAACCTTTTTCGCTGGAGTCATACCCGATCTCGTTAACAGTCTTGCGAACGAGTTCGTCGTAATTGATGTGAGCGTTGGTAGTAATCTCACCGAGCAGCATGACGTAACCGGTTTTTACAGCGGTTTCGCACGCCACACGCGAGCGGGGGTCCTGTTCAAGACAGGCATCTAAAACGGCATCCGAGACCTGATCGCAGATCTTATCGGGATGCCCTTCCGTCACCGATTCTGATGTGAACATCAGACTGGGGGAAGACATAAAAGTATTGGACATTGTTTTTGTTTCTCCTTGATTGAATAAAAATTGCCCTTTCAGACATGCAGAAAGGGCAATTCAAGCTATGCTTTTCGCTACCCTCTCATCTTCCAGCTATCCTGTCGGAATTGGCACCGTGCTCAACTTTCGTTGACCGGTTGTCGAGGCATCGCAGGGCCGTTCCCTCCGCCTCTCTGGATAAGAGCGTCTTTTTAGGACTATTCAATTACAAGTTGGATAATACCATAGCAAAAAATGAGAGTCAATAAAAACAAGCCGCCGGGTTCATCCCGGCGGCTGTTTTAGAAACAAATTGAGGCTTAGTCTGAAGCGCAGCGGAAACCGATCTTGGGAGAAAATTCGCCGAGATAATCTTCCGAATAAATATCATCTGCTTTTGGGTTCGAGCCGCGGACCGATGCGCGATTGGCAAGGCGGACGTCGTCAAAGACATCCTGAAAGTTGCCGCCACGTACCACGCGGTTGAAGTACAACTCGCGCGCATTCGGACCAGTGGGATTTACATTCGCGCCCTGGGCGTAGTAATCACCATCGTAATAGTCAGAGACCCATTCAGTAACATTGCCAGCCATATCGAGGATGCCGTATGGGCTTGCACCTGCGGGATAACTTCCAACACGGGTGGTATCACCAACAAAATAGTTAAAGTTGCCATGTGAGGAATCCGGGCGGTCGTCACCCCACGGGAATGTGCGGAAGTCATTTCCGCGCGCAGCATATTCCCATTCCGCTTCGGTGGGCAGGCGGCGCCCAGCCCATTTGCAGTATGTATCGGCTTGGAGCCAGGTGACATATACAACCGGGAAGTCGTTAAATTCAGGGTTATTGAAGTACGACTCGCGTGCTTGTGATTTAAAAGTTTGCGGCGGTTCGCAGGCGCCTGCTTGAACACAAAGTGCATACATGGCATTGGTCACTTCGAGTTTATCCATCCAGAAATTCTTCATGGTCACGGTGTGATCCGGCTTTTCATCTTTCTTTTCTTCAGGATCTAATGCGCCCATGCGGAAGGTACCATCAGGGATGAACGCAGCGGGCATTCCGTCTGCAGTGGAAACACGCTCCTGCCCGGGTTCACCATTAGTGATACCTTCGGCAGGCGCATTAACCGCAGCTGGGGTCAGTGTGGCTGGGGCGGTTGGCAGGGCGATCGCCGTTGGCTGAGCATTCCCCATGCTGCAGCCAGAGACAAAGATCGCTATTACAGTAAAAATAGGGATTATCTTTTTCATAGTTGGCTCCTTTTGATCTGCCCTCAGTATAAAAAATAAGGATTGCAAGCCTAATCCCCCAAAGGGGGTTAAGTGGGAATGATTTGGACTTTTTTTTCTTACATCTTTGTTAGTTGCATGGATCGAAAAGGGAATCTGGGATTAATCACACCATTTCACAGGCGATTAGCCTGTTTCTTCTTGATTTTGGTTATCTCAGCGATATTAAGCATGATCGCCCCGTCAATGGATTTTCATCCAAGGAACGGGGCGATCATTAATTTTTTTGCTCTTGTACTTACAAGAATTTAATTGGCATCTTCGGCACATCGAAAGCCGATGCGGCTGGAGCTTTTTCCATAATGCGCTTCGTTATTTGGATCTGCTTTCGGGTCTGGACCTTCAAGAAAGTTGCGATTTGCCACTCTAAGAAAAATTCCATCTTCTTGAAAAGAACCTCCACGCATAACGCGCAAGGTGCTGAACACTTCTTCGGCGGAGGGTCCCGGTGGGTTTTCCAATGGAGCGGTACTGTAATAGTTGGGGCGATAAAGGTCTGCCACCCATTCCCAGACATTGCCAGCCATGTCCAATGCTCCGAACGGACTTGCCCCTTCAGCATACGAGCCAACACGTGTTGTATCGCCAACAACATTCACTGAGTTGGAATTGTATTGGTTGGGCTCCTCATCCCCCCAAGGATAGTTGCGTTTATCGTCTCCACGTGCGGCACGTTCCCATTCAGCTTCGGTGGGCAGACGGCGCCCTGCCCAGGTGCAATACGCGTCTGCGTCGAACCAGGCAACATAGACCACAGGATAATCGCGGAACTCCGGGTTTCCAAAATACTCTTCGCGGTTATCCGAACGGATCTCTCGAGGCGGGCGGCAATTACCTGCCTGTACACATAATTCGTACATGCCGTTGGTCACTTCCACTTGATCGATCCAGAAGGAACGAATCTTCACCTCATGGGCGGGTTGCTCATCGTTCTCGCGGTAGACATCCATGCCGCCCATGAAGAGGGTTCCGGCAGCGACTTGGATTTGGGTCATGCCGTCTTTGGCAGAGATACGCAAAGTATCCGCTGTGGCGGTTGCGGCTGGGACAGGTGTTGAAGTTGGGGTACTGGTCTCTGTGGCGGTGGCGGGGAGCGGCGTGACTGACGGTGTCAGGGTCGCTTCAGGCGCGGAGGTTGGCGCTGCCTGGCAGGCAACAAGGAAGAGAATCAAGAGGGGGTATATTTTTTTTATCATGGTCTATCGTTTAATGACTATTGAACAAGCTGCATGGCATTGCGCGCCTGGTCTTCAAAAAAATTAGGGTTGATGGAATCTGCTTTTTGCCAGGCTTTTAGTGCGGCGTCGTAATCTCCTTTGCGGTAGAGACCGTAGCCATACCACAACCATGCCTCCTCAGACATTTCTGTAACGCCAAGCGCGTAGTTGGTCAGGCTGAGCAGGTCTTCATTTCGGTTCGAGTGGAAGTAGGCAAGGAAGGGACCAAACTGATAGCGGAACATGCGCAAAGGCAAGCCCAGTTCCCTGGCTTTGTCGTAAGCACGGGCGGCTTCTTCGTAGCGTTCAAAGAAGACGAGATTGCTGCCGTAGTTGAACCAGTCAAATCCGCTGGCGGCGGGGTCGTTGGCGGCAGATTCAGTGGCGGCAAGGACTCGCTGGCGATTCAGGTTCGGATCCCAGTCTGATCCGAGCAGGGCTTTCATTTCATCTTCGAATTGCGGGAAGTACATCACAAGATAAACGTTATTGAATGGCTTCCAATCCTGATCAAGCTGGGCGTACGAGATGGTTAGATCGGGACCATGGTAGGAATCTTGAATGGTGAATTCCTGTTTGGCATCGTCGTAGGCAGTGATAAGCATGTAATGTGCCGCCCAAAGATCATCCGTAGGACCAAGAGCATCGGCTGGATTTAACGAAGTGACCGTTTCCACGATGACAGGGTAGTTCGCGGCGAGCAGCCGTTTGATCTGTTCAATATTTCCGCCAACTCGATATTCGAGGTTAAGCCAGCCAGCCTGTGTACGTACGAAGTAGCGCAACTCTTCCGGGTTCACGTTGCGGTCGCCGGATACGGGCTTGATGTAATATGAAATGTCGGATTGCTCTCCATCCCAGCCGTAGAGATGCAGAGCCATGGATAAGGTGGCAGGTCCGCAATTGTTGGCGGTCTGTTTCTCGTAAGGAGGCGAAACGATGGACGCTTGCGCTGGAAGCGGGGGGAAGGTTGCGGTGGGGGTGATGCTCGGCGCACTTTGTGCAATAGCCGTGTTCGTGATTACAACTGTGGATGTGACCGGTTGCGGCGTGACGGGTAATGCCGTCGGTACTGGACCAACGGGGTTGATCACATTTTTGACATAGATCTGAAAAACATCCAACCGCCATTCGAGGCGTGATTTTACAGCGGGGATCTGATAGACAAGGACAGCCAGCAGAAGCATGCCTGCCAGCCCCAGCAAGATATTTCTAACTTTTGGTGACATGCCGGTGAGTTTACCACGCCAGCCTGAAAGGCAATTAAGTTTTATTTTGTGTTATTTCCACAAGATAGATGATATACAAGGTAAGGATTTATGCTGCTTCTGTATCAAGGACTTGACGAATTCTGGCTTGACGTGCCCCTCTCCGGCAATTATGATGACAATGAATGGGAAATTTTTTAACTATGATAAACCTCGACCCTGAAGCCCTGCGGTCTGCCATGCGAGCATGGTCAGCAGGTGTGACTGTAGTCACAGCCGTTCATGAAGGGGAACGGCACGGTATGACCGTTAACTCCTTCACATCCATATCCTTAAACCCGGCGCTTGTCACTGTTTCGTTGCAGCAACATACACGTACTTGTGAACTGGTGTTGAAATCCCATGCCTTTGGGGTGACGATCCTCGCAGCTGACCAGACACAGGTCTCAGACCTTTTTGCCGGACGCATGCCTGAAGTGGAAGACCGGCTCGCGACCGTTCAGACTAAATCGCTGGCGACTGGCTCCCCCTTGATCGTGGGTGGGCTGGCATGGATGGATTGCCGCGTCGTCCAGACCTATGATGCGGGGATGAATATGCTTTTCATTGCAGAAGTGGTTGCCGCACACGGCACTGGTACGGGGGAGCCGCTGTTGTATCACAACCGCGAGTATTGGAAATTGGCGCACTTGAAATAGGTCAACTTTTGGCGATCCGATGGTGGTGGTGCGATTGGAAGGTCAGATGTCAACATCATTGAATGACGAGGACAGGCAAATACTCTTGCAGCTTGCACGCGAGGCGCTTGAAAACGCAGTTCGGGGAATTGCGTTATTGCCGTTAAACACAGAAATGCTCACGCAAACGTTGCGCGAAAACGGCGCATCCTTTGTCACGCTTACCATTCGAAACGAACTGCGCGGATGTATTGGAGCCTTGGAAGCCTACCAACCTCTGGCAGAGGATGTACGTGAGCATGCCATTGCGGCAGCGTTGAAAGACCCGCGCTTCCCACCCGTAACTGAGTCGGAACTACGCCTCATCAATATTGAAGTCTCCTATCTTTCTGCGCCGCAAGAGTTGGAATATTCCACTGGTGAAGACCTGCCTTCAAAATTAAGACCACAGATCGATGGAGTCATCCTCAAACAAGGCAGGCGCAGGGCAACCTTCCTGCCGCAGGTCTGGGAGAAAATTCCCGACCCTGAGGAATTCCTGAATCAGCTTTGCTATAAGATGGGCGTACCCCCCAATACCTGGCGGGAGGCAAAATTGCAAGTTTATATATATCAGGTCGAAGAATTCCATGAATTGAATTAAAATGAAGCCATGACCGGTGAATTTAAAGCGCAGCACAACAGCGAGCAGAATAACGATACCATCTTCCAGGATGCCATCAACGCCCTTCGTCGCGGCGACAAACCGCGCGCCAAGGAACTATTGACGCTCCTGCTGAAAACTGACCAGAATAATCCCACCTATTGGATCTGGCTCAGCGCTTCTGTGGATGCCACGAAAGAGCGCATCTACTGTCTGCAAACAGCGCTCAAACTGGACCCGGAAAATTCCACCGCCAAACGCGGCTTGATCTTGCTTGGCGCCTTGTCTCCCGATGAGACCATTCAGCCATTCCCCATGAACCGTCCACGTGCCTGGGAGGAGAAATTACTCCTGGCGCATGAAAAGCCAAAAGAGCGCGGCTTGCGTGTGGCATTACGCAACCCAGTTCTCCGGCTTGGTGGCTTGACGGCGATTGGGGTTGGTATGTGCGCCATTATATATTTTGGCGTTATCCTGCCGCGTTTTGGAGCGATCGAACGAGCACCCACCAACACACCGGGACCTTCCCCAACGTTCACAGCAACCCCCACCATCTTTGGCGCGACAGCCATTCCCACTGAGGTATTCAGCGGACCGACGCCACTTTCCTCATTCCTCAACGCAACGTATACACCCACTCCATTGTACGTAAATACTCCACGTTCTGCCGCTGCAGTGGATCAGTTCCGCATTGCCCAAAAAGCATATGAAGACGGTGATTGGGATATTTTTATCGAGAATATGCTCCTGCTTAAACCCATTGAGCCGGACGCTGCCGATATTCCTTTCTTGATCGGTGAAGCCTATCGTTTCAAAGGGGAAATAGGACTAGCGCTGGAGTCGTATAACGAAGCGATCGATATGGATCCAAATTTCGCCGCTCCATATCTTGGGCTTGCCCGAGTGCGGCTGATGGCAGACCCTGATGCGAAAGTAGGTCCACTTTTCGCACAAGCCATTGACCTTGACCCGAACTTCGGTGAAGCCTATCTGGATCGTGCGCGCTGGTTGATCCGTCGCGGTGACTTCGCAGATTCGTTTGCCGACCTGGAACTTGCCGAAAAATTATTGCCTGGTTCTCCAGAAGTTTACCTTGCGTATGCCACTGCCTACCTTGGCGATGGCGACAAAGAAAACGCCTTGGAATATGCCCGTAAGGCATACTCAGCCGACATCTTGAACATGTCAACCTATAAAATGCTTGGTGATCTTTATTTGGATCAGGAAGATTATGTTAACGCCGTGGAAGCCCTGCGCCTGTATACGACCTATCAAACAGAGGATGCCACAGGGTTTGGAAAACTAGGTCAGGCGTATTTTTTCCTTGGCGAATATCAGAATACTGTAAATGCCATTAATAGCGGCGAACTGATCAACCGTAATGGCATGAAGAATTACCTAATCTATCGCGGACTGGCGAATGTGGAGCTTGGCAATTTCAAAGATGCCGAAGGCGACTTGAATGCAGCCGTTGAAGAAGAGCCCGAGTCATTTGAAGCCCGGCTGGGGTACGCAAAAGCCCTCTATGGAGTTGGAAAATTCGGCAGCGCCTTCCTGCAGGCTGAGTCCATGCGTTCGATTGCTGATACCGACGAAGAAAAAGCGCTCGAACTGTACTGGCGTGCACGCATTCAGGAACAGCGTAACGATATTCGCGATGCCATCAAATCCTGGCAGGACCTGCTAAAACTGGACGAAGAAGTGATGACCCCGGAAATGCGCAACGAAGCCCGCAAACAGCTCACCACACTCGTCCCGCCGACGATTACCCTCACTCCGTCACGCACTCCGAAGGGCGGCGCATCAACCTCCACGCCGACACCTGCCACAGGAACCCCGAAGCCTGGTGCCTCGCCGACTGTTTCAGGCACATCCAAAACGCCGTCTGCAACCTCCACCCCTTAACAATACAGAAAATCAAACGGGCGAGTTCGGGATTAGTTTCCCGAACTCGCCCGTTTTGTTTTAATGACCAGATAATCTAAACTACTTCCGACACTCCCCGCATGGACACAGTTTGCGTAGATAATGCCAGTTATAAATGCCGTAATCATGCCCATCTTCCCAGACAACGGTCAACGCATAGGAACCGACCGCAACCACATTCGAGATTCGAGTGGATGAGTTATCCTCCATCTGCTTGGTGAATACATCTGCGTCTGGTTCCGATTTCATGTTCTCATGTCCGCCCCGGCATGAAGCGCATGGACAAGCCGCTCGCAGTAAGCCAAAGGGATACACACTGACATGTCCGCTATCCCATTGCACAGTAAATTCACGCTTGCTTTTGTTTGCAGTAATACCAGTAGGCTTTTCGTTCATTTTTCCTTTTTCTCTCATCTTCCTGAAAGAATGGGCAGGGTGAGATTATGGTGCAGGCACAACCGCCAAAAATTCAGCAGCTGCCCAGCCTGCGCGGGTATCATCGTACGGAGCAACCACATACCACCAGCTATATCCATCCGCGCTTTGCGGGCCATCTTTGACCAGAAAGACTTCGGCATCTTCACCGCGGAAGACAGTATCTGTGTTTAAGCCTGGTGCAGAACGGATACGTAAGCCATCTGTGCCGGTACCTGTGATCTGTACATAGCCGTCTATGTGAACTGTGTTCTGATCAATGACCGGGGTGGCGAGTGGGTCAGTGGTGGGGATGGCTGTTGCGGCGGGGGTGTGGGTGGGGGCGGGGATCATGGTCAGATCGGCAGGCGCAAACCCAACTTCAGGAGAGAAGCGGGGCGTGGTCCAGCCGATGAGAATGAGTGTGATCAGGATCAGAGCTGCGGCGATGATCAAAGCGCCGTAGATGACGAAGCGATTCAGGTAAGGGCGTAAGTCCATGTTATCTCTGTGGATTTTTCAATAAGTATAAAGCGTTTTCAGGCATCAGCACTTTGAGCGCGCGGTGTTTAACCTTGATCTCTGCCTTGTGACCGCCGAGCATTGGGTCGCCATCCACTTGAATGGAAAAGTTCGCATCGGATTCAATGCGCACATTTTGGAACGGAATGCAGCGCGCATATTCAGAGTTAAGATGCCTTCCTGCAACGAGATCGAAAAAGTGACGGAAGGTATCTGCAACGTTTTCGCCGCTGAGCAGCCATAGATCCATTTCGCCATCGTCAAGCAGGGCATTGGGAGAAATGACAGACATGCCCCCTGCGTAGTGCCGGATGTTTGTGGCGACGGCGACGAGGATACGCCCTTCCACTAATTTATCTTCGGCATATACTCGCAAGTCAAGTCCCTGCCAAAAGGTGGCTTCCCAAACTGTAGTGACGAAAAAATGCGGCACTGCCATGTGTTTGAAAATGCGTGGACGCGGTTCGATCTTGCTGATGGTTTGCGCGTCCAACCCGATGCCTGCCCACAATAAAAAAGGCTGATCATTACAATCGCCTACATCTACATATTGAGGTTCAACATTTGCAAGACGTTTGGCATTCTCGCGCAGGTTGCCGGGGTGAATCCAGCTGAAAGGTTTTTGTCCCTGTTCGAGTGCCCACACATTGACCGTTCCAGCAGGAATGACGCCCAGCGCCGTCTCTGTATGGACCAACCCGCTGGCGACCTGCCCCACTGTACCATCACCTCCAATGGCAAAGACCGCGTCGTAGTTTTCCCGCGCAGCTTGATGGGCAGTTTGCACGGCATGAGTTCCGCTCAGAGTTTCGGCAATGTCAATACTCCAGCCAGCATCGGTCAGCGGCTTGATGATGCCCCGTACGAATCGCCGCACCGGGAATCGCCCGGCGGCGGGGTTGTAGAGTAAAAGTCCCTTACGCATGGCGGGGATTATATAACGTAACTTGTAATAAATACGGCGGGAATAAACGGTGACGATGAAGATATGGCGGGGATACGCTTTGCCCTTCCCGACTCACGGTATAATCTCAACACAATGACTGAAGGCGCATTACTCAACGACCGATATCAACTCCAGGAAGTGCTGGGTTCAGGCGGCATGGCGAATGTCTATCGCGCGCGCGATGTTGTGCTTGATCGCCCCGTTGCCATCAAAGTCCTGCGCAAGGAATACTCCTCCAACGAGAACTTTCAGAAGCAATTCTGGCTTGAGGCGCGGTCTGCTGCGAATCTTTCGCACCCAAACATAGTCACTGTACACGATTTTGGTGCCGCCGACGAACTGCTTTACATCGTCATGGAATATATTCCCGGCAAAGACCTTAAACAACTTATCCGTGACCGCGGGCGCTTTCCATTTGACCAAGGCATTCCGCTCATGATCCAGGCGTGCGCGGGTGTTGGGTACGCCCACCGTGCCGGGTTGGTGCATTGCGATATCAAACCCCATAACATGCTCATCTCAAAAGACATGCGGCTTAAAGTCACCGATTTTGGCATTGCGCGTGCCCTCGCCACCATTAAACCTGGCGAACGCAACGATATTGTCTGGGGCTCGCCGCTCTACTTCGCGCCCGAACAAGCCGCTGGGGAAGGTCCTACCCCCGCTTCCGACGTTTACTCGTTGGGTGTTGTTCTTTATGAGCTTCTCACGGGCACACCGCCTTTTACTGCCTCCTCGGCAGATGAACTTGCACGTCTGCATCTTTCTGCACGCCCATTGCCTGTTAGTGAATACGTTCCCGATATCCCGCCTGCGCTCGAAGAGATCGTCATGAAGGTGCTTTCCAAAGAACCTTCCATGCGTTACCGTACTGCTGACCAGTTGGGTCGCGTTTTGCAAAAATTTGGCACAGCCCCTGCGCCTGCAAAACCTGCCAAAGAGGCTGTTCCTTCCCAGCCGGTTATCACCATCAAACAAGATATTGCGGATCGAATCTCCCCCTCAAACCAAGCCCGCCCGCCTCAACCGGAATACATTCCCGAGCCGGTTTATCAGCCGCAATATCCGCCTCAGACCATTCAACCTGAGCCTGCTCCCGTTTATCAGGCAGATGCCACTCCCGCCGCACCCATTGACTGGGTTGCTGTGGGACTTGGATTGTTTGCCGTTCTTGCATGGGGCGGGTTGATTCCCTTTGGGCTGATGATCTACTTGAGCTATTTCCCTCCAAATTAAAAATAAGACCTGATGGATTTTGTATTGTCCTTCAGGTCTTTTATATCCCATGACCCAATACCTTATTGCCCCCTCTATCATTGCCTCCGATTTTGCCCACATCGCCGACGAAGTTGCCGCCATCCAATCCGCTGGTGCCGACTGGATCCATGTGGATATCATGGATGGTCACTTTGCGCCCGATATCACCATTGGACCATTATTCGTCAAGTCGCTCAAACGGGTTGCCAATATTCCACTGGATGTTCACCTCATGATCTCCGAGCCGGAGAAATATATTCCCGCCTTTGCCGACGCCGGAGCGAACAATATCACCGTCCATGTAGAAACCTGCCCCGATTTGCCGCGTCTGATCGCACAGATCAAGTCTCTGGGCTGCAAAGCAGGCGTGACCTTGAATCCCGCCACCCCCGCTTCGGCGATCGATTCTGCATTGCCGCTGGCAGACCTTGTGCTCGTCATGAGTGTTGTCCCTGGCTATTCAGGGCAGAAGTTCATGCCTGAGATGATCGCCAAAGTAGAGGAGATCCGTGTCAAATTGAACGCGCTCCGCTCGTCTGCACATCTCGAAGTGGATGGCGGCATCAATGTGGAAACCCTGCCGCTCATGAAGCAGGCAGGCGCGAACGTTTTTGTCACCGGCAACGCTGCTTTCAAGCATCCGCAAGGTAGTGGGGCAGGGGTGCGGGCATTGAAAGAGGTTATAAATGCCTCTTAAATGCGACGCATGCCCAGACAAGACAACTTAAACAAAAATCACGGCGCTGAACGCGCCGCGATTCTTGAGTCGAAGAGATCAAACCTTATGAGGATGATTTGCCGAGCGTCTTGATGCACTTGGCGCACAGCGTCTTCTTCACGAGGCGACCCTTCTCCAGCACCGAAACCTTCTGCAGGTTGGGCTTGAACGTGCGGTTGGTGGCACGCTGGGAAAAGGAGCGGTTGTGACCAAAGGTAGTTGCCTTGCCGCAGTGATTGCACTTTGCCATGTCTGAAATCCTTTCTTTCTCGTCTTTCCTTGCAAATATCGCTTGCTTTACTTAAGAAAACCTTTTGCTGAAAATTGCATTTGCCCTTTTCGAAGGCACGGCATTTTACCATAGAACGCAACCAACTTCAAGATAAGATGTTAAAATAAGAACGGTACGCTTTTTCTGCCGCTCCGAGCGGCGGTTTGGTCTAAAATTGAAGCATCCATCTGGCGGTTACGCCTTTATTAAGAAAACGAGGAACCTATGGGCGAAGAAACAACTTCATTGGGCGGGATCCATGTCTCGCCGAACGCGGTGGCGACAATTGCATACCACGCCACCCTGCAATCGTATGGTGTGGTGGGGCTGGCACCCAAAAATTTGGCTGACGGAATCGTTTCTACGATCACCCGTGAGCCTTCACGCGGTATTTCCGTGCAATATAAAGACGATGAGATCCATATCGATGTGCATGTGATCGTGGAATACGGCACACGCATCAATTCGGTGGCGGAAAGCGTGGGGAATACTGTGCGCTTCCATGTGGAGAAAGCGTTGGGGCTGCGCGTTAATACAGTCAATGTGCATGTGGCGGGACTGCGCATCAGTAATACGGATTAGGAGAAGGAATACATGGCGATAGATACCGCACGCGTCGAGAAATTCCGCAAGCGCACCATTGATGGGCAAGCCTTTAAGCGCCTTGTCGAAGCCGGGCTGACCTGGTTGCGTACCAACCAGCAGGTGGTCAATTCATTGAACGTGTTCCCCGTCCCGGATGGTGACACGGGCACGAATATGAGCCTGACCCTGCAAGCGGCTTGGAATGAGGTTAAAGACCTGGGGACAAACCATCTCGGTGAGATGGCAGCGGCATTTTCGAAAGGCGCGTTGATGGGCGCGCGCGGCAATTCTGGCGTGATCACCAGCCAGATCCTGCGCGGCTTTTCGCGCGGTGTGCATGATAGTGCAGTATTAAGTGTTGACGCATTTGCCAAAGCTTTGGGCGAGGCTCGCGACACAGCATACAAAGGGGTCGTGAAACCGGTTGAAGGTACGATCTTAACCGTCATAAAAGAAACGGCGAATGCCGCAGAAGCAGCCCGCGGGTCGGTTAAAGATGCGGTGGAGTTGCTTGAGGTGGCGGTTAAGGCGGCAGATGAAGCGGTCAAGAAGACGCCAGAAATGCTTCCCATCCTCAAACAGGCAGGCGTTGTAGACTCGGGCGGGAAGGGGTTGTACTTCTTCCTTGAAGGGATGCTTCGTCATATTTACGGCGAATCGCTTGAAACGCCCACCATGCAGGTTCAGCCGCTTTCTGCGATGAGTCTCGAAGGCGCGATGGAAGATGTGGAAGAGGGGCAGGATTACGAGATCGTTGTGGACTTTGTGCCCACGGGCGAGCTTGATCTGGCGGCATTCTATGGCAAGCTCGAAGAGATGGGCACATCCATTCAAGTGGGTGAGGGGGATGGCATGTATCGCATGCACATCCATGTGCCGACCGAAAACCGTTATGTGCCGATCGATTACATCATGGGCATTGGTACGGTAACGAAGGTCGCCATTGAAAATTTGATGGCGCAAATGGACGATATTCAGAAGAGCAAGACTACGCAGATTCAATTCGGCGCGGTGGAGCCGGGCAATATTGCCGTGGTGGTCGTGTCGCCAGGCATCGGCATCAGCCGTATTTTTGCCAGCCTTGGTGTGGCAGCGGTTGTGGCGGGTGGTCAGACCATGAACCCCTCTACGCAGGATATTTTGAGCTCGTTCGAAAATATGCCAACCGATAAAGTCATTATCCTGCCGAATAATAAGAACATTGTGATGGCTGCAAATCAGGCAAAAGAAGTGACGGTTAAAAGTGTGCAGGTGGTGCCAACCCGTACAGTGCCGCAGGGACTTGCCGCCATGCTGTCCTTTGACCCCAGCGGCGACGTGGAAGCGATCGCTGCAAAGATGAATAAAGCCATGAGCAATGTAAAGACCGGCGAGATCACCGTTGCCACCCGCTCGGTTGAGATCGATGGTGTGACCGTCAAAGATGGTCAGGTCATTACCTTGTTGGATGGGAAACTCGTTGCTTCAGAGGAGACTGTTGAAGCCGGTATGCTGGCACTGCTTGAAAAAGCAGACGCCGCTGAACATGAGATCGTGACCCTCTTCTTTGGCGAAGATATGCCGCATGTGGAAGCCAATCGCATTGCCGATGTGATCCGCGTGAAATACTCCAACCTCGAAGTTGAGGTGCAGGAGGGCGGTCAGCCGCACTACCAGTTCATCCTTTCAATCGAGTAGTCCTAAAATAAAGAGAGGCAGTCATCTCAAGATGACTGCCTCTCTTTTGATTCTTCTTTACCTTGCCCGGGTACTCATGCGAATTAGTTTGTACACAGCCTTTACAAGTTCTATGCTTTGAATAATGACAATGATCGCCAGGACAATGGGGATGGTGTATGTGGCAACAGTGACAAAGACCTCGGCTTGTTCGGCAGAGAAGGGACCGTTGACAAAAGACTCGGCGTTGAAGCCTAGAATATCTGGTGTGCGCAGGATCAACACTGTGAGCGTCAGACTGGCGGCTTCAATAAGGATTTTGAGGATGCGGGTCATAATGTCCCATGCGGCGGTGCGCAGCAGGTAAACATCCAGTAGAATTTCAGCGACGATCACTACATTGATCCATGGTACGAATTGGAAGAAATTTTTGGTGAACATTGGGATGAAGGTTTGTTCACCATCTACAAAGAAGAACATTCCCAGCCATTGCGGGTAAATATTTAAGATGGCAAGCGCAACGAAAGTGAATACGATCTCGGTAATGAGTTCGAAGCGGCTGATAGAGTCAGGGTGTGGGTCTTTGGCGAGGGCAGCGGGGTCCCAGTCCTTCTCCTCATCAAAGCCGCCGATCTCTTTTTCAGGCAGCACCCGCTCCAGGATGGCAAAGACTACCACCACGTTCCCGAAAGCGGCGATGGCTGCCGATAAGGCATTTCCAAGTCCGCCGCCGATGATCTTCACGAAGTCTGAGCCCATAAAAGGAGTATCTGTTACAGCTTGCACGCCTGCCAGTACCAACATCACACTTACCACTACGGTAATGACGATCTTCAATACGAATAAAAAGAACGGAAAGAGCTTGGGTCCGATCAGGTAGGGCTGTGGGTTGTAAGTTGCTGCCACTTTTTGCGGTGAGCCGTATTCTTTTAATACTTCGATTTCCATGGCTTCATCACGTACGCGCCCGGTCTGCTCTGCGCGGTCTTCGAGCATATCTTCCAGCGTAGACTTTAATTCTTTTTCAATATCTTCACGCCCCTTCAAAAGCGGCAGGTTCCTGCCAACTTCTGTTACATAGCGGTCTATCATATTCATGTCTTTTTTCCTTTCTTTTTTACGAGAGCATTTTGTCCATCACAGACACAATACCCGCCCATTCTTTTTTTAACTTTGGCAGAAGTTTCTTTCCCTCTGCACTAATAACGTAATACCGGCGTGGACGCGCTTCTTCCAGCTTCCAGACCGATTCGAGCAAGCCTTGCGCCTCCAAACGGCGCAGGAGGGGATACAACGTACCCTGGTCCACTTCCAAACCGAGGTCGGAGAGTTTTTTTAGCAGCGAGTATCCATACTCCGCTGTACCCAACTGACTGAGTGTTGCCAGCACGATCACCCCGCGCCTTAATTCCAAAACAACATTTTCAAGAGATTCTGTTTTTGCCATATCTCATCCTTTATTGCATTATACTGTGTGAAATACAGTATGTCAAGAAAAAAGTATCAGGTGATTTAACGGTCAAGGTTGTTTTGTCGGGAAGAGTACCCTCCTCGTAATGACGAAGGCATTTATGCTAAACTTTGCAGCATGAAACTAGGAATCGTCACCGACTCGACTGCCGACCTGCCGTCCTATCTCATTGAACAACACGAAATTCATGTCGTGCCGACTGTGCTTATTTTGGAGGGAAAGGAATATAAGGACGGGGTTGGTATCACCCGCGAAGATTTTTATAACCAACTGCCTGCGCTTCAAACCCCGGCGACAACTGCTGCGCCGTCCATTGGGGATTTTCTTACGCCGTATCAGTCTTTGTTCGATTCCGGTTGTGACCATATCCTGTCCATTCACGTCTCGGGGAAATTATCTGGTGTGGTCAATGTTGCCCGTCGTGCCGCACAGGATTTTCCCGGCAAAGTCACCTGCGTGGATAGCGGCTCACTCTCGATGGGAATCGGTTTTCAGGTATTGGCGGCGGCAGAGGCGGCTGAGCTTGGTGTAGAAGCAGCCTTGCAGGCAGTTGAGGATACGCGGAATAGGACGAAAGTGATCGCTGCTCTGGATACCATGGAATACCTGCGCCGCAGCGGACGAGTCCCTGCTGTGGTGGCACGGATCGGCGGATTGCTTTCCATCAAGCCTGTGGTGGAGTTGCGGGACGGTGAAGTGAAGCCGATGTCTATTGTGCGTACCACCAGTCAAGCTGATGAACTGACCCTAGCCCAATTGCTCGAAGTGGGGGAGATGCAACGCCTCGCCATTTTGCATACCAATGCTGAGCCGCGTGCCCGTCAATTGCTGAATGAGATGATGAAAGAAAAATCACGCATGTTCGTGCCGAGGGATGTGTTATTCGTTAATGTGACTGCGGTGATCGGCACGCACCTTGGACCGCATTGTATTGGGTTTGCAGCAGTGAGGAAATAAAAAGACCCCGATGAGGAGGAACGCCATCCCATCGGGGTCTTTTTTTGAAAATATTCTATATCTCCGACATCTGTTCACCATCGGGTTGTGTTTCTGGGTTTTGACTGCTTTTCCAGAATAATGTGATCGCAATCGCAACGAGCAGCACGGTCGTCACTGCCAGCCCGCCTTCAGGACCAAATTCGCCGCCGGTAAGCCAGTCTGCGCCGGTTTCCATCAGGTTGATCAACGTGCCGCCGCCTGCATTATTTCCGCTAACTTCAAAACCGAAGAAATTTCCCTGCACCCAATTCCATACGCTGTGTAAAGCGCTGATGCCCCACATGGAGCCTTCACGCATGGCATACAAACCTGCGAACACCCCGAATAAAGCCAGGTTGATCAGGGCGATCACGCTCAAGTTTGGGTTTAAGCCATGCAGGGTTGCAAACACCAGAGATGAGATCAACAGACCCAGCCAGGGTTTATAACGAGCGCCGATCACTGGCAGGACCCAGCCGCGCATGATGACCTCTTCTGCTCCGCCTTGAACGATCCAGCCGATGAGGACAAGGAGCACACCGCCAATGGCAGCAATGCCTTGTTCGGCAGGCTCGCCTTGTTCAAAGGCAACGCTGCCGAATAAAGCTAGAATCCCCACCGCACCGGCAAACATCAAGGAGCCGAATAAAAATCCACGCCCATATTGTGAGAGGGCGTTTTTGGTTTCGTAACCAAGCGTCCAAAATGGACGTTTCTCCACTTTTTTCAGCCAAGCCCAGAGGATGACATAGATCAATCCGAATGCGGTGACGAGTTGTAAACCCGCCCAGAACCCGGTCAACGTGTTGGAGAGTCCGTTTAGTGAAATGCCTTTGTCTGTAAAGCCATAGAGCAGACCAAGAATGAGAACCAACGGAAGTACGCCGAATTGAGCGATTACCGTAAATACAAATGAAAGCGGAATAACCGCTGCGATGTGCGTAAGGCGTTCTCCCCGACGCGCCAAATCAAAAAGCTTGCTATTGTTGAACCAATTCATGTATGCTCCAAAGTTGATGTAAAATCTTACTACTATCAACTTGATAGTAGTTTCGAATTGTTATTGTGTCAAGCCTCAATTCTGGGACTTTGGGGGCATATGGCACGTTTTCATGGTTTTGTAATCTGCCGGGAGGTTTGCCTGCATTCGCCATGATAAAATTGATCATTATGCAACCGTCTTTGGAAAAACTACGCAAATTCTTTCGCCTCGAACACGAAAACAAATATGAGAATACTGCCATTATTGGCGGACTTGCCAAGATGCTCGATTATTGGGAAGGGGAAGCCCGCGCCGATGGCGTGGCAGAAGAAGTGATCCAGGCGGTCGTTTCGCGCCTGCGTTCGTATGAAAAGCTGAACCCTACCGGTCGCGCAGATTCGCTCAAGGGACTGTGGAAGCGCATTAGCGAGACTTACCCCGAGGCAGGGCAAAAGCCCAAAGCGCCGCCATTGCCGCCCCGTCCGCAGCGAAGCGATGATGAGGAGCCGGCAAATATCGATATCGCCGAGGCGGCTCCAGTGCAGAGTCAAAGCCAGCCGAAGCAGAATCCTCCCCAGCAATTTCAGCAGAAGCAGAGGCAGGCTCCGCCGCAGCGATTTGAATCTGCCACAAGTGCCAAACACAGCCAAACGCCCGCCGCTTTGAGTGCGGAGTTAACCGTGCTAAATGGGGTCGGTCCGAAGAATGCTGAGTCGCTTTCGAACTTGGGCATGAAAACGCTGGGCGATATGCTGTACTACTTCCCGCGCCGCTATGAAGATTATTCGCTGCTCAAGCCGATCCAGGCGTTGATGTATGGCGATGTGGTCACGGTATTAGGTACGATCCAAAGTGTGCATAACCGTCCGGTGCGCGGCGGCAAGATGAGCATCATTGAGGTTGTCATTAGTGACGGTACAGGCGCGTTGAAGATCTCGTTCTTTAATCAGCCGTGGTTGATGAACCGTTTTAAAGTAGGGGAGGCGATCTCAGTCTCCGGCAAGATCGATCAGTATCTTGGGCGCATCGTGATGAACAGCCCCGATTGGGAGTCGGTGGAGATGGAAAACCTCCATACTAATCGTATTGTGCCGATCTACTCGTTGACGGAACGCATCACGCAAAAATGGCTGCGAAATCAAATGAAGCAGGTCGTTACCTACTGGGCACCTGCCGTAGTGGACGCGCTGCCCGATATGATCAAGCGTGAAGCGCGGCTGGTTTCGCTTGGCGAAGCGCTTACACAGGTTCACTTTCCCGATTCGCAGGCGCGGCTTAAACATGCACGCGAACGCCTTGCCTTCGATGAGATCTTTTATTTGCAAATGGGCGTGCTGCGTCAAAAGCGTGACTGGCAGGAAGTGGAAGGCAAGCGCTTCACGGTCTCAGACGAGTGGCTGGACGCGCGTTTAGCAGCCTTACCTTTCACCCTGACCTCTGCCCAACAAGAATCGCTGAACGATATTCGCCGCGACCTGGATTCTGGCAAGCCGATGAACCGACTCATTCAAGGCGATGTTGGTTCGGGTAAGACGGTCATTGCAGCACTGGGCGCAAGCATGGTGGTTTCAAGTGGGGCACAGGCGGCTATTATGGCGCCGACCTCGATCCTGGCAGAACAGCATTACCGCAACTTCTCCAACCTATTGGCAGGAGATGGCGGGTTTTTACAAAAAGAAGAGATCCGCTTGTTGGTGGGGAACACGAACGAGTCTGAGAAAGAAGCGATACGCAGCGGGCTGGCAGATGGTTCGATCAAGATCGTCATTGGAACGCATGCAGTGATCGAACCGGATGTGCTGTTCAAGGAATTGCAATTCGTGGTCATCGATGAACAGCATCGCTTTGGGGTGGATCAACGAGCCGAACTGAGAAGCAAAGGTACGAATCCGCATTTGTTGGTGATGACAGCCACTCCCATTCCACGCTCACTGGCGTTGACGATGTTCGGCGACCTCGACATTTCTGTGATGGATGTGATGCCGGTCGGCAGGCAGCCGATCGCGACCTATGTGCTGCGTCCGCAGGAACGGGAGCGTGCATACACAATGATCCGGTCGCAGGTAAAGAACGGCAATCAGGCATTCATTGTTTATCCGCTGATCGACGAGAATGAGAAGATCAATGTTCGTGCCGCGGTGGATGATTTTGAAACCCTTTCAAATCAGGTATTTTCCGACCTGAAACTGGGTCTCTTGCATGGACGCATGAAGCCCAGTGAAAAAGACGAGGTAATGCTCAAGTTCCGCGATAAGGAATATGACATCCTGGTTTCAACTACGGTCATTGAGGTGGGGGTGGATGTACCCAATTCCACATTAATGCTGATCGAAGGCGCGGATCGCTTCGGTCTGGCGCAATTACATCAGTTGCGCGGACGTGTCGGGCGCGGGTCGGTGGCGTCCACTTGTCTCTTGATCCCAACCCATGAAGATGCGGCGGAGAATGAACGTCTGCAGGCGATGGCGACCACGAATAACGGTTTCGAGCTTGCTGACCTCGATCTCAAATTGCGCGGACCCGGTGAATTCCTTGGCACACGTCAGGCTGGTTTTGCCTCTTCACTGAAGATGGCAAGCATCACGGATGTGGCGCTGATCGAAAAAGCCCGTGAACAAGCCAAGGCGCTTTTTGCGCGCGACCCCTATCTGAATCAACCCGAGCATGCCTTGCTTGCCGAAGCCTTTGAGCGCTTCTGGAAGGGCACTTCGAGCGATGTGAGTTAGACTGCCTGACTACAGACAATCAAACTAAAGGACAAAACGATACCCATGGTCAGAGCCTTATTTCCCGGAACATTTGACCCGATCCACTATGGTCATATGGATATTGCCAACCGCGCTTCGAAACTCTTCGATGAAGTGGTCATGGCTGTGTATGACAAGCCGCTAAAGAACCTGATGTTCTCTCCCGATGAACGTATGGCATTGGTGCGTGAAGCGTTCAACGATAACCCCAAGATCAAGGTCACCGGGTATAGCGGGCTAACGATTGAATTTGCTCAAAAGATCAATGCGCATGTCATTGTGCGCGGATTGCGCGTGTTCTCGGATTTCGAATTCGAGTTTCGGATGGCATTGGCGAATCAACGTCTGGCGGGAGCTGCTGTGGAAACCATTGCTTTTATTACTGCAGAACAGCACACTTTTCTGTCTTCTTCCACGGTACGGGAGATCGCAACATTGAATGGCAATGTTTCCAGTATGGTGCCATCCTATGTCGAGCACGCGCTTAAGGAAAAGGTCGCCCAACTGGGCGAGCAATCCCTGCCAAATGCGTTACGGGATTAATTTGTGCTAGAATTGTCCGCATATAATGAGTGATACAAGTTCAAACAAAAAATTCTGTGTGAGAAGACCATGGATATTCTTCAATTAATCGACCGCCTGGAAGAACTCTTCAACGACGCGAAAGCCGTGCCTTTCACGCACAATGTTGTTGTGGATGAAGACAAAATGCTGGAGCTGATCGACCAAATGCGCATTGCCATTCCTGAAGAAGTGAAGAAGGCGCAGCAGCTTGTGGCACAGCGTGACCGTGTGATGGCACAGGCTCAGGAAGAAGCCAACCGCACTTTGGCAATTGCCCGCGATAAAGCGGATCAGCTTGCACAAAAAGATATGATCACTCAGGAAGCCCAACGCCGTGCCGACCAGATCCTTGCCCAGGCGCGTGCTGAAGCTGAAGATGTCCGTGCGGATGCGGATAACTATGTCCTCGATACGCTGATGCAGTTGCAGGATCAAATTGCCAAGGCGAGTAATCAGGTCAATAATGGTATTCGTATGGTACAGGAAGACCAGATGCGAAAATCATCTTCCAGCGGCATGCCAGACAAAACAGAGAAGTAAAAAAATCCCCGCCAATTTGGCGGGGATTTTTTTATAGGTTGGGTTATCCCAATTTGAAGCCAGCTACAAAAAGTGCGGTTGTGAGTAGAAGTAATGCTGGGAACAATTTCATGATCGTCTCTCTCGATACAAGCGGCTTGCCAGTTTTTAGGAACGATAGCAGCAGTCCTACTACGCCGATCAATGCACCGCCAAGCCCAACCAGAGCGAAGAGGGGTTTTGTCTCTCCTTGTGCGGCAATGAAGATGGGCAGGAGGAAGATGGTCATACCGGCAATGCCGTGTGTGATGGCAAGGACAATGACCGGGAGTCTGCTTGGCATTTGGATTGACCGGGTCAAGGTTACGGCAAGGAAACCGATGATGGCGAAGACCAGGTATGAGGTCCGCCAGGAGGCGAGGTGCTGCCAGACGAGCCCAACCGCAAGGCTGAGTGGGATGATGGTTGAGAGGATGACTACGATGGGGGCATCCAGCACCTCAATTCCCAAAATGAAGATCAGCAGTGCGGCGACGAGGATGACACCGAACGCGATGGTATAGGCGGTGATGGGTAATACATCAAATCCATCAATACCGGCTGATACCTGATACGAAGCAAGGAGTACGGTGAGTAACAATAAAAAACGGTTCATTGAGGAGAGTTTCATTTTATGAAGCCTGACAGGCTTCTAGTGTACTCTGTTAGATGACTTCCAGCACGACCAGGATCATTGCAGCGAGCATATACACAGAGGCATATTTGAACAAGCCAAAGTTGACTCGCTCTGTGGGTTTGAAGGTGATGGCGACTGCCAGGGTAAGCATTCCCATGGAAAGTACGCCAAGCAGGCGCAGGAAGCCCCAGTCCATACCGATACCAACACCTGCAACGACCATGGCTGCGGCAGCGAGGACAGAGGAGAAGGCGATGGTGAAGCGGGTGGCGGCAAGACCATACGTCGATGGGAAGGTGGGTATGCCTGCATCGGCATAGTCTTTTTGGAATTTCATGCTGAAGGTGAGGGTGTGGGTGGGGATCCAGAGCAGGATGCCGAATGCGAGCATAAGACCGATCCAATCAATGGATTCGAGACCAAGCACACGACCCGCAAGAATGGGCATGGCACCGGAAATGCCGCCCCAAACGATGCTCCAACAGGTGCGGCGCTTGAGCCACATGCTGTACACGACCACATCGAAGAACCAGCCCGCGAAGACGACCACGCCATACAGCCAGTCCATTGCGAGTGCCCAGCCGATGCCAATGATGGAGATACATACACCAACCATGAGCACTTCTTTATCTGAGACAAGCCCCTTGGCGGTGACGCGTTTTTGGGTACGCCCCATCCTGGCGTCTATGTCGCGGTCCCACCACATGTTGAGCAGGGTGCTGCCAGCAATCGCCAGGAAAAGGCTAATGGAAAGCCCAAGAATGGTGGAAATATTGAAGACGGGGCAGCGTGCGCTCATGTAACCCGCAAGCCCTGTAGCAAGCAGAAGACCTGATTGCGATGGCTTGGTCAGCGACCAGAACATGGCGAATTTAGATGTAGGAACAGAATCCCTGGTGGACATGGTTTCTCCTCGAGTTGGATTGCAGACGAAGTTCTAAAAGATTGGCGAAGTATACCTGTCTGCGATATACCCTGTCTATATGATTAATTTCTTAATCTTTAGCAACATGACTTCAAAACCTCATAGGCGATGGGGTTGAAACTCTAATTTGCCGGAATATCGCCCTGACCAAATTGCGTATATAATCCGTAGAGTAACTCACAGACATGCATTCAAAATCAAAAATGTCGCCATTAATTGCATTATTTTCCTACACCGGAGAAAAAATCTCTTCGGTGAATGAATGGCGTGTAAAACTTTTGGATAAGATATTAAAGGCAACTTTTGCCTTGTGGCTTGTTGCCCTTATTGGGGGGATCTGTAATGTGTTTTCAGAGTATCAGGCATCCGGTGGGGAAATCCAAGATCCGTTGTCACTGGTCGTACCGACAATTTTGATCTATTTGTTGACCACAATTATTTTTACGTTAATCACCTTTAATCACACATTGAGATACGGTCTGCGCGCCGGACTATTATTGTTCGTTTTGTATATCCTGGGGACCACTGGAATGGTTCTAACCTCCTTCAGTGGCGATGGCAGGATTTTTTTCTTTGCTTTCATCATTCTTTCAGTTGTATTTTTTGAACTTCCATATAGTTTGGTCGCATTTATTCTGGCTTTCTTAACCCTGGTAGTGATCGGCTTCCTGCAACTGACTGGCGTCGTGATCGTACCGCCTGAGTGGCAGGTAAATGCCATGCAACCCAGGGCATGGGCTACCGGGGGGATTGTGCTTCTGTTTATGAGTGTTGCCGTTTTTATTTCGGTCAACTATCTGATCCAGGCATTTGAAAAAAGCCTGAGCGGAACCAAGGAAGCGCTCACACGCGAACTGAAGATGGGGCAAACACTCCGTATCGTCAGCGATATTAATCAATTGATCGTACGTACCCGCGACCCGAACACGCTGCTCAATGCAATATGCGATCATCTCATTCTAGGACGTGGATACTCTTTCGCATGGATCGGAATGTTGGAGACCGATGGTAGCACATTGCGGCTTGCCGCACAGTCGGGCGCACCCACAAACTTTGTGAGCACCAAAAGCCGCGTCACTTTAGACCAGGGTCCCGCATGTGCCGCCCAAGCGATTCGCAGCCGAAGCTTTGTTCGTGTTGATCCTGCGTCTAATATAGGGGAGCTATGCATGGCTTGCCTTTGCCGTGATATTCATCCGAATGCTTCCGCCGTTTCCCTGCCGATCCTGCGGTTTGACCGTGTCTTTGGTGTGCTAGTTGTGGATCATAAGGATTCGCCTGCATTTTTTGACGAAGCAGAAACATTATTCCTTCATGGATTGGCAGATGACCTTGCATATGCGCTGGAACATATTGAGGCATCTGAACAACTCAATATTAACGCGCAATATCAGACTTTATTGAATGAGGTGACCCAAACTGCACTTGAGGCGTTCGACCTGGATACCCTGCTGCAAGAGTTTATTAGAAAACTCGAAAAGGCATTGGGTGCCGATGGTTATTACTTTGCGCTTTGGGATGAGGCTCGTCAGATTCCGGCAAAGTTCATTTTTTCTGAGAATTTTAGAGCGGTTTTTTCCAATTTGCCGAATCTACAGCCAGATGAGAGGATCTTCAGCCGCTCAATTTTGGAAGAAGGGCGTGTTCTTGCCATACCAGATACCATGAATTCACCCTTTATCAGTCAGTCCATGGCAGAGCTTTTCGGGATGCGTTCTGCCCTTGGCATGCCTTTGGTGGCTGAAAATACCCGTTTGGGTGCCTTAGTACTGGGGTATCGGCAAGTCCATGTCTTTACCCAGGAAGAAGTGAAACTGGCTGAGCAGGCAGCCCAGCAATTTGCTCTTGCCATATTAAAAGTCAAATTGAATGATGAAATGCGCAACAAAGCTGCTGAACTGGAACGCCTCTACACCGCATCTCAAGATATGGTGTCCAGTTTATTGGATCCGCCTTCTTTGTTGGCAAAGCTGGCGCGTCATATGACCGAGGCGTTAAAAGTATCCAGCTCGTACATCACTTCCTTCAATATCAATGAAGGGAGTATGCGGGTTGTAGCTGAATATTGGAGCGATGATGCTCATCCCTTGGAGAGACGTTCTGACCTTGGGCGAGACTACCCGCTTGAAGAATATGATTCCATCGTAACTGCTATGTTGAAAGGTGAAGTAAGCATCATTCATGATGATGACCTGGGGGTGACCGAGGCTGAACACAAACAATTTGCGGAATATAGTGTTAAGAGCATGATGTTCGTGCCCATCCTTGCTCATGGTCAGTTGTTGGGAACCGCCGAATTATGGGAGAGCCGCACACGACGCGAATTCTCACAAGCCGATATAAAACTGGCTCAAGCGATGTCCAATTATGCCGCCAGTGTTATCGAGAATTCGACACTGTTTACACAAACACGCCAACGGGAGAACGAATTGGCTGCCATGTTGAAGGTGGCACATGCTGTCTCGTCCAGTTTGCAACTTTCCGATGTATTGAAGCAGGCAGCTACCGAACTGGCGCGTCTGTTGCGGGTGGATTTCTGTTCCCTATCGGATTATTTGCCCGAAAGGAATGGAATCGTGACCACGGCTTTATTTTCCGCCGATGGTGATGTGAGTGGGCAGTCAGACCTGGGTCATTATTTTTCACTCGATGATTATCCAACAACATTGAATGTATTGTTGACCGGCAAACCTGCCGTCAACCACTTGAATGATCCTAATACCCATCCTTCTGAGATCGCACAACTCAAACATGATGGGATGTTCACGTCGCTAGTCGTTCCGTTGCGTTTGCGCGGGCAATCCCTTGGTCTGGCTGAATTGTATTCCTCCGATCCAGAACGGTACTTCTCTTCAGAAGAGATACAACTTGTTTCTGCTCTTGCCGACCAGGTGGCGGTGGCAATAGAAAATGCCTGGCTCTATGAACGATCCGAGCAGCGAGAGGCGCATTTCCGCGCATTGATCGAAAACTCTGCCGAAGGTGTGGCGATCTTGGATGCCGAAGGGATAATTCGTTATGTGGCCCCCTCAGAGGAACGCCTGACGGGATATACCGCAGATGAAATTCTTGGAGGAAGTGCCTTTAAATATATTCATCCTGAAGACCTCCCTAAAGTATTGAGAACCTTTAGGGAGGGAATTGCGATTTCGGGTGCAGTTCGAACCATCCAATATCGGTTATTAACTAAATCTGGAGAATGGCGTCATTTTGAGATCACTGGCTACAATATGCTGCATGACCCGCATATCGCTGGAGTCGTTGTCAATTACCGTGATATTACAGAAAGAAAGATAGCCGAAAAAGCGATTGAAGACTCTGAGGAACGATATCGTTTGATCTTTCAATCAGCAGGTGTGCCCATCTGGGAGGACGATTACACTGTACTTATGGATGCTTTGGAGGAGCTAAAGGAACAAGGTGTTACTGACTTTAACCGATATATAGCAGATCATCCCGAGTTCCTTGAGCATGCCGCCCAATTGATCACGATCATTAATGCAAACGATGCAGTTGTGGATTTGATGGAAGCCAATGATCAATCGGAGTTGCTGGGCTCGCTAAAAGACGTCTTGAAGGAAGACCCCGGGGATACTTTCGTAAATGACATCATTGCTCTTGCTGAGGGTAAAAGGCATCTGGAGCATGAATCCTATTTATATACCCTGAAAGGCAACCGGCGCGATATTTGGGTGTCGGTTACATTTCCTGACTGGAGCGCGGGAAATAACAGGGTGCTGGTCACCATGCTTGATATTACCGAGCGAAAACGAGTGGAACGTGAGCTGATCGATAACAAGTCGCGCCTGGAGGGAATCATTAACACCGCCTTGAATGCGATCATCACCATTAATGAAGAACAGCGCATCGTCCTCTTTAATCCCTTCGCTGAAAAGATATTCGGTTGTTCGGCTGAATTTGCCCTTGGAAAATCCATCGATATCTTTATTCCTGAACGTTTTCGGCAATACCATTACCGCAATATCGAAAAATTTGGAGTGACCAACATCTCCAACCGGGTTCACGGTCAAATGGATACCCTGCGGGGAGTGCGGGTGAACGGTGAGGAATTCCCAATGGAGGCGTTTGTTTCCCAACAAAGGCTTGGTAAGGAGAAGCTCTATACAGTTATCCTGCGTGATATTACCGAACGTAAACGCGCTGAGGATGACCAGCGCCGTCGTGCAGAGGAACTTCAGACCCTTGCGATCGTATCCTCGGCATTGCGCTCCGCTTCAAGGTTCAACGAGATCATTCCACTGGCGGTTCGTTATGCCGTGGAGATTGTTTTTGGCGATTACGGCACGATTTATATGCTCGATGAAAAGACTGGCAATCTTGAATCGCCGGGCTGGTATTCAGTTGAAAAGGGGGAAGATATTCGTGTGACTAGCGAGGCGCTTCTCCGCCATGCGCTGGATATGGGGATCACCGGGCATGTAGCAAAGACCGGCGAGATCTATATTACGAAGGATCTTCAGACAGACCCGATCGCCATGATCTTGCCTGAAGAGAGTGCCATATTAAGTAATGCCCGCAGCGGCATCTCGCTCCCATTGTTATCGAAAGAAAAGGTGATCGGTGTTCTGCATATTCGTCTGATAAAAGAACATTACTTTAGCGAAACAGAAACCCGCTTATTAACTGCCATTGCAGAAATGGTCGGTGGTGCCTTGCATCGCGCAACTCTTTATGAGCAAACCCTTAGGCAGGCAGATGAACTCATCCGCGCGTATGACAATACGCTTTCAGGTTGGGCACGTGCGCTTGAAATGCGTGATGAGTTGACCGAAGGTCATACCCGCCGCGTTACCGAATTGACTCTCGAATTGGCGTGCGCCATGAACATACCTGAAAGCGAAATCATCCAGATCCGGCGCGGCGCGATCTTGCACGACATCGGTAAAATGGGAATTCCCGACTCCATCCTCAACAAACCGGGTCCCCTTGCAGCCCATGAACAACGCATCATGCAAATGCACCCTCAATATGCCCATGAAATGCTATCAAGCATTCCCTTCCTTCAAAACGCGCTTGATATTCCCTACTGTCACCATGAATGGTGGGATGGCAACGGGTACCCGCGCGGCTTAAGTGGCGAAGAGATTCCCCTCTCGGCTCGCATCTTTTCTGTAGTGGATGTTTGGGATGCCCTGACATCAGACCGCCCATATCGCTCTGCCTGGGCGCCGGAGCGAACATTGAAATATATCCGAGACGGCTCCGGCAAGCAGTTTGACCCCCGCGTTGTAGAAGCATTCCTTAATCTGATCGAAAACCGTTAACGCATATCACGGTCAAGCAGGTCTTGGTGCGTTTCGCGCCGCTGAATGACTTGCACCCGACCCTGTTCCAGCCATAAAACAGCCGGTCTTCTTGCACCATTGTAATTGGATGACATACTCAAGTGATACGCCCCCGCAACCGGGATCGCGATCAATGCCCCTGTTTCAACACTTGGCATCAATAAATTCTCGATGACAATATCTCCAGATTCACAATACGGTCCGGCAATGGATACGTAATCGCTTCTTTCCCCGCCCAAACCGGATACCGGTAAACAGGCATATCTCGCCCCATAAAGCGCAAACCGCGGATTATCCGCCATGCCGCCATCGGTAAGCAGCCAGGTTTTTTCACCGCGTTTTTTCACCGCCCCCACTTGATAGATAGCAACTCCAGCCCGCGCCACAAGACTTCGCCCTGGCTCGAGGTGCAAATGGGGGAGTATGAGACCGCGTGTCTCGCAGCCTTCGATCACTGCTTCTGCGATTCCCCTTACATAACTTTCAATGGACGGACTTGGCAATTCATCTTCATGATATGCCACACCCCAACCGCCGCCGGGACAAAAATGCCACTCACCAGTGAACCCGATTTTCTGTGCCAGATCCAATGCCATTTCGATGGCAGGGATTAACGGCTCTGGGTCGCGGAAGTTCGACCCCTGGTGAAAATGGATGCCTTTTAATGGCAGGTTGTATTCCCTGCAAATATCCACCGCTTCCATGAATTCTTCGCGAGTCATTCCAAACTTGCTTTCATGATGACCCGTCTGTGTATGTGTATGATGTGTGGTGACCGATACACCAGGTAACAGTCTTAGCCAAAGGTCGGGTAATTGCGCTTGTCCTGAAAAATGCGAACGGATCCGGTCAAGTTCATAGAGGTTATCGACCACGATCGTATTGGCATGCCTGACCGCAGCGGCTAGATCTGCCACCGATTTATTAACCCCATGAACCAGAATGTTTGCGCGTGGAACCCCGGCTTCAACGGCTATGGCGATCTCGCCTTCACCGGTGCAATCAACGGTCAGACTTTGCAGCTGAGTCCATTGTGCAATGGCAAGGCAGAGGAATGCCTTCCCGGCATAGGTTACAGAGGCAGGTTGGGGGTAATGTGAAGCGAGCGCGGATTTGTATTCCGACACAGCATGGTCAAGTGTGGCACGGTCGTAAAGATAAAGAGGGGTGCCATAGGTTTCTGCCAATGTAGTGAGATCGTGATCGGCAATCTTCAAGCGGTCTTTTTCGACCCTGGCGGTGATGGGGAAAAGGTCAATTCGTTTCTGCATGGTTGTTGGCAAATTTTATACGGTTTCTTCCTTCTTGCTTTGCCCACATGGCGGCATTATCGGCTGCCAGCAATAGGTCGGCAGGCAGGATGGCATCTTGCGGGTAGGTGGCGATGCCCATACTGATCGTGAAGCCGGGTATCCCTTCTCCATTGATGGGTGGGTGTGGCGCTCCTGCTTGCGTGCCTCGCCTCAGACGTTCGGCAAAGAGCATGGCGTTGTGCTGGTTGCAGTTCGTAAGGATGATGGCGAACTCGTCGCCGCCATAGCGTGCAGCGACATCATATTTGCGCAAGTTGGATTTGATCACATCTGCAATAGCTCTCAAACGGACATCCCCCGCGGGGTGCCCCCAAGTGTCGTTATATTGTTTGAATGAGTCAGCATCGAAGACAATGAGAGAGAACTCGATTTGATTTCGTTTGGCACGCTCTACCTCTGCCTGGAGTGCCCGTTCGAAGACGTGCCGGTTTGAAAGCCCGGTTACGGCGTCGGTGGTTGCCATACGTTTAAGCTCAGAATGGAGTCTGGCGTTATCTATCGAAACCGCGATCGGACCAGCGATCGTTGTCAATAACCCAACGTCAGCCTGGGTCAGTTGGTTGGATTTGCCCGACTCAACGTTCAATATTCCAAGTACCTTTTCGTCTTTTATCAGTGGAACGCATATCTCGCTGGTAATAACATGGTCGGCTTTTAGAAAAGTCTTTTCCTTGGTGGTATCTTCGATGAATTGAATGGTGCGTGTTCGGAATGTCTTCCCGATCACTCCCTGGCTGACATGGATCTTGTAAATGATCATTTCTTCCGGGTAGCCCACCTGCGCGGAAAGACGAAGATACTCCTCCTCCAAAATATAAATACTGACATGGGTGTACCCAAATGCTTCCTTCAGGCTTTTGACCACCGTCTGGCTGATGGTCTCAAGGTCGAGCGAACTGACGATCAACCTGGAAACATCCTGAATGGTGGCAAGTGTCAACAGATTATTCTGGGTCTGGAGATATAGCGATGCCCGTTGCAGCGACGCGGAAGCCTGATTGGCAAGTGCCTCAAGGGTTTTTACATCCAGTTCGTCAAAAGCATTTGTTTCAGTGCTTTCCACATAGAGGACACCGAATAACTTTTCTTGCTTCATAATTGGGATGCAGATAGCCGACCCATAATATTCAAAGACCGAATAATAGAAGGGGTCGAGCCCAACATTGTTTGAAATGTACGTTTTCTGGATCTCGGCAGTGCGCCCGATGATCCCCTCTCCAAGCGGTTGTCTAAAACCAGGTTCGTACCCCGGGTGTCCTGCGCCTGCGATCGCGACGACCTCAAGCATATTGTCTTTTGTTAGAACCGAAATTGCAGCTTCTGGATATTGGAACTTTTCTATGATGACCTTCACAGTGCGCTGCAAGATCTCTTTTTCATCGAAACTATCTGCGATGCGCCTGCCTGCTTCTTCCAACAATGAAAGTTGCTGCGAGCGGCGTTTTTCCGCTTTAAGTAAGATTTGTTCATTGGTGATATCGTGGAAGACAATTGCATGCCCGACCAGAGTTTTATCTGTGCTTGTGATCGGAACCATATGGACTTCGTACCATTTGGCGTTTTGGTCGTGAGTCACCGTCAGAGTGATCTTTTTTTCAGGAGTATTCCATAGCTCGCGAATTCGGTCAGCTTCAGGCAGGATGGCAAGTGCCAGCGTATGTTCTTGAACTATAGCGATATTTAACAATCTGGCTGCTGCCTGATTGATGTCTGTGATCTCTTCGTTTCGATTGGTGACTACAATGGCGTCGTTTAAATTTTCCACGACTAATGAAGCCGCCAGTGGGAACAAGCTTGTGACCCCAAAGCGGAAAAATCCCCATGCAATCAGTGGTGCAGATAAGGCAAAGCTAAGCGGAGTGGGATCCAGTTTGAAGTTTTCACCAAATAACAGAAAGAGAATATTGATGATGCCGGTCAGGATCACGCCTGCAAGTGCTACTCCTGCTTTTACCTGGAACACTTTTCCATTTTTGAAATATGCGATGAGATAGAGAATGATCCCGATCAGAATAAAAGTATAGGCGAAGACTGCATACAGCCAAAATATAGGTCCATATTCCAGGGTGAGTGGGGCAGGGGATTCTTCTGAAGCGGATAGCGATCTCCAGATAAGATGATGATATTCATTGGTAAGACCCAACAGGAAGGTGACCCCTCCCGGGATGGCGAATAGAAATGCCCGCCCGCGTTTTGTCAAGCTTGCGCTAATCCCCGTATACCTCATGGCAAATCCCAGCCAAAACGGCGGGGATAATGTCATGCCCAGGTAGAGTATTTTTCTGGCAAGGATTTTGGCAGGCAGGGATGGCAGAAGGATTTCAAGTAGATAAAATGCCACCCAAATTGCCATGACTGTCATCAACAGTCCCAGTGTGCGTGCCCCCGGTTTTTTCCAATTGATTAAGGCGCGGATGCCAATACCCGCTAAAATGATGACTAAAAAAGCCAAACTACCTAGATAAACCGATAAGGAAGTTTCCATTTTTTATGGTGAGCTAACGGTCAAAGAAAAGCATCAACCAGATCTCCCAATTTTGCATTGGCGTTGGCTCCGGTACAGGCGTGCTGGCGATCACAGGTTCACTGCCTGGTAATTCCACCGGAATGACCGGCTGGTCGCCTTCCTGCATATAATGCCCATCCGTCCGTGCCCATTCTTCCACTGCTTCTGTGGAAGCCGCATACGCCACTTGTGTATGCAAGGCGATCTGCGTTTGTACAGCTTGTGTGGCGAGTGCGCGCATTTCATCGCGTTGCTCGTTCAGACGGTTCAATTCTATAAGGCGCGAATTGAATTCGATCACGAACAGAACTAGAATAAATATACCAGCAAATACTGCCACGCGTCTGAACTTGATGGGGAACTGGCTCATGGCATTATCTTAACCTTTTTCTTCTGCATTGGCAAATACAAGCGACGCGTACTACGGCTTCGTTAAACCTGAAAAACTTTATGGAAATCACGTAAAAAAACGGAACATTTCGTAGCACGTTGTTTTTGCATTTTATCGGGGCAAACTCGAATCCCTGCATCTTTGTGGTAAAATCCTGACCCGCAAGTCGTTGTACCCTTCGACTTGACATCAATTTTGCCGAAAGGGCTTAAATCATGAAAGTATTGCTCATTAAAGACGTTTACAAACTCGGACGTGCCGGAGACATCAAGAAAGTAGCCGATGGCTACGGACGCAACTTCCTGCTCCCGCAGGGTCTCGCTGTTCTCGCAACCGAAGGCGCGCTCAAACAGGTTCAAAAGATCAAGTCTCAGGCTGAAGTTCGCCGCAACACCCAGAACAACGAACTCAAGGGCGTTGCCGACCTCATCAAGGAAGTCACTCTGGTCTTCCCCGCCAAGGCTGGTGACACTGGAAAACTCTACGGTTCCATCACCACTGGCGATATTGCCGCCGCGCTCACCGAAAAGATTCGCTTCGAAGTCAAGCGCCAGCAGGTCGATACCCAGCCCATCCGTACGCTCGGTGAATTCACCGCTCACGTTCGCCTCACAATGGACTTGGTGCCCGAATTCAAGGTGATCGTACACCGCGAAGGTGAAGGCATCGAAACGGTCGCTCATCACGAAGAACCTGCCAAGGCTGAGAAAAGCGAAGAGCCTGCCGCAGAAGCAAAAGCAGAATAGGGAATAAGAACAAAACATCACATCACCGGCGCAAGTGCCAGTGACTCAAAACGTCTCATCCCTTTTGAGATTGAAATAGATTTGTAGCAACAAAAAACGCTCTTGAAAAAGAGCGTTTTTTTATTTGTTATAGTTATTGTCCGAAGTCTTTTAGAATTATTACTACCTGTTTCCGCAAAATGGGGAGGTCATCTTTGGCGGTATCCCAAACCTTTTCAATATCCACGCCAAAATAATCATGGATGAGTTTATCGCGCATGCCTGCAACATCCTGCCACGGAATTTCAGGGTAGGTTTTGCGGATGTCTTTGGAGATATGACGGGCAGCTTCGCCGATGATTTCAATTTGCCGAATGACGCCGTCTTGAATCAGGCGGGTGTTTTTGAATTTTTCTTCATCGACCCCTTGCAAATATTCTTCGACTGTATCCACTGCATCCAGCATGTGGCGGAGGTAGAGCATTTCATCGCGAGCCATAGACCACCTGCATTTCTTGTAAGACCCGTTCACGCATATATGGGCTGATGGAGGCTTCGGTCAGCAAATCTACCTTGCGCCCCAGCGTTTCAGCCAATTCACGCTCAAGCCGAACCATTGACAGCAGACTCTTGCGCTTTGAAAAGCGGACAATCAAATCAATATCGCTGTTTTTGGTTGCTTCTCCGCGCACCATCGAGCCGAAGATACCCACCATCGAAACATCGTTTTGACGGCAAAGGTCAATCAGTTTGGAGAGGCTGAAAGGATAGGGTTTTGCGTTCATGAGATAATTTTACCCCTTTCCTTACGCCTCAAAGAATGGGTCAAGAAATTCACGCCTTAGTTGTGTTTCGTTGTATTTTCCAGCGCGATATTGTTCATAGTTGCGTTCAAATCGTTCAACTAAATCAATGATTGTATCGGGTGCGCTCATAAACCTCTCCTAACGTGAAAATAATTATAGCAAACTATCAGATATAATCCGCCTTCGGCATTCGCCGGAAAGGAAACCAAGTAAAATACTCCCATGCAAGAAACCATTGGTCAACGTTTGAAGCGCGAGCGCGAGGCACGTTATCTTTCGCTTGAACAGGCAGCGGAGCAAACCCGTATTCGCCGTGTCTTCATTCAGGCTCTCGAAGCTGACGATTTTTCCGTCATGCCTTCTGCGGCGCAGGGGCGTGGATTTTTGCGCAACTATGCCGAATATCTCAACCTCGATATTGACGAGTTGATCGCCGAGATCCAGCGTAACCCCATCCCGCCCGCTGAAGTAAGCGGACCTCTACCGCAGGTTAATCTCGTTGAAACAGAGTTACCTCCACTGACAGAACCGGAGGACGAAGAAGAACCCGCGCCTCCTTTCTGGACCCGTTTCCTGCCGCGTAAACCCAAATTGATACCAACGCCGCAAGTGATTCAGGAACCCGTGGAAGGAGAAGATGCCGAGACCAGCGAACCTTCGGCGGAGGTTTTGCCAGAGGGCGAGGAACAAGCTCAAGTTCAGGAAGAGGCGCAGCCAGCCTGGTGGGAACGTATTGTTTCGTTATTCAAGGTCAAGCTCCAAAAGCAGGAACAGGCGTCTGAGGTTGTCGTTTCTGAGGAAGCAGAAACATCAGAGACACTGCAGCCTGCCAAGCCTGAAAAACCTGCCGATGTGATCATGGCTGAGATCGGTGTAATGCTGCGCGAACGCCGCGAAATGATCAGCCTGACCATTGATGAAGTGGAACGTCATACGCATTTACGTGCGGTCTTTGTAAAAGCGTTGGAAGAAGGCGCGTTCAATAAACTGCCATCAACGGTGCAAACCCGCGGCATGCTTTCGAACTATGCCAGTTTTCTCGACCTGGATGTCGATACCGTGTTGTTGCGTTATGCCGATGCTTTACAGGCGCGGCGGCATGAAAAATACGCCGAAACCCCGCGTGATAAGATCCAAACTCAAGTCACGCCTTCCATGCCATTTTTGCGAACCTTCATCGCAGGTGACCTCATCTTTGGTGCCATGATGATCGTTATCCTTGCAGGCTTGGCGATCTGGGGGGTGGGGCGTCTTGTCATTGCCGGTAATGAGCCAGCCCAGCCAACAGCATTACCGATCGTGAATGTGTTAGGAAATGAACCGCAGCCGACAGCTTCTGCAGTTCTAACCTTCGTCGCCGTGGATGACCCCTCCGTGGCAAATGCAGGCGGTGTGCTGGATTTGACCTCAACGCCGGAAGGTGCCCCCGCTTCGACTGCGAATGTGTCGGTGAACGTTTTCGCTTTGGAGCGTGTGTTCGTGCGCATTTCGGTGGATGGTGAGATCGCATTTGAAGGGCGTATGTTGCCGCGTGAATCCAAATTGTTCGAAGCGAACGATCAGGTGGTGATTCTCACAGGCGATGGCTCGGCATTGAGAATCACATATAATGGAGCAGACCTCGGTTTGCTAGGCGGACCGGGTCAAGTGGTGAACCAGGTTTATTTGATCACTGGTGTGGTAACTCCCACTGCCACCATCCCGCCGACAGTGACGAATACGCCGCTGACCACACCAACTTTTACGCCCACCACCACGCCAACGGCAACGCCGACGGCTGGACAATAGAAATTTACCCGTATTACTCAGGAAGATAACGTGTCTAAAAATACTTTTCATTTGGTTTCACTTGGTTGTTCTAAAAATACGGTCGATTCCGATTCAATGGCTCAACTGTTAACCAGCGATGGTTACAGCTTTGTGGAAGACCCGTCGAAAGCTTCTGTGTTGATCGTGAACACCTGCGGTTTTATCGGTCCGGCAAAGGACGAGTCGTATAAGGTGCTGGGAGAGTTGGCTCAGAGTAAGAAAAAGAATCAGGTGCTCATCGCGGCTGGATGCCTGACCCAGCGTTATGGTGTGGAAGTGGCAAAACGCATTCCCGGTATTGATGGCATTCTGGGAACACGCCGTTGGATGGACATTGTGCAGGTTGTGAATGATGCCCGCAAAGGCAAGCGCCCTGAACCCATTTACCACCTACCGGAGGCTCCCACAGTTGGTGCGGACGAACACGGCGCCATGCGCGTGAGCGTAACCGGACCCAGTGCTTACTTGAAGATCGCGGATGGCTGCCGCCGTCCCTGTGCGTTTTGTGCAATTCCGCTTATCAAAGGTACAGCGGTTTCGCGCCCGGTCGAAGCGATCATTCATGAAGCCCGCACTTTGCGTGACAAAGGCGTACGTGAATTGATCCTGATCGCGCAGGATTCCACAGATTATGGGCATGATCTCGGCATGAAAGACGGTCTCGCGACTATGCTCGAGCAATTGACCGATGCCGTGCCCGATATGGACTGGATCCGCATCATGTATTCGTATCCTGGCTATGTCACTGACCGGATGATCGAAGTGATGGCAACACGTAAACAAATTTTGCCATATCTCGATATTCCATTACAACATGCGCACCCCAAGACCTTGTATCGCATGAAACGCCCCTCCAACATGGAATGGGTACATAAGACTCTTGCCAAAATGCGTGCCACCATTAAAGACTTAGCCATTCGTACGACGTTCATCGTTGGCTACCCCGGCGAAACGGATGAAGAATTTCAGGCGTTGTATGATTTTGTGAACGAGATCCGCTTCGACCGCGCCGGAGCCTTTCAGTTCTCCTTCGAGCCGGGGACAACCTCCGCGCCCTTGGGTGACCCAGTCCCTGCCGAGGTGAAGCAGGAGCGTATGGATCGGTTGATGGAACTGCAACAGAATATTTCCTTGCAAGTCAATCAATCCTACGTTGGCAAGACCTTGGATGTATTGGTGGAGGGCTTCGATAACGGCATATCAGTTGGACGTTCCTATCGTGATGCGCCCGAAGTGGATGGGTATGTGGTTGTGGAAGGAAAAGCAAAGGTGGGCGATATTGTTCCGGTGCGCATCACCGGCGCTTTTGCCTATGATCTGACCGGGGTCCTGGTGGAACAGCCGAATCTGATCAAGTTGTAATGAACGGGTTGAGAATCAAAAAGACCGCTGCATTGTTTCGGCAGCGGTCTTTTTATTTACGATACTCTTGCGAATGCGGTTGCTGCGAGGATCAGCGCGGAGAGCAAGAGATTGATTCTCAGCAGTAGAGTTTCTCTTTTTTGCAGGCGTATGAGCTCACCTTCATTCGCCTTATCTTTCTTCATCAAGGTGCGTTGGATGTCAGGCAGCACTTCCCAGGTTTGGATAGCGCTAACCACTACCATGATGACGGCGAACCCATGCTTGATAAGAATGGACAGCGACCATTGGGTGCTGATGGAAAGAAAGCCATCGTAATGTGGGCTGGTGCTCAACTGGAAAAGACCAGTCACCAGCAGGATGCCCATGCAGAACCAGGCAAGCGGCTCAAGCCTTTTTTGCAGGGCGGTGATCAGGCTGAGCTGGTCGGGCAGTTTCAAGGTCCGGGTGGCGGCGGGCAGAAAGAGCAAGTTGATCGCCGCGAGACTCCCGATCCAGGTAACGGTTGCCAGCATGTGAATCCAGTAAATGACCGCAAGGACCGGAGTAGAAGGTGCATCCATGATCGTTAGGGGGTTGGTGTGGCTTCCACAGAGCCTTCGGCGGGCACTTCTTCCACTGGGTTACAAATGGAGTTGGCTTGCGCTGAATTTGCATTGGCGGTGTCATCCAGAATGCCATATGCAGATGCTTTCAGATATTGTTCGTAGGCGGAGCAGTAATCTTGATCTGTGAACATTTGATCTGCCAGACGGACGGAGGCTACGAAGTAACGCTGTCCGGCGGTCATGGTTCCGTCCCACATGGAGGGCCACCCAGCGGCTACGGTTTCAAAGTTGTCTTCGGCTTGCCCCCAGTCGAGCTCCCAGAAGCTGGCGCCAACCATATAAGCACGCGCGCCATCGCGTAAACCGCTGGCTGTACTATCAAGCGGACCAAAACGTTCAGCAAGGGTCAGGTAGTAAATGCCGCCTTCCAAGTTGCCTTCTTTAAGGATCAGGTCGTGTCCCTTGTTGCGGAGGGCGAAATAATACATGCCATCCACCTGGGCAGATTTGTAGCCTGGGTCAAGTTTACGGATGGTATCAAGAGCCGTTAATGCGCCATTCCAATCCTGTGCGCGAATGAGTTCCTGTGCGCGGGCAAAGGCATTTTCTGCGCCGCTGAAATCGGGAGTGGCAGTGGCAGTGGGCGCGGCGGTGGGGGTGGGGATGCTGCTCAACACGAGAACCTCGGTGAGTTTATCCTGTGCGCCGGGGAAGCCCGGGTCGCGTTGAATGATGTACTCAAGACGTTGTCGGGCATTCTCATAACGACCAAATTGAATATCGACCAATGCGAAAGAGAATTGCTCAGAAAGTTGTGTGGCGAGGATGGCTTGTTCCGCATTTTTACGTGCGTTCACGCCAGAGTTGTACCCTCCGAACGCTCCCAAACCGATCAGGAGGATAAAACCAAGTACACCCATGAGGAGCGAACGCCAACGCGAAGGTTTTTTGACCTTGAGCGGTTGGGTATCCCCTTCCTTATAGGGTTTTGTGGATTGTGTAGTTTCAAATTCTTCAGACATGGCGGTGATTATACATCCCTTTGAATGAACAAAAAAAATTTCTTATTGGAGACTCACTGGCAGGTGCGCCTGTTTTAAAGGCGAATGACCTGCTTCGCCTCAGACCAGACGATGACGAGTGCAATGCCTCCACCTATGAGCATACCGATCAGTGCAGTGATGATCGCACCACCAGGCAGGTACAGTGCGATGAGATAAGTTACAACTCCACCAATACCTGCAGCGATGAGACCCTTGAAGACGGCGGTATTCGTTTTTAGCGGTTCATGAGTGCGCTTCGAGAGCCAGCCTAAAATGATGATGGCTTCGATCAATAAGGCGATCTCAGAGAAGGCAATGACCGGCGCGCCAATGTTCTTAAAAAAGGTCACGCCGAGGATGCCGATCACCAAAAAAATGACCAGGCGAATGCTGATCGCATACAGAGGCACCATTGGTTCTTTACGGGCGTAGAAAGCACGGATGGCGATCTCGTGGATGGTGTACCCGGTTAATGTTGCGAGATAGGCGCGGGTTGTCCAGGTGATGAGTGTGGAGATCTGCTCGTCGAAGCCAAAGACACCGCGTACAAGCGGGTGAATTCCTGCCGCCATAATCGCCGCGATCGGCAGGGTTAAGGCGATCAATACCCGCAGGGCACGTTCGACCGCAGCGCCGAATCCGCTCCAATCTTTTTTGGAGGCGAGTTCTGAGAGGGCAGGCAGCATCGCCGTCGCCATTGCCGTTCCAAGGATCGTTTCCGGCACTTGCATAATCATCCAGCCATAGGTGAGCGACGTCACTGCGCCGACCTGGTCGAGCCGTGAGGCAAGGTTATCGCGTGCGATGAAAATGATCTGAATGCCTGCCATGGTGAGCAGACGCGGCGCCATGAGTTTTAGCGCTTCTATGAGCCCGGTGTGGCGAATATCGAGTGCGGGGGTCCAGCGGAAGCCGTACATAAATAAGCCTGGAATTTGGATGAGCAGGTGGAATGCCGCGCCGAGAATAACCCCGTACACCAAACCTTGAATACCGAAACGAGGCACAAGAAAGATTGCACCGATGATCTGCCCCACGTTGTACATGCTGGGAGCGAGCGCGGGCAGGACGAAATGTTGGTTGGCTTGCAGCGATGCCATCACCAAGCCGCTGATCGAAAAAATGATCGTACCGATCAGATTCAATCGCATGAGTTCAGCCAGTAATGCCCGTTGATCGGCATCAAACCCGGGTGCAATGCCGATCTCTGCATCCACGATCTGTTGAGCAAAAATAGCAATGACAATGGCAATGCTGCCCGTCACTAAAAAGCCGATATTTGCCACACGTGAGAATAAGTCCCAGGCGGCGGCGCGGTCTTTGGTGGTGAGGTATTCTGTCAGCAGCGGGATGAACGCCATGCCCAATGCCCCGCCAGAGATGAGTGCGAATAAAAGGTCGGGTAAATTGTTCGCAGCATTGAATGTATCAAGCAATTGCACTTCGCCAGAGTACTGACGTGAGATGATGCCCGTACGCACGAATGCCAGCACTTTATCGATCAAAAAGAAGAACGCAACAATAAGGGAATTGCGGGTGAGTTTCGACATGTTAATGCTCTACGCTTTGCGGTACGTCTATACCAGGGAAGATATCTGCCAGCAAGTGTGTTTTGTGAATCAACAAGGGCAGGCATTGTGCGCAGATATAACTTTCTTTCCCTTTGAATGTCAGGGTAAGCAAGGGTGTTTGCTCATCGCTTCTTTTACAGTTTGCACAATTTTTTGTTGTTTGGTCGTTCATAATGCTCCAGAATATGGTTTTCAAAGAGTTGGGATTGTCTTAAGAGATTTGAGGGGATTTTTTTGATCAGACTTCTGTAAAAGTCTATTTTTCATCCTGCTCAAGGCGGCGTCCTCGCCGCCGGGGACTGCGGCGAGAGCACTTATGCAAGAGGTCTATCGAAATAACAAGCGTAGTGTACCATAGCGAAACCGCCTCGGATTTTGATTCAGAGGCGGTTTTAATGAAGGTAAATGAAATTTTTTTAGGGGATTAAAAGTATCTTTCCCTTGGATTTTCGGTCTTCGAGATAACGATGCGCTTCTGCAACATTTTCCAGCGGGAAGGTCTTATCAACCAACACCCGCAACCTGCCGTCGGCGATCCATTGGAAGAGATCATTGGTTCGCCCTGTCAGTTCTGCGCGATCTGATATGTAATGTCCAAGGGTTGGGCGGGTGAGGAATAGTGATCCTTTTGCGTTGAGGATCTGTGGGTCTATTGGCGAAACTGAACCAGAGGATTGACCAAAGAGCACCATGTAGCCGCGTTTGCGCAGGCAATTCAAACTTTTTTCAAAGGTATCTTTGCCAACCGAGTCATAAACTACATCTACGCCTTTACCGTTCGTAAGCTTTTTGACTTCCGCTTCAAAATCAGTTTGAGCGTAGTTGATGACTGTATCTGCACCGGCTTCGCGAGCAAGTATTGCCTTCTCTTCCGTTGAAACCGTTCCGATCACATGAGCACCGCGGAGTTTGGCGATCTGCACCAATAACCCGCCAGTGCCGCCACCTGCGGCATGGATGAGAGCCGTTTCGCCTTTTTTGAGTGGATAGGTGCTCAGTGCAAGGTAATGTGCCGTGATGCCTTGTAACGTGACGGCGGTTGCGATTTTTAGATCTACACCTTGAGGCACAGGAACCAGACTTGAGACAGGGACGATGGCATATTCGGCATATGAACCTTGTACACCAGCGTACACTACACGATCCCCGGGCTTGACCTCGGCTACGTTTGCCCCAATCGCATCGACAACACCGCCGCCTTCCTGACCCAATGTGAGCGGAAGTGTGCCTTGATAGCGCCCCATACGATGATAAATGTCAATAAAGTTGACGCCCACCGCTTCAAGCCTGACCCGAACCTGTCCCTCACCCGGTTCAGGTTTTTCTACCTCTTCATATTTCAGAACCTCAACCCCGCCATATCCATGCACTCGGACTGTTTTCATGGAAAGTACCTCCATTTATCTATTTTAATTGTCATGCTGAGCCCTTAGGCGAAGCATCTCTACGATTATCTCTGAGACCCTTTTGCAATTGCTCAGGATATCACTAATAAACCATCTCTATCTTCGTATCCCACACATCTCCATCACGCCAATTCGCTTCCGCCCATTTTGCCACAGTTTGCAGTGCGGATTGGAGAAAGGCATGGTCGTTCCCCACCATCGCACAGACGATGATGGCTTCTTCCCATTTATCGTGCAAATCCATTTCCGCCACCGAGACGTTGAACTCGCGATGCAAACGAGACATGAACGGTTTGATCCGTCCGCGTTTTTCTTTGAGGGAGGTGCAGAGGGGGATGCGTAAGTGAAGGGTGAGGGTGGCGAGCATGATCTTATAAACGTGGTTGCAAAAAAAACCGATCATTTTTGATACAATGCATGTCAGCACGTTGCTAAAGGTGGTTGATATTGATGTCCAACTTTAGACGGTCACTCCCATTGAAATGCGCTGCAGTGGATGATCTTTGCCGGAGAATCATTGAATTTCCGGTGAACCGTATTCTAGGCTCTCTATATTCCAGGCGTAAACAACGATCAAAAAGCGCTGTCTCGCCCCATATAAAACAGCCCATCGGTCTTATTTTTACTGAAAAATCGAAAAGGTCCATGGGTTAAACGGCTTTGAAACGTGCCGAACTGATCGAGCATGGTGAGTCACAATGGCTAAAAAGAAAGCCAATGATTAGGAAAATGGAGACAACGAATGGAAGGTCTCCCTAACCCGGTGTGAGGGGTGTGTAAGATTATGTTCTTTTGCTTTAAAAGGAATTGCAATTCATTCCAGATTTTATAGAGGAGTTTTCGTCATCTGGCATAGGAAATGTTGCACATCACCCATTTAATGCAAACTGTTTCCTATATTTTTTACGGAAATGACGCAGTAAAGGTCTTACAATCCCACGCATGGACACAGAAACCCTTGATAAGGCAATAAAAAAAGCCCTCCGAATGATTACCTATATTCATCAGGCGGTTGAAGCCTGAACCTTCGTGGATTATAGCCTGAAACATTCGTCCGAATTGGCGAAAGCAGACTTCAACTTGGACCGCATGTTCGCGTTGATGAAGTCGCTGGGTGAACCGCAGACGAAATATCCCATCATCCATGTGGCGGGGACGAAGGGCAAGGGCTCCACATCTGCGTTGTGTGCGGCGGGGTTGATGGCGGCAGGATATAAGACGGGTTTGTACACCTCTCCGCATTTGTTGGATTATGTCGAGCGGATTCAAATTAATGGCGAGCCAATAACCCATGAGCAGTTGATCGAGTTAGTAGAAGAGATCAAGCCGCATGTGGCGAAGATAGAAATGCTGACTACGTTCGAAATCACGACCGCATTGGCGTTCATGGCGTTTGCAAAATATGGAGCGACGGCTGCGGTCTTTGAAGTTGGCTTGGGCGGACGTTTGGATGCGACCAATATCGTCACGCCGCAGGTCTCGGTCATCACGTCGCTGTCGTATGACCACATGGCGGTGTTGGGCAATACACTCGCACTGATAGCAGGGGAGAAGGCAGGCATTATCAAACCGGGCGTGCCCACGGTTTCATCCCCGCAGAAAGATGAAGCCCTCCAAGTTTTATTGCGCATAGCCAGAGAAAGAAATTCTGATATAACTCTTGTGGGACGGGATGTAGGGTTTGAATTGCAAGGGACATCATTGAAGGGACAATGGCTAGCAGTTGACGATAGACGATGGACCGTGGACGATGGAAAGTCTATGGTCGATGGTCCATCGTCCATCGTCGAGCTTCACATTCCGTTACTTGGAAAACACCAAATTGAGAACGCCGCCACAGCGTACACTGCTTTGAAAACCAGCGGGATTCCAATCACAGATGAGCAGATAAAACTGGGTTTTTCTCAGGTACAATGGCGCGCTCGCTTTGAGGTGGCAAGGGTCGAACCGCCGGTGATCTTCGACTCGGCGCATAATCAGGATTCGTTCGAGAAGCTGCGCGAGACGTTGGAAGAGTATTTCCCTGACAAAAAGGTTTATCTCATCTTTGGAGCGTCGGAAGATAAGAACATTCCTGGTATGTTCGCAGAGATGAAACCAAAGATAAAGAAAATCATCATCACGCGAGCCGACCATCCGCGGGCTTTGAGCGTGGAGCAAATTGCGGGTCTCGCTGATCAGGCAGGGGCGGAGTGGGAGGCGCTGGTTCCCGTCAAGGAAGCCTTGCGGCACGCGTTGGAATTGTCGTCAAAAGATGGTAGTATCGTGTTATCCGCTGGTTCGATGTTCGTGACCGCGGAAGTGATGAGAGAATGGAAATTTTTGAATGAATCAACCCTGGAATGAAGATGATTTTGACCTGACGCTTTCGCAGCGTACGGAGGAACTGTATCGCATCCCGAATATGGAGCCGAAAGCCGATGGCTTGATCGAAGCGGCGGTGTTGCCGTTGCGGGATATGGTCATTTTTCCGCGCATGGTCTCGCCAATTTTTATTGGTCGCGAGGCTTCGCTGTTGGCATTGGAAGAAGCTCAAACTAAAGAACAGACAGTGATCGGTCTGACCCAGCGCGACCCGGATGTGGAAGACCCCGGTGCCGAAGATTTTCTGCCCATCGGTGTGGAGATGGCAGTGGGGCGCTTGTTGGATATGCCGGATGGTTCACACTCTGCCCTCGTGCAGGGACGCCGCCGTTTGGAGATCGTCGAGTTCATTCGCCTCAAGCCGTACATCCGTGTACGTGCGCGCATCATTCACGAGCCGACATCGGCGGATAGACAAACTCAAGCAATGATGCGTTCGGTCTTGAATCAATTCGAACGCTGCATTCAATTGGATCGTTCCATCCCAGAAGAAGCGCATGTCTTCGCGTTGAACATTGCCGAGCCGGGTTGGCTGGCGGATATGATCTCGACTTCGCTTGGTCTGACTTATGAAGCCAAGCTGCGTCTGTTGATGATCCTTGACCCCAAGGCACGCCTCACACAACTGAATAATCTGCTCGCTGCCGAAGTGGACGTGCTCGAACTCGAAGATGAGATCCACACTCGCGTGCAAAACGAAGTGGACAAGAGCCAGCGCGAGTATTACCTGCGCGAACAGATGAAGCAGATTCAAACCGAGTTGGGTGAAGGCGATATCTTCACCCGCGATTCTGTCGATCTGAAAAAACGTGTTGAAACCGCGACCCTGCCGGATGAAGTCCGCAAGGTGGCGATGAAAGAAGTGGAACGCCTCAATCAGATGCCGCCGATGGCGCCTGAAGTGGGCATCATCCGCACCTACATTGACTGGATCCTTGACCTGCCTTGGGCGAATTCCACGGCGGATAATTTGGATGTAAAGAACGCGGCGAAGATTTTAGACCGCGATCATTTTGGTTTGAAGAAAGCCAAGGAACGCATCCTCGAATATATTGCGGTGCGTTCGCTCAAGCCGAAGAAAGAACGTCAGCCGATTCTGTGTTTCGTCGGACCTCCCGGCGTGGGCAAGACTTCGCTGGGTCGTTCCATTGCGGATGCGCTTGGGCGCAAGTTCGTGCGTGTCTCGTTGGGCGGCGTGCGTGATGAAGCCGAAATCCGCGGACATCGGCGCACCTACATCGGCGCATTGCCGGGTCGCATCATTCAGACGATGAAGCGGGCGGGCACGTCCAATCCGCTGTTCATGTTAGATGAAATTGATAAGCTGTATTCGGACTTCCGCGGCGATCCTGCCTCGGCGATGCTTGAAGTGCTCGACCCGGAACAGAACTACGCCTTTAGCGATCACTACCTCGAACTGCCCTTCGACCTTTCAAAGGTCATGTTCGTGACGACTGCGAACTCGCTGGGAAACATCCCCGCGCCCTTGCTCGACCGCATGGAAGTGATCGAATTCCCCGGTTATATTGAAGAAGAAAAAGTTGAGATTGCCAACCGTTATCTCATTCCCCGCCAGATCGAAGAGAATGGCATCGACGAACTCGGGCTGACGTTCGAAGCGTCTGCCATGCAACGTGTTATCCGCGAGTACACCTATGAAGCCGGTGTGCGCGGACTGGAGCGCGAGATCAACCGCATTTGTCGCAAGGTCGCACGCCTGAAAGCGGAAGGGAAGAAATACCCCACCACGATTGTGGGTGAGGGCATCGAGAAATTATTAGGTCCTCAGCAAGTCTTCCCATCCGAAGCCGAGCGGACAGACGAAGTGGGCGTCGCTACCAGCCTGGCATGGACAGAAACCGGCGGCGAGATCATGGCGGTGGAAGTTGCCATCATTGAAGGCAAAGGCGGCTTGCAGATGACCGGTCAGATGGGGGAGGTGATGCAGGAATCCGCGCAAGCCGCGATGACCTACATCAAGTCGCGTTCTGCTGCGCTCAAGATCGATACAGATGTCTTTGAACGCATGGACATTCACATCCACATGCCTGAGGGCGGTATTCCGAAAGATGGACCTTCTGCAGGCATTACGATGGCAAGTGCCATCATCTCCGCGCTCACGGGTCGCCCCGTGCTCAAGCATGTTGGCATGACCGGCGAGATCACCCTGCGCGGACGTGTCCTGCCCATCGGCGGCGTGCGCGAAAAAGTCCTCGCCGCTCATCGTGCCGGGTTGCGAACGGTCATTCTCCCCGAAAAGAATCTCAAGGATTTGGTGGATCTGCCCAAGACAGCGAAATCCGAAATGAAGATCGTGCCCGTCAAACACATGGATGATGTTTTGGAAATTGCGCTAGGCAAACAAAAGATCAGTGAACCGCCCAAGCCGCGCAAACGTCCAGATGAGCAGGGCGAAGAATAATAAACAAGCTTGAATTTTTGACCGCCGACAGCAGACCACCGTCCGCTGTCGGCGGTCTTTTACGCAATCGACTTGTGATTTCACCAATTTCATTTTTCGTTTTACAATAACCCCTCCATGAACCTTATCCCTATCCCGCTCAAAGACAAAGTTGTACTCATCACGGGCGCATCCTCCGGCTTCGGCGAAGATGCCGCCTGGATGTTCGCAAAAGAAGGCTGCAAAGTCGTGCTTGCCGCCCGACGCATAGACCGCCTGCGGGAACTCGCCGCAAAGATCCAGGATGCGGGTGGCGAAGCCATCGCCGTTCCCGTCGATATCGTCAACCCGGATGAGGTGGATACCATGATCCAGACAGCGGTTGACCTGTATGACCGCATCGACATTCTTTTCAATAATGCGGGCATCGGGCGTGTGGGTTGGTTCGAAGAACACACCCCCGAACGTGATATCGATCTGCTGATCAAGGTTAACTTGATCGGTACCATGCGTGTGACTCGTACTGTCCTTCCACACATGATCGCGCGCCGCGAGGGGCATATCATCAACATGATCTCGGTGGCAGGACTTATTTCACCGCCATTGATCGCCAGCTACTCTGCCAGTAAATTTGGGCTCAAAGCCTTCAATAATTCCATCCGTCGTGAAGTTGCCCCGTTGGGTATCAAGGTCAGCGGTATTTACCCGGGTCCTGCGGCGACCGAGTTTGGTTCGCATGTTGGTAAAAATTCGGCATATCATTCAGTTCGTGCCAGCCTAGGCGGACGGCTCACATCTAGCTATGTTGCCCGCCGGGTCATCGATGTTGCCAAACGTCCGCGTCGTAAGTTGGTTATTCCTTGGTGGTTTAATTTTGCCGTTGCCTTGGAAACCTATTTCCCCATCGTTGTGGATTGGGGTTCGTACCTCTTCTCAAAAGCCAAACATAAACAGAAATAGGAGACTCTCGTGCCTCGTTCCCGTCTCGAAACACTCACCGCTTCATTACAAGCCTCGAACCTGGATGCTGTTATTCTGAATCCGGGTCCTACGCTGAAATATCTCACTGGGTTGACCTTCCACCTGATGGAACGCCCGGTGGTTTTGTTTGTTGCTCCCGGTAAAGACCCGGTGTTGGTACTTCCCGAGCTTGAACTCCCCAAAGTGGACTTATTCCCTTACAAGGTTCAAGGCATTTCTTATGGTGAGAATCCTGCAGAGTGGGACGATGCCTTCAGAAAAGCAGCTCAAGCGCTCGGCGTGGATGGGAAGCGTATCGGCGTTGAGCCGCGTCAATTGCGTTTGCTGGAGTTCCGCCATGTAAAATCCGGCGCGCCCGAAGCGGAATTTCCCGACGCGAGCGATGTGCTTGCCGACCTGCGCTTGCGCAAAGATAAAGCCGAAGTGGATGCCATGCGTAAGGCAGTGAAGATCGCCCAAGACGCGTTGGAGGCAACCATTCCACAGATCAAAATTGGCATGACCGAACGAGAGGTTGCATCGGAATTGGTCATGCAGTTGTTGAAGCAGGGCTCAGAGCCTGAATTACCTTTCGCGCCCATTATCTCTGCCGGACCCAACTCAGCGAATCCGCATGCTTCCCCATCGGATAGAAAATTGCAGGTTGGCGACTTGCTCGTCGTCGATTGGGGCGCCGCATACGATGGCTATATCTCAGACCTGACGCGCACCTTCGCAGTAGGGGAGGTGGATGCGGAATGTCAGAAGATACACAAGGTCGTGCAAGAAGCGAACGCTGCCGGTCGTGCCGCCGCTAAACCGGGAGTCCCTTGCGCTGCTGTGGACATAGCAGCGCGTGCTGTCATTGAAAGCGCCGGGTATGGAAAATACTTTACGCACCGCACCGGTCATGGCATTGGCATGGAAGGACACGAAGCTCCCTACATGCGCGGCGATAATATGCAGATCCTCGAACCGGGTATGGCATTCACCGTCGAACCGGGCATTTACCTTCCTGATCGTAATGGAGTGCGGATCGAAGATAATTTGGTCATTACAACGAATGGAGCAGAGAGTCTCTCCGATATGCCGCGAGAGGTTCGGGTGGTAGGTTAAAATTTTAATTATCCCGGCGCAACCCCAACATGCCAATGAATTGACTGAGATCGCCATTTCAGCCAAGCGATATTGGAATTATCCAGAAACATGGATCCAATTTTGGACCCCGCAGTTGACGATCACTGCAGACTACATTGCTTCCAACGAAGTCTGGATGATGATGGACAAAGGAAAGCCAATTGCCTTCGGTGCTTTGAGCCGGATTGAAGAAGGTTATGAGTTGGGTCACCTTTGGGTCTTGCCTGAGTATATTGGCAAAGGGATTGGCAGGCGACTGTTTGAACATATTCTGGAGAGATGTAAAATTCTCAACATTCATACTTTGAGGATTTATGCAGACCCGAATGCCCGAACTTTTTATGAAAAAATGGGGGCAAAGACGGTTGGCGAACATCATTCCGACTTGCTTGGCGACGACCGTGTTTTACCAATTATGGAGATCGAATTATGACAACCTACTGTGACTACTGCAATTCCCACCCCGAGGATACCTTCAACCGGGAATATCATGATACTCAATATGGTTTCCCTATTGACGATGATAACGAACTATTCGAGCGGCTGGTGCTAGAGATCAATCAGGCTGGGTTGTCATGGATATTGATCCTGAAACGGGCACAGAACTTCCGCAAGGCATTCCATAAATTCAATATCAAGAAAGTTGCCAGTTACACTGAGACCGACAGAGAAAGACTCTTGAACGATGAAGGCATTATCCGCAATAAATTGAAAGTTAATGCCGCCATCGTCAATGCGCAAAAGATACTTGAATTGCAGAAAGAACACGGCTCGTTCAAAAACTGGTTGGATAAAAATCATCCGCTCACAAAAGAGGAATGGACAAAGTTGTTCCGCAAGACCTTCGTATTCACCGGCGGTGAGATCGTGAACGAGTTTCTTATGTCCACGGGATATTTGCCAGGGGCGCATCAAAAGGATTGCCCTGTATTCAAAAAAGTGGCGGCAAAAAAACCGGCATGGATGAAGAAATAACCGCTCTTTTATACTGACACCCATGACACCCATTTTTGCCATTGCTGGGAAACTATCCCGCGAATATCTTCTGCCCCCGTCTGGAGGTCCCCGGCTGGATTCTCCGGGCGGGAACCTCTTGTATGCACTTGGCGGGCTTGCTGTATGGGATGCGTCGGTGGCATTGATCTCAAGGGTGAATCAGGCATATCCGCGTGAGTGGCTGGAAGACCTGAATGAACGCGGTTTTGATACTCAGGGCATTTACTTTGACCCTGAAAGTAATCAGGCAGACCTGCGTACATTCATCGCTTATACAGATGTAAATGAGCGCAGCAGCACCAATGCCGTTTCTCATTTTGCCCGCCGTCAAATGACATTCCCAAAGTCGTTGCTGGGCTACCATCCACAAGATGGCACAGTGAAAGACCTGCGTGAGGTTGATCCGCTTTCGCCTGCGGCGCGTTTTGTGCCTAAAACATATCGGGATATCGCTTATGTGCATCTATGTCCCTTTGACTTTACCAGCCAAAGCCAGATGGTTAACCTTTTAAAAGGCGGTTCAAACCAGACCGTCAGCCTGGACCCTGCACCCGGGTATATGAAGCCCGCATTTTGGCGTGAACTGCGCGTTGTGCTTAGCGGCTTAACGGCGTTTCTCCCCTCTGAAGAGGAAATGCGGTCCCTGTTTTGGGGTGAGAGCAATGACTTGTGGGAGATGGCTCAACGCATCAGCGAATACGGACCGGATATCATTATTATCAAACGTGGCGCGATTGGGCAATTGTTGTATATTTCATCGGAAAAGAAACGGTATGAGATTCCCGCATATCCTGCCCGTCTCGTTGACCCAACTGGAGCTGGCGACGCTTTTTGCGGCGGTTTTCTTGCAGGGCTTCAACGTACGAATGACCCATTGATGGCGGCTTTGCATGGGAACGTCTCGGCTTCGTTGAAGATCGAAGGCACGGGACCCTTTTCGCCGTTAGATGGCATGCCTGGTCTGGCGGATGCCCGTCTGCATGCTTTGAAAGAAATGGCACGAGAAATCTAGTATTTTCGAATTCCAATTTTTGATTTACGATTAAGGCACAATGACCCTATCTCAAAAGCTCCTTGACCTTGCCATTCAGATCCAGCAGATTCCGGCACCCACCTTTGCGGAGGGACCGCGCGGGGAATTCGTGCGCGGGTTGTTCATTCAAGAAAAACTGGAAGATGTTTCCATGGATTCACTGGGGAACGTCTATGCGCGGTTGCCGGGGAAGACGAAAAAGGCAAAAGCGTTGATCGTGTCTGCTCATTTGGATACGGTGTTTCCAGCGGGTACCAAGCTCCACGTTAAGGAAGAAGCTGGCAAGGTCTTTGGTCCGGGTATTGGTGATAATTCCATTGGCGTTGCAGCTTTATTTGGCATCTTGTGGGCGTTGCGTGAGCGCAAGATCGAATTGAAGCATGATGTTTGGTTCGCGGCAAATGTGGGCGAGGAGGGGCTCGGCGATCTGCGTGGGATGCGCGGAGTGGTGGAGCGTTTTGGCACCGATGTGATCGGGTATTTGGTGCTGGAGGGTCTAGCACTTGGGCATGTCTATCATCGTGCCATTGGCGTACGGCGCTACCGTATTGCAGCAAAGACCCGCGGTGGACATTCCTGGTCCGACTATGGTCAGCCTTCCGCCGTGCATGAACTTGCTGCGCTTATCACACAGTTGACTCAGATCCGCCTGCCGCGTGAGCCGCGCACAACGATGAATATCGGCACCATTCAGGGTGGTACGGGAGTCAATGTGCTTGCAGCAGAATCCAAGTGTGAATTGGATCTGCGCTCCGAAGATCCTGCGGCGCTTGCAAAATTGGTCTCGCAAGTGGAGGAGATCATCTTGCATTGGAATCACGAAGGGGTGAGGATTCAAGCAGAGATCATCGGTGAACGCCCGGCTGGAGAGATCCCTGCGGAACACCCATTGGTTAAAGCGGCGGTGAGTTGTTTGCTGGAACAAGGGGTGGAAGCTGTTCTTACAACAGGCTCCACCGATGCTAATATTCCTTTGAGTAAAAATATCCCTGCTGTGGTGTTGGGGATCACCGCCGGAGGCGGGGCGCATACACTGGGGGAGTACATCGAAACGGAACCGATCGAAAAGGGAATGGAAAGTCTGGTCAGGTTCGTGGAGTTGTCCGGGTCTTAAATAATAAAAGGGTTTTTCAAAATTTGTCGTTTTGAAAAACCCTTTTTCTGTTTGATCGCAAGGCAAAGAGCTACATTTACTTCAAATTCAACACTTCCAATACTTCCACTGGTTTTGACCTGCCCTTCACAGTCATTTCGGCAACTGGTTTCGCTTCCACTTGTTTCTTCACACGTTCATACGCTTCGCGGCTGATCAGAATCTGATTCTTGCCGGAATTTTCTTGAACGCGCTTGGCTGTGTTGACCGTGTCACTGATGGCGGTGTATTCCAGGCGTTTCTCAGTGCCGATCAAACCAAGTACGGCATCGCCAAAGTGAATGCCTACACCGAAGGAAAGGTGAGAATCTGGCGCAAGTTCCTTGTAGAGACTCTCGATCGATTCGCGAATGGCGATCGCTGTCTTTACAGCCCGCAGGGTGTGGTCGGGTTGGGGGATGGGCGCATTGAACCATGCCATGATGGCGTCTCCCATGAACTTATCCACAGTGCCTTCCTGCGCCAGCACTGCATCTGCCATGGCAGCAAGATAGAGGTTGAGGATGCTAACCAATTTTTCTGGGGCGAGGTGTTCGCTATATGTAGTGAACCCGCGGATGTCGGCAAAAAGTGCGGTGATCTCAGTGCGTTTACCGCCAAGCTGTAAACCATTTGGGTCGAGTTGTTCGATGACGGCGGGGGAGACCATGCGCTCGAACAGACGGCGCTGCGCTTCCAACTTCTTTCGTTCTGTCAGGTCATCCAAAACGATCGCCACGCCTTGAGTTTTTTGCCCCGCGTCCTTGAGTGGGGAGAGGTTTAAGCGCCAATCTACATTGCCGCGTTTGGGGGAGTTGTGGCTGATCTCAAGATCTACAATGGGTTTGTCGGTGCGGCGTACTTCTGTCAGATGCGGCGCCAGCTCACCGGAAACAGCTGCCAAAGCTTCGTTAAGTTGATGACCGATGATATCCTGTGTAGCAGAGCCGAGGATGGTTTCTGCGGCGCGGTTGGCGAGGGTGATCGTATCTTGAATATCCGCTGTAATGACGCCGCTGGCGATGGATGCGAAAACATTATCCATCAGGTTCTTGAGCGCGGTCACTTCTTCAAGGGTGCCTTTGAGCGAGGAGAAGAGGCGGGCATTGTCGATGGCAACGGCGGCTTGGTTGGCGAAGGCCTCAAGCAGTTCTTTTTCGGTGTCGGTGAAAATTCCGGCGCGGATGCGGTTATCTGCGTAGATGACGCCGATGAGTTCGTTTTTGACTTTGAGGGGAACACAAAGAATGGAACGCAGGTTGAAGGCGACGATGCTTTCCTGCCCTACAAAGCGTTTATCTTCCTGTGCATTGGTTGTGACAACTGATTCACCCGTGTCGATCACACGCTGCACGACCGTGCTGCTGACGTTCTTCTCTGAGGAGTTGATCGATTCCATTTCCCAGTTACGGGCAATGCGGGCGGTCATTTCGCCCTGTTCGTTCCGCAGCATCAAAAAGCCGCGCTCTGCTTTGGAGAGGCGCACGATGTTGTCCATCACGATACGCAGAACTTCATCCAGCTCCAGCGATGAATTGATGACCTGTCCGGTTTCAACGAGAGCCAACATGTTGCTGTGTTCGCGTTGAAATACCTCAATTTTCCCACTGACCTGCTCCAATGTTGTTTGCAGGTACTGCAGGTTTTCAGATGTATCCTTGGAGATTTTTAGTTTTTGAGATACCAGGTCGTTGTTGATCTTCCCCGTAAGGGCGCTTAAAGTAAGTAGCTGATCATGCACGGTTCTGGGTCGGGTGTTTTCAGAGTTCATATTTGGATACCAAAAGCAGGTTTAGCATGTAAACCTAATTGTATCCCAATATGAAGAATTTTAGACGCGCTGACAGGGTTTTGTAAATAATATTTCGTGCAGCGCGGCGCGCATTGACCGCATCTCCGCCATGTGAGGTGAACATTGCTGCTTGATGTTCACGCAGCAAAACTTCAATAGACGATCTGGCGTCTGGCAGAAGTTTTTGCAGGAGCATGGCGCGTTCTGCGGCTGTGACATAAATCGGTTGTGGCCTTTTCATCCAACGCAAGCTAAAGTTAATGCTTTGGAAATGACGTTCGATGGGGGATAATGCTGCAAAGGCAAACCAGCCTTGCAGCCAACTTGGGATACGGAAGCCACTGCGTTCGACGCCATTCTTTAGGATGACTGCCACAGATGTATTTGGCGCAAACCGCCGCTTAAGAAATGCAAGTGTAAGGACACAGAGGGCAAAACCTGCAAGGGTGAGAGACCAACGGATCAGAACAGGCGTAAAAACGGAAGTGTTGCCGGATTCATCCACTGCTGGGGTGGGAGGCTCTTCTTCCAATAGCTCGATGCGCGGAGTTGGAACAAAGGGTGCGCTGGCAACTGTCGGGCGGGCTTCACGTTCCAGCGGACGTTCGAGCGGTTGCTGATTTCCAGTTGGTTCAAATTCGACCCAGCCATAGCCGGGGAAATACACTTCGGGCCAGGCGTGCAGGTCACGTTCGCGTACAGTGTATACACTGTTTTGCAAATTGGGCTCGCCTTGGGCATATCCCACCGCGAGGCGTGCTGGGATGCCGATCGAGCGCAGCATTAACACTTCCGTCGAGGCGTAGTAATTACAGAAGCCCTGTTTCGTATCGAAAAGGAAGTATTCCAATGGATCTACATCTTCACCGGATGGAAAGGTAATTCCCGGTGTATAGCGGATCTCTGAGCGTAGATAGTTTGTAATGGCTGCGGCTTTGTCGTATGGGTTATCGTATTTGGCTGTGATCTCGTTTGCGAGCGCCCGAATACGTACCGAAAAATCATTGGGTAATTGAAGGTATTTTTGTTTGACCCAATCCGGGTAATTCTGTCCTGTTGCCTGCAATTCAAGAATGGTCGGGTTTGCGATCTCGGCGCCCACTCGGTACAGGTCGCCGGCTTCCAGACTGGGCGCGGCGCGAAACGCCATCACATCCATCATTTCGAGGTTATCGGTCACTCCGGAATACAACACAATGACGTTGTGATTTACCTGAATGGGCTGAGCCGCGGAATACAGGATGGTTTGCCCTTCCGAGTAGATATCAAACGTGAAGCTGGCTCGGGCACGGTTTTCTGTGTCAGGGATGGTCAGGTCGCCATTGGTGGCGAGGTGCAGGGTCTCGTTTTGGGCTGTGGTCTGCCAACGGTCATTTTCGTAGTGATCATAGATCTGTCCACGCCAATACAATCGCGGGAAGTCCATTGCACTGGAAGGGGCATACACAAGGAAAACCACCAGATCGCTCATCACCGCCTGATTACCCAGGAATAATTCGGTCTGAAAGTTCCTGGGTTGCGGCTTCTTTTCTTTTTTAACGGAGTCGAACAGATTCTCGAAGGGTTCCCCTGCGAACCAGCCCTGGGTGGTTTTGTGCCAGGCTTCCTTCATGCTCACATTAGAGGCGAAGATAAAGGGAATGCCCCAGGAGAACATGATCAACACCGCTGCAATGACCAGGCTTGTGTTATTTAGGTCCAGGCTGCTGTCACTTGAAACCTGTACCCGTTCTTTGATCCATTTCTTTTTATCGAATAGGAATTTCTGCCTACCCAAAAGTATGAGGGCAAGAAACAGATAGACACCGAACATCCATGTATAGTCTTTTGAAGTGAAATGATAGATGGTCACAAACAGCATCAAAATGCCGCCCGGCAGGATTGCCGCCAGATAATTGGCATGTCGCGTTAGTTGATATCCGCTGAAAAGGCTGGCTATCCAATAGGGGATACTTAGCAGAGCGATCACAAGCAATTGGTTTTCCACAGGTCTGCCGGAAAAAAACTCTCCCAGATCCGTGAGCAGTCTGCCGAAAAGGATCAACAACTTATCTCCAAGATAAGTTTGTTCCGCAGTAAATTCGATCACTCCTAACCATTGCCAGATAAAGAACACCAGCATATATCCGATGGATAAAAGGCTGATATTGCGTTTTTGAAATTGACTTTGCCCCAGTGCCAGCCCAATCAACAGACCCAGGATCGCGACATTGCGTACATGCCCAAGCCCATCCACCCAGGCAGTGGATTGCAAGCGCCATCCCGAAAAAAGTGTTGCTGCAAATAAGAGAACCGCAGAGGGGGCATCCCACCAGCGTGGTGTCTTTTCCATTCTTTGAGTGTACAATGAGAGCGTTTGTTACGTCAATCATAACGCTACAAAAACCCCACTGGAGGACTGTATGCAATCCCTGATCGATTATGGTGTCTCTCTTATAATCGCGCTTCAAAGGTTTGGGAGCGGAACGATCCCAGTAATGAAATTCTTCAGCCAGCTTGGCACAGAAGAATTCTTTTTTCTCGTATTACCTCTCATTTTTTGGAGTGTCGACTCCGCACTTGGTATTCGGATCGGTTTAATTCTGGTCGTCAGTAATTTTATTAATTTCATCGGCAAGGTTGGCATGGCAGGACCACGTCCCTATTGGGCTAGTTCGCACGTTCAACCTTTATGGCCCGAAACGTCCTTTGGCGTGCCTTCCGGTCATGCGCAGCATGCCATGAGTGTATGGGGCATCATTGCTCTGTATCAAAAACGGACTTGGGTTACCGTTGTTTGCGTGTTCCTGATTCTTATGATCGGCTTTTCACGGCTGGTGCTTGGCGCGCATTTCCCGCATGATGTACTCTTGGGTTGGCTGTTGGGCGGCATTCTGTTGTGGGCATATTCCCGGTACTGGGATGTTGCTGTTAATTGGCTGGCAGGTAAGTCCTTCAACCAACAAGTTGGCATTTCATTTTTGACGGCAATGGTCATGGTAATTATTGGAATGATCGTAACTGGTTTGCGCAGCGGATATCAAGTCCCTGAAACTTGGATGACGAACGCGCTTCTTTCAGGCATTGCGCCAGAACCTGTGGACCCAAGCGCGACCTTCACCTCAGCCGGGACTTTCTTTGGTCTGGCGGTGGGCGCAGCGTGGACTCATTTTCGGGGCGGCTACTCAGCTGACGGTCCGGCATGGAAACGCGCGCTTCGATATGGCGTCGGTTTGATCGGTGTCCTTCTGTTCTGGCAGGTGTTGGGAGCAGTCTTCCCACGCGGCGATGGGGCGTTGGTTTATTCTCTGCGATTCCTGCGTTATACCCTGGTTGGCTGGTGGGTTTCGGGCGGTGCCCCCTGGGTTTTCCAACATTTCAATTTAGCTACACCGGCTTCAAGGATATCTTCCATCTGATATAATGCGCACCATCCAATAGAAATACAGAAATGGTTTTTTTATCACTCAGCAAACATGCTGTGAAATTTAACTAATACAGGCAAATGGATTTCAATGACGCTGGATAAAGGCACACTAATACATAATCGCTATCGCGTGGTAGATATCCTTGGGCAGGGGGGGATGGGTTCGGTGTATCGAGCCATCGATGAGAACCTTGGTGTGGCAGTGGCGCTCAAGGAAAATTTGTTCACAACGGATGAGTATGCCCGTCAGTTTCGTCTTGAGGCTGTCATCCTTGCGAACCTACGCCACCCAAATTTGCCGCGCGTTTCAGACCATTTTGTCTTGGGTGATACTGGTCAATACCTTGTCATGGACTTTATCGAAGGCGAAGACCTTCGTTATCGCATGGAACGCATCGGAATGCTTGATGAAGAGGACGCGGTTCATATCGGCGCTTCCATGTGCGACGCGCTGGCGTACTTGCATACTCGCAAGCCGCCCATTTTGCATCGCGATATCAAGCCTGGTAATGTCAAGATTGCGCCAGATGGTCACATCTATCTGGTGGACTTTGGTTTAGCCAAGGTTTATCAAAGTGCCAGCCAGGCAACCACCACCGGCGCGCGCGCCATGACGCCTGGTTATTCCCCTCCTGAACAATACGGTACTGCACGAACCGACCCACGAACAGACATTTACTCCCTCGGCGCAACCTTGTATGCCGCACTGACTGGTGTCATCCCGGAAGACGGTCTCGCGCGTGCGATGGATAATGCTCAGCTGACTCCTCTGCGAAAACGAAATTCAAAAATCTCCCGTAAACTCGCAGCCACTATCGAGAAAGCCATGTCAGTGGATCCAAGTGACCGGTTTCAAACGGCTGAGCAGTTCAAGGCTGGATTGCTTGCTTCCAAGTCACTGACTCAGCAGGCGCCCGGCTCATACAAGGTTGTTCCGCCTCCCCCCGAAGTCCTTGAAGTGCCATCTCGTGAACGTCAGAAAACCGTGGTTGAAGAAGGCTTACCTGTGGATGGCAAGAAGGACCGCAAAGCCTTGGTGGGTCCGGTTCCGGCTGTTTCTGCTAATTCGCATGAAGATCAGCCCTTTGTCTCTCCATTAAAGCGACAGAAGGAACGCGAACGGAAACGCCGTACGGCGTTAGTCCGTTTTGGATTTTTCACTGCCTTGTTGTTTCTGGTGGCACTCGGTGTAGGTTTATTTCTAGCCCCAGATGCCTTCCCTGCAGATGTGCGTGCAATGGTTCCGTTTATTGGCTCTACTGCCACATACACCCCCAGCCCCACTCCTTTGCCTACACAGACTGTTCCTCCAACTTTTACGTTCACTCCGGAGGCAACGTTCACTTCTACTCCTCGACCCAAGCCAACCAATACTTCAACCTTTACGCCGACACCTCTCCCCGGCACGACTGATACGCCGGACACAAGTAACACTGAAGAACAAGACCCTACGGTCCTTTTGGGTGGCGGTGCCGGGCAGATCGCATTTGCTTCTGCGCGTACTGGCGATTCGCAGATCTTTTTGGCAGACCTGAAAGGTGAAAACGCATTTCAGATCACAAATATGCCAAACGGTGCATGCCAGCCTTCCTGGTCGCCGGATGGGCAGCGTATGGTGTTCATTTCCCCTTGCCCTGGCAATGAAGAGATTTATTTCAATACCAGTCTTTACATCATCAATGCGGATGGAACAGGTTTAACAACACTTGATGCTTCACCAGGCGGAAACTTTGACCCTGCCTGGTCGCCTGATGGCAAATCTATTGCTTTTGCTACGATGCGCACTGGCAAGCTTGAAATTTTCGCCATCAATCCGGATGATCCCACTTCCGTGACTCAGGTAACTAAAGGTGCAGCTCTGGTTGAATCACGTATGCCTGCTTGGTCGCCGGATAGTTCAAAGATCATTTATGTCGTCAAACGGATCGGTGTCTATCAAATATGGATGATCAATGCCGATGGTACTGAGCCTATTCAGATCATTCGAAGTGGGTTGGCTTATAACGATTATCTTCCTGTTTGGTCACCCAAGGACGATCTCATTATCTTCAATCAACGCTGTGCCAAGACGTTCTGTAATCCATACTTGATGAGAACATCTTCCACGGATCGTTCCAGCGAGCAGGGATTGAAACTTCCGATTAACCTGACTTATATCGAAAATATTGATTTCTCACCGGATGGTCTCTTTTTGGCATATGAAAGTGTAGGCGATGATAGAAATATGGATGTATTTTTCATGACCCTTTCCGGCGGTGACAAAGTTCGTCTCTCGACCGATCCTGAACAGGATTTCCACCCTGCTTGGCGACCCGCTCCGCCGACGCCCTAACCAGCCGTATTAAACAAAAGAGCGCCCAGGTTTTACCTGGGCGCTCTTTTGTTTTTTCTTCTTTCAACCTACTTATATCCCAATAACCTCAACCCATTGAGTACTACCAGCACGGTGCTGCCTTCGTGACCCACTACGCCAAGCGGAAGTGCCAACTCCGCACCAAAGGCACCAGCCACTAGCAGCACGATCACGCACATGGCAAAAGTCAGGTTTTGCCAAACGACTTTGCGTGCCTGCCGCGCCAGCCCGATCGAAAATGGGATTTTGCGCAGGTCATCAGACATTAAAACGACATCTGCGGTTTCAATGGCAACGTCTGTACCTGCGCCGCCCATGGCAATGCCAATATCTGCGGTAGCGAGGGAAGGAGCGTCATTTACACCATCGCCGACCATTGCCACCGGACCGTACTTCCGCTGAAGCGACTTCAACACTGTGACCTTATCTTGCGGAAGTAAATCTGCGTGGAATTCGTCCACACCGGCGCGTGCAGCTATCTTGGAAGCGACTTTTGCATTATCACCCGTCAGCATGACGATATGCTCAATGCCTATAGCTTTGAGAGCCTTGATCATTTCCACAGCATCTTCACGCAGGGTGTCAGCTACGCCAAGCAGACCGAGAAATGTTTGCGATCTCATATCGTAGACGAACATCGCTGTCTGACCCTCATCATGCATTTCACTGGCTTTGTTCATAATGTTAACCGGGATACGAATGCTTCGTTCCTGGTACATTCGCTCATTACCGATCAAAAGATGACGGGATTCAACCACTCCTTCTACGCCTTGCCCGGGGATGGCGCGAAACTCCATGGATGAAGGCAGGTTCAAGTCACGGGAATGAGCTGCTTGTACAATCGCCCTTGCCAACGGATGTTCGGAACGTGATTCCAATGCGGCAACGAGGCGCAGGATATCCTCTTCTTTTGTTTCACTGAAAGAGAACAAACCAGACAGGGCGGGTTTGCCGCTGGTGAGTGTGCCAGTCTTATCGAACGCCAGCACCTTGAGTGTGGCGGTCTTTTCAAGATGAACGCCGCCTTTGAAGAGCACGCCATTGCGCGCGCCGTTAGCGATGGCAGAAAGGATGCTCGCAGGCGTGGAGATGACCAAGGCGCATGGCGAAGCGACCACGAGCCAGGTCATGGCACGGTAGAAAGTGGGTTGGAAGCTGTGACCGAGGATCAACCACGGTACAAAGATTAATAATACTGCTGCAGCCAGTACAAAGATGGCATAGCGTTGTTCAAAGGTGTCGAGCATTTGTTGGGTGTTGGCTTTAGTAGATTGCGCCTCTTCCACCATCTTTACGATGCGAGCCAGGGTGGTATCTTTGGCTAGCCGCGTCACGCGGATTTCGAGCGAGCCAGTCCCATTGACGGTGCCTGCGAAGACCAGATCGTTTTCCTGTTTATGCACCGGCATCGACTCGCCGGTGATGGTGGCTTGGTCAACATCGGATATGCCGGATAGCACTTCACCATCGATGGGGAAGCGTTCACCAGGGCGTACAAGCACAATATCTCCGAGGGTGAGTTGTTCGATGGGTAGTGTCACCAAACGCGAACCGCGTCGTACCGTTGCTTGAGCCGGTCGCAGGTCGAGCAATTTTTCAATGGCTTTGCGGCTGCGGTCCATCGCATATGTTTGCAGAGTGTTCGAAAGCGAGAATAAGAAAAGCAGCATGGCACCTTCGGCAGGCTGACCAATTGCCGCTGCGCCCAGTGCCGCAAGGATCATCAGCAGATCTACATTGAGGGTCTTTTCTTTTAATGCTTTAATGCTTGCCATTAAACCGAACCATCCACCAGTGGTGTATGAAACAAAGTACAAGCCAAAGATAAGTGAGGGATGCCAGGCAAGCCCTGCGCCAATGAATGCTGTCAACGCGGTGATCGCATTGATGACTGTAAATGCAATTTCGATTCTTTCGATGGGAATTGCCACAGGTTTTTTTGCTGCCTCGTTTTGATCAAAAAATGACACTTCTACTTTGTTATCTTCGCTGCTCAACAGGTTGGATGTTTCCAGCTTCACTTCAAGCGTGTTCTTGCGGAATGTTGCCGTTGGCAGGGTGGCAGCGGATTCATATTGTTTTGCGAGTTGTTCAGCGAGTTCCCCAACACATTGAGCACAGGCTTCTTCGCCGCGTTCGCGTTTGGCGGCGCACTGCGCCACTCGCATGGAAGCCTCGCGTCCTGCATGCTGCACAACTTCCAGCGCGCGTTCGCTACTGATCTTATGAGGGTCAAAGACTGCTTTTAAATTTCCATTGGTATAGTCGTACTCGACTTCCTGAATACCGGCATATCCGCGCAGGGTATCGGAGAAAATTTCAGTACAGCGGGTTTCGGTCTTGGGTAATTGATTCATCATTGCCTCTTCAGTTTTGCCTGTTTCTTTTGGCAGGCGGGGCAGAGCCCGTAGTATAGAACGCGTGCACCAAGCAGTTTGTAGCCCGAAGCCGCAGTGATTTCAGAATCCAAATGAGTGACGTGCTCGCTGGGAATATCGATGATACGTGAACAGGAAATGCATGCCAGGTTGACATGTGGTTCCGTGTCCGCATCGTAATGGACCTTGTCATCGCCTGCGTGACCCAGCACATTCACCACACCCAAACCAACCAGCGTATCAAGTGTGTTGTACACCGTGGCAAGGCTGAGAGAGTGAAAGCGCGGCTTGAGTTCATCATATATCATGGCTGCGGTGGGGTGTTCATGGCTTGCGGCAAGGAGTTCGCAGATCGCCACCCGCTGCGGAGTGACGCGCATTCCGGCTTCCTGTAGGGCAGTGGTTAGGGTCGTGATAGTAGACATAGTCTCTCTTATTTGGAATTATTACAAATTTAGAATAATTATAAATAAGGTTTTTATTTTGTCAAGAGCTTTTATCTTTATTTGTGTATTAATATCTTTTCTTACACTCCTCTTATTGACGCATCATTTTCCCGCTGTTATTATTATTCCATTATTAATTGGCACTCTCGCAATGGGAGTGCTAAATTTTGAACATGAATCATCTCACCGAACGCCAGAAAACCCTCCTGATGCTGATCATACGTGATTACATCGACACCGCTCAGCCCATTGGCTCGAAGCGGCTGGCGGAGCATTACCACATCAACTTGTCATCCGCGACCATTCGCAACGAGATGGCGGCACTGACAGAGATGGGCTACCTGCGACAGCCGCATACTTCGGCAGGACGTGTGCCAACTGAAGAGGGCTACCGTTATTTCGTCAGTGAGATGATGCATAGTGCCGAACTGCCTGAAACCGTTCAGCACACTATTTCGCACCAGTTCTATCAATCACGCCCCGAGCTCGACCAGTGGATGACCCTTGCGGCGTCCATTCTTGCGACCCAATCGCAGGGCGTTTCGGTCGTTGCCGCACCGCATGTTGAATCAACCAAGTTCAAACATGTGGAATTGATTTCGACTCAAGGCAGGCAAGTGCTTATGGTGCTGGTGATGCTCGGCGGGGAAGTGTCGCAGCAAATTCTGACCTTGGCGGAACCTGTTGCCCAGGAGCGACTCAGCGGAACTGCCACGCGTCTTAACGGACTTTTGGCTGGTCAGACCGCCCAAGCCATGTCCGCGCTGACAGTTCGCCCCGACCCGCTCGATCAGGATATCCTCCTGCTCATCTTGCAGGACATGCGCCGTATGACCGATAAAGCCTCAGGTGAAATCTACACCGATGGTCTGACCAACGTCCTTGGTGAACCTGAATTTTCTGAGTTGGATGGTCCGCGCCGGGCGTTGAAAATTTTTGAAGAACCCGCTACCTTGCAAGACTTGCTGACCAAGACTACCAGCAACAGCAACGTCGGTGCTTTGCAGGTGCTCATCGGCGGCGAAGGTGAATATGATGACCTGCGTCAGTGCAGTCTGGTGATTGCGCGCTACGGCGTCCCTGGCATGGCGACGGGTGCGCTTGGCGTGCTGGGTCCCATGCGCATGGCTTATTCCAAAACTATCCCCACAGTGAGATTTGTGGCAGCCTTATTGAGCGATCTGGTGAACGATAATATTTCTGGTGAGTAAATAACGATATTCGATAATCGAATAACGAATACCTAATATCGAACCTACGAGAGTGAGACACATGACAGAAGAAATGGATAAGCAAGAAGAACAGGGTCAAGCATCAGACGAGACAATGCCCAATGGGGAAGGGCAGCCTTCGGATGAGCGTGAGGCGTTGATCCAACAGTTGAAGGAAGCCGAATCCAAGGTCGTCGAATATAAAGATGGCTGGGCGCGGACGCAGGCGGATTTCCAGAACTTCCGCAAACGCGTGGAACGGGATAACGAGGCATTCAAGGCTTCGACCAAGGGTGACATCTTGAAGAAGGTGTTGCCCGTGCTTGATGACCTTGAACGCGCTTTGCAAAACCGCCCCGCGGACGATGCCTGGGCAAATGGCATTGAGTTGGTGGCGCGCAAGTTCCAGAATATTCTGGATATGGAAGGCGTCAAGCGCATCGAAGCGAAGGGTGTGGCGTTCGACCCGAACTTCCATGAAGCCATCTCGCATGAACCGTCTGACGAAGTGGAAAGCGGACATGTGATCGACGTGGTGCAGAACGGCTATGTGATCGGTGAACGGGTTGTAAGACCCGCGTTGGTAAGAGTGGCGCAATAAAAGAAATTTCCGTCATTGCGAGGGCGGTGTTCTTCCGCCCGAAGCAATCTCCATGATTACGTTGTAGATTGCTTCGTCGCAAAGAGCAAGAGCGCTCCTCGCAATGACGATTTCATAGGAGAAATTATGGCAAAAATCATTGGTATTGACTTAGGCACGACCAACTCGGTGGCGGCAGTAATGCAAGGCGGCGAACCAGTTGTGATCCCATCAGCGGAAGGGGAGCGCTTGGTTCCTTCTGTGGTGGCGATGAATAAGAATAATGAACGTTTGGTGGGACGTGTGGCGCGCAATCAGGCGATCACCAACCCGACCAATACGATCTTTTCGGTGAAGCGTTTTATGGGACGCAAGGCTGACGATGCAGAAGTAGAACGCACCAAGAAGCGTGTACCCTATGCCGTAAAAGAAGCGGCAAATGGGGATGTGCGCGTGGAACTCGGCGGTAAGGATTATTCCGCGCCGGAAGTTTCGGCGATGATCCTTGCAAAGATCAAGGCAGACGCTGAGGCGTATTTAGGTGAGACCATTACGCAGGCGGTCATTACTGTGCCTGCTTACTTCAATGATGCCCAACGCAACGCGACCAAGGACGCAGGCAAGATCGCAGGCTTGGAAGTGCTGCGCATCATCAATGAACCGACAGCTTCTTCCTTGGCATATGGCTTGGACAAGAAGAAGAACGAAGTCATCTGTGTGTATGACCTCGGCGGCGGTACCTTTGACGTGTCCATTTTGGATGTGGGTGATGGCGTGTTCCAAGTTCGTGCTACGAGCGGCGATACCTTCCTCGGCGGCGATGACTTTGATCTGCGTATCATGGATCATCTGATTGCTGAATTTAAGAAAGACAACGGCATCGATCTGCACAATGACCGTCAGGCGCTTCAACGTTTGAAGGAAGCTTCTGAAAAGGCGAAGATCGAACTTTCGACCGTGATGCAGACCGAGATCAACCTGCCTTATTTGACAGCGGATGCCAACGGTCCCAAGCACTTGGTGATGACCCTGACCCGCGCCAAGTTCGAACAGTTGGTCGCTGACCTCGTTGACCGCACGATTGCACCGGTCAAGCAGGCGTTAGCAGATGCTAGTTTAAACGCGGGCGATATCAACGAAATTGTGCTCGTCGGTGGTATGACCCGTATGCCTGCCATCCAAGACCGTGTACGCGCGTTCTTCGGCAAAGACCCGCACAAAGGCGTGAACCCTGATGAAGTCGTTGCGATCGGCGCGGCGATTCAGGGTGGCGTGCTCGGTGGGGAAGTGAAGGACATCCTTTTGCTCGATGTGACTCCGCTGACTCTCGCCATTGAAACTCTCGGCGGCGTTGCCACGGCTCAGATCGAACGCAACACGACCATCCCGACCCGCCGTTCACAGGTCTTCTCGACTGCGGCAGATAGCCAGACTCAAGTAGAAATTCACGTCTTGCAGGGTGAGCGCCCGATGGCAAACGATAATAAATCGCTGGGCAAATTCATCCTTGATGGCATTCCACCTTCTCCGCGCGGCGTTCCTCAGATCGAAGTGACCTTTGATGTGGATGCCAACGGCATCCTCAAAGTCAGCGCGCAGGATAAGGCAACTGGAAAATCTCAACACATTACGATCACTGCTTCTTCTGGTTTGAACGAAGCCGAAATCGAAAAGATGCGCAAGGATGCCGAGGCACATGCCGAAGAAGACCGCAAGCGCAAAGATTTGATCGAAGCGCGTAACAATGCCGATAACACCGTCTATGCAGGTGAGAAGGCGTTGCGCGACTTGGGCGATAAGGTTCCGACGGAGATCAAGGCTGAGGTTGAGGCGAAAAGTGCCGAGGTTAAGGAAGCGGCGAAAGGCGAAGATGTAGAGAAGATCAAAGCCGCAGTCGAAGCTTTGGGGCAGACCATCCAAAAGATCGGTGCCAGTGTTTACGAGCAAGGGCAGCCGTCGGCGGAGGGCGAAGCAGGTCCTTCATCCGATGCGGGACCTGATGTGGTGGATGGTGAGGTCAAGGAATAACGTCATTGCGAGGAGGGTGTTTTTCCCGACGAAGCAATCTCATAATTAGTTTGGGATTGCTTCGGGCATAGGGCAAGAGCGCCCTCGCAATGACATAAAAATTATGTCAAACCAAGACTATTACGATATTTTAGGCGTGGGCAAGGGCGCTGGCGATGATGAGATCAAAGCCGCGTTCCGCAACCTCGCGCGTAAATATCACCCGGATGTAAATAAAGAGCCCGATGCCGAAGAGAAGTTCAAAGAACTCAATGAGGCGTATGGCGTGCTTTCCGATTCTGATAAGCGCGCGCGTTATGACCGTTTTGGCAAGGCTGGTGTCAGTGGGCGGCTGGCGGGCAGGGATATCAGGACTTCTCTGGCTTTGGCGATATTTTTGAAGACTTATTTAATGGATTTGGCTTCTCCACCGGAGGTGGACGTTCGCGCCGCTCTCCGCGCCGTGGGCGGGATCTACAAATGCAAGTTTCGCTTACCTTTGAGGAAGCGGTCTTCGGTGTTGAGAAAGAGATCGAGTTCTCACGTGATGAGACTTGTTCTCGTTGTAGCGGCAAGGGAGCCGAGCCGGGCACAACTCCATTAAGATGCACGACTTGTAATGGTCAAGGCGAAGTGCGTCAGGTGCGTCAGACCTTTTTGGGTCAGATGGTGCAGACGGCTCCATGCCCAACCTGTAGCGGACGTGGTGAAACGATTGCTTCTCCTTGCACCACTTGTCGTGGGGCTGGCTTGGAACGCAAGAAGGTCAAGAAGAAGGTGCAGATCCCCGCTGGTGTGGATGTTGGCACGCAGATCCGCTTGAATGGGGAAGGGGCGCCGGGCGAGAATGGCGGTCCGCAGGGCAGCTTGTTCCTCGTGTTGGACGTGAAGCCGCATAAGTTCTTCAAGCGTCGTGACCAAGATGTGATCTTGAATCTTGACATCAATATTGCGCAGGCAGTCTTGGGTGCGGAAGTGACCATCCCAACCTTGGAAGGCGAAGATAAACTGAAGATTCCCTCTGGCACTCAACCTGGGAAAGTTTTCCATGTGAGAGGCAAGGGTGTTCCGCACGTCCGCAATAAGAATCAACGTGGTGATGAGATCGTGATCGTTAATGTGGCGGTCCCAACCAAGTTGACCAAGGAACAGAAGGAACTCTTCGAGAAGTTGGCTGAAAGCCTCGGCACGACAGTCAAGCCGCAGGCGAAGGGCTTTCTCGATTGGTTGAATGAGACCTTGGGCGGGTAAGGGACTGCAGAAGGCAGAATGATGAATGCAGAATCGAGCGGAGATAGTCCGCTCGATTTTTTTGACCGCGGATGGCAGCTATGTAAATGGCGGTTCGCGGTCTGTCGTCTGCGGTCGTTTATAATGACTCGCCTATGCTTAAACCTCTATTTCGCCTTTGGCGCTTGCTGCCGATGTGGCTGCATGTCTTTGTGACACGACTGACCCAGCCAAAATTCAATGCAGGCGTCTCTTCGTTGGTCTTCGATGAACAGGGCAGGGTTTTGCTTTTCAAACACACTTATCGCAAATATGAGTGGGGGATTCCTGGTGGGGCATTGGAATACAGAGAACAGCCCATTGAGGCGGTTGTCCGTGAGTTTCAAGAAGAGACAGGGATGCAGATCGAAGTGATTCGGCTGTTGAGAGTGGCAAGTGCAAGAGAATTTCCGCATCTTGGAATCACATATCTGTGTAAAATAACGGGCGGCGAGTTCAAGCCGTCACATGAGATTTCGGAAATGAAATATTTTGATGTTAACGACTTGCCCATCATGCTGTTTGCGGAGAAGGATTTGATCCGCTGGGCACAGAAAGAAATGACGATGGACGACAGACGGAGACGCGGAGAAAGGGCATCACTCCATCGTCAAAAGGAACTATGACAAACATTCTTCTCGTCGGCGCGGGCGGATTTATCGGCTCGGTGTTGCGCTATTTATTGAGCGGATATGTACAAGAATCCGCAAATCGCATGGACTTTCCATTCGGCACGCTGGCGGTCAATGTGATTGGCTGTTTCATTATTGGTCTGCTGGCGCAATTCGGCGAAAAGTACGGGATGTTCTCGAATGAGTCGCGTGCATTTCTGGTCATCGGCGTGTTGGGCGGCTTTACTACCTTCTCGTCCTTTGGCAATGACACGGTCAATCTCTTTCGGCAGGATTTTGTGATGAACGCTGTCGCAAACGTTGGCGCGAACGTGATGCTTGGACTATTCGCGGTTTGGCTTGGTCGAGCCGTTGGACATTTTATTTGGAGATGAACATGAATTGGCTTGAAGTTTCTTTGACTGTCGATGGCGAACTCGCCGAATCCGTTGCCGATGTGTTGGCGCGCTTTGCACCGAACGGTGTGATGACCGAACAAGGCGTCCGCTTTGTGAATGATGAGGATGAAGGTACGGCGACTGGTCCCATCACGGTCCGCGCGTATTTGGAGGTGAACGATCAACTCGAAGAGACGCGCCAGAAAATAGAGGAGTCACTTTACTATTTAGGGATGATCACGCCTGTGCCTACTCCCACCTACAAACAGATCGCGGATCAAAACTGGATGGAAGCCTGGAAACAGCACTACAAGCCGATCCTCATCGGTGAGAGGCTTTTGATCCTGCCCGCCTGGCTTGAATCCCCAGACCCAAAACGAATCCCTATCAAGATTGATCCAGGCATGGCGTTTGGAACAGGGACACATCCCACCACACAGTTGTGTTTGGAGTTGATGGAACGACATTTCGATATTCGAAATTCGAACGTCGAAGCCCAATCATCGAATATCGAATATCGAGTTATCGATGTTGGCTGTGGCTCTGGCATTCTTTCCATCGCTGCTCTCAAACTCGGTTCAAAGACCGTCCTCGGCGTGGACATTGACATTGAGTCCGTCAGAAACTCGCGGGAGAATGCGGATGTCAACGAAGTGGGGGAGGAGCTCCTGCTTGGGCAGGGTTCTGTGACTGAAGTGCTGGCGGGACAGTTCGCTTTCAAGTCCGCGCCGCTGGTAGTGGCAAACATCCTCGCGCCGGTGCTCATCCGTCTCTTCGATGCAGGTCTGGCAGACTTGGTCGAGCCCAATGGAGAGATTATCCTAAGTGGGATTCTGGACCATCAGGCGGAAAGTGTTATAGAGGCTGGTCAAGCCAAAGGGTTGAAACGAGGCGATGTCCGTCAAATGAAAGACTGGGTTGCGATATCCATGAAAAGTAATTCCGTCATTGCGAGGAGGGCGACAGCCCGACGAAGCAATCCACATGTTAATCATGAGATTGCTTCGCCGCAAAGAAGGCGGCTCGCAATGACATTTGAGAATTCTGTGCTATGATTCGCGCATCATGGATCGTCGGAAACTCATCCAATACCTGCTGTTGAATGTCTTCGTCTCGGCGAGCGTGACGGGCGGTATTTTGTTCTGGTACGACCGCAATTCTCGCGCCGTCACTCAGCCTGCAGTAATGCAGGCGGCTCCCGCCAGCGGCGAATCTTCCTCTGCTGCAAGTGCAGATCTTCAAACGGATATCCCTGTGAAGATTAGCAGCGTGGTTGGTTCAGGAGTGCTGACCTCCGAGGTTGTCATCGTCAAATTTGAGGGGGAAGGTGAACTGGATATAACCTCATGGCAGCTCAAAGATGATAGCGGCAATACCTACACCTTTCCTAAAGTCACTCTTTATCCAAGCGGAGCTGTGCAAGTCCACACCGTAGCTGGAACCGACACCGTCATTGACCTCTATTGGGGCATTGGTGATGCTGTTTGGAATTCTGGCGAAGAAGCGCGTTTGTTTGATTCACAAGGCAATTTGAGGGCTGTTTATCGTGTTCCATAGCTGAATCACTACTAATAGAGGAAATATGGATTTTGTTAAGTTAGTTCAATCAGCTGATGATGCTATTTATGAAGTGATGGCGTGGATTATGATGGTTCCAAAATCATTATTTCACATCGTCTTTCAACCTAAAAGATCAATCACGTATGTTAAGGTTGAAATGGAAAAGAAGCCGGATGAACGCTTTGACGAATATCTTTCTCCTGTAATATTATGGTTTTTAGTTGGACCACTTCAAAACACTGTTTTTAATATACTAGTCAAAGAGACCGATTATCTCAATGCAAATATAGCGAATTACCTCTTCTATTCCGTCTTGGGATCATTAATTTTTATAACGTCATATACGATTATATTTGGATTCTTTAGCAAACAAGTTCTGAAAAAATCCAGTTTGAAGAGAGTTTTTTATTTGCAATGTTACGTATTGACTCCTTATACACTTTTTGTTACTGGCGCAGATACAGTAATCAAAATAGCATCATTTATTAATGGGAGTCAGTCATACCCGCTTATCGCTAATTTGGGATTTATTGTTAGTGTTTTATTGATTATCGTAGGGGTGTTTTTGGCAGTTGTATATGAGACTATTCTTTTTCAAGTTGAGCTTGGTTTTAAATGGGGAAAGGCTTTTTTAATAGCTACTATCATTCCTGTTATATTTAGCCCTTGTTTATTGCCATTATTATTTATTAAAGGTTTTTAGTTGTTTTGTTTTCAAATTAGTTTTCTTGAGTATTTACAGTAATTGAATAATATCCTATATTGAAGATGTAAACTTAACCATGACCCAAGCCCTCTATCGCAAGTACCGCCCGAAACAATGGGATACCGTGATCGGACAAGACCACGTCATCCAGACCCTGACCAATTCCATCAAGGCAGACCGAGTCGGTCATGCCTACCTCTTCGCTGGTCCGCGCGGAACGGGCAAGACCACTGTTGCGCGTTTGCTGGCGAAAGCGGTTAACTGTCTCAGCGAAGACCCCTCCAAACGACCCTGCAACGAATGTGACCACTGCAAAGCCGTTAACGAAAACCGCTTCATGGACATGATCGAGATCGATGCCGCCTCCAATAACGGCGTGGACGATGTCCGTGATCTGCGCGAAAAGATCAACTTCTCGCCGTCGCAAGGCAAATACAAAGTCTATGTCATCGACGAAGTTCACATGCTTTCCGGCGGCGCGTTCAATGCTCTGCTCAAAACGCTTGAAGAGCCGCCCCCGCATGCCATCTTCGTTTTAGCCACTACTGAAATTCACAAGATCCCCGCCACGGTGCTCTCGCGTTGTCAGCGTCACGAGTTCCGTCGCGTGCCCTATTGATGAGATCGTCAAAAATCTCAAAGAGATCGCCGCAACCGAAAACATTCAAGCCGACGAAGAAGCGCTCACGCTCATTGCCCGTCAGTCAGCGGGGGGCATGCGTGACGCGCAATCCCTCCTCGACCAGCTTTCTTCCACCGGCACGACGATCACGCTCGCTCTCGCGCAGCAAGTCCTCGGCACGGCAACCAGCCAAACCGTTCTCGATGTCATCAACTCTGTCCTCGATCATCAACCCGCGCGCGGTCTCGAAACCATTCATAAAGCCCTCGACTCGGGCGCCGATCCGCGTTCACTGGCACGTCAACTCGTTGAATACACACGCGGTCTCATGCTCATTCAAATGGGCAATGCCGAGCAAGTCGAAGCCACGCGCGAAGTCAAAACCCAAATGGAAGCTCACGCCAAAGCTTTCGGCACCTCTGACGTTTTACGCATGATGAAGATCTTCAACAACGCGGCGACAGATCTACGCGGCGGTTGGCAGCCCTCTTTGAGTCTGGAACTTGCCCTCGCAGAAGTGATTGACTCTCCAGCCGAAGTTGCCACGATCGCCGCGACGCCTCAACTCAAGCCGAAGCCTGTATCAGCTCCCGTAGCCGAATCCAAGCCCGAGGTTAAGTCTGACGCGTCCCCGAGTGGGGGACCGCAGCCCGTTATCGAATCACCAGCCATCAACTCCAACGACATCGTTAAGGCATGGAAGCCACTGATCAACACCCTACCCAAAGACAAAAATACGCTCGGCGCTTTGATGAACTCCGTGCGGAATATTGATGTGCAAGGCAAGACGCTTATCCTCGGCATGGCAAGTGACGTGCTCGTGGAGAAACTCAATAAACCCGACCAGATCGAAACCATCCAACGTCTCATCAAAGACCACTTCCACGCGGATCTGTCCGTGCGGTGTGTGGTCAACAACGCTAAAGGTAAACTCCCCACGCATGTCTCGCAAGACGGCATGGTTGCTGCCGCCATTCAACACGGCGGTGAGATCGTGGATTTGGATGAATAGAAAAAACGATATTCGATACTCGATAAACGAGTACCGAATATCGAATATCAAATAACGAGGTTTAATTATGGCTAAAGGATTCAACAAAGGACCCGCCATGGGCGGGGGACAGGGCGGAATGATGCAGCAGATTCAAAAGCTGCAAAAACAAATGGAAGAAGCGCAGGCGAAACTCGCCGAAGAGACTGTGTCTGCAACAGCGGGCGGCGGTGCGATCAAAGTCACCATGACCGGCGACCAGAAGTGCAAGTCTGTAGAAATCTCCCCCGAATTCCTCAAAGACGCAGATGCCGAAATGCTGCAAGACATGGTCTTGTCCGCCGTCAACATGGCATTGGACGAGTCCCGCGCCTTGCAGGAAAAGCTAATGGGTCCGCTCGCGGGCGGGATGCCGTTTTAAAAAAATATACGCGATCATAGATAGGAGAAAATATTATGCCGCCAAATATCGCGTTAGCTGCATTTGTCTTAGGTGCTGTTTTGTTGCCGTATTAAGGCCGGGTTTGAAATCTTTGGTATCAAAGTTAGGGGGAAGCGAACTGGAGCACACAAAAGTATCAACAATTGTGTGCGCCGCGTTCACCTCACCCGAAATAACGGGAAGCTTAAGTGGCACGAAGGAGGATTTTGGGAATCCTCAATTTGATGGTGCAGTTGACCATGAGGTTTGGGGATCTGTAAATCTAAGCGAAAATTGTTTGGTTGTTCAAAAAGAAGGAGTTTGGTAGTCCCGGGCGGGCGGCGGGCCCGGGGGTTCGCGCCAGAGGGGGGGGGGGGGGGGGGGGGAGTGAAAAGAGGGGGTCAACGTTGTTTAAAGGGAGATGATGCGCTGGCGTTGGGGTTTAAAGAGGAGGCACGGCAAGGTAGAAAAAAAATAACGAGCCAAACACAAAGTTGATAAGCATTGCCCCACGGGAGACCAATTTCCACAGAGGTTTTGTGACTTGGTTTACTGGTGATGGGGAAGTCTTATTAGATGATTTGCTTGTAATTAGTAACTAGGTAAATATGCTTCTACCCGAATCCATTCAATCCCTCGTCACCGCCCTCGAACGCCTGCCCGGCATCGGACCCAAGTCCGCATCCCGTTTGGCGTTCTTCCTTTTGCGCGCCTCCGAAGATGTCGCACAGGATTTATCCACGGCGCTGGCAAACCTCAAAGCCAATACTGCCTTCTGTTCGGAATGCTTCAACATCACCGATGCCGGTCGCGAACGCTGTGAGATCTGCGAATCTCAAAAACGCGACGCATCTTTGATTTGCGTCGTCGAAGAAGCCTTGGATGTCCTCGCGCTTGAACGCACCGGTGGTTTTCAAGGCAAGTATCACGTCTTACAGGGAGTTTTATCTCCCATCGAAGGCATCGGTCCCGACGACTTGAAGATCAAACAACTCGCCGAACGCGTAGCGCGCGGGGGAGTGGGGGAGGTCATCATCGCCACCAATCCCAGCATGGAAGGCGACGCGACGGGGCTTTATCTTCGTCAAGTCCTTGAACCAATGGGAGTCAAAGTCACCCGCCTCGCACGCGGTCTCCCCGTTGGTGGAGACTTGGAATACGCCGATCAAAACACCTTACTACGAGCATTATCTGGCAGACAAGAAATGAACTAATCCATAATGGGGCGCGAGAACCGCGCCCCTACGGTTTTAAAAATGAATATCACCATCCTTGCCTCGGCTCTCGCGGCGATGTCCAACCGTTTTTTACCTTTATCTCTCGGCTTGATGTCGCGCGGACATAGGTCATTCTTAAAGAGTTGATGTCTTGAGCCGTGGATATCGGCGCCGAGATGATGCGTCAAACCGACGAAGCCTGTCGTGATGTGAACTTTATCATTCACACTCACATGCGGTGGGCGCTCACACCTCGCCTACGAAAAGAATCACCTCGATATTCATATCCAAACCTTTCCCATGTTCACGCCAACCGGCGATTATCCCAACATCTCCTTGCCTAATCTTGGCAATCGCTTTTTGAATCGTTTGACACATACTGCATCTTTGAAAATCACCGAACTAACTTCATTTTTAGGATTTGAACAAGTCCGCCGCCGAGCAGGCTTACCCAAGCGAAAACTTTATTCTCCCTTCAAAGGTTCCCCGCCTCACCTTCGGACCCCGATTCTGTGTGCCTGGTCCCCAAGCCTGATCCCACC
>JADKIL010000019.1:140000-248109 GCA_016721315.1 Candidatus Villigracilis vicinus
CCCGGAGGGTCGCAGTGAAATGGCTCTGGTGACTGGTTAACAAAACCACAGGTCTCTGCTAAGCCGTAAGGCGATGTATAGGGGCTGACGCGTGCCCAGTGCCGGAAGGTTAAAGGGAGAGGTTAGCGCAAGCGAAGCTTTGAACTGAAGCCCCGGTGAACGGCGGCCGTAACTATAACGGTCCTAAGGTAGCGAAATTCCTTGTCGGGTAAGTTCCGACCCGCACGAACCGCGTAACAATTAGAGCACTGTCTCGACGAAGGACCCGGTGAAATTGAAATGGCTGTGAAGATGCGGCCTACCCGCAGCAGGACAAAAAGACCCCGTGGAGCTTTACTGCAACTTGGCATTGTATTTGGGCATAATCTGTGTAGCATAGGTGGGAGGCTTTGAAGCTGGCGCGTCAGCGTCGGTGGAGCCACTAGTGAAATACCACCCTGATTATGTTTAGATCCTAACCCCATTCCGTCATCCGGATGGGGGACCGTGCCAGGTGGGCAGTTTGACTGGGGCGGTCGCCTCCCAAAAAGTAACGGAGGCGCCCAAAGGTTCCCTCAGGTGGAATGGAAACCCACCATAGAGTGTAAAGGCATAAGGGAGCTTGACTGTAAGGCCAACGCGCCGAACAGAGACGAAAGTCGGGCTTAGTGATCCTACGGTACCGAGTGGAAGGGCCGTAGCTTACCGGATAAAAGCTACCCCGGGGATAACAGGCTGGTGAGATCCAAGAGTTCACATCGACGATCTCGCTCGGCACCTCGATGTCGGCTCATCGCATCCTGGGGCTGGACAAGGTCCCAAGGGTCGGGCTGTTCGCCCGTTAAAGCGGTACGCGAGCTGGGTTCAGACCGTCGTGAGACAGGTCGGTCTCTATCCGCTGTGGGCGTAAGGGATTTGAAGGGAGCTGCTCCTAGTACGAGAGGACCGGAGTGGACAGACCTCTAGTGTGCCAGTTGTTCCGCCAGGAGCATCGCTGGGTAGCCATGTCTGGCAGAGATAACCGCTGAAAGCATCTAAGTGGGAAACTCGCCCTAAGATTAGATCCCTGTATTCCCGTAAGGGAGTAAGACCCCAGGTAGACTACCTGGTATATAGGCAGGGTGTGTAAGCACAGTAATGTGTTCAGCTAACCTGTACTAATGGTCGAGGGCTTCATCCTGTGATGCGGAGAAATTGGTACTTTTCCAAAAAATTACATCAATTTGTTATTCAGGACAATTCACTTGTGAATTAGTCCCTTGGTGATTTGAGCGATGTGGGTACACCCGGTCCCATCCCGAACCCGGCAGTTAAGCACATCAGCGCTGATGGTACTTGGAGGGCAGCCTCCTGGGAGAGTAGGTCATTGCCAAGGGGCTTTTCTTTACTTATTTGCCGTCTGCAGAAATGTAGGCGGCTTTTTGTTTTCCTGTGCTAAAATCCTTCATCTGAAAAGGGAGGCAATATGCAGACAACCACTTCCATTCTTAAAGACACTTTTGGCTATGATTTTTTTCGGCCGCTTCAACAGGAAGTAATCGAAAATATACTTGCACGCCGCGATACGCTGGCTGTTATGCCGACTGGTGGGGGGAAGTCGCTTTGTTATCAGATCCCATCATTGATGTTCGAGGGTTTGACGGTGGTTATCTCTCCCTTGATCTCCCTGATGAAAGATCAAGTAGAACAACTGCGTGCTTTTGGCGTACCCTCCGTTTTCCTTAATAGCTCGCTCTCCCCTCAGGAATACCAGGAGAATATGGACTACGTGAAGCGTGGTGAGGTTAAATTACTTTATGTCGCGCCGGAAACTCTCCTTACTCCACGGATACTTGCGCTTCTTTCCAGCCTGAAAGTGGATCTGATAACCATCGACGAAGCCCACTGTATCTCAGAGTGGGGGCATGACTTTCGCCCGGAATACCGCCAAATTGTAGAAGTCCGCAAAAAATTCCCGGAAGCTGTCTGTATGGCGTTGACAGCTACTGCCACCTCGCGCGTCCGTCAGGACATTCGGCATACACTTAAGTTCCCGACCACAAATGAGTTTGTGGCCAGTTTTAACCGCGAGAATTTATTTATTGAAGTTTTGCCGAAGCAGGAGCCAAATCGGCAGGTCCTTGAAATTATTGATCGCCACAAAGATCAGTCGGGTATTATTTATTGTTTTTCTCGCAAACAGGTGGACGAACTTTCTGCTTTCCTCAGTGTAAAAGGATATTCGATTCGCCCATATCATGCCGGATTGAATGATGCCGAACGCCGCCGTAATCAAGAGTTGTTCATCCGTGACGATGTACAGATCATTGTGGCTACGGTTGCTTTTGGAATGGGAATCAATAAACCAAATGTTCGCTTTGTCATTCACTATGACCTGCCAAAAAGTATTGAGGGGTATTATCAGGAAATCGGACGTGCTGGGCGTGATGGACTGCCTGCGCAGTGTACATTGCTCTATAGTTATGCGGATGTTGCTAAATTAAATTACTTTATCGATCAAAAGGAAGGCGACGAAAAGCGTGTAGCCATTGAGCATTTAAATGCCATTGTTCGATTTGCCGAGGATGAGCGTAATTGCCGCCGTAAGCCGTTACTCAACTATTTCGGCGAAGCTTACTCCGCCGAGAACTGCTCCAACTGCGATAACTGCAACTCTGCCCCGACCCCGCTGACCGATATTACGATCCCTGCGCAAAAGTTCCTTTCCTGCGTTAAGCGCGCGGACGAGAAGTTCGGTGCTGGGCATATTGTGGATATATTGCTAGGCTCAAAGAATGAGAAGGTGTTACGTTGGGAGCATGAAAAACTCTCCACATACGGGATCGGTAAGGAGTGGGACAGGAAACAGTGGATGCATCTTGCCCGTCAACTACTTTCTCTGGGATATCTAAAGCAGGATGGGGAGTTTTATACGCTTAGCCTGACGGTAAAGGCGTTGGAGTCGCTGCGGAAGCGCGAACCCATTTTCGGTGTTATGCAAGAGGCGATGGAACGCGTCAAGAATGATGGAAAGAAAAAAGAAGAAGAGTTGGAGTATCATCGCGGGCTTTTTGCCATTTTGCGCCAGAAGCGCAAGGAGTTGGCGGACGAGGCTGGGGTGCCACCGTATGTGATCTTTCCGGATCGGACTTTGATAGAAATGGCGGCGTATTTTCCGCAATCACAAGATAGTTTGCTGGCGATTTCGGGGGTAGGGCAGGTAAAGGCACGCCAATATGGTGAGGCATTTTTGCGTGTTATTCAAGATTTTTCTGGAAAGCATGGGCTGAGCGAAAGGAAAAAGGAGGCTCGTCGGGATAAAAGTGATGCAGGGCGCAGGTATGTGCTGATCGGTGAGTTGTATAACGGCGGTGAGACGGTACCAGGGCTGATGGACCGTTATAAGGTGACCAACGCGACTATTTTGGATCATCTGACGCGTTTTGTTTTGGCTGGCAATGAATTGCGTAAAGGCAATGATCTTGAGACTTTGACGACTGCCACCCCAGACCAAAAGCAGGCTGTGTTTAAGGTATTTGATGAGGTTGGGACGGCAATGCTGAAACCAGTCTTTGACAGGCTGGATGGGGCTTTAAGCTACGATGACTTGAAGGTTTTGAGGCTTATGTATCAGGTTTTGGGGCGGGGGGACGTTGGGAAATGAGAGGCTAATCGTCTTCTCATCTTTGGACGAATCGTGTATAATCCTGTCCGCAGGTTCGGCAGTGGATCTATTCCGCTTGGTGTCACAAGGAGAATTGAAGCGCAATTATTGATCGTAGGATCATGGAGTTCGTTTCAGGTTTTTTGAAGGACGCTTTCGGCTGAGTCTGTGAATGACAGCCGATTTTTTATTTCCATAACGGAAAGGAGGTGACAACCAGTGGCAAGTGTCAATTTAAGAAGTGGTGAATCCCAGGATTCATTGCTCAAACGTTTCCGCAAAAAGGTCGTGAAGAGCGGTGTTCTCAGCACGGTTCGCCGCAAACGCTGGTTCGTTTCCAAGAGCGAAACCCGCCGTATGGAGAAGAAGAAGGCAATCCGCCGCATTAAGCGTCGCTCCTTCAAGGACAATGAATAGGAAGAGGCATGTATGACTAAAGAAGAAGGCAAAATCAGAGTGGACGGTGTTGTGATTGAAGCATTGCCCGGCACCCAGTTCCGCGTGAAGCTTGATAATGGTCACGAGGTTCTGGCGTACCTTTCGGGTAAGATGCGCAAGCATTACATTCGTATTTTGTTGGGAGACCGTGTTGCCCTCGAAATGTCCCCTTATGATATGGCTCGCGGACGCATCACGTTCCGCCAGCGCAAGCAAGCTGCCGCCGCTCCTGTTGAAGAATAGTCCTTGCAAATAGAATAAAAAAAGCTCTCCGTTCGGAGAGCTTTTTTGTTGCTTATTCATGTTTACTAAGGAAGATCGCGCCAAGAACTGAGTACTTTCATGTAGTTTGCGCGTTCAAATGCTGCTGGTTCTTTGACGTTTTTCTGGCTCATGCTGCCCTGCATCTGTTCGATGGAGGTGTATTCATGCGATTCCATCCACCAGCTTAATTCATTCAGCATTTCGGGCAGGATCTTTTCGCCGTTATGGAGGAGGTTGGATGCCATCATGGCGACCTTGGCGCCTGCCATCATGGCTTTGAGCACATCGGTATGGGTGTGGATGCCGCTGGTTAGGGCATAGTCTGTGTTGACCTTGCCGTACAAGATCGAGATCCAGCGTAGGGGGAGGCGCAGGTCGGCGGATGTGCTCAGGTCGAGGCTGTGAACGATATCCAGTTCTTCGAGATCAAAGTCAGGTTGGTAGAAGCGGTTGAAGAGGACGAGTCCGCTTGCGCCTGCATCCACGATGCGTTTGGCAAAATTGGGCAGGGATGTTACGAACGGACTGAGTTTCACAGCCAGGGGAATCTTGATGGAAGATTTTACTTCTGCTACCAGTTCTACTTGTGCATTTTCCAGGTCGATTGCGGTCAGGTTCGGGTCGGTGGAGAGGAAGTACAAGTTCAGTTCGAGTGCATCGGCTCCGGCTTCTTCGATGCGTTTGGCATAGCTGGTCCAGCCGCCTTTGGAGACGCCGTTCAGGCTGCCAATCACCGGAATGTTCACGGCTTTTTTCAAGGCGGCGAGCTGATTAAGGTATTTTTCCGGGCTGACGCTGTACATGCCGCCGTCCGGCAGGTAGGTGAGGGCTTCGGCAAAGGAGTCGGTGCCGCGTGACAGAAAATGGTCCAGTTCTAGGCTTTCGTGGATGATCTGTTCTTCGAAGAGTGAGTACATCACAATGGCAGAAATGCCCGCTTCTTCCAATTTTTTGGCTGTATCTAATTTCTTTGAGAGCGGCGAAGCCGAAGCAACGAGCGGATTCTTTAATTTTAGTCCGAGATAAGAGGTGGATAGTTCAGTCATAAGAGTGTCCTTTGTTAGGGGTAAAAATGGGCGAGAGGTTATCTCGCCCATTGTAAAACCTATTCTTTTTTATCGCTGTCTTTTTCGTAGTGCATCGAAGCCATCTGTTGGTATAGCGTCCAGCGAGACTTGGCGTCATGCTGGGCTTCCTTCATCAATTCCTCGGCACGCTCTTCGTTCATTTGAGTCAGCATCTTGTAACGGGTTTCATTGTATGCATATTGTGTGAATGGGATGCTCGGTTCTTTCGATTCCATCACGAGCGGATTTTGTCCGTTCAGTGCGAGGCGCGGATCGTAGCGGAACATGGGCCAGTGACCGGATTGTACTGCAAGTTTTGTCTGATCTAGGCTGCGCGCCATATCATAGCCGTGTGCGATACATGGGCTGTATGCAATGACCAGAGAGGGACCATCATAGGCTTCGGCTTCAAGCAGAGCTTTTAGCGTTTGCTGGTCGTTGGCGCCCATCGCCACTTTGGCGACGTACACATACCCGTACGACATGGCGATCAGCCCAAGGTCTTTCTTTGGCATGCCTTTTCCGCTCATGGCGAATTTGGCAACTGCCGCCCGCGGCGTGGATTTGCTGGATTGACCGCCGGTGTTTGAATACACTTCGGTATCGAGCACGAGAATGTTCACATTGCGTCCACTGGCAAGGACATGGTCCAAACCACCGTAGCCGATGTCGTATGCCCAACCATCGCCGCCAATGATCCAAACGGATTTCTTGACGAGGTTGTCGGCAAGACTAATGAGATCTTTCGCGCGGGTGTCACTGGATTTACTGAGTTTATCCTTCAATTGGGCAACTCGTTCACGTTGAGCGCCAATTCCCGTTTCGTCTTCCTGATTGGCATTCAAAATGGCGGTTACCAACTCGGTGCCCACGGTCTGTTCGAAAGATTTGAGCAATTCCTGAGCATATTCATGTTGTTTGTCGATGGTCAGGCGCATGCCCAAACCGAACTCGGCGTTATCTTCAAAAAGCGAGTTCGACCAGGCAGGTCCGCGACCTTCGGCATTCTTCGCCCACGGGGTGGTGGGCAGGTTGCCGCCATAGATGGACGAACAGCCAGTGGCATTCGCGATCACGGCGCGGTCGCCGAATAACTGCGAAACGAGCTTCACATACGGAGTCTCACCACAACCTGCGCAAGCGCCGCTGAACTCGAACAATGGGCGCAGCAACTGCGCATTTTTGATGGTGGACGGATTGATCAACTTGCGGTCAAGGTCGGGGATGTTCATGAAGAAATCCCAATTCTTGGCTTCAGCTTCGCGTAACGCTGGCTGCGGTTCCATGTTGATCGCCTTGCGTCCTACCGCGGTCTTGTCCTTCACCGGGCAGACTTCCACGCACAACGTACAACCGGTGCAGTCCTCGGGGGCAACCTGCAAGGTGTAGGCATAGCCTTCGCCAAATTCCTTGAACTTTGACTTGACGTGTTTGAACGTCTCTGGTGCACCGCTAAGTGCGTTCTCTTCATATACCTTGTGGCGGATGACCGCATGCGGACAGATCATGACGCACTTCCCGCATTGGATACAAATATCTTCGTTCCATACTGGGATTTCCAGCGCGAGGTTGCGTTTTTCCCATTGGGTGGTGCCGGTGGGGAAGGTGCCATCGACAGGGAAGGCAGAGACGGGTATGTTGTCGCCGTCTGAGTCGATGATCTGACCGAGTACATTCCTGACGAAGTCAGGCGCTTCAGCCGGGACCGGGAGCCTGCGAGTCGTCTTTGAGCTAACCTTTGCCGGAACCTTGACCTCATAAAGATTTGCCACAGTTGCATCCACAGCTTCAAAGTTCTTTGCAACCACGGCTTCACCGCGTTTGCCATAGGTCTTTTTGATGGCGTACTTGATCTGTTCGATGGCTTGTTCTCTCGGCAGGATGCCGCTGATGGCGAAGAAAGCGGTCTGCATGATGGTGTTCATGCGTCCGCCCATGCCGGTCTTTTCAGCCACTTCATAGCCATTGATGACGTAGAACTTGAGTTTCTTCTCAATGATGTCTTTTTGAACTTCCTGTTCAAGATGATCCCAGATCTCTTCAGGACCATATAAGCTGTTGAGCAGGAAAATGCCGCCTTCCTTGGAATACTTGAGCATATCCACACGTTCGAGGAAGGAATACTGGTGGCAGGCGACGAAATTTGCCTGATTGGCTTCGATGAGATACGGTGCGCGGATGAACTTGGGTCCAAAGCGCAGGTGAGACATGGTCACCGTGCCGGATTTCTTTGAGTCGTAATAGAAGTAGCCTTGGGCAAAGTTCTCGGTTTCTTCGCCGATGATCTTGATCGAGTTCTTGTTCGCACCCACAGTCCCATCTGAGCCGAGACCGAAGAAGACACAGCTGACCATTCCTTCAGATTCGATGAAGAATGAGGTGTCTATGGTGAGGGAGGTGTGAGATACATCGTCGTTGATACCAACGGTGAAGTGATTTTTTGGCTCGGGCTTGCTCAGCTCATCGAAGACGGCTTTAGCCATTGCCGGGGTGAATTCTTTGGAAGATAAACCATATCGTCCGCCGATAACCTTGATGGTGGATCGTTGACCTTCGACCAACGAACTGATCACGTCCATGTAGAGGGGTTCGCCCATGGAACCGGGTTCTTTGGTGCGGTCTAGCACGGCAAGGGATTTGACGCTCTTGGGCAGTGCCTTGATGAAATGTTCTACAGAGAAGGGGCGGTAAAGGCGTACTTGCAATACACCCACTTTTTCGCCTTTTTTGGTGAGGTAATTTGCTGTCTCTTCAGCAACTTCGCCGCCGGAACCCATGATGATAATGACGCGCTCGGCATTGGGGTCGCCGGTGTAATCGAACAGGTTGTAGTGGCGCCCGGTAATCTTGGCAAACTTATCCATCATCTCTTGTGTGATGGCAGGAACAGCCGCGTAATATGGATTCGAGGCTTCGCGCATCTGGAAGTAGACATCCGGGTTCTGGGCGGTGCCGCGCAGGGTGGGGTGCTCGGGGGTGAGTCCACGGGCTCGATGGGCGCGGACTAGATCCTCGTCTAGCATGAGGCGCAGTTCTTCATCCGATAATTGGATGATCTTGTTGACTTCGTGTGAGGTCCTGAAGCCATCGAAAAAATGTAGAAAGGGGACGCGTGCTTTGAGGGTCGCGGCTTGCGAGATGGCTGCGAAGTCTTGCGCTTCCTGCACGGAGGCGGAGGAGAGCATTGCCCAACCGGTCTGGCGGACGGCCATCACGTCTTGGTGGTCACCGTAAATGGAAAGGGCGTGGGCGGCGATGGCGCGCGCGGCAACATGGAAGACGGTGCTGGTAAGTTCACCAGCGATCTTGTACATGTTTGGGATCATCAACAATAAGCCCTGAGACGCGGTGAAGGTCGTAGTTAGTGCGCCGGTCTGGAGGGCGCCATGCACGGTTCCGGCTGCGCCGCCTTCAGATTGCATTTCAACCACGAGCGGGACGGTGCCCCAAATGTTCTTCTTGCCCTTGGCAGACCATTCGTCTGAGAATTCGCCCATCGCGGAGGATGGGGTGATCGGGTAAATGGCGATCACTTCGTTGAGACGGTGGGCAACGCTTGCGGTTGCTTCGTTTCCGTCGATCATAATGACATTCTTGTTCATTCTTTGGCTCCTGTAAAAGGCGATTTGCCTTGTATTTCCTCAATGGACAAGTGTATTCCCACGGGATGAATTACGTTAGTTATATATGACTTAAATCCCCCTGCGGGATGTCATATATTGGATAGGATTGGTGGAAATAAAAACACCTCGATGTTTTCGAGGTGTTTTGACGGATTTTGAACGATTGTCATTTTGAGATATCGGCGATCTCATCCAATGAATAGAATATTTTTGCACCTTTTTCTTTGGCTGTACTGACCATTAAATCAGCGCCTGATGATGCGCCGCCAACACGCAGGACGGCATCACATTTTTCAAGTAGACGTACAGCCACAGGGTGGAAGATTTCATTGAATATTTCATCGCCGGTTTCTTTGGAACCTGCCAACGCCAGTAATGGCAACGCAAACCATTCGCCGAGGACTGGGATATGTCCCTTGCGGAAGATTGGCACGGCAAATGACTCCATGAAATGGACGTTGGCTGCGATCTTTTCCGGGTCGTCGTTTGTGCCAGAGCGGTAAGGTCCGGCGATCAGGATCATCATTGGTTTTTGTGACATTGTATTCTCCTAGTTCTACGATTTTATCGTTCTGAAGTGGGTAGATATCGCCACAATTGGACGATCAGTGTACCAATAAGCACGAAAATTAGCCCCAGTATCTCTTTTCCACCAAGTGGTTCGCCAAGAAATATCCATGCGAGGATGGCGATCTGGGGGAGCATCGTTCCATTGATGATGCTGGATTCCACGGCGGTGAGAGTTTGCAGGGACTTGTTCCATAGCGTAAAAGCAATTGCAGTGTTGATTATTGCCAGCCAACCAATGATCGCCCACTGGGTGAGGTTCAGTCTGCCCATGCCCTGGGTAAGGTTGCCAATAATCAGCATGATAATTCCGCCAATCCCCATACTGACACTAGTAACTACGAGTGGATTTAATTTCTCTTGAGTGTTGATGTAACGTCCAAAAACGGATGATGCCGCATTTGCAGACAAGGCAACTAACCCGGCAAGCAAGCCAATGATCTGACCTTCTTCGATGGAAAGGGGAGCAAAATAGATAAGCGCTCCAATGACTGTAACTAAAATCCCGCCCCATTGCGTGAGCGATGTACTTTCACTATGAGAGATCATTCCGTAAATGGCAATGAAGATGGGTGAGAAATTCAATAACAGTGAAAGAGTGGCAGAAGGTAAAAAAGACAAGCTGACGAATTGAGCTCCCTGAGTGAGTGTGTAAAATATGATGCCAAGCCCGGTAAGTTCCCACCAGGTTCGGGCTGGGAGTTCGCGCAGTGTTTGGCGGTGAGTTGGATTAAGTATGGCAAACGGCAATAGGCAAAATGCTGCAAGGGTGTAGCGCAGTCCGGCAAAGGTAACAGCAGGCAATTCAGATTCCAGCCCGATCTTTATAAAAACCCACGAGGTTGACCATAAAAACGTTACCAATAAAGCTTGCGATACGGCAATAAGATGTGTTTTGTTGGTTTTCACTTTGGATTTCGTTTTGGTGTTATTCCAAATAGGATCTAGCCATTAGCAATGCCGCCAATGATTTGGCATCGGGCATTTCGCCTTTTTCTGCCATTCTTAATGCTTCTTTGATGGGAAGCTTTTCTACTGATAAGAATTCATCATCATCTGCTTCGAGGGGGTTGTGTTTGAGGTCTGTGGCTAAAAAGACGCCCATGTATTCAGTGGAGTAGCCCGGCGCAAGGTAGAACGAACCGACATGGATTAATTTGCCAGCCTCCATGCCCGTCTCTTCGCGGATCTCGCGCGCAGCACAATCTTCAAAGGGCTCATCCCCATCGCGGGTTCCGGCGGGCAGTTCAAGCATGTCCATGCCTGCGGCGTGGCGGTATTGCCGGACAAAAAGCAAGTTGCCGTCTCCATCCATTGGCACGATGACGACGGAGCCGCCATGCTCCACGATATCGAATTTTGTGTCACGCCCATCGGGAGTTTTCAATGTGTCACGGCGAATTTTAAATGCACGTCCTTGTAGAATGGTTTCAGATTTGAGTAATTCAAAAGCTGGCATGGGGATATCCTTGTGAAAAATAAAAAGCCCAGGTGTCTTCGACCTGGGCTTTTGGTGGTTCAACGTTATGGGATCTGTAGAACCTGCCCAACCGTTAAACTGGCGGAGGCAGAAATGCCGTTTGCAGAAGCAATTGCGTTCGGGTCTGCATCTCCGTAAAGACAGGCGATGCTGTAAACCGTTTCGCTGGATGAAGCAACCGTATATGAAGCCGGATGCGCCTTAAGCGAACGCGCACCGGGGAAAGGACCATTCTGTGGAATGACCAATTTCAGACCTGCATAATAAATATCCGGGCTGGTAAGTCCACTGGCTTGCAGGAGAGCTTCAGGGTCAACGTTGTAACGGCGGGCGATACAGTAGGGATATTCGCCATCGTGTAGGACATACTCAGAGCCAGACGCAATCACAGGCGGTACAGATGTGGCCGCAGCGGATGTGGATGCCGGTACCGGTGTTGCGACGGAATTGGCATTGGTGGGGGTTCCAACATTTGGAGCAACTGTGCTTGTAACAGTTGCAACTGAGGCTTCTGGAGTGCCTGTGGTGGTCGTAGAAATTGCCTGCGGCGTGCCCGGAGTCCCCGGGGTGCCACCGCCTGCGGCGGCGGTTTGGGCGGCTTCGGTCTGTTTCGCAAATTGTTCGATCATTGCCATGGGGTTCTCAACCGAGGCGATCGGCGAAACAAAGAGCCCGGTTGGGATGAGCGTTGGCGTTTCAACCGGGGCGGACGAAAGGGATTGTGTGCAAGCAGATAATACTACTGCGGCGATGATTAAAAACAAGATCACCTGCACACTACGATGTTTCTGGGTCATATCTTCTCCTGAATCCTTATATTAAAAAAAGATGGTAGCACATGAAGATTAAAGCGTCAAGCCGTGCATTATGGATTGCAACCAAGCTTCAACCGAGCGGAATTAATGGCATTTTCGCTTCCTGCGGGAGCCTTTGCCTGAATCTGCTCCCAAACCGTGCAGACCGCCTTGAGCGTTTTTTCATCCATTTCCAGGGCGGAGTTGGAGGCTTTCACGGCTTGATCAAATTCACCATTCATGGCGTAGGCTTCTACAAATACCAGCCATTCACGCGCATCTTCTGGCTTGAAGCCAGAGGCAAAAACTTCATCGCCCAGCCTGGCAGATGTTTCAAAATCGCCTTGTTGGTTGGCTAGCCCGGCTTTGGCGTAGAAATAACACCATTCCGGCTTCGGTTCGGCGAAGAACATAGGTTGCACTGGTTGGGGGACCTCTGTAATGATGCGTGCAGGGTCAGAAATGGGAATTGCATTGGTTATCTCTTCCGGCAAATGCGAGTAAATGGTGAGATCGCCACGTGCCGGGTCGAAGACCCGCAAACAGCCATGTTCCGGCATGTATAAAGTCAGCGCATTGGATGTGCTGCTGCTGAAGTTTACTGTGCGGTAGGGGTAGTTGATCTGAACATCTTTTTCGAGAGAGGGTATTGTAAAACCGCCCAGCCGCCGTTTAGTATAAAGAAGGATGTAGGGCAGGTCAGAGCGGGTATAGTCGGGGGCATACATCCAGTTGATGGGGGCGGTGAAGGAGAGATCGGTTTCGTAGTCGATGGGGATCTCGTAGGCAAGCAAGACGGTGTTCTTTTCCAATGCGGGGATGCGCCATGCCATTTGCCAGTAGATGTCACCTTGTCTTTGCCAATCTCGGCGGAAGATGTTGGCGTTGAAGAATTGCTGACCAATGCCAAGTGCGATGAGCGCTGAAAAGATAATGACGCGCGTGCGATGGTTCTTTACGAGCAACTCCAGCAAGCCAATGACAAACATGCATGCACCAAACATCATGGAGATCATGAAGCGGTCGAATGAGGATTGCAGGGTGAGCGGAAGCCCTGCCGCTAAGGAGGGCAGGCGACCAAGCAGAATGGCGAAGATGCTGCTGATAAGCAGGGATATAGCAAAGGTGTTATCTGTGGCTTCGGGGAGGGCGGAGTGGAGCAGGATGCGGATGAGAAAAATGAACGAGAGTGCGATCAGCCCCAGTGTTAAGAGAGAGGCGGGCGCGGGTAGGGTGGAAAAAGTCAGGACAAGGATTTGTGTCCAGATGTAGAACCCGGCTTTCCATAGAGCATCCAGCGCTTGAACAAGGAAATACATGAAGTCTGGCGATTGTGTGGCAGTGACTTCGTAGGATTCGTATGGACCGAACTTGTAATAATAGAAAAGCCATGCGGCGTTGAGGATCCAAATGAATAAGTAAGGCAGCCAGAGTTTGAACGATCTCGCGAAGCGTTCGGTGAGACTGCCCTGCAGGATGGTGAACAGCAGTAGAAAGCGAATGCCTTCGATACCGAAGAAATATTCAGTGGGGAAGATACCGCAAATTTGCAGCAATAGGGCGATGACGGTGTCTGTGCGTGTTTGTGTACGCAGGGCTTTGAAGGTGTACCCAAAGGATAGCAAGTAAAAAAGGAAAGGGATGAGTTCCTGATTGATATGAGTGTATGCCACCCAATGTTGACTGTACCCCGGGAAGACGAGCATGAGCAAGGCAGCGAAGAAGGCGAGCGTTTTGCGGGTGGGGAGGATCTGGTTGAACATCCACCATGAGGCGATGCCGATGAGGAAGCGGATGATGAGTGCGAATATTTGCCAGTAAAGCGGAACCGGTGGGACGAGGCTGGTGGTGAAATAGAAGATCGGTCCGAGGAATGGTCGGAACGGCATAAAGGCGGGAATAAACTCAGCCGGACCGAGAAATTTTGCGATCCATGCGAAGGGCCAGTCGTCCCAATAGAAACCAGTGAGGGGCAGGAGTAAGCCGTAGGCGATGACTGTAATGATGGCGATCAGAAAGGTTTGACGTGCGGTGGGGGAAAGGCGAAATTGCATTGCGTAATTATAAGGGATTGTTTTGGATGATTTTTAGCAGTGGGAGAAGCAGTTACAGTTTTCAATACTGTGGAAAGCGGGTACGAATTTTTTCGAGAATCTGTTTTGCTTCCACGAGATGTTTGATCAAGAAACCCCGGCAGAACTCTAAAGTGCGGTTGTAATTATACCGATAATCGCAGTAGTATTCCAAAACTTTGAATTTTTGTAACTTTGTCTCTCAGAAAAATGACAGGCAGCCGATTGTGTGACCAAAATAGAGACTTGAAAGCCCCGATCTGTTTGGCGAAGATGCCGCCTAAAAAGTCATATATCTTCCAGCCGAACATGCCGCCAATTCCTACTACTGTACTTAAGATGGTTGTGTTCATTTCCTGTTTAGTGATATGGAGTACGGCGCGCAGTTTTGGTGCAGCCTGAACTCGCGTTTTCCATATTGCATTTCATGCTCCCAGCACTGCAAATACATTTACTGCCTGGTTTTTTCCTTTGAAAATGATTCTGCCTAAATCTTCCACCTTTACATCGGCGGATAAACCGTCGCGGGTGTACTCATCTACGATCAGCGGACGCAGGGCTTCCTTTGTATACTCCTCGATCCGGTTGGATAAATTGACCGTATCCCCAATGCAGGTATAGATCGCGCGGTTCTGTGTGCCGGTATACCCCACCGTCATCTTGCCCGATGCAATACCAATGCCAATATGCAGCTGCGTTTTCCCCTGTTCAAGTTGATTACGATTAAACTCCTTTAACCGTTCAAGCATTTTCAACGCAGAACGCACAGCCTTTTCACGATGGTCTTCAAAAAAAATCGGCGCGCCAAAAATAGCCAGCAGACCATCACCCATCATCTGATTTACTGTTCCGCTGTTATCGGTGATCGCATCGAACATCATGCTGAAATACTGGTTGAGCAGGTCAATGGTTTCCACCGGGTTCTGATTTTCGGCAATGGTCGTGAAGGAACGAATATCCGCGAACAGTACGCTGGCAGTCACTTGTTTGCCGCCCAGTGAAAATCCTGTACGTAATAGTTCTTCCGCTACTTCCCTGGTTGCAAATGTTCGGAATAATTTTCGCTGTTCATCACGCAGTCGTTTCTTTTCAAGGCTGGCGTTCACCCGCGCGCGCAAAAGGATCGGGTTGACCGGCTTCGTTAAATAATCTTCTGCGCCGAGTTCCACACATTTCACCACTGCGTCCAACTCTTCCATTGCCGAAGTCATAATGATGGGAATTTGACGCAGGTCGAAATCGTTCAGGCAGGCTTCCAATACTTCAAAGCCATTCATCACAGGCATTTCAATATCTAACAGCATCAGGTCGAATAGCCCTGAACGGAATTTTTCCAAACCTTCCTGTCCGTTCTCGGCAGTCTCCACTTGATGTCCTTGTAATTCCAGACTGCGCGAAAGTGCCATACGGTTAACGCGGTTGTCATCCACTACGAGCAGACGGGCGGGTTCAAGCGATGGTATCGTCATTATTGGATTACCTCAACCTATTTAATTGGATTTTTACCTGCTCAAACGCCTCTTGCAAAATCTCAATCTTATTACCCGTTTCAAGGTTTCTTTCACGTCCAAGCATTTCCAACTCTCGTGCCAGTACTGCAAGGTCACCCGCGCCAAAGGTAGCCGCATTCGATTTCAAGCTGTGTGCCGCGCGTCGAAAGGTCTCAGAATCCTGCGCGGCAAGTGCGGACTTCATTTCCGCAATTTGCGTAACGGCGTCTTCAAGGAAGGCGTCGATCAGTTCCTCAATGAAATCTGCGCCGGTGCTTTCTTTTAGTGCATTGAATGTGATCAGATCTAAAACAGACATGGGTCTCCAATAAATAGGCTGATTAAATCGCCCTGAATAGGCTTACGGATTTGCCTTGAATAACGCATCCACCAGTTCCGTCACGCGGATGGGTTTGGGGATGTAGTGGTCCATGCCTGCGTTCAGGCACATTTCACGGTCACCTTGCATGGCATTGGCAGTTAAACCAATAATGAAAGGATGATCATTCACCCAGCGTGCAACGATCTCACGTGTGGCTTCCAGCCCATCCATTTCCGGCATTTGTACATCCATCAAAATGACATCATACCTTTGACGTTCCACCGCCTGGATCGTTTCCCGCCCGTTCGCTGCCACATCGGCGCGATAGCCCATCTGTTCGAGCAAACGCAAGGCGAGCTTCTGATTGACAGCATTATCTTCTGCAAGGAGGATTTTTAATGGATGACGCGTTGCCATTTGCGGGTCGGGTTTGAAGCGGTCTGTATGCACTTTGCGGGCATCATCTTCAGTCTGCACGAAAAGTCCTACCAAGGTATCAAACAACTGCGATTGTTTGATCGGTTTGGAAAGGTAGGCCGAGAAGATATTGTTCTCATCGCCTGCTTCACGCCTGCCAAGCGAACTGAATAGAACCAGGGGGAAATTCGCACTCGTGCGTAATCGCTTTGCCAACTCCAACCCATCCATATCCGGCATGTGCATATCCAAAATCGCAACATCGAAGATTTCACCGTTATCAATCCATTGCAGGGCAATCGTAGGGGACTCCGTGTCGCGTGGTACCATGCCCCACTTGCTGGTCTGCATGTTGAGGATGTAGCGGTTGGTGGCATTATCATCAACGATCAATACACGTTTGTTCTGCAGGGCGGGTTGAATGCCAATGTGAACAGATTTTTTCATGGGCATCAGGTCTGCGATCTCAGCCTTGATATTGAAGGTGAACGTAGAGCCATGCCCCAGCCCATCACTCATTGCCCATAAACTGCCGCCCATCATTTCTGTGAGGCGTTTACTGATGGCGAGACCCAAACCAGTGCCGCCATATTTACGTGTAGTGGATGAATCTGCCTGCGAAAAAGACTGAAACAAGCGGCTCATGCCTTCTGCTGAAAGACCGATGCCGGTATCACGCACAGCGAAGGTTAGCAGTACTTTCTCTTTTGCGCCTCCGTTCTTATAGCGTTGGCTGGATACTGTCAGCACGACTTCCCCTTTGTCTGTGAATTTAACTGCATTACTGAGCAGGTTGGTGATCACCTGCCGCAGGCGTGTTACATCGCCGACGATGGCGGGGGGGATGTCGCCCTCGAAGATGTAGGCAATGTCGATGCTCTTTTCAACTGCGCGTGTTGTCACCAGATCGAGCGAGGCTTCCACGCAGTCCCGCAGATCGAAGGGTTGGTGCTCCATCTCCATACGCCCAGCTTCGATCTTTGAGAAATCGAGGATGTCATTGATGATGGCGAGCAAGGCGTCACTCGAGCCGCGGATGGTCTCGACATAATCGCGTTGTTCATCGTTAAGACTGGTATCCAACAGCAGTCCGCTCATGCCGATCACCGCGTTCATGGGGGTGCGGATCTCATGGCTCATGGTGGCAAGGAAGGCGCTCTTGGCTTCATTGGCTTGTTCAGCGGCGGCGCGAGCCGAGCGGGCTTCTTCGAACAAACGTGCGTTTTGAATAGCAGTTGCTGTGCTGGAGGCGATCGATTCCATCAGAGTGATAATGGATTCATCGTAAGCATTTTCATGGTCAAAATTTTGGATCGTGAACCCGCCAATTAGTTCCCTGCCGACGATCATAGGGATCATTACGACCGATTTGGGAATGTCATTCTCAACCGTCATTTTCGAGCCGAGCTTTTTCCACAGGATGGGAGAACGTCGGTTGATGACTAGCGTCTTCCCTTGCATGGATGCTTTGCGTGTAAAGTCATTGACAGGGAAGGGCGGGAATTGCACTCGCTCATTGCCTTTGGTGACATAATGCGCCGTGACGGTTTGGGTTTCCTTATCGAACAACCCAATGCCAATATTATCTTCATTGACCAGTTCGCGAACCTTATCTCCGACCATTTCGATGATTGTGTTGACATCCAACTGCTGGGTGAGCACTTGACCGATGTCGTTTAGGATCTCAAGCTCGGCGGCGCGGCGTTTTGTTTCATCGAAGAGGCGTGCGTTTTCAAGTGCAACACCGGTGGCGCTGGCAATCGTCTCCAATAGACGCAGCGATGAATCAGAAAAATAATCTTCGAAATCCAGGTTTTGCAACGAAATGCCCGTGATCGAATTCTTACGGATCAAGATCGGAATGGCACTCAATGATTTGGGCACTCGAGAACGCGAGGTTCTAAAATCGGGGAAGTTCGCTGCAAATGCTTCAAAATCTTTGTTGATCACAAAACTTTTCCGGGTCGAAACCACCTGTTCCGTGATATAGGTGTGCAGGGACGTTGCCTTTTTGGGTGAAATTTCCCATTCTTTTCCCTGCTCATAAGCAAACTCATAGGTCATGATTTGGGTTTCCAAGTCCACGGTATAAATGACCGCAGAATGGACATTGAATATTTCGGGCAGTTTTCTGCCCACCGATTGGTAAATGGATTTAATGTCAATATTGGAAACCAGTGTCTGTTGAACAGAGTTGATCATACCCAGTTCTGTGTTCTGCTGTTCGGTTTCTTTTAATAGACGTTGGGTTTCATTGAAGAGGTGGGCGTTTTGAATGGCAACGCCCATATTGGCAGAGAGGGTCTGCAAAATGCGCAGATTATCTTCACTAAAGGCTTCAGCTTTATAACTTTGCACATCCACAACCCCGAGCACTTGATCGCCGACCATGATGGGGACGCCCATGTAAGATTTTATGTCATCATCATCTTCTGGTGCGGTGATATATGAGGCTGCCCCGTTATCTTCGATCTCTGTGGTTGTGTTCAATAACAAAGGCTGTTTCGTGATGATGATCTTGGAGGTAAGTCCTTCTCCCAGTTCCCAGGGCGGTTCATTTTCGTAATAAATATTGTCGCTAAAGCTGAAGACCAACCGCACTATGTTTGTCGCGGCGTCGTAGAGCAGGATATCTACGATTTCAGCATTGAAGATTTCATGGATTTTATTGCCTACATTGCTGGTCACGGCATTTACATCGAGAGCGCGGGACATTGAATCGCTTACGTTGTTCAAAATGGCAAGTTCGGCGGCGCGTTGTTCAGTTTCTTTAAGAAGGCGCTGGGTCTCGTCGAATAGGCGTGCATTTTCGATGGCGACCCCGACAGAGTTTGCAATTGTCGTCAACAGACGTACATCTGATTCGGTGAAGGCGTCTTCTTTCTCCAGGTTTTGCAGTGAGATCACGCCTTTGACTTCATCTCCGATCAGCATTGGCACCCATAACCCGGAATGAACGATTACGTCGTCTATCGCGTTCGTTCCAAGATTTGCAGATCGAAACTTTTGAGAATGTTCTTCGAAATCACGGTTGATCAAAATCGATTTCCCGGTACGAATGACATGTCCGCCAAAGCCGCCACCATCTTCACGTAGCGGTAATGGGTCTTGGTACAGCCTTTCACCCTTCTCAATGATATAGGGGTAGTAGGTCAGTTTTTCATTTTTATCGTAAATGCTCAGCACTACGATTTGCGCATCAAAAATTTCACGAATCCTGTCGCCTGTCTTGTCGTACACCGATTGGATGTCCATTTTCGTGTCCAACCCGGCGAGAATATTGTTAATAAGCGCAAGTTCGTCTGCTCGTTGACGCGTCTCTGCGAGTAAGCTTTGAGATTCGTCAAATAATCTTGCATTTTGGATTGAGATGCCCATGCTGCCTGCCAATGTTGAGAGCAGGCGCAGGTCATTTTCATGAAAGGCGCGTTCTTGTTCAAAATTTTGGATGGAAAGTGAACCGAATATCTGGTCACCGACAAGGATGGGCAGTGCGATCAATGATTTTGGAAATGTATCTCCGGCGAGTAATGTGGAGCCGTACTTGTGTGCCATCTCGCCAACTTTTTCATTAATGTAGAGTGTTTCTTTGTTGCGGATGACATATCCGGAAAAACCTGAAAGTGGCTGCTTTTCAGGGTAAATTCGTTCGCCATTCCAATACATGTAGGGGAAGTCGGCCGTATCGGTCTTGGGGTCATAAAGGGAGATGATCACTGCTTGTGTATTGAAAATGCCGCGCACTTTCTCGCCAACAAGATCGTAGATAGACTGAACATCCAATTTTGTAGAAAGCCCCTGCTGTACGCTGTTGATGATCTCAAGTTCGTGCGCGCGCTGCTCTACTTCATTGACGAAATTCGCATTCTGGATGGCAATGACCGCCTGCAAGGATAACTCTTCCTGAAAACGTAGGTCGGCATTTGAGAAAGGTTCGCCGCCTTTGCGCCAGACCGCCATCATGCCATTGACTTTATCTCCTGAAAGCAACGGAGTGACCATTAAACGTTCGTTCGTGACCGCGGGGGTGCCGGGTATCTGCAAGGTTCGCGGGTCGTGATTGGTGTCGTTGATGTATTCCGGTTTTCCTAATTTGGCAAGCGACCCAATAATGCCTTCCCCAATGGCGATCGAGTCTGCCAGGATCTCATCAGCAATGTCACCTTTCGCGACCAGGGCGCGCATTAGATTTCCGCTTGGTTCTGGTAGATAAATGGCGCTGCTGGAACCGTTCAACAGGTCGCGCGCATGTGCTGCGATCTTGTCTAATACGGACGAGAGGTTCAAAGTAGCTGAGATATCGCGACCAACTTCGTTTAGCGCCTCAGATTCACGTGCATGTCGCACTGTCTCTTCGAAGAGCCTGGCATTGTTGAGTGCTGCACTTAAACTGGTGGCGATGGTATCAAGAAGTTTAATATCAGACTCTTGAAAAGCATTTTCGCGATCCAGGTTTTGAAGGCTCAAGATCCCTGTCACTTGATCACCAACGATCATTGGTGCAAATAGCAGGGATTTCGGGGCTTCTCCTGCCGAAGCGGGTTCTTCGCCCAGCTCGGCAGCCATCTTCAGATAATCTTGATTGATGAGCAGAGTGTTCTTTGAATCGATCACCCGCCTGCGAAAACCGTCTATAGATGAGGGTTGTTCCAGGCGCATGCGTTCACCACGCTCATTAATATATCGGTGATGAACTTCATTTGTAGCCGGGTAATAAAGAGAGATCAGTGTTACCTGAGCGTCGAATATCTCTCCAACCTTATCTCCAATTAAATCAATGATGGATTGAAAATCTAATTTGGATACCAAGACCTGTTGCAGACTGTTGATCATGCCCAATTCGGCATTTCGCCCGGCAGTTTCTTTTAGCAGCCTTTCGGTTTGATTGAAGAGGCGTGAGTTTTCGATGGCAACGGCAGCCTGATCGGCAAATAACCTTAATAGCCGCAGTTCTGACTCTGAGAAGGTGCGCGCATCAGCGAAATGGATATTCATGACGCCGACAACTTTTTGCCGAAACAGAAGCGGGATCCCGATCAGTGCTCCCATCCAGTTCGAATCCTTGTACAGCGGGTGGGTACTCATATCTTCCACCAGCAATGCTTTTCCTGTCTTTGAAACAATATCCGTCATGCCGCCGGGGCGCGGATTGGCAACTGGGGCGTGCGTGATCTCACCATGAGCGATGGCAGTGCCGAATTGCAATTTACCGTCTTCATATAGAAAAAGGTTGATGTTTTCGATGCTGGCCATCAACGCAGAAGTATTTTGAAGGAGTGAATTCAGAACGGTGGTAAATTCAAGATTGGAGGAAAGGTCAATGGTGGCGTTACGGATCGCTTCCAATTCTGCATTCCGTTGTTCTGCCTCCGTGAGCAGCCGTTGTGTCTCATTAAGCAAGTGTGCATTTTCCAGCGCAACACTCAACGATCCAGCAAGAGTTTCCAACAGACGCACATCGGAACTTCTGAACGAATTTTCCTGCTCCATGTTCTGCAGAGAGATCACTCCGCGCACTTCATCGTTTGTAATGAGAGGGACATACAAAGCCGATTTTGGAATGGCGGGTCCTAAAATAAGCTGTGCGCCATATTCCTGCATGCGCTGCCCGACGTTATCGTTAAAAAGGAATGTCTTTTTTAAACGGATCAGTGTCTTGACCAACCCACTCATGGGGCGGGGGGCAAGGTGTTCGCTGCCGCGACGGTCTACATAATAGTTGAATATCTGGGTTTCGGTCTTATGGTCAAATGTGGCGATAATAGTGGTTTGCGAGCCGAAAAGGTCACGGATCTTATCTCCGACAAGATCGTAGATCGCCTGCATCTCCAATTTGGAGGCAAGCCCTTCCTGCACGCTTTGGATGATGGCAATCTCTGCCTCGCGCTGCGCCAACTCTCTTTTGAGCTTGATAGGTGAAACCGGTTTGGTGCTGGTTTTCTTTTGATTAGCGGCGGAAGCGCGTGCAGGCGCTTTTTTAGACGTTTTGGCGGGTGTGGCGTTCTTTTTCTGACCGGGTTTAGGCATGCAATCCTCTGAGCATGATGCAGTTTACATAGCAGGGTAAGAATCGTCAATAGCAATCGAAAAAAAACAGACGCTGAGCGCCTGTCTGTCATTATCTTGTCATGTTTACAAACTTGTTAAAGCCTTCTTAATGCCAGAATGGTGATATCGTCAAATTGGTCTTCGCTGCCGATGAACATTTCAAGCTCACTGCCGAGGCGTTTAACACATTCGGCACAGGTGGCATCCTTTTTTGTCGAGACTTCCACCAACCGTTCATGCCCGAAGAATTCATCCTGTGCATTTTTGCTGTCGGGAATGCCGTCAGTGAATATAAGCAGGCGGTCACCGGTTTCCAGGCGGCTCTCCTTGACTTCGAATTTGGCTTCGGGGCTGAACCCGATCACAGGACCGGTAGGGTGGAGTTCTTCGAGTGAGTCGTCTGCACGTAATAAGTGCGGTGCCTCATTACCAGCATTTACATAGGTGAGTGTTCCATCTGCGATATTCAGGATCCCAATGAAGAGAGTGGAAAATACAAGCGCTTCTTCATGAGTTCTGGCAACATAGTTATTCGTAATGGTTATGGATTGCCCAATGCGCAGCGCAGGTGAAATGACATCGTTGTTCGATGTGCCTGAAAAATAAGCGGCTGTGGATGTGGCACGAAGCAGGCTGCGAAAAAGGGTCATGAATAAAGCGGCTCCCACACCTTTACCGCATACATCACCTACCATGAAGACGAGATTGCCATCCGGCAGGGTGAAAGCATCGTAATAGTCGCCCGCTACGAATTTGGCAGCTTTGAAGTATGCACTGATCTCCCAGCCCGGCACATTGGGCATTTCTTGCGGCAGGAATTGCTGCTGAATATCCCTCGCGATATTCAATTCCTTTTCAAGGCTTTGCAGATACTGCTGTTCCTGATCGCGCAGGCGTTTACGTTCGAGGCTGGCGGTAATGCGCGCATGAAGGATGACCGGCTCGAAAGGCTTGGGCAGATAATCTTCCGCACCTTTTTGTATTTTTGTTACCACGCTCTTCAAGTCGCTGTTTGCAGAGATGATGATAATGGGAATATCACGCACAGCAGAGTCTGCTTTGACCTGCTCAAGCACGGAAAACCCATCCATGACGGGCATCATAATATCAAGCAGAACTAGGTCTGGCGAAGCATTGCGGATCTGGTCCAGCGCCTCCTGCCCGTTACTGGCAGTAAGCAATTCATAGCCCGATTCTTCAAGTTCCTGCTCGAGATAATCTACATTAAAGGGTTCGTCATCGACGATCAAAATACGCGGGGGGGTGTTCATACAATTATCCCAGAAATCTTTTGAGCATATCGAGCAGCAGCACGTCATTGACCGGCTTGGTCAGATATTCATCGCAACCTGCGTCCTGCGCTTTTTGTTTGTGTCCATCCATAGCATGTGCTGAAAGACCAATGATCGGCGTATGTGGAAGCGACTTTCGGATCTGACGTGTGGCTTCATACCCATCCAGAATCGGCAGTGAAACATCCATGAGGATTAAATCAGGCTTTTTGCTTAATGCCATGTTCACACCCTGGCTGCCATCTTTGGCGATCAATAATTTGTAATCATCCTCAAGCAATTGGGTGAGTAAATCAATGTTCAGGTCTGTATCTTCTACGATCAAAATAGTTTTCATGCATTCTCCAAATAATTTCCGTACTGCACAGTATGTTTGATTTCTTGTGCCAGCTTCTCACCATTAAAACCTTGCTTGCGCATAATAAAGACAACACTTTCGCGCAGCCGGGTGATCTCATCATCGCTTAACTCTTTGGCACTGATGACGATAATGGGTAGTTCGCGTGTCTCGGGTTTTTCTCGTAGACGTTCGATGACGCTGAAGCCATCTAATTTGGGCATCATAATATCGAGCAATATAACGTCAGGACGCTCCGCCTCAATTGCCGCCAGACCGGCTTCACCGTCTAGAGCAGACTCTAACCTGAATTCTGATTCTAGCAGCAGTTGACTTAGCATCTCGACAATCTGCGGGTCGTCATCCACCGTGAGAACATGAATGCGAGCATTCTCTTTGGGCTTGATCACTTTTCGCAGTGTGGATAATACTTCTACCGGGTTGAGTGGTTTGAGCAAATAGGCGGCGGCACCCAAGCGCATACCCAGCGCCTTTTTATCCACAATCGTAAGCAGGATGATTGGAATATTAGTCGTTGCCGGGTCGCTTTTTAGGTCGTGCAGCACCTGCCAGCCGTCTTTGTCAGGCATGAGAATATCGAGCAGAATGGCATCGGGTTTTAACTCGCGGGCTTTTTCCTGCCCAGTAATGCCATTTCGTGCGCCAACAATCTCAAATTCTTCCGGTCCAAGATTTTCGCGCAAAAGATAGGTGGCATCTGGGTCATCATCAATCACGAGGATAAGCTTTTTGGAAGTATCTGTTTTGGTTGTGGTGCCAAGTTGCTGGAGGAGAGCCGTCTCGGGATTAGGGGATGAGGCGGGTTTTGTCCCATATTGAATTGGAACGCTGAGGGTGAAGGTCGAGCCTTTGCCTGGCTGGCTGGCTGCCGTCAGATCGCCGCCAAGCAGACGGGCAAGGTTGCGGCTGATAGTGAGCCCCAATCCCGTGCCGCCGTATTGACGCGTGGTGCTGGTATCGGCTTGCTGGAATTCTTCGAAGATGCGACCGAGGGCTTCTTCGCTGATGCCGATACCTGTATCGCTGACGTGGACTGTGAGCATCTCGTTTTCACGGCTGGCTTGCAGGGTGACCTTGCCAGCGCTGGTGAACTTTGCGGCGTTGCTCAGCAGGTTGAGGACGATCTGTTTGATCTTATCCTGATCGGAATGGATGACCCCCAGGTCTCCGTCCATTTGCTTGACGAGGCGCACGGTGGGTTTGAGGAGCGGGGTTGCGGTGGCCGTGCAGGCGTCGATCAGCGAATTGATGTTGAAGTTGGCGGCTTGCACATCCATGCGCCCGGCTTCGATCTTGGCAATATCGAGTACGGTATTGATCAGGTTGAGTAAATGCTCTGAACTACTGAGAACCTTATCGAGATTCTCCAGTTGTTTTTCTGGTAGTGCCTCTTCGCCTTTTCTGCGGACGATGCGCGTGAAACCGATGATGGCATTGAGCGGCGTGCGCAGTTCATGGCTCATGTTGGCAAGGAAGGCGCTCTTTGCCTGGTTGGCATGTTCTGCTGCTTTGCGGGCTTCCTGGGCTTCGTCGAAGAGACGTTGGGTTTCATTGAAGAGGCGCGCGTTCTCGATGGCAACACCCATGTTTGCCGAGAGGGTTTGCAGGAGGCGCAGGTTGCCTTCATTGAAGGCGCTGGCTTGATAGCTTTGAACATCCACCACGCCCAACACCCGGTCGCCGACCATGATGGGCACACCCATGTAGGATTTTATTTCTTCCTCGTCCACTGGGGCGGTGATGTATGCCGCCGCGCCGTTTTCGTTTATTTCTTCGGCGGTGTTCAACAGGAGCGGCTGTTTGGTAATGATGATCTTCGAGGTGAGCCCTTCGCCCAACTCCCACGGCGGTTCCTCTTCGTAATACTCATTGTCGCTGTAACTGTAGGTTAATTGAACGATGTTTGTGGCGGGGTTGTAGAGCAGGATGTCTACGATCTCGGCGTTGAAGATCTCCTGCACTTTGTTGCCTACATTGCGGGTGACCGCGCGGACATCGAGGGTGCGGGTCATCGATTCACTGACGTTGTTGAGAATGGCAAGCTCGGCGGCGCGCTGTTCGGTCTGTTTGAGCAGGCTTTGCGACTCTTCGAATAGCTGGGTATTTTGAATGGCAATGACTGCCTGCCGCGCAAGGTTGTTCATGAATTCCATTTCAGCTTCGCTGAATTCATTATCTTTGCCGTGCCGCCAAACCGCCATGAGACCTTTGAGTTCGTCATTGGCAAGCAAAGGGATCGCAAGCATGTGCTCATCTGGTGAAGAATCGGTTCCGGCGATGATTAGGGCGCGTGGGTCATTGTTGGTATCGTTGACGATCTCGGCTTTCTTCGTCAGGGCGATATTGCCCAACAGACCTTCGCCGGTGGTGATCGTATCGTTCTTGAGTTCTTCGGCTTCGTCGCCCACGGCTGCAATGGCACGGAAGATGCGCCCGTTTTCTTCGGGCAGGAAGAGCGCGCTCAGATCTCCATCGAGCAGTTCCCTGGCATGAGTGGCGATACTTTCCAGTACGGTGGCGGCATCGAGGCTGGCAGAGATATCTCGCCCTACATCTGTAAGGATCGACATTTCTCGTGCGCGGCGCTGGGTTTCAACATGCAGGCGTGCGGTTTTGATCGCCGTCCCGGCGTTCGCAGCGACGGTGGAAAGCAGCCGCAAGGCGTCTTCATCGAAAACACCTTCTTTTTGTGTGCTTTGCACGCTCAAAACACCGATGGTCTCACGCCCGGCTATGATAGGCACGCCCAGATATGAACGTGCTTTACGCCCAAGCCTTTGAATGCCCAGGGCGCTGCTTTGCTCTTCCACATTGCGGTTGAAGATCAGCGGCAGCCCATCACGGATGATGCGGCTGGTCATGCCATCGCCATAGGGGATGGGGTCGATGATATCGCCGTATTGATACGGGAATTGGATCGTATTGCTTTGTGGATCGAGCAAAGCGACATAGGCGATATCGGCATTGAACGTTTCGCGTATCTGACTCCCGATGAGCTGGATCATGTTATCCAGATCTGACTCTGCTACCAATGCCTGAGTGACGGTACTGATCGCCGAGAGTTCGGCGGCGCGTTCCTCGGTCTCTTTTAGCAGACGCTGGGTCTCATCGAAGAGACGTGCATTTTCGAGCGACACGCCCATGCTGGCTGCTACAGTCTGCAGCAAGCGCACCTGCGCGTCGCTGAAGGCATATTCTCTTTCATGTTCTTGCACAATAATGAGACCGATCACGCGGTCACTGCCGATAATGGGCACGTTGACGCTCGATTTGGCGGCTTCGGTGTTCGGCAACAGACTCAACACCAGCGTTTCGCGTTCGGCAAGGGTGTTGCGCACAAAAGGCTGGCGGGTCTTTGAGATTTTTTCGAAGGTGCCGCCTTGCAGGGGCGGTTTGGATGGGTACTCGCGGCGTTCACCCTGGATGTATTCATACACGTAATGCATGAGGTTGTTTTGGGCGTCGTACAAGCGAATGCCCAGGTTTTCGGTGCGGAGCACTTCACGCAGTTTGTCGCCGGTCAACTCGATAATGGCTTGCGGGTCTAATTCGGCTGCCAAGCCTTGTTGAATGCTGTTGATCACGGATAGTTCTGTGGCGCGGTCTTCGGTGATCTTTAAGAGGCGCTGGGTTTCATCAAAGAGACGGGCGTTTTCGAGCGCCACGCTCATGGCGTTGACCACGGTTTGCAGCAGGCGCACATCTGAGTCATCAAATGCGTTTTCTTTTTCGTAATTGCTGACGCTGACCATTCCCAAGGCAGCGCCGTCCACGAGAATAGGCACTGCCATGAAAGACTTTTCCATTTGTGTGCCGGGCACCAGCACCGAGCCAAACTCTGTCATACGCTCTGGAAGGTTTTCGTTAATTACAAGGGTCTGACGGGTTTCGTAAATTTTCTTCGCAAATCCGCGCAAGGGAATGGGGGATATTTCCAACCGTTTGCCGTGTTCACGCAGGTAGGGGAAGAAGACTTGGTTGGTCTCCGGCGAAAAGATGCGGATGTCGATATCGAGGGTGTTCATTACCTCGGCTAATTTATCGCCGACCAGGTCGTAAATGGACTGCATTTCCAGCTTGGATGCCAGACCTTCCTGCACCGAGTTGATGATGGCAAGCTCGGCGGCGCGGTCTTCGGTGATCTTTAAGAGGCGTTGGGTTTCATCAAAGAGACGGGCGTTTTGCAATGCCACGCCGAGGTTGGCGGACAAAGTTGTGAGCAGGCTGACACTAGACTCTGGGAAGGCATTTGGCTCATTCGAGTAAAGCGTGATGACGCCGATGACCTTGCCTGTTGACCAAATCGGCGCACTGACGACGCTTTGGGTGAGATCTTCTTCATCGTCATCGCCGATCAAAATTGCCGTGTCCATCCCCATTTCGGCTTTTCGCTGGACAATATTTTCATTGATGACCAGTGTGGTGCGGTTTGTAATTGTCCAACCTGCATACCCAGGTCTAAGTGTCATCGGTTCGATCGGGAAACGGTCACCATGTTCGATGTAATAGGGAGTGGACATGATATTGCTCGCCTCATCATGCATGGCGATATACATGTCATTGACCTTGAAGTCCTGGCGTATCTTTTCGCCGACCAGCTCGATGATGGCTTGGAAGTCCAGTTCGCGTACCAAGCCTTCGCTGACGCTGTTGATAATGGCAAGCTCGGCGGCGCGGTCTTCTGTGATCTTGAGCAGGCGCTGGGTTTCATCGAAGAGACGCGCGTTCTCGAGCGCCACACTCATGCTGTTGGCGAGAGTTTGCAGCAGGCGCACGTCGCTTTCGCTGAAGGCGTTTTCTTCGAAGCTGGCAAGGTTGATCAGCCCACGTGCTTGTTCACCCGTCACTAAAGGAACAAAGACAACAGATTTTTCCGATTCAGTGCCAGGGATAGTGAAGCTACCGTATTTTTTTTCTTCTTCCAACAAGTTTTCATTGATGACCACCGTTTCGCGGGTGCTTAGAACATAATGGGTAAAGCCTTGCACTCTGTAGGGTTGTGGCTCAAGGAAGAGACGTTCCCCATTCTCATACATGTATGGATAATGGGTCATGTTTGTTTGCGGGTCTTGAATGCGGATGTTCATATCCGTGTTGTGGAAAATCTCGCGGATCTTGTCGCCGACCGCATCATAGATGCCCTGAATGTTGAGTTCGGCGGCGAGGGCGGCTTGCACGCTGTTGATGATGGCAAGTTCCGCGTTACGCTCTTCGGTGATCTTGAGCAGGCGCTGGGTCTCGTCGAAGAGACGCGCGTTCTCGAGCGCGGTTCCCAACGAGGCGGCAATGGTAGACAGCAGGCGCAGTTCAGATTCGCCGTACGCATTCTCGTGCTCATAGTTTTCGATTGTGATCAAACCAAGAACGCGGTCATTGCTAATGATTGGCACGGTAATGCCGGATTTGCTTTCGTCTGTTCCGGGCAGGATAGGTGAAATGGCACTACCTTCTATACTTGTGTTCCAAATAATAGGCTGGCGTGTCTTAACTATTTTTTCAAACATCCCGCCTTTTAGAGGTGGAGTGGATGCTATTTCAAGTCGTTCCCCATGTTCATATTCATAAAGGTAGTGAATGAGGTTGGTTTTCTCGTCATACCAACGAATCCCAAGATTGTCTGTGCTGAGCACTTCGCTTAATTTGTCGCCGACCAGGTTCACGATGGCCTGGAAATCCAATTCGGCGGCGAGTCCCTGCTGGATGGAGTTGATGATCTGCAACTCGGCAACGCGTTCCTGCTCGGCTTTGAAGAGCCGAGCATTTTCCTCCAAAAGCCGCGCGTTTTCGAGTGCAAGATCTTCAGATATTGGTCTTGATGTTGAACGGGGAGATTTCGCTTTTTGTGAAGAACCGCCAAGGGCAGTCCGCTTTTTATCAGCGGACACTTGGCGGTCTTTTTTAACAGCTTTCCGTACGGACGATGACTTTCCTGCCATTCCGTTGCTCCTCGCTCGAATATGCCTGCAAGTTTACATTTTTATATACCTTTAGTCAACGCAATTCCCTGAAAGAGGTTGAATTAGGGGAGAATTTTTTTGATATTCTGGACTGGCGTTTGGATGACCATGTCACAGCCGGGCCAGACCGCATCCACGCCCGCCTCTTTTGACCTTTGAACTGTCTCTACAACCATGCTTTCATCACCCTGCCACAACACACTAACCGGATCCAAATTACCGAAGAGTAGCATGTCTTTTAATGCTGCTCGTGCAGTGTTTAAATCGGTTAGTTGATCTACCGAGATGGCATTGGCTCCTGCTTGTGCCAACAGATGCATGGCTGGGTCTGTTTTTCCACATACCGAAAGTACGCGTACCCCGTTCAATTTTTTGTGCAACGTCTGTAAAGGTGGTAATACGAACTGCTCGAACTTTGCCGGTCCGATGAACCCGGGTGAGCCGCCCATTTCGTGAATGGTAATAAAATCTGCACCGGCTTGCAGGTATGCATTGCCGATCTCTGCCAGAAAAGATGAAAGTTGAGAGAGTGCATCCAAAACCAATTGCGGCTCTTTTTTCATTTCACCAAATAAGTTTTGCACCTTGCAGATATAGATCATGAGCGTGTACGGTCCGGGGATGATGCCAGAAATAACGGTGCGATCTCCAATATCTTTTTTCACCAGCCTGATCGCATCGCAAATCAACTCGATCCTTCCCTTTTTCCAATCGCTACTCTCTAATGCTCTGATCTCTTTTGTGCTCTGGAACAGTAGTTTTTTGACCTGTGGAAATTGCATCTCTTCGTCATCGTAAAAATCAAGTCTGCGCCTAAGGCTTCAGCTGGAGAGCACAGATCCAGCGGTAGTGCCGCAGAGGGCATACCCGTCAACTTGAAAGTACTTGCGGCTGCCTTTGCCATCTTATGTGCATCATGATGAACTTCTTTAAGAGATAGTCCCTCGCTTTTCAACCCCTCTGCTGTAACATGGATCAACCCGCTAAATGCAGGTGTTGAACTACTCTTCTCGCCGTTCAATAATTTCAAAATCTCAGCACGCATCACAACCTCCACTTACGAATTACGGATTACGAACCGCGCAAAACGCAATTCGTAATCCGTAACTGACTGTTATCCACAGAGTATTTTTACTGGCAACTAGTTCTTCACTGCCTTTGCGATCGCGGCAATATGCTCCGGTGTGTTGCCGCAGCACCCACCGACCACTTTCGCGCCCATGGCGACATACTTTTTGGCGTAATTGCCCATGTCTTCAGGGGTCATATCGTACACGCCTTGTTCGGTCTCCAAGTCCATATGTGGGACGCCCGCATTCGGTTTGACCCATAATGGGAAATCCGGTTTGGTGGTTTGATATTCTTTAATAACGGCTTCCATATTATCGAGAGTTGTGCCGCAGTTTGCACCGACAAGCACCGCGCCCATCTCGGAGTAGCGCTTCATCACGTCCTTGGGCTTGACGCCCATCATGGTGCGTGTGCCGCGGTCATAGCTGAACGATACTACGATGGGCAGGTCGGTCACCGAGCGTGCGCCTTCAAAGGCAGCTGTCGTTTCTTCGAATGCGAACATCGTTTCGATCAACAGCAAATCCACACCGCCTTCGGCAAGCGCTTTTGCCTGTTCTGCAAACGTCGCACGGACGTCATCTACTTCAAGTGGACCATACGGTTTGATGATACCGCCCACCGGTCCCATGGAACCGGCAACCAGTCCATTGTTCAATGAAGCGGCTTTACGGGCGATTTCCACTGCGCGCATGTTCACTTCAGGAGTACGATCCTGATACTTCGAGTCTTTCATGCGCATGCGAGTCCCGCCGAAAGTGCAAGTCAGAATGATATCTGACCCAGCCTGAGCGAAGGAAGAGGCGAGCTTCAACAGCGTATCCGGGTCATCAATGATGAGATCTTCCGGCGGCTTGCCGGGTTTGAGTCCCATCTTCTGTAGATTTGATCCCGTTGCTCCATCCGCAACCAGAATTTCCCCACTGTTTAATCGTTCCAAAAACTTATTCATACCTGCTCTCCTTAATTAACCACAAAGGGTCGCGAAAGGTCACAAAGGAAAAGATTTAAACCTTTGTCTCCTTCGTGGTAAAAAATTATTTCATGAAATTTTTCGCCAATGGATCCGTTTTTCGATTTGGGATCAAGTGCGCGATATGTTCGAACGGTTCGCTCATATGGGGGAAACTTGTCGCCAGCATGAACTGGTTTTGGAATTCCGGGTCGGTAGGTAATTCAAAGCGCTCCACTTTGCGAGTGACTGCATCGATCTCATTGCGCTTTTCGATATTCAATAACGCAATTCTCGCGCCATCGCCCGCGGCATTTCCAACCGCATACACATTATCCAACTCGCAATCAGGGATTAGCCCGATCAACATGGCTTTTTCTTTATCAATATAACTTCCAAAGCCGCCAGCGAGGATGATTTTATCAGGGCTTTGCAAATCCATGCGCTTTAATAATGTACGTGCGGCGGTGAAGAGTGCCGCCTTCGCCAATTGAATTTGGCGCACATCCTGCTGTGTGATCGGAATGTCGCGCCCGATGGATGTCTCTTCTTTCCAGGCGATTACATACTCCCAGCCAGATTCTCCCTGACGAACGCGCTTCGAGTCCAGGTCTTTCTTGAACTTGCCTCGGGAATCTACGATGCCCGCCCGGAATAATTCTGCCACCGAGTCGATGATCGCCGAACCACAGATGCCTTTGACCTGACCGGTAAACTCCGCATGGTCGGTGTTCCAACCTTCCACGCCGATGACCTTATACTTCGGTTCGAGGGTTGTCTCATCTATATGAACCCGTTCCATTGCGCCCGGTGCAGCCCGCATGCCATATTCCACATGTGCGCCTTCGAGGGCAGGTCCCGTCGGTGTGGATGTACACACCAGCCGTTTACGATTGCCCAAAACCAACTCCGCGTTGGTGCCGACGTCGATCAGCAGCCAGTTCTCATCCTGCTTGTGCGGCTCTTCTGCAAGGATGACTGCACTTGTATCCGCGCCTACGAATGAAGCGATGGTGGGGAGTACATGGATGTTGCCCGAGGCGTTGATGTGCAAGCCCAACTCTCTCGCCTTTATATCCACCGATTTGTGAATGGTTGGTACGAAAGGAGCCAGCCCCAGGTCTTTGGGGTGTAAATTCAAGAGCACATGGTGCATGGTGGAGTTGCCCACCAGAACCATCTCAAGGATCTCGTCCATCTTAATATGAGCTGTCTTTGCCGCTTGTTTCAGCAGTTTGTTCAATGTGCTTATGATTGCTTTGTGTAATTTTTCCAAACCGTCGGGCTGGTCGATCGCGTACTGAATGCGCGACATGACATCTTCGCCATACACGATCTGCGGATTCATTTCTGACTCGGCAGCGAGCATTTCGCCTGTACGCAGATTGCACAAATACAAAGCGACCGTTGTCGAGCCGATATCCACTGCCGCGCCGTAGCTATCTTCGTGATAACCTGGCTGGACGGAGATGATCTCCTTGTCGTTCCAAACCGAAACAGTTACGCTCCATTTGGCATCGCGGAGGGTCTTCGATAACGTTCGCATGCATTGATAATCGATCTGGAGATCGTACCAGCGCGGAAGGTTCTCTTCACCATTGCGTACCAGTCCCATGGAGGTTTCCAGTCCTTTTGCAAGACGCTCCCAATCTGCTATGGGACGTTCCAGCGTGGGCGGACTCATCGTCACCAGATATTTGCGGATCGCAGGCTTAACTTCAATCGCCCGGTCACGCGCACTCTTGCGGACGATCTGCTTATTGCCGCGGCTTTCTTCGGGCACATTGATGAGTACGTCACCGCAAATTTTTGCCTGGCACGAGAGGCGCACTTGACCGATCTCCCAGCCTTTATCTTTTAATAACTTGGGTCTGCGTTCGAGGTAGGCGCGTTCTTCGTTGCCAACAGGGGAGAGATTTTCGCGGCTCGACTCGATGTTGTACTTCTCGAAGCGACCCGCCTCCACCAAGACCATGCACTTGCCGCAGGTGGCATTCTCGGCGCAAATGGACTCGATCTCCACACCCAATTCACGCGCCGCAGAACGAATGGACATGCCTTCGTCTGCCTGTCCGCGCCGACCGGAAGGTTGCAGGATGATGTTATGTTTTTTTGTCATATTATTTACCACAGAGAACACCGAGGACACGGAGAAGAATAAAAAAAGCTCCGTGTCCTCGGCGGTGAAATCTCTAAACTTGTTCCCGTCTTGGAATTTCGACTCGTGCGCCTTCTGTTTCCAACTCGGCGATTAACGCCTCAGCGATCTCTTCCGGTGTGCCTTCGCGCTCGATCCACTGCCCGCGTTTGTATTGTTTTGCGTAATCCGTTGTAGATGTTGCTCCAATTGCCATCGCATATGCGTCGATCTTGTTCTGGATCTTTTGCGAAAGTTCCTTCTTTATTGTTCGTCCGTCTCCTTCAACCGTGAAGGATTGCGGAATTTCTTTCCAATACATCACTCGATATTTTGCCATTGCGTGTAACCTCGTTAAATTATATATAATTTATGAGAGAGATTTTACGGGATGATAGGCTGTCGGTCAATGGAAAAATCAACAAGGAATTAAGAAGGAAAATGTGCTGCCAAATCCCTTTCCTTTGCTCTCAGCACACACGCTACCGCCATGTGCCTCCACGATCGCTTTTACGATGGAGAGTCCCAGCCCAGTGCCTCCGGTTTCGCGTGAGCGAGACCGGTCGGCTCGGTAAAACCTGTCGAAGACCGAAAAAAGTTCTTCCTGAGTCAGACCGTTACCCGAATCCTGAACACGAATATGTATCCCCGCTGCATCTTGTTTTGCTTGAACAACGACTTTCCCGTTTGACGGCGTATAACGGATGGCATTCCCGATGAGATTGAACAACACCTGCCGAATGCGGATCGAGTCCGCGGTTCCTTCCAACGGGTGAGTTGATTCATAGACCATTTGAATTTGCTTTTCAGCGGAGAGCGGTTCGAGAGCCTGCACGGTTTCGTTAATAAGCAAATTGAAATCAGTGAAAGTTTTTTCCAATATCATCTGCCCGGATTCAGCCAATGAGATTTCACGCAGGTCATTCACCAGGCGGATCAAGTGCCGGGTCTGTTCGTAAAGATTTGCCACCTCAGTTTCATCGAGCGTGTAGACGTGGTCGAGCACGGCACGTAAGTTGCCTTCCAATACAGTGAGCGGTGTACGAAGTTCATGCGAAACATCCGCAACCAGGTTGCGGCGTGCGGTTTGTGAGCGTTGCAGGTCTTCTGCCATTTTATTGAATGCCTGAGCCAGTTCTACGATCTCTAGACTCCCTTTTTCAGGTACACGAATATCCAGCTCGCCTTTGCCAATATGCTGTGCCGCTTGAGATAAGTTGCTGATCGGGTTACTGACAATCCGCGCGATCACGACCCCGCCTGTTGTGCCGACGGCTAATGAGAGCAGCATAAATTCAATAAGACGTCCTTGAATTTCCTTGGGAGGAGCATTTGTTGGAGATGAATGGTCATCGTCTATTCTGTTGCCGTCCAATGAAATCGACAGGAATTGGAGGAAGAACATAAAGAACAACACTCCGCTGATCATCAGGCTGAGGCGTACCCAGAGTCTGTTCATGAAATTTCTCCTGTCAGCTTGTAGCCAACGCCGTACATGGTTTGAATATAAATTGGGTGATCAGGGTCGGGTTCGATCTTGCGCCTTAAGTTGCGGATGTGTGTATCAAGGGCGCGCCCCATGCCTTCATAGGCATAGCCCAACGCCTTCTCCAAAAGTTCATCACGAGTCAGGGTGTAACCAGGGTTGGACATGAACGTCTCTAACAGGCTGAACTCGGTGCGAGTCAGGTCGATAGCCTGCGAATCAATAAATAGGATGCGCTGGTCAATGTCTAGTTTCAATGAGCCGTGCACGAGGATGCGCGGCAAGGCTTGCGGTGATTGATCCAATTTCACGCGGCGTAACAGAGATTTGACCCGCGCCACCACTTCCTGCGCGTTGAATGGTTTGGTGATGTAATCATCTGCGCCGAGTTCCAGCCCTACGATCTTATCTGTATCTTCCACACGCGCTGTGAGCATGATGATGGGAGTAGCGGCTAGTGAGTGATCTGCACGGACGATCTTCGTCACCTCCCAGCCATCACGGTTGGGCATCATAAGATCTAAAATGACCAGGTCAGGTCGTTCGCGTCTTAATTGATGCAGTGCCATTTCACCATCATACGCAGATAACGCCTGATAACCAGATTTCTCAAGATACGAAGTCAACACTTTTACGATCGACCGGTCATCATCTACAACCAAAATACGTTGCGCCATATAAACCTCTACAAGATTTCATTCTTCACATCGTACCATGTCATTCTCAAGGAAATCTCAAGAATACAAACAGGTCTTCTTGAGATTTCCTTGAGATTTTTTTGCGATACTAAAGCTATCAATAAAATATAACTGCTCAGGTATCTTGAACTTGCGGGGATAAATCCCCTGCTCAGCACATGAAAGCCTTTCAGGCTAGTCCGCTTCAGCGGACTTTCACGAACTGAGGCAGGACTTCAGTCCGCCGAATATGGCGTAAAACAAAATGCCTGAGCAGTTACATAAAAAAAATATGGAGATTAAGATGAATTACAAACTGTTTTCTTTTGTTGTCCTGTCGGTGGTACTTGCCCTCAGCCTATCTGCTTGTGGGGGCGGCTTGTCTGTTATGCCTGGCGGCTCTGGCACGTTTACTTCCGTTTCACCGACCCACGCAGACCTCGTCTACGCCTCGGTTTCAGAAACGCAAAAGTTGGACTTATATATCCCTGAAGGCGTAGGACCTTTCCCAGTTGTGATCATGGTGCACGGCGGTGGTTTCATGTTTGGCGACAAGGCAGATGGAGCGGGTCTCACCGGAGTGGATCAGCTTCTCGCTGCTGGTTATGCTGTGGCGAGTATCAATTATCGGCTGAGCGGTGAAGCCCAATATCCCGCACAAATTCACGACGCCAAAGCGGCAGTCCGCTTCCTGCGCGCGAATGCAGCAACGTATAATCTTAACGCTGATAAATTCGGCGCATGGGGTGCTTCGGCAGGTGGAAACCTTGTCTCTCTGTTGGGAACAACTTGCGGGGTGGAAGAACTTGAAGGCGACCTTGGAAATAATGATCAATCCAGTTGTGTGCAAGCCGTGGTGGATTGGTTTGGACCGATCGACTTCCTGAAGATGCAGGAACAATTGACCGAAGCAGGCTGTTCAGCGAGCACCGATGATGCCAGCTCACCTGAATCTACACTGATTGGTGCAGCGATCCAGACAGTGCCCGAAAAAGTTGCCCTGACCAACCCGATGAACTACATCACCCCTGACGATGCACCTTTCTTTATTCAGAACGGCACGGCAGATTGCAATATCCCTCCTGTTCAAAACAAAAACCTGGCTGATGCTCTCACGGCTGTCATCGGTGCGGATAATGTCACTTATAGCTCCCTTGATGGTGCAGGGCATGGTGGTTCACAGTTTGAAACTGAAGAGAACGTTCAACTTGTGATTTCCTTCCTTGATAAATACTTGAAGTAATATAATAAATCAAAGAGGCGATTGCGAAAGCAATCGCCTCTTTGATTTATCCACTCATCGCACTACCTGCCAGCCAACCCGTTGTCCATGCCGCTTGAAAATTAAACCCGCCGGTGATGCCGTCAATATCCAACACTTCACCGCCGAAGAACAGACCATTTACTACGCGGCTTTGCATGGTCTTGAAGTCGACTTCTTTTAAACTTACGCCGCCGCAGGTGACGAACTCATCTTTGAACTGTCCCTTGCCTTGAATTTTATATTCACCCGCAGTCAACTCTTGCGCCAGTTTTTGAATCTCCGCTTTGGAAACATCCCCCCAATTTTTCTCGCCGATGAAATAGACCAATTGTTTCCATAGTCGGATCGGGATTTGTGAGAATGCAGAGTGTGCTGCAATTTTTTTACGTGCATTCTCCTGCCAATCTTTGTTGCGCTGTAACACTTCCAACGTTGTATCCAGCTTATAGTCGTCGAGCCAATTCACGGTTAAGGTCGAAGCGTAGTTCTTGTCAAACAAAATGCGCGCACCCCAGGCAGAGAGTCTCAATACGGCGGGTCCACTCATGCCCCAGTGGGTGATAAGCAGCGGACCGCGCGCAGTGAGCCCATCCATTTTCACGGTTACGTCTTCCACTGCCACACCTGCGAGATCGTTTATGCGTTTGTCTTTGATATTGAACGTGAACAGTGAAGGCACTTGCGGGACGATCGTGTGCCCAATTTTCTGGATGAGGCTTTGCGACTTACGATCGCCGCCCGTAGCGAACATTATTTTTTTGGTTTGAAGAAGAAAAATTTTCGCCTCCATCTGGGCCTCAAGCTTGAAACCGCCCTGCGGATTTTTCTCCACGCTCAAAACGGATGCACCCAACTCGACCCGCACCCCTGCTTGCTTGGCAGAGTCGCGCAGACAGTCGGCAATGGTATTTGAGTCATCGGTGACGGGAAACATACGCCCGTCACTTTCTGTTTTTAGTTTTACGTTGCGTGCCTCGAACCACTCGACTGTGTCTTTGGGTTGAAAACGAGTGAACGCGCCGCGCAATTCATTGCCCCCGCGTGGATAGTAGCTGATGAGTTTGGCTGGCTCGAAGCAGGCATGCGTTACATTGCAGCGCCCGCCGCCGGAGATGAGTACCTTGCCAAGCGTTTGACTGGCTTTTTCAAGGATGAGTACGCGTAGGTCGGGGTTTTGTTCGGCGCAACGAATGGCGGCGAAGAAACCTGCCGCTCCGCCGCCGATGATGATCACGTCCCAGATGGGTGAAAGTTTGGATGACATAGATGGGCGTCATTATAGCCGTCATTTCTTCTTTACCGAACCTTTACAAAGACTTTGAAGACTCTGTAAGAACAAAAACTACACTACGAACAGTTCAATTTTTGGAGGCTCATTATGGTTACACTGTTCGGTAAACGCATTCGGTTGTTTCGCCCACACACGATCTGGATCCGGCGTGTGGTGCAATGGTTCTTCTTTCTTTTGATCGCACTCATCGTTTTCAATCATTCTCTGGTTGAAAGCGGCGGAGGACTTCCCTTTTTGGCGTCGGCTTCTCTACATGGCGTCTGTCCTTTTGGCGGGGTGGAAACGCTTTACACCTACCTGGCAAGCGGGTTGTTCGTTCAGAAGATCCATGACTCTTCATTAGTTCTGGCTGGCATCGTGTTGATCCTGTCCATTCTGTTCGGACCGGTCTTCTGCGGCTGGGTCTGCCCTTTGGGCACAGTGCAGGAATGGGTGAGCAAGATCGGCAAGAAGTTGTTCAAGCGCCGTTTCAATCACTTTGTCCCAACCAAGTTGGATAACGTTTTACGTTATATGCGTTATGTAGTTTTGATCTGGGTGTTGTACGTCACTGCCACAAGCGGCAGCCTGATCTTTGAAGCATACGACCCATACTTTGCACTCTTCAATTTTTGGAGCACAGAGGTTGCCTGGAGTGCGCTCGCCATTCTGGGTGTGACACTGGTCCTTTCGGTCTTTGTCGAACGACCCTGGTGTAAGTATGCCTGTCCGTACGGAGCGGTGTTGGGAATTACAAACCTCTTCCGCGTGTTCTCCATCAAACGCGCTGAAGCGACTTGTAAGGCTGATGGCGCCTGTTCGATCATGTGCCCGATGAACATTCCGGTGGATACGGTCAAAACTGTACGCGATCATCAATGTATCTCCTGTTTGGAATGTACATCCGAAGCCATTTGCCCGGTTGCCAAGACCGTCCTGTTCACCAGTGGAGGTGTGAAATGATACTGACTTCTAAACCATTGGCTGTGTTTTTGTTCGTGTTCTTGTTCGGTGGCATTGCAATTTCATCTGCTATGGGGTGGTGGGCAACAGAGTCCACCAAGGAACCGGCGACTTTCACCGAAGGTGAATTTGCAGGGCTGGCAAATCCGGCAGACATTCGCGGCTCATATACCTTTGGCGATATCGCCAACTCGTTTGATGTGACCCCTGAGATCCTTGCACAAGCTTTCGGCATTGCAACGGATACCCCCGCGGCATTTGCAGTGAAGGAACTCGAAGCCCTATACCTGGATAGCGGATTTGAGATCGGTACCAACTCTGTGCGCATGTTCGTCGCGTTTTATACCGGACTGCCCTTCGACTTGACCGCCGAAGAAACGGTCTTGCCGCAAGCTGCCACAGATATTCTGCTGGCTGAAGGCAACCTCACGCCGGAGCAGGTCACCTATCTGGAAACTCACACTGTGACCGTAAATGAAACTGCTGTTGATGCAGAACCTGTGGTGGTGGAAACTCCGGTCTCTGAAGAATCTGAATATGTTGTCAAAGGCAAAACCACTTTTGGTGATCTGATGACCTGGGGCGTTCCCAAAGAAACCGTCGAAACGCTCATTGGCACATCCATGCCTGACCCCGCTATGAAGGTCAAAGACTATGCCTCCGCCAACGGGTTGGACTTTGAAACGCTCAAGACCGCCCTACAAGCCGAGGTGGATAAGGTCAAACCATAGGGAATTTCAAATTCATCATGGAAAGCACGAAGAACACAGAGGAAAAATCGAAAGCCTCTGTGTTCTTCGTTTACTCTGTAGTGAATTCGCTTATGGTGCAGAGATGTCGCTGTTTAATGTGTACAAAAAGGCAATGATGGATTTGATCTGTCTTTCGCTTAGATTTAATACTTCCAACTCACTGTGACCCGTCGGTGCGGCGGGGGCGGTGTTGTAGTGATTGAGAACCGCCTCCAGCGTAGTGAATTGACCGGCATGCATGTACGGCGCGCGCGATGTCACATTTCGCAGGCTTGGCACTTTGAAGGCGCGTTCCAGCTCTTCGCCTTCTGCGACCATGAAGTTCAACTCGGAGCATTGGTCAGGTTCGGCGTCACTGTACAAACTTAGACAGTTGAATTCATCTGTAAGAACTTTTTGTGCGCCTTGTGTGCGTCCGGTATCTTCCGGCAAATTTTCTACAGCGGAGACGCCCGTATTATGAAACGAGTTATCAGTAAAAAGCGGGTCATTATGACAGCGTGTGCAGTTTGCCTCGCCGATGAAAAGCCTTAAGCCCTCAAGCTCCTCCGTGGTCAACGTGCTGTTCATGGTCTTTTTGTCATTCTCAAGTGCGGCTTGCACATAGATGTCGAAACGAGATTCGCCCGGCATAATTAGACGTTCGTATGCGGCGATCGCTTTGCCCATGTTGACATAGATCTGTGTGACTGTTTTCTGGTCTGCAGGACTCATCGCCTCCCACGCCGCGCGGACAGTTGGATCATCCACCTGACCGGCTGCCTTGGGGAAGCGGGTTCTGTCTGAAAGATCGGGCAGTTCACCGAAGATCGCTTCATATTCGCTGCGATAATTCTCATCGATCAAGTGGGCATATTGCGTTCGGCTGCCGCCATGTTCCACCGGGCTTTCCAAGGGACCTAACGCCTGTGCCCATTGGCTGTCCTTGCGCCCGTCCCAGAACATCCACGGGCTGTACGCGGTACCTGCAATCGGCATGGCGCGGCGGTTGGTGGTGCCAACACCTTGCGCAAGGGGCAGCCCATCTTGAAATCCTTTTTCAGGGATGTGGCAGGTGGCGCATGCAACTTCTCCGTTCGAGCTGAAGCGGGTATCGAAGAAAAGTTGCTTGCCAAACTCAGCTGCCCGGGGATCATCGCCATATTGATTGGATGGGTCAGGAGCAAGTGGCGGCAGACTTCCGATCCACAGTGTGCGTAGTGTGGTGAGTTCGGTGTCTGTCCATGTGGGGCGGGACAATATATATGAAAGACCGCCAATGATAAGAACGGCAAGAAGAGCGAACCCCGCCAGAATTTTATTTCGCTCAGACATGCTTATCCTTCCAACGTTAAGTTGAAGGTAACGGTGTCATTTAGGTCGCCAGCAGTGATATCGAAGCGGACTTCCCACCAGCCGCCCATTTGAAACTTCATGCCTTCGACCCGATAGTCGCCATTTCCGAGGTACTCTGTTACTTGAGGAGCAGTCGGCAAGCCATGACCATGTTGCGGCATGCCACCATCTACGAGGATGGTGGCATTTTCAACTGGTTGACCGTCTGCAGTTTCAACGTGCAGGGTCCAGGAGTGCATTTTGTTGATGACGATGGGTGTTTCACTGGTAAATGAGACCTTGAATTGTCCATTTTCTGAGGCGTGTTCGGTGGAATAATCCAGCCCGCTGGGAGCCGAGTTATTGCTGTGCATGGGCATATTGCCAGACATAAGCGGGTGCATAAAGCGTGGTCCAATGACCGGCATTAGCAGAATGAAAACAATGATCGTGATGACCACTGTCAGTGCAATGGTAAGAACGGTTTTTAGATATTTTTGCATGAGCTGCCTCTTTTCAAATAGATAGGTGACAATTGCCATGGAATTTGGAAATTATCACCTTGCGTGGCGAGATGTTACTCATTGAAAACAGGAGCGTCAATGCGAAAGCGGCTTTCTTTATCAAATCTTTACAAAAGGTTTAATTGAAATTATTGCACCCCCGGTACCATATTGCCTGTAAATATTTATTGTAAATATATAAAGGTAAAATTACCCAATGACAAAAATTCTCGTAATTGACGATGAACCCTCTATTACCAATCTGGTGAGCGCTTATCTCAAGCCCGAAGGTTATGAAGTGTTTATCGCTGCCGACGGCAACGCCGGGCTGAAAGCCGCCCGTGCATTCAAACCAGATCTGATCATCTTGGATCTGATGCTTCCAGGCATGGATGGAATTGAACTGCTCTCGCGTTTACGCCGTGAATCGGAAGTGTATGTCATCATGCTGACCGCCCGAACCGAAGAGACGGATAAGATCGTTGGGTTGTCTGTTGGTGCAGATGATTATGTAACCAAGCCTTTCAGCCCGCGTGAGCTGGTGGCAAGGGTCAAGGCGGCGTTGAGGCGTCTGCAAATTGGGGCAGGCTCCGGCGGCGAAAGAGGCGTGCTCTCTTTTAAGCATGTCCATTTGGACCTTGGCGCGCACACTGTTCATGTGAATAATGAACCGGTCGAATTAACTTCGATAGAATTTGAATTATTGCACGCGCTTGCCGAGAATCACGGGCGGGTCCTTTCTCGTGAGCAGCTGTTGGAGAAGGTTTGGGGCGGCGAATATTTCGGCGAAATGCGTGTGGTGGATGTTCACCTCGGGCATGTGCGCCAGAAACTTGGCAGTGAAGAATTCATCACCACTGTCCGTGGCGTTGGTTATCGTTTTGACGATGAACCGTTATAAATCATTGAGGACTTTATGAACTACATCCGCTCCCGACTTGGGTTGAAGCTTTTCCTTTCCTATCTGGTTGTATTGTTGGTGGGGGTCTCTGTGATCTGGGTTACAACCCGGCTGGCAACACCGCGCGCCTATGCGCGGCACCTGGCATATATGGAAGAGCAAATGGGCTCTTCCGGTTTTGGCACAATGATGGGGCAAGGGCAAGGTCAGGGGCAAGGACAAGGTCAGGGGCGCGGCATGATGGCAGATTTTTACGAAAACTTCCAGGCGTCCTTCAACGAAGCCCTGTTCGTTGCTGTGGTTGCTGCAGCAATTGTGGCAGTGATCGTCAGTTGGTTGCTCACTCGCAATATTGTTTCGCCGGTGCAAGCCATGATGTCTGCCAGTCAACGTATCTCAGCAGGGCATTACGATGAACGCGTGCATTCCTCCGGTTCTGATGAGATCGCCCAACTGGCAGCGCGCTTTAACCAAATGGCTTCACAGCTCGAACAAGTTGAAACCATGCGTCGCCAGCTTATTGGCGATGTGACCCATGAATTGCGCACACCGCTTACTTCCATAAAAGGGTACATGGAAGGGCTTGTTGATGGCGTGTTGCCCGCAAGTGCCGAAACGTTTGACCAGATCCACCACGAAGCCGACCGGCTTTCACGCCTGGTGGATGACTTGCAAGAGTTAAGCCGTGTCGAATCCAAAGCCTATTCCTTGGATGTCCGCCCAATTACCGTTTCTTCACTCGTACAGACCCTTCTCAAACGACTTTCTCCACAAGCGACGGCGAAGCGCATCAGCCTGCGCTCAGACCTGCCCGCTGACCTTGAGCCTGTCCTTGCTGATGAAGACCGCATCACACAGGTGCTGGTTAACCTGGCAGCGAATGCCATTCAATACACCCCCGAAGGGGGGGAGGTTGTCGTCTCGGCTGTGCGTCGCGAAAATGAAATTCAAATCTCAGTGAAAGATAGCGGGATAGGAATTCCCGCCGAACATCTTACGAATCTGTTCACACGTTTTTATCGGGTGGATAAATCCCGTTCGCGTAATGCAGGCGGCGGCTCTGGCATTGGGTTGACCATCGCCAGGCACCTTGTCGAAGCACATGGCGGGCGCATCTGGGCAGAGTCTGTGGGAGAGGGGCAGGGAAGTACCTTTACATTTAGTTTGAAGACCGCAAGCTAAGCGACTTAATTGGCTTCATATAGAAACTTTGCATCAATCCATACTCTGATGACAATGAAGCAGGTGTATCCAAGTTAAAGTTGGGAGGAATGTTATTCAACTCGAATTTTACGAACATTTCAAGTTAAATCATCCACGAAGATTTGTCTTACAAATCTTCGTGGATGATTTTTAAATTTGTCAGTCAACTCAAGTATGCAGTGAAGGATGATTGTCAGGGAGAATTTGTGAATTTTGTAACTGTATTGATGATTTCATTTCTATAATTATAAAGGTTCATATTTCACCGTTGATCTTGACCGTAGGAGGTTCCCGCATGGACGTTCTCGGAAAGACCACGCCTGAATTTCAGGACGTGCTGACACCTCAAGCACTTGCATTTGTCGAACAACTCGAACGCGAGTTTGGTTCACGTCGCCGTGAGTTGCTGCAAAAGCGAATAGAGCGGCAAAAAGTGTTGGATGCTGGAGTGTTGCCTATGTTTCTTGCGGAAACAGAACACATCCGCACTGGAGATTGGGTAGTTGGTTCCATCCCAGATGACCTGCAAGACCGCCGCGTGGAGATCACAGGTCCGCCAGAACGCAAGATGGCGATCAACGCACTCAATTCAGGGGCAAAAGTTTTCATGGCGGATTTTGAAGACGCCAACGCACCCACCTGGGAAAATCTCATTCAGGGGCACCTCAACTTGCGCGATGCCATTGAGCGCAACATTTCCCTCACCACCCCCGAAAAAACCTATAAATTAAATGAAACCCCTGCGACGTTGTTTGTACGTCCGCGTGGCTGGCATTTGGAAGAAAAGCATGTAGTTCTGGATGGAAAGCCCATTTCCGCATCGCTTTTCGACTTTGGACTATATCTGTTTCTCAATGCCGAACGTCTCCGAATGCGCGGCACGGGTCCATATTTCTACCTGCCCAAATTGGAGAGTCATCTCGAGGCACGATTATGGAACGATGTTTTTAACTTCGCGCAAGATAAGCTTGGCATCCCACGCGGTACCATCAAAGTGACCGTTCTCATCGAAACCATCCTCGCCTCCTTCGAGATGGACGAAATTTTGTACGAACTGCGGGAACATATCGTTGCGCTCAACGCCGGTCGTTGGGACTACATCTTTAGCACCATCAAAAAATTCAGCAAACGCCCCGATTTTCTCCTGCCTGACCGAGCTCAAGTGACTATGACCGTTCCTTTTATGAGGGCGTATACCGAGTTATTGGTCAAAACCTGCCACAAACGAGGGGCGCACGCCATCGGCGGTATGGCAGCCTTCATCCCCAGTCGAAAAGACAAGGAAGTGAACGACATCGCGCTTGCCAAAGTCCGTGAGGATAAATTACGCGAATCGGATGATGGTTTCGACGGTACCTGGGTTGCCCACCCCGACCTTGTACCAACCGCCAAAGAGGTTTTCGATAGTGTGCTGAACGATAAGCCGCACCAAAAAGAAAAGATGCGAGCCGAAGTCACTACCACCGCTGCAGACCTGGTCAACTTCAACATCCCCAACGGGCAGATCACCGAAGCAGGCATGCGCCTTAACATCAATGTTGCCTTGCAATATATAGAAGCATGGCTGCGCGGCTCCGGTGCAGTCGCCATCCATAACCTGATGGAAGATGCTGCCACTGCCGAGATCTGTCGTGCCCAACTTTGGCAGTGGATTCATCATCCTACTGCCACCTTGTCAGACGGACGCAAAATTTCAATAGATCTGTATTGCCAGTTTTTGGCAGAAGAGATCGAAAAGATCAAATCCCAATATGGGCTGCAAACATATGCAAACAGCAGAATGGAAGACGCGATCAACTTATTCGACGGATTGGTCACCGCCGACACGTTCTCCGAATTCCTCACGCTGCCCGCCTATGAAAAATTAGATTGATCACCGAGGAGAAAAGAATCATGTTTCACAAATACCAACCCAAGTCCGTCGATGAGTTAAAGAAAGAATGGGCAGATGACCCCCGTTGGAAAGGCGTATACCGACCCTATACCGCCGAAGAAGTGGATAGCCTGCGCGGCACCTTCCAACATGACCACACCCTGGCACGTATGGGAGCCGAACGCCTTTGGCAATTACTGCATGAGGAAAAATTCATCCGCGCTCTGGGTGCATTGACCGGCAACCAGGCGGTGGAAATGGTCCAGGCAGGTTTGAAGTCCATCTACCTCAGCGGCTGGCAAGTGGCGGGCGACGCCAATGATGCCCTCACCATGTACCCCGATCAAAGCCTGTACCCGGTCACCAGTGTTCCCACCGTTTTGAAGAAGATCAATAACGCGCTCATCCGTGCCGATCAGATCCAACATATGGAAGGTCGTGATGGTGAGGTTCAATACTTTGCTCCCATTGTGGCAGATGCAGAAGCAGGTTTTGGCGGCGCACTCAATACATTTGAGTTGATCAAAGCCATGATCGAAGCCGGAGCCGCGGGCATCCACCTTGAAGACCAACTTTCATCTTTGAAGAAGTGTGGACACATGGGTGGGAAGGTTCTTGTGCCTGTGCATGACTTCATCCAAAAATTGATCTCCGCTCGTCTCGCCGCCGACGTGATGGGGGTTCCCACCATTTTCATCGGGCGCACCGATGCCTTGTCTGCCACTCTCATTCGCGGCGATATTGACCGTGTAGACCATGAACACCTCACCGGTGAACGTACTGCCGATGGCTTCCTTGTTGTGAAGAATGGACTGGAATATGCAGTGGCACGTGCGCTTGAATTCGCCCCGTATGTCGACCTGATCTGGTGCGAAACCTCCACGCCCGATCTGGGAGAGGCGCGTGAGTTTGCCCAAGCCATTCATGCCAAATATCCCGGTAAGATGCTGGCATATAACTGCTCGCCTTCTTTCAACTGGAAGCGCAAACTCGATGACAAACAGATTGCTGATTTCCAGGATCAATTAGGCGAGGCTGGCTATAAATTCCAGTTCATTACCCTGGCGGGGTTCCATACCCTCAATGCCAGCATGTTCGATCTGGCACATGGCTATGCCCGCAACGGGATGACAGCCTTCGTCAAAGTGCAGGAACGCGAATTTGAAATGGAAAAGACCATGGGCTTCCGTGCTGTCAAACACCAGGCATTCGTGGGCGCAGGTTATTTTGATGCAGTCCAGACCACCGTCAGTGGCGGCGAAGTTTCTACAGGAGCGATCAAAGGCTCCACCGAAGAGGAACAATTCAAGCATTAATTTGACTTCTTGAAATAAATAGAACGCGTGCCCAGGCACGCGTTCTATTTATTTCAAGCTAAGTGATGTTTTTTATTGCAATCTCACCAGAACTTTCCCCTCTTCCCAAAGTTCTTCGATCTGGTAGTAGCCGCGTTGATCTGGCGAGAATAAGTGGACGACCACGTCGCCAAAATCCACTACAACCCAGCCGTCACGCGAATTACCTTGTTTCTTTCCTTTTCTTTTGTGTTTCTTACGAATGTCGTCAATGGCGCTGTTGGCAAGCGCGTCAAGCATGCGGTCACTGGTACCGGTGCAAATGACGAAGTAATCGGTAAAGGATGCTATTTCTTTTATATCCATCAGGACGATGTCTTCGCCCTTCTTGTCTTCCAGGGCGTCAACGATGTCACGAGCAAGATTTAGTGCATTCAGGGTTCACCTCAAAGGGGCGGAGAATAGTTTCGTATAGACAGACCCGTCCGCGTGCAGGTCGCTTTGGTAAAGATGAATAGAGTCTACTCTGGCTATGCCAATATTGCCAAGTTGAATTGACATTAGAGTATTGCTGATTTTTTGAAGATCTTGGGAGGGAATTCCCTGACGGACACGCCCCAGAGTGAGATGCGGTGAGAAAGGGCGTTCTTCTTTTTCATATCCGAGGCGGACCGCACTTTCTTCGATCTTCTGCTGCATGGAGTTTAACCCGGCTGGGGCGTGGAGCCCAACCCAGATCACACGTGGTCGTTTGGGGGTAGGGAAGGAGCCGAGCCCGCCGATCTGAAGGTCAAACTGTGAGCAGGTTGCAGCGGCTTGGGTAAGAGTTTGCTTTAGGAATTCTAGATGAGAAGTGGGCGTAACCCCAAGGAATCTTAATGTCAAATGTAAATTATGAATGGGAACCCAACGGATGACATCGTCCCCCAAAGTCTGGCGCAGGTGTTTGGTTTGTTTTTCTATCGACTCTTGGGCGGCTGGCGGCAGGTCAAGGGCAATAAAGGTACGAATCTGGTTCATTCCTTGGTGGTATGAAGGACTTGCTCCACAGCCTGTTTGAGATCGAGAAAGCCAACCGGTTTGGTGAGATACATGGATGCGCCAGCTTCGAAACCGGTCTTGATATCACCTGGCATGCTTTTAGCAGAGAGGATAATGACTGGAATGGAAGCAAGCTCAGGTTCGCGGCGGATATATCGCAAGACCTCAAGCCCTGAAATATCAGGCATCATGACATCCAACAGGATCACATCCGGTTTTTCCTGGGAAATGATCGGGATGGCGGGCGCGCTTGAAAACATTTTGATGACGCGAAACCCATTAATACGCATCATTTCCGAAAATAATTCGGCAGCATCTGCTTCGTCTTCAATGATCATGACTGTTTTTTGTTTGGGGTTCATTCGTCCTCTATGTGCTAAAAATAGCATAAAGGATGGGAATTTGCAAGGGCGTATAAATTTTATGATGCCTTTGTAAGAAATCGCTTCAGCTGCCTGTCTATGCAGTAGAACCGATTATTGGAGGTACTATGACCGAATTAGATGCATTTCGAGCAGAGAAGGATGAGTTCTTTGGCAGCCACCCGCAAAGTCCTTTAACCCGCGAGCAGAAGAAGCAATTCCATGGGCTGAAATATTTCCCTGAAAATGATGCCTTGCGTTTTGAAGCCCTGGTGGAGGAATTCCCCATCAAAGAAGGTTTCGACATGCAGACATCCACTGGCGGCGTACAGCATTACGAGAAGTTCGGCAGGTTTTCTTTCCCTGTTGAAGGGCAGACAGTGGAACTGACCATTTACCGTAGTGAGCATGAGTTCTTCCTGCCTTTTGTGGATTCTTTATCCGGAACGGAGACCTACCCGGCGGGTCGTTATCTCGAGCCGGATCCTTTACCGGGCGGGCGCTTCTTTATTGACTTCAACCTTGCCTACAACCCCTACTGTGCCTACAATGAAATGTGGTCCTGCCCGATCACACCGGCAGAGAACAGGCTTAAAGCGGCGATTCGTGCTGGAGAGAAATTATTCCACGAATAAAAAAAATTGACGGGCATATGCCCGTCAATTTTTTTTATCTTCTATATCGTCCTGCGTATTTTCCACCGCTGAAAGCAGCGCCTCGTATTCATCACAACAATCGGAGCACATGTCTAGATGCTCATGAATGAGAGGCGTTATCTTGGAGGTATCCTTGCCTTCCCGGATCTCGGCTTCCACGAATTCATCCAGCCGGGCATACAGGTCACTGCAAGACAGGTCTTCTTCACGTACCTGTTCGAGGACTTGAAGGAAGCGCAGCACCATTTCATCGCTGATCTGCTGGGCAGCGATGGGTTGATCTTCGGAGGGGTTGGGGAATTTTTCTAGGCTCATTCTAAAATTGTGACGATTAATATAAAGTTAATCTTACTATTTTTGTTCGAAGGCGAGCAGCACATCTTGTGGAGAGAGTTCTTCGAGCGCAAGGCGTTTTTTGAGGCGCAACCGGGCATCATGCAATAACTTGTATAGCGCATTACGGTTGGTCTTCATGCGCTTGGCGGCTTCTTCCATCGGAACATCCTGCAAGCCGAGCATGACGAGCGCTTCCCGCTGCTTGGGAGTCAACTCTTCCTCTAAAATGCGGCGGACGCGGGTGATCATATCCTTGCGCTCTGCCGAGGTTTCGGGGGACGCATGGGGGTCGGCAAGTAAGCCGGGTGGCGGGGGGGCGTCTTCGTTCTCGGTCAATTCGTCGAGTGAGGCGTCGCGCCAGCGTTTGCGACGAAGTTCGGTCAGGGCAATACGAATGGCGATCTTGTGTACCCAGGTAGTGAAGAGACTTCTTCCTTCAAAGGTATCCAACTGGTCTAAAACACGCAGCAGGGTTTCCTGAGTGACTTCTTCCACCAAGGGCGGAAAAAGTGGGTCATCTGAGGATAACCAGCGGGAAAGGGCATACGGCAGACCCTTTTGGATGATCGTGCGAAGGTCGGCGAGGGCTTCCTCATGGATAGCGCCAGTGCTGCGTAAGTCGTTGAGCCAGGTTTCGTTGGTGCGGGATGTCATACTCATTCATTATAAAAGAGTGTTGCAGATTTTTCGGCTTCTTTGAGAGATTCTGATAGTTCTATTATCTTTTATGCTTGTTGCTAAAGAATAAAAAAACCGCCTTTTAAAAGGCGGTTTGCTGGTGGGCGCACAGGGACTCGAACCCCGGACCCCTACTGTGTGATAGTAGTGCTCTAACCAACTGAGCTATGCACCCAACGAAGCGACGGGATTATAGCCGAGCCTCGTTTCTTTTGCAAGGATTAATGCGTTAGGTCTTCGGGTTGGAAGCAGGCTTCATAGTTCGCACCAATAATGACACGGTATTGCACCTTGCTGTTTGGGTCAGGGAGGGCAAGGACGTTGGCGTTGTAGGTTCCCAGCACATTGATGATCGTCTGTCTCTGGTTGGGGTCCTGGCTGGTGGTGTAATCGACGAGGACTGTATTAGTGTAGTCGCGTTTATCTGCCGGGCTGGTGACAGTTTCGTATCCGGCGTAGTTCAGGCGTGAGGCAGCCAGAGTTTCCATTGTGTCAAAGTATGAGCCGTTTTGCACTTCCACTGTGATGCTCTCACGTGCTACAGCATAAGTTGAAAGCGTGGTGGCTTCTACAAGCATTTGTTGCAGTGCATCTTCCTGGGGGAGCAGCACAGCGGCGCCGCCGGGGGTCGTCCATGGGAGGACGTAAGGCGGGCGGATGTAATAACTGCGAATATTCGCGTTGGTGAAGTTGACTGTGTACGGTGTCAGGCTGAGCATATCACCCAGTCCCATGTCGGTAATGACGGTGCTGGAGAAATCGTTATACAGTTGGGGAACTTTGCCAAAGGTGCCGGTTTGCAGGGCTTTTGGAAGATGGTACGGATGACTTCCTGCTGGCGGCGTCCGCGGTCAAAATCGCTGGATTTGGAACGTGAGCGGGCGTACCAAAGTGCCAGATCGCCGTCCATATGAACTTGACCAGGTCCAACAGTGTATAGCCACCAGTTGTTCTCGTCGTTCTCGTCGAGACCAGGAGAGATCAACCGCCAGTCGGTATATGGGCAGGAGATGGGAACATCGATTCCGCCCAATGTGTCTACCATGCGGCGGAAGCCGTCGAATTCGACCATGGCAGTATGATCGATACGGATGCCGAAATTTTGCAGAATGGTGTCTTTCAATAATCCCATACCGCCGCCAGCATACCCGCCGGCTTCTCCGCTTTGGTAGGCTGTGTTGATACGCTGCATCCCGACAGTTGGGATGTAAAGCCAGGTATCACGTGGAATGGAAATGAGCGAAACCTGCCCTTCGCGGTACCAGACGATGGCGATCAGGATCGTATCGGTACGGTGTGATGTGCCCGCAGGTCTGCGGTCTGAGCCGACAAGCAGAAAATTTACCGTCTCGTTACTGGTTAGCAGAGGCGGAGGGGTGATGTCACTTACGCTGGCGGGTTCGGGCGGGGGCGCTGCCTGGTTTGGGAATAACTGTTCAATGAGGGCTGTCGCTGTCGGCGAGGCTTGAGGCGAAGCGGTTGGGATGGGCGTTTCCGTCGGCAGAAAAAGCTGAGCTGTGGGGTTTGAGTTGTTTTGGTAAATTAAGGGCTGAGTTGGGGTTGCCAGCGAAGGTTGAAATGGGGTTGGCGTAGGTGAAGCATTTGGTGCTGAAGTGATGAGGATGAAGGGCAACGGGGCTTGTGGCGGGGTGGCTGGCGCCCCGCACGCAGTAATTAAAACTGCCAGATTGGCGCTGAAAGCAAAGAGGCGGGATATTTTCATCAATGGATCTGGATTATGCCGGGGGCTGACGCGCTTAAGGCGTAGAAGTTTGTATTGCCGTCGGACTGCCGGTTTGGGTTGGGATGGCGGTGGCGGTGGGAGGCACCAACGTTTGAGTTGGAAGGTAGGTGGCAGTGAAAGGCAGCACGGTTTGTGTGAATGGTTCGGTTAGGTTGGGGACAACTGTATAGGTAATACCGGGCTGCGGTGTAAAGGTGGGCGTCAATGTAGGGATGTTTGGCACCCAAAGAATATCGCCGGGGTAGATCAGGTCGCTTGGGTGGCAATTTACAGATTGAATGGTCTTTGCCTGTATGCCATAGCGCGGCGCGATGTTAAAGAAGGTATCTCCCCGTTGAACAGTATAGTTATTGATCCAGCCAGAGGCGCCTTTCACACAGACAGGGATGGTGGCAGTGGGTGCGGGGGGGACGTAGAAGTTCTTACCTGCAACAAGGCTTTCCACTACAAGGCAGTTCCCGCCTTTCAAAATATCTTTGCTTGTGCCATAACGTATGGCCAGGCTGTCTAATGTTTCGCCAATTTGCACAACGATGGCAACCCATCCGGCGGGCGGCGGGCAGTTGGTAGGCGGGACAATAGTATTGGTTGCGGTTGGAGTAAGGGTATCCACCTGAATGAGAGGTGTGATGGTTGGCAGAAAGGTTTGTGTGGCAGTGACCGGGATTGGCGATTCTAAAACAATTTGAGTAGGTATCGGCGCTTCTTCCGGGATAAAGCCAACAAGGGAAATGGATAGCGCACCAAGCGTCAACCCGATCGAAAGGGTCGCCGCAATAAGCGCGTTCCCAAGTTCGCGCACGTCTCGCATCCCCTACTTCCTTTTTTGTTTCTCTGCCAGCTTGTCGGCGGAGATGGGCAAAAGTACGCTAAAGGTCGCGCCAACCCCCATTTCACTCTCGACCCAAATACGTCCATGCTGTGCTTCGGTCAATGACCTTGCGATGGAGAGCCCTACGCCTGTGTCTCCCACGCCCTGAATAAGCACATTATCTGCACGGTACAGGCGGGTAAAGACGCGCGGCAGATCTTCGGATGCAATTCCGCCGCCCCGGTCTGTGACTTGGATCAGGATGTATTCCATCCCATCTTCGCTGCGTGTCTGAACCTTGAGCTTGATCGCCCCTTCGAATGGAGTGGCAGCCCCGGCATTTTGCAGCAAATGAATGACAATCTGTTGAAGCGCCTCACGATCGGCTTGAATGGACGAAAGTGATTTTGGCAGTTCAAGATGAATGGAGATGTTCTTTTCGCGGATCTGTGAACTGGTGTACGACATGGCATTGTCGATGATCGAATTTATATCAATGGATTCAGGTTTGAGATCGTTTAGGTCGGTTGCCAGAGTTGTGATTTGGATCATGTCATCTGTCAGGCTGCGGATGCGCTCCGTGGAGACCTTGATACGGTCTACGAACTTTCTTTGCAATGCGCCAAGTATCCCCACTGACTCACCAAGCAACAGGTCTGTGTAGCCAACAATGGATGAAAGCGGCTGGCGTAGTTCTTGTGAAATCGAAGCGATCACTTCTGCCTGTTCCGTACTCTTGGTGGCGATCTGCCCCTTTTCTGATTCAAGCAGTTTCATCCGGGATTCTGCCAACTGGGTTTGAAGGATCACCACTTCTTGCAGGGTCGCTTTTAATTCATTTTCTGCCTGTGCAGAAGGCAGGTTCTTGGTTGAACGCAGTTCGGCATTTTCTTGTTGCAGTTGTGTGATGATGCTTTGTGATTCTTCCTGTGCGGCTCTCAAGGAAGCTACATCACCAGACTTGTTCTTTTCCACCTCGGTGCGCGCCGCTTCCACCTGGCTGTTCAAGTCGCGGATACGTCCTTCCAAGTCTGCCACTTGGGCACGTGCCATATCATTTTGAGTTTCCAACTTGGTGATTCTTTGATTGCGTTGAATGATCGGCACCAAAGATGAAGCGATATTCGAAAGGAACGCTTGATCTTCGGCGCTCCATGTTCGGTCGGAGTAGGGGGAAAGCAGGAGAATGCCGCCCAGCGTTTCTTTCTCCTGTGTGAGGATTGGGACATAGAGCAAGTGACCAGGGTTGGTCAGCCCCAGAATATCGCCCAAGCCTTTAATATCGGCAGAAGTACTGCTGGAAGGCAGGCGCAAGGGACGCCCGCGTTGGATCGAATTTGCCAGCATGGGGATGGCATTCTTTGAAAGCGACCCGCCCTCCAGGCTGTCTTCGCGAATCAAGTCGTAGCCGCCAGCAAAGACCATCTGGTTATTGTTATCGGTTAGATAGATCATGAAACACAGGTCGGCAAGCATTGTCTGTGCAATGGCGCGGGTGATTGCCTGACTCATTTTGGTGGAGTTGTTTTCGGCTGCCACTGCCAGCAAGGCATGGAATGTTTTCGGGTCTGTGCTGTACCTTCTTCGTTCAGGACGCCCAACCGTGTCCTGTTTCAGAATGGTTGGCTTGACCGGTATCGCCGGTTCATTAATGGAAATAGTTGAGAAGCGTTGGGGTAGGGTCAGCAGAATGGGATATGCCGCAATATATGCGAGGCGCACAATGCCTGAAAAATCGCCTTCCAACTGCGTTAACAATTGACCGGCATGTCCGAGAAAACCCAGAAACATCAGGATAATGCCATACCACATCCCATCCGGCTTGCGGATGAAGAGTACTGCCATGCCAAGCAAAGCCATAACCAGCGAAACAGACTGCCAAATCAGGTCGTCGACGGTCAGGTTGTAGCTGAGGGTTGCCGCAGAAGGGTCAGCAATCTGCTGTTGCCAGGAGATTAAGCTCAAACCTAATGCGGTGATAATGAACATACTAAGCAGTGTCGCGGCGGCATCTGCTTTGCGGTTTGGCTCAGGAAAGGCATAGAGCCAGGTGATCCAAATGATACTGAACACCATAAAAGCGCGGTCGGTCGGTGGCAGAACTGCTTTGGGATCCACTATTTCCTGCCACCCCAACCCGCTGAATAGAAACATGAAAATTTGTGCGCCCAACAGTACGATCAGACCGATGAAAGCCCGACGTGCCTGTGGAAACTCGCTTGCCCGCCAATGATTAAACGCCGATTGCAACGCGCTGGCTATTACGAACACCAACACGATGTAATAGATGAGGTCTCCAGGTGGGACAGTGAGTTGAGTTAGCACTAATTGAATGAAATCGTTCATGCGGTCGTGATTATACTGCCAGTTCTGTAATATAGCGTAGAATTGAAATTATGTTGCGACAAAAGGCAAATCTGTATTGGGTTGGCGCGATTCTTGCCATTTTCATTATCTTTCCGATACTTTTTACCGGCTATTCCAATCTGAAACGGGCTGAAGATGCAAAAAAAGAAGGCGATTTCGCGGCGGCATCGCAAGCATATGCCCAAACGGCGAAATTTTTCTTCTGGCAGCAGGGGTTATATGAGCAGGCAGGGATCAATGCTGTCAAAGCCGGTAATTTTTCAGAGGCAATCCCATATTTTCAGAAACAGGCAACTCTCTCGGAAGAAGGCTGGTATTGGTTTTGCAGCGCCCATCTGCAACTCGGTGAGTTGGATGCCGCCTTATCGGTATGCGGCGAAGGCGTAAATCAATATGACTCTGCCGAGTTGTACAGCCTGCTTGCCTTCACCTATCGTACTCAAAAAAAGTGGGACTCGGAAATGCGCGCCCTTACGGAACAAGCCCGCTTGGATCCGTCGGATGCTTTCATTGCATATCGACTGGGTTTGCTGTTGACCTTGTATGCTCCTGATGCTGCCTTGCCCGAATTGACGCGCGCCTCGGCACTTAACCCCGAAGTTGACTCTGCCGCCCAAGCCCTTCGCACCGCTCTGGCGGTTTCCAGTCAGTTAAGTGACCCATCCATGAAATTGGTTGTTGTTGGTCAGACATTTGGATTGGTTCAAGACTGGGAGCTGGCACAGGCAGCATTTGAACAGGCGCTTCAACTCGATGAAAAAAATGCCGAGGCGTGGGCATGGCTTGGAGAGGCAAAGCAACAAACCGGTGGGGATGGAAGCGTGGAACTCGACAAAGCCTTGTCGCTTGACCGTAGCTCTGTCAACGTGCGCGCGTTGCGCGGTCTATATTGGAGTCGTCAGGGAAAATATGAACAAATGCTCGCGGAATATTTGCTCGCGGCGCGGAACGAACCACAGAATCCGCGCTGGCAGGCAAGCATTGGCGAAGCGTATATGAAACTTGGCGACCTGGTGGAGGCGCTGACGGCATATCAACGCGCGGTGGAGCTTGCCCCAACCGAAGCAGAATATTGGCGGCTGTTGGCGCTGTTTTGCGTGGACAATAATGTACAGGTGGAAACGTTGGGAATGCAAGCAGCGCAACAAGCGCTAGTACTTGCCCCGAACGACCCTGCTGCTTTGGATGTGTTGGGATATGCTTATCTCTCCACCGGCCGATATGCGAACGCGGAAGAAACTTTGAATCTTGCGATCGAACTTGAGCCGCAGCTGTATTCTGCTCATCTTCATCTGGCGATCACCTTCCTTGCCGAGGGCAATCGCGCAGCCGCTTTCAACTCGTTGACCTATGTGCGTGATGCGGAAGGTGCTGGTGTTTATAGGGAAACCGCCCGTCAGTTATTGGACAAATATTTTCAATGATAAAATCACGCCCATGAATCGTTCCTTCTCTTTGTTGTTCGTTTCGATATTTTTGTTGACGGCATGCGCAGGCACTCCTGCGGCGCAGAATACACAAGCTCCCGCGGCGGCGCAGCCTTCCGGCTCGGTTCTTTTTCAAGATGATTTTGCACAAACCGCCACCGGTTGGGACCGCCTGATGGTCACTGAAGGGGTGATGGATTATTACTCGGGCGGGTATCGCGTCCTCGTCAATGCGTTGCAGACGAATTTCTGGGCAACCCCGCGGCGTAGTTTTGCCGATGTGCGCATCGAAGTGGATACCGGCAAGATGGCAGGACCCGATGAGAATCGCATCGGCGTGCTTTGCCGCTATAACGGCAAGGATTATTACTTCTTTCTCATCACAAGCGATGGGTTTTACAGCATGGGGCTTTTCAAAGATGGGCAGGCTTCCCTGCTTGGTCAGCCTGAAATGCAATTCTCAGCCAACATCAACAAAGGTGTTGCGGTCAATCATCTCCGTGCAGATTGCGCCGGAACCACACTCACGTTTTACGTGAATGGGTTTCAACTCGCGCAGGTGCAGGATGCCACCCTGCCCGCCGGTGATGTAGGCTTGCTGGCTGGCACCTTCGGCGAACCCGGGGTTGATGTGATCTTCGATAATTTCGTGGTGCTGCAACCCTAGTTTGAATTGATTCTTTTGAGAAGCTGATAAAGCTTTGTTCGTACCAAGACATACCGCATCCTTATTATTTCCATGAAGATATTTCTCGATACCATCGGCTGTCGTTTGAATCAAGCGGAGATCGAATCCATGTCGCGCCAATTTCGTGCCGCCGGGCATGAGATCGTTGCTGCGGCCGAACATGCCGATATGGCTGTGGTCAACACCTGTGCAGTCACCACGCAAGCGGCGTCTGATTCACGCGGTAAGATCCGAACGATTGCCCGTGCGGGGGTTAATGAGATCGTCGCCACCGGTTGCTGGACCTCGATCCAACCAAATGAAGCGGCGGCGTTGCCGAACGTCAGACATGTAGTTGCAAATGATAAAAAAGACCTGCTCGTTCCAGAAGTCCTTGGTTTACCCATGGAATCTTTTGAGAAGGAGCCGATGGATCGTATCCCCATTCCTGGTCTGCACCGACGCACGCGCGCCTTCATAAAAGTGCAGGATGGGTGTGACAACAAATGTACATTCTGTGTTACCACCATTGCGCGGGGGGAAGGGCGTTCTCGTCCGCTTGGCGATGTGATTGCAGATGTTAACGCGGCTCTGGCTGGCGGCTCGAAAGAGATCGTCTTAACCGGCGTACACCTCGGTTCGTGGGGGCAGGATCTCGGCGCTCAGCATCTGCGCGACCTGGTCCATGCGCTTTTGCGGGAAACGGATGTTAAACGCCTGCGACTCTCTTCTCTTGAACCTTGGGACTTGGATGCAGACTTCTTCTCTCTGTGGAATGACAAGCGCCTCATGCCTCACCTGCACCTGCCGCTGCAATCTGGCAGCGACTCTACCCTGAAGCGGATGGCTCGCAAGACCACCCCCGACTCTTTCCGTGGGTTGGTTCAAGCTGCCCGAAGTATCATGCCGGATGTTGCCATTACGACCGATCTCATTGCTGGATTCCCCGGTGAAACGGACGAAGAGTTTTCCGAGACTTTGAATTTTGTACGTGAGATGAACTTCTCTGGCGGGCACGTTTTTACCTATTCGCCGCGCCCCGGCACCGGGGCAGCGAGGATGAAGGGGCAGATCAAGCTCGAGGTTGGCAAGAGGCGGAATCGCATCCTGCAGGCGGCAATCGAAGAGTCGGCAACGTCTTATCGTGAAAAATTCATCGGGCAGACCATGTCCGTATTATGGGAGTCGACTACGGAGTACGGCGAATACGGTTGGCGCATGGAGGGCTGGACGGGCAATTATTTGCGAGTATCTGCAATAGCCGCTTCACCTCGTTGGAATGAAGTAGACGATGTGATGCTGCTTGCCGCTACAGATGGTCTTGTTCAGGGAGATATCCTTTTATGAAAAATATTTTCCCGCTCAACATGTATAGAAGACTTGTTATTACAAATGTCACTTCTTGTAATTTCAGACTGACTTTATAATTTTATTGATAAATTCAAAACAAAAGGAGCAGACCCAATGACAGCTCAGTTAATTGATGGAACCGCTATTGCGCAGAAGGTGCGCGATGAAGTAAAGGAAAAAGTAGCCAAACGACTCGCGGCGGGAAAGTCGCAGCCGGGGTTGGCAACTGTTTTGGTGGGAGAGCGGATCGACTCGGCGACGTATGTCAGCATGAAGCAAAAGGCATGTGCAGAATTGGGAATGACATCCTTTCATCACCCTGTTCCTGCAGATATCACCCAGGATGACCTCGAGAAACTTATCAAGCAATTGAATGCCGACCCGAAGGTTCACGGTATTCTTGTGCAGTTGCCTTTGCCGGATCATTTAGATGAAGAGCGTATTCTGCAGCTTATCAGTATTGAGAAAGATGTGGATGGTTTTTCACCGATCAACCTTGGGCGGCTGGCGCAAAAGGGGCGCGAACCTTTGTTCGTTCCTTGCACGCCGTATGGATGTATCTACCTTCTCAAAGAAGCCGGTGTAAAGATCGCAGGTGCCAATGCTGTGGTTTTGGGGCGCTCCAATATTGTTGGTATGCCTGCAGCGTTGCTCCTGATAAAAGAAAATGCCACGGTCACTGTTGTCCACTCGAAGACGAAGGATATCCCGGCTGTTTTGCGTGATGCCGATATCATCATTGCCGCCATTGGGCGTGCTGAAATGGTACGCGGGGATTGGATCAAACCCGGCGCGGCTGTGATCGATGTAGGCATCAATGGCATCCCAATGCTCAACCCTGATGGTACCCCGGTTATTAGCCAGAAGACCGGCAAGCCGCGCCAGAAACTGGTGGGGGATGTCAACTTTGAGGAAGCAAAAGAAGTTGCGGGCTTTATTACCCCTGTTCCGGGCGGTGTCGGTCCGATGACGATCGCGATGCTGATGGCGAACACCCTCAGGGCTGCCGAGATCCAGGAAAAATAGAAATTCACTTTTGAGGATCGTTATGAAAACCATCCCGCTTTCTGCGGGATGGTTTTTCTTTAATCCGACCCTTGACATAATAACAATTTGACACTATTATAAGATTGTTACTAGTAAGGAATTGATATTACTGAAAGGAATGATCATGGTTGAACCTGGTTCTCATACCAAAAAATTTCAAAAAGAATTGAATGCTGGTACATCTTCGCTGGTTTTGTTGAGTGTGTTAAGTCGCAGTGACGAGCCGATGTATGGTTATCAAATTGCGAAAATGCTTGAAGAAAGCGGACCTGAGATCCCCATGATGAAACAGGGAACCTTGTATCCGGTACTTCGTTCGTTAGAGGAGAATGGCTTGCTTGAAAGCACGGTAGAGCCTTCTGTCTCCGGTCCGCCGCGCCGATATTACAAGATCACAAAAGAGGGGCGCGCAGCATTGGAAGAATGGACCGACTTGTGGAAGCAGACGAAGAAATTTGTGGATTCGATCTTGAAAGGATGACAGGATGTTTAATACGATTGAAGAATATCTGGATGCTCTTAAAAATGAAATGAAAGATGCCGACCCTGCATTGGTGCAGGACGCTCAGGCAGATGCTCGTGAACACTTAACTCTGGCACTAAAAGCATCAAAGGAGAAAGAACCTGATCTGTCCGATGTAGATGCGTTGACAAGGATTATTGATGGATACGGCTCTCCGGAAGAGACCGCTTCAGCCTATCGAGAGGTGGAGCGTCGCACATCGCCTACATTGGGACAGCCTGTCAGGCAACGCTCGTTTCTGAGCCGTTTCTTTGGTGTATACACAGACCCGCGTGCCTGGGGGGCGTTGCTCTACATGTTGATTGCCTTCGTGACAGGTGTGTTTTACTTTACCTGGGCGGTGACGGGTGTTTCTGTGTCAGTGTCTTTTTTGATCTTCATCTTTGGCTTCCCCTTTGCTTTGTTGTTCCTGATTTCCATTCGCGGGCTGGCATTACTCGAAGGCAGGCTCGTGGAGGCATTGCTCGGCGTCCGTATGCCACGCCGCCCGTTGTTTTCTCATCAAGGGATGAAGTGGTTTGAACGCCTCAAAGCGCTGGTCACAGACAGGCAGACCTGGTTGATGATCCTTTATATGCTGATTCAGTTTGTGTTGGGAACGATCTACTTTGTACTGATCGTAACTGTTCTCAGTTTTTCAGTGTCTCTCATTGCTATTCCTTTTGTGCAGGAATCCTTTCATATGGATATGGTTGTGTTCAATAACGAACGTCTTGCTCTGCCAACCTGGACTTACCCCTTATGGGTGTTGGGCGGCTTCCTGTTGTGGACGATCTTTATGAATATCGTGCGGGGAGTTGGTCAACTGCATGGGAAACTTGCCAAGTGGATTTTGGTTGGCGAGTAAAGCATCTTATTTAGTATAAATAAAAACACGCCCTGAAATATTCAGGGCGTGTTTTATTTCCATGAGTCTCGTGGTTTCACCCTGTCATCAACTTGACGTAGATCTCTTCCAGCGCTGATTCGCGCATGGAAAGGTCTACAAGTGTCCACCCTTTGGAGGATACGGTCTCCAGCATGTGAGCAATCCCCTCCACGTCATGAGTGCGGAAGATGTAATTGCCGCCGATGTGCTCGTAATCCAAATTGTCGTCTGAGTGAAAGATGACCTGATATTCCCGCTTGCCTAACTTTGAACGTAGGGCGTCCATTGTGTCAAAGACCAGCAACTTGCCGTTCTTGATGATCGCGACCCGGTCGCAGATGGTTTCCACATGGAAGAGGTTGTGCGCGCTTAGCAAGATGGTCTTGCCTTCGCGCTTAAGCGTTTTGAGATAATTGATGATAAAAAACGAAGTCAGCGGGTCGAGCCCGGAATTGGGTTCATCAAGGATGAGCAGTTCGGGGTCATGCAGCAAGGTCCGTGCAATGGCGGTCTTGCGTTTCATGCCTTTTGAGAACTCGCCGGTGAGTTTGTTGCTTTGCTCCAGCCCAAGCGAGTCGAGCAATCCGTCGATGCGACTCAGCGCTTTCTGTCGCGGCATTTGGTAAAGTTCTGAGAAGAACAGTAGATATTGCTGGGCGGTCATTGCCTCGTAAAGCGGACTTTCCTCCGGCAGGTATCCGATCTTATGCTTGACCTTGATGCTGTGCTTGACCATATCCTGCCCCATGACGCGCACTTCGCCAGATGTGGGTTCGATCAGCCCGGCGATCATTTTCATGGTGGTGCTTTTGCCCGCGCCGTTATGACCAATGATGCCGACGATCTCACCCTCATTGATTTGTAAGTTTAGTTTTTCAACGACTGTAGTATTATCGTAGCGCTTGATGACGTCTGTAAGCTGGATCATATCGTAATTTTATCTCAAAGTATCTGTGAGCGTGGAAATACATGAACCAAGTCTTTGTGATCGCATGGCGCGAAATTACACGGTTGCGAAAGCGTTTTGGCGGGGGAGCCAGCCCGATGGCGGTGATTTTTCTGCTGGTTGTTTTGGGTTTGTCTGCCTATTCATTACAGGATACGGTCTCGTTGGGGAATGGGTTGTACCGCGTAGGTGTTTCTGGCGATGTACCGCTGATCGAAGACGGCCGTTTCACTGTGGTTGAGGTTAGCCCGGAGGAGGGGCAGGCACTTTTGCTTGATACATCCATTGATGCGTTGATCGTTGGGGCAGAAGTCTTTGCGCGCGAAGACGATAAGTCGCAATTTGCGGTGCGGGCACTGAAGCAATACATGGAGAAGGAAGAACTGGTACGCGTCGGAAATTCCTTTGCGGAAGGGGATGCGTTTCCGCTGCGAGTGGGGGTCAATTACCTGAGCGCTGAGCAGGTTCCGGCGGAGGGGGAAGCGCAGATTTCCGTCCCGCAAACCACCAAAGCGGAGGAGGTGATCATCCCTTCACTTACGCCGCCGCCCGCGCCGTTTACCCAGGTGCTTGTTGCTCTGATCTATATCATGCCGATCACCTTCATCAGCATTTTCTTTACCAGTAGTTTTATGGACGAAAAATCGAATCGCCGTTTGACGATCTTGCTGTCTGCGCCAGTGACTCCCTTTCAGATCGTCCTTGGCAAGATGCTGCCCTATGCAGTCTTTGCACTTTCAACCACGGTGTTGATCGCTTATTTGACGAAGGGCAACATCCTGCTTGCGCTCGCCATCTTCGCACCGACAACGATGTTCATTTTCGCCATTTATTTGATGGTGCCGCTTTTTTATCGTACCTTCAAAGATACGACCTTTATTGCGATGTTCGTCACCACCATGACAACAGCATATCTTGTTTTTCCGGCGATATTCACGAACAGTAGTGATCTCGCATATATTTCTCCGCTGACATTGGCAGTGAAGATGTATCGCGCTGAACCATTTGGCTGGCGTGAGTATCTGCTGCCATCTTTGCCGATGACAGCGATCTTTGGTTTTGCCATGTTTGCAAGTACACGCCTTTTAAATGAAGAATTCCTGATGGGCTATAAACCCATCACACGGAAGATCGGGGATGCCATTTATTTAATGATGGCACATTCCAAGCCGTGGTTTGCGGTGATGTTATGGAGCCTGCTGGTCATCCCTGCGGTTTACATGGCGCAGGTGGTGATGCTGGCATTTGCCACCAATCTGCCGGTCAGTTTGATCCTCGGCGCCACGTTGATCACCTCAGCCTTGATCGAGGAAGTCGTCAAGACCATCGGTATCGTAGTTTTGGCGGAACATGGTGTTGTGAAAACTGTCCGCGAGATTCTGGGGTTATCCTTCCTTTCTGCGCTGGGATTTTTGATCGGTGAGAAGTTGCTTTTACTGGTTTCGATCAGCATGGTATCTCAAGCGAATGTTTCGGGTGCATTGTTTGGAGCAAGTGTCTTTTTGCTCATTCCGCTCACGGCACATTTCATTTTTACTGCTGCCGTAACGCTCTTGCGAACGAAATTAAACTTCCCGTATTGGCTGGCTATAGCGTTTGGAACGGTAGCGCACTTTTTCTACAATGCTTATGTGATGCGAGGTGGAATGTGATTTACCCTTTCCTCGCAGTTGTCAAAAAAGAGTTAACGTCCGTTCTGCGTGACCGGACCATCATCATCTCGATCCTGATCCAACTTTTCATTGCTTCGTTCTCATCGGGTTTGCTGTTAGGGATGCTTTCACTCTACGACGCCGATACGATTTTGCGCTATAGTGGAGACGGGATCCATATCGGGATCGTTGGTGAGGTTACCGACCCCCTGCCTGAACTTATGCAGAAGCGCGGATTGAATATAACCCCCTTTGCAACATTGGCAGAAGCTCAAACGGCGTTCGCTCGCAATGAAGTGCTTGCCTTTGTGGATGCGCCGCAGGATGTGAACGGTTTGGTCGAAGTCAAATTGTATCTGCCAGATTCGGATACGGTCAGTTCATTGATCCGTATGGTGATCCAGGAGCCGCTCAAGCAGTACGAAAACTATTTACGGGCAGACCGAGGTATTGAGGTTCGTTACACAGACTTGCAAGGCAGACCAGCGACCTCGTTCGAGTTCGTGTATTCTGTTCTGATTCCCATGTTGATGTTCTTCCCCGCCTTCGTTGCCGGGAGCATGTCCATTGATACCATCACAGAAGAGGTGGAAAGCAAGACCTTGCAAACCCTGCTCTCGGCGCCGTTAACCATCAGCGGCATGATCAGCGCAAAGATCGTCTCGGCGGTCTTCCTTGCCATTCTACAATGTACCGCATGGCTGATTCTGCTGCAACTGAATGGCATTGATATTCATAACAAAGCATGGGTTTTAATACTTGCGCTTGTTGTCGCAGGGATTACGTCAACGTCCGCTGCGCTGGGGGCTGCATTCCTGCAAGATCGCGAACGTTCGCAATTCATTTATTCGCTCCTGCTTTTGGCAGGGGTTGGCATCAGTACCTTGTTTAATATTTCACCCATCACAACCCTTTCGCGCCTTGCAGTGGGAGATGCCTTTACCAATGGCTGGAATGTTATGACCTTTGCCGTGGTTTTTGGCGGATTGTATCTATTATTATTGCGCTTTTCACGCCGATTGATGATATAACCCCGCGCCTCTTTTCTTCACTTTTGCCTATCTTCACATGACCAAATCTTTCTCAACACTCAAAACCATTCTCGCTGAATTTTTTCCTTTGCATCGAACTCTCGCTTCAGAAGGCATGGATGAGACCCTTGCCATCATCGGCTCTTATATGCCAGACCCAGCGAGTTACGCCGTTGAAACCTTCACCCCACTCACACAAGTGTGGACGTGGAAAGTGCCGGAGCGATATGTTGTCCATGAAGCTTATCTCGAAACCGAGGATGGCGAGCGCATTGTGGACTTTAAAGATAATCCGCTGCATATCATTTCCTATTCATTGCCTGTCGACAAAGTTCTCACTTGGGACGAGCTTGCCCCGCATTTACGCTTCAACGAAAGGCGCCCGAATGCCGTCCCTTGGGAATTCAAATATTACGAACGTGATTGGGGATTCTGTCTGCCGAAGAGTCAGGTGGACCAACTATCTCGTGAGAAAAAATATCGTGCGCTGATCAATGCTGAGTTTGTCACCGAGCCGGAAAATGGGCTTCGTGTAGGCGTTGGGGTGTTGCATCCTGCCGATGGCAGAGTTTCAGAGATGGGGGAGTTCATAGTTCAATCTCATACTTGTCACCCGGCACAAGCCAACGATGATGGTTCAGGTGTGGTGTGCGAGATCGAGCTTGCGCGGCGTTTGTCTGAGAACCCTCTGCCTGCTGGCTCCATGAGCATCCGCTTCTGGTTCGGACCAGAAACCATTGGCACTGTTGCTTACCTTGCCAACCATGAAGATCTTATCCCTCAACTTAAAGGCGGTATGTTCCTTGACTCAACCGGGAATCAAAATTCGATCGCGTTGCAGCGCACTCGTCAGGATGCGCATTTGCTGGATCGGGTTGCACGTTATGTTCTGACAAAACGCGGAAAAGAATTTCGAGAGGGAGAGTTTGCGCAAGTGGCGCCCAATGATGAACGAATTATCAATGGAACCGGGGTCAATGTGCCAAGTATTTCACTCAGCCGCTTCCCTTATCCTGAGTATCACACCAGCGATGATAATCTCGACATTATTCACGAAGACCTCTTGCTGGAAGTTGTAGATGTTGCTGAAGAGATCATCCGCATCTACGCCAGCAACTATATTCCGCGCCGCACCTTCCGTGGACCGGTCTTTCTTAGCGGATATGGTCTCTGGGTAGATTGGCGTGAGAATTGGGCATTGAATCGCGCCATCGAAAAGATCATGATGAAATTTGAAGGGCAGCATACGCTCTTCGATATTGCAGAACAGGTAGGGCTGGATTATTGGGTCGTGCGGGACTACGTGGAAAAATTCCGCGCTAAAGGATTGGTAGTGGCTGCCCCGATCCCTTCTGAAGGGATGTGAACCGAAATTATTTGAACATCTGTTTGAATGCCAGTTGATTAGGTATTACGAGAGAGTATTGCGTATTTTTATTTGAAAACAACTTCCTTGGTCGGCGCTTTGTGCAGATATGTTTCCGCCATGTAGTTCGACGATGGATTTTGCGATCGCCAATCCCAGCCCTGATTCATTTCCGCTTCGGGATTCATCGCCGCGATAGGAACGCTCAAAGATATGCGGCAGAATCTCGACTGGGATTCCGCTGCCATTATCGATGACGCTCACGCTCAGACTCCCATTGAATTGCTTCGCTTCGAGACGAATCTCTCTGTTTGCGGCAGTGTACCGCAACGCGTTGCTGACGAGGTTTCCCAACACCTGTTCCATGCGTGTAGGGTCGAGATTGATCTCTGGCAGGTTGGGTTCGATTTCTACCTTCAAGTTGATCTGTTGTTGTTCTGCCTGATGACGATAGGCTTTTGCAACACGTTCGAGCAATTCAGGGATCGATGTCGGTTCGAGGTGCAGTTTCAATTCGCCCGCATCCGCAAGGGATAACGTTCGCAGGTCTTCGACGAGATGCTGCAGGTGAGTCGCTTCGGCTTGCATGACAGCAAAACGTTCAGGCGTAGGTTTGAGCTTTCCATCTTGCAGAGACTCAAGATAACCGCTTAGCACTGTCAACGGATTGCGCAGATCGTGGGCAATGTCGGCGGTCATTTGCTTGCGTGAGCGATTGGCGCGGGCGAGGTCAGCGCTCATTTGATTGAAGGCTTGCGCCAATTCGCCGAGTTCATCTTCCGAGCGGACGGGGACTTGCTGTTCGAGTTTTCCTTGCGCCATAAGCCGCGTGGCGGTTGTCAGGTCACGCACGGGGCGGGTGAGCGAGCGTGCCAGTAGCAAGCCGAATCCCAACGCCACCAACATCCCAACCAAGCCTGCCAGCCAAAACCCGCGGTTGATTTGGTCTACATATTTCTGGTCGATCGGGTTGCGGACGAGCGGCTGCCCGGTGGAAATGACCGTGCCGAAAACTTCGCCGCCGCTTTCGATGGGGATGCCTTTATCCAGTGTGCCTTGCTTCACCTTTTCACCGACTGTATAAGGTGCAGATGCAATAATCACTTTACGATCAGTATTCACCAATACAAAAGGCTGCGGCGGCGGGTCGACTTCATTCAATGGGGGCAGGAGTTGCTGTTCGCGCAGGTAATTATCCACGCCATCCCAGGTGCGATTTTCAAGGTAATAATTATTTGCCGCCACTGCAAAGTCATTTTGGCGTTGAACTTCCAGATATTGATTGAACTGGTAGTTGATCAACCCCCATATCAAAGTCACCGCCAGCCCAATGACGATCAGGCTGAGGAGCAGGAAAGCGAGGGTGAGTTTGTGGGTGAGGTTCAAGTTGAAGGTTCCAGGTGTGTCAGGTTCCACGTTCCAAGTTTCAGGTGTCAGGTGTCAGGTTGATTTTAATCAGAGGTAAATTTGTAGCCGACTCCAAACACGGTGATGATGAATTGCGGGTCAGATGGGTCTTGCTCGATCTTGGTTCTTAAATTGCGGATGTGGACATCGATGGTCCGCTCGACGCCTTCGAAGGTGGTGCCTTGCAGTTTGAGCAGCAGGTCGGAGCGGGAGAAGACTTTGCCAGGTGTAGACATGAGCACGTAGAGCAAGTCAAATTCGGAGGGGGTGAGGGAGGCGGGTTCGTCATCCACCGTGACGGTGCGGGAGTCTTTATCCAGGGAGATACTGCCGATCTTTAGCGTATCCGACTCGAGCGGAGTGCGAAGCGCGCGGCGTAAAACGGCGTGGATGCGGGCGGTCAGTTCCTTCATCCCAAATGGCTTGGTGACGTAATCATCCGCGCCGAGTTCGAGTCCCAGCACTTTATCGGTCTCATCTAATTTCGCAGTAAGCAGAATAATGGGCGTTTCGCTTTCTTTGCGATAGGCTTTGATGAAGTCGTAACCGCTCATCTCGGGCATCATGATGTCGAGCAGAATGAGGTCGGGCTTTTCTGCGCGGGCGGCGTAGAGGGCTTCACGTCCGTTGGCGGCGATGATCACGCGGAAGTTTTCGGCTTCGAGATATTCGCGCACCAGGTTGCGGATGTTGGCTTTATCGTCGGCGACGAGGATGGTTTTCATGCGCCCATGATAGCAGAAAGATGTTCAGAAGTTGTTAAGGATTACTTCTTTTTTAGATAATTCATAATTATTGAAAAAACTTCATCCACCATGCGGTCACGCATGGTGGGGTCAGCCAATCTTCCGTTGTGGAAGAGGATATAGGGTGTGTTTACCATCGCCAGCGCCGTTCCTGCGGACAAAAGCGGTTCGCGGTTTTCAAAAACGCCTGACGCCATACCCAGTTGAAGCAAGCCTGCCAAATGCCCAACAGTGTTCAACGTCCGCTGTCGGTTTTCTTCGGGGCTTTCGATTCCAAATTCGGGCATGACCCATGCCAGACGATACAGGTTGGGGTTCTCGCGCGCAAAATCAATATAAAGCCGCAGAACATCTTCCACAACCTGCACAATATTTTCGGGTGTGGCGCGTTGCTCGAAGACTTGCTGCTGTGCCTGCCACTTGGATAATTCGCGTTCGCGCAAGGCGCGCAAGATCGCTGCGTGATTCTCGAAGTAGGTGAATAGCGACATGTGTGCGACTCCCAAGTCTTCGGCTATGGCGCGGGAGGTGAGTGCTTCGGGTCCAGACTCCTGCAAAATGGAGAGGGCGACATCGAGAATTTTCTCGCGGGTGGCTTCAAGTTGGGCGGGGGTCTTTTTCGGTCGAGGCATAGGTTCAGTTCCTATTGGGTTTGGAATGAATAGATTAGGTCAAAACACTTGACTTATTATTTATACCATGTATAATTTATACGTTGTATATATTATATCACAAGGAAAAGACAGTGAAAAGAGTAATGAAATGGTTGGGGATTATTGTAGCAGGCAGTGCCCTGCTGTTAGCGATATTTGTCTGGGTCTATGCCCCCATCCGCGCTAAAAGACTGGCGGTGCAGTACGAGAAATTCCGTGCTGAGCACCAAGCCGAGCATGACGCGATCGATGCCCAATTCAACCAACACGATACGGTTGTGAACGGAATCAAATGGCATTATGTGGAAGAAGGTAACCCAGACGGCGAGGTCATTCTTTTTCTGCACGGTCTGCCCGAAGGTTGGTATTCATGGCGCTATGTCTTGCCGCTGGTTGACCAAAACTATCGCCTCATCGCTATTGACATGAAAGGCTATGGACGTTCGGATTTACAGGATGAAGATTACAACTGGCACACGGTTGCCGGTCAAATTGTGGATTTGATGGACAGTCTAGGTGTCGAAAAATATTATGTTGTCTCGCACGATTGGGGAACGATCATTGGCAGTGTGATGGTTAGTGACCACCCAGAACGCATCCTCGGGTACATTCGCATGGAAGCGGATTTGATTCAAAAAGAGGAAATCAGCACAACACCACCGCCTTCTGTTTATCTTGAAAAGCCGCAATGGCTCCTGTTCCAAAACAATTGGATCGCATCCTATCTTTATCAGGATGCAGGCTGGTTGATCGACACTATTTATCCTGACCGTATGACGAGCACTTTCAAACAGATAGACCGTGACTATTTGGTCTATGAATATTCCAGACCGGGTGTTGCCACAATGAACCCAAAATATTTTCTAACGAGCAATTGGGACCTGAATACTGCCATCGGCAAAATTTGTAAAAATGATTTTCCTTTTCCAGTTCTGCAACTCCAGGCAGATAGTGACCCCGCACAACCCCAATCCATTTTCGCAGATATTGCCAGCGAATGTCCCAACGTTCAATTGGAATGGGTGACGAACGCCAGCCATTTCGACAACTTCGACCAGCCGCAGCAAGTGGCTGACGCCATCAACCGTTTTGTCCAAGCGCAAGAAGGAAAATAACATGAAAAAAATCTTTGAAACATTACTGCCCGCCAAAATAGACAATGTCATCCGCGGGACAAAAATCCCGTTCTACATTTTTGCCCTGTACGCCATTGTCAGCACGGTGCGCAGTTGTATTCATTTGCTCTCACCCGATGGCGGCGCAGGGACGATCGCTGGAATGGATTTATCCGTTGCGGGGGCAGATGGGATTATCTTCGCCTTCGCGCTGTGGGGAAGCTCGCAATTGCTTTTCGCACTGATTCAACTGCTCGCGGTCATTCGCTACCGGTCATTGATCCCGTTCATGTGGCTGATGCTTGCGCTGGAAGTTCTTCTGCGTGAATTAGTCGGGGCGATGAAGCCGATTACGTTTGCCCATACTCCGCCTGGAGCGATCGGTAATCAGATCATCCTGCCATTGGCTGTGGTGATGGTGGTCTGGTCGCTGTGGAGTGGCAGCAAGAATATCGAAGAATCAAAATAAGGTTTCCAAATGCCAACAGAATTTACCATCATTGCCGTTGTCTTTGTATTGCTGTATATCGCTTTCCTGTTTTGGTATGGAGGACGAGGCAAGCCCCTAACCACTGTTGAAGTGGATGCGCTGCTGGCTGAAATAAAGAAGCGGGCAGGCAAACAAGACTCGGAAGAAGCATCTCCCATCCTGCAGCAATTTCGTGACCTGACCCAAAACGATGATGGACGGGAATACTACATGGTGAACCTGCTCAAATTTCGCAAAAAAACGCTTTACCCGGAAGGCAGTCCCTTTGGCGATGACCCAATGACAGCCAATGACCGATACAACCGCGCGATCATTCCGCTTCTTCTCAAATACGGCGGTCACCCGGTTTTTCTCGGCGGCGTTCAGGGAAGATTTATCCATCCCGATTTAGCCGATGATTGGGATCAGGTCGGCATGGTGCGCTACCGCAGCCGCAGGGATATGCTGAAGATGGCAGTCGAGATCGCGGGACTCGGTTTTGACATTCACAAATGGGCTTCATTGGAGAAGACCCAGGTCTTTCCAGTGAAGCCCATAGTTAGTTTGTTCTTTGTCCGTGGGATAGTCGCTGTAATTTTGTTAATTGTAATGACAGCGATAAATCTTTTTTAGAAGGTGTTTGGAATACCAATGTTGTTTCAGAATAGGTCATGCTTCGTGCGTGACCTATTTTATTGTATAAGAAAAATCCACCTGCCCGTTCTGTTGAGCGGGCTTTTCTTCTATATAAGAGCGGACATAATCCACGGTCACCTGCTCGGGGCTGACGGTGACCCGCATGTGACCCGGTCCGCCGAGGACGGTGCCGTTGACGTAGCCATAGTCCGCGGCGCTGTCGGTACTGTCCGGTCTGGCGGAGCCAGGTTGGGGAATTTCCTGATAAATGATGCCATCAAGTTCCTGATGAACGAAGAGATGATCATGACCGTGAAAGACGGCAGAAACGTTATGGGTAATTAGTAATTGGTGAATTGGAGATTCCCAATTGGGACGATTTTCATCGAAGCCATAGGAGCCATCGGGGTTGAGTCCGCCCCATTCGTGATAGGGGGCAACTTCCACACCACCGCGCCCATCTTTTTCGAGTCCGCCGATGAGTTGATGAATGAAGACGAACTTCCATTTGGCATTGCTGGTTTCCAGCGTACGCTTGAGCCATTGATATTGTTCTTCACCAAGAGTTGGGTTCCATAAATTTTCTGTGTTGCCTTTGGTGGGTGGCGTGTACCAGTACGGGTCGAGGACGATGAAGAGCGCGTCGCCCCATGTGAAGGCGTAGTAATTTTGCAAGTCACCGATGGTGGGATGCGGAGTGACGTTGCCCGTGTAGAAATCATTCGGCACAGGGTTGGGGAAATATAGTGTGCGATTTTGTGCTGACCAGACGGACATCTCTTCGCCGTTTTGCCACGCGGCGCGCCTTCACCGTCGTGATTGCCCAACACGAGAAACAGCGGAGCCGTATCCGCAAGTTGACCGAGGAGGTAACGCTGCGCAAGGTATTGTGGAAACGCATCGGTATAGGGTTTGTATTTGTCGGTCATGAAGGTGTCGCCCATGTCGATCACAAAATCGGGATTGTCAGCGCGTTGGTTGGCGAGGGTTTGCAAATAAACATCGACGCTGGCGTTCGAGTCGAGATGTGAGTCCGCTTGGATGGTGAAGGTGTAAGTTGAGCCTGCGGGGCGGGCGGTGTGGAAGGTGTTTTCGATTCCGTTGTTGATGGAGTAAAAATATTCCGTTGAAGGTTGCAGGTTGGAAAGTTGGAAGGTTTGAGGGGTATTGGCTGTCAGGTTAATGGGGTCAGTTTGGGATGCGTAGTTACCAGATGATGTTCCATAAGAAATGGAAAGTGTCTGATCATTGTAGGCGAGTAAAGAGAATGTGACGCTGTTTGCCGTGGGACGTCCGAGAATGACATCGTAGGGATGCGTAGGAATCTCTAAGTCGAGCGATTGAGACGCGTCACTGCCTTGATCTTGAGGCGGATTTTGTCCGCGTGGTTTTTCTGTGGGCGCGGGTGTTGGGAGAGTCGGCGATGAAGTTGGAGTCGGCTCGATGGGTGGAATCAGGCTTGGGGTAGGCTGAGGCGCACAACTGCTGAGGAGCAGAATCAAGACGAGGAGTAGAGTCGGTTTGAGGGAAAGAGTCTGCATGAGATGCAATCCAATTATTTGACCATGTAAGAAAATGCAACTTCATCAGGCTTGTCGAGATACGAGCGGACATAATCCACGGTGACGCCATCGGGCGAAACGGTGACGCGTACGTGACCGCTATTGGGGAATAGATCACCGCTTTTGTAAGCTTGTTGATTTTCCCAACTGTAGAACGGGTTGGCAGGCTCGGGTAGGGTTTGGTAGATGACACCATCAAGTTCCTGACGGGCGAAGATGTGATCATGACCCTGAAAGAAGATGGTGACGTTGTTATCCACCATGAGTTGATGGATGGTCTTGTCCCATGTGCGATGCTGGGAGAGATTCTTTGAGTCGCCCCATTCGAAGGTGTCCGCGAGTTCGATGCCGCCGCGACCCGTGCCGAGCACATGGTGTGTGAAGACGAATTTGTATTTTGCGTTGCTGGTTTCAAGTGTTTGCCTGAACCATTGATATTGCACATCGCCAAGCGTAACCTCCCAAAGATCACGTTTTCCCTTTTGTTCTTGTTCGTTTGGCTTTCCGTCGCCGAATAGATTATCTACTGACTGTGTGGAATGCCAGTACGGATCAATGACGACAAAGAGCGCGTCGCCCCAGGTAAAGGCGTAGTAATCGCGCAGCTGTCCGATGAATTCAACAGGCTCAACATTGCCGGTGTAAAAATTATCAGGCGCAGGTTGGGGGTAATACGCATTGCGTGATGTCTGAGCCCAGACAGCCACGTTGTTCGGTGTGCCATCAAGGTTCGCCAGTGAAGCCTGCTCGTGATTGCCGTTCACTAAAAACACAGGCGCATCCACCAGCCCCAGCCATTGACGTTGATTGATATACAGCGTTCGCACGGTTTCAGCGTTGGCATCCTTGAGCGTGTCCACGCTAAAGTCATCGCCGATGGTCATGTAAAAATCGGGTTGAATAGATGCGGCGCTCAACAACGTTTTGGTGTAAAGATTCGGGTCAAACTGATTCTTGGTGCGCTCGGGGTGCGAGTCGCCTTGAATGGCAAATGTGAAGGTGCTACCCTGTGCGCGGGCGGTGTGGAAGGTGTGTTGTGCTCCGCCGTTCACTGAATAAAAATATTCGGTGGATGGTTGCAGGTTGGAAAGTTGAATCTCTTGCGGCGTGTTGGCTTTGCCTGCAGCCGTCACAGTTTGTGTTGTGCCGTTTGCTGTGCCAAAAGTGATAATCACATCCATATCAATAGCAGGCACAACATTTACCGTTACTGATGTATCGGTGGGTCGCCCCAAAATTTCTGTGGCAACAAAATCAGCGCTGGCGGATGTCGGCGCTACAGGTTGGTTCTGTCCCTTGGGCTTTTTCGTTTCGGTAGGCTGTATCTCCGCTGTGGGCGACGCTTCAACTGTAGCCGTGGGTTGCTTCGTCACCACAGACATTTGACTCGGCTGTTGCATTTGTGTTGGCGTTGGCGTGGTAGTAGGAGCGCATGCAGCGAGGAAGGAAATAATTGTGAGGGTGATAAGTAGTTTTTTCATAAGTTTTTGACCACAAAGGGACAAAGGGTCACAAAGTTTTTTCTTCGTGCTTCTTTGTGACCCTTTGTGGTAAAGAATTATTTGAACAGGAAATCCGAATTCGGAATCTCAGGCATGGAGATCGCCTGTGAATACAGGTATGCGCCGTTGGGGTGCGAGACATCCCCTAGCAGTTCCGTGCGGAGTGCGTCGAGTTCGGCTTGTTGTTCAGCAGTCAGCGAGTTCTTCACCGCGGCAAAGTTAATCGCCATGTTGTAAATGATCTCGCCGTCGTATGCGCCGTATTGCGCCATCAGATTCATCACTGTGGCTTGGTCAGCCGCGTTGCCATATTTGAATTTGCGGAGTTCAATGGAAATCTGTTCGCGCGCGTCCGCCAATCCTTGCAGAGACGGTTTCTGAATATCGACAAGACCAGTGATCAGCGCGGCTTGATCGGGAGTCAATTTTGACAGCATGATCTCACCGAGGTCGCCCGTCAAATTGGTGGGGATGGAGTAGGTCGGGTCGCTCATGGCTTTGATGTCCTTGAGATAGAACGAGCCGAAGTAGGTGCCGTGGCGTTCGGGGCAGAAGTACACATCCGCTTCGATGGAGCCCGCATACCAACTGTAGAGGTCGGCGGCGTAAGTCATCACAGCGACTTTGGTGTCACGGTCGAGTCCGCGGATGTCTTCGGGTTCCTGCACATCGTTCCACTCCAACATGCCTTTGCCGACCATTGCGTCGAAGTAGGCACGTTGTTCCGCGCTCAGACTGGTGAGGATCTGTCCCATTAATTGGGCGCGCTCAAAACTGATCTGCCCGTCGAGTTGGTACAACTCCGCTGAGTAGGATTTGACCGCTTCTTTGTCGAGACCAGTTGTTCCAGCAGGGAGGTCACCTTCGGCGAGGCGACGGAATGCGTCCATGAGCACGAAGCGCTTGTATCCGTACTCGTTGATGTCGTCCACTTGGCTTTCAGCAAGTGCAACCAGTTGGGAGCGTTGGTCGGATGTGAGGTTATTGAGTGTGTTCATCGCCGCACTGGTGAGGAAGTCGCCTGCATGTCCCATGTGGGATGGATCATTGTCGCGCAGATATTGGAAGCCCCAAAAGTCCGCAACTTTTCCAGGAGGGAAGAAGGAGTCTGAGCCAAGGTCACCTGTCATGAATGCCAGTGCGTCATAGGAGATAGTCATGCCTTGAGCTTTGTCGGAGACCGCTTGTTCGATGTTGTAGGCGGGAGCGCCGTCAGCGGGTTGTTTATTGTTGCCTTGATTATTGTTACCCTGCCCTTGTTGATTCCCCTGAGTGTTTGGATCGGTCATACCTTCACGCGCATAGACCACATTCATTTCGGCGCTGGCGAGGGTGAAGCCTTCCATTGCGGCAAGCAGAGTATCACGGTTCACTTGTTCGGCAGGGACGTTGATCTGAGGTTCAGCAGAAAGTGCGTACACGGTGTAAGTGTAGGTCTTGTCGCCGGGTCCCTTTGAACAGGGCGGGGAATACTCGGCAAGTCCGTTGTTGATGTTGTTGCCGAGTGTGCCGATTCCGCTGACGTTTTTGGACAGGTTGGTCACATTCGCTGAGATGTTGTATAGCACCCAATACCAATGAAGCCCGTCAGGTGCTTCGTGGTGCATGATGACAGCGTAGCTCTGAGTCTCGGCGGGTGCGCCGCTCCAGGTGAGGGGGAGAGTCGAGCCGTCACCATCGCAGGTGTACTCGACGGGTAGGCGTCCGCCGTCGGTAACATCTGTGCTGGTAAGGGTAAACCCTGTATTTGTCAATTGTGAGATCGGGGAAGTGATAACGGCAGTTTCATTGGTTGCAGGAACAACAACTGCTATTTCTGTAGGCGGAACCATACATCCCGTTAGCAGAGATAGGAGAAAGAAGATGGAGAGAAATTTGCGTAGCATATCGTTTGTCCTTTCGCCCCTACGATAGCAGGAAGATGTTTAGAACTTGTTTAGTTCGTGTTAAGAATTTATCATCTCTCCCAGGGCGAATGAGACAATATTTTCTATATTTTTTTTCTCCAACAGGGTATGAGAGATCTGTCCTTCCAGCGCCAGCGACACTATCCCATGCACTTGCCCCCAAACGGAAACAGCCATCAGATCTGCAGGAGCCGTGGGTAAGATGCCAGCATTTTGACAGGCTTGTATAACTTCCACGACCAATTTAAACGTCTTGCTTGATATCTCTACAAAGGATGGATAATCTTTTTCTTTCTCCAACACACCGGAGAACATGATCTTGAATGTGTCAGTGTTTTCCTCTGCAAAGCGGACATATGTTTTTGCGCCATCAATGAGCTGCTTTTTGGGGTTTTTGGAATGGGAGGATATTGCCGCTTCCAACTCTGCGTAAAGTTGATTAAAACCCTCAGTCGAGATCGCAGCGATAAGCGATTGTTTATCCGGGAAGTGCGCATACGGCGCGGAGTGACTCACTCCAGCACGTTGAGCCACTTTACGCAGGCTTAATCCACCAACGCCTTCTTTTGCCAGAATTTCCACTCCGGCTTTGATGAGGGCATTTTTTAGATCTCCGTGGTGATACTTTTTCGATGGCATAGGGGAGATGTTAAGCGAAAATCTTGACACCGTCAAGATTGTGACCTAAAATCTGGACAGTGTCTAGTTATACATACTTGCTCCAGGCGCTGTCCTCGGCGCGGGATCGTTTTTGAAATTATCGCCGGACACGGCAACTATGAGCGAAGGAATATCCTATGGGAAGTTTTGATTTTGAAAAAAAGCTGATCGTCGAAACCGCACACGAGTTGGTGCGCAAAGGATTTTTGATGGCAACGGGCGGGAATTTGTCCTTGCGTGTAGCAAACAAGGAGGCTTTTGCCATCACCCCGTCGAATTACGATTATATGAAGATGACGCCGGAAGACGTCTGCATTTTGGATTTTGACTTGAACATGCTTGAAGGTCATCTCAAGCCATCGGTCGAGTCTGCCATGCATGGGGCGGTGTATCAGGTGCGGGGAGATGTGAATGCCATCGTTCATACGCATCAGGTTTACACCAGCGCGTTGACCTTGATCAAGTCACCGATCCCGGCTCTGTTCGATGAGCAGGCGCGCTTTCTGGGGCGCGGTGTCGAGATCATTCCATACGCGCCTTCTGGAACCGGGATGTTGAAGAATACAGTGGCAAAGTATGTAAAGAATCACAACAATGCGTTCATGATGCAAAATCACGGTGCACTGGTGTTTGGTCACGACATGGAACGAGCTGTGCATAATGTTGAGATTCTAGAAAAATGTGCCATGGCATATTTATTGGCAATTTGTACTGAGAAAAAGATCAGCAAGATTCCATTGGCGGTGCGTGAGATCGCCTTTGCCAAGCTGCGTAAAGACCAGAAAAAAGTTGAAAAGGGTGAAGAAGTAAAAAGTGGTGAATAAAATGAATGAACAGAAATATGCTATTAGTGAATATCATGATGTCGATGAAGTTTATAAAAAACTAAACAACCTCATCAGTCAGCCGTTGCGCCATGTAAAGCGCGAAAAGATGCAGGAGTTTCTTGGTTATTTTGATAACCAATGCAAACGTTCCAAAGAATTAACCGACGAAGCCAAGAAGTTCATCCCGGGCGGCGTGCAACACAACTTGGCGTTCAATTATCCGTTTCCGATTGCCATCGAAAAAACGGACGGTGCTTATCTTTGGGATGCAGACGGCAATGAATACATCGACTTTTTGCAGGCGGGCGGTCCGACCGTGTTGGGCAGCAACTATGCGCCCGTGCGCGAAAAAGTTTTTGAGATGCTCAATGAATGCGGACCTGTGACTGGTTTATTCCATGAATACGAATTGAAACTGGCAGAGCTCGTCAATCGCTTTATGCCCGCGGTGGAGATGTTCCGCATGCTGGGCTCAGGCACAGAGAGCGTGATGGCGGCGGTTCGTGCGGCGCGGGCGTTCACCAAGAAAAAATATGTCATCAAGGTCGGCGGCGCGTATCATGGCTGGAGTGACCCGATGGTCTATGGCTTGCACATTCCCGGCACGGGGCGGCTTGAGGCGACGGGTATTCCACGCGGAGCGAGCGCTGCAACAAAAGAATTTTTTCCGAATAGCCTCGGGGCATTGAAACGTCAACTTTGGCTGAACAGGCTGCGGGGCGGCACCGCGGCGGTGATCGTCGAGCCGTTGGGACCTGAATCGGGGACACGTCCTGTGCCGTTTGACTTCAATCAAAAGATCCGTGAGTTGTGTGATGAGTTCGGTGCGCTTCTTATCTTCGACGAAGTTGTGACCGGCTTCCGCGTGGGTTTGGGCGGTGCTCAAGGCTACTTCGGCGTCAAACCCGATCTGACGGTGTTCGGCAAATGCATCACGGGCGGTTACCCAATGGCGGGCGGTGTGGGCGGACGCGCCGAAGTCGTTTCGCGTTTTGCGGCGGGTATTGGCGGCATTGGTGAACGTGCTTACGTCGGTGGTACGCTTTCAGCGAACCCACTTTCATGTGTGGCGGGTTATTACTCTTTGTTGGAAATGGAACGCACGAATGCGGCGGTGATTGCTGGCAAGGCAGGGGACAGGCTCACCAAAGGTTTGCAAGCCATCATTGAAAAATACGGCTTGCCGTTTGTGGTATATAACCAAGGCTCGATTGTGCATTTGGAGACTTCCGGAGTGATGTTGCTGGATTTGCGTAACCCGATCCGCTTGGCGAAGGAACTCAAGCCGCGCAAGCACATGATCGAAGAGATGGGCGCGGCGTATATGTCGCAAGGGCTTATCACTTTAGCTGGCTCGCGCATGTACACCTCGATGGCAGATACGGATGAAGTGATCGATAGCGCATTGAGTAAGTTTGAAACTGTTTTAGCGGCGTGTGTTTGATTTCATCTCAGGACGACAAAATAATAGACTAAGGAGCATCATGGCATGACAGACAAATTTAAACTTTATGGGTATCGCTGGGTGGTGTTGGGCGTGTTCATGTTCATCAACCTGACCATCCAAATGTTATGGATCACCTATGCACCGATCACGGGTCCTGCCGCTGCTTTCTATGGCGTGACTGATCTACAGATCGGTTTGCTGGCGATGTCATTCATGATCGCTTTCATTCCACTCTCGATTCCGGTTTCATGGGTGATCGATACATACGGGTTTCGAGTAGCGGTCAGCATCGGCGCAGTAATGATGGGGATTTTTGGTATCTTGCGCGGATTTGCTGGGGCAAATTACTCCCTTGTTTTGTGGAGTACGGTAGGCATTGCCGCCGCTCAGCCTTTCCTGCTCAATGCGTGGACAAAAGTTCCTGCGAACTGGTTTGCCATCGAAGAACGTGCCACCGCGGTTGGACTTGTCACACTTGCCAATTTGGTCGGGACTGCATTGGGTATGGTGTTGACCCCTGTGTTGACTGAAACCATGGCTATCCCGACCGTGCAATTGATCTATGGCGGGATCGCGGCTGTATCGTCTGTGCTGTTCATTATCTTTGCCAAAGAAACTCCGCCCACGCCTCCGGGACCGGATGGCAGCGACGTCCGCGCTTTGATGTTGGACGGATTGAAACATGCTTTCACGGTCAAATCGTTTTGGCTGTATCTGTTCGTTTCGTTTGTTGGTTTAGGCATTTTCAATGGTGTCACCACCTGGGTGGAGAATATCATCCGTCCGCGTGGGTTTACGCCGACCGATGCAGGCACCCTCGGTGCGTTGATGTTGGTGGGCGGCGTGTTAGGCGCAGTCATCATCCCACCGTTTTCGGATAAGACTCGCAAACGTCAGCCTTATATTTTGGCGGGAATGTTGTTGGCGATTCCCGGTTTGATCGGTTTAGCGTTTGCGACAACCGGCTGGCTGTTATTCGTCTCTGCTTTTGCAATGGGATTCTTCCTTGTGAGTACCAGCCCAATTGGGATGCAATACGCCTCTGAAGTGACCCAGCCGACTCCTGAGGGAACCTCGAATGGCTTGATACAATTGTTCGGTCAGGCGTCGGTGGTGTTTGTGTACATCATGGAAGCCTTGAAGACCGAAGACGGCTCGTTCACACCAGCGTTGTTATTGGCAATTGGTTTGTTAGTTGTGAGTGCCGCGCTTGTAACGCAAATGAAAGATCCGCAGAGATAATTTACACAAAACCCTTTTCGTGTCATGCTGAGCGATAGCGAAGCATCTCTACTTCAATGGTAGAGACCCTTCGCTATCGCTCAGGGTGACAATTAAGCAGAGAAAAACAATGACCCAAGAAAAACTGATTCTTGCAATTGACCTTGGCACGTCTGGAATGAAAGTGGCACTGATCTCCGTCAGCGGAAAGGTGCTGGGATGGGAAGCTGAACCCGTGCGCCTGATTCTCACACCAGATGGCGGCGCGGAGCAATCACCAGAAGAGTGGTGGCAGGCGTTTCTTTCAGCGGCGGGAAGGTTGATGAAGAAGAATCACGGTGCGAATGTGATTGCGGTTTGTGCATCCACGCAAGGGGAAGGGACGGTTGCGGTTGACAAAGATGGCAATGCACTTGGCAACGCCATCCTATGGATGGACATGCGCGGCGCGGCGAATTTGAAAAAACAAATTGGCGGCTTGATCAACATCGACGGCGCAGGGATTTCAAATGTGCTTCGTTTTGTTCGGCTCACCGGCGGTATGCCTTCGATGACCGGCAAAGACCCGGCGGCACACATGCTTTTCATCCGTGATACGATGCCGGAGATTTACAAAAAGACTCACAAATTTTTGAACGTGCTTGACTACATCAACCTGCGCCTGACCGGCGAGTTCGTAGCAAGTTTTGATTCAATCGTGACTTCCTGGGTGACGGATAATCGCAACCCCGATGATATTCATTACAACGATTCGTTGATCCGTTCACTCGGCATTGACCATGAAAAACTCCCCGATGTGGTCGCCTGCACAAAAGTGATCGGTGATCTTCGCGGCGATGTTGCCCATGCACTTGGCTTGTCATCCAATGTGAAAGTGGTGGCTGGTGCGATTGATAACACAGCCGCGGCAATCGGTGCAGGCGCTGTGGACGATTACGCACTTCATCTTTACATCGGTACCTCTTCATGGATGGCAGCGCATGTGCCGTTCAAGAAAACGGATGTGGCTTCGAGCATGGCGTCGATTCCGTGTGCGGTGCCGGGGCGTTATCTTCTCACGGCGCTGCAAGCCACGGCGGGCGGCAACCTCACCTTCCTGCGTGACAACATCATCTATCACAAGGATGAATTACTGCAAGAAGCCGATGTGCCTGATATTTTCAAAGTACTCGATCAGATAGCGAAGCGTGTCCCTGCTGGCGCGAATGGAGTCATGTACACGCCATGGATCTGGGGGGAGCGTGCGCCAGTGGATGATAAAACGCTTCGTGCCGGACTTTATAACTTGTCGCTCAACTCCACACGGGAGGATATCATCCGCGCCTTTTTAGAGGGCATAGCTTACAACACACGTTGGCTTCTTTCACCTGTGGAGAAATTCCTCGGGCGAAAAGTGAACAACATCAACATCGTTGGCGGGGGAGCGCAGTCGGATGTGTGGTGTCAGATCTTTGCAGATGTGATGAATGTGGAGATCAAACAAGTGGCAGACCCCATCTATGCCAATGCCCGCGGCGCGGCGTGGATCGCGGCGGCAGGATTGGGCGAAATTAAGTTTGCCGATATCCCAGAGTTGATCCAGTTCCGAAAGGCGTATCAACCCCAAGTCCAAAATCGAGCCGTGTACGATCGCGGGTTTGAAAACTTCCAATTAATTTATAAACAAATGAAGGGCGTCTATCGCCATTTGAATCAGTAAAGTCTGGTTGGCAGATGGGCAGCACGGTTACCATGTGCCAACCAGACTTTCCATTTTTATCTGGCCGCCAAAGCCTTCTCGATTTGAGAAGGCTTTTCTCATTAATCGTTTCGTATTTTTATAGAATTAAGAATATTGCAGGATCTTTAAATAATCGGTTCCTACTCGAACTGTCACCCTTCGCAATAGGTTGTAAAATCTATTCCTACCAAGGCGATGCCATATCTTTTACTCTCTAAAGGGGTTTGACTTGTGATCAAGCTTGGTTAGGTGAAACAGGTTTGATCGGAGAGACGATGGTATTTGTTCCTGGGAAGATCTGAGGGAAGCGTGAATGGCATTACTGCCATTGAAAATCGTTTTCAGGCGTGCTCATAAAAAAAAAGACCAGTTTGATCTGGTTTGTAAATTATCGTACCAGATAATTAGATTGATCAAGATGGGTGGGGTTTCATAATTTGAGAATGATTATCGTTTGGCGGGCAAGGTCTTAAACGGCGATACAGGTGATGTAGCTTGGCAAGATGTACCATCAGTTCATGTTCAAAAAATAAATAGCCCTCGACTGAAAGCCTACTGCTTTGTCGGCTTCGCTTTGAGCACTCATAGTAACAAAGGGCAGCGTAGCCTTCAGTGCCCGGGCTCTTTCCATCCAAACTTAGTATCGCTTTAATTGGATAACTTTCCCTGCTTGCGAGAACCTGAATGCTTCACCCCAAGTTGACTAAGAATATCGGTCAGATCAGCGCCTTCGGTTGGCTCCACTGCCCATAATGTGATCTTGTCCTTTTTGATGGTTATCCTCGTTTTTGCTGTTTTTGCGGAAACAGATTTGTTTGTGGCGGGCGTTGAACCCATGTTCATGTTCACAAGGTTGAGTGTCCCCGTCTGTGTGCCGCTTATTTGTGTGGTGGATCTCACAACATCACCATCTGTGCCGATCATTTTGAAGTGATAGTTCAGGTTGGGAAGAGATTGCAGATTTCAGGTTAATTCTCTAATCTCAAAATCCAGCATTGTTGTTGAGCGGCTCCAGGGACCGAGCCGCTGAATTGAAAATCATCTGCCAGCATGGATTTTGCGAGCTCAAATTCGCCCTTCTGGATCGAATCCATAAGAACTTGAACAGTCTCTCTTTTATTCATAATGTATTCCTTTTTGCTATTCGTGCCATTTCCGATTAAACGGGCATGGATTAATGGATAGTCCTATGGAATATCCTCCGTTTCCCCAGTTTGATAAAAATATTGTCTTAACGCCATTACAATCATTGTAGCAGCACACTATCAACTCATAATACGCGGCAATAATATGAATGTATTAATGAAATGCCTTTTTTATTGATGTAGAATGAATATCATACTAATGCATCGAATTTTCCTGAAGCTGGGAGTTTTTTAGAAAGAGGTTGATCCTTGAAAAAAAGCTTGGTTCACGCGAATGAATCGCCCGTGGACTGGCAATATCGCAGTATTTTTGAAGCAACCAATGATGGGGTAATCATCGGCGATCTACAAACTGGGTTGGTGCTCGAAGCGAACCCAGCGGCCTGCATCATGCATGGCTATACTCATGATGCGTTCATTGGAATGCCATTATTAAAGTTCATTCATCCAGAAAGCCAGCCTGCGTTCCATGATTTTTTACAGGCAACTCGAGCAGGTGGCGCATTCGATGTGCAGACGTTGCATGTGCGGAAGGACAACTCAACCTTCAATGCCGAGTGGCGTACGAGTATATTTAATTATCACAAGCATCCATGCCTGTTGGGGGTCGTTCGTGATGTGAGCAAACAAATACTTGCAGAACAGCATCTCAATCAGCGCGTGGAAACTCGCCTGCATGAACAAGCCACACTATTGGAGATATCGCATACACTGGCATCAACACTTGAACTCCAGCCTGGGCTGATCCTTGACCAATTGCGCGAAATCATCGAATACGACCATGCCGGGCTGTTCTCTCTGGAAAAATCGACTTTCATTACCCTGGCAATGCGCGGAGCAACACCATTGGAAAAATCTGCGCCTGTTCGTATTCTTTTAAACGACCCTGAGACCCTGAAGACATTATTCAATGAACATCGCCCGATGCGTATTGCGAACGTGTGGAGCGATGAACCTCAAGCGCGGTCTCTGCGTGCTCTATTGGAGGACGGCGCAGCCTTATTGCTGGATGGTATGAATTCATGGATGTGGGTTCCTCTGGCTGTGAAGAGCCGTGTGATCGGTGGCATGGGGGTGGCGCATCAGAAACCGGACTTTTTTACGTCTCACCATGCTGACCTGGCTCTTAGTGTAGCCAACCAGGCGGCCATCACAATGATCAACGCCGAACTCTACGGGCATGCGCAGGAGTTGGCGGTTTTGGAAGAACGTCAACGATTGGCGCGTGACCTGCATGACGCTGTTAATCAGTCCCTTTTTTCGGCAGGGCTGATCGCAGAAGTACTACCACGTTTATGGGACCGCGATCAGGATGAGGCACGGCATTCGCTCGAAGACTTGCGGAAATTAACGCGTGGCGCCATGGCGGAAATGCGTGCCTTGCTGGCTGAACTTCGCCCTTCAACATTGATCGATGCAGAGCTGGGTGATCTATTACGTTTATTAGGTAATTCATTCACAGGACGTACGAATATACCTTCGACCATTATTGTGAAAGGTGAGGGCATGTTACCTGCTGAGGTTCAAGTGGCAGTGTACCGTGTCGGTCAGGAAGCGTTGAGTAATATCGCAAAACACGCCGAAGCTCACAGCGTAGAGGTCATCCTGAAGCAGGAAAATACTTCCATCGAATTAAATATTCGTGACGATGGCAAAGGGTTTGACCCCGCACAAATCGCATCGGGTCATTACGGCTTGAGTATGATGCGCGAACGTGCTGAAGCGGTTGGTGCACAATTAACGATCATAAGCCAGCCGGGCAAGGGGACGGAACTGACGATTTACTGGAGAGAGTTGGAGAGAAAAGAGGCATGATGACCGACCTTATTCGCGTTATGCTTGTGGATGACCATGCCATGGTCCGTAAAGGGCTTGTGACTTTTCTGAAAATATTTGATGGGTTGTTGCTGGTAGGGGAGGCTGAAAATGGTGCTGCTGCCATTAAGTTGTGTGGCGAGGTCAAGCCGGATGTAATTCTTATGGATATGGTCCTGCCTGATATGGATGGGGCAGAGACCACCCGGCAGATCCGCCGACAGTTTCAACATGTGCAGGTCATTGTATTGACCAGTTTCAAAGAAGGTGGGTTGATCAAAAAAGCGCTGGAAGCGGGGGCGATCGGTTATTTACTTAAGGATGTCTCGGCGGATGAGCTTGCCAGGGCGATTCGGTCTGCGCACGCGGGACGCGCCATTCTCTCGCCCGAAGCTGCCCAATCTCTTGTAGAAACTGCCAATCTGCCGCCTGTTCCCGGCTTGGATTTGACCGAGCGCGAACGTGAAGTGTTAGCCTTGATGACTGAAGGATTGAGCAACATACAGATCGCAACACGGCTGGGGGTCAGTTCATCCACCATCAAATCGCATGTAAGTAATGTGTTATCAAAGCTTGGTGTGGCAAGCCGCACCGAGGCAGTGACGTTGGCGCTTCGCAGCCGGATCGTTCCCTGAAGTTTTAATTAAAATATTTCTACAAAATACCCTCCACCAGGATGAGGGGGGCATCCTGACGAAGGGTATATTTATAGTACCCGTTTAGGGATGATTTATCCTCCCCCAAATGGCGGATAAAAAGTTTCCCCAATGGATGGATAACAGGGACGCTCATGCACTATAAAATTAAGGAGTATCGGCGCAGTCATTTTGAAAAGATGCAGGAAGGCAGTTTATATTTATGGATATTGACGTAGAAAGCACCGGGGAAACCATTACGCAATCTCTGAAGGATTCTGAAATCCGATATCGCCGCCTTTTTGAAGCAGCTCAGGATGGTATCTTGATCTTGAATGCTGATACAGGTGCGATCACCGATGTAAATCCCTTCCTGATCAATATGCTGGGATATTCATGCGAAGAGTTTGTCCAAAAGAAGCTCTGGGAAGTTGGCGCATTCAAGGATGTTAAAGCCAGCAAGGATGCTTTTAAAGCCTTGCAGAAGAACGAATACATTCGATATAAGAATCTGCCGCTCAAGGCTAAGGATGGGCGGATGATCCAGGTTGAATTTGTCAGTAATGTTTATTGGGCTGGTGATGAGAAAGTCATTCAATGCAATATTCGCGATATTACCGAACGTGTGCGCATTCAGGATGCCCTTCAAAAAAGCGAAGCAGACCTGCGAGAACAATCGGTTCGTGATTATTTAACCGGTTTGTTTAATCGCCGATATATGGAAGAGACTTTGGAAAGGGATTTGCTGCGAGCTGCCCGAAGTCATTTACCCCTTGGCGTGATCATGCTCGATGTGGACAATTTTAAAGGCGTCAATGATGCCCATGGACACGCGGCAGGTGACGTGATTCTGCGTGAATTGGGCAGGCTCTTTCTAAACCATGTTCGTGGGGAGGATGTTCCCTGCCGTTATGGCGGTGATGAATTTATTATTATTTTGCCAGACGCCCCGCAGGTGATCGTCCATGAACGTGCTTACCTCCTTTGTGAAAAAGCCAGACAGTTTGATTATCGATTTGATGGACTATCACTCAATGAGATTACTCTTTCTATTGGTGTTGCTGCTTTTCCTGAACATGGCACTACTGGTTCTACTATTTTGCGTGTTGTTGATTCTGCGCTTTATCGTGCCAAGCGTGCAGGGCGTGGACAGATTGTGGTCGCTGAGCCAACCGAATGATTTTCTCCTGTAACCTGGCAGAGAAATAAAAGCATAATATGAAGTCTGAAAATAAACATGATTTATCATGTTTATGAATCCTGGAATAGTTCTTGGAGGGTTGAGTGAATATTGGTGCTGAGCACTTAATATATTGTTTCGACCTCCCCCAAGTGGCGGATAAAAACACTCCCCAGCAGATGGATACGGCTGGGGAGTGTGCATACTAAAATTAATGAGTATCGCTGCGCCAATGTATGAAGGTAGTTAGGAAAGGTAGTAAATAGCCCATGCAGCTGACATTGGAAACATCGGGAGATCTATCATGCAAGTGCTGAAGGATTCTGAGATTCGGTACCGCCGTCTTTTTGAGGCGGCGCAGGATGGCATCCTGATTTTAGATGCCAAACTGGAATGATCGAGGATGTAAACCCATATTTGATACAAATGCTGGGATATTCGCGGGAAGAGTTTTTAAAAAGGAAGCTGTGGGAAGTTGGCGCATTTCGAGATATCGAAGCCAGTAAGGATGCCTTTGAAGCCTTGCAGGTGGATGAGTTTATCCGTTATGATGACCTGCCGCTTAAAGCTAAAAATGGAACGCTGGTAAATGTAGAGTTTGTCAGCAACGTATACCTTGTGGGTAATGAGAAAGTGATCCAATGCAATATTCGTAATATTACGGAACGGAAGTTTGCCGAAGAAAAGATACAGAGACAACTTGAGCATCTAATCGCCTTGAGCGCTATTGACCGGGCTATTACATCAAATTTTGACTTGAAGTTTAGCTTGAAGGAGGTTCTTGAAAATGTAACGAAAGAGCTTAGGGTTGATGCGGCTGATATTTTAATATTTAATCCGAACATCCAAATGTTGGAGTATGGTGCCGAACAAGGTTTCAGGACCAACTCTGTGAAAACGGCGCAGGTGCGCTTAGGTGAAAGTTATGCCGGGCGGGTCGCGATGGAAGGCAGACTCATTCAAATCTCAAGCATAGAAGATGAACCGGATAAGTTGTTATTATCCAAATTTTTTAAAGGGCGAGGATTTTGTCTGCTATTATGGCGCGCCGTTGATCGTTAAGGGACAAATTAAAGGCGTGTTGGAAGTTTTTCATCGCACTAAACTGGATCCTGATACAGAATGGTTTGATTTTCTTAATACCTTGGCAAGTCATCTTGCGATCGCAGTGGATAACGTTGCACTCTTCGAGAGCTTGCAGCGTTCCAATGCGGAACTGACTCTGGCATATGATGCCACGATCGAAGGCTGGTCGCATGCACTTGATCTGCGTGATAAGGAAACGGAAGGGCATAGCCTGCGCGTAACAGAGTTGACTGTGGAGCTTGCGCGCGCCTTCGGTTTGAATGACGCGGAATTAGTGCAGGTTCGCTGGGGATCGCTGTTGCATGATATCGGCAAAATGGGTGTGCCGGATGCGATCCTATTCAAGCCCGGCGTCTTGTCAGATGATGAATGGATTGCGATGAAAAAGCATCCGGTCTTTGCATATGAGATGCTTTCCCCTATTCGCTACCTGAGATTGGCGCTGGATATTCCATATTGTCATCATGAGAAATGGGATGGCAGCGGGTATCCGCGAAGTTTAAAAGGCGATCAAATTCCAGTGACAGCCCGTATTTTCGCGGTAGTGGATGTTTGGGATGCACTCATATCCGAGCGTCCATATCGCATCGCCTGGACGATACCCGATGCATTGAAGTATATCCAGGCTTCTTCAGAGATACACTTTGACCCGCAGGTGGTTAACCTATTCTTGGATGTTATTGGCAGGAAGCTTGCATCGGCATCAACTTGAAAAAGATGGGGCTTTAAATGCATAGGTGAGCTTCAGAGAAGCAAGGAAATTATATGAGACCTGAAATTGGACTGGGTACTTGATTTATAAAAGTGAATACAGAAATTTTGATCTGGGATATTTTTGACCTCCCCCAAGCGAACTAGATAGACACTCCCCAATCGATGGATGCGACCGGAAAGTGCGCGTTGTATGATGAATTAGCGTTGTGCTCTATTAAAGACTTATTTAGGCGTTACAGCCTGAAAGTTCAAAATATTAATAAGGATATATCTTTTAGGCATCAAGATGCCTTTATAAGGAGAAAAAATGATCAACTTTATTGTGTGGATTATTGTCGGGGCTGTTATTGGCTGGGTGGCCAGCATCATTATGAGAACGAACAACCGCCAGGGGTTGATTGCCGATATTATCGTCGGCATTGTAGGCGCCTTTGTGGCGGGGCTGTTTTTAAGCCCGCTTTTCAATATTAGCACGATCAATGAAGGTAACTTTAGCCTTCCGGCCCTTTTGGTTTCATTGGGCGGCGCCATCATCCTGTTGGCGATCTCTAAACTATTTCGTAATGTTTCCGGGTTCTTATTGGTTGTGGTGATTCTTCTGTTGGTCTATGTGTATTTCAACTGCTGGACGATGAGCGCAACGTCTGCTTTTTGTATCAGCGTTAGAGCTTTGCCTTTTCTTCAATAGTAAATAAAAAATCATAAGTTGGAGGTATGTAATGAAAGGTTTTATTCAAAACATCGAAGATATTGTCAATAAAAATGGGGAGTTTCGCAGAGTGCTTTACACAGCGGGTAGCATACAGCTTGTTGTCATGTGCTTGAACCCCAAAGAGGATATCGGGGTTGAATTGCATGAACTGGATCAATTTTTTCGTGTCGAGGAGGGGACCGGAGAGGCGTTTCTCGATGGGGTTCGTACTGAGATCAACGCAGGCTTCGCAGTTCTTGTTCCTGCTGGCACAAAGCATAACATTATCAATACCGGTAAGGTGCCTTTGAAGCTTTATACACTATATGCTCCTCCAAATCACCGTGAAGGAGTCGTTCATCGTACACGCGCTGATGCTGAAAAGGATAGCGAGCATTTTGACGGGAAAACAACAGAATGAATGACCACCTCCCCCAAGTGGCGGAGATACAAACTCCCCAGCCGATGGATGCGGCTGGGGAGTTTGTATCATACGATGGATGTATGACCCGCGTATATATTGCCGATGCAAATTCTGAAGAACGTTCTGCCCTGCGCCTGGTATTGCTGGACTTAAAAATGGAAGTCGTTGGTGAAGCTGCTGATTGGGCAACTACATTGGTGCTTACACCTGCCAGCCGGGCGGATATGTTGTTGATCGATTGGGAGTTGCTTCCCCCTTCGCAAACCCCGGCTTTGGATACGCTTCGAAAAAACTGCCCAGCTGCAATTGTCATTATTCTCATCAGTCATCTGGACGCCCGTCAGCAAGCCGCGCTTTCCGCTGGCGCCGACGCATTTATCAGCAAAGGCGAATCTCCTGAGCGGGTGGCCGAACGTCTGCGTTCTGTTGCCGCAGGCATTCGTAATCACTGACGCCAATACTTGATTGAGAGTCTTGAAATCCGGAACACCCACGCTGTCTCGAGTGCCGGCGTACATTGAGACAGCGATTTCAAATGATCTGGAGGATCAAAACATGAACAAAGATATTTTAGAAGGCAAATGGAAACAAATGAAAGGTGGGGCGAAGGTCTGGTGGGGCAAACTCACAGACGACGATCTGGATCGTGCCGCTGGCAAGTTTGAAGTTCTGACAGGTATCCTTCAGGAAAAATATGGCTATACCCGTGAAGCCGCAGCCGATGAGATCGAAAAGCGTGTCACCACATATGAAGCCAACCTGAAGAAGACCACCCAACCCACCTCCAAATAAAAGGAATGATGACCGTGCTTGCATGGTCATCAACAAGAAAAGGAAAAGTCATGAACATTATTATCTATTTGATCTTTGGGGCGATTGTTGGCTATGTCGCCAGCAGGATTATGAGAACCAATTCTCAACAAGGACTCCTGCTTGATATTCTCGTTGGTATCATCGGCGCGTTTTTGGCTGGATACTTTATCAGCCCGCTTCTTGGAATCGGCACGATTAATGATGCGATCACCATCCCAACGCTGCTCGTAACCTTGCTGGGTTCGGTCATTCTGTTATGGATCGTTAAACAGATCCGCCGTTAGTAGAATTCGATCTGGCTTTAAGTAGTCTCTCGTAAGTATTTAGCAAACAAATCCCTGCTCAAGGTATCGTCCTCGGCGGCGCCTTGAGCAGCAGTTTCTAAGATTTATTTCGACCAACTAGGTAGAAAGAAGTTATTAAATTGTCAAACGAAAATAGAATATCGGAAGTTAGAACAACTCAAAGCGAACCGGAGCGTGAACAGCGAATTTTTAGTTTCAAGCTGACGCAATGGGTCTGGCTGCTGTTCGGTGTTTTGGAAGCGCTAATCGTGCTCCGCATCGGGCTTAAGCTGGTCGGTGCCAACCCTGCCAGCCCGATCGTCGCCCTGATCTATGGGTTTACCTATCTATTCCTGTTTCCATTTGAGGGGTTAGTCGCTTCACCGTCGATGGGCAGCATGATCCTTGAACTGTCATCCATGTTTGCCATTTTGATCTATGGGCTTATCGCCTGGGCCGTAGAAAGAACTGTCTGGTTGATTTTTTATCGTCCGCGCAGAAACATGGTTTCAGTAACAGAGACCAGTACCAGCGAGAGCCGTACGCCCAGATAAAGCCTAGAGACTTTATGAAAAATGCCCCTCGTCAATCAGAGATTGAAACACAAAAACGATTTAGCTTTCTAGCTATATTGCAATGGCTGGTAAATTTTGTCCGGTTGACGGATGAGGAGCAGAATGCGGCCGGAATCTATTTCGGCAACCCGTATGATCGTAATGATGATACATCAATGGAGAAATAACATGAACATGGAAAAATTGAAATGGATCTTGCTTGCGGTCTTTTTGATCATTTTCGGCTTGAGTCTGCTTGGCGTGGGACTCGGCGGAGTATTGAATGTCGTCGCCGGAATTTGTGCGTTGATCGCAGGTATTTTGTTCTTGATCAACCGCTGATCCAATATGGGAGCAGCTTCTAATTAGTCGCTGCTCCTTTCACAAAGTTCTCTTCGCTGAGTGAGTGGCAGGTATTTTGTGCTTAAGCTTTCCATCCTAATAATGCTTATGTTATGGGTATATGTATTTTTTGGACATCCAAAAACTCTTGGTCCACGCCTCTCAGGCAATTTGACTTATTTTTTGACCATTGTATTTATCGCCCTGGTCATTGCTGGATTTTTATCTTGATCATTGCTTTTGTCTCATTTTTAAAGTTTTGAGCACACTATTGTGAAATATGGATTACATCGTGCGTTAATGCGAAAGGAACAAGCCATGTTTAGTGAACAACTCTACGAGAATACATCTGCACAGATTTCGAGGTGTCAGGAGCGTATTCTGACCCCGGTACATGGGAAAAGCCTCAGTCCGGTCGAAAGACAGGATGAGGAGTTGAAACTGGATGTTACTAATGCGCTTTGGGGAGATGCCATCATACGGTCATTGGATTTTTACGAGATCGATATTCGTGTCAGAAACAGGGTCGTCACCTTGAGTGGACATATTACAAGTTCAAGGAGTCAGAATCGGGTTAAAAACGCTCTCCAGCTACTCCCAGGTATCGTGGAAGTAAAAAATTTTCTTGTTTCAGACGACCAGCTTGTCCTTGATGTGGCATCTGCGTTGGGAAGTTTGGAACATGCTTATGACTGCAAATTCTTTACAGGTGCTTCTCATGGGGTGGTATCTCTAAACGGTATTGTCAGGGATAAGAATATTAGATTGCTGGCAGAGAGATGTGTATCTGAAAACCCGCACACCCGTGGCGTGATCAATAACATTCAATCTATGGGAATTAAACAAAATTTTTCTGATGCGCCCTTCCTCCAGCCGATCATTCGGGAAACCATTTATTTTCTTGATTGGGTCTCCGGAACAGTAAAACAGGTGATCGTGAATCCGAATAATCGACGTGTAATGGCTATGGTGCTTCAAGGGAAATTTATCAGGCAGCTGGATGGACCTCCTTCAATGGATGATGAAAGAACCTTTTCTCTGGAGCGGCTGATCGTTATTCCCATGAGTGCAGTCCGTTATTTAACCAAGACTTCGGGTTTTCTTTATATTACCAGCGCTGAAAGGAATCAGTATATGGATTTCGCCCCTGCTCATTTTGTGGCTCCTCCTTATAACTGGACGCCTCCGTATCCCTATTGCCCCGAGGACGTATTGTTTTCTTTGGAAAATCATGAAAACGACATTTAGATTGGGAGCACACCTCAGTAAGGTTCATTCTTTTCGATACCGAAAAAGGTTTAATTTAATAAACAATTTGCCTTTGCAGGCAACCCGGGTGGAAAGCATGGAAGATGATACTCCTGCCCGCAGCAGACAGCCTTATATTTTTATGCGGCGATATCCGGGCGGGGTTTCAAGGAGTATTTTTATCTTCACAGAAAAAAGGAATCGAAAAAATAGGAACCATAAATGCAGCATCCTACTCTGGGAGGACGATGGCGGAGCAGCATAATGTCTGAATTTTATCCCCCAAGTGGCGGATTTTTAAACTCCCCGGCGGAAGGATGTATTGAGAGGGTATTTTGCTTATGATGAATTTACAAGATAAATCAATTGAAAGGAGAAAATCTTATGCTTACTTGGATCATCGTAATTCTTCTTGTTCTATGGTTGCTGGGCTATTTCGGACCGACCGTCTTTGCTGGTTTCCCTAGTTCAGGCAATATTGTCCACGTACTGCTCGTTATCGTGGTTGTCCTAGTGATTTTAAATCTGTTGGGTGCTATTTAAGGCGAGGCTCGATGCAAAATCCATGAAAGTGGAGGCAGTAATGACACGCAAAGTGGTCACTTGCTTTGCAAAAGATGATCTCCAATAAGCATTGGATTCGATGTCTCATAATCAAGTTCGGCGTATTCCTATCGTCGACAAAGAAAACAAAATTCTTGGGATCATCACCCAGGCGGATGTGGCAACACGAGGCAAGCACCCGAAGAGGACTGCCAAAATGGTAAAAAGTATTTCACAAGCTGAAGGAAGACAGTAGATTTTTCAACTGCAGAATAGGCAAAAAATGAAACAAATTGTCTGGAGAAGCTCTCATTGGCTGGGTACGTCTATTACTCTGAAGCGCCTTTCCCTGCATATTGCCCTGTTTTGTTGGGTAAGTTTGTTGTCATTGCTCATCAATGCATGCGACGCCGTAACGACGACACCCTACGCTGCAAACGATAGTTTGCTGATGTCAACCCAGGTGTTGATCACCGAACCTCCCTGCGAAGCCTGTGCTCAGGCAACTTTGGCAGTTATTCTTACAAAAGAGAAGGGGAATGCGGATTTTCAGGCGGCTGCCACTGCGGAAATCTTGCGAGTCAATGCTCAGGCAACCTTGAATTCTGCAGTGGCGACATTAAGTGCCGCTCAGACCCAGGAACAAAACAATTCCAATGTTATTGCTGCTCAAATAGCAGCCACAGCTGAGATTGTGCGTGCTAATGCGCAGGCTACGTTAAATTCGGCGGGTTCAACGCAAATTGCGGCAATGACCCAGGCGCAATATAACCTGCAAGCAACAGATTCTGCACGGACGCAAGGCGTTATTGCGATGCAAACCCAGCAAAATAAAGATGACCTCGCCGCCGGGACGCAAACTGCGATCGCTAATACGATCGCCACACAAACCCAGTCGGCTGCCGCAACTTCACAATGGTATGCCGACCAGGAGCGTCAGCGTGATGAAGAATGGCGTGGTTCGATGACCTTATTTTGGATATGGTGTCCACTGGTCTTTTTTGTAGCACTTACCGTTTCGGCCCTTTGGGGCTTTCGGCGCTGGCTGAATATTCAACAGACCAACCAGCGCATCCTTGAAAATACGGTGAAAAGGCTGCCAGAAGCTGCGGTAGAAGTTGAACCTTATACATATATTGACAGCGACGTGCTTGATGAAGGTGGTTACCAGGTTACAACGCCGGAAGACAAAGTGCATCAGTGGCTGGACGAGGTTAAAGATGAGCTATCCAACAGTGATGAGAAGGAAGAAAATAATGATCAAAGGAATTGATCCGCGTCATTACGATCAAAAAGCCCGGCAACTTAAAACCCGGGTGATGACTGTTTTTACAAAATGGGGGCTGAATCCGAGGTTTAAACGCTGGCGTCTGACTCAGGATTCTGAGACTGGAATGGTCGTCTTATTTGGTGTCCTTAATGATAAATACATTGCTGAACATACCTCGATCCCTTTCAGCGATTATTTTGCTCCCCGTTTTTTGCATGACCTTGCAAATGAACTGCAGGTACAGGTGGTATCTTGCACCAGTGAGAGTCTTCGTTATGCGTTTATTCTGGATCGCGGTAGTTTCGGAATGCTGCCAAGTCACGTCGATTATCCATTTGTAAATAATGGAAAGGTCATGGTCCGAGTTGTTTTTGAGGATGACCCTCAACCCGATCCGGTCCCGAAGGTTGAAACTCTTGTTCTGACCGATAACAGATTTATGCGTCAGGTTGCCGGAGCTTTTATGAAAGTTTTCGAAGATATCAAACTCAGAGATGATGCCGCTTTGTTGCTTTCTGCTCAAAACCCGCCCGATATCGTGATTATTAATCAAGAAGAATTTAATACGCGGGTGGCGGAGCATGAGGTCAATCGTTTGAAAGTTAAACACATCAAGGAATATTTTAATGAGGTAGAGAAGAGCTAACCATGAAATTAAATATGATTTTTATCGTTATGGATCTGCTTACCCTGCTTATCTACCCATTTGTGTTTATACATGGCAGGTTTCGCCGCTTGGTAAAAGTAAAAGAAGCTGGCGTTCCTGGAGTCCCATTGCCTGTGGTTTTGGTCATATTGAATAAGTGAATAATTTTTGAAACGAATACCTGAAAGAAGGATGATTATGCGTACTCAAACGATCGAATTCCCCGACAGAAAAACGCAGTGTATTTTCCCGGTTGCGCGGTTGCAGCTTTCCGAGGCGTTAACAGAACTGAATCTTGAAAGCGGATTTCCTGTCATTGTATTAATAGGCGGTGCGATCGAAGATCAAGAAGCTGTCATAGCTGACAAAGCCATTCACACGATCGCCAGACTGGCGCAGGAAATGAAAGCTCTAGTTGTTTGTGGGGGGACGGACATGGGCGTTATGGCTGTCATCGGTCAGGTGCGCTCAGAGCACGCTTACACTTTCCCTTTGGTGGGAATAACTCTGGAAGATCTTGTTGCCTGGCCGGGCGGTCCGCAAAGCACGAAATTTTTATGGTGGGGCAAGGAACGTTGGCAGTTGGAGCCGCATTACCCATACTTCATTCTGGTTCCAGGCAGTCAGTTCGGAGATGAGTCAGCGTGGATCGATGATGCTGCGGCTGTATTCTCAAAGGGTTTTCAATCTGTGACGGTTCTGATCAATGGCGGCGAGATTTCAAGAAAAGATATTCAACTGAGCTTGGAAAGAGGGCGCCCTGTCATCGCATTAAGTCGTACGGGACGTTTGGCGGATGAAATATCGAGGGACTTTGACCGTAACGGATTGATCACGGTCGTTTCGGGGAATGCGGATGAACGGATCAGCGAAGCGATTCGCACCCTTTTGCATGTCGATCGACCTCGTGCTTCTTCTTGAACAAGCGCGATTAACTTTATTCTTCACCATCATGATATAGAAAAAGGAGCAAGCCATGGGACGCAAAGGTACAAGTAAACGTAAGCCGAAACAGAATAAGCAGAGTGCGAATGCCAATATCACTGTCAGCAGTAATTCGCCGGTGCAAGCCTTGGTGAAAGACAAAGGCACATCCACACAAAACGATCCCGCAAAGATATCAGGCGGATGGAATAAAAAGAAAAAGAAACATTAGACTCAGTCGTTTTGTGAAGAAGGATTGGAGTTCCAATGAGAACAATTTATGGATTTGTTTACACCCTGCGCCCGTACGAACGCGGTATTCAGGAAACGTTGGGTAAATATAATGGCTTTGTGATGCCCGGTTTGGGATTTCAAATCCCGTTGGTGCATATTACCCGTGTTCGCGATGTGCGTGAGCACACCATGGATATCCACCCGCAGGCCGTCATCACCAAAGATAATGTTGAGATCATGGTGGATGGCATTATGTGGGTGCGACCAACCATCGATGAAGAAGCGATCAAAAGAACTTTCTACAATATCGATGACTGGCAGCGGGCGATCGTTCAACTGGCAATGACCAACCTGCGGCAGGAATTCGGCGATCTCACCCTCGACGAGAGCCTGGTCGCACGTGAGACGATCGCTACCAACCTTCAGCGTGTTCTGAATACGTATGCTGTCGAATGGGGGCTGACCGTCAGCAAGGTAGAGATCCGCCTGATCGACCCACCGGATGATATTAAGAAAGCCATGCACAAACAAAAGACAGCCGAGCAAGAGCGACGCTCAATGCGCCTCCTGGCGACAGGTGAGTTTGAAGCTGCGGAACAGCAGAAACTGGCGATCATTCAGCGTGCTGAAGGTGAGCGTGAAGCGGTCATTCAGGTCGCTCAAGGCAAGGCAGAGGCGATCCGCCTGGTCAATGAAGCCGCCGAAAAATATTTTGTCGGCAATGCCCAGGAATTGAAGAAGCTGGAGATGATCGAAAATTCTCTGCGCGAGAATTCAAAGATCGTTATTACAGAACATGGTATCAGTCCGACACTTTTGCTGGGCAGTCTGCCTGTTAGTACAGACGGCGAAAAGGTCAATAAGATATTGAAAAGCATCCATAATTAGAAGAACAAGCGCTGGTAGACGAGGATGTTCTCTCTGATAGAGCTCATACCATGATAATTCGATCGGTAATGGTGGTTCTCGTTATTTGTGCAGCCTGTCTGTATTTTCCCCTCAATCGGAAATTAACAGGAGGTTTCAAAATGTCAATTTGGATTGATGACTTGATCCCGATCTGGTCTGTATGGGTACTTCCTTATCTAATTTTTTTGCCCATATGGATAAGCGGGCTTGTTTGGGCAGCCTGGAAAATGGACGAACAACTCTTTCGTTCCTTTATCAGCGCCTGTTTATTCGTTCTGCTTTCGGCTGCACTGGTCTATTACTTCTTTCCAACATATGTGAAACGCCCTGTTTTGCCCGGCGGTAATTGGACAACTCGAATCTTGCAGATGGTCTATCAAAATGACGGCGACTATAACGCTTTTCCAAGCGGACACGTCTCTCAAACGTCACTGATCTGCCTGTTCTATGGACACTTGTATCCCAGCCTGATGTGGCTTTGGGTTGGCATGGTGATCGTTGTTATTTTCTCCACACTCTTTACCCGCCAGCATTATCTGGCTGATCTGCTTGGTGGACTTTTGATCGCATGGGCAGGCTACAGGTTTGGTTTGTATTTGTATCCATAATAGCATGCTTAGTATGGAGAAGAAAGGTGTTCGAATATGAACCGAAGCACAATTTCTTTAGGGCGCATTCTCGGCATTCCGATCGGCTTGGATTATTCCTGGTTCCTGATCTTTGGGCTGCTTACTTGGTCGTTGGCAACAAATTATTATCCTGTTGAATTCAAGAACTGGAGTACAGCACAGTATTGGTTTTGGGGCGCAATAACTGTTGTTTTGATGTTTGGCAGTGTGTTGCTGCACGAATTGGGACACTCGGTAGTGGCACAGAGATTTAAAGTCCAGGTGCGCAGTATTACATTATTTGTCTTTGGTGGAGTCGCCCAACTGGGAAGTGAACCACCCAGTGCCAGAGCAGAATTATGGATCGCCATAGCCGGTCCCGTTACAAGTTTTGCCCTGGCAATTTTCTTTAGCTTGATGCAACCCCTTGTCGACACTTTGGCGCCCGTTCTTGCTGTTACAAAGTACCTTGCATATATCAATGGATCATTGGGGCTTTTCAATTTGATTCCTGGATTTCCATTAGATGGTGGGCGTGTCTTTAGAGCCATGATTTGGGGTGCCACGCAAAGTCTGCGGCGCGCAACTCTGATCGCCGCAAACCTGGGGCGTTTTATTGCTTTTTGTTTTATTGCTCTGGGGGTATGGCAAATGTTCACCGGCAATTTTGGCAATGGCTTATGGATCGCCTTTATCGGCTGGTTTTTGGAAAGTGCTGCATCATCCCAGATCAGTCAGCAGACGATCCATGACTTGTTGTCGGGGCATCATGTGTCAGATGCCATGCGAAAACACTACGTAACAATTTTCCCCGATACCACCCTGGAACAATTAATAAATAAGCACATTCTTGGGGATGGGCAGCGTGTCCTGGTCATTAAACAGAACGATTTGGTCATCGGTTTGCTGACCTTGCATACCATCAAATCGATTCCATCTTCTGATTGGGCAACGACAAGCGCAGTCCATGCCATGATACCCATTGCAAAGATGAAATGGATACGACCAGATGCGGAACTGGCACCTGCCCTCGAAGAAATGGATAGAGATGGGGTCAGTCAATTGCCGGTCATGATAGGCGACCAGATCCAGGGCATATTGGGTCGGGATGACATCATTAGTTTTTTAAGGACCATAAGTGAGTTCAGTCGCAATTAAAACTGTGCCCTTTGGAATGTTGATGAATTTTATTAGGAGATAAACCATGAATGAGTTTAAGGATAAAGTTGCACTTGTCACCGGGGCTGGTTCAGGCATTGGCAGGGCGTGTGCGTTGATGTTTGCAAAAGCAGGCGCCAAGCTCATTGTCGCAGACATTGTAGTAGCTGGCGGAGAAGAAACCGTCCGTTTGATAAACACTGCTGGCGGAGAAGCCGTTTTTACTTCTTGTGATGTCACAAAATCGGAAGAAGTTAAATCAGTGATGACAACGGCACTTAAAAATTACGGCAGGCTGGACTACGCCTGCAACAACGCAGGCATTGGCGGACCGTCCATGCTCACTGGCGAATATAAGGAAGAAGATTGGCGCGCAGTCATTGATGTGAATCTGATCGGGGCGTGGTTGTGCATGAAATATGAGCTTGAGATCATGCAAAAACAAGGCGGAGGCGTGATCGTGAATATGGCATCCATTTTGGGGAAGGTTGGCTTTGCAACAGCATCCGCTTACGTGGCAGCCAAACATGGATTAATAGGTCTAACCGAGACAGCGGCATTGGAATATGCCACGCAGAATATTCGCGTCAATGCTGTTTGCCCGGGTTTCATTTACACCCCATTGCTGGAGAAAGCGGGTATGAAGACCGGTACAGACTTGCATACCCAGATCTCGAATCTTCATCCGATGAAGCGTATGGGCACATCTGAAGAAATCGCCAATGCAGTCACCTGGCTTTGTTCGGACGCTGCCTCGTTCATTACTGGTCATGCATTGATGGTGGATGGCGGCTATACAGCGCAGTAGTGGATGGAAAGATCGTAAAGGAGTTCCTGTGAATATACATATAAATGAAAAGCATCACCGCACTATTTTACAGAGCATTGCACGCAGGGTGATGATCGAGCGGGGGTTGTGGCCTGATTTTTCAGATGAAGCACTTGCTGAAATTAAAAGGATTCAAATGTCCATCAATAAACCAGCCAGGGATGACTCAAATGTCCGTGATATGCGCAATCTTCCTTGGGCATCTATTGATAATGATGATTCACTCGACCTGGATCAACTGACTGTTGCTCAGACAATGCCCGATGGCAAAGTCAGGATCATGGTTGCCATTGCGGACGTGGATGCGCTCGTCCACAATGGGACGGCGTTGGATAACCATGCCCGCCACAATACCACTTCTGTGTATACGGCTGCCAGAATATTCCCAATGCTACCCGACCTGCTTTCCACGAATTTGACTTCACTCAATCTTAATGAAGGACGTCTCGCTCTTGTAGTTGCAATGGAACTCGGCGCTGATGGTTCACTTTTGGATTCCAGTATGTATCGGGCGTTGGTTTGTAATCATGCCAAGCTGGCGTATAACAATATTGCCCCATGGTTGGAAGGAAGCGGCATTGTTCCTGAAGCGGTCTCTTCTGTGATCGGCTTGGCAGAAAATTTGCTCCTACAGGATAAAGCCGCCCAAAATTTGAAGAAACTACGCCATGCCAATGGAGCGTTAACCCTGGAGACCGTCGAGTCAAAACCAGTATTTGACGGCGACCAGATTAGGACACTGGAAATCGAAGAGAAGAATCGTGCCAAGGAACTCATTGAAGATTTTATGATTGCTGCGAACGGCGTCACGGCGCGTTACCTTGCCGCCAACGATTTTCCCTCGATCCGGCGTGTCGTGCGAACGCCAAAACGCTGGGAACGGATCATTGAGATCGCCTGGGATCAACACTATGAGCTTCCCTCCGAACCGGACTCAAAAGCGTTGGAAGATTTTCTCGTCCAAGCCAAAGCTGTGGATCCGATCCGCTTCCCTGACTTGTCTCTGGCTGTGATCAAACTTCTGGGTTCTGGTGAATATGTAGCCGAATCTTCTGATGAAACCGCTCCAGGACACTTTGGACTTGCAGTCAAAGATTATGCCCATTCCACGGCTCCAAATCGTCGCTATCCAGATCTGCTTACCCAGCGGTTATTGAAGGCGGCATTGGAGGGAAAGCCTTGCCCTTATAGTAAAGATGAACTGGATGAATTGGCAGTCCACTGTACAGAGGCGGAGGATGCAGCCACAAAGGTGGAAAGACGCGTTGAAAAATCCGCCGCTGCTCTCATGCTTGAATCGAGTCTTGGAGAGACGTTCGAATCTATTGTCACTGGCGCCTCTGAAAAAGGAACATGGGTTCGGCTGCTTACGATCCCTGTGGAGGGCAAACTGGAAGAAGGTTTTGAAGGTTTGGATGTAGGAGACCAGATCAGGGTACAACTCATATTGGTGGATGTGCAAAAGGGCTTTATCGATTTTAGAAAAATCAATTCATCCAGAAAGATATAAGGAGATTGCCATGAAAAAAGAAATTGGTTTATGGGTCGATCATCGAGAAGCCATCATTGTAATTCTTAACGATGGCGTGGAAGAGACGAAGCGTATTGCCTCCGGCAGCGGAAAGCACATCCGTTATTCCGGCAGTGCGCATTCCAAAACACCGCAAGGATTAAAAGAGGTTACAGCAGAAGATCAGAGAGATCGAAAATTTACAAACACCCTCAATAAATTTTACGATGAGATCATTGCTGCTATTCGTGATGCTGAGACCATTCAAATCTTTGGTCCCGGTGAGGCGAAGGGTGAACTGGAAAAACGTTTGGAGCATGAAGGACTCAAAGCACATGTCCTGGCAGTGGAAGCGGCGGACAAAATGACCGACCGTCAGGTCTCGGCGAAAGTCCGCGAGCGTTTTCCGGTTAAGAATTAAATAAACTGCCTGTTTGCGCATGTTTGAGGATTATTTTCTGTTTGGTCGCTGTATTCCAGTCATGACAGATTAATTGGGCACGCCCGTTTGCGAATTTTTTTCTTACTCTTTTCTAGTGACCTGACAGTTTTGCAAAAGAGTTTTGAAGCGATTTTGTGAACGGCGTTCGAAGCGAAAAAATTGTGGTTGATAGTAGGTATATTTCATAAGCACAGCCAGGAAGGTGAGTATGGTAAGGTGCTTGCGTCATTTTGTGGATCGCAAGCACCAACGTGACTTGAGCCTTTTTCTGATCGGTTTGCGTTTCTGTCCTCCCTATGATGACACTGTCAGCTGACTAATCAGTTCTTTTTTATTTCTATCAACCCCAGCTTCAGGGCAGTCAATACTGCTTGTGCCCGGTTTGGCTGTTTCATTTTTTCAAGAATGTTTTTTGCGTGACTTCTGATCGTCTCTTCGCTGACGTTTAACTGTGTAGCAATTTGACGATAGGTATTTGGTGTAGCCATCCATTCAAGCACTTCGTATTCTCTTGGTGTCAATGTAATTGAGTGAGTTTGTTGAGGGTGCATTCGACTAATAATTTTTTTCATTACATCGGGATGAAAAAATGATTCCCCGCGTACTACTGCGTGAATTGCCCGTATCAATTCAGCAGGTTCGATGTGTTTTAGTACGTATCCTTCAATGCCTGCAGCAACCAGATCAAAAACGCGGTCATCCACTTCGGTTCCAGTTAACATCATTATTTTTATTCTGGGATTTGATTTTCGTAGCGCGAGCGCCATTTCCTGACCATCCATTTCAGGCATGATGAGGTCAACGAGCACTAGTTCTGGGGTCAGGGATTTTGCCGCTTTCAAACCAACTCGTCCATTTTCCGCTTCACCAACCACCTCGATATCTGGTTCCAGACGAAGGACCATTGCCAACCCTTTGCGGACTACAGCATGGTCGTCAACGATGAGGATTCGAATCGGTTCAGGCATGGTGATGTCCAATAATTGGCAGGTGGATGATAATACGCGCGCCAGATCCAGGCTGACTGAGTATCTCGCAATCGCCGCCCAAAGAACGCGCGCGTTCCTGCATACCATGCAGTCCAAAATGTTCACGGTTGACGCTGCGTGACAGCGCGATATCGGGATCAAAGCCTCTGCCTTCGTCTGAAATATTTAATAGCACTTGATCTTCAGTAACATTTAATAATAGAGTCGTGCCAGATTTTCGCCTGAATGACGGGCTGAATTTGCCAATGCTTCCTGCGCCATGCGATAGATGGTTCTTCGCAACCCGGATGATAACGAATTGAAATCGCCGCTATTGTTGAAGATAATATTAAACGAACGCGGGCGGCAGCAGCTATTGATGTAGTTCGTCAAATCTGCCATGAATAGTTCTATGGTCAATGCAGACGGCCACAGGTCAAAGATGGAGCGGCGCACTTCTTCATGAGCGCTGTTGGCGAGGGAGCGTAATTCCATGAGCTCAGTTTTCACATCCGCGGCTTGATGGGGGAGCATGGTGATGCAGGCGTCCAACGAGTAGACAATGCCGAAGAGCGATTGAGCCACTGTATCGTGGATGTCACGCGCGATGCGGTTGCGCTCGGTTTCGACGGCGAGGCTTCGGGCGCGGTCAATGCACAGGATGGTGGTACCAAGCGCCAGCGCAGCCTGATTCGCAACCGTCATCAGGGTACTCTCACGCTCATTGGTGAGTCCAGATTCCTCGACGAGTAAAATGCCGACGGGGTGTTCCCGCAAATAAAGCGGAAGCACGAACCACTTATTTTGATCGAGCCAGTGATTGAGCTCGGTATTTTTTACAAGGGTTTCCCCGGTTGTTTTGAAAACAGTACGGTTGAGCAGCGCTTTGAATATTTGTCCGTTCTCGGATTTTAACGGGAGCGCCTGCGTTTTTGGAAATGATTCTTCGGCAGGGTACACCAGCCAGCCGCCGAGTTCCTCGCGTGAAGGATCAACCAATGCGACCACTGCTTTTGAAAACCCGAGATCGGTTGTGACTGCGCCAAGCACACGTTCCTGCACAGAGATGAGATCTGGCGCGGCTTGCAGCAATACGGTCAGGTCGTGGATGATCTCCAGTTGACGGTGCGCGGTGGAGAGATGTTCATGCTTTTGAGAAAGTTCATCCCGTGCGTTGGATAGTTCTTCGCGCGCCCGATTAATATCTTTGAGCAATGTGGATGGATATGCAAAGAGGATCGGGAACAACCAGATCCCTGCAAGTTGAGTCATTAGCGCAATATTGTCTGAAGTTTGAATGGGGTGGAAATAATTGCTGAGTAAATATAACGGCGTAAATACAAGGGAAGTTAATAAAGCTCCACGCGCTTGAAAGAAAAATGCCCCCGCCAATAATGGGCTGAGAGCATAAAGATAATAAGGGCTGTGTGTGCCGCCGCTGACGGTGAGTATGAATGCCGAGAAGAGCAGGTCAATGCTCATTGCATAAGGGCGATCTATTACGAGTTGATTAAGGCTTTGTTGAATGTAGAAACAATGGTATTGACAATAACAGTAACGAGCAAAACAGTGAGTGAGGACAAAACAGGTTGGACTGAATTTGATTCAAAGTCATTAAAACGGGAAATAATGAAGCCCAGCGAAAAATAACCAGGAAAAGGAAGATACGGTTTGTGTGAAAAACAGATCGAATGTTTTTTTAACATACGCAAAACCTGCTGTTGCATCTGGATTTGAAAGTTGTAGAATGATTATAGTTGAATAATATGCTCGCATCCCCCGCGCGGGGGAGAGGAAATCCCCCTGTGTGCGGGATGGTCAAGTGCGCGTCAAATCGGTATCATATCGCAGTTCAAAGGAGGCAGTGATGACAGACGTTATTAAAGAAGATCAAATGTTGGATTGCTCTGGAATGCTTTGCCCAATGCCTGTTGTGAAGACTTCCAAAGTCATGAAGGAACTGCAATCTGGACAGGTATTGAAGATGGTTGCTACTGACCCTGGTGCGCCGCCTGACATGGAAGCCTGGAGCCGACAAACTGGCAATGAATTGTTACGCTCGATGACTGAAGATGGAAAGTTCATTTTCTATTTGAAAAAGAAATAACCGAATCACTAGAAACGAGGTAGACATGTCAAAATCTGATCCGAACGCCCCAAAAAGACTTGCTCTGATTGCCAGCAAGGGGACATTAGATTGGGCCTATCCTCCATTTATTCTCGCCAGTGCTGCTGGTGCGATGGGTTGGGAGGTTGGCATTTTCTTTACCTTCTATGGGTTGCCCCTGTTGAAGACTGACTTGCACATGCAAGTATCTCCTCTTGGAAACCCAGCCATGCCAATGAAAATGCCTTTTGATCCTGAAGGTTTTCAAAATATTGCATGCCCATGCCTAATTTGCTAATGGCAAACGTGCCGGGTTTGAAGCAATGGCAACTAGTTTAATGAAACAAACCTTCAAGAACAAGGGTGTTGCCTCCGTTGAGGAACTGCGCGAAATGTGCCTTGATCTCGATGTAAAAATGATCGGCTGTCAGATGACGATGGATGTCTTTGGCTTCAAGAAAGAGGAATTTATTCCACAGGCAGAAGTGGCAGGCGCTGCAATGTTTCTCGAATACGCTGCCGATGCAGATGTTCAATTATTCATCTAATAAAAGTAGGTCACGCCTCAAGCGTGACCTAAAAGTTAAAGGAGAGGGCAGTATGAGCGTGTGGAAGACGAACGACCCGGAAACAAAGCGGATTTTGTACGTGCAAACCCATGGTGAAAAAGACCCGGAACGCACCGCGACTCCGTTCTTCCTCGCCACGGCGGGTGCAGCCATGGACAACGAAGTATGCATTTACTTCACCATGAATGGTCCGCAGTGTGTGGCGAAGGGCAATGGCGATACGATCATCATTCCGCGCAAGGGCGGCGGCGGCAAGGAATTGAAGTTCTTTATCGAACAGGCGCAGGAGATCGGTGTGCGCTTTCTCGTCTGCCAGCCTTCACTTGATCTGCACGGCTACACCATGGACGACATGATCGAAGGCGTGGAAATGATCGGCGGCGCGGCATTCAACGACATGGCGTGTGACGCTGACGCTGTTATAGGTTTCTAATCCACGAAGGACACGAATTTTCACGAAGGTTTTTATTCGTGCTTCTTCGTGTCCTTTGTGGAAAAGTAAAGGAGGCGCAATGCCGACTACGTTAGAAAACTGGAATCCTGGCAAAGCACAGGACCGCAACCCCGAAGTGACCTACGAAGAGAAGGAGAAACTCTTTCTCGAAGTGAAAAATGACCCGCGCTACGAAGACTTCCTCTATGGATGTTACGAGTGCGGTATTTGCGTTTCAACCTGTCCTTCGGCACGCTTCTATGACTACTCTCCACGGGTGATCGCTCAAGCGATGGCGCGTGAGGATGTGGAACGCGTGTACGACATCATCTCGGAAGACATTTGGAACTGCGCACAATGCTTTTCGTGTGTGCGCTGCCCGCGCCAGAATAACCCTGGCGGACTTGTAACCCTGCTGCGCGAAGTGGCGGTCAAGAACGGTTTGCAGGAAACCAAAGACGTTCTGCAAGGCTACAGCCGCGTGATCTACAAGGTCATGCTCAAGGGGAATCAAGTCTCGCCCGATATGCTCCAGCCCGACTTCTTCCCCGATTGGGGTCCGTGGGTGCAGAATTTCTCCGCGAACATGCCCGTGTGGAGAAAAGCCATCCCCGTGGACACCCTGCGCGGTGTGACAGATGCGGCGTGGCGCACGGACCGCAAGCCCCTGCTCGAACTCTACCCCATCTGGTTCGAGACGGGCAAACATGGAGATCATAAAGGAAATTGACGAAGGCTTGCACGATTTATTGGCAGATGTGATGCAGGAAGAATTGGAAGAAGGATAGATCAAAGGATGAAGGATGAATTATGAAGGATGAAAGAAGAAAGACGAAGGAATCTTTATCCTGACTTTCGACCTTCGACCTGTGACCTTATGGAGAACTTATGACTACAACCGTAGAAGAAATCCTTGAACGTAAATCTCATGCAGTGACCCGTGACCCTGAGATCGCGCCAACGCACGACATCCGTGAGGCGTTGTTCGAACTCGAAGCGAAGGGTGAGATCGTTGTTCAGCGTGTGCCTGAAAACCACGTGGAAGTGAAGACCAAATTTGGGCGCACCAAGAAGATTCCGGTTGACCACACCTGGCACCAGAAATCCTGCGGTCAATGCGGACATATCCCCGGCTACACTTCGTCCATCTTTGGCTGCACCGCCAATTCAATCTGGATTACATCGACCCCACCGACCAAACCTCCTGCACGGGCTGGAACTATTACGCCTCTGCGACATCGAACGCTGCCGCGCAAGCCGCGGTGATGGTGCGTAACTTCGCTGCCGCGCATGAGACGGGGTACTTCCCGATGATCCACTGCGGAACCTCATACGGACATTACAAAGAGATTCGCGAGCAACTTGTCCACCCCAAGGACTGCGCGATGAAGTCCGCCGTATTATGGATAAACTCGGCAAACCGCTTGTCATCCCTGAAGAACTCGTCCACTACAGCGAGTGGGTGCATGTCATGCGCGGCAAGTTTGCAGAGAAACAAACTGTGGACATGAGCATGATCCGCGCCACGGTTCACCCTGCCTGCCATTACTACAAGATCGTCGCTGAAGACGCGATCTACGATCCCGACATCTACGGCGGTCAACGCACCGCCACTGTGACAGGCGCACTCGAAGCGCTCGGCATTGACGTAGCCGATTACTCGACCTGGTTCGACTGCTGCGGCTTCGGTTTCCGTCATGTGTTGGTTCAGCGTGACTTCACCCGTTCATTCTCTACTCTTCGCAAGATCGAAGTGATGAAGAACGAAGTCAACCCTGACGTGACTGTGACCCACGATACAGGCTGCGTGAC
>JADKIL010000020.1 GCA_016721315.1 Candidatus Villigracilis vicinus
CTCTCCATCTCCAAGACTGATTACAAGTCGCGCGCCTGTGCTATAAGCTCTGCCACCGCATGAACAAATACCAGTCCACCAAGGACGAGGATGAGTACATCGAACTGCTTGCCGAAGGCGGATACATGATCGGCGCGATCGCCAGCCTGCTCTTCGAGGATGCGGTCCTTGTGGATGAACCAGACCACGACAAAGCCGTGGCAATGACCCAGGAGTATTGCAAGCAGGAAAACATCGTCCTGCTCGAAGCCGCCTTTGAGAGCAAAGGCAAGTTCGCCCGCCCGGATATCCTCATCAAGCAAGGCGATGCTCTGACCTGATCGAGGTCAAAGCCAAGTTTTTCGACTCCGGTGAAGAAAATCCGCTGCGCGGAAAGCGCGGCGGCATTGCTTCGGGCTGGCTGCCGTATCTGGAAGATATCACCTTTCAGGCGCTCATCCTGCGTGAACTCTTCCCACAATCCTCGCTCACCTGCGAACTGATGATGCCAGACAAGACCAAGACCACCGCCATCGACAACCTGCACTCACTCTTTGCCTCAACCAGATCGCCGAGGATGACAGCGGATATCCGCGTGCCCGCTTCACCTTCACCGGGGATGTGGACGAACTGCGCTGCAGCCACTTCCTAACCCGCATCACTGTGGACCGTGAAGTTGGCGAACTGCTCCCCGAAGTTTCTAACGCTGCAAGGTTTTCATCAAAGCCTCAACCCACTCACCAAACTGCCGGTACCGATCTCCTTCGCCTGCAAGGTTGCGAGTATCGCGTGGAAGATTTGAACTCAAGAACGGTTTTCGTGGGTGCTGGGGCGGGCTGGCGGACCCAGACCCGCACATCCTTGGGTTGTATTATGGCGTCAGGTCAAAGTGCAGGCGTTGATCGAGGCCGGCAAGACCAGCCTGTACGACCTGCCAGATCCGCCCTCAGCAAGAAAGACGGTTCAATGGGTCCGCGTGCCCAGCGTCCAGTTAATTCAGATGCGGAATTCCCAAATCCAAGACCGAATGGATCGAACCTGCTCTGGGCGATATCCTTGCCTCACATGCCTGCCCGCTGCACTTCATCGACTTTGAGACTTCCGGTTTGGCAGTCCCCTATCAGCGCGGCATGCGACCGTTCGAGAATGTGGCTTTTCAATGGAGCTGGCATTCTATTGAAGCACCTGGCGCCGAACCGATCCATACGGGTGGATCAACCTCGAAGATGCTTATCCTAACTTCGCATTTGCCGAGGTCGTTGATGAATCAGCTTGGGCGCAGCGGCACGGTCTACATGTGGGCGACACATGAGAACAGCATTCTCGGCAGATCCGCACCCAGATGAATGGACGCCATGAAAATGCTAAACTGCAAGATTGGCTGGACTGGATCACGGATGGTCATCTGGTGGATATGAACGACCTGACTCTTAAAACATTACTTCACCCGGTAATGAAAGGCAGGACCTCGATCAGGAAGCGCTGGATGCGGTCTGGCAGGTCAACGAGGGGTTGGAAAACGCTATCCGCAATATGTGAAGGAAGAAAATGGTGAACTGCTCAGTCCGCACAAATCCCTGCCGCCATTGGAGATCGCCGGGCAGGCTGCTGTGGTGAACGAGAGCACCGGGGCGATCACGGCGTATCAGGCGATGTTATACGGTCCACTGGAACTGCGCGGTCAATGGAAGCATCTGCTGTTGGAATACTGCAAGCTCGACACCCTGGCAATGGTGATGATCTATTGGCATTGGCAGGAAAAGCTCAAGAAAAAATAGGAGATCATTATGAACGAACCGAACTACAATCAAAGCAACAATATGACCTTGCTGCCCAGCAGCACATTAGCGATCGTCAGCTTGATCGCGGGGATCCTTGGCTTTACTTTGTTTCCTTCCTTGCCAGTATCGTGGCGATCTGGGCAGGGTACGAAGCGAGAAAGAAACCCGTTCCGTTCCTCCCAAAGCCTCAGGAGACGGGATGGCAACCGCAGGGGGATCATCATGGGCTGGATCCAGATCGGGCTATTCGAACCCGCGATCTCGGCCTTGACAGGGCCGCATGTTAGGCCGCTACACCACGAGACCAATTAGTTAAGCGGGCAGTAGTTTACCATGAGGCTATATCCATGTCAATACAAAGTAGGCGTGAATAGTTTGGCAGTTTTCAAAATGGAATGAAACCCTCAATTACCCGGAGATTTGCCTGTTTTGCCTTGCCTTTTTGTAAACTAGACACCCTCGAACTTGACACAATGAATACCATGTTCTAAAATTGTTTTGTTATGCCCCAAGGCAACTTTCTATTATATCTATTCCCTTGGGTGTAAAAAATCCTCAAGGAGGGCTGGCTTGTCTAAGAACCGTACACAGCAAATGGTAGATCGCTTGCGTGAGCTACAGGCATCATCTCCCGACATTGAAGCATCCGCGATTGTAAGTGTGGATGGCTTGAGCATTGCGTCTGCCCTGCCACAAGGTGTGGAAGAAGATCGTGTGTCAGCCATGTCCGCGGCGATGCTTTCGTTGGGTGAAAGAATCGCTGGCGAATTGGGCCGTGGTTCACTCGAACAGGTTTATATTAAGGGGTTGAAGGGCTATGTTGTCCTTATATCGGTGGGTGAAGAAGCAGTTCTTACCGCCTTGGTACGTGAACAGGCCAGGCTTGGCCTGATCTTCCTTGATATGCGACGCGCCGCTGAAGATCTGGCGAAGTTGATTTAATGGAGTTATTATGAGCCCCGTCCAAAATGCTGGTCTGTATTACCCGAATAAATTTGGCTTGATCACCATCAAATCTCTCGAAGAGGTGATGGGCAAGAATGGTTTGAACGCTATTCTTAACCTGGCTGGTTTAAGTCACTATATAGAAAACTATCCCCCTGATAATTTGGATAAAGGTTTTGACTTCGCCGAACTTTCCGCCATCGGGTCTGCCCTTGAAGAAATGTATGGTCCTCGTGGTGGGCGCGGTCTTGCATTACGCGCTGGACGAGCAACATTTGCCGACGCGCTTAGAAACTTTGGAGCATTGGCTGGCGCAGCAGATCTGGCGTTCGTTGTTCTTCCGCTTCAATCCAAGCTCAGAATTGGTTTGCCTGCCTTTGCCAAGATATTCTCCCAGTTGAGCGACCAACAGACCACGGTGGAAGAGAAAGATACCGAATGGGTGTGGACAATCCATAAATGCCCATGCTGTTGGGGGCGTTCAGCAGTTGATAAGCCGGTTTGTTTTATTTCCACTGGTTTATTGCAGGAAAGTTTAAAATGGGTTTCTGGCGGAAACGAATTCCGTGTCAACGAATCCAAATGCGTTGCGATGGGCGACCCGGTTTGTGAGTTCATCGTTCAAAAAGAACCAATTTCATAATAACAAGGTCTGAGCATGGCAGACGCAAAGCCGAAGATCCTCATAGTTGAAGATGATCCTGATGTTGCCGAGATGTTGACGGCGTATTTTCGCACCCAGGATTACGATGTGTTCACCGTAAATTGGGGGGAGGATGGTGTGCGCTCTGCATTACAAGTTAACCCCGACTTGGTTATTTTAGATATCCGCCTTCCGGATATTGATGGTTATGAAGTTGCTCGCCGCCTCCGTACTGACCGACGAACTGCTACTATTCCGATTATTTTTCTCACCGAAAAACGGGATCGCGCAGATCGCTTGCAAGGACTGGAGCTTGGCGCTGATGATTACATTACCAAGCCTTTTGATGTTCAAGAGCTAAGATTGCGTGTACGAAATGCTCTAAAACGTGTAAGTCAGGGATCGTTGACCAACCCTGTTACCGGGCTTCCTGAAGGTACGCTTGTAGACGAAAAACTTTCCGAGGTTCTTGGAAAGGAAAACTCTTCCCTGTTGTACATCTCAATCGAGAACATGGGGGCATTCAGAGAATCTTATGGGTTTGTCGCTTCCGACGATGTGCTTCGGGCGGTCAGTTTGATGATCGTCAATACGATGCGTGAATTTAGCCGCCCTGAAGACTTTCTTGGACATCTAAGCGCTACTGAATTCATTTTAGTGGTTCCTCCTTCCAACTTGGCGGCATTAAATGACAAACTCCGCTCTCGCTTGGATCAGTCGGTTGAATATTTTTACCCTATTAAAGACCGTGATCAGGTTGCCAAACGGACAAACCGTCTTGGGGTTAGAATAGTCGAGATGGCTTCATTGAAAAATCGAGCAGGGGATGTGGCTCAGATTAAAGCTGAGTTAATGAACTCAAAACCATAGGAGCATGGTTTGCAAATTACGGTTGTCATTCCTACATATAACGAAGCGGAGAACCTTCCTAACCTGGTCTCCGCTTTATTTTCGCTTCCACTTGATTTGTCCCTTCTAATTGTCGATGATAATAGCCCGGATGGTACAGGGCAACTGGCAGAGAAGCTGTCTGAAAAGCACGCGAACCGGATCGAGGTTCTCCATCGCCCCGGAAAAATGGGATTACGTTCAGCGTACCTGAATGGTTTCCAAAAAATACTGGCGGGTGATTCTCAAGCAATTGTTCAAATGGATGCCGACTTTTCTCACGACCCAAACGTTTTGGTCGATATGGTGAAGCTTCTCGAAACGAACGATGTAGTCCTTGGGTCGCGTTATGTGCGAGGTGGTTCAGTAGATAAAAAATGGACTATCTGGCGTAAAGGGCTTTCTGCTTTTGGGAATTTTTATGCGCGTAGTATATTAGGGTTGCCGCTTCATGACGTTACAACGGGGTATCGAATGTGGCGAAGTGGTACATTGAAGCAAATTCCATTTGAACGTATTCAATCGAGTGGTTATATTTTTTTGGTTGAAATGATCTATCTGGCACATTGTCTTGAATTTAAGATCGGTGAGGCTCCAATCTATTTTGCGGATAGACGCTGGGGAAAGTCTAAAATGTCCTTTAAGATTCAAGCTGAAGCAGCTATTCGAGTGTGGCAGGTTTGGTGGAATTATCGCGATATACGCAAGTCAGGTAGGGCTGCAAGGGTGTAGTTTTGGGCTCAGAGTATTGGGGGGTATTGAGTTTGCGTTTTTGTAAAGTAGGACAAACCTGGTGGGTTTATAATTAAGTTTGCGCATTATTTCACTAGTTTTTTCGTTTAAAATTCAGGCTTATAATTGGTCTATTCATATCAAGGAGAACGTTATGTCTCAAAAACGGCATTCTTTTTCAATTCTTGCCATCATTGTTTCAATGGTGTTTTCTTTGCTTGTACCCACTCGCGCATCGGCTGATGATGTTCCTCCATCAGAACCGGTGAGTCAAGAAGAAGCTTTGCCGCCTGAGCCAGCCAGCGAGGGTCAAGGGGTGGATGTGGTTATTATTGATGAGGCTGGGCAGACTGTCCAAATGTCAACTCCTGAAGGCGAAAATGCCTTGTTGAATGGGCAACCGGTTTGGTGCCCTGATGGCTCAGGTTTGGGTGAAGCGGGGTGCTCGGGGTCTTATGGAAGTATTGGGGACCTGCTTGTTGATGTTTCCTCCTCGAATTCCTCTCAAGATGGAACAATCTATATTCAGACAACAAGCGCTGAGGCAGCTGGTGTAGCAGAAATGCCTTCGGCTGATCAGGCGTCCGATCTGCTTCAAGAAAGCGAGAATGCAGTTGTTGGTATTCAAGTGGGGGATGAGATGGTCGATGTTGTTGATGTTGACCCAAACGCTCAAGTAACCGCTGTTGTGACATGTGTGGAAGGTGAAGCTTCAGGGGTGGAAAATGCCGATTGTTCAGGCTCCGTTGTCGGCGCTGTGGCTGAGGCGCATATCGTTGATTCTGACCCGAGTTATGCGGTCAATGTTGATCCAGCGGCGGAGGTTCCAGCCGAAGCCCCAGTCGCGGTTGAAGTTGCGCCGGAAACAGAAGAAGTATTAAGTGAACCTACTCCATCTTTGGATGCTCCAGTTGAAGTTGCGTTGAATGATGAAGTAGCGCCTGTTGAACCGGCGGTTATTCGCGACCCAGTTTGGTGCCCGGGGGCGAATGCACCTACTCCAGGCGCTTTAGGATGTACAAACTCTTTTGCCACACTTGGTGATTTGGTAACGCATCTTGTAGTAAATGAGCCTGCACAGGATGGCACGATCTGGATAGAACAAGGAGCTGATTTAACTGGGGCAACAGTTGACCTTGATGGCTCAGCTACTTCCGGATGGGAGGCGTACTCGCTGGCACTTCAGGGTGGTTGGGATGGTATTTCTGGTAGTGCGAACACTCCTGGTATTTCGTCGTTTGCGAACCCTATTTATATATACGGATGGGGCGGGAATGTTTCGATCAGTCGTATTCTTATCCATGATACAACCGAGTTGGGATTGGGAGTCAATACTCAGGGAGATATTGTTTTGGATAATGTATCTGCCACAGGGAATGACTTCGGTGGCGTAGTTTTAGACAATTGCGACTGGGGTTATGACGATAGTGACCCGGACCCTGCTAATTGGTATTGGCGTTGTTTTGGTGCGGGCACCGGGTCTGTGTATGTGGATGGAACAAATAGTAGTTTTTCAGATAATGGGAGTATCGCTTTTGGTGGGAATGGGCTTGGTATATATTCGAATGGCGATGTTGTACTTAATAATATCACCGCAGACCGGAACCAGTTAGGCGGGGGGTACGTAGGCGGAACTGGGCTTGAAGTGGTATCGACTTCTGGTGATGTTGTTGTAACTGGTACTAATCAGTTTTATGCCAATTCAGTGTCTGGTGCCAGCTTTCAGGTTCAGAACGGCGGAAATTTATACCTGGAAAACCTGAATGTTAATAATACAGACTGGAATGGAGTTTCTGCCAGTCTTGATACAGGGGATGCTGTTGTTGCTGGAAATAATTCTTTTATAAATACAGGCGGAGATGCGCTCATTATCCTTTCGAATGGTGAGATTTATGCTGAAAATATATACGCCAATATGACAGGCGGGTTGCATTTGGAGACGCATAATGGCTCTGTTTATCTTGCCGGCTCGAATTATTTTTACAACACTATCTATCAAGGGCATGTTGTGTTCATTCAGGCTTCCAATGATATTTTTATCGAGAACACAGTCAGTGTGGGCGGTGATAATGGGGATGGCATGAAGCTTGGAGCAAATGGCGACGTAACCATCAATTGTAGTTATTCGGCGAATAACAGTGAGTATGGCTTGGAGGTCGGGTTTAATGATTGGTTGACGGGGAATCCGTTGGATCCAACGTCGGTTAATTTGAATAGTGTAGCGTTTTCCAATAACGGTTTTGGCGATTATGTTGTTTATGGGTTGAATACGGTGCTAAACACCGATTCGGGGTATCCGTGTCCAGTTCCTGCTAGCGGCGGCAATGGAAATGGAGATAATGATGGCAGAGGTTCAAATTCATCCCAGCCGATCAGTTCCCAGTCGTTTTTGCCGTCTTTTCCCCTTCCTTTCAATATTATCTCTTTTGGTAATGAAGGGTTGAGTTCTCCCATACTCCTGGATTGCTCCACGAATAGCGGAGTTGTTCTATCTTTTGTAAATGGGTTTTCAGCTACTTATATTTGCCCTGCTTCGGGTAGTGCAAGTATGACGATTATTGGAGACTCCAACGGGCTGCCCGGAGCTTTGCCTGAAGGGAGTACATTTGTCGTTGGATTAAATGCGTTGTTGACGAATGGTGTTGTTCCATTTGTTGATGGACGATTGCAGATGTCCTTTCCTGTACCGGCTGACCTACTTGGCGCAAACCTGTCAGTTTTATTTTGGAATGGGACTGCGTGGGTGGAACTTTCCACGGTAGTGTTCACAGATGGCAGCCTTGTTTATAACAGCGGCTTCATTACGCCGGATGGGAAGTTTCAGTTTGAAACGAATTTCCCGGGTATCTTTGTGCTTGTAAAAAAATAGGATTATTGAAGTTTTTCCGGCATGTGGGGCGCACCAAATGCGCCCCACATGCCGCTTAATTTTGTAAATGGTGAGGAAATCTGGTTTATGTTGAAAAAAAGACCGGGCATGCTTTTTATAATTCTAACCTTCCTGATCTCCGCTTGCAGTTCGCAGACTTCTCCAAATGGTACGGCTGTTGCTGCGTCCCCGACGGTAGTAGATCCGTGCAGCGCTGAAGGGTTGCCTGTCGAGGTGGAGAAGATCCACAAGCATATGCGGGAATTTGATGATGCTTCATTAATAGCAGCGAATGCGCCCATAAATCAATTAACCGATGTTATCTCGGAAATGCAGAGAATTCGCAGAGATACGGAGGATCAGTCTGTTCCTGCCTGTTTGACAGACTTAAAGAAAATTCAATTGGCTCACATGAATACTGTCATCGAGACTACAGTTGCCTTTTTGGGGGGCGCTGACCCTGAAATATTGCGGGAAGGAATCGCCCTTTCGCGGCAGCAGCATAATCAATATGCGATCGAGTATGCGCGCTTGCTGGGTTTGACCGTGGTTGTATTGCCAACCAACACTCCTTTGATCCCTGCAGCTGGGACGCAAGCACCCAGCCCTTCAGGTTATGTGGCGGTCAACTCTGGTACGGATGATGTCCAACTTTATTCAGAACCGTCCGAAACGTCATCTGTAATGGCCGTGCTTGTGGCGGGTGGTTCGGTAAACATCCTGGCTCAAAGTTCGGATAGCGTATGGTTGTCAGTAGCATTGCCTGGTGATGGTAGTCAGTCTGCGTGGGTACAGGCATCCCGGGTCACGATCTTGCCTTCACCCTAGTTTTTAGAATAAGAGATTTATTCTTCCCCCTACTCAAAACCAAGCCAATCTGATAATATACTTGCCTCAAGCCTAAGACCTTGTCCTCGGCCAACCCTGGTCGAGGACTTATTGTGCCCAAGTATTGACACTTTCAAAATGGAATAAATATGATAATCGAACGAAACGAACTCAGAAATATTGCTATTATTGCCCACGTTGACCATGGCAAGACCACATTAGTGGATGGGCTCCTGCGTCAATCCCATACCTTCCGTGAGAACCAGCACGTAGAAGAACGTGTGATGGACTCCAATGACCTTGAACGCGAGCGTGGCATTACCATCCTTGCCAAGAATACAGCTATCAGCCTGATGGACCCCACTACCAATCAGCCGATCAAGATCAATATTGTAGACACTCCCGGACATGCCGATTTTGGTGGCGAGGTGGAGCGTGTTATGAATATGGTGGACGGCGTGCTCCTGCTTGTCGATGCGGCAGAAGGACCCATGCCGCAGACGCGCTTTGTATTGAAGAAAGCGCTTCAAATGGGGCATAAAGCCATCGTTGTGATCAATAAGGTGGATCGCAGAGACGCTGAGCCGTCTCGCGTATTGAATGAGACTTTTGATCTTTTTATCGAGTTGGGTGCAACGGAAGAGCAGGCTGATTTCCCGGTCATTTATGCCCAAGGATCTGCGGGCAAGGCAGGGCTTACTCCTGAACTGAGCCCTGATCTGCAGCCCTTGTTCGATGTAATTCTCAAACATATCCCTGCCCCTAAAGTGGACCCTGACGCGCCTTTGCAGTTGCTTGTTACCATGTTGGGGTATGACGATTACCGTGGTGTGACTGCCATTGGGCGTGTTTTTGCGGGCACCATTAAAGCGGGTCAAAAAATGGCGCGCATGAAGTTGGACGGGACGGTTGCACCTGAGAGTGCTCGTTACTTATATACTTTCAAAGGTTTGAACAAGGTTGAGATCGGCGAGGTTAAAGCCGGTGACATTATCTCATTGGCAGGCTTGGAAGGCATAGCCATCGGTGAAACTCTAGCGGACCCGGCGAACCCTGTTGCATTGCCGACCATCAAAGTGGAAGAGCCGACCGTCCGTATGACTTTTGGTGTAAACACCTCTCCGTTTACCGGCAAAGAAGGGAAGTGGGGAACTTCACGCAAACTGCGCGAACGTTTGTTTGAAGAGCTGCGCACCAACGTTTCTTTGCGGGTGGAAGAAACTGAGTCTGCAGAGAATTTCCTGGTTTCCGGGCGCGGCGAGTTACATCTTGGTATCCTGATCGAGACCATGCGGCGCGAAGGCTATGAATTTCAAGTCTCCCGCCCTGAGGTTATTTATCATAAAGCCGACGATGGTGTATTGCTAGAACCGTACGAAGAAGTCCATGTTGAAACCAGTGCTGAAACCGTTGGTGTAGTTGTGGAGATGCTTGGAAGTAGACGCGGCAGAATGATGGATATGCAGGATACGGGTCAGGGAATGACGCGCATGGTTTACATTGTCCCAACGCGCGGTTTGCTTGGTTTCCGCTATCAATTCCTTACGTCAACACGCGGTGCTGGTATTATGCATACCATTTTTCATGGATATGATGAAATTGGCGGGGCAATGGCTTCGCGTCCAAGAGGCTCACTTGTTGCCTGGGAGGCAGGCACGACTACTGCTTACTCACTCAAGAGCGCAGAAGAGCGTGGAGAATTATTTGTTGGACCTGGCGTTGAGGTGTACGAAGGCATGGTGATCGGCGAAAACTCTCGCGGAACTGACCTTTCTGTCAACGTCTGTAAAAAGAAGCACCTGACCAACATGCGCGCTTCCGGCGGTGACATGGAAATCCGCCTCACCCCGCCGCGCCAGATGTCCCTCGACGAGGCGATCGAATATCTCTCTGATGACGAGTTGCTCGAAGTGACTCCCGAATCGTTTAGAATCCGTAAGCGTATTTTAAATACAGATGAGCGCGGTAAGCAAACGAAGAAGTCAAAAGAACAATTTGGTGACGAATAGAACTCAAGAGCCATGCAATTTAGCATGGCTCTTTTTTTATCGATAATGCTAACACCCCAGGACGATGGTCTTGCTGCTGTTCGATCCTGCAGTGTTGTAAGCGATTATGCTGTAGCCTGCAGTTTGCCCGGATAGTAAAGTGATCTTTTCCTTGAATTGGGTGGTGTTCGCCGAAAGCTCTGCTATGACCACATCATTTCGAACGACACGGTAACCAGTCTCGTCTTCTTTGTCTGACCAGGATAGTGTTACATCCGCTTCATTCGTGGCGTAATCGCAGAAGATATCCCATTTTTGCAAACTGACATTTTCAGGCGCGTTCGCCTTAGGTGTGGGTGGCGCAGTGACAGTTGGAATTGCGCTGACGCTTCCGGATGGTGTTACAAATTCGCCTGCCACCCAGCATGGACCCGCATCTGTTGAAACGAGCCAATGGCTTGGTGGATAGTAGCCAACGATCTCCACTGAAAAACCGGGTTGAATTTGTGTAACAAGTTCGTAGTTTACGCCGGGACCTGTGCGGCAATTCGTCACGTCTTCAAAGCTGGCGAAAGGATTCGAAGATGCTGCAGATGTGGAAGCTCATGGTGAATTATTAGCTGCTGTCGGGCTGGCAAGCGGCGATGGGTCGTCGAGTGCTGCCTGAACGGTTAATGCGGCAACAGTGGCGACGCTTGGCGAAGGAGATCCCGAGCCGGGAAGGTTGCATGCGGAAAATAGAAAACTTGCGGCGATTAGAAAATAGAAAAGTTTTTTCATGGCTGTTCCATTATGAGATAAAGCATGATTGCTTCTTTATTTTTCAATAACAACAAGAGATTGGATCAGTTCATCTAAAGCATTGAGAGAAGGGCTGAACTGGTCTCCATTACTGGTTTCTATGAGTTGATTGATTGTTCCATAAAAGGATGCGAACTCTTCATTGCTTGTCAATGGCTTGCCAATATATTCACCTAGAAACGGCGCATCAACCTTGATGATGAATGAGACGAAATATTTCTCATCATTGGTAATGCCCTGGTAAAGATAGGTCATGGTCGTACTGGATAGAGGGTCGGCGGAAAAAGACTTGGTGATGAGGTAACGGTATCCGGTACCATTCTTAAAGTCAACCGGGATAAGCTGAGCGTCAATGACACTGCCTGCACCCGCTAGGCGCGGAAAGTCAACGTGATGGTCAGTTTGCCCATCAAGGACTGCTTTTAAATTATCTAGCACACCTGCCTCAAGAGCATTGATATCATCAGAACGGAAGACACGAATCGCAGGAGAGAGAATCTCAGCACTGTCTCCCGGATATGCGCTGAACAAGATGCGGGCATTTTGCGGGTACGGTAATTCGAATGGCAGAGATACTTCGTATACTTCTTCAACTGAAGTGTTGACGGTGTTGTCGATGCCATTCGGAAAATCAAAGCCGACAATGATACCCATTTCGCTGAATGTGAAAACATTTTCCGCTTCTACTTCGGATTGAGGAGCGGGCTCGGTTTCAGTGGTTGGACTCGCTGCAGAAACTTCTGTTGCAGCAGAAACTTCTGCAGACTCTTCTGTTGCAACAGACTCTGTGATTGGTACTTCGGCTTCTGGTATAGAAGGAATTTCAGTTGGCAGAGCAGGTCTGCACCCAACGAGAATAGATAGGGTCAATAGGATGGCTGCGTTTCGAAAGGTGCGTCTCATAGCAATGTAACGCTTTCCTGTTCGCTTGGGTCCTTATAGGTAACTTCAATAATCACTTTTTTGGTCATGCGGCTCCTATTTTATTTGGATAGATTGAACGAGCATATCCAAAGCGTTCAGATTAGGCTGAAAAGAATCTGGGCTGGCGGCATTCAAGATATCCGTGATGCCTTGATAGTATGCGTTTATGCCAGTCTCATCCTGAATGGGGTCACTCGGATATGGCACCCCGTCTGCTTCAGGATTTTCTACTGTGGATTGTAACGGCAATACGATGGGGAAGACGATCGTAATCATATACTTCCCATCATTGGAAAGCCCTTCGTAATGATAAAAACTGGCATTATTAATTACACGACCGGGGAACTGTCCATACTGTGAGAGCATGCGGACACCATTGCCATTATTTAATACGAGTAATTTTGCTTGTGCTGCATAATGTTGTTCCGCTGCGCCCTTGAAAGGCACGCTGGAAAGATTCTCATTCGTCAATGGCGTGGATGGGTTTGTGAGGATCGCCTGTAATTTTTCTAAACTGCTCGCTGCCCACGGGTTTACGTCAGCATATTCCTTCGCTGGATAAATGCGGATTACGGGTGAGAGACCTTCAGAAACTACCGGGTAGTCTGCAAGTGTAAATTGGATATATTCTGGCGCGACGCCCCAGGGTCCACCTCCCGATTCGTCTACGGAAGGAACGGTCTCACTCTTCGCGCCAGTGGCTAGCCCATCTGGAATAGTAAAACTTATATTTTGATACGTAATTTCTATTCCTGTTGGTTGGGAAGGTTGTTTGCTCTCTGCAGTTTGTGTTACCGCTTGTAACGTGGCAGCCACTATTGTTTCAATCCCAGGCTGATCGGAGACTCCGGTGGGGGCAGTTCCACCGCAGGCAAGTGTGACGAAGATTAAGGTCACTAATGATATGTAGTATGTTCTTTTCATGCTCTCCTCTATTTAATGCGTAAAATTAAAAACCTGTAACTTGCATGGACGCGATCATCTCGTCGAGGGCATCCAGGAAGGGGTTGAAATTATAGGTTTCGGTGGAGTTTAATTTTTGGGCTACAGCATCCAGGTACCCTGGAAAATCATCCATGTTGAATGGCACTCCGTCTGCTGGAACAGGGGTATCAATATTCCCATCCGCAGGCAGGAATGCAGCGTTGATCGGCAGGATTGCTTGCACAAAATACTTATTGTCTGATGTTACGCCTTGATAATAGTAAAACAGCGCGTCATTGGTGATCGGACCGAAGTTTTGCATGACTTGGGTCAGATAGCGCACCCCATGCCCATTCTGGAAATCAAGTGCATGGATCTGGACGGTGAAATTTGTATCCAGTTCATCAGGTAAGGGTTGCCCGTCTATGTATTGAGTAGTTTGAAGAACTTTTACAGTACTGGCGGTCATTTCACTGTATTGAGAATACTCGTCGGCACGAAAGATCATGATTCTGGGCGTGTATACACTGTTACTTACGGCATATAAGTTGAACTTGATACTGAGATGCTGTGGCATGTCACCGAGGGAGGGATTTACGTATGGGTATTCAACCTCGGTGGTCATGGATGAAGTGGCATCGTTGGCAACACTATTGGGAATGAGGAAAGAGATTTCGGCAGTTTGTAGTGGTGTGCCGTCAGGGGTAAGTTGCCCATCAGCTTCTGTAGCAGGGATTTCGGTAACTGCGCTGAGAGGTGCGGTCGCAGTCAGTGCTTGTACAGTTTCAGCAACTGCGGTTTCAAGGTTGGTTTGAGAGGGTTGTGTAGCGGGGGCACTTAGCCCACATGCCATTGTTGCTATGAGCGCGAAAATTAACCATGGGATTGCCTTTTTCATTGCATTAACTCCGTTGAAAAGCTTTATTTGATTTGAGACTGAGTTTAATTGCTTGAGAGGAGTTCTCCCATGACCCATAAATACTATTTGGATGTATTCGGTGAAGATAAATGAGAGAGTGAAATTCGCCACCTGAAAGTAGGGCAGGCGGCGGGGTGGGCGAGGCGTTATATCCTGAATTTTGAGACTGGAGGTTTATTTATATAACTTTGATTTGTGCCGATTTTTCCAGCCGGTCTTTTATTAGGAATGGGATGTATAAAATAAAGAAGATGATAAATGCCACCAATTCCAATTGAGGGATATACCAAGGCCAGGGTGAAAGAATATCCATGAGGGTTGGCGAAGGCGGCTTTTGAGCTATGAACAGGTAATTACTGCCAATGGCGTAATTAAAAAAGAAAATAAATATCATATAGATATTCGTCCAAATGAAGATACGCTTGAAAGATGCCAGGGTGGGGCGTAACCCTTCAACAACGGTCATGAAGATCGGAATAGTGATGATCAATCCATGCGCGATGAGAGTCTGCATGATGCGGTAATGCGGAATGTCATACACAATGGCATCAGCGGGTGTAAGGAACGCTTGTAGTGCACCGCCGATACCCAAGAAGTAAGTAAAATCATATAGACTGCGATTATCGGTCAATGCAGTGTAGACGGTAACCCAGACCATTACACTGCATAAGTGAAGCGGCAGCATGGTTTGAATATTCCAGATGCCCCAATAAGCCGACCAGATATGTAAACCAATTTCGTTGAGAGCTAGTGCAATTGCAAGTACCTTTCGTATGTTGTCCTTTTGTGTTTTTCCCCAAGTGTTTCGAAAGTAAATAAACGATAGCCAGATAAACACAAAGATCCCAATAACGGTCAAGTGTTTCGGACCAAATATCTGTAATTGTGTTATTGTCGGCTCTACTGAAAACACGTCAAACATGTGCGCTCCCTGTTTGTTGGCTCTTTATCCAACGATTTGTGATTTACGTGTAGAGACGAAAAGAATAATTGCCCCAAATACAAAGAAGATCGGTCCGCAACAAACGGTCCAAACGACAAAGTCGCTGAGAGGGGCACTTTTATTCGTGTCTGTTAATGATTTGCCAGGGTTGTTTGGGTCGTAATAGACGGTGATGGATGCGCCCTCTGCTGGTGACTTACTGACCAGTGCGCCTATTTCTGAGTCGCTGCCGGAATATGTGATACCGTCCACACTATATTCATAATCATAAGAATATTTTTCTTCGTTCCGGTTGATATCTCTAGTGAAAAATGAATTTGTTACTCTTCCGCTGGTCTCCAGCCAATTGAGGCGTTGTATGGTGCTGAAGTAAGCGATTGTTCCAAGGACGAGCGTCAATATTATGGAACCGATCATCATTGTGGCGCCGATGAGCTTTCCGCGTTTATTCATCTTTGTTTCGTTTGCTCGTAGGGTTTCCGGGTCTAGTTTGCCGATCATAAATTCTCCTTGTTGCACGCACAAGTTACTTGATTGATACGATTCTTCCGCCGGTCATCTTTTGCAGATCTTCAGTTCTTAATTCAAAAATGGCGTTAGGCGTGCCTGCCGCAGCCCACACTGAAGGATGTTGCTGGAAGTCTTCGTCAATGAAGGTTTCCATTTTTTCAGTAAGACCGATAGGCGGCACACCGCCGATGGCAAAACCTGTCACTGCTCGGACAAAATCAGCATCTGCTTTGCCGATGGCTTCACCCGCAAATTCCCCGATCCGCTTTTCATTTACACGGTTGGGACCGCTGGCAAGCACAAGGATCGGTTTGCCGCTGGCTTTTCCGCGAAATATCAGCGATTTAACGATTTGACCCAGCGCACAACCGGCTTGATCTGCAGCTTCCTGCGCGGTGCGCGTTGATTCAGTATGTTCGACTACCTCATATGGGTAGCCATACTCTGTGAGAATGTTCTGTATTTTTTGAGCAGATGAAGAAAGAGGGGACATTCAAATATTATAAAATACCCGTGACTTAAAGTTGTGCATTCCCTCACATACCTGAAAGGTTATTCAAAATCGAGATATCGGCAACACCTGATGTATGTATAATTGCAGGATGACAACTCAAGAAGAAATATACAAAACCGAAGGGGATAAATACGAAGCCCTGATCGCGCGGGAGGATCATCTGGGAAATATCCTCAAGACCTTGCGCGAAATTACACCTCTTGAAAACCGCCTCGTTTTAGACCTTGGGGCTGGTACTGGGCGATTGGCCTGCATGCTTGCTCCATATGTAGGCAACGTCCATGCATTTGATATTTCAGAAGAGATGTTACGGGTATGCAAACAGAAATTCGGCGAAAGCGGACTCTCGAACTGGCAGGTGGATATCGCTGACCATCGTAAACTGCCTGTACCTGACCAATCTGCTGACTTGGTCGTCTCTGGATGGAGTGTGAGTTATCTCGCAGTGTGGAATCCTGATACATGGCGGGAAGCAATGGAAGCGTGGCTTGCCGAGATGCGGCGAGTGTTGAAGCCAGGTAGTTGCATTGTCCTGTTCGAGTCATTGGGAACGGGTAACGAGAGACCGATCAAGCTGGATCATTTGCAAAATTTCTACCCCTGGTTGGATGAAGTCGGCTTTCAGAATAAATGGATCCGCACCGATTATAAATTTGAATCTTTGGGAGAAGCCGAAGAACTTTCCCGCTTTTTCTTTGGTGATGAATTGGGGAATAAGGTGCTGCAAAATAACTGGATGATTCTGCCCGAATGCACTGGTGTGTGGTGGTTGAAAATTTAACAATAGACATTGGGTGTGCCCAATGTCTATTGTTAATGCTTTTAGTCTAACCTTGTTTCTTAAAACCATTCTTTAGCGCCATCACCAGTCCTGTCAGGATCAATGCAATACTAGAACCAGCGAACAGCCATTTAATGGTAGTAAGCAGGAACAGCAGCCAGGCAAGTGCAATCGGTGTGTCAGGGAAGACCGACACCAGAATCACGATCACAATATTTTCCAGAAGGTCGAAGAACCAGGCGCCAAGCGGCAGGATGTTGAGCTTTCGTATACCATTATTTGTTGCAAATCCGCGTTGGAATAACCAGGAGATCGCCAGCCCAAAGAAGAATAAATATACGATTGGATAAATAATATCCACCGTTAATTCTACATTGCGGTAAAAAGGGCGCCCAAACTCGCCATATTGCTCGATCATGCCGAAGACCTTTTCTGGTGTGGCGAATATCATTAGGTCCAAAGGCATAATCCCACCCTGACCACCTTGCATCATGCCTTGAATAAGCGGCAACAGGAACCCGCCAAAGAAACCATCCAGAAGAAGCAGGACAAGCACCAACCAACCTTTTGCCCATTGATAGAATTTATTTGAAAGATTTTGCAGCATAAAGCCTCCATTTGTAAAGTTAATAAGAAAACACGCCGCCCGGTTAATGGTAGCGTGTTTTGCCCCGTACTTTAGTAGGGGGCTTCTTATTTCATCACTGTGTCGCCGTTGCGTAGTGCATCTTCCACCCGACTTTTATGTTCTCCGTGCATAGGCATGGATTCCATTTCTTCCAGAGTGTAATATCCAAAAGCAGTGGTCTCATTGCTCAATCCCAACTCACCTTCAATAACCTCTACTTCAAAGTTTAACACCACGAAAAAAGCCTTGCTTCCATCATTGTAGATCACCAGTTGGTCGGGATTGCTGTATACACCAAGTAAACGTGTGGTACGAACCTTCAACCCGGTTTCTTCCCATACTTCCCGTTCACAAGCTTCACTGGCGCTTTCGCCAGCCTCCATTTGCCCGCCAGGTAGGCACCAACGCCCATTGTCTGTGCGCTGAGTGAGTAATACCTTGCTGCGATCTTTGTCGAATATAACCGCACTGCATCCAACGCGCAGCACGCCTTCCTTTCCGAGCCTGGGTCCAAAAAGAACTTGAGACATTATTGAGTTTCCTTCTGTAAATTATAACGGCTGCGAAAATTTCGCAGCCGTTGTTTTATTTGATGAAGGTTCCGTTTTTCAAGTCGCGCAGCGTTTGTTCGATCTCTTCACGTGTATTCATCACAAAAGGGCCATATGGCACGATCGGCTCTTTGAATGGTGCGCCAGTCATTAGCATAAAGCGGACGCCCGCTTCACTCTTGACTTCGACCTGCTCGCCATCATCATTGAACACTACCATGCTGACGGATTCTACAACTTCACCTGAAAACTCACCGATTCCTTCAAAGACGTACATCAACGTGGTGTGACCGGTTGGAACAGGATGAACGAATCTGGAACCGGGTGCTAATTTCACATCCATGTAAAGAGGTGAGGCGGCGATCTCGGTCACGGGACCACGGATACCATCAATTTCACCGGCGACGAGGCGTGTTGTGACGCCTTCTTTTTCAACGACAGGAATGGCTCCCGACAACACTTCCTGATAGCGGGGCTCGCTCATCTTTTGCGTGGCAGGCAGGTTGACCCAAAGTTGAAATCCATATATGTTGCCGTTCGCGCTTCGCCGTGGCATTTCTTCATGTAGAATGCCACGACCACTGGTCATCCATTGCACATCGCCTTCTGCGATCGTGCCCATATTCCCCAGGCTGTCTCTGTGGCGGACGGTTCCCTCAAGCATATACGTGACAGTTTCGATACCGCGGTGCGGATGGGTGGGAAAACCGCGAATGGGTCCTTCAAGCGGGTTGTTGAAAGCGAAATGGTCGAAAAGCAGAAATGGGTCAAATTTGTTGCTGGCGTGTGGACCAAAGGAACGACGCAACAGAACGCCTGCCCCCTCGATCACAAGATTAGGTTCGATAATGTGAGATATGGTTCGGGTTTTCATATAACCTGGATGCCTTTGCCTCTTCTAACCTTACGCTTTATATAATGATCTTCCTTTTGCATGCGAATAGGATTCATTAGTTACACTTTAGATAACAAAAGACCGGACTTGTTTTGATGCAAGGCAAGCCGGTCTTTTACTTGTTTTTTTGTCGATCGGAGACTACTTTATTGCCAGCCCAGCTTTTTGACTGAAGCCATTCCACGCCATCGAGTGCAGGATGGATTTTCTGGCGGGGATCGCTTCAACGCGCTTGAGCCAGTCTGCTTCTGCGGTGCGTCCTTCGGCGAAACATGCACGGCTGAATTCTGCGCGTTCCTGTGCAGAAGCGGACTGCAACTTCAGCGCACCGGTGATGAAGCGCTTTTCCATTTCGTCGCGTTCGGGGGCGTAAGCTGCAAGTCGCTCATGATAGTTATCGAGTACGGCACGGTGCAAGCATTCATGTGACCAGAACAGGGAGTTGGGGTCGGCCAGGTTGGTGGGGGTAGGCTCATCGGTAAGGAAAGATGCGGAATCCAACCAGAAGGGTTTGAACAGGCTGGTGCATGGGGCGGAGGTCCCGGTGGCGAAAAGGATCGGGTTGGACTTATCCATATAAGCCACCAGTGAGGCTGTACTCTGGCTGATGCGAACCGGACCAAAGCCCGCATGCATACAAACATCTTGATCTGCGACACTGGTGCGCGGGTCGAAATTCTCATCGTTGTGGTGCCGCAGGGTGGACATCATGGTTTCGATGCTGACGTTTCCTTTTTGCTTGTCGAGTGCGCTAAAGGTAGTTTCGCGGCGGGTGAGCCCTTTACCAAAATTTGTGTAGAGGAAATCGTTAAAGTCGCGGGCAAGGTGAAGTTCGTTCTGTGGTTTTGAAACCCCTTTTTGCTTGGCGAACCCCACCAGATTTTCTGAAGAAAGGTCGTATTGATTTCCAATGGTCAGGCAGTTTGAGATCGTGTACACATCTTTTACCTGTTTTGCCGCCCATTGTTTGTCGATCGTTTCGAGTACCCAGGCATCGTCGGCATTGGCGATAAGGAAACTGTTGTGGTAGTACATGCTTTCGCCATGTGCAGCACAATTGCCGCCCTGACCGAATTGTTCAAGCAATTCTATAATGACCTGCATCGCCTCGCGGGGAGTGATGGCGCGTTCAAGGGCAGCGCGCAGCATGTCCATACCAAGCAGGGCTGGTTCTTTGTTGGCGGGAACCTTGGAGTAAATGGCTTCGTTACCGATCACCAGCCCGTGTTCATTGGCGCCCATTTCTGCACCCCACATCCAAAACGGCTTGGATAGAAAGACTGCATGCGTATGTGCTGCTTGTGGTATCTCAATATATGTGCATTTGACTTTACTACCCGGAGTATGGTCAGCAGCTGGAAAGTGAACGAGGTGTTGCCCCTCGTTTGGCGGTCGGTCTGAGTTTTTTCCGAAAACGGCGATCCCGTTCGTTGTTGCGAGTTTTGTTGCGATGAGAGTGTCACACATTGAAACCTCTGAAGTATTTTCTCGGATAAGCGAAGATCGTAATTAATTCATCGTATTGAATGTAGCTATTTGAAACAAGTATAGCGCGGAATGCTGTAAAAATATCTCTATTTTATTATGGACCAGGAAGGATGGGGAACCCACCCGGGGGGATAGCCATCAAATAGGTCGGGGTGGCGGTTGGGTTTCCCCTCAAAGCACCAGGCGGAATGATTGCTACGAAAACCGTTGGCGTTACTGATCCGCTGGCGATTGGCTGCGGATTAGTAATCGTAGTCGCCTGTGCGCTGGTGGGAGCTGCAGTTCCCACTTCTGGAGAGACGATGATCGCGAGCGTGGCAGGAATACAGGCAGGGGTTGTTACTTCGGCAGACACCCAGGCATAGCTACCTTGAAATTCAATATACCACCAACTGCCATCCTGGTTCTTTCCAGAGACATTGGCTGTCGTGCCTTGTTGTAAGTTGCCGAGTATGGCGTACTCTTGCCCGGGTCCGTTGCGGATATTGACAAGTGTTGTGGCAGTTATTGTAGGTGTGCAGGAATTCGGATCTGTTATGGTAGGGGCTGTTGTTGCTGTGGGTGTATCAGACGCAATTAATAAAGTTGGTGAAGGTATAAGAGTATTCGCCGATTCGCCCGTTTCGGTGTTGCTTTGCGGCAGATTGCAAGCCAGAGCCGCCAGAACGATCATCAGGATCGAAGCGACCCAATTTTTGTTTTTTGAAAACAAGAGGTTCTCCTAATTCATTAATACCTATATTTTACAGACATTTTAATAAAACCTAGATACCTCTTTTTTCCCAAACAACTGAGAGCATCTTTACACGTACGCGCACGCGCGCATCCGCACCCGACGATGCCCAAAGCGAAGCAGTCTTGCGATACACATCCTCTTCCAACTTTTCGAAATCCTCCCATTCCTCTTCCATAAATTCCTTCATCTCCGAAGGCGTATCCCAATAATAAAAGAACGGAAATTCCTCCATCTTTTTTTGGATGAACCACCCGCGAGATTCAACTTCCCTCATGGCTTCATTCGCCGCTGCATCATCTGCCACCCCTATGGGCATATCGCTCAACCTACCCGATGCCTGCCAGCCCGCCCCAGACACGACCTCCACGGACCACGAATCCTCTAACGGACGCAGATCAAGCAAAGTCCCATTGGGTTTGAGGGTTCTGTGAATTTCACTGAGAGCATGCACCATGCTCGTATGCTCCATTCATCAGAGCGACCAGGCGAGGATGGCGATATCAAATGTTTCTTTAGAAAAGGGGATATGGCTTGCGCTGGCTTCAGTGAATTGAATTTTTGAAATGCCCTTCAGGCGCGCATCGGCTTTTGCAACCCGCAAGGCATCATGGTCTGGGTCGAAAGCGATAACTTGTTTTGCCGAGTTGGCATACTTGAAGGTCAATCGCCCTTCACCGCAACCAACTTCCAAGACGCACGCGTTGGAAAAATCCACCAACCGCTGTAAAGTCTTGCGTTCAATGTTTTCAGGATCTTTTTGTAGAGGCATTACTTGTTTAACTTCTTCATGTACTGAACGGATTCGCCGACCAGCTCTTTCAAGACTTTCTTATCCACGTCTGCCAATTTTTTGATATATAAACAAGACTTGCCCGTGGAAAACTTACCAAGCTTTTTCAGCAATTCAGGATAACCGTCAAACCCAGCCATGATGTAAAGCGTGAGGTTTTGTTTGCGAGGGGAGAAGCCCACCAGCATCCAATCGCCTTCGCGTCCGCTCGCGCCTTTGTAGTGGTAACTGCCAAACCCGACAATGCTGGAGCCCCACATCTTAGGCTCCGCTTTGGTGACTTGCTTCATGAGCTTCGCGATCTCGAAACAGTCAGCGCGAATTGTTTCATCTTCAACAGCATTTATAAAATCTTCCACGCTCGCGTCGTTTAACTTGGTTTTCAATTCCACATTCTTCGCCATCACAAACTCCTCGCTTGGCTACCGAAACAACGTTACACGTGTTTGACTTTTTTCGCATTTTTCGCAGAGGTGCTGACCAATTCTTTCAAGACCTTCTTGTTTACATCTGCAAGTTTTTTGATATACAAACAACCTTTTCCGGTGGTGTGCTTTCCAAGATTATCCAGCAGACCCTTATAACTCTCCAAGGCTCCCGGCAGATACAGCGTAATATTCTGTTTGCGTGGCGAGAAGCCCATCAACATCCAATCCAACTCACGTCCGCTGGCGTAGATCAAATGTTGCTCACCAAATCCGATAATGCTTGATCCCCACATCTTGCCATCGCTTTTGGTGACTTGCTTCATCAACTTCGCAATTTCCAAACAATCTTCGCGCAGGGCTTCTTCCTTGATGGCACCGATGAAATCTTCAACACTGGCTTCGTTCTTTTTCGTTTTCAGTTCAGCTTTCTTTGCCATGGGATATCTCCTTTTGATGAATGGTTAAAGTAGAGACATTTTAGCTTATTTGTTCTAAAAATAAAAGTAGCGTTTTCTACAAGACCTTGAAATGCACCTGCGGAGCTTTGTGTTCGACAACCTTTTCTGCTGCATACGCCAACCGCAAGAGAGTGACTTCATCCCAGGCGCGCCCCATGGCTTGCATGCCGATGGGTAAACCTTTTTGTGTGTATCCAACAGGAAAGGTTATAGCAGGCAGACCGGTCAGGTTGGCGGCGGTGGCGAAGCGCATAATTTCTACCGTCACGCTCAAGTCTGATTCGCCGTCAGGCAGAGCGCCTTTCTTGATCTCAGGCGCGGCAATCGCAGTGGTTGGGGTCAGGATCACATCTACGTCGTTGAACGCCTTGTTGAAGTGAGCGATCATCCGCGTGCGAATGCGCTGTGCTTTGACGTAATCGTCGGCGCTGAACTGACGTCCGAGTGCGAGGTTGATGCGTACATCCAAGCCATGTTCTGTGTGATGCGCATCGTAAGTCTGGCTCATGCCTTGTACCATCTCGCTGACTATGGTCACAGTATGTGCGATGCGATTGGCTTCAAGGTTCGGGATGACGATCTCTTTGACCTCACATCCCATCGCTTCAAATTGTTTCAGCATGGCTTCGCAAGCAGCAACCACTTCTTTGTCGGCATGGTTGAACCATTCACGATAAATGCCGATGCGCAAGCCTTTGAGATTTGTATCGTCCCAACCTTTAATCGATGGCAGCGGTTGATGCAGCGAGATATCGTCTTTGGGGTCGGGTCCTGCGATCAGGGCGTAGGTCAAGGCGGCATCTGTTGCAGACCCGGCAATCGGACCGATATGCGCTACGGTCCAATCTAATGGGAATGCGCCGAATTCGCTGACGCGTCCGTAGGTGGCTTTCAAACCGACCAAGCCGCAAAATCCCGCCGGAATGCGGATCGACCCGCCGCCGTCTGCACCGATGGCTACGGGGACGAAGCCCGCAGCTACGGCGGTGGCAGAGCCGCTTGAACTTCCTCCCGTAAAGTGAGCGGGGTTGTAGGGGTTGCGCGTGGTGCCATGATGTGGATTGAGTCCCGTCACGTTGATGCCGATCTCGTGCATGTTGGTCTTGCCGATCAACAATGCGCCTGCGCTTCGCAACCGGGCGACAACGGTCGCATCTTCTCGAGCTGGAGTCTTCCCGAGAAAGGAAGTGCCGACCGTGGTGGGGTAGGGCGTCATGTCGATTTCATCTTTGACTGCCACCGGAACCCCGTCGAATATACTGAGCGGTTTGCCATCTTTGAAACGCTGCGTGGATTCTTTTGCCTGGCGCAGCACATCTTCGCGGTTCACAGCGATGAAGGCTCGCAGAGGTTGGTTGGATGCGTCGCTTTGTTCGATCGCTTCCAGAACGCGCTTCGCCACATCTTCTGGCGTGAGCGTCCCTGCGCGATAAGCGTTAGCATATTCGTGAATGGATGTGAAGACGAAGCCTTTGCCTTGCGATGGGGATTTGGGAAATTCCGCTTCGGGCACAGTGGCGGCTTCTTTTTGCAATTGACCTGTGTAGTGAATCGGTGCATATGTTGGCGCTTCGTCAAAGTGTTGCTTGCGTAACCAGGTAACGCCCGCACTTTCAAAGAGTGTGGGAATTAATGCGCCTTTCAAGGCGCCTTCTACCAGAGAGGCAAAGAGTTTCAAGACTCCGCCCGCCAGATATGGGAGTTTTACCGACTTGAGATCATATTGATTTGCCATCATGTGCCTCTTTTGCGAGATGTATTTTTTACATCACGGTTGTGATATTTATTTTGGTGAGAGTGTTAAGGCAAATTCAACGCCGAGCTTCACCCATTGCGCGAGTCCCTTGGCGGATTTAGTTCCGCTGGGTTCTACCATCAGCCAGCCTTTCATGGGTTTGGGGCTGCCTTTCATGGTGAATATCTTGACGTGTGTACGCTTCAACATGGATTCGTAGTCGTCCACGCCCACACGCACGATCAAATCATCACCAAGAATACCGACCGCCATATTCCCATGAAGCATATAGCCGACACCGCCGAACATCTTTTTTTCGATGATTGGCAAGCCTTGAACCTCAGCGCGGATTCGCTCGGCTAGTTTTAGGTCGTACGCCATGCCAGGTTATCCCGTGCCGAATTGTCGGTCGCCAGCATCACCCAAACCCGGCACGATGTAAGCGCGTTCGTTGAGATGATCGTCAATGGCGGCGACGTAGATATCAATATCGGGATGTGCCGTTTGCATGGCTTTGATACCTTCCGGCGCGGCGATCAGCCCGACGAATTTGATCTTGGTCACGCCCCAGCGTTTGAGCACATCCGCTGTAGCTGTGGCGGATCCGCCTGTGGCAAGCATGGGGTCGAGGATGAGGCAGACAGCTACGCGCGGCTGGATGGGTAATTTGTTGTAATACTCCACCGGCTTGAGGGTCTTTTCATCGCGATACAAACCGATATGCCAGACTTCGGCAGAGGGCATCAGTTCCCAGATCCCTTCTACCATTCCCAGCCCGGCACGTAGGATCGGCACCAGACCGATCTTTTCCTGAAGCTGTTGTGCGGTCATTTTTTGAAGCGGCGTTTCGATCTCCACAGGTGTGGTGGCAAGGTCGGCAGTGGCTTCATACGCCAAAAGTCCCGCGATCTCTTGAACAAGTTCCCGGAACTTCTTGGGCTCGGTGTTCTTATCACGCAGACGGGATAATTTATGGGCGACCAGCGGGTGTTTCGAGGCATAAACGTTTGACATGGGCTATTCTCCAAAATGAGTTGATTAATTATATCTGCGAAGGTGATATTTGTCCGCTGACGAATACGGGCATATTGACTACACTGAAAGGGAAGGAGTTCATATGAATGGAAATGATTTTATGGCGTGGATCTTGCGTTCACCGTTTCATAGCATTTTGAGTAATGGCATGATGCTCATTACCATCACTGGGCGAAAGACGGGAAAGGCTTATACGACCCCGGTTGGATATTATGTCGAAGGGGAGTACCTGTGGGTCATCACCAGCCGCGAAAGAAAGTGGTGGCGTAATCTACAGGGTGGCGCGACAGTTGACCTGTTGCTGAAGCGCAAACCTGTGCGAGGTGCCGCCGACGTTGAATTGGATGAGAAGGCGGTCGAAGCGAGAATGTATGAATATCTCCGTCATGTTCCGCAAGCGGCAAAACCAATGAAAGTCCATGTTGAGAATGGAAAGCCTGACCCTCAGGATATCGCCAACACTGCCAAAGACCGTCTCTTCGTGAAGATCAAATTAGCGCAATAGCCTCAAAACGATTGGCACTGCGCCAATTAGGACGCAAATAAAAAATCCTATTGCAAGCATGGATAGACAGGCCGGTAGCAGCCAACGGATCCATGTCCATGCTGCGTATGTTTTCCAAGCTTTGATGGCGAAAGGCTGAACTTTATTCAAGAGGTCTGGCGCTTCTTTTATAAAGCTCGAGGTTGAACCGGTTGCTTTAGGCTTAACCTGTGCTGCAGGTTGTTGTTTTCTGCGCAAATTTTCAGGGATGGTCAGGTTTGCGCCACAATATGTACATGCCATACGGATAACACCTGCGGCGGGCTCATTGGGTCCGCCGCAGGCATTGCAAGGAAAGGTTTCAGACATGCAGTTATTGTACTTGTTGTTTATTGTCCGTTGTCTGGCTTGGGGTTAGAATCAGAAAGACCAATTTGATGAGGAGACATCCATGACCGAACAGTTTAAGTTTGGCGGTGAGATCGTTTGGCGACCAACCCCTACACAGGTGGAAGGGGCAAACCTAACTTCTTTTATGAAGGAATGGGGCATCAAAGACTTTGATGCCTTGATGAAAAGATCGACACAGGATGTGGAATGGTTTACCGATGCAGTCTTGAAGTTTTTGGATATCCGCTTTGTCAAACCTTATTCTCGAGTGATGGAATTAGATACGGGGATGCAATTTCCAAAGTGGTGCGTGGACGGGCGTATGAATATCGTACATACCTGTGTCGAAAAGTGGGCAAGCGATGAAGCTGGAGGCTCCCTGCCAGCCATTGTATTTGAAGGCGAAGAGGGAATAACACGAACGTTATCCTATGAAGATCTGAACAATGAAGTGAATAAAGCCGCCAATGCTTTGCGCTTTTTAGGGCTGGGAAAGGGCGATGCAATCGGCATTTTTATGCCTATGACCCCGGAGATCGTGATCGCGTTGCTGGCAATCGCCAAGATCGGCGGCATAATCCTGCCGCTGTTTTCAGGTTATGGGTCTGGCGCTATCGTCTCGCGGATGGTGGATGCGGACGCTAAAGCGCTCTTTGCAGCTGATGGCGCGTTTCGGCGCGGCAAGGCAGTCGAAATGAAGTCAATTGCTGATGAGGCGGCGGAGCAGATCCCTGGTTTGAAGCATATGATCGTTCTGCAGCGCACCGGGCAGGCAATAAATATGAAGGCAAATCGAGATGTTTGGTGGCATGATCTTATGCAATCTCAAGGCGGTACGGCTGAAACTGAAGTTATGAGTGCCGAAGATTCACTCATGGTCATTTACACTTCTGGCACAACCGGCAAACCCAAAGGTGCGCTGCACACACATTGCGGATTCCCGATTAAGGCAGCGCAGGATATGGCGTTCGGCACGGATGTACATCGCGGCGATGTCATTTATTGGATGACGGATATGGGCTGGATGATGGGTCCGTGGTTGGTATTTGGGAGTTTGATCCTCGGCGCGACAATGTTTCTTTATGATGGCGCGCCGGATCACCCTGCGCCAGATCGGTTATGGGAGTTGGCTGAGCGGCACAAGATCAATCAAATGGGGGTTTCGCCAACATTGATCCGGTCGCTCATCCCGCATGGCGATTTGCATTTTGAAAAGCACGATCTGACGTCATTGCGTTGTTTTGCGTCAACTGGCGAACCATGGAACCCGGATCCCTGGATGTGGCTGTTCGAGAGAGTTGGCGGCAGGAGAGTCCCCATTATTAATTATTCTGGCGGTACGGAGATCTCCGGCGGGATTGTGATGGGCAATATGCTTATGCCGCTCAAGCCATGTGCCTTTTCTGCGCCCTGCCCGGGTATGGATGCGGATGTGGTTGATGAGAATGGCAAGTCGGTTCGGAATGCCGTGGGTGAGTTGGTCATCAAGGCACCATGGATCGGGATGACGCGCGGTTTTTGGAATGATAAGCAACGTTATCTGGATACTTATTGGTCGCGTTGGGAAAATGTATGGGTACATGGTGATTTTGCTGCAATCGATGATGACGGCTTGTGGTACATCCTGGGGCGTTCGGATGATACGATCAAGATCGCGGGCAAGCGTTTGGGTCCGGCTGAGGTGGAATCGATTCTTGTGCGGCATGAGTCCATTGTTGAGGCGGCTGCGATCGGGGTGCCGCATGAGGTCAAAGGGAGTGAGCTGGTCATTTTTGCAGTGACCAAGCCCGGGGTAGAGCGAAGCGCTGCTCTTCGTCAAGAATTGCATGAGATGGTGGTGGCAGAGATGGGCAAACCGCTGGCTCCCAAAGCCATTCTGTTCGTCGCGGACTTGCCCAAGACGCGTAATGCCAAGGTGATGCGGCGCATGATCCGCGCGGCGTATTTAGGTCTGGATTTGGGCGATACATCTTCGTTGGTAAATCCGGCGGCAGTGGAGGAGATCCGCAAAATTGGAGTGTAAAAAAATTCGTGATAGTCGGCTGTAAGGATTAAGTAGGGTTTCTACTACTTATTATTATTATCTTGAAGCGATAAAGTAGAGACAGGTTTTCATTGCAATTTTGTTGCAACCATAGAAAAGGAGAAAACTATGAAACGGTTCAGCTTTGTCGCATTGATTTTGTTCACCCTGCTTGCACTGACGACGCAGAACGCTTATGCCGCTACGGCAATTTCCATGTTCATGAGGAATGATGATGGAAAGCCGACCTTCATCTTTACAGTAAACGGTTATTTCTCGCAGAGTGAGCTGAGAGATGGTTATGTGCTTGTTTCGAACGGGGATGAATACAAGTTGCATTGCAGCCAGTCCGATGAAACCACAGTAGTTTGCAGTGCTTCTTCGGCCGTGGTAGGTTCGGATGTGATGGTGTATTTTGGCGGCTCGAGGTTTTGGGCTTCAACACCGGTCGAACGGCATCCGGCTCCGCCTGCTCCTGTATTGACCCATATCACCTAATCGAAAATACAGTTCGATCAAGTCGTAGTCGCTGGGCTGGCACGAATGCCAGCCCAGCGCTTTTAAGGGTGCGGCTGCTGTTCGAAAAAAAACGATTGGACTATTTTCTTTTATAATAAACCGACTGCCATTTATTGGTGGTAAAGGAGATTGAATGAAAAGAGTTCGAAATATGATCCTGGGGTTGACCCTTTCACTGATGTTCATCCTGTCTTCCTGTGGAACGCCGACACCCGAGGTTGTGACTGTTGTAGTGACGGCTACGAATTCACCGGCGACTGAAGTGCCCGTCGCTCAGCCGACGGCTCCGCTTGCGCCGATCAATCTCGGCGGACCTCAAGGCGGTGAAACCATCAAATGGATCGACGGAAGTGTATTGGTGTACATCCCGACGGGTTCCTTTACGATGGGGTATGGCGGTGATGCCCCCATCCATAGCATCTCATTGGACGCGTACTGGATCCAGCAGACCAAAGTTACCAACCGGATGTACGACCAGTGCGTCAGGGCGGGTGGATGTACTTCGCCGACCCAGGAACTTGGCGGACCTGTATTCACCAATCCCAGTTTTGCAAGTAATCCTGTAGTGGGAGTCACTTGGGATCAGGCGCAGGCATACTGCTCATGGATGCAGGGTGGGTTGCCAACGGAGGCGCAATGGGAAAAGGCTGCGCGTGGTGCAAATGGCAATACGTATCCCTGGGGTGAAGCGGAACCAACCTGTGGTTTGCTCAACTTTGGCAATTGTTATGGACGCACCACAAACGTAAATACCTATGAGGATGGAAAAAGCCCCTTTGGTCTTTACGACATGACTGGTAATGTGTTTGAATGGGTTTTTGATTGGTATGATGAAGCATATTACACCACTTCGCCCACTGCAAACCCAACCGGTCCATTGACTGGAAAGTACAGAGGAGTGCGCGGAAGTTCATTTGAGACCGAAGATATTCAGGTCCTTCCTGCGATACGCCGTTATAACGAGCCGACCGATGCCGGGCGTGCGACAGGTTTCCGTTGTGTAGTGCAAAACCCGCAGCCATTCGCACCTTATTGTCAGTTGACTGCGCATATACCTGTAAACCAGGTCGAATCTGCAACTTCCTGCGAAATGCCGGAAGGCGTGGTTGTTAATCAGTATTGTCAGAATGGAGATGGATACGGCGTGGCGCAGATCTCCTTTGGGTCAACCTGGGAGGAAAGTGGAACCCGTATTCAATGTGAGGAAAATATTGATGGCGGCATCCGTTCGTTGACATGCAAGGGTCCGCGCGGCATTGAATCGACGAATGAGGTGATTGTCTGTAACCCGGCTTGTACCAATCAACCGGACGTCAGCAGCCTGAACGCATTTTGTGATGCAGGATATACGCTTGATCCTGGTACTGGAAAATGCACCTACACCCCGATCCTTGCCCAGCCGGGAGCTGGGGGGTGTCCGCTTGGGTATGTGACCATTCAACGCGGTGGTGTGCAGGTTTGTGCCGCTGGACCTGCGCCAGATAATTCCTGCCCGATCGGCTTGTACTTTGATGATCTGGCGGGCATGTGTGTATCTCCTAATGGCGAAACCAACGCGCCCTTCGGCATTGATGATTCTGTGCTTGCCGGGCAGACCTATGCTGGGTGTGTGAACGGCTATGCTTACAATGAGAATTTCCAATGTTGTCAAGCTGCCGTGGGAGCCGTTCCCCCGAGCTGTGCTCCGGGCTTCATTTTTGACGATAGTATTGCTGCTTGTGTGCCTGTGCAGGAAGAAGCGCTGGGCGGTACTGGGTGTATTGCTGTTCGAATTAATACGGTCAAGTGTGTTCAGCTTGAAGATAAGGTTTGTGCGCCAATCAAGGAAGAAAATCGTTGTGTGGCAAACCTTCAATGTAAATGGAATGAAAAAGCGGATGCTTGTGACCCGCGCGTGAAACCATAAACATGGTTTTACTGAATTGATCAAAACTGCCTGTGAGCATTGACTTGCAGGCGGTTTTAATTTAAAGGGAGTATTTATAACGCAATTAATCTGAGTTGCGCTAGTACCAATATGCGGGTCTGGAACTAAGACCAATGGGTGATGTCGGATGCTATCCCTATCTTTACTGTCAGCATATACTAAAACTGATGTTTAGTTCAACTTTATAAGGAGAGAGCCGATCATGAAAAAAGTTTTTTATCTTGTTTCAATGTTAACTGTGCTGTCTTTGGTGTTGGCAGCCTGTGGTGCTCCAGCAGCCAACACAGACTCGGCAGACCCGGGACAGTCGGGTGCTGCTGGGCTGGAAGAAGCACCGACAGAAGCGCCTCCCGCAGACGCCGCTGTTGGGAACGCCGGACTTCAGACAGTGGACCTGGCTGGACCGCCCATGGAAGTGGGGTCTAAATTTCTGTACGTGGACGGAACTGTTCTGATTGCAGTGCCAGGCGGACCCTTCACCATGGGGTATAACTTTGCTGACAACCCCGAACGCGAGATCACAGTTGGTGATTTCTGGATGTACAGCACCAAGGTGACCAACCGTCAATATGCTTTATGTGTCCAGGCAGGTAAATGTACACCCCCTGATCCAACTAATGCTCCAAGTTTTTCAGATACTAAATTTACCAATTTTCCTGTTACCGGTGTCACACATACCCAGGCAGCAGAATACTGCGGTTTTGTGCATGGCAGCCTGCCTACCGAAGCGCAGTGGGAAAAAGCCGCTCGTGGACCCGATGGGAATATTTTTCCATGGGGAAATGGTGCGCCTACCTGCAGCCTGACGAATTACGGTCTTTGTAAAGGACAGACGAATTCCGTGAATGACTATCCCGATGGTAAGAGTTTCTATGAAGCCTGGGATATGGCTGGGAATGTACGTGAATGGGTTGCCGATTGGTACAGCCCAGTCTATAACGTAGAGAGCCCTGTTCAAGATCCACTCGGACCAGAGCTCGGTGAGAAACGCTCGGTGCGCGGAAGCAGCTATGCAGACAGTGCCAATATCACCATAGCGGCTCATCGCTTCTCACTTGACCCGGCTGCAAACGCTGAAGATGTAGGCTTCCGCTGTGTGGTAACTGAGCCAACTTATTTTGCACCCTGGTGTGAATTGGTTGGTTATGCAGGAATTGGACCTGATGGGTCGCCTGCGGAATGCACCCCGACTGTGCAATGTAACGATGTGAATGTTAATGTGGAGCCATTCTGTGATCCGCAAACCCAAAACACTTTTACTATTGTTACGTTTGAGATGAGTAACAACCCTCCAATGGATTGGGCATATGATGCGCCGGGGTGTAACCCCATCTCTGGCGAGCAGACTCCGACCAAGGATAAATTCCTATGTGAGCCTCCCGGATCTGGCGGAACAGCGACTACGACCGGTTCCTGCACAGATGTGGCAGGTTGCGCCGCCACCTGCCCGATGCATTACACCAAGGATGGTGACAAATGCGTATGGGATGGTAGTGGTACTGAGGGTACTGCATGTCTGCCTGGCGCTACCTATGATCCACTAACACAATGCTGTACTGCCACGCCCGGCACCGGTGTTGACTTTGGTTTGTGCCCGGTTGGCTTTTATGAATTGGGTGGTGTTTGTGTGCCCAACCCAACCGCTTTTGTAGATACTGCCAGCGCACCGATTACGATTATTCCATCATGTATTGATCCTACTGATGAACCAGGCGACGACCCCGGAGATCCAGGCGGAGGCGAACCAGGAGGCGGACCTTGCCCACCTCCTCAGGTTTTAGTTTGCCCGCGAACAGCACCTTGTTTTTGTAAATAAACATAAGTATTTTAAGATGGACTTCTCGAAAGAGGGTCCATCTTTTGCTTAAGTAAGAGCTAAAGTACTTTTTGATAATCGTTACCTGAATTAATACTTTGATTTACGTGCAGACATTCAACTTGTGTATTTAAAGTTTTCTCCGGATACTATTTTATTAATTTGCCGCTAATTCTCGCAACCCGATTTTGACTAGTTTGGCGACATATACATAAAGGAGATTAATAAGATGAAAAAGGTCGCGTCTATTTTAGTGGTACTTGGTATTCTTTTATCCATGTCGGTGCAAGCGGTTTTTGCTGCACAGCAAGGTACGTTAGAGTTGATCGAAGCCCGTAACGATAGAGGAGGCGGTGTGATTTTTATCTTCCGCTTTAGTCCCAATGATTTCACAAGATCAAGCTTTAAAGATGGCAGGGTCTATTTTGAAGATAGTTCGTTGAAGTTGAATTGCAATATAACTGATGAAACGGAAGGCGTATTGCAATGTACTACATCCCGAGCTGCGGCTGGAAAAAATGTTCGAATAAACCTTGCTGGTTTTTATTTTAACGCTTCTGTGCCTTTGCGAAATGGTAGCGGTGGCGGGAGTGCAAATTCGGAGACTTGTTATAACGTTTATGATTTATTTGAGAACCCTCAGGGGGCATCCTGGGAAGCATTTGATGTACATTGCCCAGGCAGCTCGCCGAATGTAGGGGATACTTTGCCTGATTTTCCTGACCCTTGGGGTGGAAATCGTGATTATGATTTCAGAGACGAGAGCCCTAGTGGGTGCTTTGGCGCTGTGACCGAAGATGCATATTACGCTCAATGTGGTTTCTAATGTTTTCAGAAAGGGGATGGCGACTTAATAGTGAATGAAGTGTAATGATACACCCGTGACCTCTTGGTTTTGCGGGTGTTTTTTTCGGTAGAGTCCATCCTTGGTTGGAGCGACGTCCGAGAGCGGAGAAGGACGCGAATCTAGTTCTCTGGAGGGGTTGTGTTTTTAGAATAAATGTTCTAAAATTCATCCTAATTACCAACTTTTCAAAAGGAGAACTATCATGTCCAAACGAAATATCGTCCATGTGGAAATACCTGCCCAAAACGTTGATGCGGCAGCTGGTTTTTATCAAGCCTTGTTTGGGTGGAAGGTTCAACCAGTGCCCGAAATGAATTACACCATGTACGAAGATGGCAGCGGCTCGGGTGGGGGCTTCCCGTTGGTTTCTGCTGAAAACCCGGCTGGGCAGGTGCTTGTTTATATTGATAGTATTGATATTGTTAAAGATCTCGAAAAAGTTGTACAGCTTGGCGGCAAGGTAATTCGTGAGAAAACTGAAATTCCCGGTATGGGTTGGTATGGAGTCTTTCAAGACCCAACTGGGAATGTGCTTGCGCTTTACACAAGTTTGAATCCCTAAATAACTATGGGCCAATTTATATATCTACTTCGACCAACCCGTCTGGGCATGGTCACTGAGGGACCGACCTCCTCAGAAGCAGAAACGGTTTCGCGGCATTTTGCTTATCTAACCGACCTGACGAATAAAGGTGTGGTGATTCTTGTCGGCAGGACACAGAACAACGATGAATCGACACTAGGTATTGTGATCTTCGAAGCGGATAACGAAAGTGCAGCCCAGAACATCATGGAAAATGACCCGGCGGTACAAGGCGACGTGATGACGGCGGCGCTTTATCCATATAAGATCGCTTTGATGCGAAAGTGAAAATATCAATGTATGCCATGACCGGAAAATTATCTACTCAGCCGGATAAGCGAAATCAACTTGCCGAAATTTTATTGCGCGCTTCGAGATTGGTTTCCACCATGCCGGGCTGCCACGCGTATATCATCCTTGAAGATGTGAAGGACGACTCTGCGATATGGGTGTTTGAAATTTGGGACGATAAGGAAACCCACGATGCTTCCTTGCAGGATGCTGGAGTAAGGGCGCTTATCGCCGAAGCCATGCCGTTGTTGAGCGGCGCACCGAACGGTTCTAACTTCCGAGTATTAGGAGGGCATGGTCTTCGTGGATAGGGGATATTGGCTTGCACAACAATGAGTAGACTCTGCTTGACGCATAGGTATCGCAGTGGTATCCTTGCGCTCAATGCCTGAACAATATTTTGTTGACCTGAATACCAATGCTAATACCACCCGCACCACTCGTCGGTGCCCGGGGCATTGGTGGTTGTCAGGTGAACAGCAGCACGTTCATACTCACTAAGTACACCAAATGCCCCGAAGATATCGGGGCATTTTTCTTAAATTCACAGGAGAAATACCATGTCCATTTCAAATACCACCCCCGTCCTCGCTGTTGAGGAGAAACACCTGATCCCTGTAAGCGACCATCTTAAGCAGATGATGGATATCCCGCCATCCCGCATGTTCCTCATCAATAAGTCATTGAAGGTCTATTTAGAAAAGAACGCTGGGGCAAAGATCTTTGATGCCTCTCAGGGCGACGGCGGCGCTTCTCTGCCTGGAACTCCCAAGCCTCTTTTGGAGCGCGCGCTTCAACTCCAGATCGAGCATGGTACCGCCTACGATATGCCATTCGGCACTGAAGCCTATCGCAAGGCAGTCATTGAACAATACTGGAAGCTGGATGCCGCTTCAGGTTGGGGTCCTGCCAACGTCCTTGGCACCGCGGGCGGACGTGACGCCTTGAACAAAGCCTATCAAGCCATGCTCGCCCTCGGGCATGGACGCCAGGGCGATCTCATTATGGTTTCCCGCGTCCCATGGATTTCTTATAACTGGGGTCCCTATGGGGTTGGTGCGAATGTTCTATGGGCACCCGGTGACCCGGCGCAAGGTTGGGCATATTCTGAGGAAGCAATTCGTGAAAGTGTGAAATTCGCAGAATCTAAAGGGCGCAAGATCGCGGGTATTATCATCACCAATCCTGATAACCCCACTGGCTTGACCATTGCTGTGGAAAAGCAAGTCTCGCTTGCCAAAGCCGCACTCGAAGCAGGCGTCGCTTTCGTGCTTTTCGATTGGATGTATCACTATGTTACAGATGAATCGCCGATGGACCTGAACTCCTTCCTTAAAAATTTCACTCCCGAAGAGCGCAAACGCATCATGTTCCTCGACGGCATTACCAAATCGCTGGGCGGCTCTAATATCCGCAATTGTCATCTCGTTGCTGATGAAGCGGTCATCAAATTTATCACGGCTCGTGCTTCTCATGGTGTCATCCCTTCCTTCTTCTCGCTTGCAGTTGCCATGGCAGCGTATGAAATGGGCTTTCAGGAAGCCGCCAAGCCCATCATTGAACCGACTAATGCCAGTCGCGTTGTACTGAAAAAACTGCTCGCCGATAGCGGGCTCCAGCATATTATTGGCAAGGGTTATTATGCTTTTATGAATGTCGGAGAATACATCAAAGCCAAAGGTTGGGCTGACACGGAACAGCTAGGACAGTATCTCGCTGAAAATCACGGTATCGCCATTGTCCCTGGCGCTTTCTTCTCGCCTTTCGGTGGTGACTGGATCCGTTTCTCTTACGCCACCCCGGCCGAGCGAACCGAAGGTGCCTTCAAGCGATTGATGGAAGGTCTTAACTCACTCAAGGGCTGAAATTGCCGATCCCGTCAGGATATTAGAGGTTCATGCCCATTGTGAACCTGACGGGATATTCCTTTATTCTTATTTGAATTCATTTCCACCGTGGTTAAAAAATCATGCCCTCACAAAAATTTGCCGATAAATATCTACTTGCGCTTGAAGAATCAATAAAAGAAAAACCCCAAGGCGGACTCGCCGGTTTTGAACAGGAATGGAATCTGCTCGATGAAGACCTGCGTCCGTTATTAACCGTGGGGACGGGACCCAACAAGCACTCCTTTGTCGATTACCTTCGTGCTGAATGCCTTCCTTCCTGGCAGAAGCAATTCAGTCAGCTTGAGGTCTTCCACTGGATGATCGAATGGGCCACACGTCCATATTACACTCCGCGCGGTGCCATGTATGAAGCCCGCCTGATGGAAGCCACGCTCATGAATGCTCTGCATCATGCAGGTACTAATTTTGGCGAACGTCTGCATTACTGGCATGGAAACCTACTTTTTCTAACGGATATAGGGTATCAGTCCATCCCTGGAAATTGGTCACTGGCTAAACGCCGTTACCTCGAAAAGTGCGTGGATATGTATGGTGATACTCTTGCTACCACGGGCATTCACACCAATATATCCCTGCCAGACCCGCTTTTTGCCTGGGATTTTATGCACCTCTCTGCCAGTGAGCGCGGCGATAAACATCTCGATGAATTTAAATCCGAGTTTTATATTACTGCCACGCGCCTTCTGCGGGCATTCGCTTCTTTATTTATCGCAACCAGCGCCTCCACGCCGATGCAGGCACAGGTTAGAGATGGACGGGCTGCCGTCATCCTCACTGAATACGACTCGATCCGTAACCTGACCTTCCCAAACCCGCGCGAAACGGATCTGCCAGATCTATATCGTTCGTATAACGATTATTTACAGATCTCCTATGACCTCGTCCGACGTGGCGTACGTTTTGGCAACAATAATTGGACACCCGTCCGTGCTCGCAGTTTTTCAGAACCTGTTGAACGAATTATTTCCACAACAAGCGAACAGCTTGAGGCGCTTTATGCACGGGGCTTATTTGCTGCAGGTCAATCCACTCCGCCCGAAGAAATGGCGCGTCAGGTGGAGCGCCAAAATCTGATGGCTCGCATCAATCTGCCCATGGGGCGTGTAGAGATCCGTGTGGACGAGGGCGGTCATAATCTTGACCTTGATGTTGCCAACCTGACCTTCCGCCATTTGCTGATGCTGAAGATCTACTCCGACCCAAAGTTCGCGCGCAGCTTCCGTTACGATCACGAAGATATCACCCGCGCCCGCGCCAATGAAGAGCTTGCGTCCAAGTATGGTTTGCGTGCCGAGATCGAAAACCCGATTACTGGAAAGCCCATAACCGTTCGCGAATTCCTCAAATGGACCCTCAACGAACTCAAACCGCTTGCACAATCCCTTAACCAGTGGACTGACCTTCAGCCGCTTGTAGAAATGGCTGAAGGCGGACGTAACACTGCAGAGAAGATCCGTGCTCGTCTAAAAATGGAGATCGGCGAAAGCGACGAAGTCCCCATGTCACTTTTGAAGGAATTCTTCTATGAGCATGAGGCACGCGTGAAAGCTGATGTGGAACGTGTTTGCTCTGATTACTCTGCTCTTGGAGCCGATGCACCTAAGATCGCCGAATATATTCAGCGCAGCCGGGATGCAGCACGGCAAGCTCCCAATATACCGGTTCAATTCCGCCCGCGCATACGTGCAGTACTTGATCTGTCCTATCCCAACAAAACCGCTGAGATCCTTGATCTTGCCCAGCAATTGATCCGTATTCCATCCGTCACTGCCTGCCCCGATGAACGCCTTGATGAAGTACACCGCGCAGGCTCTCTCATCGATGAGTATTTGCGCAATGCCGGTTTGGAAGTGAAGTATTTTGATGGGAAGTATCCCGCTGTGTATGCCACTTTCCCCGGTGCTTTGAAATCCGCCCCGATCCTGCTCACGGGTCACTTCGACGTAGTCGAACCTGAGCCCGATGACTCTCAGTTCAATCCGCGCATAGAAGGGGATTACCTGCACGGACGCGGCGCGGCGGATATGAAAACTGTTGTCGCAACTTATTTGGTCTGGATGAAAGACCAGATGAAGACCGGGGAGCCGTACCCGAATGTTCAATTGCTTTTGGTTGGTAATGAAGAGAATGGTGAAGCCGAAGCTTGGGGTACTCCACACGTTTTGAAAGAATTGAACCTCGTCCCATCATTATTTATCGCAGGCGAACGTACCGGCGAAAAAGGCACCGAGCTCTTTGGTGAAATATGCATCGAGAATCGTGGCGTAATGCGTTTTGATGTGATCGCACGAGGAGCAAAGGGACATAGCGGCGTGGCAGGAACCGGCGACTTGAGCGAGAAACTGATCGCTGCCCGCTCTGCTTTAAGCGAAATGTTTGCCAAGCATCTCACCCTTAAGGCAGCCGATGGCTGGCAGTCGCAAGCGAAATTCCCGTTCATAAACGTGGGCACTCCAGGGGTGTATAACGTCACTGCAGCGGAAGGTATCTTGGGTGTGGAGATCCGTCCCATTCCCCAGGATGATGTTGAAGGATTGAAATCCAAGGTCGAGGCGTACTGTGCTGAGAACGGACTGGAATCCAGTTTTTCGGTCATGGAAAACGGTGTAGCATGTGACCCTAATAATCCAGCGTTGAAAGCGCTTATCGAAGCGGTTCGGCAGGCAGCGGGTGGGGAAGAGCCGCGTATTGGTAAAAAATTGCCCGGCACCAGCGCACGCTTTGCTCCCGGTGGTCAGGCAGTTGTTTGGGGGCAGTCGGGGGTGGGTCCGCATGCGAAGAATGAGGCACACTTCATTCCGAGTATCGAACCATATTACAAGTCGCTGAATGAATTGGCGAAATTATGGAAATAAAAAGATGGGCGACCAAGTCGCCCATCTTTTTATTTTGAAGGTCACTTGCCCCACGGAGGAATGAAATCTTCCGGTTCCACACCGAGCGCATCTGCTACACGATTGATGTAATTAAAATAACCGATGACCTGTGTGGCGTCATGAATGGCGGTATCGTCAAAGCCGACATCGCGCAACTCATTGAGGTCGCCTGGTGTCATTGTGCTGGGCGAGAGGGTCAATTTTTCGGCGTAACGACACAGGGATCTATCTGCCTCAGAAAGCGGCGCACTAATCCAATCTTTTGCCACTGCATGCACAAAAGCATCAGCCTCGGCTGTGTTCATTAATTTTCCAACCTCAACACGGAGGTCGTGTGCATGTGCCTGTGTTCAGTAATGACATTCATTTACAGTGGAAACAACCACAGCCAGCATTTCTCGTTGCACGCGTGAAAGCGGCGATTCGCCCATCATGAGTGTGGAATAAAATCCAATGCTGTCTCGCAAGGCGCGCGGGTTAAGTGACATGATATGAACAATGTGCCATACCCGCCCGGCGCGCTTTAATGCCGTGTCAAATTGCGTCTTCAATAAGCCCGTGGCTTCTTCGATCGAGATCTGCTTGATCCACGGCATATTATTTTTTCCTTGGTAAAAAATCGAATGGTGGGCGGTAATTCATTTTCACCAGGTGCGCACCCGCTTCCCCTGCATGGATGGCGGTCAATGAACCGGTGTCACATCCCAGTCGTTGAAAATGATCGAGTGGCATTCCAAGGAAATGGGCTACTGCCAGCTTGACCGGATCCGCGTGAAATACCACTGCCACAATATCTTGCGGCTTATTGTGTTTTTTGATCACTCGTTCCAACACATTGGCGATCCGCAATTGGCACTCAGGAAATGACTCGCCTTCAGGAAAGCGAAAACGTGATGGCGCGTTTTGTACGATCTTCCATTCCTTTTTTAGCGCCAGCAGCTTCCATGATTTTCCCTGCCACTTCCCAATGTCGGTATCCATCAAATCAGGTTCTTGTTGAATGCCTAATTTATGAGTTTCTGCGATCGGCGCTGCTGTTTCCATTGCCCTTTCAAGCGGACTCGCATAAATAGCTTTGATCGGAACGTCACGCAGCGCTTCTCCCAATGACTGGGCCTGTTTCTGTCCTTTTTCATTTAAATGTACGCCGGGAATTCGTCCAGCCATTTTGCCGGTCTTAACGTATTCATTTTCACCATGTCGGATCAGTAATAATAAAGTCATAACCTTGTGCTCCCATAGAATGGTTTTATTTTATGCCTGCAAATATTGGTTCAAAGACCGGTGTCAAAACTTCAGACCCAAATACAGAAAGATGATCATCGTCAAGATAAAGCGGAATTCCGTCTATCGAGACCCTGCAAATGGATTCCTGGCAGAGTGTTTTCCAGGGCTCAATCAACTCTACTCCATGCGAGTTCTTGAATTCATCCAATAGAAGCCTGGTTCGTTCGCTTCTAGCCAGATATTCATCCAGTGTCGGTGCAATGAGGTTGTTAATGTCTCGTCCGGTACGGCTGGCTATAAAGTTGGCAGAAGGTACGTCATATCCAACTTCTGGTATAGGCACAACGATGTATATATTCCTGTTCATGCTTTTTAGCGATTGAACAGTTCTCTCTAGACCAAGTCTTATCAATATTTCTGAATTTGCACCTTCGGGCGCTTCGTAACGGGTGTCTGTAAGGGTGTGATTTACACCTTCTTCCTGTTTGTAAGGGGTTCCTTCCAAATAGAGTGTCATGCGGCTGACAAGTATTACAGTTTTTATCTCTGGATGGGTATTGAGATATCCGATCACCATTTCGTTGTATCTATCGCACGGAAGATCGCCGTGCGAAGGGGTTGGGATCATACCCATATAAGGCGGACATCCCTGGGCGTATGTGATAACACCAGATAGACTGTAAATTTTAGATGCGTCATTTGCAGCTTTTCCAAGAGCAGGCGTGTGCGAGTCGCCCCATATCATGAAGGTTGAAACTTTAGTTTTATCTCCCACTTTACAAGTCAGTATCTCCTTTGGATTGTCTACATAATTGATATTACATTCGTCTAATAACCATTGCCCCTCCGCTTCCTTTGAAGAGGGTTTATTTATAAGTCCTGCATTGGTGAGAAGTCCATCGAAATAGTAAATTGTTCCTGAGAGAAATAATACGAAAGACATAGCCCCTGCTGCTAGAATATAGATCTTTTGAGTATTGAATGTTTTTTGAGATCGAAACGGTGTTTCGATGAACCGCCAGGAAGCGGTGGAAACGAGTAAAATGCCGAAAATGATCAGCCATTGCTCGGTAACCGTTTCGGGGAGAATTAAATAATACCTAAAGAATACGAGAATGGGCCAATGCCATAGGTAAAGCGAATAGGAAATCTTTCCAATAAAAACAAGTGCGGGGAAACCTAATAACTTACCAGATGCACTTTCGCTTGTCGAGTTGCTGTAAATCACCAATGCTGTACCAAGTACCGGCGGAATTGCATTGAGGCCGGGGAATAATGTGTTTTCAGAGTACAGAAAAATAGGAGCGCTGAGTAATGCCAACCCCCCAAGCCCTAGAATATTATTGAACTTTTTGGCATTAAAGGCAGGGATAATATTTAAGGATAACAATGCCCCGGTTAGAAGCTCCCACATCCGATATTGAACGAGATAGAACGCTGCAGAAGTATCTTGTTTGGACTGGTATATTGCAAATCCAAGTGAGAGTCCGAAAACAAATATCAATACCAGATTCTTAAATTGTTTGGCATAAAGATACAGGATGATCATGAAGACTGGGAAGATGATATAGAATTGCTCTTCCACTGCCAACGACCATGTGTGAAGTAGTGGCTTTAATTGTGACGGGGCATCGAAATAACCAGCCTCCATCCAGAAGTTTATATTTGAATAAAACAATGTTGTTGCGATCAGGCTTTTCCCGACGGAGTGTAATTTTTCCGCATCAAATAAGACAAAACTTGCCAAAAGAACAAATAGAGTCACAACACTAAGCGCCGGGAGGATCCGCCGAATTCGTCGCTCGTAAAATTTACTGAAAGTGAATTCGCCACCCTCGATCTCGCGGGCGATGATGGCAGTGATCAAGAAGCCTGATATCACAAAGAAAACATCAACGCCAACATACCCTCCGGAAAACCCGGGTATGTTGGCGTGATTCAGTAAAACTGCCAATACTGCAATTGCGCGTAAACCATCAATGTCTTTTCGGTAATTTAATTTCATTAAGTTGTAATAGCCTACTTAAAAAACAGCAAGAGAGCCTTTGTGTACTAAATAGTTTTTGTTACTCTTTAGCGTATTAATCCATTATTTGCCACTAAGGCTGACAAATAATGGGTTGAAGATGTTAGATATATAATGAGCGCCGTATGTAGAAAGGTGATCATCGTCACGGTAAAGCGGCTGGTTGTCTGCCACTGCGAGGCATCTTTCTGAATCGCAAAGCACGGTGGAAGGGTCTACAACCAGAAGATTGTAACTTGCTGCGATCGCGTCAATGGAGTTGCGGGCGTCCAGGTTGCGTACCAAATATTCCTGATATGTGGGGGCGATGATGGAGTTGACATCCCTCCCGGTTCGAGAGGCGATTGCATATGATGATGGAACATCGTATCCTATCTCTGGGATCCCGGCAATAATGACCACGCGCCGTCCCATGGCTGTGAGTTGGGCAACTGTTCGGTTTAATCCTAGATCGAACAGTTCTGCATTTGTGCCTTCCTTGTTATTCCAAACATCCAACTGCCGTTTGGTTGCTCCTTCTTCACCTTTGAATTTTCTTCCATCTGCTGAAATACTCCACCGACCCATCAAAATGACCGTTCTTAATTCCGGATGTTGTACAAGATAATTGAGCACCATATCGTTGTAGGTGCTGCAACTGCCAAGGAATTGATCCTGGCGGTCGATGCCGAGGAGTGGTGGACAGCCAGGCATGGCGGATATGTACCCGGTCACGCCTGAAGCGACAGCTGATTCATCCACTGCGGGTGCCATTGTTCGGGAGTGCGAGTCGCCCCAAAGAAGGAATTCGGGCTCTCCGCCATCCATGCCAATTGTGCAAAGAGAGACTTCTGCAGGCGGCTCTTTTCTGTGTTCTGTAATACAGCCGCCCCAACGCACCTTTTCGGCATCATCATCTCCTGAAGCGATTTGTGGAAAGCGTTGTGGAAAACCCTGATTGAGATAAATGAAAAGACTAATGGCAAATGTGACAGTCATTAGCCCAGCTCCAAGTACAAATGTACGCTGGCGTGTCCAAAAGACTCCAGAACGGAAGGGTGTTTCTATGAACATCCATGAGAGGGTTGAAAGCGTGAATGTCAAAGCCAGCCAAATAAGGGTATCCGTAATTGTTATTTCTCGGATGAGGTAATACTTTCCCATGACCAGAAGCGACCAATGCCATAAATAAAGCGAATATGAGATCTTCCCAATGAATACAAGTGGAGGAAATCCAAGGATTTTCCGTATGAACGTATTTTCTTCCATTCCGCCGAAGAGAACCAAACCTGCACCCAATATGGGTAGGGATGCTGCCCAGCCAGGGAAGGCTGTTTCTTCTGTAAATAGCATTACACTTCCTGCAATTAGACCAAGTCCAACTGTGGATAAGAAGTTGCGAGCCTTAATTCCTGCACGGAACGAGTCACCGGATAACGCAAGTAAACTGCCTAGAAATAATTCCCATGCACGCAATGGCATGAAATAAAATGCTGCTGATGTATATTGATAGGTGGCATAAACGCTGGCAGCAAAGGAACCTAGCATAAGCAAAAGAATGATTTTTGAAAAATTAGACTTGAAGAACCGGGCGATCAACACCATCATGATCGGGAAGAATATATAAAATTGTTCTTCCACTGAAAGCGACCAGGTATGCAACAAGGGTTTGAGCGTGGAGGGATCTTCAAAATACCCCGATTCCCGCCAGAAGAGCATATTGGATAAAAAGACCGTGTTGGCTGCTGCGCTTCTGCTGATCTTTTCGAAATCAGGAGCGCCGTAAAGAAAAGCACCGGCGATCAGGACAAACCCGATCAAGGCAAAGACTGCCGGGTAAATGCGCCGAATGCGGCGTTCATAAAATCTGGTAAGACTGAACGTGCCGCTTTGAATCTCCCGAAAAATGATGCCCGTGATCAAAAACCCAGAGATGACAAAGAAAACATCGACACCAACGTAACCGCCGGAAAAGAAAGGAATCCCCGCATGATAGAAAATGACGGCAAGTACGGCAATGGCGCGCAACCCGTCGATGTCATCTCGATAAGTATGTTTCATTGAAATTTGGGGAGTTCCTTTTAGAACTATTTGATCTTTCTTTTCATTTCCTGGATCTGTTCTTCGCTCATGGCAGGGATGGTTTCCACTTTTGTGATTCCCAGCGCCTTTCGCTGTGCTTCGCGCCACATTTCCAACCGCGAGGTAACCTGGGCTTCGTATCCTTCTTGTGAGGGTGCGTAGAAGTATGTTCCCAAGAGTCGCTTTGGCAGGTATTGTTGCGGCGTAAAGTGACCTTCCATTTCGTGCGGATACACATAGTCTTTGCCATGACCCATGGCAGCGGCATCACGGTTACTGTCCATTAAGTGGCGTGGCACAGAGACTTGCCCTTCGTCTTCGATCTTTTTCATAGCCTTGAAGTAAGCGCCAGCACTGTTGGATTTTGGCGCAGTTGCAAGATAAAGCGTTGCTTCCACGATCGGATAGATGCCTTCCGGCAGCCCGATGAATTCAAATGCTTGTGCAGCGGAAGATGCCACTACAAGCCCCATGGGGTCTGCAATACCAATATCTTCTCCGGCGAGGATGATCAGCCTGCGGATGATGAACTTGGGGTCTTCCCCGGCGTAGATCATTTTTGCGAGCCAGTACAAAGCTGCGTCTGGGTCTGAGCCGCGTACAGACTTGATGAAGGCAGAGATGGTATCGTAATGAGCATCGCCATCTTTATCATACAGAACAGCACGACGCTGAATCGACTCTTGTGCCACATCCAATGTGATATGCACAATTCCATTCCCGTCTGGTGCTGTAGATTCAACAGCCAACTCCAGTGCGTTTAAAGCATTACGGGCATCACCAGATGCAACCTCGATCAAATGAGAACGGGCATCCGGGTCAAATGTGATCTTTTTGTTCCCGTAGCCGCGTTCCTTATCAGCAAGAGCGCGATCCAAAAGAATGCCGGTTTCGTTTTGATTTAAGTTCCGTAATTGAAACACTCGCGAACGCGAGATCAACGCTTTAATAACTTCGAAATAAGGATTTTCGGTCGTTGCCCCAATGAGCGTGAAGGTGCCATTCTCAACATGCGGCAGAAGAGCATCTTGCTGTGCTTTGTTCCAGCGATGGACTTCATCTACAAAGAGAATGGTCTTTTCGTTGTTCAATCGCCTTCGTTCAAGAGCATCATCAATTGCCACACGTAGATCAGCTTTGCCTGCAAGGATGGCGGAGATGGTGACAAAGTGGCTTTTTGTGGAATTGGCGATCACCTGTGCGAGGGTTGTTTTTCCAGTACCTGGAGGTCCCCAAAGGATGATGGAGGAGAAAAGTCTATCCGCTTCAATGGCGCGCCGTAATAATTTGCCTTCGCCAATGATGTGCTCCTGACCGATATATTCTTCCAAGATGCGCGGACGCATACGCGCGGCGAGCGGCGCTTCTGATTTCATGCGTTCCTGCATGGCGTGGTCAAAGAGGTCGGTCATGCTTGAGATTATAGCCTGAGCGGTTAAAACGAGGCGACTGCTTTGGCTTCGTCATCAAGGATTTCGATGTAAATATCAAAGCCACCGAGGCTGAATATTTCTGCCAGGTTCGGTGCCAGGTTGCTTATTTTGATATAGGGCGATTTGTATGCACCGCTGCTCATTTTTTTTCGCAGCTCCTCATCGTTGACATCCTTATGGATGTCTCTTAATTTGTTGAAAAGATTATGGATGACGCGCAGCCCTGCACTGCTGATGCGTTTGACTTCGCTGAAATTCAAGAGCACATGGGTTGCGCCTTGTGCTAACTGTTCATCCACACAGCTCTGAAATACCTGAAAATTCGACGAATCGATATCACCAGAAATAGACAAAACGGTGACGGGGACACGTGCGTTCTGGACCCTGGTTGTAAAATTTAGCATGGGGAATTATCCTTTTCGTATTGAAGTGAGGCAGTTTTCAGAGATAGTCTTGTGTGTATTTTTAGCGCGGCGCAATATTGTACCCGATTGTCAGCGGCGGGAGATGGAGATACGGTCAAGAGTGGGGGGCAGCTCGCTGAGTTTACGCAGGCTAAAGTCCGGTTTGATGCGGTGCATGTCCTCATTTTTGAATTGAGCGCGACGGGTGAGCCAGATCGATGTAATGCCCAGTTGATTTGCTCCGAGGATATCTGCTTCAAGGCTGTCGCCGATCATTGCGGCTTCGTCAGGAGTGGCATTCCAATGTGCAAGGCAGATCTCAAATGCGCGTGGGTGCGGCTTGCGATAAAAACAGGCGGCGGAGGAAAGTACGAAATCGAAATAACGACGAATACCAAATGCCGCCACCATGTCTTGTACATCTTTATCATCGCCTGCATTGGAAAAAATCCCCAGCTTGTAATTTTGAGATTTGAGCGCTTCAAGGGTGCTGAGAGTATCTGACTCTAACAACCAGTTGGCTTGCGTAACAGTATACAAAGCATCCAAAGCAGACCTGAGAACAGATTCGGCAACATCGACTTGTCCCAACTCTTCAAGCAATTCGCGCAAGACGAGGTGATAGGTCGTTTCGTAGAAATCCTTATCCCGCCGTTCGTAATATTCATGCAAATGTGCCCTGAACACTTTCGAGTCAAGTTCGATGTTGTGGCGGCGCAGAGACTGTACCAGTGCCTCGTCTGCTTTCTCCAGTATGGGCGCCCAGTCTGCGGCGGAGTGCATCAGCGTTCCGCCAAGGTCAAAGATCAAATATCGGATCGGCATGGTCATGGTTTGATTCGGGCAGTCATCCAGAAGGGTTTATCATGGATGACTGCCCCGTGTATATGCTCAAAATGGGTGAATTACTGCTTGACGTAAAAAGTTCCTCTCTGCACAAGAGTGTTATCTGCATAAAGCTCCACGGTATATTCACCTTCAGTTAGGATAAACAGATTGGTAAAGCTGTATCCAAATGTTTTATACCAGGTGTTGCCTGCGCTAAGATCTTCCTCGGTGTAAATACGCAAGGATTGATCTTCGTACCCGTTACGGTAAACCTTCCATATCATAACGCTGGGTGCAGCGCCAGCGTAGTTGAATTCTATACTGAAGGTATCTTCTCCGTAGGGGATGATGTTATTTGGAGCGGGTTCGAAGCTTGTGATAAAGCCATCGGCATCGGTACCGGCGACCTGCCCGATCACAAAGGAGGTCACCTGCATCGATGCTTCTTTTGCCGGCAGAACACCTGTATATTCCAAAGACACGGTGGATTCTTTAATTCGCTTCATCTGTTTAAGGGCAAATTCGCGAACTGCATTGTGTTCGCCCAGGATCAAGCCGGCATCTGGTGCTTGGGTCCAACCCTTGGGATTGTTGTCCAACTGGTCGATCAGGTTTTGAAGGTCAAGTGCGCCTGCATCCATGTAAAACCAAAGTGAAGCGGATGGTTCGGTATTATTCTTATGGGCTTCATCCACCTGCTGTTGGGCTTCCTGAATTAGAAGGTCATATTGTATTTGTGAGTTTTCAAAATCTCCCTTGGCAAGATAGCTGATCGCCTGATTCATGCGCATACCCAACACCTCTGGGTGTTCATTTAGGATGCGCTCATTTGTCTGTATTCCCAGATCGTATTGACCTGTTAGATAGTAGATCCAGCCGAGATTCCAATTTAGGCTGATATCATCCAGCCCTGCATTTCGTGCAGCTTCGATTTCGGAAATGGCGGTAGTCATATCGCCAAGTTCGTAGTAGGCGAGCCCACGTTCGTAATAGGCTTTTGCATATTCCGGGTTCTCTTGAATGGCGAGACTGAATTTTTCAATTGCCTCTTTGTGCTTTGCCTGATAGACCAATCCCGTGCCATCTGCATATGCCTGAATGGCTTCTGCATTCACCTCGGGACGAATGAGCAATTCCACCAATGACCAACCCAACCATACTACACACAGAGCGACAATACCGGAGCCCACCATAATGAAAAGCCAGCGAACTCGACCTTTGAGCGCCATTGAGAGACCGTATAGTGACAAGGACACGGTTAACAGCGTGATTTGCACGATGAGTGAGTCGGCAACATTATCAGTAAAATTTCCCAGATCTGATTCAGCGAGATATGTTTCCGAGAGGCGGGTTGCTTCCACTAGATAGGCATCTGATTCGTATTTATATGAATCAGGCCAACCCACATTCGGGTTGAAATATTCATCCCCCAGCATTTTGCTAAGCGGAATGATTTTTTCCTGCAATTGCCGGTAGCGTTCTTCGGCGGCTGTATCTCCATTTTGTTGGGCGGCAGTGATCTGCCAACTTAATTCCTCCCAGGTCTGGAAGGCACCCTGCCAGTCGTAGCTGAATTGGATCGAGCCGGTTACTTCACGTTTAGTTGCTTCGATGGAATACTGTTGTGCTCGGCGGCGAGCCTGATCTGAAATGTTCGCTGCGTAATTTTGAAAATAAGCTGTGATGGCAACCCAGATCGCCACTGTGGCGATCATGACCGTTACCATATTCTCGAAGCGTTGTTCGGCTGGATTTTCGGTTTTCATAAAAGGAACCTTCCGATAATGATCCCGGCAATTCCTCCGAGACCGATCAACGAACCAAGGATAGCCCAGAGAAATTTAATATTCTTTTCAGTGGCTTGTGCCAATGTGAGGAACCAGAAGGAAAATGCAAACGCGATCATTGTAGAGGTCAGGAAGGATGATTGCCGCCGTAACTTGTCTGACTCCTCAAAATATGGAGCAGCATCCAGGTCTGCACCCTGGGCATCCTGTGCAAATGCTTCCTGCAATTCGCGTTCCAGGTCGTATTGTCCATCGGGGTTGATGTAGCGCGGGCTGAAAAACACCGAACTGATACCGCTGGCAAGCCCCCAAACTTCGCGTTGGATGGCACCATTGCGTGCATCAGTTTCTGGATCTGCTGCCGGGTCATACATCAGGTTTCCAAACTCGTTATAACGCATGTAGCTGGTAAAAGCTCTGTAATGCTCATACCCATACACGTAGTTAACGATCTCGGCTTTTTGGGCGCGAATGGATGCATTTAAACCGGCGAAATCTGCGTCTCCTGCATTGGAAACCGCTACAGATGCCAGGCATGCCGCTGTGGCACCTAGAACAGTGACAATTGCAGTCAGGACTGCGATCAACGATTTGAAACTTTCTTGCTTCATAACTCATCTCCTTTGGCTGAAATGATAATTATGCGGCCCCTTTTAAATATATACCTGTTGGGTCTAATTCTTCGCGCAGGATTTTTAATTCCTTCTTTGTGACCTCGTCTGTGGTCTTCAGCGCATCTGCAACTTTGAGGTCCCAGCCCGTGTTGGATTTCGCCTCTTCCGCCGTTCGACCTGTGTGCAGCGCCGTAAGCATCATTTCTCCCGTTTCATCCGGTTCGAGGATCCCGATATCTGTAACGACTGCCAGCATTCCGCCGCCGCGCATACCGCGTGTCTGGCGTGCACCTTTGCCATCTATAAATCCTGCCGAGGTCATGAACTCTACTTTTTCGGGAAAACGGCGTTTCTGGTGGGGGGTCATGATGTAACATCGGTTTGCCCAGGCTGCAATTTCCTGCGAACCGCCCGACCCAGGTAAGCGGACTTTTGGTTGCGCATAGTCACCAATCGTCGTAGCATTGATATTCCCATACTTATCGATCTGTGCGCCACCCATGAAACCTACATCAACATTCCCGCGCTGAAGGTAGTTTGCAAAGATATCATACATGCTCACTACAGAAAGCGCGCCGCTCACGAGGGTTGGGTCACCAATGGAGAGGGGCAGGCGTTCCGGTTCGGCGCCGATCACGCCCGCTTCATAGATCATCACAAGATTGGGCGCGTGCGTACGTTTGGCAAGGTTGCAGGCGAGGTTGGGCTGACCGACGCCGACAAAGACCACGTCACCATCGCGTAAGAGGCGGGCGGCATTGATGATCATTAGCTCGGCGGAAGAGTATTTCAATTCAGGCATGGTTTCTCCTTATTGGATCGTCGTCAAAAAGTTCTTGATGAGCTCTGCTACTTCTTTTGGATATTCAAGAGGCAGAATGTGAGTGGCTTTTTCCATGGTGTGGATCTGTATCTTTGGATTCTTCTTTTTGACCAGTCTTTCGGCATTTGGCAAAAAAGTGTCGGTCTCTGCGCCACGAATGATGAGTGTAGGCACATCGAAACTGCCAATGCCATTCCAGAGGTCAAAATCGCGTAGCCCGGTCAGGTAAATGTGCGTTTCCCATTCAGGTGTGTAAACAAGCTCAAAACCGCTTCCATCTGATTTAGGTTTGGTGATCCCTGCAATATATCCTTTTAAACTTTCCTCGCTCATATAACGAAAGACGGGTTTCGTACGATAGCTGCGGTAGACTGTTTCTAGGTCTTTGAATTCGCGTCTGCGTTTTTTTGCAGCCGCAATGAGGGGGTGCGTTTTTTCTCCCAACCCAAGGGCGCGGGAGATATTCCACGCCACCAGCATCGGCGGAACAAAAAAGACCGGGTCAAGCAGAATAACAGCACGAAATTTCTGCGGGTCGCGCATTGCCGCGCGCAGGGTGACAATGCCTCCGATGGAATGACCAACTCCGATAACGGGATCCGTTCCACGGTCCGAGAGGAAGCGCAACAGATCCTCGGAGTAGGGGTGCCAGTCCTGCAAATCCTCTTTATTTGCTCCTTCCCATAATGGACGGAGCTTCATCCCAAATACGTGAGAGATGGGTTTTAAGTGCTCCAGCAATGGAGCGTAACATTCAGGTGGATACCCGTTGGCGTGAAGGAAGTGAAGCGGGTCGCCGATGCCGCCAAGATCGAAATGAGGAGTGTTGTTCACTTTAATACTTGCCGTAATTAATTTTCTCGCTGTACTGCGCCTTGACCTTCAAGCGTTTATGCGCCTTTTCGCCGAGTTTTTTCCAATAGGCATTGCGGTCTTTCACACCATAAACCCATTCGTCAAGATATTTTTGAGTCAGTTCTTTCGACTCGCTGATCTTATCCCAAGCGAGGTAGAACTCGTTATCGCGGTCATAATAGCCCTGTGAGTAGGAAGGATGGCTTGCGAACGGAACATGACAGACAGCGCTGACAACGATGCCGGGGATCATGGTGCGGTTCGGGTCGGAGCGGATGACGGATTCGTCCACGATTTCTTCGGCGGTGAGGATGACTTTTTTAGCAGCAAAGGCGGCTTCTTTTTGTTCGCCGATGATGCCCCAAAGATGGGCATTGCCGTTTTTGTCGGCGCGTTGTACATGGACGATGGCAACGTCCGGATTAAGCGCCGGGACGACGATAACATCCTTGCCGCCATACGGATCAGGAATGCGCTTGATCTGTGGGTTGACCTTTTCCAAGTCTTCTGCACCGGTTTGATTCATTGGTAGAAACGGAAGACCAGAGGCGCCCGCCTGTAACCGTGTGATCATTCCAAAGTGGGAATATTCCTCCCATTCCAATTCACCGCGTTCGATGGCACCACGGACGATGCGCAACGAACCCACACCCGGGTTGCCCATGTAGGAAAAGATGACCTTCTTTGCGCAGCCTGCCGCAACCATTTGGTCGTAGATCAGGTCAGGTGTAGCGCGCGCGAGGGTTAGGTCTTTCTTGCCTTGACGGATAATCTCATGCCCCGCAGCAAATGGGATGAGATGAGTGAAACCTGCGGCGTAGACAACATCACCGTCGCTTACGAGTTCAGATATTGCTTGTTTGAGGGGAATCAGTTTTGACATAGAGTTACTTCTTATCCTTTTTATCTTTTCCTTCGCCGCCGCCACCACCACCGCCTTTTTTACCGGCTCTCATTTTTTGCCAGTAGCCTTTGAACCAGGTAAAACGCCCAGATGGAGGAGGAGGGGCTTTTTTTCTGCGGAAATAATACCCAATGGCGAACAGGATCATGGCAACGAAGAAATAATCAAAATCCACCTTGTCGGCAACATCAGACATGATGAAGAGGAGGAATACTCCTCCGCCCATGACAACGAAAAAGGTGCCCATACGGACTTCGATAGGATCATCGTTTTCCATGCTTGTATTTTACCGCAAGGGGCGAAGCGAAAATTATGGGATATATCCCCCGTTCGTTTTACAAAAAATATGGCGACGGTATTGTCGCCATATTTTAATTTTTGATAATGAATTTGCTGGAAAGTTCTTTGAGCGTTCCTGCTCCGGAGGAAAACATGCTGACCTCGATCTGCCGTTTGGTGAGCTTCATCATTTCAACAGCTCGTTCAGTGGAGACGGCGGCGGCTTTGAGGAATTCCCCTGCCATGCCACCAAGGGTTGCACCCAGAGCGATGCATTTGGCGATATCGAGTCCATCTTTAATGCCGCCACTGGCGAAGACGGTCATTTCAGGAACAGCACGTTTAACATTCATCACCGCTTCGGCAGTTGGAATTCCCCACCCAACAAATGTGGCAGCAAGGCGGCGGGTAAATTCATCAGGTGCGCGATACATTTCGACCTGCGACCAACTGGTGCCGCCTGCACCTGCCACGTCTATGGCTTGCACGCCGCATTCGGCAAGAACTTTGGCGGTCTTTTCAGAAAAGCCCCAGCCTACTTCTTTTGCGATGACGGGGACTCTGAGTTTCTTGCAGACTTCTTCGATCTTCCTGGTGATGCCGACCCAGTTCGTGTCGCCTGCGTCTTGTACCGCTTCTTGCAGCGGGTTGATGTGCAGGTACAGCGCATCCGCTTCAATCATTTCGACAGCTTTGCGGCATTGGTCTACGCCATAGCCATAATTGAATTGCACGGCTCCCAGGTTGGCAAATAATAGAATATCTGGTGCTACACGACGCACTTGAAAGGTCTTTGCTTGTTCGGGGTGTTCGATTGCGGCACGTTGACTTCCAACGCCCATTGCAATGCCGCATTCCTGCGCGGCTTCAGCGAGGCGCAAGTTGATGACCTCAGCTTCATCTGTGCCGCCTGTCATGGAGCTTACCAGTGTAGGTGAGGACAGGGTTTTGCCGAACAGGCTCAGGCTGGTATTGATGCGGTCCAGGTCCAACTCGGGCAGGGCTTCATGGATAAAATGAACCTTCTCGAGCCCAGTCGTCAATGCAGAGCGGACATCCTGTTCTAAGTTAATTTTAATGTGATCGGCTTTTCGCTGGTCGATTGGCGCAACTTTTGTCATGAGGGGGTGTTCCTGTGTTTGATATGCTGGCTTGACAGTGCAAGCTAGGCGATTACAATTTACAATAAATTCCAACTGGAGGATGTTATGTCAGACACATATTCTGAATTGAAAGTAATTATCAAGGACCTGCTTGGTTCCGATGAGGAGAAGATCACGATGGAAGCCCGCTTCCGCGAAGACCTCGAGGCTGATTCGCTTGACCTCGTCGAATTGATCATGGCGTTCGAAGACAAATTCGGCGCTGAGATCTCCGACGAAGATGCTCAGAAGATCACCACTGTAGGCGAAGCCGTTAAGTACATCGAAGCCAACAAGAAGTAATTGATCGTTTGAGATTATAACCGTAGAGCCGCCTGATACAGGCGGCTCTACGTGATTCTTGATAGGATTTGATTGCGCCCCCTCCGTCACTTCGTGACACCTCCCCCAAATATGATAGAAGTACCGTCATATTTGGGGGAGGTTGGGTTTATTGCAAGAGGGTCGGAATTTCTTCCGGGTGCTTGGCGACTTTGACGCCAGCAGCTTCGAGGGCTTTGACTTTGTCGGCTGCCGTTCCGGCGCCGCCTTCGATGATGGCACCGGCATGCCCCATGCGTTTTCCGGGAGGGGCCGTCTGACCGGCAATGAAGGAAGCAACGGGTTTGGTCATTTTGGTGCGAATGAATTCGGCAGCTTTTTCTTCTTCGTTGCCGCCGATCTCACCGATCATGATGACCTTTTCGGTTTTGGGGTCGTGTTCGAACATCTCAAGCACATCGGTAAAGTTTGTGCCATTGACCGGGTCGCCGCCAATGCCTACACACGTAGATGCGCCCATGCCGAGGTTTTTCATGGCGTAGAGCACTTCATAGGTCAGAGTACCTGAACGGGAGACCACGCCAACGTTGCCGGGGATGGCGATGTTGCCGGGAATAATGCCAACTTTGGCTTCACCAGGGGTAAGCAGACCGGGGCAGTTCGGACCGATGAGGCGGACCTTCTTTTGGTCGAGATAGTTGCGGACGCGCATCATGTCGTGAATGACCACACCTTCGGTAATGCAGATGATGAGCGGAATGCCGGCATCTGCTGCTTCGAACATGGCGTCGGGTGCAAAGCGTGCAGGCACAAAGATGATGGTTGCATTGGCGTCGGTTGCATCCTTGGCAGATTTGACCGAGTCGAAAACCGGGATCTTTCCGTCCAAAACCCATTCACCGCCCTTGCCGGGGGTGATGCCGCCAACGATATTCGTGCCGTAGGCAGCCATTTGAGTGGTGTGAAATAAGCCTTCGTTACCAGTGATGCCCTGTACGAGAAGGCGGGTGTTTTTATCTACTAAGATACTCATGTGTTTATCCCTTTGCCGCAGCAACGGCTTTCTTGGCGGCGTCGGCGAGAGTTTCAGCGGTGATCATATTCGCGTTTTCGAGCAGGCGGCGACCTTCTTCCGCGTTGGTTCCAACAAGACGGACGACCATCGGCACTTTCGGTTTGACTTCATCCATTGCAACTAGAATGCCTTTGGCGACTTCGTCACAGCGGGTGATGCCGCCGAAGATGTTGAAGAGCACAGCTTTGACGTTCGGGTCGGTCAGGATGATGCGCATGGCGGCGGCGACTTTTTCTGCGCCTGCACCGCCTCCAACGTCCAAGAAGTTGGCGGGTTCGCCGCCGAAGAGTTTGATCACGTCCATGCTGGTCATTGCCAGACCGGCGCCGTTGACCATACAGCCAATGTCGCCATCCAGTTTGATGAAGGACAGACCATACTTGCGCACTTCGATCTCAGCGGGAGCGTCTTCGTCTGTATCGCGCATTTCGGCAAGCTCGGGCTGGCGGAAGAGCGCATTGTCATCGATCATCATCTTGCCATCGAGGGCAAGCATTTTCTTATCTTTGGTGATGACCAATGGATTGATCTCAGCCAGAGAAGCGTCGGTGCTTTGATAGACTTGCCATAAACCCATGGCGATCTTGGTGAAGTCGCGCCAGTAATCGCGGGGCAGGTCAATGGCAACTGCAACGTCGCGTGCCTGGTATTCACGCAAGCCAAGCAGCGGGTCAATGTTGACCTTGATGATCTTCTCAGGGGTTTTGGCGGCAACTTCTTCAATATCCACGCCGCCAGCAGCAGAGATGATCAGCACCGGCTTTTTAGCGGCGCGGTCATCGGTAATGGCGAAGTAGATTTCCTGGTCAATGGCGGAGGCTTCATCCACCAATACCTTGCGCACCGGAAGACCTTTGATCTCCATGCCCAGGATCTGAGTGGCGAGTTGTTCGGCTTCGGCAGGGTCTTTGGCGAGCTTTACGCCGCCGGCTTTTCCGCGTCCGCCCACCAATACCTGAGACTTAACAACAACGCGACCACCAAGCTCTTCTGCAATCTGTTTTGCTTCTTGAGCGGTAGTCGCAACGCGTCCCTTGGGGATCGGGATGCCGAATTTCGAAAAAATATTCTTGGATTGGTATTCGTGGAGTTTCATTATTCTCCCTCGGGGGATGATTTTTTTGCTTGTAAGCATCGGCATTATACCACCATCGAAATACAAGCCGGTTACAACTCGCCTATAAAAAAACATACCCTTGAAGGAGAAGCTTCAAGGGTATGTTTTCAGATCTTTACGGCAGTGTAAACCTCAATATTCGATTGAACATCCCGTCGGTCACCCAGACATGTCCATCAGAGTCTATGGTAATACCGGATGTGAGACCGAAACCTTCGGCGGTATCACTGTAATCGCCCCAAACCCGTACGATCTCTCCGTTCGGGTCGAACTCGATGACACGATACCCTTCCGGATCGGTGATGAAGACATGCAGATTGTCATCCACTGCAATGAAGGGTTTGTTTTCAAGAGAGGTACTGAACCAGCCATACACATCCCATTGTTTGTCCGGCAGGAAGGTGAGAACACCATCCGTTTCCACTCGGGAGAAGGTTTGTACGCGGCGGTTCCAAGTGTCGGTTACATATACTGTTCCATTGCGGTCAATGGCAACGCCGACCGGCTCATCGAATAAGCCTGGATCGAAGCCCGTGCCGCCAAATTCTGTGATGTACTTTCCATCCGCATCGAACACAACGATGCGCTTGTTCCCTGTATCTGTGACATAAACCCGCCCTTCGGCGTCAACCGCCAGTCCGCGTGGTCCATAGAACGAGCTTTCGCCTCCCTGACCGAATATACCCCATTCGGTGATGTACTTCCCATCGGGAGTGAACTTTTGGACGCGGTGATTCCAGGTATCTGTTACATACACAGAACCATCGGGTCCAACGGCAATGCCCCAAGGTTCGTTGAATGTACCGGGTCCGGTCTGTACGTTTACACCATCAGCGAAGGAACCCCACTGATGCAGGATTTTTCCAGTTGGGTCAAGGTGCAAGATGCGGTGATTACGGGAATCAGCCACATAGAATGTCCCGTTGGGTGCGAAGGACAGTGAGCGTGGACCGTTAAGGTCAACGGGTTCCGCTTGAGAGTTATCCACAATACGGTCTGCAAATAGTTGAATGTATTTACCTTCGGTTGGGTCTTCTATTACTTCTGTGCTGGTTCCTTCAACGCCATAGTTCCAAATTTGTGAAGCAACATCTTTTCGGATATAAAGCCGCATCTGGTCACCGGGTTGCCAGGTGGCAAGGGTTAGGTCACTGCGCCCCTTGGCTGCAGCGTATTGGCTGTAATCGCGGTTAAGCCATATCTGGAAGATGCCCGCACGAATATTTGGGTCTGTGAAGCCTTCACAGAAACGGGAATAATCCTTCGTTTTTGAAAATTTTAGAAAGCTTAATAGTCCTTTGCAAGAATAATTCTCATCAAAGGGAATGCTTGGATCGCGGTCACTGACGAGACCAAAATAATCCTGCATGGGCCACCACATACGGACGTAGTCCACGCGGTAGTAGCCGGGACCAATGGCTGGATCGATCTTGTCGAAATTTTTCTCATCGACAATAATGACCACCGATTCTCGTAAAGATCGCGTGGGCTGGTCGAAGGAGCGCTGATTGGTAAAATCGCGCAAATACCATACAAAGGGCCAGGATACACCCGTATCTGGCGCAGAAGCATCGTAGGCGATGGCAATATCCATACCGCCTGTGGTTCGTTTGGAGATCTCCTTTGCCTGCTCTGTTACTTCCTTGATTCCCGATGCACCGTGCGCATAAACAAGGAATTCGGTTGCCTGATCGTAGGTGATGTATGAGGCACGGAATGCCGCCCGGGCGGTGAATACCGCCAGAAGACCGAATACTACAAGGGTGAAAATGTGACGCACATCCTTGAATGTCCATTCGCGTAGAAGATAGACTATGGCTACTGCGCTTATGATGGAAACAATCAGCGGCAAGAGGAAGAGATTTGTCGCTTGTAATTGTTCCAGGGATTGCCCTTGAAATGGAAGAGGGGTTTTATTCCAGGCATAAAGTGTATTTGCAAGGCTGGCAATAAAGGTGGCTACTGCCGCCAAGCCAAGCGGGATCTTGTTCCCTTTTAGCCCTTCCCAGTTCGTGGTGTCAATAATATGCCCCAGTGCCCAACCCGTGATGAGAATCATCGGCATGGTGATGTGGTATGTCAGCCAGGGCATCCTTTCACCGGCATAGGTGAAGGCGAAGAAGCTGGAAATACTCCACCAAACGAGCAGCGAGAACATATTCACAAAATTAATTTCGCGGGTGAAACTTTCCAGCAACTCCGGTGTGGGAGGGATTTTCGGCTTTACTGTATCCAACGACATATTTAAATCATCGTCGTTTACGGTTGCCCAACCTCCGTCGAGGCTGCCATCAACCATGTCTTCTTCCCACTCAACCGGCAGGGTTACTTTACGACGCAAGCCTACTATAATGGCGAGAATCAACCCGATGGCGGGCAGGAATTCGTACACGGGGATCTGGATGAGTAGATAGTAATACCATGGCTGGCTGCCACGTTCCACGCCTTGTTGAACAAGCCAGTAACCGAGTGAACCGATCGTACCGGTAAAGAAACCATTTGGATTTGTAAAGACGGTTGTGTAGAGAATGGTGTACGGCACCCAAAACACAAGGGAAGTCTTCCACCATTTTTCGGGGTTCCAGATCAATCCGATCGCAATGGCTGCCAAGAATGTAACCAACAGACAGGCGCCAATAATGAGGATGGAGCGTATGTCTCCTGTAAGGGCGTTGATCTCCGGGGCAGTGGTTGGAATGGTGATACCAGTCAGTTTGATCAAGAACGGCGAGAGCTGCGGGAGAACGATCGTGCCGGTGATCATAAGTAATTCAAAGGTTCGATTTGTGCGCAGGCGTTCCCATGTGTATCCCCGGATAAGAAAATACCCAGTGACAATCAGGGCGGCAAGTGCAGCTGCGGCGAGGGCAAAAGTTAAAGAAGCTGAAGCAGGTTCCGCTGAAGGCTGAAGCGGAGTGTCTGGGTTGGCAGGCAGGGCGGTTTCGGCGCCGGTCAGTGTTGCTGCATCTCGGCTGTAAAGTGCGTATCCGGCAGTAGCCCCTACCAGTAAGATCGTTACACAAAGAGAAATGATAAAGGCGCGATAGTCACCTGAAGCGCCGCGCCATGGTGTACGCGATACTTGAATAATAAAGTAGACCGCAAGGTAGATCAGGGCTTGCGCTGTGTAAATAAATGAAGTTTCCTTGGCTGTGAAGTGCAGCATGAGGACGGCTGCAAGGATGTAGAGGTATTTTTTTCCGCCAGACTCAAGGTGACGGAGAATTGCATATAGCATGACAATTCCGGAGAACCCTACAAAGGATTCGTTGCGCACATAACGCCCGTAATAAAGCATGTAAGGCGAAATTACGAGCAGGAAGCCGGCAATTAAGGCACCCCACTTGCCCAGGTATTTACGCCAATACCAGACCATTCCAATAGTGGCAATACTGAATAGGACGGCGGGAATGCGGGATGTGAAGTCGCTTACGCCAAAAATAAAATAGGACAGGGCGACGATGTGGAATTGGAATGGACCATGCATCATCGGAGTATGTTCGTACCCCTGTCCGCGGTAAAGCAGCCATGAAAAATAAGTATGCAGGCTTTCATCATGGCTCATGACACGCGGTTCGAGATGATAAAAGCGTGTGGCAATGGCAAGCAGGATCACCAAGGCAAAGACCAGAACCTCGTTCGTGATGGCGGGGAGTGTAGGATGGATGGGACGCTCGAGCCAATTTCGTTTCGAATCCATTGAAAAATCACCTTTTCTTGTGAAATATACGCAATAAAATCCTGCGAATGATATTCCCTAAAGTTTAATACGATGTGAGAGGTATTATATCAGGACGAATGTTTTGGCACGAAAAACCAGAGATTCGCAATATACTAATCTCTGGTTTGGAACACTTTGAGTTTGTTCCAGCATATTCCGCTTGACTTTTCTTTCGTTACTTGGTAATATCGGCGGGCTCTATTAACCGGTGCGGGGTGGAGCAGTGGCAGCTCGTCGGGCTCATAACCCGAAGGTCGCAGGTTCAAGTCCTGCCCCCGCTACTAAAAGACCATGCGAAAGCATGGTCTTTTTTGTTTAATTCGGAAAGCTCTGAGTGAAGGTTTGACATATAATTGAAAAAAAATATTTTGTAGCAACTTCACATCCTTTGGTCGGGAGCTATTCAATGACAGCGAAACAAATGCACGAAAACCCGGTTGAGATCTTGCAGCGTTTGATCCAATTCAATACGACCAATCCGCCTGGGCATGAAGCGGCGTGTGTAATGTATGTTCGCGATCTATTAACAGAGGCGGGTATAGAATCCACTTTGCTTGCCAAAGACCCGGATCGACCTAATTTGATCGCCAGGCTGCCTGGCGAAGGCAAGGCGCCACCCTTGTTGTTATATGGGCACGTGGATGTGGTTACAGCTGAAAGTCAGCCGTGGCAGCAGCCTCCATTCGAAGGGAAACTGATCGATGGGTATGTGTGGGGGCGTGGTGCATTGGATATGAAAGGCGGCGTTGCCATGATGGTGGCTGCTTTCCTGCGAGCGAATGCTGAAGGGTTGCGTCCGCCTGGGGATATTGTGCTGGCTATCGTCAGCGACGAAGAAGCAGGTGGAGATTATGGCGCAAAATTTCTGGTTGAAGAACACCCTGACCTGTTCAAAGATATAAAATATGCCATCGGTGAATTCGGCGGATTTACACTTGCCATTGGTGGGAAGCGTTTTTATCCCATCATGATCGCTGAAAAGCAGATATGCTGGATAAAAGCCACCGTGCGCGGGCAAGGTGGTCATGGTTCGATGCCTGTGAAAGGCGGCGCAACCGCACGTCTGGCTGCCTTTCTCAAAGCATTGGATGAAAATGATTTGCCGGTTCATGTCACTCCTCCAGCAAAGATGATGGTGGACGCGATGGCTTCGGCTCTGGGCGGCGCTCAAGGCTTGATTCTGAGGCAATTGACCAACCCCGCGCTGACAAATGTTGTACTCAAAACTCTTGGAGATCGCGGGCGGACGTTCTACCCACTGTTTCGAAACACGGTCAGCCCCACCATTTTGCAGGGCAGCACAAAAGTAAATGTCATCCCAAGCGAGATCTCAGTCGAGTTGGATGGGCGTTTGCTCCCCGGGCAGACCCCGGAAGATATGATGCGCGAATTGCGCGCCATTGTAGGCAGCGATGTGGAATTGGAATTACTTCAATTCGAGCCGGGACCCTCTGAACCAGATATGTCACTCTTTAATAAACTGGCTGAAATTCTAAAAGAAGCTGATCCTGAAGGGATTCCCATCCCTTTGTTGTTAAGCGGCGTGACAGACGGACGCTTCTTCTCGCAGATCGGTATTCAAACGTACGGATACCTGCCCATGACACTACCGGAAGATTTTAATTTTGCAAACGTTATCCATGCGGCAGATGAGCGTGTGCCAGCAGCTGCGATCGAATTTGGCGCGCGGGCGATTTACACAGCATTAAGCCGTTTTGGTTAATGATATCGATGAGTATAAAAATAAAAAGAGACGGTCAAACCGTCTCTTTTTATTTAGCTCTTGGCTTTACCACTTGCAATCTTTGGTCGTGCTAACTCCTGCAGAAATGCCCACGCGTTTATACATTGTCACATTAGTGAAGGGTTCGCCTAAAATCCCGTCGTGGATCGCCCATGAACGCTTCCGAATACTTTCTGCTGCTTCCGGTTTACGGAAGGCATTCGAGCCGTCCAGTTGTGTGTAAAGGTCGCCGCCGGGAGCAAAACCTGCATGGATACTTTCCATTAAACGTTTGCCCATTTGATACGAAAACCCGTATCTTTCAAAGATGACTGCGTTGTGATAATACAAAGGCTCGACGAAATACATATCATGGCCAAGTGCGGTGACGAAGCCTTCAAATGCTTCAATGGCTTGCCCTAACATTCTAAGTCCGCGTCGTACCTGACCCGGTGCCAGCCCTGCCTCACAAGCCTTTGTCTCCGCCTCAACATTTCGCCGCAGCGTCCCGAACTTGGTAGGTGAGCCGTCCGGCATTTTGTCCACATCGTAACGCGGAGAATCCGGGTCGTTGAGAATGTAAAGCAGGACATGAATCTGCCCATTCATGGTGTCGGTCAGATGGGCGTACAGGATCGGGTCTGGGAAATCCCCCTTGTGGTAGAGACGCATCTCCACATCTGTGGAACCGGTTGCATATCGGAACTGTAAAAGGTTGTATCCAGTTGCAGATGTCAACGGGGGAAGGGAATATTTTTCAAGCAGTTCTTGAGGAATATATTTCGCGTAGATCGCGCGCTTTTCAGGGTCGGGCAGTAAATTAATTCCACCTATGGTAGAGGGGGGCACTTTGGTCTCCTTGTCGTTTCGTCAAATGGTCGTTTCGTCGCAACATCAGCCAGATTTGTTGACGAAGAGACTAAAAAAAACCATCAAACTACGCAACTATCTCACTCTCATGGCACGTTCTTTATCTCGTGCTTCATCTCTTTTGGCGATCGTAGCACGTTTATCGTAGGCTTTTTTGCCTTTGGCGAGGGCGATCTCGAGCTTGGCGCGTCCGTCTTTGAAGTAGACTTTTATCGGCACGATGGTCATGCCTTTAATGCGGACGTTGTTCCACAGTTCGCGGATCTCTTTTTTATGCAGGAGCAGGCGGCGTTTGCGGCGGGGTTCATGGTTAAAGAATTTCCCAGCCTGTTCGTAGGGGGCAATATGTGCCTCAAGCAGCCAGGCTTCCTTGCCGTTTTCCACGTCCACATAGGCTTCTTGAATGCTGATCTGCCCGGCGCGGATGGATTTGATCTCCGAGCCTTGCAGGGCAATACCTGCCTCGAATCGTTCGAGCAGGGTGTATTCAAAACCGGCTTTCCGGTTGGAGGCAATGATCTTATTATCGTCAGTCACGGTGTGATTTTAACATGAATGCTGCGGGGATCATCCCCATTTAAGCAGGAAGAGTCCGGCGAGAATACGGGCGATACCGAAGACGATCAGCGCGTTGATGAGACCGATGGCATCTGCGGTGACAGGACCGATCAACGAACTGGCGAGGATGGCAAAATTAAACATGATAGTGTACCAAGCCAGATGAGAAGGACGGTCATCGGGGGGGATGTTTTCGAGCATATAGTTGGCATACGCGCCGTTGACCAATGCAAACAGAAAGCCGCCAAGGAATGAAAGCGCATAAAATTGCCAGACGTTCTGTGCAAATGCCAGCATCAGTGGATATGATGCCATGCCCGCAACACCCCACCCGGTTACACGTTTGTTGCCAAAACGGTTGACAATGCGCCCGAGTTGTGTGGAGGCAAGCAAGACTGAGAGGTAATAAAGCGCGGTTCCGTTGCCAAGATGGCTGTCGTTAAGGTTCAAAACTCGCACATTAAAGATCGGGTAGAGCGGGGAGGATAAATAATGTGAGAAGTGAAAAATGAACATTGCCAGCAGAACGTGTTTAAATTTGGAATTCCACACATCCAGACGCAGGGCGGCGGTAAGGCTGCGGGGAGAAACGGATTGTGAGGCAGCAACAGGTATCGGCGCGGGCGGCGGCGCGGGGTTTTCATCCTGCAGGGGTTTGACGTGGTAAATGTGATAACTGCTCATCGCAGCGCCAAAAGCTCCGATGATAAATATGACCTGATAGCCGCCAGGGAATTCTGTATTTTTTAATATATACCCAGCAATCAGTGAGGTAAGCATGTATGCAATGGCGAAGGTAACATTGCGCGTACCTGCTACGCGTGCACGGTAGCGGTCAGGAACGGCTTCTGCAAAGAGGGCATTGAAACCAACTCCCAGGGGGGTGAGCGGAATTGCCATTAGAAACGCCAGAACGATGAGCGCCCAAATCTGTCCTTGTTCGTTGAAGAACCAAGGTAAGGGAATCCAGAAGAAGTAGCCAATGCGAAAGAGCACGGATGACCAAAAGACGGCTTGCCCGGTGGGGCGTTTGCTGATCCAGTGACCGGCAGGGATGGCGAGGAAGAGATTGACCACGGCGGCGGCGGCGGTGAGCAGCCCGATCTGTAAACCGCTGGCACCGAGGCGCGTGGCGTACACATTCAAAAAATTAACAGCGGTACCGCTGACGACTCCGAACCAGGCGATATCTAAATAGAGGTTTGTAAAGTTGGAACGATATTTTTCAGGGATGTCGGATTGTTTAAACAGGTTGAAACGCATAATAGAATTATACACATACTGGCAGCACTATGTTTTTCTGGATTTGGTGTATTTTGCTTTAATACAAGCGGGCTTGCTCATTAAGAGCAAGCCCGCTTGTATATCAAGACAAGTTATTTTTATGCGGGAATGCCGAGTTTGTCGGCTAAAGCTCGATCTGAAGGTTCTGCCAGAAAGGACCCGTCTTCAAAAATGATGGTCGGGATGATGCGATTGCCATTATTCATCTGTTTGACGAGATCTGAGGCGTTTTCGTCCTGATCGACATCAATCCAGGTAAAGGGAATATTCTGGTTGAACAGGAATTGTTTTGAGCGGCGGCAATCAGGGCACCAATCTGCGCCATAGATAGTAAGTGTGGGTTGTATCATTTTTTCTCCAAGATGAATTTATTGAGTGTACAGTTTTCATGGTCGTTCTGTTAGTGCCATTAATTACATTGGAAGGAGGAGCAAAATTACACAATTCAGCCGTTAAAATAAAGTAGACCAACTCTTGGTGTTTCAATGAGGTTAAAAATGAGATTTGAAAATAAAGTGGCGTTAATCACGGGTGGTACTTCAGGGATCGGATTGGCCGTTGCGAGGTTGTTAATGCAGGAAGGCGCGCGGGTACTATTGATGGCGCGCGACAAGTTACGCGGAAAAGAAGCCGAAGAAATACTATCATCAGGTGGTGGGCAGGTAATCTTTATTCAAGGTGATGTGACCTCTGCGGAGGATTGCCAGCGCTGTGTAAAAAAGACCGTGGATGTTTTTGGAAGGTTGGATATTCTTTTTAATAATGCAGGCATCATTTATGTAAATAAAAACCTGGTGGATACTTCTGAGGAGGAGTGGGACGCCACAGTTGATTCGAATTTGAAGGGCACGTTCTTGATGTCGAAATATGCAATTCCATATATCGCAAAACGTGGCGGCGCCATTGTTAATAACGCGTCTATCTTTGGGCTGAATGGCGGCGGCGGGGTGGCGGCATATTGTGCCGCAAAAGGCGGGGTCATTAACCTGACGCGTGCCATGGCGATCGACCATGCGCCTCAAAATATCCGTGTTAATTGCGTGTGCCCGGGTAGTGTTGATACACCTTTGTTGGAAAAAGAAATGGATGACCTGGGCGGGCGCGAGACTCAGCGGCCAAGATTTGCGTCTCGGCACCCAATGAACCGCATCGCCACGCCTGAAGAGGTTGCCCATGCCGTTGTGTTTCTTGCATCAGATGACGCTTCCTTTATTACGGGCACTGCTTTATCCGTGGATGGCGGGCGAGCGGCATGGTGAGAGAGAGGATTATCCCTTTCGTAAAAATTCACGGATCGAGATGGACGCTGCCGCGCCTTCGCCGACTGCAGATGCCACCTGTTTGACGCTTCCATGACGGGCATCGCCAGCAGCAAAAATTCCGGGCACACTCGTTTCGAATGGCAGGGCATCCAAAGCATTGATGTGCTTCAGGTCGTGTCCGGTTAGGATAAAGCCGCTGTCATCGGTTCTTAAGTAACCTTTGATGAATTCTGTATTTGGTTGCTGACCTATGAAAACAAATGCCGCAGCTGGTGCAGATCTTCGATTTTCCCCCGTCTTGATATCACGCGTCTTAATAGACTTTAGCTTGAGTCCTGACCATCGAAAAGATCCACCGCTGTGTTGTATCGAACCTGAACCTTTGATCCTGGTTGATTGACCTTTTCGATCGCGACCTGGCTGGCGGTCAATTTGTCGCCGCGAACGAGCAAAGTTACTTGTTCTGCGAAGTTGGTTAAGTGCAAGCCTTCTTCCACAGCGGCATTGCCGCCGCCAATGACCACGATCTCGGTTGCGCCTTTATAGAACGGACCATCGCAGGTTGCGCAAAAATGAACCCCTGCGCCGATGTAATCTTCTTCGCCGGGAACATCGAGGCGGCGATACGAAGCGCCCGTGGCAAGCAGGATGGCGCGCGAGTGATAATGTTTTCCGTCCGAAGTGTAGACTTCGTGATAACCACCCTCTTGCTGTAGTTTTTCCACATCCACTGCCTGTAGAATTTCCACGCCGAAACGGCGGGCTTGTTGCGTTACCCGCTCGGAAAATTCCTGCCCACTGATGCCTTCAGGAAAGCCAGGAAATTGTCTAGCCCGACGGTGATGCCAGCCTGCCCGCCCAGACCTGAACGTTCGATCAGAAGCACATCCGCGCCTTCACGTGCGCCGTAAATGGCAGCAGTCAAACCAGCTGGTCCCGCCGATGATGATGAGGTCGTAATAAGTCTTTTTGCTTCGGTTTTCAGCCCGAGCTTTTTGCCAACTCTGCATTGGTCGGCTCGACCAGGAATGAGCCGTCTTCAAAGACGATGGTTGGGATGATGCGTTTGCCGTTGTTCTTTGGAGAACAAATTGTTCCGCTTCCTTGTCTTGTTCGATATCAATCCATTTGAAGGGGACGAATTGCTCTCCCAGAAATTTCTTCGAGCGGCGGCAGTCTGGGCACCAATACGCGCCATAAAGTGTGATTTTCGATTCGGTCATGTGTCCTCCGGAAAGAATTAGTCTATGGCTTATGGCGTTTCGTAAAATGCTTTCATTACGTCACAGGTGAGGGGACATTTTTCCTATTTAGTCAGCCGTACATGTTGGTAATGTAAGGCATGTTTGTTTTTTAGAGAAGCAACAACTATACAGTCGAATTTTGGCAAAAGGGCGTTTGCCAAAATTTCTGCTTTTTCGAAAAGCTCCGGGGTGTCTGCCTGATTGAGAAGGGCGATTTTTCGAGCATTGGCGGGGATATTTTTTAATCCACCATATGGGTGTCCAAGTACATTTTTTATGGCTTCCAGTGAAATCAGGTCGCCATATTGCAAGCCGGATAAATTGGAATAAATCTCAGGGCGGTGAACCCACTTTGATGTGCAAGGCTGTCCTAAAGCGGATAGCCCGGCGGTAAACCACTACAGTGTCTACAAAATCTGGTATGGGCGGTTCATGTTCTGCAGGGAGCTTTTAGGTGTCGTCTAGATCCGTCGGATTCGATCAAGAGTGGGGTGGAAAACCTATCAGTGAGAGATACTATTTTATGGAGAGGCTCAATTCCAAGTCCTTCAACAGAGCGACTATTTTTCGGTCCTGAGATTAAGTGATACCTGGAATTGGCTCCGGCAAATGTATGTACCAACTTGAAAATCGTCCCAGTAGAAATGCTGATCAGCGTGCTTGGTTTGGTAGTATTCAGTGCGAGGTGGCAGTTACAACGACAGGAAGAGTCGTATTCAGTGGCAATTTTGAATAGTGCAGTTGTTTTCCGCCAGAGCCGACAAAGGCGATGCGTGGAGTTTCACCAAGTGCAAAGAAGATCCTTAAATTTTCCATAATTTTATCTCAATATTGTACCTTTTGTTTCCAGTACAATTGGTATAATACATCCATGCCACAAAAAGGATGACAGTATGGAATATAAACTTCTGATCGACGGTCAATGGGTTGGGGGCGGTGCGCAGCTCGAAGTAAAGAATAAATACAACGGTGAGGTTGTTGGCGTTTTGCCACTGCACGAAGGAAGATCTGGATACGGCTCTGGCTGCTGCCGAACGTGCCGAAGATGTGATGACGGATATGCCCGCGCACAAACGTGCCAGCATTCTGTTACGAACCGCCGAACTCATGCGTGAACGAGCGGATGATCTCGCCAAAACAGTCGCGGCGGAAGCAGGCAAGGCGCTCAAATTTGCGCGTGCTGAAGTGGAACGCCGCTGGTGTTTTACAATTGCCGCTGAAGAAGCCAAGCGTATTCACGGCGAGACCATTCCGTTGGACGCTGTGCCCTCGGGAGATGGATATTTCGGTTATTGGACTCGCCGTCCTGTGGGTGTGATCGCCGCGATCAGCCCGTTCAATTTTCCCCTCAATCTGGTTGCTCATAAAGTGGCACCTGCCCTCGCTGCAGGAAATACCCTCGTGCTCAAGCCAGCGACCACTACTCCCTTGGCGGCTGTGAAGTTGTGTCAGATCTTGCTGGAAGCAGGTCTGCCTGCGGGCGCCATCAATCTTGTCGTCGGTTCAGGCGGGACGGTGGGCGAATGGCTCATCACCGATGAACGCGTGGACAAGATCACCTTCACTGGCAGCCCCGAGATCGGACGTCATATTTTGGCAGTGGCGGGAATCAAGAAAGTTACCCTCGAACTTGGAAATAATTCTCCTGTTGTAGTTGCCCCAGACGCGGACTTGGATTTTGTCGCCAAGCGTTGTGCGCTGGGCGCATTTTATAACTCGGGGCAGGTTTGTATTTCTGTGCAACGCATTTACAGCCAGAAACAGGTATTTGAACCCTTCTCAGAAAAATTCGTCAAAGCGACTGAAGCGATGGTTGTCGGCGATCCATTGGATGAGCGTGTGGATGTTGGACCAATGATCGACTCAAAGGAAGTGGATCGCATTGAGAGCTGGGTCAAAGAGGCGCAAGGGTCTGGCGCAAGCGTGCTGACAGGCGGCAGGCGCGATGGAACGGTTTACTATCCAACCGTGCTTTCAAATGTTGACGCGGACATGAAAGTAGTAGCGGAAGAAACCTTCGGACCCGTCGCATCTGTCATTTCAAGTGATGATTTTGAATCTGCACTGCAACAGGCGAATGACTCGAAGTTTGGTTTACAGGTTGGCGTCTTTACGAATGATGTCAACCGCGTTTTCAAGGCGGTTAGAAAATTGAACTTCGGCGGCGTGATCGTCAACGACACGCCCAACTTCCGCGCTGACCACATGCCCTACGGCGGCAATCGTCAAAGCGGACTTGGTCGCGAAGGCGTCAAATTTGCAATGGAAGATATGACCAACATTCAGTTGGTTGCGATTCGATTGAATTCATAATTCTCAAACCACCAAAGGAGAGATCGTTTATGGAACACAAACTCTGGATCGACGGACAATGGCAGGACACGCAAGGCGGAAGCATGATGAAGATCGAAGACCCCACGACTGGAAAGATCATCGCAGAAGTGATCGACGCCAGCCGCGCCGATGTCGATCGCGCCGTGCAAGCCGCAAAGATCGCATTCTATGATGGACGCTGGTCGAAGAAATCTCCCGGCGAACGCTCAAAGCTCATGTGGAAACTCGCTGACCTGATCGAAGCCAGATCCGAAGAGATCGCAAAACTCGAATCTGAAAACACAGGCAAGCCGTATGCATTCGTCAGCCTCGGCGGTGACATTCCCTTTGCCGTGGATAACTTGCGCTTCTTCGCAGGCGCGGCGCGTGACACCAGCGGCTCACATGCGGGCGAATTCATGCCGGGCTACACATCCATGTATCGCCGCGAACCTGTTGGCGTGGTCGGGCAGATTGCCCCGTGGAATTACCCCTTCATGATGGCTGTCTGGAAGATCGGACCCGCCCTCGCGGCAGGTTGCACCATTGTGCTGAAACCCGCCCCAGGCACGCCTCTCACTACGCTTCTGCTTGCGGACCTCATCAAAGAATCTGGCATCCCCGACGGTGTAGTCAACATCATCACTGGCGGCAATGACACAGGTCAGGCACTGGTCGAGCATCCCGATGTCCGCATGATCAGCCTGACAGGTTCCACAGGCACAGGCAAGAAGATCATGAAGACCGCAGCCGACACCTTGAAGCGTGTTCATCTTGAACTCGGCGGCAAGGCTCCGTTCATTGTCTTTGACGACGCAGATGTTGATTTGATCGCGGCGAAGGCATCCATTGCCGCCACCATGAACACAGGTCAGGACTGCACGGCTGCAACTCGTCTTTATGTCGCCAAGGGACGCACCAAGGAAATTCAGGAAGCCGTCGCCGAAGCGATGAAGGGCATCAAGATCGGCTTGCCCTTTGAAGACGGCGTGCAGATGGGTCCCTTGATCTCTGGCATTCAGCGCGAACGCGTGACGGGCTTTGTTGATCGTGCCAAGGCACAGGGCGCAAAGATCCTGACAGGCGGCGGCATTCCCAAGGCTTTCTCGGGCGGCTACTACTTTGAGCCTACCGTCATCACCAACGTTCAGCAGGATTGGGAGATCGTGCAGAACGAAGTCTTCGGGCCCGTCATCACAGTTCAGGAATTCGATGACGAAGCCGCAGCGACCCATTTGGCGAACGATATCCAATACGGACTCGCCGCCTCTGTCTTCACCAAAGATATCGGACGCGCCATGCGCCTCTCTTCCGCGCTGGAATTTGGTACCGTTTGGATCAACGATCATCTCCCCTTGACCTCTGAAACCCCGCACGGCGGTTTCAAACAATCAGGCTTCGGCAAGGACTTGTCTGCCGAAGCGATCGGCGATTATCAGGTCACCAAGCACGTGATGATCGCACAGTAAAGTTTATATTTCAGGAATCAAAAAAGGGATGGTCGAAAGACCATCCCTTTTTCATTCTTCCTCTTTATCCAATTGCTTGGTGATCATCAATAAAATCACCGAAACCAAAATCAAAACAACAGACAATGCCATTGCCACGCCGAGGTTGCGCTCGAAACCGATGTAAATGGCAATCGGCATGGTTTGGGTAACGCCTTCCAGATTTCCTGCAAACAAAATTGTCGCGCCAAATTCACCGAGCGCGCGCGTCCATGTCAGGATGGCTCCGCTGGCAAGGGCACGAATGGCAATGGGAATCATGATTTCATAAAAAAGCTGTAACTGATTTGCCCCCTCCACATACGCGGACTCTTCAAGTTGCTTATCCACGTGCGCGAATCCGATCCGCGCCGAACGGATATACAAAGGTGCAGCGACAAACAATTGCGCCATGATGACCGCGGTTGTTGTGAACGGAATGCTGAATCCGATTTCATTTAAAAACGCGCCAATCAATCCCCTACGCCCGAAAGCGATCAATAGCGCGAGTCCTGCCACGGAAGGCGGCAGGACAATGGGCAAATCAAGGATCAACTCCAGCCATGCTTTGAATCTAAATTTCCAACGCGCCAAAAGATACGCCAGTGGCGTCCCCAATACAACTGTAATCAGTGTGGTGATGGAACTTGTGACCAGACTCAGTTTAAGCGCCTGAAACGCCTGCTTTGAAAGCGCGTTTGCAAAGAAATCGGGCGCAATGGAACGATACATCAACGCAATCAACGGCAATGCAAAGAAGGCGAGCAGAATCAAACTGGGGAGAAGGAATATCCATTTGGAAGTTCCTTCTCCGAAAACTGACGGGAAAATTCTCGAAGTTTAGTCATACAATATAAAAAGGTCGCGGAAAACTTCCCGCGACCTTCATTTTACTAAAAACTATTTGGCTGGGGTGAATCCCCATTTGGCGAGTATAGCCTGTCCCTCAGCCGAAAGGACATATTCAATGAATTTCGCGGCGAGGTCGGCATTCTCAGATTTGACGAGCGGCGCAATGGGGTACTTGGCGATGACATTCAAGTCTGCGGGGATTTCAATGGGCTTCAATTCGGGCGCGGCGACTACATCTGAGACATAGACGATACCCGCATCCGCTTTCGCCAAGCTGGACTTTGGCAACCACCTGTTTGACATTATCTTCGTTGGAAACGACGTTTGCCAAAACCTTGTCTTTGTACCCTGTTCCAAAGGAAGCATCCATCAGGTCAAGCGCCTGACGAGCATATTTCCCAACGGGAACTTCTTCCGCTGCTAAAACAATTTTGATTCCAGGGTTGGCGAGGTCTTCCAATTTTTCGAGAGCAGCGGGGTTATCTGCGGGCAAGATAACGACCAGCTTATTGGATAGAAATACTTGCGAAACATCTGCGCCAACGAAAGTGCCTGTAACGAGCGTTTCCATTTCTTTGCCGCTGGCGGAGGCGAATACATCCGCGGGTGCGCCTTCTTCAATTTGAGTCCGCAGGGCTTGGGAGCCTGCAAAGTTGAAGGTGGTGGTGACGCCAGGGTTGGCGGCATCAAAGGCGGCGCCAATTTCGGTGAAGGCATCGGTTAATGAAGCGGCAGCGAATACTGTCAGGGTCTGAGGCACAGGCTCGGGTGTGGCGGTTGGCGGAACTTCTGTCGGCGCAAGGGTTGGCGCTTCGGTGGCAGGAGCAGGTGTCGGTGTGGCTGAGGCGCCGCAGGCTGTCAAAAAGATGGAAAGCAAAAGGGTTAGAGATAGCAGGCGTTTCATGGATTCTCCTTAGTGAAATTTGTCTTGGTGGGTACTCACTAAGTGAGTATATCGCAAAAATCTTCGTAGCGACAAGTAGTTTTCAGGAGAATTTATTCAATGATTTTGCTACTGATGTGACCTTGTTTCGTACCACCCCAACTTATCCACTTTGTGAACTCGAACTCGGGCAGGGTTGATGTCCGGGGGTTCCGTCCAGCATGTCCACCCATTGTATTTTTAAACGCCGATCCATTCGCTTGACAAGCCGCACAACTGAAAAGCCAATGGGATTCGGGCGGGTGTAGTAGCGGGTTGCGAAAATACCGTGCATGTTTTCATCCAGAAACGGTTTAACCAATAAGGATTTGCTTTCAAGCGCTTCGTGAAAAACGTAAACCAAGGATGGGCGTCTCTGACTTTTCCTTGAACGGCGTATGAATTACGCCAATTGGCTTCATTTGAAAAATAATATCCGTCATTTTTCTGTCAGACTCACTTGAAATATTTCTGGCTTTCATCGAGCCACTCAAGAACGAACTTTAATTGTTTCAAGCGCATTTCCAGACTCATGCGATTGTATATCTGCTCGGCGGGCAGCTCTGCGAGCGTGGCTTCCAGACGCTGAATGTGCGTGTCCGCTTCGGTGCGCTGCTGTTCGAACGCCTTTGTGATTTTTTTAGGGAAGTACATTTTGAGAAAATACAAACGCGTGATGAATTCCATGCGGATGGCGCGGGTGCTGCCGCCACTGGGAGTGTTCAGCCAGTCCAAAAAGTTTTGGCGACCCTGCTCGGTCATTTTCAATAACTGACGGCTGGGAAGTTTTTCCTGTGGGATTTTTTCCACTGAAATATCGCCCTGCGCTTCCAACCGTTTCAAAATAGCGTACGCCTGACTCTGGCTCAAATGCCAGACCTGACCCAAGTCCGCGTTGACGGTGCGGTGCAGGTCGTAGCCATGCCCCGCTTCTTTGTAGAGCAAGCCGAGCAATGCCATTTCTGGAGAGAGCGTCCCAATGTGATGTGGTTTTTTGTCTGCCATATTCTCACCAAGCAAATATTTTTATAAGGTCAGTATATCGCAACTTGCAAAATGTACCCCATCCCACTATACTCATATTATGGAATCAAGCCACCTCTACCAGCAAATCGTTTCATCCATTCGTGATGACATTCTTTCGGGTGTTATAAAACCTGGTGCTTCATTGCCGCCCATGCGCAAGATGACCGAGCAGTGGGGCTGCACGACTGGAACCATTATGCGTGCCTATCAGGAACTGGCGCATCAGGGATTGGTTGTCAGCCATGTGGGGAAGGGGACGAAAGTTGTCGAGCAGATTCCCGAACAGACTCAAAATCCCATGCGCCGTGCGGCGTTGTTCAATCGCATGGAAGCTTTTCTGCTGGAAATCATGACGGCTGGCTATTCACCCGACGAAGTGGAACAATCCCTGCGCGTCGCTCTCGACCGCTGGCGGACATTCTCCAGCGCACCCGAAGAGACACCGCCGAATATTCTGCGCTTCGTCGGCAGCCATGACCCATCTCTCGCGTTGATTGCTTCGCAGTATCACGAGAACAATCCGAAACTCTCATTGCATTTATCGTTCACTGGCAGCCTCGGCGGACTCATTGCACTCGCTGAGAAAAAAGCTGACTTGGCAGGCTGTCATCTCTGGGACGAAAACACCGACACGTACAACGAACCATTCATCCGTAAATTATTGCCTGGTCAAAAAGTGGCAATGCTCACCCTCGCTCATCGCCGTGTGGGACTAATTCTTCCAGAAGGAAATCCACTCGGCATCAAAAGCCTGAAAGACCTGACCAAATCAGGCGTGCATTTTGCAAATCGTCAGCAGGGTTCTGGCACGCGTGTCTGGCTGGACGCGCAATTACGCAGCCTGAAAATCAACCCATCCAGCATCTCTGGTTATGACGAAGAAAAGATGACTCACTCCGAAGTCGCCCGCGCCATCAGCAAGGGACAAGCCAACGCAGGCATCGGTGTGGAAACTGCTGCAATGTCTTTTGGACTCGATTTCAAGCCTTTGACTACCGAACGCTACGACCTTATCATTCCCTCCGAAAAATGGGAAAACGAATCCGTGCAGGCGCTCAAGAAATGGTTAAGTGCCAAGCAAACAAAATCCGCCATCAATAACCTTGGCGGATATGACACGTCTCAAACGGGCGCGGTCACTTGGGTCGCTTAGATGTGATTCAAAAAAGAGGTGTCCGCAGACACCCCTTTTTATTTACAGATACGAGATTAATCCCCGAACTTGATTCCCTGAGCCAAAGGCAGGTCTTTCGACCAGTTGATGGTATTTGTCTGACGACGCATGTACGTCTTCCATGCATCCGAACCGGATTCGCGCCCGCCGCCGGTTTCCTTTTCACCGCCAAAGGCGCCGCCGATCTCTGCGCCGGATGTGCCGATGTTGATGTTGGCGATCCCGCAATCGGAACCAGCAGCCGAGAGGAAAGCCTCCGCTTCCCGAAGCGAGTCGGTGAACATGGCACTCGAAAGTCCCTGTGGTACATCATTGTGGATACGAACAGCATCTTCGATGGTTTCGTATTCAAGCAGATAAAGGATGGGGGCAAATGTTTCGGTCTTAACGATCTCAGTCTGAGCTGGCATCTTGATGATGGTCGGTTCAACAAAGGCGGGTCCCAGATCGGAAAGCATGCGTCCACCAGCGACAATTTCACCCCCGTCCGCAACTGCGCTCTTGATAGCATCCATCATTTCTTCGGTCACTGAACGATCAACAAGTGGACCCATCAACGTGTCAGCTTCAAGCGGATCGCCGATACGGACTTGTTTGTATGCATTAACCAGGCGTGTTGTCAGGTTTTTGGCAATGGACTTCTGCATAATAATACGGCGGGTGGAGGTGCAGCGCTGTCCCGCTGTGCCAACTGCGCCGAACAGAATGGCGCGAGTAGCCATATCCATATCCGCTTTTTCAGAGACGATAATGCCGTTATTGCCGCCCAACTCGAGGATGGTGTGACCGAAGCGGCGGGCAACTGCCTCAGAGACATGAATGCCCACCGAAGTTGAACCAGTGAACGAGATAAGCGGGAGGCGTTTGTCATTGAGCATCAACTCACCAACTTCACGTCCTGATCCAATGGCAAGGTTGAAAATACCACTCAATCTATGGTCTGCCATTACTTTGTTGGCGATATGTGTTACAGCGATGGCGGTCAGCGGGGTGTAGGAGGAAGGCTTCCAAATGATGGTGTCGCCGCAGATTGCTGCCAGGGCAGAGTTCCACGACCAAACCGCCACTGGGAAATTGAAGGCGGTCACCAAACCGAGAATTCCGAGCGGGTGCCATTGTTCATACATGCGGTGTGACGGGCGTTCGGAGTGCATGGTCAATCCATACAACATGCGTGACTGACCGACAGCGAAGTCGCAGATGTCGATCATTTCCTGTACCTCGCCATGTCCCTCGGCGCGGATTTTGCCCATCTCCACGGTCACAAGATCGCCAAGCGGTTCCTTGAATTCGCGCAGGGCATTCCCCAAGTCACGCACTACTTCGCCGCGTTTGGGAGCGGGCACGGTGCGCCAATTCAAAAAAGTTTTTTGAGCATAGGAAGCAACTTTTTCATACGACTCGGGTGTGGCTTGAATGATTTTGGCAATGGCTTCGCCAGTCGTTGGGTTGTAAGAAACCAATTCCTTGCCCTTGGGGTCCATCAACCAGCCATCCACGCCGGTACACGCACCAGCATTGACCGGTTGAATATTCAGTTTTTCCAGCAGTTTTTTCATATATGCTCCATCGTTTAAGATTTATTACATGTAAAACACATTGTAATAGAAGTTACCATGTCCATGTTTTCCGAGGCTTTCACTTGAGTTTCGTAAATCTTTTTAAACATAAAGGACACGAAAGGCTCAAAGGAAAAACCTATGCGCCCGTTGTGTCCTTCATGTTCAACTTTACTGATTGCTACACACTAACCGTGGTCACAAATTCACTGACTCTCTGTATCCCATGTTTCGCACTCACCATCTCCGCCAGAATCGACAGCGCGATTTCCTCAGGCGAAACCGCCCCCATGTTCATTCCAATCGGCGCGCGCAGGTGACTTAACTGCTCGTCGGTCACACCCAATTCACGCAGCGCCGCAAAGCGATTGGGAATCTTCTTTCTCGTCCCCAACACACCGACATATCGTGCAGGGCTTTTCAACGCCACTGCCAACGCGGGATTATCCAACTTCTCATCATGGCTCAACACAGCAATATACGTCCCTTCGTCGGGGTGAAGTTTTTCCAGCGCGTCCGAAGTCCATTCGACGAGCAATTCGTCCACGTGTGGGAATCGTTCACGCGTAGCAAATGCTTCACGCGGGTCAATCACAATCGTGTGATAACCAAGCGTCTTTGCCAACGTCACCAGCGGAATAGCGATATGCACCGCGCCAATCACCACCATCCGCGAGACGGGCGCGAAGACATCGGCGAACACATCCACATGCTCCACATGATGAGCCGCCACAGAAAATGATGTCCAGCCTGATTCCTGCACATCCATTTGTTTTTTCAGCCAAGTCCGCGCCTGTTCATCCAACGCCGCGCTGCCCAAACTTCCGAGCGTGCGCCCGTCCGACCACATCATCAATTTCTTTCCCAAGCCCGAGCCTGCAATCACCGTCGCAACCACGGCGAGTTCATTTTTCTCAATGCAAGTTTTCAACGCGGGGTAAATCTCGCGCCATGCTTCGCTCTCCATCGACTCGATAAAAACATCCAGCGAACTTCCGCAAGTCAGCCCAATTTCCCACGGCATATCTTCATGCACCAGCCCAAAGTGCATCAACTTCGACGCGCCGCTCTTCATCACCGCCTGCGCCTCTTCATACACCACGCCCTCAATGCACCCGCCCGTCACCGAGCCTGCAATCTCCTGCGCCGATGTCATCGCCATCTTCGCGCCGAGCGGACGCAGCGACGAGCCGTCCTTCTTCACATTCGTCGCAATCGCCACCGACTTGCCCTGCTTGCGCCACGCTTCAACTTCATTAAAATACTTCACGCATTTTGACCTCGCTTATCCATGATGATTCGTTTGAGTAAACTTCCAACTTCATTTGGATTGTGATGACAATGTACAATTTTTTTTATGGATGAAACTGACTCGAGAGCCTTTTCCACCTCACGAGTGGAATCTTCGTCTGTGAGCATTTGCGTATCAATGAGCAGCGCTTCTTCCCCAGCCGAGCCTGATACCGTTACCGAAAAATTCAACAACCCTGACAGTGCGAACAGCGCCTCGTCGAAATCAGGCAGTTTCAAAATTTCATCGCCAACCGAAACAAACCCGCTAAATCGTCCGCGGACTTTTTCCAACGTCCGCAATTTCGTCCCGCATGGACATTCCCCAACGATGAACCTGCTTCTATCTCCCATGCGATAACGGATGAGCGGCATTCCACGCCGAGTCAATGTGCTGAACACAAGTTCACCATATTCCCCGTCAGGGATAGGTTCGCCCGTTTCGGGATTCACAATTTCAAAGAACATATCCGCTTCACGTAGATGAAACCCGCGGTGTGCTTCACATTCCACGCCGCCGCCAAGTCCCATTTCTGTTGCGCCGTAGTGATTGAAGACTTTGCAGCCCCAAGTATTTTCCAACACATCCACAATCGCCGCAGGGACATAATCTGTTGAAAGTAAAATGGTGCGCGGCGCTTTGTGGCTCGGATTCCATCTGCGTGCCAAACTCAATATCTGAGTCGGCGACCCGACGAGACAATCTGCCTGCTCTTTTTCCATCACATCCAGAGCGTGGAACGGGTCTTTGACCATCCCATACGGAATCGGATGAGCGCCTTTGCGCTCCAATCCCATCCGCAGCAAATCGCCCACGCTGCCAGGTGTTTCCCCAGGCAGGAAAATCAACACACGTTCACCCGCCTCCACCAGCGTGGACATGCCCACGCCGAAGAAGTCAATCGTCAACTGCTGGTCGTCAGCGGTGAAAAATATTCGTTTGGGCTCCCCAGTTGTCCCTGAACTTTGAAGCGTCACCACCCGTTGAATTTCATCCTGTGACACGCACACAAATCCCAGCGGATTCTGTCGAATATCCTCTGGCGTCGTAAATGGGAATTGACTCAACTCATCCAAACTCGAAATGGATTCGGGCATTCCCGCGAAAAGTTTTTTATAGAACGAACTCCGCCCACGCACCAATGCCAACGTCTCATTCAACTTTGCAAGTTGCCACGTTTGCAAGTCAATGCCATTTGTCTTTTGCTTTATCCAAGGGTCGAGCGGTGTCAATCGCATTTCAGTTAATCCCCAACCTGTAACTTTTGACCTTCAACCTTCAATATCGTATTTCGATACAACGACCTGCCATACTTATCCGTCAAGTTATACGCGCAGAACGGAACCAATCGTCCATCGGGGCTGGCGGTGTGGATGTAGCATTCGCGCAGGCGGTCGAGGTCGAGAGTCCACGCGTCTTGAAACGCCATGCCAGAGACACAAAAGGTATGCGTGCGTTTGCGTTCGAGGAAGACATCCCACTCGCCAAAACTCGGAGTGCCGATGACGGGCAAATCCGCTAAAGGCGCAGGCGATGACCAATGGGCAGCGACAAATTCTCGGGAGCGTGAAGCGCCTTCCGCAGCGGGGATGGGCTGACAGCAGCAGGAATCCTCTTTGTGGCGAGTCAACGGCTTGAGCGCGCCATCCGCCATCAAAACATAATTCCCGTGGAAGGAACACAGCGCGTTCTCACCGCCAGGCGGACAAAGCGTGCCCGCTTGAATCAATCCGCCTGTTTGCGACTCGATGGATTGAATGACTTCGGGGATGGTAATGCGCATGTCGTCGGTGGGCGTTTCGGGGAAGCCCTGTGGGTAGCGTCCGAAATAACTGACGGGCTGAAAATGCACGCCGCGCACCGTGGGCATGTTCGCCAATGCAAGACGAAGGATGTCGCCGATGTTATCCGTGTTGACATTGGGCACGAGCGTTGGCACCAGTACCACACCGATATTCAACTTGCCGCAATTCTCAATGACTGCCATTTTCTTTTCAAGCAGTTCACGCCCGCGGATGGTTTTGAAAATCTCATCGCGTGTGCCGTCGAATTGCAGGAAGACCGTTGAAAGTCCCGCCTCTTTGAGCGCGGATAAATATTCAAAGTCCCGCGCAATGCGCAGACCATTGGTATTCAATTGAAAAAAGTTGAAACCATGCGAGCGTCCGATTTTGATGATTTCAGGCAGGTCATTTCGCACACAAGGCTCGCCGCCCGAAAGTTGAATGTTGAACGGCCCGCCTGCCAAAAGCAAACGCTCAAACCATGCGTTGATTTCTTCGTGGGTTAAATCTGCTGGCGGGTTATTCGCCGCGTCCGCAAAACAGACGGGGCAATGCAGGTCACAGCGTTGAGTCACTTCGAGCAGCACACAGCAAGATTGCTGCTTATGCTCGGCGCATAAACCGCAATCATACGGACATCCGCGCTTGACTTCGGTAAATGGATTTTTGGGGTAGGTGGGAGTTTTAGGTTTGACCCATGAAGTGAACGCGGGCAGTCCGCGCCAGATGATGGTTTTGAAATGCCCGTGGTCGGGGCAGTCTTTTTCGAGATAGACATCCCCGCCGTCGTACATCACCCGCGCGGCAGGGATTCGCGCAAGGCACTCGGGACAAACGCTTTCGGTGTGAGAAAGGATTGTATTCATAAAGTTTCCAGTAGGGGCGACCCTTCAAGGCGGATAAGATACATTGGAATATCCAAGCGGGTTGCCCCTACTCGTTTTCCAATCCAGAAAGGTCGTAACCATTTTCAACCAATAATTCTTTTACCTTTTGCAAAACGCCATTCACCAAAATTGGACAGCGAATGGATTGGTTTTGACTGTTGCCCGCCAGAATTTCTTCACAGCGAATTCCGCCAAACTGTTCGGAGTATTCCGCCTTGAACCACTTGACCAAGTCCATCACCATGAAATCGAGACGCGGGTCTTCGGGTTGTTCGGGCGTGCCTTTGCCTGCGTAGAGTCCCAGCAGTGAAGCGCCGCCCGTCAACGCGCCGCACAACTCGCCAGAGAAGCCCAATCCGCCAGCCAATCCATGCATGGCGCGGATGAGGTCGGGATTGCTTTTGCCCATCATCTCCATGCCTTGCAACATCAAAATCTGACTGCAATAAAATCCCTGCTTGCGAAGAACAACTAATTCATTGTTATCGTCCACGTTACACCTTTTGTGCTGTAAGAAGATAATAGCCAAGTTTCATTTTGCTGGCGGAAGCCTGAACTTCCAGCGGGTTGGCATTGGTCACAGACCTTTTCCAGAATTCGTTGATCGAACCATGTTTAAAGATCATTTGCCCGATGAGTTGCTTAAGTGCGTACGAATGGTCTTCCCAAACCGTCGCTTCAAACCCGTGAGACTGTAAACGCGATAGCAGCTCATCTTTTGTCATGACGCAGTCCAAGCCGCAGGAAAGCGACAGGGAACGTGCTGCAAGCGTCCCTTCTGGATTGCGGGCAAATAGGTCGCTAAATGCCAACCGTCCTTTGGGATGTAGAACGCGCCTGATCTCAGCCAGTGTTTCATCAATATCAGAAAAAGCGGACAGACTACACTCTGCAATAACTGCGTCCACACGATTGTTTGAGATTGGAAGAGATCTTCCATTTGCGCAGGTCAACGGCAGGCGAAAATCGCTGGCGATCCCTTCTTTCAATAAATGGAGCGACGTATCAATGCCGATCGCATACACAGAGAGCGCGTCTAGTAGATATTGAACAGTCGCACCTGAACCACTTCCAATATCCAGCACCATATCACCAGGATCGAGATTGCATAATTCGATCAAGCGTTTGGTTAATACAAACCCGCCTGGACGCAGCAAGCCTCCAGTGACTTCGCTCATCACATCACTTTCGTACATTGGCTGAAAAAAAGGCAGCACGCTACTTATCCTCTAATGCCTTTTCAACTTCAGCCATTTTGCCAAGCGCGAGTTCTTCGGGGATTAAGACCAATCCGCAGTTGGGACATTTGAGTAAGTCCACGGGGAAGGAATTGCCCAAGTAAGAGACATCCACCTTGCTCAGTTGCAGGGGAATGTTACAGTCCGCGCACGCCCAGCCTTCGTATTTCGCAGGGTCAAAGTATTCGCTCATTTCTGTGCTCCGATTCCCACTTCCATACGGTGACTGTATGCCTTGTAAACAAAGAACGCGCCATCATCCTGTTTGGTGTATTCCACCCAATAGGTGACACTGGTCGGTTTGAAATATGCCAGATAATGTTTCGTGGAATTATTCAACATGCGTTTACCCGTCCGCTCGGCGTATTCGATAACTTTCTGCATATCTTCCACCAAAATCAAACGGTCTTCCACCTGCTTTTGCACATCCTCTGGCAACACCAAACGGATGGATTCAAAGTCGGCTGTGTCGGGCATGGTTTCACTCCATAAATCTCTAAGTAGTTTTTCTTTCAAGCGGGCGCGGTTCTCGTGACGTTGGGAGAATCCAATCGCTGGAGCCGCCGCCAAATCTGATTCTGTCCCGCCAAAGATGTAATCAAAGATGTGCAATGTCCGCTTGCCTTTGCGGGCGAAGAAGTCACGGCACATCGCGCAGTAGGTGACATAGTCCAGCGGACTTTCGTTGATACGCTGTTGCACCATCTTCTCAGCGACGGGTTTATTTGCCAGCCACATCACACCGCCGAAGGAACAGCATTCGGTCTTCTCGCGGCTGAGCGGAAGTTCCTGAATCTCTCCACCCATTTTGATGATAATGTCGCGGATAGAGTCTTGAATGTGATTCTCGTAGCGCGTCGAACACGGGTCGTGGATTGTCACAGGCGCGGCGAATTCCCGCTTCGTGAATTTTCCATGTTCATTCATCACATCCCAGAAGGAGACAATTTCTACATCGGGATAATGTTTTTGGAACATCTGATAGCAACTTGAGCAGGAAAGAATAACTTTCGGCTTGCCAAGTTTTTCGTACTCAGCCCGAAACTCGGACTGTGAATTTGCAAATAATTCCTTGCGTCCCGCCCAATCGGCAGGCGCGCCGCAGCAGCGCAACATCAAGCCGACGCCCGCGTCATCTTTTTGGAGCGTGTCTTTCAGGAAACTGTATGCTTTCTCAACATACTCGGGGGAGGAGCCGCTCAACTGACAGCCAGGAAAAAACACATAGGAACTGGTATCAAGCCCGGGCGCGTTATGAGCGAGCGCGAACTTTTCGCCGTTGCTGAACGCCATATCTCGCAGCGCAAAATCATGCGCCGATGGCGGCATCCTTTTTTGTTCCACCATCGTGACGCGCGCTTCGTGACAAACCTCGCCCATGTTCACATCGGTCGGGCAGACTTCGGCGCACAGTCCGCACAGCGCGCAGGTGTTGATGAATTGATTCGAATGGCGCGTGCCCATCACGATTGCAAGATTGTTGTACATCTCGCGGATATATTTTTTGGGATAGCCTTTGTAGTGGTCGAGATATGGGCAGACCTTCACGCACTCCAGACATTCGCATTGAATGCAACGCGCGGCTTCGGTCTCTGCCACTTCGATGTTGTAGCGCGTGGACAAATCCGTTTCGATGAGCAGCGCTTGCGAAGTGGTTGTGGATGTGTTGGTGTAAAGTTTGGTTTCGTATGAGCTTTCGTTCACGCGCGAAGCAGTGAGCGAAACTTTTTGCAGGAAGCGGTCAATCGATACTGCGGCGCGGCGTCCATCGGAGATGGAAAGAATCGCAGAGTGTTTGAGTTCGCGATTGGGGTACATTGTTGAAACACGCAGCACATCGCCGCCCGCAAAAACTTTTTCGTTGCTGGTCTGAAACGTCAGCGGGTCAATCGCAATTTGTCCGTTGTCGTTCATTTGCAAATCGGGGATTTCACTCGAATGCGGACCAACGCCCAAAAAGATTGCGTCAAACTCTTGGCTCAATCGTCCCAAAAATGTGCCATGTCCATTCGCGCCTGAGCCGCCCACAGACATGTTGAGCCGCACTTCGATTTCCAACTCTTCGATGATTTTCAAATCGTTGACGAGCACATCGCGCGGAAGCAAATCTGGCGGAGATTTCCACAACCCGCCGCCGAGTCTGTCGCCTGCCTCAAAGATGACGACGCCCCAGCCTTTGCGCGCCAAATCATGCGCGACGGTAAGTCCGCTTATTCCCCCGCCGATAACTGCTACTGTTTTCGATTTCTTTGGCAGCCGTTTGACAGGTTCCGTACCCGAATTTCCAAACTCAAGCGCGGCGCGTTCAAGCGCAGCCATTTCAATGGCGCCGCCAAAGTCCTTTCGCAAGCAAGTCGTCTTGCAGGGCTGGTCACAAATGCGGCTGATGATTCCTGGGAAGGGAACGGCTTTGCGATACAACTTTAGCGCGGCAGCAAAATTCCCCTTTGCAATTTCCGCCGCGATTCCGCGCGCATCCACATGAGCTGGGCAGGTTGCCGCACACGCGGGAGCCTGCTCCTGAATACAACGATTTTCCTGTTCACGCAGTTGTTTTTGATCCATGATGAACGATTCCAGTAAAGACAAATTACCACGGAGACCACAAAGCTCACAGAGATTTTTTCTCCGTGTTCTCTGTGCCCTCTGTGGCTAATTCTTTTTATAAAGCAAGGAGCGCCCGCACTCGCGCGCGAGCGCTCCTTTTATTCAAAACTTACGCAGGCTGTAGTTCCTTCAAACCAGCCAACACCTTGTCAGGGCGGGCGGGCAGATGGCGAATGCGGACGCCTGTTGCGTTGTAAATGGCGTTGACAATGGCAACGTGCGGCGAAGTAAGCGGCAGTTCACCGACGCCCGAAGCGCCGAACGGACCAAATTCGCGATGGTTCTCAAAGTAGATGATGTCGAACTTGTCGGGGATATCCTTGGCGTACGGGATACCTGCGCCGAGCATGGTGCTGTGCTTCTGAATGTCTTCGAAATCTTCAGAGAGCGCCAGACCGATACCTTGAGCCACACCACCGTAGATTTGACCATCCACGACGAGTTTGTTGTTAATCTTGCCGATGTCAGCCATAACGGTCATGCCTTCAACCGTGGTCTTGCCATTCTTGGTGTTGACGTTGACTTCCGCGAGGAACGCGCCGTACATGTACGCGGCAAACGGTTTGCCCTGGCCATTCTCATCGCAGTTGGTGTTCATGGAAGCAGTCCACTTGCCCACGTACTTGAGCGGGACGTTTTCCTTGACCATCTCATCATAGGTGCGATAGGAGCCATCGGCTTTCTTCATCGCGGCAATGAGTTGTTCACAGCCGTTGACGATGGCGTTACCAATCACGACCTGGCTGCGCGAACCGCCTGAAGGACCAGCATTCGGGGCTGTGCCAGTGTCATTGAGGATGAGTTGAATCTTATCGGGAGCGAGTCCAAGCGGGCGCAGGGCTTCGTGAGCCGTACCGAGTACGCCCATGTCTGCGCCTTGACCGTGGTCTTGCCATGTCGCTGCGACGCTGACGCCGTCTTTGGTCTTCTCAACATATACTTCCGCGCCGTCCTGACCATCAAGACCGCAGCCATAGATACCGATGGAGATACCGACACCCTTCTTATTCTCAGGTGTGGATTCTTTTTCGGCTTTTGCTTTTGCAGCCTTATACAGCGGGCGAAGTTTGTCGAGCATTTCGGGCAGGGAATAAACTTCGGGGTCTTGTCCTGTCGGGGTGGTGGAGCCAGCGCGATAGGCGTTGATGTAGCGGAATTCCAGCGGATCCATACCGACTTTTTCAGCGAGTTCATCCACGAGGCTTTCGGAAGCAAGGAAGGATTGCGGTGAACCATACGCGCGGAAGGCAGAGCCCCAAACGTGGTTGGTTGCAACTGTGCGTCCCATACCGCGAATGCTGGGGATGTTGTATCCAGCGCCGATATATTGTGCGCCGCGCAGAGTCAGCAAATCACCGAACTCGGAGTATGGGCCATGGTCTACTGTCCAGTCGCTTTCCATCGCCACGATCTTGCCGTCTTTATCGGCAGCCATTTTCAGGTCAATGAAGAACGGGGAGCGCTTGCCAGTGTATTGCATGTACTGTTGATAATCATATTCGAGGTACACAGGGCGACCCGTTGCAATTGCAGCGACGCCGAGCAGGGCTTCCATAGTGGGGCTGAATTTGTAGCCGAAGGTACCGCCAGCAGGATTCTGTACGAGGCGTAGTTTATCGGGCTCAACACCAAGTCCTGGGGCGATCATGTAGAGGTGCAAGTACAAACCGATGGATTTGGAGTGAATGATTAACACGCCATTGTCATCGTGATAGGCAAAGCCCATGTCCGATTCAATGGTGAGATGCGGCTGGCGCTGTAAATAGTAACTGGCGCTCGCCACGAAGGGAGCGGAGTCCATAACAGGCTTGGTTTCTGGGCCCTTGGCAATTTTCTGTTCGAAGTACACATTGGGCGTTCCAGGGTGGATTTCGATCGCGTCGTCTGCCATCGCGGCAGGGGCGCTCATGTAAGCGGGGAGTTCTTCCAATTCCACTTTGACTTTTTCAGCTGCTGCTTTTGCCTGCTCAATGGTGTCAGCGCAGACGATGGCAATCGCGTCACCATATTGGAAGACTTTGGTGTCGCAAAGGATCGGGCGATCCCAACCATCACCTTTGTTGGTGGGGAAGGTGATCAAGCCAGTAATGCGGTTCTTTCCTTTAACATCCTTGTGGGTGATGACCTTGAACACACCAGGCATCTTCTCTGCTTCGGAGGTGTCAATCGAAAGGATATTGGCGTGGGAGACTTTCGCCTGCACCAGCGCAAGTTGTAATGAGTTGAACGGCATCTTCAAGCCGAGGTCTTGACCGAAATCAAGAGTACCAGTGACTTTTCCAACAGCGGTCGGGCGGGGATATTTGCTGCCCCAGATCTTGCCATCGGCAGGCATCTTGAAGGTGAGTTCTTCGATCTTCATCTCACCACGCATGACCTTGGCGGCTTCCATTACACCGTCTACGATCTGCTTATAGCCTGTACAGCGACAGGCATTGTGATGTTGAGTTAACCAAGCGCGGACTTCTTCGCGGGTGGGGCTGGGATTTTTATCTAATAAAGCTTTGGTGGAGACGACCATACCAGGAGTACAGAAACCGCATTGAGCGGCGCCGTACGCGGCAAACGCAGCCTGAATCGGATGCAGCTTCTCAGGAGTACCAATGCCTTCGACGGTTTCGATCTTTGCGCCATCAGCAACCTTGCTCATTTTGACCAAGCAAGCCAGCATCAGCTTGCCATCCAAAATAACGGAACAAGCGCCGCAGTGACCGTCATTGCAGGAAATCTTTGTTCCTGTTAAGAGCAGCTGCCTGCGCAGTACTTCGCCGAGGCTAGTTTCGGGGTCAACAACGAGTGACTTGATTTGTCCATTGATAACGAGCGACTTCTTTTGCATAGTGCCTCCTAGTATCTTTTTAATGAAATTATGGATTAGCGTGGATCGCTTAAATGCACAATTATTGGCATTTATCTCCACATAAAAGATAGTAGCACAGTCAATTTATTGTTACAATTGTTTCGTTACAAACGTCACGCTTAATGGTGACGTTGGCGTGACTTCATTTTTTGTATACTCAATTATTGAATACGGAGAATCTTGATTTTTTATGAGTCCAATGGTGCGTCGTCCCCCAGGAATGGAATTGGCATTACTTGGTTTCCTACTCCAGGAGCCGCAGCACGGTTATCAACTTCATCAGTTGATCTCCGACCCTGCTGGCCTGGGGTTGATCTGGCATTTAAAGCAAAGTCAACTCTATGCGCTTTTGAGTAAATTGGAAGTGGATGAATGTGTGGTTAGTACACTTCAAAATCAAGATCCTCATCCTCCACGGAAAGTATTTGCGCTTACCGAAGCAGGTCGAAGCATTTTCTCTGACTGGCTGATAAGCCCGGTGACTGCACCCCGCCTTGTCCGGCAGGAGTTTTTTGCGAAATTGTATTTTGCAAAAAAAGAAAATATGGATGTTGAACGAAAGTTGCTCGAAGCACAACAAGAAGTGTGTCAGAATTGGGTGGAGGAATTTCAATTAAAGTTTGATGCCTGCGAATGGGGAACATATAGTTGGGCGATGTATCAATATCGTCTTGGGCAGGTTCGAGCTTTGAAAGACTGGCTGGATGCGTACGAGAGAGCTTTGGAATAGATCTATTTTGAAGAATGTGATTTTTATGCAATTGGTGGTTATCAAATTCACCTTGGTTTACAAAACATGCAATTTTTCGCTCCAATGCCAATAGATCATCACCATCGCCAGTGTGTCCAACTTGCAGTATTGCAAAAGTAAATTCTTCCATTGGTCGCGAATATCCGGATCTAATTTCTGCCCGTATAGCATGGACTGATACGCCCGGATCGCGCCTGTGCCTTCGTTGACGACAACTTCCTTTTCAGCGATTGTCGAAGGCGGCAGGGCTTTGTACGGACTAAGCATCTCGCCATTTTCCTCCTTCACGTATTCAGGGAAGTGGCTGCGTAGAGATGGGTTCGCCCGCCAGATGGCATCCAGCACTTTTTTGATGGACGTTCTGCCCTTCATTACCGGATGGAAATAATGGTTCAGCGTTAATTGATTCATGTCCACCATGCGTGAGTCGGTCATCCACTCCAGCCAGTCTTTCAATGCCGCGTTTTTGTGTCGCCCCTCCATTTGCTCCAGGACGCTTTTTAGAATGGTGTTCTCATGCTTTGCCCACGTGAAGACCGTGCCGCTCCGTCCGAGGTAATCCATCAGCGATTCGGCGAATGCAAAGTTTGGGAAAGTTTCCCTGATATTGATCCATTCGGCATGTTTGGGTTCAGCACCTGGCGCTGTGATGGTGTGACAGCTCCACTGAAACGCCACGTTTTCAAAAGGTTTCATCCCGGCATGGTAGGGGACAGCCAGAGCCGAGGTTTCAAAATCGATAAAATGAAGTGGATAGGAATAGGATGCGAGGATATCGCCCAGTGCGGGATCGATCCACTCGGTGTTGTCCTTGGTGTGACGCATCTGAATTAACTGACGGCTGGCTATTGTTCCCATCGAACCATTTTTCTTCCCGAGAGCTGATTCGGAAAGATCGAAGAGCCCTGTCTTGCCGGAACCGATCAATTCGTTAACGGCTTTCACGGTTCCACCGTGGTACAAGTCCAGTAGATGCGGCTTGGGGTCTGCCAGCTCTCCCCAGCATTCGCGGAATCCGTTTGGTGTTTCATCTTCTTCTACTCGGTATTCACAGTCTTTGCATGCAAACGAGATCGGAACAGGGATCTTTGTCAGCGGGTTCATGCTATTAAAAAATGCAGCAGCGGTGGATGAAACTTCAGGGGTCAGCTCACCAGCTTCCAGGTCCACATTGAGGCGGGTGAGGAAATGATTTTCGCGCAGCAATTCCACATCCCCTTTAAAAGTGAAGCGTGCTCGCGGGTAGCCGCTGTCATCTTCTTTGATCAGGTTGAGTGCGAAAAGCGCATGCAGGTTGTTGATCGATGTAGTGCGGGATTTATCCGGCATCATCAACTCACATGTGAGCGTGGACGCTGGGAAAAGTTCGCGCAGGATGATGGCTTGAAAAGTGATGTCTTCGAGATAGGGCAGCCATTCCGGGATGATGCCGCCTTTTTTATTTCGGAGGATGTTCTCTTTGGAAGAGTCGAATGATTTTGCTTTGACTTCGATCAGCGTCAGGTGGATGCCCTGTTTGATGAGAATATCAGGACGGGCGAATTTTCCCCCGCTTTCGAAGGCGGCTTCAAGCAGGGTTACATTTTCCTGTTGAAGATATTGATGTGTAAGCTGTACGGCTTTGTCGTGATCTGGTTCATCCACAAGAACGGCATCTGGAAAAAGAAGGCTGGCGATCGCGCCGATCATGTATCCGTCTTGCGCCAGTAGTTCCATGTACTCATCGCCATCCACGTTTGATGGGTACTTGCGCAAACGATAATAGAGTTTGGTCAGGCAGCTTCGCGCGATCTTGTAATCTGTTTTGGACAGAGCCAGAGATTTTGTCATTTGATCCCCTGAAAAAGATAATCTTGAGAATTGGGTATATGCTCCATTGCTTTTATAAGGAACGATTATATCCCACTGAGTAGCTTGCCTTGGATTTATATTTCAAGGGGTGCGCGAAAGTAAGTAGATGAGATTGCTCTCTTCACCCTCATCCGCGGCGTTGAGAAACGACTATTGAGTGCTTCCATTTCAAGCCTTAAGGATCGCTCCAGCCGCCCCGGGATCAAACCCATTGGGGAAAATTGTGCTGCGTGTATAAACGGCTTCGGTCAGTTTGGCCCAGCGCAGGTTTGCGCCGCTCAGGTCTGTGCCAATTAGTTTCGTCTCGCTCAGGTCTGCTTTGGTCAGGTTGGCGCCTGTTAGATTTGCTTCGCTCAAGTCGGCCTTGCCCAATTTGGCTTCGGTCAGGTCGGCTTCGCTTAAGTCGGCTGCAACCAGTTTTGTGCCGCTCAGGTCTGCTTCACTCAAATTGGATTTGCTCAAATTTACCCAACGAAGATCAACACTATTCAGCTTTGCGCCGCTCAAATTTGCATTGTTCAGGAATGCACCGATCAGGTTTGCTCCGCGCAAGTCTGTATTGCTTAGATCGGCACGGGATAGCTTCGTGCCGCTGAGGTCGGTTCTGCTCAGGTTGGCACCGATCAGTTTGGCCCCGCTCAGATCCGCTTTGCTCAGGTCTGCACCGATCAGGTCTGCTTTGCTGAGGTTGGCGTCATTCAGCTTGGTGCCGATCAACCTGGTGTCGATTATGTCCGCATCAACCAGGTCTGCGCTGATCAAGCTGGCACCGCTCAGATTCGATTGGTGCAGATTGGCTTTATTCAAATTAGCTCTGCGCATGTCTGCGCCACGCAGGTTGGCGCGTCTCAGGTCTGCTTTACTTAAGTCTGCATCAGTCAGGTCTGCGTTACTCAGATTGATATCGCTCAGTTTGGCCCCGCTTAGATTTGCATTGGCGAGGTCCGTTTCGCTTAAGTCAAATCCGCTTAGGTCTTTTGCTTCATTGCTGTTGATAAGTGTATTCAGTTCTTCCTGGGATAATTTCATGAGATGAATATCGACCTTCTGAGGATGGGGGATTTGTTTGACCGTTTTGGTTGGTGCCTTAAGTATAGACTAGTGATATGGTTTTGTCGATTAGATTTCATGTTGAAATCATGGCGGTGGCGCGCAGTTTCTTCGCGATGGATGAAAATGAATCTTGCAGAACAGGCGCGCGTTCTGGGAGAAATTGAGCGAAACGGGTGAGTCCATTTTCGATCTCATCGCTGGAGAGGGGGAGGTCATCTTCGGCTGTTTGATATACATTCCCGATGTGGATGCTTCCGCTGATGTCACCGCCCGCGGAGATACTTCCAACGGCGTTGCTGTTGTGATCGGCGTTGATACTTGGGATTTTGGGGTCGTCGTTTGGGTTGGTCATGGTTATATCCGTGACTAAGGTTGTGTTGTAGGTGTTGCGATTCCTCTGATTCCAGAGGCCATTGTTCGCAGGTTTTGCGATAATTTTCGTTGGGAAATAATTTCTCCATTCTTCACGGGTGAAGTTGCGCCCTGCTCTAGCGCAAGTTTGGTTAATCCATGCTTTTGGGGTAAATTCCCATATAGTTCGGCCATGCACAAGAATTTCTCCGTCTGAACTAAAACTGAGAGGCACCATTACGTGTTCGTTAGATAATGCCATCTGTCCTATTAGTGAGTTGGATTCCAAGCCCCAAATCAAAATTTTCATATTAATGCAACTAAAAAATTCTGTAATATCGTAGGATTCGCAGGCTAGTGCCGCGATAGTTTTGTTGTCTGGGCTTAGCGCCAATTCTTGAACGTGGGAAAAAAGTGGACTTGGTATAGGTATGGTTAAAGTTTGACTAAGGTCAGATAACTTCCAGAGAGTTATTCCTTTTCCCATCGAGACCAGCGTGTTGCCATTTGGGTTAAGTGCAAATAAGTCTACATTGGATGTTAAAGTTATTTCTTCGGGCTGATTTTGATAGTAATCTATTATCAGGTTGTTGTTTTGTTGATCATCAATGTCAAATATCATCCTGTTGTCATGTTGGTCAAATAATTTACTGTTGGAACTAAAGTCTACAGGAAAGTGGATAACGACCTTTTCTGCAGATAAATCCCAGTACTTTAATGTATTTGCGTTTTTTGCAGCCAGACTCGTTCCGTCTGAATTGAAAGCCAGCTCTTCTCCTCCGCCCGCCAATTCTATTTTGTCGCCGTTTTCATAATTCCAAAGAATAATTTCCCCATCGATACAGGATAGGCTATCGTTGCTGAACATACGGCAATTTTCTGCTGCAATGACATTGTGGATTGGGTTGAATGCGATGCTTGTCAAGAAGAAATTGTTAATAACGATGGGTTTTCCCATCGGAGCACGGGTCTCAGTGTTATAAATAACAATTTGATATTGATTACATTTATTAGTATCGTAATCTGGGACAGGAATATATTTTGAGCATTTTGCCAAAGCAAATATTTTCTTGTCGGGGTTAAAGAAATATCGATCGTAGAGGTTATCGTGGGCAGGTTCGCCAACAGCTTTTCCCGATGTGGCTTTGCTGATATCCCACCATGCAATTTCTCCCATACTACAACCATCAAACCCGCCGCCGCCTGTTTGATTGCATCCACTTGTAAAGATATATTTTGAATCCTTGGAAAAGGATAAGGTGGAATGCGATTGGTGGATCCATTGAGGGTGTTAATTAATTCACCAGTACCAATGTCCCAAGAAATGATTTTGTTATTTATGGTTGCGGCGAACCTGGTTTTATCCGGACTGAACGAGATATTGTCTATAAAACCCGAAACTTCTAACGTTGTGCCAATCTGTTCTTTTTATTTAAGTCCCAAAAATAGACCCATCCAATAGAGTTGACTCCATTGAAAGGACTATATGCAATAGCTGCCATGCTGCCATCTTCGCTGAATGTTACAGTATTTAATCTATAATCGTTTGGATTGGAATAGATCACTTCCCCTGCTTTATCGGTGGTGATTTCATACATTCGAATATTGTCCACCGTGGCTATAATTACGGATTTTTCGTCCAAACTGAATAACGCTGATTCTATATACATGCCAGGTTTGATTGAGGAAATCTCTGTGTCGGTCTCCACATTCCAAACCCGAATGATGTCATCTTCGCTTACTGACATTAGGTATTTTCCCGAGCTGCTGAACCGAATTTGCTTTACCAAGCCAGAGTCAGGCAGAATGATTTCTTTTTTGATCTCGAAATTATGTTGGCTCCAAAGAATGATCTGGCCATCTTTGCAAGCAGAAGATTGTGTCCCCGCTTTTTTGCAACTTCCAGATGCGAGGAGAGTATCTCTTGGGCTAAATGCCAGGCTGGTTACATCGCCGTCTAGCGCGGTTGAAAGTGACCTGATAGGAGCTTTGCTTTCGAGATTCCAAAGTATGACCTCGCCTCTTTCGCAGTTTTTGTAGATATCGTTGTATTTGGTACAACCACCTGAAGCCAAGATGGAATTGTCTTGATTTAGTGCGAGGCTATTAACTGTGCTGCTGTGTCTGTAAAAATAACTGACAAGTTGAATATTTGTCTGTGTGTTTTGGAGTAGGATGCTTTGGGATTGGGTTGTGTCTGCTTTCTTAAAGGATTCGATACCGAGTAATAGTGACAATGAAAAATTCTCGTTACGTGTGGCTGCTGATTGCGCTGCCAATTCGCCTGCTTGGGCAATCCTGGTTTGTTTTTGGGCCTCTTCCGCATTTGTCTGGGCAGCTGCCTGCTGAGTATTTGCGAAGTTTGCTGCTTCGGCATATTTTTGAGCCTGGTTTTGAAATACAACAGAAGCAATAATAGATGCGATAACAACCAACAAGACCGCAGAAATCAGAATTGTCTGCAGACGTCGTTGTCTTGCCTTTGCGGTTTGAACAAACTCTTGTGCCAGATTACCGAGTATGAGTTTTTGTTTTTTAACCTGCTCGCGTACATTGGCAAGCCGTCCGCCTGAATATAAATAACTTGTATCTTTTTTATGCTCGACCCATTCCTTGGCGTCCGCTGTAATTTGATTTTGCAAGGCTATCACATCACGATTTTCGTTGACCAACCTGTGTAACCACGGCCAGGCATCGATCAACTTCTCATGTGATATTGTGACTGTATCCCTGCCTGCCTGCTCATCGGTTGTAACCAAGCGCGCATCCGCCAGTTTTTGCACAATGGCTTCCACATCTTCAGCTTTTGTATTAGCAGGCACAAGTTCATCGAATATCGCCGTGCGTTTCGTGTCCTGTGTGCCGCGCCCGATCTCGATCAGTCCGCTGAAGATGGAACGTGCCAGTTCCTGTTCGTGATTACTTAATTTTGAAAACGCATCATCGGCATGATGTTCCAAAGCTTTATGAATCCCACCGCGCTGCAAATAATCATTGAGAATCAACGCGATCACGCCGTTTTTGTCTTGTTGAGAATCGAATAGGTCCTTGAGCGCGAATTGCATCAACGGCAATGCGCCTGGCTCGCCTTTCATTTCATTGATGATCTGCGCGATCAGGTCGGGGTCAATGCGAAGTCTCACACGCAAGGCGGGCTGCGCGATGGCGCTCACCAACTCCTCTGGCTGCATCGCGCCGATTTGCCTGAATTGTTTACTGAGTAACTCATTGAGTTGTGGATAGGTGGCGCAGTTTGAGACAAAGTCCGAGCGCATGGAGAACAGGATGATCACACGTCCGTTCTCGATTGTGGCGGCATGGGTCAGCAAATTGAGAAAAGCTACGCGTTCTTCTTCGTTGTTGATCTGTGTAAAGACTTCCTCAAATTGGTCAATGAAGAGAACAAGTCGTTGGTTCTTGTTGTCGGTCAACGCTGATTCTGCGCACTCGTGTAAGACCTTGAGTTGATCCACGTGCTGGCGGAAATAATTTCCCAACTCAGGTGATTTCAGGCGTGAGAAGGCGCTTGCCAAAGATTCGATTGGATCACGTCCCGGCTTCATCGTCGCATATAGCCAGCGGTCGCTGCCTTTGATGGCTCCCTGCTTCAAGGCATGGATCAATCCCGCACGCACCAAAGATGACTTTCCGCTGCCTGATGGGCCGGTGACGAATATTGTCCGCGAGTCTTTTACGCGGCTGACGAGATCATCCACCAATTTTTCGCGCCCGAAGAATAGCTCGGCGTCTTCTTCCTCGAAGACATCGAGTCCTTTGTAGGGACAGCGTCCATCAAATGGCTTGGGCTGGAATGTGGATTGAATTTGTGCGATGAGAACAGAGACTTGCTCGGCAGTGTATCCAGTAGTATTTCCGATGGTGATATTGCCGCTGATGTCACCGCCCACAGAGATACTTCCAACGGCGTTGCTGCTGTGGTCAGCATTCACGCTTGGCAATGGAGGTTCGTTGGTTGAATTGGTCATGATTGCTCCTCTCAATACATTGAGAGATTATGGCGCCGATGTTGGGTTTGGAGTTGGAGTTACTTCAGGCTCAATAGGCAAATTGTCACACACCGCCTGATACTGTAGCATATCCCCGATGTATTGATGCCACTCGGCGCGGGTGAGATTGCGCGTTACGCGCGAGCAGGCTTCGGATATCAAATCTTCAGGACGATATATCCAAACGCGGATGGTGCCATCTATACTGCTTGCCGAAATCACAAACCGGCTATCCGGGGTGAAAATGACGGCGTTTACGTTAACATCATGTGTTACCCGTGCCGTTTCTTTGCCCGTCGCAATCTCCCATACCCGAGCAGTATGATCATTGCTACCTGAGGCCGCAAACTTGCCATTGGGACTGAAAGCGATGGAGGACACAGAATCATCATGGGTCATGCGGGCAATTTCTTTTCCGGTACTAGCCTCCCATGCGCGTGCCGTCTTGTCAACGCTACCTGAGACCACAAGTTTTCCGTCGGGGCTGAAGGTAACATCGGTTACTTCACTATCATGCATTACTCGCGCTATTTCCTTACTTGTGGCAATCTCCCATACCCGAGCAGTCTTGTCCGTACTCCCAGAAACTATAAACTTACCATCCGGGCTGAATGCGACAGAATTTACAGAGCCATCCTGTATCATTTGAGCAATTTCTTTACTTGTCGCAATCTCCCATATGCGGGAGGTCTTGTCTGCACTGCCAGAAACTATAAACTTACCATCTGGGCTAAAGGCGACAGAATTCACATAACTATTTTGCATAATGTGGGCAATTTCTTTGCCTGTGGCAATTTCCCATATATAGATATCCCCTATACGACCAGTAGTCGGGTCGCTACTACCTGAGACCAAAAAATTTCCATCGAGACTAAAAGCAGCTGTATCCACAAAGCCATCATGAATAAATTGATTGATTACTTTTCCTGTGGCTACCTCCCATACGAAGGCAGTCCTGCCATGATCTTCCGAAAATGCAAACTTTCCATCAGGACTGAATACGAGATTGTTACTACTATGTATCGTCTGCACTGTTTGTATTATTGTACCTAGGTTTGTTTCCCAGACACGGGCAGAGCCTTGAGTACATTCATAGGTGGAGTCCAGTTTGTCACATCCGCCCGAGACTACATATTTTCCACTGGGGCTAAAGGCAACAGATATCACTTCACTATCGTGTGTCATGCGGACGATTTCTTTGCCTGTAACAATTTCCCACAAACGGGCAGTCTTGTCAGAACTTCCAGAAACTATGTACTTGCCATTCGGGCTGAAGGCGAAAGCGTTCACAGAACTATCATGCGACATTTTGGAAACTTCATCCCCAGTGGTTGTCCATACATGGACTATATCTCCATCTATTGAGGCGAAGTAATTTCCGTCAGGGCTAAAAGCTACGAAATCTGAACCATTTGGCATACGGAAAATTTCTTTTCCATTGATCGCCTCCCATATATAGGTCGAATAAGAACCGCCGCCTCCGTACATACCGGGGTCTCTATGGCTTATCATTCCCTCTCCCGAAATGATAAACTGTCCATCCGGACTAAAGGCGACAGATGTCACAGAGGCATCATGTATCATACGAGAGATTTCTTTGCCAGTGGTTGCATCCCAAACATGAGCAGTACCATCGGCACTTCCTGAAACAACATTTTTCCATCGGGACTAAAGCCCACAGAAGATACCCAATCATCATATGTCATGCGGGCGATTTCTCTGCCTGTGCTTGTCTCCCATACACGGGCAGTTTTATCCTCACTTCCTGAAACGATATAATTCCCATTTGGGCTAAAGGCAATAGCGCGAACCCAACCCTCATGTATCATATGGGCGATTTCTTTTCCTGTATTAGCGTCCCACACTTGGGCAGAACCTTGAATACATGCTCTGTTTTCATCATATTTATCACAGCCTTCTAAGGCGATATAATTTCCATTTGGACTGAAAGTAACAGAATACACTTCGCCGTTATGTGGCAAGCGCATAACTTCCTTTGCCTGTAATCGCTTCCCAAACGTGAGCAGAGCCTTGAATACAAACTTTGTTTTCATCATATTTATCACATCCTCCCGAAACTATTAAATCCCCGTCCGGGCTAAAAGCGACAGAGTGTACTTCGCTGTTTTGTGTTGTTTCTGTTATCAAATTTGCCAGTGTGTTACTTTGTAAAATTTGCGCTGCTTCACTGTGTGGAAAAAGTCGCATGGATTGGGTCGCTAAGAGTACAGCAGTTTCTTGTTCTGGATTTTCATTTGAATATAATGGCAGCGCTTGCGAAGACAGTTGGCGGGCAAGCGCAATGTTGGCCTGTTCTTCTGCCTTTGCTTGCGCTAATTTTGCAGTTTCCTGTTGGGCGATCGCAAAGGTGCTCGCTGCTTGTGCTGTATTTGCAATCTCAATATTTGACTGCGCTTGATTCCGAAATACAACCGATGCCAGAATCGCTGCAATCAAAATCACCGAGCTAGCAGAAGTCAGCAATACTTGTCTGCGCTTTTGCCGTGTACTGCCCGTGCGTATAAACTCCTGTGCCAAATGAGTGAGAGCTAGTTTCTGTTTTTTAACCTGCTCTCGAACGTTTGCCAAACGCCCGCCCGTGTAGAGATAACTCGTATCCCTCTTATGTTCTTCCCATTCTTTTGCATCTGCTGAGATTTCATTCTGCAGGGCAATTACATCGCGGTTTTCATTCACCAGTTTCTTCAACCAAGGCCAGGCGTCGATCAACTTTTCATGCGAAATGGTGACAGTATCCCTGCCCGCCGATTCATCGGTAGTGATCAAGCGCGCGTCCGCCAGTTTTTGCACAATGGCTTCTATGTCTTCAGCTTTTGTATTCGCAGGTACAAGTTCATCGAACAACGCTGTGCGTTTTGTGTCCTGTGTGCCGCGCCCGATCTCGATCAGTCCGCTGAAGATGGAGCGTGCCAATTCCTGTTCATTCCTGCTTAATTTTGAAAACGAATCGTCCGCATGGCGTTCCAAGGCTTTATGAATCCCGCCGCGCTGTAAATAATCATTGAGGGTCAAAGCTGGAACGCCGCTTTTCTCTTGTTGAGAATCAAACAGATCCTTGAGCGCGAATTGCATCAACGGCAGAGCGCCTGGCTCGCCTTTCATTTCATTGATGATCTGCGCGATCAGGTCGGGATCAATGCGAAGTCCCACGCGCAGGGCAGGTTGGGCAATGGCGCTCACCAATTCCTCTGGCTGCATCGCGCCGATCTGTACGAATTGTTGGTTGAGCAGTGCGTTGAGTTGTGGATAGGTCGCGCAGTTCGAGACAAAGTCCGAGCGCATGGAGAACAGGATAATGACGCGTCCGTTCTCGATGGTGGCGGCGTGGGTCAGTAAGTTGAGAAAGGCAATGCGTTCTTCTTCTTTGCTGATCTGTGTGAAGACTTCCTCGAATTGGTCAATGAAGAGTACGAGACGTTTATCACGTCCCTCTTTCAAAACGATCTCGCACCAGCGTGCGAAGATGGTTGCGTCCTTCATTGCCTTGGCGCGGATTTCATCTTCTGGGTTGGTTGAACTTGCCAAGCTGGAAACCACCCGTCCGAGTTCACCGATCGGGTCACGTCCTGGCTTCATGGTCGCATACAGCCAGCGCTCGCTGCCTTTGATGGCTCCCTGCTTCAAGGCATGGATCAACCCCGCACGCACCAGCGATGACTTTCCGCTGCCTGATGGACCCGTGACGAATACTGTCCGCGAGTCCTTTACGCGGCTGACGAGATCATCCACCAATTTCTCGCGCCCGAAGAATAGCTCGGCGTCTTCTTCTTCGAAGACATCGAGTCCTTTGTAGGGGCAGCGTCCGTCAAAGGGCTTGGGCTGGAAGGTGGATTGTATCTGGGTAAGAAGAATGGAAACTTGATCAGCGGTGTATCCAGTGTTACCGATGTTGATATCACCGCCAATATCACCGCCCACAGAAATACTGCCAACTGCGGTACTTCCATTTACGGCGTTAATGTCCAGCTTTTCCTGATTAGACATAAAGCGACTCCCATTCTCGTTATTGCGTTGGTTAACACTAAAATTTTTGTAATGGATGCCTTCAAAAGATTTTTCTACTATCCCTTTGGATGTAAATTATCTCTCGAACCTAGCTTCTGTCATTTTTCCTTAGCACTACTTAGCCGCCCTGATCAGATTTTTCATTTCGTATAAAATTTCGTAGATTATAACCCCGTAGATGCTATATGGCTTCTTTTGAGTTTCATTTTTAACTTGTCTTACGAGACTTTCACAAGACAAGAACCCCAAAAAAACCTGTACAATCAGGCAGATGTACATCCACCTCACCGCACACTCCGCATACTCCCTGCAGGAAGGTCTCGCCACTCCTGAGGAGCTGGTTCAAGCAGCGAAATCACACGGTCTTTCTGCTCTCGGGCTTACCGAACATAACCTGCTAACCGGAGCGATCGAATTTGTTGCCGCCTGCAAGCATGCCGGTATTCAACCCATCCTCGGTTTGGAGGTTGACCTTCAACAAGGTCCGCTGCACCTGCTAGCCGCCAGCCTCACAGGCTGGTCCAACCTGTGCAAGATCAGCAGCGCCATCGCCCTGCAAAATTCATCCAATACAACTCTCTCCCTCGAAACACTCAAAACTTTTTCAAAAGACCTGCTTGCTCTCAGCGATCATTCCCTCGAAGACCTTCAAGCCATTTTCCCAAACAATCTATACGTCTCCCTGAATGACCCTGCCAAAGCATTGGAACTTTCAAAACGTGCCCGGCAGCTTGGTCTCCCAACCGTCGTTACTCACCCCATTTATTACCTCACTCCCGACCAGGCTTCTCTTCAGCACACCTTATCAGCTATTCGTCTAAACCGATCCATTCATGAATTGCCGATCAGTGACGCAGCACCAGCAGGTTCTCACTTCACCAACCCACAGGAAATGGAGACCCGCTTTCAGGATTTCCCGGATGCATTGAAGGCCACTGTCGAAATTGCGGAACGCTGCCGCTTCGACCTACCCCTCGGCCTGCCCAACATGCCCAAAGTTCCCCTCCCCGAAGGAGTTTCCTCATCTGAACTGCTTCGCCAAAAAGCCTTTGCTGGAGCACAAATCCTGTATGGAGAGATCACCCCTGAAATCCAAACCCGCCTCGATCATGAACTGAATGTCATCGCCCAAATGGGATTTGAGCCGATCTTCCTGATCGTTGAAGAAGTACTCAACTATGCCCGCAAAACAGGAGTCCCTTTTTCCTCCAGAGGGTCAGCTGCTTCTTCACTTGTGGCTCATTGCCTGGGGATCACCAGCCCCGATCCCTTGCGCCTCAATCTCTACTTCGAACGCTTTCTCAACCCCGCACGCCTCACTCCACCTGATATCGATACAGACCTGTGTTCCCGCAGAAGAGATTCGATCATCCAGCATGTCTTTGATGTGTACGGAGCAGACCACGTCGCCATGGTCGGGACGATCAATCGCTTCCGTCCACGCTCCGCATTTAGCGATGCAGCCAAGGCGCATGGCATTGCACCGGCCAAAGTGCGTGAGATGGCTAATCAATTACCGCATTCCTTCTGGGCAAAGTTCGAGGATGGAAAAGAGTCCGCATCTCCCTTCGCGGATCTGCATGTGACCTATCCACAATATCGGCATGTCTTCGATGATGCCGAAGCCATCCTGAAATTGCCGCGCCATCTTTCCGTTCATCCCGGCGGCGTGATCGTCTCTCCCGGCCCGCTTACGGATCTTGTACCCGTCATGCGCTCCGGAAGCAAAGGCATCATCATCACCCAGCTCGATCTTGATTCAGTGGAAGCCCTTGGGCTGGTGAAGATCGACCTGCTCGGCATTCGCGGCCTGACCGTCCTTGGCGATGTGGCGGAGTTCATTCAGGAAGGGCAACCGAACACATTCTCCAATGCAGTGGACGTGCTTGAGTCCACACCGGCTGAAGATAAAGCCACTTCAAACCGCATTGAATATGGCGAAACGATCGGGTGCTTTCAGATCGAAAGTCCGGGGATGCGCTCCACTCTGCGCGAGATCCATGCGCGAACGGAAGATGACATCATGGCCGCGCTCGCTTTGTACCGGCCAGGCCCGCTCAGTGGGGGATTGAAAGACGCCTTCGTCCGGCGCTTCAAAGGCGAAGAAAAAGTACATCACATCCACTCCGCGCTGGCTCCGTTATTGGATGACACCTTTGGCGTGATCCTGTATCAGGAGCAGGTACTGCGCATCGCGCACGAGCTGGCAGGCTTCAGCTTGGCAGAAGCGGATCTTCTGCGTCGGGCGATGAGTCACTTTGATCCCGGCAAAAAGATGCAGGAGTTGCAGCGCAAGTTTGTCGATCAATCCCAACAAAAAAGTGGAGTGCCGCTGGAAACAGGGGAGCGGATCTGGGAGATGATGGCCGCCTTCGCGGGCTATGGATTCCCCAAAGCACATGCCGCCTCATACGCACAAGTGGCCTGGCGCTCCGCCTGGTGCAAATCCTATTTCCCCGCAGAGTTCATGGCCGCAGTCCTTGCCAATTGGGGCGGATACTACAGCCAGCGCGTGTATCTCAGTGAAGCCCGCCGCATGGGACTCGCAGTTCGTCCGCCGCATGTGAATTACCCGTCTCATAATTTTTCAGTGAAGAAGCTGATCGATTCAAATGAGCGCGCCTTGTTCATGGGACTGGGACAGGTAAAGGAATTGACGCAAAGAACCATTGAGCGTATTTTGCGATACGCGCCTTTTACTTCCCTGGATGACTTCCTGTCTCGGGTGGATCCACGCGCACAGGAAGCGGAAAGCCTTGCACGAATTGGAGCCTTGGAGGGAATGGGGAAAATCCCAGCCATCCTAAACAGGCTGGAAAGCGGCAGCTGGCAGAAAAACCAAATGAGCTTGTTTGAATGGACAGATTCAAATGAAGAAGACTGGTCTGTTGAACAGAAGGTAAATGCGCAGCAGGAAATATTGGGAGTGAGTCTGGAGGCGCATCCACTTGAATTGGTTGCTGATAAAGTGAATGCTTCTGGAGCGATCTCTACCATTGAAGCGGCTGGCCGAATTGGCCGAAGGGTTACGATCGCTGGTGTTCGTCAGACCTCTCATCGCAGCAGAACGGCAAAAGGCGACTCGATGTTGTTTCTCACCGTTGAGGATTTGATGGGCACACTGGATGCGATTGCCTTTCCTGATGTGTATCGTGTAGCCAAAGAGGCGCTTAGCTCTACATTTCCAATGCTTTTGACCGGGGTGATGGAAATGGACACTTCACGAGGTGAACCTTATATGAAGATTGAACGGGTGGTTGTAATTTCTTCGGGGGAAAAATAGCGAAAAGTATTTTTTGGAATCGGACGATTTTCGATCATGTTTTGCCCGCCTTTTGTCAAGCCAATAAATCGCCCGCGCCACCATGTCCGCAAGTTTAGACTCGATAGACCCTGCCAAAACAAATTTGTTATACTTAATCCAAGTTGCCTCTCAATGATACAACCTTGGAGCAAACATTCATTATGCCTTATGCATACCGCCTTGATACAGATATAAAAATTTTCTACCTTGTCACATATGGTCATTGTACTTTTAGTGATATCTTCAGCCCATCTTTGGAGCCGGAAACTAACCCGGTAAATCGACCCAGAGTAAAGTTTATTATAGACAATACATTGGGGAACCTTGAGGTGGATACAGAAGGTATGAAATTCTTTATCAAAAGTATGGAAGACTTGAAGAAGACAGGCTTTCAACTGGAACCTACCGTAATGCTGACAACCAAGAGGGGACTTGAAATTTTCATTAAATCTCTTGATCTGCTGGTGGATGATGATATTCCAACTCACCAGGCATTTTCTTCGCTCACTGAAGCACTTGTCTGGTTGGACGAAGTTGAAAATACTCAGGCAATTCAGAATATTCGTGATGAGCTTTTGGAAAAGCTGCGTTCTCAATATGGACCGCATCCGCGATTCGTTTAGATTTGTATAGTGGTTATTTTGGTGAGCACAAGAGCAGTTAATAGACATCTGCTCGTTCCCGCTTGAGGCGTGGTTGGGCTTGTTTTCGTTTTGCCATTAATACTTCCAGTGGGGTAAGCAAAGTCTGTTCACAGATGCGTGCGATCCGCGAGGCGGATGCGCCGCCATTTTGAATCGGCATCAGGCGTTTCAGTTCTTCGATGTTTAAGTTGGTATGTACTTCTTTGCCAAGGGCTAGTGCAACGTAGGTACTGGTGGATTGCTGGGTGATGACCGTTTCGGCATTGGCGATCATTGGGTTGATGTTGCCATAGGCAAAGACCAGTGCTTCAGGCGCATTTTTATTGATCTCCCGCGTTGCCCTTTTAACATCCTCCAAGGGATTTAGTTTGAAGATCAGGGTTCTTCCTTTTGTAATGGTATTACATTTTTTGATGAATGCGATGCGATCATCAAGGCGAAAAGTCTCGCGCAGGGGCGATGTTGCAACTAGGACATGACCACGAAATTGAAAGTCATTGTCGTGTGCGGTTTTTACGTTATCAAAATTTGGAATGCCCGTCACCACCAGTTTTCTGTCATGCACCCCCTTGCGGACGAATAAATCCGCGTAGCCATTGGATGCGACACAAAACATATCGTACGCGTTGGACAAACCGTTCGTGGAAGTATTGGCAAGGTAGCGCGGAAGCCTTAGCCACTTAACCAGATGGAACATGATGCTTTCTGGCTCAGTGATTCCCTCCTGCACTAAAACCACCCGCTTATTGCGGATGTTCTTCTGGATCAAAAGGTCGCTGCATGTAACCACCAAATCATACGGGCGGGATTCTCCACGCAGGTCAACTTGCAGGTTGTGGAGGAAAAAATACTCTTCCGTTTCGCGCTTGTGGCGGCCACCCAATACGGTGAAATTCAGCAAACCCAATTTGGCTAACAAGTTCTCTATTCCATCGCCATAATAGGGTGTGAAATAACAATTATGGTCATCCATTAAGTTGCGGGCGATTGCGTGCATCTGTGTGGTCTGGTTGAGTGACCCGCAGATAAAAAGAATATTTCCCATGCGCTGCTCCAAATGCGATTTTATACAAGTGTAAGCAGTAGATATTAAGCCTCAGGAAATAGCGGATTAATGAATTGTTTAATTTCAGTGGAGAGCGCCGACTCAAAGTCCCCTGTCATTCATGTGGGCGGCGGGGAAAATGGGGAATAATTCTTTACCCGTTGTTAACAATATCTTCCACCCTTGTTAACTTCAATGGACTATCTTATAGGGACGCATTTCCGTAATCAGGAAAGAAAATATGTCACGCACAAACCTTGACCATCAATTGCAATTGATTCGCGACGACCTGCTGATTATGGACAGCATGGTGGAAACCTCATTGGAAGAATCTGTGAGGGCGCTTAAGGATTTTGATTTGGAAAAAGTGCGTGCTGTATACAAAAACGATGTGCAAATTGGCGAAAAGCGCGTTGAACTGGAAGGGCAAATTATCGCTGTCATTGCCATCCAGTCGCCCGTTCTGTTTGACCTGCGCTTCCTCGCCTCGTCGCTGACGATTTGCAACGAACTGGAACAGATTGGTGATTACGCAAAAACCATTGCGCGAATCAGCATGACATCTGAAGGCGTCAGTATTCCGCTTTTTTCGAATACCATTTATGACATGGGGATTAAAACGTCTGATATGTTGCACCGCTCCATGACGGCATTCATCCATTCCTATGCGCGATCAGCCGTTCGAATTATCTCCGACGATGATCTGATTGACTCAATGTACGCCAAGCTCTATTCGGATTTGATGAAATTTGTGTCTGGTAATGTGCATAATGTCGAGCGTGTCAATTCTCTGCTTTGGGCGGGACACAATCTTGAACGGGCGGCAGATCGTGTGACAAACATTTGCGAGCGCACAATTTATGTCGAAACAGGGGAACTAGGTGATAGGATGTTCTCCTATCCGCATCTGTTGCAATAAGAAACAAGTATATGCAAACAATAGCTGCGATTGATGTTGGCTCCAACGCCATGCGTATGGTCGTCGGACGAATTGTCTACGAAGGGAAAGTGGAAGCAGTTGAAAACCTGAGACTGCCTGTTAGGCTTGGGCAGGATGCCTTCACAACGGGAATTATCAGCGAGGAAACATCCCGTCAGACGTTGGATGCTTTCGTTCGTTTTCGCAGGATCGCAGATAACCACAAAGTGGAAAAAATCCGAGCGATTGCCACCAGCGCCATGCGCGAGGCAGACAATAGTGACCTTTTGATTGATCGAATTGCGCGTTCAACGGGCATACAGATCGAGACCATCAACGGGGAAGAGGAGGCGCGGCTGATACATCTGGCAGTTTCACAAGCCATAAACCTCAACAAGCATGTGTTGTTAGTCGATATCGGTGGCGGTAGCGTGGAAGTAACTCTTTCACAAAATGGAAAAATTCTATCCACAGAGAGTTACAACATGGGTACCGTCCGCCTGCTAAATACGCTGGGCGGAGAAAAAAATGCAGCACTTCCGTTTCATAAACTGGTGCGTCAATATGCCGAAGCGGCGCGTCGCCGCATCGACCGTGAGCTTGGATCTAAAAAAATTAACATTTGTGTCGGCACTGGGGGCAATATCGAAGAGATGGGCAGGCTAAGAGAGAAACTTTTTAAAGGTGATAATGATCGCATGATCACACTTGAAGAGTTGGATAAACTTGTTGAGACACTTAGCAGAATGCGGGTGGAGGAAAGAATCCGCAAGTTCAAATTGAAACCCGATCGCGCTGATGTCATTTTGCCTGCTTCTATAGTTCTACAAATGATCGCACACGCGGCAAAGATCAAAGAAGTGATCATCCCCAGCGTTGGGTTGAAAGACGGTGTGCTGTGGGATATGGCGTACAGGTTGCGGGAAAATATGCATATTTCACCACGCGAGCAGGTGTGGACGTCCGCTCTTTGGCTAGGAAAAAAGTATCAATTTGATCAGGATCATGCAAAGGAGGTCGCCCGTCTTGCGGGCAGGCTGTTCGACCAGTCACGGGATTTACACGACCTCGGCGACGAGGATAAGTTGCTGTTGGAACTTGCTGCACTGCTGCATGATATTGGGCATTTTATCAGTCCCATTGACCACAACAAACACGGTTACTATATTTTGAAAGCCAACCCGCTGATTGGGTTAGTGGAAAGTCGTCAGGAACTTGTTGCCAACATTATTTACTATCATCGCAAGTCCATGCCCGGGTGGCAGGATGAGGGTTTTAGAAGCCTGACAGCCAATGATCGGATTATGGTGACGAAACTATCGGCGCTGGTGCGTTTGGCGGATGCGCTGGATGTCAGTCACACGGGCAGTGTAAAGGACGTTCAGTTCGAATCCAAAAAAGATGGCTGGCGGTTAAGTCTGCAAGGCAAAGGTGACCTGATGCTGGAGCGTTGGGCGCTGGAAAAGCGCCAAAAACTTTTTCAAGATGTGTTTGGCGTGAAGTTGAAGTTGGCTGGATGAGAAATAAATACTTGCTCGGATTGAGATAAATAAAATCGGCAATTTGCCAGACTACATATTTCTAAAGGAGAAATAAAAAATGAACTTATATATGATCCGCCATGCTATTTCTGTGGATGAAAGCACGCCCGAATATGAGGATGACAGCCAGCGTCCATTAACGGATAAAGGTAAAAAGAAAATGCGTCAAATCGCGAAGGGTTTGCGCGCTCTTGGTGTGGAATTTGACTTGATCTTGTCGAGTCCATATGTCCGCGCCACAGAAACCGCTGAAATTCTGGCGGATGTTTTCAAGATGAAAAAGGAAGTCAGATTCAGCGATCATCTTGTCCCAATGGGTGATCCTGATCTGTTGATCGCAGAAATAAACGAAAAATACAATGTGAATAGTGTTGCATTTATCGGACATGAGCCTTTCCTGAGTGCGTTGATTGGCCTGCTCGTGGCTGAAAATGCAAACATCGACATGACCCTCAAAAAAGGTGGTGTTTGCCGTCTGTCTGCAGATGACCTGCATCACACCCGCGAAGCCACCTTGGAATGGCTGTTAACGCCTGGCTTTCTGGTGGAGGTTGGTGAAAAATAGAAGATGAATTTGACTTGACTTCAATAGACAAATAATTTTCAACCAAGGTGTTCAGTGACTTTTTTGATTGAGCAGCTTGCGGGAATAAACTGGGTATATAACTTACTAAAGTGTTCTATAAATCAACAACCTGCGCATTGGATCATGCGCAGGTTGTTGATTTATACTGGTTAAGTAGCAGGCACTACTAAAAACTCTTAATGTCGAATAATCGCGGCTGGCAATAGGCACTATCGCCAAAACGAAAAACCTATTCGGGCTGTTCCTGCTCCAGTTCCTTGTCTTTCTTCTTATCTTTTTTGTCTTTCTTCTTTTCTTTTTTCTGTTTTTCTCCCCAGGCATAAATACTTTCAACGGGGATCTTTAGAGTGTAGTTCTTCTTTTTGATGATGGAAGATTTTGCGTCTACCAACACAACGCAATCCTCCTCCAATTCTTCAAAAGTTCCGTCTACAATGATTCCTGCAAGTACGAGGGAAATTTGATCCCCTTTATTGAGATTTCGAAAATGGTCAAGCGTTGTAGCCATGAATTAATCCTTTCAGTACGGGTGTTTTATTTTAATTCCAATTGCATTTTACTTTGATTCCAAAGGTTTTATTAGAACGTTAACAATACTTGCCGCCTGAGCGTAAACTGCCCAGTCAACTTTTTACAAAATCCTACCCTGTGACCTTGCCAGCTCTGGCATCGGCACAGGATTGAATGAATTCATAGCTCATGGGATCGACTTTGCCGAAGCGGTCAATCTGATGAGGCGCAGGATCAACATAGGGCGGCTGACCAGTTACCAGATCGGTAATGAGGCGCGCGATACCGCCAGACATGGCAATGCCTGCTCCGGCGCATCCGGTGGCAGCGATGAATCCTCTCAATCCAGGGTATTCCCCCAAAACAAAATTTCCGTCGGGTGTGTAGTTCGACAAGCCGCGCACATAACTTGAAATTTGGATCTGCTCGATGAGCGGAAAGTACAGGCTCATGTCGGGTGCGCCTTCCATGAGTGTTTCCCAGCCTTGCGAATCTTTCTTGAAGGTGAAGCCATTCATCGAGTCGGGCAGGTCAAACGGATGAACCGAAGCGGACTCGCGTTCACGAAAACCGAAAAGCAGGCGATTGGTTTCGGGTCGGGCATAAGCTCTTGCATCCGGCAAAATAACAAAGGGCTGTTCGGGCGAAAACAAAGCGTGTGGTTCGGTGATCCAATAATGACTACGGATTGGCGCCATGGGCAGACCGATGCCGATCTCGTGCGCCAGCAGACCCGCCCACACGCCAGCCGCATCGATCACAATATTGGCATGGATCTCCTCATTGTCAGTTTTTACACCGATGATTTGATCGCCTCGACGGATGATTGCAGTAACAACTGTGTTCTCCCGAACTTGAACACCGAGCGTGTGTGCCGCTTTGATATAACCGCTGGTGAGAGTATAACCATCCACGTAACCGTCTTCGGGCATGAAGACTACGCTGGTGTCACGCGGTAGGCGCATCCATGGCAGGAGATGTGAGGCAGTGGTGGTATCAAGCCATTCCACCTTGAGGCCGTTGTCCGTAGAGATGGCGGCGAGTTCACGCAGATTTTTTTGATGTTCAGGGGAGACCGCGGCATACATACAGCCGGTTCGATGGACATGCAGGGAACGACCGGTGACTGCCTCCACTTCGTGAATGGCTTGATAGGTTTCCAAGACCATCGGGATCAAAGCTGGCTTGAAACGTCCGCGTGTAAGCAAACCCGCTGCAAGGCTGGAGTTGCCATGCGCGATGCTGTTGCGTTCGAGGAGAAGGATGTTCTCCACGCCGCGTTTCGCCAAATAAAATGCGATGGCTCCACCGAGAACTCCGCCGCCAATGATCACCACATCGTACGATTTCATTGATACCTTTATACGATCAATACTCGTTCATTGTGAAAAACTTATCCACCACAGAGCGGTTTTTAACGGCTGTTCTCTGCGTTTCAATCTTTTACGGTCTTTCGCCGTTTGCCAGGCGGTCTTCGATCTCTTCCAGCACAATGGGCAGATCCCAAATGCCATCAATGACGTAATGTGCTCCGGCGCGATACAACTGATCTTCCACGCGTTCGAGCGCGCTGGCTTGATCTTCATCTGAAAGGTTAGTGAACTCTTCTTTGGTCAAGCCCATCAGGTTGCCGGTTTGTGAGAGACCCACCGTCCATGTGCCTGCGTTCAAACCTTCTTCGATGTCAATGAGCGTATCGCCCACTTTCACCACCGCTTCCACGGGGAAGACGTTCAAATTCATCATGTTTTGATAAACCATCCACGGGAAGGGTCTGCCGTTCGGCACTTCATCGGGGCAAACGATGGAGTCGGGAGCATAGCCTTTTTCTGCTGCAACAGGCATGAGCACATCCATCATGGAACGGATGTACCCCGTGGTGGACCCGATCTTGATTCCGCGTTCGCGGATCTTTCCAATAGCTTCCAAACAACCTGGGATGGGTTCGGCAAAATCCTTTACTACGGCAGTTTGCATCGGCACGAAATCTTCAAAGAGGCTGTCAATATCCGCTTCGGAGGCGGGTGTACCGTGTTTGGCTTCCCACGCCGCCGCCACAGCAGGACGTGCCAAAATGGTACGCAGATGATCCTTCTTCATTAATCCCATGCCTGAACGCGCATCGGCGGGGGTGATGGCCACACCGCGTTCCTCAAATAAGCGCAGGAAGACCGCTGTCGGCGCGAATGAGCCAAAGTCCACGGTTGTGCCTGCCCAATCCAAAATGACGGCTTTTAATAGTCCACGGTAGGAGCGTTGGTAAACGAAATCCATTTTTTATTCCTCATTCTTTTCAGAAATGTGTATCTTCATCTCGCTCAAGGTTTTGGCAACAGCCGACATGAGAGCTTTTACATCTGTAAGCCCAAGCCGCCCGATGTGGCCGATACGAAAGCAATCCGCAACGGTTAATTTGCCCGGGTAGATCACATGTCCCTTTTCGCTTAATCGCTCGTAAAATTCCTGAAAATTGAAGTTTGGGTGATCAGGATAATAAAAGGATGTGATGATATAGCCTTGATCTTCAGGTTTGAGATATGTTTTAAATCCCATTTTTTGCATCGCGGAAATTGTCGCTTCGTAATTTTTTTTGTAGCGGGCACCACGAGCCGAGACTCCGCCTTCCTGTTCCAATTCAATCAATGCCTGACGGAAGGCCAGAATGGAGTGTATCGGCGGTGTAAAGCGGAATTGACCATCACCCTCCAGCCCCTCCCATTGAGCAAAAAGGTCAAGGCTTAGTGTGCGTGCAAAACCTTTTGCGGCAATAAGGGCTGCCTTTCGGGCAAGTACAAAAGAAAAGCCCGGAACGCCTTCGATATTTTTATTGGATGATGAAATTAAAAAATCTATTTCGCATTTTTTCAGATCGATCGGATATGCGCCGAAACTGCTCATCGCATCCACTATATAAGTGCGGTTATGTTTCCTGACAATCCGGCCATAGTCTTCGATCGGATTGATAATTCCGGTGGTAGTTTCGCAATGAATTGCCGCCACATGTGTAATGCCAGGGTCGGATTCCAGGTTTTTTTCAAGATCTGATGGATCGGGATTGGTATTTTCAGGAAAAGCTAATTCCACAAATGGGATTTTGTGGATATTGGCAATTTTCAAGAGCCGTTTTCCGTACGCCCCGTTGACCAGAACGAGCAATTTCCCGTCCGGTGGAATAACCGAGGAAACTACAGACTCAATTCCAAAGGTGCCGCTGCCTTGCATCAGAACAGAGGTATATTCTTCAACACCATCACCCAATGCAACCAGCCGATTGCGAATATCCTTGACGATGGTGATAAATTCAATATCCCGCGAACCAAGATCGCGAAGCATGGCCTGTTTGACGGTTCTGCTCGTTGTCAGAGGGCCGGGGGTGAATAGAGCTTTATCTCTCCATGATGATAGTTGGGGCGCAAGTACATCCAAGCCTAAAAACATGCTTTATCTCCTAGTGGTTACCTTTCCAACAGAAAGGTGTATTTTTCGCTTTTCGTTTCAGCGGCCGATTTTTCAGGTTCAAAATTTATTACAGAAGTTGCGTTAATTTTGTTCGCCTTTTTGTTGCGCTCAGGCAGACCCCTCAATAAGTAAAGCATGTATTCCGTTTTGTTTTTGCTGCCGGAAAGAAATGCGAGAATCAGTTGTATCAAAACAGTGAGAGTAAAATAAAATTTCATGATTTAGCCTCCTTGCAACAACATAAGATTATTTACGGTTACAGAAGCCAACAGGCATCTGCGTCGAAGTTGACCTGGAAAGAATCGCCCACAGTTGGGATGCTCAGTTTTCTTTCATTGAACATGTCCATGGATACCAATTGACCTTCGATATCAAGGCGCAGGCGGATGATCGAACCGAGATAGGTGATCGCTTCCACTTTCCCTGTGAGATTGTTTGCGCCTTCCAAATACCCGGGGTTTAATTCCTCGGGACGTATTGCCAGTCGAATTGCGTGCCCGCCATCCGCGCGATTCACGGCGCGGCTCGTTCGTACAGATTGTCCGCCAACTTTTACCAATCCTTCCGGCGGATTGATAACATCCACTGGTAGTAAATTAATTTGCCCCACAAATTTGGCAACAAATTCGGTTGCGGGATATGTGTATATCTCAGATGGGGTTCCAACCTGTTCCATTCGCCCCTGGCTCATGACTACGATTCGGTCGGAAAGAGAAAGAGCTTCCTCCTGATCATGAGTGACGTAAATTGTAGTGATGCCGAGTTGTTGTTGAATGCGGCGGATCTCCTGCCTCAGTTCAACGCGGATCTTGGCATCCAATGCAGAAAGAGGCTCATCAAGCAATAATATTTGCGGACGGATCGCCAAAGCGCGCACTAATGCCACACGTTGTTGTTGTCCACCGGAGAGTTGATATGGGTAACGCCCTCTAAAGTTTTCCAGATGAATAAGGTCGAGCATTTCGTCCACGCGCTCGTTGATCTCTGCCTTGGATTTCCCGGCCATTTTCAAGCCATATCCAATATTGTCGGCAATGGTCATATTGGGGAACAATGCATAAGACTGAAAAACCATTCCGACATTACGTTTATTCGGCGGCACATACGTCAGGTCTTGATCTGCGATCGTAATTGTGCCGGATGTGGGAAGCTCAAACCCGGCGATCATGCGCAATGTCGTTGTTTTGCCGCAGCCGCTGGGACCAAGGAAGGAGACGAATTCGCCTTGTTCAGCGCTTAAATTGAAATCCTCAACGGCGGGCATATCTGCGAAAATTTTATTGATGTGAGTAAGTGTAAGGAAGGACATTTTGACCTCGGGTATTTTCTAGCGGCCGGTAAGTTGCTGGCTGGTGTCGCCGCGGCTGATCAACTGGATGATGCCAAGACATACCCAGGTAAGTGCGAAGCTCATAATGGTTAGCGCAGCAGGTTCGTAGGCTTTTGTTGTTCCAATGGAAGTCATATATGGGCCAAAGGCAGGCCGAAACAGGAAATCGGCAAGGATCAATTCGCCAATGACCGTGGCAAAAGTGATCAATGAACCGCTTAATATGGCAACGCGCAGGTTTGGCAAAATCACATTGACGAGGGTCTGAAACCAATTTCCGCCCAGGCTTTGAGACGCTTCGGTCAACGTACGAACGTCAATGGCACGCATGCCCACGTCTATTGCGCGGAACATATATGGCATGGAGAGGACTACATACCCGCCTGCGATCAAAAAGTCGGTTCCCAGGGGAGAAAGAGTCAACAGGAAGGGCGGTCGGCTATACGTGCGAATCAGACCGAAGACATATACGATCACTGGAATAATAAAAGGCAGGATGGTGATGATCTCGACCAATGGTCGTAGTTTTGGCAGTTTCAAATAAATCCAGTAGGTGGTCGGCATGAATATGAGAATGCTGACGAATACTGTGATTACGCCCATGGTGACGGAATATAGAAAACTTTCAATAAACTGATGGTCTCCCAGCACGATCTGATAGGCGCGAAGGCTGATGATCCCTTTTTGCATTCTCAATGAAAAATCAAGGGTGCCGTACATGGGTACGAAGAAATAGAGCAAGGCCAGCGTCCCCCAAAACAGTCCCCAAAAATTAAATCGAGGAATTTTCATGATTTCAACCACCGCGCCGTGCGGCGCTGTAAAATTGTGTACCCAGTAATTGCAATACTCATAATCACAACCATTCCCAATGCCAATGCATATCCCAAATTCGGATTTCCAAGGACGTCCCCACGGATCTGCTGGCCGATCAAGATCGTTACCAGATAAATGCTGCCACCGGTCAATGCCTGAGCTGTGGCATAGGCTCCGAATGCGCTGCCGAATAACAAAAGTCCCGCGCCAAGAATGGAAGGCCAAAGGATTGGAAAAGCGACGTGCCTCCAATATTGCCAGGAACTGGCTCCTAAATTATCTGACGCTTCGCGCCAGTCACGCTTAAGACCTTCGAGTGCGGGCGTAATAATTAACACCATTAAAGGAAATTCAAAATAGGTATAAGCTAAAGTAAGTCCCAAAATGCCATATAAGGTAAAACCGTTTTTATAGATATCAAATGGGCAGGCTTGAATACCTGCCACATCTGAAAAACAAATAGTCTTGAGTATTGCTGTGATAAATCCTGTGCGGCCAATGGTCGCGATGATTGCGAATGCCAGTGGTACCCCGCCGAAATTGGCGGCCAGCCCTGAGAAGGTCATCAAAATATTCCGCATCCATTTTGGAGCCTTCCCGATCGTGATGGCATACGCAACAAAAAAGCCAAACACACAACCAATTAAGGAAGTGATTACGCTCACCTGCAAACTGACAGAATACGCCTTGAGAATTGCAGGATCCTTCAAACCGATAATGTTTGCAACAGTAAAATTACCTTGAACATCCTGAAAAGCACCGAGAAATAAATTTGTGGAAGGCAAAACCAGAAAAACAAAAATAAAGATAAAAAATGGAACAACGCCAATCCAAGTTCCAAGAATGTCCAATGCTTTGGCTCTTTTTGAAGCCTGTTGAATTTGTAGGTTTGCCATTTCTGCCTTTTCAACTAAGAATGGCGTGGCCCAGTTCACCTGAGCCACGCCACAGATCAAATTGCTATTATTGATTTACTTGATATCAAGACCTACGACGGAGTCCCATTGTTCTTTGATCGCGGCGCGGGCAGCGCTGAGCTGGTCGCCACTTGGGACAATTGAAGCTGCGAGAAGAGCGGGATCGGGAAGTTTCGCCTTCAATTCATCGGACAACACGTTCCGAGCGTTCAAGTCAGCAAGGCGGGCGGGGGCGCAATAGCCCTTGACCCAGAGAGTCTGGCCTTCGTCAGAGTACAGGAATTCTTCCCATAAGCGGGCAGCAGCGGGGTGCGGAGCATAGGCGCTAACGGCCTGATAGTAATAACCGCCCCAATTCACATCGGTGGGATACACGATCTCAATATTCGGATTGCCAGCGAAGCTGTCCTTGTTAGCATAGGCGTTCCAACTCCATTGGAAGGTAATGGGGGTCTCGCCCTTGCCAATTACACCGGAATCGGCGATCAAAGGAAGAAGAATGCCTTTATCGTTCAAGTCTTTGAAGAATTCCAAACCGGGTTGGATATCATCAAGGGTGCCACCATTGGCTAAGGAAGCGGCATAAACAGATTGAGCAGCCTGATTGGAAGCGCGGGGGTCGCCAGCGAGAGCAACCTGTCCAGCATATTTTTCGTCGTTCAGGTCGGCATAGCTGGTTGGGATGTCTGTAACAACATCGGTGTTGACTTCGAGAACCATCACGCCGCTATAATCGACATAATAGTATCCATCGGGATCATTTGTGCCTTCGATCGTGTCCCAGGTTTCAACTTTGTAGGGGGTGATCAAACCCTGTTCCTTGGCGAGAGGGCCATAAGCTGGGCCTACGTCGATCACGTCAGGAGCCTGAGGTCCCTTGTTCTCTTTGTTGTCAATGATGGCCTGAATTTCATCAGCCGAACCACCATCAGGGTTGAGAGAATTAACCTTGATGCCATATTTTGCGGCAAAGGTATCAATCGCTTCGCCGTAATTGCACCAATCGCGCGGCAGGGTAATGACATTCAACTCGCCTTCAGCTTTGGCTGCGGCAATCAAGGCGTCCATGCCACCACCATCGGCGGCAGAAGCAACTACTGACCAGTCACTGGCTGCGGGGGCAGCAGGTGCGCCGCAAGCAGTAAGAAGCATGCTTGTAGCGATTAAAACAAACAATACAGAACGAACAATTTTTGACATTTCTAATCTCTCCTTTTTTGAATTTTGCACACCCGCATAATAGCAAGCCGGCATTAATATCCAAAAAAGAATGAGTTAACGTTTATTTAAATTATAAATATCGAACGCGTATACTATTGAGTGATTTGTTTATCTGCGATTACTCAAGCATAACCGTCTGTTAACCTAAATTATCAGGTTTTGCTTATCATTAAAACGCGATCGAGCAAGGTCGCATTTCTCTTAAAGCAAGGTGGTGTTGATATCCTCAACGCCACCTTGCAATGAAATTTATGCACATGTAATGTTTGGGGGATTGGAGGAAGCGATTGGTGTTTTCGATAAAGTAATTCCAGCAAAGGCATAAAATTATATGGATGAACATGAAGCTCATGCTTTCAATGTGCTTCATGTTCATCCTGCGCCTGTTGTGTCGCACCGACTTGCACCGACAGTCTGTAGAAAGAGGAAAGCGCCACCATATATGGTGGCGCTTTCCTCTTGCAAGCCCATGTTTTGTGCCCCAGCCAGGAGTCGAACCCGGAACCTACTGATCCGAAGTCAGGCGCTCTATCCATTGAGCTACTGAGGCGCGAGCGGGATTATACACGAAAATTAATTAACCATACTTGCGGACTGTGTCCACAGGTCGGGCTGCATGATAGAATCCCGACATCTTTTTCGAAAGGATATTTGAGGTATGGCAGACATTAAAGCATTTGGCGGGCGTGTGATCGAAAACCTTGAAAAGGTGATCGTGGGGAAAAGGAAGTCCATTGAGTTGATCGTGATCGGCTTGCTCTGTCAGGGGCATGTGCTGATCGAGGATGTGCCTGGAGTGGGGAAGACCATGCTGGCGCGCAGCCTCGCAAAGTCATTGGACTGTGTGTTCAATCGTATCCAGTTCACGCCGGATATGCTCCCGAGTGACGTGACGGGCGTCTCCATCTATAACCAGCAGAAGAATAAATTTGAGTTCCGCCCTGGGCCGATCATTGGACAGATCATCCTTGCGGATGAGATCAATCGTGCCACACCAAAGACTCAGGCGGCGTTGTTGGAGGCGATGGAAGAGCGTCAGGTAACTGTGGATGGGGAAACGCACATCCTGCCCAAGCCTTTCATGGTGCTTGCTACACAGAACCCGATCGAATATGAAGGCACCTTTCCGCTCCCCGAAGCCCAGTTGGATCGCTTCCTGCTGCGGCTGCGGCTGGGATACCCGAGCGCTGCGGATGAGGTCCGTGTGCTGGACGACCAACAACTCCAACACCCGCTTGAGACCTTGAAATCAATTGTCAAGCTAAAGGAAATTCAGCAGGCCATTGATGATGTCAAGCAAGTTTATATTTCCCCGTTGATCAAGAAATATATTGTCGAATTAACCACACGCACCCGCCAGAGCGCGGATGTGTACCTCGGAGCAAGCCCGCGTGGAAGCCTGTCTCTTGCGCGAGCCAGTCAGGCGCATGCCGCCTTGGTGGGGCGCGACTTTGTTCTGCCGGACGATGTCAAAGCGTTGGCCGTGTCCGTGTTGGCGCACCGTGTCATCGTCAGCCCAGCGGCGCGCTTGCGTGACCTAAGCTCAGATCGTATTATGCAGGAGATCGTTTTTGCCACACCTGTTCCCGGCGGCGACTTTTCCTCAGGGATCGTGCAGAAGAAAATGAAATGAAGGCCGGGCGTATTCTGCTTTCTTTATTATTTATTGTCGGCCTGTTGGGCGTGGTGTTCAACGGATCGACAATTTATTCGCGCTTCTTATTAATCAGTGCCTCGGTGGCACTGATCGCCTGGGTGTGGACGTTTTGGTCAGCTTCAGGGCTGGGACTCGTGCGCACCTCGCGCGTATTGCGAGCCAATGTGGGGGATGTGTTTGAAGAAACCTACGAGCTTGCAAACAATAGCCGTATTCCAGCCGCATGGATAGAAGTTCTCAATAAATCCACATTGCCAACAGCCGCCGGTTCGCGCCTGGTCACTTTTATGTTGGGGCGCCAAAAGCGTGGGTACATTGCGCGCACATGGCTCACGCGTCGCGGTGGATTTCAGCTTGGTCCCACCCGTGTTTCAACAGGCGACCCCTTTGGATTATTTAGCCGCGCCAAATTGATTACCCCGCGTGAAACCCTTATTGTGTTACCGGTTATCAACGAAATTCAATCCTTTCCTTTTCCACCCGGTATGCTGCCCGGCGGACAGGTTATTCGTAGCAAATCCCACGACATCACCCCTCATGCGGCGGGTGTCCGCGAATATGTACATGGCGATGCCATGAAGCGTATTCACTGGCCTACAAGCATTCGGCGCGGACAATTGATGGTCAAGGAGTTTGAGCAGGATCCACAGGCCGAGATCTGGCTGTATCTTGATTCTCAAAAAGCAATACACTACGAAAAACCATATACGCAGGAAGAACTGTCTTTGGATACATTGATGTTCTCAAAGCGTCCAATTTCAAACTTCCGCCCTCCACGCTGGAGTACTCCGTCAGTATCGCGGCATCGCTGGCTCATTATTTTATCGGTCAGCGCCGCGCGGTTGGTTATGTGAGTGCCGGACAAACTTTCAATGTCCTTCCGGCGGAGAGAAGCGAAAGGCAGGAAGCAAAAATTTTGGAAACACTTGCCTTCGTGGAAGCCAATGGCGCGCTTTCCATTGCGGCTCTCGTTACTGCGCAGGCTTCGCAATTACCACAGGGTTCGAGTGTCATTCTTGTTACACCCACCGTCCGTGCAGATATAATTCATGCGGTCGATGATCTGCAAATGCGTTTCCTGCGTCCCGTGGTTGTGCTGCTGGAAACCGAATCTTTTGGCGGACCGCGTGGTTCTGAAACGATCATCAACTCCCTGCGTGAGCGGCGTGTCCCCGTCACTGTCATCAAGTGCGACGACAACCTTTCGCAGGCACTTTCGGAAATTCCAACCACCTTCAAACAAAAGGATATGCGGCCATGGCAAACACCCGAATTCTCACAATAGACCTCAATTTTCAAAATAAGATGCAAGCCATTGCATCTTATTTGATTCGACATAACGACGCGGTGGTCTTGATCGAAAGCGGACCCGGTTCGACTCTTCCCGCGCTGGAAGCTGCTCTGGCAAACGAGCATTTGACTCCCCGTGACATTACCCACGTCCTGCTCACGCACATTCATCTCGACCATGCAGGTGCGGCGGGCTGGCTTTCGCAGCAGGGTGCGGAAATTTATGTCCACCCGAATGGTGCGGCTCACATGTTGAACCCTGAAAAACTCATCTCCAGCGCCACCCGCATTTATGGAGATCGGATGGAAAAACTTTGGGGCGAGTTTCTGCCTGTTGAACAGAATCAACTCAAAGTCCCGCAGGATGCGGAAGAGATCGTCATCGGTAGCCTGCGCTTTGTAGCTATCAATACACCCGGCCATGCCGAGCATCATTATTCCTATCTATTTGAAGATGTATGCTTTAGCGGGGACGTGGGCGGAGTGCGGATTCCCGGCTTTCAATATTTGCGCGCGCCCATGCCGCCACCCGAATTGCATTTTGAACGCTGGCTGGAATCCATTGCGCGGCTGCGGAAGGAAAAATTCACTCGTATTGCCCCGACCCATTTTGGAATGTATGAAGATGTGGAATGGCATTTGAATGAGTTGGAGCGCAATTTGCTTGCAGCCCGAACATGGTTGGAAGGGATTATGCCCGCCGGCCCATCTGTGGAGGAGGTGCGCTCCAAACTGGAAGCATGGATGGACGAGCAAAGCCGCGAACAGAATTTGAGCGAAGATGTGATTCGTGCCTACATTTTGGCGAACCCAATCGGCATGAGCGCGGACGGTTTGATGCGTTATTGGAAGAAGGTGAGGATGGCGGGATGATCCGTCGCCGATTCTTTGTTGGATATCGTCACGATTTGGGATACCCGCGAAGGAAATCCTGTCCTCACACTGGATGTCAGCGCGACTTCTGCGATCTCATGGTCGCCTGACGGACGTTTTCTGGCAATGGCATCTTCCGGCGATGTTGAAATTAGGTCGGTATTTCTTCCGTGATTCTTCGATGAATGTCACGCATAAGGCGTGATGCTCGAAACATGCCAGAATCGGGCAATACAGATATACTTAATGAAATTAAACTTCAGGGACTCTAGCGACTCTCCGTTCGGTGCTAGTGAGGCAGATATCCGAAGTAATTTTTTCAAGGAGCAACCATGAAGGATTTTCTCGCGATCTCCGATTACTCATCGGATGAGATCCAAGACCTGCTCGATGTGGCAGTGAAATTGAAGAAGGAACATTTCAAAAAGGGGAATAAAAAGATCTTCAAAGGCAAAGTGTTGGGGATGATCTTCCAAAAGCCGAGCCTGCGTACCCGTATTTCGTTTGATATGGCCATGCGTCATTGTGGTGGTGATGCGCTCTACCTTTCACCCAATGAGATTGGTTTAGGTAAACGCGAATCCATTGCGGATGTGGCCCGTGTTTTATCAGGCTATGTTCAGGGATTGATGGCTCGTGTATTTGACCATGCCCATGTAGTTGAATTGGCGAAGTGGTCGGATATTCCCGTGGTCAATGGCTTGAGCGATTACAACCATCCCTGTCAGGGCATGGCAGATGCGTTGACGATCATCGAAAAATTCGGCAAGAAATCCAAAGGTCTGAATGTCAGCTATGTCGGTGACGGCAACAACGTCACTGTTTCATTGATGCATGTCTCTGTGTTGCTGGGTTGGAATGTGACCATTGGCACTCCCGAAGGGTATGACGTGAATCCTGCGGCAGTTGAAATTGCGAAGGCCATCGCCATGAAAACCGGCAGCAAATTGAATTTTGTCCGTGATGTGCATGAAGCAGTTAAAGGCGCGCATGTCATCTACACCGATACATGGACCAGCATGGGGCAGGAAGAAGAAACTGCCAAACGCGAGCAGATCTTCCCGCCGTATCAGGTCAATGCACAATTGGTCAGCGAAGCGGATAAGGATGTGATCGTAATGCACTGCCTGCCCGCTCATCGCAATCAGGAATTGACTGATGATGTAGCTGATGGCGAACACTCGGTGATCTTCCAGCAGGCGCATAACCGCCTGCACGCGCAGAAAGCCATTCTGGCACGCTTGTTTGACGCGGCGTAAAAAATGTACACGGATGACACGGACTTCACGGAAAAAACCAGATTTTCTTTTGACCTTCCTTTGTGATCTTTGTGCCCTTCGTGGTTAAATCTTTTAAAAGGTGAAAATGAAAACTCAAGACTTTATCGAGATGGAAGAAAAGTACGGCGCGCATAATTATCATCCCTTGGACGTAGTGATCGAAAAGGCGGAAGGGGTCTGGGTCTATGATGTTGAGGGAAAGAAATATCTTGATTGTCTATCTGCCTATTCCGCAGTAAATCAGGGACATGTCCATCCTGAGATATTGAAGGCCTTGCTCGACCAGGCGAAGAACGTCACACTTACTTCGCGCGCATTCCGCAATAATCAATTGCCGCTTCTTTATAAAGAACTTTCCGAGATGACGGGTTACGAAATGTCTCTGCCGATGAACTCAGGTGCAGAGGCTGTGGAGACCGCCATCAAACTCGCCCGCAAGTGGGCGTATGTCGTCAAGAAAGTGCCGCGTCATCAGGCGGAGATCATCGTGGCGGGGAATAACTTCCACGGACGCACCGTTACCATTGTTTCTTTTTCCACCGAGCCTTCCTATCGCGATGACTTCGGTCCATTCACCCCGGGTTTTGTCGTTGTGGAATATGGGAATGCCGACGCGCTTGAAAAAGCCATTACGCCGAACACTGCGGCGGTTATGTTGGAGCCAATTCAAGGCGAGGCGGGTGTCATCATTCCTCCCGCTGGATATTTGAAGAAGGTCTCTGAGATATGCAAAAAGAATAACGTACTGTTCATGGCAGATGAAATTCAAACGGGTCTGGCGCGGACCGGGAAACTGTTCGCCGCTCACCATGAAGATGTCCGCGCTGACGTTACGATCATCGGCAAGGCTCTGGCTGGCGGCTTTTATCCCGTCTCAGCAGTGCTGGCAGACAAGGCCATCCTCGGCTTGTTCAATCCGGGCGAGCATGGCTCTACTTTTGGCGGAAATCCGCTCGCGGCGGCAGTGTCTCGTGCTGCGTTGCGTGTCATTCGAGAAGAAAAACTGGCAGAGCGTTCCGCACAGCTTGGTGAATATTTCATCGAACAGTTGAGCGAGATCTCCAGCCCGCACATTAAGGAAGTCCGCGGCAGGGGTTTGTTGATCGGTGTGGAGCTCAAGCCTGAAGCGAAAGGCGCACGTCGTTTTTGCGAGGCGTTGAAAGCAAAAGGCATCCTCGCAAAAGAAACTCACGATAATGTGATCCGTTTCGCTCCGCCGCTCGTTATTGACAAGGAAACTATTGATTGGGCTCTTCCGTCTATTCGTGAAGTGCTCAACATGAAGTAGTTATTTTTCAGACCCTACAGGTCTACGAGGCCTTTAGGGTCTTATTGTGGAGGCACTATGTACATTGGAATTCCAAAAGAAAGCAGACCGTACGAGTATCGTGTGGGTCTTTCCCCGGCTGGAGTGGAGATCCTGTCCCAGAACGGGCATCAGATCTTCGTCGAGCATGAAGCGGGTGTTGGGGCTGGCTTTACGGATCTGGATTACGAAAAGGCCGGAGCGCGCATCGCATTTTCCGCAGAGGAAGTCTTTGGACGTGCCGATCTGTTATTGAAGATCTCACGCCCCATTAAGCAGGAAGTGGAGTGGCTGAAGGATGGTTCCACGATTGCCGGTTTGCTGCACCTCGCATCCAGTTCGCAGGATCAGATCGACCTGCTGCTGGAGAAGAAAGTAACCGCGCTTGCCTACGAACAGATCGTGGACGCGAATGGGAACCTTCCTGTTCTGCGCCCGTTCAGTTTGATTTGCGGTGCGATGGCAGCTCAGATCGTTGCCCGTCATTTGCAGAACAATCGCGGCGGCAAGGGCATTTTGCTCAGTGGCCTGCCCGGCGTACCGCCCGCGGAAGTCGTCATCATCGGCGGCGGTGCAGTCGGTTTTTCCGCCATGCAGTCCATGATCGGCGCCGGTGCGCATGTGACTGTTATTGACAAGAGTATGGCTGTGTTGGAGCGGATCGCGGAGAAATATCCGCGTGTGGTCACCATGATCTCCACCAAGCGAAATATTGAACGTGCCACCGCTTTTGCGGATGTTGTGGTTGGCGCGGTACTTGTCAGCGGACAGCGCGCTCCAATTGTAGTGACGCGTGATATGGTGAAAGCCATGAGGCCGCGTTCCGTCATTCTCGATGTGAGCATTGATCAGGGTGGCTGCGTGGAAACATCCCGCCCGACAACCCATGACCATCCTACATTTGTGGAAGAAGGCGTTGTGCATTATTGTGTGCCGAATATCCCTGGCGTGGTTGCGCGTACAGCCAGTCACGTGTTTTTGAATGCCGCCATCCTTTATATTATGGAAGTTGCGAATAAAGGTGTGGACCAAGCCATGAAAGACAATCCATCCATCGAAGCAGCCATCAATACCTACAATGGCAAGTTGCTGCATCTTGAACGTTTGGGCGCGCAGGAGCAATAAGATGACCGCAGCAAGTATTTATCAATCACGTGTGACGACCGCCGAGGAGGCGGTTAAGGTAATCAAGTCAGGAAACCGCGTCTTTCTTACTGGAAACGTGTCTGTCCCTCAAAAGCTTTTGGCTGCGCTCGTGCAGCATGCTCCCAATGTCAACGACGTTGAGATTTGCCAGGCGTTGACGGTTGGCTCTGCTGATTACGTCGGCCCTGAAATGGAAGGTCACCTGCGCGTGAATTCCATGTTTATCAGTGCCAACATCCGCAAGGCGGTGCAGGAAGGCCGCGCTGACTTTACGCCGGTATTGCTTTCTGAATTTCCTCTGCTGTTCAAGCGCGGCGTTCTGCCAATCGATGTTGCCGTCATTCACGTCTCCACACCGGATGAACATGGCTTTTGCAGTCTCGGAGTGGAAGTCGGTTTAACCAAGTCTGCTGCTGAATCAGCAAAGATCATCATCGCCGAAGTGAATGACAAGATGCCGCGTACTCTGGGCGATTCCTTCATTCACGTCAGCCGTCTGACACATATCGTGCCGGTCAATTATCCGATCCCCGAACACAGAATGGCCGCCGAAGGTGACTCAGAGATCGTCCAAAAGATCGCAGGTCATGTTGCTTCATTGATCCCCGATGGCGCGACCATGCAGCTTGGCATCGGTTCCATTCCTGATGCTGTTTTGAAATTCCTTTCCGATAAAAAAGATCTTGGCATTCATACCGAGCTGTTCTCGGATGGTGTCATTGAACTTGTCAATAAAGGCGTGCTTACCAATGCGCGCAAGTCTCTGCACCCGGGCAAGATCGTTGCTGGCTTTATTCTCGGCACAAAAAACCTGTACGAGTGGGTGAACGATAACCCGATGGTGGAAATGCACCCAACCGAATATGTGAACGATCCCTTTATCATTGCCCAAAATGACCGCATGGTGGCAGTCAATTCCGCCATTGAAGTTGACCTCACCGGCCAGGTCTGCGCCGACAGCATTGGACCAAAACTCTTTAGCGGCGTCGGCGGCCAGCTGGACTTCATCTATGGCGCGTCCCGTTCCAAGGGCGGCGTGCCGATCATTGCATTGCCAAGCGTTGCAAACCTAAAAGATGGCACCAAGCTGAGCAAGATCACTGCCATGCTCAAGCCCGGCGCGGGTGTGGTAACCAGCCGTAATCATGTTCGATTTGTGGTTACCGAACATGGCATAGCTGATCTGTATGGCAAGACCATCCGCCAGCGCGCGCAGGCATTGATCAAAGTTGCGGACCCGCAATTTCAGGAAGAATTGCAGCGACAGGCAAAGGAACTCCATTACGCATAGTGTGACGAATCCGAAGTAGCCAAAGCGCCGCGGAGTTTGAACTCGTAACTCCGCGGCGCTTTGATTGTTAACTTGATGATAAACTCTCCACCTTGACACCAATCCGTTTTTTACCTATTATCAGAGCGTTTTGGGATGAAGCCGTTTAGAGTGGGGGAGGCTTTATATCATGTCCGTACCGGACAAACTAATTTATAGATTTGAAGGAATAATACATAATGCGTAGAGCAAAGATCGTCGCAACCATTGGCCCCGCGTCAGATTCTGAACAGGCGCTGGAAGCCATTATCAAAGCGGGAATGAACGTTGCCCGTCTTAATTTTTCCCACGGAACTCATGAACAACATGCTTTGCGTGTAGCCGCAATTCGCGCTGTCTCCAAAAGATTGGCCATGCCTGTCGGTATCCTGCAGGATTTGCAAGGACCCAAGATCCGCGTTGGCAGGCTGGCGGTGCCTCTTCAGCTTTCCGTTGGTGAAGAGGTTTGTTTGTATGCCACAAAAGATGAAGCGCCAAAAACAGATAATCAGCTTCTTCCCGTCGATTTCCGTGAACTCTTTGATTCTGTTCAAGCGGGTGACAAACTTCTGCTCGATGATGGCCGCCTTGCCTTGCAGGTTACAACTGCCGTGGGGCGAATTGTCCATGCCAAAGTATTGGTGGGTGGGGCGCTGTCCTCGCATAAGGGCATCAACCTGCCCGGTGTAAAACTTCGCATTGCCGGTTTCACTGAAAAAGATAAAACCGATCTTGCCTTTGGCATTTCCCAGGGTGTGGATGCGGTTGCGATCTCCTTCGTCCGCAGCGCCGATGATGTAAAAGCTGTCCGCGCTGCCATTGAAGAATTTTCCGTTGGCAAGCGTGCTCCCATGTTGATCGCAAAGCTTGAAAAGCCAGAGGCCTTGACAGAGCTGGAAGCGATCCTCGATGTGGTTGACGGCGTGATGGTTGCCCGCGGCGATCTCGGCGTGGAACTTCCGCCAGAACGCGTGCCACCTTTGCAGAAGTTGATCATCCGTGAGGCGAATGCCCGCGCAAAACTGGTCATCACCGCCACGCAAATGCTCGAGTCGATGATCTTGAATCCGTTGCCGACCCGCGCCGAAGCATCCGACATTGCCAACGCCATCTTCGACGGCACAGATGCCGTTATGCTATCTGCCGAAACCGCTTCGGGTGAATACCCAAGTGAAGCGGTCGCCATGATGTCTCGCATTGTCAAAGAAGCCGAGTCTCATTTTATGGAGTGGGGAAGCCGTCAGGACGGCAAGGCAGGTTTAGGCGCGAGTGATGCGGCGTCCATGGCGCGTGCGGCGAATTCACTCGCCAAAGACCCCGAGGTGCGCGCGGTTTCCGTCTTTACCATGCAGGGGCGCTCCGCTTGGTTGATGTCCAAGGCGCGCCCGTCAAAGCGCATCCTCGCTTTCACACCAGACCCCGATACGTTCAATCAGCTTGCCTTTTTATGGGGCGTGCAGCCGCATCTAATCAAGTTTGCCGATACCTTGGATGATATGCTTTCTGATGTCGATGCCGCTTTATTGAAGTCAGGTATTGAGTCAGGCCAGCAGGTGGTGTTGATCTGTGGGTATCCCATCGGCGAGAAACGCCCGCCCAACATGGCCTTACTTCACACGGTTGGAAGTGAAGCAACGGTAAGTCTTGCACGTAAACTTGCTGAAAATAATGTGAAGTAGGATAAAGTCCCCGCCCGCTTCTTTCTTAACTGCTAATTGATCCTAACCATAAAGAGACAGCCACCTTTTAGTGTGGCTGTCTCTTTGATTTATTCCCTTGTCGCGATCAAAATCCCAATGCTGATCAATGTCCCACCTGCAAGAAATAGCGGCGTGATTTTTTCAGCGAGGAAAAACCAACCGAGCAGCGTACCAACTACCGGCTGGGCAAAGAACGTCAATGATGCTACAGCGGCGGGTAATTCAGCGAAGGCGTAATTCCAAAGGAACATCGCAATAGCCGTGGAGATGATCCCCAAAAACAGCAGCCCGCCGATAATCCATGGGGTGATCGTGCCAATGCCCTGCGTGTTGACTTCCCAAATCCCCAGCGCAATGCTCGAAGGCACGCCACCCAATAGCATGATCGTGCTGGATGTCAGCAAATCCATCGATTGGCTGACTTTGCGGACGAGCACGGAATACAGCGCCCATGTCAGCGCCGCCGCGAGCAGACTCATGTTGCCCCAAAATAGGGACGGTGAAAGTTCCGCATTGCGCGGGTCGATCACAGCCAGCACGCCGAGCGTGGAGATTACTAATGCAATGATGCGCCGCGGCGTGGATTTTTCACCGAGCAAAAACGGCGCGAAAATCAAAACAAAAGCTGGCGTAGCTGAGGTGACGAGCGATCCATTGGATGCCGTGGAGAGTTTTGTGCCCACGAATTGAAAGCCGAGCGAGATCCCATAACCCACAAAGCCGACGAGAAAACTTTTCCAAAAGAATTCTTTGGTGAGGACCAGTTTTGTTCCTGCCCGCTTGTTGCGGAAATAAATGACAATGCCTAAAACAATTGCGCCCATGATTAGGCGCAGGGTGAGCAATGAAAAAGGCGGTATGACTTCCAGCACCACCTTGCTGACCACATACATGCCTCCCCAAATCGCCGCCGCGCCAAGACCTGAAATCAAACCTGCAAATGCGTGATGTTTATGCATGGATTATTCCTAATAAAGAAATAGACCCTAAAGGTTTTCCTGCCGACCAGGTGGTATGGGTAGGTGGAAAAACCTTTAGGGTCTTGTTTTGAAGTGAATACTACTTGCCGCCCTTTTTCTCCAGCTTTGCCCACGCATCCTTCAAATTGACTGTTAGATTGAAGACAGGTTTCTCAGGCGTGGTATCTTTGTCTGCGCAGAAGTAGCCGAGGCGCTCGAACTGATAACGTGAACCAGCTTCCGGCGCGGCGAGATGCGATTCCACATAGCCAGTCAGAACCTGTAGAGAGTTAGGGTTGATGCAGGAGAGAAATCCCTCGTCGCCTTCCTCGGGGTCTTCCTTGGTGAAGAGACGGTCGTACATGCGGATCTCCGCTTCCTTGGCATGCGCCGCAGAAACCCAATGGATCGTGGATTTCACCTTGCGTCCATCGGCAGAATCTCCGCCGCGCGTGGTCGGGTCATACGTCGCATGGACTTCCACCACCTCGCCCTTGTCATCCTTCACCACATGCGTGCATTTGATGAAATACGCGTAGCGCAAGCGGACTTCGTTGCCGGGAAAGAGACGATAATACTTTGGCGGCGGAGTCTCGCGGAAATCATCCTGCTCGATGTAGATCACCTTTGAAAATGGAACTTTGCGCGTGCCAGCATTCGGGTCTTCGGGGTTGTTGATCGCTTCCATTTCCTCAGATTCGCCATCGGGATAATTATCGATGACTACCTTCAGTGGCTTGATGACCGCCATGCGGCGCAATGAAGTCTTATTCAAGTCTTCGCGCACACAGGCTTCGAGCAGCGATACATCGCTGATGCTGTAATTTTTCGCAACACCTACGCGGCGGATAAAATCATGGATCGCATCGGCGGTATAGCCGCGGCGGCGCATGGCGCGCAACGTAGGCATGCGCGGGTCGTCCCAGCCGGTGACAAGTTTTCCTTCAACCAAACGGCGCAGTTTGCGTTTGCTCATCACGGTGTAGGTCAGGTTCAAGCGCGCAAACTCGATCTGGCGCGGTTTGAAAACGCCCAACGCTTCAGGGAACCATTCATAAAGCGGGCGATGATTTTCATATTCCAGCGAACACAACGAATGGGTGATACCTTCCATCGAGTCGTTCTGTCCGTGCGCCCAATCGTACATCGGATAAATTTTCCATGCTGAACCCGTGCGGTGATGCGCAGGTTCATGGATAATGCGGTACATGGCTGGGTCACGCATGGTGATGTTTGGATGCGACATGTCGATCTTTGCACGTAGAATGCGTGAGCCATCGGGGAACTCGCCGTTCTTCATGCGTTCAAGCAGGTCCAAATTCTCTTCCACAGAGCGGTCGCGGAACGGGGAGTTTTTTCCAGCTTCGGTTAATGTCCCTCGATTGGCACTCACCTGTTCGGGAGTCTGATCGTCAACATAGGCCAGTCCCTTTTTCACCAGCTGAACCGCCCAGTCATAAAGCAGCCCAAAATAATCCGAAGCATAGGTGACCTTTACCCATTTAATTCCAAGCCAGCGCGCATCATCCATGATGGCATCCACGAATTCCGTCTCTTCCTTCGCGGGGTTTGTGTCGTCAAAGCGCAAGATCAGCTCGCCGTTATTTTCCTTCGCAATTAGATAGTCGATCATGAACGCCTTCACATGGCCGATGTGCAAATATCCGTTCGGCTCAGGTGGCAGGCGTGTGCGGACAGTTTGGAAACGTCCGCTTTTTAAATCTTCCGCAACAGCTTCACGGATAAAATCACTTGGCTTATTGATGGTTTCTTCGTCACTCATGGGATTTGCCTTTACGCTGAATTTCAGGGGATGTGAAACCGCCTCACGCTTAACTGTCAACTGCCACGCTAAAGAGACGCATTCCCCACCCTGATTGTTTTTTTATTGATTGCGTCAATTATAACAAACTTGATTCATGTATAATCGGGCTTGGAGGAATTATGACCGAATCTACTGAAAACCGCACGGGCTTTTTAGCCACATATTTTGACCGTGACGCTGTCATCAAGATCGCGCGAACGGCTGGCATCCTTGCATGGGTTGTTCTCGGGATTTACGTTATCACCACAGTAATCTCTGTTGGGCAATTCCTGCTTCAATTTGTAACTGGAGTATATTATCAAAAGGGGATGTCAATTTTTGACGTGGCGGGTTATTTCATACCGTATTTTCTCCAACCCATTCCTGGCATTGTCTATTTCATCGGTTTGAAATTTGCTGAATACGGTCTGCTTATTCTATTGGATATTGAAGATAATACCCGGCGTGCCGCACGAAAATAGCCTTGCCTCATCTCGGCTGGCGTGATAAAATATCGCCCGCTCGAGTATTGGGGAATCGTACAACGGCAGTACACATCCCTCTGGAGGATGGTATCTTGGTTCGAATCCAGGTTCCCCAGCTAAACCCACTAGAAATAGTGGGTTTTTGCTTTTTGTGTACGGTTATTCTCGCTCCATCGGGGGCTTAGCCCCGATGGAGCGAGTTTTTCAACTATTCCAAGCGTTGGTTGTTATGATGATCTTGTGACTGGAAATGATCTTGCAAACTGCGGTATTTCAGTTCTTTCCTCGTCATTGCCTGAATGGCGGAGACAGCCGCCATTCCTGCGGAGAGTGTGGTGAGAAGGGGAACATTCATTGCAATGGCCGCCGAGCGGATCGCCGCTCCGTCACTATGGGCGTGCGGGCCAAGCGGAGTATTCAGTACCAGTTGGATTTCCCTGCACGGATCAAGTCTACGATCTCAGTGGAGCCGTCCTGCGCTTTTTGGACAACTTCCACAGGCAGGTTGGCTTTCTGGCAGAATGCGGCCGTTCCCGGTGTGGCACATATTTTAAAGCCAAGGCGGTGCATGTCGCGCGCAAATTTCAATCCCGCGCTCTTGTCATAGTCGTTGACCGTAATCAGAACTGTGCCGCTTTGCGGAAGACCAGTCCCTGCTGCAATTTGTGATTTGGCGAAGGCATGCCCGAAGTGTGAAGCATGTCCCATTACTTCACCAGTGGAGTGCATTTCTGGTCCGAGCAATGAACTTGAGCCAGACAATTTCTTGAAAGGCAAGACAGCCTCTTTTACAAAAAATCCATCTACACGGGGTTCTTCCAAAATATCGAGACTTTCCAAACTGCTGCCCGCCATGACTTGCGCGGCGGCGTAGGCGAGATTTAATCCAGTGGCCTTGCTGGCGTAGGGGACAGTTCTTGAAGCACGCGGATTCACTTCCAATACGCAGACAACTTCATCTTTTAGCGCGAACTGTACATTCATCAACCCACGCACGCCGAGGGCGAGACCAAGCTGTTCGGTGTATTCACGCATGATTCCAAGATGATATGCGCTGACTTTATATGGAGGCAGGACACAAGCCGCATCTCCCGAATGGACGCCTGCTTCTTCGATATGCTGCATAATCGCCCCGACAACGACTCGCTCGCCATCCGCCAATGCATCCACATCGATTTCGAACGCATCTTCCATGAATTTGTCGATAAGAATCGGTTGACCTGGAGCCGCCTCAATTGCGCTTTGAATGAAGCCTGCCAAATGGGGTTCGGACTCCACGAGAGCCATTGCCCGCCCGCCCAGCACAAAGGATGGACGCACCAAGACGGGATATCCGATTCTTTCAGCAATGACACGCGCCTCTTCAATGGAGCGTGCAATTCCATTTTCTGGCTGGGGAATATCCAACTCTTTGAGTAGTTTGGCAAACTCTTCGCGGTCTTCGGAAAGTTGAATGGCATGGGGCGATGTGCCGAGGATTTTCACGCCCGCTGCTTCAAGTCCTGCCGCGAGGTTGAGCGGAGTTTGCCCGCCGAATTGGACGATGACTCCGACGGGTTGTTCAAGGTCAATCACGTTGAGGACATGCTCAAGTGTGAGCGGTTCGAAATACAAGCGGTCTGCGGTATCGTAATCTGTGGAGACGGTTTCAGGGTTGCAGTTGTACATGATGGTTTCGTATCCCATCTTGGACAAGGCAAATGCCGCCTGACAACAGCAATAATCGAATTCAATTCCCTGACCGATGCGGTTCGGCCCGCCGCCGAGGATGAGGATTTTCTGCTTATCCGTCGGGCGGGATTCATCTTCCATTTCGTAGGCGCTGTAGAGATAGGGCGTCTGTGATTCGAATTCGGCGGCGCAGGTGTCGACTCTTTGAAATGTAGGCAATATGCCGAGCGATTTACGTAATTCACGAAATGAAGAATGCTGATTGATGAATGATGAATTTAAGAGCCTGGCAATATGCGAGTCTGCAAATCCCATTTGCTTTGGCGATGCGAAGAAGCATTTTGAGCTCGGTTTCAGCCTTGAATTCCTACATTCTAATTCCCATTCAACTAATTTCCTTCATCTGAGCTAGAAACCACAAATCATATCCCGTTGCTTTGGAAATTTCTTCGAGCGACATTCCCTGTTGAATGGCACGATAGACACGGAAGAGTCTGTCGGCGGTGGGGTGTTGCAGGGTGGCAAATGTTTCTGGTTCAGTTATCAGCTCGCGGTTAGAGCCAGAGCCGTCGAGTGCGTCCACGCCGATTTCGAGGGATTGAATCGCTTTGTTCAGAGCTTCGGGGAAGGTCCGACCGAGAGCCATAGATTCGCCTACGGATTTCATTTGCGGGCCGAGAGTCGAATCTACGCCTGGGAATTTTTCAAATGCCCAGCGCGGAATTTTGACGACGACATAATCGAGCGAAGGCTCGAAAGCAGCTTTGGTTTGACCAGTGATGTCGTTTGTGATTTCGTCTAGGGTGTAGCCGATGGCGACGAGTGCGGCGAGTTTGGCGATGGGGAAGCCCGTGGCTTTGGAGGCGAGCGCGGACGAACGGCTGACGCGCGGATTCATTTCGATGACAACGACGCGACCCGTTTTCGGGTCAACGCCGAATTGCACATTCGAGCCGCCCGTTTCCACGCCGACGGCGGACAGCACACGATGAGCGAGGTCGCGCAGGATTTGATACTCGCGGTCGGTGAGCGTTTGCGCGGGCGCGACGGTGATGCTGTCGCCTGTGTGAACGCCCATCGGGTCGAGATTTTCGATGGAGCACACGACAACGAAGTTATCTTTTTTATCGCGCATGACTTCGAGTTCATATTCTTTCCAACCGAGAACGGACTCTTCAAGCCACGCTTGACCAATTGGCGATTCAGAAATTGCGCTGCGGACGGCTTCTTGAAGTTGAGCGGGTTCATAGACCCAGCTCGCGCCTGTGCCGCCCATCGCAAATGAAGCGCGGACCAAAACTGGATAGCCAGTCTGCTTGATGATTTCTTCGGCTTCTGTCAAACGAATACGCTGCGCCGCCATGTGGAATGGGGATGCCAACTTTTTGCATGGTCTCGCGGAAAAGCAAACGGTCTTCAGCGGCTTTGATGGCGTTGAGATTCGCGCCGATAAGTTGCACACCATATTTTTCAAGCACGCCATTTTCACTGAGCGCCAATGCGAGATTTAATCCCGTTTGACCGCCAACGGTTGGAAGCATTGCGTCGGGTTTTTCCTGCGCGATAATGGCTTCAAGTGATTCTACTGTGAGCGGTTCAATGTAAGTTGCATCTGCGATTTCAGGGTCGGTCATAATGGTGGCTGGATTCGAGTTGACCAGCACCACGCGGTAGCCTTCGGCTTTGAGTGCCTTGACTGCTTGCGTGCCAGAATAATCAAACTCCGCGGCTTGACCGATGACGATGGCTCCAGAGCCAGGGACGAGAATGGTGTGGATGTCTGTACGTTTCATAGGGAAAGGATGAATGATGAAGGATAAAGGATGAAAGACGAAAGGCGAAAGAGGCGCTGGTGGTCGAGTAGTTCCGCGTGCTTTTCGCGGGACGTATCGAGACCACCGATGAATGATTTATATTTTGTTTTCATGTTTTCCCTCAATCATTTTGAAAAATTCGCCAAAAATATCATGCGCATCATGCGGGCCAGGTGCGGACTCTGGATGGAACTGCACGCTGAAAACAGGTTTGTTTTTCATTCGTAAACCTTCGAGGGAGTCATCGTTCAGGCTTTTGTAGGTGATTTCGACTTCGTCTTTGTTCAAATCGCCTGCGGTGACACAGTAATTATGGTTTTGCGCGGTGATGAGAACCTCTCCGCTGGGCAGATGTTGAACGGGATGATTCCCGCCATGATGCCCAAACTTGAGGCGGTGTGTATCTGCGCCAAGCGCGCGCCCGATGAGCTGATGGCCGAGACAAATTCCGAATATCGGCACGCCGCTTTGGATGAGTCTGCTCACGGCTTCAACGACGTAGGGCAAACCTGCAGGGTCACCTGGGCCGTTTGAAAGGAAGACTCCATCGGGTTTCAGAGCGAGAACTTCGTCAGATGTTGTGTCCGCAGGGATGACGGTCACATTCGCACCATAACTTGAAAGGTGGCGAAGAATATTTTCTTTAATTCCAAAATCATATGCGACGACTGACCATTGACGACTGACCACTGATAACTGATCACTGATCACTGGTTTTACCCACTTGCTTCCTTCATCCTCCACCCACCGATAGCTTTCATCACAAGTCACTTCCTTCACCATGTCGCGGCCATCGAGTCCCGCCCACTCATTCGCCATTTTCAATAAAGCTTCGGCAGATGTTCCCTTTGTAGAGAGTGCGGCCTTTTGTGTGCCGCCATCACGGAGTTTGCGAGTCAGCCAGCGCGTGTCCACGCCGCTGATGCCTGGGACGCCATTTTGTGCGAGCCAGTCAGATAAAGAAAGTGCCGAACGCCAGTTCGACACTACAGGACTCAAGGAGCGGATGACAGCAGCAGAAACCTGCGGCTTTGCTGATTCATCATCCTCCAAATTGATTCCTACATTTCCAATGTGCGAAACAGTGAACAGCACACCCTGTCCACGATACGAGGGGTCGGTGAGGATTTCCTGATAGCCGGTCATGCTGGTGTTGAATACCAACTCAAACACGGCATCTGTTTCCGCACCGAAGGCTTGACCTTCGATCACGGTTCCATCTTGTAAAACGAGAGTAGCTAATTTCATAAAAAGTTTTCTCCTCCAAAAATACCGCAGATTTTTGGGCGGTAAATTCCGCCGATTATAGCACTTCATTTGATGTTGTTTAGACAAATTTACTGAAGGTGTTCTATTCTGAATATTCGGTACAAGGCACAGCTAATTGGCGATATTGGCATGTGATGTTTCAGTTGTCAGCCTGGGTTGGACAACGTATGGGATTATCATGAATCAGCCGTATGTCGCGATTGCTTCGGGAGTTATTGCAAGCTTTTTCTTCATCATTATATTGGTCGCTCTGCGGCTTGGACGCATCATGCGCGAGTTTAGAATTGCTCTGCTTTGGTTTATCGTCCTGCTTGTATAAGGTCTATCGTTCGGTAAGAACGGACTTGGCGCATTGCTTTCAGCGAGTGTACTTGCATCGGACATTCTCCAAATATGGGTTGCCTACAACGAAAAAAATCTATCCGTCTTGTCGCTGGAGATCTGGTTGCTATCATTGGTTTATCTACGGTCATTTCTTCGCTCCAAGAAGAATAATTTCTACAGAACTCTTCAATTGAATATTTCTGAAAAAATTTCGCAACATAAGAAAATAGGCGATTTCATAATCACCTATTTTCTATTTTTCAAAAGTCCTCAACCAGAAACGAGCCAATTTATCTTTCAACTCCATGGAGTTTTGTACGACTTGAATGCCGCGCCAGTGGGATGGAAATAAATGGCGGTAGCGTGAATGGGTAAAACGGTCATCGATCAATACAATGATTCCCTGATCTGTCTCCGTGCGAATGACCCGGCCAGTGGCCTGCTGCACCCGGTTGAATCCAGGATATTGGTAGGCATAGGCAAATCCACTTCCAGACTGGCGATCAAAATACTCTTTGATCAAGTCTCTTTCCAACCCCAACTGCGGTATGCCCACCCCGACAACCACGACACCGATCAACCGGTCGCCTACCAGATCAATCCCTTCACCAAAGACACCTCCCATGACAGCAAGCCCAACCAGCGCCTCCTGATTGTTGGCCGAGAACTTGGATATAAAGATATCGCGATCCACTTCCGTCATGGCTCGATCCTGCACGAGGAGCTGGCTTTCCGGCAGTCTTTCCTTGAGCAGTTCAAGCACGGATTCAAGATACGCATAGGATGGGAAATAAACCAAATAATTACCGACATGCGTATTGAGAACGGTCTCAATGACCGAAGCAAGTTCGGCATAGGAATCGGCACGCTGCGCATATTTGGTGGATATCCGGTTATGGATGAGTAGACAGACATTTTCCAACGGGAAGGGGGATTGGAAAATGCGCTTGGGGTGTTCTGCATCGCCGGTCAGGAGCTTTATAAAGTAATCGATCGGAAGCAGCGTTGCCGAGAAAAAACGGTCGATCGACTGCGATTCAGCGGCACAGCCAACATGGGGGCTGGATCCAGACAGAACAATTTTGTTTTTAGATCAGACTGTCCTTTTCGCTCAAAGTAGGACACATAATTGGTGTCAAAATATTCCGCCGTACGGAGATAATTGCTGCACAGGAAATAAAACTCGAGTAATTCCTGCCTGAATTCAGCAGGCTGATTCAAAACCAGCCAATCCTCTGCCTTTTGGCTGAAATCCCGAATGGCTTTGATCAGATCATTAGGAGGCTCGTATTCCACAAGCGCATCTCTTGTCATCCGCTTCGCAGGCTTTGCGTATCTCCAGCATTATCTTGTTGATCCCGTTCAGCTTTTTTGCAAGCCCGGGCAGATGCGGCTTTAGCGTACGCTGGAGATCCAGCACTGTCCCTTTATCCAGTTCAGCTGAATACATGGCTCTAGCTCGATCCGGAAGATTATGCGCCTCATCGACGAGAAAGATATAAGGCTCTTTGCTGAAGTCAAAAAAACGATGAAGATAAACGCGCGGATCGAATACATAGTTGTAATCACAGATAATGCAATCCACCCACAAAGCCAGATCCAGCGAAAACTCAAAGGGGCAAACTTCATACTTCCGGGAGATCTCCTCGATCACGGGACGGGTAAATGCTTGATGCTGGTCAATTTCCGTCAGGGCTATTTTCGCCTTGTCAAAATAGCCACGGGCAAACACACATACTTCCGGGTCGCAGTTGACCGGCGGACAAAAACAGATCTTTTCCTTGGCAGTCAGGGTTACGCTTCTTAGATCAAGGCTGGATCGTCGCATATCATCCAGCGCCTTTTCTGCCACCAGACGACCGGGCGTTTTTGCCGTCAGATAAAAAATCTTGGCAGCCAACCCTTGCCCCAGTGCCTTCACCGCAGGAAAAAGAGCTGCGATGGTTTTCCCCACCCCTGTAGGTGATTGTACATACAGACGGCCATTGTCTCGAATTGCTTTATAGACTGCCACGGCCATATCCCGCTGACCCGGGCGATACTCATCATAAGGGAATTCGAGCTGTTGAATCGATTGGTTGCGCCGGGCCTGCAAGGCGCTGATCTTTCCAAACCAATCCAGATAAGCTGTGGTCAAGTCGTGAAAAAAGACCTCCAGTTCAGCCAGCGAATAATGGCGTTCGAAGGTTTTTTCTTTTTTGCTGTCGAGATGATAATAAGTCAGGTGAATGCGTATCCCGCTCAGGTTATTTTGTTGGGCATACATATAGGCATAGCACTGTGCCTGTGCCCAATGCAGTTGATTGTGGTCTTCGTTCACAAGGTCCAGACTCAGGGTGGTTGTTTTGATCTCTTCGATGATCACGGGGTCTTCGCTGGCGTACAATCCGTCGATCCGACCGCGTACCTCCAGAGGTGGATCTGCATCTTCGACCCAGCAGGCAATTTCCACTTCAGGTTGATACCCTTCGGGGCGGGAGCGTTGCACCTGTTTGTGGCCCTGGGTTCCAGCCTGGGCGCGATCGCGCATTTGAAACCCGCCAACAGTCAAGTCGCCTGCCTGCAAAACAAACTCCACCAGATTGTGAACGGAAACAGTCTGCGGTTGGTGTTTTTCGGCTTGGTGAACAGGTTCAGTCTGCATTTTTTTCAAAGATTCTAGCATGGATTGGAGGAAGTCAATTTTGCTACACCAGAGTGCGTTAATATCTCACTGCGCATTTTCGTTCATAACCTTGCATCATCTTTCAGATTGTTGCATTGCTTATCAAAATAAAACACGGAGGGATTTTACTGGTTTATATATCACCCATTTGAGCAGCGCATAGTACCCGTATGGGGAATAGTATTATCGATTTATTGCCCTATGATGGATGGAATTAACTTTTGACCATTCAACCATAAGGTGATGCCATGAAAAATAAAGTTCAATTCCAAAGCGTTGACAATGAATCTGAAAATGATTCGAGTTCCAATTCATTCAACTGGTTGACATCTCCTCACACAAAGACCTGGCTCGATGAACGTGATGCCTGCGCGTTGGTTGCATCAGTTCGCAAGAATGGTGAAGCCACGCATGGGAATTTGAAACGCGCGCTGGCCGCGTTGAGCATCATGGGACATCGCTCTGGCGAAGTCAACGGGGAAGGGGATGGTATCGGTGTGATGACCGATATTCCGCGCGTGTTGTGGTCGCAGGCGTTGGAGCAGGCGGGCAAGCCTGGCTGGTTGGCGGAAGACCGCCGCTTCTTTGTGGGGCATTTGATGATTCCAAATACCGAAGCAGATGTTCAAGGCGTCAAAACCAAAATTATCAATATGCTCAAGGAAAGAGATATTGACCTGTTGTTGGAGCGTCCAACTCCCACACGTTTACAGGCACTCGGAAAAATGGCACGTCAACAGGTGCCGCACCTTTGGCAGATTTCGGGGATGGTTCACAACGGCCCTTTGGAAAACGTGGAGCGGACTCTCTTTGACCTTTCGCTTCACATTGAAAAATTTACGAACGTCGCCATTGCTTCGCTTTCCAGCAATGTGGTCGTTTACAAAGTGCGCGGCTCGATAGAAACTTTGTATCAATATTTCCCTGAACTGCGTAACCCTGATTTCACCACCGCCATCACGATTGGACATGCACGTTACTCGACGAATACCGCTACGAGTTTCGAACGTGTCCAGCCTTTTAGTTTGATTGGTCACAACGGTGAGATTAATACGATTGCCCGTTTGCGCGAACAGGCCGAAATGCTCGGCGTGAATCTGGTGGAAAGCGGAAGCGACTCACAAGACCTCGACCGTTTGCTCTCCACGTTGATTCATCACTATCGCTTCTCGTTGACCGAGTCACTGGAACTGGCTTTCCCGCCCATCCTCAGCGAAGTGGAAAAACTCTCCCCTGAATTGCAGACAATTTATAAATATTATCGTCAGGCCTTTGGCCCGTACTCGCAAGGCCCTGCGGGGATTATCTCCCGCTTTGGCGATGAATGTGTTTTCAGCGTGGATGCGCTCGGTCTGCGCCCGCTCTGGTTTGGTGACACGGAAAAGGAATATTTCTTCTCCTCGGAGAAGGGCGTTTACCATCTGGACGATATGGTTGTTGACCCAATTCCGCTTTCGCCTGGTGAAAAAATGCGTGTGCGCATTCACCGCGGACGAAATGTGGAAGTCTTTGATTATCCCGCCATTCAGCAGCGCATGTTGAACCTGACCATGCGCAGATTCGGTTCACTCGAAACTCTAAACAAGCGGCTTGCTCATCCGCCGCTGCCATTGGAAATTTCAGAAGAAAACTTGACCAGCGCGACTCCCACAGTGGACTTGGATAACCGTCTCTCTGCTTTTGGCTGGGGACGTGAAGACCGCGAGTGGGTGCAGGAACTTGCCAAGAATGGCATCGACCCAATTAGCTCGCTCGGCTTTGACGGCCCGCTGGCTTCCCTTTCCACCGAACGCCAAAATATCGCGGACTATTTCAAAGAGGCGGTTGCGGTGGTCACAAATCCCGCCATTGACCGTGAACGTGAAGTGGAGCATTTTTCCACACAGACGATTATCGGTTCGCGTCCGCCGCTTGTGCCCAATGAATTAAGAGAAGAATCCACGTTTACGCTTGAAACACCAATTCTTCTGGATTCGGTCAGTGCTGGCTTGAAAACAGGTTATCCCACACTGAGCCAGTTGACGAGCCGTTTTCCAAATGAACAGCTTGGTCACTTGCAAACGGTCACATTGGCTGGAGAGACAACTCCGCAGGCTTTGGAACGTCTCGCACAGGCCGCCATTGACTCTGTCCGCAACGGGGCGAAGATCATTCTTTTGGATGACTCTGCTGCATTCCAGAATCAAAACGGATGGGTTGACCCAATTCTTGCGCTCAGTGTGATTGACCTTGCACTTCGTAAAACTTTTGCAGAACTTAATTCTTCAGAATCTTCATCCACGCCGCTGCCAATAAATGACAGCGGAAAAATAGACCTCAGCCTGATGGCTTCCCATTCAGCGGTGAATTTGCGCCGTCAGGTGGGGTTGGTTGTGCGCAGCGGAGCCATCCGCAATTTGCATGATGTCATCATGTGCATCGGCATGGGCGCAGATGCGATTTCACCTTACTTGATTTTCGAGGCGGCGGTCAAAGCCACAAACGATGAAGAAGAAACCGAAGGATTGAAGAAAACTTTCAAGGCGCTGCGTTCGGGTATTGAAAAATGTATCAGCACAATGGGCATTCATGAAGCGCGCGGCTATGGACGATTATTCTCAAGCATCGGGTTGAGCAATCCTGTCGCTTTCGCGTTGGGTGTGAAAAATTATGGCGGCTCAGAACAAGGCGGCTTGAAGTGGAATGATATTGACGCCGACACGGAGCAACGTACACAGGCGTATCACAGCGCAGGCCGTGGCGAACTTTCGCGCGTCAATCATTTTTATCCAAAAATCTGGAAGGCGGCGGGAAAGCTCGGGAAGGGCGAATCAGGCTGGGGTGAGTATGAGGCGCACACGCAGACAACGGCAAAAGCCAACCCCGTCACCATCCGCCACATTTTGGATTTTCGTTATCCCGAACAAACTTCCATTGAATCCGATAAAGTCAATCTCGGAATCACATCGCATAAACTTCCGTTCCTGATTGCGTCCATGTCGTTTGGTTCGCAGGGTGAAACGGCTTATCGCGCGTATGCCGAAGCCGCGTTTCGTTTGAACATGCTTTCGCTCAACGGCGAGGGCGGCGAAATCCCTGACCTGCTCGGCAAGTATCCGTTCAATCGCGGAATTCAAATTGCGTCGGGGCGTTTTGGCATCACGGCGGAAACCATCAACGCCACGAATCTTTTGGAAATAAAAGTTGGGCAGGGCGCGAAGCCTGGTGAAGGCGGGCATCTGCCTGCACGCAAGGTCACTTCCAAAGTTGCGGCGGCGCGTCATTCGCAAAAAGGCGTTGACCTTATTTCGCCGTCCAACAATCACGATATTTATTCCATCGAAGACCTCGCGCAATTTATCGAGGAACTCAAGACCATCAATCCCAAGGCGCGTGTCGCGGTCAAAATTCCTGTTGTGCCGGGCATCGGCATTATCGCCGTCGGTGTTGCGAAAGCCGAAGCCGATATTATTTATCTCACTGGTTTTGATGGAGGAACGGGCGCCGCCCGCCAACATTCATTGCGACATGTTGGCCTGCCTGCGGAAATTGGAATCGTGGAAGCGCATCGTGCTTTAACGGAGGCAGGGTTGCGCTCCAAAGTAGAAATCTGGGCTGACGGTGGAGTCCGCTCCGCGTCGGACACGGTCAAGCTGATGTGCCTCGGCGCGAATCGAATTGGCTTTGCCACGCTGGCAATGGTCGCCATCGGCTGTACGATCTGTAGAGACTGTCAGAGTGGCACATGCCACACGGGAATCACCACCCAGCTTGAAACGAAGGAAGAGGCGTTTAGTCAGGGCATCAAGCATTTTGTCCCGCGTGATATCGAGCAGGCCACGCAGGCCTTGGTCAATGTATTCACAGGCTTGGGCGAAGGCGTGAAGGACATCGTATCCAAACTTGGTTTTGAAAATTCACAGGATATTGTTGGCCGTTCTGACTTGCTCGTTCAAATTTCGCATCACGAAAAAATTGACCTTGCTCAAATGCTTATCCCGATTGGTGAATATTTGTCTGCGGCTCCCATCCCGATTTCTTTACCGATGAATGAAATGCTGACCATTGACCGCGGCCCGTTGCATCGTCCGCGTAATCATCTGACCACGGTCATCTCCAATTTGGTGATGGAAAGTTTCACCACGTATCGGCAGGATAGAATTTTGTTTGAAGATGATAAAGTGACTCCCGTTGACCGCGCCCTCGGCACGCATCTCACGGGCGCTCTCACACGCTTCCGCAATAATTGGAATTGGCTGCCCGGACACGGTGGACAAGGCGGTCATCGCGAAACATGGATGCAGCCGCTTGATAATGTGGAAACAGATTCCGTGCCGCGCACATCGCTGCACTTCGTCAGCAGTTCCGTCCCAGGCAATGGACTCGGCGCATACAATGCCGACCCCGTTCACATCCTCGTCGAAGGCGGCGCACAGGATGGGGTTGCGAAGGGCATCTCTGGCGGGCGGGTGGTCATCATGAAAGGCTACAACCATGATGGCAAGTTGATTGACGGCTCGGTTGGAAAGAGCCTTGCGTATGGCGGCACGAGCGGCGTGGTCATCGTGCAAGGCAACGCGGACTCACGCGCCTGCATCCGTCTCTCTGGCGCGGATGTGATTATCGGCGGCGAAATCCTCAAGCCGCTCAATGACAGCCTCGGCTTTATCGGCGCGCGCTCCAATGTGAAAGGCTTCCTGTGCGAATACATGACCTCAGGCCGTGTGCTGGTGCTGGGTGACCCTGGCCCGTGGATGTGCGCAGGCATGACGGGCGGCGTGTTATATCTTCGTTTGCAACCGCATCTCAATTTTGATCAAGCTGCCATTCAGCGCCGTTTGGGAAAAGGCGCAAAAGTATCTGTGCAGGAAGTTGGCGAAAGTGACCAGCAAAACCTACGTGAGCTTTTGACTATGTACGCTGATGAGCTGAAACATAATCATCAAGCGGAAGAATCCCAAAAAGCCCTCGACCTGCTTGTGGATTGGAAGAGCACCTTTATCCGCGTGGTGCCGCTGGGTCAACAGGAAGAACAGAAATTCGCAACGGAGTAAAGTAATTGATCGGACTTAAGTCCGCAATAATATTTAAAGAAATAGACCCGGAAACAATTACAAGTCTATTTTTCATTTTTCTTTCGATATGCTCCATTTGGGTAGGAAATATTTTGATGTACGACCAATATCAGCGGGTTGTATAGTCGATATTCTCCAAAGGGGTAATAGGCATATGACCCTGAATCCATAGAATAAGACCTATTCATAGAACAGCATTTCATCTTTCAAAGAGAGATACCTAACCTTGATTTTCACTCTGATCATTTTCGTGTTGGCATACATAGCAATAGCAAGCGAGAAATTCCCGCGCCATTGGGTGGCTCTTTTGGGCGGCGCTTTGCTGATCTTGTTTGGCGTGCTCACTCCAACCGAAGCGCTGGCGTATATCAGCTGGGAGACACTGGGATTGGTTGCGGGAATGTTTACTTTGGTGGCAATTCTGGTGCAGGCTGGTTTCTTCACCTGGCTGGCTATGATGTCCCTTCGCAAAGTCAATTATCACCCGGTGCCCTTGTTCATCATTCTGATCCTGTTGGCCGCTTTTCTGGCAGCATTCATGGATAGCATCACAGTGATGTTGTTTCTGGCCGCGTTGACATTGCAACTCTGCACCTTGCTCAATCTCGACCCGGTTCCGCTCGTGATCGCAGAGGTTTGTGCTGCCAATACTGGCGGCGCTGCCACACTGGTAGGCGACCCGCCTAATGTGATTTTGGGGACAACATTGGGTTTCTCTTTTTCAGATTTTGCCACCAATACAGGCCCAATTGCACTTGTCGGTGCCTTGATTTTGGTGACCTACTTTTACTTGAAAAATCGCAAAGCGTTACAGAATGCGCATGTTGCTCTGACGCCTGAAATGATCGAAAAGATCGACGAACTGCACAGCGAGCCTTTACACGTCCATTTGACTCGCGTAGGTCTGACCGGTTTCGTCATGGCAGTGGTCTTGTTGATCTTCCACATTCCTTTGAGTGATCTGGCAGGTCTACCCATCAATGCGGCTGTATCGGCTTTGGTTCCGGCAGGAATTGCCATGATCGCTCTGCGCGATGACCAACGCAAGAAAATTCTCTTGAGTGTGGACGGCGAAAGCATTCTATTCTTCGCAGGTTTATTCATGATGATCGGTGGTTTGGAGAAGGTTCATCTTTTTGAAACCCTCGCGAAAGCATTGGCGCTGGCTACCGCTTCCAATTCAAATACTTTGGTCATGGCTTTGCATTGGGGGCCGGGTCTTGCAAGCGGAATTCTGGATAATGTGCCGCTGGCTTTAGCAATGACGTTCGTACTCAAAGACCTGGCTGCCATTCCCGGTACGCCTCCACTGTCCATGATGGTTTGGTCACTGGCAATGGGTGTGGACGTCGGCGGCAACTTGACGCCAATCGGTGCCTCTGCCAATGTGGTTGCGTATTCCTACATGGAACACAATCACGGTTCCATTGGCTGGAAGCGCTGGTTGCTGATCGCAGTCCCGCCTGCCATTATTGTGATGATCATTGCTTCGATCATCTTGCTCTATAAAAATCAGATCGGTTGGTATTAGTTTTTTTGATAGGAGAGATAAAGAGATGTACATACTTTCTTTGATCGGCTACATCATGATCGCGCTGTTGTTGATGAGCATGCTTGCAAAAGCTCGTCCACGAATTAAAGAGCCGGCACCCGGCAAGGCATTGAAAAACCTTCCCATGGGATTATCGTCACGTTTTCAATTGCAGCGCTCCAGTTTTATGGCTCTGTTAACCGGGACAGTGTTCGGAGTTGTTACTGGCTGGCTGCCATTAAGCATGGCAGGAATTGTTGCCGCCGTTGCGCTCACCACTATTTTTTTACCAATGCGCTACACATTCACGACCAAGGGAATATCCGTTGGGGATGGAGCGTTTTACCCCTGGAATGGTTTTACCGGCTATGTTGCCAAAGGGTCGAGTCTTAAGTTTGACCATCCTTCCTTTTTTGGACGTCTCACATTGTTCATCAAACCCGCCGAAATGAACAATGTGTTGGAATACGTTGAGCGGTATGTCAGAGCAAGCTAAAAAATAAAATAGAGGAGAATTGAAGAAATGAAAGCTGATAACAAAAAGAAGTGGATGTTTATTTTGCCATTAGTGGCAGTAGCTCTGGCTTTCGCATTTGCCACACCGGCATTTGCGCAGGATGGTGAACCGCCAACAGCCGAGCAGGTGAGTGATATTACCCTCGGCCTCAATATGTTGTGGATGCTGATTGGTGGCTTCCTGGTGTTCTTCATGCAGGCTGGCTTTGCCCTGGTGGAAGCTGGTTTCACTCGCAACAAGAACGTAACTCACACCATGATGATGAATATGATGGTCTTCTGTATTGGCGCAATAGGCTATTGGTTGACAGGTTTCGCCTTCCAGTTTGGTGGTGTCAATGCGGCTTATCCTGAAGTAGCCACTGCCGGAGCCATTGCTGGCGAATGGGCGCACTCTCCCATCACACTTGGTGATTGGACTGGTCAGCTTGCCTCTCCATTGTTGCGTCTGGGTCAGTTTGGGTTCATCGGTGGAAGCGGCTTCTTCCTCGCCGGCTTGGGAACGAATGCCGGTATTCTCTCCTTCTTCCTGTTCCAGATGGTCTTCATGGATACTGCTGCCACCATCCCAACTGGTTCCATGGCAGAACGCCTTAAGTTCTCCGGCTTTGTTGCCATGAGCTTGTGGGTCAGTATGTTCATTTACCCCGTTGTTGCCGGGTGGATCTGGGGCGGCGGCTGGCTTCAAAATCTGGGCCGTATTGCCGGTCTCGGTAACGGCGCAGTGGACTTTGCGGGTTCCGGCCCGGTTCACATGATCGGCGGCGTTGTAGGTTTGGCTGGCGCAATTGTGCTTGGCCCGCGTATCGGCAAGTTCAATAAAGATGGTTCCGCCAACACCATTCCCGGTCACAATATTACGATCGGTGTGTTGGGTACCATCATCCTATTCTTCGGTTGGTTCGGTTTCAATCCCGGCTCATCCCTTGGCTTCCTCGGTGGTTTCCGTAACCTCGCAGTGATCGCTGCCATCAACACTCTGTTGGCTGGTGCTGCAGGTGGTTGTGCCGCGATGACCTATATGTGGTTGTTCGGCCCTTCCAAGAAACCGGATGCAGGTATGTCCGTCAATGGTGTTCTTGCCGGTCTGGTGGCGATTACTGCTCCCTGCGCCTTTGTTGATGTTTGGGCAGCGGTTCTGATCGGGACGATTGCAGGTGTGTTGGTTATTTTTGCTTCATCTACTCTTGAGAAACTCAAGATCGATGACCCCGTGGGCGCGGTTCCTGTTCACATGGTCAATGGCGCCTGGGGCGTTCTGGCAGTTGGCATCTTCGCCAATGGCAACCCGGATACAGCCGCATGGAATGGTATGGAAAGCGCAGTGACCGGTTTGCTCTACGGCGGCTCCACTCAGATCCTTGCCCAGCTCGCCGAAGTGGTCAGCATTTTTGTAGTGGTCTTTGGTCTTTCGTATATTTTCTTCAAGGCGATGTATGCGCTCAAGTTGATGCGCGTCTCCCGTGAAGATGAATTGCAGGGTCTTGACATGCCTGAGATGGGCTCCCTTGCATATCCCGCGGATTGGGAAGCTCCCGCCGACGCAGTTTAATTTTTTGACGAGACTCCAGAAAGTGGTTTTGGTATGACCGCTTTCTGGAGTCTCGATGTATGATTTTTCAGGCTGATTGAAACTACGTTATGCATGAAACTACTTCAAATATTTCTCCGCCCGCGTTGATCTATCTTGGAATGGGTTTGGTCATTGCCAGAATTCTTTTGGATGGCACCAATACCCGCGGCTTTACCTGGCTGCAATGGCTGCAATTTCTGGTGGATGCGGCTCGCATTGTCATGCTCTGGCCGCTTGTATTGTTTATTGAAAAATTTGAAGTCTGGTTGAAATCAGGCTCTGATGACGAGGCAAAGCATGACCACTGAGTCCAACCCCAAACCAGTTCGGAAAACACTCGGCCTGACTGGGATCACCATCAATGCCATGGCATTGACCGCACCGGGCGCATTCTTGTGGCTCCTCTATCAGGTGCAGGCCGCCGCCAGCTTTGACGGTGTGGCAGATATTTGGCCCGGGGTGTTATTGGCTCTACTGTCAGCGATGATAACTGCCTTGTCGTTTGGCGAACTGGCCCGGCGTTATCCTGAAGCGGGGTTTCGCAGCGCCTATCATTTCGCAGATCGCTTCTTTGCGCGTCAAAAAAATCCACGCAATAAGTTTCTTGCCCGCCTCGGCAAATTTGCAACAGGCTGGGCCGCCCATCTTTATTATTGGATCTATCCCGGCGTTCTCGCCGCCTTCATGGGCATCCTCGCTGATTATTTATTGCGCTATTTTGGTTATCAACCCACCGTGTTTGGCGAAGCGCTTCTCGTAGCGGCGTTCTCTGCATTTGTCGGATTTTTAGCATTGCGCGGAATTACGGGAACGACGACGACGAGTGTTGTCTTGAATACCGTGCAGTTGATCACGCTGCTGATTTTTGCTATTCTTGCAATTGCTTTTCGATTAATAAACCCCGCCTCTTTTTCTACCTCGGAGTGGGTCTATCCATCTGCGGCTTCTATCCTACTCCCGCACAGTGTTGATGGCGTCATCTTTCAGGCTGTCTTGGCGATGATCTTAATGGTGGGGTTTGAATCATCCACTGCGCTCGGCGCTTCTGCATCCAATGCGCAGCGGGATGTTCCGCGAGGCGCGATCCTTGCTTTGGTTATTCAAGGTTTATTTGCTTATCTGGTGGGATACTTCGTGGCTGGTCTTGCGCTGAATGTGCAGATCGACGCGGCTGTTTCACACGCGCCGCTTGGAGACCTTGCTTTGCAATTTGGAGAAATTTTATTAGGCGGCTACGGAACCACATTGATGGTCTTCTTTGGTTTCACTGTGGCGATTGCCTTGCTGGGTGGTGCGTTGACTGCGATCAACAACGGCGTCCGCATCAGTTTCGCCATGGCTCTGGATGACGAAATGCCTGACGTGCTCGGCTTTTTGCATCCCAAATATGCAACCCCGTATAACACTGTCATTTTACTAAGCACCGTTTGCGCGATCATTGGCTCGGCAGGAATCATCGGTGGGTTGCCGGTTTTGATGGGAATTGTTCTGGCTTCCAATCTCGGGGCATTTCTGTTGTACGCATTATTGTGCCTGTTGACTATCGTCACGTTTATGGGGGATAGCTCCTTTAATGTTTTCCGCCACCTGCTTTTCCCGCTGATCGGCCTCGCGGTAAATATTGGACTTGTGGTTGCAGCCGCGAAGATCGGCCTGACTGCCGGAGGAGTAATTACGCAGGCCAGCATGATCGCGCTTGGAATTGCCGTGACATGGTTTGTCGTCAGTGTTGCTTTTTACTTTGTCAAGCGTAAATAAAACAAAATGGCCCGTTTGGGTAATAGTCAGCGCTATTGTGCTTGTATAGAATAAAAAGCAGAGAGAGTTGGTGGTAACTTTTGCAAACCACGAACTGCCTGAATTTGCTCATAGCATATTTAGGTGGTTCGTGGCAAAGTTATATAGGCCATCGACATTTTTCCTGATGAGAAAAGAAAGCGCGGAACATTTTGACAAAATTCGTGCCGGAAATTGAAAGTGGCAGTTTGAGCGTTGTTGGCCCGGTGCGGGAGGATAATCAAGACTCGATCCGCATTGATCATGATGAGCACTCGGCTGGATCTGGCACGTTGTTTGCAGTTGCAGATGGCATGGGGGGATATGCACATGGAGGAGTTGCCAGCCTTTTGGCATTAGAGTCCTTTTTCAATACACTTTTCACACGGAACGGAAGCCCAATTCACAAAGCCTTGCAGCGCGGAGTGGAAACTGCCAATCTTGCTGTCTATCAGAAGGCGCAGCAATTGGATGCTGGCCGCATGGGCACAACACTTACCGCTGCCTATCTCTTTGGCAATATGTTGTATCTTGCTCATGTCGGTGATAGCCGCGCCTATTTGATCCGCGACGGACGCTCCACCTGCCTAACCTCAGATCATACAACCGTGGGGGATATGGTTCGTTCGAAATTAATTTCCTCCGACAAGATTCGTTCTCACGCCCAGCGTTCCGTGTTGACCAAATCCATCGGCACATCCTTGTTCGTTCAGCCGGATATTATCCAGCAGAAACTGCGTGAAGGAGATCGTCTGGTCTTATGCTCTGACGGAGTGTGGTCAGTGATCGAGGATGAGGAATTCGCCCGGGTCGCGAATGAAGCGCCCTCTGCCGATGAGGTCAGCCGAAATCTTATCGACCTTGCTCTTGATCACCAAACAGATGACAACGCCTCAGTTGTCGTTTTTCACATCCGCAGGCTGACGCCGGTTTCTTCTGAACAGCCATCGGATAACGGTGAGTCACTCGGTTGGTTTCAAAAACTAAGGAAAATGGTGTCATGAACGCCTATGCTATAATGACCGGCAAGATGCTGCAAATTGGTGATCAATTCGATCATTTTCAAATACAGGCACACATGGCTCAGGGCGGTATGAGTGATGTGTATCGCGCCTTTGACCTGGTCAATCGCCGCGAAGTGGTCATCAAAGTCCCCGATCAATCCATGCTCGGCGACCCTGCTCAATTTGAACGCTTTCAAAGAGAGTTGGAAGTAATGAAGACCCTCGACCATCCTGCAATCCTCAAAGGGCTTGGGTCTGGGAAATATAACCGCATCCCATATCTGGTAACGGAATTTGTGGATGGTAAATCACTCAGGTCTTTGATAGAGACCTCCGCGCCTCTTTCTCCCGATGAAGCTGTTTCTGTTACGAGAAAAATTGCCGAAGGGATGGCCTATTGCCATCAAAATGAAGTTATCCACCGTGACCTGAAGCCTGAAAATATTTTAATTACTTCAGACGGACAACCCGTCATAATGGACTTTGGCCTTGCGCTGACAAAAGGCTCGCATCGTGTCACGTACTCGAACCTGAGCGCCACAGTAGGCACGCCTGACTATATGTCGCCAGAACAGATCGAAGGTCAACGCGGCGACCAACGGACAGATGTCTACGCACTTGGTACGATCTTGTATGAACTGCTTGTGGGAAAAGTTCCTTTTACAGGGGATACCAACATGGCTGTCATGGCGCAGCATTTGAACGGCGTGGCTCCGCGCCTTGATCGGGTTGATCCAAATATCCCTTCCACACTGGCGGCTATCGTAGCCAAATGCTTATCTCGCAACCCTGAACAACGTTATGCGGATATGACCGCCCTGACGGACGCTTTTGACCATCCTGAGAATGCTGACTTAACCATCCTTCAGCAACAGGGCTCGTCCTCCATGGCGGGAACATCAATAGAACAAAGGCAGGTTCTTAAAGGCGTATTGATCGCAGTGGGGATTATCGGTGGGCTGATTGTGTTGGCCCTGATCCTTCAATATTTTCAAAATTAAATACCGCTCCACACCACGGAAGGGAACCTATGAGCAACCCCACAAACTCAACAGCTGATGTTCTGGCTCTTGCGGAACAGAAAAAGATAAAGTTTATTGACTTGCAGTTCACCGACGTGGTCGGTGTGGTTAAGAACGTCACCATCCCTGCTCACGAGTTGACCGCAGCGCTGGAAAATGGCATCTGGTTTGACGGTTCTTCCATTGAGGGGTTTGCGCGTGTTGCGGAAAGCGATATGCATTTACGCCCGGACCCTTCCACCTTTGCGGTTATTCCCTGGCTTTCGGGCGAGGACGCAACCGCCCGCCTGATCTGTGATGTCTTTACTCCCGATGGACAGCCGTTCCCGGGAGATCCACGTTCCATTCTGCGGCGGATGATAAATGAAGCCAGCGAGATGGGTTTCAAATACAATACCGGGCCAGAGTTTGAATTCTTTCTACTTAAACCAAATTCCAATGGCAGTTTGATCCCACTCGTGCCGCACGATAAGGGAAGTTATTTTGACGCCCCTTCGGATATGGCTGCTGGACTGCGGCGCCAGATGACAAGTACACTGGAGGCGCTTGGTCTGCAGGTGGAAGCCATGCACCATGAAGGTGCGCACGGCCAGCAGGAGATCGATTTTCGCTATTCCGATGCGTTGACCACAGCCGACAGCGCCGTGACATTGCGTGTGGCCTTGAAAGTCATCGCCCAGCAGAACGGACTGTATTGCACCTTCCTGCCCAAACCGATCCGCGGCATCAATGGCAGCGGGATGCACGTTCATCAAAGTTTGGCGTACATAGCCAATGGAAAAAATGCCTTCTCCGACCCGGGCGACCCGCACGGGCTTTCAAAGATCGCCAAGCATTTCATCGCCGGGCAGCTTGCCCACGCGCGAGGGATGTGCGCTATTCTGGCTCCATTGGTGAATTCATATAAACGCCTTGTGGCTGGCTATGAAGCGCCTGTTTACATCAGCTGGGCAAGAGTAAACCGCTCGGCGCTTATCCGTGTGCCGCGTGCATCGGAAAGCGATTCCACTCGTTTGGAATTGCGCTGCCCCGACCCAAGCTGCAATCCCTACCTTGCTTTTGCAGTGATGCTAGCCGCCGGGCTGGATGGCATCCGCCGCGAGTTGACTGTGCCGGAAGCGACTGAAGAGAATATCTATTTGCTTGATAAGCCAACGTACTCGTCAAAGGAATTATTGCCGACCTCTCTCAATCAGGCGCTTAAAGCAATGGAAGAAGATGAAGTTGTCCGTAACGCGCTTGGGGCGCATACGCATGAAGTCTTTATCAATGCCAAGCGCCTAGAGTGGGAGGATTATCGTCTTGAGGTGACGAATTGGGAAATTGAAAAGTATCTTTCCAATTATTAGGTAAACGCTGGCAACTCTGTAGGGGGCTTAGCCCCTACAGAGCAAAAAAATAGTAATTGGTCAGACAGAAAATACCACCCTTTTAGGTAATAGACATATTTTTTGAGACACATATAATTTGTTCTTGTGAACGGGTTATAGGTGTCTTTTGATTTCATGGAAAACCCCTCACATTGAATAATTAACACCAGCCTTGTCCTGGGCTGTTGCTAAGTCTCTCCTTGGTAGTCCCCGAACGGGGAAAAACATGGCGGCTGACTTGTTCCAGTCGTCATGTTTTTTTATCCCTCCATATAAGTACCCGTTTGGGTAATAGACCTGCCCGCACCGTACCCATATAATCTCGCCTTATAAAATACAAACCATTCATTGTAAGGAGAATCACCCATGGCAAAGACAATCAAGGAAGTTTTGGAATTGGCGAAGGGCGTTCAAGTCGTAGACTTGCGCTTCATTGACTTACCCGGTACCTGGCAGCATTTCACCATGCCTGTTCAGCGCCTGACAGAAGATTTTTTCAGCGAAGGCATTCCCTTCGACGGTTCCTCCATTCGCGGTTTTCAGGAAATTCACGAATCAGACATGCTCCTCAAGGCCGATCCTGACACTGCCTTCGTTGACCCCACTGCCATCACTCCCACTTTGGTGATCTCCTGCAACGTCTTCGACCCGTTCACGGAAGAACCCTATTCCCGCGATGCCCGTTATGTGGCACAAAAAGCCGAAGCGTACTTAAAAAGCACGGGTCTCGCCGAAACAGCCTTTTTCGCGCCTGAGGCGGAGTTCTTCGTCTTCGACGGCATCCGTTACACATCCACACCGCACGAATCTTCCTTCTCCATCGAATCGGAAGAAGCATGGTGGAGCAGCAATCGCGAAGGCTCCAAAGGCGGACAGATCCAACCGAAGCGCGGTTACTTCCCGACCTCCCCGACCGATACCCTTCAGGAACTCCGCAATCAGTTCATGCTCGCCATGCAGAAAGCCGGCGTTGCAATGGACTTGCATCACCACGAAGTAGCCACCGCTGGTCAGAGCGAAATGAGCATGTCTTTCACCACGCTCACACGCATGGCTGATGATCTTCTGCTTTACAAGTACATCATCAAGAATGTAGCTCGTCAGAATGGCAAGACCGTTACCTTCATGCCCAAGCCCATCTTCGGTGATAACGGCTCCGGTATGCATGTTCACTCTTCACTTTGGAAGGATGGCAAGAACGTCTTCTATGATGAGAAGGGTTATGCTGGTCTTTCCCAAACTGCCATTTATTACATCGGTGGCTTGCTCAAGCACGCTCCTGCGTTGCTCGCGCTCACTTCGCCGACCACCAACTCCTTCCGCCGCCTCGTGCCCGGTTATGAAGCACCCGTCAACATCGCGTACTCACAGCGCAATCGCTCGGCCATTTGCCGTATTCCTGCCAACAAGTCATCCAAGGCCAAGCGTGTTGAATTCCGCGCGCCCGATGCCACTGCCAATCCGTATCTCGCATTCTCTGCCATCCTCATGGCAGGTCTCGATGGTGTCTTGAACAAGATCGATCCCGGTCAGCCTCAGGATCGTGACTTGTACGAATTGCCCGCCGAAGAGAAGAAACTCATCAAGCAGGTTCCTTCCAGCCTCGGCGAAGTGCTCGATGCTCTCGAAGCCGATCACGAATTCCTGCTCAAGGGCGGCGTCTTCACTCCTGACCTGCTCGAAGAGTACATCAAGTACAAGCGCACCAACGAAGTGGATGCCATTCGCCTGCGCCCAACCCCGCACGAATATGTGATGTACTTTGACGCCTAATCCGCGCCGTCTCCTCATCTCCTCCTTCGTCCTCGCCATCTCCTTCTGCGCTCCTCCCGGAATCATCACAGCTGAAACCGTACGCCGCGGTTCCGCCCGTGGATTTATCCCAGCCTTGTACGTTCAATTCGGCTCACTGGTTGGTGACACAACCTGGGCGATCATCGCGCTGACAGGTTTGGCTTTTCTCATTCAAAACCCTGTTGCTAAAACCATTCTCAGCTTGATCGGTATTTTGCTGATGCTCAAGCTCGCATGGGATGCCTTCAAAGATGCCCGTCATGGCAAAGGACTGGACGTTTCAGGCGATGCCTCAACTCGTGGAGATTTCGCCAGCGGCGCATTTCTCTCACTGGGCAACCCGCTCAACATCGTTTTCTGGACAGGCCTCGGCACAACCGTCTTTGCATCCATCACAGGCGGGCCGGAACCGGTTCACTTTGCTGTTTTCTTTGCAGGGTTTCTGTCGGGCGCCATCCTTTGGTGCTTCGTGATGGCTGGTCTCGTGGCCTGGGGCAAACAGTGGATGACAAATAATTTCTTCCGCTGGATAAATTTCACCTGCGGTGCTGCCATGGTATATTTTGCCTTCCAGCTCGGCTTGCAAACTGTCCAAAGTTTGGTGTAACTGTTAAGCGCATCGCACCAGACGGGTGGATTGTTTCTGTAAACCAGCAGAATCTTCTTGTTTGGATTTTCTTCTTAAGTCTGGTGCGACGCACCCGTATTCGCATGGATTACAATCAACTTAATGGAAACAAACCCGTCTTCTCCCGAAATTAACGAAGCAAAACTGCTTGAAGTCCTTGCCAGCCTGAACCAGATCAGCGATGCGATCAATCACATTGGTCCCGCAGATGGAGGCAGCAGTGGCGTCAGTTTGCAGTTGATCGTAGAGAGCGCTATTCGGGTCGTGCCGGGTTCTTCTGCTGTGATTTATACGTATGACCAGACCACTGGCCGGTTTGAGGCAGAGTCGCGGGTGTCTGCCCAGGCCGAGGGACATGCTCTGCATAAAAACCCGGAGTACTCAGATGATGCCCCTCGCCCGGGCGGGATTGGCATTCGCACGATCGAACGCAGACATCGAACCATTTCCTATGAAGAACATGACATTGACGTGCATCCCTACCATGCAGCTCTGGGAGTCAATGCAGTTGGTTGTTTTCCTTTGATCGTTGCAGAACAGGCTGTGGGGATCCTTTATATATATCTCTATGAAAAACGCGAGTTTACAAAAATAGAGCAATTGATGCTTGATAACTTTGTGAATCAGGCGGCAATGGCCATCTATCACGCCAGACGATTGACAGGCGTCCACCGTGACCTTGCCCGCAAAGAGGATGAATTAAGCCGTCTGCACCGCGCGGGACTCATCATCTCTTCGCGTTTACGATTGAAGGAAACCCTCGAATCCATTTTGCAGCTTGCCCTTGAGGTGACCAATGCCCGCTATGGGATTTTTCGCCTGCTGGATAAGAGCGGCGATTTTTTGATCACCAGCGCCGTGGGCGGCAGTCACATGGACAAACCGCTTATCGATAAAATGCCATTGGATGGAAATAGCATGATGGCTCATGTGGCTCGCACGAGACAGCCCGTGCTGATCTCAGACTTGCGCACAGAGCCGTGGGCGCAGATCTACTATCCTTTGGATTCTGGTTTGAAGATGCTTTCCGAACTGGCCGTACCGCTCGTGAATGCAAGCGGAAGGCTGGAGGGTGTGCTCAATCTGGAGAGTCCGCATGTTGGCGCGTTTTCGGAAGACGACAGTCACATGCTTCAGTCGTTGGCAACCTATGCCATCACAGCCATTCAGGAAGTGCGTCTGTTGGATGCCTTGCAGGAAGCGGCGCAACTGCTCGTTTCACAGCCAAGCCTGAAAGTGCTTGATCAACTTTGCGTGATGGCGAATGACCTGCTCAATTCATCGTCAAGCGGGATTTGGTTGAGTGACGAGCAGGGACAGTTGCAACTCGCCTCGTCAAATGGCGAGGTCCAAAGCGTGATACTGGAGACGGATTCTCCGTATATGTTGACCCTGCCGCTCACAACAGGCGACGATGCAAAGGCGTTGGGAATGTTTGGGGTGTTCTACCCAGACACGGGCGCAGAGAGAAGCGCAAAATCCGAATGGGATAAAAAAGTACTCGCGTGTCTTGCCAACTATGCGGTGCTCGCTGTTCAGAATGAGTCGCATCAACAAGCCTTGCGTTCGTCGCAGGAACAGCATTGGACGGCAGAAACATTTGCGGCTGTTGGTGATATTTCCGCAAATCTGCTGCACAATATGAATAATAAAGTTGGCATCATCCCTGTGCGTATTCAAGCCATTCAGGATAAATACCAACAGGTGCTGGAAAGCGATCCATATCTTACGAAAAGCCTGAAAGAGATCGAGCGCAGTGCAATGGAAGCCATGCAGATCGTGCAGGAAAATCTTTCGCATCTGCGTCCCATCCGCATGGAAAAAATTCGCATCGCTGTTTGTGTTGCAGATGCGATCCGCGGCGTGCAAATTCCACCAAGTCTTCACATTGAAGTGGATGGTTTGGAGGCGTTGCCCATGGTTACTGCGGGCGGGCAGAGCCTCACCTTTGTATTCAAGAACCTGATCGAAAATGCGAATGTCGCAATGAGCGGCAGCGGAAATATAAACATCCGCGGCGAAGCTGGCTCAGACTGGGTCGAGGTCTCCGTTATTGATAACGGCCCGGGCATTCCCCCTGAATTGCATAACCAAATTTTTGAATTGAATTTTTCAGGCCGTACAGGCGCACAGCCCGGCAAACTGGGCTTTGGCCTTTGGTGGGTAAAAACTTTGATGACCCGCCTCGGCGGTTCTGTTGTAGTGGAAAGCGACGGCCAGCACGGCGCAACATTTATTTTGCGCCTGCCTCGCGTGGAGAACCCGACATGACGACACCAACCCTGCGCGCCCTTGTTGTAGATGACGACAATTCGTGGCAGCAAATTCTTAGCGAAATACTTTCAGATTGCAGCCTTGAAGTTGACGTTGCCAGCAGCGTGGACGAAGCTGCTGTTATTCTCAAGTCACAACCGCATCGTCTTGCTGTGGTGGATCTTTCACTTTCCCCGAACGATCACAATAATGTGGATGGTCTGCGCGTGTTAGATTCGATTCGCCGCCTCGACCCCAACTGCCGCGCAATTCTGTTAACCGGGTTTGCAACCGTTGAACTGGCGGTCACTGCGCTCACGGATTATGGCGCTTTTACATTTCTTCGCAAGGAGAGTTTCCACCGCTCTCAGTTTCGCGACATCGTATACAGGATCCTGGTCAGTCCGCCGAATCTTTCCGCGCCCGCACCTGCTGCTGGAACTGGATCATCTTCCGCCGCTGTAAAAGATTCGTCCTCCACGCAGAAGCTCCCCAATGAAAAAGTCCTCGTTGTGGAAGATGACGCAGGCTGGAGAAGCATCCTCGAAGAACTTTTGACGGATGCCGGTTTTCAAGTCCGCTCCTGTTCAGGGTTTGGCGATGCCTTTGGCTATCTCCGCAAGGAGAGATTCACGCTGGCAGTCATTGACCTGTCTCTTGGGAATTCCCTCGATAATTCCAATCAGGATGGCTATCAATTGCTTAGTACCGCGCGTGCTGAGAACATTCCATCCATTGTGGTCAGTGGCATCACCGAAACAGAGGAAATTCAACGGGTGTATTCGGAATATGCGATTTCTGCATATATCGAGAAACAAGCCTTTGACCGTGCCGCCTTCCGCCGTGTGGTGGAGGAGACAAGGCTCAAGAATCAATCATCCAGTGAATTGAATGCCCTCACAGACCGCGAACGTGAAGTGCTCGACCTGCTGGCTCAAGGGCTGACCAACAAAGAGATCGCAGAGAAATTATTTATCACCACGAATACGGTCAAGCGTCATTTGAAAGCCATCTTTGAAAAGCTGGATGTCCACACCCGCTCTGCTGCCACTGCAAAAGTGGCAGGCGGATAAAATTACAAGCCAATTCCTTTGATCAACTCTTCCCAATTTTCAAAATGCGGGATGCCCGCTTGATCGAACGCTTCAGTCTTTGAAGCGCTGCCAGATGTTAAACCAATAGTTTGAGTGGGGACATTGAATCCATTCTGGCGGAGAATTTCTCCTGCCGCTTGCGTGGAGCGGATTCCGCCCATCGTATCTTCCACAACGAATAATTCAAATTCACGTGGCAGGCTGGCAAAAACACCGTTGAGTTTGCCCGTTTGGTGCCAATCCCCAGCGGACTGTAACCCTGCCCATTCATCTCCAGTCAACGCTGCCGCAGTCGCCGCCAGCGCATGGACGGGGGAGGGTTTGATCAAAGCGCTCGCGTCAAGTCCGCGCTTGGCGGCGAGGTATTCCAGTTTTCCAAATGCAATAAATGGAATATCTGCGAGCCCGACCAAATCCAATGCGATTTCCGCTTCGGGTGCATACCCAAAATGTGAATCATCCACTCCACGCGGCGGCGCGGATGGGCGCGCCGTCAGCCCCGCCAGATGAATATTTGGCTGACGAAGTTTTGCGAGGATGGCATCATTGATATTGGAACGGTCATGCGTGTGTAAAAGCGACTCTGTTTCAACTTCAGCGGGCAGGTTGTATGTTTTGCTGAATACGGCACTTCCCAACGAATAATGCTGGAACAGTCTCATTGTCTGTGAGAAATTCACATTCCGTGACTGGCTTAATATATTTAGTCGCAGATCCATTGGGATGAATGGAAAGCATCCATGTTGCATTGCCGCTTCGGCAGGATATTGACCAGCAATAAATTCAAATTCAGGGATGACCAATTCCTTTGGCTTGTACCCGTTCATGTTGTGTCCAATGATGACAGCAGCAGAAAATAGATCTGCAGGTAGTTTCAAGCCTGGGCGATGTTCAAGGATGTCATTCCACAAAGTAGCCAGCAACAACGGAACCATATCCCATTCGCTGAAAATCCCGCGCTTCTCTAACTCTGCCAGTTTTTCTTCTGGAAAATCAAAATGAGATAATCCCATTAGGCTGGCAAAGTGATTTAGTGTGGCGTGCAACGCGGCACGATATCCGCCGTGATGGACAAGCACACCGTCAATATCAAGCAGGATCACCTTTTTCATTTATGCCGCTTCTCCAACTCCGCAACAATGTGAGCGGGAGTCAATCCACGCGCCGCCAACAAGACAAGCGTGTGATAGGTCAGGTCAGCCACTTCTTCAATGAGACGTTGATCTTCCTGTGCCAGCGCCGCCACGACGACTTCCGTCCCTTCTTCACCAACTTTTTGCGCGATCTTCGGCAAGCCATCGTTGAAAAGACTTGTTGTATAGGATTTCTCGCTCGGATTATTTTTTCGTTCTTGAATTACTTCAAACAACCATTGAATGCTCATTTATTTCTCCAGTTGACGAAGGGCGACCCGACAGGTGAATTCATAAACGTTGCTAAGCCTTGAACGGTCAACCCTACATCGTCAACCTTTCGATAAAAACACGTCCGCTCGCCAGTATGGCACGCCGCCCCCGCAGGGTTGACCAACACCAACAGCGTATCCTCATCACAATCCACGCGGATTTCCACCACGGTCTGGATATTCCCCGAAGTCGCACCCTTGTGCCACAACTCACTGCGGCTGCGTGACCAGAACCAAGTCTCGCCTGATTCAATTGTCAAGCGCAAAGACTCGGCATTCATCCATGCCATCATCAATACTTCGTTTGTATTTGCATCCTGCACAATCGCAGGGACAAGTCCATTGCCATCATATTTTATCTGGCTCAATAACTCTTCTTTCATCTTTCCTCTTTCCATGTAGACCATAGACGATAGACCACTGACCACTTTCTACTTTCCACTCACATCCTTACAGGTACACCCCAACCCTGTAGCTCCTTCTTCAAATCAGGGATCAACAACTTCCCATCATGAAACAACGAAGCCGCCAGCGCCGCATCCGCATTGCCTTTGGTGAGCACTTCCGCAAAGTGGAGCGGAGTCCCAGCGCCGCCAGAAGCAATGACAGGAACGGAAACCATGTTTGAGATAATACTCGTCAATTCGATGTCATAGCCTGCAAGTGTGCCGTCTGCATCCATGCTGGTGAGCAGGATTTCGCCCGCGCCTAATTCCACGCCGCGCATTGCCCACTCAACGGCATCAATGCCAGTGGGTGTGCGCCCGCCCGCCACATACACTTCCCAGCTTGAGCCATTTCTGCGTGCGTCAATTGCCAGCACAATGCACTGCGCTCCAAACCGCGCCGCACCTTCAGACAGCAACTCAGGTCGTTTCACCGCCGCCGAGTTGACACTGACCTTGTCCGCGCCAGCCAGCAGTAAATTTCGCATATCGTCCACTTCGCGGATTCCGCCGCCAACAGTCAATGGCATGAACACCGTCTCTGCCACGCGGCTGACCAATTCCAGAGTGGTCTTGCGTCCTTCGTGCGTTGCGGAAATATCAAGGAACACCAACTCATCCGCGCCCTGCTCATCATAAAGCCGCGCCTGTTCCACAGGGTCACCTGCATCACGCAGGTTCACAAAATTCACACCCTTCACCACGCGCCCGTCTTTAATATCAAGGCAGGGAATAATTCGTTTTGCTAACATAAACCTCCAATCGGTTGAAAGTTGCAAGTTGAAAGATTTGCAAGTTAAGAACCGTAACCTGTCAACTTTTCAACATTCAAACCTGTAACGCCTTTTCTAAATCAACCGTTCCATCATACAGCGCTCTCCCGATGATACATCCTGCCAGCCCTGCATCTTTCGCCGCAATGACATCATCGATCGTATGCACGCCGCCAGAAGCGATCACATCAAGTCCGCTGCGCTCGGCCAACTCGCGGGTGGACGGGATGTTCAGCCCGCTGCCCAAACCGTCCCGACTGACATCTGTAAAGATAACAGTACCCAGCCCAACGGTCTGCATTTGAAGCGCGAGGTCAATTGCCGAGACTCCGCTGTTATCCTTCCATCCCCGCGTGCGGACGAGTCCATCGCGTGCGTCAATCCCAACTGCAATTTGTTCAGCGCCAAAACGAGTCAACGCATCTGCCACTATCGCGGGTTGCTCAATTGCGATCGTTCCCAAAATGGCGCGGCTCACACCCAATTTCAAAACATCCGCAATTGACTCCATCGAACGAATGCCGCCGCCAAATTGCACGCGCGCGCCAAGTTTCAAAATCGACTCAAGCGCAGCACGATTTGCATTATCGCCTTCGCCAAACGCGCCATCGAGGTTTACAACATGCAGCCATTGCGCGCCCATCCCCAGCCACTTTCGCGCCGTCTCCGCGGGGTCATCGCTGTACGATGTCATCCGCGCGGGGTCGCCTTCTTTCAAGCGCACAACTTTTCCGCCGCGCAGATCAATTGCAGGATAGATCGTAAAGCTCATGCCGCCTCCACAAAGTTTTTCAAAATTTGCAGCCCAACCGCCTGACTCTTTTCAGGGTGGAACTGCACGCCGAAAACATTTTCACGCCGCACCGCGCACGCGTAATTGATCCCGTAATCGGTTGTTGCAATTACATCGGATGAATCTCCCGCCTGACAATAATACGAGTGATTGAAATAAACATACGCCTCATCTTTTATCTGATCAAAGAGCAGCGCATCTTTCTTAACTGTGAGTTGATTCCACCCCGTATGCGGAATCTTCACTGACAGTGAATCAGCAAACTTCACCACCGTGCCCTTGAGCAATCCCAAGCCTTCGTGATCGCCCATCTCTTCGCCGATCTCAAACAAGGCTTGCATCCCGACGCAAATCCCAAGCATCGGCACACCACGCGAGACAACTTCCTTCACCGTGTTATCCAACCCGCGCCCCCTCAGCCCAGACATAAAATCGCCGAACGCACCTACTCCAGGCAAAACGATTCGCCCACCAGATAAAACCTTTTGCGGGTCATCTGTGCGCGTGACATTCGCTCCGACATTTTCCAGTGCCTTCTGCACCGAGCGGAGATTCCCCGTGCCTGCGTCTATCAAAATAATATTTTTATTCATCATTCACCATTCTGCATTCATCATTTCAGAGCGTTCCTTTTGTAGATGGGATTGTCCCGCCGCGTCTTGGGTCGAACTGAGTCGCCATATCCAGCGCGCGTGCCCATGCCTTGAACAATGCCTCCGCCTGATGATGATCATCACGCCCGTACAAAACCCGCGCATGGAGATTGCAGCGCGAAGTCACAGCGAATGACTCAAAGAAATGCGGGAACAACGTCGTTGGGATATTGCCAACATAAGGCGTGTGCCATTCCGCTTGAATGACTGCGTACGGGCGTCCCGACAGATCAATGGCGACATGCGCCAGAGTCTCATCCATCGGCGCAAAACTATCTCCCATGCGGACAATTCCCTTGCGGTCGCCGAGTGCCTTGTCAAAGGCTTGTCCCAACGCCAACGCCACATCTTCCACCGTGTGATGGACATCAATGTGCAAGTCGCCCTTTGCTTGGACATTGAGATCGAACAATCCATGCACAGCAAGGTGGGTCAACATATGGTCGAGAAACCCAACTCCTGTGGAAATCTCATGTTTGCCCGTGCCGTCCAGATCCAGTTTGATGGTAATTTGCGTTTCGTTTGTCTGTCGTGATATTTCTGCGGTTCGCATGTTTCTCCTTTTTGTTGGTCGAAAGTCGAAAGTCAAAGGTCTACCGACTTTCGACCTTTGACTTTCGACCGCTCAACATTACAACTTTCTAAGCCTTTAATAACACATCCGTATCCTGCGGCCTGCCCACACTAATGCGGATATTGTCTCTCAGCCCAGGCTTGTTGAAATAGCGGATGAAGACTCCGAATTCCTGCGCCAGCCTTGCTTTGAGTTCTGCTGCATTACGCCCATCCACCTGGCAGAGGATGAAATTCGATTGCGTGGGATACGGTTTCAAATACGGAATTTTCTGCAATTCTGTCATCAAGCGGGTTCGTTCGGCTTTCAGAAGCTCAACCGTCTTTGCCAACTCATCGGTATGTTCAAGTGAAACTTGCGCTGCAACACTCGCGGCCACATTGATATTGTATGGCTGTTTGGATTTCCACAAGGTGGGCATCAGCCAGAGCGGAAATGCGCCGTAGCCAACACGCAACCCTGCCAACCCTGCCCATTTGCTGAATGTTCGCAGAACAACCAAATTCTCCCGTGATGGGACTTCACGAATGCGGCTCAAACTAGCTCCAAGATTTTCACCTGCAAATTCAATATAGGCTTCATCCAGAACGATCAAAGTCGGCAATTCGAGTAATTCGTCAATTGTCTTTGCGTCAAGAACAGAGCCGTCTGGATTATTGGGTGAGGTGATAAAGAAGAGCTTCGGCTTGTGAGTCTCAACTGCCTTACGAATGGCATCCATGTCCAGTGAAAAATCTGCGCGGCGTGGGACTTCGACACAGCGGGCGGCGTTTAGTTCTGCATCAAACGAATACATGCCAAAGGTGGGTGGACAGGAAAGAATGCAATCGTTCGGTTCAAGGAAGACGCGCATGAGCAAGTCGAGCAATTCGTCTGCACCTGCGCCAGCCATGAGATATTCGGCGGGGACGCCAGTAAATTCCGCGAGCGACTTTCGCAACGCGCGGCTTTCAGGGTCGGGATAAATGTGCGGGAATTCCATATTCGCCAACGCCTCGCGGACAACTTTCAGCGGGCCGTATGGATTTTCATTTGCATCCAATTTGACGATCTGATCTGGAGTTCGTCCGAGGCGTGCGGATAAAACCTCAAACGGTTCGATGGGGGCGTAAGGTGGAAGGGATTCTAGGTGAGTGCGGATTTTCATAGGTTTTCCTTTGACGATTGACCATGGACAACGGACGATAGATGATTGTTCATGGTCTGTGGTCTATTGTCCATCGTCACGAATTCGTCCGTAATAACGCCGCATTCGCATGTCCATCCAACCCTTCGGCTTGGGCGAGAGTTGCGGCAACTGGACCAACAGCCTGCGCGGTCTTGTCATCCAATGCCACCAGACTGACGATCTTCACAAAGTCCCACACGTTGAGCGGGGACGCAAATCTTGCAGAGCCGCCCGTCGGCATGACGTGGCTTGGGCCAGCGAGATAATCACCCAGCACTTCAAAGGAATGTTCACCGACGAATACTCCGCCCGCGTTGTTCACTTTTTCCACCCAGCGCCACGGCTCATTGACAGATATTGCAAGATGTTCGGGGGCATAATCATTTGCCAATTGAACAGCTTCTTCGAGGTCACGAGTCAATACTGCACCGCCGCGATTTTCAAGGGAGGCGGTGATGATCTCTGCGCGGCTGCGGTCTTCCAATTGCTTGCCGACTTCGATCTGCACTTTTTCAATTAATGATTGCGAGGGAGTTAATAAAATAGCAGAAGCTAAAAAGTCATGCTCGGCTTGGGCAAGCAAATCTGCGGCGACCCATGCAGGGTTCGCGGACTCATCGGCAACGACCACGGTTTCAGTGGGGCCAGCCAATCCGTCAATGCCAACCACGCCATAAACTTGTCGCTTTGCGAGGGTGACAAACAAATTTCCTGGGCCGAAAATTTTATCCACAGGGCGGACGGTTTCAGTCCCGTACGCGAGCGCGGCAATGGCTTGCGCTCCGCCGAGCGGATAGATTTCGTCCACGCCAGCAACGGCGCAGGCGGCGAGGATGATCGGGTCAATGGGAACAACGGCATTAGCGAATGATTTATTTGGAGGCGTGACCACCACAATCTCTTTTACCCCCGCCACTTTTGCAGGAATGGCGCTCATCAAAACTGTGGACGGCAACGGGGCTGTGCCGCCTGGGACGTACAATCCCACGCGCTGAATGGGACGGATGATCTGCCCGATCGTGCCGCCGAGTTCGTTTGTGAACCATGAGGTCAGCGGCTGCTTGCGGTGAAAGGCTTCGACGCGAGCGGCAGCTTTTTCAAGCGCTTCACGCTGTGCGGGCGGCAGCGAATCGAATGCAGCTTGGATCATGTCCTTCGAAACGGGAGCAGGCTTGAGGTCGATTGAATCGAGGCGCTTTGTCCAATCTTGAAGGGCAGCATCGCCGCGAGTCCGCACATCCTTCAAAATTTTTGTGACGGCTTGTTCCGCTGTCAAAGATTCGCCGAAGAGATTTTTGATTCCATCCAGCACGCGTTGGCTGATGGGAAATTCATCGGGCGGGGTGCGTTTGAGAATGGACTGTCTTGCGGTTTGTGGATCGTATTGTTTGAGCATGATGATTATCCTTTTAGCGCCGCGAGCATGGCTATGTAGCGCGGCGGTTCTTCTTCAAAAATATAGGTGACGGGGGAGACGATGATGCCGCTGCCGCCGACTTTTCGTAATTCGCCGATGGCGCGTGGAAGGTTGTCGCGGCGCACGACCACGCTGACGGAGTGCCAGCCTTGATTCGATTCGCGAGTGACGATGGGGCTGATGGTGGGGCCTTGCAAGCCGCCAACGGATGTTTCGTTGAATAATTTGGACGCGATCGCTTCGGGACTTTCCCCGCGCATGTTTGCAATGACGAGGAGATTTTCCTTCGCCCGCATATGTGCCTCGATGTATTCGAGCAGACGCCGTGCTGTTTCAAGCGCGCTGGGATTTGTTTCAAGCGATTTGCGGTTTGCAATGAGCGCGGCTTGCGATGCTTGCACGACTCCATCACGCAGGGCGCGCAGGCGATTGTCTTGAAGTGTTTGTCCCGATGAAACGAGATCAGAGATGATGTCTGCGTAGCCGATGGTGGGGGCGGTTTCAAGAGTCCCTTCAGCGGCGATGAGCGTGTGTCGGATATTCTGCTTGTTTAGGAATCGTTCTGTGAGGACGGGGAATTTTGTGGCCACGCGCAGTGGCTTGTCGAGAGTCGATGCATATGATTTTAGAGATTCAACGGTTGTGACGTCGCTCCACGATTCGGGCACGGCCAGCATCAATGAGCAGCTACCGAATCCAAGAGCATCGTGCAAAACAATGATGTCGCCATTTTCTCCGCGATTTTCTTCGAGGACGTCAATGCCTGTGATTCCAAAATCTACGCTGCCTTGCCGCACGCTGACAACGATATCGCTGGGGCGTTGGAAGAGAACGGTCAATTCTGGTAAGGCAGGCATTTTTGCCTGATATTGACGCGGGTTGAGTTTTTGGATGGGAAGTCCGCACTCTGCAAGAAGCTCTATCGAGTCATCTTGCAGGCGTCCTTTGGAGGGGAGGGAGAGGCGAATGTTGGGGTTGGGCATAAGGTTTCCTTTTGATTTTTTTGACGATGGACTGTGGACGACGAATTGATATCCATCGTCCTTTGTCTACTGTCTATCGTCTGCATTTGGATAAACAAAAAGCCCCGACACATGGTCGGGGCTTGATGAGGTAAATGAGGAGTTCCCGCTATCGAGCGACGGGTATGCACACACAAACCTCCCGACCATGCGGGGGTTGAATATGATGATGGTGATGGTTGTGTGCAAAAAGTTTGTACATATTGGTCGGCAGTATACCAATCGCTTGGGTATTTGGCAAGTGATTTTCAGCCGGTATTCTTCAATCCCGCGGCAATACCATTGATGGTCAGCGCCATTACATCACGCAGGGTTTCCACTTCCGGGCCTATGGAATTTTTCATGGAGCGCAAGCGGCGCATTGCCTCCACTTGGATATAGTTCAATGGGTCAACATACGGGTTGCGGAGTTGAACAGCCGATTGCGTGATGGGTTCTTTTTCCATGAGGGAGGCATGCCCGCTGATGGAAAGGACTGCTGTGCGCGTCCGTTCGTATTCTTCGCGGATGCGGTTGAAGATCGAATTGCCAAGCTCGCGGTCTGGGACGAGTTCCACATACAAGGCGGCAATGTCCATATCGGCTTTGATGAGGGACATTTCGCTGTTGTCGAGCAGGCTTTTGAAGAACGGCCATTTTGCGTACATCTCGCGGAGGAGTGCATTGTCAGCTGGAGAATTCAGACCGGTGCCGAGGCCATACCAACCGGGCAGGTTGAAGCGCGATTGCATCCACGAGAACACCCAGGGGATGGCACGGATCTTGTCCACGGCGCTTGTGCTGGCGCGGGAAGCCGGGCGGGATCCAATTTGCAGCTGCTTGATCTCTTCCAACGGAGTGGCTGATTGCCAGAATTGTATAAAGCTGGGCGTTTCATACACCAGATTGCGATACGACTTTTGCGCGGCAGTGGACATTTCTTCCATTGCCTTGCGCCAATTTTCAGGGACTGGGGCTTGTTCTGCCGAAGGAGCAGATGCCAAAATGACAGCGCTGGCGATCTGTTCGAGATGGCGGTGTGCGAGTTGTGGATTCGCATAGCGTGACGCAATGATCTCGCCTTGCTCCGTCACGCGGAAGCGGCCATTGATGCTGCCCGCAGGCTGGGCGCGAATGGCGCGGCTGGCGGGGCCGCCTCCGCGCGCGATGGTTCCGCCGCGCCCGTGGAAGATGGTCAACTTGATGTTGTGCTTTTGAGTGACCTGCGTGATCTCCTCCTGCGCCTGATACAAGGCCCAGTTTGCCATGAGATAGCCGCCATCTTTGTTGCTGTCGGAGTAGCCGATCATCACCATTTGTTCATCGTTGTGAGTTTTGAGATGCTCACGATAGGGTTCGCAGGTGAAGAGCGCCTCCAGAATATTTTGGGCATCTTTCAGGTCGCCAACGGATTCAAAAAGCGGGGCAATGGGCGGCACATATTTGCAGCCTGCCCAGCGGGCAAGCAACAACACAGTGAGGATATCAGCGGTGGAGTGTGCCATTGAGATGACAATGGCGCCCAGCGGTTCGCGTCCGTACACATCACAGACGCGGCCTATCAATTGGAAGAGCGCCCAGACTTCGGAGGTGGCGGCAGTCACTCCGGGATGTTGAGCCAGTTCCATTGGGGACTGGGCAAGCAAACGGGTGAGAAGAAGCGTCCGCTCGACGTTTGGTAAATTTTCAAGATCAGGTTCGATCCGCAGCGCACGCAAGATCTCGCTTAATGCAGAATTGAATCGACTTGAATCTTCGCGGATGTCGAGGCGGGCGGCGTGAAGCCCGAAAGATCTGAAATTGATGGAGGGTGGTTTTGAGGTCGCCTTGCATCAAGGCTGCGGGCAGGGCGTTGGTAATGAGTTCGATGGGTGTTAGCAGTTTTTCAGGAAGAAGGTTGGTGTGATACGGATCGCGGCTCAAAAGATGAGACTTCATATCTTCGTTCGATGCTTTTGCGAGGTCAGCCGATAGCAGGGAAAGCACGAGGCGATAGGGCTCGTTGGTGTAACGCTCTTCAATAAATGAAACATGCTCGGAGAACGGACGGCGCATGTCGATCCATTTGGTGAGCGCGTGCGGTGGCTGCACCAGCCTTGAACTCATGCTTAATCGGCGCGACAATTCCTTGAAGATGACGCGATGATTTTCAACTGCCAGCCCGCGATGCAGGCGCAGCGTTTCTGCGGTTACTTCGGTGGTGACATTCGGGTTGCCGTCACGGTCGCCGCCGATCCACGATGCGAGCTTCAGCCACGAGGCGGGCGGTTTCAATTCGGGATAGTGAATTTGCAATGCGTTTTCAAGATCATCATACACGGCAGGGATGGCTTTCCAAAAGAATGCATCCACATAGTACAACCCTGTTTTTACTTCATCGGTGACGGCAAGCCGGTTGGCGCGGGCGCGTTCGGTGAGCCACAGTGCAGAGATCGCAGAACGCATGGCAACAAGAAGAGTGTCACGCTCGCGCACCGAGATCTCCGTGTTGCTGATCTCTTGCAGCAGTTGCGCGATGTGTTCAATTTTTGATAGAACCGTGCGCCGCCGTGCTTCGGTGGGATGCGCGGTGAGGACGAGTTCAATGGAAAGACTTTCCAGCAAGGCTTGCATTTGTTCCTGCGTAACGCCGCGCGATTTTAGCACTGCAATCGCCTCGCCGATCGATTCGTCTATGGGGTCGGGATATTTCCTGTCCAGCTTTTGATTTAACAATTGAACGCGTTGATTATCTTCCGCAAGATTGACAAGGTCGAAGTACGTGGCGAATGCTGAAGCGACAGCACGCGCCTCATCCGCGCTGAGAGCTGATACCAGTTTCTGCAACCGTTGCGCCGCTGACGGGTCCCCCGCGCGCCGCAGCTTGGCCTCGGCGCGGATGTTCTCCTCGATCTCAAACAGAGCAGGCGATTCAAGGTCGGAAATGATCCTGCCCAGCAGGTCGCCGAGCATGTGAATGGTTTGTGAGATGTCCATGTTGTGGTCCATTCGCCTAGTATAGCGGAAAATATCTCCAACTCTTCGATTTTCCAGAAGGTATAATGAGATTTATAAACATGCGAAATTCAAATTTTATTTCACGTTCATTTCAGTATCTTCTGGCCTTTGGGTTCATCGCCCTTGTCACGGTAATTTTGATTGCCCTGCGGGAAGCATTGGATACGACTCTGGTAGCCCTTTTGTATCTGATCCCGCTTGGCTTGATCACCGCTTATCTGGGGCTCGGTCCGGGCATCACCAGCGCGCTGGTAACCTTTCTGACATTCAATTATTTTTTTATCAAACCCTATTACACATTTGCAGTTCACCGTCCAACGGATGTGGTCATCCTTGTCATCTTTTTGATCGTGGCGATCGTGATCAGTCAATTGGTGGGGCGGATGCGGGCAAGCCTTGCTGCAGCGACAGCACGTGAACGCGAAGCCACGCAGCTCTACGAACTGAGCACGGCTCTGGCCGGTTTGCATGATGACCGTGTCATTTCACAGATCCTTGCAAAGCAGGTTCAGGAAGTGTCACAAGGTGAAGCAGTTGAAATTAAGATCACAGGGGCCCAGCCTTTTGCTTTTCGTTTGCCTGATTCCGCTCAGCCAACCCGTCCGCCGGAATGGGTGGTGCCCATCGAGGTGGCGAGAGGTGTTCTCGGGGAGATTCTGCTTTGGCGGGCGGCACCAGCTATCACGTCTGGTGAGAAGCGTTTGTTGCAGACATTTGCCAGTCAGGGAGCGTTGGCGCTTGAGCGTGCAAGGCTCGCGCAGGCAGAGTCGCGTGCCAGAGTCCTCGAAGAGAGTGACCATCTAAAGTCCATTCTATTGTCTTCTGTGTCTCACGAATTGAGAACGCCGCTTTCCACCATCAAGGCGGCGGCTTCAAGTTTGAGAAGTGACGATGTCCATTGGGATTCCGCTGCGCGCCCCGAGTTGATCGCCGCCATTGACGATGAGGCCGACCATTTGAATATGCTGGTTGGTAATTTGCTGGATATGTCTCGCATTGAGTCCGGTGTGCTCAAGCCGAAGCGTGAATGGAATATTTTGTCTGAAATTGTCGGGAGCGTTTTGACACGCATGAAACATCTGGCAGAGGAGCATCGCATAGAAGTGGATGTGCCCGAGAGCCTTCCGCTCATGCCCGTGGACTATGTGCAAATGGAACAGGTCTTCACGAATTTGCTCAGCAACAGCGTCAAATATGCGCCGGAGAGATCTGTGATACGAGTGCGCGCGTTTGTGGAAGATGAATCCGTTCATGTGGTGGTTCGTAATCAGGGACCGCAAGTGCCGCAGGAACACCTTGAACGCATCTTTGATAAATTTTTCCGCATCACCGCCGCGGACCGGGTCACAGGCACTGGGCTTGGGCTTTCCATTTGCAAGGGCATCATCGAGGCACATGGTGGACGGCTGTGGGCCGAGAATGTACCCGATGGACTTGCTTTTAATTTCACATTGCCATTGGTCTGGGAAGGCGTTTCGCCGCCAACCCTGCCAATGGATACGGAGACCGAATGAATAACGCGCCGCATATTCTTGTCGTTGATGATGAGCTGCAAATTCAACGCGCCATACGAACCATTCTCACTGAAAAAGGATTCAAGGTCACGACCGCGAGCCGCGGTGAAGAAGGCCTCACGCTGGCGGCGACGAATGAACCCGATCTCGTGATCCTCGACCTCGGCCTGCCCGATATGGACGGCGTGGAAGTTTGCACGCGCCTGCGCGAATGGACGCAAATCCCGATCATTATTTTGTCTGTGCGGGATAGCGAGCGCGATAAAGTAGCTGCGCTCGACAAAGGTGCAGATGATTATCTGACCAAGCCATTTGGCATTGAAGAATTACTGGCGCGTGTGCGGGTTGCGTTACGTCATTCTGCGAGCCGGCAAGGGACGCAAAGCAAAGTCATTCAGGCTGGCACGCTGATGATCGATCTTGCGTGGCATAGCGTCAAACGCGGTGACGAGGAAATTAAGTTGACCGCCACCGAATATAAATTGCTGGCATATCTTGCCGCCAATCACGGACGCGTACTCACGCATCAAAGCATCCTCACAAATGTCTGGGATCCTGCCGATGCCAATCACACCGAATACCTGCGTGTCTACATGCGCCAGCTTCGCAAGAAACTTGAGGTTGACCCCGAACGCCCGCAATTTATCCTCACCGAGCCTGGGATCGGTTATCGCTTTATTGCGGATGTGTAACAAGGGGCAAGAGCATCGCCCTCGCAATGACATAAATCCATCTCCTTACAGCACCCTTGCAAAAGGGTGTTTTTATTTTTTCTTTATACGATTGCCCAAAATTTTTGTCACCATTTTATGCGGGGTGGATAGGATTAACGCATCAATGAGGTGATATGAACAAACTTGATGTAAGTCCTCCCGTAATAACTGTATCCCCGCTTCTTTTTCTGACCTTCGGCCTGCCCGCCGGTTAATTGTCCTGGTACCCAGCCTTGAGTTTGACTCTGCTCCCATAATTCGCAGGGTCTGGGAATTGGCAAGTGTTACGGGTGCGCAGGTTCTTTTCCTCGGCCTGTATACCGACCCGGCGCAGGAGCTGAGTTTGAGGCGTGGACTCGTCACTATGGCCGCAATGGTGAAAGATGACAAGATTTCCACCGAGGCACAGGCCATCTTTGGAAAAGACTGGCTGGACGTTGTAAGGGCACGTACCCAGCCTGGCGATACTATTATTTGCCTTGAGGAACACCATGTGGGCTTGCCGCATAGGCCCTTGAGCCAGGTATTGCAATCGAACGTAGACCTGCCGCTTTATATCCTTTCTGGTCTTTCTCCTCGCGGCAATTCCCGCCCAAATAGGTCCTCTCAAATTGCCGCATGGATTGGGTCCGCCGTCATTATTTTGGGCTTCTTCCTGCTGCAAATCAAAATGGATCCCCTCGCACAAGACTGGACACACACTGCATTGCTGATGATCTCCATCCTTGTCGAATTCTGGACCATCTGGTTTTGGAATAGCCTGTTTGGATAACTTATAAAAAGAAAAATGGTCGAAAAATATGATCAATCAAAACGATAACACTCAAACCTCGATTATTGAACGAACTACAGATTACAAGCCGCCGCACACCTTCAGTTCATGGTTGATCGGCCGCCCCCTGTCCACGGCAGATGCTTCCCATCAAACCATTGGAAAGGTGGTTGGACTTGCAGTATTCGCCTCTGACGCACTTTCCTCCACCGCATACGCTACTCAGGAGATTTTAGGCGTAATTGCTGCTGCTGGAACAATGGCCTATGGATATTTATTTCCCATCTCGCTTGCCATTATCACCCTGTTGGCAATTGTTACCATCTCGTATGAGCAAACCATCCACGCCTACCCGGGCGGGGGCGGTGCGTACATTGTGGCGCGCGACAACCTTGGTGAAATGCCCGCTCAAACGGCTGGCGCCGCTCTTCTCACCGATTACATCCTGACTGTCTCTGTTTCGATTTCGGCAGGTGTGGCTCAAATTGTGTCTGCTTATCCCGCTCTGTTTCCATATCGGGTTGTGATTGCTGTGGTCGCTGTATTTTTTATCATGTTGATCAACTTGCGAGGCGTGAAAGAGTCGGGGACTGCGTTTGCCGTCCCAACTTATTTTTTGTTGTAATGATGGTCGGGACTGTCGGCTTTGGTGTTTTTCGTTACTTTACCGGCTCGCTTGGCATGGTAGTTGATCCTCCACACTTCGAGGCGAAGCATGTTTTGTCAGTGATTACGCCCTTCATTTTGCTTCACGCTTTTGCCAATGGGACAACCGCCCTTACCGGCGTGGAAGCGATCTCCAATGGGATCACTGCTTTCAAGGAGCCACGCAGTAAAAATGCAGGAGTTACTCTGATCTGGATGTCCTTGATCCTGGGTTCATTATTTCTTGGGCTTTCTTTTCTCACGGGCAAGGTGCAGGCTGTATTTTCCGAGGAAGAAACTGTCATTTCTCAACTGGCGCGAACGATCTATGGCGGCAGAGGTGCGCTCTATCTTATGTTGATCTCCGGCACCACGGTCATTCTTATCATGGCAGCGAATACAGCCTTTGCGGATTTCCCCCGTTTGGGTGCGCTTCATGCAGGGGATGGGTTTCTTCCGCGCCAGCTTACATACCGTGGAAGCCGTTTGGTTTATTCGCGAGGCATTGTGTCTCTGGCAGTCATAGCATCCATCTTGATCATAATTTTTCAAGCCAGTGTTACTCGTCTCATCCCGCTGTATGCGATCGGCGTATTTCTATCCTTTACGCTCTCACAGGCGGGTATGGCTCGCCGCTGGTGGAAGATAGGTCATCTCGCTGAAGGCGTGGAAGTTGTTGAGCCGGGTTCCACTCTAAAATATGAAAAGGGCTGGCGGTACAGAATGTTGATCAATGGCTTTGGTGCTGTGTGTACTGCGGTTGTAATGGTTGTATTTGCAGTGACGAAATTTAGAGAAGGCGCCTGGGTAGTGCTTATCCTAACCCCGCTACTCGTCACCATCTTTTTCTCAATCCATCATCACTATAAGAGGCTCGCGAAAAAACTTTCCCTTGATAATTTCGGCGTCATCCCGCCGCATGCGATGCGTCATCGGGTGATCATGCCGGTCAGCGGTGTGCATCAGGGGACATTGGCGGCACTGCGCTACGCACGCATGTTATCCGATGACATCACAGCCGTACACGTCACCATCGAGCCAGCGGAGGCTGAAAAGGTCCGCCAGAAGTGGGAAACGTGGGGTGAAGGTGTACGTATGGTCATGTTGGATTCGCCCTATCGTCTCTTTATTGAACCCATTTTGGGATATATAGCTGAAGTTGAGAAACAGCGGCAGCCGGGTGAAACCATCACCATTGTCGTGCCCGAATTTGTTGCAGAAAACCGATTGACTGAAGTCTTGCATACCAACACTGCGGATCTGCTCCGTAGTCAACTTAAACGCCAGCATGGGATCGTTATCATCAACGTGCCGTATCATGTCCATGAAGAGGCTGATGAACATTAGGAAGTGCTGATACAGACTTGCCCATTAAATATAAAATCCGCTTCAAGATTTGTTGAAGCGGATTTTATATTTTCCCCTCATCTAGCATTTTAAGGCGATATCCTACTCCAGCTTCAGTGTGGATATAAGTTGGCCGCGCGGGGTCAGGCTCAAGTTTAGCTCGCAGGTTGCTGATATTGACACGCAGGGTGTGCATGTCGTTATAGCCTTCACCCCATATTTGGCGTAGTATTTGACGGTGAGTTAATACTTTCCCTGAATGGGTAATCAATAGGCGTAGAATATCATACTCAGTTGGGGTCAATTGAATTTCCTGTTCATTTACAGTGACTTCACGACACGAAAAATCCAATATCAAGCCGCCCAGTATAAATATGGATTCATTTGCAACGACAGCCTGTCTACGTTGAATAACCCGAATGCGGGCCAATAATTCACTGGTGCCAAAGGGCTTTGTCAGGTAATCATCTGCGCCCGCATTCAGAGCTGCAACCTTATCCTGCTCTGTTTCGCGGACAGAGAGAATGACAATTGGAGTTTGCGACCATTCACGCAGGCGGCGTGTAACGACAATACCATCCATATCCGGCAACCCAAGGTCGAGGATGATCAAGTCTGGGCGATGGGCAAGGACTGCATCCAGGGCTTCCTGTCCATCTGAGGCTTCGTAAACGTCAACCCCTGGGCGGCTAATATCGGATGCAAATAACGCCTGATGGCTGCTTCATCATCCACGATCAAAACTCGCTGCTTTATATCCATGAAAGGTTATTCTCCCAAAACATTTTTACAGGCCGATCAGTCTTGGTACTGAGTCCATCTTGAGTGTAGTGTATTCAATTACCCGTCAATCTGGGGGCAAGAAACGTTGGAGAGATGTCAAGAAAAGGTCAAGATTTTATACGATTTTGACCTGTTTCTTGATATATCTTTTATGCAATTGCTTTAAATATTTGTCACCCTTTTATGCGGGATGGATAGGATTAATACATCTATGAGGTGACATGAACAAGCTTGATGAAAACCCCGCTGCTTTAACCATATCTTCCGCTTCATTTCCCGACCTTCGGCCTGCCAGCCGTTTAATGATCCTTGTGCCTGAAGCCCTGGCTGATTCTGCCGGAACTGCCAGAAAAATATTGGGCCTGGCAAAGACTTTGGAAGGCGAGGTCCAACTCATCGGTCTTTGTAAAGATGTGATGAGTGAATCAAGTATGCGTCGACAGCTTATTTTTCTTTCTGCTATGGTGAATGATGGCCTTGTATCTGTTGAATCCAAGGTTGAATTTGGAAACAATTGGTTGAAGGTTGTAAAGGCCAACTGGCATGCGGGAGACATCATTGTGTGCTTCGACGGGCAATATACAGGTCTGATGCATAAACCTGTTAGTCAACTCATTGAATCAAACTTGAAATTAGACGTTTATGTGTTGGAAGGTGGAGTACAAACCAGATCCTTTAGCCCAGGCTGGCTTTCGTCAGTCATTGCGTGGATAGGCTCGTTAAGTATCCTGGCTATTTTTTTCTGGTTGCAAGTGCAAATCATCAAAATACCTGAAGCATGGGCACAGAACACCCTTATGTATCTTTCAATTCCAATTGAAGTGGGATTAGTCTGGGGTTGGAACACCCTGTTCCCGTAATCATAATTTCAAAAAGGTTAAGTATGTCAGAAACAAATCCAAAATTTTTATCAGAACGACAGGCTGAAGAATACAAGCGTCAACAGACTTTGTTTTCCGCCCAGCCCGCCATTGTCCAGCGTTTTCTTGAAACGCAGGGAAAACAGATCGCCCAGGCTATTGTGGATGGCAATTCGCAGATCAATTTCTCATTGCCAGACCGAGTGGTTTGCACCTTGGAAAATGTCGATCAACCTGCATTGGTGACCATCCCACAAAACCAGCGCACCCGTTCCGCGGGGAGCTTTTTGAACCACTTCCGCAAAGCGGAGCTGTACAAGGAGCTACGACACACTTTCACCGAACTGGAACAATCTCCAGATCGGGCAATTTCCGTTGCAGCAGGTTTGTTGCGCCATGCCACAGTTTTGCACATGGTTTATCAAATGTTACCGGCTGGGCGGACTATTACTTATCAATCCGCAGGCGAGGATGAGACCATTCCATCCATTCCTGTAGTGGATGATATGGAACCAGAATCTGCAATTACCTCGGCTTCCGATGCAATTGCAGAAGAAGGGAGTACTGAAGCAGGTCGCGGCGATTTACTTGTGCCGTTTGTGCCTTACGCGCGCAAGTTCTTTCTGCCGCAGTGGGTGGCTTTTAATGAGAATGGGGGAATGCTGGTCAAGTCTGTAGACGAGGCCAATGCTCATGTCAAATCAATGCAGAGATTTATGGAAGTGTTATTCCTTGCAGTGGCGCTCAGCCCGCATATCTCCGCAGATGAAGAGTACGCCAAGAAGCGTTATGGCATGTTGGGGCAGCTGGTTAATCAGGGACGCGCTCTTGCAATCTATCAGACGAAGGAAATTATCGCTCGAATCAGCGAGCGGGCCGGAGCGGGGAGTCTGAACCGCGGGCTTCGTCTCAGCCTGCCTTATTTCGATGATCAGGAATTAAAGATCGACATTTCCAATTTTGAAGTCATCCCTTCAGGACGCATTATGTTCGTCCCCGCTTTTGTGGTTCGCGCTGTTCGGCAGGAAGAAGTGAAGGTTAGTCAGGATACGCGCTACAACCCATCCACCCGCAAACATTTACTTCATTTGCTTGAATTACTCGAACAAGCATTTGAGAATGTATAACACAAGGTTGCCATCATGTTTTTCTCAATTGCTTTATTAATTGTTGTTGTAGTTATTTCCCTCCGCGCCGCGCCGAAGGAAAGTCAGGAGGATGCTCACGTTCATGGCGCAGGTCAGATCGGTGTGCTGGCGGCGATTGCCTTATTCGGTGTAGATTACTTTACATCATACTACTATGCCACTGGCGAAATGATGAGCGCCCTGCATCCTTATGGTTTGCAAAAATACGGGTACATAGCGGTTACGATCATTGCCTTTGCCAATTTTGTTTTCGGCATACTTTATATGTACTCACTTGGACCATTCAATGAGGGCGGCGGCTCATACACGGCCTCGATGCGCTATCTCAAGCCAACGTTAAGCTTGATCGTGGCTGTTACGTTGATTCAGGATTATGTGCTGACGATTGTGGTCTCTGCGCTTTCAGGCGGCGACCAACTCCTGTCCATTATCAATGCCTATGATGCTCATTGGATATGGCATTTCGCGATTGGAGCGGCACTTGCGGCAATAACATGGTTCCTGACTATCCGCGGTCGTGGTGAGTCTTCACGTGTAGTGTTCACCATGTTGGGTGTCTTCCTGTTTTTGACCCTCACAATGGGAATTGGATTAGCGATCGCGCATTTCAAAGGTGTCACTCCCCAGCCAGCGGAAACCGCTGAATCTGTCTCTCTTGCCCAGGCATTTCTCCACATGTTGACTGCCTCCATGAAAGGCATGGTCGCGCTCACGGGGTTGGAAGCGGTCTCCAACGGCGTCCAATTCTTTATTAATGAAGATGTGGCGCTTGTAAAGTGGGGCAGAAAACATTTTCCGCGCTGAAAAAACTGTGGGACTTCTATGGCGGCAAGTCAGGAATTGGCCGTTTTGTGCAAACATCCTTTTTGTTCTACGGCGGGGTGACCACCCTTTTCCTGACTTACTTTTCGCTGCGGTTCAACGTTTTCGATGGAACCCTTGGTCGAACACTAATTGGTAATCTGGCCTTTATCGGTTTCTCCCAAATACCCGGCGGCGTCATTTTATTCTGGGCATATCAAATATTGGCTGTGCTGATGCTGGCTGCGGCCTCCATGACTGCGTTTCAAGATGCCCAGGCCACTGAATGGCGTGATGTGGCAATTGGTGAAATCCCGGAAGCCATTGTGTATCGCGATCCACGCGGGACATTTACGCGCTCTGTCACGATCACCTTTGCGCTTTCAGTATTGATCATGTTCTTTGTCCGCGGAAAGACCTCTGTCGCAGTTCCATTTTATGGTGTCGGTGTGTTCATGCCAATCATGATCATGGGACTTGCTGTTCGCAAGAATATCCTTGAGACTTTTACGGGACGGACGCGCACATGGGGCGCATTTGGCGCATCATGTGCCGCCGCGCTTGCGTTTGTGATATTTATCGGCCAGCTTGTTGGAAAATGGAGCGAAGGTGGCTGGGCGGTATTAGTCTCATTCACACTTTTGGCAGTTGCCGCGCATCTGATGCTGCTTTCTCCGTTGGGATTTCGTAATCCCAAACAAATTCATCGCATCGTGCGCGATAAGGCGCGTGTTCAAGGCGCGATGGCCTCCATCGTCGAATGGCAGTCACTCAGAATGCAGGAATATCGCTACGATTTATTAATTGGCATTGCGCGTTTCTTTGAGTTATTTGGTGTTCGCCGTCCCGTTCGCTTTGAGCAGCCTGCCGTTGCAGGGGATTATGACCACGCCCTGCATGTGGATCACCCCGAAGCGCCTTCGCTTTTGGAACAGTATCTCGATCATCCCGAGCCGAAACTTGGTGGCGCTCCGAAAGAGACTGCCCCCACTGAAGAAGAATTGTAAAACTTGAGATGTCGTTGCGAGGAGCGTTCTTTGCGACGAAGCAACCTTCGAATTAACAGAAGATTGCTTCGGGCGAAGAACAAGAGCGCCCTCGCAATGACATGAACTTTTATTCATCATTCATCCTTCCTAATTCATCCTTCGCATTTCCATGTCCACACCTATTTACAGCCTGCGCGTTTCGGAAGCCTGCGAAGCGCTTGAAACATCCTCTGCAGGACTTTCGAGTGCCGAGGCTGAGGCTCGCCTGTCGCTCTATGGACATAATATCCTTTCGAAGCAGAAGAAGGAACCTGTTTGGGAGAAACTACTTCAAGAGTTCATTCATCCGCCTGCCCTTGTTTTACTTATCGTTGGCTTTGCCGCCTTATCACAAAGCGACCTTGTTCTTGCATTGATCATCTGGAGTATCATTTTTGTAAACACGGGCTTCTCCTTCTGGCGCGAGTATCGCGCCGAACAAGCCATCGAAAAGCTGCGAGAGATTTTGCCGTCCTTTGCGCATGTGGTTCGTGATAGCGTCGAAAGTTACATTCCATCCAGCGACGTTGTCCCCGGTGATATTTTGGTGCTTGCAGAGGGGGATAACATTTCCGCTGACGCGCGCGTGATCGAAGAATATGGACTGCGTACAAATAATGCAACATTAACAGGCGAAGCAATTCCCGCGCGTAAAACAGTTGACGCATCTCTACAAAGCGGATTGAGCGAATTAGATCGCCCCAACTTAATTTTCGCAGGGACATCTATCGCTTCGGGGACTGGGCGGGCAATTGTTGTTGCTACTGGAATGTCCACTCAGTTTGGGCGGATCGCCCACCTGACCCAATCCATTACAGAAGAGCCGACGCCTTTCCAGAAAGAACTCAATCAACTTAGTAAACTCACAGCTTGGATCGCTTTGGGCATCGGCGCATTCGTTGTTGTGATCGGTTATTTCTCCCTCAATTTTCCCGTCAAAGAAGTGACCCTGCTTGCGCTGGGAATTGTGGTTGCCGTGATTCCCGAAGGACTCACAGCCACGCTCACTCTCTCTTTGGCGGCGGCAGTTCAACGTCTCGCGAAAAGAGGCGTGCTGGCGAAGAAACTATCCACGGTGGAAAAGCTCGGTCAGGTGTCTGTCATCTGCACCGATAAAAGCGGCACGTTGACTCAAAATCAAATGACCGTGCGCGATATTTGGGTGGCGCAAAAAAGACTTAAAGCCACTGGTGTTGGCTATGAACCCGTAGGGACTTTTTCACCAGACCCGAAAGGACAAGTCTGGGAAAAGGATCTGCTGTGTTTGCTGGAAGTTGCATCATGCTGTAACAACGCCCGTATCAATGCACCTTCGATGGAACACCCAGGTTGGGCGAGTCTCGGCGACCAAACCGAAGCTGCGTTGAAAGTTGCCGCAATGAAAGACGGGATTTTTGAAGAAGCGGTCAATCGCATTTTGCCGCGTGTACATGAAATTCCATTTGACGCACGCCGCAAGCGCATGACGACCATTCATCGCGAGGTTAACTGTGAGATTGCATTTGTCAAAGGCTCGCCGCGTGAGGTGCTACTGCTTTGCACAAAGGTTTTGATGCATGGCGAAGCTGTCACTCTAACGAATCAATTACGAGCCGAGATCATGGGCGTCAATGATGATTACGCTCGCGGCGCATTGCGCGTATTGGCTTTGGCACGGCGTGACCTGCCTCCGCGTGAAGGCGCGTACACCGCTGAAAATGTTGAAAAGGATTTGACCTTCCTCGGTTTGATGGCCATGATGGATCCACCAAGACCGCAGGTGGAAAAAGCTGTTCAAACCTGCCGCGAAGCAAATATCCGCATTGTGATGATCACAGGCGATTATGGACTGACGGCCGAATCGCTTGCGCGGCGTGTGGGTATGTTGACGACAAAGAATACTGTTATTTTGACAGGCGCGGAATTGGATGAAATGTCTGATGTTGCCTTGCAGGAGATTCTTGATAAAGAAGTGCTCTTTGCGCGCATGGCCCCCGAGCACAAAATGAGACTTGTCTCTGCTTTTCAGGCACGCGGTGAAGTGGTGGCTGTCACTGGAGATGGCGTGAATGACGCGCCTGCCCTGCGCAAAGCTGATGTCGGTATATCCATGGGTATTGTCGGCACGGACGTTGCAAAGGAGGCCGCCGATATTATTTTGACTCAGGACGACTTCGGCGCGATCACCGCCGCAATTGAAGAGGGACGCGGCGTGTTCGATAATATCCGCAAATTCATCACGTATATTTTTTCCAGTAACATCCCTGAATTAATGCCGTTTATCGTCAAAGCGAATTTACCGCTCGTGCCACTAGCATTGAGCGTCCGTCAAATCCTTGCAATCGATCTTGGTACGGATATGTTCCCCGCTTTGGCGCTTGGCATGGAGAAGCCCGAACCTGATGTTATGAAACGTCCGCCACGCCCGCGCAATCAACCCCTGCTAGACCGTGGCCTGCTGTCTCGCGCATTTTGGCTTGGCATGATCGAAGCGACCATGTGTTTCGCGGGATTTTTGTCCGTTTTTATTCTCTCAGGGTATGCTGACGAAATTGGACTGGCATTCCTTGCTCCGCTGGCTAACTTTATCGATTTCAGATTTTCCCTGTCTTTTCAACAAGCTATGATTTTGGCCGCGACGGTGTATCATGCGGGTGTGGTCACTTCCCAAATCGGGAATGCTCTGGCATGCCGTTCGGATCGAACCCGCAGTTCTGCCCTCGGCTGGTTGAGTAATAAATATCTGTGGATCGGCATTCTAATCGAGCTGCTTGGCATTATCAGTATTATTTACATTCCATTCTTTGCTGATATTTTCAATCATGCACCTCTTTCAGCGTGGATGTGGTTTGGGTTGGCATTAAATGCGATTATCTTGTATTCTGTAGAGTGGATCCGCAAGGCCATTGTGCGCGGCCTAAAAAAAATGAGTAATGGAAAATCTTCCCCGCTCTCTCTTCAGGAGGTTGTTCGATGAAAGTAATTATTATGGGTTGCGGACGGGTTGGCTCGCAGGTCAGCTTGCTGCTGGCAAGACAGGGACATGAAGTCATTGTTATAGACCATGACGCCAATGCTCTTTCAAAATTAGGAACAGACTTTAAAGGCAGAGTTGTCCGCGGAATTGGCTTTGACCGAAATATTCTGATCGAAGCTGGCGTTGAAACCGCCGAAGGGTTTGTGGCCGCCAGTTCTTCAGACAATGCCAACATTGTCGCGGCACGGATCGCACGAAATATTTTTAGAGTACCAAGAGTGGTTGCGCGATTGTATGACCCTGTGCGCGCGGAAGTTTATCAGCGGCTGGGACTGACAACGATCTCCAGCACAGCCTGGGGCGCGGAAAGAATCGTTGAAGTCGTCACGCATAATGATCTCGATGTGCTCAATGTTTTCAGCGATGGCGGGACGACCATGATCCGCGTCGAGTCGCCTGCGCGTTTGAACGGTCATCGTGTGGCTCAATTGAACATCCCTGGTGAAGTATCTGTTACTGCGATCACGCGAAGCGACCATACCTTCATCCCTGTTTCTGGCACCGAATTTCAAGAAGGCGATGTTCTGTATCTTGCTGTGATTCCCTCTGCCATGAATCGGCTGGAGGAAATGCTTGGGATCGAGAGGAGATAGCTATGTTTGTTATCGTGGTTGGCGGTGGTAATACGGGTTCGCAACTTGCGAAATTTTTACTGGAAGAAGGTCACACGGTGCGCGTCATCGATGAGCGCCCGAATGTGCTTGAAAAACTAGCGCTCGAAATTCCGCGGGAAATGATCATTAATGGAGATGGAAGTTCGCCGACGGTATTGGAAAAAGCGGGTATTCAAAAGGCGCAGGTGCTTGCGGCGGTCACAGGTTCAGATGAAACCAATCTGGTGATCACTTCGTTGGCTCGCTTTGAGTTCAGTGTGAAGCGCGTCATTGCCCGTATCAATAATTCAAAAAACGCGTGGCTCTTCACGCCTGAAATGGGCGTGGATGTTTCGCTCAATCAGGCTGAGATCCTTGCACGCCTTACTGCGGAAGAAATGTCTCTGGGCGATATGATGACCATGTTGAAAATTCGCCGTGGAAAATATTCCATCGTGGAGGAAAAGATCGCTCCTTCCGCACCGGCAATTGGTACTGCACTAAAAGATTTATCCCTCCCGAATCATTGCGTCATCTCGGGCATTATCCGCCATGGCGAAATGATACTGCCAAGAGGCACAACCATTCTCGAAGAAGGAGATGAGATCCTGCCCTGGTGGATGACGCTGCGCGTGAGCCATTGGCGAAACTTTTAAGCCGCCCGTAGTTAAACTGAAACGCCTCTACGAAGAGGCGTTTTCTTATTTTGTGTCCCTGTCATCAGTCCGCAGGCGATACCCCACCCCGGCTTCCGTGTGGATGTAGGTTGGGCGGGCAGGGTCAGGTTCGAGCTTTCCTCGTAAGTTGCTGATGTTGACGCGCAGGATGTGCATATCGTTGTAACCTTCTCCCCAGATCTGGCGAAGGATTTGGCGATGAGTTAATACCTTCCCAGCATGAGTAACCAGCAGACGTAAAATATCATATTCAGTTGGGGTCAATTGGATCTCTTTTTCATTCACCGTGACGAGGCGATGAGAGAAGTCCAGCGTTAATCCGCCTGTTGTAAAGATGGGTTCATTTGCGCTGTTGATCTGTCTGCGCATGACCACGCGCATACGCGCCATGAGTTCGCCTGTGCCAAAAGGCTTGGTGAGGTAATCATCTGCGCCTGCGTCTAGTGCCGCGATCTTGTCCTGTTCCGCTTCGCGGACGGAGAGAATGATAATCGGCGTTTGCGACCATTCACGCAAGCGGCGTGTGACTTGGATACCGTCAATATCAGGCAGGCCGAGGTCGAGGATGATCAAGTCAGGGCGGTGGGCGAGGACCGCGTTCAAGGCTTCCTGTCCATCAGAAGCCTCGTAGACAGTGAGCCCCTGTGCGGTTAATGCAGCGCGCAAATAGCGCCTGATGGATGTTTCATCGTCTACAACCAAAACCCGTTGACCCGTTTCCATGACTCTTTTTATCCCATGTTTTTCAAAGGTAATTCAATTGTGATGATCGTCCCACCGCCTTCGCGAGGGCTTGCATAAATAGTACCATGATGTACTTCGACAATTCCCTTGCTTATGGATAGTCCCAGCCCTGTGCCGCTGACATTCTCAGGGCGTTGGACTCGGTAGAATTTGTCAAAGATGCGAGTCAGGTCTTCGGACGGGATACCAGCTCCATGGTCAGCGATTTTGAGGCGGATCTTTTCATCCAGCAATTCTGCAGAGACCTCGATTGCTGAATCTGCGGGTGAATATTTTATTGCATTTTCCAAAACGTTAACAAGAACCTGTGCGATGAGGGTGAAATCCATCGGGACGAGCGGGAAGTTGGCGGGTATTTTAGCTTGTATCTTACGGTTTGCAATGCGTGAGCCAAGCTGTTCGAGGGCTGTACCCACCACGTCTTGAATGTCTTCAGCCTCAAGCCGTAGTTTGATGGCGCCGCTTTCGATACGGGTCATGTTGAGCAGGTTTCCCACCAGACGGTTAAGTCGGTCTGCTTCGCCGCGCGCATTTTCGATCAGGGCGCGGCGCGTGGACTCGTTGAGCGTACCATTATCTTCGTCAAGTGAACTCAATGCGCCCGTGATGGAAACCAGCGGCGTACGAAGGTCATGCGAAATTGAATTAAGCAGAGCAGTTTGCAGGGACTCCGTGGCACGCAAAAGCTCAGCTTGACTCGCTTGCTCAGAAAGACTGGCGCGTTCAATTGCCAGTGCGGATTGATTCGCAAATGCCGCAAGAGTAAGCCTTTGCTCTGAAGAAAGAAAATTAGTTTGATCTTTAGAATGCACTCCAAGCACACCGACAATGCCATTGGATGTTTTCAGCGGGTGACAGCGCAGGGATGCGGCGGGCAGGGTATCCGTTCCACGGCCAGCGGGTTGATCATGCTGATAAGCCCAGGCAGCTACGGCTAATTCGTTCTCGTCAGGTTGATAGTTGGGAGAGCTTGCGAAAATTTGAAGCTGCTGATTGTCGGGCAGGAAAATCGCGACATCACGCCCGAAAGCATTGCCGATCTGTGAAATAATAATGTTCGCAACTTGCAGCAGATCAGCGGCGGAGGTCAGGTCTTTGCTGAGGTCGTAAAGCGCTGCGGTTTGTCTTTCGCGCTGCACTGCGGCTTCGGCTTGTTCACGCACACGGGCGGTCAGTGAACTGACGACCAGACTTACAACCAACAATGCAATAAAGGTAATAAAGTATTGGGTGTCACTGACGGCAAATGTTAAATATGGCGGGACAAGAAAAAAGTCAAAAGCTAGCACGCCTGCAATAGCGGTGAGCAGGGATGGGCCGCGCCCAAGAAAAACGGCGGAGACGACCGTGGATGCCAGATACAACATGACAAGATTTGCAGGTTCTAAATTTCCGCGAATAATTAAACCCAGTGAAGTTGAAACAGCAACGAGCAGGAGACCAAGTACATAACGCCCCAATGGGCGGTGCAGTTGCCATTCCTTTGGCAAAATGGATTTACTCGATTCCGTTCGCGCGCTGATCACGTACACGTCAATATCGCCGCTGGCATAAATGAGTTGGTCAACGATCGAGCCGTTCCACATCTCCTGCCAGCGCGGCTTGAGCGGCTTGCCCACCACAACTTTTGTAATATTATTCTTGTGCGCGAAATCCAACACGGCTTCTTGAATGGAGCGGCCCGCGATGGTGAGACTCTTTGCGCCCAGTTCTTCCGCCAGTTGCAATGTCCGCCCGATGCGCTCGCGGTTTGCGGGATTTGTTTCAGGTTTCGATGCGATCTCAACATACACGGCATACCACTCGGCGTTGAGTTCATCTGCCAGCCTGCGCGTGGTGCGGATCAACTTCTCGGCTAAAGGACTTGGGCTGATACAAACCGCCAGCCGTTCTCCAGCCGCCCACGGGCCAGAAATGGAGCGCGTTTGCATGTATGAGCGCATTTGATCATCCACACGTTCGGCGGCGCGGCGCAGGGACATTTCACGCAGTGCGGTGAGATTGCCCTTGCGGAAAAATTTATCAATGGCGCGTGAAGCTTGTTCAGGAATATAAACTTTCCCTTCATTCAGGCGGGTGAGCAGTTCATCGGGCGGTAGGTCAATAACTTCGATCTCAGAGGCTTTATCGAGCACAAGGTCAGGGACAGTCTCGCGCACAATCACACCTGTCACCTGTGCAACGACATCATTCAGGCTTTCGAGATGTTGAATGTTGAGCGTGGTATACACGTCAATGCCCGCGTCAAGGATTTCTTCGACATCCAAATATCGTTTGGGATGACGCGAGCCAGGCGCATTCGTGTGCGCGAATTCATCTACCAAGACAATTTTAGGACGGCGTTTGATGACTTCGTCCACATCCATTTCGGGCAGGGACACGCCGCGATATTCCACCTGTTTGCGCGGCAATACATCCAGCCCTTCCACCAGTTCTTCGGTCTCAGCGCGTTTATGGGTTTCCACATAACCGACCACAACATCAATGCCTTGAATTTTACGTTGATGCGCGGCCTCGAGCATGGCGTAGGTTTTACCCACGCCCGCTGCATAGCCTAGGAAAATCTTTAATTTACCGCGTTTCGAGGCTTGTTCTTCTGCCTGAGCGTGCCTCAGTAATTCATCGGGGTCGGGACGTTGTTCCATTATTTTTATTGTATCTCACTTGAAAAGGGATTTCTATGACTTATCTATTTTACAGAGATGTCTGAAATCGGGCTGTTTGCGGCTTTCTCCACTTCAAAGTAATACGTGCGCTCGAACGCCCTTGACGTTTGTGACGCAAAATTTTGAAGGAGAGGGCTGTTTTCAGAAGGCAGATCCCCAAATTCTCCGCGCCATATTTGAATCTCACCAACCAACCCCAAGCGTTCATGATCGGCAAAATACGGTCTGGCTGGCCTGTCCCTTCGCCATCCATTGGCTCATGAGCAGCGATGCGTGGAATTTGTTTGGATTGCTGGAATGTGACATTGACCAGCGCCGCTTGAAATAACTGCCTGATATTCCTTGCGACAATGTGAGCCACTGCGTTCTGCGTGCGCGCATTGGCAAGCGCCGAACTTAATTCATACATGAAGGTGGCTTCACGCATTTTGGATAAACTATCCTGAATGCGGCCTACGATCAGAATAGCAAGCAAAAAGACCAGGACCAGCCAGCTCTCCAAACTCCCCACAGCAAAGGTATAGAAAGGCGGAATGAATAAGAAATCAAAGCATAGAGCAGCGGTCAACGCAGCGGAAACCCCTGGCGCCTGCCCCCAACGGCTGGCAGCCCAGACAATTGGCACAATGTATAAAAAGCCAATCACGGCCTCGCCCAGCGTATCGCGGCCGATTAACAACATGGGGATTGTAATTGCTACTACCGTGAGTACTGCCCGAAGACAGTTGGCGAACAAAT
>JADKIL010000021.1 GCA_016721315.1 Candidatus Villigracilis vicinus
CATTTAATTCAGACGAGACAAAGGAAATATACAAAACTATATCGCTGAAGAGCAGCTGCCTTTTATCACCGCGTCAAACATTTACTGATTTCAGCAGCGACTGTTTTTATTCTAACCATGCCTCCAGTTACTATCATCTTATCTCTCGCGACCCACATGCCGCGCGTGCTTCTCTATCGTATGGTGGCCCGAAAAGCGCATCAAGAGACTGCTCAGCTTACTGCTTCAGGGTGCTCACCTTTGACGGGCGATCCGATCAGTCGTCCGTATTGTCAAGAGATTAATGTTCACAGAGAAAGTAGGGGAAAGTTAAAACCCAATACACTGGCTACTCTATGCCACTGGAGCGATCCGCTAGGCGGAAACGACCTCTATCTAAGACAAGCATTAATAGACACAATTTTATTAATAAGATCAAAATCGCTTCACCACACAAGTACTATTGTTTGTTGTTCTCAATGGATGCCCAGTTTACCAAGTGTATTACTCCGCCTGCATATTGCACTAGATGATGAGGCGTTGGTTTACTCAGGTTCATTTGAAACTATCCGAAGCGCCGACAATATCTCTAAAAGATGCAGCACACTTCAGTAATTCCGATTTTATTTCATTATTAGATTTATTTTAAAGAAAAAGAATGTCTATCATCAACTAACATTGGCTGCAACTACGAACCGTTTACATGGGATTACGGACACCTCAATAAAAATCAGCATCCCTCCTCACTGCCAACAAGTTACTAGAAATCATCAACGCCAACCATAAATTCATGGTTATGTAATAATTAGCAATCAAATACTAATTCGCATACTCCTTTCTTTTTCAGCAATGAAGGAGGGCTATTTTCCTGTGCACGATTCAAACTCTATATCTTCAGCAGCGCTTCACGCTCGAAAGATATGCTCCATGTACCGTGCTGGGGTACTCACGCCAGGTCGCCTCACCGGCAAAGAATAAAACATCGTCCACGGGCTCAAAAAGCGCATCATAAATCAGCGCCGCTCGCAAAGGCGGAATGTGCGAATATGCGCCAAGGCAAACGGGTCTTTGCCCCAACGTGTCACCAACATCCCTTCAGGTTCAGGATATCATCTCCGAACATGCGCAACGCATTCATGGCACCTTTGGCGGATGTCGTCATCCGAAAGGTCTTCAAGCGCAAACCCCTTATCGCCACCATGAAAGCCATCAACACAGGCTCACCCGTGAACGGCGCAAAATCAACCAGTCACTCCATTCGCCAGCTCCTCACCCATATAACTGATAGTCTGTATATCCTCATCCCAAAACGTTTCTGGAAATTTCAAATAGACTTTATTGAGGACGCCCATTGCAAGACGCTTAATTGCCGACTGTTTCGACTCGGGTAATTGCGGCTCAAACTTAACAGAAGCCTGTTTCAACACCCCAAGCGGAAACGTCACCACGGCTTTATCGGCCACAAAGCTTCCTGCAGACGTTTCCACCTCAACTCCATCAATTCCATAACGGACAGTGTTAACCACGGTTTCCAAGCGAATATCCAACTCTTTGCAAGTCCATCCGTAATCTGGTTGTACCCGCCAGGAAAATAACTTCCTCGCCGCCAAATTCTTCATCTTGATCCCATTCCCAAAGCGACAGATCCTTCGGGTCAGCGCCATATTCAATGCTGTTCAAGGTAGGCGTAATAATTTAATCCACGCGGTTCTTCTTCTGATAGATCATACTCTGCCAATACTTCATTAAATGCCTCTTGTAAACTCATATCGCTATCCGTGTCTTCCTGCATAATTTCCACTTCAGCATAAAATTTCCTCGAACAAAGCCTCGATCTCTGTCCATTCTGCATCTGACATTTCACTGCCATCCGCATGGAACATGATTCCATTTTCGCCATCCGTTGCCATGGTTTTGCCCCAAACTGTTTCGCCACTGGTGATCGGATTACCACTCACGCCATGGATCCATGATGCGCCAAGATCGACGGGCAACCCCAGCGACGAATCTGTCCACATGCGCCCACCGACACGAGTCCGCGCTTTCGAGAACGATGACGTTTAACCCTTATCGGTCAAAGTACGCGCGGCAGCAAAGCCCGCCGATGCCTGCGCCAGCGGCCGCACGTCGGCACTGGTGGATGAATTTTGATTTGGCATAAGTTTGGTCTCCTCTTCCGGTTAATACACCACACGCAAGGGCAAGCGCTGAGGCTGTCCCGATCGAAGCGGCTTTCGTGAAAATCTCGTCTATTAAATTTATTTTCATGTAAATTCCTTTGTGTGTCACCTCTAAGGAGTGTTCTTCACGACCGGAAGAGTCTCTTATTATTGACGTAAGATCCTTCGCTACGCTTAAGATGACAAAGTTGATGGCCCTGCATAAAAGTGCGATCATCGCGCCAAAGCTATCGAACACTAGAACATCCGTAACTGCAGCGTGGCGCCCCGGCACAAATGACTGGTGAAACTCATCTGTCGCAGAATACAACACTGCCAGCAACCATGCCAAAAAAATTTCGCTTTGGCAATGCCCGTAAATGAGAGAGCCAACAAACCATAACCGACCCCATGCGCACTTTTTTTGACGAAATAGTCCCAACGCCAAAACTCGGCAATTCATTACTGGTACGCGAAGAAATGGCAAAGATGGTAAGCATCATCAAGAATGCTGGAAGCCATCGCGGTACAATTGCAACGAATTTATTCATGAGAGGTTTACCTGAACGGTGACGTGATTCTCAAAAACGACGATGTTTGGTGGAAGTTCCATAATCCGCATCGCGTGATTTTAATCCCGAGAAGCTGGAAGATGTTCGCAGAAGAGATTGGAAGAAGTAGAAAGCTGGTCAATGAACACGGCTGGATAGCGGCAGGCTTTATCAGCTACGAAGTCGCCCTGCATTCGACCCGTCGCTACAGGTTATCCCATCCCACGGATTTCCTTACTTTGGTTTTGGTTTATATGATGCACCACATATTCTACAGACGCACGAAATCTTCGAAGACTTTGATGTCTGCGCACCATTCAATGGCTGCCAGATGCTGATAAAGAAACTTTTAATGCGGCCATTCAAACCGTAAAAAAGACCGCATTGCCCAGGGGATGACCTATCAAGTCAACTTCACTATGCGCCTCAGCACAGACTTCCATGAAAAATCCTCGAGAGATGTGAACAACCTCGCCCGCTCACAAACAAAATATGCCGCATACCTCGACATTGGCAATTGGGCAATCTGCTCCGCCTCACACGAACTTCTTCGACTTCGATGGAGAGATCATTACTGGACGCCCCATGAAAGGGACGGTAAAACGCGGTCGTACTACAGCTGAAGATAAAGCTATTTCTGATTGTTACACGCATCCACCAAAAACCGCGCCGAAAATGTGATGATCGGACATGATCCGCAACGACATTGACGGATCGCAGAGACAGGCAGCGTGCATGTCCCTGAGTTGTTCACCATCGAAAATACCCCACCCTCTTCCAAAAATGACATCAACGGTCAGGGCAAAGACCAAAGGCATCGACAACGAAATCTTCGAGGCGCTTTCCCATGCTCCTCCATCACCGGTGCGCCAAAGTCAGCACCATGAATATCATCGCGAATTGAGACGAGTCCGCGCAGAATACATAAGGGAGTATTGGTTACATGCCAGAATCGCAAGCACGTTCAGTATGGCAATCCGTACGCACTGAACAAACAAGAACAGACAGCCCAATACGGCGTTGGTGGTGGTATTGTGGGTTCCACCTCCGCAGATGAATACGGCGAGGCCTTGTTAAGGCGCGGGTGCTGACCAACCTCCGCAAAATGAATTCTCCTCTTTGAAACCCTGCTCTGGACACCGGAAAGTGGCTAGCTTCTTTTGAACAGACATATTGCAAGAATAATGAACTCTGCAGAATATTTTGGCTTTTCCAGAGAACTCCGGAAGGAATGATAAAATTCTTGAGCACGTTGACGGCTAAACGCTATTTCACCCAGACGCGTAAAGCTTGTGATGAATTTTCTAGGAGAAAATATCGGTGAAGCGAAGGATTATCAAACAAGTGAAAATTATTCAACGTATGTTTTTGGCAAAAGAATCCATAAACTCCAATGATAGATCTTATTTCATAAAACAACATGGAGAACCGTTTATGAGCAAGCGGTATCCAAGGGTTCGATGATGTGCTTCTCTTCAATGAAAACGAAGGTGTTGACGAGTTCACTATTGCAGGAATCTGGTTGTAAAGTTGAACGGCGAATTTTCGCGCCGCCGTGGAATGCGGGTTGTTGGCTGGCACGTTCCGGGCGGAGCTGGTCACATCCGGCGAGGTAAAGAAAGGTCTTGAAGAAACAGGATCTGGCGAAAGCGGAAGCGGTGTTTTGGTCAACTCTCTCAGGAAATGGGTAAAGGTTCGATTCGGGTAAAATAAATCCACTACTCTAGAAGGATAATAAATGGAAAAGAAAAACTCAATCGGGCAGATGACTGTCTTTTTAGGAAGTATTGCGCCGATCATCGGGCTGGGGCTCATGATCTACATTGGTTTTTATAATCGGTTTTGGGGCGATGACTGGTGTTACAACTTTGACTTCAAAACCTTGGCATCGATGGCGCGATCAAAACATATTTCATGACAGGACCCGAAGCCTTGCGGGGATACGCAAACAACCGCTATTCCCTGACATTGATCTCCGGCTTGTTGTATCTTTTGGGTATAGTAGGTGCAAAGGTCACTGCCGCTTTGGTAATTACCAGCTGGTTTATCGGTCTTTACTGGACCTTCTCAAATATCGCCAAAATATCTGGTTTCGCCTCCAGGACTACCATCATGGCAGGAACGGCTACCCTGCTTTATTACACGTTATATATCTCTCGCAGAGATTCCAAGTCTTATATTGGACAGCGGCATCCATTACAGCCTTGCGATCATCTCCGGAATATTCCTCTTTGCCTTGATCACATCTCAATCCGTCCGCGCAACTCGCAGCAAACTAATTGACTACATCATCATTCCAGTAGCAATTCTGGCGGGTGGATTTTCCGAAACCGGGAATACCTTTTTGCTCAGTTGCATGACTTTGTTTTTGGTTCTGCTTTGGTTGCAAAAAAAACAACAGTCCGTCTGGGCAGAGAAAGCGCTTCCCACAGCGATCATCGCTTTTGTTACCCTGCTATTTTCCCTGATGATCCTCGTTCTAGCCCCTTCAAACGCAACTCGCACTGAAGTGATCTCGGCAGAACGGCAAGCTCGCCCATGACGATCTTCCTCTCACTAAGGTTTGCCTTTGATTTCATCACAGACTCTATTCGCAACCTGCCAATGCCGCATCTTATTTTCCTATTGGTCTTTTTGCACTGCCGATCCTGATTGGAGTATCGCTAAAAGAAAAACTAAATGGGGTTTTGCGAAACGTCATCTTGCCTGTGCTCGTGATCCTTATCGCCATATGGTTGATCGCCAGCTGCAGTTCAGCCCCAGCGTTATGTTTTATGGCGCTCCACCCGACCCGCGTGGGAAATCGCTTGCCCGGTTTGTCATGCTTGCAGGGTTGGCAGGGATCGCCTGGTTGCTTGGCAGGGAATTAAACTCCCGCTGGAATAATACTTGGGTACACTCAATAGCCATCCTAGCTGTAATCCTCAGTGCTGTATACACAGCCCGAACTGTAACACGGGTTTATGCAGAACTGCCTGCCTATCGCCTACGCGCAGAATTATGGGACGCACGGGATCATGTCATTCAAACTGCGGTTCTTGAGCAACAGAAAAGGGTAGAAGTCAGCGTGATTGACATGAAAGGTCTGGGCGTACAGGACATTATGAAATCCCGCGATATGACCGGGGATTGATAACCGCCTGTAGCAGCAAATTCTACGGGTTTGAGGCATTAAGGCGCCTCAACCCTAGGCGGGGATGTTTGTTATAATCCAGTACGATAAATTAGTAGAAAAGGAAAGAAAAATGTATATTGACCCTGGCTCTGGTGGAATGTTGTTTCAAATTCTCGCGGTTATGTTTTGGCGTTTTGTCGGCCACGGCATGTTCGATTTTGTCCATCGTAACCCTGCAAATTACAGCCTGCAAGTTTCGCTGTTACCTACACAAAAGAATTTACTCGGACTGCAATTCGTTCCGCCATACACCGCACATACCATCTTTGACCAAGCTGTGGAAGACGGATATCCCGCCACATCCATGTGGTGGCCCGCCACTTTCCCGGCGAAACAAGCATCCCCTGTGCAAACCATACCTGGTCTCGGCACCCCTGATATTCTAGGGCGCCTTGGGGTGGGAACATATTTCTCAGTAGATAAATTGCAAGAAGATCCAGAAAGAAAAAGCGCAGTCCGCGGATTGACCCAAAAAGGCGCTTCGCGATTTACAGGTTCGCTTGAAGGTCCAGCCAAAAAGAACGGAACCGTCAATATTGATTTTGAGTTGGAGGTTGAGAGCGGCGCAGTGTCTCTCAAGATCGCCAAACAAAAGGTTACTTTGAAACCAGGTGAATGGGGCGATATTGTTGAGCTACCTTTCTCCGTCGGCTTTGGTATGACGGTCAAAGCCATTAGCCGCGCTATTGTTACAAATCTAAATCCCCTGTCGGTGTATTTCCTGCCGCTGCAGCTCCATCCACTGGGCTCGCCTTGGCCTTATGCCACTCCGAAAAGTTTTATTCAAGACCAGTGGAAAAAGAACGGTCCCTTTCTCACACTTGGCTGGCCTCAGGACACAACCGCTCTCAACGAAGGTTTGATCAACGACGGGCAGTTCCTCAAACTGTGTGAAATGATCGACGACGAACGTGAGCGCGTCCTTAACCATGCATTGAGCACATTCGACGAAGGCATTCTCGCTTGTGTGTTCGACAGCCTTGACCGCGTCCAACATATGTTCTTCAAAGGACGTGAGGATGTCATTGAATCATGGTATATCCGCCTCGACCAACTGGTGGGACGAATTATCGAAAAAGCATCCCATAAAAAGAAAACCCGTGTGCTAGTCATTTCGGATCACGGATTCGGGCGATTCGATTACAAGGTCCATTTGAATAAGTGGCTGGTTGATCGTGGATACATGAAAACGACCAGCCCCGCCTCTTCCGACCTTCGAACGGCAGACTGGTCTCAGACTCAAGCCTACGCTTTAGGCTTGAACAGCCTCTATCTCAATATCGCCGGTCGCGAAGGTAGCGGTATGGTCAACGAAAATGAAGCCATGCAGATCCTTACCAAGATCAAGGAAGACCTGTTGCAATGGAAAGGTCCCGACGGCGGGCAGGTCATTCAAACTGCATTGATCCGCACAGAGGTATTCCAGGGACCTCTCGCTGCTTATGGTCCCGACCTCTTTGTCGGCTACCACCCGCCTTATCGCGGGTCTGCTGAAACAGGTCTCGGTCAGTGGCGCAGCGAAGCACTTGAAAAGAATACAGAGCACTGGGAAGCCGATCACTGTTTCGATGCGAAAGCTGTTCCGGGTGTGCTTTTCTCCACCGACGGGCTTGGCAACTTTCCTTCGCCTTCCTATCGCGATATTCCTGCCTTGACGATCGGCAAAGACCTTAAAGCACAAGCCTCTGCGCCGCCGCCCTCCTACAGCGATGAAGATCAGGACGAGATCGAAAAAAGGTTAAAAGATCTTGGCTATCTTTAAAAAATATTATTCACGGCAGGGGTTGTGGACACTCTTTCTGATCTGCGCCCTGCCGTTGCATCTTTGGGCACTCTTTCTCTCTTTGCGGGATTTCGACTGGATTACCGCTCGAACCAATTCATGGGATGCGGTTGGGGTTGTTTCTTACGGATTATTATTTGCGTTCCTGGAAAGCCTTGCGATCTTTGCTCTGGCAGCATTGCTCGGCTTTTTGATCTCCAACAAATGGATTGAAAACAAACGTGTCGCGTTGATGGGCACATTTGTGATCGTTCTTTCGTTTTGGTCTATCTTGAACCAAACTTATTTCCTGCGGGCAGTCACACCTTCCGGGCAAATTCTCAGCTTATTCGCCGGAACCGGTCGTCCCTTGATCGCGTTGTATATAACCGCGTTGTTCTTAATCGGGCTGACAGTTATCCTTCCCACATATTTCATCCTACGATCTGAAAAGGTGGAAAAGATCGTGCTGGATGGGTTTGAGCGTTTCTCGCTCCTGATGACCCTGTACCTGTTTTTTGATTTCATTGCCCTGGTCATCGTTCTTGTGCGTAATTTTGAGGTCCATTATGAATCGCTCAATTAATCGGCGTGACTTTTAAAACTGGCTGGGCTAGCCTCGCTTGGCTGGTTATTCCGCCCTCCATCAACCATATCGGTAACACGGCACAAGGCAACAAGAAAAATGTCCTGATCATCGTCTTCGATGCCATGAGCGCCTATAACCTTTCACTGTATGGCTATGACCGCGAGACCACACCCAACCTTGCCCGGCTTTCCAAACGCGCAACGGTCTTCCACAACCACTTTGCCGGAGGAATTTCACCACGCCCGGCACCGCATCCATTTTGACCGGCTCACTGCCATGGACACATCGCGCCATCCGCTTTGGTGGCATGGTCAAACCTGAATATGCAGACAAAAGCATCTTCCACGCTTTCAACGATTATTACCGCATCGCCTACTCTCACAACAGCCTGGTAGACACGTTGTTCTATCAGTTCACAAAAGCCATCAACGAGCGAGTCCCGCTGGAAGAACTATTCCTATCCAACGACGGGCTGATCCGTGAAGTATTTAAGAACGATGAAGATATCGCCACTCTGGGTTGGGGTAGAGCGATCAAACGCCCGGATGGATATTCCTATTCGGTTTTCCTTTCGCAGTTGTACGAAAAATATACTACCAACCGCATGAAGGATATTGCCAAGCTCTATCCATACGGGCTTCCGCACATCAACTACGATAATTATTTTGTTCTTGACCAGGGAATTGACACACTAGGTGACCGGGTACTTGAATTGCCTAAACCCTTCCTGGGATATTTCCACTTTCTTCCGCCGCACTCGCCCTACAAACCACACAAGGACTTTGCGGGTACATTCTCGACCGATTCGTACAAGCCGCTTGCCAAACCCGAAGATCCATTCACAGAAGAAAAAGACTTTGAGTTTCTGCGAAAAGCACGAAGTCAATATGATGAATTTGTTTTAAACGTAGACCATGAGTTCGGTCGGTTGTTTGAAAAGCTCGAAGCCGCCGGGATTTTGGAAGATACCTGGCTGGTCTTCACATCAGACCACGGCGAATTCTTCGAACGCGGAATTTGGGGCATTCCACAGGCGCCTTTATCAACCCGTTGTGCGCGTACCGCTGATGATCTTTGAGCCCGGCGTTCAGACCGGGCGGGATGTGCATACCACCACCAGCGCCATCGACCTCATGCCAACCCTCCTGCACCTGACAGGGCATGAAATCCCCGCTTCCGTTGAAGGGACCATTCTTCCGCCCTATGCATCGACACCCACTCCTGAAGATAAAAAAGGTGCATTTACCATTCAAGCGCGTTTCAACGAAGCCACCTATCCTCTCACCCAGACGTCCATCATGCACGTACGTGACAACTATAAAATGATCTATTACCTTGGGTACGAAGAACTTGACGGAGATCAGGAACGCTTCTATTTGTATGATATCGAAGCCGACCCACAAGAATTGAACGAGTTATCACAGGTCAAACCGGAAACAGCTGCCGAGATGTTGAACATCATAAAGACCAGACTGGCAAAATCCAACGAACCCTATCTATAAAAAGAACGGCGAGAGCAACCTCGCCGTTCTTTTTATTTTCGTTGTCGGTAGAATTGCTCTTGCGGCACGTCACTCATTGCCTGAGTATTCATGGGCACGCCTAGAAATGCCGCCACTTTTTCGGCATAATCAGCAGGATGAGCGATCATCTCATTGTAGCGGATGTAAAGCACGCTTATGTTCGGTTGACCTGCGAGCCAGGCTTTCACTTTCTCCAAATGCTTTCCATATAACTCGGCAAACTTGCCATCCTCGGCAGGATTTCCCGGTTTACCACGGCGCTCCAGCATTTTTCGCTGCGAAGCAAGGATCTCCATCATCTCACGTTCCATGAAAATAACCTTATATTGATGGCTGGATGGCAAATGCTCCAACAGCGCCGAGATCACTTTCACCACCTTCCCCTGCGATTCTTCCACCCAGGCTGTATCGCCTTCTTTCATCGCTTTGACTCGCTCAAATTCATAATAACCCTGCAGGTTATCATCATCCGCTGTTCGGATATTATCAGTAAGCGGGCTTAACCCACCTGCTTCAAGCATTTTCATCATCATGGACGTCCCCGAACGGGGCAACCCAGAAACAATATAGATCGGTTTTGCTGCTTCACTCATTTTTATTACACCTGTCCTTATTAGTTTGTGCCAGCATCATACCCGTAAATGAGGGATTTGAAAATGCGCCGCATCCGCTATAATCCACTCATTAGAGGTATTATGTCAAACCAACTTTCAAATTCAACCTCCCCCTATCTTCTCCAACACGCTCACAACCCTGTAAATTGGCACCCTTGGGGCAAAGAAGCATTAAAAATAGCCAAAGCTGAGAACAAGCCCATCTTTTTATCCATTGGGTATGCCGCTTGTCACTGGTGCCATGTCATGGCTCACGAATCATTCGAAGACCCCGAAACCGCGGCTTTCATGAACGAGCGCTTTATCAACATCAAAGTAGACCGCGAAGAACGACCCGATCTTGATAACATCTACATGCAGGCAACCATCGCCATGACCGGCTCTGGCGGCTGGCCCATGTCCGTATTCCTTACACCCGAGCTAAAGCCATTCTACGCAGGCACCTACTTCCCGCCAGTGCGCAGGTATAACATGCCATCATTCATGGAAGTCCTCTCCGGACTTGCAAACGCATGGGCAAACGATCGCGAAGAAGTGGAAAAGACCGGCGGCAAGGTCTTTCAACATTTGAATGCCCAAACGAAGTCTGAAAACGGCGAAGTGTTAACTACTGCACATCTTGATGCGATTGCCAGATCCATGCAAGAATCGTACGACTGGGGATACGGCGGCTGGGGCGACGCGCCGAAATTCCCTCAGGCGATGGCAGCTGAGTTTCTACTGCACCATGCCAGCGTCCGCAAAACAGATGAACATGCAAAGCTTATAAAACACTATCTTTACGCAATGGCGCGCGGCGGTATGTACGATGTAGTTGGTGGAGGCTTCTCACGTTACAGCACAGACAATCAATGGCGGGTGCCGCATTTTGAAAAAATGCTCTACGATAATGCCCTGCTTACCCGCACCTACCTGCACGCCTGGCAGGCCACCCGCGACCCTTTCTATAAACGCATTGTCGAAGATACGATCAAATTCATTGCGAAAGAAATGACCCATGAACAAGGCGGTTTCTATTCATCACTGGATGCTGACTCGGAAGGCGAAGAAGGAAAATTTTATATCTGGACTCTCGAAGAGGTTCGCGATGTTCTCCAGCACGATTCCGATTTTTTTGAAGCGGCGTATGGGATCACTCCCAAAGGCAATTGGGAAGGCAAGACGGTTCTACAGCGCGCCATAGATGATGCCACCCTCGCCGCCCGCTTCAAACTTGACGCTGAAACTGTCCCGGCAAAATTAGCCGAATCTCACACCAGGCTTTACACAGCACGCGCCCAACGCATTCGCCCCGGCACAGATGACAAAATTCTAACTGCCTGGAATGGTTTGATGCTCGCCGCCATCGCCGAAGCCGCGCGAGTTTTTGAAAACACAGAGCCCTATCTACGCCTGGCAATACACAACGCCGAGTTCCTATTGAGCAGCCTGCGCCCGAACGGTCAACTCCGAAGAGCCTGGCGGGAGGGGAAAACCACGAACGAGGTATTTCTCGAAGATTACGCGGCGCTCATACTCGGCTTATTGGAACTTTATCAGACTGACTTTAATGAAAAATGGTTCTCATCTGCCAGGGAGCTTGCAGACGAGATGATCGAAAAATTCACAGACCCGTCAGGTGGATTTTTCGATACCCCCCAGGATGGCGAAAACCTGCTCTTCCGCCCAAAAGATGTGCAAGACAATGCCACTCCCTCGGGGAACGCGCTGGCATGCGAAGCATTACTCAAACTTGCCGCATACACAGATGAAGGTAAATACCGTGACCTTGCTGAAAACTCGTTGAAATTAGTAACCCAATTCACCTTGCGATATCCGCTTGGGTTTGGGAGATGGCTCACAGCGGCAGAGTTAGCCGCAGGGACGTTGAAACAAGTGGCGGCGGTGGGAGAAGCGCAAGACCCAAGTTTTCAGGGTTTACTCAAAGCCATTCGCGCAGAATATCGTCCAAGTGTGGTGGTGGCAGCTTCGCCATCTTCCTCGAAGGAAAATACCCCCGCCCTTCTACAAGAGCGCGGCATGATAAATGGCAAAGCGACTGTGTATGTATGCGAAGGGTTTGTATGCAAACAACCAACAACTGAGGTTGAAATTTTGATCGAACAGCTAAATTCATAAAAGAGAGCCGCCCCTAAGGCGGCTCTCTTTTATTCGATATCGTTGGCTATGCCCAAGGGCTGGAAGCCGGTAAAGTTCGGGAAGACCTGGTCAAGTGCGGGGTTCTTAAGGTGCTTGGAAACCAACTCGCCCAACACAGAACGAAAGTCGGTTGTGATCGCAAGGTCGCCTGGGGCGATGAGTTTGTCGGCAGCCAAGCCGGGCCACTCGCCATATACCTTGCCGCCATTGATCGACTTCCCCAAGGTCATCATCACATTGCCATGACCGTGATCTGTGCCAAAGCCGCCGTTCTCTGCTGCGCGCCGCCCAAATTCAGACATGGCGGTAACGGTCACATGCTTCATTGTATCTCCAAGATCATGATAGAAAGCCGCAAGCCCTGCGCTTAGGTCGGCAAGCAGGTCGGGCATATCCCCTTTGAGCGTTCCCTGGGTTATGTGTGTGTCCCAGCCGCCGAGATCAACAGCAGCAACCTCCACGCCGATCTCTGCTTTGATAAGCTGCGCCACCTGTTTAAGTGATTGACCAAATTCACTCTCCGGATATTTTGCTCCATTTGCTGGCTGATACTCACCAGACACCACACTCTGTAGAAGCTGAACTGCATCAAGCGTAAAATCTGCCCGTTCGCCAAGTGTAGAATCTGAGGCATACATGGAAGAAATGATGTTCTGAAATTGCTCCACCTCGCCTTTGTAACGACCGCCCAAATGAAAATCTGCGATGGACTGCAAAGCGATGGCTGGGATCGGTCCGCGCAGGGAAGAGGGCAACATTGCGCCAAACCCAACAGCCCGGAAGGGTGATCCATTTTCGGTGGCGGCGACTTGCAAATGCCGTGCAAGCCAGCCGGTGCCCATTTGTTTATCGCCAGGTGTACCGCGCTCCATGTAGTCCATGGCATCGAAGTGGGAATGGGTTGGGTCTGGTGAACCAGCCGCATGAATGAATGCCAGGGCTTTATCATCCCAAATATCTTTGAGCGGACGCAGAGAAGGGTGCATGCCAAAAAAGCCATCCAGATCAATACCGGTTTCATCGTTGCCAGAGCTTGGTTCCGGGATGGCAAGCGTTGGGCGCAGGCGGTAATAATCAGCGTCACCATGTGGAATAACGGCATTCAGCCCGTCCATGCCGCCGCGCAAAAAGATGCACACAAGAACATTGGCTCGGGGTTCCTGCCCCTTTGGGGCAAGGAATGCAAAGCGCGGACGAAACTGCCGCGGTGTTTCAGGGGCAAACATCCAGGCGGGCAAAGCGGCGGCAGATCTTAAAAAGTCACGGCGGGATAAAGTTGAAGTCATGATTACCTCTATCGATACTGAAAATATGGAGATGCTAATAACAAAGCACAAGCTGAATATTCAGGTTCAAGATCACTGACTGACATAACCGTATCCAAAAGTTTCGAACGCGGTTCATCTGGCAGGGTGAAACCCAACAAACGTAAACTAAGCGCATCCACGATCTCAGATTCGGGCAGCCCAGACAGCCACGAAAGATCAAGCTGTGAGCCACGGACGGAATTGGATGCAATGAACAACGCAAAGTTCCAGCGAGCGAGCAGGTCGTTGGAATTCAGCCACGCGCTGCCGACATCTGGGTAGCCGTTCGGTGGGGACCAGAAAAATGGGATCTGCCCCATCAGTTGAAGCAATCGGTAGGTAGGGCGTTCATAATTTGTTTCGACACCCAGCTGACGTACAGCCGAAGTAACGAACTCAACCGGTCTCTTTAATTTCCCAGTTCCTAACGATGCTTTGAATTCCTCTGAAAAAAAGAGGGTGCGCAAAACAGCGCGAATATCCCCGCCTGAGGATAGGAACGTTTGCGCTACATTTGCCACCAAGGCTTCGGAAGACAGGTCTGATACAAAATGTCGCACAAGTTTGTAAGCCACGAAACCAGCCGTGGAAGGATGGTCAGCAAGCAACCGGGCAAGCTGCTCGCCCTCCTCGATCCCCACACCCGCGGGGAAATCCACGCCGAGGATATGCTTGGCTCCATCATCATGAAAATTGCGTTTGAACATGAATTCACCCGCATTATCCATTTCACGCCTACCCGTTACAGACCACCCTGTTAATACACGTGCCACTTCAATAATATCCTGCTGCGAGTATCCGCCATTGACGCCCAATGTGTGCAACTCCAGCAATTCACGGGCATAGTTCTCATTCGGTCCATTCTTGGTACTGGAGGCATTATCCAGGTATACCATCATCGCCGGGCTGTGCATCGAAGCAGAAAGCAGGGTATGGAAATTCCCCAACGCATTCGGGCGGATCACATCCCGATCGTCACCAGTTTTCAAGAACCGATCCTGGCTTTTCAAAATATAAATATTAAAGTGATCTGTCCAAAAATGGACCATGCGTTCATATAACTGACGCGGCGAATAAGCGGCTCGCATCAAAGTTGCCTGAATTAGTTCAGTTACTGGCTGGGATGGTTTCGCCAATGCAGCCAATTCATTAACAGGCATGTTTAATGTCTTGTATTGACTTATGAGGCTGTTGACCGACGAATCATCGATTTGGTCATACGCAAGTTGCCTCTCAACATACGCTTCAAACCCGGACTTTTGAATTGCCTCCACATCTCCGGTTGTTGGACCAAACCCGATCCGCTTAAGTGCGTTAAAGAGAAATTGATTCCCCTCCGATGTTGGAAGTACCGTAGGCAGGGAAACAGCGGTGGAAGCTGCTCCAGGCGCGCACCCCCATAACAAGGTCAATGTTGAGGCGAAACCTGAGAGCTTGAGAAAGTCGCGGCGGGATATCTTGTTCATATCCAAAAGTTTAATCCGGTTTAGTTATCCCCGCATCATTTAGTTGTAAAATAAGTGTAAAAAAACAGACCGTTCTCACGGTCTGTTTTTTGGTTAATTCTTTTTTTCTGCATCCGAGGGTGTGCTGGCATTTTCTTCATCATCCTTGGTGCCTAACCCATCACGAAAGGATTTGATGCTTTTTCCGATCTCCCCGGCAACCTTGCCGATGCGCCCCGGACCGAATACGAGAACAACAATGAGCAGAATAACGATCCATTCTGTGCCGTGCGGTAAACCTAACATAGTACACTCCTTGATTGAATTTCACTTCAATCGTACCATAATTCGATGAAATCACGATTAAAGTTCGCGGCGGGAGAATAGACCTTCGATAAAGCGCAGGGCTCTGCGCACCAAAGAACGCAGGCGGGCAAACAAACGGTATTGCTCGGGGTGAACGTGCTTCTTGGTCGGGATCGGACCAGACCATTCGGCAACCAGTGCGCCCCAGGTAAGCCCTGCCCCAAAACCTACGAACACCACCTTGCTTCCACTTTTTATTCTGCCTTTTTCAAAAGCCTCCACGGTTGCAATTGGAATGGATGCTGTTGAAGTATTTCCATAACGATCCACATTGATCATGAATTTATCAAGCGGTAATTTCAAGTATTTTGCAGCCGTCTCAATGATCCGGTAATTCGCTTGATGCGGGATGATCAGATCAACCTCTTCCAACTTCATACCTGCCCGCTCCAGGGCTTCCTTGGTGGCTGTGCCCATCACACGAGTGGCAAAACGGAATACCGCTTTGCCATCCATCTGAACAAAATGCTTGCCTTCATGGATGGTCAACTCCGTGGCTGGGTGCCGCGCACCACCACCCAATAGAGTTAAAGAGTCTGCTCCGGAACCATCTGAGTGCATGACGGCTGAAAGTACGCCGCCGGGTCTTTCGCTTGCCTGCAAAACGAACGCTCCCGCTCCATCGCCGAACAGAATGCAGGTGCTGCGATCTTTCCAGTTGGTAAAACGTGATAGGGTTTCAGAGCCGATCACAAGCGCATTCTTGATCGAACCACTCCGAATCGATTGTGCTGCCATATTGGTTGCATAAATAAAACCTGAGCAGGCAGCCAACAGATCGAATGCACCTGCTTTGGTGGCGCCGATCTGATCCTGCACGAGACAGGCAGTGGCAGGGAAAATATATTCCGGCGAGGAAGAAGTCACAATGATCAGGTCAAGTTCAGTTGGCGCAAGATTCGCCACCTGCAAGGCTTTAATTGCGGCTTCTACTGCCAGAGTGGAAGTAAACTGATCTTCACGCGCGATATGGCGTTCACGAATACCCGTGCGTTCACGGATCCATTCATCATTCGTATCCACCATTTTGGCGATGTCTTCATTGGTTAGAACAGGCTCCGGGATACTAACACCCCAGCCTGTAATATGCGCGTATGGCATTCCTACTCCTTATTGATAGCGACTGACGATCAAAGTCGCATTATGCCCGCCAAACCCAAATGAATTTGACATGACATTGGTAATGTTGGCTTTACGCGGCTGGTTGGGCACATAATCCAGGTCGCAAACCGGGTCGGGGGTTTCGTAATTTATGGTTGGAGGTATGATCTGGTCACAGATCGCCAGGGTCGAGATCATTGCTTCCAAAGCACCAGAAGCGCCCAGCAAATGCCCTGTCATGGATTTAGTTGATGACACGGCAAGCTTATATGCCTGCTCACCAAAAACGGTCTTGATCGCAGCCGTCTCACTTTTATCGTTCAATTGAGTGGAGGTACCGTGCGCATTGATATATTGAATATCTGCCACACCTAAACCGGCATTCTGAAGAGCCAGACTCATGGAAATGGCAGCGCCCGCACCATTTTCCGCCGGAGCGGAAATATGATGAGCATCGTCCGAAGTACCGTAACCAGAGAATTCGCATAAGATCGTTGCGCCGCGTGCCTGAGCGTGTTCCAAAGATTCGAGAATTAGGATCGCCGAACCTTCCCCCATCAAAAAGCCTTCACGGTCTTTATCGAACGGACGGGAAGCCCGTTCAGGATCATCGTTGCGGGTGGAGAGCGCCGTCATGACATTCATGCCAGCCATGGTCAACGGATGGATTGCTGCCTCAGAAGCGCCAGCGATCATCACATCTGCTGCACCGCGGCGGATCATTTCAGCGGCTTCACCAACACCATTCGTGCCGGAGGCGCAGGCTGTCGCCAGAGACATGTTAGGTCCACGAGCGCCGACACGAATGGCGAGATTCCCTGCCGCGCTATCGGAGATCATCATTGGAATGAGGAAAGGGCTGACACGTTCCGGTCCGCGTTCTTTCATCACTTCATATTGTTCAATGGTAGTGATCACACCACCGATGCCGGAGCCGATCAAAATCCCAACCCGGTCACGGATCGAATCATCAATTTTCAAGCCTGATTGTTCCAGCGCTTCCAGCGCGGCAGCAGTGGCAAATTGGGTGAAGCGGTCCATCTTGCGTGCCTCGCGTGTGCCGAACAAAGCCACAGGGTCAAAGCCTTTCACTTCCGCTGCAAACTTTGTCTTATGACCACTGGCATCAAATGCCGTAATAGGAGCCGCACCAGATTTCCCAGCTAAAAGGGCGCTCCATGTATCTTTTACATTATTCCCTACCGGGCTTACACAACCCAACCCAGTAACAACTACACGTTTTCTCATCTAACAGATACTCCTTAAGGGTTTTTTGCAACAAAAAAGGACAAGCAAACTTGTCCTAATTAACACTAAAAACAGGGTTTGGACACGCGGAAATTTTTACATTTTCTTCAAAAGCGCCCACGCCTGGTGAATATGCATTCGGTCGTGGTCTGCCATAAAACCGGCTACTTCACGAAAATCCGTGGGACCAAAGATGGCATGGCGAGCTTTGCGTCCCCATCCTTCGGCAGGGGTTGAGTATAGAATTTCAAGTGTGGCAAGTCGCGCGTCATTAAACTCCCGCAGTGCAGTTGGCCCATCCTCATGCAGATAATCTCGCTGACTTGCCCACACGCTGGTATCCGGACGGGGAATAAAAGGTTCATCTTTATCGCTGAATAACTTCAATTGCATAAGATGAACCTCACGTTCAGTATCACGTAAATGGCAAATCAACTCCGTCAGAGTCCACTCGCTGGCAGATAATTTTCGTTTCCAGTCATCAGTACTTAAATTACGCAACAACCCATCCAGAACTGCTGGTGTGGAAGAGAAAACGGTCATGATCGCATCCTTCGCCTTAAGAGACGGGGTTAGGGATGCGAGATCAGTGGTTTCAAGGTATCGGCGTAGATCTGCTAATGCGCCGCGCGGACCCGCTTCAGATCCAGACGTTGAGCCGGATTCTGTTTCGATAAAAAATGTTGCCAGCCCAAGCTTTCTCGCCGACATGATATCCCGTTCCATATCATTCCCCACCATGAGGACGGGTCCATCCTGCCAGCCGATGCGACCAAGCACCTCGGCATAATAAGCGGGATAATTCTTTAGGAAATGAAAATCTTCAAACGTGGAAATAAGTTCAAATTGCTCAGGTTCCAAACCCGCCCACTGCACGCGCTGCCGGGTAGCAGGACGGGGTAACAACGGGTCAGTGGCAACGACCAACCGATACCCTTGAGCCACAGCCCAATCCACGAAAGGTTGAACCTCTGGAATTTGAGAGGTGATCCCGCGCAAGCTCGGGAAGACCCGGCTATAAAAATCATCGATGTGAGTATCGAGTGCTTCCCGGCTCATTCCCACCATCGGACAAAATTCATCACTGAATACATCTTTCAATGAGCGGGTTGCATCTTGATTCTGATTCATTTTTTCTATGCTGGAAAGGAGAGCACGCATAACCAGTTTTGGATCTAAAAAGGATGCAAAATTGGTGGATAATGCCTGAAGGTAGGCAGGAAAAAATATATCCTGATTTGTGTTCAGTAAGGTTTCATCTAGATCGAGCAGGAGTGTCAGCTTCATTAGGAAAAAAGACTCCTTTTAGGAGCCTTTTGATTAATCTTCTTTTATTTCGAACTTAAATGGCAGGGCATGGCATTCACCACACCCCACCTGAGGTTCTGAAACATTTTGTTTCGACTTCTCGCAATATGCCTGCACTTGAACACGGCGTTGGAACAATGCGGTCAATGGGCGGGCAACCACTATATTCAACTTCATGAACTGGCATGAATTCGCGCGCGAAATTACAGGAACCGGGCATGTTCGGCATAGGTCTGGCGACCAAGCCTGGTTTTGCGACTTTAGCAAACGGCATTCTTCCACATTCTTGCCGCGGAAATAATCACCGTAAAAGTGCGGGCATTCATGCCCGGCAGGAGTCTTCATAGATCAGACGCGGGTAACGTACTCGCCAGTGCGTGTGTCCACGCGGATGGTGTCACCAACGTTGACGAAGTTCGGGCATTGTACAGTCAACCCGGTTTCGGTGGTGACTTTCTTGGTCACACCGGTGGCGGTATCGCCACGAATCGCCATTTCTGCTTCAACAACCTTCAAATCCACAGAGGTGGGCATTTCCACGTCGATGGCTTCGCCTTTATAGAAGGTTAATTTAACTTCCATGCCTTCCTGAAGGAACTGGGCGCTATCCCCAAGGGATTCGCGCTTAATGGCAGGCTGCTCGAAGGTTTCCTTGTCCATGAAATAATACATGTCGCCATCATTGTAGAGATAGGAAACATTGGCGAAATCAAGGCTAACATCCTGCACAGACAGACCTGAATTAAAGGTGCGCTCAATGTTCGCGCCGCTGATGAGGTTGCGCGCTTTGATGCGGATATTGGCATTGCCGCGTCCAGTCTTGTTGTGGCTGTAGTCCACCACTTTATACAGGTTGCCGTCCAATTCGAAGGTGACGCCTTTACGAAGTTCGTTTACATCGATCATACAGTTTTCTTTCCTTTTTTATGTTTTTGAAGCGGGCGGATTATACCAACTGGCAACGAAAATTGGGTAGGATGACCCTATTGGTATTTTCAAATTTCTAATAATCAGCCGAACCATGATTTTCCCGATTTAATCATAGACTCCAACAAGAATACGTGCAGACGCAAAAACAGACTCGCCCACAAAACCATAGTTTCGGGACGAGTCTGTTTTTTTGAGAAAGCTAATAGCCTACACTGGATACGTCATTTGTTGGGCGCCACTGCGACCATTTATCCGTTGCCGGGTCGATGGTCATATTGCCTGCCGAACCGCCCTGCCAGTAGACCTGGAAGATGTTCGGGTCGCCGTCACGGATGGAAGTGAAAGCCAGGTTACTGCCGCCACAATCCCAAGTCGGACCAGAGTCGCGACCATCATAATCTGTCACACGATATTCTTTATCATCCCTGAAGTCAAAGCTATAGATATCCAGGTTTCCATCGCGTTCAGACTGATAAGCGATGCGATCTCCCTCCGGCGACCAGACCGCGTTGACGGTCTTGCCATCGGTGGTAAGTCGTCTCAGGTTTCTTCCGTCCAAGTCGATCACATACAGGTCAGTCACGCCACCTTCATCCAAGATGAAAGCGATCTGCTTGCCGTTCGAAGACCAAGCCGGGAATGTTTCATCTGCTGTGGAGTTCGTCAACTGGAATTCTGTACCGGTTTCAACGTTTAAGACGAAGAGGTCCCAATTTCCGTTACGATTACTTTGGAAGACCAGTTTCTCCACATCGGGTGAGTAAAAGGCATTGACATCGTCCGCAGGATCACTCGTCAACTGCGTTTCTTCGCCTGACTGTTGGTCGATCGTGAACAGGTCGAAGCTACCGTTCCTATCGCTTTGGAAGGCTACGGTCTGTGCATCCGGTGCATACATCGGATTTGTATTGTTCGACTGTGTTTCCGTCAAACGGGTCGCCTCGCCGCTTCCGAGCAGGTCGGTATAGTACAGTTCAACGTTCCCATCACGGTTACTTTGGAAAACAACCCAGGAATCGTTCGGGGCGCGACTAGGGCGGCTATCCACGGCTTCATCTTGCGAAAGATTGTAAAGCTTGAAGCCAGGTTGACCTTCAACTCCATCGAGACGGTAGACTTCAAGGTTCTCGTCACGGAAAGTATGGAAGATCAAACATTGGATACAAATGCTCGGCTCAGCCGGTGCAACGGTCAAGTCTGGCTCAACACAGTCGGTCATTGCTGTGCGCACCGTCGTGCCGGAAGGATCGGAGAGAGTAAGTGTCAGCACACCATAATTACCGGTTACCGTCAGTTTTTGGTTTTCTCCAGCCTTTAACTGGAAGGTTCCATTCTGGATCACTTTTCCGGATTGGTCGGTGATGACGTAGTTGTACGCTGCCGGCATGTCACCACCGTTATTCGTGATGCTAAAGGTGGCGATATCAGCCTCTACACAAACCCCATTCGCCGAGATGCTGGGAGGCGGCGGAGGCGGGAGAACACAAGCAGTCATGTCCACCACGGTGGTCAATTTGGCATCATTTGGCGTGGCAAAGGTATAACCGGAGGAAGCACCCTTTACTGTGAGTTTAATACTCTGCCCTGCCAACAGAGATACTGTCCCTGCTTGAACCACGGCACCCGTCGCATCGGTGATGGTATAGGGGTACGGAATTGCCATATCTGTGCCGTTATTCTTTATCTCAAAAGTGGCTTCACCAGCAACCGCCGTACAAATACCAGTAATAGCAAGGTCTGCAGGCGGGGGCAACGGAGGGGCTACAGCAGCTGCAGCCACAGGCGCACAAGCGGTCATATCCGCAACTCGTGTGAGAGTGACATCATTTGGCGTCGAGAAGGTATAGGAACTCGAGGCACCTGTAATTTTTATCGTAGTACTTTGATTGGCGAGCAGGTTGATCGTGCCGGAGTGCGCCAGGGCGCCATTGGCATCAATGACAACATAAGAATAAGGAGTTGTCATGTCTGCGCCTTTATTGGTTACTACAAAAGTGGCTTCACCGGTATTTGCGGTACAAACGCCGGTTACTTCAAGGTTTGCAGGCGGCGCAAGAGGAGCCGCAGCAGCTGGCGCACAGGCAGTCATATCGACTACTCGGGTCAAAGTGTTGTCGTTCGAGGTTGAGAACGTATAGGTATTCGACTGTCCAGTGACCTTGATCGTAGTGCTCTGATTCGCCAGCAAATTGATCGTACCTGAAGTAGCCAGAGTTCCACTAGCATCAATGACAACATAGGTATAAGGAGTTGTCATATCGGCACCCTTATTGGTAACAACAAAGGTAGCTTCGCCGGTGTTCGCAGTACAAGCCCCGCTGACATCAAGGCTCGCCAAAACGATCGGTGCTTGCGCTGGAGGCTGACACGCAGTCATATCCGCCAATTTGGTCAAAGAAGAATCGTCCTGTGAAGCCAGGGTGTAAGAGGTCGAATTTCCTGTCACAGTAATCGTTGTACTTTGACCTGCTTGCAAGTTAATCGTGCCCGTATTCACTACAGCGCCGCTCGCATCAGTGACGGTATAGGTGTAAGGCTTGGTCATATCGCCGCCAGTGTTGGTAACAACAAAGGTGGCAGTTCCAATGTTTACATCACTGCATGAACCCTGAATGCTGAACGCAGCAGGCTGAATACTGGTGGCGGTCGGGGTGACCGTGGCAGTGGCTGTACTGGTTGGGGTGGCTGTCGGTCTGCGCGAGCACGAGCCGGTCACATTCAATGTCACAGAGGAAAGGAATGAGGTTCGATACGTAACTCGCATGGTGGCATTGCCAGCACCACGCACGGTCACAGATGCTCCAGGCAGAATATCAACGGGACCAGTGCTCACTGGGTCTGACAACGAATAGGTACCATCACTGACGCTTCCGGAAATATTCGTGATCAGGAAGGTGGCGGTCTGGTCGGTATTACAGAAGACCTTCAAATCCAACTGACCATCCACCGGGGTTGCAGTAGCGCTAGGTGTAAACGTGAATGTCGGCGTAAAGGTAGGAGCCGTTGTATTCGTTGGCGTGAAGGTAACCGTCGGGGTGTTCGTCGGCTTGGTGGTTTTAGTCGGTGTCGGTGTCTTAGTGTTGGTCGGCGTCGGTGAAGGTCCAGCCGTATTGGTAACCGTCGGAGTGTTCGTCGGCTTGGGGGTTCTGGTCGGCGTCGGCGTCTTGGTGTTGGTCGGTGTCGGTGAAGGACCCGGCGTATTCGTAAGAGTCGGGGTGTTTGTTGGTCTGGGAGTCTTAGTTGGCGTTGATGTCTTGGTATTGGTAGGCGTCGGTGAAGGTCCAGCCGTATTGGTTGGGCTGGCTGTCTTCGTAGGTGTGGATGTTTTGGTATTTGTAGGGGTGCCGGTCGGCGCCGTGGTCCGTGTTGGTGTTGGGGTGGCGGAGGATCCTGGCGTTCTTGTACTGGTCGGTGTGGAAGTTGGCGTGTTTGTCGGCAACGGCAAACAAGTGCCAACCGCCTGCAAGTTGACATTATCCAATTCCGAAGTGGAATAATTTACAGTAACGGTGGCGTTCCCGGCAGCGTTAAAGGAAATACTCTGATTGGTGTTCAAATTAAGTACAGAAGTCACCGGAGACTTTCCGGGCTCAGAAACAGTATACGTCCCGCCAGACAGCGGTCCGCCAATATTTGTAATAGTGAACGTTGCGGAAAGGTCATTATTACAGGCTACCCCCAATCCAACATACGGATCAGAAACAACAGCAGCAGGGGCTGCACCTTGATTATTCTGCGCTGAATTAGCAGAGGTGGGGGTTGGGGTAGCCGTACTAGCTGGCGGCAGGTTCTGGTTTGCGCCGCCTTGAGACTGCCCCGCCTGCGCAGCAGCCTGATCAGTTGTAGCCGTAGGTGTAGGCGTTGATGTAGCCGTTGCCGCTGCAGGAGCTTCTGTCGGTGCATCAGTTGGGGGTGGTGCCTCAGTTGGAGGTGGTGCCTCGGTTGGGGGTGCCTCAGTTGGAGGTGCTTCAACGACCGGGGGGTCTGTCGGCGCCGGAGGCTCAACAACAGGAGCCTCGGTTGGCGGCACTTCTTCCTGACCGCCGGTACCTTCCAGCCCCACAACCGGGGCGCACGAAGTCAGCAGCAACGATAGAATTACTAATGCTGATAGAACATTTAAAAAACTGGTGAATTTTATTTTCGCGAACATCTTAACCTCTTGAGGTACCAAACTTTAAAAAGGTAACAAAAAATCACAACGCAATAAAATCCTGCGCTCACTAACCTTGTCGCTTAAACGTGCAGAAATGGGTCGAAAAACTTCCCCCCAAACGGGGTTACAAATTTACCAGATTATTATATTCTCTCACCAGCAGAATTACGCTAGAATACATTGAGATTTCAATACGGTTTTTTTACCCCAACCAACCATAAGGAATGAGAGCCTACGATGAATAATAAAACTATAACCCAAGGATTTATTCTCCTGGCAGCCGCAATGTTACTTTTAACTGCCTGCGGACCCAAAGAAACAGACGCCTCCACCGTGACCGATCCTACCCAGCCCCCCCCGGCAGATGCCACTGTGCAGGTTGAAACAACGATCGTTATTAACAAAAACATTACGCTTGACCCTGCAAAAACCGAGGATTCAGATTCTTTGCTTGTCAGCCGAAACCTTTATGAAGGGCTCGTTACTCTCGGTGCAGATGGGACCATCCAGCCGGGCATTGCGTTCTCGTGGGTCATCTCAGATGATGAATTGGATTATATATTTGAACTCCGCTCAGATGCCGCTTTCAGTGATGGCTCCCTGATCACAGTTGAAGTGATCGAGCAAAATTTCAACCGCTGGTTCGAACCGCAAAATCCGCTGCATGGTGACGGGAATTACCCAACCTGGTTAAAGCTTTTCCTGGCATTCAACGGCGAAAGGGACGCGAACAACCGCCAAAAATCACAAGTAGACGGTGTGCAGATCGTGGATAATAATACCTTTATCGTCCACCTGAACCGCCCTGAACCGGAATTGCTAACATATCTGACGGAGCCTGCTTTCACGATCCTCAGTTCGGCTTCCTTGAACAACCCTGCCTATGGAACCCGTGAAAGCACCATCATTTCAAGCGGACAATACGTCATCACCGCCTGGACGGATGAGGGAATGACACTGAGCCCCAATCCGCAATATTGGAAGTCTGTTGAAGACGGTGACCTAAAGTATATTTTCAAATAATAACAACAGTGCCCCGCAGGAGAACCTGCGGGGCACTGTTGTTTAATCGTCTGGTTCAATGAGACTTTTCAGAATTCGGGTCATCACTTAATAATTGAACGGCATGTGAGATGACTGGAAACACAAATTCGAGATTTTCTACAGCACCTTTTGGGCTGCCTGGAAGCTTGAGGATGAGCGTCCGGGCACGGATCCCAGCCATTGCACGGGAAAGCATGGCATGTTTGGTTTTTTTAAGGCTTTCGGCACGCATCACTTCTGCAAGTCCGGGTGCTTCTTTTTGAATGACCGAACGTGTGGCTTCGGGGGCAATATCTCTTGGAGCAAAGCCAGTACTCCCTGTTGTGAGTATGACATCGAATTTACCGCTATCCGCCCATTCGCTCAAGGTTTGGCGCAGTGCTGATTCATCATCGGGGAGGATCAGTTGCCTTAAGACGAGGCAATTTTCGGCTTGCAAAAAGGAGGCGAGAGCAGGACCAGAGAGGTCTTCCCGCTCACCGCGGGCGGAACGGTCAGAGAGGGTTATGATCCCAAATCGAATCGTCATTAAAATTCCTTTGCAAAGACCAGATCGTGTTTCATCTGAGTCCAACCGCATTCTTCATAAAAACGCATTGCCGGAAGGTTATCATCCACAACCAATAGGTAAACCTTGAGGCAGCCTTTGGCTTGCAGGCGCTCTTCCACTTTCGCAAGTAGTGCAGCTCCGATGCCCTGTTTGCGCATTTCCCGTTGTACAGCAAGGTGATAAATCATACCTCGCCGCCCATCGAAACCACCAATGATGGTTCCAATAATTTCATTACGAACTTCCGCCACAAGGAAAAGGTCCGGGTCGCGATCGATCTTTCGTTTGATCTCTTCAGGAGTATCTGAACGTCCCACCTGCATTCCGACCTCTATGCTTTTCCAGAGAGTCAATACCCGGTCGTAATCCTCTTCAAAGGAAAATTCGCGAATGCAGGCAGCGGGGTTCATATGGATAAGACGTTTTTGAGTTGTTTGAATAAGTCGTCCGGCATATAAGGCTTCATGAGAAAGCCGTTGGCGCCGTGATTAAGACATTCGTCCTTGACATTAGCGCCAGATGACATTAACACACGGAGGCTGCTGGTATCGCCTGCTTCCCGTATTTTGTCGAGGATGTCCAATCCATTTTGGCTGAACAGGTGAACATCCATAAGAAGCAAATCTGGTTTAACAGACCGCACAGCCTGTATGACATCATCCTCCGCATCAAGGGCTATAACCTCATACCCCTCCATCTTGAGGAGGGTTTTTAGCAGGGATACCATGGTGTAATCATCTTCAGCGAGGAGCACTTTTTGCTTTGGCATTCTTTTTTGCTTTCTTTATATTGGGTTTAGCTGCCTTCTTTGTCGGCTTTTTCTTGCTCTTTGGTTTTTCCAATGCGGCTTTAAAAACATCTTCCACAGTTTCAGCAAACACGAACTTCATTGAGTTACGAATTTCGTCAGGAACATCGTCGAGGTCGTTTTCGTTTTGTTTTGGAAGAATGACCGTTGTCAATCCGCTGCGATGTGCCGCCAGCACCTTCTCCTTGACGCCGCCGATCGGCAAGACCTGACCTCGCAAGGTGATCTCACCGGTCATGCCGACCTGCGGGCTAACCTTGCGCCCAGAGATGAGCGAGACCAGTGAAGTTGCCATAGTCACTCCAGCAGAGGGACCGTCTTTGGGCTGGGAACCAGCCGGAACGTGCATGTGGATATCATGCTTATCAAAATACTCATGCGGGATGCCAAGTGAATTGGAACGCGAGCGGACATAGGAAAGCGCAGCACGTGCCGATTCTTGCATGACATTACCAATGGAACCGGTGATCTGGAACCCCCTGCCCCCCGGCATGGATGTGGCTTCAACCAATAAAATATCACCGCCGAAGGAAGTCCATGCCAGCCCGGGGACAACACCGGGAATGGAGGTACGTTTATTCAATTCTTCTGGCCCCAAATAAATGGGGTTATCAAGGAAGTCTTCGACCACCTTTGGGTTGATGCTGTACTTTTTCTTTTTGCCTTCCGCAATGTGAGTACCCACCTTGCGGCAAACTGCACCGATCTTGCGTTCCAAATTGCGCACACCCGCTTCACGGGTGTATCGGCGGATGATCATCTTCAGCGCCTCATCATTGAAAGCGACTTCATTCTTGCGCAAGCTATTCTCGCGGATCTGTCGAGGAATCAAATACCCGCGTGCGATCTGCATCTTTTCAGTCTCGGTGTATCCCGAGAGATAGATCATCTCCATACGATCACGCAATGGACCGGGGATGTACTCCAACGTATTCGCAGTAGCAATAAAGAAAACCTGGGATAGGTCGTACGCCACTTCGAGATAGTTATCGCGGAATTCGCCGTTTTGTTCCGGATCGAGCACTTCAAGCAGGGCAGAAGACGGATCACCATGAAAATCATTGGTCAACTTATCCACTTCATCGAGCATGAAGACTGGGTTTTTCGTCCCAATGCGCCGCAGAGATTGCAGAATACGCCCCGGCATGGCGCCAATGTACGTACGACGGTGACCGCGAATTTCGGCTTCATCACGCACCCCGCCAAGGGAAACGCGGATGAACTTACGCCCCATGGCGCGAGCAATGGATTGCCCCAACGAGGTCTTGCCCACGCCGGGAGGTCCAACAAAGCACAAGATCACGCCTTCGCGTTCACGGCGAATGAGGTCGGTCGATTCTTCCTTCTTGTCATTGGCGCGGTCAAGCCGCAGTTTTCGAATGGCAAGGAATTCAAGGATGCGATCCTTCACATCCTCCAAACCAAAATGATCCTGATTCAATACCTGACGGGCATGGGCAATATCGAGATTATCCTGTGTACCTGCAGACCATGGCAACGCCACCATCGTATCAAGATAAGTGCGGATGACGCCGTATTCAGCTGCCGCCGAAGGCAGGCGCGAAAGCCGATCCAACTCACGTTTGGCTTGTTTATCCGCTTCTTCAGGCATTTTTGCCTCTTCGATCTTTTTGCGGAATTCGTCGATCTCCTCTGATTGCTCGTCACGCTCCCCCAATTCGCGCTGAATGGCTTTCATCTGTTCACGGAGATAGTAATCACGTTGAACTTTTTCGATCTCGCCGCGTGCTTCATTTTGGATCTTTTGACCAATGGTCAAAACCTCAGCCTCACGTACCAGCAAGCCGATCAATTTTTTTAACTTGTCATAGACCGAATCGATCTGCAGGATTTCCTGCGCATCCTTTAATTCGATGCGTTGGAAATTGGCGATGGTATAAACGGTTTGCAAGGGGTCTTCGAGCGAAAGGATGGAACTTGCCAACTCTTCCGGAAAGGAAGGGATCATCTGTGTGATCGCCTGGAACTGATCACGGGCATTGCGCGCAAGCGCATCGGTTTCTAGATTTTTTTCATCAGACTCAGGGGCGCGGATAATCTTCGCTTTGAGATAGGGTTCTTCTTCCACAAATTCACCCAAACGAAAACGCTCCATGCCTTGCACCAACAAACGGACGGTTCCATCCGGCGCGCGAAGCAAACGATGAACGGTGGCTATCGTACCCACCCGATACAACTCATTTGGACCCGGGGTTTCCTTTTCGGGATCCAGCGCAGCAACGAGCCCCACCAACTTATCACCAGCAACGACATCATCCACCAGTTTGATGGAACGCGCCTGCCCAACCGTCAGCGGAACAGCGGTGTTCGGGTAAACGACCACACCCCGCAAAGGCAGGATGGGTAAAGTATCGGGCAAAGGTGTTTTGTCTCCGCTGTTCTCAGATTGCGGCTCGCTTGAGCCGTCGTCCTTTTTCTGGAGCTGGGAAAAGAAAGAGGTCATGAAATGTTTCGAAAAATCGTCATCCATTTCACCCATCAATTGTAAAAAATTCTGCAAACCAGATTGCCATTTTTGAGCAGGCATCGAATGTTTACCCTTGTTCTTGTGTCTCTTTTGGGAGGGTGATGGTCAAAAAACCATCTTGATATTCCGCAATCGCATGTTCAACATCTACCGGGGCGGAAAGCCGCACAACAGACGCAAACCTTCCTGATCGTATCTCCATTTGATGAACTGCGCGTTTTGCGGGGAAGTCGTGGCGAAAGCCAGTGATATACAGAGTGTCGTTTTGAACGGAAACGTCGAAATTTTCTTCGCGCATTCCTGCGATTTCTACACGAATGACAAATACTTCTTCAGTTTCATAGACATCGGTTGGAGGGTCCCAAATGCTGGACTTAACCTGCCAGCTCACCGAGTGGAGGATGCCCCGCCGCACTTCCATGAGAGTCTCTCGTGTTTTTCGCACCACGGTTGGCATGGGTACCTCCATTAACGATCGCCGATAATAGTGCGCCCCCGGAGAGGATCGAACTCCCAACAACCTGCTTAGAAGGCAGGTGCTCTGTCCATTGAGCTACGGGGGCAATTTTCTACATTTTACCCGACTATGCAGGCTCAGTGGGCTGAAGGCTAAGGATTGGTCGCAACCCACGGTACACGCGTGGACCTGCTATTGTACGCAGGATCGTATCTGCTGGCTTGCCAAGTTTCTTGCTTAATTCTTCAGAAGACATGGGAATATTCCCATTCGCCAAAAACATACGGAAGATCGCTTCAACCACTGCCGTGCGTTGGTCTACAAATTCGGGCAGCTGCGCACAATGAGTCATCAATGCATGCTGCACACCGTCCACGGGTTTTACTTCGGCAGTACGCGGGTCGACCCAATCGATCAAATCCCCTTCTTCCACGTTCGCAAAGGCTTCCTGATGCTCAGCGCAAAGGAACGAACGCAGGAAAATGTGCCAGTCGCCTTCATTTTGCTTCCACCATTCAAAATCGATATGGAAAGGGGTTTTTGCATTCGGTTTTAACAGACTCATAACGCCGCCTCTTCATCCAGACGGAAATGCAGATCGCCAACATGCTTGTAAATGGGATTCAATTCCAGCTCAGCAAAGATCGGCGCAGGCGGAACTCGCCGCACCAGGTTGACCGCTGCGTACAACTCCTGCGCATGGACATGTCCCTGCGGGTTTGATTTGGATAATTCACGCATCACCATTAATAACAGGTCCTCAAAAGAGCGTTTCTTTTCCCAGATCGGGTCAAGCGCTTTGAAATCTGGCACATGCACAACCATGCGGTCATTGAATTCGGCAGTAATGGGCTGTTTGAGTGTGGCAAAAACAAAACCGCCATCTGAGCCAACCATAACCGTGCGCACCCAATCCTTTGACGAACGCTGGCTTTTCGCCTCTACAATAACTTCGCCAGGGTTTTCCCCTTTACGAACCTGAACCAATGAGCCGGGGATCAACTGATGTGCCTTGTACCACTCACGCAGCCCAAAGACATATCCATGTTCCAACACAACCCAGGCGGGAATGCGCTGCTTGGTCTTTCCATCGACAAGTGTAAAACGCACACGCGGAGTTTCATACGCGGTCGGGAAAAGTTTACGCGTCCGTTGTGAAACGGGCAACGTCCCGGCTCGCAGGTGCGGGTAAATCAAGGTAATGTTAACAGCCGAGACATCTTCTTGTGAATCGATCTCATGTATGGTCAATTCGTCATCGAGTTGCGCTTCCAACGCCAGCATTTCAGGCGTTAGTACATTGCGATCATGAGAGACATCCAAATATTGCAGCGGAGGAGGAACATCCCGCACAAAATCCGGTTCTAGGCGGCGCAAACACCAAAGTACCTGCCCAACTGGTCCCACTTCATCAAATCGGTCGTCATCCTGCAATGCATAATTCAAGGAAAATTCAACCAATTTAGGGCTCTCGCTCGTCGGCAGGTCTGAATCTTTCATTAATTCGGCAGTGGTCAATGGTTCGCCGCCTGCCATATCCAAAATGGCTTCGACCAAGTTTAACTGTCCCTCATTAATGTCGATCAACAGTGCTCGCGGAAACCAACTTCCAGCAATCTTGACTAACCCCTCATCGTCAACAAATGCCTGCTCCAGTTTTTTTCGGATCGACTTACCGTGCTCAGTGATGATAAGCGCAGAACTCACATCATCGCTTTCCGGCTTTACAAGCGGCTCATCATTTAACACATGTGCAGCCAGACCTGCAGCAAACATACGTTGCGATTCGTCTTCAAACTCGACCGCGATAACATCAAACTCGCCTACAGCCGGATTCACACCTGCCCGTACAGAAGCGACTTTGCCCTTCTGCCAGCCAAGCGCCGGGAAGACGAGCTCGGTACCAGCGGAATATTTTTCCTTTGGCAAAAACGGTTTGCCAGCGGATTTCTGTTTGTTCTCGGCCGCTTTACGTTCGAACTGGATGCGCGCCTCGACGAACTCAGAAACGAGATCGCTTGTTGTAAGCGGCGTCTCCCGTTCAAAGAGAATCGTATGCAAATTTTCTACATCTTGGGGTGTTACCTGAAGGTTTAACCAATATTCGTTGGGAAGTGTAAATACACCGATCATACTCAGCCTTGAAGTGAATTGATTCCTCTTGCGAGGCGTCCTGATTATACCTTTCTTGCGCAAAATGTCACAGGTCTTAAAGCATCGTAAGAATTCACACAATTTCTTCATCCAGTTCTTGTTATTATCGCGTACATTCCAAAAAAAATCGCAAAAGGAACTCTAGACATGAACAAATATACTTTACCTGTATTGATTCTATTGGCTCTCGTATTTCTGACTTCGTGTGGAGGAAGCGCCGCTCAGACTCCGCCCACACCTGTCCCACCCACCGAAACCGTCACCCAACCAACACTTCCCCCTGCACCTACAGAAACAGCCATCCCTACTGTTGCAGCCACTGAAACAACGGTTGCTACTGAAGCCCCGGCAACAGAAGCATCAGTAACAGGTCAAATCAGTTTCGCAAGCAATGTAATGCCCATATTTGAAGCAAAATGTATTAAGTGCCACGGCGTAGAATCGAAAAAAGAAGGATTGGATATGCGCACCTATGATGCTAATTTGGCAGGATCTTTCAATGGACCGGTTCTCACCCCGGGCAATGCAGATAACAGCCTGCTTGTGCAATTGATCGAACGAGGCAAAATGCCCAACCGCGGACAAAAACTTACTCCAGAAGAAATTCAGATCATTAGAGACTGGGTAAATCAAGGCGCACTGAACAACTAACAAAAATATTTCACACGAATTCACCACCGCAGAGAATAAGGAAGTCGGAATGATCTCCATTGCGCCATCCATATTTTCTGCGGTGTTTTTTTATGTTCAAAGAGTTGGGATGATATATAATTGTCCAAAACCATGACAAAGCAGCCCTATCAACCCAAGTCAATCATCCAACCACAGAGGACTCAATTCCTCACAAACTTCAAACTGCCCGACATTAGTTTCTGGCAGGATGACCCCACAACCCCATCAGGTATCAACTTTGTCAAAATGACCGAAATGACCAGAGGGGTCATCATCCGTGCTGGACAAGGGTCATTCGAAGATAAAGTCTTCAAAACATCGTGGAAGAATGCCAAGCAGGCTGGTCTTGTACGTGGTGCCTACTGGTTCTACGACAGTCGCGTTAACCCTAAACGCCAGGCAGAAAAGTGGGTGGAAGTCATGGGGGATGACCCGGGTGAAATGGAAATGTGGGGTGATTTCGAAGACCGCTATGGGGGGCCATATGGAGGCTGGCGTAACTGGTTCGACTTCATGGAACGCATTCGCGCGCTTCTGCCAGAAAAAAAGCTGGGGGTATATACCGGCTACTATTATTTTCAGGAATTTGCCGCCGGTGTGAAATACTTTGCTCAATATCCACTATGGATCGCCTGGTATAACCCGACCGAACCGCTCGTTCCACCTATTTGGGAAGACTGGACCTACTGGCAGTTCACTTCAAATGGCGACGGGGCACTTTTTGGTGTTGAAAGCAAAGATATCGACCTGAGCTACTTCAACGGTACAGAAGCTGATTTTCTTGCCCGCTACCCAACGTCACAAGTTCAGGCGACATTGATTGCCAAATTCGGGAATACCCTCGTCGAATATAGGAGAGTTTCATGACCCAATACAGCATGACCCCAATCAACAACGGTACGCGCATGCGTGCAGACCACAACACTTTTTCCGCTGTTATCGCATCCTACAATCGCAGTCAACTGATCGTTGGGGATGAGGTTTGGGAAGCAACAGCAGATGGAAACGAAGTCAAGAAAGGCGATAAATGGCTGCACGTCACATCCGTGGACGGAGTCAATTTGACAGACAGCGGTTGGATGGCTTACATTCATAAAGGAGTGGCAGTCTGTAATAACTTCAAGGAAATCGCATCCCCACCGCCTCCAACACCGATCTTCCCCGACACCTTTACCCTAACTGACCCAAGCGGCGCGAAAGCAGAATATAAATTTGTGAGAATCATAGAATAGCCAATGCGTACTTGTGAAAAGTATTTACTTATATATTCACCAGGAGAATGTAATGAGAAAAAGAAATTGGAGATTTGTACTTGCCGGTGTTTTCTTGATCGTGGTCGCTATTGTGATTTTTATTTCCCTGTCAGCACTTGCCACTCAATCTAACGATCCCGCCATGGTGGTTCAAACAGCCGGACAGGCTGCCGGCGTCGCGGGCGGCATCGGAGTTGCCCTGATCATTTCGTGTTTAATTGGCAAGAAGATTTCATAAACATCGCATAAAAATATCGTGTAAAAAACCGTTCTCAAACTTAGGAGAGCGGTTTTTTTATGCTTAAATTTAGCCGCAAAGGTTCCCGTTCCTAACTGAATTCTTAACCTTAATTCCTTGACATTACACTAACTAGAGGCGTAAAATATGATTAATCGGATTAATCAACTTTTATGTTGCGTGAACGAATCTCCCCTAATATTTCCGAATTCCTGCGTTATCTGGCTTCACATCCTGAAGCAGACGACAAACTCCCCTCTTTAAACGAACTTAGCCGCGAATTAAATATCAGCCTGGCATCTTTACGCGAACAACTCGAGGTGGCGCGTGCACTTGGGTTTGTAGAGGTTCGTCAAAAGACAGGTACGAGACGCCTAACATATTCATTCACGCCAGCCATCCGGCAAAGCCTTGGATACGCGCTGGCACTCAACGATGAACACTTCCGTAAATTCGCTGAAATGCGCAATCATCTTGAAGCGGCGTATTGGTATGAAGCTGTCAAATTATTGACCGTGGAAGATATGGCGGAATTAAATACACTGATCGCACGTGCGTGGGAAAAACTGGGCGGAACTCCGGTGCAAGTTCCACATGAAGAGCATCGTAAACTTCATCTCACGATCTTCAAAAACCTTGATAATCCTTTTGTGATTGGTGTGCTTGAGGCGTATTGGGAAGCCTACGAGGCAGTGGGGTTAAATGTGTTCGCTGGAAGCTACGAATATTTACAAGAAGTATGGCGATACCATCAAGTGATGGTGGAGTCGATTTGCAATGGCAAGTTCGAGGTCGGGTATGAGGCGCTCGTGCGTCATACAGACCTTCTGTATCACCGTCCATAATAAAAAATTATTCATCATTACCAGGATAGTTTTACCCAGGTCTTGATGAAGACACTAAATAGAGGAGCTCCATGAATAAGATAGTGAACGATTTTTCGATCACCGTTGGCACGAAGAACGGTTCAGGCAGTTCAACTGCCAACAATACAATCCTGCGCTCTGTTTTCAAGATGGGCATTCCGGTTTCAGGCAAGAACTTATTTCCCTCAAATATTCAAGGCTTGCCTACCTGGTATACCATTCGAGTTAATAAAGATGGTTTCATCGCGCGCAAAGAGACCAGTGACATCGTTATTGCGATGAACCCCGATTCGTTTGCCAAGGACCTTGCGTCTGTTACGCCGGGCGGCGCTTTTTTCTACGCGGATGATATCAAACAGCCCATCACTCGCGTGGATGTTGCCATTTACCCGATGCCGATCAAATCCATCGTGAAGAACGACCCGAATGTCCCGACTGATTTCCGCGAGCTGGTCGGCAACATGGTTTATGTCGGCGTGCTTGCCCAGATCATCGGGATTGACTTTGAGACCATCCGTACCGCGTTGAACTTCCACTTCAAAGGCAAACAGAAACCGATCGATATGAACTTTAATGCTTTGAAAGCTGGCGCTGAATGGGCTGCCGCCAACCTGGAAAAGAAAGATCCGTTCTATCTCGAACATATGAACAAGACCGAGGGCATGATCATGTCGGACGGCAATACGGCCGGTGCGCTTGGGTCTATTTTCGGCGGTGTGCAATTTGCAGGCTGGTACCCCATTACTCCGGCTACTTCACTGGCAGAAGCCTTGAATGATTATTTACCCGTTCTACGCAAACGCGAAGACGGCAAACATACCTATGCCATCGTTCAGGCAGAAGACGAACTCGCCGCCCTTGGTATGGCGATCGGCGCTGGCTGGACAGGTCTGCGCGCCATGACCTCCACCTCGGGTCCGGGTCTTTCGTTGATGACCGAATTTGCAGGTCTAGCATACTATGCCGAAGTTCCCGTGGTGATCTGGGATGTGCAGCGAATTGGTCCCAGTACCGGTTTGCCGACCCGCACCTCGCAAGGCGACCTAAGCTTTACCTACTTCATCGGGCATGGTGACTCACACTCCGTCATCTTGTTGCCGGGTGATGTTTTTGAATGTTTTGAATTCGGCTGGAAATCCTTTGATGTAGCTGAACGCATTCAGACCCCGGTCTTCGTTCTGAGCGACCTCGATATGGGCATGAACCAGTGGATGAGCAAGCCATTCGAATACCCTGAAACGCCCATGGATCGCGGCAAGATCCTGTGGGAAAAAGATATCGAAGAACTCAAAGGCAATTGGGGACGCTACCTCGATAAAGATGGCGACGCCATTCCCTACCGCACTTTTCCTGGCAATAAGCACCCGCTCAGCTCGTACTTCACCCGTGGAACCGGTCACGATGAATACGCCAAATACACCGAGGATTCAAATGTTTATATTCAGAACATGGAACGCCTCGCCCGAAAACAGATCACTGCCAAGCAATATGTACCTGCTCCGGTTCTACACGGAAACCGGGACGCTTCAGTCGGCATCCTTGCCTATGGTTCAACGGAGAATGCGATCTTCGAAGCACAATCTCAGCTTGAAAAAGAACATGGCATCAAATCTGAATTCCTGCGCGTACGTGCCATCCCCTTCACAAAGGAAGTGGATGAATTCATTGAACGCCACGATCAGATCTTTGTGGTCGAAATGAACCGCGATGCACAGATGCTGCAAATCCTTTACACTGAGTATCCGCAATTTGCGATGAAATTCAAATCAGTTGCCTATCACGATGGTCTTCCCGCTGCAGCCAAATGGGTTCGAGAAGGCATCCTTGCCAAGTACGAAAAACCAACAGGCGGCAAGCAGAAAAAAGCAGCACTTGCTCCTTCTTCAAAGGGAAAGAAAGCTGCCACGAAGGCAAAAGCAGCTCCGGTTAAGAAAGCGGCGGCGAAGAAATCCGCTGTCAAGACTGCCGTCAAATCCAAAACCGCTGTCAAGTCGAAGCGCAAATAGTTAGTAGTTATCGGTAAATTGGAAAAGGAGTAAAACAATGAGCGAAACACTTCCCATGGCTGGCACACCGTCAAACGTGAACACCGTTGGCTTAAGTAAAAACGATTACCGCGGCGCCCCAAGCACCCTCTGTCAGGGCTGCGGACATAACTCGATCTCAAACCAGATCATTTCGGCAATGTATGAGATGAATGTGCTGCCCGAAGATGTTATCAAGTTTTCCGGCATTGGCTGTTCATCCAAATCGCCGACTTATTTCATGAATCGCAGCTTTGGCTTCAACAGCCTGCACGGACGTATGCCATCCATTGCAACGGGTGCGCTTTTCGGTGATGCCCACATGAAGGGGATCGGCGTCTCCGGAGATGGCGATAGCGCCAGCATTGGTATGGGACAGTTTAAACATGCCATGCGCCGCAACATGAACATGGTTTACATCGTGGAGAATAATGGCGTCTATGGACTTACCAAGGGGCAGTTCTCTGCAACTGCTGAAAAGGGTCTGCAATTGAAGAAGCAGGGTGAAAATCCCTACATGCCGGTCGATATCTGTATGGAAGCCCTGATTTCCAACGCAACCTTTGTGGCACGCTCGTTCGCGGGCAATCCCAAACAAGTGAAAGAAATTCTTAAAGCTGCATTTGCCCATAAGGGTATTGCCGTTCTCGATATCATCAGTCCGTGTGTGACCTTCAACAATCAGGAAAATGCCTACCACTCCTATGCCTGGGGCAAGGATCATGAAGAACCCCTGCATGAAATTTCCTACATTGCGCCGCGCAGTGAGATCATGCTCGAACAGGAAATGATGGATGGCGAAATGCGCGAAGTTTCCATGCATGACGGTTCCACAGTCATTTTGAAAAACCTTGAAAAAGGCTACGACCCGACCAATCGCATGACGGCACTGCAGGTTCTCGAGGAAGCACACCAGAACAATTGGCTGCTGACCGGAATGATCTATGTCAACACTGCCAAGCCCGCCCTGACCGATATCTATAATTTGGTGGACACTCCGCTAAACCGCCTGACTGAAAGCGATCTACGCCCAGACCGCGCCATGATCGACAAAGTCAACGCGTTGATGTTTTAGCTTGACCTCACCCCTACCCCTCTCCTAAAGGAGAGGGGTTTTTATTTTATAATTTCAATAATGAAACGACTCGAGAACGAAATCCAATTGGAATATATCCGCGCATCGGGACCGGGGGGACAGAATGTCAATAAGGTTGCGACGGCGGTGCAACTGCGCTTTGACGTGGTCCACTCCCCATCGCTCGGCGCAGACTTAAAGGGACGGCTGCTTCGGCTTGCCGGAAAACGCATCAACTCTGAAGGCGTTTTAATTCTCGAAGCCAAACGCTTCCGCACCCAGGAAGCGAATCGAGAAGATGCGTTGGCAAAGTTCCACGAGTTGGTCCGTAAGGCAGGGGAAAAGCCCAAGCTCCGTCACAAAACCAAGCCAACGAAAGCCTCTAAAGAAGAGCGCATCAAAGAGAAGAAGCAACGGGGGGCAGTCAAGAAATTGCGCCAAGGCAAAACCCGGATCGAAGATTAATAAAGCATTCATATATAATCGGGGAACTATGCACAACAAACATTCATTTGCAGGATTGGTTTCTGGTCTCACTGCCGCCTCGATCTGGGGTGGTATGTATGTGGTAAGCAAGGTGGTTTTGGAGGTCATCCCTCCCTTTACCCTGCTGTTATTGCGCCTGATCATGGGCGCGATCGTATTGGGGATCGTTATTTATTTTCGGAACCGAAAAACAGGGGCGGTCTCTCCCATGACAAAAGAATTCTTCTGGAGAAGCTTTCTGGTCGGTTTTGTAGGGTATGGCATTTCGCTTGGCTTTCAATTCGTAGGAACAAAACTTTCAACTGCATCGAACGGCTCTTTGGTCACTTCTGCCACTCCTGCATTCGTGCTGCTGTTTGCTCCCTTCCTGCTGGGGGAGAAACCCACCGCACGGGGCGTGATCGCACTTATCCTGTCTACGCTGGGTGTGTTGGCAGTCATTGACCCGCGCACCGCGGAACTTTCGCCGTCGCTGTTTTGGGGCAATATGAGTCTTTTGGCAGCCGCGTTGACATGGGCATTGTATTCAGTGCTGGTGCGTAAAGTTTCCCAAACCCAAGACCTGCTTACATCCAGCACCATCATGCTGCTTGGCGGCATTCCCTCCAGCCTGGCTTTTTCGGTCTGGGAGATGAATTCGCAGGGGGTAGGCGAAATCACCTTGGGCATCATTGGCGGTCTGCTCTTTTTAGGGATCATCTCCACTGCCATCGCCATGTTTCTTTGGAATTATGCCTTTGCAGAATTACCCGCCGCTGTCGCCTCGCTGACGTTCTTTGCCCAACCGGTCGTAGGGACATTGCTGGGATGGTTCTTTCTCTCTGAACAGATCACATCCCTTTTCATCGTCGGCGGGATATTGATCGGGGTTGGAATCATTATCGCTTCAAGTGAGTAATAAGTACAAAACACTGAAACAAGTCAAAAGTTAAAAAAGAAGCGGATGCAGTTAAGTAGATCACTGCATCCGCTTTGGTTAAGCTACGAGAGGAGAAAATTAATCCGAAATTATTTTTCTGCCAATTTACGGGCGAGGTTAAGGGTTGGCTCGCTGGCGACAGTGTGAAGCAATGCCATATTGGGAGGACGCTGCTCGCCAATAGGGAAACCACAGACCAACACCACTTGCTGCCCCGGCTTAATGCCAGACTTCAATAAAACAGAGTCCACTTCCGAAAGCATGTCATCCATGGTCTTGGCATACTTCACAAGGTTGGGCTGCACACCCCAGAGAAACGCTAACTGATTGAATGTTTCGCGCTCAGGTGTGAAGGCGAGAATTGGCTTCGACGGGCGAGCCTTGGACATGAGCCAGGCAGAACGACCACGCATAGTGAAGACGGAAACCGCCTGCACTTCAGGATCGCTTGCCAGCACGTTGGATGCGCGCGCCATTGAAGCCGCATCGCTCTCACCCAAACCTGCGTTGGCGTCCTGGCGGCTGCCCCACTCTTTGAAGTGGGTCTCGGCTTCGGTGACGATGCGAGACATCATCTCAACCGCAAGGCTGGGGTATTCACCCGAAGCTGTTTCAGCAGAAAGCATAACCGCGTCGGTACCATCGAAGACTGCGTTGGCAACATCAGAGGATTCCGCGCGGGTCGGCAGCGGATTTTGGATCATGGATTCAAGCATCTGTGTGGCAGTGATCACCAGTTTGGCGCGGGCGTTTGCAGCACGGATGATCATTTTTTGCAACGGGGGCACACGTTCGGGCGGAAGCTCCACCCCAAGGTCGCCACGGGCAACCATGACGCCATCCACCACTTCAAGGATATCATCCAATTCTTCGAGCGCTTCGGGTTTTTCCAGTTTGGCGATCAACATGGGTTCATGCTTGCCTGCTGAATATTCGCGAATGGCGGCGCGCACTTCACGCACATCGTTAGCGCTGCGAACGAAGGAGATAGCAACCGCATCCACGCCTTGCGAGATGCCAAACGCAAGATCAGCTTTATCTTTTTCGGTAAAGCCCGCAATGCGAAGTTTGACACCGGGCAGATTAATACCCTTGTGAGAGGACAATGCACCGCCCACTAAGACGGTAGCATGAACGAGTCTGCCTTCTGCAGAGGTTACCTGAAGGGCAAGACGACCATCATCAAGCAGGAGTTTGTCACCTTTTTGAACCGAGTCGAACAATTCGCGGAAATCCACCGGAATGATCTGGTGACCGTTTTTCGGGGGGGTGTCTTTGGTCGCGTACAGGCAGATCTCTTCACCCACTGAAAGTTGCAGAGGGACTTCTAATTTACCAACGCGAATCTTGGGTCCCTGCAAGTCCTGAAGGATGCCAACCGGCATATTAAGGCGCTTAGATACTTCACGGATGCGGGCAACTCTTACCTGATGTTGTTCGTGCGTTCCATGGGAGAAATTTAAACGGGCGACATTCATGCCCGCCTTGATCAGGGATTCCAGCGCCTGTTCCGAATCTGAGGCGGGACCGATCGTTGCTACGATTTTTGCTTTACGCATGTTGTACTTCTTTCTATTAATAATTGATTTGTAGTGCTGAATAAAATCATTCACGAACCCGCCAAAATCGACGGCGCGATAATTTCTCAAACCGCCCGATAATAGGTAAAAAACCCCAGAATGTCAAGCGGGATATTGTCAAGAAGTTAACAAAAAAACGGACGTGGGGTTACGGGCTCCCACGTCCGTTTTTGGGTCATCTTTGCCATTACCCAAACAACAAGAAGAATAGGGTCAAAAGCAGCCAAAAGCCTCTGCTATTGACCCTGATGTTTGGAATTTGAGTTATTAGGAGTAATGAAGTTCTTTCGCCTGCTTTTGCAGCTCATCGTGGAAGATCGGGTTTGCCACTTTGATAAGCGCCTGGGCACGCTGGCGGATGGTCTTGCCATACAGGTCGGCGATACCATACTCTGTCACCACAAAGCGCACATGGTTACGCGTCGTCACAACACCGGCACCGTGTTTCAGCATGGCAGCGATCTTGCTGATCTGCGTGCCATCCTTCATGGTTGCAGTACTCGGTAAAGCAATGATGGGAACACCGCCTTTGGAGCGGGAGGCACCGTAGATGAAGTCCAATTGCCCGCCCACACCGCTGAATAGTTTGGGACCAATACTATCAGCACAAACTTGACCGGTGAGATCGACTTCAATGGCAGAGTTGACCGCCACCATACGCTCATTCTGGGCAATGATGAACGGGTCGTTCACATATTCAGTGGGATGCATTTCGACCATGGGATTATCATTCACCCACTCATAGAGTTTCTGCGTCCCAAGAATAAATCCGGCAACGATCTTGCCCGGATGCAGAGACTTGCGTGCATTCGTCAGGATGCCAGCATTCACTAGGTCAATGACGCCATCCGAGAACAACTCGGTATGAATACCAAGGTCTTTCTTGTCCGTCAAGAATTTCAAGACCGCATCGGGGATCGAACCAATACCAAGCTGCATGGTCGCTCCATCAGGAATCAAAGATGCCACATGCCCCGCGATCTTCTTGACAATATCTGAATCGCCCTCTGCCGTCATCTTGTGCTCGGGAATCGGATAATTGACCGGCACAATATGCGTCAGGCGGCTGACGTGAATGAAGGCATCACCCAGAGTACGGGGCATCTGGTCATTTACTTCTGCGATGATGATCTTTGCACATTCCGCAGCAGATTTGGTCAGACCGACTTCCACGCCAAGGCTGCAAAAGCCATGCTCATCCGGGCGTGAAACGTGGATAACAGCAACATCCACTGGGAGTACACCGCGTTTGAACAAGAGCGGGAATTCAGAAAGCAGCACAGGCGTAAAATCTGCGCGCCCTTCCTGAACTGCCTTGCGAATATTGGCGCTAATGAACATGGAATTTACCCGCAGGTGACCTTCCATCTCCGGTCCAACATAGTCAGCTGCACCTACTGTCAACGCCTGGCAGATCTCTACATCTTGCAACTCGGGTGCACGGTCTACAAGCGCCGCCAATAAAGTTTTAGGGACAGATACATTACCGGTCAGAAACACCCGGTTGCCGGATTTGATCACTTTTACGGCTTCGGCTGCCGTGGTTACGCGAGATTGATAAATAGAAGCGGGATTCATTCAGATACCTCCTGCCCGCTTAATCGAACCAAATTAACCAGTTTTCCCTGGTGTGTATTTACTGCTGCTTCAATGGATGGATCTTTTTTCATTACGTCATCAATTCCGTTATTTGCGATCTCTGAAATATAGGGGATGGCAGAATTCAAGAATACATGGCTCGCGGTTCGCGCCACAAGGCTTGCAATATTCGGGACGCAATAGTGGACCACATTCTCTTCAATAAATGTCGGGTTGTCGTGCATAGTGGGGCGGGAAGTTTCCACACAACCGCCTTGATCGATACTGACATCGATAATGACAGAGCGTGGCTTCATGGCACGCACCATTTCACGAGACACGATAACGGGTGCGCGCTGCCCGGCAACGAGCACAGCACCCACTAATACATCGGCATAGGCGGTTGCTCGCTCGATATTCCGCTTGGTCGCCATCATGGTCACCACCCCCGGCAGGCGATCATGGATATTTTCAAGGGCGGTCATACTTTTATCAAGTACGGTTACATGCGCGCCCGCACTCTGCATGGCACGCGCAGCGGAAGTCCCCACCGCCCCGCCGCCAAGAATAACAACCTCAGCAGGCGGCACACCGGGAACACCACTCAACATAATACCTTTACCACCGCGATTGGTCTGCAGCCAGCGAGCCGCGATCTGCGCCACCATTGCACCAGAGATCAAACTGAATGGGCGCAATACAGGCAGCCCGCCGGAAGAATCGGTTATTTGCTCGTATGCTAGAGCCGTGATCTTTTTCTCCAGGAGCAGGTCGATCTGATCCTGTGAGCTGGAAGCCAGGTGCAAGAACCCTGAGAGAATGGCTCCTTCTTGCAACCACTCCAACTCCTGTTTCAATGGGCGCGATATCTTCAGTAAAAAGTCAGCGCGTCCAAAGACTTCCTGCCCGGAAAAAGCAATACGAGCACCCGCGCGTTCATAATCCTGATCTTTAAACCCTGCGCCCGCGCCTGCTTCATGCTCAACAAAAACCTGATGCCCAAAATGGGTCAAAATCTCCACCCCCGCTGGAGACAAACCAACACGATACTCGAACGGTCGGCTTTCTTTTGGAATTCCAATATACATATTACCTCCATAAAAAGACCCTAAAGGCATCCAAATCCTTAGGGTCTGGGTTGATGATTACGGCATATTAAGCACATCCCTGATCGCAGGGAGCGCCCAATCTATCGTTTCTTTATCGATCACAAGCGGTGGAGCAAAACGGATCACGTGATCATGCGTCTCTTTAGCGAGGATACCTCTGCCCTTCAAGGCTTCACAGAAACGGCGCGCGCCGCCTGCTTCTGGCTTAAGTTCCACGCCAATAAGAAGTCCCTTGCCGCGTACTTCCTTTACATGCGGACTTGGAATTTCACTCAGCTGCTCAATGAAATATGTGCCTAACTCTGCAGATCGTTCTGCCAGTTTTTCTTCGCGCAAAACCTTCAATGCCGCCCGCGCCACAGCCGCCGCCAATGGATTACCACCAAAAGTCGAACCGTGTTCGCCTGGCGTAAATAACCCGAGGATCGGCGCATCCGCCAGCACAGCTGAGACGGGATAAAACCCGCCTGCCATTGCCTTGCCGACGATCACGACATCCGGACGAACATTTTCATGGTCAGCCGCGAAAAGTTTCCCGGTGCGCCCAAGACCCGTTTGAATTTCATCCGCTATAAAAAGAACATTATTCTTTTTACAGATCTCAGCTACTTTTTTCAAATATCCGTCAGGCGGTACTACAACACCGGCTTCACCCTGAATCGGCTCCAGCATCACTGCCGCGGTATTGGGCGTGATCGCCTTTTCAATTGCGTTTGCATCGCCGTATTCAACAATAACAAAGCCCGGCGTGAAGGGTCCAAAATCATCGCGATAATGCGGCTCAGTGGAGAAGGAAATGATGGTCACCGTGCGCCCGTGGAAATTATTGCCCGCTACAATGATCTCTGCTTGATGACGCGGCACCTTCTTAACCTGATACGCCCACTTGCGCGCCAGCTTAACCGCTGTTTCAACCGCCTCTGCGCCTGAATTCATCGGTAGGGACATTTCATAGCCGGTCATCTCAGAAAGTTCCTTGTAGAGAAGCGGCAATTGGTCGTTACGGAAGGCGCGTGAAGTCAGAGTGACCTTTTTTGCCTGTTCTAAAAGAGCATTCAAGATCGCCGGGTGAACGTGCCCTTGATTCACTGCAGAGTAGGCAGAAAGACAGTCAAGATACCTGTGCCCATCCACATCGTAGACCCAAACCCCCTCAGCCTTTTCGATGACAACATCCAAAGGATGGTAATTGTGTGCGCCGAATTTTTCTTCGATCTCAATAAAATTTTGTGTGTTCATGTTTGTCCTGTAAAAATTTAGTTATGGCAATACCCGCCGGTCGGGTACTGATTTTGATTAATCTACATCGAACAAACGCGCCAGGATCGCTTTCTGGGCATGCAAGCGGTTATGAGCCTGCTGGAAGATCACCGAATGCGGACCATCCGCCACTTCATCGGTCAATTCCTGGTTACGATGGGCGGGCAAACAATGCATAACGATCACATCCTTGTCGGCTTCGCTCACCAATTTTGAGTTAACTTGATAGGGAGGGAATATTTTTCCGCGCTGGGCAGTTTCTTCTTCCTGCCCCATGCTGGTCCAGGTATCGGTGTAAATGACGTTCGCATTCTTCACCGCCTCATGTGGGTCACGTACAAAGGATAATTTACTACCACTCATTTGAGCGATCCCTTGCGCGATCTCAATTGCCTGTCGGTTCACATCATAACCTTCAGGAGTAGCTACGGTCACATTCCAGCCCAGCAACGCGGATACATGCATAAGTGACACCGTAACATTATTGCCGTCGCCGACATAACTGATATTCAACCCCTTCGACTTCTTGCCGAATGTTTCAATGATGGTCAACGCATCCGCCATTCCCTGGCAAGGGTGGTTGTAATCGCTTAATCCATTGATCACGGGAATGTCCGACCATTGTGCCAACTCAACCACATGCGAGTGTTCGAATGTACGCGCCATCAACCCCTGAACAAACCCGGAAAGAACTCGCGCCACATCCGCAATCGATTCGCGTGTACCCAGCCCGATCTCACTTGGCGAAAGATACAAAGCATCGCCCCCGCAATGCCGCATCGCCATATCAAAAGATACACGCGTACGCAAACTGGGTTTCTGGAAGACCATCCCCAGCACTTTCCCTTTAAAGATGGGCTTGTTGCCCTTCTTGAAATATTGCTTCTTCAACTTGATCGCGAGATCAAGCATGTCTTTGATCTCATCCGCGGAATAATCAGAAATCGCTATAAAATCCTTCATCTTTTGCTCCTTGATGAGGGAAGTATAACGTTATTAGCCTTTTTTGGCATGTTTCATGCATCACGCAATCAGCATGACAAATTACGCACTACGGGCTTTTTTCCAGTATCGCATCAACCCATCGGCGCTCATCGCCACCGGGTTCGAAAGGGAATACGCCCGCACAGTATCGTCGCTCAAGTTCTCAGCGCGGCTTTCCTCCTCCATCCACAGCGTGAATTCTTCGCGTAATTCTTCGATCGATGGGTCGCGCACCATGACCGTTTCAAGCCACTGCTCCATCCCAGCCAGGGTGGTATCCAGCTTATCCAAATGCCAGTGCACATCATCATAGATCCCAAAATGCGTGGGGGCAATGCGTGAAAACTTCAAAGCCTTCAATCGCGCCAGGCTTTCACGCCAGCGCCCAAAATGCAGTTCCGGGGGTGGCATGGGCGCGCGCAGATACATGTATCCTGGAATACGAACCCCGCCCACATCCCCACTAAAACAGATATCTTCAAATAAATAGGAATAATGATGTTCAGCATGTCCAGGTGTGTTAACTGGCAAAAAACGTAAACTGCCGATGACGATCTCTTCCGCATCATTCGGGGTTTTGAGCTGCTCCTGCGCTACTGGCAAAAACTCACCCCAAAGTGTATCCATCCTATCGCCATAAATGCGGGTGGCGCTGGCTATAAGCTTCTCAGGGTTTAACAAATGTGGCGCGCCAATTGGGTGGACATAGATCTCAGCGCCTTGCCGTGAAAGCCAACCCGCCGCCCCGGCGTGATCAAGATGAATGTGTGTAAGCAGGACGTGAGTCACATCACGAGTAGACAAACCCTCCTTCGCCAAACCAGCCTCGAGTGTAGAAAGAGTCGAGCCGGGTCCGCTTTCGATCAAGACCACTGCATCCCCCTGTTGGATCAAATACGAAGCAATGGCTTGTGTCTTATTTTGAAAGTTCAGATCGATAGTGACAATTCGGGTGTTTGCCATTGGCGCAATTCCTGAAGTTTGAAGTTGGATGAAATTTCCGAAAGTGCCTGGGGTAGGTCATCTTCACAAGCGATCGGGATCACAGGTACGCGCCGGTCTTTTAATGCAGATATCAAGACGTCTGTGCCTGTGGGTCCGCCAAACGTGTTCACGTCCAACAAAACAACGATCGGCGAAAGATAACGCAGCTGCAAGTCATCGACAGCTTGAAGCAGGGTGGGGCGCGTAGTTGGAGTAATAAGTATAACGCTTGAGCCCTGCGGCAGAAGGGCGGCTTGGGTAGATACCAGCCCCGCCAACGATAGTGTACCATCCGCTTTAACGAACGCCAGAGTCTCCAAGATCTTCGCTTCCTGCCTTTCACTGCGTTCGGCTGGAAGTACGTTGTAGGTTTGTCCGGCGCTGGCAAAACCCACAGCACGCCGTTGATTGAGAAAATAATGTGCAAGCGAAGCTGCAATGCTGACGGAATATTCAAGTGTTGAAGGCGGCAAGTCGATCTTGGGACGCTTTCTCAGCAACATATCATAGAACGGGATTTCCTGCTGTTTATGCCGCTGTTGATAGTGAATGTTCTGCTGCAGATCCAGATAGATCCAGAGTTCCGCCTGGGGGTCCTGTTCAAATTCCTTCACCATTAAACGATTTCGCCGCGCACTGGATGGCCAGTGAATGCGCTTCATCGCATCCCCATGAACGTACTCCCGAACCCCGGCGGCATGCGGGGTAACGTCTGGTGATTTTTTTCGGATCACCTGCCCGCCCGTCAACACACCCTGCGGGGTTGGAAAAGAACGGATCTCATGGATCATAGGGAAAACGATCAAGGTATCTTTGGATTGAAATTCCCTGCTTGAAGTAAATAAGCCAAATGGGTCACCAACCGTAATTCGGGTAGGTCCTAATTGAAAACTTCCGCGGCGCGTCAACCAAGTGCGTGCTGTGTAATTCCTTCTTTGTTTCCCCATCAATAAAGTGAATAAACGCGACCCTGCGGCAAAGGGAAGCGTCGATTGATTCAAAATCTCCACCCATGGCATGGGCAGTCTTCCCCGATTTGAGATGCGGTAACTTTCTTCCAGTACATCACCTACGTTGGCGCGCAACTCACGCGAAGACCTCTCAAAAACGACCCCACGAATCACCCAGCGCGTCCACGCCCATGAAAAAAGGACCAGGAAAGCACTGCTATACAGAAAGCGGGAATAGATCGTGGCTCCGCTAACCAGAACCCCGATCCCACCGACAACGAAAAGCAAGGCGACAAGGATGCGCCCAGCCTTCATGGTTAATTATCCTTTGCAGTTACTTCAAATGATCCGCCGGGAACCGGTGTGGAGAGAACGATCTCATTCACGATCCGATCCGAGCTGACATCACGCAAGCGGGCAGCAGCACTGACGATAATACGATGTGCCAATACAGCCACAGCCAGCGCCTTAACATCGTCCGGCAAAACATGATCACGCCCATGTAAGGCAGCTCGAGCCTGCCCTGCCCTGGCAAGGAAGAGGCTTCCACGCGGACTTGCTCCGAGGTATACATCCTGACTCTGGCGGGTACGGGTACTCAACTCTACAATATATTTCTTGACCGCATTGGAAATATAAACACCCCGCACAGCTTCGCTCATCGCCAACACCTCATCACTCGAAGCAACCGAAGTGAGCGCTTCGATCGGATGCTGCATTTTTTGATCATCCATAATGCGGATCTCTTCGGAGGCGCTGGGATACCCCAGGCGCATACGCAGCATGAAACGATCTAATTGCGCTTCAGGAAGTGGAAATGTTCCCTCATATTCGATTGGGTTTTGTGTGGCAAGTACGATATAAGGCTTTGGCATTGGGTGTGTAACCCCATCCACGGTCACTTGTCTTTCTTCCATCGCCTCCAATAATGCCGCCTGGGTCTTCGGTGTAGCACGGTTGATCTCATCAGCCAGGACAACCTGCCCAATGATCGGACCGGGTCGAAATTCAAACTGATTCTTTTGCTGGTTGTAAATCGAAACACCGGTCACGTCACTTGGGAGCATATCCGGCGTGAATTGAATTCTGTTGAACACGCAATCCAGTGACCGCGCAAGGCTCCGCGCCAGCATTGTTTTTCCCACCCCTGGCACATCTTCGATTAGGACATGTCCCTGGCACAGCAAACCGATCACAACCAGTTCCAGTGATTGCCTTTTCCCAACGATCACCTTTTCAAGGCTATCCACCAAACGCTCACCAAATGCTTTTACATCCGCCATTCGATATTATTCCTTTCAGGAAAGTTAAGTAGATTCTATCACGCGCACTATAATGCATATAAAGAAAAAATCCCGTTCCAATACTTTGGAACGGGATTTTCAATTCAATAACTACTACTTTTTAGTGGTCTTTTTCTTGGCTGCAGTAGTTCTGGTGGAGGATTTCTTTGCAGGTACAGCAACTTCTGCTGTCATCGACTGAGCCGGAGCTTTAGAACGCATTACAGCCCATACCAGCAAACCAAGTAAGGCAAAAGCAATCGTCCAAACCACTACCAAAGCACCGCCTGTTACACCTTGATACTGCACCACGATCGGGGCAATAATGACCGCAACGAGGTTCACAACCTTAATCATCGGGTTGAGAGCAGGTCCAGCAGTATCCTTGAAGGGATCGCCAACGGTGTCACCCACAACGCCAGCCTTGTGACGCTCAGAACCCTTGCCAAGGTTTCTGGCAGGATCCTTGGGTTCATCTTCAATCAACTTCTTGGCATTATCCCAAGCGCCGCCGGAGTTGTTGAGGAACACAGCCAACAACTGACCAGAGACGATGATACCCGCAAGGAAGCCGCCGAGAGCCTCCACGCCTAACATTAAACCGACAACAATCGGAGTAACGATACCGAGCAAGGCGAGAGAAACCAATTCCTTCTGCGCCGCGGTCGTGGAGATACTGACTGCCTGAGCATAATCGGGCTTGACTTTGCCTTCCAACACGCCCAGCTTGAACTGACGGCGGACTTCCAACACAATCAGGGAAGCAGCGCGGGTTACAGCTTGAATGGCAAAGGATGAGAACAGCCATGGCAGAGCGCCACCGATAAGCATACCCACGAAAATCTGCGGGACATCGACACGAATGCCGACTTCGGTGATGAACTTCTCAAAAGGAGCAATATTGCCGAGGGCAAGTGCCGCATCATTCGCAACTTTTTGCGCGCGTTCCACATCCACAAGGAAAGAACCGAACAACGAGACTGCCGCAATCACTGCAGAACCAATGGCAACACCTTTGGTGATAGCTTTGGTCGTATTACCGACCGCATCAAGGTCAGCCATGATCTGCTGCGCGTCTTTCGTCGCCTTATCCGTTTTGCCAGACCAGGACATTTCACCAATGCCGTTAGCATTGTCTGCGATCGGACCAAAGGAATCCATGGCGACATTATTTCCGGTGAGAGTCAACATACCAATACCAGTCATAGCAACGCCATAAAGGATGAAAGTGGCTCTAAGAGTGCCATCAGTTCCGGGGATGGTACCGAAAATAAAGATGGAGGCAATGATAGTCATCGCAATGACGAGCACCGACCAAACCGAAGATTCGAAACCAACGGTGATACCGTTCAAGATCAACGTAGCGGGACCCGTATCAGCAGATTTTTTGATGTCATTCACAGGCGCTGCATGCGTACCGGTGAAGTATTCGGTCAGGCGATCAATCAAAATGGCAAGCACCACGCCCACACCTACAGCCGTCGGCATACGCCACCAACCACCATACTCAACCATGGTGTTATTCATATAGAGGAAACCTGCAATGAAGAACAACACAGCTGAAACCAAGGCAGAGGTCAAGAAGCCGCTGAAAATGGCGTTCATCGCATCTTCGCTCTTGCCGGTCTTGCCCGCTTTAACGAAGTAAGTACCAATGATTGAAGAAAGCACACCAATACCGCGAACCATCAAGGGGAAGATAATCCACTCAAGGCGGTCTGTGGCGTGCCAGAGAGCCAAACCGAGGATCAAGCCGGAGACGATGGTCACTTCATAGGATTCAAAGATATCCGCCGCCATACCTGCACAATCACCGACATTATCACCGACAAGGTCCGCGATCACAGCCGGGTTGCGTGGATCATCCTCAGGGATGCCAGCTTCCACTTTACCAACCAAGTCAGCACCGACATCAGCAGCCTTGGTGAAAATACCACCACCCACACGCATGAACAATGCAAGGAGGGTACCGCCGAAGCCGAAGCCGAGTAGCGCATCTGGAGCAGCGATACCAAGAATAATAAAGATGATGGTGCCGCCGAGCAGACCGAGTCCATCGGTGAGCATACCGGTGATGGTGCCGGCGCGATAGGCAATGCGAAGCGCGTCACCAAACGACTTCTTGGAAGCCGCAGCCACACGTACATTCCCTTCGATCGCCATGCGCATACCAATTTGTCCCACCGTCAGCGAAAAGCCGGCGCCCATGACAAACGCAAGAGCGCGCGCAATACCGATGATGAGTTTGATCTGGCTGTCAGCCATGCCACTGAAGCGTTCTTGAGCTTCAGGGGAAGGCGGAACCACATAAACGGAAAGGAACAGAGCGACGGTAAGAACGACGATCAGAGGCAGGATGGATTTAAGTTGCTTCTGCAAATAAGCATTGGCGCCATCCTTGATCGCTCCCCAAACTTCCTGCATTTTTTCCGTTCCTTTGTCTTCACGTAAGATTTGGGAACGCAAAAAAACCGCATATCCGAGACCAAGCCAAGCAACGGCAAAAACGGCCCAGATTGCGATCTGTTCAACACTGGTTAAGTCCATAGTGAACATGAAAGGGTACTCCTCCTAGAGTGATGAAAAAATAAAGGCTATTGCCTTTTAAGCAAAGGGATTTTACAGTCGCAAAGGGTTTGTGTCAAGAAAATGAGTACGGATTAATATTCAACACTGAAAAAGTTGACAGACCCCTTTAAACCTGATAACATTCATCGAAATTACCATTAAATGTAATCGAGGAGAAAAACATGCTCCAGGAAATTAATACCCAAGTCTTTACTCTTACCCCCGCTGCAAGTGAAGCAGTCAAGAACATTTTGAACGAACGTAAACTTGAAGGCTACGCCCTCCGTGTATATGTGGCAGGCGGCGGCTGTTGCGGCGTCAACTTTGGTATGGCGCTTGATAACAACTTCCGTGATGTGGATACCACCTTCGATGCAAACGGCGTAAAAGTCGTTGTAGACGAAGTCTCCATTGATTACCTGCGTAACGCCACTGTCGATTTTGTGAATGACCCTGTTCGTGGCGCTGGTTTTGCTGTGGATAGTCCGAATGCGAAAAGTGAAGGTTCATCCTGCGCTTGCGGATCCGGCGGCGGAGAAAGTTCCTGCGGATGCGGCGGCTCTTGTAGTTGCAACAACTAAAACCAAAATTATTTATAAATAAAAAAATGGACAGGTGCTTTCACCTGTCCATTTTTTATTTATTTCGGAAACTCTATCGACCGCGCAAGAACGAGATCAAAGTTCCAAATGCACCAATAAAACCAAGACCCATGATCGCCAAACCAACCGGGATGCGGTTGGCGGAACCTGTATCAGGCAGGAAAGTAGGGACGACAAGTTGAGGTGGCGGGGTAAAAGTAGGCAGACGCGTTGGTGTTACAGGGTCAATGAATGCTGCAACCAAAGTGGGATTAATAGTTGGAGTGGAAGCTGGTGTAGGCGTACTCGGCGCTGGTACACGGGGAAGGCGTCCGGTTTTGATAATGGTTACATAAGGACCATAGACCCAGGCAGCCGAACCAGGAACCCCTGGATAATAAACTTGAATCCAATTCTGGTCATCCGAAATGCCGATCGCGGGAACTTCCTGTCCTAGCAATAACACACCAACTGAAGGGTACAAATAAGTACTCGGACCTGAATATACATTGACGATCTCAAGATCGAGATTGACCCGGACGATCATCCCTGTGGGCGTGCCTGTTACTGTGGCAATTGAGCCCGTCGGTTGCTGGGCAACCACCGGATATTTTACGGGTGTGTAAAAAACAACCCAGCTTCCCAAGCCTACTAGAAGAAAAAAGGCGAATAAACGTTTACCAGGTCCAAACATTTTCATTTTCGTCGTCGAATCAGAGAGAGCAGAAAGCCGATTACACCCAGGATTGTGAGGACAATAATGATGGAAGCCCAAGGAACACCAACCGTAATAGCATCTGGTTGCTCAAAATCAAAACCTGCCAGTGTTGGTGCAGGAGTAAAGGTCGGCAGGCGCGTATTTGTTGGAACAATCACAAACTGAGCAGCAAGGGTCGGGTCGATGGTAGAAGTGGCGGGGGGCACCGGCGTTGGCGGCGCTTCAACAACTTGAAGGTTGCCTGGTGGAGATACCTGAACCAATGGGGAATATACCCAGCCTTTCCCACCCGGCGCAGACGGGAATTCGATCTGAACCCAATCCCCGCCCTGAGACCTGCCAAGGGCGGGTGCAGAGGAGCCAGTTAATAGGAAGCCTACTACCGGGTAAACCGTGGAACTGGGTCCCATGCGAACGTTGATCTGCGGCTCATTTGTCACCACGGTGATAAAAAGACCGGTCGCGGCGGCAGGAGTCTCCGTCGGTTGTTGAGCCAGGACATCGGTCGATGAAGAGGCGAATGGAATCCCAAGTACGATCAGCAGGATGGCGAGCGTCAGTGTGAGTGGTTGAAACTTATAGGGTGTCATTTCGTAATATTCTTAAAGGAGAATCGCAAAGGCGATTATAATCGAGTTCATGGAGCGAAAAATCTTTCACGGGAACATCAAGCCGGTGGATGTTGCACAGGCATTACTGGCTGAGTTCAATCAGGGCAATATGCGCGCACAAACCCTGGGGCAAAGTGACCGGATCGTGGTGCAGGTTGGCACCCGCCCCGATGCGATGTCTGGCGGCCACACCGCCATGACCATCACCATTCAGTCGCTCGAAGAGGGGATTATGGTGGAGCTCGGGCAACAAGCCTGGCTTGGTGTAGCTGCCAGCCTGGGCGTGAGCGCCCTTGCAGCCCTAAAGAATCCCTTCAGCCTTTTAGGGCGGCTCGATGACATTGCACAAGATATCGAAAACCTGCAGATCAGTGAACGGGTTTGGAGCATAATCTCGAAGACGGCTCATGCCGCAGGAGCTTCTGCTGAGCTTTCTGAAAATCTAAAACGGACAACCTGTGCGTATTGCCATGTTGCCAATCGAGTAGGTGATCCCTCCTGCGTTGCCTGTGGCGCTCCGCTAGGAATGGTACAACCCAGTACCTGCCGTCATTGCGGATTCGTATTAAGACCCGGGGAGAAAATCTGCCCAAACTGCAAGAAGCCCCAGTTTTAGAAAACTCAAGATGAATTTACATGAAATTGAAACCCGCTTACAAACTCTTATTGAAGTAGACCTGTTAAAGGTGCTTCCAGGCAAGCACGTAGAAGACTTAATCGTTCAAAAACTGGCTACTGCGATCCAACAAAATAGTGTTGTAAATGGCGGCGCAACCACCATCCCCGATGTCTACAAACTCCTCATGCACCCTGAGACCGCAAAGAACTGGGCAGATGAGGGATTACTTACAGTTATCTTGCATTCGATCACGACTTTGGCGTTGGAAGCGGGGTTTAAGTTTACAATAGCCCCTACAGTAACCGTCTCACAGGATGAGCATGTTCGTATCAACGATGTTGAAATTTTTACTTCTCACCGGATAGAAACCATGGCAGAAACAAATGCAACCCCACTGGACACCGGCAGCCTAGACCCTGCCATTGAAATGATGCCCGAAAATTCCTTCTTGATCGTGGAAGGAGTTAAAATATTTCCTCTTAATATCCCGGTCGTTAACATTGGACGCAGGCTGGATAATCAACTAATCATTGACGACCCACGGGTTTCCCGCAACCACGCTCAATTACGCGCCATTAAAGGGCGCTTCGTGGTATTCGACCTAAACTCCACAGGCGGAACCTTTGTTAATGGGCAACGGACAAGCCAAAGTGTGCTCTACCCAGGAGATGTCATTTCACTGGCTGGCGTGGCACTTATTTTCGGGCAAGACAGTCCACCTCCACGCCCGGACCTGAAGGATACAGCCCCTTTCAAACATCAGGCACCTGATAGACCGACTGCCGTATTGAAAAAAGACCACTCCACGGCAAACTTTAAAAAGAAATGAGCGGGTCTGTCGTTCTTGTGCTGCGAGTCGCCACGGCGCTTACATTGTATGGATTCCTTGGCTGGGCGCTTGTATTCTTTTATCGTGAAATTCAACGACAGGGAATCAACCTGACAAACCGACGCGTGCCTGGAATCAGCATCACGGTTAGATCAGCAGGAACACAAAGCACCATGCGGTATTTCAGCCAGGCAGAAATCAGCATTGGGCGCGACCCCGGCTGTGATATTCCCATTTTCGACGAAACCATCTCCGCGCGTCATGCACAATTGACTTATCATCATAATCAATGGTGGCTCGAAGACCTCACATCTACAAATGGAACGAGACTCAATGCAGCCCGCATCACCACCCCGACGGTAATCACCTCTGGGGATGAGATCCAATGTGGGGGAACGAATTTATCTATTAGCCTCTCTGAAAACGTGATCATCGAACCCACACAACGGCTTGGAAAGCGCACTCCACCCAACACCCCATGAATAATCAAGTGCAGAGCCGCCTCCTCCAATGGGCGGCAATTTTCCTCTTCCTACAATCCATTGTGCTCACTCTTGCCCCGGCAGTGCGGGAGCGGACTTGGGATGTAGATTACAGGCTGGCACATTGGATCGGCTTTCTTTTATGGTCAGCCTTCACGTTTCTTGCGCATCGCGCCCTGACCCGTTACCTGCCCGAACACGACCCATATCTTTTCCCCGCTGCAGCCTTACTTAGCGGCTGGGGTCTATTAACGGTCTGGCGGCTGGATGAAAGCTTCGGCATCCGTCAATCCATTTGGCTCGGGTTGAGCTTGCTGACCCTGATCGTGTTAGCCCGGTTCGTAAGAAAACTTTCTTTTTTTAAAAATTATAAATATATCTTCTTGAGCAGTGGATTGCTTATCACGGCACTGACACTCATCTTCGGCACCAATCCTTTGGGGGTGGGTCCGCGTTTATGGCTTGGGTTTGGAGGCGTTTACTTTCAACCTTCTGAACCTTTGAAGATTTTGCTTGTCATATATCTCGCGGCATATCTTGCTGAACGGGTCAACATCCGTCTATCGGCAGTACCGCTGTTAATTCCAACCATCGTTGTGACTGGTGTTGCATTGTTGTTACTGGTCGTACAGCGTGACCTTGGCACAGCATCCATATTCTTTTTCATTTACACCATATTTCTATTCCTCGCATCCAGCAAACGCCGCATCCTGATCGGGACCAGTCTTTTCCTCTTAAGCGCCCTTCTGATCGGCTACTTCATGATAGATATCATTCACATCCGTGTGGTGGGCTGGCTCAATCCATGGGACGACCCAACTGGTAACTCATATCAGATCATTCAATCGCTATTGGCTGTAGCAAATGGCGGCATTTTTGGCAGGGGAATGGGAATTGGAAGTCCATTGCTTGTACCAGTCGCCATATCCGATTTTATTTTTGCAGCAGTCGCCGAAGAAAGTGGTCTTATTGGGACGATCGGTATGATCGGGCTCATTTGGTTGATCCTTGCCCGAGGATTGATCATTGCCTTGCGTGCCCCCGATAATTTTCGGAGGTACCTGGCAGCGGGAGTGGTAACCTATCTTGGAGTACAAAGCCTGCTTATCATTGGTGGTAATTTGCGCTTGCTGCCACTCACCGGTGTGACTCTGCCTTTTGTTTCCTACGGCGGATCATCCTTGCTCACTTCATTTATTGCCTTGTATTTCCTACTTTCCATCAGCAATGTAGAAGATGATGAACCCGCCCCCCTGCCAAACCCAGTCCCTTATACCATTCTGGCAGGCATTTTTGCGCTAGGGCTTGCCGCCTGTGCCTTAACTGGTGCATGGTGGGCACTTGTCCGCAGTGAAGACTTACTCGTGCGAACAGACAACGCCCGACGCGCGATTGCTGATCGTTATGTATTACGAGGCGAGGTAGTCGATAAAAACAACCAAATCATTAACATGACAACTGGCGAGAGTGGCACGTACATTCGAAAGTATTTGTATCCCGACCTTGCACCAATAATTGGCTATACGCATCAAGTTTATGGACAAGCCGGGCTCGAAGCCAGCCTGGACGACTATCTGCGCGGCACACAGGGGAACCCCATGAGCTTGATCCTTTGGAATCAACTGCTTTACGGAACGCCTCCCCCCGGACTGGATGTGCGTTTGAGCATAGATCTAAACCTGCAAATGACAGCGGACCAATTGCTTGGCAACCATCGCGGCGCGATCATTCTAATGAATGCGGAAACCGGAGAGATCCTCGTCATGGCATCTCATCCTGAATATGACCCAAATAATCTGGACGAAGAAGGCGATACACTCTCCCAAGCAGAAGACTCTCCTCTTCTTAACCGCGCCACACAAGGAATGTATCCAGTTGGAGATGTATTTCAACCATTGATACAGGCATACTTTGGCGAAGAGACCCCGTCACAAAATGAATTGCTTAATTTTTATGAAACACTGGGCTTTTTCCGCCTGCCACGCATTGCAATGCCGGTTGCGGAAATTTTTCCCACTACAGAATTGGACGATGTGCGGGCAAGCCCATTACAGGTGGCGTTGGTAACAGCAGCGTTAAGCGAACAAGGGATCAGTCCTGCGCCAAGGATCGCTACAGCTGTGAATACGCTTGAGCAGGGATGGGTGGTATTGCCAGCGTTGGAAGAGCCTCGAGACGTGATCCCAGCCAGGGCGGCAGAAGAGGCGACGCAGTCCCTTGTCGAAGAAGGCAATGCATACTGGAGTCACACAGGTAAGGGAAGTATCAGCAAGACAACTGTCACCTGGTTGATCGCTGGCACCCCACCCGATTGGCAAGGCGCACCCCTTGCCATGGTAGTCGCTTTAGAAGAAAACAATCCACTTCTTGCGAAACATATCAGCGAATCTCTTTTCAAGGCCGTGTTGAGTCGATAACAAAAAAGCCAGTCTAATGTAGACTGGCTTTTTTGTTATATTGAGTTACTAGCTACCGGAGTCGTTGTCTTTCGCGCCGTAGCCAGGACCGCTCTTGAAGAATTCATAGTTAAGCGCGGTATCGGGCGTGAGGTCTACCGACTCACCAGCATCGAGCTGACGAGTGGTTTCAAGGACGACAGCTTTGCCGTGATGATTGGTGGCTTCGTAATGACCAGTGAGACCGGTGCGGTTGATGTACTCGCCGCCCTTGGCGGTGTACGCTGCAGGAACTTCATCTTCGGGGAAGATCGCCGCGAAGGGGCATTCCGGAACACAAGCGCCGCAGTCAATGCAGGTGTCAGGGTCGATGTAGACCATGGGGAAACCATCGGCAGGGTTGCCGGGAACGATACATTCGACAGGGCAAACTTCGATGCATCCACGATCGCGAACACAGAGGCTGGTAATAATATGAGTCATTTTTATTCTCCTTTTAGGGATTATTGGTAAGCCAATAGAACGTATTATATCTTTGTTTATCTGCATGGCAAGGTGGGAATAAAAAAAACCCCGTGCGGTTGCACGGGGCAGAGTAGAGTATTTTTGTGGGAATTATTTGCCAGCAAATTTTGCCGAGACAGCTTCCCAGTTAATCACGTTGTAGAAGGCAGTGATGTAATCAGGGCGGCGATTTTGATAATTGAGATAATAGGCATGTTCCCAAACATCGATACCAAGGATGGGGGTCAAGCCATCGGACAAGGGAGTATCCTGATTGGCAGTAGAGACGACAGCCAAACCGCTGTCTTTCTTGACCAACCAAGCCCAACCGGATCCGAAGCGGGTCGTGGCGGCTTTGGTAAACTCATCCTTGAAAGCGTCGAACGAATTGAATGAGGCATCGATTGCCTTGGCAAGATCGCCCTTGGGTGCGCCGCCAGCTTTGGGTCCCATAATTTCCCAAAACAGGTTGTGATTGTAAGTACCGCCACCATGATTGCGGACAACCATGCGTACTCCCTCAGGAATTGCATTCAGATCGCTAAGCAGAGCTTCGAGGGACTTGCCCTGAAGTTCAGGGGTCTTTTCCACAGCGCCGTTCAAATTGGTAATGTAAGTCTGATGGTGCTTGGTGTGGTGGATTTCCATTGTGCGCGCATCGATATGAGGTTCGAGAGCGTCGTATGCATATGCAAGTTTGGGAAGTTCAAAAGCCATGAGATTTCTCCTTCAAGTGAGTTGATTTAAATAATTAGGACTACGAAAATGATTTTATCCCACCTCATAGCAGGACGCAAGAATAATCGAATTTTTATACAAAAATCTAATATATTCATTCTTCAGGGTATGGGGGGGCCAACTGCCTGTACATGCGCTGAAGTTACCAAAATGGTATTGCAACCCGCATCTGTCATATATCCCATGAATGTGCCATCCGGTTGATAAGCATCGATCCGCAATATCTCACGCCCGACCACACGGACCTCATCCCATTTGCCGATCTTCGTCAATTCATTGAAAACCTCATCAGATGCAGGCAAAATATGCAGAAGATTAAGAGAGCCTTTTGGTGAGCGGGTATCAGAACGGTAGAAAAACTTGTGCCCCATCACAACCACCGCCACATGTTGGCGAGACGAAAAATCTCCTGTAGTGATTAAGATATCGTGCGACATGAAAGGTGCCGCAAAGTCATACCAAAGGGAAACATGCCGGACGACCCCAGTAAAGGTAGTGTTGCGGTCATATTCAAAGACAACATCCCAGTAGCGCCCATCTTCAGCGGTAATGCGAGTGGCTCCATGTGAAAATGTCAATTTCTCGAAAGGCGGTCTGCCAGAAATATCCACCCCGCAGGCAGAAAGAAAAAAACATAAAATAACAAGGATTAGAAAAAAACTTTTTCGATAAATCATCGTGCCATCATAACGCCTAAGTAGAAACATGGTACTGCCTGTTATAGACAGCACCATGTTTCTACCCAATTTTTATTTCTTATCGCCGAGTAAACCGCCGAGCAAGCCAGCAGCGTCGTCAAGCCCGATACCGTCGCTCAAGTCAACATTCCCAGAGAGGATGGCATCCAATTTATTTCCGATGTTCGGGGGCAGTTTCTTTTCAACGAAATCAAGAACGACTTCGACAGCTTGAAGAGCCTGGGCGTCGGTGATCTTGACCTTCTTGGAAACCAGTGCAGCAATTTCATGTTTGATGTCAGACATTTTATGTTCTCCTTTTTTATGATAATCTGAATTTAGCACACCTTAGAATGAAGTGCAAGTTCAAAATCATAGTTCCAAAAAATACGATAAACTCCCGCGAATTTTTGAGGTTTCGAGTACACTCGGCAACATTATGGATTCACGCACCCGCCTCCTCCTCCCCATTGCTTTGATCGTTGCAACTTTGGCTGTTTCCACATCCAGTATCTTTATCCGTTTTGCCCAGGCGGGAGGCGCGCCTTCGCTGGTAATCGCTGCGCTGCGAGTGACCTTTGCCACCTTGATGATCGCGCCCGTTGCGTTGACCCGTCACATGGATGAGATCAAACGCTTCACGCGGACCGAGTTTTTGCTCGGTGTTGCCTCGGGCATTTTCCTCGCCGCTCACTTTGCCACATGGATCACTTCACTTGAATACACCAGTGTTGCCAGCTCCGTCGTCTTCGTAGGGACGGGTCCGTTGTGGGTGGCGCTGCTTTCGCCGATGCTGCTGAAAGAGCACATCTCGCGGACAACGGTCATCGGCTTGGGACTCGCCGTGATCGGCGGAATTATCATCGGGTTGGCAGATGCCTGCACATGGAACCACGGGCTTGTCTGCCCGGCGCTGAACGATATCTTGAAGGGACGCGCCATGTGGGGCAACTTCCTTGCCTTGGCTGGAGCCTGGGCTGTGACGGGGTATCTCATCATCGGCAGAAAATTGCGCGCTGAGACTTCGCTCGTGCCCTATATCTTTTTGGTATACGGTATGTGCGCCATTGCGTTGATCCTTTTTCTATTCGCAACCGGAAACACTCCTTTTGGTTATGACGCAAAGACCTATGGCTGGATCTTCCTCTTGGCGGCGATTCCGCAGTTGATCGGGCACAGCACCTATAACTGGGCATTGAAATATCTAACTGCCGCCATGGTGGCTGTGACAGTTTTAGGCGAGCCGATCGGTTCTGCTACTCTTGCATATTTCCTGCTCAATGAAACGCCTTCGCTGATGACAATCTTTGGCGGGGTGTTCATTTTGATCGGGATATTTCTTTCCAGCAAAGGTTCCTCGTAAGGAGAGAGTTTATGGCGCAGGTGATCGTTGTGATGGGCGTTTCAGGCTCAGGGAAGACGACGGTTGGTGCCAGGCTGGCGCAAGAACTGGGTTGGTCGTTTTACGATGCCGATGATTTCCATTCGGAAGCGAATCGGGAAAAGATGGCGCAAGGCATTCCGTTGAACGATGCCGACCGGGCAGAATGGCTTAAGTCGTTGCAAGCGCTTATTCAAAAGCATGTAGAAGAAGGTACTTCTTGTGTACTGGCTTGCTCGGCATTGAAGCAACGCTATCGCGACACCTTGGCGGTGAATGAAAAGGTCCGGTTTGCGTATCTGCGCGGATCGTTTGAACAGATCGAAACAAGAATGAAGCTCCGCAAAGATCACTATATGCCGGTAGAATTATTGAAAAGTCAATTCGAGGCGTTGGAAGAACCGCGAGACGCGGTCATCGTTGATATTTCACATTCGCCCGATGAGATCATCCAAATCATTCGCAAAGGAATAAACGCATGAAACTGCCTGCTCATCTTCATCTTGATCAACACAATATTCCATATGAAGCTAAAAGTTTTTCGCCAGAAACCGAAAAAGGTGCGGCAAATGTTGCCAACGTTTTGGGGTTCCCTGAACGACAGGCAGTAAAAACGCTGGTCTTTCAGGTAGTGGATACGGGCGAGTGCGTGCTAGTGATGCTGGGCGGCGACCAAAATGCGGTTTCGGGTAATTTGAAGAAAGCCATTGGTTCGCGCAATATTCAGATGGCGCCGCCTGAGCGTGTGAAAGAAGTGACGGGATACATCATCGGTTCGATCCCCGCCTTTGGCTGGCAGCCCGAAGGATTTCGTTCCTTCCTCGAAGCGACTCTGATGGACGAGCCCATGCTTGGAACCGGTGCCGGACAATGGGGCGAGGAGATCATGATCACGCCAGAGAATTTGGTGAAGGCAAGCTGTGCGACGGTGGTGAATTTGACGGTGAAGGTCAATTGATAATTAATTAGTGGCGGTGTGATGGATTCAGAGATTCGGGATTTGATCGAGCATTTCAAGTTGGAGGCGTTGCCGGTAGAGGGGACGCTTTTTGTGAGCACATATCGGTTCAGGAGATATGCCGGACGGAAAGCCGTTTGGGACGGGCATGATCGGGATGTATTGTCATGAACCGCGCAGTGTGTCTTGCTTTCACAAGTTGACGATTGATGAGATGTGGCATTTTTACGGCGGTGACCCGCTGCGCTTGATCTTGCTGTATCCCGATGGCTCGAGCCGCGATGTGATCTTAGGCAGTGAACCGTTGAAGGGTCAGCTTGTGCAATTTGTGATACCGGCTGGGGTATGGCAGGCGGGTCATTGTGTGGAGGGCGGAAAGTATTCTCTATTTGGTTGTACGCTTGCCCCCGGTTTTACAGGCGATATCTTCACGGGCGGCACCCAACCAGAGTTGTTGAAGCTGTACCCAGAACGCAAAAAAGATATTTTGGAATATGGCTTGACGGGCGGAGAAACAGCAATGCCGGATGGGTTTGCGAACTGAGGGTAAACCTCGGTTTCGGATCAGTGAGATAAAAATAAAACGCCTCGTACGAGGCGTTTTATTTTTATCTCAAAGTCATCCAGTTCAAGTCTCTGAGCCCGGCAGCGAGGTCTTCGCGGAAGTCATCCTCCGACATACGCCACTCCCAGTTGCCACCAAGTTTACTGGGGAAGTTCATGCGAGCTTCACCTCCCAAACTGAGGACATCTTGCATGGGGGCAATGGCAAAGACTGCCACCGATTTCCAGACTGCCCGAATAAGGTCCCAGGAGAAATGATGCCCATCTACACCAAGATAACGACGGGCAAAATCCTTCTCGGCTTCGGGCGCACTGACGTACCAACCTACAGCGGTATCGTTATCATGTGTACCAGTATAAGCAACGCAATTCGGGATGTAATTGTGCGGCAGGAAAGGATTATCAGGTCCTGAAAAGCCGAATTGTAAAACCTTCATGCCGGGCAGATCAAAGGCAGCCAACAATTCAATTACATCCGGTGTCACCAAGCCAAGATCTTCTGCTACGATAGGTAACCCTGTGCCGGGCACGATCACACCATTGCCCAAGTCTTCATCCACGGCGCGGAACAGGTCCTTACCGGGTCCAGGCACCCAGCGTCCATGTTCAGCTGTGGTATCGGTGGCGGGAATTTCGTAATACCCCGCAAAACCGCGAAAGTGGTCGAAGCGCAAAATATCCACTGTCTGCAAAACGGCGCGAATGCGGGAAAGCCACCAGGCGTAACCATCCTTTTTGTGGATCTTCCAATTGTAGAGCGGATTTCCCCACAATTGACCAGTGGTGGAGAAAATATCAGGCGGAACGCCAGCAACTACAGTTGGGTTGCCAGCCTCATCAAGGAAGAAGAGGTCGGGGTTCGCCCACACATCAGCAGAATCATAGGCGACAAAGATCGGAATATCGCCCATGATCTGAATCCCTCGTTCATTGGCATACTTGCGCAGCCTGCTCCACTGGCGGAAGAAAAGGAACTGATAGAAGGAATAGCGTTCGATCGATTCGCCCAATTCCTTTTTGGCTTTGTTAAGCGCGGCTTTTTTACGGGTACGCAAGGCGGCATCCCAGCCATTCCATGCACCGCCGCCATTGGCTTCCTTCAATGCCATAAAAAGCGAGAAGTCATCGAGCCAGAAAGCATTTTCGGCACAGAAATAACTGAAGGCATCGCGCAACTCTCCAGGATCGGATTGGAAGTGTTGATAAGCCTTGAGCAATAGATCAAGTTTTTTAGGGATGACCAGCCCAAAGTCTACGCGTGAGGCGGGCAAATCTTTTAATGCATCCAGATCAGCCTGTGTCACTAAACCTTCGGCAAGCAGGTCATCGGGGCTGATAAGGTAGGGATTACCCGCGAATGCTGAAAAACATTGATAGGGGGAATCTCCGTAACCGGTGGGACCCAAAGGCAGGATCTGCCAGATCTTACAATGAGTAGATGCAAGCCAATCGATAAAGCGATATGCCTGTGGTCCAAGGTCGCCAATACCATATGGACCGGGTAGACTAGTGGGATGAAACAAAATACCAGAAGAACGCTTGAATGCCATGTTCACCTTGTAGTTTATGCTCACATGTGAGCGAATTTTTTATTTCACCAGTGACTGGTAAATTTTGAGATACTCCCTTGCAGACGCTTCCCAGGAAAAATCTTTTGCCATGCCATTGCGCTGTAAAGTTTCCCATTTTTCACGATCAGTGAGTGTTTTCATACCAGCTTTGATTGCGCTGACCAGAGACATGTGATGCATCTTTTCAAAAACGAACCCAGTCTCATTCGGCTTGACCGTGTCTTTCAAACCGCCTACCGAGCGTACAACTGGCACACAGCCATAGCGCATTGCGATCATCTGTGCAAGCCCGCATGGTTCATAACGAGAGGGCATGAGGATCATATCTGCACCCGCATAGATCTGGCGGGCAAGGTTCGCATCAAACTTTAGCTCTGCTTTTATCTTATCCGGGAAGAGGGTCTGCAATTCGCGAGCGGCTTCTTCAAGTTTCGGGTCGCCCGTCCCCAAGATGACCGCCTGAAAATTGATACGCTTCATGTTCTTGAGTGCTGTAAAAGCCAGATCGACGCCTTTTTGAACATCCATACGTGAGATGACTGCCAACAGCGGCACATTCGGGTCGCGCACAAGACCGAGCTTCTCTTGCAGCAATTCTTTATTCTCAGCGCGGCGGTTGAAAGTATCCAGGCTGTAATTTACGCTTAACGCTTTGTCAACCGACGGGTCAAATGAGACCATATCAATACCGTTCAAAATTCCACTCAAGGATTCTTTACGCAGATTGAGGAAATCGTACAAGCCGCAGCCAAACTCTTCAGTGAGCACCTCGCCCGCATATCCCGGTGACACAGCGACGATCGCATCAGATGCCCACAAACCCAGTGGCAATGGCAGGACACGCGCCCACTCAGGCAGGTCGGTTTGCGCCAGCTTGACCCCATAACTTTCAAGGATAGCGCCTACATCCGCCCCCATAAATGGCAGGTTATGCAATGTGATGACACCTGCCACATGTTTTGCTCCAGCTTCCCAGCGCTTGGTCAGGTTCACATACAGGCTCAACGATGTATGCCAATCATTTGCATGAATAACATCCGGCTGCCAATTGATATGTTTGGGAAGTTCCATTGCCGCCATCGAAAAGAAGGCGTATTTTTCAGAATCTTTGGCAGCATCCAACGAATAGACAGAACCGTTCGCTCGAATGGGCTCACCGCCGATAAAATAAACTGGCAAGCCATTCAACGTGGTCTCGAACGCCTCCACCCCAACCTCTGAGTCGCCGCGTGGAATGGAGAACAGATCCAACGGACGAAGGTTTTCCGCTTTCACCGCCGGGTGATATGGCAGCACTAGCCGCACATCCAATTTAATTTCGTCATTTGAAAGCGCGCGCAACTCACGCGGCAAAACCCCTGCAACATCGCCGAGCCCGCCAACCTTGATAAATGGGTCAGCTTCGGCGGCGAGAAAAAGCACATTGATCGTTTTAGACATGATCTGATTTTACTCCCAATGAGTTACTCGATCACAATCCCTGAAAGATCATCTTTGGGCTCGGGGTATTTCATGTTCAAATTCTCCAAAGTCTCCACTAAAATTTTTGAGATCACAAGATCGCGATACCACTTACGATTGGCGGGCACGATATACCACGGCGCATGTGTTGAGCTGGTCTTATTTAATACATCTTCATATGCGGCTTGATAGTCACCCCATAATTTACGCTCGTCCAAATCACCCAGGCTGAATTTCCAATGTTTGGTGGGGTCATCCAGGCGGGCTTGCAATCGTTCCTTTTGTTCGTCTTTACTGATATGCAGGAAGAATTTAAGGATGGTCGTACCGTTCTCCGCCAGGATCCTTTCAAAGGCATTGATCTGTTCATAGCGCTTTGACCAGACATTTTTATCTACATAGCCATGCACCCGCACAACCAGAACATCTTCATAATGACTGCGATTGAAGATCACAATCTCGCCGCTTGCGGGAGTTTGTTTGTGAATACGCCACAGGAAATCGTGCGCCAATTCTTCGCCGGTCGGCACTTTGAAACTCGCCACTTTCACACCTTGTGGGTTAACCCCATCGAACACACGGCGGATCGCGCCGTCCTTGCCGCCTGTATCCATGGCTTGCAAAACTACCAGCACTTTATGCCTGCCTTCTGCATAAAGCAATTCCTGCAATTCCTGCAATTTTTCATTCAACTTTGAGATCGCTTTAAGACCCTCTTCTTTTCCGCCCTTAAAATCACCGATATCCTGCGGGTCCCGTTCCGACAATTTGATCTTCTTTCCAGGCTCGACCAGATGCTTCTTCATGAGACCTCCGAGTTTTTATAAAAAACCCCCGAGCTTTTTGCCCAGAGGTTTTGTTTGGGAGTCTGATGGGCTTCGAACCCAATACCCCTCGATGGGGCAACTCCACAGATGTTCACCTCAAACACTTGAGGGTTTCAGTGGGAGCCTGATGGGTTTCGAACCCACAACATCTACAGCCACAGTGTAGCGCTCTGCCGTTGAGCTACAGGCTCCATGTTTGCCTGCTCCAATATTCTTTTGGAGAAGCGGGCAAAATTTTACCACAAATCACCGCAGGTTCAAGAGCGCCAACGCTTCTCCATCCACGATCTCCCCGGTCTCTACAAAACCATAGGAAGCATATAACTTGCGTGCGGTTTCATTTTCTGGTTCATAACTGATGGCGACCGCCGTTATACGAGGGTCACTGCGATATTTTTCGAGCATCCACTCCATACCAAATTTGCCGTACCCCTTGCCTTGACGTTTCTCATCCACCATCAGCCGCAAGATAAAACCCTGAAATCTGGAGAAACTATAGTTATACGACATCATCAAAAAGCCAACCGGCTTATCTTCTTCATAGATACCATAGGGTTCCATCGCCCAATACCCTTCGTCTGGGATATCTTCGCCAAATTGAGCTTCCGCGATCGAATAAAGATTAGTCGCCACAAAATGCTTCTGATCTTCCCGAACTTTCAGGGCGATCAGTTCCCGCCAGTTCTCTTTTGAGACAGGACGAATTTCAGGCATTTTTCAAAATACCCATAACAGAATCGACCAACGCTTCTTTTTTGACCTGAACCTGCTCGCCATTCGTAAGGTTTTTGATGACGACCAAGCCTTTCTCTGCTTCGTCGGGTCCGAGCACCAGCGCCACCTTGATCTTCATCTTGTCCGCAAATTTAAATTGTTTGGGCAATTTGTTCGGTTCCGGCGAAACCATCACATTCATGCCTGCCTGTCGCAGTTCAGCAGCCAAGGCAAAAGAACGCATCCACAACGTCTCGTCGAATACAGTCACCAATACCTGTGCAGGGCTAGGCTGAAATTCCGGCACCAACCCAGCTTCCTGTAGGATAAGTCCGATCACCACATCCCCCATTGCAAAGCCAACCCCCGAGAGCGGCTGTCCACCCACGTCGGCAAGTAGATTGTCATAACGCCCGCCGCCAAAAATGGCACGCTTTAAAGAGCCGCTGGTATCAAAGGCTTCAAAGACTGTGCCGGTGTAATACAACAGTCCGCGCATGATATTTGGGTCAAATTTTACATATTCCTTTACGCCCAGAGCTTCCAACGCAGCGAAAAGACGGGTCAGCTCGTCACTTTTCTTCCACAGTTCAAAATTACCGAGAATGTCTTTCAAACCATCGAGTTGAGTCTGGTTCAAGCCGAGGTCAAAGGCGTTCGCATCCCACTTCGCGGCTTCCATCTTGGTGCGGCGGTCAACGAGGTTCGAAACATCGAGGCGCTTTTCCACAGGAATGCCCAAGGCGTCGAATTCAGAATCCATCAAGCGGCGATTATTCACATAGATCAGAGCCCGCTCCGGGCTGAGTCCGACCGAGCGCAGGAAGGTCGCACCAACAGCGATCAACTCTGCATCCGCTTCAGGCGAGTTGACTCCAAGCATATCCACGTTCCATTGAAAAAACTCACGTGTACGCCCCTTTTGAGGCTGTTCATAGCGCCAGAACGGACCGAAGGACCACCAGCGCACCGGATAGGTTAGTTCGCCTTGTTTTGCCGCGATCATTCGTGCCAGACTGGGCGTCAATTCTGGGCGCAAGGTCACAAAATCGCCGCCACGGTCTTCAAATGTGAATGACTGTTTCTTCACCAACTCTTCGCCAGATTTTGCCGCATACAGGTCAATGGTCTCAATAAACGGTGCGTCCCATTCCTGGTAACCAAATGCCTGGGAAGCGGCGCACATCTTTCCATAGATAAAATTCCGCAGAGCCATTTGCTCCGGGTAAAATTCGCGAGTGCCTTTTACTGCTTGAATCTTGTTTGCCATGATCGCTCCAATGCGCAGATTTTATCATGGCTTTCCTGTCAAAATTCAGTCGGTGAATTTTGTTTTTATGTTTGGTATCATTCCCCTATTATTTTCAAGGAGAGAAAAAATGAAAATTGACTATCAGGAACCCAGCAAAGATTTACTGATGCGGATCGACATTCATGAAAAATATGGTTCAGCCAATATCGATATGTGGACCAATGAATTGCTGCAACCCAAGGCAGGCATGACCATTTTGGATGTGGGCTGCGGTGCGGGAAAACTGTGTTTCCTGTTCAATGATTATGTCAAAGGCGGGGCGAAGATCACCGGCGGTGACTTCTCAGAAGAATTACTCGAGAAGGCGCGCGAAAAGAATAAAAAGACCGGCGCGAACATAGACTTTCAGTTCCTGGATTTCAACGAAAAATTCAAATTCGAAGACGGTTCGTTCGACCTCTGCACTTCGGCATTTGCGATCTACTACGCCTCAGACCTCGACTTTACCTTTGGTGAAGCTCACCGCGTGCTGAAACCTGGCGGACGGCTTTTCGTCTCCGGCCCACTGCCGGAAAACAAGCAGATGTTCTACGACATCATCAAAGAAGCCACCAATAAGCCCATTCCGCCCATGCCGGGTTCTTCCCGTTTCAAGGGTGATATCTTCAGCACCATTGATCGCATTTTTGCAAAGACCGAACTGCACAAATTTGAAAATCATCTTACCTTCCCTGAAGTTGCACCATTCATTGACTACGTCCGTGCATCACTCGGTGAAGATCGCCGTTTATGGACCTCCATGTTCAACGGAAAAGATGAATACGAAGCCCTGATCGGCAAGATCGAAGAGGTTGCCAAGAAGTGGTTTGACCGCGACGGCAAACTGGTGATGACCAAGGTCATCGGCGGAATTCTGGCGACAAAATAAAACTGACGATAGACAATGAATCATAGACGATGAAAAAAACCGTCTGTGGTCTATCGTCCACCGTCCACCATCTAAATTTATGAACTTCTTCGGCAAACGAGTCCTATTCCTCGGCGCACACCCGGACGATATTGAGATCGGGTGCGGTGCTTTGATACACAATATCGTCAATAAAACTGAGATCTTGTGCGTAACCCTTTCAGACAACCAGAAAAACCCTGATCTGCAAAAGGTCAAAAACGAACACATCAACTCCATGAAGGTGCTGGGCGTTCCTGAAGAAAAGATCAACTTCGGTCCATTCACTACACGTGTCTTTCCGGATGCCCGGCAGGATATTCTTGAATACTTCCTCAAACTCCGCAAGGAATTCAAGCCCGACCTGATCTTCACGCACTCGAAGCAGGATGTTCACCAGGATCACAATACGATGACGGATGAGGCGCTGCGTGCCTTTCGTGGGATCACGGTGCTGGGCTTTGACGTGGTGCGCTCTTCGTATGGGTTCTTTCCCAATTTTTTGGTAGAAGTCACTGAAATAAATGTAAACAAGAAGATTGAAGCGCTGGCGCAGTATGCCACCTACCAAGACCGTTACTACTTCAATGCCGAGTTGACCCGCTCGATTATGGTCCGGCATGGAGCATTGGCAGAACGACCGTTTGCGGAAGGATTCGATATTTTGAGGATGGAATTTTCGATTTCAGTTGAGAATTTTCGAATTTCAAATAATGGAAGTTCGGGCTGAAAAGGCGCTGGGGCCGGGGCGGAAAAGGCGGCCCAATTTGGGCAACCCTTTTTTGGCAACAAGAGATTTGGGCGGGTCACCGCGCCACATTTCTATACGGCGAAAGGCTTCAACGTATCCCATTTTATAAAAGCCAGGCAAATGTGGATCGTTAGCCTGAATATTCTCAATATGCGTATCAAGGCGTGGATATTGATGATGTAAATGCGAAAGAAACGCGTATGCCATTTCAGCCGGATCGCCGACCTCAGTCTTATAGATGAAATGTGTCAGCATGAATTTTTGGCGTTGATAGACCAGCCAGCCACTGCTCCCATTTGGCAATGTCAGATATAACCCCGAAATATCCTGTGCATGGCTCATGGACTCAGATTGATTGGTCCAGGGTTGGGTGCCGCGGTCATAGCCAACCAGGTCCAGCGCCTCATATCGCTCCAGCCTGCGTGCGTCTGCTATTACAGGCTCCATAATTGTTTTGGACGGTGAGCGCCGCAAGATCAATAGTTCACCCACTTCATAAAAACCAAGTTTCAAGAATAAGTGATGCGCTGGCGTATTGTTTTTGATCACTTCCAGCATATTGAAATTGATGCCAAGCTGCTCAGACCGGTCAAGTAAACTGTGCATCAACGCCTCGCCGACACCACCCCGCCGTGTCGATGGGATCACCCCAAGGCGCGTGATCCAGGTACGGTCAGCGCGTATGCCCAGCATAGCCACACCGCGCAACTCCCCATTCTCAGACGCAACAAATGAGTGATCCAGGTCCACATCATAAGCAGCCACATATTCGGCAAGCCTGGATGCGTTCATTGGCATGGGAATCAAATAATCCACACGGGTCTGGTTGTAGATCGTCGTTAATTCATCGATCGTAAAACGACTGGACGGTATCAGTACGATCTTATTATTTGATAAAGATGGCATTCTCTAAACCAGTAAAGAAATCATTTTCCAAGATACAATTCGATCTGAGCAATAAAGTCATTCACCTTGATGATCGGTTTTCCGATAAAGCCATTACAGCCATAACTCTCAGCCATGGGTTTGGCTGTGTCGGAGGGCCAAGCTGTGAATGCAATGATAGGGAGTTTTTCAAAGAAGGGGTCTTCCCGCAACTGACCTGCAAGGGTCAAGCCATCATAGTCTGGCAGCCCCAGATCGAGCAAGATCAGGTCAGGGTGGGTCTCCAGCGCAAGCTGATAACCCGCCTCGGCACTTAATGCGTGGACGACCTCATACCCACGCGAACTGAGTATTTTTCGAGCAAGTTCTGCATTATCGGGCATATCTTCAACGATTAGAATTCTAGTCATAGATCACCTGCTGACAAAGGGCAGTCGGATGTTATCACGCTGAACAGATAATACCATTTTAAATAAACAACCCCCGCAAACTCGCGAGGGTTGAATTGAAATCATTCTTTAGGGAGTCCGATAAAGATCGCGCCTTCACGTACCACCACCGGATATGCTGGAATATCCACCACGGCGGGCATTTGTACAGCCTGCCCGGTACGAACGTCGAATTCCGCTCCATGCCTGGGGCATACAACATTGAAGCCTTCCAGTAAGCCATCCCCAAGTGGACCTTCATCGTGAGTGCAAACGTCACCAATGGCAAAGAACTGACCGGCAATATTGAAAATGACCACAGGCTTATCGCCAAGATCTACAAAGAGACGTTCGCCGTTCGGCAATTCCGAGGCGGGGGCGATCTCTAAAAATTCCACTTTCGTTTCATCGTAAGTTGTGTAATTGAACATAAAGGCTATCCGTTTCAGATATTCAGGTTTTTTGAAGTATTGAAAGAATACATATGAACTTCTTCGCGCAACACCCATCCTTGTTTTTGCCAAAACGACTCGCCAGCATGATTGGTCGCTTGAACAAAAAGATGAGTTTTATACAGCCCGAGTTTTTGCAAGGCATCCAGACATGCCTTATACAGATTCGTACCGATCCCAAGTTTTCTAAACTCAGATTTCACAACCAGATGTTGAAGGTAGCCGCGGCGACCATCGTGCCCGGACATGACACATCCAACAATATTCCCATTAGCAACAGCTACAAAACTTAAGCCGGGGTTTCTTTGTAAATAAATTTCGGTTGCTTCACGAGAATCCGCTTCACGGACGGATATCCCGGGCGTTTCCTGGAACATCGCGATGATATTGCCATAATCCTCTATTATCATTTCACGGATCTGGTACGACACGTGACTCACTCCACCAAGTCATCACCCGCTTCGCCCAAACCGTATACTCCCGCTTTCAAAACCTTGAGCGAGAGCAAGGCACACTTCAGGCGGACGGGTCCAAGGTCAATGCCAAGCATATCGAGGATATCCTGTTTATTGAGCTTCTTCACTTCTTCCAACGGTTTACCAATGATGGTTTCCATCAGCAGGTCTGCTGACGCTTGCGAAATAGCACAACCATGCCCGTCAAACCGCGCTTCAGTCACTTTCCCATCGGCATCCACGCGCAGGTCGATCTGAATGTGATCACCGCACAGGGGATTGTTATCTGCAAAAGAGATATCATGCGGGTCTAGTTTGCCGCGGTAGGAAGGGTTCTTGTAGTGCTCGATAATTACTTCACGATACAGATCATCCATATGTATAGTTCCATGGTTCGATGGTCAAGGGATCACTGGGGCGGGCAATAAACAACTGTTTACCCAAATAAATTCCAGACCACCTAAATAATTTATCCAAACAATTCTTTTACTTTATACAACCCATTCACAAGCATATCCACTTCTTCTTTTGTGCTATACAAATAGAATGAAGCGCGGCTGGTGGCGGGAATGCCAAACTTCTCATGCAATGGCTGGGCACAATGATGACCAGCACGGACTGCAACGCCGTCCTGATCCAGTATTTGCGCCACATCGTGCGGATGTATACCTTCCAATGTAAAAGCTGCCACACCGCCCTTTTTATCCGCTGCAGGACCGAACAACTTCACGCCGGGGATCTCTTCGAGCCTTTCCAGCGCATATTCCGTGATGGCATGCTCGTGTTCGGCAATTTCTTTCATACCCACTTTGGTAAGGTAATCCACAGCTGCTCCAAAACCGATCGCTTCCGCGATGGCAGGTGTTCCTGCCTCGAATTTATGTGGCAGGGTATTCGCACGGAAGGAACGAAGCTTCACTTCCTTGATCATGTCACCGCCGCCAAGAAATGGAGGCATGGCTTCAAGCAAGGAAGATTTTCCATACAACGCGCCGATACCTGTTGGACCGCACATTTTGTGCGCTGAGAAGGCATAGAAATCTGCATCCAATGCTTGCATATCAACAGAGAGATGCGGGACGGATTGAGCACCATCCACCAACACAACCGCACCAACTGCATGAGCCAGCTTGATGATCTCAGCCGCCGGGTTGATCGTGCCCAAAACATTGGACATGTGCGTAAACGAGACCAGTTTCGGGGTCCGATCAAGAAGCGTTTTATAAACATCCAGATCCAGCAGACCTTCTTCGGTCACTGGAATGAATTCCAATTCGATCCCTCGCTCGGCTTGAAGCATATGCCAGGGGACGAGATTGCTATGATGTTCCATCTCCGTCAAAATGACAAGATCGCCCGCTTTCAAATTCGCTCGCGCCCAGGAGTAAGCGATCAGATTGATCGACTCAGTCGTGTTCCGGGTGTAGATGATCTCACGAGAAGAAGCTGCATTGATAAATCTGGCAATACGCTCCCGTGCGCCTTCATACATCGCCGTAGCTTCCTCGGCAAGTGTATGTACACCACGGTGAATGTTCGCGTTCGAACGACGATAATACTCGTTCATCGCTTCGATCACTTGTACAGGCTTTTGCGAAGTGGCGGTTGAATCAAGATAAACAATGCGAGCACCACTATTCGTCTCGCGTTGAAGAATAGGAAAATCCTTGCGTATTTCGTTTATGTTGAGTGTCATAGGATGAAAAGAGGGCGGGAGATCACCCGCCCATCAGACTAATAATCAGGAATGATATCCTTTTTGAACAGCGGCTTCTTGCCAGTCGTTACAGGGCGGATATGCTCCGAGTTCAACGGATACCAAAGGATACGGTCGGGAACCATCCAGCCATCGGTGAGAAATACATTCGAACGAAACTGCACCGCGACCATCTTGTTATCCACCTGCACCACAATACCCTTGATCCACCCGCGCACACGCTCACGTCCCTTTTCGTGGTCGCAAAACACTTCCACTGTATCGCCCACTTCAAAGGCATACTCAGGGCGCGGCGCCTTCATGAACTTGAACAAATTAGCATTGGCAACCCCAACACTCGCTGAGCTTTTTCGCATCACGGGTTTAACCGGCTGGCGGATCTGACTCGCAAGGTTCACCGTCCGGGTTACTTCAACCGGAGCCTCGGCTGGTTTGGTCTTTTTGCGCTCGGCATGCAAAGCGTTTTTTGCGACCGGCTTGGCATTCTTGGAAATCGCTTTTACTTTTGACGCTGAGCTTGAAGATGTCTTACGAGTAGTGCTGACCTTCAACGCCCCTTTCTTAACCGTCGCTTTTATTTTCACCGCCGCCTTCACTTTCGATTTTGGTTTGATCTTAGACTTGACTGCCATAATCCACTTCCTGACTCACAAAAATTGAGACGCCCTCCGCCTCATCCTTAAGGGATGCCTGATCCAACACACCAGGCAGAAACCTACTCTGAAGACCTGATGGATCCCTAAAAAAACCACCAGGTCTTATAAATTACGCCAACAACTTATTTTGAATGGATTGTTGAAAACGCTCACGCACGCCTTCAAATGGGATGCGCTGCATGATCGGGTCGAAAAAGCCTTCAACCACCAAACGCTCAGCTTCCTTTTGAGGGATGCCGCGAGATTTGAGATAAAACAGGGGTTCCTGTTCAAGTTTACCAACGGTCGCACCGTGTGTACAGCGCACATCATCGGCGAGGATCTCAAGACCGGGAATCGAGTCGGCGCGCGCCTGATCATCGAGAACAAGGTTACGGTTAGCTTGGTAACCATCGGTCTTCTGTGCCCCAGGGGCAACATAGATCATGCCCTGCCAAACCGAGCGGCTCTTTCCTTTGAGAGCACCTTTGAACAAAAGGTCACTGGTGCAGTGTGGGGCAAGATGATTCTGCTGAGTGTCATGGTCAAGATGTTGAGTTCCATCGGTAAAGTAGAAACCAGACATACGCCCTTGAGCTCCGTCACCTGCCAGATCGAGATCAGAGAAGTTTTTGGTCAGGCGTGAACCCACGGCACCGAAGATCCAGTCCAGGTTGCCGCCGCGATCCACACGGGCACGTTCATGGGAAAAGTTCCAAACATGGCGACCCCAGGATTGCAATTCCACGAAACGCAGGTTGGCATCTTTACCAACATAAATTTCGACAATTCCCGCATGCATGGCGTGCCCTGCTTCATCAGGCGAGGCAGCTTCATGAACATAGGTCACAGACGCGCCATCTTCCACATACACGATGAGGTGCGAAAAGTGAGCCAGAGCAGATCCTGGTCCCCATAATACAGAGTGAAGCGGTTGTTCCACTTGCACACCTTTGGGTACATAAAGCAAAACACCGTTTTCAGACATAGCCGAAGCCAATGCAGCGAATTTGCCGTCTTCCGGCTTGACGATCTGACCGATCAATTTTTTGAGCAAATCAGCATGGTTCTTCTCAGCAGTACGGAAGTCGGTGAAGACCACTCCTTTTTTGGCAAGGGTTTCATCCAGGTCCACTTTCGAACCGCCAGGGAGAAGAGTGATCTGTCCGCCGTGCTGCTCGCCTGTCAATGGTTTGAGCAATTCATCGGGCACAACTGGCAGGTCTTCAAACGCGCCTGCTTTGGGGAGTTTAAAATCAGAAACGGGCAGCAGGCGCAGGTCGGTACGACGCCACGCCTCGTCTGTGGCGACGGGGAGAGAAAGTTTCTGGAATGAATTCCAGGCGTCGGCTCGGAATGAGGCGAGTCCGTTTGTTGAAGAGACATCTGCCTGAGTAAAGCTAAATTCCCTTGCAGCAACATCGGCGCGTCGTCCTCTTGATACGGTTACTTTTGGTTTCTCTTGCATGTTAGCCGATCGATCCTTCCATTTGTAACTGGATGAGTCGATTCATTTCGACTGCGTATTCCATGGGGAGTTCTTTGACAAGCGGTTCAATGAAGCCGGAGACGACCATGGTGGTCGCTTCTTCTTCACTTAATCCGCGAGACATGAGGTAGAAGAGCTGTTCTTCGCCCACCTTGCTGACGGAAGCTTCGTGACCGATGGTCACATCGTCTTCGTCGATCTCAATGGTGGGGTATGTATCGGAGCGTGATTTGGGGTCAAGCAAAAGTGCGTCGCAAACCACGTTGGATTTGACGCCCTTGGAACCTTTATATACCTTGACCATACCGCGATAGGAAGCGCGTCCGCCGCTCTTACTGATGGATTTGGACACGATCTTGCTGGTGGTGTTAGGCGCAAAGTGCATCATTTTTGAGCCGGCATCTTGAGTCTGCCCGGGTCCCGCAAATGCCATGGAAAGCATTTCGCCATGAGCGCCGGGTTCCATCAAATAGCAGGATGGGTATTTCATGGTCAACTTGGAGCCAAGGTTTGCATCCACCCATTCGTGGGAAGCGTTGGCAAAGACCTGGGCGCGCTGAGTCACAAGGTTGAAGACATTAGTAGACCAATTTTGAATGGTGGAGTAACGCGAGCGAGCGCCCTTCTTGACGACGATCTCGATCACACCGCTGTGAAAAGAGTTGGTGGTGTATTGTGGAGCAGTACAACCTTCCACATAATGCACAGAAGCGCCTTCATCCACGATGATAAGGGTGCGCTCAAACTGACCCACATTGGCTGTGTTCAAGCGAAAATATGCCTGTAAAGGCAGATCTACTTTTACGCCCTTGGGTACATACACGAAGGAGCCACCAGACCAAACAGCAGAATTCAATGCTGCAAATTTATTGTCTTCGATTGGAATAACGGTACCGAAATATTCCTTGAACAGGTCGGGGTATTGCTTGAGACCATCTTCAATGGAAAGGAATACGACGCCTTGTTTTTCAAGATGCTCCAAAATGGAGTGATATACCATTTCGGATTCGTACTGGGCGCCAACGCCAGCTAAAAACTTTTGCTCAGCTTCAGGGATACCCAGCTTATTGAACGTATTCTTAATGTCATCGGGGACGTTATCCCAGCTCTTTTCGCTCTTCTCGGTCGGCTTGACGTAATAAAAAATATTGTCGAAGTCGATCTCATCCAGAGTGGGTCCCCAACTCGGCATGGGGCGATTGATGTAATGCTCATATGCCTTGAGGCGAAAATCAAGCATCCACTGGGGTTCGTTCTTCATGCGCGAGATATTTTCGACAACTGCACGGCTCAACCCGCGTTCGGATTTGAAGACGTAGTTATCATCACGGTCATGAAAGCCGTACTTATATTCACCGATCTCCTCAAGGAGCTTGGTGTCGTCAGGTTTTGTTTCTTCAGCCATTTTAAATCTCCGGATCGCTCAACTGCCAAGGTTATGCAGGCTCTTCGTATTTCTCGCGCACCCAGTCGTAGCCTTGTTCTTCAAGGTGCAGCGCCAGGTCAGGTCCGCCCGATTCAACGATGCGCCCATCCAACATGATATGGACAAAATTGGGCTTGATGTAATTCAACAGGCGCTGATAATGTGTAATGACCAACACTCCAAGTTCGGGACCCGAAAGAGCGTTGACGCCTTCGGACACAATGCGAAGCGCATCGATATCCAAACCAGAGTCGGTTTCATCCAAAACAGCGAACTTCGGTTTTAGAGTTGCCATCTGCAAGATCTCGGCGCGTTTCTTCTCACCGCCAGAGAAGCCATCGTTCAAATAACGACCCGCAAAGGTATGATCCATTTTGAGGGTGTCCATCTTTTCCTTCAACATCTTGCGGAATTCAGGGATGGGCATGCCTTTATCTTCGGGGTTCTCAGCGCGACGGCGGGAATTGATCGCAGTCCGCAGGAAATTTGCCACGGTCACACCGGGGATGGCGACTGGGTATTGGAATGCAAGGAAAATTCCCAAGCGAGAGCGTTCGTCAGGCTCCAGCTCAAGAACATTTTGTCCATCAACGAGCACTTCCCCACCAGTCACGGTGTAATTGGGATGCCCCATCAATGTGTACGCCAAAGTGGACTTTCCCGTACCGTTCGGTCCCATGATGGCATGAATTTCACCCTGTTTAATGGTCAGAGTTAACCCTTTGAGGATCTCTTTATCCTCAATGCTGACATGTAAATCCTTGATCTCAAGCTGCGACATTCATTTACTCCTGCGAAAATTAAGCCATTACTGGCGTTTTTACTGTTCGAAGCGGTATTATAGCAAACTTGCCGGGATTTGTCAATATTTATGATATTTTTCTAGTTTATTAATATTGCGGAAAAGATAGATATACATCGGCAAGACAGCCTTAATTTGTACGTGTATAATCCCGCCCCGATGAATTCCTTACCTTTTGAACTTGCCATCTTTGATTGCGACGGTGTTTTGGTAGATAGTGAGCCGCTTGCAAACCGGGTTTTCGTTCAGATCGTCCGTGAACACGGTTTTAATTTGGATGAACCCACCTACCTGCGAAAATTTTCCGGTATCACCCTGCCTGACCGCATCAGTGCCATTGCAGAGGAATTGAATTGGACCCCGCCTGAAAACTTTTTGAGCGTTTTTAATGAGCGCTTGATCGCCATAACCGAAAAAGAGTTGCGGGTTGTTGAGGGAATTTACGAATTACTTGAAAGCTTGCGTGTCCCCCTCTGCGTCGCCTCGAACGGAACGCGCGATGAGATCGATCTGCGCTTGAGACTCTCAAAACTTGCTCCATTCTTCGGCGAAGCCATCTTTAGTGGGATGGAAGTAAGCAACCCCAAACCTGCACCAGATGTTTACCTCGCAGCCGCACTTGCATTTGGAGTTCCACCTTCACGGTGTATCGTCATCGAAGATAGCATTCCGGGTGTCACTGCCGGGGTTCGGGCTGGCATGCGCGTTTATGGACACGCTGCACTAACACCGGTTAAAAAGCTGGAAGCGGCGGGCGCAATCCCATTTATGACGATGATGGAACTAAAAAACGTTCTTCTAAATAAGCAATAGCACACCAGCTTCATGCGCAAGATCATTGCCAAAACTCCGCGAATCATCTTAAGACCTTTCGCACTTCGAGACGCGGCTGGGTTTTATGAACTCAACTCAGACCCTGAAGTGCTGCTGCACACTGGAGACAAGTCCTTCGCTTCGATCCTTGAAGCAAAAAACTTTATTCGCGACTACAAACATTACGAAAAATTCGGCTACGGCAGATGGTCCGTCTTTCTTGCAAGCACAGAAGAGTTTATGGGGTTTTGCGGATTAAACTTCTCGCAATTACGGCGGGAAGTAGATCTGGGCTTTCGGTTTCACCGGAAGTTTTGGGGGCAGGGCTTTGCCACCGAAGCCGGGTTCGCCGCACTTCGAGTGGGCTTCTCAACATTCCAGATCGAAAAAATCGTTGGGCGGGCAAGCTCCAAAAACCTGGCATCTCTACGGGTTTTGGAAAAACTTGGAATGACTTTTGAAAAGAAAATAGAGGAATCCGGGGAACACTGGATCCAAATGTCCATTTATCGCGATGATTTTGGGATGTTTTATGAATAATCCACTGTTAAAATTATTCCAGATAAAAGTTCTTCATTTGCTCAATATTTTTATCAGTTAACTTCAATCCATTGCGAACATAATTCTCAAATGATCCGTGCTCACGCTCCAGCGCAAGGAATGCGGCAGACAGGTAGCGTTCGTCAGCTTTCATAAACCCATGAATACCTTCGACGAACTTCCTTCCTTTCACGATGCGCGCCATGAAAAACTCCCATTTATATGCATTCAATAAATAATTATTGGTAAGCAAATAATCCTGCATGATCGTTTCCCAATCAACGCCAAGGATTTTCAAAATGGTTGCCGCTGCAAATCCAGTACGGTCTTTACCCGCAGCACAATGAAACAACATCGGACGCCCATTGTGTGCAAGCAGTTCACGATGAAACAGAATGTATTCAGGGGTGAATTTCGTCGCCAACTCGACATTTGTCTTGACCATATATTTGGCAGGGTCGAGATTCCTCATATTCTTGACCATTTCTTCCCGTGCTTCATGCCAGACCTTCGTACTGGCATCCTCCATTGGAAGTTTCAATAACTTCACATCTGTAGGCAGCCTGTCAGGCTCACGCTCCACTTCGTGTTTGGCCCGAAAATCAATGATGACGCTCAAATTCAGCGAAGTTAATAATTTGATATCTGTATTCGTTAATTTATGCAAACTATCTGATCGATACAAATGACCCCAGCGAACCGACCTGCCATCCCTGGTTCGATACCCACCCAGATCACGAAAGTTCTTCGCGCCAGAAAAAGGCAGAGAACGCACGTGATTTTTTCCCATCAGCAACACATCCACGTCTTCTTTCATAACTTTTATCTCTCCTTTCCAAAAAGCATCGTCATTATATCGGTGGAGTTGAGTGAAACATATTAACAAAAGATTATTCTCCATCTAACATTCGCTTAAAATCGTATAATTTGCACATGGAATAGCACATCGCCTACCTTACTTACGGGATGTGTAAATCTACATCCGAACCAGAAACGTGATCCTCGCCTCACCCCAACGAGACAGCGTTGCTCTCGAATATGTTTATCGAGAAACTGATCAAAGCTCCCGCCTCCACCCGGAACAGGAATACCATTTACAAAATATCCGAGAAGCACAAATGAAATCCAAAATCACACTTACTCCCATTGCATCTGTACAAAATTCACGCGTTGAAGTTGAGGACGATAACTGGGGCGATGTTATATCCATTCTTGTATTGGATCCATCCCTGCCAGAAGACGCCCTGCTGGGAATCGAAAGTTTCTCGCATGCAGAGATCATCTTTTATTTTCACCTTGTATCCGACACCAAGATCGAAACTGGCGCACGCCATCCGCGCAACAACCCGGATTGGCCCAAAGTAGGGATTCTCAGCCAGCGGGGCAAGAACAGGCCCAATAGGCTGGGCGCAACCATCGTCAAGATATTGAAGCGCGAAGGGCGTCATCTCCATGTACAGGGTTTGGATGCGGTCAATGGGACGCCCATTTTCGATATCAAACCAGTCTTAAGAGAATTTCTTCCAAATGAAGATGTGCGCCAGCCACAATGGGCAACCGAGCTTATGAAAAACTATTGGAAGAAATAATGCTCACTAAATAAACATAATTTCTTCATGTGCCTATTAAATCCAAACTTTACACTAAGTTAACTTTATACAGGAGAAACTTAATGGATAACGACGATAAATCAATTGGCACGATCCTCAGCCGCAGGGATGCTTTAAGAGTTTTGGGGCTCGGCAGTGCAGCAACACTACTGGCAGCTTGCGCACCTGAAGTTATGGAAACCTTGAACCCTACTTTAATGCCGTCTACCATTGCTTCGCCCGCCGTGACATCAACGCTCGCGGCAGTGGGCATGCCCGTTCCTGCCTGCGTGGTGCGCCCGGAAATGACCGAGGGACCGTACTTTGTAGATGAGATGCTCAATCGTTCAGATATTCGTAACGACCCGTCTACTGGAGCTCTTTCTGAAGGAGCGCCACTTGAGCTGACTTTCAATGTGTCGCAAATCAGCGTAAATGGATGTCTTGCCCTTGAAGGCGCACAAGTGGATATCTGGCATTGCGATGCATTCGGCGTTTATTCTGATGTAGAGAATGCCGTTGGCACAAAGTTCCTGCGCGGATATCAAACTACAGACACAAACGGACAGGTAAAATTCACCACCATCTATCCGGGTTGGTATCCGGGTCGGGCTGTGCATATTCATTTCAAGATCCGCATCCATGGATACGACTTGACCTCGCAAGTCTTTTTTGATGACGCCTTCACCGATCAAGTTTATTCACAGGAACCCTACGCCAGTCGCGGCGAACGCAATATCCGCAATGATCGAGATGGCATCTATACCCATGGCGGAGAACAACTCCTGCTTGCCGCTACTCAAACAGAAATTGGCTATGCTGCCGTATTCGATATAGGCATGCAGATCTAAAAGGAATTCGATCGCAGTATTCCACCTCAGATAAACATGGACAAATTTTTCTGAATGAAAATCTCCCGGTGCATCCGGGAGATTTTCATTTCCCTTGTATAATCACGAACCAAACCAACTCAAATCAGGAGGCAGTATGAAAGCTGTCCGCTTTATCGGCATTAACCAGCCATTACAACAACAAGATATCCCTGTGCCCGAGATCGGGGATCGCGATATTTTAGTGAAGGTCAAAGCTGCCGGAGTCTGTCATTCTGATGCACACTACCGTGCCGGGATATCTCCCGTCCGACCTGTGCCGCTTACCCTTGGGCATGAAGTGGCAGGTGTGGTTGAAAAGATCGGGTCTCAGGTTGGGAATGTAAAAGTCGGCGACCGGGTAGCACTGCACTACAACCTCACCTGTGGTGATTGTTATCACTGCTCAACAGGCAATGACCAGTTTTGCGAAAACGTTCTTATGATCGGGCATTTCACAAACGGCGGTTATGCGGAATATATTGCCGTGCCTGCCCGCAACGCCATCCCTTTGCCCGATGAAATTCCATTTGAACAAGGCGCAACGCTCATGTGCGCCAGTGCCACCGCGTTTCATGCACTCCGTAAAAGCCGCATTCAAGGCGGGGAAACAGTGGCAATTTTCGGCGCGGGCGGACTCGGACAATCTGCCATTCAACTGGCAAAAGCCCTCGGCGCGATCGAAGTCTATGCTGTGGACATCAACGAAGACAAACTGGAACTTGCCAGACAGCACGGTGCGATTCCGGTCAATGCAAAAAAAGTCGATCCTGTGTCAGAGATTAAACGTCTGACCAAAAACAAGGGCGTGAACGTTGCCATCGAAATGATCGGTTTACCGCAAACAATGAAACAGGCTCTGCAAGTCGCCGGTGTGATGGCGCGGGTAGTCATCGTTGGGCTATCAAATAAGTCGATCGAGATCCAAACTTACACCGAATTGCTTGGCAATGAGGTTGAACTCATCGGTTCAAACGACCATCACCTGCAAGAATTACCCCTGCTGGTTGATCTGGCACGTCGCAAGATCCTGGACACATCACATATTGTCACTCGAACCATCCCATTAGATGCAGATGCGATCAACTCCGCACTGGATGACCTGGAACAATTTGGCGGCGATGTTCGCACCGTGATCGTCCCCGCTTCAAACCAAGCTGACGCCTGACCCGCAAGAAAAGATATAATCTCACCTGAAGGTTCTCCTCCCATGACAAATCCAACTCCTGTAATAAAAATCAACCCCAAACGCACGCTCATTTTTCTCATGTCGCTGGTCGCCGCACTGATCGGTATGAGCATTTGGGGACAACACATGCGCTTCTTCGGCGTTGCAGACATCCGTGGCACATGGCATGAATTTCTGATCGACCTGATGATGACCGCGTTCTACATGGATCTGGAAGGCAATATTCCGACGTACATAAACGCGCTGTTGCTGTTCATTCCAGCACTTTTGCTGGCATTCATCGGAGCATGGAAAAACATCGTCAAAGATAAATTCCGCTTTCAATGGAATGCACTCGCCCTAGTCTTCTTCATGCTCTCAGTCGATGAAGTTTCAGTGATCCACGAACGCTTCATCAAGCCTATGCGTGCCATCTTCGGCGCAGAGAGTTTTTTCTATTTTGCCTGGATCATCCCCGGCATGATCGCCGTGACACTGTTCGGGTTGACCTTTCTCATGTTCTTCCTACACCTGGACAAAAAATTCAAATGGCTCTTCTTTCTTTCGCTGGGTGTTTACATTGGCGGCGTGATCGGCGGAGAAATGGTCAGTGGCTATTTCGCCGCAAATCTGGGACTAAAGAATTACACCTACGCTGTTGTCGCCAGTATCGAAGAATCGATCGAAATGTTCGGCTGCACATTCATTGTTTATTCCCTGCTCGAATATATCAGACACTACCTGCCCGATGGCATTACCTTTAATCCATCATGATCCCCGATAAGTTGATCTCTTTGTCTGAACTAAAACGTAATACTGGCGAGCGCGGCTCGCGCATGTGGATAGCGCATGATGGCATTGTCTATGATGTGACCGAATGCCCAAAATGGCGGTTGGGCTTGCATGAATTTCTACACTTCCCCGGTCAGGACCTGACCAACGAGATGCAAGATGCACCGCACATGGAAGAAGTCTTCAAGCACGATTGTGTCAAAGTTATCGGCAGGCTTGAACCCCAAACTAATTAACGCAGAGGTAACTGCTCATGGCAAAACTCAAATGGTGGCAAACCGCGGTTTTTTATCAGATCTACCCACGCTCTTTCGCAGACGGGAACGACGACGGCATTGGCGACTTCAAAGGGATCACCGAAAAATTAGATTACCTCGTCAACCTGGGAATTGATGCGATCTGGCTTTCACCGCACTTCCCCTCCCCAAACTGGGATTGCGGGTACGACATCTCCGACTACACCAACGTTGCACCAGAATACGGCACCCTTGAAGATTTCAAAACCTTCTTGAAAGAATCACATAAACGCAACATCCGCGTCATTCTTGATCTTGTTTTAAATCACACATCCGACGAGCATCCGTGGTTTCTTGAGTCGAAATCCAGCCGAGACAACCCCAAAGCAGATTGGTACGTCTGGGTCGATACTCCGCCAAACAACTGGCAATCCTGCTTCGATGGCGATGCCTGGATCTACGTCCCAGAACGAGGTCAGTATTACTACCATTACTTCATGAAGCAACAGCCGGATCTAAACTGGCATAACCCTGAAGTAAAACAAGCCATGTGGGATGCTGTCCGCTTTTGGCTTGACCTCGGGGTCGATGGTTACCGCCTGGATGCCATTGGCACCATTTTTGAAGACCCGAACCTAACCCCGCATGAAGTTCCCATGACTCTCGCCGAGTTGCGCCGCTTCACTGAGCTCGCTGAGACCGCCGAAGACAAACAACTTGCAGAAAAACACTGGAAGTCCATGTTCAAAAATCAATTTGGGCAGGCAGGCTTGCACGAATTAATGAAGGAACTGCGTTCCATCATAGACGAATATGAAGGCGACCGGATGCTCGTTGGTGAAGACGAAAATATTGACTACATGGGCAATGGCAATGACGAATTGCACCTGGTCTTTAACTTCCCGCTTGCCGACACAAATCGCATCACCCCGGAGCACATCCGCCGCAATCAGGTAGAGCGCCTTTCCCGCCTCAGTCAACTTCCCATGGGTGGCTGGGCTTGCAACACGCTCAGCAATCATGACCGTTCGCGCATTTATACAAATTACGGAGATAAACACCACGACGCTGAGCTTGCACGCCTCAATGCGGCTCTCTCGCTCACATTACTCGGGACTCCCTTCCTTTACAACGGCGAAGAGATTGGTATGACCGATTATCTTCTCCCGCATATTTCACAGGTTAAAGACACGATGGGCTCATGGTATTACCATACTATCGTCACTGAAATGGGTGTGGATCCCGAAGAAGCCATGTTCCGCACCGCGGAAATGACCCGAGACAAGAACCGCACACCCATGCACTGGTCAAACAAACCCAATGCCGGTTTCTCACCAGACGGAGTGACCACCTGGCTGCCCATCAACCCGAATTATAAGGATGGGATCAACGTCCGAGAGCAGGAACTAAACCCAGACTCTCTTTTGAATTACTACAAACACCTCCTCAAAGTCCGCAGAGAAACAGCAGCATTGATCGAAGGAAAATACCTGCCTCTTCATGAGACGTCGCAGGAGTATTTTGCATTCCTCAGAAGCTCTGAGAATCAGCTGGCATTAATCGTTTTGAACTATTCTGAAAAACGATTGAATTTGGATTTTAGCGACACCAGCGAGGTCTCTGGCAGGAAGCTGCACACCCTTTTCTCCAGCGGAGTCCGTTCACGTGTGGATCACACTCCAAATAAATTGACCATCGCCCCATTTGAAGTCTTCATTGCGGAAGTAAAACCATGAGCGATGAAACGAGAAAGCCAAAAGCATTTGCCACCTTGTGCGGGCGCATCTTCCGCGAGACAGACCCGCAATACTTCCCCTCTGCCATGCATCGCGGCAAGAATATCCGCTTGTGTACAGATGCCTGCCTGGGTGCTTTTCTCGCCGACCCCGATATTTTCTGCAAAGTCCATCGCAACTCAGACAAAACCGCCGCACGCATGAAAGCAGAGATCGAACACCTTATTGGTTTATGGAGTACGTATGATCCCACCCCGAAAAGCGATTGAGTATGAACGTTATGAATTTAAAAAATGGGAACACTTCACTGCCGAGACCATCGTTGAAACGCCAGTATCGCTAACCGTCAACGGACAAGTTTGGATCTCATTCATGTGTACACCCATCCATCTGGATGAGTTGGCGCTGGGATTTTTATACAACGAAGGAGTTATCCAAAGCATGGAAGAGGTCGCAGATGCGCGCCTCTGCGAACATGGCGATAATATGGATATCTGGCTAAACCATTCAGTGGAGCAGCCGACAAATTGGCGCAGAACATCCGGCTGCACTGGCGGTATGACGGCTGTTGACCTGCTGGCGAAGCCAAATGTTAATTTCGCCGAGGACAATTTCAAGATCCAGCCCGAAGCGGTGATGGAGATGGTGGATAAGCTATTCGAGTCGCAAGAGCTTTATCGGGATACAGGCGGGGTTCATACATCAGCATTGAGTGATGGTGAGAAAATTGTCTTCGCGGCAGATGACATTGGAAGACACAACACGCTCGATAAACTTGCAGGAATGTGCCTGATGCAAAATACATGGCCCAAGAATAGACTGTTGATCACCACCGGGCGAATCAGTTCAGAGATGCTTCAAAAAGCGGCGCAGTTGAATGCACCGATCTTGATCTCACGCACCTCCCCATCGTCACTTTCAATTGAGATGGCGCAAAGATATGGCATCACTCTGATCGGGTATGCAAGGAAGCACCGCTTCAATGTTTACTCGAACGGTGAGCGAATAGGATTGGAAAAGAAGGTCGAGTGACCTTCTTTTTTTGTTAAATTTATTTGTGAAATTTGTCACATAACAGGCATATTATCACCCACAAAGCATGAAGAATGAAACTTACCAAAACAGACGTAATAACGAATAATTTAATGGAAAAGGAAAACTTTATTATGCACATGAATTTAGAACAGATCATTCGTATCGCACAAGGTGAAGTCATAACGAAGGAACTAAGCACAGATGTGAATATCCATGGCGGCTGCTGTGCCGACTTAATGAGCGATGTACTGGCATATACCCGTCCGCATGCCGTGCTCATCACCGGGTTAACCAATCCGCAGGTCGTTCGTACCGCACAAGTTGCAGACTTTCGCGCCATTATCTTTATTCGCGGAAAAAAACCCCAATCTGAAACGATCGAGATCGCCGTGCAGGAGAATATTCCACTTATCTCCAGCCCATTTGGCATGTTTGAACTGAGCGGAAAATTACACGATGCCGGACTAACCAGTTACGAAACCAATGACTCCAACTAGACCTCAAACTGAGCAGGAAAAATTCGGGCGGCACCGTCCACTGACCGACCGTGACGCGCACGAGATCAATCGTATCGAGGAACTTTCATACGATCTGAAAGTGCGCGAAGTAATGGTACACAATGTCATCACCACTTCGCCCGAAGTTCCCCTTGCCAGCGCTCTGGAACTTTTGCGGGTCAACCGCATCTCCGGTTTACCTGTCATAGAAGCAGGAAACCTGGTTGGTGTTATCAGTCTGGAAGATATTGTGCGGGCTTTACAAAAAAACGAACTGCCACTTCCTGTAAAAAATTACATGAGCGCCAGCCTCGTTACGGTCAAAGCGACTGACAGCGTTGTTGAAGCCATCAAAACGTTCAGCGAAAAAAGGCTGGGGCGTTTGCTTGTTGTTGATGAAAACCACAAACTGATGGGTATCATCACCAAAGGAGATATCACGCGCGGCATTTTGCTCGCTGTTCAACGGGATTACAAAGAGGAAGAAGTCCGCAGGTATCGAGCCAGCCACCTGTTTGAAGATATCGTCTCAGACCGTACAACTCTTGTTTTGCGCTACGACATAAAAGCCGGAGATTTCACACACGGCGGAAACTCCTCCAGCAATATCAAACGCGCCCTCTTACGCCTCGGAGCCGACTTTCAAGTTGCGCGGCGCTGCGGAATTGCCGCCTACGAAGCGGAGATGAATCTCATTATTCACACCACCCATGGCGGCATCCTCAAACTGGAAGTGGAGCCGCACAAGATCACACTTTCCACCAACGATGATGGTCCTGGTATCGATGATGTTCAAAAAGTGCTGCAACCCGGCTATTCCACCGCCACCGACGAGGTACGCGCCTTGGGTTTTGGGGCAGGCATGGGGCTGGTAAACATCAATAAATGCGTGGACAAAATGGAGATCGAATCCACACCTGGCAAGGGCACCAAACTCGTCATGCGTATTTTTATTCCCAACGAAACATTAAACGGCAAAAAGGCATCCACATGAACCTGCAAACGATCATTGACCAGCTTCAACTCAACATTCTCACAGAGCCGCGCGACTTCACCGGCATCACTCCACAAGGCGGATATGCCTCTGACCTGCTTTCATGCGTCATGGCAGGCGCAAAAAGCAACAATCTTTGGATAACCCTGCAAGCCCATTTGAACATTGTGGCAGTCGCTTCCATGCTGGATGTCGCTGCCGTCATCATCACCGAAAATGCCCAACCCGATGAAACCACGATCAACAAAGCAAACGAACAGGGTGTGATCCTGCTTTCCACTCACAAGCTTAGCTACGAGATCTGCGGAATACTTTGGGAAATGAACATCCGGTAGAGATGAAAACCTTTCGTGCTGACCTACACGTTCATACCGTCCTCTCGCCCTGCGCAGAGGTGGAAATGATCCCACCGCTGATCGTACAGGCAGCACTCAACCGCCAAATTGACATCATCGCCATCACCGACCACAACGCCAGTGCGAATGTAAGTGCCGTTCAAAAAGCAGCCGAGGGAAGCGGGTTGACCGTCCTGCCTGGCATGGAAGTTCAAACGCACGAAGACATACATATGCTTTGTCTTTTCGCCTCACTTGCTAACCTCGAAAACTGGCAGCACGAAGTGGACCTTTCCCTGCCCGAAGCCTTAAATCAGCCCGAACATTTCGGTGAGCAATTTGTCGTGGATGAAAGCGGCGAATTCATCCGCAGCGAGCCGCGTTTGCTACTGACCGCCACACAATTCTCCATTGAAGAAGTTCTCGAAAAAGTTACTCAATTGCATGGCATGGTCATTCCTGCACATGTAGACCGAAAAACCTTTGGCTTATTCCCAACGCTTGGTTTTCTAGCCGATTGGTGGAACTTCCCGGCACTGGAAATTTCCCGCCACATCACCCCCGAAGGATTATTTCAAGCCTTTCCATCTTCAAAAAGACTTCCGATCATTCAATCCGGTGACGTTCATAGGCTGGATGAATTTCTAGGCACTACCTATTTCGATGTGGAAGAACCCACCTTACCTGAGATTTACAAGGCATTAAATGGTGAAAATGGCAGAAAATCAAAAATGTAATCGATTTAATGGATAGATAATTTACACACCCATCATATGACATCCTTCATTGACTGATTTGGGTTCAGCATGTAAACTTAAATTGTGAAAATTATCACAATATCTTAATAGAGAAACTATGACACGCTCAATAAAAGAAATCCCAGAAAACGACCCACTTAAATCTGAAGACCTAAAGCCGCTGATCGACAAGGCTATTGCCGAGAATAAAGACCGCCCTGGCGCGGTCATGCTTGTGCTAAATGAAGTGCAATCCAAGATCGGGCACGTCTCCCCTTGTATGCAGGTTTATATCGCACAAAACTTGAAAGTCCCACTGGGGCAAGTCCACGGTGTGGTGACCTTCTATTCGTTCTTCAAGACCAAGCCGCGCGGCAAGCACACCATCAAGTTCTGTTTGGGCACAGCTTGCTATGTAGCAGGCACGCCCCAATTGGTGGAAAAAGCCAAGCAAATGTTGAACATTGACCTCGGCGATACAACGCCCGATGGACAGATCACACTCGAAGAATGTCGCTGTGTCGGTGCATGCAGTCAGGCACCTGTAGTGGTAGTCAATGAAGAAGTGCAAGGCAAATTGCGCCCGAACAAGTTCCCGCAGGTGTTGAAGAAGGTTCAAGGATAACCATGCGTGAGATCGCTTTGCATCTTTTGGATATTGCTGAAAACAGCGTTGCGGCGGGAAGCCGAAATATTCATATTGATGTGATCGAAGATCTGCGTAATGACTTACTAAAAGTCAGCGTGACCGATGACGGCAGAGGCATGGACGCAGAAACTGCCAAACGTGTGCTTGATCCGTTCTACACCACGCGCACCACACGCAAAGTTGGTCTGGGTATTCCGCTCTTAAAGTTGGCGACTGAACAGTCTGAGGGTGGATTAAGCCTGGAAACAGAACCCGGCAAAGGCACGCGTATCGAGGCGTATTTTCGTCACAGTCACATTGACCGGATGCCGCTGGGCGACGTCGGTACTACATTCCTGACCCTGCTGGTTTCTTATCCACATATTCATTGGGTGTTCAAATATCAAACGACAGCAAACAACGGCTCAACAAAAACGTTTGAGTTGGATGATGAAGAAATCAAAGCCGTGCTCGGTGACACACCATTTACCGAGCCGGATGTGTTGAAAATTTTACGCGGGATGATCGAGGAAGGCATCGCCAACCTCACCCTGCAAACGGAGTTTTAAAAAGGAGTAACCATGCCAGCCATTAAATCGTTGGAAGAACTGAAGCGTGTTCGTGAAGAAGCGCTTGCAAAGAAACAAATGAAAGCCGCGCCAGGCAGCGTGCAAGTGATCGTCGCCATGGGCACTTGTGGAATTGCCGCCGGTGCGCGTGACACGATGAAGAGCGTGTTGAATTACATCGAAGCGCAACATCTCAGCGGCGTGACCGTGACCCAGACCGGGTGCATGGGCATGTGCGAGCAGGAACCGATCGTGCAGGTCATCTTTGGTGAGCAGGCGAAGGTGACGTATGGCAAAGTCAACGCCGATGTTGCGGCGCAGATCATGAAGCAGCATGTACAAGGCGGTATGCCTTTGAAGGACCACGTTTTACCTAAATAATCATGTCATGCTGAGTGACATTTTCGGAGAATAGTTTTTATGCCTTTTTATCGATCTCATGTTTTAGTATGTGTTGACCCAGAGTGCCTAGCCAAGGGCGCTCATGAAGTGGTAGATGCTTTGCAAGACGAACTTGTTGCACAAGGTTTATTAGACGAAATTCAAGTTCTTGAAACCTCACGCATCGGAAGTTGTTCCGATGGTCCTGAAATGATGGTCTACCCAGACGGTGTGCATTATGTCGGCATGACCGCGGACGATGTGCCGTTCTTGGTGGAGGAACATTTTCTCAAGGGTCGTATTGTTGAGAAGTTCCGTGAAGTTCATAAAGCGATCGTTGATGAAGAGTTAGGTCCGTTACGCCCGAAAGAAGTACGTGTGGTGCTTCGCAACTGCGGCGAGATCGACCCGATGAACATCGAAGATTATCTCGCTGTGGATGGTTATCAAGCGTTTGGCAAGGTCATCGGTGAAATGACGCCGGAACAGGTCATTGAAGAAGTGACCAAATCCGGGCTGCGCGGACGTGGCGGCGCGGGCTTCCCTGCTGGGCGCAAATGGGGACTCACCCGTCAGGTTCCTGGTGACATCAAATACATGGTCTGCAATGCGGATGAAGGCGACCCCGGTGCGTTCATGAATCGCCGCGTGCTCGAAGGTGACCCGCATTCGGTCATCGAAGGCATGATCATTGGCGCGTATGCTGTCGGCGCGAGCTATGGCTACATCTACTGCCGCGCAGAATATCCGCTGGCGGTGGAAACGCTCAACGTGGCAATCGCCCAAGCGCGTGAATTTGGCTTTTTAGGAAATAACATCCTCGGCACCGACTTCAACTTTGACCTTGAAGTACGCGTCGGTGCAGGGGCTTTCGTGTGCGGCGAAGAAACCGCTCTGATGGCATCGATCATGGGCAAGCGTGGAGAGCCGCTTCCGCGTCCCCCATTCCCTTCTGTGAAAGGCGTGTGGGGTAAACCGACAAATAATAATAATGTGGAGACCTACGCCAACATTCCGCAGATCATCGTCAAAGGCGCGGACTGGTACGCCAGCATGGGTACGGAACGCTCAAAAGGCACGAAGACTTTCGCCGTCGGCGGCAATGTTGCCAAGCCGGGTCTGATCGAAGTGCCAATGGGCATCACCCTGCGCGAGATCATTTTCGATGTGGCAGGCGGCATCAAAGACGGACGCACCTACAAAGCCGTGCAAACAGGCGGACCGATGGGCGGATGTCTCACCGCAGAACATCTTGACCTGCCGCTCGACTATGAAGCACTTACCCAAGCCGGTTCGATGATGGGTTCAGGCGGTTTGGTGGTGATGGATGAAACCTCCTGTATGGTGGACATTGCCCGCTTCTTCATGGACTTTACGCAAGCGGAGTCTTGCGGAAAGTGTACGCCGTGCCGCGTGGGTACACGCCGAATTTTGGAACTGCTCCAAAAAATTTGCGACGGCAAAGGCGAGCATGGCGATCTCGAAAAACTTGAAGACCTGTGCCACGAAGTTGCCAAGAACAGCCTATGCGGACTTGGTCAAGGCGCGCCGAATCCAGTACTCAGCACGCTCAAGCACTTCCGCCATGAGTATGAAGCGCATGTTTATGACAAGAAATGTCCGGCAAAAGTTTGTCGTAATTTGATCCACTTTGAAATCCAGGCGCCGACTTGTACCGGTTGTATGGTCTGTGCAAGAAATTGCCCGGTGGAAGCCATCAGCGGCGAACGCAGACAGGCGCATACTATAGATATCAACAAATGCATCCGTTGCGGCATTTGTATGCAAGTTTGTAATTTCAACGCAGTTTCGGTTTTGTCATAGTCACTTTTCCGTCCTTGCGAGCCGCGCACTTGTACTTTGCGGCGAAGCAATCTCGGACATAATCATGAGATTGCTTCGGGCTAACGCCCTCGCAATGACGGAAATAGAAAAGAGGTTGAATGTACGCTCCAGCGGTTGAACGTGAAATCAAGGAAGTCGTTCAGGAAGCCATTGAAAAGCATGGATGTACGCGTGATGCGTTTATCCCCATCCTCAGTGAGATCAATCATGCACTGGGATACATCCCTGCCGAAGCCATTCGGGAAGTGAAAGTGCAGATCAACCATGATGGCAGTTTCGTCTCACAGGGACAGTTGTTCGGGTTGGCGAGTTTTTACGACATGCTCTCCACCCAGCCTCGCGGACGACACGTCATCAAGTTCTGTGAGAATGCGCCGTGCCATGTCGTTGGCGGCAAAGCCATTTGGGATGCTCTGCGCGAAACGCTCGACCTCGAAAACGGCGCAACCACACCCGACAAAAAGTGGACGCTCGTTACTACATCGTGCATCGGGTTGTGCAGTGTCGGTCCTGTATTGTTGATCGATGATGACATGTACGGCAACGTCACGATTGAGCAGATCCCCGATATTTTGGAACGTTATGAATAGGAGCCAGCCATGAAAACCAAACGTGCCATGATGTTGGTCTCCACAGATCCAGAGAGTATGAGGCTTGGGGCGAGCGAACTACTCGAAAATCTGAAAGAGGCGTTGGAAGCGTATCAATTGCAAGACGAAGTCGATATCGCCGAGATCAGCGACATCGAGCGGACGAACATCCTGCCTTTTGTGGTGGTGTACCCCGAAGCCGCCGTCTATGGACCGGTGAAACCGGGCGATGCACGCTACTTGGTGGAAGAACATCTTTACAAGGGACGTGTTGCCGAGGATTTGCTTGCCCCACCCAAACAGTTGACGGGACAGATCGGTTCTCTCCGCGCCCATAAAGGATACAACCCATCGGAGCAACGCATCGTCCTTGAGCGTGCCGGGCGGATCGACCCCGAGAACATTGAAGATGCGATCGCTCACAACGGGTATGAAGCGCTTGGCAAAGTGCTGAGCGAAATGACGCCGGAGCAGGTCATTGATGCGGTCGAAAAATCCGGCTTGCAAGGACGCGGCGGCGCTGGCTTTCTCACCGGACGCAAATGGAAATTCGTGCGCGCTGCAAAAGGCGAAAAGAAATACGTCATCTGCAATGCCGATGAAAGCGAGCCGGGCACCTTCAAAGACCGCATCGTGCTCGAAGGCGACCCGCACGTCATTCTGGAAGCGATGGCAATCGCTGGGTACGCCGTCGGCGCGGACGAAGGATACATCTACATTCGCGGCGAATATGGTCATGCCTATCGCCGGTTGCAACAAGCGATTGAACAAGCGGAGGAATTTGGTTTCCTCGGCAAGAACATTTTCAACACGAACTTTAACTTTCACATTCATCTGCATGCAGGTGCAGGCGCATATGTCTGCGGCGAAGAGACTGCGCTAATCGAATCCATCGAAGGCAAACGCGGAGAGCCGCGCCCTCGCCCACCCTACCCGGTGACGCGCGGTTTATGGAACAAGCCCACCACGGTCAACAACGTGGAGACATTAGCAAACATCCCTGCCATTTTGCGCAACGGCGCGGAGTGGTATCGCTCATTCGGCACACCGTCCAGCCCGGGTACGAAGGTCTACACCATCATGGGCAATGTCAACTTTAGCGGCGTAATCGAAGTACCCATGGGCATTACCTTGCGCGAGGTCATCAACATCTATGCCAAAGGCATGAAACCCGGCAGCGTGTTGAAACTTGCGCAAACCGGCGGCAGCAGTGGATCGATCATCCCATCTTCCCTGCGAGATGTTCCGATGGATTTCGAGTCGTTCCGCAAGGCGGGTGTTTCGCTCGGTTCAGGTGCATTACTCATTTGCGACCAACACACCTGCATCGTGGACTTGGTCAAAGTCCTGTTGCAATTCTTCCGCTTTGAATCCTGCGGCAAATGCACGCCCTGCCGCGTAGGTACCCAACGCTCATACGAGATTATGGATCGCATCTCAAAGGGACAGGGCAAGTTGGAAGATTTAGATACGCTTCAAAACCTGATCTCGGAAATGGAACGCGCCTCGAACTGTGGGCTTGGGCAAACCGCCACCGTCCCGATCCGTGACATGCTTAAGCATTTCCGCACCGAGGTGGAAGCGCACATTCAGTTGGGAAGCTGTCCCACTGGCGTGTGTGAAATGATGGCGATTATGGAATCCTGAAGCTCTGCTTCAGGAAAAGCCGAAAGCAGAGCTTTCGGAATCCAAATTACGAGGATTACATGGTTCAGATAACGATCAACAAACAACAGATTGACGTCCCCGAAGGAACAACGGTTCTGCGTGCAGCAGAGATGGCGGGTATTAACATCCCGCGTCTGTGCGACCACAAGGAACTGACTCCATACGGTGGTTGCCGCTTGTGCATTGTGGAAGTGCAAGGCGTGCGTGTGCCGATGGCATCTTGTACGCTGCCGGTCAGTAATGGCATGGTGGTGGAAACCGAAACCGATGCGCTCAAGAAATCGCGTCAGTTCGTGCTCTCCATGCTGTTCAGCGAACGCAATCACTTCTGCCCGTTCTGTCAGGTCAGCGGCGGAGATTGCGAATTGCAAAACGCCGCCTATCACGAAGAGATGACGCACTGGCCCATTCAACCGGGTTGGAGTGATTTCCCGGTCGATACCTCACATCCGTATTTCGTGTTGGATAACAACCGCTGCATCCTCTGCCGCCGCTGTGTGCGGGCTTGTGCTGAGATGGCAGGTAACTTCACTCTCTCGGTCGCAGAACGCGGCGCGAAGAGCATGATCGTTGCAGATACTGATATTCCGCTTGGCGAAAGTACTTGTATCAAATGCGGTTCCTGCGTACAGGTCTGCCCGACCGGCGCATTGATCGACCGTACCAGCGTGTATCAATCGCACGACAAAAATTTACAGGAAATCAAATCGGTGTGTGTGGGCTGTTCGGTTGGATGCTCGATCAAGATCATGGTGCGCGACAATCGCATCGTACGCATCGAAGGCGATTGGGATGGACCCGTCAATCACGGTGTAATGTGCGAGTACGGACGATACACTACCGCCAATGAAAACCGCGTACGCCTCACCTCTCCACTGATGAAGAAGAACGGCAAACTCGAGCCGGTCTCCTGGGATGAAGCACTGAACGCCGTGCAAGAGAAAATGGCAAAAGAAAGCATTGCCGCTTTAGCATCCACTCGTTTATCGGCTGAAACTTTGGCGGCGTTCAAAGACCTGTTCGAGAGCAAACTTCACAGCAAACTCGTGACCAGCATCGAAGAAGGTGTGCCAACTGCGGCAGTGACAAAATTCGCTGAAACGCACGAAGGCTTTGAGGGCAAACTTGATGCCCTGAAAACTGCGGATACGGTTCTGTGCGTCGGCGCGAACGTCAACCGCAGCCACATGGTGGCGGGATTTTTATTCAAGCGCAATTTGAATGCTGGCGTGAACTTGATCAACATTGACCCGGATGAAACTTCGCTGGATGAAGTTGCCCGCGTCGCGCTTAAGCCGAAAGCTGGTTCTGACCATGTGCTGATCCTTGCGCTGCAAGCGGTCATTGCAAAAGAAGAACTGGAACGCAAGTCCTTGAACATCAAGGATGCCGATGCCCGAATCAAAAAAGCTGTGACTGAAACCGGCGTCTCTGAAGCGGACTTGAGCAAAGCCGCGCGGATGTTGGCACACGCCATTTCACCGATGATCGTCTTTGGTAAGGGCGTCACTGCCCAACGCGATGAAAAACTGATCGAAGCGCTGTACCAACTCGCAGCCCAGGTGGGAGCCGTGGATGGCGAACGCAGCAACATCCTTTCGCTGAAAGGTGAAGCCAATAGCCAATCCGCTGCATTGATGGGGCTTGAGCAGCCATTCAATCCCAATGGCGAGAAGGTCACCTACATTGCAATCGGTGATGATTATGTGGCGAACAGGTTTGTTGAAAAAACATCCAAGTCTGCATATTTAGTGGTGCAGGCGAGTTATGAATCAAAACTGACTGAGCAAGCGGATGTGGTGCTACCAGTAAGCATTTGGGCGGAGCAGGAAGGTCATTACATCAATCTCGATGGACGCGTGCGCAAAGCCGAAAAGGCGATGAATGCACCAGAAAACGTGCGCGACAATTTGGATGTGTTGACCGAGCTTGCCAAACGAATGAAATTGACCCTGGATGCGGATTGGAAGAAATCCATCCGTGAACGCAAAGCCAGCGTATCGCTGAATTGAGGACCATATGACTAAACCGAAGATCGCTTCTGATTGGATGTGCGGCTGTGCAGGCTGCCACATGTCATTGCTCGATATGGACGAACGCATTTTGAAGATCGTCGAGCTGGCAGATTTACGCTCAACACCCATCACAGACTTGAAAGAACCCGATGCCAGCGGCGTAGACGTGGGCATACTGGAAGGCGGCATCAATAACACAGCGAATGAAGAAGTGGCGCACAAAATGCGTGAGCGCTCGAAAATTTTAGTGGCACTCGGTGACTGTGCCGTGTTCGGCGGCGTGCCTGCCTTGCGAAACTTCTGCGGGGTAGAAGCAGCGCTGCGCCGTGCCTATGTGGAAGCCGAAAGCAACGAAGCAGGCAGTCAGATCCCCAACGACCCCGAACTGGCAACCATGACTCAAACACGCGCTCTGCATGAAGTTGTGCCGGTAGATTACAACGTTCCTGGCTGCCCCCCCGACCCGGATGTGATCTTTTATGTGCTTTCAGAACTGGCACAAGGACGCAAGCCGGAATTGAAAGATGATTTATTGCACTGGCATTAGTAAATAGAGATTAGTAATTGGTAATTGAGGAGCGATTTATGACAACACAAAAAATTACGATTGAGCCCGTCACTCGCATTGAAGGTCATGCCAAGGTGACGATACACATGAAAGACGATAATACCGTTGACCATGCCTATATGCACGTCAACGAGTTTCGTGGGTTTGAAAAATTCTGCGAAGGGCGTTTGTATTTTGAAATGCCGCAGATCACGCCGCGCATTTGCGGCATCTGCCCGGTGAGCCATCACCTCGCAGCTGCCAAAGCCAGCGACGCGTTGACGGGTCAAACCCCGCCGCGACCGGCAAGCCTGTTACGCGAACTGATGCACATGGGTCAGATCGTGCAAAGCCACGGTATGCATTTCTTTGAATTGGCTGGACCCGACCTGTTGCTCGGCTTCGATGCCGCACCCGAAATACGCAACGTCGTCGGCTTGATCGGCGCGAACCCAGAGTTGACGGTCAAAGCCGTGCAGCTGCGCAAGTTCGGTCAGGAGATCATCAAGACCCTCGGTGGAAGAAAAATCCACCCGGTGTTTGCTGTTCCCGGCGGCGTGAACAAGGCATTGACTATTGAAGAACGCGACAACATCCTGAAAGGTGTGGATACTGCCGTTGAAACCTTGAAGGTCGGTCTGCAGATCATGAAAGATTGGGCGGCAAAGAATATGGAAGACATCAACAAGTTTGCCGTCTTCCCCACTGGTTACTTTGGTCTGACCACACCTGAAAACGGACTTGAGTTATATGACGGCGACATTCGCCTCATCAGCCAAGAGGGCAAACCGTTGGAAAAATTCCCGGTTGCCAATTATCTGGATCACATCGCGGAACACGTCGAGCCGTGGTCGTATCTCAAATTCCCATATTACAAAAAACTGGGCTATCCAGGCGGCGTTTATCGCGTTGGTCCACTAGGGCGTTTGAACCTTGCCGAGAAGATCGATACGCCACTGGCAAATGAAGAGCTCAAGATCTTCAAGAGTCTCAACAACGGCAAGATGGTTGAGAACACACTTTATTATCACTATGCCCGTCTGATCGAAGCCTTGTTCGCCACAGAACGCGTGCGTGTGCTGTGCGAGGATAAGGACATCACCAGCACCGATATTCTCAATACGCGCAAGAATTACACCGGTCACGGCGTGGGCGTGATCGAAGCCCCGCGCGGAACGCTCATCCACGATTACACTGCAGACGAGAACGGCAAATTGCTCAAGGTGAACCTGATCGTTTCGACTGGTCACAATAACTGGGCAATGACCAACGCCGTGGACAGCGTCGCCAAAACTTATGTCAAGGGACCAGATGTCAGCGAAGGCATGCTCAACCGCGTTGAAGCCGCCATCCGCGCCTATGACCCGTGCCTGTCCTGCTCCACACATGCCGTTGGACAAATGCCCATCCAAGTTGACTTTATCGCCCCAGACGGTACAATAATTAAGACACTGAAGCGTGATTAAGTTTTAGAGTGTTGTCGTCCATCCTTGTTTGAAAACAAAAGGAGTTTGTGCTATGACGACCGTCCGAAAGATCATCGAAAGTAAAGCCCGCACAGAAGTTTTTACAGTGCCCATTACTGCCACTATCCTGGATGCCCTGAAAGTGATGGATGAAGGCAATGTAGGTGCAGTGCTGGTCACAGAAAACGATAAGATCGTTGGCATCTTCACCGAGCGGGATTATGCCCGGCGAGGTGAGCTCAAAGGCAAGCACGCCAATGAAACCCCCGTCCGGGAGTTGATGAGCTCAAATCTCGTCATGGTCAAGCCGGATACACTGCTTACCGAATGTGCAGACTTGATGTACCAGCACCATGTTCGACACCTGCCTATTATGGAAAAAGAAAAAGTTGTAGGGATCGTTTCCATTCGCAGGTTGGCAGAAGCTTTACTGGCTGAAGATAAAGGGACAATCAATAAACTTGAGCATTACATCCTTGGAACGGGGTATGGTGAATAATCCCAAACCTCCGAGGTCTTAAAGACCTCGGAGGTTTAGCAAGGTTTTAGAGGTTGAATGAAGAAAATTTTATTACTTGGATATGGAAATCCCGACCGGGAAGATGACGGTGTCGCCTGGCACATCCTGCGGGCGCTGGCACTCAAAATGGGATTGCCTGCACCCGATTCATATGAAGATGATTTCCCTGAAAATCCACAGGTAGATTTCGCTTTCCATCTACAATTGACTCCCGAGATGGCGGAAGACATCGCGCAGTATGAATATGTCTGCTTTGTGGATGCGCATACGGGCAACATCCCCGAAGAAGTGCGTATCATTGACGTGGAAAGCGATTTCCAGAAATCGCCGTTCACACATCACCTCACCGCCCAGTCGTTGATTTCGATTTGTGAGACGATCTATCACCGCAAACCGGATGCTGCTCTGCTCTCGGCGCGCGGATATCAATTTCTGTTTTCGCGGCTCCTTTCCGCGCCGACGGCTGCTCTTGTGCCTGACGCGGTGGATATCGCTTGGGCGTGGATGACTGCTCGAGAATCGCTGAATCCGTCAAAAAGTTGAGGAAGACCCGGAAGCAGGGTTTGCGAACGGAGAGAAAGAAAATCAGATGACAAACGTCACGCGAGAAGAGGAAGTTTTCCGTGTGACGTTTTGAAATGCCTATGATACAAACGATAGCATAAGGAGACGAAAATCATGACCACTGTCCGAAAACTTCTGGAAGTCAAGGAATTTGCGACGAACTATTCCGTCGATTCTTCTCAAACTGTATTGGATGCCCTCAAAGTGATGGCGGATGCTCATATTGGCGCGGTGTTGGTTACCGAAAAGGGGAAGATCGTCGGTATTTATACGGAGCGCGACTATTTATATAAGGGCGAGGTTTTAGGTCGGGTCGCCAAGGACACTAAGGTCAAGGATGTAATGACGCCAAAGATGATCAATGTGACCATGGATACGACCGTTGAACAGTGCATGGGTCTGATGAAACAGTATAAGATCCGTCACTTGCCAGTGGTCGAAGGCGATCAGTTCGTCGGGCTTGTTTCCATGCGTGATGTAATGCTGGCAGCGATTGAGATCAAGGATAGTGAGATCCGCGGGCTGGAAAATTACATTTTAGGATCAGGTTTCCATTCTTAATCAATAAAAGGTCGATCCCAAAAGAGGCGCAGTGAACTGCGCCTCTTTTTATTGTCGATATCCCAAGTTTGGGGCTTGCCAAAAACTAAAAAAAAGAGAAAATTCATTTTGCAAACGAAAAATTTTCAAAGAAAAGGCATCCCACAATTCATGAATTCGTTGGTCTTAAACACTCAAAAACCATTAACAAGGAGTGGGGCATGATCGCAAAAGCATTAAAAGCAGATGGGGCTCAGGTACAGGAAATCACTGCAAAAGCGGGGGTGTTCAATCAGGAAGAAGTGGATTGTGTGCGTGAAATATGGGATGATTATGTAAATCTTGGCGCTGAGGAATGCGGATACAACTTCATTGTTGAACGCAATGGAGATCAGGTCCTCGGGTTTGCCTGTTATGGTCCGCGTGACCTGACTGATGGTGTCTTTGACCTGTATTGGATTGCCGTCCACCCGGATGCCCGCCGTGATGGTGTAGGTAAACGGTTATTGACCGCCAGCGAAGAAGCCGTTCGTGCCCTAGGTGGTCGTATGTTGATCGCAGAAACATCGGGGACACCGTTATATGAACCGACGCGTAAGTTCTACCTCGGAATGGGATATTCCGCCGAAGCGGTCATCAAGGATTTTTACTCAGATGGAGACGATCTGGCTATTTTTGTAAAGAAAGTTTAGTACCGTATTGGGGCTGTAATATATTCATCCCTTTCCTTTGGTAAAATCACCTCCATGTCATTTTCAAAGATCACCTCGGCATTCTTTCTTGCCGTCCTGCTTGTATCATGTGCCCCTGCCGCAGAACCTGCCATAGTATTTCCCCACCTACGATCCTTTCGTCTCAGCCAATGGGTTTACCGTCACGCCTCCGCCCACTGCGTTTCCCAGTGAAACGGCGGTTAGCGCACAAAATGGAGAGCAGCCGGTTGAGCCGATTAGCACGCGCCCACCTACTCCCACCCGTGTACCGTTAAACATTTCTCCTCTTATTGGCGCACAGAATCAGATCATATCCAGTTCACCTACGCCTGATCTGGCACGCATTCTGCCCACCCCAAGGCAGGCAACAGATGACTATACCGTCCAAACCGGCGACACGCTTGCCAGCATAGCGGAACGTTACAACATCAGCCTGCAAGCTCTAATGGATGCGAACAACATCACTGACCCCAATACCATTGTTGTGGAAATGGATTTGGTCATCCCTGCACCCGAGGTGGCTCAAGTCAGCAGTTCTACACTGAAGATCATCCCGAATTCAGAACTGGTCAATGGACCCGCAGCCATTCACTTCGATGTAAGAAAGTTCATAGCCAGCCAGCATGGCTACCTCGCCCACTACAACGAAGATGTTAAAGGGATCCTGCTCAATGGCTCAAGTATTATTGAAGGCGTTGCTACTAACTATTCAGTCAACCCCCGTCTGTTGCTTGCAGTACTTGAATATCAAAGTGGCTGGGTGACCAATCCCAACGCTGCATTTACAGATTACCCAATGGGGTATGTGGATGCAAACCGGGTTGGTCTTTACCGTCAGACCGTATGGGCGGCAAATATGCTCAACCGTGGATACTATCTCTGGAAAGCGAACGCCATTTCCACCCTTACACTGGCAGACGGACAGGTCATCCCCATTGACCCCACCATTAATGCCGGAACTGTTGCGATCCAATACCTATTTGCACAACTTTACGGCTACGACCAGTGGCTGTACGCAACCAGCCAAACCGGTGTCGTCGTCACTTATTTTGTTTTCTTTGGTAACCCATTTAGCTATGCGATCGAGCCACTCACCCCTGCCGGGCTCGCTCAACCTGCAATGTCACTTCCTTTCGCTGCAGGCGAACGCTGGTATTTTACAGGCGGACCCCACGGCGCCTGGGATTTCGGCTCTGCCTGGGGCGCACTCGATTTCGCTCCGCCAGATAATCCCGGCGGATGTGGTGCGAGCACTAAATGGGTTCTCGCCATGGCAGATGGGTTGATCACCCGCACCGGTACCGGCTCCGTCTTTCAAGACCTCGATAATGACGGATACGAACAAACTGGCTGGGTCGCTGTGTACATGCACGTTGCCGGTGCTGGGCGCATTGCAGCAGGAAATTACCTCTTCCGCAATGAACGCGTGGGACACCCTTCCTGCGAAGGTGGCTTCTCCAATGCAACCCATCTTCACGTAACCCGCAAATACAACGGTGAATGGATTCCTGCCGATGGACCCATCCCGTTCAACCTGGACGGCTGGATATCCAGCGGCGGTGGCAACGGGATTGAATACGACGGGTATCTCACGCGTGGTTCGACCACCATCGAAGCCATCAACGGCGCGCAAGATGCCAACCTGATTTCACGTTAACTCACTTCCCATTAACGTATCTGGTTATAATGAATTCCACCATGCAACGCACATTTGCCGTTCTCATTGCAGTAACGATGACCATTTCCGCCTGTGGGACTTCGCCTTCCATTTGGGGCGTAGCTTCCACCCCAACCGCATCCTCCGCCCAAGCAGCGCCTCAGAACGACCCTTTCACCTATCAAGACAACCCGATCATTTTCCCCACATCGACCACACCGCCATTCATCGAAACTGAGAACGCCGCCACGCCCGCTCCACAAGCCACCGAGGAAAGCGCACCTCAAACCAAACCTGCCACCCCTGCATCAACCCTTAATGATGCGGCACCATTTCTTTACTATGCCCAAAGCGGCGACATGCTATCCGCCGTTGCGGCACGCTTCAATGTCAGTGAATCAGAGATCATCTCCGATGCCGATCTCACTCGAACGACCCTGATCGACCCCGGCACCCTGTTAGTGATCCCCAATCGCATCAACGAAGCGACCACTCCCAATATTCAACTCCTGCCCGATGCCGAGTTCGTCTTTTCTTCCACTGGATTGGATTTTGACACTGAAGCCTTTGTAAAAGAACAAGGTGGTTATCTCAGTTCATTTCGCGATTACCTCGGCTCTACCGGCTGGATCGAAGGCTACGACGCCATTGACCGCCTTGCCATCGAAAACTCGGTCAATCCGCGTCTGTTGCTCGCACTGCTTGAATATGAAGCCCGCTGGGTGCGCGGTCAACCCATCGACCTGTTGCACACTGACTTCCCGATGGGCTTCAATGACTATCACTACAAAGGCATGAGTGTACAAATGACCTGGGCGATTAACACCATGTCCATTGCTTATTACGGCTGGCGGGCGGGTACGCTCACGCACCTTGAATTTCCAGAAGGCACCAAGCTTCGGTTGGATCCGCGCCTGAATGCGGGCACGGTTGCCATTCAATATTTATTCTCAAAACTTCACAGCCAGTCTCAATGGTCGCAGATCATCAATCCAAGTTCCGGCTTCCCAGCCCTATACAATGAGATGTTCGGCGACCCGTGGGCAAGAGCAGACTTGGTTGGCAACATCTTTCCGCCCGGGCTGATCCAGCCTCCGCTGACCTTACCGTTTGAACCGGGTGTTAAGTGGAGTTTTACTGGCGGTCCTCATAACGGATGGGGACAGATCAACCCAAATATTTACGGCCAATCTCACAGCATTTTCTCCGCGATCGACTTTGCACCAGCTGCAGCCAAATCCGGGTGCGTTCCAACAGACACCTGGGTGGTTGCCGCCGCACCTGGGTTGGTCGTCCGTTCGGGTAACGGTGTGGTAATGGTTGACCTCGATGGCGACGGATACGAACAAACTGGCTGGAATGTTCTCTATCTACACCTTGCCACAAAGGACCGTGTACCTGCCGGAACCTACCTTGAAACAAATGACCGCATCGGACATGCCTCGTGTGAAGGCGGCGTATCCACCGGTACCCATCTGCATTTTGCGCGCAAATTCAACGGAGAATGGGTAACAGCAGACGGACCCATTCCCTTTGTAATGGATGGTTGGCGCGTAATAGCCGATGGCGAACCCTACAAAGGTAGACTGGTAAAAGAAGATCGGGTCATCACCGCCGACTTGCTCAGTCAGGCATGGTCAAATATCATTCGCGAAAAAGATGTCCAAGACAATTAGATCTACAAATCTGTTCACGACAGTCGTCCTCGTGACTACCCTGTTCGTTAGCTCCTGCTCCAGATTTTCAAACACCGCAACAGAAAATACTTCTGTCGATCCGTCATCTGTTAATGAGGCAGGCGAATCGATCTCTGCTTCCACGCCACTGCCGACACGCCCATCCTATGCACCAGGCGAACTGGTGGATTACACAGCACAGACCGGCGACACTCTGCCTGCACTGGCACTGCGTTTTAACACATCGGTCGATGAAATTCTCGCTGCGAATACCTTCATTCCCCGTGAAGCAACCACCATGCCTCCTGGCATGCCGATAAAAATACCGATCTACTATCGCGCGTTATGGGGCAGTGCATTCCAGATCCTTCCTGATCACGCTTTCGTGAACAGCCCAACCGGCAGCGGATTTAATACAGCTGCCTTCGTAGCCACCCAGCCTGGTTGGCTGAAAAGTTATAGGGCATATGTCGGAGGCGAATGGAAATCCGGTGCTGAATTGGTGGATTATGCCGCGGTCAACTACAGTATCAATCCCCGTTTATTGCTTGCACTTCTGGAATATCAAGGCGGTGCATTAACGCAAGCTGAGCCAACAGCACAGAAAAATATCCTTGGGTTATATCGTCCATTTTGGGATTCGCATTACCTGCAGATCGTTCTTGCTGCTAATACTCTCAACAACGGCTACTATGCCTGGCGTGCCGGCACATTGACCGAATTCGAAGATGATGCAGACATCCTTATCCGCCCTGATCCCTGGCAAAACGCAGGGTCTGTAGCTTTACAATATTATTTCTCGCGAATGCTCACAGGTGAAGAATATCAACTTGCCATCAGCTCAGATGGGTTGTACAAGACTTACGAATCTTTATTTGGCAACCCATGGGAAGATGCTTTTGAATTGATCCCTGGCAGTTTGCAACAACCCGAAATGCTCCTGCCATTTCCAGCATACCAAACCTGGAACTTCACGGGCGGACCTCACACCGGCTGGGGAACCGGCGCTCCCTTCTCGGCATTAGACTTTGCGCCTCCCTCCGAACAATCCGGCTGCATCCCAGCCAAACCTGAGAACTTCGCCACCGCAGTTGCAGACGGGTTAGTTGTGCGGTCTGCATTAGATGGTGTTGCCCTTGACCTGGATAAGGATGGCGATGAACGCACAGGGTGGGTTGTATTCTACTTACACCTTGCCACCGATGAAAGAGTGCCGCTCGGCTCAAACCTGAAGGCAGGTGACAAGATCGGCTACCCCTCCTGTGAAGGCGGACGGTCAACAGGGACACATATTCACATTGCTAGAAAATATAACGGGGAATGGATCCTTGCAGATGGACCATTGCCATTTATCCTAAGCGGATGGATTCCTCACAGTGGAACAGATGCTTATCAAGGTACACTTACCAAAGGCGGACTCACTGTCATTGCCTGTGAATGTGGCGATGCCTACACTTCCATTAGTGGTTCGTATCCATAAAAAAGAGCGACCGCTAGGCGGTTGCTCTTTTTGGGGTGTATTCGCCTTCTTTCAAAAGCACATTTGAGGTCGTATCGAATATTTTATAAGTCAGGCGAATGGGAAACGCTTTTTCTAGCATCGCCTGCGCCGGGCAGTATTTCTCTGCTGAAAGTTCAATGGCACGCAAGACCGCCGCCTCGTCAATATCGGTACCATGAATCTGGTATTCGATGATCGAAGCAGTAAAAACCTTTGGGTGGTCTTGGGCACGGTCACCATGAAAATTCACTTTGAAATCAGTAATGGATTGTTTTTTCTTCGTCAGGATTGAGATCACATCCATTGCCGTGCAGCCTGCCAAGCCAATGGCGATCATTTCCATGGGACGCGCTCCGCTATTATCCCCGCCTGCAGAAGCATCTGAATCCAATCGCTGAGTAAAACCAGACGGACCGGTTCCTTCAAAGGTCATACGTTCTTTCCAATTCAAAGTTATATCCATCGTTGATTACTCCATAATTACTTCTGGGACGTATTTTTCAAGATTCTTTTTTGCGATGCCACCTATCCACATCAAGCGCACTTGACCTGTCCGATCAATTACATAAGAACTTGGCAGGTTCATGGTCTTAAAGACATATCCAGCCGTACTCGCTGGGTCCAGCCATACCGGAAATTCCAAACCGAATTCTTGTACGAACGGATTAACCAACTGGGATGTCTCCCCTTGGTCAATAGCGATCAAAACAACCCCTTCCGACTTGTAATCTTCGTAAAAGGCTTGCAAAGTAGGCATTTCTTCCCGGCAGGGCGGGCACCAGGTTGCCCACAGATTCACCAAAACCACACTGCCTAGATAATCCGAAAGTGAAACGGGCTCGCCTTCCAAAGTAGTAAGGCTCAATTCCGGCGCAGGGAAATCCACTTGAACGGGGACCGTTGAAAAGTCCTGAGCAGAGGCAGAGACGTCTTGTTCGTTCAAGAGCATGAATGCGATCCCCATTGCGAGAAATCCGCATCCGATCATTATCAAAGCAAGCACACGTCCAAGGGGAGTTTGTTGATGAGCGTCATTCGTATCCATTGTATTTAATCCACACGGGATTTAGTCTCTATCATCAGGTACATCCACCTGCCTCGCCGTTGACAAAACCACAGGCGGGACATTCAAGTTGAAGCATGCCGTTGTACAGCAATTTGCCTTGACCACACTGCGGGCATTTTGAATCTTGCCGAAGCGGTGTTTCCACTTTGGGAAGATCTGGCACTTCCAAGCCCAACAAGAGCTTTTCCAATGATGAGAGGTCGTTTTCCTTTTTCATGTATAACCTGAGTATACATGGCTAATAAAACATCCATGTACAGAAAGTATACACCACGACAAAACATCGACATGGAAAACAGGACGAATGTCATCCTGTTTGGGATGGATGATACTGGCGGGCTCTTTCCAGGCTGATTAATATATTTTGAAATGCTTGATACACTTCCCCTTATTCCTTTATTTCAAGACCTTAGCATCGAGCAAAACTCCATGCTCATGGCAGCTTTTGAGAAATATACCTGCTCACCCGGCACAGTGATCTTTGAGCAGGGCGACTCTGCCCAGCATCTTTACTTGATCCTAAAAGGCAAGGTCGTTTTGAGTTACAAACCTTATGACGGCCCCCGAATTGTGATCACACGCTTGAAAGACGGAGATGTATTTGGGTGGTCGGCTGTAGTCGGAAGCAACAAGTATTCTTCCAGTATCGTTAGCGAAACGGCACTGGAAGCCATTCGCCTGCGTCGTGAGAAATTATGGGAAATAAGCAATACCCAGCCAGAAACGGGAAAGATCATCATAGACCGGCTGGCTCTTAACGTTTCTCCTCGATGGACAAATGCCCACGAGCAGATAAAACCACTGATCCACAGCATGGAAAGGTAGGAAGAATGACCGCGCCGGATATCGTTTCACGCGAAAGTCAGGTCCGCCAGCTCCTAAACAACATCAGCGCCTACATTGAGCAATATCATGGCGGAACAGTTGAGTTCTTATCGCTGGAAGGTGATCAATTGGTTGTGCGACTCGGAGGCGCCTGCCTGAACTGCCCCCTGCTTCCAGCTACATTGCATGGCTGGGTGGAAGGCACGGTACATCAATTCTTCCCTGAGATCCATGTGATCGAAAGCAAATAATAAAAAAAGTCCCGCAATGATTGCGGGACTTTTGATTTAAAGTGACATAGTCATGAGCTGCGCGAGAAATAGCGGACAACCATGAAGCCGCCAATGGCAATGAGCGCGACCGCCCAAACATAATTTGCAAAGTTTAACAGGGAACCCAACCCAAGCAAACCCATGACACCGAGCGCCAAAGCAGGCCAATACGCCCAGTGCATGCGGGCAAGGACAGCAACCAGCAGAAAGGTCACCGCAAGCCCAAGGAAGAAAAAGCCTGCGGTCTGAAATTCACCGAAACGTTCTGCTGCGATGGTCATTCCTGCAAGTGTTGCCAGCACGCCGCCGGGAATCAGTGCCCACCAACGCTCTCCTGGATTCGTAAGATAGACAACAAAGAAGGTCAACCCGATACCGCCAAGAACGATCGCACCGGAAAACTCCTTGAACAAGGAAGAGGCAAGGATCAAGAGGGCAAGCGCAGTCAGCACCCCGCCAGGGATGATCGCCCACCAACGACTGACACGGTCAGTAAGAAAAACATACCAGAACGATAAAGCAATGCCGCCGAGAAATACAGCACCGCCCATCTCATCCAGGGAATCCGGCAAGAGTCTCGTTACACCCAGCGCAAATAAAATAAAACCAGGGAACGCCGCCCACCAATTCTCACCTTTCAACATGAACAAAAACGCCAAACCGCCAATCAGAAAAGCGCCACCCCAGAAATATTTTGTAGCATTTTCCAAATACCCCATAGACTGAACAAGCGCAAGTCCACCGCCAGTGATCAGCAATATTCCCAAAACAATTCTTGGATCAAACCGTTTCATCATATCGACTCCTTTACTTGATCCTGACGGACGCAGCTCCGCCTTTGACATAAATATCGATGGCATTTTGAGCAGTTGCAAAATCAAGTGATTCATTGTTCGGGAAGCGTGATTTATCCATGCTGAAATCACCGGCGCCAATGGAAGCACGCGCACGAATGGAAACGCCCTCAGGGACGATCAAGGTCAGGGCGGCAGCACCAACTTCACAGTCGACAGTGAGGCGCCCGTTGGCAGGCAGGGTGATGACCGTTTCGCTCGCGCCTGATTTCAACTTAATATCTGTAATACTCATATCCCGCAGATCGAGCACAGATTTATTCGCACCCATATTCATATCCAATGCCATAGGGACTGCGGCATTAAGCGAAACATCCCAGTCTAATTGTTCGCTGGAGCCAAATGGAGGAAGCATGATGAAATCGTGCGCAGGACGCAGTTTGACTTTGAGCTGATCACCGTCCAATTCGGCTTTGTGATCCAACCCTCCAGCAAAGGCGCCATGAAGTAGATCATTTCCAGATGCCCCGCTGTGCAAACGAAATTCACCTGCACCATGCTTGATCTTCACACTGGCAGAACGCGCACCCTGTAAACCCACACTGGCGGATTCCATTTCGGTGTTACGCGGCAGGAAAACACTGACCAAAACCCAAATACCCACTCCTACCAGGAGAATGGGCCAGAAAAGACTCATCAATGAATTGCCATTCGGGAGCCGTACCCCCATCTCGCCGCCAAGCATCAAACCACCAACTAAAATCAGAACGCCGCCCCAAAATAATTGATTGCGTCTCATAAAATCATTCCCTTCTGCGATAGGCACGATATAAACCGCTGCCCAACACCCATACCCCAAGCAAGATCAACAACACAGATGGGGCATAACTGCCAAGAATATTCCAACCACCTAGAAAAGCGGAAAAGAAGAGGAACGCCACGGCACTAATCACCATCAGGTTCAGTCCCCTTTTGAGATTAGCGCCGGTATTCTCGCCAAGCAACCCTTGCAGGATGGTGCCCACACCGATAAAGCCGGGAATCAACGTCCACATATAAGACCATGATTCGTAATCACCGGTGGTTTCCTGATAATAGAAAATTCCGCCAAGCCCAGCCACGATCGCAGCAGGAACAGCCAAACCGGGTGAACCGGTCGCCAGACCAACGATGAATATTGCCGCGCCGATCAATAGCATGTTCGAGGGCCATTCAATGTAGGGTTTAAAGAATGACTGGAACTCAGGCATGGTTTGGTTGAGCAAGAACCAGCCGCCGATCAGAATCAAAATGATGCCGAGGACAAGTTGAGAACAACCAGATTTGTTCATAAAAGAATGCTCCTGTAGTTTTAGGTAGTGTATAACTTTTCAGTGGAAATTGAAAGCCACTTCTTATACGCAAAAAAAACGACTTGGTTTCAGCGCCTGCCCAGCCACAAGCCAAATTGCGCCGGTTCGCGCTTGCCGCGCAACCTAGCAAAAAAAGGTTTCAGTGCCCAATGTAAACCATAGAATGGAACTATATGCTGCCAGCGAACATCCAAGCTTTGCTCCAATGCCTGCATGTGCTTATAGGTCAGAAAGCCTTCGCTTTGAATGGTATCTGAAGCAAAGCCGTATCGATCCAGGAACTGTTGTTTGCGTTCTGCCACCATCTTTTGCCCAGATTCAGCCTCTCGATACACAGGTGAATCCATGATGACTAGCATGCCATCTGAGCGAAGCACCCGCAACGCCCCGGCAAGAGTATATTCATAATTTTCAGCATAATGCAACGACGCATTGAAGATCACCGCATCTACGGATGAATCAGGAATTGGCAAAGCCACAAACTCTGCCTGAATAGGAGTGAAAGTTGATTCGAAATACTTCCATGCCCCCAAGCCATCTTCAGCATTGACGAGCAAGTCCACGGCGTAGACGGTATGCCCAGCCAACGTCAATTGATTAGAAAGCCAGCCATTACCTGCCCCCAAATCCAAGACGGTTGAGTTCGCTGGAAGCACTTTTGTTAATGCACGAAAACTTGCCGCACGAATTTTCCAATCTTTAGAAAATCTTCCACTTAAATCCTGAAACGGGAGTGCGCGATAGTAAGAAGCCTCAGCGGAGAAACGCCCCTCGAAGTGCCGTACCCTTTCATAGTCTGTGATGAAGCGGGCATAATGTGACTCACGCTCAGGCAGCAGGAATCGCCAGACTCCATCTACTTGACGGAAGTCCAACGCGTCTTTCTCACATCGAAGTTGGTCTGGCGCTTCGAGCATCAAGTCACCCTTGCAGCGCGGACAAATCAATTTCATGCGCTTTCGTTCAACGTTTGGATCGCAGCACGATACGCCATCTCAAATGAACTATTGATCCGCTTCATATCGCTAGGCATTTCCCATGTGAGATTCGCCAGTTTATCCGCCGCCACAACCACCGCCGATGCCTGCACGCCGCGCACCTTTGCAAGCGCAAACAATGCGGCGATCTCCATTTCGACAACCTGAATCCCTTCAGCTTGATATTGCATAACTTCATCGCGCGTCTCACGATAAGGGGCATCCGTTGTCCATGTGGAGCCAATTGTTGTCTGCGGAAGATTGTTTTTCAGCTTCACCGTAAGCGCTGCATCGGCATGAATAAATTTCTCTGCGGGCAGGTAATGATGCGACACACCTTCGTCACGGATGGCTCTTTCTGTGATGATGATATCACCTACATTCAATGACGTTTGCAACGCACCGCCCCACGAAAGGATAACGAAGCGCTTCACTCCCCATGCAATCATCTCTTCAGTAAGCGAAGCCACCACCGGCGCACCGATGCCAAAATTGGAAAGCACTCCTACTCGTCCGCGCGCAGAACGGACCAGATAAAAATCCCCCATAATCTTGCCTACTTTTTGAACCGGCACTTGCCAGCGTAATTGAGTCGGCAAGTCATTTTTGAGGCAAAGAATCAAACCTTCCGGCGCGTCCACCTTGGGGAACTTCCCAAAGCGTTTGCGCATGGCGATCGTATCTTCGGGGCGCATGACCGGTTCGCCTTGATATTTTTCAGGGAAATTTGGAAAGGACATGCTTTCTCCATTGAAACCACAATAACGCGGCATGAATAAGTTCAGCAAATAAAACTGCCAAAGCAGAACCCATACTACCAAATTTAAAAGTGAAACCAATCATAGACAGAAGCAAAACCGTCAACGCGATCAAAAGAGAATGCAAGACCGGTTTCTCAAACCCCAAAGCAACCAATCCCAGCGAAGTGTACGTCACCAGCACGTATGGCGGAATACTCCACACCAACACACGTAACACAGGTATAGCGGGCAGAAACTCCGCGCCGAATAAAAATGGGACGATCAGCCCGGCAAAAAAATACAATAACGTAGAGATCATAAAGCCTACACCCAAAAGCAGAGCCAAGCCTTTGTGTTGTTTTCCAAAATTCTCATCGCGAGTCATTTCCGGATACATAGCTGCGAAGGCAGACAAATGCCCCAACTTGCCTGCATCCGTCACACGTGCCGCCGCAGAGAATATTCCCACCCCGGCAAAGCCCGAAATGACCGGGAGCAATGTGAGGGGAATTTTTTCATACACCAAGCGCAATGTGCCGATCACTGCCATAGACATGCATTCTCTGAGCAAAGCAAAAGAACGAACCATGGAAAGAAATTCAAGCCGAAATGCAAACTGTCCGTTTGCCCAGATGGCGATCAGTACATGCGTCAACAATAAAGCGAGGATCAAAAAATCGAGATCGCCCTGAGCCGCCCACAACACCGTGACGGCAAAGAATTGCAAAACCGCCATCAAAAACTGTGCAATGGAATAGATTGCCATGTGTTGGCGAGCGCGCGTCCCAATGGTGAAGATCGAATAGAACGATAGCGGAAAAAGCGCCAACGTATAAAATTTCACCGAGAAGGGTATCGCAAAAAATTGCCCCGCAAAAAACACCGCACCGCTATATACCAGCGATAAAAATAATTGCCCGCCCAAACCATCGGTCAATAACCACGGCACATCGGTGATGGATAACTTACGGATCAGGATCATGTCCATGCCAAAATTCGTAAAGGCATTCCCGATCATCAAAACAGCCGAGGCAAGTGCATACTCACCGAAACCTTCCACGCCCAAGTAACGGGCAAGCAGAATATTAGAAATAACCGCCAAGCCTTGCGCGCCATAGCGTGAGAGAACCGTCCATATAATATTTTTAAGCATGTTTTAGCTAGCGCACAAAATTTCTCAACCGCACTTCGGCGCGGGTCCAACCGAGAAGATAATAAGGTGAAAGCAGCATACCGCGCAGGTCGGTCTTCTTCCACGCCTTGCGCAAGCGAAATTCATGATGCACCCGTCCATGTAAAACGCGATAAAACTCCTGCGGGAAAGGTCCATGATAGAGCATGGCAAGGTCATCCGAGTCGACCCAGTTTTGTTTTTCGCCCAACTCCAATTTCACACGCTCAAAGAACTTCGTCCCCGGCAACGGATACGAAACCGAAATACCGATGTCATCTGGCATGCATTCGCGCACCATCTTCAAGGTCAACTGCACATCGTCCCAAGTCTCGCCGGGGTAACCGAATTGTAAAAAGTATCCAACCTGAATGCCGTTGGCATGTAACAATTGCGCGGCGCGATAAATATCCTCCACCTTATCGCCCTTATCCATGGCGTCCAGAATTTTTTGCGAACCCGATTCTGCGCCTACCCACACGATCTGACAACCCGCCTTCGCAAGAGCCGCGGCAGTTTTTTCGGTCACAAGGTCAGCGCGTTTCAAGCACTTGAAGGGAATCACCGCGTCGTTCTCGATGAGCAAATCCGCAAAGCGCTCCACCCAATTTGGCTTTAAACCAAAGATGTCATCCGCGAACCAAATATGATCCGGCGCAAAATTCTCCTTGAGCCATTTCATTTCCGCCGCCACATTCTCGGGTGAGCGTGAATTGTAGCGCTGCCCCCAGATCGGTTTGGCGCACCAATTGCAATGATAAGGGCAGCCACGCGTCGTGACCATATTCATTGAAAAATACCCATGACGTTCCAGCCAGAGTTTTTTATATTTCTGCACATCCACCAAGTCCCAGGCAGGGAACGGCAAGGCATCAATATTTTTGATATCAGGACGGCGGGATGGATGAAGTGTGAGACGCGAGGCAAGACCGATCACGCCACTCGCATCTTTCCCCGCCGAAAGTTGACTCAGTAATTCTGCAAGCGTTTCTTCGCCTTCACCGAGGATGCAGTAATCCGCGCCTTGTTCCAGATATTGATCGTAATGGTCGGTCACATCCGCCCCGGAAAGGATGACAATACAACCGCGTTCCTTCGCCATATGGATCATTAGATTCGCGGCTTCACGCATCCGTGAGAGACACATCTTGGATAGATAATTAAAGTTATCCTCATAGATCACCGCATATTTGGGCATATGCTCGTCTAAAGCCTGCGCCCATTCCTGCTCAGACTCTGCCAACATGGCGTCGAACACCGCAACCGTATATCCTTTTTCACGAATATAACTTGCTGCATACAAAGTCCCCAACGGCGGGTAAGGCTGCATGGCACGCCAAAGCTTTGGGTCAAAACGCAGGTAATAGGATTGACCAAATAAGACCTGGGTCATGATCGATTCTCTCTTTCAACCAATAGATCAAGGCGTTCGCGAAAAGACTGGTCAGTTAATGAATGATGATTATGAAAATTACCCTGACAGAGATCCACCGAGAAAATCGCCTCTGGACCCGTTCCGTATGTGCGGGCGATCTTACGGGTCTGAAATTTCATTGCCCATGCTTCCAGGATGTCCCCGATTTTTCCACGAAAGAAAAACTCGATTGATTTCTGAAACAAGGAATTAACTTCTTTTACCACTGGAGTATGCACTGGGAAAGACTCCGCATTCGGTAAAAAGGATTTGATCCAGACGTTAAGTTGCCGTAATTGAAAGTACACTTCCATGCCGGTGATGGGGATCATCTGACACATTTCACGGGCAGAATACAGATCGTGCGAATGCCATGCCAGCGCCGATTTAGATATGAGCAAATTAACACAGATACGGTCACCAAACAAGCGCATGAAACGTCCAAACGTAACCACAAAAGCACGAGCCAGCCATAAACGTCCCGGCTGGGTGATGAGCATGTAATCCATGTCAGCATCTTTGGAAAGATTAAGGACAGCGAGAGAACCTGTCAACGCCACCATGCGAACGAATGGAAATACACCTAGGAGGCGTCCATAAACAATTGCGCGCTTAAAGGCAGAACGGGAAGCAGCCTCGCGCTCCCGTCGAACACCCACAATGGAACGGCGATGTGAAAGAAAATAATATCCATCAAAGGTTCCAACAGCGGAAAGAATATTAATGCGATTTTGCATCTCTTCCATTTCCGCCAGGCAGGTTAGATAGCGATGCAGTTCGCCCAATGTCAGCGGGTAGTCGAAGACGTCTGAATATGCCAAGGTTTCAAGAACGGCGCTTTCAAGAGATGTGGAAGAGGTCTGAGACAAGATAAGGCTCGTTAGGGAGAGGCAGGTTCCGGGTCTATGGTGAGGCGGGTGGAAATGGATTGATACAGGGTAAAGCCGGAGAAGAAGAATAAACCCGCAGCGAAGAAAAAGGCATAGATCATCATTAAATAATAACCTGAATTCCACGCCAGCCAGACAGACCAGAGGTTTAAACACCCAAGCAGTGCTTCAAGCAAGACCAGCACATCAAAGCGGATCTGGTAGCGATTGCCCTGCCAGGATTGCGAACGCTGCGTGATGCCAAATTTAGGTGTGCGCTCAAAGGGGACAACTTCTTTTTTTACGATCTGGATCAATGCCCGCACAGTGTTAAGTGCCATACCGGAAGCGAACATGGAGAGTAGAAGAATAACGGGGAGCGATAAGAACCAGCGGCGCTTGAGAAGATGTTGAGCAGCAATAAAATACAAAGCGGGGGCAATCGCAAGGATGTTCATTAATAAACCAAAGCCAATGGGTGAAAGCAGGCTTGGGTACTGCCTTGCGATCATCAACAAGAACGGGTAACAAAGCATAAGTAGAACAGTTAGTAAATGCAATAGGTAGCCAGTAAGATGAAACGTGGCTTGCAATTTGCGGGCGAACGAGAAGTCACCATCCCAGATAATGGGAAGGTATTTCATGGCACATTCCAAGCTCCCGCGCGCCCAACGATATTGCTGGCGGCGGTAAGCGGTAAAACTGACGGGCAATTCGGCTGGCGCTTCCACATCACCGGCAAAGCGTGCCGACCAGCCGCGCAGAAAGACACGATAGGAAAGGTCCATGTCTTCAGTGAGGGTATCCGCATGCCAGCCACCTGCATCAAGAATGGCGGACTTACGCCACACGCCCGCAGTGCCATTGAAATTGAAGACATAGCCAGTATTGGAACGCGCAAGTTGATCAATGGCAAAATGCGCATCCAGCGAAAAGGATTGCAAAAGGGTCAGCAAAGAATAGTCGCGGTTCAAGTGTCCCCAACGGGCTTGCACGAAGGCAACATTCTGCTCAAAACGAGGCAGCATTTGCAACAGAAAATTCTTTTGGGGCAGGAAGTCGGCATCGAAGATGGCAACAAATTCACCATGGGCAAGGGCCAGTCCGTTGGCGAGCGCACCGGCTTTAAAACCTTCACGGTTCTGACGATGCAAGTGAACGATATTGATTCCTTGCAAGCGTAAATCATTAACTTTCCGGGCTATCAAGGTTTTGGTTTCATCCGTCGAGTCGTCAAGTACCTGAATTTCTAGGCGGTCTCGCGGATAATCCAATGCGGCACAAGCGTCAAGCAGACGCTCCGCCACATACCATTCATTGAAGATTGGCAGCTGCACGGTAACGACCGGCAGAACTTCCAACACGGGCGAGATGGCAGCCTGCATACCCCGGCGGTTCTTCAGGCTGAGCACCATCAAATAGAACAGGTTAAGAACATATGCGGTTAATGCCAGCATAACCAAGGTGTACGCAACCAACAGCGGGGCAAGCAGATATTGAAGCATCTTCTAACCCGCCTTTTCCAATGCCGTAGAATACAGTCCCCAAGCCAGCCATTGCCACAAACGACCCGGCGCATACATCCACGTATAGTAATCGAATAGATTCACCATCGTGATGGCAAACAGCAACGCTATAGTCCCCAAAACCGGCGGATGCAGCATGTACTTGCGCCAGCGCAACAAGAACAGGATAAAGGGCACCATAGAAAGCAGGAAATAAAAGATACCGCCAACAACGCCAGTTTCCAATGCAGAAAGCAGGGGGATGAAATGCGGCGGTTGAAAATTGACACGGAAGTTTTCAAAGCGCAGCTTCATGGCAAGCGGCGAAGCCCCCAGACCTACACCGATCGCGGAATGCTCTACGAACAATGTATTTCCCGCATTCAATAGGTACGCACGTTCATTCATTGGCTGGTCTTCGGCAACATTTCCAGAATTAATGCGCTGGTTGAATACTGAAAAGTGACCGATCAAAAAAGGAAGTGAAGCTGCCAAGCTGAACGCACAGATCAAAAAAGAAAGTTTCAAGGCGCGCCAATCCTTCAGATATACAGTTGACATCAAAAGAAAACCTACAGCAACAAAAAGACCCACCCACGCCGAACGTGAAAAGGTCAAAAGGAGTGCCGGAAACATAAAAACAAAAGCAATCGCAGCAAGGGCTATTCGACCTTTGCTCTTCCCGGTCATCACCGTCGTCCACAGAATTACCAGCACAAATGCCAGGCAACCACCAAGGATATTTGGATGATCTGTCAGTCCATAGGCACGCAAGAAACGTCCGCTTGCAATCGGGATGATACTAGTGCCCAAAACCTGCGGGTCTAGCACATGCTCACCAAAAGCCTGCAATCCCAACGATGATTGCAAAAGTGACTGCCCGAGCGCCACCGGAGCCTGAAGCAATCCCTGCAGTCCAACCGGGATGACGACCCCAATCACCGAGGAGACCTCGTTGACAATATATAAGTAAAAAAACAGCAGCCCGGTAAAACGAACAGCATGATATTGGGTAATGACCGGGTCTACGCTGCCCAAGGCAGAAAGCCAGCCGGAAAGAGTTAGCCCCACTAAGAGTACCCACAGAAACTTGTTTCCCACGCTTACTTTTCGCGGTTCAATGATCAAGTAAGCTGCCCAAAACGTGAGCATGAAAAGCAGGGAAAAATCGCTCGCGTAAAAAAGAAAATCAGTGTAATCTGAATAGATTGGAAAGAACGGTCTCTCCCACAACACCAGGCGAAAACGAAACGGCATAAGCAGGATCGTCAAGGCAAAGAAGAGGCGCGCAACAAATTGAAAGAAACGGGAGGGAGAATTATTCACAACAGTAAATTTGACCTAAGTTATCTGAATTGCAATTATAATCTGTCGCCGGTTATGTTTCTCCCAACTCACATCCAAAACTCACATACAGGTACTGCATGAAAATTGCCATCGTTCACGAATGGCTGAGCGCATTTGGCGGCAGCGAACGTTTGCTGGCACAACTCTTGCGGCTCTTTCCACACGCCGATGTCTTTGCGCTGACTTATTTTCCTGCAAACTTTCAGAATACAGAACTGGCACAACTACGGGTTCAGACCACGTTCATGCAGAAGATCCCGCATATCGAACGCCATTACCGCAAACTGCTGCCGATCATGCCGTTCGCCATTGAAACATTGGATGTGAGTGAGTACGACCTTGTCATTTCGCTTTCACATGCCGTGGCGCATGGCGTAAAAACTCACAAGCAACAGTCCCACATCTCCTACATTTCGACTCCCATGCGCTATGCCTGGCACATGCGGGATGACTATTTGAAACTGCACCACCTGGATAAATCGATCATCCGCCTCGCCGCAAACGGGACCCTGAGTCTGCTCCGCCGCTGGGATACCTGTGCCTCCGTCCGATCCGATTCGCTCATCGCCAACTCCGCCTGGACGGCAGGTCACATCCGTAAAGCCTGGGCGAGAGACTCACAAGTCATTTATCCTGCAGTTGACGTTGACCGTTTCACACCCGCTGCCGATCGCGGTAATTTTTATTTGCTTGTCTGCCGCCTCGTGCCTTATAAACTGGCAGCGGAGATCGTCAAAACCTTCAATATCTTGAAATTGCCGCTCGTCATCGTCGGAGATGGTCCCGATTTGCAAAAAATACAACGCCTCGCAGAAGCGAATGTTCGGGTCATGGGGTATCAACCAGACGCAGTCGTCACCGAATTGATGAACCACGCCAAGGCATTCGTCTACATGGCGACCGAGGATTTTGGCATCGCCATGGTCGAAGCACAAGCGGCGGGCTGCCCTGTCATCGCATATGGCATTGGCGGTGCCTCAGAGATCGTTCTGGACGGTGAAACCGGCTTGTTGTTTCAAGAACAGACGTCCCATAGTTTGATCGAGGCGGTTCTTCAATTCCAAAACATGAAATTAAACAGCGAGGCTGCGTCGATCAACGCAGCCCGCTTTTCATCCGAAAGATTCAGAAATGAATTTTCAGCTCACTTGGATTCGGTCACGAAAGCATCCACACGGCGCGTGCCATCGCAGGGGCGGCAAACAGAATAAGCGCCAGCCCAACTACTTCCAACGTCAACAACAGTCGGGTGGTCTTGAATTCCTGTTCGGGGATTTCTGGTGCCATGCCCTTGCCGAGCGTCGCATTCCATTTGATGTAACGAATGGTTGGATAAACTGAAAGCAAGCCGACAACTACAAACAACGCCATCTTGATCCAAAAAAGCAGGTTGTGCGAGTAAAAGGTTGCACCTTTTTCAAACAAGAAGACGCGCAACAATCCAGCCACCACGAGCAAGCCCGCAGAGATGCCATACCATAAATCCACCTGTTGGATGCGACGTGCTTCAACCACAGACATTCCTTTATGATACGCAATAAACTCATAGATCAAACAAGCCGTGAGAACGAACGCGCTCAGATGGTGCAGAGTTGCCATTAAAGATGCTGCGATCAACATAAATTCTCTCTCCTTTTATCTGTCCATTACGACTGACCGACTACTTAGGCTAAAACCATAACTTACTTTTGAGGGTGGCTCTTATACCAGGCAACCGTCGTTTTGATGGCATCCTTCATGGGTGTGGCTTTCATTCCAAAGGTTTTCTCGAACCTGCTTGAATCCACAATGAACGGTTTTTCGAATTCATACATCATTTCCACAGATTCTTTTGCTTCAGGGATAAACAACCCACCCATCCACATCATGGCTTTGCCCATCGCACTGACCTTGAGGGGCAGCCCTAATTCATCCGCGATCATCTTTGCCATCTCGCGCTGAGTGACACGCGGATTGTCATTGGGCACATGCCAGGCATGACCATCTGCTTCGGAACGTTCACCCAGAATAACCAGCGCCTTTCCGAAATCAGGAATAAAGGTGTGTGTGTGCGGAATATCTATATTGCCAACCAGACTCGCCGCTTTGCCCGCGATCATCGGGTAAAACGTGCGTTCACCCATTGCCGCAGTTGGCAGTCCCCACAGACCAAAAAAATCAGACCCGCGCGCCGCAGTCACTTTCAACTTGCCAGCTTTGTGGGCTTCAAAAGCAGCCTTGCTCATTTCGCTACGCGTCTTCCCTTTGCGGGTGTGCGCATTATGCGGCATATCTTCAGTCATCGAACTGCCGTTAACTTCGCCATACATGTACAGATTCTCAACCAACACCAATTTAGCTTCGCTTCCCGACAACCCATCAATGATCGATTTTTGCAGGGATGGGAATTTTTCGGGCCACTGTGTATATTCCGGCTGTGATGCCTGATACACCACCTTCGCTCCGCGCGTCACTTCCTTGACCTTGGCTGAGTCGTACAGGTCCGCAGAGACCACTTCCACGCCAGCAGGTGTTTCGTCCATTTTGCCCGAGCGGCTTACCATGCGGACAGTTTCTCCACGCTTTACCAATTCATTCGCTGCAGCGCGACCGATCGCACCCGTACCCAATACAACATGATTTACAGACATTTTCTTTTCTCCTACTTCAACCAATCCAAAATAATTTTGTTCACTTCTACAGGCTTTTCCTGATGCACGAAATGATCGGCATCGAGCATCACGGTCTTTGGTTCATGTTTGAGCCAACGAGCATTATGCTCATGTCCTGAAGCGAGTAAGAAACGATCGCGCTTTCCGTGAATGACCAGGGTCGGCGCTTCAATGATCGGCAGCGTTTCGTCCAACGCATATGGCTCACGCGGATAATTCAACTGATAGAACGAAGTGATCGCATCCGCATCCGTGCCGCGATCTGCGCTCCAATACAAAGGCAATGCAGGCATATCCATCAACAACCCGATCTGCCAGGGGCGAAACATCGGACGCGCACCCTCAACTTGCATCTTCCGCGCGTATTCGCTGGCTTCGTGCTGAGCGCCATGTTCCGCCAATTCTTCGCGCATCGCGTTCGGATGAGGCACACTCAAAATGACAAGCCGCTCCGTCATTTCAGGATGGAGCGCAGCGAAGTGCCATGCCAGCCAAGCCCCCGCATCATGACCGACGATCACCGCCTGTTTCCGTCCGAGATGCCGGATCAACGCCGCAACATCTTCCACCAATCGCTCCACCCGATACCCATCCGTGGAAGCAGGCTTGCCCGATCCGTTAAATCCGCGCTGGTCAATTGCCACTACCTGATAATTCGCGGAAAACGATTCGATCTGATGCCGCCACGAATACCAAAATTCAGGAATACCGTGTAGCAAAACAATTAACTGACCTTCGCCCAAGGTGACATAATGCTGGCGAATGCCATCGTTCTCGAAGTACCCATCCTGCACATGCCGGGTAACAGGATGAGTGAACATCCAACTTTTTGCGAACCTCATTGAGTCACCGGCGGAGTGGGCATTTTGAAGCCTGATTGCATGGTATCCGGTGCGGTCTTCCCAGAAGACTGCAAAGGTGATGGGTGTTTCACTTTGGATTGCTTACCCTCGGTCAACATGCGGCGATGGGCTTCTTCCCATGTGGGAAGTTCTGTGCCTTCCTGCTGCCAACGAGTGACGGAAGCTTCAGAGCACATCTCCGAAAGAATGCGCATGGCGATCTGATGCGCGCCTGAGCTGCGATATTTTTTCATCGCCGACTCTTCTTTCCAAACGGTCTTTGTCCAAACGACGTTATTCTTCTCAAAGCGAGTATCGACACCAACGATGCCTTCAGATTTCTGAGCCTGCATACTCGTACGCATGGCGTGATACGTAAAAAGCGGCATAAGAAAAATCGAACGGACTCGTAAACGGGTAATAGAAACTGTGTACATAACAAAACTCCTTTGAAGTTATTTTTTTATAAATTGTTTGATGAGAGAATCGATCTCAAAGCGGTAAAGTGCAGAGCCATCCACACCAAAGGGCGGCATATTGCCAGAAACTTCCAATGAGACCAAGCCATGCACACGGCTCCAGATGATCATGGCAACAGATAGCGAGAAGATGTCATAGTCACCGGCAAAGCCACGCCAGACATCAAACATAGATTCATAACCAGGTTGTATGGAGGGAAAATTTTCCGTTTGTAATTTATTGGCTATCCGCAATTCGTCTATAACGCTGACTAGGGCACTTAAAGAACGAGCGGCGGAAGGCAGTATCTCCATCAATGGAGCTTTATAGCCAGGGATGGGCGTGCCAAAGATCAACTGATAGCGTTGTGGATAGTCCAACGCCCACTGTCGGTAAGAATAGCCAATCGCACGCAAACGTCCCGCCAGGTCATCCCCTGCCTGAGCGTCGCGTGAGACGATCTGGTAATCTCCAAAAGAAGTGTAGGCATCAATGATCAGTGCGGTCACAAGCGCATCGCGATCTGGGAAGTAGTTGTAAATGGCAGGCGCGGTGATCTTCAATTCACGAGCAATGGCACGCAATGAAAGCGCCGCTGCACCGAACTCGGCGATCTGTTTCCACGCCATGTCTTTGATGGCTTCTTGTAAATTTGGGATCTGAGTTTTTTTGCTGGGTCTGACCATGTTGGCTCCTGTTTTAACTTACAGTGTAAATATACAGTGTTTATTTATTGAAGTCAAGGGGAAAACAGGTGGTAAAAGTATCAATTTCCAAAGTCGATGTAAAAAGGTGTTGACTTAATGTAAGTTATAGCTTACATTATGAATACTAAAGCATACAGGAGCAAAAAATGTCTTACCAAGAGAAAAATATCACCGTGTCGTTAGTCAGCCATTTATTCATCATGGTCTACTATCTGGTCAACCTGTTCCCCATCATCCAATCTGGCGAGTGGATCGCGGGCAAGTTATATGGTTTGTGGGCAATCGTGATCGGTGTCAACATCCTCGTCACCATCATCGGCAGTATTTTGACAAATATCCTGCTTACCATCGTTGAATCTATTCGGTCGCAGAAATATGAAGACCCGCGCTTCATCACAGACGAGCGAGATAACTTGATCGAGCTAAAAGGCGTCCGCGTTTCATATATCATTTTTTCAGTCGGTGTGCTGATCTCTATCTTTGCCTTCATTTTCGGTCAACCCGCATTGATGATGATCAGCTTGATCTTCGTCTTCAGCATCCTTGCTGAGATTGTCGGGGATATTACCCAGATCACCCTCTACCGCCGAGGGCTGTGACATGGAGAAGCGACAAGTCCGCAACAACATCCGCAAATTGCGCTTCCAAAATAACGAAATGACCCAGGAGCAGTTGGCGGAAAAAGTCGGTGTGACGCGCCAAACCATCATTGCACTGGAAGGTGGAAAATATGCTCCATCGCTGGAATTGGCGTTCCGCATCTCTCTCGCCTTTGGCTTGCCTCTGACCGAAGTGTTTTCGTACGAAGCTGAAGAAAAATCTACCTAATAAGGAAATAAGCATGAAAGCAATTACCTATACTGAATATGGCTCCCCAGATGTTTTAAAATTACAAGAGATCGCTAAGCCAGAACCAAAAGACAACGAGATTCTGATCCGCATCCGCGCCACGCGAGTCAACTATGGAGACATGCTTGCTCGAAAATTCGGAAGCGTAACAACTAAAGAATTCAACATGCCGGGTATTCTGCTGCTCCCCGCGCGAATGGACTTTGGCATACGCAAACCGAAAAAATACGTCCTTGGCAGTGAATTCTCTGGTGTGATCGAAGCCGTTGGTAAGGAAGTAAAACGGCTCAAAATCGGTGACGAAGTCTTCGGCTATCGCGGACCACTATTCGGCGCATACGCAGAATATCTCTGCATGCCCGAAAGCGGGCTCGTCACCCACAAGCCTGCCAATATGAGCTTCGAAGAAGCCACACTGATTCCTTATGGAGCGTTGACGGCGCTGAGTCATCTCAAGAAGATGAATATTCAACCGGGACAGAAAGTTCTCGTCAACGGCGCTTCGGGCGGAATCGGCTCAGCAGGAGTACAGCTCGCCAAATATTTTGGTGCAGAAGTGACTGGCGTTTGTGGCACGAATAAACTGGCATTCGTCCGAGCCCTCGGTGCGGACAAGGTCATTGACTACACTAAAGAAGACTTCACCCAAAACAGCGAAAAATACGACCTGATCTATGACATTCTCGGTAGAAGTTCGTTTGATAAGAGTCAATCCTCACTTACCCCTAAAGGCATTCATCTTTATGCCAGTTTCAAAATGAAGCAGGTAATCCAAATGATACAGACGTCCAAGTCAACGGGCAAAAAAGTAATCTGTACTTTTTCTTCTGAAACTCTCGATAATCTCAATTTCATCAAAGAACTTGTGGAAGCCGGAAAATTCAAGACCGTTATCGATAAGAGGTTTTCACTGGAAGAAACCGCCGAAGCGCATCGGTACTATGAATCTGGGAAGAATACGGGGAATATAGTAATCTCAGTCAGTTAGAAAAGACCTCGGAGGTTTTGAGAAGTTTCGAAAGAGGAAAATCTCCGAGGTCTGCTTATATACCCCAAATTGCACTTAAAGGGCTTGCGTCAAAGAATTTAACGCAAAGGCGCAAGGTCGCAAAGAAAAGACTTTAAATCTTAGCATCTTAGCGACTTTGCGTTAAAAAATTCCGACAAACTCCGCTAAAAGATACATGGTAGTAACTTGAGCTATATAACTTCTTTAATCGCCACCCACTCCCCCGCGGATTTAGGGTGTTCTGCCGGGATCAAAACTCCATTCTCCATTAACTTATTAACCGATTTCTTCACGACCTCATTCCCCCACCCAAACAATTTCTGCACATCGCGGACTTGCGCTGCACCGACCATATCAAAATACAACTCAATTAGTTTCATCCGCGCCTGCGATTCGGTGATCTTGCGCGCCTGCTCGGCAAGCTCAGGGAAATGGCTGGTGGTAATTGCATAAATATGCGAATATTTCCATGCGCCCGCCTGTGCCACACCGACGGGTAATATCTTAAAATCGCGTTGTAAATATTCCAACGCCTTATTGAATTCCGAATCTTTGGCATTGGACAACTTCGCCTCTTTGCGCAAGTCCAGTGTGTTCATGGCACCTTTATCCAGCAAAGCTTCATAGACTTGTTTTGCAGATTGCGGCAAGCGTCCTTCTTGATAGGCAATCAAGTAATCTTCTTCAGGGGAGCCATAATTTTCAGACAAGGCATAAAAATAAGGGGCAATCTCCAGCGAAATCATGGTCGCTTTACCGCGTAGAATCTTCCCGTAATACCAGATCTTTTTATCGAGCGCATTATCTTTCCAGCCCCAGGTGATATGACCTGGATCGTCGTGTTTATCTGCAACAGGTCTATCGCCCGCAACCGCCGTCCACAAGGAAGGCAGATCGATGCCTTTGATGGGCCAGAAATAGACAAAGCCGCGTTTGTTCACAAAGCTCAAAGCTGAGGCGGGAGATGAAACCCGTTTTTGTGGAGGCAAGTTGAAGGTCCGCGTGCGAAGCGCCTGTAATTTTTTCAAATTGATAATCATGTTCCTGATTCTATTTCATTCGGTGTAAAATCGCAAAGAAAAAATGGAGAGAGAGGCAATCATGGCAGTAGTTAATCAGGTGTTCATTATGACATTTACACCGGCTGCGATCCCGCAGAGTGAATTGGTCGGTTTTACACGCATGTTCTCAGATCGGCTTGCAGCCAAAGATGCGGTTTTTGCCGGTCTGGTTGCGCAAATGGGAAAAGGCGTGAAAGTTGACATCTCAGCTCAGCTACACAGCACCACAATGCATACCCCTCAAGTAATGCAGAACACACTTGCCGGTTGGATGAAGAACATGAACCAAACTTTTAATCCACAATACGGCGTAAACTTTTTCGTCCACGCCATGAAAGACCCCAAGGGCATGGAAAATTATGTGCTTTTTTACTTCCTGCTCAAATAGCACATCATGCAAACGACGATCCTAACGTATTCCACACCTGATGAATTAAGCAATTCTGCATCCAATAAATTTATTGAAGCTGCCCAAAGAGCCATTTCCGAGCGCGGACGTTTTCTCGTTTCACTTTCCGGCGGCAGTACGCCAATGAAATTATTTGAACGGCTCGCCAAAGAAACGCTGGACTGGAGCCTTGTACACTTCTTCTGGTGCGACGAACGCTGCGTCCCTATGGACGATCCTGGCAACACCTACGGGCAGACGAAAAAAATCCTCTTCGACAATATCGGGATAACAAACATCCACCGCGTCGAATCGGAACTTGAGCCTGCTCTTGCTGCCCAAGCTTATGCCCACACCCTAAGCGGATTCGCCGAAGCGCCGCTCGACTTCCCGCGCTTCGATCTGGTTTTATTGGGCATGGGCGACGATGGGCACACCGCCTCACTCTTCCCCAGCTCACCTGTGGAGATCGAAACATCCACCATTGCTGTCACTGCGCAGTATCAAGACCGTCCTGCCAACCGCGTCTCTTTGACCCCCAAGGTGTTCAATCAAGCCAGAGAGATCTGGTTTTTGGTCACCGGTGCAGGCAAGGCAGAGACGTTACGCAACGTCATAAAAGGTGAAAAGAATTTGGAACTACTCCCGGCTCAACGCATTCAACCCAAAGATGGAAATCTGGTTTGGATGATCGATGAAGCCGCGGGAAAATTACTAAATTAAAATCAATAGACTTCCAAAGTCTTAAAGACTTCGGAAGTCTGACAACCAAAGGAGTTTTACAAAATGGAATTAGCACTGATCGGTTTAGGCAAGATGGGTTTAAACATGGCGAAACGCCTCACCAAAGGCGGACATCGTGTCATTGGGTACGCCCGCACAAAAGAGACTGTGGACGGAGCCGTCAAGGAAGGCATTGAAGGCGCATATTCCGTGGAAGAAGCGGTCAGCAAATTGACTTCCTCCCCCAAAGCGGTTTGGGTCATGGTTCCGGCTGGAGCCACCACCACCGAAACTATCGAAAAAGTCGCCGCATTATTGAAACCAGGCGACATTATTATCGATGGCGGTAATTCGAACTACAAAGACACCATCAAACATGCCGAAATGCTCGAAGCCAAAGGCATCGACTTCGTGGATTGCGGCACCAGCGGCGGCATTTGGGGCATCACCGAAGGCTACAGCCTGATGATCGGCGGCAAGGAAGAAGTAACCAAGAAATTGAATCCTATCTTTGAAACCCTTGCTCCCGGAAAAGAACTCGGCTGGGGACGCGTCGGTCCGCATGGCGCTGGTCATTATGTGAAGATGGTTCACAACGGCATCGAATACGGAATGATGCAAGCCTTTGCTGAAGGCTTTGGTATCTTAAAAGGTAAAAAGGAATTCGGTCTCGACCTTTCGCAGGTTTCGCACATCTGGCAGCATGGCAGCGTCGTTCGCTCGTGGCTGCTCGACCTCGCCGCTAACGCCCTCGATGAAGATACCGAACTCAAAGATATCAAACCCTGGGTGGCAGATTCCGGCGAAGGTCGCTGGACGGTCTTCGAGTCCATTGATCTTGATGTACCTGCCCCTGTCATTACCCTCGCCCTGCAAATGCGCTTCGCCAGCCGCGATGAAGAGAACTACCCAGCCCGCATGCTTTCCGCCCTGCGTAATCAGTTCGGCGGACATGCAATAAAGAAAGCCAAATAATTAAGACAACGGACGACAGACCATTGACCATGGAAAAAAATCCATGGTCTGTTGTCCATCGTCAATGGTCAATTTTATGAATACACCACTTTACAACGGACTACTGACTACGATCGTCATCTTTGGCGCATCCGGCGACCTGACTCAACGGAAACTGATCCCTTCGCTTTTTAACCTTTTCCACAAACGCCGCACTCCAAAGAAATTTCAGATCTTCGGTTTTGGCGGCACTGCATTCACCGACGAACAATTCCGCGAACATTTACACAAAGGCATGCAGGAATTTGCCGGGTATGAATTCACCGACGAAGAATGGACCGTTTTTGCGTCCAGCCTGCATTACACATCCGGAAAATATACAGAGACCAGTGACTTCCAAAACCTCGCCGAAATGCTCACCGTTTCAGAAGAAGGCGAAGCGAATCGTCTATTTTATATGGCAGTCCCCCCCACTCTTTTCCCTGCCATCATCGATAACCTCGATGCCACGGGTCAGTTGGTGGAGAATGGCGGCTGGAGACGCGTAGTGCTCGAAAAGCCCTTCGGGACCGACCTCGCCTCGGCAGTGGAATTAAACAAGCAAGTTCATAAAGCGTTGCACGAGAACCAGATCTATCGCATCGACCATTATCTCGGCAAAGAGACTGTACAAAACATACTCTTCACGCGTTTTGCCAACACCATCTTCGAGCCGATCTGGAACCGCAACTACATCGACCATGTGCAGATCACCGTATCAGAGAAAGTCGGCTTGGAGCACCGCGCCGGTTTTTATGATGGCGTCGGTGTTCTGCGCGACATGTTCCAAAACCATATTCTGCAAATATTAACCCTGGTTGCCATGGAGCCCCCGGCTTCCTTTAGTGCGAGCCACCTGAGAAACGAAAAGGTAAAAGTCCTCAGCGCGATCACGCCAATGACTCCTGAGCAGGTGGCGGTGAATACGGTGCGAGCCCAATACAAAGGCTATCGTAACGAAGAAAAGGTCAACCCCAAATCCACCACACCCACGTACGCCGCCCTGCGTCTTTACATCAATAACTGGCGCTGGAAGGGTGTGCCCTTCTACTTACGATCCGGCAAAAACATCGCAGAAAAACAGACCCAGATCATCATCCAATTCAAAGAGCCGCCGACCACCATGTTTCCGATGCAGACCATGAAACCGAATATGCTGGTGCTGTATCTACAACCGGACGAGGGCGTGCATCTGCGTTTTGAAGCCAAAGCACCAGACACCGTTAACGAAACCCGTTCCGTGGATATGGAATTCCACTACGAATCTGCCTTTGGAAAATCTGCCATTCCAGAATCCTACGAGCGCCTCCTGCTGGATGCCCTGCAAGGCGACGCCTCTCTCTTCACCCGTGCCGACGAAGTGGAAACAGCCTGGTCGCTGATCGACCCCATCCTCCAAACATGGGAAACGCATCAGACACCGCCTCTGGCTGTGTACAAGCCAGGAAGTTGGGGTCCCCCTGAAGCTTACGATCTGCTCGCCCGAGATGGGCGGCGCTGGCTCAATGAAGAAGCCAGTCGCCTATTGGATAAAGAATAAAAATCATAAAGACCACGCGGCAGGCGTGGTCTTTATGATTAAAACCATTCTCAAGGAGCGGGGAATTTGCGCATGAGCCGGGTAGACTAATAAAAGAAGGCACTGCCATAAATCCAACTGGGGCTATTTCAAATATTGATTTAATTTCGCCTCACAACATACCCGAAGCAGCGGGGCAATTCATCCATCTTCCATGTTAAACTATTGACTTAATAACAATTTGATACTATTATAAGATTATTATTAGTAATCATTTGACAGTACTAGTAAACACCACACTCGAAGGGTGGGCAAGCCGAAGTACGCTATTTCGGAAGAAATACAAAATTTTGCAACCATACGTAAAGAACAGCGTATATTTTTTGATTGCATTTCTTAATAATCAACTAGATCATTCTAAGGAAGTCTAATATGAAAAGAAAAATAGTTATCACGCTCATCCTTGTCAGCACATTCCTTGCCGCGTGCGGCACATCTGCTCCGACAACAGAAGCCACCCCCATCCCCACAGTTGAAGCCGGTGACATCATCATCGCCGAAGGAAAGTTGGAGCCGATCCAATTCACTGAAGTTTCTTTGAATACTGATGGATTGGTCAGCAGCATCTCAATAGAAGAAGGCGATAAAGTAGCTGCTGGAGACGTCATTGCAGTCGTCGAGTCAAGCGATTCGCAAACACTGGAAGATGCCCAGGCAAAGGCAACCCAAGAGCTGACCACCGCCTACCAGGAATTCAGAGACACTCAAAGCAAACTTGATGATTTCGATGTCCCTGCCCGTTTTAATGGGATGACCCCCACTGAAGCCGTGACAGATTCCCTTGAGAAACTCAACGTAGCCCGGGCGGAATTCGAACCGTATAAACATCTGGACGCAAAACTCGTCGAATACGCCGAGAAAAGCGTGGACACTTCATTAATGAGTCCCGAAGAATTGGAAATCCACTTGTCCATGCTGGAAGAGAATGAAAATGACGACCGCCCAGTGACCGGCGTGCCGCGTATCAAGAAAAAAAATCTAGACAATGCATGGGCGATCTATCGTGTCGCCATTCAATGGCTTGACCTTGAATCCAAATTCCAAAACGCACAGGTGCGGCTGACAAACGCCCAGGCAGACTACAACGCCCTTGAAGATGCAGATTTCTCGCTAGACACCGCCGGACTACGCGCCATACTTGCCAATGCTGAATTACGCGCCCCACATGCAGGCGTGGTCACCAACATCGACCTCAAGGTCGGCGAATTTGCCACCACCAATGCGCCGGTTGTGACCATTGCCGATACATCCAAGTGGATCGTCAAAACCACCGACCTGACCGAGATCGATGTAGTCAATGTCAAAGAAGGTCAACCCGTAACGGTCAAGTTGGATGCCATTCCCGGCTCCGAGTTCAAAGGGAATGTTCTTGCCGTCAGTCAGAATTTCTCTGAAAATCAGGGTGACGTGGTTTATGAAGTCACCATTCTGCTCACCGACCTCGACCCATCCATGCGCTGGGGTATGACCGCCGTAGTTACCTTTGAATAGAAAACCTTTGAAGGCAAAATGCGTTCCCCACCTTCGGGATTTTCGAGCAAGAGAAAGAGATCTTTATGGCTATAACATTTCTTAAACCCAAAGCAGAAACGAGCAGCGCGGATAACCATCCAATGATCGATATCCGCAGCGTGAACAAATTCTATAAAACCGCCATTGGTGATTATCACGCCCTTAGTGATGTAGACCTGCAAATTCATGCAGGGGAATTCGTCAGTATTATCGGCAAGTCAGGCAGCGGCAAAACCACGTTGCTCAATATGATCACCGGCATCGACCGTCCTTCGAATGGTGAAGTATGGGTCAATGGAACCGGCGTACACGGTTTGAACGAAAACCAAATGGCACGCTGGCGCGGAAAAAACCTCGGGGTTGTCTTCCAGTTCTTTCAGCTGTTGCCGATGATCTCCGTCATCGAAAACGTCATGCTGCCGATGGATTTCTGCCGCATGTACACCCCATCTGAACGCCGCCAGCGCGCCATGGACCTGTTGGAACTTGTAGAGCTGGCGGAACATGCAAATAAACTCCCCACGGCGCTTTCCGGCGGTCAACAGCAACGTGTTGCGATCGCGCGCGCCCTTGCCAACGACCCACCCGTCATCATTGCCGATGAACCCACTGGGAACCTGGATTCAAAAACAGCGGAGTCTGTCTTTGCATTGTTCAACAACCTTGTCGATAAAGGCAAGACCATCATCATCGTTACACACGACAGCGCCATGGCAAAACGCACCCATCGCACAGCCCTCATTGCCGATGGCGAGATCGTCAATGAATATGTGGCAAAAGCCATGCCAACACTTTCGCACACTCAACTCTTGCAGGCAACTAAATCGGCAAAGGCACTAAATTTCGAACCTGGAGCCATGATCCTTTCGGAAGGCACGAATGCGGATGCGTTCTTCATCGTCTCGCATGGGACAGTGGAGGTCATCCTGCCGCGCCCTAATCAATCGGATGTGATCGCGCTTCAACTCGGACCCGGAAAAGTGTTCGGCGAAATGGAATTCTTTCATGAGAAAAAACATCGCGCCTCCATCCGTGCCTCCGAAGCGGGTCCTGTGGAAGTGTTAGCCATCGGGTACGACAAGCTCGCAGAATTGCTGGAGCAGTCCGACGTTACGCGTGAAGCGCTGAAAGAAATGGCTGGCAAACATAATGGGGAGAATTTATCGTGGCGGGGAGTCTCGTCATGATCAGCAGTCGTTGGAAAAAAGTCTGGTCTGACTTTTGGAGCAACCGCGGGCGGACGTTATTAACGATTGTCACGATTGCGGTGGGCACTTTTGCCGTCGGATTCAATAGCAACCTCGGCTTGTACATGAATGAGAGTATGGATGGTGACTATCTCTCTGCCAATCCCTCTGAAGCGGAAGTGTACGCCTCAGACCTGGATGATGCGAGTGTCAAGATGGCGCGTGAAATACCCGGCGTGGAAGCCGTGGAGGGCACATCCAGTGTAAGCGCACGCATCGTCCACACAGATGGGACCATGGTGCAGATCATCTTCATTGCAGCAGAAGACCCGGCAGACCTGACCTTGAATTACCTCAAGCCTGCTCCCGACGATCTCAGCATTCCGGTTTACGGGGATAAGGAAACCATCATCGACCTGAGCGCTGTCTCGCTCGGGTACGAACCTGGCGATTTGATCCTTGTAGAGCTGGGCGATGGTAAGCAGCGCGAAGTGAAATTGGCTGGCTATATGCACGCAGTAACGGGTATTCCATACAACCTTGCACAACAAGTTTATGCGTACGTGACACCCGACACGCTTGAATGGCTGGGAGGCACCACAGACGGTTACGACCGGCTTTCCATCAGCGTAGCTGAAAAGCAGACCGATGCTGAGCATGTGACTGCGGTAGCCCAGGCAGTGGCAGATAAACTGGAACGTGCCGGTTCAACGGTATTCTTTGTCAGCGTTTATCAACCGGGTCATCATTTTGCCTATAGCATTACACAAGGCGTATTCTTTGTCCTTGGGATACTCGGCTATCTAACCGTACTTCTTAGCGGATTCCTGATCGTCAATACCATCACGGCGTTGATGACCCAACAAACCCGACAGATCGGTATCATGAAAGCAACTGGCGGTAGCGGTGTACAGATCTTTTTTATGTATATGACGCTGATCGTTGCCTTTGGTATCGGCGCTCTTCTCCTTGCAGTGCCATTGGCAAATGCAGCCGCAACAAACATCGGCGGAGGTATGGCAACTTGGTTAAACTTCTTTGCTGCTCCCTACAAAGGCTATGGCACGACGATTATTCAGCAGGTACTTGTAGCCATTGTGATTCCGCTTCTGGCTGCGCTGCTACCGATCTACAACAGTGTACGCATCACTGTGCGCGAGGCGCTTAGCGATTACGGCTTGGGCGGGAACGCCAAAGCAAAAGAAGAGACAACCCATCAGAACTCGGTTTTGATCCCGCGCCCGATCCGTATTTCCTTGCGCAACACGTTCCGGCGCAAGACCCGCCTCGGATTGACATTGTTCACCCTGGTGTTGGGCGGCGCGGTATTCATTGCGGTATACAACCTTTGGGCTTCTTTCGACAAGACCATTGAAGATATACAAGGTTATTTTCTGGCAGACATCAATATTTCTTTTGACCGCGGTTATCGCTTTGATAAAGTGGCAAGCATCGCGCAAAGCATCCCTGGCGTGGTGAGCGCCGAAGGCTGGCTGGAATATACCGGCACGGTCGAAATGAACGACGATGATGCCGGAACGCAGATCTTGTTTGTTGCGCCGCCTTCGACCTCGATCCTGATCGACCCCATCATTACATCAGGTCGCTGGCTGGAACAGGGTGACGAAAACGCCATTGTGATCGGCAATCACCTGTTACAAGTGTATCCCGATCTAAAAGTCGGCGACTCGTTAACCATTGACATTGACGGCAAAAAAACAGAGTGGACTATCGTTGGTACCTACAGCATCACTGGCAATGTCAGTCCTCCGCTGTTGTATGTCAACTATGAATACTTGAGCGTACTGGTCGGCGAGCCGGAAATGGCATATTCACTGCGTATCATTACTGACCCGCACGACTCTGCCACCCAGGGACGCATCAACGATCAGATCCAGGAAGCATTCAAGCAACGCGGCATTCAGATCCAATCCACGCAATTGGGCGCAGATTTCATCCGCGATCAAAAAGCACAGACGGATATCCTCGTTTATTTTATGCTGGTCATGGCAACCTTGATCGCCATCGTTGGCGGGCTGGGGCTGATGGGAACGATGAGCATCAACGTCCTCGAACGTACTCGCGAGATCGGCGTCATGCGCGCCATTGGCGCCAGCAACGGCGACATTCAAGCGATCGTCATTACCGAAGGTATGGTCATTGGACTGCTGAGTTGGGCGATCAGCATTCTGATCTCCGTTCCCATCACGAACGTGCTTTGTTACGGCGTTGGCATGGCGATCCTGACCGCCCCCATGCCCGTCGTCTACGGCGCGACGGGTGTCATCGCCTGGCTGATCTTCACCATCGTGCTGGGTACGCTTGCCAGCGCCCTGCCCGCACGGCGCGCCTCGCGCCTGACAGTAAGAGACACACTGGCATACGAATAAATAAATTCACGCATCACGGATTTAGGGAGGCATTTTCCGTGATGCGTGATGGCAACACCCCCCTCCCCACAACTTCCACACATTTCCTCCACTCCATCGAAATACCCGCATGGGAGAATAGACTCAAGTTTACAAATTGGAGGTAAACATGAAAACTAATAAATGGGTCCGTTGGATCATCACCACTTTACTGACCGTGATCGTTCTGGCAGGCGTCGGGTTTGCGGGCTTCCGCGTTGGCGTGGCACAAGGTGCGAACTTAACTGCCGATGGGGCAATGCTTATGTTCCAGCATAGCCGCGGTGGCGACGGCAGCATGATGGACGGTAATTCCAACATGCGTAGTTCCGGTCATGGGCACAGCTTTAAAGGACAGACATCGGAACAGGGTCACGAATTCGGTGGGCGTAATTCCTCACGTGGTCGTGATGGATTTTCCTTCTTCTCTCCGTTATTCGGACTGCTCCGACTGGCAGTGCTCGGCGGGCTGGTTTGGCTGGGCTACACCCTTGTCAAGCGCAGCGGCTGGCGGGTGGTTAACGTCAATGCAAGCCAGGCAGCCAGCGCAGAACCTGAACCTGTAGAAGCAGACGTGGAAGCCGAAGAGAAAAAAGACGAGGCGTGATCCACCTCTGATAATGAAAAGAAGAGCCCCCGCCTGTTATGAGGCGGGGGCTCTTCTTTCACGTAACCCCCACAATTTCTTCACAGCATCTATGGGATAATCTTATCCATGCCGCAAACCATCCTTATCGTTGACGATGAAAGACGTATGGTCTCCCTTCTAAAAAGCTATTTAGAGCAGGAGGGCTATCGCGTTGCCACCGCATATAATGGGCGCGAAGCATTGGACGTCGCCCGCAAAGAAAACCCCGACCTGGTTGTACTCGACATTATGATGCCCGAGATGAACGGGTATGATTTTATGAACGCCCGCCGTGTCGAAAGCGATACCCCCATCATCATGTTGACCGCAAAAGTGGAAGATGACGACAAGATCATCGGGCTTGAGCTCGGCGCAGATGATTATGTGACCAAACCTTTCAAGCCACGTGAACTGATGGCACGCGTCCGCAATGTACTGCGCCGCGCCGGAAAAAATGAACCCAAAGGCAAAGCCTTAAAAGTACTGGATATTACCCTGGACCATGAAACACGCGATGTTCAGATCGGTGAACGTCATGCAGATCTAACCCCCTCCGAATTTGACCTGCTCGCTGCACTCATGACCAACCCGGGAAAAGTCTTCTCACGGCTCGACCTCCTGGATGTCATTCAGGGTGTCCGCTATGAGGGCTACGAGCGCACCATCGATACGCATATCAAAAACCTGCGTGCCAAAGTGGAAGAAGACCCGCGTAAACCCAACCGCATCGAAACGGTATACGGTGTGGGCTACCGCCTAAGAAAGTCTTAAAACAAAGTCAATAACAGACGTTGACCGTTCAACGCCAGCATCCATCTCCAATATGAAACTTTCTACCAAACTCATCCTCGCATTCTTACTGGTCAGCATTTTCAGCACGGGCATTATCGTGTTGTCTTCCCGTATCCTTGCCAACCGTGAGTTTGAGCGCTTTATGGATGACCGTTATCAAAGCGAACTTGCCGAGGAACTCGCAAGGTATTACCGCAACAATCAAACCTGGGATGGCGTTGAGAACGAATTCCAACGGTATGGACACGAACCAGATAAGAACAGTGAACCACACCCACTTTATTTTTCCATTTCAGACACACAGGGTAACATCATCGTTGCGGGGAACGGTTACACCAAAGGCGAGCCCTGCAATGAAGAAGATCTCGAGAATGGATTCCCTATTCAGGTCGATAACAATACCGTCGGTGTACTCCTACTTCCCACTTCTCCCAATCAACGCAGCCCGCTCGATTACGAATTCCTGCGCCGCCTTAACGGCTCTATTTTTCTAAGTGCCTTCGCAACACTGATTCTGGCGCTTTTCCTTGGTGTGCTGCTCTCTCGCAGCATTTCACGACCCATTCAGGAACTTACCAAAGCCACACACAACATGGCAGATGGAAATCTCGGTCAGCAAGTGCCGGTACGTTCACGAGATGAGATTGGCGAGTTGACGCAATCCTTCAATAAAATGAGCGCTGACCTTGCACGTTCCTTCAACCTGCGTAAGCAAATGACCGCCGATATTGCCCATGAACTGCGCACGCCGCTAAGCCTCATCCTTGGGCACGCCGAAGGTGTGAAGGATGGCGTTCTCAAACCAAATCGCGAGAATTTCGAGATCATTCGTGAAGAAGCCGAAAGGCTCGAACACCTTGTCAATGACCTGCGCACATTATCGCTTGCGGATGCCGGTGAATTATCCGTTGATTTCCAATCTGTGGATGTGAACGTCCTCATGAGGGATGTTCACGCTCATTACCTGACCCTATTCAATCAACAACGCATCGCCCTTAATCTCGAAGCGGCTCCCGGTATTCTGACAGTGAATCTTGACCCTGGGCGCTTCACTCAAGTCCTCAATAATATCCTCGACAACGCCCTACGCCACACCCCCGAAGGCGGAAGCGTGGAACTGAAAACAAAGCTCACAGAAAAGCGAATCCAGCTTTCCGTTAAAGATAGCGGCGAGGGTGTCACTCCAGAAGAAGCGCAACACCTGTTCGATCGTTTCTACCGTGTAGACGCATCCCGCACCCGTGATGATGGCGGCTCTGGCTTGGGGCTTGCCATTGCCAAGTCCATTGTGGAAATGCACAAAGGGCGCATCTGGGCAGAAGGTGAAAAAGGCAGGGGTTTGCTGGTGATCATTGAATTGCAACAAGCGTAATCGGCTATTTTTCCCATCTATTTGACAACACCCTCACAACCACATACAATCTCTAAAAAAATAATGTATGTGGAGTGCATATTGTGAATGAACAACCAATAGTCGGTAAAAAAACTTCCGTCCGCCTTGAATTCATCGTTGGTTGTATTTGGTTTCTTGTGTTGGGGGTGATTGCCGCACTGGTGGCTTCATTGTTCCTCGTCCCTGGGCTCAATCCATTTACACCTCCCCCTCAACCAAGTCCGATCATTCCAACAAACACTGTCACGGTTACTTCCACTCGCCCGCCAACCCTTACCCCAAAACCAAGCGCCACAATTCCACCATCTCAAACGCCTACCCCCACCCCGGCTGCACTTGATCTCAATAACACAAGCCAGATCAAGGAAATTCATAAACTAGGCAAAGGGGTCATTGGGCAGATCGTTTATTCCCCAGATGGTTCGCTGATTGCAGTGGCATCTTCAACAGGAATCCGGCTTCACAACGCAGAGACACTTGAAATCATTGCCGAATTTGCAACAGATCAGTGGATCGCCAGTCTGGCGTATTCTCCAGATGGAAAGAGCGTTGCCGCCTGGCTGCCCGATGGTTCGGTCAGTTTATGGGATACGTCCACCAGCGAATTGATCAAGACGTTTGCAGCGCCAAGTGAGAATGGCTCGATCCGTGTTACAGCCGATGAGATGCACAACGTCACGTTTTCTCCCGAGGGTCAGCTCCTGATCGCCGGGCATGGGGATGGTTCCATTCATATTTGGGATATTGCAAGCGGAGAGCTGCGCACAACCATCAAGGCATCTGAAACATCCATTCAAGGACTTGCCATTTCTGCAGATGGAAAACTGCTTGCAAGTACCGCAATCCTTGAGGGAGCTGTAAGAATTTGGGATGCCGAGAGCGGCATCTTGATCAAGGAACTGCTTTTTGAAGGTGCTCCTGCCCTAAACCTGAACTTCTCGCCAGATGGCAGCATCCTTGTTGTATCCGGGGCGGTATTCTCCAAGAAAAAAGACAGCGTCGAATCCTTGGTTAGCCTTTGGAGCACCCAAGATTGGCAGGAGACCAAAACCATACAAGGCGAGGAAGGCGGCGCAAGTCGGATTATTTTCACGCCGGATGGGAAAAATATAGTTGCCCGCATTGGTTCGAGTCTTTCCGTTATAGAGATCGAAACCAGTATTGTCACGCATACATTTATTGAGCAGACGGGATATGTACACACGCTTGCCGTTACCCCCGCTGGTAACAGCATAGTATCCGGAGCCGATGATGGCACATTGACCATTTGGGATATCGCCAGTCAAACGCGGTTTGTATCCACTCATGAATATAGTGACAGGATCAACGATATGATCCTCTCGCCTGATGGGAACGTCCTGGTTACCGCCTACGAAAATGGCAATATTTCCATGTGGAATGCCGCCAGTCAGGAACTGATCCGCACATTGAACACAGTAGATAGTTCCCCAACCTGCCTTGCCTACTCACCGGATGGAGTTTGGCTTGCCGCCGGCTTTGAAGACAACAGCATTCATATTTGGAATTCAGGAGATGGTGTCGAAGCCTTCAAATTGGAAGATCACAGTGGCGACATCAACGATCTTGAATTTTCTTCAAACGGAATGTTTCTCGCTTCCGGTTCTGAAGATAAAACCATTCGTATCTGGGACATGACAGACGAAGCGAAAATGATCCAGATCATTAAAGATAACAGTGGACAGGTCTTAACCGTGTCCTTTTCTGCTGATAGTGCATATTTATTAGGCAGCACACAAGAAGGTGAGATCAAACTTTGGGAGACAACCAAATGGAAACAGCTCTATGGGTTGAAAGAGAACACCTTTACCATCCTCAGCCTGATTTCGCCGGATGGGCAAACCTTCGCCACTGCGGATTTTTCCAAACTTAATGTACGGCGTCTGATCCTGGGAGATGTTCTTGTAGAAATGGAAACAGAACAACTGGGTATCGAAAGCCTTGCTTACTCCATCAATGGGGCAATTCTACTCACAGGGGATGCAGAAGGGCTGATCAAAGTATGGGGATCCGGCAATGGCTTCTCTTACGGAGAATTAAAGGCTCATAACGGGGGTGTGGAACGTATCATCTTTGTCAGTGACGGTAAAACCCTGATCACGGGGTCCAGAGATGGAACCGTACGCTTTTGGAACACTAGATAAACGTTATTGATGCATTTACAAGGGATTAAGGGATTTTATTAAATGAAAAGATGCCTGAAAGATCAATGATCATCAGGCATCTTTGGTAAGGTGAAAAAATTACGACGTGGTGAGTTTCTTTACCTTCTTCCCAGTCCAGGTAGTGGCATAATAAATTCCACCTGCAAAGGTCATTAGAACCCCAGCCTTTATCATACCGCCTGGGAAACGAAACCCACCTTCGCCGCGTTCGCCATGCTCTTCACGTTCCGGGCGGAATTGCTCTCCACCTTCTTGAAATTGTGGGCTTCCTCCCTCAAAAGACTGTACATTTGATGTACCGGCGGCATTCACCCCAACATACATCAGCCCTCCAATCAGAGTGGCAATGACAACGAGCACGAGAACTCGAAAGAGTGTTTTCATCTTTATGCCTCCTCAGCAATCATGGCAGTTTGTTGTGTCTTTCCGCCGCTTAGGAACACCCGCTTGAAAGTGGTCACGATCCAAGTCCAATGCATGGCGAGGTGTACACCCATGATAAGGAGCGAGAGGTTGGCAGACATGTCATGCAGCCTGCGCCACGCAAAGTTCATCGGCAGAACGATCCCCAAAGCAGGCATTGCTGACTCTGAAATCATAATTCCTGAAAGCATGATCAGGATGCCGTCGATGAAGAGCAGCCAATTGAGGACATAATTGACACGTGCACCATTGGTTGCCTTGGCAAAAAAACGTCTGGTGACGTTCACGATCCAAGACCAACTCAACAGCAAATGCACAATCACCGTTGCTGCAGCAGCGATCGAAAGCCATTCATGAATGGCAAGTCCGCTGAAACGCGGATCCATCGTAATGAGGAACGCCACAAAGAGCGCAATATCCAGAAGAAGTTTTGTTCGATTTGAGTTAGACATTTTATCTCCAATATAAAATTTCCAGTCGCTCTGAAAGCGACCTTTTCAAATTTTATAGAATTAGCGCTTTTTCGGGTGGTAAAAATACGAAAAGATTATGAAGAAGTTGTAAAATACTCTTAAAGATAATTTATCCTCTGGAAATCCCCAATGACACCTTCCCTAGCCGCCATCCTCCCCGCCTCGCGCATTCGTGACCGTCTCATTGACCGCATCGCCTACGCCAACGACGCCTCGTATTTTCGGCTGGTGCCACAGGCGGTGGTGCAGCCGAATTCCATCGGCGAGATTCAGGCGCTGTTTCAATTCAGCCAGCAGAATAGAATCCCAATGACCTTCCGTGCGGCAGGGACGAGTCTCTCCGGGCAAGCGGTGACGGATGGCATTCTTGTAGATATTTCCAAGCATTGGGGGGATTACAGTGTAGAAGAAAATGCGGGCAAAATTCGTTTTCAGCCTGGCATCGTAGGTGGGTTCATCAACAACGTGCTCAAGCCGCATGGACGGCGCATCGGTCCCGACCCTGCGTCCATTGACGCGTGCATGATGGGCGGCATCCTTGCGAATAATTCCAGCGGCATGTGCTGCGGCACGACAGAGAATTCCTACAAGACCATCCACTCGATGACGTTTGTGTTACCGAATGGATTCGTCCTTGATACGTCCCGCCCCGATGCGCACAAGATTTTTGAAAATGAACAGCCGCACATCGCTAAAGGTCTGCTTGAACTCAAGCAAAGAATTCTGAATTCCAACGCAAAATATAAAGACGAAACTCTCGCCGAAAAAATCCGTCGCCGTTATCAGATGAAGAATAACAACGGCTACCTGCTCAACGCCTTTCTTGATTTCGAGCATCCGCTTGATATTCTCATCCATCTGCTCATCGGCTCCGAAGGCACGCTCGGATTTATCGCCGAGGGCGTGCTCCACACCTTGCCCGATTACACCTACAAATACACAGGGCAGATGTACTTCAAAAACATCCGCGACGCGGCAGCGGCGGTATATCCCATCAAGCAATCAGGTGCGCGCGCGGTGGAAGTGATGGATCGCGAGTCGCTTCGTTCGGTAGAGCATTTGCCGGGCGTGCCTGCCATTCTCAAAGAATTGCCCGCAGGCGCAACCGCAATTCTCGCCGAGTATCAAGCGTCAGATTCAGAGACCATGCTCCAGTTTAAGAAAGAGGCGGGGCGCGTCATCCACGAACTCAAATTGATTCACGATGTCAACTTCACCGATGACCCGATCCAACAAGCCGCGTTGTGGAAACCGCGCAAAGGCATCATCGCATCGGTTGGCGCGATGCGTCCGCGCGGCACGACCTCGGTCAATGAAGATGTTGCCTTTCCCGTTCAGCATCTCGCCGATGCCGTCACTGACCTGCGCCATCTCTTCGATGATTTCGGTTACACCGAGGGCGTCATCTTCGGGCACGCGAAGGATGGCAATTTGCATTTCCTCGTCAATCAGGCGTTTGACACGCCAGAGCAAATTCAGTTCTTCGATAAATTTCTGCGCGAGATGGTGGGCATCGTCAGCGGCAAATATGATGGCTCGCTCAAAGCCGAACACGGCACGGGGCGCAACATGGCGCCGTTCGTCGAAACCGAATGGGGCGCCGAGGCATACGCCATCATGCGCGACCTCAAATCGCTGCTCGACCCCGATGGCATGCTCAACCCCGGCGTGCTCATCAACGACAACCCGCAAGCACATGTGACTCATTGAAAAGCCTCACGCTCGTCGCGCCTGAAATCGACAAATGCATCGAATGTGGATTTTGCGAGTCGAAGTGTCCAAGCCGCAGGCTGACTCTGACTCCCAGACAGCGCATCGTCGTCCAAAGAGAACTCGCCTCTATGCGCCTCGCCGCTTCAGACTCGCTCGAAATTGATTCTGTTTCTGACGATTACACCTACGCTGGAATAGATACCTGCGCCCTCGACGGTCTGTGTGGAACAGCGTGCCCGGTGGGGATCGATACGGGGAAGTTTATTAAACGATTAAGAGCGGAAGAAGTAAAAAGTAATAAGTCGGCGGAGTGGGTTGTAGAGAATTTTGGCGTAGTGGAAAAATTGGTTGGGGTTGGCGTTTCACTTGGACATACTGCTGAAAAAATTATTGGCGTAAATGGAGTAAAGTCCATTTCGGTTATCGCTGAAAAAGTGACAGGCTCAAGACTTCCGAAATGGAATAAATCCATCCCGCACTCTCCCAAAAAACTCAGTGTCCTCCGTGACCTCCGTGATGAAAAAGAATTCATCTATTTCCCCTCCTGCATCTCCCGTCAACTGGGAACCCCACAATTACCAATTACTAATTACCAATCACTCGCCGAAACCTTCATAACCATCGCCACCCGCGCCAACATCAACATCCACATCCCCGCCAATGCTGCCGGTCACTGCTGCGGAATGCCCTTCTCCTCCAAGGGATACAAATCCGCATACCAAGCAGCTTTGCATAAAACCCTCATGCAAATGTGGGACTGGTCTGAGCATGGCAAATATCCCATCGTCATCGACACCACCTCCTGCACGCACACGCTCAAAACCTGCGGCGATGACCTTACGCCCGAGGACAAGGAAATCTGGAATCAACTCACCATCCTCGATGGCGTGGAATTTCTGCACGACCATGTTTTGCCCAAATTAGAACTCCACCCCGTAGATGAAGAAGTCATCCTGCACCCCAACTGCTCCGCCCGCAAACTTAACCTTGATGCAAAAATGTTTGCCATTGCAAAACAGTGTGCCAAGAATGCCGTTGTCCCGTTTGCCCTCGGCTGCTGTGCCTTCGCCGGTGACCGCGGATTGACTCACCCCGAACTGACCGCATCCGCCACTGAAAAAGAAACCGCCGAAATCCTCAAAAGGGAGTACGACGGTTATTATTCATCCAACATCACCTGCGAGATCGGCATGAAAGAAGCAACGGGGAAGGATTATGTGTCCATTGTGTATTTGGTGGAGAAAGCGAGTAGACCGTAAAAATGTCACCCTCCCGAAGGACATCGGGACGATATGAGCAATAGCGAAGGGACTCGTAGATAATCGTAGAGATGCTTCGCTACGCTCAGCATGACATCCTGCTACACTTTCACGATCTCTTCCTTCGTCTCGATCACTTCTGCCTGAATTTTTCCCGCAGAAATTTCGCGCATGTCTTTTTGAAATACTTCAAAATTGTCCACAGGGAATTGCAGCGTCAATGTAATATCCCCCGTGTAATCTTCACCCAAGACCTTCCCCTGATTTTTTGAAACAAACAAACGCACCCGTTCCAGCAAGTTATACGGGATCGCCATCATCGTCACATGGACGGGGACGCGCCGTCCCCGCTCCACAACATTGACAACCGATTGTGCTGCCTCGGTGTAGGCTTTCACCAATCCGCCTGTGCCAAGCAATGTCCCGCCAAAATAGCGGGTGATGACCAAAACCGCATCGCCAAGTCCACTGCCACGCAGAACGGTCAACGCAGGCTTGCCGGATGTACCACTTGGTTCGCCGTCGTCAGAAAAATATTCGGTCACGGTGTTTCCGCCGCCAATGATATAAATGGGGACGTTATGGCTCGCATCCGCGAATTCTTCTCGAATTCTCTTCATGAAGGCGCGAGCTTCGTCGATAGAAAAAGCAGGCGCGAGCGTGGCAATGAAGCGCGAATTGATCACCATCTGCTCGCGGCGAATTTCGGTCAAAGGAACTAGGTAAGGTTTCATCAGAATGAAGGAATCTTAAAAAAACTAAACTACGACCATAAAAATACACCGAAATAAAACAAGAACACAATCGGCAAATCGCATATAATCAAAAAAAGACTCAAGGTTAAATATGAAAGATACTAATTTCAACACCCTATTTAAACGGGCGTTTTTTATCCAGATTATAACTGGTTGGACCCTCCTTCTTTTTACCAGCTATTTGATTGAGGAAATTTGGATTCAGAACAGTATCGTATCTCATATTGGGTTATGGGCGATCGGACTAGTTGGTATTTATCTTTCCACGTACTGGCGCTATAACTTTTTTCGCGAGAATGGAACAACTCACGAAGACACACAGATCAGCAGTTTAATCTATCATGCTGTCATGGAAACATCCCCAGACTCCATAGCAATTACAGACATGCTAGGTAATTATATTTTTGCCAACAAACAAACTGCTGTCATTCATGGGTACGACTCGCCAGAAGAATTTTTAGGAAATAGTGCTTTTAGCCTCTTTCCCTTTAATGAAATCTCAAAAGCGGTTCAATCCATGAGCAGGACCCGTGCAGATGGGATCCTTAGAAATATCGAGTTTAATCTCCTGCGTAAAGACGGCACTACCTTTCCTGCCGAACTGAGCGCAGCATTAATCAAGAATAAATCTGGAGTACCGCTGGCATTTATCGCAGTTACCCGAGATGTTACTGAACGCAAACACATTGCAGATCAGCTTAATGATATGAACGAAAAATTACGTCAACAACTGACAGAGATTGAAAAGCTGCAAATGATCCTGCACGAACAAGCGATTCAAGATCCGCTTACCGGATTATACAACCGGCGTTATATGGAAGAGGCACTTAAACAGGAACATGCCCGGGCAACAAGGGATGGGCAAGCATTTAGCGTAGTCATGGTGGATATGAACGATCTCAAAAAGATAAACGATGGTTACGGACACATCATGGGCGATGAAGCCATCAAACAGGCGGGGAATTTACTCAAAGAGAGAATACGCGCCGAAGATATTGCATGTCGTTATGGTGGAGATGAATTCCTGGTCATCCTTCATAATGCCTCTTCTGAAACTGCCCGGCAATGCACCCAGCAATGGGAAAATCGCGCAAAAGAACTATCCATTACATCGAAAAATAAAAATATACCGATCAGTTTCTCTATCGGAATTGCGACCTACCCAACAGACAGCAGTCATATCGAGGAACTCATTTTACTTGCTGATGCGAGTTTATATGCTGCGAAATCAAAAAGGTCATATTAATGCAGGGGTAACTTCTAAAACTGGTTGTTTCTTTTTCGATACAATATGTTGACGAAAAGAAACTTTTTTGTTAAAATATTGGTTAGTTCCGTCCAGCCTGCCCCCCTCAGGCTGGACGGAACTATTTCTATTAAGAACTTTTATATTTTGGGTATATAATTTGGCTATAAACAGGGTGGATATCCAAATTACAGACCTTCTATCACTGAACAAAATCCTCCCCCACCATCAAGGTAAATAATCCTATTTGCCGTATTTTTAAACGCACAGATGTTTCTATTAAGAAACAATATCGCTCCCAACAGAAACATGTATTGTGCCAAAATTATAAAACTATGACTGCTGTGGGTAGACATCAAAAATTCAAAGAATGGCTCATGAAGGAGATGGACAAACGGGAATGGTCGCAAGCAGACCTTGCACGGTATGCCGACCTGAATCGAGCCGTCATCAACAAATTATTGAATGGACATTCAGCAACCCCGCGTCCTGCAACACTGGAAGCCATCGCACGCGCGTTCAAAGTTCCCGTAGAAAAAGTTTACCGGGTTGCGGGGCTGCTTCCCGAAGTGCCTGAAAATGAGGGAGTGATCGAAGAAGCGCTCCATCACCTTAGTCAAATTCAAGACCCCAAGCGCAAATCAGCTGTAATCTCTGTGATCAAAGCCCTTGCCGAAGAAGAGAAAAAAGAAAAAAACCAAAAGTAACAATAAAACATCCCCGAGACACGAAAAAAATCTCGGGGATGTTTTTGTATCTGCTCATCCAAACATCTCCCGAATTGGCATGGTTTAAAAATGCCTATATATCTTTATCTTATCTTTTTGTAAATTGATAATTCCAACCTTGCAAGTAAAATTTAGCCAGTTCGTATCCGCTCATCAGGAGAATCGCCATGACCGATGTATTTATTTCTTATTCCCGTCGAGATAAAGTTTTCACCCAAAAGCTGGTAGATGCTTTGCTAGCCGCCAACCGTGACGTGTGGGCAGACTGGAACTCCATCCCCGCCGCATCAGATTGGGACGCAGAGATCAAGGAAGGCATCGAAAAGACCGACACAGTTCTATTTTTGCTCAGCCCTGAGTGGATCAAATCCAACGAGTGCCGCAAGGAAATGATCCATGCCATTCAGCATGGCAAACGTCTTATCCCCATTTTGTACCTCATGCCCGATCAGGGACAGGAAGTTCCGCCGGAATTGGCGAAAATCAACTGGGTATACATGCGGGATACGGACAATTTTGACAAGGCGTTCGAGACCTTGCAAAGCGCGATGGATACGGATCTCGATTGGATTAAGACACATACCCGCGTTCAAGTCCGCGCGATTGAGTGGGATAAAAAGAAACGAGATAACTCTTTTACACTGCGCGGGAAAGACCTCACCGATGGCGAGCAGTTCATCTCTAGTGCGGTGGGAAAAAGCCCTGAGCCCACCAAATTACAAGGTGAGTATATCCTTGTCAGCCGAAAAGACGCGACTAGGAGACAGAGAATCACTTTGGCGGGCATTACGATTGCATTAGTGGTCTCTATTGCATTAGGCATTGTAGCGTGGTTTCAAAGGCAAGAAGCAATAAAACAGGCGCGTATATCTCGGGTAGGCGAACTTTCCGCACAGGCATCCTCACTAACAGAAAAGAACTTTCTAGTTTCAACACTATTGAGTATAGAAGCGTTCAATTTATCTGGCGGAGAATTCAACACCGATCAAGCGAAAATAGCATTAGTAGAAAGCGCCCAATCAAACCCTTATATTATTCAATATCTAAACAAACATTCGGATCTAATACGCACCTTAGCTTTCAGCCCAGACGGAAAAATTCTTGCTTCAGGAAGCGCAGATAACTCTATTGTTTTATGGGACGTTGCCACCAGTACGCCACTTGGAGAACCTTTATTTGGTCATTCAGAATGGGTAATGAGTGTGGCATTCAGTCCTGACGGTAAAATATTAGCTTCTGGCAGTGCGGACGGGACAATTATTTTGTGGGATGTACAAACCAGGCAAAAGTTAGCTACATTAATAGGACATTCACAAAGCGTAAACAGTATCGCATTTAGCCCTAATGGAAAAAATCTAGCATCAGGAAGTTCAGATAATTCAATTATTTTATGGAATATTGCTTCCCAGAAACAAGTTAGCTCTCTGATCGGACATTCAGATATAGTAATGAGCGTAGCCTTTAGCCCTGACGGTAAAACTCTGGCTTCCGGGAGTTGGGATGATAGCATCATTTTTTGGGACGTTGATTCTCGTCAGCCAATTGGGCAACCAATAAGTTCCAATTCAAACATGAGTATAGCCTTCAGCCCTGATGGTAAAACCCTGGCTTCTGGCAGTTTGGAAGGCACCGTAAAATTATGGGATGTAGAAACTGGGCAACTTATTGGACAACCATTGATTGGACATACCGATCAAGTGCAAAGCGTTGTTTTTAGCCCTAATGGCATGGTATTGGCTTCAGGCAGCTTTGATCAAAACATAATTTTTTGGAATATCGAAACGCAAGAAGCAATTGGCAAGCCACTAAGAGGGCATTCCAATGGGGTAACAAGTTTGGCTTTTAGTCCAGATGGCAATTTCTTCGCCTCCGGATCTGTGGACAAATCCGTAATATTATGGAGCATGGTCTCCTCGCAAGCAAATTACCTGCAAGCAGGCGGGCATTCCAATTATGTTTCTAGCGTTTCCTTCAACCCTGATGGGAGTTTATTGGCTTCCGGAAGTTGGGATAATACTATTCTGATTTGGGATTCTAACATTCTTCAACCTATCGCATCCTTAACGGGACATACTGATTGGGTTAATACTGTTGCATTCAGCCCGGATGGTCAGTGGCTGGCTTCCGGCAGTGACGACAATACCATAAGGTTATGGGATACAAAAGAATTTCAACTTAGCGGTGAGCCGTTATTCAACCATACCAAAGGTGTTAGCAGTGTAGCATTTAGCCCAGACAGTAAAATTCTGGCTTCTGGCAGTCTAGATAATACGATAATTTTGTGGGATGTAAGCAAACGCGAACCTATGGGGCAGCCATTGGAAGTGCATGCGTCATCTGTAAAAAGCGTGGTATTTAGCCCAGACGGTAAAATCCTGGCATCAGGAAGCTGGGATAAAACAATCATTCTTTGGGATGTTGAGACTCGTCAGCCAATTGGAAAACTTACCGATGGAAGCTCCGGGCAAGTGCAAAGCGTAGCATTCAGCCCAGATGGCCAGACACTGGCATCCGGCAGCGTTGATAATACTGAAATATTTTTGTGGGATGTAAATTCCAAGCAACTTATCGGCAAATTGATAAACGGGCACACCAATGGTGTAGTGAGTTTGAACTTTAGCCCAGATGGTGCAATGCTGGTATCGGGCGGAGCTGATAGCGCCATTGTTTTATGGGATATGGCAACGCTTAATCCTATGGGGTTTCTCACAGGACACTCAAAGTATGTAGAAAGTGTTGCTGTAAGTCCAGACGGTCAGAGGTTAGCATCTGGAAGTGACGATACAACCGTTATCCTTTGGGATATGAATGTGTCATCATGGATTGAAATATCCTGCCAACGGGCAGGACGCAACTTTACTCGCACGGAATGGAAAAAATATTTCCCCAATAATGAATATCGTAAAACATGCGATCAATGGACTCTAGAGTCAGAAGCAACAACAGCATCCGCAACTAGCGCCCCTACGGAAAACACTACAGCAAATTCAAATGCCCAAGTACTAAAATCAGGTAGCAGTTCTGTAGAAGAGGATTTGAATATTGTCAACAAAACAGACAAAGTGACGAAAGTTTCCTGGATAAATTTTGAAGGAGGTGAAGAAGCTTTCCTTGAACTTGCCCCAGGCGAATCAGCCGAACTCAGTACGTTTGAGACTCATGCATGGCGGTTTAGAGATCCGGCAGAAAGCCTGATCTATGAATATGTCGCGACCGATCAAGCAGTTCAAGAAATCACGATCAATACAGATCTAACGGTTACTGTAAAGTGAGTATAAGAAAAAAAATCGGAGATACTAGCATCTCCGATTTTTTTCTTAATACCTTCCCCTATTCAAAACAATTTCCGCATTCGGCAGGTCACTTTCTCTTGCCGGGAAGACCTGCACGGCACAGGCTTTGAATTCGGGGATCTTTGCCTGGGGGTCGAGCGCGTCATTGGTCAATAGGTTCGCGGCGGCTTCATGGAAGTGCCAGGGAAGGAAAATGACGCCGACTGTTGTCTTCTCCGTCACCGTAGCGCGGACGATGACCTCACCGCGTCGACTCTGGACTTTGACCGGGTCGCCGTTGCGGATGCCGTGGATCTCGGCGTCGGCGGGGTGGATCTCCACACGGGCTTCGGGGTAAATTTCGTTCAGGGCTGAATTACGCGTCATCGAACCGCCATGCCAGTGTTCCAGCAGACGCCCGGTGGTGAGGATGAAGGGGTATTCATCGTCTACTTGTTCGCGCACAGGGACATAATCCAAGGCGTGGAATTTTCCTCTTCCGCGCGGGAAGGACTCTTTGAACAAGGTCGGCGTGCCAGGGTGTTCCATGTGCGGCACGGGGTAAATGAGACCTTCTTTATCAATGCGATCATAAGTAATGCCGGCATAATCGGGATTCACGCTGCCCATCTCGCGCAGAATCTCTTCCGGGTTGGAATAAGCCCAATGAGCAGTGGGCAAGCCAAGGCGCGATTCGATGCGCAGGGCAATGTCACAGACGATCTGCCAATCGGGGCGGGACATCCCGCGTGGAGGGTGAGCCGCGCGGACTCGCTGCACGCGTCTGTCAGTGTTTGAAAACGTGCCTTCTTTTTCAGCGAAAGGCGTGGCGGGCAGGAAAACATCCGCAAACGCGGCGGATTCGTTGATGAAGATATCCTGCGCAACGATGAATTCAAGCTGCTCCATGTGATGGCGTGTGAGGTTCAGATTCGGCTCGGACATCATCGGATTTTCGCCCATGATATAAAGCGCACGGATGCCGCCTTCGTGGGCGTTGCCGAGAATTTCAGTGGTGGTGAGACCCAGCTTGAGGCTCAATCCGCCTTCTTCGATGTTCCAGGCTTTTTCCCATTTGGTGCGGTTATCGGGGTTATCCACACGCATATAGCCGGGGTAATGGAATGGCATGGACCCCATGTCACTGGCACCCTGCACGTTATTCTGTCCGCGCAGAGGATTCAACCCGGTGCCATCTCGCCCAACGTGACCAGTGAGGAAGGCAAGATGAATGAGTGCCATGGCACTGGCAGTGCCGTGAGAAAGCTGCGAAATGCCCATACCCCAATAAATGGCAGCGCTCTTCGCCGTGGCATACATGCGGGCAGCTTTACGAATATCTTCGGCTGGCACGCCGGAAATCTCTTCAGCGTATTCTGGTGTGAATTTTTCGAGGCTTTCCAGAAACTCGTCAAAGTTTTCAGTGCGATTCTTGACAAAGTCCCAATTGACGAGGTCTTCTTTAACAATGACATGCGCCATTGCCGAGAAAACCGGTACGTTCGTACCCGGCTTGAGCGGCAGCCACATCTCCGCCATATCCACCAGGTCAATGCGGCGCGGGTCGATCACGATCATCTTCGCGCCATGCTTTTGCACAGCGTCTTTCATTTGCAGGGAAATGATGGGGTGATTTTCCGAGGTATTCGAGCCGGTGACGATGAAAACATCGTTCATCACGACCTGACTCGCGGTGTTGCTCATGGCAGAAGAACCAAGTGCCTGTAGCAACGCCACGACCGAACCGGCATGGCATAGACGGGTGCAGTGATCGACATTGTTCGTGCGGAACAAGGCGCGGTACATCTTCTGCAAAACGTAGTTATCTTCGTTGGTGGCTTTAGCACAGCAGTAGACCGCCATGGCGTCGGAACCATCACGCTTGTAAATGCGGGTGAGGTTATCAGCCACATAGTCCAACGCCTCATCCCACGAAGCCTCGCGCCATTCAGAAAGGTCGAACGCCTGCGTGCGTTTTCCGGCTTCCTGCCTGGTCTTACGGATCATCGGCGTGGTGATGCGCTTGGGGTGATAAATAAAGTCGTAGCCAAAACGTCCCTTCACGCACAGGTTGCCGTGATTGACTGGGGAATCGAACGGCGTAGTGACCTTGAAGATAAAGTCGTCTTTGACGTGAAGTTGCAAAGTACAACCTACGCCGCAGTAAGGGCAGGTTGTAGTGGTGATATGGTCGGATTTGATCATAAGGTCTCCTTGCGGTAATTGGAGATTAGTAATTGGTAAATGGTAATTGACTAATCTCCAATCTCTATTTACCAGTTACTACTTACGTTTTTTTCTGCCCGTATTCATCACACTGATTTCAGCAGGCGTTTTGCCTTGCTCCAGCATATATTCGCGCTTGGGTTTCAATGCGCCGGTGGGGCAAACGCCCACGCATTGACCGCACATCACACAAGTCGTTTCAGGGATGGGTTTATCAAAGAACGTGGCGATCTGCGTTTCAAAACCGCGCCCTTCAAAGTTAATTGCAAATGTATATTGAGCATCATCCGCGCAGACCTGAACGCAACGCCAGCACAACAAACATTTTGAATAGTCGCGGACGTACATCGGATTATCATCTTTAACTTCTGACTCGCGGCGCTCGGCATCGGGAAAGCGCTCAGGGCTTGCGCCGTATTCATCCATCATCGTAAGGATATCGGGCGCATCAGACAAGTCCATGGTGGAGGCGAGCATTTCGAGGATGGTCTTGCGTGCGCGCACCACCTTCTCGCTTCGGGTCTGGACCTTCATATTTGCGCCCGCTTTGACAATGCACGAAGGCTGGAGCACTCTCTGCCCTTCCACCTCGACGACACACATGCGGCATAGTCCATTCGCTGTGGTAGCTTCGTGAAAGCAGATGGTGGGAATGTTGATGCCGTTCTCGCGGGCAACATCTAGCAATGTCTGTCCGTCTTGCGCGGTAACTTCCTTGCCATCCATCATAAATGTGATCGTCATGATTTCACCTCGAACAGGTCGGGCCACAATTTCATCGCAGACAATACCGCACTCGCAGCCGTCTGCCCCAACCCGCACAGACTTGCATCCGTCATCGTCCAGCCGACATCTTGCAAGCGGACGAAGTCACCTTTCTGCGGGTTGCCCTCTGCCACGCGGTCGAGAATTTCCATTTGGCGCCGGGTTCCCATTTGGCAGGGATAGCATTTACCGCAAGACTCATGTGCAAAGAAATGACCGAGTCTTTTCAATACATCGCGCATGTCCCGGGTCTCATCGAAGACCATCACGACACCTGATCCAAGCGGAAGACCAGCAGCACGCAGGTCTTCAAAGGTCATTTTCACATCAAGGTGTTCCGCCGTGGCAAAGGCTCCCGCCGCACCGCCGAAGAGAACAGACTTGAGCTTTTTACCGTCAATCACACCGCCTGCCATTTCAAGCACTTCACGTAAGGTCGCACCGAACGCAACTTCATATACCCCCGGCTTGACCACATCCCCTGAAAGACAGAACAATTTGGGTCCCGGTGATTTTTCGGTACCGATCTTGCGATATTCAACGGCGCCTTTTTCGAGGATGAGCGGCACATTGCATAGTGTTTCAACATTATTGATGACGGTTGGTTTACCGAACACGCCATGCGTCGTCGGGAAGGGCGGCTTCACGCGCGGAAAGCCACGCTTCCCTTCGATCGATTCAAACAGCGCGGTCTCCTCGCCACAAATATAGGCACCAGCGCCGACGCGAATTTCAACTTCAAAACCTTCAAGATGCCCGGCAGCTTTGGCTTCGTCAATGGCATTTTGCAGCGCCGGGACAATATACGGATATTCACCGCGAATATAAATAAAACCTTTGGTCGCACCAATGGCATACGCCGCAATGGACAACCCCTCGATCATCATATGTGGGTCATCCAACAACAGGATACGATCTTTGAACGTGCCAGGTTCGGATTCATCTGCATTACAGATGACATATTTTTGGTCTGCCTGCGCCTTGAGCGCGCCTTCCCATTTAATTCCAGTTGGGAATGCTGCGCCGCCTCTTCCCACCAGACCGGCGGCTTTGATCTCCTCTACGACCTGTTCACGGCTCATGGCTTTTGCCTTCTTTAGGGCGGTATAGCCGCCATACGCCTCCAATGAAGTTGTTTCACCGCCGCAATTTTTGGTCAGCATGCGGAGCGTCCCACCGACGAGAGACTTTGGGCGGAAGTTCTTATCCACGCCGAAATCTTCGATGGCACGATCTCCCTTCGTTACCAGCATGGCGGGAACCTGGTCGCACATCCCAAGGCAGGGACTCGGCTCAATGGTGAGATCCAATTCCGGGTGAATCTGATGCGGATCCAGGTCAAATTGATGGCAGAGTTTTTTCAAGACGCCGTCCGCATCACGCAAGCCGCAAGCCGGGTCGGTGCAAACGCGGATCACATTCCTGCCGGTAGGTTTGTTGTAATACATCGAATAAAACTCGATGACCCCATGCACATCCGCCAGCGGAACCCGCAGCGTTTTGGAAATTTCGGCAGCCACAGGTTCGGGGAGCCAACCATAAATATTTTGAGCCGCATGCAAGGCTGGCAAAAGCCCCGAGCGGCCCAATGGGACAAATTTTTCTATTGCGGGTTTCAATGGCTTCAGGTCAATTTCAGACATGTAATCTCCGGGATGTTGAGTATAACCGAATGCATTTTCAGTGACACGCGGCACTTCCGAAATCCCCTCAGATTATATATAATGTACAATCATGGCGTCAATAGCAGCAAGAGAACTCACCCACAAGCCCCTGAAGGAAGAAATCTATGATGCCTTGCATCGTCAGATCATTGCAGGGAAATACACCCCCGGCGACTGGCTCCGGCAGGAAGATATTGCCAGCCAGATGGGCGTAAGCATGACACCCGTACGAGAAGCCTTGGATCTGCTGGTGGCGAAAGGCATTGCAGAGCGAGTGCCATACCGCGGGGTGCGCGTGCGCGAAATGTCCGAAAAGGATGTTGTTGAAGCTTATGGGATGCGTCTGTTTCTCGAAGCAATGATCGCAAGAGAAACCGCCTTGAACATCACCCCGGATAAGATCGCAAACCTTGAGGCGATCATGGCGGAAATGGATCGGCATGTTGAACTAAGCGAGATGCCGCAGGAACGACAATTAAGCCGCGAGTTCCATACTGCCATTGCGGAAGCCTCTGGGAATGACCTGTTGATTCAGTTGTACTCCATCGTTTCAAACGCATTTCCAGACTGGCTGCTCTACGAAGCGCTTTACCGCAAGCCCGAATTGGTCTCAAGTAGTGTGGCGCAAACCCACGACGAACACGCCGCCATCCTGGAAGCATTCAAGAAAAGAGATCCGGATAAAGCAGTAAAAGTATCGCTCGAACACGTCATGGAATCAGGCAGGTGGCTGGAAACGTACCGCAATATCCCCGCAGCCCTGTTGAGAGAGAAAGAAAAACAAGTTTCGCACTTGATCAAAAAATCAAAGTAATCAGGAGGCAGTATGTCAGAAGAGATCGAGAAGTTATTCAAGGATATGGCACAAAGCATTATCGATGGTGATTCGGATGTATCGGTGGAGCTTGCTCAAAAAGCCATTGCCATGAATATCCCGCCGTTGGATTCCATTACCAAGGGGTTTGTGATCGGCGTAAATTACATCGGCGACCAGTTCGGCGCTGGCGAAGCCTTTTTGCCGGAATTGGTGATGGCAGGTGAAGCCATGAAGGCAGCCGTCGCCACCCTTGAGCCGGAACTCCTTAAGCTTGGCGAAGCCCGCGAAACGATGGGCAGAGTTGTGCTTGCCACCGTGGAAGGCGACATTCATGAGATCGGCAAGACGCTGGTCGGCACGATGTTGAGCGCCTCCGGTTTCGAAGTGACCGACCTCGGTGTAGACCAGCCCGCAGATAAGATCATTGGCAAGGCACTCGAGATCAACGCCAGCCTCATCGGCATGAGCGCACTCCTGACCACCACCATGGTTCGCCAGCGTGAAGTGATCGAAGAAATGGATAAAGAAGGTCTGCGCCCGAAGATCAAGGTCATGGTTGGCGGCGCCCCCATCACCCGCGATTGGGCTAACAAGATCAAGGCAGACGGCTACTCGGAAGATGCCGTCGGTGCGGTAAAGCTCGCCAAAGAATTGGTCGGCAAGTCCGATATGTAATTCGTCATCACGACATAATCAATCAGAGAGAAGAGAGAGACATAGCCTCGGGAGGGCTCTATGTCTCATAAGAAGATCAAAACCATCAGCGACCCCAAATTGAATTTTGAGGTACTGACCCATGATGAAGTATTAAAGATCCACGAAACAACGCTGAACATTATTGAAAATGTCGGCGTTCGTTTTCCTTCCAAACGCGCACTGGATATTTGGGAAGCCGTTGGCGCAGATGTGGATCGCACCCGGAAGACCGTGAAGGTCAAACCGTACCTGATCGAAGACGCGCTAAAGCAATGCCCGCCGAAATATGTGCTTGCGGCACGCGATCCACAGCAAGACCTCCCACTCGATGGCAATCACGTCTGTCTTGGCACAGACGGATGCGGCGTTGAAGTCATCGACATCAACACCGGCGAGAAGCGCACCACTGAACTGCAGGACGTACGCGATATTTCCAGAGTAGCCGATGCTACCGAAGAAGTGGCGTTCCATTGGGTGCCCGTCTCTGCGCAAGATACAGCGGTTGAAGCGCGCGGACTGCACGAACTCAAAGCCGTTTGGGAAAACTCCACCAAACACGTCCAGACCGAATCCATTTACAACGTGGAAGAAGCCAAAGCCGCGATGGAGATGGTATCAATTCTGGCTGGCGGCAAAGAAAAACTGCGCGAACGCCCCATGCTCTCCTTGATGCAGTGTACGGCGCCTCCACTCGGACACGACGGCGGATCCCTCGATGCAGCCTTGATTGCCGCCGAATATGGAGTTCCGACCGGTTTCATGACCATGTCTGCCTGCCTTACAACAGGACCGGCAACCATGGCTGGGACTCTTGCCGTCGGCAACGCAGAGGTTATTGCAGCCACAGCATTGCTGCAATTGGCATACCCTGGCACTCCCGTTTTTTATGCCGCAGCCCTCACCGCCTCTGACCCGCGCTCCGGCGCTTACACCGGCGGCGGACCTGAAGACTTCCTCTTTGGGGCAGCCGTCAATGCGCTTTCAGATTTCTACAACATCCCGCTCTCCATGGGTTCGTTCGCCACAGGCGCAAAAGAACCAAACTGGCAAGCCGGGCTGGAAGGCAGTCTCTCGACCTTCATGGCAAGTGTGGTCATGTCGGATATGCTGTTGGGATGCGGTTTTCTGCATGGCAGCCGCATCTGGTCGTATGCAGAGATGATGTTGGACTGCGAGATCTTCTCCATCATTCACAAAATGATGCAAGGCATTGTCGTAAATGAAGAAACCCTGGCAATGGATGCCATTGCCGCAGTTGGACCTGGCGGTCATTTCCTGGCACAGAAACATACCCGTGCCCATACCCGTGACCTGTTCATGCCTGAATTTTTAGACCGCCGCCCCTACACGCAATGGGAAGACAAGCGAGATGACGCGCGCAACTGGGCAACCGCCAAGGCAAAAAAGATCCTGCAGGAGCACCAACCTGATCCGTTGGATGAAAAGGTCAGCAAAGAATTTGAAAGAATTATCAAGTCAGTCGAAAAGAAATAACAAGAAATGAGAGTTGAGTAACGAGGCGCAAGAAAACTCACTTCTTGTACCTCGTTACTCATTTTTTAATCTCTTCGCCCAAAGAGAAATCCAATTCAATTAGAGGTGTCTCATGAGACCAAAACTTACCCTGCTCAGCGACGAGATCATTGCCCGCATTCTGGCAGAGGCGTATGAACTGCTTCTGAAACCCGGCATCAAGGTCCAGAATGAAGAAGCGCGGGAATTGTTAATGCAAGAAGGCGTGGTCATCAATCCAGAAACCCACGTCGCTCAGATCCCCGCATCCCTTGTACAACGCGCGCTCGAAAGTGTGCCGCGTGAATTCTACCTTTACGATTACCACGGCAACCCCGTCGTCCACTACGGCGGCGATTCCGTCCACTTCGACCCGGGCTCATCCGGCATCACCATGCTCAACCCGGATACGCTCGAGCATGAGACCACTGAAACCGAACATCTCATCCGCCTGCTGAAAGTGGCGGAGCAAATTCCGCAATACGACGCACAATCCACCGCAGTCATCTGCCATGACGTCTCCAAAGATATTCAGGATTCATACCGCCTGTATCTAACCCTGCTTTATTCCAAAAAACCCATCGTCACCGGCGCATTTACGAACAAGACCGTGCAGGAAATGATCGACATGCTGGAAATGTTCGCAGGCAGCCCGGAGGAAGCTCGCGAGAAACCACGCGCCATCTTCGACGTATGCCCCGCCCCGCCGTTGATCTGGAGTAACTTCGGCGCTGGAAACCTCATCCGCCTGGCACGCGCCGGAATCCCTGCCGAGATCGTTTCTGTACCGCTCTCGGGCGCAGCCGCGCCGGTGACCATGCTAGGCACCGTCACCCAGCATGCAGCGGAGTGCCTGGCAGGCATCACCATTCATCAACTCGCCAAGCCCGGCTCACCTATTGTTTGGGGCGGCGCGGCAGCGATCTTCGATATGCGCAAAGGCGCCACCCCTATGGGTGCCGTCGAAACCGCCATGCTCGATTGTTCCTATGCCCAAGTCGCCAAAACCCTTGGCATGCCCACTCATACCTATCTCGGCGCAACCGATTCAAAACTCGTGGATGCCCAAGCCGGGCTTGAAAGCGGCATCACTGCCATGGTCGGCGCATTGAGCGGCATTAACATGATCTCTGGTTCCGGCATGTTGGATTTCCTCGCCTGTCACAGTGCTGAAAAACTCGTTATTGATGCGGAAGGCATTGCAATGGCAAAACGCCTCATTGGCGGCGTCAAGCAACATACAGACACTCTCGCCACCGGTTTCTATGACGACAAGATCAACTTCAAAGGCGGCGATTTCCTCAAACAGAAGATTACCATGCAGTTGTTCCGTGAAGAACAACACCTTCCTGGAAATGTGATCGACCGCAGTTCCACGCGCGCCTGGAAGGAAGCCGGTTCCCTGGACGCCTTCGGCAGAGCCAAGCTACATGTGAAGGAATTACTCGCCTCCTACACCCGCCCAGACCTGGACCCCGCCAAAGTGACCCGACTCCACGCCTTCATGCTTGATCTCGCGAAAAAAGCAGGACATGAAGAATTGCCCAAACTTGAAGAATACCAACTGACATAACACTTACATTCTAGTTTTTTTAATATTACTTCCGAGAGGAGCAAATTTAATGGTAAAGAAAATTGCTGTTTTTATCTGGGACATTCTGCTTGCGATCATTGCAGGTACACTTTCCTTCGGGTTTAACACTCCATTCAGTACGTCGTTGGAGATCCAATGCGAATTACAACCAGATAAAACCTACATTTGCCAGGTCCGTGAATCAATATTCAACTGGACGATCTCAGAACAAAGCTATGAACAGATCATTGACATGGACCGGGACCTCAACTGTAGCGGAAGTGGAAAGAACAAAGGTTGCAGTGCTAGTGCTCAATTCCAAACACCTGTTGGCGAGTTCATATCCGTGAGCAGGCTATTTACAGATCCAACACAGGTTCAGAAGCTGATAAGTGCGGTCAAGCCGCTTATGCAAACAAGGTCAACGCCCATTCAATATGAAGCCACGCGCTCCCCGATCATATTGATATCGGTCACAGCCTGCCTGACGATGGTTTTTTTACTCAGAGCATTTTTAAAATTGCTACCAGAAAGAAAAGATAAGGGTCCAATAACCCTTATTCGATGGAAACGTGATTGAATCCAACCCGTATGCCCAACCTTGAACAGCTCTTGCAAGTTCCCTACGTAGACTCCGGTCTGCCATACACCATCGCCCCCGATGAAAGCCGGGTCGTCTTCGCCTGGAACAAGACCGGGCGTTGGGAATTGTGGCAAACCACAAACGGCAAAGAGCCAACTCCGCTATCTCTAAAAATAGACGGCGCACAATTTGCTCCCAAGTTCTCCCCCGACGGCTCCCGCCTGGCATTTGCCCTGGATCTGGACGGCAGCGAGTCGTATCACATTGCCGTCCATGATTTCAATACAGACACAACCACCGACCTGACCCCGGATATTCTTTATGCCCATCAGCCCAATGTGAGTTGGTCACCAGATGGGCAGCTTCTGGCTGTACTCTCCGAAGCAAAGGGACAATTCGCTTTATACATTCTTCCCACAGATGGCGGCGGCGAACACATGATCCGAAATATCTTCCACCCCTGCTGGGATGCTGTCTGGTCGCCGGATGGGCTTTGGATCGCCGTTGAGTCAGAAGCAGCAGCGAGCGATCGCAGCATTCACATCGTACCGGTGGGACGCCACAAGGGCAAAGTGTACACTACTCAGCTTCTCTGGGAAGGCAAGGCACTGAATGCACAGCACCCGGCCTGGTCACCTGATTCAAAATCCCTGGCGTTCTCTGCCGAAGTGAACGAGTGGCATGATATCGGCGTATTTAATATTGAGTCGCAGGAGATCCACTGGGTAGACCAGAGTGCCGGGGATAAAACCCAGCCTGTGTGGTCGCGAAGCGGAGATGGAATCGGGTGGATACAAGCTGAAGGCGCGAAGACCAGCTTCAAGTTTCAGAAAAGAGGCGGCGAACTACATCAAATAAAAATCGGTGATGGCTGCCATTCCTTTCCGCAGTTCACTTCAAATGAAGTCGTCCTTTTATATGAGGATGTAAATCGCCCATCTGACCTTTGGAAGATTAACCTCGAAAGCGGGGATGCAACCCAACTCACGAAGTCCTTGGCAGAATTGCCCGGTTTTGCCCTGCCGGAAGAAGTTTGGTACACCGGTAAAGATGGTGTACAGGTACCGGCATTGTTATACCGTGGAAACGGCAGGCAGGCTGTGATCGATATTCACGGCGGACCGAACTGGCATTACTCGAATTTATGGAGCCCCATGATGAGCCACATGGCAGCGCAAGGTTGGACGGTGCTTGCGCCCAATTATCGCGGCTCGACCGGGTATGGCAAAAAATGGCAGAACGCCAGCCGCTACGACATGGGCGGCGTGGACACGGATGATTGCGCAGCAGGTGTAAAGTATTTGATCGATAACGGTCTGGCAGAAAAAGGCAAGATCGCTGTAACAGGGCGCAGCCACGGCGGTTTTTTGACCATGTGCTGTCTGACAATGTATCCACATTTATTTGCAGGCGGTTCGGCGGTGGTTCCGTTCCTGAACTGGATCAAGTCGCATAAAAATTCACGCGAAGACTTGCAGCATTGGAACATTGAGAATATGGGTGACCCGGAAGAGAACCGCGAATTATGGATCTCACGCTCTCCGTATTTCTTTTTAGACCGCGTCGTTGCACCTGTGCAAATGATCTGTGGAGAGAATGACCCGCGCTGCCCCGCCTCCGAATCGATCGATGCACATGACAAATTAAAAAATTTAGGCAAGGAAGTTGATTTGCATTTATACAAAGGTGAAGGGCATTCATTTCTAATGATCGAAAACATCCTGGATGCTGAAACGAAGCGTTTGGAGTTTTTAAAGAAAATACTGAACGACGAACAATAGTCACCAATAACGTGGTCTCTAGACCATGGACATAATTTTTATCAGGAGAGCACATGGAGCCGTTGAAGTTTTTGTCAGATGCTGACGTACAAGCCATGCACGAAGCCACACTGAAAGTGATGAGTGAAATCGGCATAATTTGGACACATAAACCCAGCCTCGATATCTTATTACAAGCAGGCTGCAAAATGAAGGATAACCGCGTCTTGATGCCGCCTGATTTGGTGATGGACTCTGTTGCTAAAGCGAATAAACGACCCAAGATCCGCGGGCGTAACGGCACTGTGAATGAGTTGGGCGGCGGGAATTTATTCTTTCACAACCTCGGCGGTGCGCGCGATGTATTTGATGCACGTACCGGCACGCACCACACCGCCACGACTGAAGATTGCGTGAACGCCGTCCGTCTGCTGGATGCATTGCCAAATTGCAATAACATCACACCATTCTTTACCCCGCCTGATGTGGAAAATGAAATGATGGCATTGCATATGTTCCGTCATGCCTTGTCGAACACCACAAAGCCTGTGCAGGGCCCCGGCATTCAATTTGGTCACGAAGCAAAATATGCTGTTGAAATGGCAAAAGTGATCGGCATTGAGCCGCACGAGATCACACTCTCGCTTTCTCCGGTCAGTCCGCTGACCATGCACGATATCGCAGCGCAAGCCATCATGGATATGGCAGAGGCGGGCGTCATCCACGCCAACCTGCCTGCACCCACCGGCGGCGCAACCTCACCCATGACCATTACCGGCAGCCTCGTCCAACAAAATGCTGAGACGCTTGCTCCGCTCGTTCTGGCGCAGATCCTAAATCCAGGCTGTGGCGTGGTCTACTGCGGGCGCTTGGGTTTGCTTGAGCCGCGTACAGGGCTGATCTGGGGCGGCGTGGAACTTGGCATCTCTTCCGCGGCAACGGTGCAGCTTGGGCATTATTATGGCTTCGCCGTGAACGTGTATGGCTTCTCCACGAATGCCCACACATTGGATGCCCAAAACGCTTTTGAACGCGGACTGAACGCCTCTCTCCCCGCTCTGGCTGGGGCAGATGAACTCTCGGGCATTGGCGAAATGGAAGCAGGTGTGATGGGTTCCTTCGCTCAGATGGTGTTGGACAATGAACTCGCAAAAAGCATTCACCGCCAACGCCAGGGCTTATCGGCTGATGCAGAACACTTGGCAGTGGAGGTCATCGGCAATGTCATGGACTCAAACCGCAATTATCTCGCCAGTAAACACACCCTCAAACACTTACGTGCCGGTGAAATGGCGTTGACCAAGCTCGCCGAACGCAACTCTTGGGATACCTGGGAGGATAAAATGGGACGCAAACAAATGGCAGATCACGCCACTGACGAAGCTGAGCGCATCCTGCGCGAACATACCGTCCCGCCGCTGGAGCCGGCACAGGAAGCTGAATTGAACAGGATCCTCGCCGCCGCAGAACGAGAGACGGTAAAAAAGAAATAGTCCGTTATCCATGAAAAGTGATTGGTAAAATTAGTAACGAGCAATAAGGCATATAAGGAGAAGTTATGATCAAACAAGCACATGCAATTTCAGAAGAACTGATCGAATGGCGGCGGGATTTCCATATGCACCCCGAAACCGGGTTCGACCTGCACCGCACAGCCGCGATCGTGGCAGATGAACTGGAAAAGATGGGATACAAGGTCAAACGCGGAGTTGGTAAAACCGGCGTTGTGGCGGAGATCGGCGAGGGCGGAAAACTGGTTGCCATCCGTGCGGATATGGATGCGCTCCCGATCTTTGAACAGAACGAGACCGATTATGTCTCACAAAATGAAGGCAAAATGCATGCCTGCGGTCATGATTCTCATACTGCCATGGCACTGGGCGCAGCAAAGATCCTTGCAAAAGAAAAACTGAACGGGCGAATCCGCTTCCTATTTCAGCCTTGTGAAGAAACCGCAGACGAAGAAGGCAAAAGCGGCGCGCAGCGTATGTATGACGAAGGCGCTGTGGAAGGCGTGGATTATGTGATCGCCCAACATGTAGACCCGACCAGCCCGGTGGGCACCATCGCCATCAATGAAGGTCCGAGCGGCGGCGGGGTCAGTTCATGGCAGGCTACCATTTACGGCAAGGGCGGGCATGGTGCGTACCCGCATTCCTCAAACGACCCGTTCGTGCTGCTGGCACACGTCATCATGGGTGTCAATGCGATCGTCTCGCGCAGACTCGACCCATTTGAACCAGCGGTGATCAGCATCGGCGCTGTCAATGGCGGCTTCACCGAAAATGTCATCCCCGACAAAGTGGAACTCAAAGGAACCATCCGCTTTACCTCTTTGGAAGTTGAAAAACAGATCCGCGAAGAATTGACCCGCGTTTTCGAGATCGTCAAAGTCCTTGGCGGCGATTACAAGCTGAACATCCTCTTTGGTGGAATGCCGATCATCAATGACAAATTGGTCGCAGACACGATCGCGCAAGTCGGCAAAGATCTGCTTGGTGAAGGCAGCGTCCATCCGCTTGAAAAAACCCTCGGCGCTGAAGATTTTCCCGAATTCCTGAAGGATGCGCCCGGCGCGATGTACACCTTGGGGACCAGGATCGAAGGTCGCCCGGTGTATGAATTACACCACCCTAAATTTGACCTTGACGAACGCGCTCTGCCCGTGGGAACCGCTGTATTGGCTGAGACGGCATTGAGATTCTTGAAAGCGTAGTTTAATAACTTTACGGAGGGCACTCATGCATACCATTCTCAAGTCTGAAAAAAAGGAAGTCACAATCGGTTTTGATAAGCCATTCGTCATCATTGGCGAGAAGTTGAACCCGACTGGTATCAAAAAGCTCGGGCAGGCGCTGGTGGAACGCAATATGGATTACGTTAAGCACCTCGCCAAACGCCAGGTGGATTGGGGCGCGGACGTACTCGATATCAACGTCGGTCATCCGCAGATCGAAGAAGCCGAAGTCATGCCGTTGGTGGTGGAGGCGGTGCAGTCCGTTACCGACGTGCCGTTGTGCATCGACTCGAATGAGCCGAAAATTCTCGAAGCCGGGTTGAATGCCATCAAAGGCGGTAAGCCGCTCGTGAACTCGGTCAACGGCGAAGAAAAGCAGCTTAGCACAGTGCTGCCCATCGTCAAGGCGCGAGGCGCAGCTGTGATCGGGTTGACCATTGGCGATGAGGGCATCCCGCCCACAGCCGAGGGTCGTCTTGCTGCTGCAGCAAAGGTCATCGAACGTGCGGCAAAGATCGGCATTCCCATTGAAGACATCATCATCGACCCGTTGGTGATGACGGTCGGGCACGACAGCAAGGCAGCCACAGTGACACTAAAAGCCATTGAAATGATCAAAAAAGAATTCGATGTGAACATCAGCCTCGGCGCAAGCAACGTTTCATTTGGTCTGCCAGACAGGCACTCCGTCAACGCCGCGATGCTTTCCATTGCCATGCTCACCGGTGCCACCACCTCCATCACCGACCCGATCAAACTCGGCAGCACCATCCGCGCTACAGACCTGTTAATGGGACGCGACCCGAACTCGATGCGTTATCTCAAATACTTCCGTGCCACTGAAAAACTCCGCGAGGCAGAAGCAGCCGCAAAATGAACCCGATCGAAACCATTCTAAAACATCAGCGTATTGCCATTGTGGATGGCGCCATGGCAACCGAGCTCGAAGCACGCGGTTGTGACTTGAACGATGATCTGTGGTCGGCACGTGTACTACTCGAACAACCAGAGTTGATTCACTCAGTGCATCTCGATTACTTCAACGCAGGCGCCGATATCGCCATCACTGCCAGTTATCAAGCCACAGTGGATGGGTTTGCCAAGCGCGGCTTGAGTCGCGATCAGGCACTTGACCTCATGAAAAAGTCTGTGAAGTTGGCACAGGAAGCACGCGATGAATTCTGGTCAAAAACGGAAAACCGCGTAAACCGCGTCCGCCCATTGGTGGCTGGCTCAGTGGGACCCTACGGCGCCTTTCTTGCAGACGGTTCTGAATATCGCGGCGATTACAACCTAACCGAGGATGAACTGATCGCCTTTCATCGCCCGCGCATCGAAGCCCTTATCGCCTCCGGTGCGGACCTGTTAGCCTGCGAAACCATCCCATGCGGCATCGAAGCTCAAGCCTTGATCCGCCTGCTTACCGAATTTCCAGGTACATTTGCATGGTTCACGTTTACCGCCAAAGATGGTGAACACATCAGCAACGGTGAACGCATTGCTGATATAGCAGCATTTCTAGACAAGCAACCCCAAACTGCTGCGATCGGAATTAACTGCAGCTCGCCACTACACATCCCTTCTTTGGTTCGTGAGATCAAGCAGAACACGAGCAAGCCCATCATCGTCTACCCCAACTCTGGCGAATATTACAGCGCAGTGACAAATACCTGGCATGGTGAAACCTCCTGTGATAAATTCGGCTCGCAATCCAAGGAATGGTACGAGAACGGTGCCACACTCATTGGCGGATGTTGCCGAACCACACCGGGACATATCCGTGAAGTCAGAAATTGGGCGTTCCAAAATTAGAATAAAAACAAAGTGAGAAAGCAAAAGAGGCGGTAATAGGCTGCCTCTTTTTGCTTTCTATACTACAGGAGTAAATATGAAAAAAACCTTATTGGTATTCCTCGTAATTTCACTGGTGCTCACTGGCTGTGCCGCCGAAACGGCGCCGCTGCTTACAGATACCCCCAGTCCACCCGCCGAAACAGCCACCCTTACCTCCACGTTCGAGCCGACAGAAACGTTTACGCCGGAACCAACCGCTACACCGGTTCCACACCCAATGAGCATTATCGCGCTTCGCAATCAGGAATATCCCGGCAGCGAGATCACGATTGTCAAAGAATTGGAACGCGGCATTAACTATCGGCGCTACTATACCTATTATCTTTCAGAGGGATTGAAAATCTACGCCCTGCTCACCATCCCCAACGGCGAAGCGCCCGAGGGTGGATTTCCAGCCATTGTCTTTAATCATGGCTATATCCCTCCTGATGTTTACAAGACCACAGAACGCTATATCGCCTATGTAGACCAACTCGCCCGCTCGGGCTATGTCGTCTTCCGCATCGACTATCGTGGACATGACCAATCCGAAGGCGAAGCGACCGGCGCGTATGGCGACCCCGGTTATCAAGTGGACGTGATGAATGCTCTGGAATCTCTGAAGCAGCACCCCGACGTCAACCCCGAAAAGATCGGCATGTGGGGGCACTCCATGGGCGGATATTTAACCCTGCGCGCCATGGTCATTTCGGATGATATCAAGGCGGGTGTTATTTGGGCTGGCGTTATCGCCTCATACCCGGACTTGTTGTATAACTGGCGACGAACGGGCGCATTTACCCCATCACCAAGTTCTACCGGGCGCGGCTGGCGCTCAAGTTATATCGAACAGTACGGCACGCCCGAACAAAACCCCGCCTTTTGGGACTCGATCTCCGCCACATCCTACCTTACCGATATCTCTGGTCCTTTGGAACTGCATCACGGAACCAACGACGAAGATGTCCCCGTTGATTTCTCCATCCGGCTGGCAGAGTTGGGGCGGCAATCTGGTCAGATCGTCAATTTATATACTTACGAAGGCGACAATCACAATATCTCGAACTACTTCACCCAAGCCATGAATCAGACAATCAAGTTCTTTGATATTTATCTGAAGTAAAAACATAAACCGCCGACAACGGATCAGAGTCTACGGTCGGCGGTTTATGGTCAAAAGTCTTTATTTATCGAAATGCAAGATTACTAAATTCCCATCAAAGTGTTGGGCGATTTGCTCGGGGATATTCCCAAGCGTATCTTGAACACGTTTGCGGGAACCGAAGCCGGGCAGAATAATAAAGTCGCTCACAGCTTCGTGTTCTAATTTTTCAGGTTTTAGTTGATCTTTAAGGACTTCAAGTTTATATTCCTGCTCCGGGCTGATGGCAACGAACAAAGCCTCTAGAGTCTGCACGTAACTCTTATCTGCACGAACGAGCAAGGGGACGTTAAGTGCCTTGGCAACGGCAAGGTTGGCTTCGAGCATACGGCGTAACGCGATTGGCGGAACAGCTTTGGCAGGCACAATAAAGATCACCCGCCGCATGCTGTTCAATGGCAAGGACAATTTTCCAGCCACTACAGGAGTGTCCGAGCCCCAGATCACTTCGTCCAGTACGGAGCCAAGCACGCTTTCGCGGAAGGTACGCTTGCCGCGCCAGCCCATGACAATAAGGGACGCATTTTCTTCGTTCGCGGTATGTAAAATACCCTGCGCATGTGTGGCAGCCAGACGAGGGATAAGCTCAAGCTCCGCCTCAGGATCATGCAGGGATGCACTGACCTTGCCGAGCAATTCTTTGTGAAGCATCAAGCTGTTGCTTTCATTAGGTCCTGTCGCTTGAGCAACACTGACTGCCAGCACTTTCCCTTTTGAGCTGCGGGCAAGCAGGCTTGCAAGAGCCACTAATTCCCCGGAATTGGCTTCAGACACAGGAACGAGAACCCGCCCAAAGAGCGGGGTCTGCTCATCATCGGCAGAGGCAGTTTGCAGATCAGGAGCGAAGCGCTGTACGATGAGGGGCGAAGTGATTGAAGTGAGAAGGATCATCAAAATGGCGGCATTAAAAAGGGTGGAGTCGAAAAGTCCAGTTTCCAAACCGATGACCAACGTAGGGATGGTAACAGCAGCTTGAGCATGCGATAAGCCATAGACCGTCCAAAACTCAGATTTGGTGTATTTGTAAATTTTCGCAGTGATCCACGCCGCGATCAATTTAGATAGATATGCAACGATGGTAACGCCAATCGCAACAACAATCGTCTGCGGACTTTTGAGAAAGGTCAGTGGATCAGTAATGAGCCCGCTGTAAAGCAAAAAGACTGGAATGAAGAATGACTCGCCAATAAAGAGCACGTGCCCAGCCACCGGGCTGTGTCGCGGCAGCATGGAATTAACCGCCAGCCCTGCAAGAAACGCTCCAACCACTTCATGCACGCCGATGACTTCCGCAAAGAATGCCGCGACGAATAATACAACGATCACAAATTGAAATTCCACGGCTCGACCGGATAATTTTTGAAAAACGAATTTCCCAAAACGCGGCAAACCAAAAATGATAACCGCTGTAAAAAGTGCCAGCATCACAAATAACTGTGCAAAATAGCCAAAGCTCAACCCGCCTTTATCCGCGCCGAGGACAACCGCCAGCACGATAAAAGCGCCGATATCTGTAAGAACCGTTGCACCAGTGGTAACAGCAATAGCCTCATTGCGTGTGACGCCAAGTTTGGTAAGGATGGGAAAAGCGATCAACGTGTGCGAGGCGAATGCAGAACCTAGCAGGATCATGCCTAGCCAGTCCAGCCCTAGAATGTACCCCAACCCCATGCCCATGAGTTGCGGAAATATAAATGTGATCAACCCAAATACCAAAGCCCGCGCACGGACTTTCATAAACTGGTTGATATCCACTTCGAGACCAGCGCTGAACATAAGATAGACCAGCCCAATCGTAGAAAGGAATTGGATTCGGTCATTATCTTCGAGGAGACCAAATCCATGCGGACCAATGAGCATACCGCCGATAATGATCCCAATGATGCCAGGCAACCGCAACCGCTCAGAAATAAGGGGCGTAATCAGGATGATCGCCATGACGATTAGAAAAAAGCCTACAGGTTTGGCAAAGAGTTCTTCAAGCATGAGAGTCCTTTGGGAACGGGAATTTACAACTTGGTGGTTGGTATATGAATTTTAGTGGATACCGGCTGTTTAATGACAGAGCCGAAGCATCCCCCAATATTCTTAGTCGTTATTTGGCAGGGTCAAATTTCTCCATCCACCTGGAGGGGTCTCCCAACTCTGTAAAGCCAAATTGTTCGTACAGCCCATGAGCGTCGCGAGTAAGCAAGCACCAACGCTTCATACCTTGCAAGTCGGGGTGAGCCATAATGCATTCCATCATCCACTTACCGAGGGAGTGTCCGCGATAATCTTCGTGGATAAACACATCACACAGGTAAGCAAAAATAGCACGGTCTGTCACCACACGGGCAAAGCCGACCTGCCTTGTACCATCATAAACACCGAAATTAAGCGAAAATTGGATCGATTTTTCGATTACCTCTCGCGGACGAGTATCCGCCCAATAAGCACGGGAGAGAAAATCACAAATAGCGTCAACATCCAAACGAGATGCATCATCCGAAATAGTGAATTGGTCGCGTGTATATTCCATGGCAATATTTTATCAGGCAAGAATCAAATAAGGTAAACTTGGCACAGCCTGACATTAGCTGCAAACCATTTCATTTTATGTAGGAGTCCCATGCGCCTTACAAACATGATCACCGCTGTTGACCTGCACGCCTGCGGCGAACCCGGACGCGTCATCACAGGCGGCGTGCTCGATGTACCCGGCAAGACAATGTTCGAGAAGATGAAATACATGGAAAAGAATCTCGATGACCTGCGCTTGCGCATGCTGCGCGAACCACGCGGATACCCCGCCTTATGCTGCAACGTCATCATGCCGCCCACACACCCCGATGCTGCCGCGGGTTTCATCATCATGGAGCAGACCGAGTACCCGCCCATGTCTGGCACGAACACCATTTGTGTGGCAACGACCCTGCTCGAAACTGGCATGATCCCCATGCAAGAGCCGGTCACCGAGTTCATGCTCGAAGCGCCTGCCGGGCTGGTTGGCATCCGTGCTGAATGCAAAGATGGCAAGGTCACACAGATCACATTCAAGAACGTCCCCGCATTTGCTGTACACCTCGACCTCAACGTGGAGGTGCCAACTCTTGGCACTGTCAAAGTGGACGTAGCATGGGGCGGCATGTTCTATGCGATCGCAGACGCCGCGCAATTCGGGTTACAGCTCACGCCCGACGAAGGCAAAGACATCACCCGCATCACCGAGATGGTCAAGTCTGCTACTGCTGAGCAATATCCGGTGACACACCCCGACAACCCGGAAATTACCGGTCCCACCATCGGACAACTTTCCGCGCCGCCTATTCACCCGCAGGCGCATCGCAAAAATGTTGTCACCGTTTCAACCGGCAAAATTGACTGGAACAAACCTTCCACTTGGACGGGCGTGATCGACCGTTCTCCCTGCGGTACAGGCACTTGCGCCAAAATGGCAACACTCTATGCGCGCGGTCAACTCGGTTTGAATCAAGATTTCATTCACGAAGGCATTCTTGGCACACTCTTCACTGGACGGCTTATCGAAGAGACGCAAGTCGGTCCTTACAAGGCAATTGTCCCCACCATTGGCGGCACAGCATGGATCACGGGCATCAATCAATTTGTAGTTGATCCCAGCGACCCATTCCCGAATGGGTTTACAGTTGGTGACATCTGGTAAACAGACAATGCGCGACTACCCAGCGACCATGGAAATGATCGTCTACCGGCAGCAGGAGTAATTATGGAACAGCCAACGATAGATTCAAAAGCACAAAAATTGGGCGGAACGGCGTCTTTTTTAATGGCGATAACATTTTTCGTTCCCGGACTCATCTATCTGGTCGGAGACTTGCGAAGCGCCCTGGGTCCAATCGCCTATCACCTTGCCGATTTCCTTTACGGACCTGTTTGGGCATTAAGTTTAGTCACCTGGGTTTCCGTACTTCGAGAAAACCTTGGCAGCCGCGCGCCACGTCGCATGTCATTGGCGTTATCTTCCGCTTTCCTCTCCGCAGGGATGATGGTAGCAGTTGCATTTATCCGCTCAGCTAATCGGCAATATCACCTCCTGCATCCCGAATTAAATCTACAAGACTCCATCCCAGTCTTGACTGTATGGGCAACACTACTCACAGGTTTAACTGCCGTTGGCTGGCACTTCCTCGGTTGGGTACAAATCCTGATCGGATCTGCAAGTTGGGCATCTCACCAAACACCAAAACCATTAATTCTCTTGTATTTCACCGCTGGCATCGTTTCGCTTTTTGTCTATTTATTTCCAACTGCAGAAGGGCTGGGGATATTGCTAGGCATGATCATCGGTGGTTGGCAAGGCGTTCTACTTTTGAAAGAAAGACAAAAATAATAAACAAAGGATCTCCCATGCTCATTCTCTCTCACAAAGAAGTCGCAGAACTACTGGATCCTCATGAACTCATCCCTGCCCTGGAAGAAGGCTTCAAGGCACTAAGTGCTGGTCAACTGGAGGTGCCGCCGCGCAACCAAGTCGGCGCGCCCAAAGGTGCTTTACTGGGCATGTACGCCTTTATGCCTGGAAAGCCTTTCTCGGTCAAACTCGTCAGCATCTTTCACGAAAGCACGCCTTCTCACCAAGCCGTCATCACCCTGTTCAACTCCGAAACCGGCTCACCTATTGCCTTGATGGACGGCGAACACATCACCGCCATGCGCACCGCAGCTGCATCACTGCTCTCTATCAAACATCTCGCCCGCCCAAACTCAAAAACTGTTGCCATTATCGGTACAGGCGTACAAGCTGAATCGCATTTGAAGATGATCGAAACTCTGGGCGGCATCGAAAAAATTTGGATCGCTTCGAGGGACCATTCCGCCGCCTCTGCCTTAGCTGCCCACGCCTCAACCGCCCATGCAGCTGATTCTATCCATCAAGCTGTTTCCAACGCTGATATTCTCTGTCTTTGTACATCATCACCCGAACCTGTCATCAAAAAAGAGTGGCTCAAAGATGGCGTCCACATCACCTCGGTGGGGTACCGCCCGCCCGGCGGCGAACTACCCCGTGATGTGATCGAGTCGTGTCATCTTTTCGTAGAATCCAAACGAGCCTTTGAACCGCCTCCGGCTGGCAGCGCCGAACTCCAAGGCTTGGATACAGATTTTGGAACCGAGCTTGGCGAGTTGCTTTTAAAACAAAAACCCGGCAGAATATCCGAAACCGAGTGGACAATTTACAAATCCATGGGGCACGCCATGGAAGATCTTGTCGCTGCGAGTTTGGTGTATGAAAAAGCGTTGACGAGAAAAATGGGAATGACGGTAGAGTTGTAATCATTGACAGCGAAAAATCTTTTCCACCGTCAATGATCCGAGGTTTTAGATCAACACCACTTCCACAACTTCACCGGCACTCAAACCCGTTGCATCAGGGTGAATTTTTAACAAGCCGTCACCTGCAGCCAGAGTGAAGATCAAATTACTCTTACCAAAAATTGGCTCCGCCTGATACCTGACCCCTGACTGCTGACCCTTACCCTCACTTAATTTCACTGCCCACCAATCTTCACGCCCAGCTTGCGATGGCAGGTTGACGGTCAGTTTCGCTTGCACAGTGGCTTTGGGTTTCGGCAATACCCCTAACAATTTTTCGATGACCGGCACGACAAACAAATATCCATTTACCAATGCACTGACAGGGTTCCCCGGCAAACCAATCACGGCTTTGTCATTACACGCGCCTAGAATGGTCGGTTTTCCAGGACGGGTGTTGATGCCATGCACAAGCACACCCGGCTCCCCCAGCTGACGGATAACTTCAGCCGTCATGTCGCGAGTAGACGCCGATGATCCGGCAGTAACGATGACCACATTACATTCAGAGAGTGCTTTAGCCGCAGCAGTCTTCAGCAATTCAAACTCATCCCCAATAATCCCATAACGGACAGCTTCACCACCGCTCTTTTCGATTAATGCGCCCAAAGTATACGAGTTGATATCACGTACTTGTCCAGGCCGCGGGTGTTGGCTCGGTTCAATGACCTCATCACCAGTTGATATCAATGCTACTCTCGGTTTATTGACTACGCGCAAATAAATAAATCCAAGCGCCATCAGTCCGCCGATCTCTGCCGGGCGCAACGACGTCCCTTTGGCGATGACTACCTGACCTTTGGCAACATCCTCACCGATACGAATAACGTTCTCGCCATCGGCTACGGACTTGAATATTTCGATTTCCGGGTGAGACGCCTCTGCGCCTACGGTTTGTGTGTACTCCAACATTACAACTGCATCCGCGCCTTTGGGAAGCATTCCGCCGGTGTGGATGAGTGCGCATTGCCCCGCACCCACAACAAATGTTGGTTCATCTCCCATCGGTACTTCCCCAATGAGATGGAGATAGGCAGGCAGCGAATCCGTTGCGCCGAAGGTATCTTGCGCGCGAACAGCATATCCATCTACAGTGGTGCGGGGAAACTCAGGCAGCGGATGCGGGGAAACTATATCCTCTGCCGTGACTCTGCCCAAGGCTTTGTCTACTGCCAGAGTTTCAGAATCAGGCATCGCCTTGGAAAGAACCGAGAGCAATTTATCACGGGCTTGGTCGGGTGGGAGAAGAGTCAAAAATTCAGGCATGGTATTGGGTTGAAAGTCAGCGAATCCAAAAGGTTACAGTTAGAAAATAGGATGTGAGTCCAAAAACGGCCAGGGCGGTGGAGGTAAGCAGCTTCCAATTTGGGGCATTCCCATTGGCAAGCGCACGAAGTTGAAATATCTGAAAGACGGCAAAGGGCAGGGTTAGAAAGGCTGGGGCAACCAGGTTAAATGTGAAGCCAAAAAGCGGCACAAAGGCAAACATCAAATATGCGAAGGCAACAAGACTATGATGGAACGGAATAGCACGCTCCCAAGTGAGACGGCGAAGCAGGGTGCCGCGCTCATATTTTTGATCGTCAGGAAAGGTGGTGAAATTACCAATGAGGAAATATGCAAGCGCCAGAACTGTGAGCGGAAGAAGCAAAAGAGTCAACAAGCGCGAGTTCTCTCCAGCTTGAAGGACGAAACCGATGGAAGGTATGACATACGCGACATGCATGGCAAGGATAAGCTCACCAAAGCCGCGATTAACGAGGTGAAAGGGCGGCAAGGCATAGACCAAGACAAGAAGAACGGAAGCGAGTAAAAAGTAAAATACGGGAAGCGAAAAGGTAAAGTTTAGATATATCAAAAAGAAAATAACGGCGATGGTTCCAAGCATGCCAAAGGAGATATAGAGGAGATTGCTACGCAGTGTCTCTTTTTGTTGGGGAGTTTCGCCGGGAATAAGCGGTTCATTATGCGGACGAAACACTTCGCGCAAATAAGACATGGTCGCTTGTGCGAGCAGGGAGATTGCCAAACCAAGGATAAACAACGTAAGTTGGATCGGTTTTCCTAAATAGGCAGGGATGCTCACACCAAGAAAATATGTCAACCCGGCAAGAAAGAGATGAAGGGGACGTAAAAGCTTTATCAATTTATTTTTTCCGGTTGTAAATTGACGATGTAGAAAGGTAGTCCTCCAAGCGTTCAACAGCTTGCGGGAGGTTTTTGCGTCCCAGACCCAGGCGGAAATGGTTGTTGGTCTCGTCATACATCGACCCCGGCAATAAAAGCACACCAGCTTTTTTGACAAGATCATCGCAAAAAGTTTCGATATCACCAGTGAGGAGCTTTGGGAACCCCATGGAGCCTGCTTTGGGTCGGTGCCAGGTGAATAGTGAAGAATTTCTTGCAAAAAACTCATCCATTACGGTCAGGTTATTTTTGATGATCTGCAGATTTCGCTCAGCAAGTTTGGTGCGATTGCGCATGGCAAGCTCGGCAAGAAACTCGCTGGGCGCAGAGTTACAGATTGTAGTGTAGTCTTTCAGTGAAGATATCTTGCTGTAAAGGTCACGGTTTTTGGTGGCGATCCAGCCAATACGCAATCCAGCCAGTCCGTATGTTTTTGAAGTAACGCCTAAAGAGACGGCATGCGGACCGTAATCCACAGCGGCTGGGAGGCGGTCCGCCAGATCATATTCCGATTCCCGGTAGACTTCATCTGAGAAAAGCAACAATCCGTTTTCCTGCACAAACTTGTTGAGATCATCAAAATCTGACCGAGGCATAAGGTAACCAGTGGGATTATGCGGCAGATTGACAATGATGGCTTTTGTAGACGGGCGCATAAGATGGCGGAGTTCGTCCATATCCAATCCCCAGGCATTTTCTTCCCGGGCACGCCACGGGCTGACCATACAGCCGATCCCTTTTGCAACTTCGCTCAATGCCTGATAATGCGGCGCATGTACAATGATATGGTCGTTCTCTTTCAAAGCCGCCATCATAAAAAGATAAATAGCCTCATTTGCACCAGTGAAGACCAGAACATCCTCAGGCTGTGTAGTGGAATACATCCCCGAGATCTCTTTTCGTAACGTCGGACTGCCTAACGACTCGGTGTACCCGAGCCAGACGTTCTGAAACTTACCCGCTGCGCCTTCTTCCATGGCGAGCAAGTCAGCAATAGAAACGGATTCGCAGTCTGAAGAGCAGAGCAGGAATTCGGTATTAAATTCATATTTGGCAAAGAACCGTTCGAGTTTAAAGGGAGAAAGTTGCATGAAAAAAACCTTTTTATATTGTATTGAGTTTGATTATTTCAAAGCCCGCTTCACATCACGATAATGAAGTTGATTATGCAGGTATAACATTTTGATCATTTCGCGAATAACAGTTTCGCCAAGAAAGGGGTGCCGCCCTTTAAGTTCAAGCTCTTCCTCTTTCAGACCGCCTACCCATTTCACTGAATCAGCGCGTACCTGTTTATACTGCTCCAGCAACTCTGCTGGCGTAAGGTCTTTGGTCTTCACCTGTTGAGCAGCGTTATAGTGGTCGATCGAAAAATCATCCGCGGCACCTTCGCCAGTAGTGCGGATCCGCTCAAAGAGTTTCACCAACCCACGCTCCGAGGTGACATAGTGCGCAAGCACATTGCGGATCGTCCAGGTCTCCCCTTCTGTATAGACCTCATCTTCCCATTGAGTATCGGTCAGCTCGGCAAAGAACGCCGCCATGCGCTGACCTTCGGTTACAAGTTTCTCAGCAAGTTCATTAACTTCAGACATAACTCTCTCTCCTAAAGATTATTAACTTTGAAGAATGCGAAATAAAAAAATCATTCCACTTAACTTATGGCTCGGCAAATTCAGCATAATTGATCGAGCGCTTGCCGGTGGTCGGGTAAAAATAATTACGGAATTTTGAGATCTGCTCCACTAGCCGTTTGCTATCTTCAAAGCCAGGGCGAACATAATAGTAATGTGTATCATAGGGGCTATCCCCAAAAACAGCCGCAAGAATATAACCATTATCTTCCGCATAGGTCTTCAACAAGATCGTCATGCTAAACCAACGCTGGGCAAGGTTGGCGTCAGTCAATTTTGGCGGCACCAACGGGGAGTAGTAATCATGGAACATAATGATCTCGGGCTTGTATTTATCCAAATACTCCACCGTGATCGAGCCATTATGCGCAATAAATTGATCGTTCAACCCCCAGGTATCGAGCGCATCCCAGCCGGAATAATACGGCAGGAGACCCGCCTCCGTTGTTGCGATCATATATCCTTTGCCGCGATAATCTGCCAACATCTGTGCCATTTCCAAACGCCCATCGCGCTCATAAGGACGGTCACAGGCTTGCTGATACAAATTAAGGAAGCAGTTCTGGAACCAGGAATAATAAATCAGACCCGCAGACAACGCCGCTCCCATGACAAGGTATACGCCTCTTTCCCTAACCGAGGACTGCTTCAGCGCTTCAAAATTTACACTCCCGATCAGGGGCACCCATGACATCAGTGCGATCGGGACGACCGCATATTGAAAACGGGCGCCATAATTCATTTCATCTGAGATCAAACCAAATGCAATCGCAAACCCTAGTATGGGAACAAGATGGGCAACCGTCCGCTTGAAGGTTTCATTTGAACGGAAGCCGAGTATAAAGGCGATAACCATCGGCAGGCATAAACGCAAGGCATTCCACATCGAATGCTGGAATGAATCCCACTTCCACCCCCCATCCCCTTTTTTGTAAAATGGGTTGGGTAAAGGGTAACCGAAATAGTTCCAGCGCCATAAAAAGTAAGCACCTCCAATCAACAAAAAGACCGAGCCAAAAGCAACAACGATCATTTTGGATTTATTCAGTCCACGCATGAAGACGACAGCGACCAACATCAAGGCGGCAAGGATGACACCTTCAGGGCGGATCAAGCCGGTAATAAGCCCACTTAGGGCGAAGGCAATAGAAAGCCAAAAGCTTGGATTCTCTTCCTTCATTAGGATCAAGCCCAACGCCCAAGTGGAGGCGGCGGCAAGGGCAAAGAAAGGCGTCCCGAAGTATGCGGATACATAGGAAAGCCCTGTGCCCACTGCAAGGTAAAGTCCGCTCAGGAAAGAAAAAGAGATATTTCCATTATGGACGCGGCGATTTGTCCAATATATGATGAGGACAGTTAGGAGATGGGCTGCAAAACCAATACCACGCACTGACTGCCCTACGGTAAAGCCGAGTTTTATCAGCCCGGCAGACGCAGCCATAAAAAGAAAATCCGTTGCGCCGTCTACAGGCGCTTCGCCGACATTCCAAACAATGCCATGCCCACCAGCAAGATGCTGGGAGTAACGCATAATCATGGCTGCATCTTCAAACGGAGGAATATCAAAGTTAATGTAATTGAATGCGTAATACAATGTAGAAATTACGAGCAGAAGGGAGATTAAAAGGTCGGGGAGGATTTTTTGAAATTCATTGGAAAGGTGTTATATCAAAGAATAGCCGCCGTCAACGACGATGGTTTGCCCGGTAATATACTCGTTTTTGATGAGAAATTCGAGAGTAAATGTGATCTCATCCAAGGTGGCAGCACGCTTGAGCGGAAGTTTTTCAATGAGTCGCTCCCACTGCTCTGGAGTTACCACATCCGAAGGCAGCACCAACCCGGGAGCAATGGCATTGACGCGAATCTCTGGTGCCAATGAACGCGCCAGCATTTTTGTAAGCGCTTCAAGCCCTGCCTTGCTGACACCATAAGACGGATAACGGCTCCATGCTTTTTGCGCACCTATATCAGAAATGTTCACAATCAGTCCGCCGCCTTTCATACGTTTAGCAGCCTGCTGGGCAATTAGAAACGGTGCCCGAAGGTTCAAGTCGAGTGCGGCATCCCAGTTTTGAAGCTCCAAGTCTCGCGGGTTCCCCACTGGCATTACAGCTGCTGAATTGACCACAAGCGTGAGCGGGGCATGAAATTCATCCACCAGTGAAAACAGAAATTTGATCTTTTCGGGGTTTGTCAGGTCTGCCCGGATGGGCAAACAGTCAACACCCAAAGCCCGGATTTCTTCGGCTGTTCTTTCTGCTTCGGTCACAGAGCCGCGATAGTGCAAGGCAATGGAATACCCCATACGGGCAAGGGTTATGGCAAAGGCTTTTCCAAGCCGGTGGGCAGATCCGGTTACAAGGGCAAGAGCTGGCATGCTCAAATTGTAAACGAAAACACGATGACTGATTTAAATAGCAGAAATCTCCCTAGAAACCGAGAACAAAGCGGTTTCTACTTCACGCAAATCGTGTATAATCGCGCTCACGCCCCAGTAGCTCAATGGATAGAGCGCCTGACTTCGGATCAGTAGGTTGTGGGTTCGACTCCTGCCTGGGGCGCCTTTTTATTTAAATCTAGGGGCAAAATGTCGTTCCCATCTGGGGAGTCTCATCCTTTAGCAGAAGAAATTTAATCCTGTTTATTGGGTTTAGGGTTTTGTCTCTATAGAAGTCTTAAACAATAAAAGTGGTGTTTTTTCTGCCTCAGAACAGCAATATTGTACCCAGCGACATACATTCCATTTTCCCCGTCTTTATACCCGCTTTGAGCAAACTATCAGGCAAATGAAGCTCTAAAATTAATAAAGCCGCGGTCTTTTCCTAACTTTAAACTCTGGAAAAGACCAGCGGCTCTAAAAACATATCTTAAATATCTCGCCAAGAATGCGACAAAACTACCATTTAAAGAATTGACGCCCTTTGGGAATCTCAGTCCTCTTTTGCCTCAATTTCCTTCTCGTCTGGTGGAAAATCTAATTTTGCACTCTTTATGCCATCCAACCGTCTTTTATCAATGACGGTCTTGATAACTACTATGATCACAACGAGAATAGAGATGCCTGAAACGATCATCACTGGAATAAACCACACTGGAGGAGCAAAGCCTTCTTGCAGTCCAACTAGATCAGGAAGCGGTGTGGCAACCACCAACTCCGCATTAGGAACTCCAGTGCCGACAATCGAAAATTGACCTGAAACATTATTTCCAGTAGCAACCTGAACACCATTCGTCACCGCAAAAACACCAGCTAATTGACTTTGAAGGTCACTTGACAACAAGGCTGATACAGAATGCTCAATTCCTTTATCAGAATTACCCGAAACAACAAGAATGGTGTTTTCTCCATTGAATGGGGATGGGAGCAACTCAAGGTAGCCGACATCCACGCCCGGGGGGATACGATATACAATCTGCATCTGACGCTCATTTGCAGTATCTGAAGAAGGATCAAATGGGGCAGGAAGGCTATTATTGATATCTAACAAAAACGGAGAGTTACTTGCCCTGCCAACCACAATAAGAGAATTATTTTCAAGAACATCCTCAGAAATGGCATCTGAATAAACCACCTTTAGGCTTGACATAGCAGGCGTTATCGACTTACCGAGTTCATAAGCCAATCGCCCGGCAACCGCCCAACCAACAGGATCTGTTTTCGAAAGAACAAAAGCAGTATCTCCCAAATCGCTACTTAATGTGAAAAGTTCCGGGAAAAACTTTAAGTCTTTCGATATTGAAGGGATTGCATCGCTCCCTGTCGCAGAGGGAATATGGAAATTCGTCTCGTCAGAAACAGTCAGCCACGGATCAGACAAACCTGTATCATCACAAGATGGTATTGTCACTAATTCAGTTACCACCTCAAATAGGTTTTCCCCATAACGCAGAACACCCGGAGGTATCTTAATCTGCACAGTCGTAACTTCTCGAGTCTCTTCTTTGAAGTTTATACTTGAGATAACTTCTCCATTCAACCTGACTGAAAACAACTGACCTTCATAATCAGACATGCTTGAATGATAGTAGACCAACTCGACATATCCCTCCCTAGTTAACACTTGATCCCTAGATATGTAAAATTGATATTCAGCCGAACTACTAAAGCTACTAAGGGTTTCTTTAGTGTAGCCAAGACTCTTTAGAGAAAAATTCTCGACTACAGGCAAATTCCCTGCCAGAGGCTGAATGTCAGCAACGAATACAAGATCAGGGTCACCGTAAGTAATTAAAGTTCCAGCACTAACCGCTTGAGCAGCTTTTAATACTGCAGTTACAGAATTACCAGAAACAAGCATAATTGCTTTATTTAGATTCCAAGGTGAAACTGCCAACTGCAATACACCATCATCTGCTGCGTCGCTTGGCATATTTTCAAATTTTCCATTAACTGGCGTAAGTTTAAATTGCACGTCTGAAAGCAAAGGAAATGCAGACGGCATCCCCACAAATATCAGATGGTTTTTTGACAATAAATCTAACGTTAGGTTGCTCGCAGTTGTCAAATTGATATCGTAAACATCTTCAATTGCAGATCCAAACCCTGACATAACATCCATTGCAGACTGCAATTCCAACGGGTCTGGGTCGTCCGGAACGACAACCAATACACTATCGGGAACAAAAGAGTTAAATTGATAAAAAGGCGAAGGCAAGCGCGCAAGATCCAACACAGGACTTGTGGGCTCAAAAGATAAATCAAAAAACGACGACGACTTCAATGTCACCATCGCATATATGTCATACGCACAACTCAATTGCGCATTCAAGGAGATCGTTAACAAGTGCCTTCCACCTTCAATTATCGGTACAAGGGCCTCTTCCGGAACTTGAAGTCTCGCCTTAAACGAACCCGACTCGTTAAATGGAATAGTGCCAATTAAAACATCATTCAACTTTACGAATAAATTACCACCATAAGGGTTTCCACCCGAAGTAATTCTACTTAAATCGGCGCCACTTAAGAATACATCGTACTGAATTTCTATCTCTCCACCAGCAGTCAACTTCCAATTAGGTGGAACACCAAAAATATAAGCTTTTGTGTCTATTGGGCTAAGTAAATTCCTATCGTCATACCTCAAGTCTTCAAAGGAAAAAACAGCCCTATTATCAGTAATTTCAATTTCAGGCGATTGCCCCTGCTCTCCCCCTTTGCTTAAGGATTGTGCTGCCGCGTAAATAGGTGTGGACAGCAAAAATACCAGTAATGCCACTGTGGAAAATAATTTTGTTTTCATAAGTTTTATCCCGAAAAAGCTCAACACAATACGCTATTAAAAAATACTATCCAAAAGGACGCACTCTATACATACTAATTTTCTCATCAGATTCAGCAGATATTTCAAGAGCCGTCTCAGCTTGAGATATCAAGACATTCACAGACTCTCCACCCTGTCGGTCTGCAAAACCAATCCGTACATCCAATGAGATATCAAAGTTTCCATCTACCTCAAGCGAAATAGGCTGGTCTAACATATCACGAATTCTTTCAAATCTATTAATTGCAGAAACACCTTCAGTGGAAGGCAAAAGAATGCCAAACTGCAACTTTGACCATCTACCAACAATATCATTACCACGTAATTGATAACGTAAAGAGTCTGTTATCTTGCGCATAATTTTATTAATATACGTTTGCGGAAGTGAATCGTAATAATCTTGCACACCGTTCAGATATATAATCCCAAACGTGATTACAGCATCAGGCTGGTTTACGATTTCCTGGCGTATTCGACGTTCAAAATACGCACGATTAAAAGCAAGAGATTCGTAATCAAGTATATTGCGCTTACTGAATTGATCAATGGTACCGGAAATTAAATCACGGAAAATGGCCATACCCACGCCAATAACCAACCCAAATAGAAGCGCCAACCCGGCGTCTTGAAGAGGACGGGGTACATAGGGCTCTTCTGAAACAACTGCCTTATCGAGAAAGGTTATATTAAAATTTATGTACAACCCATTAATATAGTCAATTGCATACTGACCAATACTATTCGCCAACATTGCAGCAACTTCAGGGTCGGGTCCTTTAACGCTATATCTAATTATATTTGCTTCTGGGAGTGCAGTTGCAGAGATTGTATATTCAGCGTAATCGCTTGGGTTTTCACGCAACAGCTCCATTGCATCATTGATAATCTGGTAACTATTGAGGACTTCAGCGTAAGTAGCAATAATAGAACGATTATCAAGCGCCTCCAAACTGTTCACCATATCGCGATTATCAGTAGTTTGAAGATTTGGACTTACTATAAACCGAGCAACCGACTCGTACATAGGGGTAGTAATATAATACGAGTACACTAACGATACATTAACTGCAACCAAGGCGGAAATAACTATCAGCCACCATCCCCTTTGAAGTATTTTTAAATAAAAACGAATCTCCATATGTCACATGCTCCCTTCAAACGGCCTTCACAATGATATAATAATAAAGTACTCAACTTATTAAATTATACCATTAGTTCAAACCAACATAATAAGGCAACTCTCCCAAACAAAAGCAATTAGAAATACTCTAAAACCCTAAACTCAATTGTATTCGGAAAGTAATAATAAAGGTCCCTCCGTTGAGATACAAGCTGTTTTTTATAATGATATTAACATTTTCACTGGCGCTGCCAGTATTTTTTCTTTCACAATCAAACGACTTATATGTTTCCCCCTCCGGCAACGACTCAACTAATTGCACATTTTTAACCCCCTGCCAGACATTTTGGCAAGCAGAAAACCTCGCGCAGCCAGGGGATGTAATCCATCTTTTGGAAGGAAATTACAATGAAGTTTACGATGCCTATAAATCAGGTAACGCAAATGCTCCTATAATCATTACGGGAAATAACGCCGTTGTAAAAAGCCTGCTTATTTCTGGCGATTACATAATCGTTAAAAACATAGAAGTAACTGGAGCAGAGTATCATGGCATAATAACAAAAGGCAGTCATATCGTTATCCAAGACACGGTCGTCCACCACAATGTAACCGATAATGGTTACGGTCCAATATGTAACACCCAAAATAATATAGATGGGGGATGGGGCAGCGGTATAAAAGTTGAGCGCGGCTCTGAAAATATAATTATAAAAAACAATTTGGTTTATGAAAATTGCGGAGAAGGAATTGCCGCAACAATGGGTGAATACGTCTCGATAATTGATAATATTTCTCGCGACAACTTCTCAGTTAATATTTACGTTGATAACTCATCGTTCACAACTGTACTCAGGAACAAAGTAATATGCACCGGCGAGGGATACTTGCGCGACGGACGCCGGGCAACTGGGATTGCCATCGGTGAGGAGGTATATGAAGGATGGGGGGCGCAAAGGCACGACAATCACATCCTAGAAAACACCGTTGACGGATGCTACGAAGGAATATCATCATGGAAGTCAAAAGTCCCTGAAGGAATTGAAAAAAACTTGGACATCAAAGACAATATAGTTACAAATGAGACTTACCAAAGCATATCACTATATTGGGTAAATCAAAACGTAAAGATTGAAGGCAACACTGTGGATACCCCAATTTTTATAGAGAACCAGGGCGGGACGGTGCTTTCAAATAATATAGTTAAAGAATCTGAAAATTAAGCTACTGGCTCAAGCCACCGGGAAACAATTTTATAAAATTCATTTCGAGCAGCTACTCGACCTTATCCCTTTAATAAAAACATGGAGCTATTTATGCATGATACAGGAAGCATGGAAAATAAAAAAAACAAGGGGATTACTGGAAAGTTATTGCAATTTGCACATAACAGCGGACTTATCAGGGCAAGCTATCCCTTATTGTCAAAATCGTTAACCGTTTTAAATTACCACAGAATAAACGACCCCTCTGCAGCCCACTTTGATTCATTCAAACCTAATGTTAGCGCCACTCCAGAAATGTTCGCGAAACAAATGGAATATCTCTTGCGCTGGTTTAATGTTGTTTCTGTATCTGAAGTGGTTCAATGGCTACAAGGCAAAATAAAGTTACCTGACTATCCCGCACTAATAACTTTCGACGATGGTTATTTAGACAACTACACCCTAGCATATCCGATCCTCAAACAATACAATTTTCCCGCAGTAATATTCCTTACATCAGGCCATATAGGGACAGACAAAGCCTTTTACTGGGATTTAGCTGCTTATTGCTTCTTTCACACCTCTCAGGACCACATCCTATTTCCAGACAATAACGAAAAATCTTGGGAAACAAAAGAGCAAAAATTTACAATTACAAATTCCTGGGTAGAATCACTGAAAAGATTACCAGATACAGAGAAACAAAAATGGGTCAATGAATTACCAAGTCGCCTGAAAGTAAGCGTTCCTAAAAATTATTTCAAAAACCTAATGATGAGCTGGGATCAAATAAGAGAAATGAGTCAAAACGGATTTGAATTTGGCGGGCACACAGTGACGCATCCTATCCTTTCACGCATACCTATTGAACAGGCACAACAAGAAATAATCGAATCAAAATCCTATATTGAAAAAGAATTAGGGCAAGCACTTCTTAGCTTTGCCTACCCAAATGGGACAAAAAACGATTTCAATCCTGAAATCCAGTCACTAGTCGCAAATGCAGGCTATAAAGTTGCGTTTACTTTATTAAATGGACCGACATCCCTAAACGAGGTGAAAAAAAGCCCGTATACAATAAGAAGAATATTCATATTGCATTCACACACACTGGCACACTATTCAGCGCTTGTCAGTCCTATAAATCGTTATCGTAAATAGAATTTTACGATAACGATTCCATTTAAATCACTAATTGTTTTTATTTCTTTGTAATATTTCTAATTTATCATCTGTCATTAAAAAGGAGTTAGGAATTCCTTTTTCACCCTGTATAAAGACACCGTTAGAGTATTTGTACATTTTGTATCCGTATTTTTTCACAAAATTCATTATCTCACTGTCTTTTTCTACAGACTCGACAAGCATTATTGGACGAGACTTTTCAATTGTTCTCTCGCCACCCAACATGACATCTAATTCAAATCCTTCAACATCAATTTTGATAAAAAAAGGATCCAGATCAAGGTCGTCTAATTTTTTTATCTTACAATCAACCTCATGCATTGACAATTTTTTTTTGTCATAAAAATAAATACCTTCTTCGAGCCAGGGGTCATCAAAACTCGAGCTTAAAGACCCAAGTCCATCAAATTTATATCCTCGATAAACGGGTATATATAGTTTGAAATTACCTTCCATCTTTCCGAGGCCGAAATTAAACAATTTGACTCGCGGATTATTCTTAAATCGCATGCTAGTCAAACGAAACACCTCCGGGTTAGGCTCATAAGAATTAACTCTACAATTTTGATTTTTCCGTAGGAGAATATCAATGATAGCCCCTTGATTTCCGCCAACATCTAAGTACAAAAGATTCCCATTTTTAGGAAATAAATCTATGGCATTAAAATCCTCTTCGACCGACAAACCAAGCACATTCTGAAAGAATCGTCTCACAAAGTAGATTTCATCTTTCATGCTTGGAAAAAATGTCACTAATGTTCTTGCTATTTTTTTGAGAACTTCAATCATAATTCGTTTAATCCCTTTTCGTTTGAGTTTACTAAAGCAAGCAGCAGTTCTGATACACTTTCTCAATATTTAATCGTCTATTTTTCTTCAAAAACAGACGATCGCTGATTGATTTTCTGCAGTTATGTTTTTATATTATTTTCAGGATCGCCTGCTCTAATACTTTTGCGCGCGTTTGCCAGGTAAAAGATGAGGCTAATTTGCCTGCATTTTCACTAAGTATCCGCCGGAGATTTGCGTCATCGATAAGCATCTGAATCGCCAAACCAAGGGACTGAACATTTTCAGGCTCAAATAAATACGCGTTCTGATTATGTTTCGCAATCTCTGTAATAGTGTCTTGATTCGGAGCAATCACTGCCTTGCCAAGTGCCATATACTCATAAACCTTCATAGGGTTCCCATACTCGTTTGTAGCTGGCATTACGGCAATATCGCCAGCCGCAGCATACGCAGACACTTCGTCATAAGGAATTCGCCCAGTAAACACTGTTTTATCAGCAAGACCCAAGCGTTTCGCGAGAACCTCTGCTTCTGGCCTGTGATTACCATCTCCAACAAAGAGCAGTCGGGCAGGCTGTTTGGTGACGATGTTCGCAAAAGCATTAAGCAGGAAATCAACACGATGATATGGCTGAAAAGAACCTACAAAAACCAATACCACCTCATCTTCACGAAAACCATATTGAGCTCTGTATTTACGTCCATCCACGAGTGGATTAAATAATAATCCATCAATACCATTTTCTACAACAAGGATTTTCTTTTCAGGCAAACCCTGCTCAAGCAAATATTTTTTCAAAGTTTTATTTACAGCGATCAACAAGTTTGCACGATTCGCAACCTGCTGATATGTTTTTTGCGCTAAACTTTTAAATCCCACCCCATACTGCTGTTCCTCTTCCCAAACAGGCGCGACATCATCAATAATAAGAGGTGTCCCTGTTTTATCCGAAGCTAACTTGCCCGCTAAATTAAATGGCACGTGAGTCTCTAAAATACAATCTGGGCGATGGTGCTCGATTGCCTCAATCAAACGATGAGCGTAACGACGGCTTTGCACAACCCTGCCGACATCACGCAATTTCAAGGCAATCGAGGATGGCAAGCGATTCTTGATAAGATTTTGGTAGGTACTTACTGCAAGGCGCGCCTCTTTATCTTCAGCGGCTTCGATTCTAATAACCGTGTGCCCTAGAGCTTCCAATCCATTTAATATGGCATTTGCACGGACTATATGCCCAGCACGCTGTACATCTAATCGATCACCAGGATATGAAAGGTTATAAAGGATTTTCATAAACCACCCAAGGTTCTTTTATAAAGTGAAAACATAAGATCGGACTGACGCTGCAATGAAAATAATTTTTGAACCCGATCGCGAGCACGCCGACCCATTTCTCGAGCGCTTTCACTATCACTCAGTATCTTGATCAATTTCTCAGCCAATGACACCGAATCGCCTGGTTGGACAACATAACCCGTATCCCCATCCATAACAATCTCTGCAGTACCGCCAACATCAGTTGCAACAACCGGCAAAGAAGCAGCTCCAGCCTCAATAAGTACCGTTGGAAGGGCTTCACTCCAAGAGGGTAAAACCAAAACATCACTCGCTTTTAGCAACACAGGCACATCCATTCTTTCTCCAAGAAATTCAACCGCTTCTCCAAATTGGACGGCTTGTTGTCGAAGTACGGTGTTTAATTCGCCATCACCAATTAGTTTTATGCGCGCTGATGGATTTGCTGACATAATGCGAGGAATTGCATCGAAAAGGACTTCATGCCCTTTTCCACGCCTTAATACTGCAACCATAATAATTATTTTTTCCTCTAAACCCCATCCTAGCTCTAGGCGAATATCTTCCTTTTCCTTATTAACTATAAAACGCTCCACATCAATTCCATTATAAATTGTTTCGATCTTTGAAAGCGATACGCCCGCGTGGCTCCCTAAATTCTTTCGTACAGCATCTGATACAGCAATAAGTTTGTGAGCACTGCTGCGAGTAGCCCATAAAACCATACGTGCCCGAATTGACTCTCGCAGCGTATCCGCAGGTTCCTGCATAACATGACGAGTCATCACCACAGGTATATTGGTAAACCAAAAAGCTAAAGCGGCAAATATATTAGTATATTGATCTTGAGAATTAATTAGATCTATTTTTTTCTCTCGAAGCAAATTAAGGAACCGCACCCAACTCGCTGGATCTACTAAACGTTTTGCATCAAGATCAAATCGCTCAATTCCAGTCTTATTAAACTCGTCAACGAGAGGTCCATCCCGGTGTGTATTAAGAGTACACAATAAAGGCGTAAGCCCATCCGTCTTTTTAAGGTATGGAAGAACCGACACCAAACTTCGCTCACCCCCACTCAAAGGAAGGCCGCTCAACATCAAGAGGACTCGCATATTTTCTCCAAAACTCAAACTTGAACGAAACAACAAAAACGCATCTTTTTACTGCATATCTCTTACATAAATAATGACAGGTTGATCCTCGATTTGCGATTCTCTAGATTTCAAAAAATATCAGGTCGTAAGTTTAAAAGAGTTTTAATATAAAAGACAAAAAATCACCGAACAAAAAACTACTCTGTTTTCCAAGCAATCAGCCTGTAAGATATTTTCTTAAGCTTCATTTTTCTGAATATCAACACCTACAACTCGTAACATTTTTAGCAAATTCTCCCTTTCGACACCCCATAAAACGACCCCATAACAAAATGCACCTAGAATTACAACTAAAGGCAGTTGAATGTACGGGCTGTAGTTCTTCGTCAAAAACAAGGTGGCTAAAACTACAGGCGCCATAGCACTGGAAGCCTGAAAGGAAGGCTTAAGTTCTTTCAATATATCAGTAACTGGAATATTTATAAAGCGCGCCGCTACAATAATGCTAACACTTTGATAAACCAAAGCAGCACTTAAGTGTCCCCAAGCTACTCCAACCAAACCAAATTTCGACCCAAATGTTATAAAAGGAACAATTAATATCAAAGTAAAGATAGTCAACTTTAATTGTATATCCGGTCTTCCTATCGCTTTATAAATATCACCAACATGAAACCCGACAGAATAAATCCAAGCATACAACGCCAAGACACGCAAGACAGGGATAACTTCAAGCCACTCATCACCGAACACGACACGGACAATAGGTGCAGCGGCAAGAAGCAATCCTAAAGAGATTGGCATAGCAAACATTTGCAAAAACCTTGTCGTAAACAACATTCCTCGGCGCATTTCATCAGGCTTGTCTTGAATAGTAGAAAAAGCTGGATATGTAATGCCAGCAATAACCCACAGGATACCAATCAAAAGCATTTCAGGAAGTCTAAATGCAAGTGTATATACGCTTAATTGCGCTAATCCAAACACCCTGCCTACTACAATATAGTCAAAGTTCTCAATAAACACACTAAGTATATCTTCACCGAACACTGAGGCACCAAATTTCAACATAGCAGACGCCAGTGTTTTCTTTATCATTATCTTAGGTCGCCAAGGAAATATTAACCACACCGCAATTACTGAAACAACCGACCCTGCAATCTGGCCAAAAACCAACGCCCAAACGCCAAATCCTGTAACAGCCAATCCGATCGAAACAACACCCTTTACAATTACATTACTAATATCTGGAATAAACTTTTTACGGAAATCCAATTCCCGGGTAAGTAAAACAATATGAACAGAGCCGAGCGCATTGATGGCAAAAGAAGTGCCTAACCATCTTATAACTGACACAACCGCTGGCTCGTTAAAATAATCTGCCACAAACGGCGCAATGGGGAATACAATTAATGACAAAAAGAAGCCAACAATCACATTAATAGAAAACACTGTGTTGGCAGCATCATCTACATTATCACGACGCTGAATTAACGCAACACCAAGCCCTAAATCCTTTATTACAGAAAGATAATTAATGGCAATCACCGCTACAGCGACTAAACCAAAATCATCTTTGGCAAGAAGCCTTGCCAAAATAGAGGTCGTCAAAAGAACAACAACCTTACTTAAAGCATAAGCTAAAAAAACCCAAAAAGCCCCCTTGCCCGCTTTACGTGCTACATGATTGTCATTTATAGTATCCGTCAAGAGGTTTTTCCAATTAATATTTGATCCGCTTCCTTAACTTGCTCATCAACTAGTTGAATTGCAGTCATTGAAAGAGCTACTAAAATCCAAAAGTACCTGATGTAAACATTGTGTAAAAAAGTGGCTGCAACTAAATACCCAACCAAAGATGCTTGAAGAGCTGAGAGCCAAGGCAGATAATGTCTTAATTTTTGTAAATGCTCTATGGACCTCACTGCTTTAGATAACGCTATAAATAACGAAATCATAATACCGATAAAAGCTATCAGCCCCAACAATCCTGTTTCGGCCGCAATCTGTGTATACAAAGAATGAGCTTCTACTTCTCCGTATCTAGCTTCAAGCCCCAAAATCTGATTATATTTTTGATAATTATTTCTGAAATTTCCAGCACCTACACCAAGCAAAGGGTTTTGGACAAACATCAATAGAGCAGTTTGCATAACACTACTCCGCTGGCGGAGGGAACTATCTTCATAAATGCCAGAACCTTCCTGGGATGATGATGTAAGCAAAGACAAACTATCAAAACGAGCAACATAATTCGAAGGCAAGAACGGGATCAATAAAATCAAAAAGGCAAAAGTAAGCACCGCCCCAACAGGATTTATCCGTTTTATTTCAAAAACAAAAATAACTAAAATCAAGATTACGATAAAAGCAAGATACCCACCGCGACTATAAGTATCCAGTAGAACGATTAGCAACGGCACCAACATTCCCGCAGCCACCACTTTCCACTTAAGCTGTGCTTCATGAATAATGCGAAATATCAAAAAAGGTGTTACTGCAACGATAACTTGAGCCCAAAGATTTGGATCATGAACCGGACCTCCAATCCTTGCAGTGGTTCCATTGTCACTATCAACAACACTAGTAACGCCAATGGTTGAAAATCTAAAAAACTCTTGAGTACGCGTCCCGGTGATAATTTGGTAAACCCCCAATAAGCACAATACAAAAGTAACAATTGTCAACATCCATACAGCTTGCTTCCATGTTTTCCATGTCCGAACAGAGAAAAGGATTGTATAAAGGATTACCAAATCTTTTCCAAGGTCAACGACATCGGTGAGTGCTCTGTCTTTATTTGACGCAACCAAATAAGAAGCAGCTAACACAAGAAAATACAAAATTAAAAACGTTTCGGTAAAAGCAGTATTTCGGCGATCTACCGGAAGTTGTCCAGCATAATAATTACGAATCATAATTGCGCTAAACACAACAGCAACTAATGGTTTAATTATTCCTGGGTATCCCATATCCGACATGTTTGCAGAAACATTCGAGTAGATGGCAATAATCAATACATTAGCCCCTAAATTCGGCTTTACAATTACTGCCAGGACCAATGCTATTCCCATCAAGCCAGCAAGTCCATATAATTGAATATTCGAATTTGAATTACCTAAGGCGTAAGCTGCGAGACCAGAAAGAGCAACCACAGACAATAAATAATAAAAATCGTTTCTTTGCACTGTCATATCTACTCACTTTTTCTAAAAACCAAAGAATTTGGGCAATCAAAACTAGAAATATCAAACTTTTGAACGGTCTCTGATTATGTCAATTGCCACAAGCACAAATAAAAGAGCGTAATTGCTTTCTTTAACTTCTTGTACTGCTTGTACAAAAGGCAATAACTCAAAACCATACTGACTCTTAAATAAAATCGTTGCTACTTTAGCCCATAAGTAATTAAACAGAAAAAGAAGTCCGATGTAAATGCGAGGTGTAGAAAAGAATTTATCTAAAAAAGCACCTATGGTCTTATTAAATTTTACCACCAAGGGAAGTGCTAACGTCAAAGACACCCAGAACATGTCAAAGATGGTTTCGAAATGGATCTTATTTTCAAACAACCCGATATTATGAACGTTGGTTTCATCCTGAGTATTTATCTTTGACAATGATTCGGGTGTTTGAATATTAAAAATCCTTTGCCCCCAACTAATCTCTTCGCCACCGCCAAAAAAGAAAAGAAAAAACAACCCAAAGAGAATTGCCAGTCTAAAATAAAAATAAACACCAGCAGACTTTAGTTTAAGAGTCTTTATAAAGCCATACAAAAAGACCAGGGATGTAACAAAAAAACCAATTGCACCCATGTTCTCAAAATATTTATCTTCATCAAACAGCATGTCTGCCAATTGATCCCCAGCAATCAAGGTCGAAAAACCTGCTATTATATAAATTATAATTGCAACATATAAAAATGATCCATCAAGCCAGTTTCTTTTACTCATTTTATTCTCCGTATTTATACTAAGTTATTTACACGCTTTAAGATACGCATCCACAGTTGCTTGAGCCTGAAAACTGACAGAAAAAGACGATTCGGTTTTCATTCGAGCCTGGTTTCCAAGAAAAGCAGCCAACTCCTCATTCTCCGCCATTTTAAGTATAGATTCGCTCAGGGCATCAAAGTTGCCTTTCTCAAAAAGTAATGCGTGTTCCTCGTTACTCACCAACTCAGGGATTCCACCAACACGTGATGCAATAATTGGCTTACCCAACGCCGCAGCTTCTAGCAATGCAACCGGCGTACCTTCTGTGCGGGAAGGCATAATGTATATATCACAAGCCTTTAATATTTTCAGCAAGTCTCCATGTTCAAGGTGACCGCACAAAACAACTTTTCCATCCAATTCAGCTTGACTGATTTTCTCCATCAAAGATCCATACAATCTGCCTTCACCCGCAATTAAACAATATAAATTTTTGTTTTTTTTGCGAGCCAGAGCCATGGCGTTAATAAGATCGTCGTGAGCCTTTGCCCATTCCAGCCGCCCGGCGGCAAAACATATAATGGCATTTTCGTCCCATTGGTATTTCTCCAAAAGATCTTTTTTTCTCCCTACTATTTTTGATGCATCAAGATTAACGGCATTATAAATAAGATCTATTTTATCCTTTGGTACTCCTATTTCAATCATATCTTGCTGAATTTCACGTGATACGACAATGTACCTGGATAAAGCAAAATTAGTCAGAATTTCCATTATGGAGTATACAAACCAACGCAAGCTATATTTGGGATGTTCATTCATGTACCAACTATTTAAAGTAGACACAAGGTGTGCCCCACCCAAAAAGGCAGCAATGCTTCCCCATAATTTGGATTGCGGATTCTGTGTATCGACTACTTCAAAACCATAATCACGGATCACGCGACTCATTCGAATCGGTATACGTGGGTCGAACTTATGTTCAGCCAACCGAAACACATCATATCCCAATTTTTCCAACTCCGAAGCGATTCTGCTTTTCTTGATGGTAGCAAGTCCGATCCTGTCTGTCGGAAGGGATTTCATCAATGCTAATACCCGTGCATTCGCACCACCAAAATTATCTGAAATATCAACAATTAATGCTTTGGGAGAATAGAGATTTTCGCTTTTCACTTATACACCTAAAACCAGAATCTTTTACCTTTGAACTCGCTGCCAAATATGTTGCTGCCTGTTCGTTAAAAAACTGTAAAATCCTTTGGCAGTTGCCAGATTGGAATTTACAAGAAAGGTTGGTAAATATAACAGCTTACCAAGCAGACCGCCAACTTTAAAAACATTACCCAAAAGGGCAGCAAAATAAAAAAGGACTTGTCCAATCAGGGCTGCAGTACTTAAAGTAGCAGGCATTAATCTTGTTGAAGAATAAGGAGATAATAAAACGCATAACATATTCGACACTAGCGCCAAAATCATGGCAAATGGAACAAATGCTCTGAAAAATTTGTGGGAAATAATCTGCCAAACGACAAAAGGTCTATTAAAAGGAAGGAATTTTCCTGACATGAAAATTGTCTGAAATAACCCGGCATTCATACGAGTACGCCGAATAACTTCATCAAGCGCAGTCTTTGAGACATGCTCATAAGAACGAGCGGCTGGTGTGTAGATGATCTTATATCCTTTATGGATAAAGTCCATGACCAGATAATGGTCATCATTGATTATCTTTTGTTGAGGAGGAGAAAATTGCGCCCGACGGAATGCAATAATTTCACCAACAGCTATAACACAAGTACCTAATTTTGTTTCATTCGATTTGATCTGCGATTCATAACGCCAATAAAGCCCTTCGGAGGAACTCAGATGCCTGCCATCCTCTAGGATCGTCTTTGCACCCGTTGTTACACCGACGGTCGGATCAGCAAAAGGGAAAACTAAATGTTTTACGGCCTGACTATCATAATCATTATTAGCATCAGAAATAATTATGATATCTCCCCGGGCCGAAAAAGTTATCGCCCTGGTGATTGCCGCCATTTTTCCGCCCCGCTCCGGAACAAAACTCAACTCAACACCACGCGCCTCATACTGCCTAACAATATCCGGAGTTCGATCCGATGAGCCGTCAGCAGCGATAAGGATTTGCAATTTCCCTGTCGGATAATCAAGAGCAAGTGAGTTCTCGATCTTCCGGGCAATATCATTCTCTTCATTATAAGCTGCGATCAACAAGGTTACAGTTGGAAAATAATCTGGATAATCAACACGTGATCGTTTGAGCGAAGCCAAAAGCCAAATAATTAGAGGATATCCAAAGTATGTATAAATAATAAAAAAAACTGCCCCCCAAAACAATAACGCAAACATAGTCAGTAACATAGAACCCTGCTTTTGCTTTTTAAAAATTTGATGGATATATATAAATGCCAGCCAAACGAAAAGGCTATACAGTACCGGGAGGTTTTATAACAGCAGAAACCGTCTTGAACAAAATCACAATATCAAACCAGATACTAGCCCGGTCAACATATATTATGTCAAGTCTAGAGCGCTCATCCACATCCACAGCACCCCGCGCAGTTACTTGCCATAGCCCGGTCAACCCCGGTAAAACGTCCAAACGCTCTGTCTGCCACAACTTAAAAGTTTCAGGTCCATAATCCGCCGGTCTTGGGCCGACCAGACTCATTTCACCCTTCAGAACATTAAATAGTTGCGGCAGCTCATCGATGCTGGTTCTTCTTAATACACGCCCTACCTTAGTAACTCGGGGGTCATTCTTGATCTTAAACTCAGGCCATTGCAACTCATTTAGATGTGCATATTTGATCTTTAATTCTTCGGCATTTGGAACCATCGAACGAAATTTGTACATCGCATAAAGCTTTCCGCCCCTGCCTGTTCGTTTTTGGGTAAAGAATACCGGTGCCCCGGGAGATTCTATCCAAATTGCGAGTGCCGCCACCCCTATTACCGCAAGCCAAAAAGGTGAAGAAATAACCACCAAAAACAGATCCATCATCCGCTTTACTCGAATGTATTCCGCCCCAACAAACCATCGCTTATTGGGGTCAAATGTCCTTACCCATTGAATATCCTTCACTGGCATTTGCTGACTCCAAAAAAATATATAAATTTCAGGAAATTTGTGTTTCGACAGAATCCTGTTTTTTCACAACGATCTTGGGGCTCACCAATCGGCTCAGGGCAACATCCATCAAATCGTCGAAATTCAAAGCATCATCTGGAAACGCAGCAACACCAAGCATCGTACTTACACCTGTCTTTTTCAGTACAACTTCGCTAATCCTCTCAGCAAGCAGTACAGAACTCTCGTGGTTCGTTTCAGGGCACAATACAATGAAACGGTCGCGTTCATCACGAAAAACCATGTCTGTCTGCCGAACGTATTCATCAATCACCTGACCTATACGTGCAAAAGAAAATCTATTCGCCAGGTCATGTTGAATATTCAAAAATAATTTATCTGAAAATTCAGAATTTGGCACTTCAGTGCTTAGAACCACCAAACATAACGGTCGATAGTAACGACGGCTACGGGTGATCTCGAGTTTGATTTGTTTTGAGGCTTCATTGATATTTCTAACCCTATTGGGAAAAGCGCTTATTGCCATGGCGTCAAGAATGGATTCGGCGTGACTGATCCCATTTGCCAATTGATAAGCAAGCCAGACCCCGATCAACAACAAGACAAACTCAAGAAGTATGATGGTGAAGGTGCTATTTGGGGCTGACACAGTGCGGTCCAACATTTGCAGCATTACAAAATAAACACACCCCCACAAAATAACCGGGACTGAAACGTTTACCCTAGTCGTGTACGGAAAAAAGACAGTTAATGGGACTGCCACCATTACGGCAAAATAAAAATATTTGGCAAAGTCAATAATTGGCGAATCTGAATAATCAAATTGCGCCAAAAGGAAAATTGCCGCCAAATAAACCGAAACTAAAAAAATGGACTGTTTTAGGGAAGACATTTATCAAATCCGGGTTGTATTAAGAAATAATAGAGAATAACGTTCATAATCTGGCGTTCAGCATGTTTTAATCCAAAATGCCTTACAACAAAAAGATGCCAAACTTGTCATATTTCTATTATATCGCCAATTTTTACAAACCTAAAGAATTAGTGGCACAATATAGCCCATAAGGGTCGCTCGTCCGGCTCAGTATTCTACAAAACCCAGCCACAATTCAAGAGGATTTAATACATGAAAAAAATATCCACACTTTTCATTGCAATTCTTATTTCATCATGCGACATTCTGGGCAGCGCACCGCGCCCGCTCCCCATACAAACTGCAATCTCATCCAGCACTCCTGTTATTGTGTCTGCAACGCCGCTTATCATTCAACCGCCCACTCAAAACTCAACTTTGATACCCTCCCAAGGGAATAATACATCCATCCCAGTAACAATGACGGAAGTCGCGCCTCCAACTTCAGCCGTAACTGACCAGCTACTCCCAACCGAGACACAGCCGACAATTCAATCTGTTTCGGTGGAAATCCTTGGCTGCGATACAGGCATTGATATTCTAAATGGTATGGGCGAAGTGACAAATGCCTATGTCACCGTTAAAAATACAGGAACTGGAGACCTTCCGAATTTATGCTCTCTGCTTCGAGCAGTGGATGAAGGACGATCTCATCCTGATAAAAAGGTCTGCGTCAATAGCCTCCCTATTCAAACTCAGATCACTTTCAAACTTACTGTAGATACAACCTATCAAAAAGACACCGTGATCCAGGTGGATGCAACCACAAACGATCTCACTTTATTACGCTTAGACAAACAATCTTGCCGGGATATCAATCTTTTTGGCGGCACTCCTGCAGATCTCGGCGTCGTCAAGCCTGCCCCATAACTAACATCAAGCCTTGTGTCTACGGATATGTGCTTGAACATCCTGTTGTAATTTCAAGGCGAGGTCGGAGGTTGGGGCAACAGCGATACAGCCAAAACGATGGTTATGAAGCGCACGGGTTATTGTCACTACCAACCCGTATCGATTATCCCCATTGATCGGAAGAAGATATTCATTCAGGATATCCAAAAGTTCCTGGGCATCTGTAATGTCTCCAGAATCCATTGCTTCGTAACTAATGAACGAAGCCTTGTCGATGTAATCATCACCATAAAAATGCCTGGCAAATTCATGGACGTGTGTCCCGCCAGTACGACGGGCATTGATCTCAAGAAGGTATAAATGCCCGTCGTTTTGAACGACGCAATCCATATCGAAGTGTCCTACATACCCCATCTCTTGCAATCGTTCCGCGAAGAGTAAACCACTGGCCGCAAGTTGAGGATACCAGGATGCCTGATAAAGACTCTTATCCACTTGTATCCCGCAAAAATCACCGAAATTCAAAAACAGCTGTCCCGAAAGATAGGTGATCTCTGGTTTGCCCTGCCCCAGGCGGGGCACTCTCACTTCGAGCGACGGTGAAACCTGATCGCGAGATGGAACAAATCGTTCCACAACAATTAGTTCATTTGCAAAATACGGGTCTTGCTTCAGACGTTCAAAAACCTTTGGTCTTTCCGAGTCTGTATATGCTTCAATGACAACCGTACCAATGCCGCTCTCGCCAGTGTCCGCTTTTACAACGCAGGCTTCCCCTCTTTTACTAAACCAATCCACCACCCGAATCGCCTGATCCATGTTGTAGCAGGAGAAGCCAAGCGTTAAGAGTTCCTCCGCATTGTTCAACCACATGGATGCGAGGGAACGGAAGCCATTTTTGGTGTCGATATAATCCCTTAACCAAAAATCTTTGGGTTCGGGAGTTTCGGGTGTTTTAACATCAAGATTATGTTGGGAACGAAGAAAAGCCACCAGTTCGTAAAACTCGAGGGTGGCCGCATACGGGATCATATTAACAACGCGGTCTCTCCCCGCAAAGTTTACGATCCTTTCTATTAAGGAGGGTTCACGCAGAATATCTTTGCACAGATAAAATGTGGGGTTTTCAGGGAAGGCGTGTTCACTTCCCTGAAAATTGAGACGTTCTTTGATAAGGTTTGCATGCGCAATTGGATAGCTGACAAAAACCAGCTTAGGGTCGCCTGCCCATAACAAAGTCCGATCCGCATGATAGGCTTCGCTAAGAATCAGTTCTTCGCGCTCTTTCGGGTCTGCGCAACGTCCCAGAAAGTCAATGTGTGCTTCCGCGAAGTTACTTACGATGATTGTCGGAATCGAATGCATGGACGGCATTAAGACATCTACCCAGTAATTATTCTCTGGATTTTTGCTGATCGCGCATCTTTTGAGCTTTGGTGCGCAGGTCCTGAAAGAATTCCGAATCTACGATCTCACTAACCTGTTTCTGACGCTTGGATTGATCAATCTCGATCTTTAAATCTCGCAGTTGTTGGCGAAGAACTTCTTCGCGTTTATAGACTTTATCTACCATGCCTTTGAACACGCCCTGCATGGTCTCGATCTCGTCTGGATATTTATCGGAAAGCCCCAATTCGCTCAGATATTTCAACCCGACTTCATAATTACCCTCACCGATCTGCTCGGCGGCACGCGTCAGCCCAACCATAGGGCGGGTGAGGAACTGCGATACAAAATAGACCAGAACAACAAGAATTATGTATGTAATCGAAAAGGCGATATAGATACTCTTCAGGATCTGCTCACGCACCTGGTTAACATACGTGGAGGTGAAATCTATGCCTAGAGCGCCTACCGTTTCACCTTTTGAATTCTTAATGGGTGCATACGCAGAAACCCACGACCCAAACTTATCACCGTAGATTTCAGGTACGCAATTCAAATCGTCATACGTACACCAACCGTTATCTGTTTGAAAAACCACCTGCTCCAGCCCGGCAAGGTTGGGTCCGGTGTTCGTCGTGTAAGGGATGCGGAACTTCACAAACTGGTCCCAATCGGGGTTTGGTAAACAAGCGCCCCAACTGGCAATAAAGATGATCTCACCGGGCGTTTCACCGGCAATATAGGTATAAGGACTTGCACGGGGTTCAACGCGCCGAATTTCGCACAAAACTTCCACCTGGCTCCAATAGCGTGCATCATCCGTCAACCCATCCGCGCGCACCTGTCCTTCATTTACCAAACCCTCCAGGTCATCGCCATTAATGATCTGAACTGTATCGCCTGCATCCAGAATGCCCGTTTGAGTAGCACCGATGATGGTATCGTACAAACCTTCTTTGATTTGATTCATAGCCTCTTTTTGAGCAAAATCATAAAACCAGTAATATGTAGAGGCGAAAACGATGGTAAAGATCAGGGTAAATCCCAAGATCAGCTTGGTCTGAAGGCTGATAAATCTTCCCTTGACCTTTCCGATCGACATGGTTTCAATTTTCTCAGTCATGGATATCTCTCCTAAACGGGAATTTCATGGATTACCTTTTGTACAAGCCAATGATCGAAAGGCAATTGGTAGTGATCCTCTAAGAACGCTAGAAGAATGGTTTTGATTATTTTTGAGTCTTTCGGGTCAAATGGGTGACCCGGTATCTGAAAGGCGCCAATATACATTCGCCCAAAATCCATTTTGCCAAGTTCCCGAATTTTATCACCAACTTTTTCCAACTCAGGGGTAGAGGGCGGCTCAAAATACTCAACTGGGAACTTTACATATCCATATTCTTCATATTTCTTTAGCAGTGCCGGATGTTCAACTTCCGCCGCCAGGCAGACTGGGGCAGTAAAACGATTTTCATTGGCATCTTCAAGCAGTTGTTGCATGGAGTGCTTAAGTACAAATTCAGAAAAAAGAACATTCTCCCCTGCATGCACCTTCCGGGCTTCAGGGTAGATGGCAAAATCCATAAGAAGCCCCACGTTCCTTTTTTGATTGTATAAAAAGCCGATGATGCCGACGGGGTTATCATTCATCACCAACAACCATTGATGCCATCTTTCATTGACGGAACGGTCTGCTTTTTTTTCAGCCCGCTGGCGCATCAGCGGCAGATAGCGGATATATTGTGGAAACAAGTTCTCGTATATTTTCAGATAGTCATCAATGTAACGGGAGTTTCCATCAACCAGATCGTGGATCACGAGGCCAACTTCAGGGAAGACAAGCATGCGGGTTAAAACTCAATCCCATCAAGCACGCTTTTGCGCTTTGACCGTGACAACCGGTAATTCAACATACTGGTATCGTACTCTCTTCGAAGCCAGACAAAAACCAATACAGCAATAAGCGAGGCGACAATGGCAATCCCAAGGTAAACCACAACAGCTGCCTCCCGGGATATCAAACCGGCTGAAACAAGCCCAAAAAGAAGTACAAGGATCAAACAGCCTACAATGGTGGCAGTTGTAATGAAATAACTATCCATAAAAGCGGATATACGACCGCGTTTTTCATCAGGTACCAGTCCTTGTAAGGCTTTGCGAGCGGGGTCATCCCAGGCTGAGTAAACTGTTCGCGCAATAAAACGAGCAGTTGCCGCTCCAAATAAGGCCGGAAGAGACAACGCCAAGCTGCTAGCCACTGCCAGGGATATAGGAAACACAGAGAAAGAGTTTTTTAACTCGATCTTCGATAGCCATCGGCTTGTGATCAACCATTGAAACGCGAGCAGCCCAGAGGTTTGCACTGCCTTGTAATATCCCAGAAATCTTTGAAATTCAAGGTCGCTATGAACTGAATTATTAATCACCGAAAGAAAGTTAAATTCCAGCAAGGTTAAGATCAGACCAGCCAGGAACATCAACATCCCAACCGCTTTGAACAAAGGAATGTTCAAAAAATAATCCATGCCGATCTTTATCGTTTCGCCCAAGCTCGCATTTTCCTCACGAGTCTGGCGTGTTCGTATGTTTACGTTTATAAACATAACCCGCAGATAAACCGCACTGGCGATCAAAACCACAGCTATGGCAATGAATATCTGTGTTAATCCAAAGGTGTATTTCTCAGCCAGATACGTAACCAAAGCCGCCGCACCATTGCCCAACAAGCCGCCGATAACTGCGCCAGAGGCGATAAAGGGAAACACGCGCTTCGACTCTGTGACCGCAAACACATCACTTGCCAATGCCCAAAAAGCCAGCGGCAGGATCATAAATTGTTGATCCGCTAAAAGATAAAGAACTGGGTATGTAAACCAATGAGGGGCATTAAAAGCAAAAAGAAATTCCAGTAACAGGTAAAGTATGGCAAGCCCGATTAGCAACCAAATGACCAATTGCAGCCTGGGATAACGGTCAATAAAAACAAGATAAAAACCTGCCGCCAATATGGTGATCAATGTGGTGACGATCCATAACCAGGGAATTCGATCCACCCCGAGATTACTCACAAAACCCGCCGTCGCCACAACATCCGCCAGTTCTAAAACAAAGGTGTTGATCGCGATCAACACCCAAAGAGAAAAAGCCAGCCGTATTTCTTCCGATTTTAAGTTGACTAGCGTGAAAAATCTTTCCTTCATGCGGCCTCTGTGTATTTAGGATATTAAATTTTATCATAGTCTCACTATGCGCAGTTTTCGGTTACGGAATTCAGTTGAACTTACCTTCTCGAGGAGCAAAGTGAGCGCATTCTATAAAAACAAACAGGTATAATCGCTTTATGCCAGAAAACCAATTGAAAACCCTTGCACGCAGCAAGATCGCCATGTTGATCGACGGCGATAACGCACAAGCGGGGCTGCTCGCCCAAATGCTGGTGGAAGCCGGCAGACATGGGCAAGTGACCGTCCGCCGCATCTATGGCGATTGGACAACCAGTAGTATGAATTCATGGAAGGATACGCTTAATTTCCATGCCTTCCAACCCATCCAGCAATTCCGCTATACCATCGGTAAAAATGCAACAGATAGTGCCATGATCATTGACGCCATGGATATTTTGCACACCGGTGTTGTAGACGGTTTCTGCCTTGTTTCTAGTGACAGCGACTATACCAGACTGGCAACGCGCATCCGTGAAACAGGCATCTTCGTTATGGGTATTGGTGAAAAGAAGACACCTAAACCGTTCGTAAATGCCTGCGATGTGTTTGTATATACTGAGAATTTGGTCACGACCAAGAAAACCGCACCTACGCAAAAACCGGTCAAGGGTGGGGCAAAGAAAAAAGAAGACCAGGAACTTGACCCCGTCCCTATGTTGACACAGGCATTTGAAATGGCAGTGCAACAGGATGGTTGGGCGGCATTATCCAGTATGGGCAATGCGCTATATCAACTTGACCCTGCCTTCGACCCGCGCACGTACGGTCATAAACAACTATCCAAATTAATCAGTAAATACAAAGACCGCTTCGAGATTCGCCTGCAGGATATAGACGGATCAACTCTCTTTCATGTCAAACTAAGGGAATAAAAATGGTTCAAAAACGCTTCAGGTCCATCCTGAGGCGTTTTTTTATTCTTACTGTATCCGCGGCTCGCGAGACACTTCTTCATACACTTTAATAATCGAAGTCGCGATCTTCTCCCAGGCATAATCTTTTGCGTATTCAGCAGCCTTCTCGCCCATCGAGGTGCGCAGCTCGTTATTTCCCAAAAGAGAAGATAGCCTTTCACACAGAACGCCAGGGTCGCTATCTGGTACGGTGTAACCGGTTACGCCATCTTGAACGAGATAACCTAGCCCGCCAACTTCCGAAGCGATGACCGGAATGCCGCTCGCCATGGCTTCCAATGCCACCATGCCAAAAGATTCATACAATGAAGGCATCACCAATAATTCGGCGGCGGAATAATAATAAGGAAGGGTATCCTGCGCACGCTTGCCCAAAAATAGGACCATGCCGCCCATGCAAAGGTCATCACACATGGATTGCAGGCGCGCCATCTCTTCGGTCATTTCGGCTTGGTCAACATCGGGTTCGCCACCAATGATTGCCAGATGGACTGGACGATCTCTGCTTGTTAAATTCATATCCAAGCAAGACATGGCTTTGATCAGCGTATCTACCCCCTTTAGCGGTTCGATGCGCCCAACAAAAAGGATCATGCGGTTTTCAGGCTGTAAACCAATGAATTGCTTTGCCTCATCTGGCGGAATGGGATAAAAGTGCCCTGTATCCACTCCAGGTGGAATGACCGTCATTTTGGCTGCATCGGCGCGGTAGAGAAATCTCAATTGGGTCAACTCAGCCAACGTGGCGACGATGATCCGGTTCGCCTTACGGAGGACCTGCCTCTCCCCATGCAGCCGGTCTGCCCCTGCTTTTTCATCCTCTGACCTTGCCACCCGATTTTTCATCTCGCCCAAGGTGTGGAACATGTGAACAACAGGGATACCGTGCCAGGCGGCGCTTAGCTTTTCTGCTGCCAGCCCCGACATCCAATAATGACTGTGGATCACATCGTAGGTGATGCCCTTCTCTTCCGCAAACTTTTGCACCCCTTCAACAAACTCAGGGATATATTTGGCAATGTCGCTTTTGCTACGAGGTTCTTCTGGTCCTGCCGGGATGTGAACCACCCGATTGCCAAATCCCAGCTCGTGAATAACATGCGGCACATGTTCATCCTGAGAACGCGTGAAAACATCCACATGGATGCCTTGCCGCCCCAATTCCCGCGTCAAATCGCGGACATAAACGTTCATTCCGCCCGTATCCTTGCCGCCTAACGTAGCCAAGGGGCAGGTATGGTAGGAAAGCATAGCAATTCGCATCAATGAAAAATCTCCAGACTTACAGACAACGTGAAAATGGAAAAACTTGCGTGAATGTTGGTATTCCTTTATAATCCCGCCGCTTGAAAAACGCCACCGTAGCTCAGCTGGCAGAGCAGACGATTCGTAATCGTCAGGTCGTGGGTTCGTATCCCACCGGTGGCTCAAAACATCACCAACAACCAAATGACTGGTTAAAAACCCTAATCGTCTGGTGGTTGGTACGAAAAATCGAAAAGTTCAGGGGACCAAGAAACCAGACGATTAGCATGGCTGATGGAATAAAAAGAACGATTTTTCATCAAATCGAAAGACTTTTTATTCAACCAGAAGCCACACGAATGAAACATCCTCTCACCCTTTATCAAGTTATCTTCCATATTTCACAGTAAAGATTCCGAGATGGTTATTGAATCGGGAATTCTACAGCGCCAAACAAAGTACGCAGTGTGCAACTAACACTGCATACCACCCGAAAGGCGTGATATATGTTTTGGTAATTGGCAGTCTGGGTTTCAACTTTTCTTTTTTGTTAATTGCGTCTTACCTGCTCTTATGTCATAATGTCGACTAGATTGCGAAATAGCTTTTCTGTCCTGCCTGTAAGTGTCAGCCTCTTCTAGTGCCTCCTGTTTCCATAAGCCCAAGCTTTTCGTGCACCTAACATTGTTTTCACGCGATTTCGGGGAATTCGGCACACTTCTAGCAGTTTCCTACTCCTCAGCTTTTCCCCGCTCAGTTAGTTTTTTTCTGCACCCTTGTTGCAAGTGAAACTTGCTATTGAGTAGCTAAATCAGAATAATTAATGCCATCAAATATTTATACACAACAATATCAAAGGAGAAAAACTATGGAACAAGCAACACCAAGCACAGTATCGAATATCAGGAAAAATTACAATCTACTACTTTTCCTTGTAGTCACTTCGGTGCCATTATTTCTTTGGGCAATCATAATGGTTTTCGACGTAGTTGAAGGAATTGTTTTTAGAGATCCCGAAAAAATTATGTTTGATATTTTTGTAGTTTTCGTACTTCCACTGATTATTGCTCCAATCATTAGCGGTCTTGCCCTCCTGATTGCAAAGCTTTTGAGTATTCCTGTAATCCGGTGGTTTGTTATTTTAGGATTAGGCATAATCACGCCACTAGTCGTTTTTGCACTAGTATTTGTTGCCCATTTTGTAACTCGGAAATTTTACACAGGAGATAAAAACTCTCTCCCTAGTATTCTTTCGGTGATGATCAAGAATGGAAAGACCTTACAAAAAATAAATCAAGACCCATCTAACAAATTAGCTGACCTCAAACAGATGCTCGACAAAGGGCTTATCTCACAGCAAGATTACGAAAGAAAAAAGCTGATATTCTCTCAGAACTATAAAAAGATCCCGGAGCTGACGTACTACAATATTTTTGCGTCAGCTTTTCATTTACATAGGCGCATATCACCCTAAAATAGGCGTGATTTGGGCAAAAAACGTCCCAAACCCTAAAGCGCGGTGGCTTTCAAGGGTTTTTATTGTTAAATTACAGAACTTTCACAAATTCAACCGGTGCTGCGTTGAATTTCAAATAATCCAGTAGAATTAATAGACAAAATGAAGAACACGAGCAATTCCAACCCATTAAATTTGGGCTCAGAACCATCCGGAATGCGGCTGCTTATCCTGGCTGTTCTTGGCACGGCGCTATTAAACACCAGTCTCTTGGCAGCATTGGATATCAACCGTCCTTTTATGGTCGTGCTTAGCTGCATTCTCGTGTTGTCCATTGTACTTACCTATGCTGGCTACACAGCCATAGGAAGCTGGGTCACACTGATCTCTTCATTGATCGTGCTTTCCACACTGGTTTTCAGGAACAATGGGATTCGAGATATAGCCGTCATGGGCTTGATCGTAGTCATCATTTCAGCAGGATTACTCGCAGGAAAAACCGGTACGATCATCATCGGCGCATTGATCATTATAGAGATGGGCATTTACGGCGCTCTTGAAGCTCGAGGGATAGTCATAAATAAATTTAGCGCAGAAAACTATTTCGGGGATTATGTTGCGCTCTCTTTCGCAGTGGGACTTATCACTGTTTTTCAATGGCTGGTGATCGGCAGGCTCGACAACACGATCAAGAACGCCAAAAATGAGCTGGCAGAACGCAAAAAGTTCCAGGCACAATTGCAAGAGGCTGAAGCCCGTTATCGCGGACTGGTGGAAAGCATTCCCCTCGTACTGTATACATCTGAGCCGGGAAACTCCGGGGTCTGGCATTTCGTTGGACCGCAGATCACCGACCTGACAGGGTACTCACCCGAGGATTGGCAGAACGACCCCGGGTTATGGTTTTCACTTGTACATCCAGATGACCGCCAACGAATATTGGAAGAAGAGCGTCAAGCGCTGCAAGAGGGCAGAATGCCGATGTTAGAATATCGGTTATTCACCCGAACCAACCAAATGAAGTGGGTGTATGACGAAAGTCTGGTTGTCGTGAACACGGACAAACAGCTTGTGCAGGGCTTCCTGCTAGACATCACCACTCGAAAACTGGCAGAAGAACAATTAACGAAACGGATCGCGGAATTGCATGCGGTACACGGAATCAGTGAGACATTGGTTCAAAAAAGCGACCTGGAAAAATTAATATACGAAACCGGTGAGCAGATCCGGCTTGCATTTAAAGCCAGCAATGTTTTAATCGCCATTCACGACCCAAGCACAAACCTAATTCATTTTCCTTACGATTATGAAGATGGCGTACCGCGAAAAGACCCCCCCATTCGTTACGGCGAAGGTATGACCACCCGCCTCATGGAAATGAAAAAACCGCTACTGATCGATAGCAATTGGGCAGAAAGGTCGAAAGAACTAAACGCGATCTACACAAACAAAATACCCGTGCTTTCCTCCTTTAGTGTTCCCATCATGACCACGGAACAGGTCATCGGCGTCATTACACTGGAAAGCAGCGAACGTGAATACGCCTTTTCAGAAATAGACACCCGTCCCATTATGACCATCGCATCCAGTCTGGCGGTCGCCATTGAAAAAACACGATTACAAGACTCACTAAAGAAAGAGCTTGACATTCAAGAAAAACTCATCCGTGAACTTGAGGTTAAGAACGAGGAGTTGGAACGCTTTACCTATACAGCTTCACACGACCTTAAATCCCCGCTCATCACCATTCGCGGTTTTCTGGGATATCTCGAACAAGATGCCCGCAAAGGAAATTTCGACCGATTGAATACGGATATTCAGCGCATATCAGACGCAACCGAAAAAATGCACCGCCTGCTCAGCGAATTACTGGAACTCTCACGGATCGGCAGGGTTGCGAACGAAAAGCAAGATGTTCCTTTTGGGAGCATTGTTGCAGATGCCTTAAAACGAGTGGAAGGGCAACTGCAAGAAAAACAAGTTTCCATCGCAATCGGCAGCGACCTTCCCACCGTCTGCGTGGACAAGGAAAGGGTTATTGAGGTCGTTCAAAATCTGGTGGATAACGCAATAAAATTCATGGGTGATCAAAAAGAACCTGCGATCGAAATTGGGCATTTACCACAGGATGGATACCCGATCTTTTATGTTCGCGATAACGGCATTGGCATCAAGAAAGAATTCCATAAAAGGATATTCGGCTTGTTCGACAAACTCAATCCAGATTCAGAAGGTACCGGCATTGGTCTATCCCTCGTGAAGCGCATCGTGGAAGTCCATGGCGGCAGTATTTGGGTGGATTCAGAAATTGATTCAGGAGCTACGTTCTACTTCACCTTGGGTGCAAACAGCTAGAAGCAAAAAAATGGTTTGAATCAAGCCCAAGTTGAGTTTTGAGGCGTTTAATCTCCTTGACACAAAAAAACAAATAAATTATAGTACGCATACTATAATACAAGTACTATATAATCTATACGCATATGTCACTTAAACACGCAATTCTCGGTTTTCTCTCTTTCAAACCCTTTTCGGGGTATGAACTTAAAAAAGCTTTTGATTCCTCTGTGCAGCATTTCTGGCCTGCCAACCAAAGCCAGATCTATCGCACACTCGCAGAATTGGAAGGTGGCGGTTTTGTAGAAAAAGAAGTGGTCGAGCGTGAAGAAAGGCTCGATATGAAAATTTATAACATCACCGAAACAGGGCGAACCGAACTTCACCAATGGCTTGCCACTCCCCTGCCTGAACGTGATGAACGAGAACCCTTCCTGATCCAGGTGTATTTCAGCGGGCAACTGAGCGACAAAGAGATCTTGTATATTTTCAGGAATAAACTAAAAGAAACAGAAGAGCGCTTGGCGGTTTATGAAAGCGTGCATCAAATGATCCAAAACACCCCGCAACGCATAACCGACCCGCGCATCGTCTTTTTCAGCCTTCTAACCCTCGAAGCAGGCTACGTAAATAATCAATCCATAGCAACATGGCTGCGTTCTGCCATTGAACGGATCGAGACAAAAAACTACAAGATCAACATAGGATAAAAATGAGTAGAACTATTCGCAATATCATGATCGTATCTGTCATCACTGTTGGCGGCGGCTGGCTTGGCATCTGGCTAAACAACGTCACCGGCAACACCATGCCGCCCTTACAAAGTTTGGGAGCATTGATCTGGCTGACAAGCCCCGCCCTTTCTGGCTTTGCTCTACGCACCTTTGGAGGGGACGGCTGGAAGGATTCTGGCTTTGGCTTTCATCTCCTCTCAAGCTGGAAGTGGTATCTGGCAGCTATCTTCATTTATCCGCTTGCGGCTCTTCTAACCTTTGAGCTGGGTACACTTCTCAATGTGATCTCCGCTGAGGGTTTTGCTGCACAAGGCTTTGGCGCCTACACATCGGCTGCAGCAATGATCTTCGTCGGTTCGTTGATGAAAAATTTTTTTGAGGAATTTGCCTGGCGCAGCTATCTCACCCCCCGGCTGGATGCAGCAAAGGTTCATCCGTTACTGAATCATTTCATCGTCAGCATTTTGTGGATGTCCTGGCATCTACCTTACTACTATTACTACCTTGACCGTGCAGTGCTCGAAAGTGCCATAACGACCAGCATTCCCGTTTTTCTGGCTCTAGGTTATCTTGTGATGTTCCCCACGGCAATTTTATTTGGCGAGATCCGCTTGCTAAGTAAATCTACCTGGGCAGCATTTCTCCTCCACCAGGTGATCAATGCGCTCAGTATGCCATTGTTGATCAACGGCTTTATCAAAGTCAGTGGGCCTCTGGCACCGATACTCTCCCCTACAAATGAGGGCGTTATCGTTGCATTGTTATTTGGTATTGTTGGAGTAATGCTGATGAAGTATCGCCTGAAAGAAAAAACAAACCCCGCTTAAGTTACAAAATGCCTATTTTTACAAAAAGAGAAAGCTGCTTTCAGTGCAGCTTTCTCTTTTTATTTTGACCTATTCGAGCCCGTCGAAGATGTGGTCAAGCACATCTTCACTGACATCAAAGACCGAGTCATTTTCGGGTAGGGCTTCTTCCGTCATCCACTTTGGGAGGCGGTCATCTTCCTTGGTAAATCCGGCACGTTTGTTAAACTCACGCTCCAGTTTGATGGTCTCCTTGCCAAGTGCCTGTAAAATATTATCAGGAACATCATCCCAGCCGTAACGCGCCTTAAGCAGGCGCTTCACCACGCCGTCGGGGGTGGCAGCATAACCGAAGCCAGCAAAAATGCAGGCTCCAATGGTATCGTACCCAGCCATATTCAACTGTGCATTGAGCGAAGCGTCTTTTTGCTGGGTCGGATCCAGGTGATTAACCTGAGCACGAATGGTGAGTCCGCAGGTATGATCTGCACCTTGAGGCGTGGTGGCATACGTCACGCCTGTACCTTTAATGGAACGCGGCTCATACGCAGACATAACCTGTCCTTTTACTGCCGGGACACGCTCGATATTATATTTTTTACCAACGGCAACTGCACCATCGCCCAAGGTTCGCCCAAGCTCCGAGCCGCTGCGAATCTCATCGATCAATTTTAAGGCATCTTCTTCACTACCCCAGCGCATCAAGCCAGCTTCTGCCGCAACACCCAGGGAACCGCCTATTTCAATGGTATCCAAACCAAGGTCATTCACCTGCCAGTTCATTCGTCCGATCGAATCCAGGGAGTCGATATCGAGGTTCGTTCCCATCAACCCGACCGTCTCATATTCCAACGGAGAAACAATGACCTTGCCATCTTCCCCGCCAAAGACATTCGAGCATTTGATCGTACAGCCTGCCATACAGGCATGCGCGGGTTCAGACGGTTTACCGCGTGTCAATAAAAATTCCCGCATGGTTTCGCCGCTGATCTTTTCCACATCATAAAAAGTACCGCGAGAAAAGTTATGTGTGGGCAGGGCAGCAAACCGCTGGGTCATTTGCGGCATGGCTTGTGTGCCATAATCCCGATACGTGATGGATTGGGGATGATTCATCACCGACCGGGTGTAATCCTTTTGGGCGATCTTGAATGCTTCGGTATCAACAATGGATGGTTTCTGCCCGCCAGCATGATCAAATACAATAGCTTTCAAGCCCTTCGATGCCATGACAGCGCCCAACCCGCCGCGAGCAGCGATACGAGAGGGAACTTTATCCTTATCCAAATTTTGAATACCAGCAGATTTCATACGCATTTCACCGCCGGGACCGATCAACGAAATCGCCACCTTGTCGCCATATTTCTCAAGAAGTTTTGGAGCAGTTTCATATACCCCCAACCCAGCCAGGTCATCTGCTTTTTCCCATTTTGCGCCGTTCAAAGAAAGGTGCAAAACCCAATACCCTTCCCGCTCTGGCACATCTTCGATGATCAACGCTTGAATACCCATGAACGCCATGTGATATCCGGTACGTCCGCCCGAATTGGCTTCTTTAATACCACCGGTAAGAGGTGACTTGCCACCAATTGAGAGGCGATCTGTAGAAGACAGCATATGCCCTACCAACAACCCAGGGGTAAAAATAAGTTTATTGCCGGGTCCGAGCGGGTCACATTTCGCATCTACTTCATCGACCATGATGCGTGCGATCAATCCGCGCCCGCCAAGGCGCTGCCATGTTTCAGGGATGGATTCGCGCGTCAATTTTTGCGAACGGGTATTGATACGCCAAATTTGATTTTTGTGTTCGGTCATTCAGCTCTCCTGTGATTTTAAGGCGCGAGACAGTCCGCGCTCCAAAGAACATAAATTCCAATAACAGCCAGACGCTGGCATGCGCCGCTGGTCTCAAGTTCATATGCCAATGTTTTTTGATTTTTCTTGGTGATGAGAATGTCGCCAGCAGCCACATTCAATTCAAGATCTTTAAGGCACTGATAGGATTGCCCGTCTTTGCAGTAAGACACCTTTCCCTGCAGAATACGTTGTTGGTCATAGGTGCCTAGCCACTCGCTGCCCCATTTTGAAACAAAGGGCTCTCTTCTCAAAAAATATGGGAACCATTCAGCTTCTGATTGACCGGCAACGAACAAATACCTGGCATCTTCCGGTACATTTGCTTCAACAAAATCCGCCACATCGATCGCATTCTTGTTGAGAAAAAGGACAGATCCGAGGACTTCTTCCAAACCATATGCCGCCATTTGAGCGAATGAAAGGACAACACATACGACTAAAGCGATTCGAAGCCATAAAGACTTCAGTTTTTCCATCCCTATTGAAAAACCTATACCGGTGAGAAGAATGATCACCAAGACCAGGAAACGTTCACTTTCCGGTGAAAGCAGGAACACCATAACAAATAAAACGACAGGGATGCCAAACTTCCGTTGGGTAAAAAGGTAGATGAGTGCTGCCGCAGAAAACACAAACCCCAATACGGGGAGCGGTGCTTCCGTAATCTTCACAGCCGCAAAGGATAAAAGCGCACCCAACCTTCCTTGAAGAAAAGTGTCCTGAAACGCATAATTATCGTGACTTGAAAATGCATTTGTAAAGACTTGGAAACCATATCGTGTGATCATCACAAACGCCCAGGGCGCCCCAACCAAAGCCGAGGTTAATAGAGTCAGCAGAGTTTTTTTCCAGGCGTTGATGTTGAATTCGATCAACCCAAAACAAACAACCCACAGCGCAAAAAACATGCCATAAAAAAGATGGGTCAAACCGGTCAAGCCAAGGAAAATACCTGTCAGAATAGCGAATGATCGATTTTCGCCTTCTTCAAGGGTACGGTAAAAACAATAGAAACCACAAAGCATCAGAAAAAATGCCAATCCCCGCACCATTCCCGCAGACCATGTGTGGTTCTGGAACAAGGTTGGCGAAAAAAGTAGAAGAGTTGTCGAGAATACTGCTGCCCAGAACGAAAATGTCATTCTCTCGACCAACAGAAAGAAGGGCACCAAAGCAAGCAGGCTGAACAATGGTGGAATAAAACGAAGATAGGTAAATATGGATACATCGAAAAGATCAACGATGACTGCCATCACATAGAAACCAAACGGCGGATATGCGAATGGGATCCCGCCTGGTCCATAATACGGCGTGGATTCGGGCAAAGCATACCCATTATCAGAGATCTGTTCTGCCATTAAGGTGTACATGCCAGAAAAGCCAAGCGGCAATTCAAACCGGAAAGCATTATAGAAAAGAAGAGCCGCACTGACCACGATCAAACAAATCAGTGAAATGACCTTCCACTTATCCAGTTTTTCAAAAAAAATACCAGGGTTAGCGAATGACATATCCAAACGAGCCTTATGACTCCACATCAAACGAAGAGACTCGCAACTGCCTCACGGAAGACTTTTGTGTGATGATCCACGTCGGCTTGGGAGGTTTCGGGGGAGATCAGAGCCATATTATGAAAGGGCGTCATCAAAATGCCGCGGTTCAGGGCATACAAGTGCATGTAGCGGTCCAATTCAGGGTCTACAGCGGCATGAGCTTCTTCGCCATTCTTCGGTGGGTTTGGTCTAAACCAATACTCCGAGCGGTTCCCCAATTGTTTGACGATCCATGGCAGGTTGAATTCTTTGATGACCGACTGCACACCTTCGGTAAATTTTTCCTGCAGGGCAGTTGCCTTGCTATAAAATTCTTCGGTCAAAACGTTTTGAAGCGTGGCTTTCATTGCAGCAATGGAAAGTGCGTTCCCAGCAAGCGTACCGCCGATGCCGCCAACATCTGCATCATCCAGAGCGAGTTTGTTGGTGAAGGCTTGGGAGACTTCTTCAGTAAAGCCATAAATGGCGGCGGGGACACCTCCAGCGAGGGGTTTGCCCAGGGTTAAGAAATCAGGCTGAAGACCGAAAGAGGCGGTGTATCCGCCGGGACCAGCACAAATGGTGTGAGTTTCATCAATAATAAGGTAGGTTCCATATTTACGCGTGATTGCACGCAACGCCTCGTGATAGCCGGGGTCGGGGTGAATGATGCCGATATTAGTCATGGCAGGTTCCGCCAGAACAGCAGCGACATCGCCCGCGGAAAGGGCAGTTTCAAGCGCAGCAATATCATTGAATTCGATGACCTTGGTGGTTTCACGCGGGTCAATTTGCGGACCCATATTATTGGGACGCGAAATGGGTGTACCTTCTTCATCGAGTGTAATAAAAGTCTCATCCACCGAACCATGATAACAGTAATTAAAGACCAGTACTTTAGGACGCCCCGTAATGAGACGCGCCATACGCAGCACAAAACGATTTGCATCGGTGGCAGTAAGAGCAAACTGCCAATAGGGAAGTTTAAAGCGGCGTTGAAGTTCCTCCCCGACCCAAATGACATCTTCATACGGGAGCATTAGAGTAATGCCTTTTTGAATCTGCGCGTTGATCGCTTTTACCGTGGCTTCGGGAGCGTGCCCGGTCATGGCGCCGGTATCGCCAAGGCAGAAATCGATGTAGTCGTTGCCATCCACGTCGGTAAAGTGTGCGCCTCTGGCTTCTTTAACGAAAACCGGGAATGACCCCGCCCAACGGATCATCCACAACATGGGCACACCACCATGCAATGACTTACGCGCACGTTGATACAACTCATACGACCTGGGGTGATTTTTGTGGAAGAGTTCTTCTTCCTGCTTCAGGAGTTTCTCAAGTTTGGAACGGTCAATTGTATTGTTCATTTTTTTATTTTCTTTTTATTTAGGATTGTCAAATCTTTGAATCAACTGTATATTTCTATTTCAGCGGTATATCGGGAACGCCCCCATACCGTCTTTGGAGGATAAAAAATTACTTATGGAAAACCCAATCACCGGAACACTGTTCGACTCGCTAGACCAAAACAAACGCCTCAAGCCGTCTGCTTATTATTCGATATGCTTCGGCACTTTGCCGTCCAATGTGCGCCTCGCTCTGACTCTAGATCGTACCAAAGAAACCGTAGACACCCTGCTTGAGCAAATGGAACTCGGAACCTTTGAATTCACCACAGTTTTCAAAAATTGGGTTACAGAAGATTTCCAAAATGCCAAACCCGACGACGATTATGTCTTTGAATACCTGTTCAAGAGTGAGCTGCAGCGCATGGTCATCCATTTCGTTGCGCGAGACACCTACACCATGGTTGACTTCTATTTCGATCAAGAGGATCCGAAAACCGAAGCCTGGGTTCTGGAGATCAATCACAAATTACGTTCAAAATTCGGCACGCCCAAACAACCCAAGTTCAAAGTACTGATGCATCAAGACGGCATGTTTGGCACGGAAGATGTCAACACCAGCGATTTTAAGTCGATCGAGATCGCCGAGTTATACAACGATGACTTCATTGAAGTGGACAAGGTCATCTCTGGCTTTATGGGCAAGAAAGAGTCAGGTATCGTTCTCCTGCATGGCGAACCGGGAACCGGTAAGACGACCTACATCAAACATCTGCTTTGCAAGTTCACCGACCGGGAGTTCATCTTCATTCAGAACGATTTTGTCAGCGACCTGCTCAAACCGACTTTTATTTCTTTCCTGCTTCAAAACAAGAACGCCGTACTAGTCATCGAAGATGCCGAGAAGGTTGTCGTCCCCCGCGACCACCACTCCGAATCCTCGGTGGTATCCACAATTTTACAACTAACCGATGGTCTGTTCAGTGACTTTCTGAACATCAAGATCATCTGCACGTTCAACACGGATATTGAACGCATCGACAAGGCTTTGCTCCGCAAAGGGCGCATGGTCGCCAAGTACAGCTTTGGCGCCTTGAGCCCCGAAAAAACAAAGATCCTTGCCCAGAAACTCGGGCACGCAAATGTGGAAGGCAGCCTCACGCTGGCTGAGATCTTCGGGTACGACAAGCTCGACTTCAAAGAGAAAAGCAAGCGCAAGATCGGCTTTGTTTAAGCCGATTCTTTGAGGGCTTCACCAAATATTTTCAGACCGTTGTTGATCTGCTCACTCGTCACATTTAACGGCGGGATCCAGCGCAGGGTATTGTCGTAGGTTCCGCAGGAGAGCAGGAGCAACCCCTTCTCTTCCGCCTTATGAATGATCTCTTTGACGAGCGGCTTGGCTTTCGCCTGGCTGCCGTTTACGATGAATTCGGTGCCAACCATCAATCCTTTGCCGCGCACATCACCGATCTGCGGATATTCTTCCTGCAGTTTGTGAAGCCCAGTCATCAACTGGACGCCGCGTTCAGATGCATTTTCGAGCATCTTCTCTTCGCGCATCGCACGGATGGTAGCGACTCCTGCCGCGCAGGCAACAGCATTGCCACCGTATGTCCCACCAATGGAACCGACATCGAGCTTCTTCATAATGTCAGTTCGGCTAAACACAGCAGAAAGCGGCATGCCGGAAGCAATGCCCTTTGCAGCGGTGATGATATCAGGAACAACCCCAAAATGTTCGAGGGCAAACCATTTGCCAGTACGCCCAAAGCCGGATTGCACTTCGTCAAAGATCAACATGATACCGTGTTTGTCGCAGATATCACGCAGTCCTTTCATAAAAGATGTCGGAGGCAGAACGTATCCACCTTCGCCCAGCACAGACTCGATCAAGATGGCAGCTGTATCTCGCGGCGCTGTCTGCGAAGCAAGCAGATATTCCAATTGTTCCAACGCATACTGACTGGCTTGTTCTTCGGTCATCTTCATATTAAAGGCGTAGGGGAACGGCGAAACATACACCCCACCCAATAATGGAGCAAAACCCGTGCGATACCCCGTCTTGGATGTGGTTAATGCCATCGTGGCATGAGTTCGTCCGTGAAACGAGCCGTTGAAGACAATGACATTCGGTCTTCCAGTGGCGGCTTTCGCGATCTTAACCGCATTCTCCAGAGCTTCAGCACCGGAGTTGGCGAAGTAAAAACTATCGATCGAAGGCGGCACGATCTTGCGGATTTCTTCAATGAGTTGCAACATCGGCTTATGGATGACAAGATTTGCCTGCGCATGCAGGAACAGACCCGCTTGCTCGCGGATCGCTTCCACGACCTTCGGGTGACAATGACCGGTGTTGGTAACGCCGATGCCGCTGGTGAAATCCAGCAATTCTTTGCCATCATCGGTGTAGATATATGCACCTTCAGCACGATCTGCAACAAAATTGAAGATGCGGCTCCAGGCTGGAGTCATATGGGGGAAGTTATCTTGATAGAGTGTGCTCATGGATTTCCTTCAAAGTGAATAGACAACCTGTAGTGCCCAAAAACGGGATGGAATGAAAAAATCACTCCATCCCGTTCATTATAAGGCTACATTATTAATAATTAGGCGGGTAGATACTCCGCTGCCCACTCGACATCATGCTTCTTTAATGTCTCAGGGGTGGGCACGCCGTTGTTCGTCCAGCCTGCCAGCTTGTAGTAGGTATCAAGCGCTGATTCAACTTCCTCATGAGTCAGAGCGAAGCCCGCAGTGGGACCAATTCCCTTTAATTCTTTGAAGAACTTCTTTGGGAGTTTATCCGCATTGCGCGCCAGACCTTCGCGGGCATTGAACACACGGAAGAGATCGAGGCGGCGGCGACCGACGGTCATCAATTCTTCAATGGTCAGATCCCAGCCAGTGACGGAATTGATCATGTTCACAGTGTCTTTGCCATCGTAGAGCGTCCAAGTGGGACCATAAACAAACTGACAGAGTTCCGCTGAGTCGAGCATCGAGTAGAAGACCTCGGTTTCATACGCAAAGCGGACTTTTTCTTCGGTGAGTGAATAGGCAGGCTGTGGCGAGCCCAGACCGATCTGCTTGAGACGGTCGAGGTTGAAGTCACCCACGCCTTCTTCGTAGTACGGGTCATGCTCTGAGGATTGATGATCAGCACCAAAGGGATTGACCGCGTAAATGAGCGCCAAGGAACGCTTGGCTTGGGGCATGTGAGCAGGAGCCTCAGCACCTTTCACAGTGATAAGGCATTCATCCGCACCGTTACCCCATTTGGCAGCCGCACGTTCAGAACCCATGCCGAGGGTTTTACCAAACTCGCCTTCGCCCTTCACCAGCATATAAAGCGCTTTGATCATCGCATCTGCATTGCCGAATTTGAGATCGAGCCCTGCGGTTTGTTCCCTGGTAATGATGCCCTTTTCGTAGCATTCCATCGCGAAAGCGATCGTTGCACCTGCTGCGATCGTATCAACGACGTATTCATTGCAAATTTGGTTGGCAAGTGAAACAGCAGCAAGATCATCCACGCCGCAGTAGGAACCAAATGTACCAAGGGTTTCGTATTCGGGTCCACCATAACGCGGATCTACCTTATACGCACCATCTTTGATCTCCACGACACGCTTACACTTGACCACGCAGGCATAGCAGGTATCACGTTCCTTGAGAACGGTCTCAGCCATTTTCTCGCCGCTGATCGGTTCGCAACCCTCGAACTGCCCTTCGTTATAGTTACGGGTCGGCAAGGTGCCGATGGTATTGTTAAACAAAACCACCACCGCTGTACCAAACTTCGCAAGCCCATCCATATCGCCGTTTTCCGGCAACGCCTTGGGACCTGTGCGATTCAACTCGGTTAACGCTTTTTGATTCGAGAGTTTCATCTTGCCGGTTCCACGAACAACTACCGCCTTGAGATTCTTGGAAGCCATCACCAAGCCCATGCCAGTGCGTCCATTATGGCGGTTGGACATTGAAACCAACGAAGAATATAAAACGCCATTCTCTGCGCCAATGCCGTGCTGAAGGATCTCTGCTTTCGGATCCACTTCTTTGTGAATGATATCGTCCACTTCACCGGAAAGTTTACCCAGCAAGTGGGCGGCATCACGCAATTCATATTTTCCATCAATAATACAAAGATACACGGGCTTGGCAGATTTCCCCTTCACCACAATGCCATCTAAGCCAGCAAATTTCAATTCAGCCGGGAAGAACCCGCCGCTTTGCGAGTCGCCGATACCGCCGCTGATGGGCGATTTGGCATTCGCATTCAAACGACTCTGTCCAGAGATGGCAGCACCAGTCGTCACACCTGTAAATAACGTCAAAACGTTTTCAGGACCAAGCGGGTCAGCACCCTGTGGCATATCGCGCAGAATGTAATGCATTCCCATTGCGCTTCCACCAAGATACTTGCGATAAAAAGCCTCATTCGGCTCTTCCACCGTCAGCGAACCTTTCGTCAGATCAACGTGCAAAATCTTTCCGTTATAACCGTTTGGCATGACATCCTCCGAATGAATATAATCAAATTATAACGAATTGGCGGGACTTTCCACAAACAGATTTTTCCGAAAGCGACAGCCGCATACGTTCAATTAAGTTTTTTCCTACATTGAAAACATCGCATCCCCCTAAACCTACAATGGATCAGCCACTTCAGGAATTATTCTCCTCCGCAGCATTAGCATAACAAAAGTAGTAGAACGTGAAGCGCCAAGTCAAAGGTAAATTAAATACTAGATGGGATGCTTTATTGGCGCATCCCATCTAGTGCATTCCATATTGATTAGGCGGTCATTTCTTTAATCCCGTATGGGAAGCCATAATCTGCCATTTTTTCCATAAAGACGGTTGGTTCAAAGGCTTCTGGTCCCAACACACCTGCACCAGTCCATTGTCCATGTTCCACCAAGTCCATGGCAATAACAGCTGAGAAAGCGGTCTGCGCCACCACTGCCTGACATCCCCACGCCTGCATGCACTGCTGATTATCCGCGACCTGATACAGATACACCTGCCGTGGTTTGCCGTCCTTGATGCCTTTTACCCAAGTCCCGGCACAAGTCTTACCATGCATCTTTTCACCGAGATGAGCAGGGTCGGGCAAACAGGCAGCCACTACATCACGGGGAGCAACCTGCACGCCTTTAACATTGATCTTATTCTTATTATCCAAACCAAGCATATGCAAGGTTTTCAGCACATCAATAAATTGATCACCAAGCCCATATTTGAAAGTAGCGCGCTTGGTCTTCACCCAGCGTGGAACCAACAGCACTTCCTCATGCTCCACATTAACGACTTCAACAGGTCCGATCTCGGGGAAGTCGAAAACTTCCGGCTCAGAAAATGGCGGGGTGGTAAACCAGCCTTTGCCTTCCTCCCAGATCACTGGCGGATTGAGGCATTCCTCGATGGTCGTCCAAATGGAGAAGTTCGGGGCAAATTCGTATCCATCAATGGTGATGTTGGCGCCGTCACGGATACCCACTTCTTCAATCTCGTCAAAAAGATGGTCCTGGGCATAACGCGCAAAGACATCCGCCATCCCCGGCTCCACCCCGAAACCAACGAGAGCAAGTAACCCTTTCTTTTCCCAGTCTTTGGCTTTTTCGAATTGATAATCGCCAAGCTTTATACCCGGCTTGTTGAACGGGTCTGTGGGATGAGGTTCGGAAAGCGTCATCGCCATGTCCATATATTTTGCGCCGACATTGTAAGCGGCATCGAAGATCTGTTTGTTAAAGATCGGGTCAACTGAATTCATGATCAAGTCGACCTGATATTTCTTCGCCAAATCTTCTATGCTTTGCTGGTTGCTGGCGTCAATGAATTCAACTGGAAAGCGCCTGGTATCCCCCATTTTTTTCTGCACTTCCTCGGCACGTTTGACGTTGTAATCTGCCAGCACCATTAATTCCATCCACTTGCGCGGCTTGGCAATGGCTGCAATGGCTTCCCCAACTCCGCCTACTCCTACCAACAATACTTTCATGAGATTTAATTCTCCATTTAGTTTTATAACCCGCATCAACGGGTTAGATTGATGAAAAAAGAATCCCGCCGCAAACATGCGACGGGATAGACTGTGACTACCGGTAACGATTATTTACGTCAGCTTGATTCCCTGGAAATACGGAAATCATCAGTGAAGTCATGTACATCTTCACGAATGCATCCCCCACAGTCTTCAGTGCGCGAACAAGGGCTTTCATAGTACCTTTCAAATGGCTCTGCGTACCGGGTCACTCCCGGGGCAGACAAGTTTTGGAAGCTGCAGCAGGCACGAGGTCCGTACTGAAGCGTATTCCCGTTAGAAGTAGATCTCTTTGATAATCTTCAAGTAGATAAAAGACTCGGTCTCTCGAACTCCATCCACTTTGGCAAGTTTTTCGGTCATGAAGTTCAACATATCTTCATGGTCGCTGCAAAAGACCTCGATCATCAGGTCGTACCTGCCGCTGGTGGCAACGATATAAACGACCTCATCGAACTTCGCGATCTTGCTTGCCACATCCATCATTTTTCGCCCGTCGGTGCGGATGCCGATCATGGACATGGTACGCTTGCCCATCATTAATGGGTTGGTAACGGCTACAACTTTTAAATAGCCTAGATCCACAAGGCGGTTGTAACGCTGACGAATCATCCCTGGTGAGACATTCAGTTGTTCAGCAAGTTGGGCAAATGCCACTCGCCCATCCGCTCGAAGTGCGTTTATAATATGAAGGTCAATGTCATCGAGGCGGTCGGGGTGCTTATTGCCGATATTGCTTTCCATAAGCGTATTTTATAACGATTGTTCATTATTGTCAATGTTTTTTTGATTATTATTCATTAATAACAGTATTTTAATGAATAATAATCATCTCAGCACTAATTGATATAAAAAAGACCCCGGCGGGTATACCCGCCGGGGTCTTTTTTATATATTACCAATGCGGCTAATTACCGCCTTTGACCTCAACCCAGATGTTATCGTAAAGCGGGGTAGCTTCGCCTACATCTTCGATGCCAAAGCCCTTTGAGATGGCTTCAGCAGGCGGGTTTGTGATCGGAGAATCCGCATAAGCGGAGTACACATCCGGCTGATTCTCTTTGGCGTATTCGAGAGCAGCCTGATTCGGGTTGGTGTATTGGAAATCACGGATGGTCAGCCAGAAGACATCGCCCTGCATGGTGTAGCTCAACCATGCATACGCAGCATCGACGTGGGATGCATCCTTCAGCATAACCCAGTTATCCTGCCAAAGAACGGGACCTTCTTCAGGATAGATATACTGGATGTCAGGATTTTCCTGATTCGCAATGAAGGCCTCACCAGTCCAGGTCATACCTAGATCAACATCACCAGCGATCAAAGCAGTCTTGGGGCTGTCGCTATCAAATAACTTGATATTAGGCACCAATTCAGCTAGTTTATTTTGGGCTTCTTCAAGTTGAGCAGGATCAGTGGTGTTGGGGTCATATCCGAGGGTAACCAGAGTAAGACCGATCGTAGCGCGGGAGTCATCAAGGAATACCATGCGTCCGGCGTATTCGGGATTCCACAGGTCAGCCCAGGATGTGGGAACATTTTCAACGGTTGCGGTGTTGACAATAATCGCATCAGTACCGGCGAGGTAGGGAAGCGAATACTTGTTACCGGGGTCAAACGGCTGATCCATCCAGTTCGGGTCAAAGTTGCCAATATTCGGCAGTTTTGAATGATCCAATTCCTGGAGCAATTCCTGGCGGATCATGAGCGGAACGATATAGTCAGTAGGCTGAACGAGATCGTAAGCGGTGCCCCCCGCAGAGACCTTCGCATACATTTCCTCATTGGAAGAGTATTCGTCACGGTTCAGGGTAATGCCATACACCATTTCGAAACAATCCAGCATATCCTGCGGGAAGTATTCCGTCCACACAAAGATGTTCAATTCGGTCGACGTCACATCGACACGCGGATTGGGTTCCGGGCATTCAAACCCAGATGAGGTTGTCTTGGGTCCATCACTGGCAGGTTCTGCCGAAGTATCCCCACCGCCTCCACCGCAGGCGGTCAGCACAACGCTGAGTACCACCAGGACGGCAAGGGCATTGAAAAGCGATTTTCTTAACATTTTTCTCTCCTTTTATTTATATCGGCGACGTACGAAAAATCAACTTCGCACGGTATACCCAGGTTTAATGAGCAGGTTTGCTCTCACGGCTTTGCAGCCACTGAAGCAACAACACAGCGATAAAGACTGTCAGGATCCACACTGTTGAAAGTGCGTTGACCTGCGGGGTAATGATCCTTCTCAACAAACCATACACATAAATAGGCAGGGTCGTGGAGCCTGGTCCATTTGTAAAGAAGGTAATGACAAAATCATCCAACGAAAGGGTAAAAGCCAGCAGCGCACCCGAGAGCACACCAGGAAGAATGGTTGGAAAGGTCACACGCCAAAATGTGATCCACTCATTGGCGCCCAGATCCATTGCGGCTTCTTCAAAAGATCTGTCAAATCCCTGTAACCGAGCCTGCACCACCAGAGTCACGAATGGAACCATGAATGCAATATGACTTACCGTCACTGTGCCGATGCCAAGGGAAAGGCGTGCATCTCCGGTCAAGTGCAAAGCGTCATTTAACCAACCAAAGGTCTGGCTGAAAAGGGTCAGAATACCAATACCCATGACGATCTCAGGGATAACAATTGGGATGTAAAGAGCCAGTTGGGAAAACGGCTTAATCTTAAAGTCGTAACGCTGCAACGCAAGAGCCGCCATCGTACCAATGATCGTGGCGATGATTGTAGATGTAAAAGCGATGGTCAAAGTATTCCCAGCCGCCTCGATAACATCATCATTCTTCGATAAGTCACAATACCAATGAAAAGGGCCGCAGGGGCTGGACTTTACCAGACTGCCATCCATTTGAACACGGTCACTGAAAGTTGTAATAAAGCCTTCAAATTTCACATTTGCACGTGAAGCGTTAAAGGAATACAAGATCAACATCACGATCGGCGCATACAGAAAAAAGTACACGAAAGCGGCAGCGGCGATCACGCCAGGAGAACGACGATGTGGGTTCATTCTTCACACTCCATGATATTAGGCACATTGGCATGAGAAATCATGCGGCAATGATCTCCTCTCCAAATCCAAATTTACGAGTGTAGAAATAAGTCACGATCAAGGTCATCACCATTAGAATAAGTGAAGCAGCTGACCCGAAGGTTGGGTCGCGCGCGTCAAGGAATTGACGTTGGATCAGGTTTCCAACCAGAATCACCTGTCGCCCGCCAAGAATATCCGATACGATGAACGTTCCCATCACCGGGATAAAAACCAGAATGGTCCCAGCGACCACACCCGGCATCGAAAGTGGAAGCGTGACGCGTAAAAAGGTGCGCAGAGAATTGGCACCCAAATCCGCTGCTGCCTCATACAGCGAGGCATCGATCTTCTCCAAAGAAGTGTAGATTGGCAGGATCATGAAAGGCAGAAACTCATACACCATGCCAATCAGTACGGCAGTGGGTGTATAGAGCATTTCCAACGGCGTGAAAGGAATATGCAGCAGGTTTGCGATCCAACCAATAACGATATTGATCGCACCTTCCTTGCGCAGCAACATCATCCATGCATAAACACGGATAACGAAGTTCGTCCACAATGGGATCAACACCATAAACAGGTACATATTACGCTGCTTGGGATGAGCGCGGGCAATGAAATACGCCAAAGGATAGGCGAACATGATCACGATTGCCGTTGTATTGAAAGCCAAAAGCAGCGACCGGGAAAGGATATTGACGTATAAGGGATCGAAGCAGGAAGCCTGACCATCCGGGCAATCAGTACTGTAGCCCATCAGGCGAATATAATTATCAAAACTGAAAGAGTAGATCACATCACCATCTGGACTGCGCTGACCGAAACTTACGAACAGGGTCAGGAACAGCGGAATGATCAACAATACAAACAACCAAAGGGTGGTTGGAAGAGCAAGAAGCGTACCCTGCATGGATTTATTCTCACGTAGTCGTTGAAGCATGGCTAATCCTTTTTCAAGACAAGCGTATTTTCGGGCATGAATACCAGCGTAATCTCCTGTTCCTTAACATAAAAGGAAGAGGGATCCAAACGGGAGATGCGGTTTTGTTCCATCACCTTCAAACGCAAGCCCTGCATATCCACATAGACATGTGTATCTGAGCCAATATATACAGAGTTGAGTACCCGCGCCTTGAACAGTCCATCCCCTTTCGCAGATTGCTCAGCAATACGGATCTTCTCAGGGCGGACCGACACAACGACCTCTTCCCCATTGACGAAGTTCTGCGACATAGGCATGCCTCGGATCTCCGCATTCAACGCCGGGACATGGACAACCGCCTCATTCCCAGATAATGATTTGATCTTGCCCTCCATAAAATTAGACTCGCCGATAAAGTCGGCTACGAACTTATTGACCGGGCGTTCATAGATCTCCACAGGGGTGGCCAGTTGTTGAACCCTACCCTTGCTCATCACAGCGATGCGGTCAGACATGGTCAGGGCTTCTTCCTGATCGTGAGTCACATAAATGAATGTAATACCCAGTTGCTGTTGAAGCGCTTTTAGTTCAAGTTGCATTTCTTTGCGAAGTTTCAGATCTAGCGCGCCAAGAGGCTCATCAAGCAAAAGTACATCCGGTGTCTTTACCAAAGCTCGAGCTACCGCTACGCGCTGTTGCTGTCCACCAGAGAGTTGTTTCGGACGGCGGCGCTCCATACCGGTAAGCTGCACCATCTCCAATGCACGTCCGACACGTTTCTTGATCTCATCTTCTTTAGCGCCTTCCATTTCCAGACCAAAAGCAATGTTTTGAAAAACAGTCATATGCTGGAACAGGGCGTAACTTTGAAAGACCGTGTTTACTTTTCTTTGATACGGCGGAGTATGCCCCATGCCCTTCCCCTCGATATACACCTCGCCTTCTGTCGGCCACTCAAAGCCTGCTATCATACGCAGGGAGGTTGTCTTTCCGCAGCCGGAGGATCCGAGCATCGAAAAGAATTCACCGTTCTTGATCTGCATGGTGACATGGTCAACGGCGTTCAATTCATTCCCCTCGGGTGTAATGAACTTTTTTACAACATCGCGCATCTCGACAGCAAATTCACTGGTCATCTATCTCTCTCCGTTATGAAATATAGACTTCCGAAAGTTCGCGGCACTATCCTGCCTGAAATTTCGGAAGTATGAATTAAAGCGATCTACTAATTTCCTTCAACACATCACCCAGACGGTCCAGTAATGCGTCTATTTGCGGATAAGTCACCACCAACGGCGGTTCGATGCGGATGGTCTGGGCACTTGTTAACGTGCCTGCTACCAACACGCCGCGCTTGAAAAGTTCCGCGGCAACTTTATACCCGATCTCAGGATTCTTAAAATGCATACCGATGAGCAAACCTTTGCCAGTTACTCGTTCGAAAATGTTTGGGTATTGTACAACAAAATTTTGCAATTTTGGCATCAAATAATCACCCTTTTCCGCAGCCTGTTCCCAAATCTTCTCGCGCAGGGTCACGTGAATGGCTGAGATCGCCGCTGAGCAAGCCAGCGCCCCGCCACCCGTGGTGGTGGTATGCATGAATGGATTGGGGTACATCATTGGATGGAATATTTCTTCTGTGGTGGTCACAGCACTAATAGGCATAACACCGCCGCCCAATGACTTTGCCACAGTTAAAATATCAGGAACAACATTCCAATGCTCCACACCCCATAATTTACCGGTACGCCCCAGTCCTGTCTGCACCTCATCTGCAATCAACAACACGCCATATTTCTTCGTCGCAGCACGGATGCGGGGCCAAAAATCATCCGGCGGAACGATCGCACCCGACTCGCCCTGGATCGGCTCAAACATAACAGCAGCTACGCCAATGCCCACTTTTTCACAGATTTCCAATTGCTTCTCAACAGCATCAGCATCCCCAAAGGGAACGTGATAGACCTGCCCCGAATACATTTGTCCCATCGGAGTGCGGTAATCGGATTTACCCATCAAGGAGAGCGACCCCATTGTCTTTCCATGAAACGCCTTCACTCCGACAATGAATGCAGATTTTCCTGTATACAGCTTGGCAATCTTCATTGCGGCTTCATTGGCTTCAGTACCACTGGCTCCAAACCAGCTATATTTCAGATCACCCGGCGTGATGGAAGCCAGTAATCTTGCCAGTACACCACGCAATGGATCCAACAACTCCTGTGAAGGCATGGGCGAACGCTCCAACTGCGCTCGAACCGTATTCACAACCTCAGGATGACTCCAGCCCAGATCCATCATGCCGTAGCCGCCCAGAAAATCGAGATACTCGCGTCCCATCACGTCTTTAAAGACAGCCCCGGAACCGCCCCATTCCACGGCAGCCCAATCCCCAGACTCTGTAACCGACTTACGATACTCCAACCAGTTGCGGTTGTAATATTCTGCAAAATTACTCGTAGACTCTTCAATAATCTTATGAGCCTGCTCTGGGGTCGGAAATTCATTTTTCTGGATCCAATCCATCCAGTGGGATGAATAATCCAATGCATCTTCGTAATCAACTGTCATACAATATCTCTCCAAATTAGTTTTTACTTTACGACCAGTACAGGAACCTTCGCGTGATGAACCACTTGCTCTGCCACGCCTCCCAACAGAACATTGGCAAACCCGCCTTCACCGCGCGACCCCATCACAATGACATCCGGCGACAACTCATCGGCTGCACGTAAGATCGCTTCTGCCGCCGGTCCTTCCACTACGGATGCCGTTACGGTCAACCCTTCATTCTTCAGCCTTTCAGCCACTTCAGTAACAATCTCGCTTGCATCCTCTTCCATTGCACTACGGTATTCTTCCAACATCATGGAAGCACGTTTCCGCAATGAAGCCACCGGTTGAAAAGCATACATCACATCCACACTGGCACCAACGGACTTTGCAAGATCCACTGCGAACTGGATTGTCTTTTCGGCATATTCTGAACCATCTGTCGGTAAAAGGATTTTTTTGATCATAAGTTTTCTCCTTTAGTCTTCTAGCTCGATCGGCACTTCCACATCCGGCTGACCCTTTTTCACAAACTTTTTCAGGAAGGGGTACAGGATCGGACCCGTCGCAATCGCAGCCAAAGACAGATACAACGCACCAATTCCTTCCTCCTGGATCGTGCTGACAACTGCCAAAATCAACACACCCAACGGAAAGATCGTAACCAAAATGATCCCAAACCACCCTCCGGGAATCTTATAGGGTCGTTTCATATTAGGATACTTAATCCGGAAAGCGATCAAGGCAGAAAATTCCAGCATCAATGCCGCCGAATAGACGATTACATCCACAACCACCAGGCTGGCAAATGCACTTAGCGTAAAAAAAGAATAGATAGTCGCACAGACAATGATTGCAACCCAGGGCGTGTCAAATTTTGGGTGCATTTTCGTAATGGCTTTTGGCAAATAACCATCCTCCGCCATGACGAATGGCAGACGAGAAATGGATAACAAAAGAGCGCTAAACAAACCCACAGCGCTTACCAAGCCGCCAATTGCCAGCCACGCCCCCAGCCATTGACCACCGATCTGCGCAGCCACCTCAGGGAAATATCCCGCCGTCCAATTTTGCCAATCACGCGAAACCGCCAACCCGCCCAACACGGGCAGGAAGTAGGCAAGTGTCACAAGCGGAATCGTGATTGCAAGCGTACGCGGATAATTCCGCTTGGGGTCTTCGATCTCCTCACTTACGGTTGAAACGCCATCCCACCCCAGATAATTCCACATCACCACAAACATGCCAACGCCAAAAGCGCCCAACACCGTTGAATCTTCGGGGATGAACGGCTGCCAGACCGGATATGGGTTTTGGATCAAACGGACAATTCCTAGAACCGACATGACCAAAAATGGCGCAAGGATGAACAAACCAAACCAGTTGGAAGAATCGCCAACATTCTTGGTGCCGCGAATATTCAGCCCAGCAAAAACCCAGATCACAACAAGCGTCACCCCCCAATGAATCCATTGGTTTTCGAGTGCATGAATATCGAATTGCTGGACTAATAAAGTAGAAAGATAGTCCGCAAACAATACCGGGTAGATCGCCATATCCACAAAGGAGGTGACCCAACTCCACCAACCTTCCTGAAACCCCCAAAACGGTCCCAACGCTTTCTTTACCCAGGCATAATAACCGCCTTGTACAGGCATTGCAGTGGAAAGTTCTGCAACCATTAAAGCGGTGGGTAAACTCCAGATCAAAGGAGTAAGCAAAATAAGCAACAAACTCATACCCGGCGCAGAATAACCAACCAGGTCTTCCAAGCCATACGCCCCCCCGCTGACCGTGAAGAACATGATCATCACCAACGGCAGAAGAGTTAACCGCCGTGGAATTACACGAACTGGAATCCCACCACTTGATGTTGAATTTGTTTCAACCATTTTGCCTCCTCCGGAAATCTTCAACTAAAACTTACGGCTCCACTCTTTGGGCCAGCGTTCCACTACAACTTTCTTCTGCGTGAAGAACTCAACCGCATCCATACCTTGCCCGTGCATGTCACCAAAGAATGAATCTTTCCAACCACTGAAGGGGAAGAATGCCATCGGTGCAGCCACCCCAATATTGATGCCAATATTGCCTGCATCCGCTTCGTAACGGAAGCGGCGTGCGGCATTTCCACTAGTGGTGAACAAGCTGGCTTGATTGCCGTATTGCCCACTATTGACCAACTGGATGGCGTCATCGATATTTTTGACATGCATGAGGCTGAGCACCGGTCCAAAAATCTCTGTGCGGGCAATTTCGCTTCCAACTTTGACGTCGGAGAGGATCGTCGGTCTGACGAAGGATCCGCCCTCGTAGCCTTTCACCTTCGTCCCACGACCATCCACAGGCACGCCCGCGCCTTCTTTGGCGCCGAGAGCGATCAACTGCTCCACACGCTGCATCGAAGCCGTATTGATGACGGGTCCCATTTGCACACCCGAATCCATGCCATAACCAACCGTTCGAGAAGATGCTGCATCACAGATCAACTCGGTGAATTCGTTCTTTGATTCGCCCACGGTCACAGCCAGAGAAACTGCCAAGCAGCGTTGACCCGCGCACCCGAAGGCTGAGTCGGCGACGATCTTTGTCGCCATTTCCATATCTGCATCGGGCAAAATGATGACCGGATTCTTCGCTCCGCCTTGGGCTTGCACGCGTTTACCGTGGGATGCAGCGGTGGCATAAATGTATTTCGCCACATTGGTAGAACCGACGAAGGTGATCGCACGGATGGTGGGATGTTCAAGAATAGCATCCACAGTATCTTTCGCACCATTGACCATGTTGACGACGCCCTTGGGGAAGCCAACTTGTTCGATGAGTTTGAAAATGAACTGCATCGTCATAGGCACTTTTTCAGACGGCTTGACGATGTAGGTGTTGCCCGCCGCAAGTGCGTATGGCAAATACCAGAACGGAATCATGCCGGGAAAATTGAACGGCGCGATGGTGGCGCACACCCCTACCGGCTGACGAATCATGATCTCGTCGATGCCGGGAGCGATGTCTTCCACAAATTCACCTTTGCTCATGTGCGGCATACCACAGGCAACTTCTACGTTTTCGTAGGCACGCACCATTTCAGCTTTGGCTTCTTCGAAGGTCTTGCCGCATTCGTTGGTAATGAGTTTGGCAATTTCATCGCCATTCTCACGCATCAGATTGCGGAGTTTGAACAGGTACTGCACGCGATCATTCACAGGTGTTCTGCGCCAGCCATCGAAAGCTTCACGCGCCGCCTTTGCCGCTGCTTCCACATCCGCTTTGATGCCAAGCGGAGTCTTTGCGATCACCAATCCCGTAGCCGGGTTGATAACGTCGAAATAATCTTTTACAGCGGGTTTTACCCATTCGCCATTGATGTAATTTAAGATTTCCATGGTTTCTCCAGATTAGTAATTAGAGATTGGTAATTACCATTTACCAATCTCTAATTACTATTTACTTTATATTCTTATCCGCGACTTCCAATGCCTTCTCAACGATGGCAAGACCTTCATCCAACTGCTCTTTGGTGATGCACAACGGTGGGACGACAAAGAGCATGCTGCCCATGTTGTTCGCCATGATGAAAGTGAACAGTCCATTCGCACGCAAAGTCTTACCCACTTCCGCCATCACAGCCGGAGACATGATCTCTTTCGTATCACGATTTGCAACCAATTCAATGGTTGAGAAAAGCCCGATATAGCGCACATCACCCACAGAAGGATGTTTGGCTTTGATATCTTCAAGACATTCGCCCAGATAATTTCCCATCTTTCGCGCGTTTTCCATGAGGTTATCTTCATCATAGACTTCGATGGTTGCCAGTGCGGCTGCACAAGACAAGGCATGACCGTTATAGGTCAGACCGGCGTAGAGATATTTATCTTCAAAGAATTCGGCGATTTTGTCCGTGACGATCACAGCGCCAAGCGGGGCGTATCCACTGGTGATACCTTTTGCTGTGGTGATGATATCGGGGACGACATTCCAATTGTCTACTGCGAACCATTCACCGGTGCGTCCCCAGCCGCTCATGACTTCATCAGAGATTAAAAGGATGCCGTACTTGTCGCATATCTCGCGGACACGCGGCCAGTAATCATCCGGCGGGACGATAATGCCGTTGGAGCCAACTACCCCTTCCATGATGATCGCTGCGATCTTGTCGGGACCTTCATACTTGATGACTTCCTCCAAATGTGAAATACACTCACGTTTGCAAGATTCTTGCTTCTGCCCAAACGGACAGCGATAGCAATGCGGATTCATGAAATGCACGCCGCCCGGCATGGTCGGCTCGACAGCAAGACGACGGTAATCGCCTGTCAGGGCAATCGACCCATGCGTCGCACCGTGATAAGAACGGTACTGTGCCAAAATCTTGTGGCGACCCGTATAGAAACGGGCAATCTTGATGGCATTCTCATTCGCTTCCGCGCCGCCAAGGGTGAAGAATGTCTTTTTCAAATTACCCGGCGTGACTTCTGCCAGTTTCTTGCCCAACTGCGCGCGGACATCCGTTGTATTGCCAGGGTGGACAAAACAAAGCTTTGCAGCCTGATCTTGAATGGCTTTCACCACCTTGGGGTGCTGATGCCCAATATTGGTATTCATTAACTGGGATGAAAAATCAATATAACGCTTTCCGTCCGTATCCCAAAAATAAATACCTTCGGCCTTCTCCACCGGAATCGGGCTGGCTTGCCCCTGCACAGACCAGGAGAAAAAAGTATATTCCTTGCTGAGTTCTATGATTTCTTGAGTAGATAGTTTCGACATGGTTTCCTCATACTAAAAGTCAAAGGTTACAAGTCAACTGACTTTTGACCTTTGACTATTTTTTGACTTCCTTCACGATCTCGGCATAGACGTTCAACGTCTCGTCAATGTCGGCATCGGAGTGTTCGTAACACATGAACCACGGTTCACGAGCATCAAGGTCGGGCATGACACCTTTTTTGATCGCCTTTTCAGTGAGCGTAAGATACAACTCACGGTCGCTTTGCTGCCAATCACGCTGGCATGTCACCGCCTCGGTGTTCAACGAGAATGAGAACATGGCTGGGTAGCCTGTAAACACAGCAGGAATATCGTTCTCTTCGAAGATTTCCTTTAAGCCGTCCATCAGGCGCTGTCCACGTTTTTCGATAGTCTTGAGGATTGGTTTGGATTTAAGAAGATTAAGTGTTGCATACGCACCAGCCACACCGGGTTTATTGTTGGTATAGGTTCCACCTTGCGCTACACCATGCCCAATAATGGACATGATCTCTTTCCCGCCACCGAATGCTGCGATCGGGTAGCCGTTCCCCAGAGCTTTGGCATATGTCACGAGGTCCGGTTTGATGCTGTAGTACTCCTGTGCACCACCGTTAGCAATGCGGAAGCCTGTCTTCACTTCATCCAAAATAAATACACAACCATATTCTTCAGTCCTTTTGCGGATGAGTTGCAGGAAGCCCTCCTGCGGGTTGATTGCAGCGCAATTGCCCTGACACGGCTCAGAAATGACCGCGGCGATCTGCTCGCCATTCGAACGCATCACGCGCTCAAAGCCTTCAAAATCATTGAAAGGCAATGTGATGATATTCTCGCGCATAACTTTGGGAATACCCGATGACGCTGGAACAGGAATTGGGCTGCGACGATTGCCGTAGGCTTCAGCAGGTGCATAGGTAGACCACAACGTGTGGTCGTGGAAGCCGTGATAATTGCCTTCAAACTTGAGGATAATGTCGCGCCCGGTGAATGCCCGCGCCACACGGATGGCATGCATGGTGGCTTCAGTACCTGAACACGCAAGGCGCACCATATCAATAGCAGGAGACATCTCCACGATCATCTCGGCAACGGCAACTTCTAGCTCCCCCGTCATGGCAAAGAGAATCCCCTTTTGAATTTCTTCAATCACTTTTTGATCGACTTCATCATAGGCATGCCCCAAAATAATGGGACCGAACGCCATGCGATAGTCAATGTATTTTTTACCGTCCACGTCCCATAGATGGCTCCCCTTGGCTTTTTCAACATAAGGGGTGACACCATCTCCCCAAAAACGAAAGTTAGAATTCACCCCCAACGGCGCAACTTTTTGCGCACGTTGTTGGAGGGCCTGAGTCTTTGAACCGAACATGATTGCTCCTTTTATCGGGTTGCGGCTTGAAAACCGCGTAGCAGAATTATTTGGATGCGTTTATTGTTTCGTTCTCTGACAGTTCTTTTGCAATGCGCTCTGGCACTCTCCACTGGTAAACATCTTTGAGAATGATCGGTACGATGGATGTTGTGGTCTTGCGCACCCCGGAACCTTGCGGACGACTTCGGTAACGAAATAATAGATCTCGGAAGTGTCACGCGCAACGATCTGAATACTGATGTCATTCTGCCCGATGCCGCAGGCTACGTACGTCACATTTTCGAAGGAAGCCAATTTTTTGGCAACGTCCAAGACCGTATCGGCTTCGACCTCAAGCCATACATCGGCTTTGATGTTGAATCCGAGTGCCTCGGGGTTAACCACCGCACTGATCTGAATGACCCCTTCTTCGATCATTCGATCCACACGGTAGCGAACAGCCCTCTCTGAAATCTTCCCCATACGGCGCGAAATCTCAGAGGCAGACATCCGCCCATCCTCAAGAAGTAAATTGACGATTTTTATATCAGTTTTGTCGAATTCATACATAGTTTATTGGCTTCTTTTCCGAAAGTGACACGCGGAATATACCTTGAGGAGTTTTAACCGTCAAGGGGGCAATATTTTGCAAGGATGTGGCTTTTCCTTTACAATGGGGCGAAATTCAATGAATATAAATCTTTCTCACATTCAAACCACCCGGGTCTATAAAACCAAAAAAATCAGCATCGATCTACCCGCCAATCCCATTCGGTATTATCGCCACGGTTGGCAATCCTGGTCACTAACCGCCTGGACGGACCTCTCTCCCCTCCTGCCCCAAAAACCAACCATATTCCTTCCTCTGCAAACAGACGCCGTCTACGCCAAAGAAAATAATCCACATGGTTCGTGGCTGGGCGCAGTGGAATTTGAAGATGGCAACATTCTTTTGCTTGGCGCGTTGGCAACAGACACGCATGTTTCGCTGGTGGAGAATCAGCTCACAGGGTGGAGCGAAGCGGGCGAGGTCGAATGGTTCGCCGCATATGGTCAGGAAAAAATCGTCTTCGATGAATATGTCGCGCAGTTGGGAATCCGCTTTGGGAAAACCGATAAAAATCACATTCCGCGTGTGTGGTGTTCCTGGTACAGCCTCTACACCGCTATTGACGAAAAAGTCCTCCACACTTCTTTTGACATGCTTGGCAACCTGCCTTTCGATGTTTTGCAAGTAGATGATGGCTGGCAAAAAGATATCGGCGATTGGGAAGCCAACGCGAAATTTCCATCGGGCATGCAGGCATTGGCAGAAAAGATAAAATCCACGGGCAGGCGCGCAGGTTTATGGCTTGCGCCGTTATTGGTCGCAAAATCATCTCAGCTATACCGCGAGCACAAGGATTGGTTATTACGCGATGAAAAAGGGCAGCTCGTCTCGGCAGGATTCAACTGGGGGCAGGATTTATACGCCCTCGACACCACGCATCCCGACGTGATCTCCTGGCTGGTTGCGCTCATGAAGTTGGTGCGACGCTGGGGCTTTGACTACTATAAGCTGGACTTCCTTTACGCAGGCGCATTACAAGGCAAACGCCACAAAGACATGCCGCGCGAAGCCGCATACCGTGAATGCCTGCGCTATATGCGTGAAGCAATGGGGGCAGGCTCCTTCTTCCTGACCTGCGGCACGCCCATCCTGCCTGCCCTTGGTATGTGTGATGCCATCCGCATCGGACCAGACGTTTCACATGAATGGGAAAACTACCGCAACGAAACATTGTTGTATAACTTTGCCACTCCCGGCACGAAGAACGCCATCCGTACAGTGGTCCATCGCTTATGGCTCAAGCCGCTGGTTCACATTGACCCTGATGTAGAATATTTCGAATCAAAAGAAAATTCACTCGCAGATGAACACAAACAGCAATTGCAAGATCTGGCATTGATCTGCGATTTCAAAGCAACATCTGACCTGCCGCAATGGATAACAACGGAGGAACGCGAAAAGGTCCGCGCTTTCCTCATCGCCGAAACGGATGCGACTCAACTCAGCCGATATGTCTACAAACTTGACGATCGCATCGTGGATTTTTCATCTGCAGTAGCTCTGCCGCCAAAACCAACAGGCATTGCCTTGCTCTGGGGCGAATTCCTGGGCTGGCTCGGCAATTGGAAGTTCGTTTTGCGTATTATAAAAATGCTGGACGACCGAAAATTACGGAAACGGGTTTCAAGAATATAAAAAAGAGCGACCTGTATGGGTCGCTCTTTTTTTATAACAATTCGCTGCTTTACTGATCTACAGCAAGCCCTTGATATCCTCTGGCTTCGATAGGCGGATTCGCAAAGCCTTCCGCCCGGCGGCTTTCAAGGCTTCGTAATCACCTAATGCCTGCGCACGGATGAGCGTACCGAAGGTGAGTCCCTGTGTGGGAATGTCCATATCATGTTCAGCATCGTATACGAACTGGATGAAACGCCCCTTGTTAGGACCGCCTTTATGGAACTGACCTGTCGAATGCTGGAAGCGCGGACCAAACCCGGCAGACACGGGTAATTTGGTCTTGGCGCGAATGGCAGTCCGAAGGGATTGGATCGCTTCGATCATTTCAGCATTACGTGGCAGATATGCATTAATGGTCACAAATTCGCCAACCTGGGCATTTTTCAAAAACTCATCAAGAGCTTTTTTAGCATCTTTGAAATCCACCAGATCAGCCTCAGCAAGTTTGCCTGATGACTGGTAATCCTTGATCTTGGCGATCGTGCGCAATTTGCTGTCCTGAACATCAGGCTGATCAAAAGCGTTGATGCCCAAGATATGACAAGCCGTGGAAATAGCTATCTCCCACCGGAAGAATTCAGCACCTGCATCGTATGGTCCATCGATCGGGAATTCGATTACCGGGAATCCAGCTTTTTTCAGTTCAGAAACACCAGTTTCCAACTCGCCATTGCTTTTGATGTAAACGAACAAACGGTCATTACCATATTCACCGGGCGCACCAAGCGGCTCCAACGCCACCGGCAAAATGCCCTTGCCATGTTTGCCGCTGGACTCAGCGATGACTTGTTCCACCCAGCCTGCCAAAGCGGACACAGGCGCATCTGCCAGGACTGTAAGCTTGTCTCTACCCATCAAAGCGGATTCTGCGATAAGAGCACCCAACGCCACCCCAGGGTTGCGCGCCGCAGGAACACCTGCCAGCGACTGGCTGCGCATACGGTCAGCGCTGGCTAGCAACTTTTCAAAGTCCATGCCCAGCAAAGCGGCAGGGACCAAGCCAAAATCGGTCAGTGCGGAGAAACGTCCGCCCACCATTGGGTCGGCATTGAAGACCTTACGGAAACCGCGTTCTTCAGCCAGTTTTTGCAGCGACGTACCTTCATCGGTCGTGACAACAAACCTTGAGCCATCGCCTTTGCTTTCTTTCCAGATGTAATCAAAGGCAGCCATCAGTTCGGCAGTGCCGCCAGATTTGCTGGCAACGATATATAGCGACTTATCTGCCGGATAATCTTTGAAAGCCTGCTCCACTTGCGCCGGGTCGGTCGAATCAAGGATGGCAAGCGAGAGTTTGGCTTTCACATCAAAACGAGCCAACAGGGAGCTCAACACTTCAGCCGTCAAGGATGAGCCGCCCATACCAATAACAAGGACGCGGTCGATCTTTTCATCGTGAACTTGTTTCGCAAAGGAGAGATACCCTTCGAGCCGCGCACGAGCATCATCCACAGAGTCCAGCCAGCCAAGGCGCTTGGCGGCCTCGGCTTGCCCGTCAGGGTCGTCTGCGTCAGACCAGAGAGTGACATCGTGTTCCCATAAGCGTTGGGAAAATGATTCAGCTTCCAGTGCGGCTAAACGCTTGGCAACAGAATCAGCCAACGGCGCAATTGAGGCGAGTGCGGCTTTGCGCCGCGTTTCGATGGAATCCAAGAGGGACTTGAAAGCATCATCAAACGCTTTAACGCCTTCTTCTTCAAGTTCCTGTGTAACTGTGCTCATGGAAATTCCGACTGCTTTGAGATCCACGAATATCTTCTGCACGCCGTCGAGGTCGCGAGTAATGGTCATTGTGGCAGTGCCATGATCGCGGAAGGCATCCAATGTGGCAGGCGGCACCGTATTGACGGTATCTGGTCCGATGAGTTCATCCACATACAACGTATCTGGATACTTCGGATTCTTTGTTCCAGTAGATGCCCACAACGGACGCTGCACGCGCGCACGGAAACGCGCCTTAAGTGTTGCAAAACGCGGTGAAGTGAAAATGGATTCGAACTGTTCATACGCCAGCTTGGCATTGGCAACCGCAGCCTTGCCGCGCAACGGAGAGTCTTCAGGAAGTTTGGGGTCGATCTTGGTATCCACTCTGGAGACAAAGAAAGACGCCACCGAAGCCACATGATGAACGGGTAGCTCTTTGGAAACACGTTCTTCTATGCCTTCAAGATAAGCGTTCATCACTTCGGCATAGCGCGAAAGCGAGAAGATCAGGGTTACATTGACGTTGATACCAGCAGCAATGCTTGTGCGAATGGCGGGAACGCCTTCTTTGGTGGCAGGGATCTTCACCATCAGGTTGGGTCGATTGACCCGATTCCAAAGTTCCTGTGCCTGTTTGGCAGTACCTTCGGTATCCCGCGCCAGCAGCGGACTGACTTCGATACTGACATAGCCGTCGCCGCCGTTGGTTTCATCGTACAACGGGCGGAACAGGTCACAGGCTTCCTGAATATCTTCAACCGCCAGCTGCCAGAAAATGCGTTCAGAATCCCAGCCTGCCCAGGCAAGTGGAGTTAATGCGGCATCGTAATCGGTCGTTTTGGCGATCGCATTCTGGAAAATGGTCGGGTTCGAGGTTACACCGCGGATGTCACCGCGATCAATCATGGCTTTCAGTTCGCCATTGACCAACAACTTACGCTGGATGTTATCGTACCAAAGGGATTGCCCCAATGCAGTTAGTTTTTTTATTGATTCAGACATGCTAATTAAGACTCCTTGAAAAATTACGTATTAGCGATTCTCTTCTTCTATTTTCTTGATCTTTCCCACGCGCCGCGCCAGCCGTTCGCCGCCTTCATCATCCCCTTCGTAGCGCGCATTCAAAAACGCAGGCACAAGCACCTTCACCAATTCAGGACCGATCACCCTGCCGCCAAGGCAGAGCACATTCATTGCATCATGCTGAACACCCTGTGCCGCAGAATAGGTATCATGACAGATCGAAGCGTAAATACCTTTCATCTTATTCGCAGCAATGGCAGCACCAATGCCTGAGCCGCAGATCAAAACTCCGCGCTCGGCTTCGCCGCTTTGTACTTTCTCGCCAACTTTTTTTGTAAAATCGGGGAAATCCACTGCATCCGCACTGAACGTACCTACATCAATGACTTCATGCCCCATTGATTTAACCGTTTCAACAACAATACTCTTAAGCGGAAACCCGCCATGATCGCAACCAACTGCTACTTTCATAATTCTCCAAAAAGACCTGACAGGTCTTGCAACCTGTCAGGTCTGTATGTTCTAGAGTTCTTTTGCTTTCGCAATGACGTTCTCAACCGTAAAGCCCAGCTTTTCAAAAATGACCTTCGCCGGAGCGGATGCGCCAAAGCGATCAATGCTGATCGTGGACTTTGCGTATCGTTCCCAGCCGAGGCTTGTCCCGGCTTCGACAGCGAGCCGCTTCTGAATGCTCTTCGGCAAAACCGACTCACGATAAGCTTCATCCTGTTTCTCGAACAATTCCCAACTCGGGAAGGAAACCACACGCACGCCCTTGCCTTCTTCTGCAAGTTTCTGCGCCGCATCCAGAATTAGGCTTACTTCCGAACCGGATGCCATGAGGATGATCTCCGGTTTGCCAAAATCTTTTAAAACGTATGCACCTTTTTCAACAAGGTTCGGAGATTCCAAGGTCGGCAGGTTTTGGCGGGTCAGAGCCAAAACAGTAGGTCCATCACGTCGGGAGATCGCCACTTTCCACGCTTGAGCCGTCTCATTCGCATCCGCCGGGCGAAGCACAACAAGGTTCGGGATCAAACGCAAGGATGTAAGGTGCTCGACAGGCTGGTGCGTTGGTCCATCCTCACCAAGCCCGATCGAGTCATGCGTGAAGATAAAAATGGACGGGTAATGCGAAAGTGCCGCCAAACGGACAGCCGCGCGCATGTAATCTGCAAAAACAAGGAAGGTCGCGCCGTAAGGGATCAAACCGCCATAAACAGCCATGCCATTCAAAATAGAACCCATTGCATGTTCGCGCACGCCAAAATGGAAGTTGCGCCCGGCATGTGAATCTTTTTGGAAGGCTGGCAGACCATCGATCTTTGTATTGTTCGAAGGTGCAAGGTCAGCAGAGCCGCCGAGGAGTTCGGGGAGTTTTGCTGCAATCGCATTGATGACTTTGCCAGAGGCAGCACGGGTTGCCATGCCTTTCGGGTCAACCGGGAAGGTTGGGATGGTCGCCTCCCAGCCTTCGGGCAGTTTACCCATTATCAAACGGCGATTGAATTCAGCGCCTAATTCAGGGAAAAGCCGGGCATAGGCTTCGCGGCGCATTTTCCAATCGGCTTCCAGTTCACGTCCGCGCTCCACGGCTTTGCGATAGAACACTTGCACATCCTCAGGGATGAGGAAACGCGGTTCCTTGGGCCAGCCTAAGTTATCCTTGGCGGCGTTGAGTTCATCATCGCCGAGAGGTTCGCCATGAGCCTTTTGTGTACCTTGCCTATTCGGGGAACCAAAACCGATGATGGTACGGCAAAGGATCAATGAAGGGCGCGGGTCGGCTTTGGCAACTTTGATGGCAGCATCGATCGCTTCCACATCGTTGCCATCGGCAACATGCTGAATATGCCAGCCATAGGCTTCAAAGCGCTTGGCGCGGTCTTCGGTAAATGCCAGGTCTGTGGAACCGTCAATTGAAATCTTGTTATCGTCATACAGATAAATGAGCCGCCCGAGTGAAAGGTGCCCCGCCAAAGAAGCAGCTTCCGAAGCAACACCTTCCATCAAGTCGCCGTCGGTGACAATGGCGTAAATATACGAATCCAGTAATTCGTGCCCAGGTTTATTGAAAACGGCAGCGAGATGAGCAGCGGCAATTGCCATACCCACACCACTGGAAAGACCTGCGCCGAGCGGTCCCGTGGTCAATTCCACGCCAGGAGTCCAGCCGTACTCAGGGTGCCCAGGGGTCAAGCTCCCCCACTGACGAAAGTTCTGCAATTGCTCGAGAGATAGGTCGTACCCGGTCAAATGCAGCAGAGAATACAGAAGCATTGAACCATGCCCACCCGAAAGGATGAAGCGATCACGTCCCATCCATTTGGGGTTGCGCGGGTTATGACGCAGGTGTCGAGTCCAGATTGTAAACGCCATTGCCGCTGCGCCCATCGGTAAACCGGGGTGCCCGGAGTTGGCTTTTTGTACGCCATCGGCAGAAAGGAAACGAAGTGTATTGATTGCTTTGTTTTGAAGTTCGGGGTTTGTCATGTGCGGTATTTTACCATTCGGTTAGTATTTTTCTTTCAAATTCTTTTCAGGAAGATGGATCAGCCCTTCGCTGGGATCACCAACGGTGGATATATTTTCAGGCTTATGGATGGATAACCAGGCAGTGTATGCCGCGACCAGAGCATCCATCTGCTCAGGCAGGTAAAGCAGATCCAGCGGCCAGGTGCCTTTCAACATTTTATGGCGGGTGATCTCCTCAAAGAAATCCATTGGATCTTTGAGGCGTACGCCTGCTTCATAAAGTAGCAATTGGCGCTGAATTTTCCCCTCCAAAGAGGTTTTAGGCTGCGGCGTTACGCCTGCCATGACGCAAAAAGCAGCATGTGGCTGGGTTTCCAAAAATTGATATTTTACGTTCTCTGAAGGATATGTGTTAAATCCCGCCTTTTCTAATTTGCGATATAACGTAAATCCTGCCTGAACCCATGCCGGGCAAGCACTCACGGTTGAGGGTGTCCCAGATACAGTAATCCCCCGCTCCCGTAATTCAAGTTCCGCTACGCGGAAACCCACAGCACGCGACTTCAAAGACTTAAACATGTCCTTATTCTTTTCACGCACCAGCCCACGATTAAGCCCGGAAGGCGCGTTGACCGCCACGATCGCAGAAGGCTGCCCGGCAATGAAGGCTATGACATCTTCCAATTCACCATCGGCAAGTGCAACAAGATGCAAGCCCTTGTCCAATGCCGCATAGGTATAGGACTGATGGGAAGAAGTTGGGTCGATGCCGATAAAGAGCGTGTCATTAAAAAGCATAGTAAGATTGGGTACTATAATCACTACAAAAGATAAAAGAAACATTCCTATTTTACTATCCATTTCCCAATGAACCGAACCCAACGTATCATTCTCTATGTTCTCCTACTGGTAGCCGGAGCCTCGTGGATCGTCCTCTCTGCAGACCCTGCTGACCAACCCGGCACCGCAGCTCCCGAAGTTGTGCCGCAAACCGGCTTTCTTGCCCCCGATTTCACCCTGCAAACCCTCGATGGAGAAAGCATCACCCTGTCCGATTTAAGAGGGCAGGCAGTGCTCATCAATGTTTGGGCAACCTGGTGCCCGCCTTGCAAAGCCGAGATGCCCGCCATTGAAAAGATGTACAACGAATACAAAGATCAAGGCTTTGTGGTGCTGGCAATCAATAGCACTTTTCAAGACGCCGCGGGTGACATTGCCCCATTCGTCGCCGAGTATGATCTGACCTTCCCGATCCTTTTGGACGAAACTTCCGATGTAAGCCGCACTTATATGGTGCGCTCCCTGCCATCCTCGTATTTCATTGACAGGCAGGGCATCATCAGCGAAGTCGTGGTCGGCGGTCCAATGGCAGAAGCCTTGCTGCGTACCCGCATTGAGGAGGCGTTGAAATAATGTTCGAAACATTTCAAAATCTATTCGCCCCGCCACGCCATATGATCCTGCTGGTCATCGCAGCGTGGTTCGGGTTAACCTTTGCAGAAAGCCGCACCGAACGACATGGTATTGGTCGCGAAGACCTAAACAACATCACATTTTTTGGGTTGATCGCCTTCGTAATTGGCGGGCGCATTTCCTACGTTCTTCAAAATCTATCTGCGTTTACAAAAAGTCCGGTTGGGGTCATCTCCATCAACCCCGATCTATTCGACCCGATCGGGGCGGCCGCCGCAGCACTCATCGTCGCCATCGCATACGGACAACGCAAAAACCTCGCTTTCTGGAACATTCTGGATGCGCTTACCCCATTCTTTGCCGTCATCGCCATAGGCTTGGGATTAAGTCACCTCGCTGCAGGCAGTGCATTCGGGAGCCCCACCGACCTTCCCTGGGGGATCGACCTTTGGAATGCAACTCGCCACCCTACTCAGATCTACGAAACGCTCGCCTCTTTCCTGATAGTCATCCTGCTATGGCGCTCCAAACCCCACCCGCGTCCGGGCATCTCCTTCCTATTTTTTGCATCGCTAACTGCGCTAACTGAACTTATCCTGCTGGCATTCCGTGCCGAATACACATCCCTAACGAATGGTTTCCGGCAAGAACAAGTCATTGCCTGGGTCACGCTTCTGGCATGTTTTATCTTGCTTGAGGTCAGGCTTAAACCGGTCAAAAAGCAGACTCTATAGAATCAAAAACGGGCTGACAATGTCAGCCCGTTTTACTTATTTCCGTTAACCAAGTTCAGGTTCGATCAAACCATAACTACCATTACGTCTGCGGTACAGAACATTGATCTTGCTCGTCTCCGCATTGTAGAATACGAAGAAATTGTCATGCCCAAGGTTGCGCATTTGCACCAGCGCTTCATCCTCAGACATGGGGTACAACGTAAATTTCTTGCGCTTGGCAAACAATGGGGAAAGTTCGCCAGTCTCATCATCGATCACACTCTCAGCCACCTCGGCAGCAGAGCGACCATCACCACGACCATGGTGCTTCTTCCCTTTGTAGCGCTCAATCTGACGCTGCATGTTATCCAGTGCCATATCGAAGGCAGCCAACGCCTCATCGGCACGTTCTTCAGAGCGAAGGGTAAACCCCTTGCCAAACACGGTGAGCTGCGCCACATTTCGGTCTTTGGCATCGCGTGCCGCCTGATGATGGGATAGTTCCACACGCGCCTCTTCAATGGCAGGCAAATAATGGTCGAGGTTTCCTGCTTTTTTAGCGACATACTCCTCGATATGATCAGTCAAACGAATGTGACGTGTCTGAACTTCCACTTTGTTGGACATAAGGTCCTCCTTGAAATTAGGTTGTCAAGCTACAAACACAACGCGCTATACCTGCCTCAGATCGTGATGAGGCAATGCCCGCGCGACTGTCAACGCATAAACATCGTTGGCACCAGATGCATACAGGGCATCTGCACCGGAAGAAAGGGTCGAACCTGTTGTTGAAACATCGTCCATGATAAGCACATTCTTACCTCTTACCCCCGAAGACGCTTGGAAAGCATCGTGTACATTCGTATGCCTTTCCTCCCTGCTTAACCCTACTTGCGAGCGCGTCTCTTTTCGGCGCGCAAGCGCTCTTGGTAAATACTGCAATTCCAAACCCAAAGCTAGTGGCAATGCGATCATTGCAACCTGATTATATCCCCTTTCTCGCTTCCTCTGTTTTCCCAACGGAATGGGAACAACCGCATCAATACGCCAACCCAAATCTTGAACAAAAGGCAGCATTTCAGCAGCAATAGCATCACCTAGAGAAAGGTTGCGCCGATATTTCAGTTGATGCATCAATCTTTGTATGGGTCCATCAAAAACCGTCCAAGCCCGCAAAGAATGAAAGCGCGGCTTACTAACAAGACAAGCACCGCATATCCCGGGCTTCTCTTGCGGCAAGCCGCAAATCTCACAAACAATACCATTCAAAATTTTCACAGTATTCTGACAGGTCTCACACCACCCGGAGCCAGGTTTGTCACATCCCCCACAATGTGGAGGAAAAAGCAAATCGACGGCTGTCCAGATCGAATGATACATTTTATATTTTTTATTGTCCATTTTCGCCTCCCTGAATTTTTAGACTGGCACCTCAGTTTCCCAGCATTGGTCCAAATGCGCCTGCAATCTGGAAACCCGCTGGCGCCATAAGAATGATCATGATGGAAGGAAACGTCAGAAGCGCCATCGGGATGATCATCTTAATTGGAGCCTGATGTGCTTCTTCTTCCGCGCGCTGGCGTCGCTTCATTCGCATCTGGTCAGATTGAATACGCAAGACTTTCGCCATACTCACACCCAACATTTGGCTTTGAATTACCGCCGCTACAAAGCTGGTTAATTCTGGCAAGCCAATACGTTCCGCCATATCGCGCAAGGCTTCACGCTGGGTCTTACCAAGTTGAATCTCGCGAATACAACGACCAAACATAATGGATAATTCGGTCTCCCATTTATCTGCCACCTTAGACATCGCAGCTTCAAAACCAAGCCCGGCTTCCACGCATATTGTCAGCAAGTCAAGCGCATCTGGTAACGCTTTACGAACATCATTCTGACGGCGGGTAATCTTGCTGGACAACCACATCTGAGGAAAGAAAAAGCCCAAAAGTGTAAAGATGGATACAGCCAGGAATGTAGTTCCAGATGACCAATCGGCAGCTGGCAAGTTTGCAATCAAAAGTAAAAGCCCGCCAAAAACACCAGCGCCAATAAAGCGAGTGGAAAGGAACGTGGAAGCGTCAATTCGCCCGGGATTCCCTGCTAATTCGAGTTTCAGAGTCGTTTCCTGGAGAAGCTTTGCCGGGGTAAAGCGAGCTGAAACTTCACCAAGCCTTGTGATAATCGGAATTACAACGCGCTCCATGAAAGGCTGCTGGAGTTCAATTTCTTCAAGCGAAGCGTTTTCACCACGCTGAGTTGCCTCTGCCAGGCGCGCCAATACAGGATCCGATTCGCCGCCCTGAGCCTCACGCGCAGCTCTAGCTCCAATAATAACAACAAAAACGACTCCACCTACAAGGGCAAGAGCGACAACTATTCCTATAACAGTAGCCATATTACACCTCGATATCTGCGATCTTCATCATAATAAAGTAACTAGAGGTAATCAGACCCAACACCACACAAATAATAATCGCCGTACAAATCGGTCCACCATCAGTAATGGAAAGAAGATAATCTGGATTGAGAAACCAAAGAAGCAACGTCAAGCCAAAGGGAATCAATGAAAGAACGGTTCCAGATGTACGCACCTGTGCTGTTAAAACCCGCACTTCACCTTTGATCCTGACGCGCTCACGGATAGTAAAGGAAATGCTATCAAGAATTTCCGATAAATTACCGCCAACCTCGCGTTGAACGTTGATGGCAGTAACGACAAAATCAAGATCTTCACTTGGAATACGGCGTAACAAATTCTCTAACGCAGTTTCCATTGGAATGCCAATCTGCATTTCCTGAACCACGCGCCGGAACTCATCATTAATAGGCGGCGGCAACTCTTTACTGATCGCTTCCATAGCCTGCATTGTGGAATAACCGGCGCGTAAACCATTTACCATCAAATTGAGCATATCTGGCAGTTGTTCGTTAAACCTTCTTAAACGCTTTTTTTGCTGCGACTTAACATATTGTCCAGGGGCAATCCCACCCAACACCATTCCAATGAGCGCTGAAACTGGATGTCGATTCCCAATAAACCATGCAATCATGCTCACAAGGACAATACTAATCACGATGAGAGCAATATATTCTGAAACTTTGAATTTCAAGTCGGCGCGGGCCAGCTGGCGAGCCATTCGGTCACCATAGGAAGTTTTTTCCACCCGCTTGGAAACCCAGTCGGTAAGAACTGAGTTTTGAGCAGACTTGTCAATATTTTTCTTGCTGCTATCATCTTCAAGGTATTGGCCTAAACGCTCTTCGATGATAGAACGCTCGCTGTTCGAGGACACAACAACGCCTACAATCAGCAAAACAATCAGGATGATACCGCCGATAATTATTACCCAGGTCATTGATTTTTTTCCTGGCAGTTAGCCTTAAATATCATAATCTTAATACCGCCTGCGTTCACCAATACCAAAAATGGAAGGAGGCAGGTGAATACCGGCAGCTTCGATTTTATCCATGAATTTGGGGCGCAACCCGGTTGGGCGCAGACGACCAATGATACGCCCATTTTCAGTACCGGTCTGTTCAAAAACAAAGATATCCGTCATGGTAATCACGTCACCTTCCATGCCGCTCACTTCAGTAATGGTGGTTACCTTGCGGGTGCCATCGCGCATACGCTCTTGCTGGCAGATAAGGTCTACAGCGCTCGCCACCTGTTCACGAATAGCGCGAATCGGCAAATCCATACCTGCCATGAGGCACATTGTCTCAATACGGGACAGAGCATCGCGAGGTGTATTCGCATGGGCAGTGGTCATGGAGCCATCGTGACCTGTGTTCATCGCTTGAAGCATGTCTAGGGTTTCACCACCGCGGCACTCACCCACAATGATCCTCTCCGGGCGCATACGCAAGGAGTTCATTACCAGATCACGAATAGTAATCTCGCCACGTCCTTCAATGTTTGCCGGACGAGACTCAAGTGTAACTACATGTTCCTGACGCAGTTGAAGTTCAGCAGCGTTTTCAATTGTAATAATGCGCTCATCCGAAGGAATGAAACTGGAAAGCACGTTAAGCAGAGTAGTTTTTCCAGAACCCGTACCACCCGAAATGATGACATTTAAGCGTGCTTCAACGCATGCTTTCAGGAATTGAACCGACTCGGCGCTTACGGAGCCAAACTGGATCATTTGGTCAACCGTAATCGGGTTCTTTGAAAACTTACGGATGGTGAGAACAGGTCCTACCAGTGAGATTGGGGGAATCACAGCATTTACACGGGAACCGTCAGGAAGACGGGCATCCACATATGGGCTGGATTCGTCAATACGACGCCCCAATGGCGCAACAATGCGATCAATGATACGCATTACATGTTCGTTGCTTTCGAATGTGATGGGTACCCGGTGTACCTTACCTTTACGCTCAATATAAACGTTCTTGGGTCCATTCACCATGATTTCAGTGATGGTATCATCTTCAAGCAAAGACTGAAGCGGACCAAATCCAAGGATTTCCGCCGAGATCTGTTCGAAAAGTCTTGCCCGTTCAGGGCGTGATAAGACTATATTTTCTTCGGTTAATATCTGTTCAAAAAGGCTTTGAATGGTGCGCCGAACCTCATCAGTTCGGGTGACATCCATGGACGGATCAATCTCAGCAAGCAGTTTATTCTGAACTCTTGTTTTGAGATCAAAATAGGAACCGGCTTGTGGAGAAGTGATCGGTGCGCTAACCCTTCTCGCCTGCAATGAAGACAAGCGGGAAGCATCGCCACCACCCGAACCAGCCGGGGGGGTTTCAGCGGGAGGCTTGGGAGTTCCCTGAGTAGCAGCGCCAGAGTTCTGTTGGTTATTATTACCAGAACCCTGACCCTGTTCGATACGTCTTAGCAATGACATAAACTTTCTCCTTACCGCCTGGCAGTGGAAGCTTCAGATTCACTATCCAAGGCAATCATACGAGCTCGTATCGATTCCGCAAGGGCAAAGATTCCTCTTCCAATCGGCTGAGATTTATTGTCCAACATAAAGGGAATGCCACGATTTACAGCTGTGATAGCTACCTTCTCGTCAAGTGGAATTACCGCCGAAATTTCGTGCTTAAGATTTTCAGCTACACGCTCTGGCGTAATGGCGATACGTTTATCGTATCGGTTCATAGCAAAAACAATTCGTTCTTTGCCGATGCCCATGGTATTCAATAGATCTAGAATTAAGCGTGAGTTCTTGATAGATGGAATTTCTTGAGTGGTCACAAGTACCATCGCATCACTCAGGTCAACCGCAGCGAGAATAACATCTGTCAGAATCGAAGATGTATCTACAATAACATAGGAATACATCCTCTGCATAAATTGCAGAACTTTCATAAATTGGTCGCCGGAAATCTTTTCAGCCATTTCAGGGCGTTGAGGGGCGGCAAGAATACGAATACCTGAACCTTCATGCTTGATCAAAATTTCTTCTATAATCTCCGCATCAAGGTCATCCACGCGTGGAGCAATATCAAGAATAGTATTCTTTCCCTGCTCGTTCACAAAAACAGCTACATCGCCAAACTGCAAATTTCCATCAACCAGAACCGTGCGCGTGTCCTCGTTATTTAATGCAATGGCAAGGTTAACAGCAATGGTGGTGCACCCCGTTCCGCCTTTTGGGCTGTACACAACGATGATTTTCCCCTGCTGTGTCGGGGAAAAACCACCCATCATGTTGGATGATCCCGTCGAAGCAGACAAAATCATTTGCTGCTTGGCGCCTTTTTCCCGTTCCGAATGAGCCATTTCGCCCGCCCGCTTTATGGCAGAGATCAATTCATCCCCCATGGGCGGTTTGGTAAGAAAGTCTCTGGCACCGGCAAGCATAGCTCGGCGCATATAATTTTGATCCCCTTGCACAGATAAAATCACAACCTGCACATGGGGGGAATCACGACGAATCGTCTCGGTCGCTGTAATCCCATCGATATCCGGCATGTTTATGTCCATAAGAACAACATCCGGATTCAATTCCTGGGTCAACTGAATCCCTTCTTTGCCAGTTCGAGCAGTTCCTACTACCTCAACATCCGACTCGAACTGCAATAACTTGCGCACGTTCTCACGGGTTTCGGCAATATCGTCAACAATAAGAACTCGGATTTTATCAGCAGCCATATTCAGAATATCCAATCACCCATTGCTAGATGAATAAAAAATTAAGGTTCCTGTGTAACAGTATCGTTTTGCAAAGACGGTGCACTTAAGTCTAAAAGCGCGGGGTGCATGGCATACGGCAGTTTCGCCGGAACAGGAATATTGTATTGACTCAAAAGGAACTGAAGAGTCGAAGCCTCCGTGGCAAGACGCGCCTGATCTGACGGGTTTCGAAGTGTCAATGAAATCGTGGCGTTGGTATAAATCAAATAGGACAAAGTAACAGAATCCTGTGGAGATACGATCAAGGTGACAAGATCAGGCGCTGCCGGAGCAGGAGCCGGTTCAGCCGCGGGATCTACCGCTACGTCTGTTGAAGCTCCTGCAGCTGCAATATCCTCAACACCTGTCAGTGGGAAATCGCCCAAGCGCATAACAACCACATCTTGAAGGAGAGTCTGGCAGACCATACGCGGGCGCTGGGGCTCAGACGGAATGATGTAATAAGGTTGTTGAACAGAGGGGTCCAATTCAAGCCGCCCTTGAGCAGTTCCGGAAGCAGTTATGCCTAATGACAAAACTGGCAAGCCACCTTCGTCAGGCAACCCTGTGCCAGTCATGATCGCGGAAAGATTCGGGAGGATGGTTTGATAGGAAGGATCAATATCTACAAAAAGCAAGCATGCATTGACATTTACATGAGCGCCGGTATTAATCGCATAGGCGGAAACAGAAAGCCTATCCGTCGGAATCGCCATTGCCGTCATGCCAGGCGGAATCAGTGAAGCCCACTGTGGACCGGAAACTGAAACAGTTGACGACGAATCTGAAACCATCGATTCTGTGATTACAACACCTTGATCTAAAGGTAATTTTGCAATTTTATCTACAAGAAATGGCAATTCATCCCTGGTATACATGACTGAAACCACATTCTCCTGCGGGATGGACATGGTCGCCAAAACATCTTCGGTGATCCGTCCTCCTTGGGGAATGTTCTGGGCAGAAAAATATACCTCAACATAAACCGGGAGGTTTGCCGTATCTTGTGGTGTAAATAAAAACTGGCGGACAGCTACAAAACCAACCACCAAGCCAATGATTATGATTAAAAGCACCAAAATCAGAGTGCGACCGCGACGCATAGTTATCTCCTCTCAACAAGTACCGTATTAATTGGGCACTTTATAACATGTTCATTATAATGGAAAAATGTCAAAAGCATATTATAGGGGCACAGAACCGAAAGCTGCGGCTCCATGCTCCTAACAATATTGTTAATCAAACGACTTAGATCTTAGCTACCACAGAAAAGGAGATTTTGGCACCAGACCCGACTACACTATCAATTTCAAATTTTCCACCCAGCATTTCCGAACGTTCCCGAATCAGTTTCAAACCCAGGTTATTTGAATCCTTCAGAGATTCAGGGTCAAAGCCACGTCCATTATCATCTACACTAATACGTATAAAATCGCTTCCAAGGTCTAAGTGAACTTTAACAAGTGTTGCCTGGCTGTGACGGGAGGCATTTCCAAGGAGCTCCTGAACAGCGCGGAAGATCATTACTTCGAGATACGACTCCAACCTACGCTCGGTACCAGACACTGTCACACTGACATCCATACCAGACTGTTCTTTGAACGCGTCAGCATATTTACGCAGGGTGGGAACCAACCCAAGGTCATCCAGCATCATGGGGCGCAACTCAAAAATAAAGCCTCTTACTTTTTGGAAAGTCCCCATTGCAGAGGCTTTCAGGTTCCCCAATTCTTCTTTTGCCTGGGATGGATCAACGTCCAATAAACGCATGGCAATCTCGGTTTGAAGGATGAAATTGGATAACGCCTGGGCTGGTCCATCATGCATCTGACGTGATAAGCGTTGACGTTCCGCCTCCTGCGCATTTACTATCATTTCAATGCCGGTCATCTGTTCCTTGCTGGAATTGCCAGCCCCAGAAGATAACCCTGTACTTTCTCCACCACCGTTATTTACCAATTGTTCGAGGACAGCTTGATATTTCTCGAGGTGAGCCTTGTCATTTTGCAACTTGTCTAACTGCCCACGCATCACGAATAATCGCTGCTGGGCGTCCAAAGCAGAATCGTACGCCATTTTGATCTCTTCCACCGCCCCGCCCTGTTTTTGAACCTGCTGCAAGTGGGAGGTAATCGCCGTATTCCGCTGGGTTAATTTGGAAAGCTCACCCTGGCTTTGTTCCATCATTAGAGTGATCTCACGCAAAGCACGTCGTGTCTCATCCAGTTCGTTCTTGTAATCCATAGCCTCACCAGACATGGAACTCTCCTAAGGTCGAATATCGGAATCCCGCAAGGTTACCCAACCGCGCTTCAAAGCATACACAACAGCCTGCGTGCGGTCTTCAACGCCAAATTTGCGCAAAATCGCAGTGACGTGATTTTTTACGGTCTGATGGCTAATACCCAAAAGAGAGGCGATCTCTTTATTACTCATACCGCGCACTACACAGCCAAGAACTTCCATTTCACGGTCAGATAGGGGGTGAAATGGAGCGCCCGGCTCACTATAAGAACGGCGCGCGCCTTCCATGCTATCTTCCACCCACAACTCAAGTTCACGGCGAGTGAAGACGTTATTGGCAAAAACATATTTACCCTCAGCAACTTCACGAATGATGCGGGATAGATTTTGCGGCTCAATATCTTTGGAACAATACCCATGTGCTCCTGCAAGCGCGGCATGGATCGCCTGTTCGATATCATCGTAACCGGTCATCAAGATGATACGAGTACCCATCTTTTCTTGAGATACCTGATGAGTGATTTGTTGACCATTCATCCCCGGTAAATTCACATCCAGCACAGCCACGTTTGGTTTCTTCGTGCGGATAAGCTCCAACGCCTCATCCCCGGATGCAGACTGGGCAACGATCCGCATATCCGATTCCAAGGACAACGCATCCACCACACCCTGACGGAACAATGGGTGATCATCCACGACTAGTAATGTAATTTGATTCATCGCTTACTGATTCTCTCTCTTTGGTGAAATTTATTTCTGATATACCCATCTATTTTATCTCATTCTCTTATTTCCAACGATAAATTGTCATACGGGGATATCCCTCTTTAGTAGCAATTGTGCCGCCCGTAACATAAACAACCTCCCTGCCAAGAGGGAGTTTCTCATATAGGTCGGGATATACAATAAGGTATGCGACGTTTTTACCATCCAGGTAAGCAGCAAGCTGGGCTTCGTCACGGATAAATGGAATAACATCAGGGGAAGCCAAGCCAGCCAGGTCGATCAATGGATGCTGGTCAAAATACCCCAACGCACCCGTATCGTGAGCTGCCAAAACAGCTTCGGGCGGCAGGTTGAGAGCAGACCACTTCGCAACAGTAACCATTTCCTGTTCAGTAAGGGCAACTTCCTCTGCGTAGGCACGTGCGCCAAGTACAATAAAAAGCAAGGTGACTATTCCCAAACTTGCTTTCCAAAGCATAGACATAAACCATTGGTAGCGCCCAAAGGTTTTGCCGGATGTAAAGCTGATAATTGCAAGGAAGCCTATCAAGAAAAAAATCGGCAAGGCAGGGATGATGTAACGTTCATGCTGGTCTAATGGCAATCGAAAAACGTACAAGCCCATGTAACCAATCGACCAAATCAGTGCAAGCACACTGCCCCAGGAGCGCTCACGTATAGAGCGAACCATCCACATGACAATGCCAGGAAGTAATAAAAAAGAGGGACCCACCAATAGCTTAAGAAATAATTCACCCAAACGCCCAACGAGCGGACGTTGCAATGCGGCATATTCCGCCTGCCTGGCGTAGAAAGTGTTCGGCATGGGTGCGCCACCGATAAGTAAATTAAATAATAAATAGAATAAGAAAAGCGCACCAAAGCCAAGCCCAACTTGAAGCACGCCGCGCATTCTGGATTGCGAATCTTTTTCTGTAAACAGAACTGCCAACACAAGCGGGCCGAGAAGAGTCAAACCGTCGGGGCGCACCCAGATGCTTAGACCTGTAAGAAAGCCCAGAGTTAGGTAGCGACGCGAATTTAACATCAAGGCAGATAAAATCACAGTAGCAATTAAGGCATGCAGCAGGGTTTCCATCCCGGACATCGCCGCCCAGAGAAAATGCCACTCTACGATGATAAATAACCCAACCCATGGAATGACTGTGATGTAAGTTTTCACTAATCGCCGCGCAGTTACTTCGCTGATAACACTAAGCGCCCACATGATACTCAGACCAAGGAAATACGTCCAAACGTAAGGAGTGAGATTAAATAAAAAACCGATGGCAAGCAAGGCGGACCACAAGGGAGACGTAGAGCCTGCCGATGGTATACCCGGGCGAAACGACCACTCACCATGTTGTGCAAGGTTGCGGGCAAAGGTCAGGTGTACCCAGGATTCATCAAGAGGGAAGCCGACTCCGAAAAAAAAGTAACTGGTGAGAAGATAAATAGAACCTGCTATGAGTGTAGACGCGCCGAGAATGATCAAGTCACGTTTTGAGAGCGGGTTATGGAAATCTAAAAATACGCGTGTCATCTACTTCACCTAAATATTCCAATTGGGGATAGTTTTTCGGGTTATCGTACAGATCAAGCAAGAGTTTGAGCCTGCCAGACGCTTCAAAGGCATAATAGCGGGCGTTGTATTGCTCGGCAACTTCAAGCAAGGTATTAACATCCCCATATGGCTGGACGAAAGCAGGGCGTCCTGTCATCATATAATACCCAGGTGCGCTTAAAACAATGATCGGTTCGCCGGGCTGCGCACCCTGCTCAACCAGAAACCTCTCAACAGCGGGATAAGACAATTCACCTTCCTCCCACCCTGTATCAATGACGCGCACCAAGACAACCCATACTGAAAACACAACCATAGTCTGGATAAGTACGATCCGAATCACAACATAGACATAGTCTGTCAAGCGACTTCTTTTCCTAACCCATGCCACGACTGAATCCAGGCTGTAGGGTACAAGCACCCAAAACAATGGCTGTAAAGCCGCGCCGGCATGAAAGAAGCTTCCGCGCACACCGGCGAAGGGGAAGATAAAGGTCATGACGAGGAAAAGTAATACCCAGGCAAGCAAACCTAATTGGACACGACGGTCTTTACGTAAGAGAAACATACCCATTGCTATAAATGGGAAAAGAATGAGATGCCCCTGTGCAGCGATAGCGGTTTTGAGGTTTGTAATAAATGCCCACCAACGGATCTTGAATATCTCACCCCAACCGCTCGCAAGCCACGAGGTTAATGTCAACTTTGAGGCGGGATAGATAAAGGTTTCATCATACGTGGTGATCCACAAAACGCGACTTCCTGCAGGTGACATAATAGCGCCAAAGACACTCAAGTTTCGCAAATACCATGGTCCCATAACAAGAAGGAAGCCCAGTAACGTCAACGCCGAAAACTGAAACGCCGTTGAGAAAGACAATTCTTCATCTCTCATACGCCAGAGAACTAGAAGGAAAGTCAACGCCAGCCAGAGAAGACCGTCACTTCGGGCAAGGGACATAACACCCGCTATAAGCCCAAGCCAAAACCATGGTCGCGGACGGTTTGCCAGTAGGAAGAATAATCCACCTGCAAGCATGAAGATACCGTAATTATCAGGAACGGGTAGAAATGGTAAGTGGAACACAGGAAAGAGCGCCAGAAGACCCGATACCCAAGCAAGCGCATTACTTTGAAAAAAATGATGTGACAATGCGGCTGTCAACGGCGGAATGAAGGCGGCGATCACTATAAAGAAAAGGCGACCGGCTTCATAGGTTTGCTGCCCGGTAAGCCACATCCCCAACGCCGAAATGATCGATGCCAGGGGAAGCCAGTACCCATGGGATGGGTGTGGAATACCTTGCGGGTCATCCAGGTAGTTCCATAAATAAGGCTCAGTAAAGCCGTAACCCTGGACTAACCGCACACCACCGGAAAAATAATAGTCGGCATCAAGATAGCCGGGAATGGATTGCAAACGACTGACAGCGATCTGCAAGATCAAAGCAAAGGAGAATAGAATCAGGTAGGTTCGGCGGGACATGAGATTTAGGGGATAGGATGCAGGGGACGAGTTCGTTCAATTTTCTTCAAATTTTCTTTAATCATTTACTAAACGAGTCCGCCCAAACGCGGGGAGGGCGAATCGCCCACCAACGAATCCAGTATAAACTTAGGACAGTGAAAACTGGGAAAAAGAGAAAAAGGATATCCTGGGAAAGGTCACCCAAAAAGGCGGGAGCAAAAAGATACAACGCCCAAGGTACGAGAAAAACTATTAACAAAAGCAAAAAGGTTAGGGCGGTTTGAAATCGCTGCCAGCGATCGTAAATGACAGAAAAAACCAAAGCCAAAGGAATGATAAGAACTGCGAGATTTTCATACTCGGTGCGGAAACCAAGCAGAGGCGCAGCTGCAATTGAAAGACAAGCCACCCAATACAACCGGCGGGAGTCTCCAAATTGCGAAGCGTTCCATTCGTAGCCGAGAGCAAAGACGAGCAAAGCGATGAACAGATATGCAAAATACCTGCCAAATGCAGGGATAAGGGCTTCAAGAACAGAAATGATGGAATAACCAAAATTCGCGCGCAGGGCATTCATCCCCGCACGCAGGTAAGGAATGATCCAATTCGGATAGATAAGAAAAGACATGGCTAAAAGCACTATGGTGAGCATTCCAAAACCTGCGAGAATGCGTACCCGTCCCTGTTTGTAAGAATGCCAGGCAATAAATAAGAGAAAAGGAAGACCGGCTTCCCAAAAATATAAGGAGACAGCCATCAACGCGCCTACGAGTTCATCCTGTTCATTTCGGAAGGCGGTCACGATACCTGCATAACACAAACCCAACAACAAGACCGGGCTGGCATCAAGGATGGCTTGAAAAGTATAAAAGTTAACCACAGCAAAAAGAAAAAATAATACCGTAAACCAGCGCGGAGCCGTCCAATTTGTAAGCCGCAAACTAAGCACGGCAAGCACAAACAACGCCCATTCGAGGATCAAGGTATATATCGCCCGGGCAGTAAGCGGGTCGGTAAGAGGCGCGAAGGGAACATAAAGCAGAAGGATATGAAAAGGCGTATCCAAAATATAAGGATCGCGTGCACTATCCGTTATGCCTTCGTACACAAGTTTCTGTACAACATCCGGCACATAACTTGAATAAGGGTCCATACGCTCAAAGATAAATGCGCGCCCGCCAGCCCAATGACGCAAAAATTCGCCGCCACCAGCAGGGAGAGATCGATTTACTACAAGCAGCCCGGCAGATATAGCAACGAATAGAAGCACGACCACAGCGATAAAAACATAATCGCGCGAGGTCAATGATTTTGAAGGAGGTTGAAAATTCATTTAATCGTAAATCGATAGATCGGTCTGGTGGGGCTGGGTCTGGCGGCTTCTACAAAACCTGCCTGTTGGAATGCCGAGGATGTGCCGGTAAAAATAAAAACAGGGGGAGCCTCTCCCTTGGTTTCGATGGGATATCCTTCAACGATGTGTGCGCCTTGCGCTGCTGCGTGCTGCACCGCTGCCTGGATCAGCGCCACAGCGATCCCCTTTCGCCGATGCTTTTTATCAACGAACAGACAGGTCAATGACCAGACTTCCTGATCGTCGATAGGCGCCAGCACACGCGAATGAGCCAGCCGTGGATATTGGCTGCGCGGTTCGATCGCCACCCAGCCAACCGGATAACCTTCAGAGTAGGCAAGCAAGCCGGGAACAACCTTCGCATCCACCACTGACTTTTGCATTTGGCGATTGCTTTCACCCTTATTTTCACTGTATGCTTTGCCGCGTAATTTCCAGTGCATGCACCAACAGCCGCCGCAAGCACCGTTCTCGCCAAAAAGCATCTCAAAATCGCGCCACAGTTTTTGTGTAAGGGAATGAAAGGAGAGGTCTAATTGTTCGTGAGTCATAGAGGGGATATTGAAATTAACAAATTAATGCTGATGGCTAATGCCCTTCAACAAGGTGTTCAGTATCAATTGTACCTGATGTCCATTCCTTGAATTGCGAAAGAATGACCGCCGCGAAGATCATAACGCAACCGATGATCTGAATGCCTGCCAGGCGTTCATCCAGCAGAAGCCAACCCGAAAGGACAGCAAAAACGGACTCAAGCCCAATGATCAAGGCTGCATCGGCGGGCGGTGTATGCTTCTGTGCCCAGATCTGAAGTGTGTAACATAACCCCAGTGACAGGAAGGCGGTATAACCAATGGCAAACAGGAAGTTGGAGTTGAAGACCGGCATCGGTTCGATGAAGATGCCCACACCGAGGTTAAGCAAGCCACAAACGAGCAACTGTCCCACCGAAAAAGACATCGACTCAAAGTTGTGCGCGTACTTGCCGAGAATAACCACATGAACCGCCCAAAACAAAGCGCCGATAAATTCTAAGAGGTCACCAAATTGAATTTGATCGAGCTTCCCGCCGGTGGAAAGCAAAAAAGCGCCAGCCATTGCCATGATCACTGCAAGGATAAATAACCAATGCGGCTTCTCTCCCCAAAAGAAGAAAAGGATAAGTGGAATGAGGACAACGTACAAGCTGGTAATAAAGCCTGCATTGCCTGCAGTGGTGTACTGCATGCCTGCCTGCTGTAAGGCACTGCCCATGAAAAGAAAGAAACCAGCAATGAGCATCCATTTGGTTTGGTCACGCGAAATGGAAGTTGGGTGTTCAGCTTGACTTCCATTTGCACGTAAACCACGCAATGCAAACGGCAAGACGACGAGCCCTGCCAGCAAATAGCGGACTCCGTTAAAGATGTAGACGCTGCCGACCTGCCCGGCGACGCGTTGGGCAACAAAGGCAGAGCCCCAGATGATGGCAATGAAAAAAAGAGTAATATCAGCTTTTAGGCGCATGGAATGATTTCAAGTCTCAAGTGTTTATGGTTTCAGATTTTAGCGAGTAGATTTTACTGTATTTAGCGGAGTGTTTCTTGCTGTGTTCTGTTTGTGCTTGTATAATGCTGTTATTAAGTTCACTTACTAACAGTCCAATTTGAAAAATCAACTTTAAAATACGAGGTGCAAATGAAAAACTCCGATGCACACAATCAACGCATAGCAAAATTATCCTTCGCCTCGGTCTATCCGCTGTATATTGAAAAAGTAGAGAAAAAAGGCAGAACCAAAGCGGAATTGGATCAGGTCATACAGTGGTTAACAAATTTCGATCCTAAGAAGCTGAAAGAACTGATCAAGGAAAATGTAACCTTCGAAAGCTTCTTCCAACAGGCTTCGTTAAACCCCAACGCAACCCTCATCACCGGCGTCATCTGTGGAGTCCGCGTGGAGGAGATCGAGAATCCCCTAACCCAGCAGATCCGATATTTGGATAAGTTGGTGGATGAGTTGGCAAAGGGACGGACGATGGAAAAAATTTTGCGCGGCTCGTAGCTATGACCTATTCGATCCAATATCCACGCAATGTCTTCATCCGAGGCATATTTCGTTCCGCAGTACGCGGTTTATCCCCCCTGCTCTCCCAAACAAAAATTACCGGATTAAAAAAATTCCCAAAACACGGTCCGTTGATCGTAGTGGGCAATCACACCGGCGCAATGGAAGTGGTCTTGATGGGAACCTACTCGCCCAGGGCGCTTGAATTCATGGGTGCCGTGGAAATGCCTTGGAACGGTTGGATGGGCAAGATGATCGATGCGTACGGGTTGATCCCCGTGCATCGCGGTTCCACCAGCAACACATCCATGAAAATGGGAATCGACATTCTCAAACAGGGCGGTATGTTGGGCGTCTTTCCTGAAGGCGGATTTTGGGAACCGGGCAAACAAAAAGCGCAAACCGGCGTGGCATGGTTAAGTCATCTTTCACAAGCGCCGATATTGCCGATCGGCTTCGGCGACACGCGCGGCAAAATGGCAGAGATCTTCCAATGGAAGCGTCCCCTTTTTGAGATGAACGTGGGCGATGTCCTTCCGCCAGTGAAGCTGGAGAAATCTTCCAACAAAAAAGAAGCCTTGCAACAAGCCGCAGATGCGATCATGGATGCAGTTTGGGCGCTCGTCCCGGAAGATGAGCGCAAACGCAAAGAAAGCCAACCCGAAAATGAGATCTTCACATTGGATATTGCCCTCTTCGATAAAAATGGTCAGCCCGTGGAGATTCCCGCCGCATTGAAGTTGAGCGACGGCTCGTGGATCAGTCGCTTCGCCCACCGCCCGAACCTGATCGACTCCATTCGAGACTATATCTTCCTGCCAGTGCAAGTACTCAAAGAATTAGATCGAAAGCCTGCGGCAGAGGAAATCTATCAAGCCGCTCATTCCATGCTCGAATATGTGGAACGTGATAACCCACAATATTTTAATTTTCGCTACGGCTACAAAGACGGAGAAGCCTTTCAGGAGAGTTTCAGTCAACTGCGCGAGTTGATGCGCTGGGCGATGGAGAATCAACTTCAAGTGGAAGCTGAAGCTCGGTATGAGTACACAGACCCAGGTACGGGTGAGAGGCGCGTTCTTCACATCCCGCAAGAATTGGAACAGTGGTAACGTTTTGAAAATATCCGTGTTTTAGTAATCGTTCGAAAATCCCATTTTCAGGAAGTGACAATGAGCGCCACATCCGAACGATTATCGACCCGTTTCAAAATGTTATTCAGCACCGGCGATCTGAGCACCAGCATTCCGCTGGCAATTTTGGCGTTCTTTCAACTGTATTTTCTCACCGATGTAGCCCGCCTGCGCCCAGACTATGCCGCGTGGGCGATTTTAATTCCGCGTTTGTGGGATGCCGTGAATGACCCGCTGTTCGGCATGTTCTCAGACCGTTTGCGCACGCGTTGGGGAAGGCGGCGCGCCCTTCTTTTGTTCGGGTCGGTGCCGCTTGGGTTGAGTTTTATCTTCATGTGGTTCGTGCCATCGTTCGATCAACTGGGCTTGGCAATTTATTACGCGATCACGTTCATCCTTTTCGATACAGCTTTCACTGTGGTTCATGTTGGGTATAACGCACTCACACCCGAGTTGACTTCTGATTACGATGAACGCAGTTCGCTGAACGGTTACCGCATGGTTTTCTCGATCAGCGGTACGCTTAGCGCGATCATTTTTGCAACGGTCCTGGGTTGGTATATCACCGATGCGCGTTTACTATTCAGCATTCTTGGCATCGGCTTGGGGGTGGCTTCCATCATTCCGCCGCTGGTGGTATTTAGCATCACCAAAGAAAAATCTACCGAAGAACAACCAGAGCCGCTTCCGTGGCTCGAATCCATAAAGTTAACATTAAGCAATCAGCCGTTTCGATATGTGATGGGGCTCTATCTTTTATCATGGACAACCGCCAGCATCCTCGCCGCCATGTTGGTGTACTTTGCCAATTACCGTTTACGTGTACCAGAGCAAGCCAATTATTTTGTACTCGCGGCGCAAGGCTCGGCAATCCTGTTCATTCCGTTTTGGGTGTGGGTGGCAAAGAAACTCGACAAACGCCGTGCCTTTATCCTCGGCACGTTTACTTGGATCGCAGTTCTGCTCGGGCTTTCGGCTCTGCCCGCCGATGGAATTGCGTTGGCATATATCTTAGCTGCGCTCGCAGGTTCGGGCATTGCCACGGCGTATGTGTTACCGTGGTCGATGATCCCCGACATCATAGAGCATGACCAGCTGCAAACGGGTCAACGGCGCGAGGGTTCGTATTACGCATTCGCATCGTTCTTTCAAAAACTTGCCACCGCTCTCGCACTTTGGGCAATGGGACAAGCTCTCGCCGCGAACGGATACATCACCCCCGATGTGAACGGGAGTTTGCCCGTTCAACCAGATTCTGCGATTCAAGCCATCCGCTTCTTTACCGGACCCGTGCCTACCGTCCTGCTTCTTTTAGCTGTGGTCTTCGCCTGGAACTATCCCATCACCCGCGAAAGTCATAATGCGACATTGCAAGTGTTAGCAGAACGAGATACATAAGTAAACCACAGACCATAGTCTATGGTCAGCGGTCTCTTTAAAGCGTTTGATATACTATAAACATGGTCATCGAATTCAAAGGCAAGATCTTCCAATGGCGCGGACCGGCTCCTTATCTTTTTGTAGCTGTGCCGGATAAACAAAGCGCTGATATCAAATCTGTCTCCAAGTTGGTGACGTATGGCTGGGGCGTAATTCCAGTTGTAGTAAGGGTGGGCAAAACCGAGTGGAAAACATCGCTCTTCCCAAAAGATGGACGCTATCTTGTACCCATCCGCATGAGCGCACAAAAAGCGGAAAATCTCAAAGAAGATGATGAAATAAAGTTACAGCTTGAATTAAATTTGTAACCTACTTCACTACCTGCCACCATGATCGCTGACAAAATCATCGTCCCACTCAAACGCTTCCTGCTGATCGCGGAATGTCCCTCAGCCTGGAAGAAATTTGACCTTTACCTATTCCGAGACGAAGAGGTTGTCTTTTATATTGGGCAGTCACATCTTGCGTTTGAGCGCGTCTGGGAGCATTTACTCAATGGCTTCAAAGGGCATTCCATTGTCGGGCGTTTTATCTGGTGTAACTGGCCCAGGTCGATGAGTTTCACGGTTGAATTATTGAGTTCAAAATTCTCCATGTTCGACGCCATTGGGAATGACTTAAATGCTTCTGAGCGGCAGCTTATCCAACAACATTCACCCTGTTTCAATGTATCGTTAAACAATCAGCCAACCCCTTTGCCAGATTCCTATCTACCAGCCAACGCCCCTTTCCGGCGCAGACGAAGTCTGAATATGCTCATTCACGAAGCAGAGCGAGCCGTCAAAGCAGATGATAACAAACGTTGGCTCGAAAGTTTGGAATAACCGATCCGCATACTGCGGATGATACAATTATTTAAATTATCGTTATGCCCGTCAATACGGACAAGTTCACAGAAGACGATAAAATCAAGTTGAGGTCGGCGTATCGGTAATGACTGAAAATAAAGTTTCAAAAACACACCCGGACTTGCAAGACGCATTAAAAAAGATCCCTGCTATTAATTACAATAAAATGAATCTTTGGCTGATCCGTTTAGGTATAGCACTGATACCCGGTCCGAAAGCCCCAGCCGAAGTATCGATTGAAAATATATTTATTGCGGGGAAAGATGAAAAGTCGAAGATCCGATTAAGAATTTATCACCCAAAAGCAACTCAGACGAATACTCCTGTCCTGCTCTGGATCCATGGGGGCGGGTACATCATCGGCAAACCCGAAATGGAAGATACGATTTGCATCCAATTTGTGCGTGAGTTGGGCATCAGCATCGTTTCGGTAGACTATCGCCTCGCTCCCAAACACGCCTTCCCAGCCGGGCTTGAAGATTGCTATTCAGCCTTGATATGGATAAAGCAAAATTCAGAGTCGTTCGGTTTCGATATAACCCGAATTGCGATTGGCGGCACCAGCGCCGGGGGCGGGTTGGCTGCTTCGCTGGCGCAATTGGCGCATGACCGCAAAGAAGTAACACCTGTTTTTCAATTGCTTACCTATCCCATGCTGGATGATAGAACTGCCCTGCACAGAGACATTGACGATAGCAACAGCCCGGCATGGAGCCAAAAGAGCAATCGCTTCGGCTGGGAATCATATCTCGGGGAACATTATGGAGCCGATGAGAACCTTGCATATTCCGTACCCGCCCGTCGCGAAGACCTTACCGGTTTGCCGCCAGCATGGATCGGCGTAGGCACATTGGATGTATTTTACGAAGAAGATATGATGTATGCTCAACGCATGAAAGAAGCGGGTATCGAGTGTGACCTGAATGTCGTCGAAGGCGCCTTTCATGGATTCGATGTGATCGATCAACACTTATCCATTGTTCAAGAATTCCGAAAGTCACAGATCGACGCACTTAAAAAATACCTGATCGGTTGAGCTCAAAATACGGATGATACAATTGCGATAACTTACCGTTATGCATAACTCCGATACGATCGCCAACGAAAAAGAAGAATTCAAACAAGCGGTTTTGAACGCGCGTCCGTTCAAGCCGCTTTATGTTAAGTTCAAGGTCTTTTACGGCTGCAATCTCAAGTGTGAGATGTGCAACCATTGGCGCGAGACCCGCGAACCGCCCGTCAGCGCAGACCGATTCAAAGAAGTCATCACCGAGCTGGCAGAGATGGGCACGAAGAAAATTCACATCTCTGGCGGTGAACCGATGCTGCGCCCGCACATCCCCGATTTTGTGGAATTGGCATCGTCGCTCGGTATCAAAGTGACCATGACCACCAACGGCACACTCATCACCAAAGAAAAAGCCAAACAATTGGTGGAAGCCGGTCTGCGTGGGGTGAATATCTCCATCGACTCGCCCATCCGCAAAATGCACGAAAAGATTCGCGGCGTGGAAGGCGCCTTTAAGTTAACCACCAAAGCTGTCGGGCTCTTCAATCGTTATAAGCATAAAGGCAAACTAACCATCCGCATCAATACCGTGGTCAGTCGTACCAATTACGAAAGTCTCGCCACCCTCCCAGACCTGGCTCACGAACTCGGCGCAGACGGAATCAATTTAATCCCTGTGGACGACCATTGCGGCGAGATCCTATCCATGCGCAAGAAGGATATCGAAAAGTTCAACAACGAGATCGCGCCGCGCATTGCCGAACGCGCGCTTGAATTAGGTCTGATCGTTTCGGATGAAGATGCTTTTCCCTTTGGGCGAGACGAGTCCGAGGTCCGCTTGGGACGCGCCGGAAGATATGCTTTCGGCTTTTATGAAAAGCATCCCTGTTATGCACCCTGGTCACATACGCTGATCGATTTCAACGGCAATGTGTATGTGTGCTGTATGACTCGCGAAAAAATCCCCCGTTGGGAAATATCATTAATAAGTCTTTCAAAGAAGTATGGAAAGGTGACGCATATCGTCAAGTCCGCTTGAAGATGCACCCGCCCTCTCTCAAGCCATGTCAACGTTGCGACGATTTTATTGATGAAAACAAAAAGATCTGGGAGATGATTGGTCCGTATTAAATCATAGGAGCGACTTTGCGAGTCGCTCCTATGGAAGTCAGCTTAGATCAGAGAACATATCGTCCGTGTCGTTATCATTCATAGCGCTGGTGGAGCCAAACAATAACATGTCGGCAGGCGTAAACGTGGAAGCAGCGATCGGCAATGCCACGGGCATTTCCAAGCCTTGCTGACAGGCAAGACAAATACGTCCTTCTTTTGTGGCATTCGTATGTTCATCGCAAAACCCGCGTCCACACTTAACGCATGTTCCCAATGCAGGATTTTCACAACGATGCGGAACCAGATAACCAACAACCATTTCACATTTCGCCATAGAGACACCTCATGAAAATTGCCTTGCTCTCTGAAAAGTATACACCAGACATTGGAGGTCTCGCAATCTCAACAGGACGATTGGGGATTCATTATCTGCGGCTGGACATGATGTGCGCCTCTTTGCCCCAAGCTCAAACCTGCCACCCGCCATCAAACAGACTCTTCGCTCTGGCGGGGTTCATGTAACCCGTTTTGGCGCCCACAAACGTGTGGATGACACCTTGGTCGATTGGTTCGAGTTGATCGTGGAAGAACATAAGCGCGAGTCGTTCGATCTGATCCATGCCTACTTCCTGCCTATGGCAGGATTCGTCGGCACCTATGCCGGGAAATATCTAGGCATTCCCAGCGTTGTCTCCATTCGCGGAAACGATATTGAACGCGCCGCCTTCGACCCAAGCAAATTCTCGCATGTGATGTATGCCCTGCAAAACGCAAACGCCGTGACCACCAATGCCAGTGAGCTAGCAAAAAAAGCAAAGGCATTCATTGACCGCGATATTCATATCATCCCTAATGGGATTGATACAGATAAATTCAAGCCGATGGAGAGGAATAATATTTTAGCGGAGGCACTGGGCTTGGTGGATGAAAAGAAGAAAGAAGAAAGAAGGTTTGTTATCGGCTTTGTTGGGGAACTACGCGAAAAGAAAGGACTAGCAACTCTCCTTTTTGGCTACGCGCAACTTGCAAAAATCATGCCAGCTTCCCTGCTCGTCGTTGGCGAGATACGAGAAGGTGAAGATAAAAAGGTATTTGAAGAATTCAAAAGCACCCATCCTAAATTACCCATTACGGTCACTGGACATGTTCCCCACAAAGACCTGCCTGCTTATTATTCCTTGATGGACGTTTTCGTGCATCCCTCACTGCGGGATGGCATGCCCAATGCTGTTCTCGAAGCCATGGCATGCGGAAAAACCGTCATTGCCACACCAGTTGGTGGTGTGTTGGATATCGTTGAAGATGATGTAAATGGATTCTTTGTGAACGTGAATGATGCACAGGAGCTGGCAGAGAAAATGACTGAGGCGTTGAATCAGCCTGAAAAACGGGAAACCATTGGCAGGGCTGCGAGAGAAGCTGCACTGAATCGATTTACGCTTGAAAAAGAATTGCTGGCAAATATACACATCTACGCAAGTCTTGGAGTTAAATCATGAAGCATCGACTTGAACACGATCTATTAGGTGAACGTGAAATCCCACGTGAAGTGTATTACGGCGTTCACACTTTGCGGGCCTTGGAAAATTTCCCCATCAGTAAAATTCCGATCAGTAATTACCCCAGCCTCGTAATTGCCCTGGCATGTGTAAAAGAAGCTTGCGCAAAAGCAAATTTAGAATTGGAATTGCTCGAAGCCAAACAAGCGGACGCAATCATCAAAGCTTGCGAAGAAATTCGTGCCGGAAGTTTGCATAACCAATTCGTCGTGGATGTGATTCAAGGCGGCGCGGGTACTTCCACAAACATGAACGCCAATGAAGTCATCGCCAATCGCGCGCTGGAGATCCTTGGGCATGAACGCGGGGAGTATAAATTTTTACACCCACTGGAGCATGTCAACCTAAGCCAGAGCACGAATGACGTGTACCCAACGGCAGTGAAAGTGGCTTTGCGATTTTTGATCAACGACCTCATCGAAGGCATGGAAGTGTTGCGTCTCGCCTTTGCAGCCAAGGCTGAAGAGTTCAAAGACTTGCTAAAAATGGGACGCACTCAATTACAAGATGCAGTGCCCATGACTCTTGGGCAGGAATTCAGCACCTATGCTGTGATGCTCGAAGAAGACCAACAACGTCTGCGCGAAGGGGCATTACTCATTCAAGAAATGAACCTCGGCGCAACCGCGATCGGCACAGGCATCAATGCCCACCCCGAGTATGCGTCATTAGCGCGAAAATATCTCAGCGAGATCACTAGTATTGAATACATTACCGCGGGAAATCTCGTGGAAGCGACTCAAGACGTTGGCTCGTTCGTGCAGCTCTCAGGTGTACTTAAGCGTGTGGCGGTAAAACTTTCAAAGATATGCAACGACTTGCGCCTGCTCTCTTCTGGACCGCGAACTGGATTCGGCGAAATCAACCTGCCCGCCGTTCAAGCGGGTTCGAGCATCATGCCCGGCAAGGTCAATCCCGTCATTCCGGAAGTGGTTAATCAAATTGCGTTTATGGTCATCGGCAATGACGTCACCGTCTCTTTTGCAGCCGATGGCGGGCAGTTGCAACTCAATGCCTTTGAGCCGATCATCGCGCGCAGCCTCTTTGACAGCCTGATCTATTTGCGTAACGGCTGTGTCACTTTAGCGGAACGCTGCGTGAAGGGCATCACTGCCAATGAAGAAAGACTGAACGAGCACATGACCCGCTCGGTGGGAATCGTCACAGCGTTGAATCCGTTTATTGGGTATGAGAATGCAAGTTCGGTGGCGAAAGAAGCGTACACATCCAACAAAAGCGTGACCGAGATCGTGCTGGAGCGTGGTCTGCTGACAAAGGCAGAACTGGATGAAATCCTTAAACCCGAAGTGCTGACCAAGCCGCGCTGGATCAAGAAATAAACATGGCAATGAATATTCAAACCTACTTAACCAGAATTGAATACCAAGGTTCACTGGAGCCGAATCTGCAAAATTTGTCAGCACTGCAAAAAGCACACATGCGGATGGTCCCTTTCGAAAACTTGAGCGTTCATTACAAACAGCCGATTTTGCTAAATGAAGAGGCGTTATACAAAAAGATCGTGGAGCAGAATCGCGGCGGATTCTGTTATGAATTGAACGGTCTGTTCGCATGGCTTCTTCGTTCATTTGGCTACAAAGTGGAAATGCTTTCCGCTGGCGTGATCACAGACGACGGCGGGTTTGGTCCTGAATTCGATCATATGACCTTACTTGTTCATATAGATGAAGACTATCTTGTGGATGTTGGTTTTGGAGATTCTTTCCAGGAGCCGTTGCGAGTCAACTTTCGGGGAGAGCAAAGGCAGGGCGGCATGTCGTATCAATTGTCGGCGGACGCGAAGCGTGATGCGTTGGTCTTATCCGAGCAGAATAATTTGGATGAAAACCCAAACATGCAGCCGCAGTATCGCTTTATGCTGTATCCACATCAATTGAATGAATATGAAGGCATGTGCCAGTATCACCAGACTTCACCCGCTTCACATTTTACACAGAAGCGGGTTTGTTCACGCGCCACTGAAAGCGGGCGATTTTCCTTGTCTGATCTCAAGTTGATTGTGACGAAAAATGGTACAAGGGAAGAGAAAATACTGGCATCCGAAGATGAGTTCCACGCTGCATTGAAAGAATATTTCAATATCGACCTGCATCTCCATCCATCTAAATAAGATGAAAATACACATTGGACCGGGAGTGCCCGTCAGAAACTTGACCGTCGCATCGTCCAAGTAAGATAGACCCTGAGGAGACATATGAGCACAATTTTCGATTCAACCAAGACCGTAAAAACCGAACTCTCGAAGCAAAATTACATCGCTTCGGATGAGATCGCAACCATCGTCTACCTCGCCCAAAAATTAGGCAAACCTTTGCTAGCGGAGGGTCCCGCAGGTGTAGGCAAGACGGAATTGGCAAAAGCCATTGCCTCTGCAACGGGACGTGAACTCATCCGCTTGCAGTGTTATGAAGGGCTGGATGAATCCAAGGCATTGTATGAGTGGGAATATTCCAAGCAATTGCTTTACACGCAATTACTGCGCGATAAATTGAACGATACCCTGGGCAAAGCTGAATCTTTGAGCGAAGCCGCAGACAAACTGGCAAAAGAAGAAGATGTCTTTTTCTCCACGCGCTTTTTGCTGCAACGTCCATTGTTGAAGGCGATTTTGAGCGAGAAACCAACAGTTCTTCTCATTGATGAAATTGACCGTGCCGATGCGGAATTTGAAGCCTTCCTTTTGGAGATCTTGAGCGACTTCCAGGTCTCGGTGCCGGAACTCGGAACGCTTGTTGCGAAACATAAACCTGTTGTTGTGCTGACTTCCAACAATACCCGCGAACTCTCCGAGGCGTTGAAGCGTCGCTGCTTGTATCTGTTCGTGGATTACCCAAGTCTGCAAGAGGAATTGGCGGTCGTGCATTTGAAGGTTCCGAATCTAAATCCCAAATTGGCGCAACAAGCCGTGGAATTCGTGCAGAAACTCCGCAAAGCGGATATGCGTAAATCTCCATCCATCAGTGAAACCTTGGATTGGGCAAATGCACTCGTGGCATTGAACGCAACAAATTTGGATAAGGATGTTTTGGAAGATACGCTTTCTGTTTTATTGAAGCATGAAGCCGATCTACAAAAGGCAAAGCGGCAATTGATGAGTCCGCCGCAGAACCCGAAGCAACGTCCACCTGCAGATGATTTTGGAAAATTCTCCGGGAATTGATCATGTTCAGCGTGGATTATCGCGACCAAGTATGTAATTTCATACTTGGTATGGCAGACACAGATAACCGCATCACTTCAGGTGCTGTTGTCGGCTCGCTTGCATTAAGCGAAGGCGACCGTTGGTCTGACCTCGACCTGACCTTTGCAGTGGCGGACGAGTTCAATCAACTCGATGTGTTGGAAGATTGGACAGACCGGATCGTTGAGAAATTCAACGCGGCTCATCTTTTCGACCTGCCGAGCGGAGCATCCATTTATCGCGTGTTTCTGTTACCTGGTTGTTTGCAATTCGACCTCTCATTTACACCCGCATCAAAATTCGGCGCCACGGGTCCGAAGTTCAAATTACTCTTTGGAAGTGCCGTTGAAAAGCCATACAACCCGCCTCCCGCCGCACGTGACCTGTTCGGCTACGCTGTACATCATGCTTTACGCGCACGCTTTTGTATCGAGCGAGGAAAATTATGGCAAGCTGAATATTGGGTCCACAGTACTCGTGATTACGCGCTAAACCTCGCCTGCCTGCGCCTGGGGCTTCCAAGCAATAATGGTCGCGGCTACGACGCGCTTCCAAAAGAAGTTCTGGATGCCTTCAAAGATACTTTTGTCATAACCCTCGAAAAGAACGAACTACAAAAAGCCCTCAACAATTGCATTAAGGGATTATTGAGTGAGACACACCTTGTTCAAGACCTTGCCTTACAGGTAGAACCACAACTGCAAATTCTGACCGCAGTTTGGGAAGGAATGTAATTTATGGAATCTCGCATCCTCCAATTGATCTCAGCCTTGCGCGCCAGCGGGGTGCGCGTGTCACTCGCCGAATCTGCCGAGGCGTTTTCGGCAGTGGATCTGATGGGCATTCAAGACCGCGAGTCGTTTCGGCTGTCTCTTCGCGCGACCTTGATCAAAGATGTGAAAGACCTCTCCACTTTTGACAAACTCTTCCCGCTCTTCTTCGGCTCAGGGACTCCGCCGGAGATGGGCGGCAACCCATCCGATGACCTGTCGCCGGAAGAGATTCAGATGCTGGCTGAGGCGTTGAAGAATTTCGCGGAGAATCTTCGTCAACGCATGGAAAGGCTGATGAATGGCGATCCACTTTCCCGTGCGGAGTTGGAGGCGCTGGGACAGCTTGTCGGCTTGAATCAGGCGGATAATCTCCAATATCAAAACTGGATGACCCAACGCATGATGCGCGCGATGGCGTTCCCTGAAGTGCAAAAGGCGATGCGTGAGTTGATGGAGCAACTGCAACAGATGGGCATGAACCGCGAGCGCGTGGAGCAGATCCGCGAGATGATCCAGCAGAACATGCAAGGGATGCAGGAGCAGATGCAGCAGTTTGCCGGTGAGCGTATTGCTGAGAATATGAGCGAACGCCCGCGCGGCGAAAATATCGAGAACTTGATGAACCGTCCGTTTCAGGCGTTATCCGATTCGGACAAAAAAGTTTTACAACGTGAAGTGAAACGCCTCGCCGCTGCTTTGCGCACAAGAATTGCCTTGCGTCAAAAGAGAATGAAGACCGGGCAAATGGACCCGAAGGCAACCATCCGCGCGAATTTGAAATATCAAGGTGTGCCGATGGAGATCAAACACCGCGACAAGATCCGCAAGCCCAAAATTGTAGTGATCTGTGATGTCAGCACCTCGATGCGTTTTTGCTCGGAGTTGATGTTGAGCTTTCTATTCGCTCTGCAAGGACAAGTACGCAAGACGCACGCCTTTGCCTTCATCGACCATCTTGAATCCATTTCGGAAGATTTCACCGGCACGAATGCGGATGAGGCGATCCAATCTGTGCTGTGGCGCATGCCAAGCGGACATTACAACACCGACCTGGGCTGGTCGCTCAATGATTTCAACAAAGAATACATGGACACACTCAACAGTGGCACCACCTTGCTCATCGTCGGCGATGGGCGTAATAATTACAACGATCCGCGCATTGATATTTTTTCGACGATGGCACGCCGTGCCACCCGTACCATTTGGCTCAACCCCGAACCCGATTACATGTGGAATGGGGATAGTGACATGAAAAAATATGCACCCCTGTGTAATAATGTGCTTAAGGTCAGCAATCTACGCGAGCTGGCAAATGCAGTAGATGAGTTAATGACTGGATGATTCACGAACCTCCTCTAGTCGGGCCTCGTACACAGGAGACAAATGAAAAGGTTATCAAAATTTTTGGGAGCGATCTTGCTTTTCGCATCTCTGAGCGCTTGCGCCGCACCAACTCCAGCGCCTACCCCAATCCCCACGATTGCGCCAACCAATACGTCGATCCCGGATAATTCCCTCCACCTGGGGATGTGGCATGATATGTTCTACCATGAAGGGCTTGGGCGGATTGTCCTGGTCAATGGTGGACCAGAAAGCGGCAAGTTGGGCAGTGACCCTCTGGAGCTATGGAGTTGGAACGGACGCCAATGGTCATTGCTAAGCTCGGAAGAAAAGGGTCCACGCTGGCGAAATTATGCAAGCATCGCATATGACTCTCAACGCGATGTACTCGTTCTATACGGCGGTTTAACCGAAGAACGAAACTACAACGACACATGGGAGTGGGATGGGCGTAACTGGACTCAGTTCCCAGTGGAAGGTCCGGGTGCAAGAGAAGCAGCGGGAACAACGTTTGATACCGCCCGCAATAAAGTCATCCTGTTCGGCGGCAGTCAATCTGGCAAGTTAATGAACGATATTTGGGAATGGGATGGAAATCAATGGACACAAATTCCAGCACAAAGCTCCCCTGAGCCGCGCTTCCCGGGAGGCTTTGTATACGATCAAACCCATCAAAATGTTTTTCTTTTTGGCGGGCGCAGCGTTCAAGATGAAAAATCTATCACCTATTCAGACACCTGGATATGGAATGGTCTTGGTTGGGAAAAAATCGCTGTAAACGGACCTTCAAAACGGGAAGGAGCCCGCGCTGTATTCGACTCTGTCTTCGGGCATATCGTTCTTTTTGGAGGCGCAGACGCTAGTGACAAGTTCAACCCCCTGAACGACACCTGGATATGGGATGGTATAGAATGGCTAAAACTGGCAGGGAACGCCCCGATTGCCAGAGCGTACCCTGCCATGGCATATGATCCCAAACGCTCCGTGATCGTTCTGACCGGCGGATCAAACGCTCCAAACATCATTCTCAACGATACATGGGAATGGAATGGAGAGAATTGGGCTTGTGTAAGTGAATGCAAATGAATCCAAAAGAGGCGGCTGATTGCCGCCTCTTTTTGTATAACTTCCAGATAGATCACGAAACTGACGTTCCAAAGAGTCTTCCAACAAGGGCGGTTGCCAGCATGGCAAGCAATCCCCAGAAAGTGACGCGCAAAGCGCCCACCCACATATTCGCTCCACCTAGTTTCGCTGCCACCACCCCCATGATCGCCAGAAATACAAGGGAACTTCCTACAACAACTGAGATCATCATTTCAGATGGCGCAAACAAAACCGCCAGTAAAGGCAGGATTGCGCCTACAGCAAACGATAACGCCGAAGCCAAAGCGGCCTGAATCGGTTGAGCTGTATGGATCTCGTTTAACCCGAGTTCATCACGGGCATGCGCCATCAAGGCATCTTTTGCCATGAGCTGATCGGCAACTTTTTTTGCCAACTCTGGCTCCAGCCCGCGCTGAATATAAATATTGGTAAGTTCACGGCGTTCCCCCGCGTCATCTGTCTCCAATTCCTTTTTCTCGCGTGCCAGATCGGCTTTCTCAGTATCAGACTGCGAACTGACCGAAACATACTCGCCCGCCGCCATGGACATGGCTCCTGCCACCAGCCCTGCGATACCAGCCACAAGAACATCACCGCGCACTGCGCTTGCCGCAGCCACCCCCACCACCAGACTTGCCGTTGAAACGATCCCGTCATTTGCGCCTAGTACCCCAGCACGCAACCAGCCGATCCTATCGGCATAATGTCGCTCGAAATGAGTTTTAGGCATGGTGTGCCTCCTTTTGTTATGCAAATCGCTCTGCATCCATATTCATTCTAGTGCATATTAACGCCCAGGTCACTTCAAGTACAGGTCTGCTGCCGAGAAAGCAATCCCCTCTGCGCCTTCCTGTGAATAATCCAAATTCAATAATACAACCACCGTCAATTCTTTTTCTGGAAAGCGGAGGTAATAAGACTCGAAGCCCAGCCATGCGCCAGAATGACCTACATAGGTTTCACCTGCATATTCGCCAAGGTCAAAAGCAAAGCCATAAGCCGTTTCATCCCCATTATTAAGAACTCCAGAGACAAAAGCCTCCGCCAACGAATCCTGAGCGACCAATGTATCGGTATACAATGCCTGGTCGTATAGATATAGATCCCCAAGAGTGGAGTAAATACTCCCTGAACCATTCAAAGCATCCAATACATCGGGCTCATAAACACCATCAACAGAATAGCTTTCAGCCACTTTTTCACCATTTAAACGCTCGTCGTTCAGAACAGCAAATGTGCTTGTCATTCCCAACGGTCCAAAGATGTTTTCTTCCATGAACACCGGATACTTCTCTCCAGAAAGCCGTTCGATTAGAGCACCAAGAATATCGTAGCCAGTGTTGCTGTAACTATATTCCTCACCGGGGTCGGTAAGCATGCCACCCTGTTCTGCCAACACACTCAACAAATCCTCGTTTGACGGTCTATCAGAAGACGCCACCAGCGCATTATAGATCTCGTCACTATCGTCATATCCCATTATTCCAGATGTATGGTGCAACAGACGCCGAATTGTCACATCGCTGCCCATCCATTCCAATTCAGTCAAATGCATTCCAATCGGATCGTCATATGTCAACAACCCCTGCTCTTCAAGCATAATAACGCCCAATGCTGTAAATTGCTTCCCCACCGAGCCCAAATGGAAAACTGTATCTATCGTGATCGGCACACCATTTTCCACGTCAGCAAAACCGTATCCTTTTTGATGGACGATCTCACCATTTTTTATAACCATAACCGCGCCGCCAGGACCGTCGGAATATCCTGCCATTAAGTTATCGATCTCCGGAGACGTCACGCCGCCATCAGCACCAGCAGTTGGCTCCTCCTCAATAACCTGCACTTCCTCTTCTGCCTGATCCTCCCCCGCTGGGACACTTCCACAAGCCAGGGCAAATATCATAATCAGGGCTAAAAGTAATGTTTTTCGGCTCATCTGGGTTCCTTATCTTCGGTCAAAAGACCTGTCAAATATTCAAATCTCCATCTGCGAGCCGCCATTATAACGGGAATACCTTGCATTGAAATTACCTTGCCGTAAACCTTCATTCATACTGCAGAGGGTATAATATTTAAATCAAGCAAAAGTCTTAGATAGGAATTGAATAAATGGCAAAAATCTTAATCGTGGATGATGATGAAAAGGTAACCACCCTCCTGGGACGTTATTTATCGTCGTTAGGATACCAGATCACAGCGATCAACCAAAGCGCAAAAGCCGTTTCCACCGCGGAGCAGATCAAACCAGATCTTTTTATCCTGGATATTATGATGCCTCCGCCAGATGGTTTTACCCTCACCAGTATGTTGCGCGACAATCCAAAATTCGCCAAAACCCCGATCCTCATTATTACTGCATTGGATCACAGCAATAGCCGTGCAACCACGCTTGGCGCAAATGGGTATTTGGCGAAACCCTTTAACCTGGACGAATTGGCGGCAAAGATCGTTGAATTGATCGGTGAAGATAAATAAACACACCAAGGAGATTGGCATGGCAAAAATATTGGTAATTGACGATGACTTTGAAACGATAAAGTTACTGGAAGCTATCATACAAATGGAAGGACACGAAGTGCATTCTGTTCACGAAAGCCGGAATGCACTTAAAGTGGTAGAAGATCTAATGCCCATCCTTGTCTTACTTGATATCATGATACCAGAAATAAATGGGATTACCATCTGCAAATTGATCAAGTCCAACCCGCACTTGAAACACATCAAGGTTATGATGGTTTCTGCCCTAAGCGACGAAGGCACAAAGCGAGATTCCCTCCATGCAGGCGCAGACCAATTCGTAACCAAACCAATTCTCCCCAGAATACTTATCCATCAGATCAACGATTTGTTAGCGGGGTAACCCGGTCAAATAATAATTTTGTGACTTGTGTTTAATCCCTGCTGCAAGTATCATAGGCGAAGCTTTTCAAATTTCATTTCAGGATTTATTCTTCTTCAGGGCAAAACGCATGACAAAAATAATGATGGTTGATGACGATAAATTAGTTATCGAATTGCTCCAAAAGCTTCTCAAAGCAGACGGTTTTGAAACGGTAGCCACGAACGACAGCTCAAAAGCTATTGAGCTTGCCAAACAGGAAAAACCAGACCTGCTACTGCTCGACCTGATGATGCCCCAGCCAGATGGTTTCCGTTTGTGCCGTATGCTGCGGGAAGAACCCCTTTTCACCCGCACCCCCATCATCATTGTTACAGCCTTGGATGACTCCGACAGCCGTGCCGTCGCTTTTGGTGCCGGAGCTACAGATTACCTGACAAAACCTTTTCACCCCGGCGAATTAAAAGACAAGATACTTGAAGCCTTGGAAAGTTAAGTACAACACAGAACGAAATCAAAAAAACACGCCTCAAGATTTGAGGCGTGTTTTTTTTGATCAAATCGACTTACTTAAGCGTGCGGATGTAAGCAACCGCCTGCCAGATCTGTTCGTCGGTCAGAACACCCTTCCAGGCAACCATGGCAGTGCCTTCCTTACCGGTATTAATGCGCCAGTACAGGAAATCATCACCGACCTGGGCAGCAAGTTCAGGAAGGTTCTTAGGAGTGGGGTCAAGTGCCGCACCCGCAGGACCATCGCCATGACCCTGAGGTCCGTGGCAGGATTCGCAATTGGTCTTGAAAACTTCAGCACCAGCTGTTGCAGCATCAGCACCCAAAGGGCTGACAGCCCCTGCATAATCAGCAGGAACAGTGGCAATTGCAGTCGCGCTGGAACCACCACCACAAGCCGCGAGCACAATGGCGCTCAAAGCCAAAACCAACAAACCAAAAAAGACTTTCTTCATCGTATACCTCCAGTTGATTATTATCGGCTGATATTATAGTTTTTTTGTGAAAAAAAGCACTGTGACATTAGTTACATTAATCACATGACATCTATAGGCGGATTTCCAAAAAAATAATCGCGGTTATTTTTTTCTGCTACCTTTATGTTGGTCTTCGGCCGCTTTCTTTTTTACCGACACGGCTTCCTCCTTCGCCTCGACCTGATTTTGCTTTCTCGAGCCAAACGCCCAACCAACAATAATGGACAGGGCGAAAAAACCCAACAAAACCATGAGGATCATCAAAAGCTCAGTATTCGGTCCTTCACTAACACCTTCAGACAGTAAGCGTAATGCAAGCATGTTTGCCTCCGTATATTTTTTTACCTGCGACACTTATAAGTGAAAATATGGAGAGTGTCAATTCTAAGGGTAAAATTGCCCAATTCTGTTCCGGAGTCTCAATGAAACTTAAACCCTGGCAAATCATCGTAGTCCTTATTTTCTTCGCACTTCTTGTTCTTCGCCTCACTTCAAAACCTGCGCCACAGCACCCATATTATTCCAACAAATCGAACGAGCCGCTTGTCATCGCCCATCAAGGCGGGGATGGCGTCTGGCCCGGAGAAACATTATTTGCCTATCAAAATGCCGTAGACCTTGGTGTGGATGTCCTCGAAATGGACATCCACACCACTTCCGATGGCATTCTCGTTCTCATGCATGACGAAACCGTAGACCGCACAACCAATGGATCCGGTGAGATCGAATCCATGACATTGAACCAGCTCAAAAAACTCGATGCCGCTTACGACTGGTCACCGGATGAAGGCAAGACCTTTCCATACCGCGGACAGGAACTAACCGTAACCACCCTAGAGGAAGTCTTTCAAGCTTTTCCAGACAAGCATATGACCATTGAGATCAAAAAGACCAACACCTCCATGGCAAAGCCTTTTTGTGACCTCATCCGAAAATACAACATGCAGAAAAAAATTCTGGCTGCGTCCTTCCACGACGAACGCCTCAAGGAATTTCGCACCGAATGTCCTGAGGTCGCCACTTCCAGTGCAAAGAATGAAACAACGCTTTCGTTCTGCTGACAAAAGCTTACCTTGGCAGTTTTTATTCCCCCAAGTTTTACTCTTTGCAAGTTCCTGAAACATCCGGCGGCATCACCGTCATGACCCCGGGATTCGTCCGCGCGGCACATGCCCGCAACCTTGCCGTAGAGCCGTGGACCATAAACGACGAAGAAACAATGCGCAAACTGATCGAATGGGGTGTGGATGGCATCATCACCGACCGCCCGGATATTATGATGGAAGTATTGGGGAGATAAACATGAACCAATACTCAAGCAGTATCAACGAAGCGCGCAAACGCCGGGACGCACGTGTTGCATCAGACCCATTGGATTGGATCAACCTCGTCGGTTTGTTCTGGCTGGAAGAAGGTGAAAACTCATTCGGCAACAGTGCCGAGGCGAAAATATCCCTACCCAAATTTCCTCAGCCCATTTGCGGGTATTTTCTCTTCAAGAATGGGCAGGTTACTGTGCATGCCGAATCTGCAATGACTATGAACGACGGCATCGTTGATACCCGCCCGCTTCGCACCGATAAAGAACCTCAGGCAGATCTGCTCGAAGTTGGTCAGCTCACTATGAAGATCATCGTCCGTGGGGAAGCTACGCTTGTTCGTATATGGGATCGCAACTCTGAAAGCCAAAAGAATTTCAAAGGCTTCGATTATTACCCCGTTGACCCTGCCTACAAAGTGACCGCAAAGTACATCCGATATGACCCGCCCAAGCCAACCATTCGCGTTGAAGGTATCGGCACCGAAGTCCCTACGTTTTTCATAGGACAGGCTCAATTCACGCTCAATGGCGTTGAATGTACCCTCGAGGCAGAAGAAAGCGGTGATACACTGCTTTTCAATTTCAAAGATGAAACAAATACCATCACCACCTACGGCGGTGGACGCAGGTTCTACCTTCCACAACCTGAAGGCGACGAGATCGTCCTCGATTTCAACCTGACAGAAAACTGGCCCTGCGCCTACACAGCCTTCGCCAGCTGTCCTATTCCACCCAAAGAGAACAAACTAAAAACACGCGTCGAAGTTGGCGAAAAGGTTTTCAAGAAATAAGATCAAAAAAGAGCAGCGGGAAAATCCCGCTGCTCTTTTTTGATTTCTAATCTAGAATTACTCCACCCAGGTTACGCGGTCTTCATAACCTACCCGCGTGTAGGGCTCCGGCATCACATCAGGATGCCCGATATAGATAAACGCGACAATATGCTGGTCTTCTGCAAATCCTAAAAATCCTTTCACTTTCGCATCACGCGCCCATTCACCAGTGCGCCAGATCGCGCCCAGCCCCAAAGCATGTGCCGCCAACAAAATATTCTGGCAGGCTGCTGCTGCTGCAGAAAGGTTTTCGGCTTCGATCGTTTTTTCGTCCGCTGGTTTATCTGCCCCAACCGCAATGACGACGGGAGCGCGGAGCGGCAATGCCCGGACCTTATCCAAGCCTTCGGCTGGCGCAGCAGGATTTCGGTCCGCGAAAGAGGCGGACATGACATCCCCAAGTTTCTTACGACCATCCCCGGTTAACACCACAAAGCGCCAGGGTCGCGCCTTGTGGTGATTCGGCGCCTGTACTGCGGCGCTTAATAATTGTTCCACCAACTCACGAGGAAGTGCATCTGCCTTTACTTTGCTAATGGTGGTTCTTCCATGTATTGCTTCAAAAATTTCCATCAAATCCTCCAGGTTCAAAGACGCTTGCGGGTAAAATGGTCTTACCATGAAAATATTTTATTCCGAAAGCCATCGCAGCCATTACCCGCCTTTTGAGGTTTTCGACGGCGGCATACGGGTACCTTATTTTGAGAACCCAGACCGTATGGACCAAATTCTGACCGCGCTCAAACGAACCCAGTGGGCAGACTTCATTCAACCGAATGATTTTGGGCTTGACCCGATCCTGGCAATACACGACCGCGACTACATCAACTTCCTCGCCTCATGCTGGGATGAGTGGCTGGCATCAGACCCCGAGGTTGCAACGGCACCCGAAAAACACGCCTTCCTGCCTGCCACCTTTGCATTGCGGCGAAAAGCCCGCCCAACCACTTCCTTGCGCGGACGCGGCGGATATTACATAATGGACCTTTCTGCCTGCATTGTGGAAGGGACGTACCAGGCAGCACTCGCCTCTGCAAATTGCGCCCTAAGTGCAGCATCCGCATTAGTCAACGGAGAGCGTTCAGCGTTTGGGTTATGCCGTCCGCCGGGTCACCATGCCGGGAAGGATTACGCCGGTGGATATTGTTTTATCAACAATGCGGCTGTGGCTGCAAACTGGCTCTCAAAAAAAGGGAAGACCGCCATCCTCGATGTGGACTATCATGCCGGCAACGGCACTCAGGATATCTTCTATGAGCGTGGCGATGTCTTGACTATCTCCATCCACGGCGATCCTGATTTTGAATACCCTCATTACATCGGTTTTGCAGAGGAAATTGGAGCAGGCGCAGGTTTGGGCTTTCACAGGAATTTTCCGCTGCCAAAAGACACTGGAGACGAAGCGTATCTTTCAGCCTTGGAAGAAGCCTTGCAAATGATTCGCGCATTTGCCCCCGATTATCTTGTTGTATCCCTCGGCGCAGATGCTTTCGACGGCGACCCGCTCGGAATGTTTCGGGTGACACGTAACGGGTTCCATGAAATTGGGAACCGTATCGCTGGATTAAACCTGCCAACAGCGATTATCATGGAAGGCGGCTACGCCAACGAAGCACTTGGACACAATATTCAAACTTTATTGGAGAATTTCAAATGAAAAAATGGCACACTCTATTATTTGTTCCTATCTTTACGTTAGTCTCTTGCGGCGCTCCAGCCACAGCCGTTGAACCGACTGCAACCGACACTCCCGCCATTGTATACATCACCGCTACCCCAGAGCCCGCAACAGAAACTCCAGCCTTCACACCCACTTCCGAAGTCACAGACACTCCCACCACTACCGCTACAGCCGAAGCCACCGGACCGATCGCAACCGTTAATAAACAGGCACACTGCCGTTACGGTCCTGCCGTGGCCTATTTGCACGCCGCTGATTTATTCGCGGGCGATAAGGGCACAGTTCGCTACCGGGCGCTATACAGCAACTGGCTTTACGTCCAATTCGACAAGCTCAGTTATTCCTGCTGGGTTGCGCCTTCCGTTGTAGATCTCACGGGTGATATCAGCACGCTTAAAAAGATCGAACCCGACCTGCTGCGCATTGGCAGCAATATGTATGGTCCGCCGAGAAATGTTCAGGCTGCCCGCAAGGATAATGAAGTGACGATCACCTGGGATCAGGTTGAAATGACCGCCGACGATGACCGCGGCTATCTGATTGAGGCTTTTGTCTGTCAGGACGGCGCCTATCTCTGGTGGACAGATTCATATCCCGATCAATATGAAACCAGCTACACAGTCAAGGACGAAGCCGGATGCAATGCGCCTTCATGGGGCAGGTTGTACACAGTCGAAAAACACGGCTTTTCCGAGTCGGTTGAAATTCCATGGCCTGCGCCATAATTTTACGAAGAATCAAAAACTCCCGCTTGCGAGCGGGAGTTTTGTTTTTTTATATTTGCTTACTTGACGATCCCGGCTTTTTTAAAGGCACCTTCCAGTATATCAATGGTCACTGGTTTGATCACCATGGCTTGCGCTCCCCCGCGCATTACATGCTGACGAGTTTCAGGCTGGTCATCTGAAGTAATGATGACCACAGGGATCTTCATCAACCGCGGTTCACGGCGGATATACGCCAGCACTTCCGTGCCATCCACACCAGGCATATTAATATCAAGGCAAATGAAGTCGGGCACTACGCTCGACAGAACAGACATTGCCGCACTGGAACCATACGCCACCCTTGCCGGAAGTTCTAAAAGCTCAAGCATCTGCTGTAATGCGTCCGCTGTTTGACGATTATCGTCAATGATCAAACCTTCTGTCATCAGTCCTCCAAAATTAATGTGCCCATCACAGACACATCGTAACCTTTCAGTTTTGATACAGCTTCTCGAAAACGTGCATCCATCAACAGGTCAAAGAGAGGCGTAAGCAGTTCGCCGTCTGCAAACTGCTTGGGAATTACAAGGTCATAACGTTCTTGAAAAAGAGAAATGAATTCCAGATCCAGCGCTTGAGCAGCAGCAGCAACACCCAAACCGCAATCGGCGCGCCCCGACGCAACTGCCGAAGCAATCCCGAGATGAGTATACTCTTCCTGATTATAGCCCGCAATGGAATCTTTTGAGATCGACATCAGATTTAAATGATAATCCAGCAGGACGCGCGTACCAGCGCCGCGCTGCCGGTTCACAAACTGGATTTCAGGATTGGTCAGGTCCTTCAAACTTTTAATTCCTTTTGGGTTCCCCTTCTTAACGATCAAACCCTGATCACGCCCAACCAATGCGACTACCTTCACAGGAATACTCGGCATGTACTGACGGATGTATGAAATGTTATACGTGCCATCCTGCGGGTCCAGTAAATGAGACCCGGCAATATGCGCCTCTCCCCGGCGCAAAGCAACCAAGCCGCCCTGTGAGCCAACATTGGCAGATGCCAAGCGCCGGTCATGTTCAGCGAGGAATTGCGCGATCAGGTCGAGTGTTAGATCATGCGACCCGATGGCAAGAATGGTCTTATCGATCTCGCTGCGATTGCGATACATACGTACCTGGATCTTCTCACCCGCTTCCATACCCTGCGTACCACTTGGAACCAACGCCAAACCGTCTGCCTGGACAAGCGATGTGATCACACCTGCTCCCCGCGAAAGCGGCGCCGCAAGCAATTTGTCACCGACCTTCCCCACCACCACGCGGACGAAATCATCATCACCGGCGGGTGAAACCAGCTTGCGTGTGAGTGTGGCTGTTTCAAGCGGCAACTCTAACGGACGCCGTCCCAGCCACCTAGCGATGAGTGATTCGACAAAGATATCAATGGTCAGAGCGGCAGAAACCGGATAGCCGGGAACACCCACAATCGGAATTTGTCTGGCAGGAGATTGAGAGGTTACTCCTCGATCCACCATTCCTAAAATCACCGGGTGTCCCGGGCGCACAGCCACGCCATGCACCAACAATGTACCCAATTTTTCCACCACACGAGAGGAAAAATCCTCTGCGCCTGCCGAGGAACCGGCATTTAGAAGGACAAGGTCATGTGTCTGTGCAGCTTCAGCAACTCGCTGACAGATCAAATCAAAATCATCTTTGGTGATGGGGTACCGCGTTGGATCACCGCCCATCTGCTTGATCTGTGAAGCCAGCACAAGTGAGTTGTATTCGAGGATATCTCCCGACTTAAGTTTGGAACCGATCGGAACAAGTTCTGTGCCCGTCGGTAAGATGGCAACCTTCGGCTTACACGCCACTCGAATGGTCTGATGCCCCGATGCAGCGATCGCACCCAAATCTGCCGGGCGCAGGACATGCCCTGCAGGCAAAACCAACTGCGTTGCGACAATATCCTCTCCCAATGGGCGCACGTGACTCCACGGCGTCACTGCGGCACGGACACGGATCGACTTGGGCTTACGTATCTCTGTCGTGATCTGGTCGTGCTCATCCAGCGACTCGACATTCTCGATCGGGATCACCGCATTCGCCCACTCCGGCAACGGGTCACCGGTATCCACATACTGCGCTTCGGGACCCGTAAATAACGTCACCGGTGCAGAAGGCATGGCTCCATTTGTAGCCACCGCGCGGACAGCAAACCCGTCCATGGCAGAGGCGTGATAATGCGGCGAAGAAATTTCCGCCCAGATCGGCTCCGTGGTAACACGCCCAAGGGCGTTCTCATCGAGTGGAATTTCTTCCACGTTGAGAACACGCCAAAGGTCAGCCTCTTGCAAAGCTTCACGCAAGCGGGCTTGGGCTTGAGAGAGAGGGATATCGTGGAGGTATACAGACATACGGTTTACGATTTACGATATTGGATACTCGATTTTCGAATATCCAATATCGTTTTATGAAATCCCATCCATTGCGGCGCCGAGGCGCTTCACGATCTCATCCACTTCATCTTCCGTGATCGAAAGCGGAGGTGAGAACGCCAGTGTACTGCCAAGCGGACGCGAACGCAATCCATTCGCTTCTGCAGCTTTGAAAACCTTCATCGCCATGGCAGGGTCGGCAGCCCGCGTTTCTTTACTGGAGACGATCTCCACACCGCAGACCAAACCAAGTCCGCGTACATCGCCGACAAAGGAAAATTCTTCGAGTTTCTTCAAACCATCGATCAATCTTTTCCCTAATTCACGGGCGCGCTTCGGAAAATCCTCCCGCTCCATGATCTCCAAATTTTTCAAGCCAACGGCACATGCCATGGCATGACCTGAATAAGTATAACCATGCATATAGGCTTCGGTATCTGCTGCGGATTCCATCGTTTCGCGAATTTCATCAGAGATCTGAATGCCGCCAAGCTGGGCGTACCCACTGGTGATGGCTTTGGCGAAAGAAAGAATATCCGGTTTGACATTCCAATGTTTGAGCGCAAACCATTCGCCTGTGCGTCCAAAACCGGTAATAACTTCATCTGCAATAAATAAAACCTCGTATTTATCGCAGATATTACGAATTAACGGGAAATAATCGTCGGGTGGAACGATCACGCCGCCGACGCCCATCACAGGCTCAGCGATGAAAGCGGCGACCGTATCGGCTCCTTCGCGAAGGATGGCTTCCTCCAACTCCCGAGCTGCCGCCTGCCCGACGGTTTCCCCATCCTTCAATTTGCCTTCATAACGATACGGATTCGGTGCAGGGATGTGAGCAAATCCATCTGGTGCAGGACCGAACATGGTGTGATATTTTTCAAGCCCGGTGGCAAATGTGGTGGAAAGCGTCACGCCGTGATAAGCGCCCTTGCGCGCAATGACTTTGTATTTGCCTGGCTTGCCTTTGCGCTTCCAATAATAGCGGGCAGTCTTAAAAGCCGAGTCATTTGCCTCGGAGCCACCAGATGTGAACAAGGTTGTATTTAAACCTTCATACGCAAAGCCTGCCAGTTTATCTGCCAATTGAATGGATGGCAGGTTGGTCATGCCGGAGAAATTGGAAGTGAACGCCAATTCTTTCATCTGGTCATAGGCAGCTTTGGCAAGTTCCTCCCGCCCATAACCAGCGTTCACATTCCACAGCCCTGCCATGCCGTCCAGGATCTTACGCCCATCAGAGAGATGAAGCCACACACCTTCGCCGCGTTCGATCACCATCGGGTTGGCATGGGTCTTTGGATGATAAGTGGGATGAAGTTGTTTCTTATCTTTCTCGATCCAGGTCTTTGTTTGGTCGCTCATAATATTCTCCTGTTTTATCCTAATACGGAAAGCACGAAACAATATCCATTAACGCGCTCCATATTTTATCGTTCATTATTCCATATTCGTCAATTACCCAAGAACTTCCACATCATGCGGACCTGACTCTCGCAAACCAGCCCCGGTCATGCGGGTAAAAATGGCTTTTTGCTGGAATTCAAGGATATCCTTCGCGCCGCTGTAGCTCATCCCAGATTGTAAACCACCAACGAGTTGATTTAATACTTCACGTGCCTTGCCGCGATACGGAACCGCCGCCTCAACCCCTTCCGCCACGTAGTCTTCGATCTCCTCACGAGTCAGGTCGTTCCCTTCACGCTTGTTGCGGTCTATATTCGCTGCCAGCGACGCCATGCCGCGCGACGCCTTGTAGCGATGTCCACGGCGGGTCATGATCATGCCCGGGCTTTCATCGGTGCCTGCCAACATCGAGCCGATCATCACGGTCTGGGCGCCAGCCGCAATGGCTTTGGCAACATCACCAGGGAAACGAATGCCGCCATCCGCAATAATGGGTACACCACTATCACGAGCTGCACCCGCACATTCGATCACAGCCGTCAACTGCGGAACGCCAGACCCCGCCACCTGCCGGGTGATACAGATCGAGCCGGGACCCACACCCACTTTGACCGCATCAACACCAGCATCGATTAAACGTTTGGTTCCTTCCGCCGTTGCCACGTTCCCGCCGATGACTTGCGCCTCGGGGAAATGCTTGCGGATGTTTTTGAGCATTTCAATTTCGAGAAGCGAATCGCCGTGCGCAATATCCACTACGATGCAATCCGCTCCTGCTTGCAAAGCGGCTTCCACTCGACGCATTTCCTTATCCCGTACACCTACTGCAGCACCAACCGCCAAACGTCCCTTCGAGTCCTTGGTCGCTTTGGGAAACTTGGTGATCTTCATAATATCTTTCAAGGTCACCAAACCGGTCACTTTACCATTCTTATCCACCAGTGGAAGTTTCTCCACGCGGTGCTCATGCAGCAAACGCTCGGCATCTTTCAACGATGTGTTCGGCGAAGCGCTGTGTACAGGGCGCGTCATGATGGCGGTCACTGGTTTACTGTCATCTTCTTCAAATAAAAGATCGCGGGTGGTGATAATACCTATCAGTTTTTCATCTTTATCCACGATCAAGATCCCGCCCGTATCGGTTTCCTCCACCACGCGCTTCACGTCGCCCACTGTATGCTGATCTGTCATCGTTAGTGGATTTTCCACCATGAACGACTCAGCTTTCTTTACCCGCTCGATCTGGCGGGTTTGTTCGGCAATGGTCATAAAACGGTGGATAATACCGACGCCGCCTTCACGCGCCATCGTGATCGCCATTTCACTCTCCGTCACCACATCCATATTTGCGGAAACAATGGGTGAATTCAGAAAAATCTTTTTTGTTAACGGGCTTTTTGTAGAAAGGACGCGCCGAGAATCGATGTCTGAATACTGCGGCACCAAAAGCACGTCATCATAGGTCAGAGCTGTATCCTGCAAGATCTTCATGAGAACTCCTGTAATCCAAAATCAAACCGCCCGAATTATACCCAGCACAGCCGCAATTAGCTCATTTTCTTAAGTGTGAATTCACCATTTGTAGCTACGGGTATTATATAATGACGTCAATGAGCCTTCACGCATTATCTTCACTGGATGGACGTTACGAAAAAGAGACTGCCCCCCTGCGGGACTTCCTCTCAGAGTTTGCCTATTTACGCACCCGCACCCGCCTCGAACTGGACTTTGTGGCAGCCCTTTCCAAAACAGGCATTATCCCAGCCGGGAGTTTGTCCGGCTGGAAACCGGACCTACAGGGCTTCGTCGATGAAGATGCACTAAAAATTCAAGAGTACGAAAAGACCACACGGCACGATGTCAAAGCCATCGAATACTATCTGCGCGAAAAGATCCCAGCAGAACTACATCCATGGATCCATTTCGGGCTTACTTCTGAAGATGTAAATAACCTCGCCCAAGCCCTTGCATTGCGCGACTCTCGAGACCTCGTCCTACTCCCTGCTCTCGACAGCCTGCTCAACTCTCTGCGAGATTTTGCAAAAAAATACCGAGCTGCCCCCATGCTCGCGCGGACTCATGGACAGCCTGCCGTGCCCACCACGTTGGGAAAAGAGATCGCCGTTTATCTGGCTCGTTTGCAGAAATGTCGAAACGAATTGGCGCGCCATACATTCGAAGGTAAGTTAACTGGCGCGGTGGGAAATTTCAACGCATTGCAATCTGCCTACCCAAACATAGACTGGCTTGCATTCAGCACAGACTTTATCACAAGGCTTGGGCTACAACCCAACCTTGTCACTAATCAGATCCTGCCATACGACAATTGGAATCGATATTTCCAATCCATTCAATTAACCAATACCATCCTGGTCGATTTTGCGCAGGATATGTGGCGTTACATCAGCGACGGTGTGCTCAAACAAAAGGTCGTGGCAGGTGAAGTCGGTTCTTCGACCATGCCGCAAAAGGTCAATCCGATTGACTTTGAAAATGCCGAGGGCAATCTCGGTGTGGCAAATGCCATGTTCGGGCATTATGTTCAGAAATTATCTGTTTCCAGATTGCAACGCGACCTCTCCGACTCAACCGTGCGCAGAACATTTGGTACGGCACTGGGGCATACCTTACTGGCATGGAAAAATGCCGCCAAGGGCATGTCACGTGTGGATGCAGATGAAGAAAAAATCAAAGCTGACTTGACCGCCCATTGGGAAGTCGTTAGCGAAGGGGCGCAAACGATCCTGCGGGCTGTCGGAAAGAGCGACGCCTACGAAACGCTCAAGTCACAGACGAGGGGCAGCCAAATGGACAGAAACAGTTACAAATCCTGGGTGGAGGCGCTGCAAGTAGATGAAGAAACGCGTCAGCGTTTGATCGGCTTGTCGCCAGAATCTTATATCGGCGTTGCAATTCAAATCACAGATCAAGTCATTACAGATCACGAATCACATAGTCTGTAACAAGCATAAGGAGATACTATGACGGTTATTGCAGTAATTGGTTCACAGTGGGGTGATGAGGGCAAAGGTAAGGTAGTGGATTTTCTAGCAGAACAGGCAGATTATGTGGCGCGCTTCAATGGCGGGAATAATGCCGGGCATACCGTGATCAATGAGTTTGGCACATTCAAGATCCATTTGGTGCCTTCGGGTATTTTTGCGCAGAACACAACTGGTTTGATCGGCGGCGGCGTGGTGATCGACCCGGCAGTGTTGATCGAAGAAATTGAAATGCTCAATAAAGCTGGCGTGAACGTGGATGGACGTTTGTGGGTTTCGCCGCGTTCTCACATCATCATGCCATATCATAAAATTTTGGATGGCTTGTACGAAGAAGCCAAAGGCAAAGGCGCCACCGGCACCACGCGCCGCGGCATTGGTCCCGTATTTGCAGACAAGGTCAGCTATAACGGAATCCGCTGGACGGATTTTGCAAGTGACATGTTCGAGCAGCGGCTTGAAGTGCAGTTGACGTTGAAGAATAAGATCATCGTTGCATTGGGCGGCGAGGCGCTGAAGTTCGCGTCTGTGCGCGATGAGTATCGCAGCTATTATGCCAGGATCAAACCATATCTCAAAGAATTGTTCTCGTTGGTACAGGATGGTTTGAAAACGGATAAAACTTTTTTGCTCGAACAAGCCATGGGAACATTCCTGGATACGGATTGGGGCACCTATCCGTTCGTGACCGCATCCACGACCATCCCCTCGGCGGCATCGGCAGGTCTGGGCATTCCACCCAAGTACATTCAAAATGTGATCGGTGTGACCAAAGCCTACACCACCCGCGTCGGCGGTGGACCGTTGCCCACGGAAATCCATGATTACGAAAGTGAAGTGTATAAAAAGTTTGGCGAAGTTGCAGCGACAACAGGGCGTGTCCGTAGAGTGGGCTGGCTGGATTTGGAGATCGTGAAAACCGCGGCTGAGTTGAGCGGCATGACCGAAATCTGCCTGACCAAGTTGGATGTGCTCAGCGGCTTGAAGGAAATTCAGGTTTGCACAGGCTATAAGCTGAACGGCGAAACGATCCGCTATGCAGATGTGGATGCCTACGGTTTGGATAAGGTCGAGTGTGTGTACGAAACCTTCCCCGGCTGGAGCGAAGACATCAGCAAGGCGAAGTCGTTTGAAGAGTTACCGGTCAACGCACAGAAGTACGTGAAGATGATCGAAGAGGCGGCAGGCGTGCCCGTGAAGTGGATCGGGGTGGGTCCTGCAAGGGATGAGACGATTCGGCGATAGCGAGAACGAGAAGTGGACAGGTGGCGGTCATTTCATAAGTGGCCGTCACTTGTTTTATTAGTACGATTGTACCGCGGGTAAATTTTGCGAAATTCATATAATTACAAAAATTCATCTTAGGAGAATACTTCATGTCAACTGGAAGGAAGATCGCAATTGGGGTTGTCGTTCTCTTTGTCTGCTTATGTGTTGCCGCCATTGCCTTCGTCAACTGGTCAAACTCAGATAAAGCACAAGCCGAGTTCAAAGCCATTGACACCCAACAAGCCATCGAGAGCGCCACTGCCGTTGTCGCGACACAGCAAGCCTCAGGAACTGCAACCGCCGTCTGGTCTGAGATCGAAGCGAGGCTTCAAAATACAACTCTCGTTTATGAAAACACATTCGAGGAAGGCACACTCATCGTCAATAAATTTGGTGAAGACCTCGAACCCTATTACCGCGATGGCATCCCCGAAGTCATCGTTAGTTGGAACGGCTTTACCATCCTGCCCAGTGAAAAAAACCTCAGCGATTTCGTCGCCGAAGTGGACTGCATGACCAACGGCGCATTCTGCGGCATCGCCTACAACATCATCAGCGACTCTGCTGACAAAGAAATATTTTTCGCATCGGGCATTGGCACCACCGATCAATATTTCTTCGACAACCACTACGCCTCACTACCCTCATCAACTTGGAAACACAAAAATTTCGCACCCTCTTCTGCCGAAGGATTTTTACATCACCTGCGCCTCGAGCGCTTCGGACAAGTAATGCGCTTCTATGTCAACGGCGAGCTGATGGAAGAACGCCTCTTGGACTACCCCGAAGCTGTATCCGGCGACGTTGGCTTTTACTTCGGGAAAGCATCCGACGAGAGTGGCATCCAAACTGTGCAATTCGACAACTTCCGCGTGTGGGAATTGCCATAAATTCCGCAAGTAGAACTTGCGGAATCCAGAAGTACGGAATCCAGATATGCGGAATCCAGAATTTCTATTTCTGGATATAACCCATGCTATACTCGCCCCTATGAAAAAACAAAAAGCCCTTCAATTCAAATGGGACGAAGACAAAGCCGCCCGCAACGAAGCCAAGTACGGCGTATCTTTCGGCGAAGCCTCAACCATTTTCAATGACAAGCATGCCATCTATCAAAACGACCTGGAGCATTCGCAAAAAGAAATGCGCGAGATCGTCATTGGGCGTGCGCCAGCGACGAAACGTCACCTGACCTGTTTCTTCACCCGTGTGGACGGTGTCATTCACATCATTGGTGCAAGGCTCGCCACACACAGAGAGCGGCAGGGTTACAAAGACAACTCCGACGAAAAGACAAGAATCGTTTATCAAATAAAATAACCCATCAAAAATCCCCGTCAAAACTAGCGGGGATTTTTGATGCTATACTCTTTCCGATTTTTACAAAGACCAAATACATCAACCCAACCTACAACAAACAGAAGGAAATAATTCATGCAGCTTTATTTCATCCGTCACGGACAATCCATTAACAACGCAAATTCAGACAGCGAGACGTATCAGGAACACTCCGATCCATATCTGACAATGAACGGCAAACAACAGGCGCGCCTGCTGGCAGAATACCTCAAGAACAGTCAAAAGATCAGCAACCCAGCCTCGCGAAACCTGCACAACGAATATGGCTTCGGCTTTACCCACATCTATACCAGCCTGATGGAACGTGCCGTCGAAACAGCCTCCTACACTGCCCGCGCCTTGGGAAACATCCCTTTCACAGCCTGGGTGGAAATCCATGAAGAGGGCGGCATCTATGCTCGCGAAGAGGGCGAACGGTTCAATGGGCTGCCGGGTAAGCCGCGCTCGTTCTTTGAAACGAATTTCCCCGAACTGGAACTCCCAACTTCACTAAGTGAAGCTGGCTGGTGGAATCGCCCCTTTGAGGATGAAATTCAACGACAACCCCGCGCCGATAAAGTCCTCGCGGAATTACTTGCAAAACATGGTGATAAGGAAGGTCAAACCGAGGAACGCATCGTCTTCGTCAGCCATGGCGGCTTCTTCGTGCGCTTCTTATCTGCCGTTTTACAGCTTCCCTGGCGGCAGGGCGCCCACGGATTAAGATCCTGGTTCATGCTGCACAATTGCTCCATCAGCCGCTTTGACTTTCAAAAAGACTACGCGATGATCTCTTATGTCAACAACACCAGTCACCTTCCCGCCGAATTGATCACTGGCTAAGGAATTAAGACAGTCTGCCAATATTTTTCCATCAGAACATCATAGTAACCAGTATTGAAACGAACGATCTCCAGGAGACGCCCCGGAGCGTTCAAATCTGCACGCGTCAAAATAGACAACTTATCAAAGTAAAGCCGCAGGTTCGAATCCTGGATCAAATTCTCTTTAAAGTCTGCCTGAATGGTTTCCAGATAACCGGCAGGAAAACCACGGTCATAGTGACCTACACGCGACATCCCCACATTCACAGGGATATGAGCGCGCAATGGATCAGACAATGCATAACTATCGATGATATAGATATCGGGACCGGCATAATAGCCATACATACCGATCGTGTTCATTTCCACTGGAGTTTCTTTTGCCTGCCCTACCATCATTCCTTGGTAAGCAAGCTCATGCAAGCCGCCATGCTTTATGTAATTGAGCCAGCCATTACCGCCGAAATAATAATATTTTTCATTGGCGATCCCAAACTGATAATCAGACATCCCTGGCTGACTGGCATACATCAACAATGGCGGGCGGTCTGCAGAAAGACCAATAATCGCCAACAAAGCCAACATGAGGTTTACGGCTTGCCGAGGCATTGAACCAAAAGCCTTTTCGGCATCAAAAGTCATCAATAAAACCCAACCTATCAGGAAGATTCCCGAAAAGAACCTGCCGGACATAAAGTCGCCGCCAATCCAGAGAATATAGAAAAGATAAAGCAGTCCACCAAGTGCGATACTGATTCGTCTGGTTTCACGCTGCCAAAACACGGAAAGCATCCCAACCCACACTGCACCAAGTGTCAATGGATCCCAATGGAAAGAGTTTTGGATATAAACCGCCCCCTGTTTAAAAAGGAGACTGGTAGGAAGACCGGTCGCCGCTTTTACATAATAAGTATTGGGGAAGGGAAAGCCGTAATAATACAATGCAAAAAATTCCCAGACCAAGATCGGTAAAAATCCAGCAGCCAGCGCCAGAACTGCCTGCCACTTATGATCCTTTTGGCGCATGAACTGTTCAAACAGCGCGGGTAGGTAAAAAACCACGGTATCCAAACGATTCAAGGCAGCCAGTCCCGCCAAAAGCGAAAGTTTAAACAATCGCATCCGAGAATCGGGTTCGTCTTTGAAGTACTGGATCAAAAAGAGGGCAAGCAGAAAATGCGTCAGCGGATTCTCCAACCCGGAGGAGGAATAATCAATAAATGACATTGAGCCGCCAAAAAGGATAACCGCGAGGATCATTCGGGTGGTGCTACCGGCAAAATTCCGGATTAACAGTACGATCAACCATATGGATAAAAGCAGAGATGGCACATAAAATACATATAAGGGGCTTGGAATTAAGAATGCGAAAATGACCAGAAGGAACATCCACAAAGGATGAGTGAATACTTGCACCCGCTCGCCGATATTCCAAACCAATCCATACCCATGCAGGAAGTTATCCACGGTGCGCAGGGTGATGAACGCATCATCAGATACCCATAAATTTCGGATCAGAATGAACACCAACAAGATCAGGCTGGAATAATACAAAACCCGATCTGGGTTATCGATCCTAAATCTCAACTCAAGGGGAGGTGGGGTTTTGACTGACTCTTCTTTGGATTCGGTCATCGCATTTCTCCTTTAGATCTAAATTATACTGGAAACTCAATAGCGAATTCACTTCCTGCCTTCAATTTAATTAGCGAAACCCCACGGGACAGTTTTATTCACAGACGGTATAATCGGCGAAAATTAAATTTAGTATCTCGGAGGCATTAATGAATTTGATCGGTATTCTCACCTGGATCGTCTTTGGCGCACTGGCAGGCTGGATCGCCAGCCTCATTATGAAAACTGACCGCCAAATGGGTGCAGTTGCCAATATTGTCGTCGGTATTGCAGGCGCATTCATTGGCGGTTTCATTATGGAGAACTTTTTGGGACAGACTGGGGTGAACGGTTTCAATCTCTATAGTCTGCTGGTAGCGATCGGCGGGGCAGCTCTTTTGATCTGGCTTGTTGGTTTGATCAGCGGACGTCGCAGCCGCAGACGCAGATAAGTCGGTCTCAACAAATAAAAAAATCTCCGCCTAAACAGCGGAGATTTTTTTTGTTCAGGTTTCATCTTATGTCCGCGCCGCAGCCAACACATACTCGATCATTTTCTGCGGAATGTTCACGCCGGTGGTCGTGATGCTATTACGGAATTCCATGGTGTGATTGATCTCGTTGATCGTAAAACCGTCTTCATCTTCGAAAAGGTCAAGTGCTAATAAGCCGCCGCCCACTGCGCGCGCCGCACGTTGACACAAGTCCGCGATCTCGGGCGTGACCGGGCAATTGGTCGCCACACCGCCGCGTGCGGTGTTCGTGATCCAATTCTCCGATGAGCGATAGATGGCAGCAATGCATTCCTCGCCCACCACAAAGGCGCGGATATCGCGCCCGGGTTTATGGATGTATTCCTGAATATAAAAGACCTGATGATTAACTCCCAGTGTGGCTTTGTGCTCGATCAAAGATTCCGCCATGTGACGATTGTCAACTTTTGCCAGCAGCCGCCCCCATGACCCGACCACCGGCTTGAGCACACAGGGATAGCCCATCGCCTCGACCGCCTGTAGAGCTGATTCTTCATCAAAAGCCATAAACACTCTGGGAGTTGGGATGCCGTTCTTTGCCAGCAGTTGACTGGTGACATATTTATCTCCGCAGCGCTCCGCCACCAATGATGAGTTCACAACAGGGATGCCATGCGCTTCGAAGATGCGTGAGATATACAGTCCACGCGAATACGAGATGGAGCGCTCAAAGAGCACATCCACTTGTTCGGGCGCCTGGTGAATGTCGAAATAGTGGTCACCATCATTGATGCGAACCACTTCAACATCCGGTTGTTTTTCAAATTCATCCAAAAGATATTTTTCTTCCGCGCGCAGGCGGGTGTATAAAAATCCGATTCGGGTCACAACAACACTCCTTTTGATTGTCTCCCTGAGCGATAGCGAAGGGTCTCTTAGACTATCGTAGAGATGCTTCGCTATCGCTCAGCATGACAAAATTAAATTTTCTCAATCACTTTCTCAGTCACCTGATTGGTTGTCAACTCTCCACTCAGATCTGGTGTGGACTCGCCATTTAAAATACAGGCATTCACAGCATTCCTCAAACGTTGAGCCGATTCAACTTCATTCAAATAATCCAGCATCATGGCCGTGGCAAGGAACATGGCAACAGGGTTGGCTTTGCCCGTCCCCATCAGAGGTGGTGCGCTGCCATGTACCGGCTCAAAGACTGCCGCCTCCGCACCAATATTGCCGGATGCTGCCACACCGAGTCCGCCTACGAACATGCAGGCTTCGTCACTGAGAATATCGCCAAATAAATTTGTGGTAACGACGACCTCAAATTGCTCCGGCGCACGGACAAGTTCCATCGCGCATGTGTCGACTAACATTTCTTTCAACTCGATGTCTTGATACTCCTTTGCGATCTCAAAAGTGACACTGCGAAAGAGTCCGCAGGTTTGACGTAGGACATTGGCTTTGTGAACCACATGCACAGACTTTCGATTTGTTTGCCGTGCCATATCAAAGGCTTTGCGAATGATCCGTTCTGAACCTTTGCGAGTGATGACACGTTCAGTGATGGCGCGATCGCCGTCGTCTTCGAGACGTTCAATGCCGGAATACAATCCCTCCGTGTTTTCGCGAACGATGAGAATATCGATATTCGGGCGCGAAGACTCGTGTGGAATAGAGCGGGTTGGGCGCAAGTTGGCATACAAATCAAGAGATTGGCGCATGCGCACAACAGGGGAAAAATAATTTGGGATGGCTGGCGGCGTGGTCACGGCACCGAAGAGAGTGGCATCAGCGTGGCGAATGGCTTGAAGTGTTGAATCAGGCAAGGGTGAGCCTGAGCGTTGAAATTCCTCAAAGCCGATGCCAGATTCAGCGAAATCCAATTCCAATGGCAGCGCGGTCAACACGTCCTTCGCACAAGCGATCACTTCGGGACCGATGCCATCACCGGGGAGTAAACAGATTTTGTAACTCATCATTCATCATTCCGCATTCATCATTAGCTCTTGAATATCGTGTTGTTTTAGAAAGTTGACGATGCCGCCCGCGTCCGCGATCTTCAAAACAAAATCAGGCAGGGGTTGCGCTTGAAAGTGATTCCCGGTTGTGCGATTAAAGATCTCGCCGGTAGCAAGGTTGACATCGACATCATCTCCTTCGGTAATGTCCACCACGGCTTCGGGGCATTCAAGGATGGGCAGACCGATATTGATGGCATTCCGAAAGAAGATGCGCGCAAAAGACGGGGCAATAATGCACTTGGCTTGCGAGCCTTTGATGGCGATCGGGGCATGCTCGCGTGAAGAACCGCAGCCAAAGTTTTGTCCGCCGACAATGATGTCGCCGGGTTGAGCAGATCTTGAATATTCAGGCTTCACTTCGCAAAAAACATTCTTTGCAAGCTCCACCGGGTCGATCGTGATGTTGTACCGACCGGGAATGATCTCGTCGGTATTCATGTTCTCTCCGAACGTCCAGACTCTAGACATGATGTACTCCTTATGAAATGGTTTCCAGAATATTGCGCGGGTCAGTGATTCGACCTGTTAATGCGGATACAGCAGCAGTTGCCGGGCTTGCCAGATAAATCTCTGATAACGGACTGCCCATGCGCCCGACAAAATTACGGTTCATGGTCGTAAGCGCCCGGTCACCAGGGGCAAGCACACCGCCGTGACGCCCAATGCATGCGCCGCAGCCGGTACCGGTCACAGTGCAGCCTGCATCCATGAATATCTCGATCAAACCGTTGCGCAGCGCTTTCTTGTAAATCCGCGCACTGGCTGGCGTAACCACTACTCGTGTTTGTGGATGAACTTTTTTACCCCTTAAGATCTCTGCAGCGATCTCAAGATCTTCGTAACGAGCATTAGTGCAAGTGCCGATATAAACCTGATGGATCTCAAGTCCTTCCACGTCAGGCAGCGCCTTAACATTGTCCACATCAGGGTGGCATGCCACTTGCGGAACCAGTGTGGACACATCGATCTCAAGGACACGCTCATAACTCGGGTTGACCGGAACAATGCGCTCAAAATTTCCTTTCGCTGGTGTCTCTTCCTGCAAATAACGGATCGTCTCATCATCCGCTGCGATCAAGCCACACTTTGCGCCGATCTCCGTGGACATGTTCGGGAAGATGATGCGTTCGTGCATGGGCAGGTTGTCGATGTATTCGCCGCCAAATTCCACTGAACGATAGGTGCCACCGTCCATGCCGAGCAGACCCGCAATATGGATCATCACATCCTTGGCATACACACCCGATTGGGTCTGCCCGCACAATTCCACTCGGATGGTCTCCGGCACTTTGAACCAACATTTTCCTGTGACCCATGCCACACCGATCTCCGTAGAACCAAGCCCCGTGCCGAATGCGCCAAGTGCGCCATAGGTATTCGAGTGCGAGTCCGCGCCGATGATGATGGAACCGGGTGTGACAAAACCTTCTTCGATCATCACTTGATGACAGACGCCCTGTTGAAAGAGATAGGGCAATTCCTGTTCTTTCACAAAGTCCATGATCTTGCGATGGTTCTCAGCCGCCAGAATATTCGGCGCCGGGTAGGCATGATCGAGATGCAGAACGATCTTGTTCTTGTCGAAGATCGGCTTGCCGATATCTCGAAATGTCTTAATGGCTAATGGCGTGGTGTTATCGTGGCTCATGATGTAATCCACATCCAACAACAGAATTTCACCTGCGTGGACTTGTTTGCCCGCTTTGCGGGAAAAGATTTCTTCGATCAGTGTGCCCATAAATTCTCCTTTGTGATGTAGGGCGACTCGCGAGTCGCCCTTACTTGTTGTTTCCGTTATATTTTTTCAACACCATGCGCGTCTCTGTCCGCTTTATGCCAGGGACGGTGCGAATCTCTTCGATCAAATTATTCAACGCCATCATGTTCTCTGCATTCGCAAAAGCGCTGATATCGTAATCACCGGTCACTTCGTAGATATTCGAGACGTTCGAAAAGCTGCGTAAACGCCGCACCACCGAAGATGTGTACACATGCGACTCGACTTCAAGCATGAGCATGGCGTTGATGTCGTGCGGGATCACATCCATCTCGCGCCCGGTCACCTGTTCGGCGATCTCTAAAATATCGGCATCGAATAGCTGTTTGCGTTGGTCACCAATATTCTTGATGCGTGTCACGATGACTTCCAATTCTGCCAAGCTGACTTCGATGCCGTACTCTTCCAACCTAGCCGCCACAGCGGATTTGCCCGTATATTTGTCGATGACGATCTTGCGCTCACGCCCCAGCATGGACGGGTCGAATGGCTCATAGGTTTTGGGGTTTTTGAGAATGCCATTGGTGTGGACTCCGCTTTTATGGCTGAACGCGTTCTGCCCGGTGATGGGCTTATTCGGCGCAAGCAAAAAGCCAGAGACTTTTTCAAGATAGCTCGATAACTCCACCAATGGGCGCAGATCATATTTCTGCGTGCCTTCAAGGTTGTGAAAAGCGAGGATGGTTTCTGCCAGGTCTGGAATGCCAACTCTTTCCCCCAATCCGTTCACCGTGGTGTGGACGCAATTGGCGCCAGCACGAATCCCTGCCATGGCATTGGCGAGTGCCAGTCCATAATCGTTGTGGCAGTGCAGGTCGATCTTGCATGGCAGGAGACGCGCCCGCAGGGTTTGAATCCGCTCGAAGAGGACGTGTGGCTGCATGATTCCCAGCGTGTCGGCAAAGCTGATTCGGTCCGCACCGGCTTGGATGGCGGTATTACACACTTGCACAAGAAATTCAAAGTCAGTCCGGGTTGCGTCTTCGGGCGTGTAGCGGACTTTTAGCCCTAAGCTTTTGGCATAACTCACATGCTCACGGATGATCTCCAAGGCTTCGCTCTCGGTCTTGTGCAATTTCGAGTCGAGATGGATCTTGGAAGTGGCGTAAAAGATCGCAACACGATTTGCGCCGCAGGCTTTGGCACGGTCAATGCCTGAGCGTGTGGCAGTGCTATGGGCGACCACTTCCGCTCGAAGTCGGAAAGAGGCGATGCGTTCGATCGCTTTGGAAACGTTCGGCGAAACAGACGGATCCCCCGCTTCGATCATATCCACACCGACAGCATCCAAACGCTTGGCGATCTCTATCTTTTCATCAACTGTAAAATTGACATAAGGTGTTTGCTCACCTTCACGCAATGTTGTATCTAAAATTTCAAGCATACATTCTCCTTTTTCCGTCATTGCCTGTACCGTGCGCAGGCACGCGTGCGAGCCGCCGCTCTTGTACTTGGCGGCGAAGCAATCTCATCGCAATGCTGAGATTGCTTCGGGCAAAACCAAGAACGCCCTCGCAATGACGATGAACAAAATTAAACAAAAAAAAACGCCACCCGTTACCGGGTGGCGTTTGGATACATAAACAGGGATAAGCGACTATAACAGCGCTATGCACAGCATAACTATACGTTGATACTTTTCATTTTCCTGTTCGACCAAAAACAGCCCAGATCCGGCAACGGCAGTTGCTGAATTGGGCTTGCGCTTAGCTTTAGCCTCCATGAGGATGCTTGCGTGGTCTCTGAACATATTGGGCGCTATTCTACTCGCTGTAGAAAATATGTCAATGATTTTGTGGGTGATCTTTTGAAATTCATGAAGCAATAAAAATATATCAAGATGTGATTCTCGCAAGAATAAAATTCATTCTCCATCGTGAAACTGCAAAAACCCTCACATGGATTCAAAAGCCTTCAAATCACAGTAAATCAATGGGTAATCTTTTCTAACAGTACCCGTATGGGTAGTAGCAATTCATCTCAAGAATCATACGATGGACTGAATTAAGAATCCCAATTCAACGAGGTGAAGTTATGGATAAGGAGCCTTTTCAGCAAAGGTCATTCAACTGGTTAACATCGCAAGATGTAAAGAGTTGGCTCGACGAACGTGATGCATGTGCATTAGTGGCTGCGGTTCGTAAAGATGGCGTAGCGACTCACGGGAATCTCAAACGGGCGTTAGCTGCATTGAGCATTATGGGACATCGCGCCGGGGAAGTGAATGGCGAAGGCGATGGTGTGGGGGTTATGACGGATATTCCACGTATTTTATGGTCGCACGCATTGGAACAGGAAGGCAAACCCGGCTGGCTGGCTGAAGATCGCCGTTTTTTTGTAGGGCACTTAATGATCCCCAATACAGAAACGGATCTTGCTGCCGCAAAAGAAAAAGTATTATTGCTCTTCAAAGGTAAGGGCATTGACCTCTTGCTCGAACGCCCCATGCTGACCCGTCCGCAGGCGTTGGGTAAAATGGCAAGGCAGCAAGTGCCGTATTTATGGCAGGTGGCAGGAGTGGTCAGCAATGGTCCGCTGGAAAATGTAGAACGGACTCTCTTCAGCCTTGCGTTGGAGATCGAAAAGAATACAGATGTTTCCATCGCTTCTCTTTCGAGCAATGTCGTCGTTTATAAAGTTCGAGGCTCCAGCGAAACGCTTTATCAGTATTATCCCGACCTTCGCAACCCAGCCTTCACGACTGCCATCACGATCGGACATGCACGCTACTCCACAAATACCGCCACCAGTTTTGAACGCGTACAGCCGTTTAGTCTGCTCGGTCACAACGGCGAGATCAACACCATTGCCCGCCTGCGCGAGCAATCGCAAATGCTCGGCGTAGACTTACCCGTAGGTGGCAGCGACTCACAAGACCTCGACCGTTTGCTTTCTACGCTTATCCATCACTATCATTTCTCGCTCACCGAAGCGATGGAACTCGCCTTCCCGCCCATCCTCACCGAGGTGGAAAAACTCCCGCCCGAACTGCAAACCATTTACAAATATTATCGCCAGGCGCTCGGTCCGTTCGCGCAAGGTCCGGCGGGCATCATCTCACGTTTTGGCGATGAATGTGTCTTCAGCGTCGATGCGCTAGGTCTGCGTCCGCTTTGGTTCGGCGACACCGAGAAAGAATATTTCTTCTCCAGCGAAAAAGGTGTCTATCACCTCGACACCATGCAAACCGACCCTATCCCACTTTCGCCCGGCGAAAAGATGCGTCTGCGCATTCACCGCGAACGCAACGTGGAAGTTTTCGACTACCCCGCCATTCAACAACGCATGTTGAAATTGACGACGCGCCGATTCGGCTCGCTTGAAACGCTGAATAAAAGACTCACACACATTGCAAACGAAGTCACTGCGCCTCTTTCCCCGCCGACAACTGTTCCCGCTCTCGACAATCGACTCTCCGCCTTTGGCTGGGGGCGCGAAGACCGCGAATGGGTGCAGGAACTCGCGAACAATGGCAGCGACCCCATCGGCTCGCTCGGCTATGACGGTCCGCTCGCACCGCTTTCATCAGAACGCCAAAATATCGCGGACTATTTCAAAGAAGCGGTTGCGGTCGTTACCAACCCCGCCATTGACCGCGAACGCGAAGCCGAACATTTCTCCACGCAGGTGGTTATCGGCTCGCGCCCGCCTCTGCTCCCCAATCAACTCGACGACGATGTGACCTTCACCCTCGAATCTCCCATCGTGTTGGATTACCCAATCACAGATGAAGGTTTGCTAGCAGAAATCGCATCCACGCAAGGCGGCATCACGCTCAATAACTTATTATCTCATTTCTCGCCTAAAGGCATCGCCCGCCTTTTAGCAATCACTTTTCCCGGCGAATCGACTCCACAAGCCTTGGATCGCCTCGCCCAATCTGCCGTGGATGCGGCTCGCGGCGGCGCGCAACTCATCCTACTCGAAGACACCTATGCCTTTGAAAATGGTAACGGCTGGCTAGACCCAATCCTCGCCGTGGGCATCGTCGATAAAGCCCTGCGCAAGAGTTTCGCCGCCTACGAACCGCACGACCCACAACCGACTCCACTCTCGCGCGATGACAAAGGCAAGATTGATTTCGGCTTGGTCTCCATCGCCGACTCGGTCAACCTTCGCCGACGTGCCGCCCTCGCCATTCGCAGCGGTGCGATCCGTCATTTGCATGACGTCATCCTGACCCTTGGCATGGGCGCGGATGTGGTCGTGCCGTACCTGCTCTTCGAAGCGGCATTCAAAGAGAAAACCGAAGTTGTAGATGAGATCAAATCCAAATTGAAGAACACGCTCAAAGCCTTACGCTCCGGCATCGAGAAGACCACCAGCACCATGGGCATTCACGAAGCGCGCGGTTATGGACGTTTGTTCGCCAGCATCGGTCTCGGTGCAGAAGTCGCATCCGCGTTGGGCACGCCCAATCATGGCGGCTCGGCGAATGGCGGCTTGCAATGGGCAGACATCGATGCCGAGATCGAGAAGCGTGCCCAGTCGTATCACAGCGCCGGGCGCGGCGACCTTGCGCGCGTGAATCATTTTTATCCGAAAGTGTGGAAGGCGGCGGGAAAGCTCGGGAAGGGCGAAGCAGGCTCGGGTGAGTATGAGGCGCATGTCGAAAGCACAGCAAAAGCCAACCCGATATCACTGCGTCATATTTTGGAATTCCGCCCCAACGAGTCAGACATCCAAAAAGAAAAAGTGGATACGGGCATTACCTCGCACAGTTTGCCGTTCTTGATCGCATCGATGTCCTTCGGCTCACAGGGTGAGATCGCCTATCGCGCCTATGCTGAAGCGGCGTTTCGTTTGAACATGCTTTCGGTGAACGGTGAAGGCGGCGAGATCCGCGACCTGCTCGGCAAGTATCCTTTCCATCGCGGCATTCAAATTGCGTCGGGTCGTTTCGGCATTACAGCAGAGACCATCAACTCGTCGAACCTGATCGAGATCAAAGTTGGGCAAGGCGCGAAACCCGGCGAAGGCGGACATCTGCCCGCGCGCAAAGTGACCGACAAAGTGGCGGCGGCTCGCCATGCCCGCAAAGGCGTGGACTTGATCTCGCCTTCGAACAATCACGATATTTATTCCATTGAAGACCTCGCGCAATTTATCGAAGAGTTGAAGACCATCAACCCGAAGGCGCGTGTGGCGGTGAAAGTTCCGGTGGTGCCGGGCATCGGCATCATCGCGGTCGGCATTGCCAAAGCCGGAGCCGATATTATTTACCTCACGGGCTTCGACGGCGGGACGGGCGCGGCGCGACAACATTCGCTGAAGCATGTCGGCTTGCCTGCTGAAATTGGAATTGTCGAAGCGCATCGCACTTTGACTGAGGCTGGGTTGCGCAACGACGTCGAGATCTGGGCTGACGGCGGAGTCCGCACGGCGGCGGACACGGTAAAGTTGATGTGCCTCGGCGCAAATCGCATCGGCTTTGCGACATTGGCGATGGTTGCAATGGGTTGTACGATCTGTCGTGACTGTCAGAGCGGGACGTGTCATACGGGTATCACCACCCAAATAGAGTCCAAAGAACAAGCCACAGGTTTGGGGATTAAGCATTTTGTTCCGCGTGATCTTGAACAAGCTACACAAGCCTTAGTGAATGTCTTCAATGAGTTAGGCGAAAGCGTACGTGAGATCGTGGCAAAGCTTGGGTTTGAATCGGCACAAGAAATTGTCGGACGTTCAGACCTGCTCTTGCAAGCCTCGCATCACAAACAGATCGACTTAAGCGAAATGCTCATCCCCGCTGAAGAATATCTTGCCAAACCGATTCCCGTTTCCATCCCTCAGCAAGAAGCGTTGACCATTGACCGTGGTCCGCTGCACCGACCGCGCAATCATCTCACCACTGTCATCTCGAATTTGGTCATGGAAAGTTTTACGACCCACAAACAAGATGCCATTCTCTTCGAAGATGACAAGGTCACGCCTGTAGACCGTGCCCTCGGCACTCATCTCACCGGCGCGATGACCCGCTTCCGCAACAACTGGAGTTGGTCACCGGGTCACGGCGGCATGGGCGGCAACCGCGAGACCTGGCGTTTGCCCATTCAAGATGTCGAGTCAGATGCGGTTCCGCGCACGAATTTGCACTTTACCAGCAGCTCCGTGCCCGGCAATGGACTTGGCGCATACAATGCCGACCCGGTTCACATCCTCGTGGAAGGCGGCGCACAAGATGGCGTGGCAAAAGGCATCTCTGGCGGACGTGTGGTCATCATGAAAGGCTACAACCACAACGGCATCCTGATCGATGGCTCGGTTGGGAAGAGTCTTGCTTATGGCGGCACGGGCGGCGTGGTCGTTGTGCAAGGCAACGCGGACTCACGCGCGTGCGTGCGCCTCTCCGGCGCCGATGTCATCATCGGCGGCGAGATCAACAAACCGCTCAATGACAGCCTCGGTTTTATCGGGGCGCGTGCCAACGTCAAAGGCTTTTTGTGCGAATATATGACCTCCGGACGTGTGCTCGTGCTCGGTGACCCCGGTCCGTGGATGTGCGCAGGCATGACCGGCGGCGTATTGTATCTACGATTGCAGCCGCACTTACACTTTGACTATCCCGCCATTCAACGCCGACTCGCCAAGGGCGCAAAAGTCTCTGTACAAGCCGTGGATGATGCCGACTTCCAAAACTTGCAGCACCTGCTCACTATCTATGCTGAAGAGTTGCGTCAGAATCATCAAGGCGATGAAGCTGATAATGCATTGGGTTTGTTGATCGATTGGAAGAATACATTTATCCGCGTCGTACCGGAAGGTTTACAAGAAGATCAGCGATTCGCAACTGAATAAATAAAATTCTTTTCATCCACGAAGAACACGAATAAAAAATTCGTGTTCTTCGTGGATTCTTTTTTTTCTATTAATGAATGCTCCATTTGGGTAATACCTTCAGTTTCAAAATAACCCATGCGGGGAATAGTAATGCCGTCTCAAATCCATAGAATAAACACAATCGTCTGGTCATCTATGCAAGTTGAAAGAGGCAGCCATGATACTTACCGTAATCATTTTCGTTCTGGCATACATTTTTATTGCAACCGAAAAGTTCCCTCGTCATTGGGTGGCTCTCATCGGTGGTGGGTTGCTGATCGTTTTTGGTATCTTAAGTCCAAAGGAAGCCTTCGGCTATATCAACTGGGAAACCCTCGGCTTATTGGCTGGCATGTTCACGCTTGTCTCCATCCTCGAAGAAGCGGGGTTCTTCAAATGGCTGGCAATGCGCGCCTTGAAAAAATTCGATTATCACCCTGTATCGCTGTTCGTGATCCTGATCGTCTTCGCCGCGATCATGTCCATGTTCATGGATAGCATTACTGTGATGCTTTTTCTCTCCGCCCTCACGCTTCAACTTGGGCGGTTGCTGAAACTCGACCCCGTGCCTTTGGTCATCGCTGAAGTCTGCGCCGCCAACACAGGCGGATCCGCCACCCTCGTGGGCGACCCACCCAATGTCATCCTTGGCACCACACTTGGCTTCAACTTTACCGATTTCGCCACACATACCGGACCGATCTCACTCATTGCATCCTTGCTTTTGCTGGGTATGTTCTATCTAACAAATCGTAAAGCGCTGAAGAACGCACATGATCTGTTGAACGAAGAAACCATCAACGAGATCGAGGAACTGCACAAGGAACCCATGCATGCCCACATGACCCGCATCGGGTTGACCTTTTTCGCCTTTGCCGTGTTCCTATTGATCTTTCACACCCCTTTAAGCCGCGCACTCGGGTTTCACATCAATGCCGCAATGGCAGCCTTAATCCCTGCCGCACTGGCGTTGATCTTCATGCAAAATAATGACCGCAAGAAAACTTTGCTCAAGGTGGATGGGGAAAGCATCCTCTTCTTCGCCGGGCTATTCGTACTGATCGGCGGACTGGAAAAAATGCAACTCTTTGAACAACTTGCGATCAGTCTATCCAACTGGGCGGCGGACGATCACGGAGCGATGGTCATGGCTCTGCATTGGGTACCCGGTCTCGCCAGCGGCATAGTGGATAACGTTCCGCTTGCACTTGGGATGAGCTATGTGCTCAAAGATCTGGCACAAATGCCCGGCGCGCCCGCCCTGGCTCTCATGGTCTGGTCGTTGGCATTGGGCGTCAACCTTGGCGGCAACCTGACCCCCATCGGCGCCTCCGCAAATGTGGTGGCATATTCATTCATGGAAAAAAATCACGGCTCCATCGGCTGGAAGCGCTGGTTGACAGTCGCAGTTCCGCCCACGCTGGCGATCATGATCTTTGCATCCTTTAGCGTGTTATTCAAAGGACAGATTGGTTGGTTCTAAATTTTCTGTTCATGTTGGGTTTAGCTCTCAATATGAACAGGTCTAATAAAGAGGAGAAAAGAATAATGAAAGGCTTAAAAAATCGCTGGTTATACACTCTCATGTTCACCTTGTTCATGGCGCTTGTCGTTGTAACGCCCGTCTTCGCCGACGACGGCGGCCCGACCGCCGAGCAGGTGAACGACCTTACACTGGGTCTTAACATCTTTTGGATGATCCTCGGTGGTTTCATGGTCTTCTTCATGCAGGCGGGTTTCGCGCTGGTTGAAGCCGGCTTCACCCGCAACAAGAATGTTGCCCACACCATGATGATGAATATTATGGTCTTTTGTATCGGCGCGGTAGGCTATTGGTTAACCGGCTTTGCCTTCCAATTTGGCGGCGTCAATTTGCCCTACCCCGAAGTGAGCACTGCCGGAGCCATTGCCGGTGAATGGGCTCACTCGCCCATCACCCTCGGTGATTGGAGCGGTCAGCTCATCACGCCGTTGATCCGCTTTGGTCAACATGGCTTCCTGGGCGGCAGCGGCTTCCTGCTTACTGGTCTGGGAGCAAACACCGGCGTACTGGCATTCTTCCTATTTCAGATGGTCTTTATGGATACAGCTGCGACCATTCCCACCGGCTCGATGGCAGAACGCTTGAAGTTCATTGGCTTTGTCTTGATGGGACTTTGGGTCAGTATGTTCATTTACCCCGTCGCCGCGGGATGGGTTTGGGGTGGCGGCTGGCTCCAGAATATCGGTCGCAGCCTTGGGCTTGGGAATGGAGCCGTTGACTTCGCAGGCTCGGGCCCCGTTCACATGATCGGCGGTGCGATTGCCCTGGCAGGTGCGATCGTGATCGGTCCACGCATTGGCAAGTTCAATAAAGATGGCTCTGCCAATACCATTCCAGGTCATAACTTATCCCTCGGTGTACTTGGAACCATCATCCTCTTCTTCGGTTGGTTTGGTTTCAACCCCGGTTCATCCCTCGGTTTTGTTGGCGCCTTCCGTGACCTGGCTGTAATTGCCGCCATTAACACTTTGATGGCGGGCGCTGCTGGCGGTGTTTCCGCCATGACATATGCCTGGCTGTTCGGCGCCTCCAAAAAACCTGATCCAGCCCTTTCGGTCAACGGGGTGTTGGCGGGTCTGGTTGCCATCACTGCACCTTGTGCCTTTGTAGATGTATGGGCTGCAGTTGTGATCGGTTTGATCGCAGGTGTGTTGGTATGTTTTGCTACCGCCTGGCTCGATGCGTGGAAGATCGACGACCCTGTCGGTGCAGTTCCGGTTCACCTCTTCAACGGAGCCTGGGGTGTGTTGGCAGTGGGCATCTTTGCCAATGGCAACCCTGCAACCGCCGCGTGGAATGGTGTGGAATCTGCGGTAACAGGCTTACTCTATGGCGGTACCACTCAAATCCTTGCCCAGTTTCTCGAAGTGCTCAGCCTCTTTGTTTTTGTGTTCGGTCTATCTTTCGCCTTCTTCAAACTACTTGCCGCATTGAAGGTCCTGCGTGTCTCACGTGAAGTGGAGCTACAGGGGCTGGACATGCCTGAAATGGGCGTGTTGGGTTACCCAGTAGATTGGGAGCCCAGTACAGATGCGCTTGGCGATGACTTGAAAAGCGTTATGCCAAAAGGCGCAGTAGGCTCCCCCGCCGACTAATCCTTGCTATTCTCCCCTCCTTGGTGTGTTCCCGTAAGGGACGAAAAGAATGGATAGGTACGCAACAACCTGTCCATTCTTTTTGTTTTAAGTGTACCCATTTGGGTAATAGACCACCCCTCCCCCCACCTCCTATAATCCCGCAATCACAAAAACAAATCAAAAGTAAGGAGAACTCATTCATGGCTAAATCAGTCAAAGAAGTTTTGGAATTGGCAAAAGGCGTTCAGGTCGTAGACCTGCGCTTCATTGATCTCCCCGGCACCTGGCAGCACTTTACCATGCCCGTTCAGCGCCTGACGGAAGATTTTTTCAAGGAAGGCATCCCCTTCGACGGCTCCTCCATCCGCGGCTTCCAGGAAATTCATGAATCGGACATGCTGCTCAAGGCAGACCCCGATACCGCATTTGTTGACCCGACCGCTGAAACTCCCACTTTGGTTGTCTCTTGCAACGTGTTCGACCCGATCACAGAAGAAGCTTATTCCCGCGATCCCCGCTATGTAGCCCAAAAGGCTGAAGCGTACGCCAAAAGCACGGGTCTCGCCGACACAGTCTACTTTGCGCCTGAGGCGGAATTTTTCGTCTTCGATGGCATCCGCTATACATCCACCCCGCATGAATCCGCGTTCTCCATCGAGTCTGAAGAAGGCTGGTGGAGCAGCAATCGTGAAGGCAGCAAGGGCGGACAGATCCAGCCCAAGCGCGGTTACTTCCCGACCTCCCCGACCGATACCCTGCAGGAACTGCGCAACAAGTTCATGCTCGCCATGCAAGCCGCCGGCGTGCAGATGGACTTACACCACCATGAAGTTGCCACCGCTGGTCAGAGCGAAATGAGCATGACCTTCACCACGCTCACCCGCATGGCAGATGACCTCCTGCTTTACAAGTACATCATCAAGAACGTCGCTCGCAAGTACGGCAAGACCGTGACCTTCATGCCCAAGCCCATCTTTGGTGACAACGGCTCCGGTATGCACGTTCACTCCTCCATGTGGAAAGACGGCAAGAACGTCTTCTACGATGAAAAGGGCTACGCGGGTCTTTCCCAGACTGCCAAGTACTACATCGGTGGTTTGCTCAAGCACGCTCCTGCGCTTCTCGCGATCACCTCTCCCACTACAAACTCCTACCGCCGCCTCGTGCCCGGTTACGAAGCACCCGTGAACATCGCCTACTCTCAGCGCAACCGCTCCGCGATCTGCCGCATTCCTGCCACCAAAAGCTGGAAAGCCAAGCGCGTTGAGTTCCGCGCACCCGATGCCACCGCCAACCCCTATCTCGCATTCTCTGCCATTCTTATGGCGGGTATCGACGGTATCTTGAACAAGATCGACCCCGGTGAGCCCAAGGACGTGGACCTGTACGAACTGCCCGCCGCTGAAAAGGCGCTCATCAAGCAGGTGCCTTCCAGCCTCGATGCCGTGCTCAATGCTCTCGAAGCCGATCACGAATTCCTGCTCAAGGGCGGCGTGTTCACCCCCGACCTGCTCGAGGAATACATCAAGTACAAGCGCACCAATGAAGTGGACGCCATTCGCCTGCGTCCGACCCCGCACGAATACGTTATGTACTTCGATGCCTAATTTGCACCACTGATCTCGCTTCACCGCCCGCCGACAGTTGGTTGCTGAACTTGGGTATGCAGCTGGCTGTCGGCGTTTTCAACCTATGGGTGTGTCGTACCAATATTATTCAGCATCCTTCAATCTGTCTGGTACGACACACCCATCTTCAAATATGACCCCACTTCTCATTTCCTCCTTTTTTCTTGCGCTCTCCTTTTGCGCCCCTCCCGGAGTCATCACCGCAGAGACATTTCGTCGCGGCTCTGCCAGAGGATTCTTCCCTGCTTTATTTGTGCAGCTTGGGTCCCTTATCGGTGATACCACCTGGGCATTGATCGCGCTGACAGGGCTGGCATTCCTCATTCAGAACACCCTTGCCAGAACCATCCTAAGCCTAATCGGCATTTTTTTGATGGTCAAACTCGCCTGGGATGCGCTCAAGGATGCCCGCCACGGCAAAGGATTGGATGTGTCTGAATCCAGATCCAACCGCGGCGATTTTGCCAGCGGCGCATTCCTCTCGCTTGGCAACCCAATGAACATCGTTTTCTGGACCGGGCTCGGCACCAGCGTGTTTGCCTCCATCTCTGGTGGACCAGAACCAATCCATTTCGCAATTTTCTTCGCCGGATTTCTTTCCGGCGCCATCCTGTGGTGCTTCGTCATGGCAGGTCTGGTTGCCTGGGGCAGGCAATGGATGACGGGAACCTTCTTCCGCTTCCTCAATGCTGCCTGTGGATTAATTCTTTTCTACTTTGCGTTTCAGCTTGGTTTACAAACCGTGCAAAGCTTTATTTAAAGATCACGTAGGGGCAAGGTCTCTCCGCCCCATTTTCATCCGCCACCCGCCATGAAGTACAATCGCCTTAACTAAATCTCTTGAACTCACACTCCATGGCACAACCTCCCTTTCCCATTTCATCCGACGACATGAACCCGCGCCTGCTGGAGGCGCTTGCCAGCCTTAACCAGATCAGCACCGCCATCAATCAGATCGGCATCAGCGAAGATCAATCTTCCAGCCTGCAATTGATCGTGGAAAGTGCCATCCGTGTCGTGCCGGGATTTTCCGCTTCCATTTATACCTACGACCCGCTCACAAATTCGCTAGACGCCCAAACACGCGTCGTTGCCTACGCCGAGGGATACGAATCCCAGAACATCAACCCCAGCGAGGATATACCGCGCTCGAACGGCTTCGGCATCCGCTCCATTCAACGCAAGCGACGCACTTTCTCATACGAAGAAACAGACCTGCAGATCCATCCATACCAAAAAAAGCTGGGGGTCAAAGCTGTGGCAGCCTTCCCGCTGACCATTGCAGATGATGTTTTGGGTGTGTTGTACATCTACCTTTACGAAGACAGAAAACTCTCCCAATTCGAAGAATTGATGCTGCACAACTTCGTCAACCAGGCGGCAATGGCGATCTTCCATGCCCGTCACCTGACGGGTATCAAACAAAACCTGGCACAAAAAGAAAACGAGCTGACCCGTCTGCGCCGCGCAGGCATGTTGATCTCCTCAAGGCAAAAACTTGAAGAAACGCTCGAGTCGATCCTGGAACTTGCGCTCGAGCTGACCAACGCACAATATGGCATCTTTCGCCTGCTGGACAAAAGCGGCGAATCGCTGGTCACACGCGCAGTTAGCTCGGTGCAGTTGGAACGTCCACTTGTGGAAAAGCTGCCCATCGACGGCAAAAGCGTAATGGCACATGTAGCACGGACCCGTCAGCCTTTGCTCATCCGTGACTTGCGCGAGAAACAATGGGCAGAGGTGTACTACCCGCTCGACTCAACCCTCGAAATGCGTTCCGAATTATGCGTGCCACTGATCAACGCCAGCGGACGACTTGAAGGCGTACTTAACCTTGAAAGCCCGAGAATTGGCGGCTTCAGCGAAGACGACAGTCACATGCTGCAATCACTCGCAACCTACGCCGTGACCGCCATTCAGGAAGTGCGCCTGCTCGATGCCTTGCAAGAAGCTGCTCAACTACTGATCTCACAGCCCAGTAACATCGTGCTGGATCACCTCTGTGCAATGGCAAACGACCTACTTAACACCGCTTCCAGCGCCATCTGGCTAAAAAACGAAACTGGGATCATGGAGTTAATTGCCTCAAACGGCACAGAAACCTCCAAGGAAGTTCCCATAAGTTCAAAAGATTCCAATGTCTTGCTCATCCCGCTGCTGAGCGGAGAAGAAGACACAGCCTTGGGAACCTTCGGGGCGTTCCACCCAGCAGCGGGCGAAGTCCGAAGCGATACGTCTGAATGGGACAAAAAGGTATTGGCATGTCTCGCCAATTATGCCGTGCTCGCCGTCCAAAACGAATCAAGACAACAAGCTTTGCGTTCCTCGCAGGAACAGCACCTCATCGCCGAGACCTTTGCCGCAGTCGGAGATATCTCTGCGAACCTGCTGCACAACATGAACAACAAGGTCGGTGTGATCCCCGTCCGTGTGCAGGGCATTCAGGATAAATACGAAAAACTTTTACGAGAAGATGCCTACCTTGCCAAAAGCCTGAGCGAGATCGAACGCAGCGCCGGGGCGGCGATGCAGATCGTGCAGGAAAATCTTTCACACCTGCGCCCGCTTCGCATGGAACGCATCCAAGTGGCACCGCGCGTGATGGACGCCGTACGTGCCGTGGCAGCGCCTGCTGATATTCAGATCGAAGTGAGCGGGCTCGAACAACTGCCGATGGTACATGCCAGCGGACAAAGCCTTTCGTTCGTGTTTCGCAATCTCATCGAAAACGCCATCGACGCCATGCAAGGCAAAGGCAAGATCACGATTAACGGAAAACAAAATTTGCATTGGGTCGAGATCGAGGTGAGCGACACCGGACGTGGCATCCCTTCCGAATTACACGAACAGATCTTTGAACTGGAGCATTCCAGCCGCACCCACCCCGGCAAGATGGGCTTTGGCTTGTGGTGGGTTAAGACCCTGATGACCCGCCTCGGCGGCAGTGTCACCGTCGACAGCGACGGCGCACACGGCACAACTTTCCATTTACGTTTCCCCATTGCGGAGCAAGCATGAACCTGCGCGCCTTAATTGTTGACGACGATTCTTCCTGGCAGGGCATCCTCAGCGAGCTGCTCATCGATAACGGTTTTGACGTCGATACCGCCAGCAGTGTAGACGAAGCCAACGCCGCACTTAAGGCAAACTCACACCGACTCGCCGTTGTGGATCTCTCCCTCTCCGCCAGCGACCATCATAACCAGGATGGCTTGCGTGTGCTCGATGCCATCCGTCACCTCGACCCGAATTGTCGTGCCATTTTACTGACCGGCTTCGCCACAGTTGAGATCGCCGTCAAAGCGCTGACGGACTACAACGCCTTCACGTTTCTGCGCAAGGAAAGTTTCAAACGCAGTGAATTCAAAGAAGTGATTCAACGGATCCTTGTCACCGCCCCCAAAACAGACGAAGCCAACGCTTCGCCGCTTAATCTGAAACCTGATCCAGTTACTCCAGCCGCCCCCACTCCGAAAGCTCTCGTCGTGGACGATGATGCCGGGTGGCGCAGCATCCTCGAAGACCTGCTCAGCGATTCAGACTTTCAGCCAGTTGCCTCGGCAAGTTTTGGTGAAGCATTGGGCTTGCTGCGCAAGGATAAATTCTCACTCGCCGTAGTCGACCTCTCATTGCGTGACGGTCAAAACCTGGATGGTGTGCAGCTTCTCAAGATCACTCAGGGTCATCACATTCCCACCATCGTCGTCAGCGGACTCTCCGAGCCGGAAGAAATTCAGCGTATTTATGCTGAACATTCCATCTCCACCTACATCGAAAAACAAGCCTTTGACCGCGGCGCCTTTAAACGCATCCTTGCTGAAACCAAACGATCCAGCCAGACCCCCGACGAGTTAAGTATGCTCACCGACCGCGAGCGCGAAGTATTGGAATTACTTGCCCAAGGATTAACCAACAAAGAGATCGCCGAGAAATTGGTCATCACCACCAACACGGTCAAACGTCATCTTAAAGCTATCTTTGAAAAACTGGACGTCCACACGCGGGCAGCTGCCACGGCAATCGCAACGCGCGGAAAATAAAACCGTTATCTGCAAAGCCCGCCTTGAGATGTCAGGAATTATTTGACGCTCCTGGCGGGTTTTGCGATTCATTGAACACAAAAGAATACAGCCCCACATCCGCGGGTAAAATTGGGGCACTATGCCGCATATCCTCCTCCTCAGCAGTGACGCAGAAGTCTATCGCTCCATTCTGGAGTCTGCTAATCTCCCTGATCTGATCATTGAAAAAGAACCCACACAAGCCTGCGAGATCATTTTTGGAGCGCCGTCGTCCATTCGCAAGGTGCTGAACGACCTCCCAAACGTCCACTGGGTACAATCCATGTGGGCGGGCGTGGAACCGCTGCTCGAGCCATCACTTCGTAAAAATTACATCCTTACCAATGCGCGCGGGGTGTTTGGGCAGCTCATGTCGGAATACATCCTTGGTTATTTATTGGCACATGAAAGGCAGATCTTTCAGTTGCGCCAAATGCAAAAAGAAAAAGTATGGTTCGACTTTGACACCGGAACATTAAGAGGAAAGACTCTCGGCTTGCTCGGGGTCGGCTCGATCGGTGCAGAAGTAGCGCGGACTGCGAAATTCTTTGGAATGAATGTGCGTGGATATACAAAAGAAAGTGAGGCAAGCTCAGAGGTGGACAAGTATTACCATGGCAACGACCTGCTTGAGTTTGCCCGCGGGTTGGATTATCTCGTCAGCATTCTGCCAAATACTGCAGAGACCAAAAAGATCGTCGACGGAAAGGTTTTGGGTGTCTTGCCGCCTCACGCCTTGTTCATCAATGTAGGGCGCGGCTCGGCGGTGGATGAACCTGCTTTGTTGGCGGCGTTAGGTCAACATAAAATTGCCGGGGCAATACTGGATGTCTTTGAGCAAGAGCCCCTGCCTGAAGGCCATCCATTTTGGGAAGCGCCACATCTGACAATGACCTTCCACACGTCCGCACCGAGTTTGCCAGAAGATATTGCCAGAGTATTTATTGAAAATTACCAGCTTTATGTGGAAGGTAAGCCATTGAAATATGTCGTGGATTTTGAGAGAGGATATTAAATTAAGCCAATAGACGACGGACGATAAAACATGGTCTGCGGTCTATGGTCCATCGTCAAAAGAGGATATGAAATGACAATTACACTGACGGATATTCAGCAAGCTGCACAGCGCATCAAGCCATACATTCACCGCACGCCGGTGTTGACCAACAAAAGCTTGAACGAAAAAGTTGGTGCGCAGGTTTACATGAAGTGTGAAAATTTGCAAAAAGTAGGCGCATTTAAATTTCGGGGGGCAAGCAATGCGGTCTGGTCATTGACGGATGAAGAAGCGGCTCGCGGAGTGGTCACCCACTCTTCCGGGAATCATGCGCAAGCATTGGCGTTGGCAGCCAAAATGCGCGGCATCCCGGCGTACATCGTCATGCCCAGTAATGCGCCGCAGGTGAAGAAAAATGCAGTGGCGGGCTACGGAGGGCAGATCACGTTTTGCGAGCCGACGCTTGAAGCGAGAGAAAGCACAATGGAGGGAATCAGGCTGCGCACCGGTGCGAGTGTGGTCCATCCATACGACAATGAACGCGTGATGGCAGGTCAGGGTACAGCGGCATTGGAACTCCTGGAAGAAGTCCCCGACCTGGACGTGATCCTTGCGCCGGTGGGCGGCGGCGGTTTGTTGAGCGGCACATCCATCGCCGCAACTGAAACAAAGAAAGGGATTCGCGTGATCGCTGCCGAACCTGAAATGGCGGATGATGCCTTTCGTTCGATGCAGGCAGGCAAGATCATCCCATCACAGAACCCCAAGACTATCGCAGATGGCTTGCTGACCTCGCTCGGAGTATTGACCTATCCGGTCATTAAGGAAAGAGTTGAGCAGGTGGTGACGGTCAGCGAGGCAGGGATCGTGGATTCGATGAAGTTTATTTGGGAACGCGCCAAGATCGTCATCGAACCGTCGGCAGCAACAGTGATCGCAGTGCTGTGGGAAAGAAAAATCGATCTGAGTGGATTAAAGGTCGGCGTGATCCTGAGCGGCGGGAATGTAGATCTGGAAAAACTTCCCTGGCAAAAGTGATTATTACGGTTCCATGTTCTTCTTATAAATAAAGAGACCTGCCATTCGCAGGTCTCTTTTCCTTTTCCTATCGTCCGCCGCCGGTGATGTAATGTTCCAATTGGGAGATCATGAACTTTTGCACGTCGATGACCTCCTTCAATACATCACGGACGGAGATCAACCCAAGCAGGTCTTTGCCGTCGTAGACAGGCAGATGGCGGATATTCTTGTCGATCATCAAAGCCATGCACTCTTCCAATTGCTGACTTGCTTCCACGTAAATGACTTTGCTGGTCATGATCTCGCTGACCTTGGTGGTCTTTGGCGATCTGCCTTCAAGGTCCATTTTTCGCACGCAATCCCTTTCAGAAATAATACCTTCCACTTTTCCGTTTTGGACCACCATGAGAGCCCCGGAGTTGTGTTTTGCCATAATGGTCAACACATCATATACGGTCGCATCCGGTGCAATGGAGAACACTTCACTACCCTTCTTGCGGATCATATCGCGCACTGTGGACATTGTCATCTCCTTGGCGTGGTTTAAATTTCTCACAGTATAGACAAGAATTGTCAGAATGACAAGCACAAACAGAAGAGCGGTCTACCTTGCATGGATATGTCCTATGTGCGAAAAAAATCAAATCTCCAAAACACGCTCTAATGCGCCAGGGGCAACGTTATGGAAAAACGACTGCCTACACCAAGGTCACTCTCTACTTCGATCCTGCCGTTATGAAGCTCAACAAAATGTTTTACCAGAGAGAGACCCAGCCCCGTACCGGCATATTCACGGGCGAGGCTCGTATCGATCTGGGTAAACGGCTTGAAAAGTTTCACAATATTCTCCGGGCTAATGCCAATGCCTTTATCCCAGACCATAATGATTACACTCTCATTCCCTGTGCCCATCTCCACATTCAATCCCAGATCTCCTGAAACAGGGGTAAATTTTATTGCATTGCTCAAAAGGTTCACCAACGCCTGCTTAAAACGCAGCGCATCGGCATGAATAAGAATCGGCTGGACAGGAAAGACAACATGCACATGTTGTTTCCTCTTTTCTGCCATGCCCTTCACCAATTTCAGACTGGCATTACAGATCTCTTCGAGTGAACACGGCGCCAGTCTTACCTCCATGGAACCGGCGTTCACCTTGGAAAGATCAAGAATGTCATTGATCAAATTCAATAAATGCTGTCCGCTCTCCTCGATCGAACGAATGACTTTGGATTGCCCTTCATTCAGTGCCCCGTAAGTATTCTCCTGCAAAGACTCGGAATATCCAAGGATGCCCGTCAGCGGTGTGCGTAATTCATGGCTCATGCTGGCAAGAAATTCATCTTTTGCACGGAGCGCCTTCACCAGATCCACGGTGCGTTCTTCCACCCGGGCGGCAAGCTGATTTTTTTCGTCGGCAAGAAGTTGTTCAACCCTCGCTCTTTCCTTTAGTTCTGTTTGAGCTATTTGAAAAAGCCTGGCATTTTCCAACACAGCCCCTGCCTGACTCGCCAGTGTGTAAACAAGACGCTCGTCATTTTCTGAAAAAGCGTTCGGTTTGCGGTTTTCAATGCTGATCACCCCGACCGAATTTTTTCCGGAGAGGATGGGAACATACAGTCCCGAGTGCATGCCCCTGAATTTTGCGATGTGCTGGGGTTCTTTTTCGAGTTGCCCGCTGCGAATGACCTGTTGAGATTGAAATGCCGCACGGCTGAGCCCCATCCCTGGCAGGGAGACCTTCATATTCAAAGTTTTCAACGCATCTGCGTCTATCGGGACTTCAATTGCATCAGCGTAGCGCACTTCCAGCACTTCGAACGAATCTTTCGAAGGCTCATACAACAGGATAAGAATATGGTGCCAGTCCATGCGCAGTTCCAGCAGATCAGCAATCCTTGCGCCGATCTTTTGTAGATCAAGCAGCCGATTCAGAACCAGCCCGCTCTCGTAAAGCAGTTCAAGTTCGGTTACCCGCTGGTGCAGGTTTTTTTCTGAATGCTTGTACCCATTAATATCCGTTAACGCAGCGCGGCTCGTTTCTCCACCTTCAAAACATGTGGCTTCCAACTGCACCCAAAAAGGTTCGCCGTTTCGATCCAGTGCCAATTCGCAGGATCGTTTCCCTTTTCCGGCATCCAGTTTTTCAAGGAAATTCCCAAACTCGAGCAGGTATTCCTGCTTTAGATAACCAAGAAAACGACTGCCCAGCAGTCTGGAACGCTCCACACCGAGCATTTTGGTCAGCGTCAGGTTGGCTTCCTTAATCATGCCATTATGGGTCATGGAAAAATAGCCAACGGGTGCAAAATCATACAGGTCTGAATAACGAGAGAGTGCCGCTTCCATTTCCGCCCGAGCCTGGATCAATTCCTCGTTCTGTAACTCCAACTCGATCTGATGCACCTCCAACTCTTGGATCAGGCTCAGATTATCGCTCATGCTGGCGGAGCGATTCGCGGTGTCCGTCTTCCGTTCGATCAATATCCCCTCTGCTTGGTGGCGTATATTGGTTTTATTCATCGAGTGTACGGAATTCGTTTTCATGGCGGGTACCTTCTATTCTTTTGGATCCGATTGGAAGGGCGGTCTTTCTTCGGTCTTCTTCAGTTCTTCTTCCAGTTTCTTATAAGCGGTGATGTCTGAAAAAGTGACCACCACTCCATCGATCATATTCTCGAATGTGCGATACGGCAGAATGCGCGCCGCATACCAGCGTCCATTTTGAGTTGGAATCTGTTTTTCTACCTTGATCAAAGTCCGCAAGACTTCAAGGGCATCTTCCGCCAGCTCGGGGTAAAGCAGCGCGGAGGCAATGTCTGTAATCGGTCGCCCAATATCGCCGGAGATCAGCTTGGTGATCTTTCCGGTTTCGCTGGTAAAACGGCGTACCCGCAAATTACCATCCAGAAACAAGGTGGCAATATCTGTGCTATCGAGCAAATTCTTCAAGTCGTTGTTCGCATGCGAAAGCTCATCCAGCCGGGCTTGCAGTTCCTGATTAACCGTGTGCATCTCTTCATTTATGGATTGCAGTTCTTCCTTCGAGGTCGTTAATTCTTCGTTGGTAGATTGCAATTCCTCGTTCGTGGATTGCAGTTCTTCATTCGCAGATTTAAGTTCCTCCTGCGAGGTCTGCATCTCTTCGCGGATACTTTGCGTTTCCTGAAGCGCACGATCTAGGTCCTGTTCCAACTCCATGACGCGCTCGGTATCTTTGTGCAAACCGCGCGATTTTGCTTTTACTGCTTTGGGTTTCAAGAGAACATCGGAAAAAACGATCAAGACATTCTCTTTAAGATGACTCGCTCCTTTTATAGGTTGAATGGTGATATCTACGGTCTGTTTGCCTTCAGCCGTATCCACTTCCAAATTCTTGAGAACGACAGTCTCTTTTAAGTGAACTGCCTTTTGGAAGGCATTGGTCAGACCGTAGCGCAGGCCTTCCCGCACCATGACAAAAATATTCCAATTCGCCTTACCCGAGGCTGGTTCCAAATATCTCCCGGTGCGCCCATTAATAAACAAAATATCTCCACCCTCATTGGTCAATATCGCTGCCGGGGAATAATTCTGCAGGATCAATTCTTCCGCTATTGATTGCAGGTTATTATTTAATCCGGGAAGTTTGGCAGGGGCATCTGCTTGAAGCAGGGAGAAGGCTGTAGGAAACTCGGGCAATCCGGAGGTCAGCTTTGATGCGCTGCGCTGATATAAGCGGTTCTTTCCAGTCAATGGAGAAAAAAGATGGGTGAATGAGCCTATCGTTTCAGCATTGCCTAAAAACAAAAAGCCGCCTGGCTTCAAGCTGTAATGAAAGAGAGGCAATAATTTCTTTTGCAGTTCGGGGGTCAGATAGATCAGCAAGTTACGACAACTGATCAGATCCAGCTTGGTAAAGGGCGGATCCATGATGATATTTTGCGGTGCAAAAATGATCATCTCACGAATGGCTTTTACCACTTGATATCCGCGATCCACCTTGGTGAAATATCGTGACAGCCGTTTCGCCGAAACATCGGCGGCGATATTCGCGGGAAAAATCCCCTCGCGTCCTTTTTCGATCGCGTTCAGATCCAGGTCGGTCGCAAAGATCTGCAAAGTGATCTTCCGGGCAGGCTTGACCTGTTCCAGAACCTCTTTAAACAGAATTGCCAGTGAGTAAGCCTCTTCACCCGTGGAGCAGGCTGGCACCCAGGCACGCAACATTCGATTGGTATCTGCTCCGGCGATCAATTTTGGCAGGATATCCTTTTTCAACTGCTCCCAGGCTTCCGGGTCGCGAAAGAAATTCGTCACCCCGATCAACAGCTCCTGAAACAGGATCTTTAATTCCTGCGGATTCTCGCGCAGAAAACGCACATACATTTCGATGCGAGTGATCTGATGCAGACCCATCCGTCGTTCAATGCGGCGCTGGATCGTGGTCTTTTTATAAAGTGAAAAATCATGTCCCGTCTGCGCCCGCAGCAGAATCACGACTTTCTCCAATGAACTATCCAGCTTCTCTTCTATTTTCCCTACGGGTTTAACCGGCAAGCCGGGGTGTCTTAAATAAGAAAGGATCCTGCCCGGCAGATCCGCTATCGGGGCAATGACATCTGCTACGCCAGCGTCAATTGCGCTTTGCGGCATTCCTTCAAACTTAGCCGAAAGCGGGTCTTGCACAAAAACAGCCCCCCCTTTTTCCTTGATGGCGCCCAACCCCAGCATCCCATCGGAACCCATTCCTGAAAGGATCACCCCAATACTGCGCTCCTGCTGATCATCTGCCAAAGCGCGAAAGAAAAAATCGATCGGATGACGCAACCCGCGCGGAGCCACCGGCTCCAGCAAATGGAGCGCACCATTCAAAATGGAAAGATCCCTGTCGGGCGGAATGATGTAAACACAATCCGGCTTTACTTTCATCCGGTCTTTGACTTGAACGACCGGCATGGGCGTTTCGCGCTGAAGCAATTCCGCCATCACCCCTTTATGAGTGGGGTCAAGATGTTGAATAATGACAAAAGCCAGTCCGCTTTTTTCGGGCACATTTGCCAGGAATACCCCCAATGCCTCCAACCCACCTGCCGATGCGCCAATGCCAACAATGGGAAAAACACTACGACGCACCGGTTTTCCGTTCGTCTTTTTTTCCTTACTGGCTTTGGGCTTGGATACGTTTGGCATGGTGAGGGTCCTTAATCAAAGAGGTACAAAACGCCCTCAAATAAATAAATCGTCTAAACCATTATATCGCTTTCACCCGTTAAAAACACGCGAAATTCGCCAGTCACCCAGAGTGTTCATACCGCATCCACTTTTCAATTACGCAAAATAAATTGTAACCTTCCTGTCAGGTGCTTTTTTAAATGAAGTGAGTATCATCAAGTCATAAAAAGGCTGACATCTATGAAAATCCTCTTCCTCGGCACACACGGACAATTCAATCTCGGCGACGAACTTCTGCTTGAGACCTTTCTCTCCCAACTAGGCGAAGAGCATACCTATGCCGTCAACTCCTACGACCCGGCATTCACCCAAAACGCCATGCGCCCCAAATTCAACGTGGAGTCTTTTCACACCACACGTGAACTGCCGCGCTTCCTCAAGTATCTTCTCACCAGTAAAGTCATCTTTTTTGGCGGCGGCAGTATCATCAAAGAACTTTACGCCAGCGTCGGGCGCAACCCCTACTCCACCCTGCTGATGATCCTCGCCACAGTCACTTTCGCAAAGCAGGTCGCTCGCAAAAAAGTAATCATGAGTAACATCGGTGTCGGTCCGTTGATGACTCCCCGCGGAGAAATGCTCGCTCGTTGGATATTAAGCCAGGTGGATTTCCTCTCCGTCCGCGACGAGAAATCGCATCGCACCACGCTCAAGCTGGGTCTTTCCCCATTGAAAGTAAACCTCGTCCCGGATGCTGTTTTTGCCAACCCGCCCGAGGTCTTCATCTCAACCCCCAAGCCGCTGCCCCGATCAGACAAGATCCGCATTGCCCTAAACCTGAACTACGACATTGAAAAACCCGAAGCCTGGGAACCATTCCAGGCGAACCTTGCCGCCTCACTGAAAGAACTGCACGCAGCCACACCACTGGAGATCCACGCCCTGCCCATGCAGAGCAAATTCAAAGCTCATGACGATCTTTCGATATTAAAGGAATTTTCCAAAAGGATTTCCGACATCCCATTCATCCTGCATGACCCGCAAACCGCACAGGAAGCCGCAGAGATCATCGCCAGTGTAGACATGGTTCTCGCTGAACGCCTGCACACACTGGTCATTTCTTCGATCCTGGGGAAACCGTTCTACGGGCTGATCTACGATGTGAAGGTGCAAGAGTTGGTGGATTATCTCGGCATGAACACATACGCCCGAAACATCAACGACTCCTTCTGCTCAGAAGACCTGACAGCAGGGATTCGATCTGTCCTTTCCGCATACGATGAGATCGGCATGCATCTGATCGAACGCAGCACACTCCTGCGCATGAAACTGGGGAGATACTTCGATGACCTCAAAGCCAAGGCAATCCCGCGCTAAGCGGAAAACTGCCTCTCCCTCGATCAACGCTCTGGCGCTTCAACCGCCGGTTGTTGTTGAGGTTCCCAAACCTGCCGCCTGGGTACAGCGACTCTCCGCAACCCAGCGGATCGCACTCATAGTGGGCGTGATCTATTTTTCACTCTCTTTCTTTACCTTTCGCCATGTCATTGCCAACATTCCACTGGTTTTGAATGGTGAAGCTGTCATCAACGGTGACGAGCTCGTTCCATTTTTTAACCCCAACAGTCAGTTGATCGACCAAGCCGCTGGCAAATTCAACCAGCTCACCAACGGATACGAGTTCCGCGTTCGATACTCGATCCTGACGACCTGGCTGCGCTACTACAAAGTCCTGCCGTTTGCGCTTGTGCTGGTCGTACCGGGGGTGACGTATCTCTCGTATCTATTTGTCGCCTTGCTTTTAGTACGCATCCTGCCGCAATACAAACCCGAAGCCGTGTATCAATTAACAGCAGCCCCTGTGTTGATGATCTTCATCATTATGGCGTATGCCAAGATCACGCATTTTTACACGCTTATCCTTGGTTTTTCGTTATGTCTTGTCTCGATCACACTGATGACATACGGCTTGATCTTCCCGCAAAAAAATCCATATAAACCGATCATCGCAGCGTGTGTCATCACACTCTTCAACCCCGCCGTTCATTATCTGATCCTTTTTGCGCTGTATATGGCATTTGCCGTGCTCACGCTCGTCGTCATGGACGGCATTGCAGTATTCAAAGATGGTTCATGGCGCAATATTTACCGTCCGCGCATGTGGTGGAACGGATGGCAAATCTTCAAAAAAGATTGGCGCAGGCTGTTCCGGGAAGTGCGTTTTTGGCGGTGCGTGGGCGCTTTTGCCATGCTCGGGTTGGGCACGCTGCTACCCTACGCTCTCTTTGTAAAATTCTACGCCTTGCGCGGCGTGCCGAATCTCTCCGAGACTGTGCCCGGAGATTTTTACTTTATTCAAGATGCGTCCATTTCACTTGGGCATGTGCTCGCCTTTGATATGGCAGGCATTATGGACAAGGAATTCACAGGCGATTATCTCGCCAAAGTGCCGCGCTATTCGAACATGATCTACATGCTGCTGCTATTCATTCCGTTGTTCCTGAAGCGCGCACGGGATGAGATATTCCATACCGCCGAGCTAAAAGCCTTCATGAATGTGATGTACGTGGTCACATTCTTCACCATGTGGGCAACCCTGGGGTATTCCGGTCCGTCCTGGTTGCCGACCTTTCACCGAACAATGGCATTTATCAGCGTGATCGCGAACAAGCTCCAATCCGGCGTCGGTGACCTGATCGTCAAACTCATGGGGACGATCGTACAAGTACTGCGATTCCCACATCGCTTTGAACTGGTCACCTTCATGGTGGCGACCATCCTGATCTCCATTTCCATCATCTGGCTGCACGATACCTTCATGAAAAAAGGCTTCGGCGAAGTCGTTTGGGTTCTAACGGGAAAACGAATCGGCGAAGCAAAAAGCAAACAGAAACAGAAGCAAACCGCAGTTAAGAAAGAAGCGGGGCGCTTCGTCCCGGTGATGATGGTTCTGTTGTTCATGGTACCGATCTTCTCGAACGAGTCATACCGCATCGTTTTTACATCGGGAGATTTTCACCACTTTCTCACACCTTACCCGGTGGGTCCTTTAAAGGAAGTGAAAGAGGCACTGTTGCAGCTGCCGCCCGGCAAGGTGGTGGTATTGCCGCCAACCGAGACCGCCAAGGTGATCGTGGATATCAACGGTGTGGAGCACAAGTTCATTGATAAGTTCCACATTTATTATCTTGACCTGCCAAGTTATTACTACGGACTGACCGGCGACTCGGATAATAAGCATGAGTTCTTTTTGATGCTGAGAGCGTTGTATTACCAGCAACCCTGGTGGATCAACATTGCCCGTGATCTCGATCTGAAATATATTGTGGTGAATAAAGAACTGGTGGCAAACACGGTGGGCGGACAGGAATATTTACGCGAGGTGGAACGCATTCTGATCCCTGAATTGGATTCGCGTGACGGGTACGTGAAGAAGTTGATGGAGAACGAAAGTTATGTGCTCTATGAATTCACCGATCTGCCTACTGCCGAGCGTGTGCCGCTCTACCTGGATGTGGACTGGAATTCGTTCATCCGCATTTTGTCATCCAATCTGGAGCTAACCCGTTATTACGACTTGCGCCACACGATGGTGGTGGGCGACCTGGAATCATTCGACTCGCTGACTCTAGTCACCGACGACGAACACGAATCGGCGCTGGACCTGTACCTGAAAGCCAACAAGACACAGTTCGCCCGCCCGAGCAGCGTCATCCTCCCCTTTGACCCGGAACAGATCTCCAGTTCGTACTACCTCTCACCCATGTTTCGGCTGTTTCAATTTTTCTCGGATAGCAAATACAACCGGCTGGATATGATCACACCCGGGCTGTGGGGCACCATCGAAGGCGGCTTCATTGGCGTGCCGCGCGAAGCACCCTTCCGTATTGATGTGACCCTGCCCGAAGCTGGCGAATATCACCTGTTGATGCGCGGCGCGATATCGGCTGTGGATATGGAAATGGAATCAAAGTTATTCGCCGAGCCGCTGCGTATTTCGCTCGCGTCAGACCCATCCAATCTGGCATTCTTCGACAAGCGTCTGGTCTTCTCTTCCAGCCGAACGCCCTTGGATGTAAGCCAGTACACGCTTAAAGAATTGGGGAAGCTCATTCCCACCGACGTGGTGGTGGTGAATTACCAATACCAATTCTTCGACCTTGGTGTGGTAACTGCCGGTAAGGGCAAATACCCGATCTACTTTTCAAAGCTCAACGATGCTCCCATGCTGATTGAAGGTATTTTGGTCATTCCAGAAGAGGCGTATCAAAATCTAACCTTGCCCGCCAATGTGACGGTTGTTCAGCCAAACGAGTTGTGCTGCGGCTCGGTCATTATGCAGGGAGAAGAACCATAAATAACCCGAGTTGCTACCCACAACTCGTTATGTCATGCTGAGGGGCGTTTTTTTGCCCCGAAGCATCTCTACAGGGTTGTGCCAGAGACCCTTCGGTCGCGAAAACCGCGCTCCCTCAGGGTGACACAGCCTATTATTATGAAGGTAGCAACTTGAGTTAAATCAGACTATTAAAGTACAAAATTGCCGCCAACCAGAATTTGCAGAAAGGTAAGAATTTTGAGAACGAGAATGAAACGCGGCGTACAAGCCATTCGTCATAAAATCTACTCAGGAAATCCCAAACCATGATGTCTTTCATAAAACCCTACATCGAAAAGATAAGACCTCTCATCACCCGTCTAAATGAGATGCTAAACAGACTGCGGACAAAGATCCCCGGACTGCCATCGAATCGCGTATTGATCTCTGCCGCGGCACTGGTGAGTGTGGCAGTGATGATCTTCGCAGCATTGCAGATCCTGGTGGCACCAGAACAACCCGTCACTACATACACTCTGCCTTATACCCAAACCTTTGACGATGTTAACCTAAAACGCTGGTTCTCGCCCTCTGGTGTGTGGACGCTTCGCACCGGAACGTTGATGCAAACTGTCGGCGGAGAAGAAGCCGGGCAGCTGCACATTCCGCTCAAGGTCCCTGAAGATGCGCCGTATCATGTCAGCGTATTCATCACCTTGAAAAAAGACACGAAGCAATCAGGGCTTTCCTTCAACGCGCAATATCCCGACTTGATCGCAAAGCAGCACAGGGTCTATATCGATCGCATCAACGCGGAAACGCTGGAATTGGTTGCCGGGTACATGGACGAAACCGGGGCATTCGTCACACAGGCGCGAGTTCCACTCAGCATGAACACCACCGAATTCCGGTTGGATATCTATGTATACAGCAATTCCTATCTGGTGCAGGTCAATGGACAGCGCATGATCGAAAATCGCCCGCTCTTTTATAAGAACGGCATGCTCGGTTTTTACGCGTTGGGTTCCTCTGTATTTGATAATTACAAATTAACCACTGCTGATAATCAAAACCCCGGCGACATGGTCTACACCAGCGACTTTGACCAGGAACCGGGCGGCGCAGGCTGGGTTCCCATCAGCGGTTCGTGGCAGATCGCTTCGAAACAAATGCTGCAAAGTGACTCGACCTTCACCGATGCCGCGATCGGGTATGAAACCAGCACCTTTGAAAATTACACCCTGCGAGCTACTTTCAATCATCTCACCGGGCAAGGCGCGGGGGTGTTCTTTAATATGCCTTCGCCGTATTCCATCAATGGCGCTCACCTGGTGCGATATTCAGACGAGACCGATTCGATCATCTGGGGATACTACGACTCGAAAGGTGTTTTCACCCGCCAGGGCTTTGTAGACGCTTCACACCCGGGCAAAGAAGCTCACATCCTTCAGATCTTTTCAGGCACCGACAGTTACGACATCTTTCTTGACGAAGAAATGATCGCGCGCGATGTGCCGCTTGTATCGATTCAAGGTGCTGTTGGTCTGGTCACTTCGCGTTCTTCGGCAGCCTTTTCGGATGTGGAAGTCTTCCCCTTATTTGGCACGACCTCGAATCCGGTCACGGCAAATCAACCTAGCGCCACGCCGCAACCGACCAAGGCAGCCACACAAACAACACCTACTACAGCAGCGCCTACAAAACAACCGACAAAGGCAGTTGGCGCAACGCCTACCCCAATCGCCTCAATCGGCGGCTCAGACGCTCCCTATCGCGGTGTCTTCGATGGAAAATTATCCGATGCGGGCTGGAAGATCCTCAATGGTGACTGGAAATTCGCGGATGGCAATTTTGTCCAAACCAAAGTGGATGGGTTCGACTTCGCCACGGTATATACAAAGACAGCTTTTCAAAACTTCAGCATTCAAACCGGCTTTGTGCATGTAGAAGGCAGTGGTGCAGGCATCCTTTTCAACATGCCGAGCACAGAGCGGCTTGCGGGCGGCTCAATGGTGCGCTATTCTGACAAGCGCGATAACGCCATTGTCTGGGGATATTTTGACGAGAATGGCGTATACCAAAACCAGGGCTACGCCGATGTACCTAACGCCGGAACGGATCGGCACACACTGCGCATCATCGGCAGTGAAAAAACCTACAGCATTTATCTCGACGACCGTTTGATCGTTCAGGCAGTTCCATATAAATCAGGACATAACGCCGGGTACTTTGGCTTGGTTACTTCACGCGCACACGTCACCTACGACGAAGTAGTTGTGGATGGTGTTGGAGCAGTATTCCAGGGTACCTACGACAGCATGGATGGCTTCACTGACCAACGCATCATCAGCGGCAAATGGACGATCGAAAATGCCAAAGCCATACAAACCGTCAGCGATGTTTCGGATTATGTCTGGAACACAGGTGTGCAGGCTTCAGAATACACCGTCAGTGCCAGGATCAGCCTGCCCGCTGCAGACGATTCGGGCGGTGGCTTCATCATCCATATGGGCGAGCGCGGCTCAAAGAACAACTCATATATCGTCCGTTTCAAAGATGGCGGCAAAGCCATTTGGTGGGGTTCGATCAATGATGAAGGCAAGTTCAAAGGTCAAGGCTCAGCCCCTATTGAAAACTCAAGCGAAACCCTCACTCTTAAACTGGTGGTCAAGCTCGACACCCTCAGCATCTTCGTCAATGACGCGGAGGTCGCAAAAGAGATCACCATCTCATCTCAAGAAGGCTGGATCGGGTTACTTGCCTACGGTGGACCGGTCACTTTTGAAGATGTCAAACTGGAAGTGGAAAAATGAAACGACTTCCTGATTGGTTCACCATTCCATTGCTCGCGTTCGCACTCAGCCGCCTGCTCATCTTCGGCGCTGGCATCCTGGGCGACACCATGCTGCCCACCGAAGAAGGTCATTGGGTCGCGGATGAGAGCAGCCCCTTCCTTTCCATGTGGGCAAAATGGGACAGCCAATATTACGTAGATATTGCCACCAACGGCTATTGGTTCCGCCCGGGTCAGCAAAGCAACGTCGCTTTCTTTCCACTCTACCCAATGACTGTGCAGGTGCTTTCCAAACTATTTGACGGCAAAATAATCCTGACAGGATTCCTTGTCAGCAATCTGGCTTTTTTCGGTGCATTGATATTTTTCTACCTGCTGACCGAATTGGAACTCGGCTCAGACTCCGCCAAACGGGCGGTGTACTACCTGGCGTTTTTCCCAACTTCGTTCTTTTTCTCTGCAGTGTACACCGAGAGCATGTTCGTCCTTCTTTCCATAGCCACCATGTACTTCGCCCGCAAACATCAATGGGCGTGGGCTGCCGTGTTCGGCATCCTGACAGCCGCCACGCGCAACCTCGGCATTCTGATGTGGGCGCTCGTGTTATGGGAGTGGCTACGCGCGCAAGGCTGGGCGTTCTTCGCCATGCACAAAAAACAGACCTGGCTGGATCTGTGGAGTGGATTTAAAAAGAACTGGTTCGAGATCATTATCATCTCACTCATTCCATTAGGCATGTTGGTCTTTATCTACTTCCTCAAGGTCAACTTTGACCGTCCGCTGGCGTTCATTGAAGTGCAAGCCGCTTGGGGAAGAGAGAATATCGGTCCGCTGGCGGTTTTACAGAAAAACATCATAGGCTTGCTGGAAGGCGAAGTGAACAAAGGGTGGCTGACGCGTTTTTGGAATGTCTCGTTCTACCTGTTCTTCCTGGCAATGGTCCCATTTATTTGGCACAAACTTGGTGAAGGGTACGCCATCTTTGTGCTCATCATGCTCTTCGTCCCATCTGCCAGTGCGATCGGCAGCATCATCCGTTATCTACTAACACAATTCCCAGCCTTCATGATGATGGCATGGTGGGGGCGCGATGATCGGATAGACCGGATATTTAATTACACGTTCACCATCCTGCTGGGTGTGTTCGTGGTCATTTTTGTCAATTGGGTCTTTGTTGCGTGACCAAGCACTCTGTTGAGATAAAACTCCAACAGGGCAAAAAAATAAGGAGTCGTTATGCCTTACGAAAATTATGCAAAATGGAAAACTGACGAGATCACGGGAGAACCCAAACTCTCCATCGTCATTCCGGCGTACAACGAACGCGAACGCATCGTTGCCACCATTGGCGCGATCGCTTCACACGTTTCAGATCTGGGCTTTCCGTGGGAATTGCTCATCGCCGACGATGGCTCCAAGGATGACACCGTGGTGTTATGCGAAGACCTGCACCTCGTAAATATGCGCGTGCTGAAAGCGCCGAAGAATGGCGGCAAGGGCAGCGCCGTCCAGCGCGGAATGCTGGCGGCTCGCGGCAGGTATGTCCTCTTTGCAGATGCTGATAATTCCACACCCATCGAAGAAGTAAGCAAGCTGCTCAATCAATTGGAAAAAGGCGGTTTTGACGTGGCGGTCGGCTCGCGGGCGGCAGACGGTGCCGAAGAAGGCAAAAAATCCCTGCTGCGAAAAGTGCTCAGCGGCGGGCTGCGTTGGATGGTGAAATACATTTTCTTCATTCCTGTGAAAGACACACAATGCGGATTCAAAATGTATACGCATGACGCCGCCCAAAAACTGCACACCAAGCAGACCATCATGGGGTTTTCGTTCGATCTGGAGATCCTGTATCTGGCTTCGAAATACGGCTACAAGATCGCAGAAGTCCCTGTCTCATGGATTGACGCGCCCGGCTCTAAAGTGGATACACGCAAGGAAGTCCAACGATTTTTACGTGACCTGATGAAAGTCAAGATGAATGACCTGAAAGGTGTTTACCGATAGGAGATAGCCCATGCGAATTGCAATTGTCACTGCTTACCCCCCATCTAAAAGCTCGCTTAACGAATACGCGTTTCACTTCATCCGCTTTTTAAAGACCAAAGTTGAGAATGTAAGCGAGATCGTGCTGTTAGTGGACGAACTGCCTGAGGGTCAGGAATATTCCCAGGAACAAGAGCCAGGTCAGGTCCCGATGCGAAGCGTGCCTTGTTGGAAGTTCAACGCCATGAACAATGTCTCGCGCATCCGAAAGGCTGTCCGCGAAGCAGATCCCGACATTGTTCTATTCAACATTCAATTCGCCTCCTTCGGTGATAAGAAAGTGCCTGCCACTTTGGGTTTGCTCACGCCGTGGACGTTAAAACGCGACGGACACAAAGTTGTTGTTTTGCTCCACAACATCATGGAAACGGTTAACTTAAAATCGGCAGGCTTTGGCAGCAACCCTGTCCTCGAAGCCGTCATTCGTTTGTTTGGCAATATCGTCACGCGTTTCATCCTCACCGCCGACTGGGTGGCTGTGACCATCCCAAAATATGTGGAGATCCTCGAAAAGAATTACGGTGCAAAAAATGTATTACTTGCACCTCACGGTTCATTTGAAGAGCCCACGAACACCGAACCCAGCACCTTGCCAGGTGGCAACCCCACGGTGATGACCTTTGGGAAGTTCGGCACCTACAAAACCGTTGATCTTTTGGTGGAAGCCCATGCAGAGTTATTAAAGAAACATCCTGATATGCGCCTTGTCATCGCCGGGACAGACAGCCCAAATTCAGCCGGGTACCTGCAAGGCGTACGTAATAAATACGCCCAAGTGCCCAATGTGGAATATACAGGTTATGTTGCCGAAGAGGACGTGCCACGTATTTTTGGTGAAGCGTGGGTGGTGGCATTCCCTTACACATCCACCACAGGCAGTTCAGGGGTGCTGCATCAGGCAGGCGGATACGGCAAAGCCGTTGTGCTGCCCAACCTCGGTGACTTTGCCGAACTTGTATTGGAAGAAGGTTACGACGCAGAATTTTTTGAACCGACCAGCGCAGCCAGCCTGGCGGCATCGATCGCCAAGGTGATCGATAATCCTGAACGTCAGAAAGAAATCGGTTTGCGTAATTACACCGCAGCAAACGGATTGCCCATCACGGAAGTGGTGGATTGGTACCTGATCCATTTTGAGGAATTGTTAAAGAAGTAATTCATAAGGAGATGTATGGAAATCATCAAATCAACCCGGAACAACCTGCCCGTCCTGCAATTGAAAGGACGCTTTGATGCCCACGAAGTGGAACCTGTTAACACGTGGCTGGTGGAGCAATCCAAGGCGGGCAATATCAAGCTTATTGTAAATCTGGAAGGCGTCAACTTCATAGACTCAACCGCCCTCTCTGCTCTTGTGCGCGGATTGAAACTTTGCCGCGAACAGAATGGCGACCTGCATGTCTGTTCGTTACTACAGCCGGTACGTGTGATCTTCGAATTAACTCGACTGGACAAAGCCTTTGATATTTTCCAGACCGAGGAAGAAGCCGCGAAAGGATTCTAGTGGTCCCTGAAATTACAGACAAACATCGCGAGATATTTAAATCCCTCGCCTCCGGCTGGATGCGCATCGGCGCGACCTGTGTGCAACTAACCCAGGGTAATGAAGTACTGATCGGTTGCCCGAATTCGGTCTCGAGTTCGATGCCAGCCCTTTCGGCATCTTCGCGCACCTCGGGTTTATCCTTACAGGTTTACGGTGTTGCCGATCTGCGCTGGGCACCCAGTGCAGAATCCATGCTGGACGTGTTTGTTAGTCTGCTTACAGCAGACAGCGACCTCGATAGTTTGACCGCTGCTCTGGTTGAAACTCAGGACAGATTGGTGGCTTTATACGAACTTACCCAAGCCACCCGCCGCACACTGGATGTGCCTCATCTGCTTGATCTGCTCATCAAACAATCCAAACATCTTATGGATGTGGACGGCGGCTTTGTGGTCCTAAAAGAATCCGGCAAGACCGCCATCATTCATCAGGTATCAGAAACACCTCTGCACCCTGCTCACATGGAAGCAGCGGCGACCCTGTATCAACGGGATCCCAACCGGCACATCTTTAAAGACTCAGAAACCCTGCCTGGCGGCATCCGCAATGTCATGATGGTCTCCCTGCCGGTGCGAGACGAGATCACGGCAGCCGTTGGTTTGTTCAACAAGACTGGCAATTTCACCACACCGGATATCAAACTGGCAAAAGCGATCGCTGGGCACATCGGCGCACAATTGGAAAATGCCCTGCTCCACAAGGAAGCCGTGGAGCGCACCCGCCTCGAAACCGAAATGGATATTGCCCGCCAGGTGCAAACCGCCATTCTGCCGCAAAGCATTCCACAGGTAAAAGGATTGGATGTGTACGCCGAATCTACGCCTGCCCTTGAGGTCGGCGGCGATTTCTTCGATGTGCTCGAACGCTCGCAAGACTCGCTGGTCTTTGCATTAGGCGATGTGACCGGAAAAGGCATGCCCGCCGCACTGTTGATGAGCATGACCCATACCATCATCAAATCTGCCTCGCGCAACATGCCGTTCGACCGACCGCATCAGGTACTTAATCGGCTCAACCACGACATGTCTGCAGATTTCTCCAGTGTCAGTATGTTCACCACCGTCATCCTTGGCTTACTGGATTGCCAAACCGGCACACTTCATTTCAGCAATGCGGGGCAAAGCCCGATCTATTATGTCCCTGCCCAAGGTGAGCCGGTTCTACTCGAAGCACAGGACATCCCTGTGGGGATTCTCGACACGTACGAATATTCAACACAAACTTTGCACCTCTCGCAAGGCGACCTATTCATCGCCGCATCCGACGGCTTTCCAGAATCTCGAAACCCGGCAGGTGAAATGTACGGCTACGAACGCATGAAATACGTCTTGCAGGCTGCACGCCAGTTACCGACAAAACAAATGGCGGAAGCTTTACAGGCAGATGTCAATGCCTTCTGCGGAACACATCCGCAAGACGACGACCGCACGATCGTCATCATCAAATTCACAAAGCCAAATGAGACAATTAAAATGCCCAATGAAAAAGTCACGGTAAATGCCAACTATAAGGATATTCGCATCCCAAGCGAAAAGCTGCGCGCCATGCTTAAACGCGCCAATGTCTCAGAAGATATTACCGGACTGTGCGAACTTGCCTTACATGAATTATTAACCAACCTGGTAGACCACGCCTACGAAGGGGTTTCGAACGGTCTGATCGAAGTGCAACTTTCCTGCACCAGCGACAGCATCATTATGCAAACACAAGATAGCGGCACTCCCGCAAACGTGAATTTGGATCGGGTTCACATGCCAGACCCCGCCGACCTTGCAGAAGGCGGCTATGGGATGGCGATCATCCGTTCCCTGATGGATGATGTCAAATATAGAACTTCACAGGGAAAGAATATCTGGCAACTCATTAAGCATTTGAAATAAAAGAAAGAGGTCCCCATGTCACTAGAAATCAATGCCACTGAACAGGTCATTAAGATCGCTGCCATCGCCCTTAAAGGCAGGCTGGATGCATTTGAAGCTCCTGCCTTGCGAAAAATGTGCGATATCTATATTGCCGATAAATATACACATTTCGTCTTCGACTTGACCGATGTCTCCATGCTCGACTCCGCCGGGCTGGCAGTATTGGTCAGTGTACTCAAGCGCACGCGCATGAAAAACGGCGATGTCCGCCTTGTCTGGCCGCGCGAAGAGGCTGCCTCACGCATCCTCAAACTGACCAAGTTCGATCAGGTGTTTGTCTCCATCGACAAATCCGAGATCATCCCAAGAGGCTTTTAACCATGAGCAAAACCAGGATCCTCGTCGTTGACGACGAACCGAACAACCAACGTATTCTCAACTACACCCTCAACAAAGCCGGGTACGAAACCCTTACTGCCGGAACCGGTGAAGCGGCACTGGAAATGCTCAAGGAAGAAAGCGCCGATCTGGCGATCCTCGATGTTGCCATGCCCGGCATGGACGGCATCACCCTGCTACAACACATCCGCACTATTCAAAAATACAAACATCTACCCGTGATCATTCTTACCGGCAGCGGCGATGACGCCGAACGCATCCGTGCGGAAGAAGCCGGTGTACAAAGCTTCCTTACCAAACCTGCCAGTTCCAGGATGATCCTTGATACTGTGACCCAATTGCTTGACCTCAATGCAAAAGATTAAAGAACTCCTCCGCTCAAAGATCGCCTCTGCCAGCGCCCTGCTCATGCTAAGCATGACCGTCGTCAATGCGGGCAATTACGTCTACAACCTCATCATGGGGCGATGGCTGGGTCCATCACTTTTTGCAGACCTCTCTCTGATCGTCACCCTTCTATTGGTCGTAACCTTCCTGACGGCACCTATCCAGATGACTGCCGCACGGTATTCTGCCATTCACACCGCAGATGGAGACAACCAAACCCTCGCCTCGATCCGACGTTTTATCTGGTTCGTTGCCCTGAGTCTTGGTCTACTGCTGACGGTCTTCTTCGCCGCACTTGCGCCCCTCTTGCAAAAATTCTTCCATACACAATCCTTTCTGTCATTTATCATCTTTGGCGCGGCCATGCCATTCGCCATGCTTCAGTCCGTGGAGCGGGGAATGCTTCAGGGGCGCACCAACTTTAAGATATTGGCGATCAGCTACCAGGTTGAAATGTGGAGCCGGTTACTCATCAGTATTGGGCTAGTGGCTCTGGGACTCTCCGTCGATGGCGCGGTGACCGGCATCAGTCTATCCTTTTTTTTCACATGGCTGGTGGCAAGGTCTGCCGTCCATGGATTGGGAACGAAGGAGTCCATCACCAAAGAAACCCGCCAGGACCTGTTGACTTTCGCCGCCCCTGTGCTCGTTTCACAGCTGGGGCAGATCCTCATCAATAATAGTGATGTTATTTTAGTAAAACGTTTTTTTGAAACCACCGAAGCCGGGCAATATGCCGCGCTGGCGCTGATCGGGCGCATCGTATTTTTCGCCACCTGGTCGGTCGTCACCACCATGTTCCCGATCGTGGCGCAAAAGCAAAAGATGGGCGAACCGCACGGGCACTTGCTTTGGATCTCGCTGGGTATCGTACTGGGAGTCTCCACGCCTGTCGTTTTACTGACCCTGGCTGCACCTGAGTTTGTTGTAACGATTCTCTTCGGTGAAAAATATATCGGCGTAGCGTCTTTACTATGGTTGTACGCACTGGCTACCTCACTGTATGCCATGGCAAACGTGGTCATTAATTACCGCCTATCATTGGGAATGGGAAAAGAGACCGGGTTTGCGATTGCCGCAGGCATTGCGCAGGTGGCAGGGATAATCCTATTCCACCGCTCACTGGAACAAGTTGTGTTTGTACAAGTTGCTGTAATGGCAGGTTTGTTCCTTAGCCTGCTCTGGAAAAATTTCCTTCACAAACATGTGGTTGCCTTCATTAAAATGGGTTTAAACCATGCTTGAGTTGTTAATGTCCATGTCTACCAGCGCCATTCTGGTATTCGATGAAACCGGGAATGTGCTGTTATCCAATTCCGCCGCAACCGATATGTTAGGTTATTCAGAGGTGGAATTTAAAAAACTGCGGCTGCGCTCACTCATACCACAGGAGTACGTAAAAAAACACGCCAATTTATTCAAGGCGTTCATAAACAGCAATGAAACCTTGAGAAAGATGGGGGAATATCGCGAAGTTTCTGCAAGGCGTAAAGATGGCGTAGTCGTTCCTGTTCACGCATCCATTGGGCAAGCAAACCTGGATGGCAGGAAAACGCTCGTCGCAGTGCTTCGAGATCTCACTGCTGAAAAAAAGGCGGAAGAAAATATTCGATCATTGGCTCTGCTGCCGCAAGAGAATCCCAACCCTGTCTTGCGCATTAATGCCACTGGTGAGATCTTATACGCCAATACCAGTGCAATCAATTTCCTAAAAGACATAGGCATACCCGAAGCAGATCACGCCCATCCCGCCTGGCAAGGTTATCTGGCAGAAACACTCCAGAGTGGGTCGCAGATGACCAGATTCATCCGACACGGCGAACGTATCTACTCCTGTGTCTTTGCGCCCGTAAGCGAAATGGCGTATATCAACCTTTATGCATTGGATGTGACCGAACGCGAAATCGAAAAATCGAGGCTTGACCTATCAGATAATATTTTGAATTCAATCGGGAATCTTGTATTGGTGGCTAATAGTAATGCAGAAATTATTTACGTCAGTCCATCGGTACAAAAAATCATCGGCTACACCCCTGAAGAGATTCTCGGCGGCGGCTGGTGGGAAATGGAGCGTATTTCGGGCGGCGACGTAGAAGCCGAAAAAGAATACATCCGCAATGCTGCATCGGGAAAGACACATGTGGACGGCACTCCCTACGAACACCGCGTCCGGCACAAAGACGGTTCCTGGCGTTGGTTAATGCTGGCAGATACCAAGGGTCCGAACGATATGCTTATCGGCATCGGCACAGATATCACCAACATCAAACAGGCGGAAGAAGAACTGGTGCGTCAAAACGAGTTTGCCCAAATGTTAATGGAACAAATGGGGCAAGGGTTGACCGTTACAAACAAGGATGGGCAATTCACTTTCGTCAACCCGTCCTACGCGAAAATGCTCGGGTACGAACCGGAAGAATTGCTGGGAAAAACCCCATTCGATGTCACATTTCAGGAAGACCACATCACCCTGCACAATGCGCAGATGACGCGCGCCTCGGGGCAGATCAATAGTTACGAAACCCGGTTGCGCAGAAAGAACGGAGAAGAGGCATACACCCTTATAACCGGTTCACCCCGCGTAAAAAATGGTGAATTCGAAGGGGCAGTGACGGTCATCACCGACCTGACCGAACGCATGCAAATGGAAAAAAACCTGCGTGAGAGCGAGGGATTCATCCGTGCCTTGTACGATATCGTCGCCGCCAAGGATAGCTTTGAACAAAAAGTTCACGGTTTGCTGGAATTGGGAACACAGCGCTTCAGCCTTCCGATCGGCATTTTTTCAAAAATCACAGGGGAGGATTACACGGTAGTCGAAACGATTTCGACAGACCTGTCCATCCATACAGGCGCTGTTTTTGAATTGCACGATACATATTGCGTAGAGACTATTCACTCCCTTGTCCCAATAAGTTTTTCGCACGCAAAACAGAATGGATGGGCTTCACATCCATGGTATCTAAAATTCAAACTGGAAGCTTATTTAGGCATGCCTGTATACCGCGGCGGACAGATCTATGGAACTCTGAATTTCTCCAGCACAACACCACTGACAAAAGACATTTCAGAAGCCGATAAGAACATCCTCAAAGTGATGGCGCAATGGATAGGGGATGAATTAGACCGCCTGTATGCCGCAGAACAGCTCCGCACGTATGCAGAGGAGATCAATAAAAACAACATTGAACTTTCCGAAGCCCGCGACAACGCCCTGGAAGCAGCTTATTTAAAAGGTGCCTTCCTCGCCACCATGAGTCATGAGATCCGTACACCGATGAACGCCATTATGGGGATGAACGAATTATTGCTGGATACAGAATTAAATGCGGAGCAGCGCGAGTTTGCTGAGACCATTGAAACATCAACCCGCAACTTATTGGCGATCCTGAACGATATTCTGGATTTCTCAAAGATCGAAGCAGGGAAATTATCGATCATTCCGTCACCATTCAAGCCCGACACATTGGTCCGTGAAACCGTAAAGTTATTCATGCCGAAGGCACAACAAAAGAGCATCCTCCTTTCGGTGATGGTCACATCCAACATTCCTGATGCGGCCATGGGGGACTCAGGCAGAATCCGCCAGATACTAAGCAATCTGATCAGCAACGCGATCAAGTTCACCCCGGAAGGCGGATTGGTCTTCGTCAACCTTTCGGGAACTCAGATCAACGAAGAAAACCTTATAGTGACTTTTACCGTCCAGGATACCGGGCAGGGCATCTCAGAATCGATGAAGAAAAAACTTTTTGAACCTTTCACCCAGGCAGACGCCTCGCATACCCGCAAACACGGCGGGACCGGGCTGGGACTGGCTATTTCCAAACGCCTGGTGGACCTAATGCATGGCGAGATCGGTTTTGACTCTATGGAAGGAACGGGGTCCACGTTTTGGTTCAGCCTGCCGCTTGGCACGAATATCCCCAAACACCCGAAAATCAAGAAAGCACCTGAAGCAAGGTGGAAAGATTTCTCAAACCAGCGCCCAATATTGATCGTAGAAGACAATCTGGTTAACCGCGATCTGCTCTCGATGCAGTTGCGCGAATTCGGCATCACCAGCCGTCATGCCGGGAACGGACGGGAAGCCGTGGAACTCCTGCAAGTAGACCCGGATGCCTTTTCGCTGGTCCTTATGGATCTGAACATGCCGGATATGGACGGTCTGACTGCAGCACGCAAGATCCGCGAACACGAAAAGGTGAACCAAAAACACACCATTATCGTGGCAGTTACCGCTAACGCTATGCAAGGCATCAAGGACTCATGTTTACAAGCGGGCATGAATGATTTCATTAATAAACCAGTGTCTTTGAAAGATATTGAAAACTTGCTTTCGAAATGGTTGAACTAAGAAATAGAGAACTGTAACTTTTTTATTACCCCATAGATACATTCAGAAATATTCTGGTCATCTCTTTCACGATTTCGTCCATTGCAAAACGAACAGGTGCGCTAAGCACGGTGTCGACTGCATTATGCATAGGTTGAATCCCCAACACGAAAACATCACACCCCATTTCTACTGCGATGTAACTTGCAAGCATTGAAAGCGGTAGTGAATGAGAAGACGCACTCACACCATCGATCGCGTCAAGAGGGATCCATTGGACCGTACCGGGAGTCTCGTCCATGTGTGCAGCATCGATCAGGATGACGATCTCCGGGTGGAAGGTACGCAAGCGCCCGGTGACATTCTCTGGGGCAGGTCCACCTTCTACAACCAGAAGATGAGCTGGGAGTCAGTAGTTTGAAGGTTCGAAAGGAGAGTACGCGCCACCATGAGCCCGACAGAGTCGTCTCCGCGTAGATCATTGCCAACTCCGATGAGGCAGGTTCGAGGGAGGCTGAAGCGGTTATTTTTTGTGTCCGGGATAGATTCCGGATGAGCAAGTCTGTCCATGAGGTCGGCAACATCGTCTTCTTTTCCATAATATGCGGTAAATCTTTCCTTACTCAGGGCGGCAAGCTCCCAATCATTATTGGGCATGGTGATGCATTTGAATTTGCAGGATTGAATGCATTGTCCGCAGTAGGCGCATTTATCAATATTGTAGCGGGCTACATAGCGCTTCGCAGCACGATCGAGAATTACGATATCGAGCGCCTCAGCAGGACAGTCTTTGCTGCATAGATTGCAACCTGTGCATTTGACAGGGTCAAAATGCAGGCGTCCACGGAAACGCTCTGCGGTCTTCGGTTTTTTAACGGGGTAATTTTCAGTGGCTGGCGGGCTGAAAAAGATCTAACAATGTCTTTGAACATGGATCCGAAATTCATGACAGCCATCCTTTCAATAATACAATGACCAGGATCTGCAAGAGAGCCAGCAAGGCGCCAAAACGCCACCACATCCCCACCGTCTGATCGATCCGCAGGCGAGTCAGCATGGATTGCAAGATCGCCATGAAGAGCAATATGATGAGCGTTTTTAACAAGAAGATCAATGGGTTGCCGATGCCGCCCAGATAAAAAGCGGTGACAAGGCTGATGGCGACAACCAACTCTACTGACTTGCCAATGTGAAAGAGCGCCAACCCACGACCGGAATATTCGGTGAGCGCTCCGGCGACGATCTCGGTTTCTGCCTCGGGGGCATCAAACGGCGGGAGTTCCAACTTCCCCATTAAGCCGATCAAAGCAATAACGAAGCCGACGGGCTGCGAGATGATCATCCAATGCGTACCTGCGTAGGCACTAATGTCTTTGATGACCCATGTGCCGGCGGCCATGGCAGGACCCAGCAACGCCAGTAAAAATGGAGCTTCGTATGCGAACAGTTGAGTGAGCGAGCGTGTAGCACCAATCAGTGAAAAACGACTCGAACCGTTCCAGCCGGCAAGTCCGGTACACATGGTCAATAACGAGAGAAGATAGAGCGTTACGATCAGATCTCCCTGGAAGGAATATATGGGGGCAAATCCAAGGATCGGTGTGTAAAGCGCGGCGGTCAATGCGCCAGTCAACGCAACGATGGGCAAGCCATGGAAGAGCAGGTCGATCACTCCTTGCGGCTGGATCTCTTCTTTGGATATCAATTTGATGGTATCCGCCAGCGGCTGGAACCAGCGCGGACCAATGCGATTTTGAAAACGCGCTACCAGTTTTCGATCAGCCCATTCATATAACATGCCGCTCAAAATAAGGCTGACACCAGCCGGGAAGAACATAATAGAGAAGAGCGACGCCAGAATACTCATTTTGTCTCCCGTTGGGTTGAATATTTCTGAATGCCGTACTCCCGCAATTGGCTCCAGGTAAGGGTTTGCGAGCTATCCTGTTTGCGTACGGTGACCATGCGGTCATTGCAAGAAAAGCATGGATCCATGCCCGCGATCAGCATGGGAATGTCAGCCAGTTGATGCCCAACCGCTTTGTTTAAAACAGAAGTCCAATTGCAAATACTGGGCGTGCGGATCTTTATACGAGCGGGGTTCTCGCCGCCGTTACTTTTTATATAATAGAAGGCTTCGCCGCGCGGCGCTTCCACCCGGCTGATGGTTTCACCTGCAGGGATCTTGCGCGGAAAACGGGTTGTGATCTCACCGGCTGGGAGGTTATCCACAATGATGCGGATGGTGACGCAACTAACCAATAATTCTTTCATACGGACAGCAAAGCGTGCTTCGAGATCGCCGCGATCGTCGGTGGTAAGGCTGATGGGAAAATAGCGGTAAGCGCCATACGGTGAGTCGATGCGGACATCACGCTTCAAACCAGACGCCCGTGCGGTTGGACCAAGGGCGCCAAAGTGTTTCGCTTCTTCCAGGGTCATGGTTCCAATACCGCGTGTGCGCTGCAGGAAAGATGTATCCGTTGTAACGATGTGAAGGTAGTAGCGAATACGTTCTTCAAGGTAATCGAGGGCAGTGTGAATGGATCGGGAAAGTTCGGCATCGAGATCATGCTTAACGCCACCCAAAACGATGATCGAGTAATTCACACGATTTCCGGTCAGTTTTTCGAGCAGGTCCATCACGGTTTCGCGGTCGCGCCAGGAATACATGAAAAGCGTATCAAAGCCTGCTTCATGAGCGGAGACTCCCAGCCAGAGCAGGTGGCTATGGATGCGCTCCAAACCGGCAATGATCTCACGGATCGCCTGGGCACGAGCGGGAACTTCCACCTGCGCCAGTTTTTCAACACCCATGGCATAGGCACTGGTATGAGTATGGGAGCAGATCCCACAGATGCGTTCAAGCAAATATAAGTTCTGGATCCAATTGCGTTGCTCGGTGGCTTTTTCGATGCCGCGATGGACATAGCCCAAACGCATGCGCGCGCCGGTGATGATCTCACCATCCACTGCAAATTCGAAATGTCCGGGTTCCTTCAGTGCGGGGTGCTGTGGTCCGATCGGGATGGTGAATTTGTTACCGATACGTCCCATTTCCGGAAAAGTTTCACGCGGTTCGACGGGTGCCGCTTTTTCAATGCTGAAATCTTCACGCAGTGGATACACCCCGTCGGGCCAATCGTCTGGGAGAAAAAGGCGTGACGGATCAGGTGTGCCCACCACATGCACACCCAGCATTTCACCAAGTTCACGCTCAAAGAAGGAAGCCACTGGGATCTGGTCACTGATGGATGGAACATCCGGTTGATCTTCACGCGGCAAATAGATCCGCAGGCTGGTGATGGCTGCGCCTTCGCAAAAATGATAGATAAGTTCCAGTTTGTTAACTTCCCTGCCCAAATCTGTGGGTGTAATCGCAGAGAGATATCCCCATTCACTTCTGACCAACGCAGCGGTGGCAGCTGGCAGATCCGTGGCTTCGATGTTCACATCCAGGCGGTTGGATTCAGGGGTTGTATCACCTTTGGAAAACGGCGCAAGGATCTCTTTAGCACGTTGGAGGGCGGTTTCAGTGGTCATTCTTTCTCCTGCAAAGCGAATTGGAGCGGCTCGGGGCGGGTCCCATTTTGGAGATGGGTTAACAATTTAACAATGCCATCGATGATCGCTTCCGGGCGCGGCGGGCAGCCAGGGATGTAGGCATCCACAGGCAGAACCTCATCAATATGACCGACGATGTTGTAACAGCCTTGGAAAACCCCGCCGGAAATTCCGCAGGAACCAACCGCCACAACAAATTTCGGGGCAGGCATCTGCTCGTATGTGCGTAACAAGCGTTCGCGAGCCTGACGCGTCACAGGTCCGGTGCAGATCAAAATATCGGCATGGCGCGGGCTTCCCTTCAACTTGATGCCAAAGCGCTCAATGTCATAACGGGGCGTGAGTGTGGCAAGGATCTCGATATCGCAGCCATTACAGGAACCGCTATTAAAATGGATCGCCCACGGAGAATTAACGCGCGACCAAGTGGTCATTCTACCGATCAAGTGACTCGTATAGTTTTGAACAGTATTCATAAGAGACTCCGCACTACCCAAGGATCAATGCCAGCAAAGCCAGCATTAAACCGCCAATGTACACAATGGTGACCGGTTCCAATCTGCCGGTACCCAGCATAAGCACACCCAGATGTAGGATCGCAAAAAACAAAGCAACTACAAAAAACGGGCGATACCCGGGTGCAGCAGGTTCGAGGTCTTGCTTTTCGCCGCTGGCATATCCGCTCGTTTTGGATTTGCTGGCAGTGCCGCGCATGGCGATCGCCTTGCCGGTCATGTAAAGCGCACCAACCAAAACACCATAGATCGCAAATGCAAAAGGCGGGGTTAAGAGTAGTTCTGCCATATCGTTTCTCTCTACATACCAAAGATCATTAAGATCGCCTGACCCGCAGGTTCAGTCAGCCAACTCATCAGCGAAGGAACCAAACCGATCGCCAGAATGGATAATGCAAGCACGACCAGGGGAATATTCATCGCCAGCGGAATCGCTTCACCCTGCTGAACGATGTCACCCATTTTTTGGCGATACATCATGTTGACGACTGGCGCATAATACCCCAAGGACAACACGCTGTTCAACGCAGCAAAGATCACCAGTCCCATCACCCAGCCATTGCCGCTTTGAAACCCAGCGACAAAGACCTGCCACTTGGACATAAATCCTGCCAGAGGAGGCAAGCCGCCCAACGCCAGCAATGCAATGCTGAGTGCAAGCGCCGCCAACGGATAATTATGTGCCGCACCTGCCAAATCTTCAATTACCAGCGAACGATGACTTCCTTTTTGATTCAACAACGCAAACATGAATGCGCCAACCGTCAAAAACGCCAGCCCCTTCATGAGCATATGGTTGAAAATATGAAACGCCGCGCCTTGCGCCCCTGCCAATTGTCCACTGGTCAACGCAATGCCAATACCCAGCAGGATGTACCCTATATGGCTCAAACTGGAATACGCCAACATGCGTTTAAGCTGCACCTGCTTCAGCGCCATTAAGTTACCAAAAAGCATGTTCACCGCGCCAAAACCAAGCAGGAGCGTGCCCCACGAAACGGACAACAAACCAAGCGTTGAAAGCGCGCGCAGCATGGCAAGCAATCCCGCTTCGATAACCACGCCCGAAAGCATGGCACTAATCCCGCTCGGCGCTTGTGAATGCGCATCGGGCAGCCAGGTGTGTAATGGAACGAGAGCCACTTTCACACCGAAACCAATTACGAAGAATGCGCCCGCCAAGGCAAGTCCGTTGTGAGGGGATGTGAATGCACCTGTCGCCAATCGGATCTTGTCCATGTCCAATGTGCCGGTTGCACCAAGCACCAACGCAACTCCCAGCAACACGAACACTGAGCCCACCGCACTCTGCACAAGATATTTAATTCCCGCTTCCAATGAAGCGGATTGTTCGCGATAAAAAGCCACCAACAAATACGATGAGACCGCCATTGCCTCAAACCACATCCAGAAGTTGAAGAGATCATTCGCACAACCCAAGCCAACGATCAATCCGATCATCGCCAACAACATCGCGTAATATTTTTCTTCACCAACTTCCCCCGCCATGTACGGACCCGAATAAAGCACTACGACCACCCCCAACCCCAATGTCACTGCCGCCAACAACAAACTCAATCCATCAGCTTGCAAACCGATCGTTTCAAAATAGAAAGTTAATCGCCCGCCTTGTGCAATGAATTGTCTCCAACTCATTACAAATGGGATCCATGCCAGCGCCAGCGCCAGCAGTGCCAATCCGCGCACCAGCCATGAACGACCATTCCCTTCAACTTTCCGCAAGCCGAGCCGCCCCGCCAAATACACTAACGGCGAAGCACCCAGGGGCAACGCGATCATCCACGGAAAAATCGTCGAATTCATGTTATGCGCTCCAAATTAAAAAAACCAGCACAATCAGCAATGCACCTAAAATTCCGATCACATTCCAATTTAACTTGCCTGTCTGTGTTTCCTGCAATACGGTTGCAAATTTAAATGTGTTGAAAGTGACTTGCCGATTCAACCAATCGAAACCAAAGCTTTCGCGGCTGAGGATATCGAACCGCGCCTCTTTCCCCGCTGCGGACTGCTTCCTGACCAACCAAAAAATTCCCAATCCCAAGCTGATAACCGTCAATGCGATGTATGTAGAGGGAGCAGAGAAAATTTCTTCAACCAACTCCGGTGTGCTCAACTCATGAATTGAATGAAAAGGCAGCGTTGCATGGAACAGTCTGCTGAAAAGACCGGCTAACAACCAAGTAGATAATGTGCCAGCCACCAACAGACCAAGCGACATCTTCATCGCGGAGCCTGCGCCATGCACATGCAAGGATGAGTCACGCGCTTCACCAAAGAAGACCAGCCATGTCATGCGTAAGGTGTAAAAAGCCGTCATGCCTGCGCCGAGCAACATTCCAACATATGCCCAGATGGGTCCATCCGCGAGACCGACTTCAAGGATTAATTCCTTGCTCCAAAAGCCATTCAAGATGGGCAAACCCGCCAACGCCAACGCGCCGAGGATAAAGACATTCCGCACGAATGGCATTTGTTTGCCAAGCGCACCCATGCGACGCATATCGCGAGTACCAACACTGTGAATGACCGAACCCGCCGCAAGGAACAACAACGCCTTGAAAACTGCATGGCTCAACAAATGGAATTGACTGGCAAAGAAACCGCCCACGCCAATGGCGTAAACCATGTATCCAAGTTGACTGACTGTTGAATACGCCAACGCGCGTTTCAGGTCAGTCGCAGTGAGTGCCATGAACGCTGTGATCAATGCAGAAACCAAACCAACAATTGTGACGGACAATGCCCAACCGGGAACCTGCACGAAGGCAGGATAAAAACGCGCCAACAGATACACACCCGCATTCACCATCGTCGCGGCATGGATGAGCGCACTGATCGGGGTCGGCGCTTCCATTGCATCGGGCAGCCATGTGTGAAATGGGAACTGTGCCGATTTCGCAGCCGCTGCGATCAAAAAACCAAAGGCAACAAAGGCTAATAAATTAGCAGGGATCGTCCCTGCATTTTCAAGCAAGGCGGAGACTTGATACGTTCCGAGCGTAGCATAGGTTATCAACGCCCCCGCCAACAGCCCCACCCCACCAACTTGAGTAATAATCAGCGCTTTGATGCCGCCCGCCACTGCTTTCGGGTCATCGTTATAAAAGGAAATAAGCGCATATGAGCAGAGCGCGGTGATCTCCCAGAAGAAGAACATGAAGAGCAAACTTCCGCTGAGGACGAGTCCTGCCATGGCACCGATGAAGAGTAACACGAAGGTGTAGTAACGGCTTAGCTGTGCTTCGCCCTTCATATAATCTACGGAGAAGACGACAGCCAGAGAACCGATCACGCAGGCGATGGCGGTCAATGCGACGGCGAGTCCATCGGGGGTGAAGGTGAGGCTGCCGAAGAAGGCGCCCATCGGGATGTCCACTGCTGTTTCAGCGGAGGAGAAGATGATCAATGCCAGGGATGCGCATCCTGCTGCGATGGAAAAAGCAACTGCCAGCGTATGTTGGAGGCGCGGATTTTCATCCTGAGTACGCCAAAGAACGAGCGCTCCCAGCCAAGGGATGCCGATCACGAGTCCGATTAATGTTTCTGTCATCTCAGCCTCGCAATGAAGAAATCTTGGAGAGGTCCAATGTGCCTACACGAATACGCACTTGCACCGCAAGCGCAAGTGCTACTACAGCCACGATGGTGTCTGCCACGATAACGGTAGCCGCAATACTTTGACCAAGCCCAAGGTTTCCAGAATCTTTGCCTGCCAACACCAATGCAACCACAACCGCCTTGACCAATATTTGAAGTACAAGCACGATCTTGATCAGGTTACGTGTGATGAGTAGCCCATAAAACCCGACAGAAAGCAACAGAACCACTCCAATAAGAACAGCATTCAAAGGGTCAAAGTTCATCGATGCGACTCCTTTTCCATTTCGGCGCTGGCTGGAACGGTTTCCCTTTGCGATCTCGTTTTTTGTTCTTTTTCCGAAAGAAGACCCAGCACCCCCAAAACGCCCGAGAAGATCAACGCCACCTGCACCCACACATCCAATGCCCGCTGTTTCCAAAGCACCTGCGCCAGCATCACTTCGGAACTGGCAGACGGCGACGAGGTCAATGGGAACGTCATCCATGCAACCAAAATCGCAATGACTGTCACCAAGGCAAACGCGAGTGGTTTTGGGATGATCGAGCTCGGATCAAGATTATCATCCCCCACCACGCTCAAAACATACACCAACAACACTGTAACCAACCCGGCACCCACGCTCAACTCAATCACGGCAACTTCCTGCGCGCCAAGCAAATACAAGGTTACAGAAATTAAGGCGCTGACACATGCCAGGTAAAGCGTGGAAGGTAATAAATGTTTAGAAACCACGGCACGATATGCACAAAACGTCGCCCCCATACCAAGCAACAAATAGTAAATATATTCACTCATTTTGACGTACTCCACTCACTTTAAGTATGCACCTCTTCAAGAGATAAAGCATGTGCCCTTCCTCCCTATATTGTTGGAGATTCGTCAAATCACGATTATCTTGGTGAAATTGGGACTCTTGAGTGATTTTTGTAGTCCGAAATTCAAATTTCGAAAGCACCTTACTTGAGGGTTATTCTGTATCCAAGCATGCTTTCCAATGTAATGAAAGGTGGACCCATGAAAAAACGATTGATATTTTGGGTTGAGGTGGGCGCCTGGTTTCGATCGCCTTCGACCGCGATATGGATCCTGCCCGTGTGGAAGATGCATTCACGCTTCTCGATACAAACCTTGAGCCTGTTTCCGGTATATTGAGTTGAGACAACGCCCGGACATCAACCTTCACTCTCGACTGGACAATAACGAAATCCTAATCGCCAGTCCTGAATTTTCAGCATCATACTAAAAGTCTAACCGGCAGTACCTCTTTGAAAATCGTTAATCTCCCCATGTTCGGAGCGCAATTCCTCAAGTAATTCATCGTGGATTCGATAGATCGCCTGGGAATTTTCCATTTCACCAAGCCAAAGGAGTGCTTCATCAAGGGTGGAAAATGCCTGATGAAGTTCAACATCATCATCCACGATCAACTCTAAAGACCTAATGAAGATCGCCAGCCCTTTCTTTGTGGTCAAAAATGCAGCAGGCTCCAACTGGAAGCCGGTCTTTTTTAGTTCTTTCATGCTTTTAACAAAGAACTTCATCCCCTCTTCATCCGTTTCGAGATCCCCAAGCCTGCTATCGATGATGAACTTCACCCGGGGACGTACACCGGGTTTAAGTTCCGGCTTCAATGAAGGGCTGAACAAATCACTAAATGTACAATGTCCGTAGACTAATTGGTAAAAAATTTTGATGTCAGTATCAAGACGATATGCAAAAGGCATAAAGCTCACTCCACGAATTAATAATTTCAAGGTTTGAAATTATTATAATGCTGAACATTAAACAAACACACCGCCTTCGGGTAAGGCGGTGTAAAAAATGCTGTCGGGGTGGAGAGATTTGAACTCTCGACCTCACGGACCCGAACCGTGCGCTCTACCGGTCTGAGCCACACCCCGATTTCATCCCCGCATGGGGAATAGCGGGCAGATTATACCATTGTGACTTATTTTGGCAAGGCAAATTACGGGTTCAGAATGACTTCCACCGTATACACATAGACCAGCTTGCCAAGCTCCGGGTCGCTGTAACCGACCAAGGGGTTATCCTGCCGGAAGGTCAGACGCGCCGCCGTCGGTTCGGTGACTTTATAAGGCAGGACAGTTTCGAAAGGTTGAGTATCAACACCATTCATGCGCAGAATACGAGTGGAGAGAACCTTTCCTTTCGTATCCACAAGCTCGACGGCGATCGGCTGGTCGTTATACGGCCAGATACGCCCTTTGAGAGCGACCTCGCCCGCGTAAAAATTCGACAATTCTTTAAATCCGTCCATCGCCACGCGTTCGTAGATAAAATTCCCAGGCGGGTTGATCTGAGGCGTCCCAACCGAATAGATAAGGATCGGCATGGTATTCAATGCCTGGATCCTGCCAAAATCATCCTTCGTGCTAATGCGGATGTACCCCGCCTCAGTGACTGCCCGGATCTCGTACTTAATGTCGAAACGTTGGAAAACGCCTAACGGATTGCGAGTTAGTTTTTTGATCTCGCGCTGCAACACACGTCCGTTTTCCCCGAGCAGATCTATCTGAATGGTGTTGCTCTCACCCGCAGCAATGATAGCTTGTAATATGAACGGCGACGTCAGGCTGGACATGGGACCCGGCGATACAAAACGGATCTGTGCAAACTCAGTAAAACCTGCAGCAAGTGTGGGCGTAGCGGTGGGTGGAATTTCCACCGGCTGTGAAATCGGGGGCAGAGGTGTTTCTGTGGCTGTAGCTGTAGGAGTCAGCGCGGCGGCGGTGGCAAAAGCAGCCTGACCAGTCAGCGCAACGACGGTTGGCAGATAATCTGGCGGCAGCGGCGTGGACGCAGGAGCCGATGGAGGCAAGCACGCCGCTAAAAGTCCGAAAAGAGAGGCGGAGAGGATGAGTCGAAGTTTCATAATTGGGAATAGAAGAGACGCCCTCTTCTAGGGCGTCTCTTGATTCGAAGCGGTTTACAGCCCGTACACTTCGCTGTACTTCTTCGTCAGATAACGTACATAGGCGGCAGAATCGATGGTACTGCCGGTGACTTTTTTGACGATATCCTGGGGGTCATACTTGTGACTATGAACATGGATCTTTGCGCGCAGCCATTCGCGCAATTCACCGAATTGACCCTTACGGATCTGCTCATCGAGGTCTTTGATCTCTTTGTTGATCTGTTCCCACAACTGCGCCGAAACGATGTTTCCAAGTGCGTACGTCGAAAAATAGCCAATGGAACCGTACGACCAGTGGATATCCTGTAAAACACCCTGTCTGTCATTGGGTGGAGTGACGCCAAGATAATCGCGCATTTTAGCATTCCAGATCTCAGGCAGGTCTTTGACTTCCATGCTGCCATCCACCAAGCCGATCTCGATCTCGAGCCGCAGCATGATGTGCAGATTGTAGGTAGCTTCATCGGCATTAACACGGATGAACGAAGGTTCGACCTTATTAATGGCTCGATAGAAACTCTTAAGGCTGACACCATCCAACTGTGTCGGGAAGGTCTTTTTTAGTTCGGGATAAAAGTGCTCCCAAAACGGAAGGGAACGCCCAACCAGATTCTCCCACATACGGGACTGCGATTCATGCACTGCCAGCGAAGTGCCACCTGCAAGCGGCGTACGCTCATAAGCAGGGTTGCTGCCCAGCTCATACAAAGCATGACCGCATTCATGCATGGCACTAAAGAGTGTGGCAAGCGGCGCATTCTTTTCATAACGATTGGTAATGCGCACATCATTGACATTGAACGTTGTTTCAAAGGGATGCGGGGCTTTATCCTGTCTGCCACGGTTGAAGTCATAGCCGAATTTGGTGATGATCGCCTCGCCGAAATCCCACACCTTCTTTTCGTTGTACGATTTGTTCAGAAATTCGCTTTTAACCTGTTTGGATTCGCTGATGGCTTTGATCAAGGCAACCTGCTTGGGGCGCAAATTACCAAAGATCTCACGCACCTCGGCGGTCTTCATACCGGGTTCATAGTCATCCAACAAAGTGTCGTAGGGATGATCAGCAGGCGGGAAGAAGGAAACATATTTTTTCACCAACTCCACATTCTTTTCGAGATGTGGACGGAAGATGGAAAAATCTGATTTGCTTTTCGCTTCTACCCAGGCTTCCACCCCTTTGGTCGCAGCGATCGCCTGCTCCGCTATGAATTCAGCAGGCACACTCTTGGCTTTTTCGTAGGTGCGCGCTGTTACGCGGATGAGCGCACCTTCATCAGTCTCCGGGTCTGTATATTCTTTTTTGAGATCTTCGAGCAGGCTGCCCACTTCATCAGAAGTGAATTTTTCCTGAGCGATCTTGCCCAGCGTAGCAAGCTGCTGACCACGCGCTTCGGCTCCGGCGGGCGGCATATTCACCTGTTGATCCCAACTCAAAATAGATCCGGCAGACCCAAGGTCTGACACTTCCCCAAGGATTTCCTTCAACTGAACCAATTTTTCAGACATAACAATTCTCCAGTTTTATTTGACACGAAGCGCCTCGAACTCGATCAGGGTTTGGATCCCGTTTCCCTGAACTTTTCCCTCGCTGCAAGTGGCGTCGTTTCAGCCAGATTGTATCACTTTCGTAAAATGTACCCGCTTTACGATCAGTTATTTTCGGGGCAGTTATGCTCTTCTTCCAATCCGTTCTTCGTCAGATAGATCATCTGACCTTCACGAATATCCAACACATCCACAAGAGGTTCATCAGGAAGAGAAACATCAAAGATTTCGTAACGCCCCGGGTCGATCTGGGATTGATTCTTATAGGTGCTGTTCGTCCAGAGCGAATACAGGTAAATTTCATTTGGCATGATGAGCAAATCATGCTCTGTGCAATTTTTGACATAAGATGCCTCGGCCCATTCTGTAAATGTGAATGCCGGAACATCAGACAGGTCACCGTCAATATGTGAATAAGGGGTTTGAAGAGAGATCCAGCCGGATTGTTCAGAATCAGGGATGATGACTTGCACCCATTTCGAAAGCATATCCTGCCCGATCACATCTGCACTGACACTGTTCATTAGATAACCAACGGTGTTATAGGCAGTGCCGGGTCCTCGGCGAATATAGAGATTGCCATTAACAGCAAGGATGCGTACAGAGGGCGCCGGAGTGAATGTCAGCGTGGGCAGCACCTCGGTGACAGGAACAGGCGTGGTCGTAGGAAGAGGCGCAGACGTAACTGTTGCCGTCGGCTCTTCAGTGGAAGTCTCCACAACTTGCACTACGTCGCTTATTGGCGTTTGTCTCGCAGGCAGACACCCCCCCGCCACCAAAACAAGGAGCAGGGCAGAAACGATCTTTCGGGTATTGACCATAATTTATTCGTACCGCAAAGCTTCCACCGGCTCCAAGCTTGCGGCGCGGCTGGCTGGGTAAATGCCGAAGAAGAGACCGATGATCGCAGAAAAACCTGTCGAGAGTAGGATGGCATCCGTGCCGACAATGGGAATAAAGTTATTGCCGGTTGCCGTGGCAACCTGCTCAACAATGACCGCGATCAACCAGCCAAAAAATACGCCGATAATACCGCCGATCAGACTTAATAAGGAAGACTCGGTTAGGAACTGCAAAAGAATATCGCGTTTACGCGCCCCAAGCGCTTTACGCAGCCCGATCTCTTTTGTACGCTCTGTAACAGAGACCAGCATAATGTTCATAATGCCAATACCGCCAACCAACAGGGAAATACCCGCAATGCCGCCAAGGAAGATGGTCAGCACACCTGTAATGGATTCAAAGATGCTAAGGAAGTCTTGCTGGGTGAAAACGGTAAAGTCGTCTGCACCGACAGGGGTTCGATGTCGCTGCCGGAGAATATTGGAAATCTCTTCGACCGCCTGCGGAACCGACTCAGCCGTTGTAGCTTGCACAAAAATGACGTCAACCTCATCGCGCGTACTGCGTTTAATGAGACGGGCTTGGGCGGTCGTAAAAGGAATATAAGCGGCGTTATCTTCGCTTCCAAATGCGCCGCCACCACGTGCCACCAAAACGCCAATGATGCGGAAGGGTTGCCCTTCAATACGGATGACTTCGCCGACAATACCGTCGGCATGACCAAATAGAGCGATGGCAGTTTCAGGTCCGAGTATAACAACAGACATGCGCCCAAGGATATGTTCCTGATTGATAAATTCGCCTTCTGCCAGTTCAAGGTTACGAACAGTATAGTATTCAGGAGTGACGCCGGAGATAGAGGTGGTTGTCTTTTCGCTGGAGAACGTCAACAAGTTATTGCCCTGTATGGCAGGAGCAACCATTTCAACGGACGGCGCCGCATAAGTATCCAGTAAAGCGTTCGCATCACCCATTGTAAGCGGACGTTCATTGTTTCCATTACTACGCCCACCGCCCGAACCGGGAGGACCTTCTTGATTTGGCGCACCGCCAAAGACGAACAGTAAGTTGGTGCCGATGCTTGAAATGGAACCGGTAATGGATGCTTGTGCGCCGTTGCCAACCGCTAACATGGCAATGACCGCCGCAACACCGATGACAATGCCTAACACGGTCAGACCTGAACGCATTTTATTGCCGTTCAAGCTTTCGAGAGCTTCCAAAAGAGCCTGGGTAAATGTCATGTTAGCCCTCCTTCTCTGCAACACCAGTATCTAATTCGCCATCGCGCAGGCGAATGACGCGCTGGGTTTGTTCGGCGATCTTCGGATCATGAGTAACAATGATCAACGTTGTGCCAAGATCTTTGTTTAGATTCAGCAACAAACTCATAATCTCCTTGCCTACTTTCGAGTCAAGGTTACCTGTCGGTTCATCTGCCATGATGATGGCAGGGTTGTTAACCAGAGCACGGGCAACGGCTACACGCTGTTGTTGTCCGCCAGATAACTCGTAGGGACGATGCCCCATTCGGTTTTGAAGCCCAACCGCTTCAAGTGCGGCTTGTGCCTTGGCACGACGACCTTCGGTAAGCCCTGAATAGCGCAGGGGTAATTCCACATTTCCCAGCGCAGTGAGGCGTGAGAGCAAATTAAAGCTTTGAAAGACGAAGCCGATCTTGCGGTTGCGAACACTTGCCAACTGATCGTCATCCATCTGAGCAACTGATTCGCCATCCAAAATATATTCACCCGAGGTAGGGCGGTCGAGGCAGCCGATTGTGTTCATCATGGTGGATTTCCCTGAACCGGAAGGTCCCATAATGGAAACAACTTCGCCGCGTTCTACCGTAAACGAAACGCCGCGCAAGGCTTGCACTTCGATCTCGCCCATCACGTAGGTCTTTCTCAGGTCGCGTGCTTCAATGACCCAGTCCATGCTAGCCTCCACCGAAAGGACCCCCGTTGAACGCTGGCGGATTGAGGATGATCTCATCCCCTTCCTTAATATCACCGCTTGCAAGTACGCTCATCGTGTCTGAAGATGCGCCCAATGTGATCTTTATAGGTGTAGGCACACCATCACGCAGGATATAAACAACCCGGTCGCCATCTACAAGGCGCACAGCACGGTTCGGAACGAGGAGTGTGTCTTTCACTTCCTCAACAATGACATTAACCGCTGCAGTCATGCCCGGTTTGACCTGTTCATCCGCATCGGTCAATTCCACGGTGACGGTGAAACTCACCACACCTTGAATAGTATCACCCGCCTGCCCCACCGCCACGACCTCGCCATTGTAGACTTTGCCTAAAATGGCATCAAACGAAAGGGTGGCAGTCTGACCAAGAGCAACACGATTGATATCCACTTCGGAGACCTGCACATCCACCAGTAAACTGGAGAGGTCATCCACGCGGAAGCCCACTTTGCCGGGCACGACCTGATCGCCGATAACAGAGCTCGCCTGGGTGATCGTTCCATTAAAAGGCGCAATAAGCTTTGAAAGATTCAGGGTGGCTTCGGCAGCAGCCACACGCGCACGGGCAGAGGCTACTTCATCTGAATCTGGCCCTTGTAAGAGGCGCTCATAGGCGCGGCGGGCATCTTCAAGCTTGGATTCGGCAAGGGCAAGATCACGCTCGGCATCTGCAATCGTTTCTTCGCTGGCCTTTCCTTTATATTCCTTGATCTTCAGGTTACCAAACTGGTCGTAATACGCTTCCTTAATATCGATCTTGCCATTAAGTTCGATGCGCCAGTTGTATGCTTTTTGATAACTTTCTTCGGCTTTATCAACCGCTTTTTCAGCTTCGTACAGGGCGGTATTCGATTGCAGCAGCTCGTCCAATGCTTTTTGCGCGCTGAAAAGGTCTGCTTCTGCCAAAATGATATTCTGGCTGAGAGTGGCTTTATCAAGGTTGGCAATGATAGTCCCTTGTTCAACACGTTCCCCGATCTCTGCATTCACATCACCAACGATTCCATTGGTTTGCCAGGTTAACGTAGCCGTCTGCTTGGCACGGACACTTCCTGTCGCGCCTACATACGCTGCCAGGTCACCGCGTTCCGCCAGAAGGGTCTGGAAAGTCACCTCTTCATTGGGGCGGGCAAATGAAATACCAACAAACAGAAGGATCACCGCAACCACACCGATGATGATCCACGTTCGCCGGGAAAATCTTGAGAAAAATTGACGCATAATAGAACTCCTCCAACAGGGTACAGTAAGCTTGCATTGCAGTTTTCTTACATTGATATAACACAAATCACCCAAAACCTTGTGGATAAATTGTGCAGATTTTAACTAATTGATTTTAATTCATTCATCCCGGCTTTTCCCCTTGCATTCAACTCCATTAATAAACATCTAATAAACAATATGACGATTGTCTCTGGGATTTGTGACATTTAAGTCTATGTCTATCCAATTTCATTGGTTATCATCCAAGGATACTTTATCTGTACGATTTTTTTGGAGGCAGAATGCAGGCAGTCCCCAGTGAATTTTTGGCAATCGATCGCAAGGAACGGGCAAACCGTCCCTTTTATGACCTTGATCTACGTCCGGCGGATGAACGAAAATGTGATTTCGGCGGTGTAGTGATCGAGTTCGACCCCGAGCGTGCCATGGTAGAAGCGGCACGCTGTATCCATTGCCCAGATCCGGCTCCTTGTATGGTTGCCTGCCCCACTGCCAATGACATTCCCTCCGCCATGTGGTTGATCGAACAGGGAAAGTTCGTGGAGGCAGCCGGTATTTATCATAAAACCAGCTCCCTTCCTGAGATCTGCGGACGCGTTTGTCCGCATGAAGCGTTATGTCAGGGTTCCTGTGTATTGAACAAACATCACACACCTGTATTGTGCGGTGAACTTGAAGCCTTTACAGTGGATTACGAACGCCGCACGCAAGGTCACCTCATTTCTCTTGCGGTTCCCAGCGGCAAAAAAGTTGCGGTGATCGGGGCAGGTCCGGCTGGGTTGGGCTGCGCAGACATCCTTCTTCAAAAAGGTCATGCTGTGACCGTCTTCGACTCCAAGCCTGCGCCCGGCGGTTTGTTGGTATATGGCATTCCCAATTTCAAGCTTTCAAAAGAAGTGTGGGAAGAGAAATGGGAAGAGTTCGAACGTGCCGGGGTGAAGTTCGTGCCAAACACTTACATCGGCAAGGACAAGACCATCGATCAGTTGTTCGCCGAAGGGTTTGATGCCGTGTTCATTGGCGTCGGCTCAGAGATCGACGCAAAAATGGAAGACACGCCCGGCACAGACCTGCCCGGCGTATATGAAGCGACAGATTTTCTCATCCGCGGCAATATTCCAATGGAACAGTTGCCGGAGAATATGAAGAAACCTTTGGAGCTTGGCAAGCGGGTGGTCGTGGTCGGCGGTGGCGATACAGCCTCCGACTGTCTGCGCACCGCACTGCGCCTTGGCTCTGAAGAAGTGACCTGTTTGTATCGCCGTACCGAAAAAGAAATGCCCGGCGGGAAGAAAGACCGCAAGATGGCACGCGACGAAGGTGCCAAGTACCGCTTCCTGACTCAGCCGGTCAAATTCATTGCCGGAGCAGACGGGAAACTCGCCGCTGTAGAATGTATTGAAATGAAACTCGGTGAGCCCGATGCAAAAGGACGCCGCAAACCTGTACCTGTAGAAGGCTCGAATTTCAGCGTGGCAGCCGATACAGCCATTCTGGCGCTCGGCTACTGGCCCGACCCGATCATCAGCAAGACCACCCCAGAACTTGAAACCTACAATTGGGGGTTGATCTCGGTCAAAGACAAAGCCACAGGTGCGACCAGCCGCGAGGGTGTATTCACCGGCGGCGACTGCGCCACCGGACCCGACCTTGTGGTCACAGCCATGGTCGGCGGACGTAAAGCCGGGCGGGCGATCGATCAGTATTTGAAAAGTAAATAGGATAAATTGCGAATTACCTGTTGAGGGCAGCAGGTCGTTAGCACGGCAGGGCACACCAGCCCTGCCGTGCGTCTTTTAAGCGCAAATTTACAACCCAACCTTTGGGTGCTTGACGGTTCTCCATGCAAGCCTTAACCTAAGAGATATTCTTCCCACCTGAGAGAAGCACGAGGAGATACTTATGTCAGCACCATTTATTTGCACGCAATGCGGAGGAAAACTTGAGGTCGAAAAAGCTCACGGCAATACCTCTGAAGGTAAAAATATCGTCTTGTCTGGGCAAGCCCTTAAATGCCCGCATTGCGGCACAGAATATTTACCAGAAGAAAATAGTGAGAACGGCACCGAAAACGCAACCATCTCGATCAAAGGATCCCTTGTAGAGGGAAATATCATTATTGGTAATGGAAACATCATTATAAACAAAACAGAAGAGTGAAGCCGCTGCCGAAAGAATCTTTTTACAGCAGTAGTCCAACATGAATGCAAAATATTCTGATCAAATCGTTCATGTCGGTCAATTCTCTGCTTATCCGCCTTAGCCGCGGGCGGGCCGGGAGCAAACTCGGCAAACAGACCATCCTTATCTTGCGTACAGTTGGGCGTACATCCGGGCAGGAACGTGCCATCCCAATTGCCTACTTTATGCATGAAGGCAGGTACTTGATCGTGGCATCGAATTGGGGAAGAGATAAGAACGCCGACTGGTATCTGAATTTAAAGAAAAACCCACATGCCCGTTTGGAAGTCAATGGCGATATCGTTGAAGTAACCTCACGAGAGGCGCAAGGGAGTGAATATGAGCACTACTGGAAATTCGTCACCGAGCGGCACCCGCCCTACCTGGATTACCAAAAGATGACCACCCGTCAGATCCCGATCATGATCTTCGAGCAAAACCAATGAAACTGGACGCACATTATGTTGACCCGCGCCTGGTGGCGCTTTACGACCGCGATAATCCACGTGGAAAGGATACAGATTTCTATCTCGCCCTGGCGGAAGAAACCCACGCCCGTCGCATCGTTGACCTGGGTTGCGGCACCGGGCTACTGACTTGCGAACTGGCAAGTGCCGGACGGCAAGTCATTGGTGTGGACCCTTCCGCAGCCATGCTTGCCATCGCCAAAGAAAAGCCCGGCGCAGGACAAGTTCAATGGGTTGAGGGCACATCTGCAAATCTTGGAAATCAGGAGGCGGACCTGGCAGTCATGACCGGCAATGTAGCACAGGTCTTCCTTGACGATACCGAATGGGACACAACCCTACGCGCCCTATTCGAAACCCTGCACCCGGGAGGCTATCTTGCATTTGAAAGCCGCAACCCGGAAGCGCGCGCCTGGGAAACATGGGTTCGCGAAAAAACCTACGAACAGTCCGAGACGACTTTTGGAAGCATGGAATGCTGGCTGGACTTGTTAAGTGTAAAAAATGGCATCGTACACTTCGAAGGGCATAATATCTTTAGCGACACAGGCGAAGATGTGGTGGTCAGCAGTGAATTACGCTTTCGCAGTCAAACCGAACTGACCGTATCTTTAACCAAGGCGGGCTTTCGTATCAAACACCTTTATGGAGATTGGAACCGTGAGCCTTTTACACCAGCGAGCCGCTTAATGATCTTCGTTGCGCAACGCAGCTAAATCAAGTCTGTTGCAGCTGCCGATCCGTTCTATAAACTCAAATTAAACATTCCAGAGAACGAAATAGGTATAATCCGCCGCATGATCCAACGCATTTTACGCGGGCTCGAGATCACGATCCTGCTCTTCATCCTAGCCGCAATGACCGGCTACAGCAACCCCTCACTCACGAACCCCATCGAAAAGGTGCGCGCCTACACCCGCAGCCTGGAATTCGATTACGTTGAGTGGATAGCAAATGCCGCCATCATAAAATTGCGCACCGCATCGCTCAACCTGCCATACACATTGGATAGCTCCGAGCAAAAACGGATCGTGATGGAATATTTCGCCATCACGCAAAGTATTCTCGAAAAAGAGAACGAGCTTTCCCGGCTGTATGCCGACGCATCCATTACCGATAAAGAAAAAGCCACAGAAGCGGTCCGTGAAGAACTTGAAAAATTGTACGAGCGCCAAAACAAGATCGCACCCCTGGCGGAAGCCATATTACAAGACCAGATCAGCCAGGTACTGGCAGAGATCCATCTGACTGCCGCCGGGCAGCCGATCCCGAACGTTTGGTATCACTCCACACCCCTGCCCATGGCAATGATCGTCTCACCGCGCGACCACATCGAACAGACCGCCAACATTTCCGTAGATACCGACTTGACCGTGGACGACCAGGTAAAACTGGAAGATGACATCACACAAGGCTTGAACGTCTCAACACTCATCGTGCAGATCGGCGGCATTGGCGTTTACCCCACCATGGTGATGCGCACCACAAATATGCCCTGGGTGCTCAACACCATCGCCCATGAATGGATCCACAACTATCTTACATTACGTCCGCTCGGGCTGTTATACAGTGAAACGCCGGAATTACGCACCATGAACGAAACTGCTGCATCCATTGCAGGGGATGAAATCGGAGCGCTGGTCATCGAAAGGTTTTACCCGGAATTAAAACCCGCCGCCTTCCCCAACTTGAATTTGATCTCGCTTTCCTTTGACCGACCCGACCCCGCAACCTTAACCCGCCCGCCCTTTGACTTCCGCGCGCAAATGCATGAGACCCGCATCCACGCTGATGAACTGCTGGCCCAGGGGAAGATCGACGAAGCCGAAGCCTACATGGAAGCACGCCGACAGGTCTTCCTAAAGAATGGTTACCTGCTGCGCAAGATCAACCAGGCCTATTTCGCCTTTCACGGCGCCTACGCCGACTCGCCCGGCGGCGCCGCCGGTGAAGACCCGGTTGGACCCGCCGTGCGTACCTTGCGTGCGCAAAGTGACTCCCTCGCCGATTTCATCAAGACCATGGCATGGATGTGGTCCTTCGAACAATTACAGGAAGCGATAAGCCAATAATGAAAAAAATCTTATACGGGCTGCTTTTACTTTGTGCCGCCATTTTTTTAACTGCATGCGCCTCTTCGCAGGAAGCACCCCCAACACCCGCCCTGGTTTCCAACCCGGTCCTTCCGGTGACGGCAACCCCGCAATTCACCTGCAAAGTCATTGAGGCAATACCCACGCCGCTGCCAAATGAGCAGACACTGGTGCCCCTCATCACCGAAGCGGACTACTCCATCGGTCCGACAGATGCACCCGTTACCATTCTCGAATACTGCGACTTTCAATCGCAAGGCTGTCTCGCCGTAGCGCAGACGATCGCAGAGTTGATGCGCCACTATACGGGCGGCATTCGCTTTGTCTTCCGCCCCATGCCGCTGACGGATGCCCTCGACAAATCAGACGACGCAATCCTCGCTGCATTCGCTGCAGAAGAACAAGGCAAGTTCTGGGAAATGTACGACCTGCTTTTTGTGAATAACCTTGAATGGTCAAACATGAGCCCGGGAGAGTTCAAGGCATGGCTGCTGCGCACAGCTCCCAGTGCAGGGATCGATGTGGATCAGCTTACAGCGGCGATGAATGCCGATGAAGCGCAGAACAAGCTCAAGGCGGCGCAGGAGGCGGTGGCACAGCTGCCCATTCAGACCGCGCCGCTGGTCTTCATCAATGGTTCGCTGCAACAATATTTTCTTGACTATAAAAGTTTGAGTGAAACGGTGGGTCTCATTATGCTGGGGCAGAAACAGTTTAGCGATTGCCCGCCCTTTGATGTGGATGCCTCAAAACAATACATTGCAACCCTCGAAACCGAAAAAGGAAATATCGTCCTTCAACTTTTCCCAGACAAGGCGCCATTTGCGGTCAATTCGTTCATTTTTCTTGCGCGGCAGGGCTGGTACGACGGCGTGACCTTCCACCGTGTGATCCCCGGCTTTGTTGCCCAAGCAGGCGACCCCAGCGGCACGGGCAGGGGCAACCCAGGCTATTTTTTCGTCAATGAGCTCAGCGATCTAACTTTCACACGCCCCGGGATGGTAGGCATGGCAAATTCCGGACCCGATACGAACGGCAGTCAATTTTTCATCACCTATGCACCCGTCTCGCATTTAAACAAAAACTACACCATCTTTGGGCAAGTCATCAACGGACAGGATGTGGCAGAAAACCTGACTCCGCGCGACCCTTCGCAGGGTGGATATTTACCAGCAGGCGATATGATCCTGCATGTAAGCATTGAAGAGAAATAATGCAAACAAAGAAAACTCATTGGGCGTCTCTGTTGGTGCTGATCGTTTTTGGTTTCAGCTTATTGATCCTGGGGTTGATCGTTATCTTATTTGGTTTTACCTCATTCTTTGATCTATTCAGCGGCGGTGCTGACCCTGCAACAGGCATGATCAGCGCGTTTGCCTTTGGCTTCGTGAGCGTTCTGCTGCTGCTTTGTTCCTGGTTCGTGCTGCAAAAGACGCGCGGACTTGAACAAGCCGATCACTCGTTCAAATTTCCATTCGCGGGGTGGTTGTGGATCGTGATCCCTGTGGTGGTGTTCTTTAGCATCCTCATTGGTGGAGCGTTCACTATGGCAGAATTGCCCTGGTTGAACTGGCTGGTCCTGCCGGCATTGACGATTATGGTCATCGTGCCGCCGATCTGGCTGCTGTTTGGCACCGCCTCCAACGGCATTGAGCTGGGTCCGCGCTGGCGTTTCTTCTCCATCCTCGGGCTTGGGATGACGATAAGCCCCATGATCATGATCGTGCTGGAAATCGTGATCCTTGTAACTGTCGTTATTCTTGGTGTCATCTATGTTGCCGTGACCCAGCCCGCACTCATCAACCAATTGGAAACGCTGGCGAATATGGCAGACCAGTCCATGAGCGAAGACGCCATGCTCGCCGCAGTCACACCGTACCTGAGCAACCCCGCCGTGATCGCAGTCGGCATTGGGTACATTGCCCTGCTGGTGCCATTGATCGAAGAACTGCTCAAACCGCTGGCGCTTTGGTTCTTTGCCCGTCAGATCGAAACACCGGCGCAGGGATTTGCGCTGGGCGTGCTGAGCGGCGCGGCATTTGCGCTCTTTGAAAGCCTGAATGCCAGCGCAGACGGAAGTACCAGTTGGGCTTTCATCGTTGGCGCCCGCACCGGCACAAGCCTGCTTCACATGTTGACAAGCGGTCTGGTGGGCTGGGGCATCATTGCTGCGATTCAGGAAAAGCGTGCGCGGCGTTTCTTCGCTGCATACATTGGCGCCGTCCTCATTCACGGAATCTGGAATGCCTCTGCCGCTGGAATAGGACTCGCCATCCTTGGGGAGAGCATCGGCAAGCCGGAGTGGTTTTTCAATTTTGCGCCCGCCCTGCTGTGCGGATTAATGACATTGGGCATTGGGGTGGCTGCGCTATTACTCCAATTTAACCGCAGGCTGCGCAAGCCGCTAACAAGCCCGGTCGCTGCAGAGCCCCTGGAAAGCAACCCAAAAGAGATCGGCTAATTTTATGTTGCGGGCTTTGCTTCCGTAAATAAAAAGAACTTCGGTCTTTTCAATGAAGTAAAGGTAAAATCTCCGGCATGAATTATTCACTCAACGCACGCGAGGGCGACCTTGCCCAATTGGTCGGGCTCACGCACAAGCATTTCATTTTCATCCTGCAGCCCGGCGGTGATTTCCAGAGTCATCGCGGGGTCATCAAGCATGATGACCTGATCGGCAAACCCTGGGGCTCGCAAGTCTTCAGCCATACCGGCGCACCGTTCTTCCTGCTTCAACCTTCGATGGCGGATATTTTGAACGAACTGCCGCGCACCACGCAAATCCTTTACCCCAAAGACATCGGCTATATCCTGATCCAGATGGGCATCTCAGAGGGGCAAACCGTCCTGGAAGCCGGGACAGGCTCCGGGTCCATGACGATCGCAATGGCGTCCGCCCTCGGACCTCAGGGTCGCGTCGTCTCATACGAACAAAAACCGGATACGCAAAACCTGGCGCGTAAAAACCTCGAACGGATCGGTCTCGCTTCACGCGTAGACTTCAAACTGCGCGACATCCAGGAAGGCTTCGATGAAACGGACGCTGATGCCTTCTTCCTCGACGTGCAAAACCCGTATGACTACATCCAACAGGTGCGCGCCGCCATCAAACCCGGCGGTTTCTTTGGCACACTCGTGCCAACCTATAACCAGGTCGAGAAGATCCTGTATGCTTTAAAGAAATACGACTTCGCCTTCGTGGAAGTCTGTGAGTTGATGCTGCGCTATTACAAGACCAATCCCGCACGCCTGCGCCCGACAGACCGCATGATCGCACACACCGGCTACCTTGTCTTTGCCCGCAAGATCGAACCCAGCGATGACCCGCGCGGCGCGGCGCTGGCAAAAGAAATTATCGGCATTGAGGAGGAGCGCTAATATGTTTCGACGCGCAAGAAGATTCTTAAGAGGCACCCCGCCCCCACCCGTGCCGCCCGCCCTGCAACGCGCCCGCCGCCTGATGGATGCCGGGGAGTACGCCGAAGCCGCGCTGACATTCCATGACCTGGCACAAAAAGCGGAAGAGCGTTTCCCTGAGCGGGCGCCCTTCCTTTATTTTGAAGCCGGTCACGCCGCCATTTTATGCGGTGACCACAAAAAAGCAGTCGCGCACTTTCGCAGCGGCTTGACCCTGCTTGCCAGCCAGCAACGCTTTCACCGGGTGCAAAAAGCCGGAGCGCGCATCACAGCAGAATTGCGGGAGCGCGGACTGCAAGCCGAAGCGGATGAGATCGAAACGCTCATCAAAAACAACCTGCCCACTCAGCTGACAGCAGAATCTTCTTCACCCCAAAAACGCGCCATCCTGCCCACGCATTGTCCATCTTGCGGTGCGGCGGTCCGCCCGGATGAAGTGGAGTGGCTGGACGAGGTAACCGCCGAATGCGATTACTGTGGAAGCCCCGTTCGCGCTGAAGCCTAGCATGACCGAGATCACCGAAGCATTCATTCGAAATAAATTAGCCGAGCTGGATCGTTCTCACGCGGAATCAGACGGTTATGCAGAGATCCCCATCCACCCGGATGAGCATTTGAAATGTGCGGCAGTCCTGGTGCCGCTGGTGTTCTTCCAGAACGAATGGCATATCCTGTACACGCGGCGCACCGACCGGGTCGAATCACACAAGGGGCAAGTCTCTTTTCCGGGCGGCGCCTGTGACGAGGGCGAAACCACACCGGAAGAAACCGCCCTGCGCGAAGCCGATGAAGAGATCGGCATTCGACCAACCGATGTAAACATCCTTGGAACCCTGAGCCGCATGGTGACCATCAGCAAATTCAAAGTAACGCCCGTGGTGGGCATCATCCAATTCCCGTATGCGTTCAAAACCTCCGGCGCGGAGGTGGCGCGGGTCTTTACCATGCCGCTGTTGTGGCTCGCCAACCGCAATAACTACTGGGAATTTTCCCTGCCCGGCTCAGAGCGCAGCGTGATCTTTTATCATCCGTATGATGGCGAACTATTATGGGGCGCAACCGCAAGGATGACGGTTAATTTCCTGAAGATCCTTGGACTGTTATAAATATAAAAAAATCCGCCATCTTGCGATGGCGGATTTTTTTTATTGACTGCGTAGAAGAGATTACTCTTCGTCTTTCTTGCCGCGTTCCACACTGAGTTCGGGGGAGGCAGCTTCGGCGGCACCTTCGGCACCAGCCGCACCACCGGGAGTTTCTTCCTTGGTGATGGTAACGACCGCAATGGTCTCTTCGGGGTCAGCCAGAATGCGGACCTTGTCGGAGACAGCCAGGTCGCGCACGCGGATGATATCGCCGATCTGCTTGAGCATGGCAATATCCACGTTGATGCGCTCGGGAAGATCACCCGGCAAACATTCCACTTCGAGGCGTTCCAGGTTGTGAACGAGGATACCGTTGTAATCCTTCACCGCAGCGGAAACACCGACGAATGCAAGACCCACGCTGGTGCGGAGCTTTTCATTCATATCCACGGCGAGGAAATCGACATGGGTCAAAACACCCTTGATGTAATCGCGCTGGCGTTCGCGCACGAGGGCGGGATATTCCGTGCCATCCACATCAAGTGTCACCAGGCTGGAGGCGGAGACTTTTGCCAACGCCAACCCTGCACTGTGAGAGTCCAAGGCGATCGAGATCGGCTCAAGATGACGCCCGTAGATCACGCCCGGAAGTTTGCCTTCGCGGCGCATGGCTTTCACTTGCTTTCCGATCACATCACGTTTGGTTGCCTTCAAAACTATTTTTTCCATCGTACCTAACTCCTTGGGCGCCTCTCACGCGGCAACTCCGCCGCATTACCTTCGCCCGATCATAGAATTTCTGTAAAGCGGGTCTTGCCCGCCGAACATCCAAAATTATTTTTTGCCGAATACCATGCGCCCCAGCAGGAGCATGATGCCTGCAAACAAGCCGCCGACCAGCCCGGCAATGACCGCTCCGCGGGTATCGATCACTGTGGTTACATTGCCTGTCACGTTACGGGAAAGCAGGACGACCGACTCGATCTTCTCACCGCGGACTTCACGCGCCGCGACAACACCCGTGTAGGCATTGCCAAACTCGACGCTTCCCGCCACGACCACACCGGCGCCGCCGTTAAGAGAGAGGGCACCCGCTCGAGCCGCCGCCACCGCCCCATGCTGGACGGTAACTTCATCTGCATGAACAACAGCCGCCGCGGATTCGTGCAGTTTCACGTTCACGGCATGCACCTGCGCCGCCGCGCTCATGTTCAACTCCACATCTTCGGAGTGGACCACGCTCGCAGAACTTTGATGCATACGCACCATTTCAGCGTTGACCGTTTCCACGTCCACTTGGGCGAGGTTGGTCACTTGTGAGATCGGGGCTGTGGGTTCGTTTGGTTCGATCATGTTTTTTTTGGCAGAAAATGCGCCTCCGCGAGGAGGCGCTTCATTGATAACGGCTTGGATTTTATCCGTTTGAGGGGGGTTCGTCAAGGAAGAGCCGCGCTTCGGCACTCGCACAGCGACAATTGACCCATAGATCAGCGAAAAACAGCTATTTTCGTCTGGCTTTCATCTCTTTGGCAATCTCTGCCGAGGCAGAGTCGCCGCGTTCTTGCAGGTGGCTGATAATGCTTGCGTAGGATTCATCGTCGCGGTTTTGGCTCAGTTTGGAGGCGGCTTCGAGGCGGGTGACATCGAGGGCAAAGCCTGCCACACCGCGGGTCTCTTTTTCCACGAAGTCGGCGGGCAGGGCTTCCAGGCTGTAGCCGGTGCCGGTCTCGTGCATGGCGACCAAACCGCTGAGGAGCGAGGCGAGCGCATCGCCCTCTAACATGCGTACCCTGCCATAGACATGCACGTTTATGTAGTTCCAGGTGGGCACGTTGACATGGTTATACCAACGCGGCGAGATGTAGGTATGCGCGCCCTGAAAGATGAGCAGGACCTCCTGCCCGCCAAAGGTCTTCCATTGCGGGTTGGCGCGTGACATGTGCGCCAGCATGGTCAGCGAGCCATCGGCATGTTCAACGACTTCCACTGGCAGGTGTGTGGCGATCAGTTTTTCGCCATCGTGCGAAACAAGCGCGGGGAAGTTATTTGCCCTGAGAAAGGCAAGGATCTTTTCACGGTCTTCTTCACGATAAAGTTTTGGGATGTGCATGCGCGAACCTCTTTTATTAGACTTCTTGTAAAAGTCTGTTTTTCATCCTGCTCAAGGCGGCGCCGCCCCGGGGACCGGGCGAGAGCACGATGCAAGAGGGTTATTCCTTTAATGGATTAGACCTCTTGTATACGTAATTTGGATTCCTGAGATTTTACTTCAGGAAACGCTGTCGAAAGTAGAACTTTCGGAGTCCGTTTATATTATTTCCACTTCAGGTAATGCTGCCGAAAGTAGAACTTTCGGAGTCCGTTTATATTATTTCCACTTCAGGTAATGCTGCCGAAAGTAGAACTTTCGGAGTCCGTTTATATTTTTAACTCAAGTTGCCACCTTACATATTTTGGCGTGATGGGTCAAGCTTTTTTAACGCAAAGACGCTAAGATTTAAGTGCTTTTTCTTTGCGCCCCTGCGCCTTTGCGTTAATTTTTTTTCACCTTAGGGATCTATTAGACTTCTTGTAAAAGTCTATTTTTCATCCTGCTCAAGGCGGCGTCCTCGCCGCCGGGGACTGCGGCGAGAGCACTTATGCAAGGGGTCTATTATAGAATTATCAGACTTTTTTTATTCAGGGACAGACTTGGTTATAATCCGAAAGTTGATCTGACCTAAGGAAAATAATATGTTGAAAAAATTACGCGAACCTGTAAACAGTCTCACCCATTGGGGCGGCGCATTGCTGGCGCTGATCGGGCTGGTTGCCCTGCTCATTATAGGCTGGAGCACACCTGCCAAAGTGATCTCGCTGGTCATTTATGGCATCAGCCTGATCTTTATGTTCTCGGCAAGCGCCACGTATCACATGGTGCGGGTCAAGGATAAGGCGCTGGAGATCTTCCGCAAGGTCGACCATGCCGCCATTTATGTGCTGATCGCCGGGACGTACACCCCGTTCTGCATCAATGCCTTTGAAGGTTTTTGGAAGTGGGGCATGCTGTCCATTGTCTGGTCGTTGGCGGTCATCGGTATCATCGTTAAAATATTCTACATCCGCGCGCCGCGCTGGTTGAACGCGGGCATCTACATTGTGATGGGCTGGCTGAGCGTTGCTGCGGCTGGCGAGATGCTTGCCGCACTGCCCGCCTGGGTGTTGACCTGGATGATCGTGGGCGGTGTGATCTATACCCTCGGCGCCGTGGTGTATATGACGAAGATCTTCAACTTTAAGCCGGGCGTGTTCGGTTTTCATGAAGTCTGGCATATCTTTGTACTGCTTGCGGCAGCGGCGCATTTTGTGGCTGTATTGGGTGTGGCGCTCTCTTAGCTCAGCACAGTGTATGCAGATCATATTGCAGCCAAAGCAAAACTCGCCCCGAACCCGCTGGTTCGAGGGTGAGTTTGTTTTTAAGAGTTGAAAGGAATTGTATGCGTCCGCTTGAAATTTTGATCCCCGTTCTTTTGATCGTCTACCTAATTTGGAAACATCCCCGCCCGGTGTACATTCGGTTGATGCCCGTTTTGGCGGTTGTTGTGAATGTGATGCATCTTGCCGTGGAGGGGTATCGCTGGCAAATGATCCCGCTTTATATTCTTACGCCGTTGATCGCCATCAGCAGCCTGACAAAAATATTCGGGGCAAAGGATTGGAAGCCGCGCGCTTCTTTCTTAAGTGTGGGTTTGGTTGCGCTCGCGACGGCTATCCCTATTCTGTTGCCGATTCCGCGCATCCCTGCTCCCAGTGGACCTTTTCAGGTGGGAACCCGAAGTTTTGAAATGGTGGATGAGGCTCGAAACGAAATTTATTCCGGCAAGGATGAGGCGCGGCGATTCATGATCCAGGTTTGGTATCCGGCGGAGGTGAAGGAGACGGATGTGCGCGCGCCGTGGATGGAGAATGCGGCGGTGTTTGCGCCTGCGATCGCAACGTATATCGATCTGCCGTCTTTCTTCCTTGACCATTTGGTGCTGACGAGTATTCCGGCATATAAAGATGCCGAGGCGGCGGTGGTGAACGAAGAGGCGTTTCCGGTCATTTTCTTTTCGCACGGTTGGAATGGGTTCAGTGCGCAGAATGCGGGGCAGGCGTTGGAGCTGGCAAGCCACGGGTATGTGGTGGTGGGTATGCAGCATACGTATGGGGCTGTAACGACGGTGTTCCCGGATGGGAGTATTGCGCCGAATAATCCGGATGCGCTGCCGCGGGATGGAAAAGACCCGAATTACGAAGAGGTGGCGCGGGTTTTGGTGGATCAATGGGCTGGGGATATGTCTTTTGTGCTGGACCAGCTAACAGTTTGGAATGAGGCGGATACGAATCCGTTCTTTGGCAGGCTGGATCTGAGTCGGGTTGGGGCGTATGGGCATTCGACGGGCGGCGGGGCGGTGATCCAATTCTGCGGTACGGATGCGCGTTGTAAGGCGGTGTTGGGAATGGATCCTTTTATGCGTCCGGTTTCGGCGGAGGTGATCGCTGCGGGGGTTTCGCAACCGGCTTTCTTTATGTTCTCGCAAGCCTGGGCTGATGATACGGGTACGCCGAGCAGTAAGTTGTTTGGGCAGTTCATTCCGAATGTGAAGAATGGTTTGGGGGTGGTGAGCATTGATGGGACGCGGCATTTTGATTTCAGCGACCTGCCGTTGTTTTCGCCGATCGCGCCGCAGTTGGGGTTGAAGGGTCCGTTGAATGGGAAGCGGGTGACGGTGATCGTGACTTCGTATCTGTTCGATTTTTTCGAGCTGACTCTGCGGGATGTGCCTTCTGCTCTTTTTGAGGGGGCGAGTCCTTTTGTGGAAGTGCGAGCGGTGAAGTAAGTTACCGTGGATAATGAATAAGCAGTTCTGTACACGGATTAGACGGATTACACGGTAAAACGCGGATTTTTTATTTTTTCGGAGGATGTGATGCGGACGACAAAGCAGAAGGTTTCAGGGGTGTTGCTGCTGTTGGGGATGGTGTTGTTGGTGGTGGGTATGAGCACAGACAACACAGCTTTTTCATGGGCGGCTGTGGTGTGTGTGCTGTTGTCTTTGTTGGTTGGCGGGCGGTGGCTGCGGCGGCGCAGGCGGTAGGGGTTTAGGGGTCGAGGGGTGATCTGACGGCGTTGGCTCCGCGCTGGAGGACATGGGTGTAGATCATGGTGGTCTTTACGTCTTTGTGCCCAAGGAGTTCTTGAACGGTGCGAATGTCGTACCCGGCTTGGAGGAGGTGGGTTGCGAAGCTGTGGCGGAAGGTGTGCGGGGTTACGCGTTTTGTGATCTTGGCGGTGTTTGTGGCTTCACGGATGGCGCGTTGGAGGGCGGTTTCGTGGATGTGGTGGCGGTGCGGGGTTTGGTCTTCGTCGTTTGGTGCGGGTGGGGTTATGGTAGATGCGGGAAAGAGGAATTGCCAGTTGGTTTGTTTGTGTGCGGCTGGGTATTTTTTGCCGAGCCCGAATGGCATGATTACTGAGCCAAAACCGGCGGCGAGGTCTTTGTGGTGGAGGGCGGTTACACGGTCAATTTGTGTTTTTAGCAGGGGGATGACGGAATCGGGGAGCATGGTTACGCGGTCGTCGCCGCCTTTGCCGTCGAAGACGATGATGCGGTGGTTGTCGAAGTCTATGTCTTTGATGCGGAGCCGAAGGCATTCCATGATGCGGAGTCCGCTTCCGTATAGAATCTGAGCCATGAGTTTGTAAGGTCCGCTCATGTTGGATATGATGCTGCGGGCTTCTTCTTTGGAGAGGACGGTTGGTACGCGTTTGCCTTTTTTGGGTCGGACGAAGTTGAGGGTGGTTTCGTCCAGTTCGATGCGGAGTACGTTTTTGTAGAGGAATATGATGGCGCTGATGGCTTGGTTTTGGGTGGAGGCGGAGGCTTTGCGGTCTACTACGAGGTGGGTGATGAATTGGTTGATCTCGGTTATGTTCATTTCGCGTGGGTGGCGTTTGTTGTGGAAGAGGATATATTGCCGTACCCAGTGTATGTATGTTTTTTCGGTGCGTGGGGAGTATTGTTTGAGGCGGATGTGGTCGCGGTAGTGATCAAGTAGTTTTTTGGGTTTTTGTTCCATGGCTTGCCCCCTCCTGTGGGTGATTGTATAATGGTTGTTATTGAATATAAGATATTATACAGCGAAATCGCTGTTATACACGCCAAAACGGTGTTTATACAGCAAGCTGTATAAACACTAGTTGGT